>NZ_LN875035.1:3385000-3391002 GCF_001282685.1 Niameybacter massiliensis | reverse complement strand
AGTACCGTAAGGAGCTGTGGAGTTTATGCAAGTGAGAATGCCGGAATGAGTAGCGAGATAGAAGTGAGAATCTTCTAGGCCGAATATCCAAGGTTTCCAGGGTAAAGCTGATCTGCCCTGGGTAAGTCGGGACCTAAGGCGAGGACGAAAGTTGTAGTCGATGGACAACTGGTTGAAATTCCAGTACTACCTATTATCAGAACTGCAGGGACGCAGAAGGATAGGGAAGGCGCAGAATGGAAAGCTGCGTGTAAGTACAAAGCCGCATCTAGTAGGCAAATCCGCTAGACGAGGGTGAAGTACGATACGGATCGAAATTAAAGTAGAGAAGTTCCTGAATCCACACTGCCGAGAAAAGCTGCTATTGCGTGATAGGTACCCGTACCGTAAACCGACACAGGTGGATGAGGAGAGAATCCTAAGGCCGACGGGAGAAGCGTTGTTAAGGAACTCGGCAAAATGACCCCGTAACTTAGGGAGAAGGGGTGCCTACTTCGGTAGGCCGCAGAGAATAGGCCCAAGCAACTGTTTAGCAAAAACACAGGTCTCTGCTAAACCGAAAGGTGAAGTATAGGGGCTGACGCCTGCCCGGTGCTGGAAGGTTAAGGGGAGAGGTTAGGAGTAATCCGAAGCTTTGAACTTAAGCCCCAGTAAACGGCGGCCGTAACTATAACGGTCCTAAGGTAGCGAAATTCCTTGTCAGGTAAGTTCTGACCCGCACGAAAGGCGTAATGATTTGGGCACTGTCTCGACAGCGCACCCGGTGAAATTGTAGTACCAGTGAAGATGCTGGTTACCCGCGACAGGACGGAAAGACCCCGTGGAGCTTTACTGTAACTTGATACTGAGGTTGGGTATTACATGTACAGGATAGGAGGGAGGCTAAGAAGTGTGGACGCCAGTCTGCATGGAGCCGCCGGTGGGATACCTCTCTTGTAATACTTAACTTCTAACCATAGCCCGTGATCCGGGTTTGGGACAATGTCAGGTGGACAGTTTGACTGGGGCGGTCGCCTCCGAAAGAGTAACGGAGGCGCTCAAAGGTAACCTCAGAATGGTCGGAAACCATTCGTAGAGTGCAAAGGCAGAAGGTTGCTTGACTGCGACACCGACGGGTGGAGCAGGTACGAAAGTAGGACTTAGTGATCCGGTGGTATGAAAGTGGGATTGCCATCGCTCAACGGATAAAAGCTACCCCGGGGATAACAGGCTTATCTCCCCCAAGAGTTCACATCGACGGGGAGGTTTGGCACCTCGATGTCGGCTCATCGCATCCTGGAGCTGAAGCAGGTTCCAAGGGTTGGGCTGTTCGCCCATTAAAGCGGTACGCGAGCTGGGTTCAGAACGTCGTGAGACAGTTCGGTCCCTATCCGTCGTGGGCGTAGGAAGTTTGAGAGGCANACGAAAGTAGGACTTAGTGATCCGGTGGTATGAAAGTGGGATTGCCATCGCTCAACGGATAAAAGCTACCCCGGGGATAACAGGCTTATCTCCCCCAAGAGTTCACATCGACGGGGAGGTTTGGCACCTCGATGTCGGCTCATCGCATCCTGGAGCTGAAGCAGGTTCCAAGGGTTGGGCTGTTCGCCCATTAAAGCGGTACGCGAGCTGGGTTCAGAACGTCGTGAGACAGTTCGGTCCCTATCCGTCGTGGGCGTAGGAAGTTTGAGAGGCGTTGTCCTTAGTACGAGAGGACCGGGATGAACAGACCGCTGGTGCATCTGTTAGGCTGCCAAGCCTATAGCAGAGTAGCTAAGTCTGGAGCTGATAAACGCTGAAGGCATCTAAGCGTGAAACAGACCTCAAGATAAGACTTCCCATCCAGAAATGGAGTAAGACCCCTTGTAGACTACGAGGTAGATAGGTTGGAGGTGTAAGCATGGTAACATGTGTAGCTGACCAATACTAACGGTTCGAGGGTTTGACCTAAAAAACAGGTTAAAATGATTGCAGTATTTGTTTTTGAGAGTATAAGAATTAAACTTTCAAAAACAGCGAATCCCATAGGGTGAGCTGAAAAAAGAAAGTATAAGTACATACTTTTAAGTATGGCCCATTGGTCAAGCGGTTAAGACACCGCCCTTTCACGGCGGTAACAGGAGTTCGATTCTCCTATGGGTCATTTGTTGGTGATGATGCGCTTTAGGGAAACACCCGTTCCCATACCGAACACGTAGGTTAAGACTAAAGCGGTCGATGGTACTTGGCTGGAGACGGCCCGGGAGAGTAGATGATTGCCAACTTTAAAACGGGGTGTGGCTCAGTTTGGCTAGAGCGCCTGATTTGGGTTCAGGAGGCCGCAGGTTCGAGTCCTGTCACCCCGATTTAGTTCCAAGTCGTGGAGCTATAATAATAATATGGGTCACTAGCTCAGTTGGTAGAGCACTTGACTTTTAATCAAGTGGTCCGGAGTTCGAGCCTCCGGTGGCTCATAATTGAATACAAGTAGTACAAAATGTACTACTTAAATGCGTGAGTGGCTCAGGGGTAGAGCATCTCCTTGCCAAGGAGAGGGTCGCGGGTTCGAATCCCGTCTCGCGCTTTTTTTATTTGAGAATATGTGTATAATATGAAAATAGTCCACAATGATATACTTAAAAAAGTATATAGCTGTGGACTATTTTGTGTTTTATCCTAGATATACACAATTATTATTTTTAAAACAACATTTACGTTAACGTTTAATAATTTTATATATTAGCTCTCAATTATAATTAGATTTATACTAAAGAAAAGGGTCACAGTATATATAAGATATTACTTATATATACTGTGACCCTTTCTATTTTTGATACTTAAAATAAAAGCATTCATCTTCAACATATATTAATGCTCAACCATCATTATCAGAAGCATTAATATTTTTTACCGTAGTGATGTGCAGCTATCATTTGAACAATAGGTGCTGAGATAATTAAAAATAATGCAATGTAATGAAAAGCTAGAGGGATAAATAGATTAACTAAAAAGCAAATTACAACTACATAATATAAATAAGTAAAAGCAATAGATGCTGAACGCATAGAAAGCATTTGATTACGTTCATCTTGTTCGTTAATGATTTGTTGTTCCCGGTATTTAGGATTTTTGTTACGAATAAAAGAAATAATCATTATAGCAAGACTAGCAGAGATTAATCCACAAGCAATTCCATAAAGATAAGCAACATCATGACCTGTATTATTGAAAAAGTGTGCTAAGACACCGACTAGCACACCTATACCAATCATAATATAACCTATTAAATTTCTAGTTTTTGCTGTTTTACAATTCATTATTAAAGCCCCCTTTTTATTCTTCTTCAAATAAGAAAATATCTTCAATAGTTAAGTTGAAAATTCTAGAAATACGATATGCTAACATAATAGATGGATTATATCTTCCGTTTTCTAGTGAAATAATAGCTTGTCTAGAGACGCCTAATTGATCGGCTAAATCTTGTTGAGTTAAATTTTGTGTTTCGCGTAAAGAACGAATATTATTGTTCAACGAATCACCTCCAATATAAAAGTAAAGTTAACTTTACATTTAATATATACTATGTAAGAAATGATGTCAAGTAAACTTTACATTAAAGGATTTTACAAAAATAGCAGGCATATTTTTTGATTAAATAGCCTGCATCCTAAATATATTAAAGATTTAATTCAGAGGAATGATCTTCTTTTTGGTGAGATTGTTCTATATCTGGTACGCGCATAAGCATAATAAAGCCAATAATAAATAATATAATTAGACTAATGATACCATTATTAGTACGTCCAGTAAGTTGTGTGACAAGAGCAACTAAGAAAGGGCCCATTATGGCTGCAAATTTTCCAAAGATATTATAGAAACCAAAGAATTCATTGGATTTTTCTTTAGGAACTAATTTAGCAAAATAAGATCTAGAAATGGCCTGAATACCACCTTGTGCGGAACCCACTGCCATAGCAAGAACCCAAAAGTCTAAGGCTGTTTTTATAAAATACCCATAAAAACAAATACATATGTATGTAATAATACCAATATAGAGAAGCTTTTTAGCACCCCACTTAGTAGCAAGTTTGCCATAGAGAATTGTAAAAGGAAAAGCAACAAATTGTGTGAGAAGTAAAATAATAAGTAAGGTAGTCATTGAAATACCTAAATCTGTTCCATAGGAAGTAGACATACCAATAATAGTATCTACACCATCTATATAGAAGAAATAGGCAATTAAGAATATAAAAATCCCTCTATAGTTTCTAATTTCTTTGAAGGTATTAAAAAGGCGTTTAAATGAGCTACTAATCGGATGTGATTCAGGTTCAATATAATAGGTTTGCTTGACATTTTTTAGAAGAGGCAAAGTAAAGATACCCCACCAGAGAGCCGTAATAAGAAAGGTTATTTTACATGCAAGACCAAGGCTAATAGGTAATAGGCCTTGCTGAGTAAGAAGAACAATAATAATACAGATAATAAAAGGAATGGTACTTCCGATATATCCCATTGCAAAACCATAGGAAGATATCTTATCCATACGTTCATTAGTAGTAACATCTACGAGAAAAGCATCATAGAAGATATTACCACCGGCAAAACCAAGTACACAGAATCCATAAAGAATAAGAAGTAGGAAAGGCTGATTTTCAGGAACTAACGCGAGAGCTATTGTACTTACGACACCGATACTAAAAAATGTAGTAAAGAATTTCTTTTTGAATCCCTTGTAGTCTGCAATAGTTCCAAGAATAGGTGCAAGTAAGGAGACAATCAGTGTAGAGAGAGAAATAGTATACCCCCATAATGCAGTAGAATCTGTTGAGGACATATGTCCATTACTTGCTACCATCTTAAAATAGATAGGTAAGATAGTAGAAGTAATAGTCATGGAGTAAGCGGAATTGGCCCAATCATAGAGAATCCAACTTTTTTCTTGCCTGGTTAGATGATTCATAAATTTACCTCATTTTCTTTTAAAATTGACCATTCAATATGGCCATCAATATTTTTGAGAGATAATCCTAAAAGGTGTGCAAAAGTTGGGGCATGATTAAGTAAGGAACCTTGTTGGACAATATGATTTTCTTTAATACCTGGTCCTGTAGCCAGTAGAAATGTCGTATAATTCGGCTTAGTAGGGAGATAACCATGAGATGAGAGAATGTGGTGGGGCACAGATCTTACTTTAGTAACATCTATAGTTTCAATGAATTCACCAGAAGTAGTATCAATAAAATAATATCCTTTTTTAGCTTCTACCATGAAACTACAAGAAGAATCAGCACCCAGTTTAATTACTTCCTCTCTAGTAAAAATTCTTTCAATAGGGCTATTAGTATCATTTAATAGACGAGTAAGTAAGGTTTGCACTTTTTCAAGGCACGTTTTATTGGAATGATCTCTTAAGTAGATGTAACAAGAACCATCACAGGATTTGGAGATGGCATCATACTTAGTAATTCGACCTTTACTATCTACTTGCATGAGACCTTCATCTACTAAAATTTTATTGAGCCTAATTTGTGAATGAACAGGAAGTTGTGCATGATCACCAAGTATAATGAATGTTGTCTCTTCATAGAGGTTAGCCTCTTTAAGTGTTGCTATAATTTCACCTAAACGTCTGTCATGACGAACAAGTGCATGCATACTTTCATTACTGTCATGACCTGTATAATGACGTGTTGTATCTACATCAGTCATATGCACAAACATAACTTCAGGTTTATAATGGAGTAGAGTATGTTTCATACAAGAAAGTACAAAATCATCAAGAGCTGGTTGACTTGTTCCTTGTCTAATATGACCAAAACGTTTTTGAAGGTCTAACTGATAAGTTAGTGAGCCAGCGAATCCCGACATAATAAGTTGATGGTGCCAGCTTTTAGTAGGAAAGATTTCAGGTAGATTATATGTAATAGGGCCTCTAGCAGTTACAGGCCAAAGTATGGAACAGGTACTTAGACCTTTTGCATAGGCTAAATCAAAAAGAGTAGGAACTTGAATAGCCTTGTGATACCAAAACCAATCGGAAT
>NZ_LN875035.1:1970000-3380000 GCF_001282685.1 Niameybacter massiliensis | reverse complement strand
ATCCCGTAGACGAAATCTGATTGAAGCCTAGCAGTATCCAGAGTACCACGAGACACGAGAAACCTTGTGGGAAGCCGGGGGGACCACCCCCCAAGCCTAAATACTCCTCGGTGACCGATAGCGTATAGTACTGTGAAGGAAAGGTGAAAAGAACCCCGGGAGGGGAGTGAAAAAGAACCTGAAACTCTATGTTTACAAGCAGTGGAAGCACCATATGAGTGCGACCGCGTACTTTTTGTAGAACGGTCCGGCGAGTTATTCGTAGTGGCAAGGTTAAGTACCAGGAGGTACGAAGCCGAAGGGAAACCAAGTCTGAATAGGGCGCAATTTAGTCGCTGCGAATAGACCCGAAACCGGGTGACCTACCCATGGTCAGGATGAAGTTACCGTAAAAGGTAATGGAGGTCCGAACTCACATCTGTTGAAAAAGGTGGAGATGAACTGTGGGTAGCGGAGAAATTCCAATCGAACCCGGAGATAGCTGGTTCTCCTCGAAATAGCTTTAGGGCTAGCGTTGTTAGGAGTCTAATGGAGGTAAAGCACTGAATTCCCTAGGGGGCCCACAAGCTTACCGAAGGATATCAAACTAAGAATGCCATAAAGATACCAACAGCAGTCAGACTACGAGTGATAAGACACGTGGTCAAAAGGGAAAGAGCCCAGACCATCAGCTAAGGTCCCCAAGTGTATGTTAAGTGGAAAAGGATGTGAGATTTCGAAGACAACTAGGATGTTGGCTTAGAAGCAGCCATACATTCAAAGAGTGCGTAATAGCTCACTAGTCGAGAGATCTTGCGCCGAAAATGTCCGGGGCTAAAACATACCACCGAAGCTATGGAATTGATCTTAGATCAATTGGTAGAGGAGCGTTGCATCGACGCAGAAGCAGTACCGTAAGGAGCTGTGGAGTTTATGCAAGTGAGAATGCCGGAATGAGTAGCGAGATAGAAGTGAGAATCTTCTAGGCCGAATATCCAAGGTTTCCAGGGTAAAGCTGATCTGCCCTGGGTAAGTCGGGACCTAAGGCGAGGACGAAAGTCGTAGTCGATGGACAACTGGTTGAAATTCCAGTACTACCTATTATCAGAACTGCAGGGACGCAGAAGGATAGGGAAGGCGCAGAATGGAAAGCTGCGTGTAAGTACAAAGCCGCATCTAGTAGGCAAATCCGCTAGACGAGGGTGAAGTACGATACGGATCGAAATTAAAGTAGAGAAGTTCCTGAATCCACACTGCCGAGAAAAGCTGCTATTGCGTGATAGGTACCCGTACCGTAAACCGACACAGGTGGATGAGGAGAGAATCCTAAGGCCGACGGGAGAAGCGTTGTTAAGGAACTCGGCAAAATGACCCCGTAACTTAGGGAGAAGGGGTGCCTACTTCGGTAGGCCGCAGAGAATAGGCCCAAGCAACTGTTTAGCAAAAACACAGGTCTCTGCTAAACCGAAAGGTGAAGTATAGGGGCTGACGCCTGCCCGGTGCTGGAAGGTTAAGGGGAGAGGTTAGGAGTAATCCGAAGCTTTGAACTTAAGCCCCAGTAAACGGCGGCCGTAACTATAACGGTCCTAAGGTAGCGAAATTCCTTGTCAGGTAAGTTCTGACCCGCACGAAAGGCGTAATGATTTGGGCACTGTCTCGACAGCGCACCCGGTGAAATTGTAGTACCAGTGAAGATGCTGGTTACCCGCGACAGGACGGAAAGACCCCGTGGAGCTTTACTGTAACTTGATACTGAGGTTGGGTATTACATGTACAGGATAGGAGGGAGGCTAAGAAGTGTGGACGCCAGTCTGCATGGAGCCGCCGGTGGGATACCTCTCTTGTAATACTTAACTTCTAACCATAGCCCGTGATCCGGGTTTGGGACAATGTCAGGTGGACAGTTTGACTGGGGCGGTCGCCTCCGAAAGAGTAACGGAGGCGCTCAAAGGTAACCTCAGAATGGTCGGAAACCATTCGTAGAGTGCAAAGGCAGAAGGTTGCTTGACTGCGACACCGACGGGTGGAGCAGGTACGAAAGTAGGACTTAGTGATCCGGTGGTATGAAAGTGGGATTGCCATCGCTCAACGGATAAAAGCTACCCCGGGGATAACAGGCTTATCTCCCCCAAGAGTTCACATCGACGGGGAGGTTTGGCACCTCGATGTCGGCTCATCGCATCCTGGAGCTGAAGCAGGTTCCAAGGGTTGGGCTGTTCGCCCATTAAAGCGGTACGCGAGCTGGGTTCAGAACGTCGTGAGACAGTTCGGTCCCTATCCGTCGTGGGCGTAGGAAGTTTGAGAGGCGTTGTCCTTAGTACGAGAGGACCGGGATGAACAGACCGCTGGTGCATCTGTTAGGCTGCCAAGCCTATAGCAGAGTAGCTAAGTCTGGAGCTGATAAACGCTGAAGGCATCTAAGCGTGAAACAGACCTCAAGATAAGACTTCCCATCCAGAAATGGAGTAAGACCCCTTGTAGACTACGAGGTAGATAGGTTGGAGGTGTAAGCATGGTAACATGTGTAGCTGACCAATACTAACGGTTCGAGGGTTTGACCTAAAAAAACAGGTTAAAATGATTGCAGTATTTGTTTTTGAGAGTATGAGGTTTTATACTTAAACTAAATATTCTAAGCATTTTTGGTGACGATGCGCTTTAGGGAAACACCCGTTCCCATACCGAACACGTAGGTTAAGACTAAAGCGGCCGATGGTACTTGTCTGGAGACGGACCGGGAGAGTAGGTGGTTGCCAAATTTATGCGGGTGTAGTTCAATGGTAGAACTCCAGCCTTCCAAGCTGGCCACGTGGGTTCGATTCCCATCACCCGCTCTGCATGCCCGAGTGGCGGAACTGGCAGACGCACAGGACTTAAAATCCTGCGAGCTAACCCTCGTACCGGTTCGATTCCGGTCTCGGGCATGATAAAAAAGAGTTACTATAAGTAGTTATAGTAACTCTTTTTTTGTATTTCTAAAAATATCAATGTTAAAAGATACAAATCATCAAGTTTGAGGCATAAAGGAATGATAAGATAAAAGTGTTAGAAGAAGGGAGAACATATGAGAAGCTTAGAAGTTTTGGGACATGTTTTAGATTATATTGAAGATCATATAAAGGAAGACTTTTCGTTGCAAGTTCTAGCAGATACACACTATATATCCTTATCATACTTACATCGATTATTTACTTGTCTACATAGAGAATCTTTAAGAGAGTATATAGAGAAAAGAAGATTATCTTTGATAGGTGCAGAAATCATTTTGAGCGACCAAAAACTAATTGATATAGCTTTTAATTACGGCTATCATTCTTATGAAGTATTTTCTAGAACATTTAAAAAGTATTATGGCTATTCACCTAAAGAGTGGAGAAAATTAGGTGATGTAAGAGAGCTTTTTCCAAGAGTCCATCTTCTAACTATTTATAACGATAAAGGAGAGGATGTTATGATTAGAGTATCTAACATAGAAGAATATTTAAAGATTGCAGAGAATGATTCAGAGTTAGGGGAGTATATTTTATGCTTTGACATTGATAGGTTTGGATTTTATAACCGACAGTATGGATGGCAAATAGGTGATTTAGTGATAGAAACTGCAGCCAGTAGAATAGATAAACATATAGATGAGCATATGGAATCTTATCGTATAGGGGCAGATGAATTCATTGTACTTACAAAATCAATTCATAAAGAAAAGGTCCTAGAAATAGTAAAGAGAATTCTTTTAGATGGAAATGAAGTTATACATCTTCAAAATGAGAATCTTACATTTAGTATGAGTGTAGGTATTGTACAAGTAGATGAGCAGAGGGCTTCTCAACAAGCAATCTTGGCAAAAGCTCAAGAGGCAATGATTAAAGCAAAACAATTAGGTAGGAATTGTTTTTATGAAAATGTTTAAAAGTTTAAAAAGAGATATCTTAACTTAGTATAAGATATCTCTTTTTCTATTACATAAAAAAGGTATAAATGTAAGATGAAAAGCACAGGCTATTAAAATGAAATAATATATTAGAAATGAATAAAATAGAGTTAATATTTAAAAATGTTAAATTCTATATTTAAGTAAGGTTATCTTTTACTAAACTTTTTTATTAATACTACATAACCTAAGAAAAAGAATAAAACAAGCATATCATAACTATACTTTGTTTTTAATAATAAAGTTTAATCCTATTAGTATCAAGGCATAAGGCTGAAAGTAAATATAAAAAGATAGAACATATATACTAAACTCTTTGTTTTATAAAAATAAGTTTTTTGCTAAAACTTATTGACGTTTTGGTAAAAAATGAGTATAATCTCATATGTTGAAGTTTAATTTGTGTAAACAAAAAGTTTATTATTACATGTAAACATAGAGTGAATTACTTGCAACTATTACATAAAAGAAAATATGGGAGGCATTAAAATGGATATTGGGGCAAAGATAAACCAGCTTAGAAAGAAGAATGGCTTGACTCAAGAAGAACTTGCTGACCGATGCGAACTATCTAAAGGTTTTATTTCACAAGTAGAGAGAGGGTTAACATCACCTTCTATTGCTACATTAATTGATATTTTAGAGTGTCTAGGAACAAATCTTAAAGATTTCTTTAATGAAACAAGTCAAGAAAAAATCGTATTTACAAAACAAGATGTCTTCGAAAAAGAAGATAAAGAGCTTGGTAACATGATTACATGGCTTATTCCAAATGCACAAAAGAATGATATGGAACCTATTTTAATTAACATTGATCCAGGCTGTAAGGCATTAGAGCAAGCACCGCATGAAGGTGAGGAGTTTGGCTATGTATTATCCGGAACAATTTATATACATCTTGGTAATAAAAAGTTTAAAGCTAAGAAAGGTGATAGCTTTTACTTTAGACCAACAGGTGACCACTATTTAGAGAATGCTGGCAAAACTAAGGCTACAGTCCTTTGGGTTGCTACACCACCAAGTTTTTAAAGGAGATGGGATGATGAAAGAAACCAAAAATCAGACAGAACATATTATTAACCTTGTAAATATATCTAAAACCTTTGCCGATGGTGCACAAGTTTTAAACGATATTAACATGTATATTAGACGTAACGAGTTTCTTACATTACTAGGACCTAGTGGATGTGGTAAGACAACATTACTTAGAATTATTGGTGGGTTTGAGGAAGCAACAAGTGGCCAAGTGCTTTTCGAAGGCAAAGACATTGCAGCATTACCACCTTATAAAAGACGTATTAATACAGTATTCCAAAAGTATGCGCTTTTTCCACATATGACAGTGGGAGAAAATATTGCTTTTGGTCTTCATATTAAAAAGATGGATCAAAAATTGATTGATAAAAAGATTGCTGAAATGTTAGAGCTTGTTAACCTTAAAGGATTCCAAGATAGACGCATTGATTCATTAAGTGGTGGTCAGCAACAACGTATTGCAATTGCACGTGCTGTTGTAAATGAACCAGAAGTACTTTTACTAGATGAACCTCTTGGAGCATTGGACTTAAAGATGCGTAAAGGGATGCAAATGGAACTTAAAAACATTCAACAGCAACTTGGGATTACATTTATTTATGTTACACATGACCAAGAAGAAGCACTTACTATGTCTGATACAATTGCTGTTATGAATGAAGGACGTGTTCAACAAATTGGTACACCAGTTGATATTTACAATGAACCGAAAAATGCATTTGTTGCAGACTTCATTGGTGAAAGTAATATTATAGAAGCAACAATGATCAAAGATTATCTTGTTAGATTCCAAGGTGTAGAATTTAATTGTGTTGATGCTGGATTTGGTAATAATGTACCTGTAGATGTAGTAATCAGACCAGAAGATATGCGTATTGTTAAGGCTGAAGAAGGTATGCTAACAGGTGAAGTAGAATCTGTTACATTCAAAGGTGTACATTATGAAATGATTATTAATTCTAATGAATATAAATGGATGGTACATTCAACAGCAATGGCACCAATTGGAGAAACAGTAGGTATGGTGCTTACACCAGAAGATATCCATATCATGAGAAGGGGGTAACAAAGCGTGTATAAAAAGAGATTAGCCCTTCCTTATCTAATTTGGGCCAGTATTTTTACAATCGTACCTGTTATTATTATTTTGTACTATAGTTTCTTTGAAAAAGGTGTATTTACTTTAGAGGGATATAGACAGGTACTTAATCCGAAATACTTAGGCAACATTTTAGATTCTGTTGGAATTGCGTTTATCAGTACAGTAATTTGTTTATTGCTTGCATATCCACTTGCAATGATTTTAAGTAGTAAGCAAATGTCAGGTAAAAGCGTTATTTTACTTCTTGTAATCTTACCAATGTGGATGAATTCCCTTTTACGTACATACGCTTGGGGATATTTATTACAAGATACAGGAGTAGTTAATAACTTTTTAAATGATATAGGATTACCTAGTATGCAGTTTTTATATAGGAAGAGTGCCATTGTATTTGGTAACGTTTATAACTTCTTCCCATTCATGGTATTACCAATCTATAACGTACTTTGTAAAATTGATAATAGTATTATTGAAGCATCTTATGATTTAGGTGCAGATAAATATACAACATTTAAAAAGGTTATTTTACCACTTAGTATGCCAGGTGTTATAACAGGAATTGTTATGGTATTTATGCCAGCACTTACAACTTTCTTGGTATCACGTTTATTAGGTGGTGGAAAGACAACATTACTTGGAGACTTAATTGAACAACAATTTAATAAGACAGGAGACTGGGCATTTGGTTCAGCTCTTTCCGTAATTTTAATGATAATAATCTTAATTACGCTTGTCTTTATGTCTAAAAAAGATTCACTAGATAAAGGAGGCGGCCTATTTTGATGAAGTATATAAAAAAAGCATATGTAGGACTTATTCTACTCATTATGTATGCTCCTGTCGCTATCCTTATGGTTTACTCCTTTAATGATTCTAAACTTCCAATCTGGAAGGGATTCACCTTTAGATGGTATGAGGAGATTTTTCAAGATGCAAGTATTCAACAAGCATTTTATAATACCATTTTTATAGCGGTTGTTTCTTCTGTTGTGGCAACGATTATAGGGACACTTGCTGCAATGGGAATTGAACGTATGACAGGATGGAAGAAAAAACTTGTAATGAATATTACTTATATTCCATTACTTAGTTCAGAGATTGTAACAGGGGTATCATTAATGTTATTATTCTCAGCACTTAAGATTCCTGTAGGGATTTTAACTTTGATTTTGGCACATATAACATTTAGCATACCGTATGTTATTTTATCTATTATGCCAAAGCTTAAGCAGTTAAATTATAATATATATGAAGCAGCCCTAGACTTAGGAGCAACGCCAAGATATGCTTTTAAGAAGGTTGTTTTACCAGAAATCTTACCAGGTGTACTTGCAGGTTTATTTATTGCATTTACATTATCTATTGATGACTTCATCATCAGTTTCTTCAATACTGGTCCTGGTGTAGATACACTTTCAATTAAAGTATTTGCAATGACAAGAAAAGGTGTTGCACCAACTATTAATGCGATTTCTACAATCATGTTTGCTACAATTATTATTATCTTAATTGCAAGCAATGTGTTCTCTAGTAAGAAACAAAAGAAAGTTAAAGAGGGCCAAGAAGTAGAAGTTAGAGAAACAAGACAGCCATCACGTTTTAGAACAACTAAAATTATTGCGGCAGTTCTTGTTGCAGGTATTGCAGTTATGCTTTATGTAGGTGGAACAGGCGTAAGTAAACAACAACAGGTTGTAAATGTATTTAACTGGGGAGATTATATTGATCCAGATGTAAATAAAGAGTTTGAAGAAGAAACAGGTATAAAAGTTATTTACTCTGAATTTGCTACAAATGAAGAGATGTATCAAAGACTTGAACCAGGTAACGTAAGCTATGACGTTGCTGTACCTTCAGATTATATGATTGAAAAGATGCTTAACAATGATATGCTAGAAAAGATAGATACATCACAACTTGAAAACTATTCTAAGATTGATGATCGTTTTAAAGATTTACCTTATGACCCAACAAATGAATACTCACTTCCTTATATGTGGGGAACAGTAGGGATTGTATATAACACAACAATGGTAGATGAAGAAGTAGATAGTTGGGATATTTTATGGGATCCTAAATATGCGGGCAAAATCTTCATGTATGATAGTGAACGTGAAGGGATTATGGCAGCCCTTAAAAAGCTTGGGTATTCTATGAATACTAGAGATCCAAAAGAGCTAGAAGAAGCTAAGCAAGAACTTATCAAGCAAGCACCATTAGTATTAAGCTATGTAGGTGATGAAGGTAAAGGAAAAATGGTTAGTGGAGAGGCTGCTCTTATGATTTCATGGGCTGGAGATGCTATGGTGATGATAGAAGAAAATCCAGACTTAGCATTTGCTCTTCCTAAAGAAGGAACGAACTTCTTTGTAGATGGAATTGTTATTCCAAAGGGTGCTAAAAATATTGAAAATGCATATAAGTACATTGACTTCTTATGCAGACCGGATATTGCAGCAAGAAATGCTGAGTATATTGGATATTCAACACCACTTAGTGAAGCACGTGCGCTTCTACCAGAAGAAATAAGAGATAGTGAAGTAGCATATCCATCAGAAGAAGAAACAGATAGAATGGAAATGTTTACAGACCCATCAGATGTTATTAAGCTTTATAGTAGTATCTGGATGGAAGCTAAATCTAGTGCATCTAAATAAGTTAATAAATAGGGCTAACGCATAAGTGTGTTAGCCCTATTTTGTTTATCCTTTCTTTTCTCTTAGGATAGGGCTTTAAAAACTTGTAAGATTAATTTATAATGAAAACAATAGATACACCAATACAAAGGAGGGCGTAAGGATGAAAAAGAAACAAATGAATAATGAAGAAATTGAATTCTACACAAAAGAGTATATAGCAGATGAGAATGACACAGATAGCTGTGCAGAAATGGTACCTAATATTGTACCAGTACCAAGACCAAATCCTAATGCATGGACATCATTTATTTTAGGGATTATTGGATCAGTAGCGTGGATTATTCCACTTATTGGTTTACCGGTTACAATTGTAGGAACAGTACTAGGCGCTGTAGGCATGAAAAACAAACGTAGTAAAGGGATTGCAATTGCAGGATTTATCACTAATATTGTATTCTTAACAGCAACAATTGCAGCTGGAGTATTAGAAATTATTTACTTTGCAAAAAAAGCTAAAAAAGATAATTAGTTTATAAAGATACACTTCTAGGTTTCTCTTGCATATTATATCAATAAAGAGAGATTTATCTGATAATCAGCATCTATAATACTTCATTTTTTGTAAGATGAAGCAAGTAAGATGAGGAGATTAGATAACAATTTCTTCAGTCAGCTAGAATATACTATGTAGGCTAGAAATTGATTAATATGGAGAAAAGGGAGGAAATAGGAGTGTATCAAAAAGTTGTTATTATTAATAGTGAATCGCTAGGTAAAGGTGATGATGGTGTTGGGCAAACTTTACTTGGCGTATTTTTAAGGAAAATTTTAGCTAGCTTAACAAAACCAGATATTATTATTTTTTATAATTCAGGAGTTAAGCTTTTGGCACAAGGTTCAAGATATATGGACATATTAGAGGCACTCGAGATGCAAGGTGTAGAACTATTGGCTTGTGGTACCTGCGTCTATAAAGTATGTGGTCAACATTCGCTAACAGTTGGACGAATTACGGATATGAATGAGATTGCAGATATAGTACTTAATACGAATACGGTTATTACATTATAAGAAGGTATTAGATAAATCCTAAAAAGATTTATCTAATACCTTCTTATCTTGTTAAATATACTAAAATATTGTCAAAATTTCGTAATAATATGGAGAATGTTATATACTCTGGTATAATAAATATAAGAGTTGGATTATGGAGGCAAATATGGAGAATAAGATAAGACAAGGAATTAGATGGCTTATATTTATTGTAGTAGGTATACTCATACAAAGTTTACATATAGAATACGTTATAGGAATTAAACTATCGTTTACTGGAATCATTATAGTATTTTTGATCAGGCAGTATTCAACGCATATGGTTTTAATTTCCTTAGCACTTATTTATGCAATTAGTACAACAGTATTTAGTGGACACTTAGTAGATATATTTTTTTTGCTAGAGGCAGTTGTCCTAAGTTGGGCCATAAAGCGTAATGATAAGAGTAATCTAGTATTAGTAGACGGCATACTAAGTTTTTTTGTTAAATTACCATTATGTTATCTAGCACTTATATTGGTAAAAGATAGCTACAATCAGCAATATATTAGTTTTGTTTGTATAATACATGCAGTAAATAGTATTATTGCTATTTTAATAGGAGAAGTACTTTATCAGTACACACCTGTATTTTTAGATATATTTAAAAAGGATAAAATACATAAAATTAGATTAAGACAATTTTTATTTCATACAGCGCTTATTATGGTCACATTACCCATTTTATGTAGCATTTATGTGAATGCAAGGAAGAATGAACAATTAGCCTTAAAGCAAATAGAAAGTTATTCTCATGGTGCATTTCAAGTGATTCAAAAAGAAGTGAATAGTTGGAAAAGCAGAGAGAAGCAAAAGTTTATATTATATGATGTAGTTTATAGAGAGAAACTTAAAAGTCTAATGGATGCTAAATTAACTGGAGAAATGGCAGACATTATTTTGACTAATGAGCAACATAAAATATTAGTTACCACTAACGATAAATATAAGATTAAAAACAAATTTGATATAAAAGATATTAAGAATATAGAAGAAATAGATGATGAATTCTATCGGGTTATTCCTAGCATAGACAGTAAAATGGGAGTAGTTAACCAGTTTATGAATCAATTTTATATTGTTCATCAATATATGGTTAATCCTGATATGCATATGTATGTGCTAATTTATAAGAATGATTTTTTAGTAAATGACCTACACATAGCTTTAGATGGATTAAAACTTCTACTTATATTATGGGGAATGATTATTGGGGTAGTAGCATTACTGGAAGTAGTTATTTTTAGAAGTATTACACAGTTAGAAGAGGCAACTAAAAACTTGCCAGATCAGCTCTATGATTTGGAACAAATTAAATGGAAGGAAAGTTGTACAGTTGAAATAGGCCTTTTACAAAATAACTTTTATAAAGCTGCTTTTAAACTTAAAGAAATGTTTGAAAGTACTAAGCTATTAAATGAGGAACTTAGTAATTCACAACAAAGACTACAAGAGATTGTTTTTTTAGATACATTAACCCACATCGGAAATCGCCTCAAAATGAGAAGAGATTTAAATGATATTAGAGAGTACGCTTATTATGATTCAAAGCTTACAGGTGTTTTCTTATTAGACATTAACCAGTTTAAACAAATTAATGATACTTTAGGACATGAAAAAGGCGATAAGCTTTTAATAGAAGTAGCTGAGCGGTTAAAAATATTAGAGGATGAACAAGGCTGTAAAGCCTATCGATTAGGAGGGGATGAATTTGTTGTATTAACGCAACAAGATACGTTAGAGCAAATTCAAGTTATAGGTGAGTGCATTGTTAGAGTATTTGAGAGTTCATTTATTATAGATGGAGTGTGTATGCAGGTGAAGGGAAGTATAGGCATGAGCATATACCCTTATCATACAAATGATGTAGATACAGCTATTAAATATGCAGATATGGCTATGTATAGAAGTAAAGAGATAGGGAATACACCTTTAGAAGTATTTAATGAATCTATTAAATTAGAATATATTAAAAGAACTACCATTGAAAAAAGCATTCGTGATGCAATCAACAATAACGAGTTTGAAATGTATTATCAACCAGTCTATGATATTCATACAAAAGAGATTATTAATCTTGAAGCATTATTACGTTGGAACAATAAATATTTAGGACAAGTATCTCCACAAGTATTTATTCCTATAGCTGAAGAATTAGGTTTTATGATGGAATTAGATCAGTGGGTTATTCAAAATGTTTGTAGGCAAATTAAAATGTGGAAGCTAGAGGGGAAAAAGGTCCTCCCTGTATCCATTAATATATCTGAGAAGTATTTTAGACAGAAGCCATTCATCATAGCACTTTTAACGATTATAGAACAAGAAGAGGTAACTCCAGAAGATATTTTAATCGAAATTGCAGAAAGTAGTGTTATTGAACAAGCAGAAAGTATGGGTAAGGTGATAGGGGAGTTATACAGCTTAGGAATTAAGGTGATATTAGATGACTTTGGTAAAACTCATAGCTCAATTAGTCAACTAATAGATTTACCTGTAAAACAGTTAAAAGTAGATCATGAACTTATTAAGGGAATAGATTATGATAAAAGAAAACAAACATTAGTAGAGCTTATTGTTCAAATTACAAGTAAATTAGGTATGACAACAATAGCAGAAGGTGTAGAAACAGAGGGAGAATTAGCATACTTAAAATCCGTAGGATGCAATAGTGTACAAGGAAGAGTTATTTGTGAGCCTTCTCCACTAGGCAGAATTAGTGAAATTTTAAGTAATAGGGGGGAGTAAATAATGAAGAAATTTAGTTTAGTGATAGGCATAGTGTTATTACTCTTAACAGGATGCTCAGCATTACATGAAGAGCAAGAGTATGAAATCACTAGTGATAATAAATTAGAAATTTGGAGCTACTATGAGGGGTGGGAAAGTGTAGCAGAGCAATTTAAAAAGAATTATGCAAAAGACATTGAGATAGAGGTTAAAGTATTTGCAAATAATGAATATGTAGATGCATATTTAGATGGATTAAGTAATGAAGAAGGACCTGATATACTTATATTAGATAGCCTACAAATGGGACAGTTTAATACGGTAGATGCTTTTGAAGACTTACAGAGTGAACCTTATAATATAGGAAAGTACCAACAAGATTTTGATACAGGAGCATGGGGGGCAGGACTTGATTTTAGTGACGAGAAAATGATTGCAGTTATGATGGCAAATGCTCCTAAAGTAATGTTTTACCGAGCAGATATTATGAAGGCATATGGCTTCCCAGATGAACCACAAGCTTTAGCAGAGTATCTAGTAGAGCCAGCTCATTATTTAAAAATAGCAGAAACACTGAAAAGAGAGGGCATTTATATGACTCAATGGGCATTAGATCCATTAGGGGTTATGATGTCCTCTATGCCCTATTTTGATAAAGAATACAACTTTGTTATGAATTCTAAACAATTTGTTGAAGGAATAGAATTATGTAGATCCTTTGTAGATAAAGGGCTTGTATCTTATAAGGATATTTGGTTAGAAGAAGGACAAGAATTAATACGTAACAATCAAATGGCCATGCTTTATTTAGGGACTTGGGGAAGTAGTCAAATAGAGGAATGGGTACCGGAACAGGCAGGCCTATGGCGTGTAGCAGAGTTGCCATTTAATACGAATGCTATTAGTAATGGTACTCTGATGGCTATTCCATCTAATAGTAATAATAAGGAACTTGCATGGGAGTTTATTGAAGAATATATATTTGGGGATTTAATGCCTATAGTAAGAAATAGCGTTCCGTGTTATTTACCAAAGCAAGAAATATTTAGTAAAGCAGCTGGAGAAAATGCTTTCTTAGGAGGGCAAAATGAGCAGCGTTTATATTCAGACTTAGCTAGAGAATGTGAGTATGTTAATATCACGCCATTGGATGAAAGTGCATTTAATATTATTAATCAACAGCTTATAAGAGGATTAAATGCAGGACTAAATAGTAAAGTCATTATGGAAAATATAGAAACACAAATAAATACACAACTCAAAGATCAAATAGAGATTTTAAAAGAGTAGACAGAAGGGGCTAGCGGTAAGCTAGCTCCTTTTTTACTGTAAAGCCACCCTGAAAAATAGTATACTATTAATAAAACCAGACAAAACTGAACATAAGATTAATTGATAAATTATAATAAGATTTGAGAGGTGAGAGATATGAAGATATTACATACATCAGATTGGCATCTAGGAAGAACTTTGCATGGATATAGCTTGATTGAAGACCAAAGTTTTATGTTAGAGCAAATGATAGCATATATTCAAGAAGAAAATATTGAACTACTTATTATAGCTGGTGATGTTTATGATAAAGCGTTACCTAATGAAGAAGCAGTAGCACTGTTTAATTATTTTATTAGTAAAGTAATTGGTGAAATGGAACTGCCAACAGTCATCATAGCAGGAAATCATGATAGTAATACACGTCTACACTTTGGTAGTGAACTTTTTGCAAGTAAGCATTTATATATTATAGGAGAATGTGAAAAAGGTTATCACAAGGTAACTTTAAGCAAAGATGAGGAAGTTGATCTTTATCTCATTCCATATATGGAACCTGCTAAAGTACGAGAAATCGCAGGAGATGAATCTATTAAAAGACATGATGAAGCCATGCGCTATTTAACAGGAGAGATTCTAAAAGAAAAAAGAGAAGTACCAACTATTTTAGTTGTACATGCTTTCGTAGCAGGGGGAGACTTATCTGATTCTGAACGCAGACTTTGTGCAGTTGGAACAGCAGAAATGGTTGGAGCAGATTGTTTTAAACCTTTTACCTATACTGCATTAGGTCATTTACACAACCCACAAAAAGTAGGCACAGAAACGATTAGATACAGCGGTTCTTTACTCAAGTATTCAGTATCTGAGGCAAATCAACGCAAAGGCTTTGTAAAGTTAGATGTTACAAAAGATGGATTAGATAAAATAGAAGAAATAAGTTTACCGCCTAAGAGGGATTTAAAAGTGATTCAAGGTCCATTAGAAGCACTTATAAAGACAGCAGCAGAACTTCCAGAGATTAATAGACAAGATTATGTCTATGCAAAAGTAGAAGGTAAACCTGTAGAAGATGTAGTAGGTGTATTACGTCAAGTTTATCCTTTTATACTAGGTGCTGAATTTGTATCTGTGAAAACAAAGCAAGGTGAACAAGTAGAAAGACAAAGTGAGTTTGAGGCTCAGAAGAAAAAATCCTTAACAGAGTTATTTACAGATTTTATGAGTTACGTTGGAGAAGTAGATTTAAGTGACGATGAAGTAGATTATATGAATCAAGTGATTCGTGAGATTGAGGAGGGGAAAAATGAGGCCTAAGATATTAACCATGCGTGCATTTGGTCCTTATGGAGGTACCGAAACAATAGATTTTACATTACTTGAAGATACAAATATGTTCCTTATTCATGGGCCAACAGGGTCAGGGAAGACAACCATTTTAGATGCTATTTGCTATGCACTTTATGGACAAACCAATGGTGGTGAGAGAACTGCTGAAAGTATGAGAAGTAAGTTTGCAGCTTCAGACGAGCCGGCAGAGGTTACGTTAACCTTCCTATTAAAAGGGGATGAATATAAAGTTATTAGATCTCCTCGTTTTGAACGTCCTAAGAAAAGAGGAGAAGGCTTCACTGTAGAAGAAGGTAAAGCATTACTCTATAAAAAAGAAGATGACGAATATAAACTTGTAGCAGCAAGACTTCAAGAAGTAGATCGTAGAATAGAGGAACTACTTGTCTTTAACATTGATCAATTCAGACAAGTGATTATGATTGCACAAAATAAATTTAGAGAACTTTTAACTGCAGATAGTAAAGCGAGACAAAAGATTCTCCAAGACATTTTTGAGACAGGCATCTATCAAAGTGTTGAGAAAAAGCTAGAAGAACGTAGTAGCAAATTAAATGAACAAATGAAAGCTAAGAACGTTCAGTATGAAATATTTATGAGTAACCTGAAAGAAATAGAGCATGAAGAGCTTAAGTTTTATCTAGAAACAAAAATTCTAAAAAATGCACCAGAGGTTAGCCGTATTTTGACAGAGTTAAATGAACAATACTCCGTACAGCTAGATGAGTCTAATACACAGGCAACAGATATTAAAGTAGCTTTGGATAAAGCTCAACAATCTCTACTTATACAAAATGAAAAATACGCAGCATTCAAGCAATTAGAACAGCTACAAGAAGCGTTAAAGATTCATTTAGAGGAAAAAGAGACAATAAAAACTCATCAAGAACAAGTAAGCAAACTAGAACAAGTTGTTCCACTTGTAACCATAGAAAAAGAAGGAAATAAGTTTAAAGAAGGGGTAGCAAAGACAAAAGAAGCACTTATAACACTTCAGTCAGAGCAACAAGTACTAAATGAACAACTAGGACAGTTAGAGAACACTCAAAAAGAATATGAAGCTAAACATGAGGAAATAGAAACACAAAAAGGGCATATTATTAAGTTAGAAGGATATGTACCTAAGATGGATGCACTAGACCAACTTCAACAAGATATTCTCAAAAAAGAAGCAGATATAGTAGCTTTTAATGCTAAAAAGGAACAGTTAGTAGAGGCATTCACTGCCAAAGAGCAACAAATTAAAGTAATAGAAGAGCAGTTAAAAGAAAAAGAAGTATTTAATAAAATCATTTCAGACACACAGGTGAATTTACAACAAGTAGACTATATTCTTGATTTTAAGAAGGAACAAGCACGTAAACAAGAAGAGCGCTTACAACTTCTAGGGCAGTACAAAGTACTTGGTGGAGAAATTAAAGCACTTAAGCTACAAGAACTAGCTAAGCAACAAGAACATGATCTTTATGTAGAACAGTGGATGAGCGGACAAGCAGGTATACTAGCAGAAAAGTTAGAGGACAATACTCCTTGTCCAGTATGCGGAAGTATGGAGCATCCTCGTAAAGCAGTTAAACTTCAGAATGAAGTGACTATGGAAGATATCAAAAGAATAGAAGCCATAAAAAATCAATTACTTACACAAATGAGTAAGAAGGAAGAAGAGCAAAATGGTATTCTTACACGAGGCAAGAGCATACAAGAAGATATTACTGTAATTGAGAGTAAGCTTAAAAATTATGAAATACAAATGAGTGTATCTGTAGAAAATATTACTGTAGAGTATAAAGAAAACCTTCAAAAAACACTTGAAGAAGCTAAAGTCAAAATCAAACAACTTCAGCAGTTAGAACTTAAATTAGCTTCTGATAAGAAAGAACAAGAAACATTACAGACAACATTAGAATCTATTAAAGAGAAGTATCACAATGATCAAATTGAAATAGAAAAAGACAAAAGTAAATTAGAAGAAATTAAGAAAGAAGTACCACAAGATCTTAGATCAAAAGAAGCACTCTTAGAATCTATTCAAACTCTAAAGTCTATCCAAGCTCAGTATGAGAATAACTATAAGCTTTTACAACAAAAGCTTCAGGAGACAAAAGAGAAGCTTTCACTTCTAAAAGGAACATTAGAACAAAAAAATCTTTACTTAGCGGAACAAGAAAATGGCTTAGAAGATGCACATAAACGATTTAAGGATGCATTGGAGCATTCAAATATCTTAGATTTAGAAAGCTATCAAGCATTGAAGGGAGAGGTTGTTCATCTAGAAAATTTAAAGCAACAAATAGCATCTTATGAACAACAAACAGCTATATTAAATAGTAAAAAGGAAATGCTAGAAGCACAAGCGCAAGGCTTTAAATTAGAAGATTTTGAAACTGTAAAAGTAGAATTTGAACAATTAACTAACAAGAAAGAAGAACTACAACTAGCAATAGTAGAGCTGACTAGACAGCTCAAACTTTACGAAGAAGTACAAACAGGAATAGAAAAGCTTTATGAAGAAAGCGAAGAAGTTGCACGTAAACAACATGTTATAGGTACAATGACTGCTATGGCAAAAGGAAAGAATAGTAAAGGGCTTTCTTTTGAACGTTATATTCAAAGTAGTATATTTGATGAAGTCTTAGAAAGTGCAAATCAAAAATTAAGACCAATGACTACATCTAGATATGAGCTTTATCGTACAGATGACTTACGTCGTAAAAATGCACAAGCAGGATTAGATATAGCAGTTATTGACCATTATGTAGGGCAAACAAGACCGGTCAATACATTGTCCGGTGGAGAAAGCTTTATGGCAGCTTTAGCCTTAGCACTGGGACTTGCAGATGTCATATCAAGACTTGCTGGGGCATCTAGCTTAGATACCATGTTTATTGATGAGGGATTTGGAACACTAGATGAAGAAGCTCTAGAATTAGCTATCAAAACACTTCTGAATTTACAAGATACAGGACGCTTGGTAGGGATCATTTCACACGTTAAAGAACTAAGGGAGCAAATCCCAGCACGCCTTGAAATTGTAAGCACTCACAAAGGAAGCACGGCCACTTTCAAGTTATAAAAAATACTATCATTACCCTATAAAATAATGTATATTATAATAATAACGAAGATAGCGGCAGTCAAGGAGTGAAATAAATGAATAAAACGAATATCATCCATTTATTAGCACAGAAGATAAATAAAACATTTATATTAGAAAATGAATGGATGAATCAACATACGACCTTCAAAATAGGTGGCCCAGCAGATTTATATGTTGTGCCTCAAACAGAAGAAGAATTGATGCATGCTATAAAAGTATGTAAGCAAGAACAAATACCTTATTATGTAATTGGAAATGGAAGTAATTTACTTGTTACAGATAAGGGATATAGAGGCGTTATTATTGAAGTATATAAAGCATTAAGTGATATAGAAGTAAAAGGTAATTGTATTACAGCTTATGCAGGTGCATTGCTCTCTCGCATTGCAAATAGTGCATATGATCATAGTTTAACAGGATTTGAATTTGCTCATGGTATTCCAGGCACACTAGGTGGAGCAGTTACAATGAATGCAGGTGCTTATGATGGTGAGATGAAAGGTGTCTTAGTAGAAGCTACAATCATTGATGAAAATGGGGTACTTAAAACACTTAGCCTAGAGGAATTAAAACTTGGATACCGTACGAGTATTGTAGGTGAAAAGGGTTACACTGTAGTAAAGGCAACTATTAAGCTTGAATCAGGTGACCAAGATGCAATTAAGGCTAAAATGAAAGACTTGATGCAACGAAGAAGAGATAAACAACCATTAGAGTATCCAAGTGCAGGAAGTACCTTTAAAAGACCAGAAGGCCACTTTGCAGGGAAGCTGATTATGGATAGTGACTTAAGAGGATACCAAGTAGGTGGTGCACAAGTATCAGAAAAACACTGTGGATTTGTTATTAATACAGGCGGTGCCACTTATGAAGATATTAAGACTTTAATCGAAAATGTACAAAAGTGTGTGAAAGAGAAGTTTAATGTACAACTTGAGACTGAGGTCAAAGTGATAGGAGAAAAATAAAGCATGGAATTCATTATCGTTACGGGAATGTCAGGGGCAGGTAAAAGTACCGCAATCAATTGTTTTGAAGATATGGGATATTATTGTGTAGATAATTTGCCACCTATGCTTATACCTAACTTTGTTAGTTTGATTGTAGATAAGAAGCAACAATATGATAAAGTTGTATTAGGCATAGATATTAGAGGCGGTATTTTGTTTGATGATTTATTTACAAGTTTAAAAGAACTTAAATTAGCTGGATATGAATACAAAATTATATTTTTTGACTGTGCTGATGAAGAACTTGTTAAACGCTATAAAGAAACACGTAGACTTCATCCCCTTGCACGTAACGAGCGTATTCAAGAAGGCATTGAGAAAGAAAGAGCAATTTTAACAGAGGTTAAAGATAAATCAGATTATATTATCGATACAACACATCTTTTAGCTAAGGATGTAAAAGATGTGTTGCACGATATAGTTATTGAAAAAAATGATTTTAAAAATTTAATGATTACTATTTTAGTATTTGGATTTAAATATGGTGTACCTATTGATGCGGACTTAGTATTTGATGTTAGATTTATTCCAAATCCATATTATATACCTGAACTAAGACCACTTACAGGAAATGAGAAAGAAATACAAGACTATGTTATGCAATATGAGGTAACAACTACATTTTTAGATAAACTAAAGGATATGGTAGACTTCCTCATTCCACACTATACAAAAGAAGGCAAAAATCAATTGGTGATTGGGATCGGCTGTACAGGCGGAAAGCATCGTTCTGTCGTACTAGGAAATGCACTTTATCAATATTTAAAAAATAGTGGTAATGCAGTAACCGTTCAGCATAGAGATATAGATAAAGATAGTAAACGAGGTAAATAACATGAATAAAAGTTCCTTGAAAGTAGTTGCTATAGGTGGCGGAACAGGTTTATCAACTATGCTTAGAGGTATTAAAAAGCATACATCAGATGTTACTGCAATAGTAACAGTATCTGATAATGGTGGGGGTTCTGGCATCTTAAGAGAAGAAATGAATATGGTTCCACCAGGGGATATTCGTAACTGCCTAGTAGCACTTGCAAATACAGAACCTATTATGAAAGAACTTTTGCAATATAGATTTAAAGATGGAACATTAAAAGGGCAAAACTTTGGAAATCTATTCTTGGCGGCACTTGCAGATTTAAGTGGAAACTTCGAAAAAGCAGTGCAAGTAACCAGTAAGGTACTGGCTATAACAGGAAAAGTATTGCCAGTTACATTAGAAAATGTACAACTCTATGCAACATTTGAAAATGGTGATTGTGTAGAAGGTGAAACTCAGATTGTTGAATATAGTAAGGCACATCATAAAATGATTACAGATATAAGATTAGAACCTAAAAATCCACAACCAGCAGAAGAAGTAATAGAAGCGATTGAAGAAGCAGAAATCCTCCTTCTTGGTCCAGGTAGCTTATATACAAGTATTGTACCTAACTTATTAATAGAAGAAGTTGCCAATGCAATTAGAAATTCAAAGGCTCGTAAGATATATATTGCTAATATGATGAGCCAACCAGGTGAAACAACAGGATTTACAGTAGAGGATCATGTTGAAGAACTTGAAAAATTCATAGGTAAAGGTACAATTAATACAGTTATTGTAAATAACGAGAATATTCCAGAGGAATATTTGAAAAAATACATTGAAGATGGCGCACACATGTTACACTTCGATGCAGAACATCCAATTTGGCAGGCTAAAAAGCGTATTGAAGCACCGCTTGTACGTATTAATCATGAAAAACAATATATTAGACACAATCAAGATAAGTTAGCCGAATATATTTTTAATGATGTTTAAATAATAAACAGTATCTAAAGAGGTGACAAAATGTCTTTTTCTGCAGATGTACGTAAAGAACTTACTGAAATTACAGGAGAAGCAAGGCACTGTATGATTGCTGAAATCGGAGCTTTTCTTTTAATGGCAGGGAAAATAGAGTTCGAAAGAGGTACTTTTAGCATTCGGATTCATACAGAAAATGAAGCTATTGCTAGAAAATACTTTACAATGATTAAAAAAACTTTTAATATTAATACTGAAGTTATTTTAATTACGCATAAAAATAAAAGTAGACAAACCTATCTTCTGAAAACCATGGACTCTAAGGATGCAGAGAAGATTCTTCTCGCTACAACAATTCTGAAATATGAAGGCAACCTCCCAGTGTTAAGGCAACACATGGATTATATGATGGTTCAAAGCATATGTTGTAAAAGGGCTTATCTTAGAGGGTCTTTTTTAGGCGGAGGCTCAGTAAGTGATCCTGAAAAAGGCTATCATTTCGAATTTGTAACATTGTATCATGAGAATGCAGAATATTTACAGACTACAATGAATCACTTAGAAATGGATGCTAAAATAGTGACCCGAAAAGGCAGTTATGTGGTATACTTGAAAGAAGGGGCACAGATTGTAGATTTGCTTAACGTTATAGGAGCACACATTGCTCTAATGCAATTAGAAAATATAAGGATTGTAAAGGAAGTACGTAACAATGTTAATAGGTTGGTCAACTGTGAGACAGCCAATCTTAAAAAAACTGTATCGGCAGCAGTAAGACAAGTTCAAGACATTGAGTATTTAAGAGATACTATTGGCTTATCTGCACTTCCAGAAAACCTTGAGCAAATTGCAAGATTTAGATTAGAGTATTCAAGTGCAACGCTTAAAGAGCTAGGAGAGCTTCTGTCACCACCTGTAGGGAAGTCAGGAGTAAATCATAGACTAAAAAAATTGAGTGAAATTGCAGATCAAATAAGGGAACAAAGAGGAGGAAAGATTAAATGATTAAGGAAAAAGTAACTGTAGGTCTTAAAAATGGTTTAGAAGCAAGACAAGCTGCATTATTTGTACAAATTGCTAGTAAATTTGAAAGCCACATTGCTGTAGTAGTAGATGAAAAAAATGTTAATGCAAAAAGTATTATGGGTATGATGTCTTTAGGTACTATAAAAGGTGCTGCTATTGAGCTTGTAGTAGATGGTGAAGATGAACAAGCAGCTTTAGAAGCTTTAAATAAGTTCTTAACAACTGAAGAAATAGGTGAATAATAAATGAGGAGGTGTTGAAGAAACCCCTCCTTTTTTTGTGAAAAAATTTGTTGCAGAGTTTGCTTAAGGTATATAGACAAATAAGAATAGATATAATATAATATATTAAAAGATAATTATTATTAATTACTGGAGGTATAACTCATGGAACAATTAAACCAAGATGTTAAAGATAAATTAGAAAAAGTATGTGTATGTCGTGGAATTACAAAGGAATCAATTAAAAATAGTATTAGAAATGGCAATAAAACAGTAGAAGCTGTAGCAGAAGATACAGGAGCAACTAAAGGTGGATGTAAAGGCTTTAGATGTAAAGGTAAAATTGAAGATCTTATTGCTGAGTTTGGAACAGAGTGGAATTAATCCACTCTGTTTTTTGTTTATTAAGTTAGAGTAGGAGTAATACTATTTAAGTGAAGAACTATATATATGATCTTATTTGATGATATACTAATAGAAAGAATGATTAAATTGGAGTGAGTAAGAGATGGCATATACAATTGGTAAAGTAGCTGAAAGAGTAGGGCTTAGTACATATACATTACGTTATTATGAAAAGGAAGGTCTTCTGCCAGGTATTCAGAAAAATGGACAAGGAATTAGAATATATCAAGAAGATGATATCTTTTGGATTGAGCTAATAAAATGTCTAAAGGAGACAGGTATGTCTATTGCTGATATTCATTATATTGTTGAGTTAAGTATGGAAGGGGAACATACAATACCTCAAAGAAAACAGATTTTAAATGCACATAAGAGGCAATTGCAAGAACAGATGGAAATTATTCAAAGAAGTGTTCGTAAGATAGATAAAAAAATAGAATGGTATGATGGTAAAACTAAAGAATGTGAATAGATAAGTATATATTTTAATATATGTTTGTATAAAAGCATTGACTTAGAGTGAACTATAAGGTGTAAGGTAAAAGAAGAGATTAAGAAAAAAGGAGATACTTATTTATGTTAAATTTTGAATTTCATAACCCTACACATATTATTTTTGGTAAAGACACCTTAAAAGAACTTTCAAAGCAAGTTCCACAAGATGCTAAAGTACTTATTCTTTATGGTGGTGGAAGCGTTAAACGCTTTGGTACCTTAGACCAAGTAAAAACTTATTTAGAAGGACGCCAAATTTTTGAATTTGGTGGGATTGAACCTAATCCACAATATGATACATTGATGAAGGCAGTAGAAATAGTTAAACAAGAAAAGATTAATTTCTTACTTGCTGTAGGTGGCGGCTCTGTAATGGATGGAACTAAATTTGTATCTATTGCTTCGACTTATGAAGGCGAGAATAAAGAAGAACTGTTTAGCTATGGGACAGTACCAGCAGAAGTGGCTCCATGTTTACCAATAGGAACAGTTGTAACATTACCAGCAACAGGTTCAGAAATGAATAATGGAGGGGTTATTACCTCAAGACTAGGTAAGCTTGCTATTTTTAGTCCAAAAGCTTTCCCAGTATTCTCAATTTTAGATCCAGAACTGACTTATACATTACCAGAAACACAGGTGGCGAATGGGATTGTAGATACTTTTATTCATACAGTAGAGCAATATGTAACATTACCATCAGAGGCTAGGTTCCAGGATCGTACAGCAGAGGGGATACTACAAACACTTATCGAGATTGGAAAAACAACAATTGATAATCCAACAGATTATGATGCGAGGGCAAACCTTGTATGGTGTGCAACAATGGCACTCAACGGGCTTATTGGAGCAGGTGTACCACAAGACTGGACAACACACTCAATAGGTCATGAAATCACTGCACTATATGGCATTGACCATGCCAAAACGCTAGCAATCCTTCAACCTTCTATTTGGAATGTACGAAGAGAACAAAAACAAGCTAAATTACTTCAATATGCAGAACGTGTATGGGGTATTAGTGAAGGTGAGATAGATACCCGTATTGACCAAGCTATTAAGAGAACACGTGATTTCTTTGAAAACTTAGGTATTGCTACACACTTAAGTGATTATGGAATAACTGAAGAAGGTATAAATGATATTGTAGATGCACTTGAAAGACATGGAATGACACAACTTTCTGAAACGGGAGAAGTAACTTTAGAAGTAAGTCGTAAAATCCTAGAAGGTGCAATGTAAGAGTAATGAAAGTAGGAGCCGCGAAGTATGTGGCTCCTTTTTCTATGGGGGGGTAAAAGAATAAATATTTGGTTAAGTGTGAGGGCATGTAGGCAAGCTTATTGTATTCCAACTTCTAGTCCTCGACTTTTAAGAGAGGCTAAGTTCATTTCATCAAACTAACGGTCAAAACTCAGAAAAGAAGAGTACTTTTCTTCAAACATTTCCCTAAAACCAGTTTGATTCCATTCTCTAAGCCTCTCTAAAAAGTCTGTGGAGAAAGTTTCCATACAATAACTTACCATACAGCCCATCACATTATAGACCCTTCCGCCAGAGGCTAGCTAGACTACATCGCTTTATTATCTAAACACTCTTTATATAAAAGCTACCTAATTATTCCAAGGTTAAAAGTAAACGACAAAGAAGTCTTATCAAACACTTGAAAGTTCTATCTCCAAAGAAGAGACCTTTGCTCTTCTTCCTCTCTCCCGTGTGTCCACTGGAAGTGAAAACTTACCTAACTGAGTAGAAAAGGGCGGTGATGCGTGGGTGACCTCCATGGAGCTTTTATTGAGAATTGACTTAGAATGTGTTAATGAATATGAAGGAAGGCTTTTGTGTGAGTGTTTGAGCGTTAGCGAGTTTTCACACGTTCTGACTGAATAGGAGTTTACACATTCTTAGTCCATTTGAGTAAAAGCGAAAGGGAGAGCACACACGTAGTGCCAACCGGACTACGCCATATACTAAAAGTTTTCACTCCACCAAATATTTAATTGCTATAATCTACGATATCCTTAAATAACTAAAAAGAGATAAAAGAATAAACGAAAAGATGGAGATTTATGGTAATCTATGCATATACTTTAATATGAAAGAGTTTTAGGAGAAGCTTTATAAGAGTAAATTTATAGTGAAATATAATTTGTGTCAGAGTATAATAAGATGGCGTGTTAATATCAAAACGTTTATTTATTTAAAATTTATGCATATAAAGGGGAGGCGGAACAATGATGAATTTTATATTACGAGGCAGCGTATGTTATTCAAAATCTCCAACTGAGCTTGTTACATTAGAGAAGGGGTATGTTGTTTGTAAGGATAATGTGTGTGAAGGGGTTTATACAGAAATACCTGAAGCATATAAAGCATACCCAGTAAAAGATTGTGGGGAGCGTATAATCATACCTGGAATGGCAGATCTTCATACTCATGCACCACAATATACATTTAGAGGATTAGGGATGGATAAGGAGCTTTTAGATTGGCTAAATGCTTATACCTTCCCTGAAGAAGCAAAATATGAAGATGAAGGCTATGCACGACAAGCTTATCAAAAATTTGCTTCCGACTTAAAGCAAACAACAACAACGCGTGCATGTATCTTTGGAACAATCCATCCACATAGTACAGAAATATTAATGGAACAGCTAGAAGCTACAGGGCTTATTACGTACGTTGGTAAAGTCAATATGGACCAAAATGCACCAGATTATTTATGCGAGAGTAGTGCAGCAGAATCTGTTATTGCAACAGAGAAATGGATCGATACAGTTCAAAGTAAATTCAAAAATACGAAGCCAATGATTACACCAAGATTTGTACCATCTTGCTCGGGAGAGCTATTAGAAAAACTACATGATGTACAAGAAAAATATCAGCTACCAGTGCAATCTCACCTATCAGAGAATATGGGTGAAATCCAATTAGTACAAGAACTATTTCCACAAAGTAGTTGTTATGCAGATGTATATCATCAATATGGATTAATAGATAAAGAGTGTAAGACTGTTATGGCACACTGTGTTTATTGTTCAGAAGAAGAAATGAAGCTTTTAAAAGAGAATCAAGTGTATGTTGCACATTGTCCTGAGTCAAATGCCAATCTTGCATCAGGCATTGCGCCAATTCGTAAGTATATGGAGTATCATATTCCTATTGGGCTAGGAAGTGATGTAGCAGCAGGAAGTAAGCTTTCTATTTTCTATGCTATGCAAGATGCCATTGTTATGTCTAAAATGAGATGGCGCTTAGTAGACAATAGCCTAGCACCATTAACTTTTGAAGAGGCCTTCTACCTAGCAACTAAAGGTGGTGGAAGTTTCTTCGGAAAAGTAGGAAGTTTTGAGGCAGGTTATGAATTTGATGCAGTCATACTAGATGATGAGAATTTAGAAACACCGTTACAATTAAGTATTAAAGAACGAGTGGAAAGAATGATGTATCTAGCAGATGATAGAAATATTGTTGGTAAATATGTAGCAGGAAAAGAAGTATAATAGAAGAATAATTAAACAGTTTATAGAGAGGTTAAAACATAAACAAATGATAGGGTTTATGTCTTAACCTCTTTTATTTTATCTAGGGAAGTAGTACCTATTTGAACATTTTTATAGATGTAAGTGAATGATTGCTATATCTTGGCAAGGTGTATCTTAAAGTTTAAATGTGTTAAAATGCTGCTTAAAGTGGATGTCTATTTATATATTTGTGTAGAATGGGAAAATATAACATATAAAAAATTAAGTAAAAGGGAAAATAATGAGTAGTTAGAGTGTCTATATAAATGAAAGCAGAAAAAGGAGGGCACTATGAAAGAAAAGGAATTGATACAAGGCATACAAACAGGCCAAGTATTTTATTATGAGAAATTAATAGATTGTTATGCCTCTTACATATCTAGGGTAGTCATAAAGGTTGCTGGGAGCCGTCTTACTAAAGAAGATATGGAGGAGATTTGTGCAGATGTATTTATTAAAATGTGGGAGAACAAAGACAAGCTTAATATTGGAGAAGGTGCATTAAAAAGTTATTTAGGTGCAATGGCGAGGAATAAAACGATTAATAAATTGAGAGCCATAGGAGGTAAAGTGATATTACCTTTAGAAGAAGATGAAATTAAATATAGAGGAATAGCAGAAGAAGGTATACCAGAAAATGAAATGCTAGCCAAGGAAGAACATGCTTTGATTATGGATGTCATTAGAAGTTTACCTGAGCCTGATGGAGAAATTTTTATAAGAAGATATTTTTATCTAGAAAAATTATCAGAGATTGCAAAGGCATTAGGTATGGAAGTGGCTACAGTTGGAACCAAACTCCATAGAGGAAAACAAAAATTGCAAAAGGTTTTTAAAGAGAGGGGTGGCCTTGGTGAATAAGAAGATTACCGAATTAATGGATGAGCTAGATATAGACTTATTAGAGAATATCAAATTAGAAGAAGAGAGAGAAGGTAAGCAATTAGATTTGACTCGAATTAAAGAGAAAGCTATGGCAGGTATTTCACAGCAGCAGGTAGTATCCTTTGAAAAGAAGAAAGAAGAGAAGAAAAAATTAAAAGGACGCAAAAGATACTTCTTACCACTTATTGCTCTGATAGGAATTATGGCTATTACAGTAGTTGCAGTGGGAACTAATGAACAGCTTAGAACATTGTGGGGGGAATCATTTAGTTTAATAGAGAAAGAAGCACAGAGTGTACAAAAGCAATTTATTGCAGAAGGTATTATATTTAAGGTTGAAGAAGCGGTCATTGATGATAAATCAGGTATTATTATAACTAGCTTTGAAAGACAAGATGGTAAAACATTTGAAAAAGAAAGTATGCCATTAAGGATACAACTTCATATCAATGAGTCAGGAGGCTTAGGATGGGGAAGCCAACACTACTTATCTGAAGATGGTAAGAAGCTTTTTAGTGTGATACAAGTCTCAGGAGATAAAAAGCTATCTGGAAAAGATATAGAGTTAACAGCATCATGTCTTGGAAAATGGGAGGCTGGACATACCACAACCCGGTTAGATTTAAATAAAGCCTACGAAGAAAGTAAAAAAGTTGTATCTGATGATAAAGCATGGGAAGAATATAGCATAGATCAAGGATTAGGTTTGACAATAAGTGAAGAGATACCACAATTTAAGTTAGATCAAGTAAGATTTATAGATGATGTACTTCATATTATTACAAGTTATCAAGATTCAATAGGAGAAGAACTCTTACAAACCCATGTAAAGTTAATCGATACACGTACGGGAGCAGAAATAGAGTATAATAGTGGTAGTGGAACTTGGGACACTACAAATGGATTGCATAAAATGAGTGACCAATTTGAAGATATAACAGAAGCAGACTTACCATACTTAGAAATGGGAGTAGACTATGATTATTTTAATTTGATATCTGATGGGAAATGGCAAGTAACCTTTAGATTAGATTCTAATCATAATACAAAACGTATTAGACCCAATGTAATAATTGAAAAAGACAATTTAAAAGTTAAAATTAATGAAATTAAACTATCAGCATTAGGTGTGAAGATAGAAGGTAGTAAAAATACAGAACTTATGAAAGACTTATCAGGTTATTTACTGATGAAAGATGGGCGCAAGTTGGGACTATTTTCTAATAGTATGAGTACACGATTTAATTTATGGTTTACTCAGCATCTGAATGTACAGCAAGGTGTGATCATTGAAGAAGATAGTAAAGATACAACTAGTGAGCTAGGAAATAAAGTAGATAAGGTAGGAATCAGTAATGATGAAAGCATTTTATCAGATTATAGTATAAGCTTTAGTACAATGGGAGGGACAGAAATAAGTTTGCCCAATTTAATTGATGTGAATCAAGTTGAAAGTATTGTAATAGAAGATACAATAATTCCGATAAGATAGCAACATTATTTTGGATTATTTGATATAATTATAAATGAATAATAGATAATAGGGAGATAAACACTATGACACAAATGAAACATATGACATGGTATGAATTTAATGAAAGAAAAGATAAAGATGTTGTAATATTACCAGTAGGTTCAGTAGAGCAGCACGGGCCTCATTTACCGTTATTTACAGATACAATTATATCAGAAGGTTTTGCAGAACTTTTAGCACAAGAGGTAAATGGGATTGTGATGCCTGCTATTAACTATGGCTATAAATCACAACCAGCTTCAGGCGGTGGTCCTTTATTCGCAGGGACAATTGACTTAAATGGTGCAACTTTAATTGCACTTGTACAAGATATTTTAGAAGAACTCATCCGTGATGGTGTAAAGCAAATAGCTGTAGTGAACTCTCATTTTGAAAATCAGGCCTTCTTATTAGAGGCGATTGATCTAGTAAGTAGACATATGCCAGAAGGGACAAAGATTGTCATGATGAGTTGGTGGGATCTGATTACACAAGAGACAATAGATAAGGTATTTGATGAAGTACCTTTCCCAGGTTGGGCATTAGAACATGCAGCAATCACTGAGACTTCTCTTATTTTAAAATTTGCACCAGAAACTGTGCATATGGACAGACTTATTGAAGAAAAAATTGAAGAAGTACCAACATATCAGGTTTATCCAATTCCAAAAGATTTAGTACCAGCTTCTGGTCTTTTATCTATTGGAAGAACAAGTTCACAAGAAAAAGGTGAACTCATTATAGCAGAAGCTTTAAAGGGTATGGTATCAATTGTTAATAAAGAGTTTAAGAATTAATAGATAAAGAGTTTGTAATAGGTAAATAATATCTTTGAAAGGATGTGTGTACCTATGTATCAAAACAAGTCAGGTTCTAACAACCCAATGCAAAAAGGAAAACGTAGACAAAAACTTCATGATGAACAAAATAATCATGGAGAGCCAGAGAAAAAAACTTCATACAAATAGTAAGTAAAAGAGGATAGTTCATCTTAACAGAGGAATTATCCTCTTTTATTATAATCATTAAAAATAAATAATACCTATATAGGTAATTATAAATATATAATGAATAAAGTTAGACATTTGAGTAAGTATGGATGAAGAAAGGAAATATAAAATGGTAGGAACTATAGATGCAGCATTAGGACAACAAATTGTAGATGCAATTAGTCAAGTTGTAGAAAAAGATATTAACTTTATAAATAAACAAGGTATCATCATTTCTAGTACAGATAAGACACGTATAGGAAGTTTTCATGAAGCTGGGTATGAAGCAATAATAACAAGACGTATGGTAATGGTACAAAACGAGAGAAATTTTGAAGGGGCTAAGAGAGGTGTCAATTACCCTATTATTATAGATAACGAGGTCTTTGGGGTAATAGGTATTACAGGTAATCCAGAGACAATTATGAAATATGGATTTTTAGCATCTAAGATTACAGAAATTTTCATTAAAGAAGAACAGATCATGGGACATTATGAATCTAGAAAGAAAATGATTCAGCATCTGATGAATATGTGTATTTATGAAAAAGGCGCTAACAAAGAAGCTATTGAGCATATGATGCAAAGACTTCATATAAAAGCAGGTGAATTATATCAGTGTATTGTGGTTGAAACATCTAAAAAATATGCAGATTTTATAGAAATAGAAAATAGGATTTATAAACTTTTAGGTGAATATAATGTGGAACTTTATATGTACAATTACCCTAATCATTTTATTATTTTAATCCCTAAAAAGAGAATGACAGAGCTGAAAAAACTCATGCCTAGGTTAGATGAATATGCTCAAAGAAGTATATACTGTGGGATAGGCGTACCAGAGACACTAGAACATATTAAAGATGCTTATGATTCAGCATTATTAGCACTTAAATATGCTAAGCGCAATGAGCAATTTATAGTAGATAGCAGTGAGCTAGATATTGAGCTTATACTTGAAAGTTTGCCAAAATCAACAAAAGATAAATATATAAGTACAGTAGTAGGGAGCTTAACAGAGGAAGAGATTGAACTTTTAAATTGTTACTATGAATGCAATATGTCTTTGAAAGAGACAGCAGAACGTCTTTTTATTCACAAAAACACAGTACAGTATCGATTAGATAAGATTCAAAATAAAATAGGTATTAATCCTCGTAATTTTAAACAATCTATTAGGATTTATCTAGGAATTTATATGAAAGGCATGCAATAGAATTTGTTATGTGTAACAGATATAGGGGGTAAGTATACATTATAATTGGTATTTGGAACATAGTTATTTATTTGTCATATAGTATAATGTGTACAAAAGGAGTGATCAAACGTGAAAATAGTTGTGGCAATTGACTCATTAAAAGGTAGTTTAACATCAATAGAAGCAGGTAATGCAATTAAACAAGGTATCTTGAATATAGATCATACGGCACAAGTCATTATCAAACCACTTGCAGATGGAGGAGAAGGAACTGCGCAAGCACTAGTAAGTGGAATGGGTGGTAGTATGCAAACACTAGAGGTAACAGGTCCTTTAAAAGAGCGTGTAAATGCTAGATATGGTATGTTAGAAGGTCATGAAACAGCTATTATTGAAATGGCAGAAGCAGCTGGACTTCCTCTTGTTCCAATGAACGATAGAAATCCACTTTATACAACAACTTATGGTGTAGGTGAGATTATTCGAAAATGTATTGAAGAGGGATGTAGAAAATTCATTGTAGGTATTGGTGGAAGTGCTACTAATGATGCAGGTATAGGCATGCTTATGGCATTAGGATTTAAATTTATAGATATTAACGGACAAGAAGTAGGACAAGGTGGACAAGGGTTAGAACAAATAGTAGGAATTGATACAAGCAAAGTACTACCAGAGCTTAGAGAATGTGAATTTAAAATAGCATGTGATGTAGATAATCCTCTTTATGGAGAAAATGGAGCAGCAGCTATTTATGGGCCTCAAAAAGGAGCAACACCAGAGATGGTAGAACGTTTAGATCAAGGTCTACGAAACTTTGCAGAGGTTGTAAAAACATTTAAGCAACAAGACTTTTCACAAGTTCCTGGTGCAGGAGCAGCAGGGGGACTAGGATTTGGATTTATGGCATTCTTAAATGGGAAATTAGAATCTGGTATTCAAATTATTCTTAAAGAAATTAAATTAGAAGAAGACTTAAAAGATGCAGATTTAGTTATTACAGGAGAGGGAAGACTGGATAATCAAACAGCTATGGGAAAAGCTCCAATAGGTGTAGCTAAATTAGCTAAGAAGTATAATCTACCAGTTCTAGGTTTTGCAGGAGCATTAGCAAATGAAGCGAAAAAATGTAATGAAGAGGGGATAGATGCTTACTTCTCAATCGTTAATGCTGCAATGTCATTAGAGGATGCTATGAATCCTGAAAATGCAAAACAAAATATGACTAAAACAGTAGAACAAGTTTTCAATTTAATTAGACTATATAAATAATAGATATTTGTACTTGAAAAGGAGCGGGAGAAATGGAACTACAAATTACTACATTGGGAGCCATCTTAGGTTTAGCAGTTGCAATTATTCTTATTATCAAAAAGGTTCAACCAGCTTATAGTCTTATCTTAGGAGCTGTTGTAGGAGGCCTTGTAGGTGGAGCAGGACTAGATGGTACAGTCAGTACAATGATTGGCGGAGCCAAAGATATTATGCCAGCTATTTTAAGAATTGTAACATCTGGAGTACTAGCAGGTATTTTAATTAAAACAGGTTCAGCAGCTAAGATAGCTGATCAAATTGTTAAAACCTTAGGTGAGAAACGTGCACTCTTTGCGTTAGCATTAGCAACAATGATTTTAACATCTACAGGTGTATTTATTGATATTGCAGTTATTACGGTAGCGCCTATTGCATTAGCTATCGGTAAAAAGCTTAATTATTCTAAAATGGCAATACTTTTTGCAATGATTGGTGGAGGAAAATGTGGTAATATTATTTCACCTAATCCAAATACAATCTCAGCAGCAGAAAACTTTGGAGTAGAACTTTCAAGTCTTATGGTTGCTAACTTAATTCCAGCTATTGTTGGTCTAATTACAACGGTTATCGTTGTTAAATTCCTTACTAAAAAAGGAGAAGTAATTCAAGAGACAGCGGTAGAAGAAAACCAAGAAGAACTTCCAAGTTTCTTTGCAGCAATTATTGGACCATTAGTATCCATTATCCTTTTAGCGCTTAGACCAATTGCTGGTATTACAGTAGACCCACTTATTGCACTTCCTATTGGAGGATTAATCGGTGTTATTGCTACTGGCAAATGGAGAAATACAAATGAGTATATTACTTTTGGATTATCTAAAATGATGCCTGTAACAGTTTTACTTATTGGAACAGGTGCGGTAGCAGGTATTATTAAAGCATCAACACTTCAAGCAACAACTATTTCTTTACTTAATAGCATGAATATGCCAGAGTTTTTATTAGCCCCAATCTCAGGTATTTTAATGGGAGCGGCTACAGCTTCAACCACAGCAGGAACAACGATTGCATCAGCTACATTTGGACCAGCTATCCTTTCAGCAGGTATTATGCCACTTGCAGGTGCGGCAATGGTACATGCAGGTGCAACAGTACTTGATCATTTACCACATGGTTCATTCTTCCATGCTACAGCAGGTGCAACAAATATGAATCTATCAGAACGTTTAAAACTCATCCCTTATGAATCATTAATTGGTATTGTTATTACTATTGTATCAACAATTATTTGGGGAATTATTCTTTAACAGTCATACTAGACAAGCAAGGAGGTATATAATTTAAAGTTATATGCCTCTTTTTGTGTTATCTTTAAAAAACTTCCAACATATAATGATAGAAGTAATAAAATAGGAGGTACGAGCTATGGCAGGATGTAATGTATTGGTCTATGGAAGTGGCAATTGTGAGATAGCAGCCTTGATCGAGGAAGAAATTGAACTTCTTGGAAAAGTGGATCATCCAGAAATTAAAATTTTTGCCCGAGGCTATATACTAGAAAACAGTTGCCTAGCGATGTACAAACGGTTTAGTTCCTTAAAAGATGAAATTGGTCAGGTCAAAAGAGGGGGACTATACGAATATTTTTACGATGGAGAAGAGAAGATTGAGCGCCATGAGATGGTACTTGCAAAGAGCTCTGAGAAAGAGACATTTGAAGAATGCTTACAGATGGGAATTAAACGCTTAAATGCAGATGAGATCTTCCTAGTATTAATAGGGCAAAGTAATGCAACAGGACTATTTTGGGACTTTGTAGCAGAAAGGCCAAGTAAGTTAAGATATGAGGATCTTAGCCAAGTACTATATCGACTGGGGAAACGTAACAGAGTGAAGTTCCACATCATTATGGATATACCAACTTGGCATGGCGTAGAATTCCCCTATATGCTTGTTAGGCATCCATACATAGAGACACTTTTTATTTATGAAAGAAGGAAACCCTTTCACCTTTTACCTATAGCTAAGTGGTTAACAAGGGCTCAAACAGAGGAAATGAATTATTTAGAGGCACTTTATAAGTATTATCCAGGGTATAAAATCAATATGGACCATGTTATATGGAGAAAGTGCAAAGAATGTTGGAAAAATTACTGGCAATATTCTAGCCATGAAAGTTGGAAGGCCTTTTATGATGCCTATAAAGAGGCAGTCATATACAGTGCAACAAGACAGCTAGAACATAAGATGAAAATAAATTTTAAAACAGAGATCATTCCAAAACAATCAAGAGAAATTACGATAAGAGAGTTACAAGAGTATTTAGTAGAAATGTATCATACAACTTTTGACGATAAAAACATACAACTTTGGTTAACGGATCTTAAAACTTGTACAGATTACTATAAATTGTAGATTTTTGGCAGTTCTCCTTATATAATGGAGTTAAGATAAAGAGATTAGAACTTAACAAAAGAGGGGGAACATCATTGCGCCTAAATCAACACAAGATAATAACTTTAGTTGGGGTGTTGGTACTTACGATTCCAACAATACTTCAAGCTAAAGCGCCAGAATCTATTAGAATAGGGCTTGAATCTGTTTATAAAGATGCAGCTACAATTCAAATTAAAAGTGAGGAATCCATTGCAATCGGATATTTTGAAGGTGAAAAGTGGATTAAAGAGGGATATTTAGATTCTAGTGATATATCAGTATCACTAGATAGTACTACATATTATGGTTATAAAGAAGTTTATAATGAATTTGAAGATGCATACAAAGCTTTAGAAATATATGATGATGAAGCAGTTGTAGCCTACATAGAACCTGGAAAATACCAAATCTACACAACGGATGATTTTGATGCAGATTATAAAGTATCAAGTAATAACAAACGTATTGGGATAAAAAGTACAAAAGGAGAAGTCCTGTTAGTCAGTGAAAATGATGAGCAACCTTTAGGATTTAGAGGGGGATATAGTCAATATAATTTCCCAGCTACAGGCGTTGGAGCAAATAGAATCTATAGAGGTGTTATAGAAGTTGTCAACGGACAAAGTAAAGGACTTACAGCTGTAAACCAAGTGAATATGGAAGATTACTTATATGGGGTTGTACCTTGTGAAGTGTCGGCTTCTTGGCACGTAGAATCCCTTAAGGCTCAAGCAGTAGCTGCAAGAAGTATGGCAACTTTCCAATACAATAGATTTGTATCTAGAGGATATAACTTAGTGGATACAACAACTAGCCAAGTGTATAGAGGGATTACTTCTGAAGATAAGAGAACAACGGCAGCTGTTGATGCGACAGCAGGAGAAGTAGCCATGTATAATGGAGCAGTTGCTGAAACAGTATATAGCGCAAGTAGTGGTGGATATACAGCAGATGCTAAGTATGTATGGGGCAATAGTGTTCCTTATCTAGTAGCAAAGCCAGATCCTTACGAAACAGATCATGTGCCATGGACACGTCAAATTACTTTAAAAGAAATAGAAAAATGTGTTGCGAATGCAGGGAAAGACGTTGGTACAGTAGAGGGCGTACGTATTGATAGTTATTCACAAAGTGGACGTGTCAATTCTCTTACCATATTAGGAACAAAAGGCGAATATACAGTAACAAAAGAAAATACAAGAACGTTCTTTAACGGAAGTAATGATGGTTCCTTAAAAAGTCGTATGTATCAATTTGTACCTTATAGTGGATCAAATACACCAAATGTAAGTATCAAACCAGGAACAAGCAGTACAGGTAAAGCAACAATTATAACGAGTGATGGAACAGTAGAAATGGATATAGAAGGACTTTGGATTGAAACAGAAGTTACCTACTCAAAGGTAGCTGATACTGTATATATCCAAAGTGCAGATGAAATCATCACAAGTGATACCTTTACTTCATCTAGTGGGAATAAGGTAGAAATAGATGGTGATTATACATCTTCTAGCAAACCAGCAACAGTATATGGAGACTTAACAATCTATGGTTATGGATATGGCCATGGTGTAGGTATGTCTCAATATGGTGCTAAAGGTATGGCAGAAGCAGGATTTACATATAAAGAAATTATTGAGTATTATTATGATGGTGTAAAAGTTCAATAAGCTAATAAAAGGAGTTGTTACATGAAATGTAGCAACTCTTTTTTATTAGCTTATATAGGAAATATCATTATAGAAAACAATTTTCTATTGATTCTTGGAAGAGATAACGGGAGAAATTTTATAGCTAGCTTGACGAATACAGGCTAAAAACGTACTATTATAGGTAGAATTATATTATGAGAGACAATAAAAATGAATAGATAAACTTAGAAAATCTATTAAGATAAAGACTAAGGTATAGGACAGATTGGAGAACGTATGAATACATCAGACTTTTATTTTGACTTACCAGAAGAACTTATAGCTCAAGTTCCTCTTGAAGAACGTACAGCATCAAAACTTATGGTACTTGATAAAGTAACAGGTGAAATACAACATAAACATTTTTATGATATGATAACTTATTTAAATCCTGGAGATTGTTTAGTACTTAATGATACACGTGTTATTCCAGCAAGACTTTTTGGAGCAAGAGAAGGTTCTGGTGGAAAAGTAGAGTTTTTACTTCTTACAAGAAAAAGTGAAAAAGATTGGGAAGTTCTTGTAAAACCAGGGAAGAAAGCACGTATTGGAGACCGTATTGTATTTGGAGACGGTATTTTAACAGCGACAATTAAAGAAATAATTGAAGATGGAAAACGAATTGTAACTTTTGAATATGAAGGGATTTTTGAAGAGGTACTAGATCAACTTGGTGAAATGCCACTTCCACCATATATTCATGAGAAATTAGAAGATAAAGAACGCTACCAAACAGTATACTCAAAACATGAAGGCAGTGCTGCAGCACCTACAGCTGGCTTACACTTTACAAAAGAATTATTAGAACAAATTAAAGAAAAAGGTGTGCATATCGCCTATGTAACACTACATGTTGGGTTAGGTACTTTCAGACCAGTAAAAGTAGAAGATATTTTAGAACATGAAATGCACTCAGAATTCTATATTATTGATGAAGAAAATGCTAAGATTATCAATGATGCCAAAGCTAATGGCGGCAAAATTATTTCAGTTGGTACAACTAGCACAAGAACATTAGAATCTAATGCTACTGAAGATGGCGTTATATGTGCAGGTAGTGGTTGGACAAATATCTTTATTTATCCAGGCTATAAGTTCAAATGTGTAGATAGATTATTTACCAACTTCCATTTACCAGAATCAACACTTATTATGCTTGTAAGTGCTTTAGCAGGTCGTGATCAAGTATTACATGCTTATAATGAAGCAGTTAAAGAGAAATATCGTTTCTTTAGTTTTGGAGACGCTATGTTTATTAAATAGATTGATTTATATTAAATATTAAGGTTGTCACAGTATACATGTAGTTCTAGGTTTTGAGGTTTTAACCTCTCTTAAGCTTTAGAATGAATGAGTTAGATACTGTGACAATTTTTTATTAACTGTTCTATAAAGAACTTGATTTTTGGGAATCATCTAATAAGGTTAGTGAAAGGAGAAAAAAGTGTACGCATTAGTAACAGGAGCAACTAGCGGTATAGGGAGGGCTTTGACCTACTTGTTAGCCAAAGAAGGTTATGATTTATTGCTTAGCGCAAGAAATTTGAAGAATTTAAAAGATTTGCAAATAGAGTTAGAGAAGACTTATAATGTAGTAGTACAAGTAGTAAGTGTGGATGTTACTCAACTAGAGGAGATAGACCACCTGATTTCATACATAAAAAGTCAAAATAGAAAGATAGATTTGTTTGTAAATAATGCAGGTGTTGGATTCTTCGGAGCATTTGAAGAAATGAGTGAAGAAGAAGACTTAATTAGTATTGATACAAATATTAAAGGTTTTACCTATTTGACGAAAAAAGTGTATCCTTATCTTGGGTTAGGTAGTACTGTACTTCAAGTTGCATCGACAGCAGCCTTTGCTCCAGGTCCATATATGGCAGTGTATTATGCTTCTAAATCTTATGTATTATCACTATCTATGGCGCTACGTAATGAATGGAAGGATAAAGGGATTCATGTAAGTATACTATGCCCAGGCCCTACAAAAACAGAGTTTATTAAAAAGGCAAGGATGCAAAAGTCTGGACTTGCTAGCTTGACAACGATGACACCAGAGCAAGTTGCAAAATGTGCTTACAAAGGAATTAAAAAGCATAAGGCTATTATTATCCCTGGAATGACTAATAAATTATCTACCGTAGTTATGTCATTATGTCCGATCAGGCTAAGTACATTACTTGTACGCAGTACTCAGAAAAAATAGGAGAGAGGAGGGGAGCTATGACTAAATATAGCAAAATCTTTAAAGTTAATTTTAGAGATGTAGACTTTAATTACAATTTAACAATGAATGCTCTTGTAGATTATATGCAAGAAGTAAGTGGTGAGCATGCTTTAGAACTAGGTATTGATTTTACATTAGATGAAGATCAGCAAATGTATTGGATTGTGTCTCGTGCAAAAATGCATTTAGATAGTTACCCAAAGTGGCAACAACATATACGTATTGAGACTTATCCTGTAGGTGTTGACAAGTTGTTTTGTGTAAGAAGATTTGATATTTTTGATGAAGAAGATAGGCAACTTGGATATATCATTGGAGATTATATTTTAATGGACTATCATACACATAGACCCTTACGTGTGCAAAAGTTAGAAGGACCTATGCAAAAGCTCAATTGGCCTTATGAAGGTGAGGAGCTTCCAAAACTTAAAGCACCTGTAGAAGTTATAAAAGAAGATATTCGTAAAGTGCGTAGTGGTGAAATTGATATCAATGGACATATGAATAATGCACATTATGTACGCTGGGCAACAGATATGCTTGATTGTGATGAACGCACTAAAAATCCGATTCGCAGTATTCAAACCAACTATGTTACATCTTTAGTAGAGGGTGACCAAGTACGTGTAATAAGAGGATTAGATGAAGATGGGAGCACACTTATTCAAGGAACGAGCCTTGATGGTACGACAGTGTACTGGACAAGTAAGATTGTGCTTATGGACTTATAATAAAAATATTATTTTAAAACAATTATTTTGATGTTAGTTAAGCTAGCTTAAGTCAAATGCCTGTGAAATTAAATGGAGGACTTAAGTTAGCTTTTAAATTTTAAACTTATAAAAAGTATGTTATACTAGCTGTAGTTTGCAGAAATATGGAAAACAAAAGAGTAAACAGTGTTTGCTAAACAAAAAGATAAGAGAGGACAGAAAATGGATTTTATTGAAATTTTTAAAGCGATTATATTAGGAATCATTGAAGGTATTACAGAGTGGTTACCAATTAGTAGTACAGGTCACATGATTTTAGCAGATGAATTTATTAAGCTCAATGTAACACCACAATTTAAAGAAATGTTCTTTGTAGTTGTGCAACTAGGAGCTATTATGGCAGTTGTTGTCTTGTTCTGGAATAAGCTATTTCCTATTTCTTTTAAAGATAAGGTAACAATTAAAAAAGATACCATCAACTTATGGTTAAAAGTAATTGTGGCTGTATTACCAGCTATGATTATTGGTCTACCTTTTGATGATTTATTAGACGAACTATTTTATAATTACCAAACAGTAGCATTAATGCTGATTATTTATGGGGTACTCTTTATTATTATTGAAAATCGTAATAAAGATAAGGTAGCAAAGATACAGACTTTAGATCAATTAACTTATAAAGCTGCGCTTATGATCGGTGTATTTCAAGTTCTTGCACTTATCCCAGGTACATCACGTTCAGGAGCAACAATTATTGGTGCTATATTAATTGGAACCTCACGTTTTGTAGCAGCAGAATTTACATTCTTCCTAGCTATTCCAGTTATGTTTGGAGCAAGCTTATTAAAGCTTCTTAAATTTGGATTTGTATTTACAAGTATGGAGCTGACTATCCTTTTAGTAGGAATGGTTGTGGCATTCGTAGTATCTATTTTAGCAATTAAGTTCTTAATGGGCTATATTAAGAAACATGACTTTAAAGCATTTGGATACTATCGTATTGTGTTAGGTATTATTGTTCTTGCCTATTTCTTCTTAAGATAGGCATACAAAAAAGCCCTACCAAGTATTTACTTGGTGGGGCTTTTTTATAAGGAGTAAGTCCTCACGTAAGTCTAATGCAATATTAAGTATATCACAATTGTTAGAATTGTAAACACAATTTATGGATTTAATTTTGAAATCCTGTTAAAATGAGTGGATTACTATCACTAATACCAAGACAAAAACTCATCTCTTGTGTATCAAGGTTATATACTGAAAGATAATTCTTAAAGCGAGGACCAGATAAGTCCTCTAGCAAGAGATAGACGAGATTATCTTTAAGAGTAAGATCGAGTACTTTTGGCCAAGAAGACGGGAGTGAAAGTAGGTAAGGAGTGGGAACTGATTTCTGATAGAGAAGTTCCTTATTTTCCAAAAGTAGATATTTTACTTCATTCTCTTGTAAAGCATAGGTAAATGTATATTGAGTATTGCATAGAACACCTTCAGCTTCAAAGGGAAGAGGGAAGTAGGATAAAGTATCATCTAAAGGATTATAAATTTGTAAGGTATTACCTGCTATAAAAAGGGCTAGCCCATTATCTGTAAGCGTATAGTGCATGCTATTTAATGCAGAAGGATGTGTCTCTAAGCGTTTATAATCAATGACATCAAAGGTATTTAAATCTACAGTATAAATAAGAGCATGGTAGCTCATGGCTTCACCAGCTAAGATAATAAGTTGGTTATCTATAACTCTCATATCAGATACATACATAGAGTGGGTATAAAGCTTTTGCGGTAAGTTAAGAGAGGAAAGCTTACCTGTAGCATTTTCAAGAATACGAAAGGTACTTAAATCTCCAGGAAAGGCAAAGAAGGTAAAGGTATCTGTTTCATAGTAATCTTGAAAGGTTGAGGTTAGAGGTTGACCATTTTGAGAAAATATTTTTTGATAGTTTTTAAATTGATTTTGTTCTATAAAGCCCTCTGAGTAAGGAACAAAGTTTTGTGAAGTAGCTTTTAGATCTTGACCAGAAAAAGTAAAAGCATGAATTTGTTTGTAAGTAAAATCAGAACCATAGATAGAGATATCAGTCAAATCCACACTATTTTGTGCATTTATGATTAATTCTGTGTATAACTTAGGGGGAAGAAAAGTTTTTATGAGGATAACTAAAGCGATTAGGCTTATAGCTAGTCCAGTAACTATTAAGGCTAATCGCTTTTTATATGTTTGTTTCATAAGTATCACCAATCCTTACTAGGATCAAATCCATAGATTTGCAGTGTTTCTAAATAGGGGCTACGTCCAATATCCCCAGGGGAAACAAAGATACCACCAGAGCTATCTAGGTCAATACCAAATTGCTTAAAAGTATGCCATACAATATGTGAACAATGGGTACTTGTAGGAATGGTCTTATTGGTTTTCATAGCAAGAATATTATAAGGAATACCTTGCATAGAAGTAGCAGCAAAGTTTGCAATTTCATCTAAGAAAGCTTGGTCTACATCTTTTAGACGCATCATTTTAAAGGTAGGACGATAAGACCACCAAGAAGCATCTTGCTCCATACTAAGTGTAAATGGTTCTAGTGATTCTAACATTTTACCACGTATACTATCAATAACAAGGCCAGCATGTCCATGACGCCAATTATATGTGTAAGTAGATTTAGATAAGAAGATGTAACCATTTTCATAAGGTGCTAGTTCAAAGGCTGGAATCATTTCACCTTTCTCATTAAGTACTTTATCAATATTTGTAAAAGGAGTCATTTTTGTTTTAACTACATTTTGAGGTTTAAAGTAATTGGATTGAAAAGATAACATTTTTGTTTTAAAATCAGGTTGTTGTTTCAAGATATCTATCATAGGTTTAGCAATACCTGTTTGAGCATAGAGTAAGGCATAATCTTCATCAGAGAAACTAGGTTGATCAAGAACTTCTTCTATAGAAACATGGCTAACTTGTGGTGCAAAAAACATGTTGTTAGCAGCATGAAAACCTAACAAAATATAGATAGTGAGTGCGAGGCCTAATATACTAGAGATAACTATTAAAGGTATTTTAAATTTTTTCATTGGGAATTCCTCCTAACTCCATTATCCACATTATAACAAAGTATTATGAGGCAAAAAAGAAGAATACTAAAAAGAGGTGACTTAAAATGATTAAACTGATTATTTCAGATTTAGATGGAACGTTAGCATTAGAGGATGGAAGCTTTTCAAAAGAAACTTTTGAAGTAATTCATGCACTTAATAAGAAAAATATAAAATTTGCTGTAGCAACTGGCAGGCAAGGTGCAACAGTAGAAAATGATTTTAAAGCAGTATTAGACTGTATTTATGTAATTGCAGACAATGGTGCTATGATTAAACATCAAGGACATGAAATAGGTGTAACCTATTTAGATCAGCAAAAAGCAAGACAGGTCATTGAAACAGGAAAGCAAATAGAAGGAATACAGATGATTATCTGCTGTAAAGATACTGCTTATAATCTTTCAGTGGATCCTCACTTTGAAGATGAGATTGCTAAGTATTATTATAGTCTTCAGAATGTAGATAGTAGTGATGATATAAAAGAAGATATTATTAAAATAGCCTTTTATCATAGAGAAGGTATAACAAAAGAAATAGAGAATGTTTTAAAAGAAAAATGGGGAGAACATTTTGCGATTACAGTATCGGGTAAAAATTGGGTGGATATAGGAAGTATTCAAACTAGTAAAGGTGCAGGGGTTAGATTCCTTCAACAGAAGTATCAGATAGATCCAGCAGAATGTATGGCATTTGGTGATTATTTCAATGATGTATCTATGTTGAATGAGGTAGAAGAAAGTTATGTAATGGAACATGCTCCAGTAGAAATGAAGCAACATGCTAAACATATTGCTAAAACAGGTAAGGTACTAGATATTATTAGAGAGAGATGTTTATAAATAGTAGCAGAATCATAAATAAAAATAGAAGAGGATATACCTTTGGGTATATCCTCTTCTATTTTTATTTATGATTTATATGTTAGAGAAAAGGGGGGAAGGTGGGAACTAACCCACTTTTTTACATAGACTAAATGTTAAATGAATTAATAAGTTTGTAATATAAAAGGGTAAGATAGGAAAAAATAAGGATAAAATAGGAAATGTAATAATATGGAAAAGCTAAAATTCTTGAAAAGACTTGTAAAGATGGAAAAAATGTGTATAATAAATATTACAAAGATGTTACAAACAACGAACAAAAATGTAACAACTTTAAAATTCGACTTGAAAAAAGGAGACGTATTATGAAACTTAAAAAATTATTTACTTTAACATTAATGGGAATAACTGCACTTTCAGCAACAGCTTCAGTACAAGCAAAGGAACTTACATATAAAAATGGGTGTGTTATTAAAGTTGGAAACTCTAATAGTTGTTCTCAAACAGGTAATAAGTCATCACAAGATTGCTCAAATTGGTTACCAAGTTGTCCAACTATAAACAGACCATCAACAGATTGTCCAGAATGGTTACCAGGTTGCTCAGATAATAATTGTCCAGATGTAGAATTACCAAGTGAACCAGATACTGACAAACCAGCAACAAATAAACCAGGTTGGTTACCAGATATTTCAGTACCAAGTAAACCAGATACAGAAACACCAGATACAAGTAAACCAGGAACAGGTACAGAAGTAAGCTCTCAAACAGCGTATGAAAATAAAGTATTAGAACTTGTTAACGTTGAACGTTCTAAAAATGGTTTAAAACCTTTAACAATGGATGAAAGCGTTAGAAAAGTAGCAAGAACTAAGTCTACAGATATGAGACAAAATAAATATTTTGATCATACAAGCCCAACATATGGATCACCATTTGATATGTTAAAACAATTTGGTATTAGCTATAGAAGTGCCGGTGAAAACATTGCACAAGGTTATCAAACACCAGAAGCAGTAGTAAAAGGATGGATGAATAGCCCAGGACACCGTGCAAACATTCTTAATTCAAGCTTCACACATATTGGTATAGGATATGATGCTCAAGGACATTACTGGACACAAATGTTCATTGGCAAATAATATAAAACATACAAATTAATAGATAAAATAGCGAAACATACATATAAAAATACAGCATACATACAAATGCATATAAAAATGAGGACTGTTACGGGACAGTCCTCATTTTTATTGTTATCACTTTAAAGGGAATGTGGTATATTGTCATAAGACAAGTAGTAAAATACATAAGCTAAAATATAAGGAGGTGGAAAAATGACGTATAAAACTCATATAGTAGGAGGAATAGTTTTAGCCGGCGTTATTCATCAACATTTTTTCACTTTGTCTGAACTAGAATTTACTTGTTATTACATTGGAGCAACTGCAGGAAGCTTGTTGCCAGATATAGATCATCCTCAAAGTTTTATTAGTCAACAAATGAGCTTATTACATTACCCATTTAAAAAGCTAGGACATCGAAAAGGAACACATAGTTTATTGGGCTTAGGTATAATGTGGGGAATAGTGTATTTGCTATTTGGAACTAATTATGTTGGATTAGGAGTAGTATTAGGATATTTATCACATTTACTCTTAGATATGCTAAATCCTAAAGGTGTACCTTTACTATACCCTTTTACAAAATACAAATATAAAATAATAGGTAAAATACATACAGGAGAAAGAGGAGAAGAGATTGTTTATTTTATACTAATGGTAGCTCTACTATTTTTAGTAGTAAAAGGCTTATCTCAAATATCATTCTTAGGATTATAAAAAGCACGTCTTCATTTGACTTTACAAAGTCTTATGGAGACGTACTTTTATTTACATCTTGTATTTTTTTTCGCGTACTTTAGCAGAAATCTCAGCTAATTCTTCCTTAGAAAGATCCTCTAAGTGCTCTAATTTTTCTAGGAAAGTAGCTGTACTTTCATTCGCTTTAATTTTCATAAATTCCATGTAGAAACTAACAACAATACCAGGAATAAGTGCAATGACAAATATCCCATAAAAACTTAAAAGTACAGTTAAAAGCCTACCTAGAGTTGTAACTGCATAGAAGTCACCAAAACCTATTGTTGAAACAACGGTAAAGCAGTACCATAGGCTATCCCCATAGGAATTAATACTAGGTTCAACTAGTTCAAAAATAAAACCCATAAAAAGAATAAAGATAAAAAAGCTTATAACAATCTTATCGGCATTTGTACTTTTTAATATTTTCCAAACTAACTTTAATTTTTTCATTGTTCACCTAAGCTGTAAATTAATGTTGGTAAGCAGCTTTCACTTGATCAATTCTTGAGGTTGCACCACGAAGAAGTAAATCACAAATAGTAAGTGCTGCCATAGATTCTACCACAACCACAGCACGTGCGACAACCGTTGGATCATGACGACCTTGAATAGAAACTTCTACATTTTCAAGATTATGATTAAGCGTTTGTTGAGGCTTAGCAATAGAAGGTGTAGGTTTAAAATGAGCACGGAAGACAACCGGTGATCCATCAGATAAACCACCCAGTATACCACCAGAATGGTTAGTATGTTTCAACACCCTTTTGCAAAGTGGATGAGCATTGCCTGAGAATCCATGACTTTTATAGTTTGCCTCGCCATAATGATCTAATTCAGTAGTGGTATAAAAAGCATCGTTATATGTAGAGCCTTTCATAGAGCTAGCCTTTACGCCTTCACCTACTTCAAAAGCTTTAACTGCATTAATACTCATAATGGCTTGTCCAAGACATGCATCTAGACGATCAAATACAGGTTCACCAATACCTACAGGTAGGCCTGTAACTTGACATTCTACTATACCGCCTATAGAATCTTGTTCTTCTTTCATCTGTGCAATAAGCTCCAGTGCAGCATCTGCCTTTGCAACATGAGGCATAGAAAGAAGATTATTTGGAATTTCGTTATAATTTATTTCATCATCATTAACAGTAATTGTTCCAAGTGCTTTAGTGTAAGCTTGAATGTGAATACCGAGTTCCTTTAAAACGAGCATAGCCACACTACCGGCAGCAACACGAGCAGCTGTCTCACGAGCAGAGGCACGTCCACCTCCACGATAGTCACGATTTTCATATTTTAAGTGATAAGTATAGTCAGCATGTGAAGGACGATAAATGTCTTTTAAATGGTCGTAATTATGAGAACGTTGGTCTTCATTACGAATCATAAGACAGATAGGGGTGCCCGTAGTTTTTCCGTTAAATACCCCTGATAAAATTTCTATTTCATCAGATTCTTTACGCGCAGTGGCAATTTTAGGATTGCCAGGTTTTCTTCTAGCCATGTTCTTCATAATATCTTCCTTTGAAAGAGGTATATTAGAAGGGCAGCCATCAATAATGACACCAATGGCAGGGCCATGAGATTCACCAAAAGTAGATACAGTAAAATATTTGCCAAAAATAGAACCGGACATATGAAAACCTCCCTTGAATGATTTGTCTTAATTGTAACAAATTATTAGAATACCTTCAATAACTGTGACTAAAAGTAGGAAAAAATGATAAAAATACAGAAGAGGATTCTTGTAATAACATACTTTTTCTTGTAAACTGTATGGTAGTATATGACAGATAGGAGATACACTAATATGTACGAACTATTAAAAGTAGAAGGTAGAGCAAAACGTGGTAGATTTCATACTGTACACGGTACAATTGAAACACCAGTTTTTATGAATGTAGCTACAGTAGCAGCGATTAAAGGTGCACTTGGTGCAGAGGACCTTCACAATATCCATACACAAGTTGCTTTATCTAACACATATCATCTGCATTTAAGACCAGGTGATAAGGTAATTAAAGAGCTAGGTGGATTACACAAATTTATGGTATGGGACAAACCGATTTTAACAGATTCAGGTGGATTCCAAGTATTTTCACTTGCGGCTATGCGTAAGATTAAAGAAGAAGGCGTATATTTCTCTTCACATATTGATGGTCGTAAGATTTTTATGGGACCAGAAGAAAGTATGCAAATTCAATCAAACATTGCTTCAACAATAGCAATGGCATTTGATGAGTGCCCACCAGCACTTGCAGACAGAGCGTATATTTTACCTTCTGTAGAGCGTACAACAAGATGGCTTAAACGTTGTATGGATGAGATGAACCGTCTTAACTCTTTAGAAGATACAATTAATAAACAACAAATGCTCTTTGGTATTAACCAAGGTGGTATTTTACCAGATGTACGTATTGAGCATGCTAAGGTTATTCGTGAATTTGATTTACCAGGTTACGCAGTAGGTGGACTTGCAGTAGGTGAAAGTCATGAAGATATGTACAACGTACTTGAAGCTGTTGTGCCTTATTTACCACAAAATAAGCCAACTTATTTAATGGGTGTAGGTACACCAGAAAATATTTTAGAAGCAGTTGATCGTGGTATAGATTTCTTTGACTGTGTATTACCAGCACGTAATGGTAGACATGGGCATGTTTACACTAACCATGGCAAGATGAATCTTTTCAATCAGAAATTTGAGAAAGATATGAGCCCAATTAGTGAAGAATGTAAATGTCCAACATGTCAAAAATACAGTAGAGCTTATATTAGACATCTTCTTAAAGCAAAAGAAATGCTTGGTATGAGACTTTGTGTTATTCATAACCTTTACTACTTCAACAACTTAATGACAGAAATTCGAGATGCATTAGACAAAGGTGAATTTGCTAAATACAAGGAAATGCGTCTAGAAGGATATAAAAACAAATAATTTATAATAATGGAGGAGAAAATTATGCAAACAGCATCAACAGGCGGAATGCTTATGTCAACAGTGCTTTACCTTGGATTTTTCTTTTTAATTATGTACTTCTTAATTATCCGTCCACAAAAGAAAAGAGACAAACAAGTAGCGGATATGCAAGGGTCTATCAAAGTAGGGGATGAAGTATTACTTACAACAGGTATTTATGGTAAAGTTGTAGATATCATCAATGACTTATTTATTATTGAACTTGGCCTTAACAAAAGTGTTCGTATCCCAGTTAAAAGAGTAGCAGTTGCATCAGTAGGTGCACCAAACCTTACAATCTCTAAAGCTGCAGAGCCAGTGGTAGATGATGAAGATGAATACGAAGAAGATGAATATGAAGAATACGAGGAAGAGGATGAGGAATAATCATCCTCTTCTTTTTCTAAGGAGTGAGTAATATGCTTGAAGATAACAAAATGTTAGAAGCAGCTAAGGTTGGCAAAGGAGCAAGTATTGTTTCCATTATTTTAATGCCTTTTATATTTACAATATTGCTTTCCGTAGGAATAGGAGTAGCATCTATTATAGGAGTTACTATCTTTGGAAATAATGAAACAGAACTTAGCCTTATTTATTTACAATACATGCAATATGCTATTTCCTTTGCAATAGCTGGAGGAGGTATTTTACTTTATGTTTCTTATATAGAGAAGCGTAAAGTAGAGAGTCTTGGATTCTTCAAAAATCATGTTATATCAAGTTATTTAAAAGGAATGGCTATAGCTGTTATTGGAGTTTTATTAGTAATAAGTATTTTACAGTTTAAAGGTGAAATAACATTAACTGTATCTAATCTTCCTATAGGTATTAATGGCGTAATACTTTTTGGCCTCATTCTTACGGCTTGGATTATTCAAGGAGCTGCAGAAGAGATATTAGTACGTGGCTATATGTTTCAATCTATTGCTGTAAAGTATGGTGTTTATAAAGGGATTATCTTCTCCTCAGTTGTTTTCTCGTTATTACATTTAGGGAATAGTGGTGTCACTGCTATCAGTTTAATTAATATTTTGATGTGTGGATTGATGCTGTGTCTGTTAGTCTTAAAAGAGGAAAATCTATGGGGTGCATGTGGATTCCATACAGCTTGGAATCTCTTTCAAGGAAATGTATTTGGAATCAATGTGAGTGGAAATGCATTAGATGTTAGCTTATTTAAAACTCACATAGGAGAGGCTTCTATATGGAATGGTGGGCCTTTTGGAATGGAAGGAAGTATATTAACTACAGGTTTTATGATTGTGGTAAGTGGTATATTAATATGGCAACTATCTAAAAAAACAGCATAAAGATTTCTTTATAAAAAGTTCTTAATTTATTAGAGTGGGCGTCATATTTTGTTAAAAAATTACAGGCATAATAATATATGAAGAGAAGAGATGTAGCAGAAATCTTCCCTAACAGTTGAAGCTACATAACTCGCTCTAAAATTAAAATCTCCCCATATTATTATCCCTTTTTCAGTTTGTATAATATAAACGGAAACAAAGAAGACGCCATCCCCAAGGCGTCTTTTTTGTTTTGAGAGAAAGGTAACTTTATTAATTATAGATTAGGAACTTCAATAAAAGTAAGTTATTATAAATTTATCCTTGACTTTTGTAAAGAAACGGCGTATACTATAAAAGTATTCAGTAGTCAGCTATATCGCTTCACGTGTTAATTGAGATTCACATGTTATTAGAGATTATATATGTTACTTAATATAATCTGTAATATTATGTGAATTTTTTTTGTTTACGTAGATTACAGAAATTCATATTAGGAGGTACCGCACATGATGACAGGTACAGTTAAATGGTTTAACGCAGAAAAAGGTTTTGGATTTATTTCAAGAGAAGATGGAGATGACGTATTCGTACATTTCTCAGCAATTCAAGGAGATGGATTCAAATCTCTTGAAGAAGGACAAAAAGTAAACTTCGACCTTACTAAGGGTCCACGTGGCGCTCAAGCAGAGAACGTTACAAAAGCATAATAACTCAACAGTTATTTTAAAGGCAGAACTTTGGTTCTGCCTTTTTTGCTTTATATTATTGTTTAGAGAGTATTATGTAATTCATTTTATGGACTAAGAAAGTTGTTAATTTATTAAAATTTCCTTCAAATCAAATTCACTGTAAGCCTTTAAAATAATATATGAAGAGAAGAGATGTAGCAGAAATCTTCCCTAACAGTTGAAGCTACATAACTCGCTCTAAAATTAAAATCTCCCCATATTATTATCCCTTTTTCAGTTTGTATAATATAAACGGAAAAAAAAGAAGGCGCCATCCCCAAGGCGTCTTTTTTTTGAGTAAAATAAGAACTAGAAATGCTTATGAAAATAATTTCATATTTTATCTAGAAAAGAAAATTGTCTTCATAACTTATTCAAGAGGATAAGATATGATAGTTACATGAGCAGATGATGTATAGCATAATCTTCCCTAACAGTTATAGCTATAGATCTCACTCTGAGATTAAAATCTCCCCATATTATTTATCCCTTTTTCAGTTTGTATCAATATATAAACGGATCAAAAGACGCCTTCCCCAAGGGCGTCTTTTTTTTGTGAAAAGGATTTCATATTTTTTTTGAAAAATGAAGATTATCTTCATAACTTATTCAAGAGTATGGATTAATATAGTCACATGAGCGAATGATATGTAGCCTAATCTTCCCTAACAATTAAAGCTACATATCTCACTCTGAGATTAAAATCTCCCCATATTATTTATCCCTTTTTCAGTTTGTATGAATATATAAACGGACAAAAAGACGCCTTCCCCAAGGGCGTCTTTTTTTATATCTATAATTCTTTATAAAAGGATTCCAACATAATATAGGCAAGTTCTTCTGTGCTAGGATGGTGAAGTTTAGCAAGAGGTAATCGTTTAATCTTAAAACGATGAGGATTCTTACGATAAGAAGGAGAAATCTTCAAGAGATGCTCTTCTATAGTCGTAATAAAAGAAGAAAGTGTATAAATTTCATATTTCTCAACAGAGCAACGTGTAGCAAGAGGTTCTAAAAGTGCAATGAGAATATCTTGGTAAGTTGCAGTAGGGGAAAGCTTAAGTAGATTAGCAAAGGTGGGAATGATTTTCTCAAAGAGCATACGTTTACTATTCATTTCGGGCAATTTAAGATGCTTACCAATTTCAAAAATAATCTCATCGGAGAGCGTTTGAAGCTTATTCCAAATTATTTCATCATCTACAGGTTCAATATAGTACCGCTGTCCTTTTAGGCCACGGATTACTTTTAAAGCATCATAATAGCCTAATTTAATATTTTGCTTAATAAGCTCATTAGTAAATAAGAGGGTTGTACCCAAATCTTCTGAAGGTAAAACATTAATAATCTCAGCATTATGTGGGTCGAGCTTTGAAAATTTATCACTGCTTGAAGTGCGTATAGCAATAATCTTATCATATCCTTTTCTAAGAAGTAGATTGACAGGACAATTATCATGAATGCCTCCATCTATATAGTACTTCCCATCTAGAGGGCAAAGTTTAAAGCCTGGAAAACTGGCACTTGCCATAATATAATCTTTAATTTTTCCATCAGGAATAAGTTCTTTATAAATTTCTACAGGTTTAAAGTCAGGAATAGATACAGTAACCATTCCAAAATCTCGGTTAGAGGTACGAAGTTTATCTTCATCTATAAGTTGATCTAAAACATTTCTTAGCTTTCCAGTATCAATACCGCCATTTTCAATAAATGCTTTTGCACGGTTTTTCAAATACTTAATCATATCTAAAGAGAGTTCACTCTGAACCATCTTTCCCATATACCCATCATCTATATCAAATAAGGTAGAGGGCTCTAAGTTAATCCAAAGCTCATAGAGTTTATTAAAGTCGCCTTGTGAAACTAAAGCACCGTTAAAAGCACCTATAGATGTTCCAACAACACCATCAAATTCATAGCCATTTTCAAGAAAGGCCTTAATAGCACCAATGTGGAAGGCTCCTTTTGCACCGCCGCCTTCTAAAGCTAATCCTAGCATGATTATCATCTCCATATAATTTACAGTTTCTAAATATACTCTAACAAATTGCTTTTATGCTGACAATCTATAATAATAGATTGTTTTATATATATGGAAGGTATTCTTTCCTATTAATAATGAGATTAGTAAAAATTGTGCTAGTCTGTTAAAGAATTTAACATAGATTTAACATAACTCAAATATGTTTTGAACATTAGGGGGGTATCCTTAATCTCGTAAATTACATAAGGGGGCAATAAAAAATGAAAAATAAATTTTTAAGAATATTAGGCGTAGCAACAATTGGAATGGCAATGTTAACAGGATGTTCAGGTGGTACAACAAGTACACCAGCACCAACAGGTTCAGCTACTGAAAATACACAAGCTTCTGATACACAAAAAGAAGATACACAAAAAGCAGGCGGTAAAGTTGTAGCAGTTGGTTCAACAACAGTAGCCGTACCAATGGAAAGCTTAGCAGAAAAATATAAAGAAGTTCAACCAGAAGTAGTAGTAGAAGTTCAAGGTGTAGGTTCATCTGCGGGTGTTAAAGCAGCACATGATGGAACAGCAGATATCGGTATGGTATCACGTGAACTTAAAGCAGAAGAAGAAAATGAAAACTTTGAAGTTACAACAATTGCATACGATGGTATTGCAGTAGTAGTAAACCCAACAAATGGTGTAACAGATTTAACAAAAGATCAAATTAAAGATATCTTTGAAGGAACAGTTACTAACTGGAGTGAAGTTGGTGGGACTGATCAACCAATCATCGTAGTATCTCGTGAAGATGGTTCTGGTACAAGAGGTGCTTTCGAAGAAATCCTTAAACTTGAAAAAGAAATCGATGGTAAAAAAGTTTCTTCTATGTCACAAGGTGCTCTTATCGCAGAAGGTAACGGTACAATGAAAGCAACAGTTGCTTCTAAAGAAGGTGCAGTAGGTTTCGTATCTTTAGGATTCATTGATGAAACAGTAAAAGCAATCAGTGTTGATGGTGTAGAACCAACAGTTGAAAGTGTAAAAGATGGCTCATTCAGTATTTCTAGACCACTTCTTATCTTAACAAGTAAAGAGGCTCCAGAAGTAACAAAAGAATTCGTAGACTTTATCTTAGGTGATGAAGGTCAAGAAATCGTTAGCGAAAAATATATCTCAGTTAAATAGAAAATATGATAAGGGGCTTTTAGCCTCTTATCCATTATAATTAATAAGGTGATCATGATGGATAGAATAATGAAGAAAGTGTTCTGGTGTTTTGCAGCTCTTACAATCTCAGTAGTTGCATTTATGGGATTCTATATCGTAGTCAATGGACTTCCATTCTTTCAACATACTAGTCTTTGGAAATTTTTAACCGGCACCAATTGGATGCCTTCAGGTGAAATCTTTGGGATTTTCCCAATGCTCGTTTCCAGCCTTTATGGTACGGCAGGGGCTATGCTTGTAGCCATTATAGTTGGAATTTGTACAGCAATTGTCTTAGTAGAAATTCTTCCTAGTAAACTCGCAAAAATTCTTTCAGCAGCAGTAGACTTATTAGCAGGGATTCCTTCAGTTATTTATGGATTCTGGGGGCTTATGGTAGTTGTACCAATGATTAATAAATTCTTTGGTGGAAAAGGAGCAGGAAGTAGCTTACTTGCTGTTATTTTCATCTTAGCATTAATGGTACTTCCTACAGTTATTCGTATGACAGAAGTAAGTTTAAGAGCAGTACCAAATGAATTTAAAGAAGGTGCGTTAGCACTTGGCGCAAGTAAATTACAATATATATTCAAAGTTCAGCTGAAAGCAGCTAAATCAGGAACTTTAGCAGGTATTATTTTAGCAACAGGACGTGCACTTGGTGAAACAATGGCTGTTATCCTAGTAGCAGGAAATACAGCATTACTTCCAACAAGCATTACTGACCCAGTAAGAACGCTTACAGCGAATATCGCAATCGAAATGGGTTATGCTTCAGGTATACATCAACAAGCACTTTTTGCAACAGGTATGATTTTATTCATCCTTATTATTGCAATCAACGTAATTACACATATAATCAATAATTATTCAGAAAGGAGGGAAGGCCGTGGAAGCAAAGCTTAGTGGTAATACGGTACAGGAAACTCCAGTAGCTGAACAAAAACCAGCGAAAAAGAATAATAATCCATTTAAATATGTTTCAACAAAAGAAAAAATTATTTATGGTGTTATTGGTTTAATTGCATTCTCTACATTTGCAATGCTTATTTGGATCTTATCTTATATCTTTATGAAGGGGATAGGTCATGTTAATATAGCAGGACTTATGCCAGCTATTATAACAACTATATATATGGTACTTATGGGGCTTGTAATTGCAGTACCAGTTGGAATGGGAACATCTATTTATCTAAGTGAATATGCAAAACAATCAAAATTCGTAAAGAGCTTACGTTTTGCTATTGAATGTTTAGCGGCTGTTCCTTCTATTCTATTTGGGTTATTTGGAATGATGTTCTTTGTAACACAACTCAAAATGGGCTACAGTATCCTTGCAGGGGGCTTAACAGTAGCACTTATGATCCTTCCAACAGTTGTAAAAACTACAGAGGAAGCTTTAAAAACAGTACCTTTAAGCTATAGAGAAGGTTCACTTGCACTTGGGGCATCAAAATTTGCAACAATCATGAAAGTTGTATTACCTAGTGCAGTACCAGGTATTTTAACAGGGATTGTATTTAGTACAGGACGTATCATTGGTGAAACAGCAGCAATTTACTTAACAGCAGGTATGGTATTTAGAGTACCTTCAAATGTTATGGAATCAGGTAGGACTTTATCAGTACACCTTTATATGTTAGCTAAAGAAGGTATTTCGTTAGAAGAAGCTTATGGAACAGCGATTGTTCTATTATTAGTAGTACTTACACTGAACTTATTAACTTATGTAATTGGAAGGAAGATGAAACATGGAAAATAACATTATAAGCGTATCGGATTTATCTTTCTACTATGGAGATTTCAAGGCGCTCAAAAATATAAATTTAGAAGTAAAAAAGAATGAAGTATTAGCTTTTATTGGACCTTCAGGTTGTGGTAAATCTACATTTCTTCGTATCTTAAATCGTATGAGTGATTTAGTTGAAGGCACAAAGGTTGATGGTAGCATTAAGTTTAAGGGGCAAGATATTTTTAATATGAACCCTATTGAACTTAGAAAAAAAGTAGGAATGGTATTCCAAAAACCAAATCCATTCCCAATGAGTATTTATGATAATATTGCTTACGGACCACGTATGCAAGGAATCAAAAAGAAAAGTGAATTAGACAAAATAGTTGAAGATAGTTTAAGAAAAGCAGCTATTTGGGATGAAGTAAAAGATCATTTACGTAAAAGTGCAACAAGTTTATCTGGTGGGCAACAACAACGTATCTGTATTGCACGTAGTATTGCAATGAATCCAGAAATCTTACTTATGGATGAACCAACATCAGCTCTTGATCCAATTTCAACATTAAAAATCGAAGATCTCATTAATGAACTTAAAAAACAATACACAATTGTTATTGTTACACATAACATGCAACAAGCAGCACGTATTTCTGATAAAACAGCATTCTTCCTTTTAGGGGAATTAGTTGAAGTTGATGCAACAGATAAAATCTTTGACCAACCAAGAGATCAAAGAACAGAAGACTATATCACAGGAAGATTTGGCTAAAAGGAGTGGGGAATATGTCACCAAGAAGAGTATTTGAAAAAGAATTAGAAGATCTTAGATTAGAAATGATTAAGATGGGTAATCAAGTTGAGACACTTGTTGCTAATACCATAGAAGCAGTAACCGAGCAAAATAAAGAATTAGCAAAACAAGTTATTAAAAGCGATGACCTTATCGATGAGATGGAAGTAGAAATCGAGAAAAAATGTGTAAGTCTCATTACACATCAACAACCTATTGCTAGAGACTTAAGACTTATTATGTCTATGCTTAAAAGTGTAACAGATATGGAACGTATTGGAGATCACTGCGAAGATATTTGTACTTATAGCTTAACACTAGAAGATGGCGTATGGACTAAAGAAATCGCTTATAAACGTCATATTGAGAAAATGGCAACACATGTAAGAGAGATGCTCAGTAGAACTTTAGATAATTTCATGCAAAAAGATTTAGATAAACTCAAAGAGATTTGTCAGTACGATGATAAAATCGATGAAGAGTTCACTAAAATCTTCAAAGAGATTACAATTGAAATGAGTAAAAACAGTGATTTTGTACCAAGTGGTGCAGCCTATATTATGATTGTTAAATACTTAGAACGTATTGCAGATCATATTACAAACATTGCTGAATGGTTAATTTACAACCTAACAGGTGAATTATAATAAAACAAAGCAGAAAGGGTATCGCATAAAGCGGTACTCTTTTCTATTTTTGTATATAGTGGATAACAAATATGCTATGCTAGAGAAAAGTTAATTTAATACAGTAAGATACAAGGTGAAGAAGTAGGAGAGACAATAGATATAAATCTAATAGGGTTAATATATATCTGAAATTAAGTAGGTAAAGTTTTTATTTATGTTATTTTATTAGATTTCATCTATAAAGAAAATAATAAAGCTCCTTGAGAATGCACTCAAGGAGCTTTATTACATATTAATCTTCAATACTATCGTCCATAGAATCTGCATCGCTAGGAGCAGCGTCTTGAACTTCGCCCATATCATCAGAGATAACAGTTTCAGATAAAACATCTTCAGCTAATGCATCGTCTGATTTGTCTTCAGCCATTTCTTCAGGAACTTCTTCAGTGATGGCTTCAAGAAGTGGGACTTCGTAAGTAGTTGTAAGGACTGCGTCATTCTTTTCAGAAAGAGCGATCTTTACAGCATCCATTAGAATGCTTGTAGATGCAGTGACATTACTTGCATCAGGAAGTTCAACAGATTGAGTAGAAGTAATATAATCATTGACAAAAGAAATGCTATCATTTAAATCTGAATAAAGCATTCTTTCTGATTCGTCAAATCCTTCTAAAGCAATAGAAGCGATTTGTTTGTCTTTGATTTCTACTACTAAATCCATATCTGCGTCTGTGAAAGCAATGTTTGCTATGTACATACCATCCTCATAGCTGTTATCGGGTGCAAAGGTTGGTGTAGCATCGTTACTACCTTTCAACATAAAGAAAGAAAAAGCAACGACAGCGACAACTAACATAATAAAAGGGATACGTAGATCTTTGAGTTTAAAGACCATAAATTTTGGACCAGACATTGTTACCCTCCTTTGAAATATGAAATGTCCTATTACATATATATGAAATAGGGACAAATATATGCTTGTATTATTTATAAAATAATTAAATAAATTTAATAGAGTTAGGTGAAATATAGAGAATGAATTAAATCGAACGTTAGGGTTTATAAAAAATAAAATGTTCGAAAAAACTATTGACCTAACCAAATTTCTCATGTAATATAACACTATGAGACATAAAGTCTAATAGGTCGTACATAAATATTAATTATAAACATTTAAAGGGGGTAGTTATTGTGGAGAAATTTTTCAAACTTCAAGAGAACAAGACCACAGTAAAGACAGAGATTTTAGCTGGTATTACAACTTTCATGACAATGGCTTACATATTAGCAGTTAACCCAGACATTTTAAGTGCAGCAGGTATGGATAAACATGGGGTATTCGTAGCAACAGTTCTTGCATCAGTTATAGGGACAGCTGTTATGGCACTTGTAGCAAACTATCCATTTGCACTTGCACCAGGTATGGGACTTAATGCATTCTTCGCATTTACAGTAGTATTAGGTATGGGGCATAGTTGGCAATTTGCATTATTTGCAGTATTCGTAGAAGGGATTATCTTCCTTATCTTAACAGCATTTAATGTTCGTGAAGCACTTTTCAATGCAATTCCAAAATGTATGAAGTATGCAGTTAGTGCAGGTATTGGTTTATTTATTGCTTTCATTGGTCTTAAAGGTGCAGGCGTTATCGTAGCAGATAGTGCAACATTCTTAGCACTTGGTAACATGACAACACCACAAACAGTACTTTGTATGTTTGGTGTAGTATTAATCGTAGTATTAATGAAGCGTAACGTACCAGGAGCAGTACTTATTGGTATCGTAGCAACTTACTTACTTGGAATTGGAGCAGAACTTATTGGTTGGTACGTAGTAGACGTTGAAGCAGGTGTTTACTCACTTATTCCTAACTTTGCATCAGGCCAAGGGTTATTCGGTGGACTTAGTGAAGTAGCTTTCAAATTCCCACCTATGAGTGAAGTATTTGGTAGTATAGATAGTATTTTAACTTTCGTAGTAGTAGTATTCTCATTCTTATTCGTAGATTTATTTGATACATTAGGTACACTTATCGGAGTAGCAGCAAAAGCTGATTACTTAGATGAAAAAGGTGAATTACCACGTGTAAAACAAGCATTATTTGCAGATGCAGTTGGTACAACAGCAGGAGCTCTTCTTGGTACTTCAACAGTAACAACATTCGTTGAAAGTAGTGCAGGGGTTATTGCAGGTGGACGTACAGGTCTTACAGGACTTTCAACAGCAGCTTGTTTTGCATTAGCATTATTCGCAGCACCAATCTTCATTGCTATTCCTTCTTTTGCAACAGCACCAGCACTTATCGTAGTAGGTGTTTTAATGCTTGAAAGTATTACAAAAGTAGACTTCAGTGATATTACAGAAGCTCTTCCAGCATTCTTAACACTTATCATGATGCCTCTTGCTTATAGTATTTCAGAAGGTATCGTATTTGGTGGTATCTCATATGTATTAGTAAAAGTATTCTCAGGTAAAGCAAAAGATGTAAGTATTGTTATGTACATTATGGCAGCTTTATTTGTAATCAAACTTATTATCTAATAGCTAACTAGTAGAATTTAAAATTAAATAAAGTTTCTATATGACTGACGGATTAGCAGAATGAACTGCGGGGAGTATAGAAATGGAAAGTCGACCGTCTGGGCACTACATAGTATATAAGTAGCGTCCAGACGGTCTTTTTATTGCTTTAAAATTACACAATAAAAATATATTTACAATTAAAAGGAGAGAGTCATGAGAGCATTAATTAGTGTATCAGACAAAACAGGAATCGTAGAATTTGCTAAAGAGCTTGTAAGTTTAGGCGTAGAGATTATTTCAACAGGTGGAACTTTTAATGTTTTACAAAACGCAGGCGTAGAAGTAATTGGTATTTCTGATGTAACAGGTTTTCCAGAATGTTTAGATGGTCGTGTTAAAACACTTCATCCTGCTATTCATGCTGGACTTCTTAATATTCGTGATAACGAAGAACATCAAAAACAAATGCAAGAATTAGGCCTTTCAAATATTGATCTTGTAGTAGTTAACCTTTATCCTTTCAAACAAACAATCCTTAAAGAAGGCGTTAAATTAGAAGAAGCAATAGAAAACATTGATATTGGTGGTCCAACTATGCTTCGTTCAGCAGCAAAAAATAATCATGATGTAACAGTAGTAGTAGACCCTACTGATTACGCTGTTGTATTAGAGGAATTAAGAGCAAATAACAAAGTAAGTGTAGATACAAACTTCTATCTTGCAACTAAAGTATTTGAACACACAGCAAACTACGATACAATGATTGCTAACTACTTAAGAGAACAACGTGGTGATTATAGTTTACCAAATACATTTACAATGACATTTGAAAAAGTTCAAGATATGCGCTACGGAGAAAATCCTCATCAAGGTGCAGCGTTCTATAAAGAAGTTGGAAAAACAAAAGGAACACTTGCTGATGCAGTACAATTAAATGGTAAAGAACTTTCATATAACAATATTAATGATGCAAATGGTGCACTTGAACTACTTCGTGAATTTAGTGAACCAGCTGTAGTAGCAGTTAAACATGCTAATCCATGCGGTGTTGGTGTAGGAAACAATGTACTTGAAGCCTACCAAAAAGCTTATACAGCAGATCCTGTTTCTATCTTTGGTGGTATTATTGTAACAAACCAAATAATTGATAAAGCAACAGCAGAAGAAATGTGTAAAATCTTCTTTGAAATTGTTATTGCGCCAGGTTACGAAGAAGAGGCACTTGAAGTATTTAAACTTAAGAAAAACTTACGTGTATTAAAACTTGAAAATATTACATACTCTGATCCACATGCATTAACAATGAAAAAAGTAGATGGTGGATTAATTGTTCAACAAAAAGACTTAGAACTTTTAATAGAAGAAGAGCTTAAAATAGTAACAGAGCGTACACCTTCTGAAAAAGAGATGGAAGATTTACACTTTGCATGGAAGCTTGTAAAACATGTAAAATCTAATGGTATTGCACTTGCAAAAGATGGCATGTCAGTTGGAATGGGTGGCGGTCAAACAAACCGTATTTGGGCAACGACACAAGCTATCGATCATGGTATGGAATTCTTAGGAGAAGAAGGTGTAAAAGGTAGCGTTTTAGCATCAGATGCATTCTTCCCATTTGATGATTGTGTAAAGGCAGCAGCTGCTGCAGGTATTACAGCAATTATTCAACCAGGTGGTTCTATTCGTGATGAAGATTCTATTAAAGCATGTAACGAAGCTGGAATTGCAATGGTCTTTACAGGTATGAGACATTTTAAACACTAAACATAAAGATTCAAGATAGGGTGCTAAGTAATTTAGTGCCCTATTTCTTGTTTGTTTAAATAAACAACTGTCCAAATGCGAAGAATTTTGGAAGTAAAATTCTTAAGATAGAGAGATATAAGATTAAATGGAAAAATATAGAAATAAATCAAAAATTAACTTTAATTTTTAATTGAACCGTGGTAAAATAATAAGGTATTGGAGATTTTGTAAGGGGGGAAACCATGGATATTGATGCTAGAATGCATGGGATATCAAATGCACTCAAAGAACTAAAGAATTATACAGATGTAGAAGGGTTTGTAACAGATCTAGAGTATCATGTAGGACAATTATCTTATTTCTATGATGAATTAACACCTAAGCAAACAGGTGATCCATCAACTACATTTTATCGACCTAAGCATATACCTAAAGTACATCAAATTGCTTATTTTAATTTAACCAGGGGATTTCCAAAAGAACTCTATGGGGGACATTGGTGCTATGTATTTAAATACTTTAAAAGCAAGTTTGTTGTTATTCCAACAACATCTGTAAAAGCTGATTCATTACCACCAGATCCAGAGTTTCAATTGGATATAGCAGTAAATAACTTTAAGAACGGAATGCTAACAAGGCTACAGTTAAGTGATATGCGTACAGTAGACATACAGCGTCTCTATTGTGGAAAAGGTTTTTATGATGTAATTACAGATAGAGAATATATTGTACAAAACGTAAATAAGATGCTATTAGATAAATAATTACAAGATAATATAAAAAACTTTAGGTAATAAAAGGGAGGGGCCTTTTATTACCTATTTTTTATGTAAAATTAGTATAAAAAATTCTAAAAATATACTTTAACACGTTGAAATGATACAGAGTTAAATGTATAATAATACATAAGAAAATTTATATATAAGGGGGAATAAAATGAATAGAGAAATAGTTATATTGATAACATTCGTTTTATATTTAGCAATGATGTTGGGGATTGGAGCATTTTTTTACAGAAAGACTCATAATTTATCAGACTATGTATTAGGAGGAAGACAGCTTGGTAAATGGGTAGTTTCTATGAGTGCGCAGGCTTCTGATATGAGTGGATGGCTATTAATGGGCCTACCAGGAGCAGCATATTTAACAGGGCTTTCAGGATCTATTTGGATGGCCATAGGCTTAGCTATAGGTACATATCTAAATTGGCGTATTGTTGCAAAGAGATTAAGAGTAGCAACAGAAAAGTTAGATGATTCTATTACAATATCCTCTTATTTAGAAAATCGTTTTGAAGATACTAGTAAAATTTTAAGAGTAGCATCATCACTATTTATTCTTATTTTCTTTTTAATTTATACAGCCTCAGCTTTTGTTGCTAGTGGTAAATTATTTGGAACTGTATTTGGAATTGACTATAAGGTTGCAGTTATAATAGGCGTTATTGTAGTTGTAAGCTATACGTTTATGGGCGGATTTATGGCAGTATGTTGGACAGATCTTATTCAAGGTATTTTGATGTTTGCTACATTAGTTATTTTGCCTTCTATTGTTATCTTTAGTGTGGGTGGAATAGGAACGATTGTAAATACTATAGAGCCTGTTTTACTGAATCCATTTTTAATGGAGGCCCTTGTGCCAACAGGTGCGCCACAAAATACTTTAATGATGATCGTTGGCATTTTATCTTCATTAGCTTGGGGACTAGGATATTTTGGACAGCCACATATTTTAACACGTTTTATGGCAATCAAAGATCCTGAAGAGATTACAAGGTCAAGGCGTATTGCTACAGGATGGGTTATTATTTCGCTCATTATGGCTACCATTGTTGGACTTATTGGGCATGTAGCATTTACAGGGTTAAGCCAAGTAGAATCAGAAAATATCTTTATTTTATTAGTAGGGAAGTATTCTCCTCTTATTCTATCTGGCATTTTACTTTCTGCTATTCTAGCAGCAATTATGAGTACAGCAGATTCACAGCTTCTTGTAACAGCATCAGCAGTATCAGAAGATTTTTATAGAGGTATTATTAGACCAACAGCTAAAGATAAAGAATTAGTGTGGGTAGGAAGAATAACTGTTATGGCTGTTGCACTGATTGCAGGATATATAGCATTAAATCCTAATAGTTCAGTATTAGGATTAGTATCTTGGGCTTGGGCAGGATTTGGAGCAAGTTTTGGACCTGTTATTCTTATTTCTCTATTTTGGAAGCGTATGACCAAACAAGGAGCTATAGCAGGAATGATAGTAGGAGGATTAGTAGCTCTTATATGGCCAATGCTTAAAGCTACATTCCCGGGTATTTGGATCTTTTATATCTACGAAATTCTACCAGGATTTATTTTTGCATGTCTTTGTTGCTATGTAGTAAGTAAGGTGTCTGTTAAAGAATCTGCTAAGATTGAAGCTAAAATGAATCAACTTAATCTGTAAGAATATTGTATATCGTCTAAAAAGAATATATAATATACAATGGAAGTCAAGTTCAGATGTGGAGGAGTTGCAGATGATTAAAACCACTATAGTAGGATATGGGAAAACACAAACTAAGTTAATGGAACATTATATGGATAGATTAGAGAAGTATTTACCTTTGTATTACCCTAATATATCTTGGCAGTTTCTAGATGTTAGGCTAAAAGAAGGTACGAGCAAGAAGTATAATGAAAACTTAAAATCTAAAGTTCTCGTTTATAATCCTAATATAGTCTTTGTTGAATTAAGTTTAGAAGAGCTTAACACCAACAATGCAACATTTGTTTCACTTGATACATATGAAAATGAATTAGATAACTTAATAAATGAGATTAAGTCTTCTAATAATAGAACAGGATTAAATGGATGTATGCCTATTCCTATACTTATTACACCTATCCCAATGAAAGAGAGCAAAGAGGATAGGGGATGTAGTAATAGTAGAATTAGCCAATATACATATAGAGCGAAAACAGTCAGTGCTAAGCACGACTGTCCTATTATAGATTTATTCAGTATTATGAGAAAGCAGCCTCAGTATGAGGAGCAATTTATAAATGAAGAAGGTACCGCATTAAATGAAAAAGGTGTAGACCTTTTATACGATATAGTATTTATTGAACTTACAAGACTTATTAATTATCAAGGGGTATTAAAGGATCGTTTTATCTCATAAGCAAACAGGGAACAAAACATAATGTTTTGTTCCCTGTTTGCTTTATTTACTAATGATATCAATAACAAAATGTAGTTTGCCTGATTGATGGATACGTTGGATACTAATAGTATAAGAGGTTTCATATTCTTTTAAAGTATCATCATTTCTATATGAAATACTATAAGCATCATGAAGCATTTCATTAGTCCTATTTGAAGAGCTAATAGTGAAAGGACTAAAGTATTTATCATCTCTTAAATCATGCTTATTACGATAGTATTCATAAAGAGCACGCATAATAGTTGTATCTACAGATTTTTGTAAGTCCATATCAGTTAGAGAACGTTTAGGATAATAAGTAGACCAAATCGTCGGATAAGTCCATTGATCCTCACCAAGTTTAAGGCGGATTGTACTTCCGTAGAAATCAATTTTTAGAGGAAGCGTTACAGTATCTGTAATTTGATTTGGGTACGTATGTGTATTAATGATACGGTAAGATACTTGGATATTATTATAAGGAGAAAAAGTTAGACGAGATCTTAGATAGTCAGTTACTTTAGTTTGATTAGAATTATCTAAGAAACTGATGTAGTCCTTATTGGTAATAGCAGTATTAATAGCATTGGTAATCGTATCTTCTGTACTGAGGGCCATAATATGTTTAGGTAAATTGTTTAAGTTATAAGGGGATAGAATATAAGTATGTTCTTCAGGTGAATCAGAGTTACGTGAAAATAGAGTAGGGCAAGTAATTTGTATGTTGCCTTGTGCTATATCTAGATTATCTTTACCAAGGATTATCTCGAATAACTCAATAGGAACATAGACTTTATTATCTATTGCTACTGGTGGAGTCGATAATATGTACTTTTCTATACCTTTTGAAACAGTTTTCACATTAGCCTTTAATTCATAAGTTTTATCTTGAAAGTTTAAAACGTATGTTTCCTCATCTACAGTTACATGAGTAAATAAAATATTTGCAAGTTCATTTAAGTCCATATAGAGCGTATCATTCCTCTCAATCAGTGGTGTACTTAATTGATAAGAGATATCGTTCACTTTTAAAGTATATTGTGTATTAGCATATACTGGTGTCATGAGTAAGAGACAAAGGATGCAAATAAGTTTTATATAATTTTTCATAATACACCTCCAGGTAAATTATACCATATAACTAAAGTATTACGCAAATGTATATAAAGTATTGCAAATATTACAGTTCCAATTAATATGTACAAATGAAAAGAGGTTAGTATGTATGATTAATCATACATACTAACCTCTTTTAAATGCTCAAAGAAATGAGGATAAGAAATACGTACACATTCACTATTTTCTATCTCAGAAGGAGAAGAAGCCATCAGTGAAGCAACGGCTAAGCTCATAGCAATACGATGATCATCATAGCTTTCAAGCTTAGCACCTTGAAGAGGATAGCCACCTTCTATGATGAGCCCATCTTCTTGAGGCGTAATATGTGCTCCCATTTTAGTGAGCTCATTAGTCATTGTATCAATACGATTAGATTCCTTAACACGTAGTTCTTTTGCATCTTTAACTGTTGTAGTACCTTCTGCAAAGAGAGCAGCTACAGCAAAAGCAGGAATTTCATCAATCATGGTTGGGATAATATCACCACTGATTGTAATACCTTTTAAATGAGATGATTCTACAATCATATCACATACAGGTTCACCACAGAGTTCACGTTCATTTAGGCAAGTAATACGTCCACCCATTTCTAATAATGCGTCTAAGAGTCCGCGACGTGTAGGATTAATGCCTACATTTTTGAGGGTGAGCTTGCTGTTTGGAACGATTAATCCAGCTACCATAAAGAAAGCAGCAGAAGAAATATCACCAGGTACAATAACTTCACGACCTGTTAAATGACTATTAGGATGAACAGTTACACATTTACCTTCTGTCTCAATCTTAGCTCCGAAGGCTTTAAGCATACGTTCAGTGTGATCTCTAGAAATACTAGGCTCAGATACAGTAACAGGGCTATCTGCGTATAAACCTGCTAGAAGAATACAAGATTTAACTTGGGCACTAGCAACAGGTGAAGCATAGTTGATACCAGTTAATGTACTTGGTGTAATAGTTAGTGGACAGTAGCTATCATCTTTACCTTCAATATGAGCGTTCATAGCTTTAAGTGGAACCATAATACGATTCATAGGACGCTTTTGAATAGAAGCATCTCCAGTTAAAGTAGAAGTAAAAGATTGTCCAGCAAGAATACCAGAGATTAATCTAGTGGTTGTTCCGCTATTACCACAATCTAATATAGTATCAGACTTACTTAGGCCATGGAGGCCTTTTCCTTGAACTAAGATAGAGTCTGGACACATTTCAATATGAATACCTAATTGACGAAAACAACGAATAGTAGATAAACAGTCATCGCCCATTAGAAAGTTGTAAATACGTGTTTCCCCTTCCGCAATACTTCCAAACATAATACTGCGATGAGAGATAGATTTATCTCCAGGAATAGATAAAGTCCCCTTAAGAGATGATGCAGGTTGTATAATCATAACAAAACTCCTTTAATTCAAATATTAGCAATAGACCGTATAGTTGTGCTTAGTAAGTAATTGATGTGCTTTTTGCATATCATGCTTGTGACCAAAAGCAATACGGAGTACGCCGCTTGAAAATTCTCTGTGGTTAACAATGCCAATATCTTTAATATTAATACTGTGAGAACTAAGGAGTGTTGCAATGCATGCAATAATACCAGGTTCATCTTCTGCATCTACAAAGATTGTATATACTTTAGCAATGTCAGGTTTAATACCATCTTGGAAGGAGTCACGATAATTTCTAGCTTCATTAAAGAAGTCATAAAGATTATCAGCTTCTTCCATATCAAGTATATTTGAAAACTCACTTAAAGAGTCTATAAATTTCTTAAGGCAAGTTTGAATATTTGTTTTATTAGAGAGACAGATATCTTGCCAGATAGCCGGATTAGAGGAGGCTATACGTGTAATATCTTTAAATCCTCCAGCAGCTAATGTGTGTAAGAGATGCTCATCTCCATCATTATTTTTTACAAGATGGACCAAACTACTTGCAATAATATGTGGCAAGTGACTAACAGCAGCAGTAGCAAAGTCATGATAATCTGGTTCTAGAGTAATAGCAATAGCACCAAGACGTTCTATCATTTTTTGCATAATGAATAGAATAAAGTCAGGTGTCCCCTTTAATGGTGTTAAAATATAGTAAGCATTTTCAAAAAGATAGCTAGTAGAAGCTTCATAGCCTGATTGCTCAGAACCAGTCATAGGATGTCCTCCTATGAAATAGCACTTTTTAGGACTATGTGAAATAAGACGTCCTATTTTTTCTACAGTATCATGTTTTGTACTTCCTATATCAGTTAAAATACAGTCTTTAGAAACATAAGGTAGTAGCTTAGCTGCTACCTTATCAATAGCAGAAACAGGCGTACAAAGAAAGATAACATTACAATCTACGAAATCTTCACCTATTTCTACTGCAATATGGTCAATAGCACCCTCATCTAGAGCTTTAGCACAAGAAAGAGAATCGGTATCATAGCCAATAATATAACTATTTTGTGCATGAACTTTTTTGAGTGTCTTGGCAATTGATCCCCCGATAAGACCAAGACCGATGATACCAATACGCATTTAGATCGTTCTACCCATTGCCTCAGCTATTGGGCGAAGTTCATCCATAAGCACTTTGAAGTCTTGGGGATCAAGAGATTGAGGACCATCGGACAAAGCAATTTTTGGATTAGGGTGAACTTCTATCATAAGTCCGTCAGCACCAGCAGCAATAGCAGCTTTTGCTAGACTTGGAATATATGGACGCTTACCACAAGCATGGCTTGGATCCACAATGATTGGTAAGTGACTTTTTGATTTGATAACAGGAATAGCACTAATATCTAGTGTATTACGCGTTGCTGTTTCAAATGTACGAATACCACGTTCACAAAGAATAACATTTTGATTTCCTTCGCTCATAATGTATTCAGCAGCATTAAGCCATTCATCAATAGTAGCAGAAAGACCACGTTTTAAAAGTACAGGAATATTTGTTTTACCTGCAGCCTTTAAGAGCTCGAAGTTTTGCATATTACGAGCACCTATTTGAAGAATGTCTACATATTTAGAAGCAGTTTCTACTGCACTAATGCTTGTTACTTCACAAACAATAGAAAGTCCAGTTTTTTCCCTTGCTTCTTGCATATATTTAAGGCCTTCTTCTTCAAGACCTTGGAAAGAATAAGGTGATGTACGTGGTTTATAAGCACCACCGCGTAGTACAGTTGCACCACCCATTTTTACTGCATCTGCAGATTCAAGAAGTTGATCACGGCTTTCAATGGCACATGGGCCAGCCATAATGATAAGTTGTTTACCACCAACCTCACAGTTGCCAAGTTTGACTTTTGTTGGTTCCGGATGAAATTTAAGATTAGCTAATTTATAAGTCTCAGTTACAGGCACGATTTTATCTACTCCATTCAATGAACAAAGGCAGTCACTACTTAATAAAGATTTATCTCCAACAACACCAATAATCGTTACAACAGCACCTTGAGAAATATGTGCTGAAAGGCCAGCGTTTTCTATTTGCTTAACGGCTGTATTAATCTCATCTGATGTTGCAGTATGTTTCATAACAATAATCATAGTACAAACCTCCTTTTATAACCCTATTTTACCTTTTATAGATCTATTGTACAATGCTAAAATCTTGAATGTCAACGGTCGGAGAATTGCAAAGCAGGGAAAAAGCTTGCAATCAAAGACTTTTAACGAAAAGTGACTTTTTATGCAAGCTTTTTAAAAATATATCATATTAATTATTGATAATTGGCAAGTTGTAATGAATAAACTTGCATATTAATTCTTTTTAGACTTGTTTTTTCTAAAGAATAAATAAGAATAAAGTATAGGGAAAAATAACAGTACAAAAGAGATAATGGTCATGATGGTAACAAATTGAGTAGGTACAAATCCGGTTATGATAAAGCAGATACCTGCAAAGACAAAACAGTATCCACCAACACGATGTGTAGCACGCCAGTTAGCTTCATCATTATAAGTCCAAGGTACCTTAATACCTAGTGTATAGTTTTGTTTAATTTGTGGCATGTAGTTTCCTATAACAATAAAAAGAATACCAGTAAGAGGTGGTACAATTTTATTAACAGAAAGGGTTAAGCCAAGAGCGATCCCCATAGTTACCCAGTGAATAATAATGAGTAGGAGAAGAATAAATAAAATAAAGATATTATAAGCTTTACCATGTTTTAAATAAGCATCTCCTTTTGGATCTATCTTAGGAACCACTTTTAGAAAAGCTAACATTAGGAGTGGTAAAATAGCTGTAAAAAAAGCAAAACTACGAGGACCATAGTTATCAATTTCACCTGCACTATTAAAATGAATAGGTATTTGAGCTGGTAATTGATTGTATAGACATACAGTAGCAATGAAAGAAATGATAGTTATAATAGCGATGCTTATAATCATAGGATTTTTGGTTTTCATAATCATTTATCCTCCTTATTCATTAAATCAAAAAAGAATGTAAGGGCATCTTGGAGTGTTGTTGTATTTAAAGAATAAATAACACTTTGACCTTGTTTTTCAGATGTAACGAGATTTGCTTGTTTAAGTAAGTTCAAATGGTGACTAATGGATGGTTTTGCCATATCAAAGTGTTCTGCAATTTCGCCAGCAGAGAGATCACCATTTTTGAGAAGCTGAATAATCCTTCGTCTAGAAGGGTCTGATAAAGCTTTAAAAAGATCATTCATAGGTAGTACCTCTTTCTCTAAAATAGTTGACTTTAAGATAAATCGTATTATAATGTTAGGTAATTAGATAAATATCTAAATATCTAATTAAATGATATACCTTTTTATTTAAAAATGCAAGCCGTAAAAGGAAAGGGAAGTGAATACTATGCTTAGTATTAGACATTTTTCAAAAATATATAAAGGTGGAAAAAAGGCAGTAGATGATTTGAACCTTCATATAGATAAGGGAGATTTATATGGCTTTATAGGTCACAATGGAGCAGGGAAAACAACAACTTTAAAGGCAGTCGTTGGGATACTTGATTTTGAAGAAGGAGAAATAGAGATAGACGGAACATCTATCCTCAAAAATCCTCTTGAATGCAAATCTAAGATTGCTTATATACCTGATAATCCGGATTTATATGAGCATTTGACAGGCATACAATACTTAAGTTTTATTGCAGATATATATGGCGTAGCAAAAGAAGAAAGAGAGTCACGTATTAAAAAATACGCTGACCAATTTGAGCTAACAAGTAGCTTAGGAGACTTAATTTCCTCCTATTCACATGGGATGAAGCAAAAATTAGCCATTATTGCAGCCTTAGTGCATAAACCTAAATTACTTATATTAGATGAACCTTTTGTAGGACTTGATCCTAAAGCAGCTCATACGTTAAAACAAATTATGCAAGAGGTGTGTGCTGAAGGCGGTGCTATATTTTTCTCTACCCATGTATTAGAAGTAGCAGAAAAGTTATGTAATAAGTTAGCAATTATTCAAAAAGGGAGATTAGTTGTTACAGGCAAAACAGAAGATGTTAAAGGTAATCAGAGCTTAGAAGATTTATTTATGGAGTTGACACGTCATGAATAAGGTATGGTATCTATTTAAAATCCAATTAATGGCTACAGGTAATATTAATAAAATGCTTCATGAGAATGATCCTAAGAAGAAAACAAAAGTTTTAGGTATGAGCTTTTTATTTTTATTAATAGGCATGATGTTTGTTCTTATGTCGGCTACATATAACGGTATTCTCTTATTCAATTTATTAGAGTGGAATATGGAATCCTTATATTTGCCACTTGTTATGACCCTTACCAGTATGATTTTGTTTCTTACAACAATTTATAAGGTAAATGGTGTACTATTTAGTTTTAAAGATTATGATCTATTAATGAGTTTACCTATTAAGACATCTTATATTATCGCTAGTCGTATCATTTGGCTATATAGTATGAATTTCTTATTCTTAGCGATTATTATGATACCAGCAGGTGTACTCTATAGCATAATGGTACAGGCGAGTATAGGTTTTTGGATTAAATACATTATAGGACTTTTATGTGTACCTTTTATTCCAATTATATTAGGTGCTATTATTGGAACAATTATTACTGTAATTGCTTCAAAATCTAAGCATACCAACATTATTAGCATAGTCTTATCAATGGCAGTAGTGGTCGCAATATTTGCAAGTACAGGAACAATAGGGCAAGCAACTGAAAGTGCATTAGAAAATATGGATGTAGTGGGGCAAATGTTAGAAGGATTTATACAGAAAGTCTATCCATTTGCACTCATGTATGGCAATGGTGTTTGTAGTAATCAAATAGGAGGTTTGCTAGTATTTATAGTTATCTCATTATTAAGTTTTGGTATATTCATAGTCATATTGGGAAGATACTTTAAACAGATTCAAACAAGACTTGCAACTTCTGGCACTCATACAGTATATAAATTAGGTGAGCTCAAAGGTACATCCCCTTTAATGGCACTTTATAAGAAGGAACTAAGAAGATATTTTAGCTCTAGTTTATATGTAATGAATACAGCAATAGGGTCTGTACTACTTTTAGTATTTGCTATTAGTCTATGTTTCTTTGATATGAGTGAGATTGAAAGCGCACTGGGTGTCTCTAATATAGGAATATATGTAGGGCAATTTGCACCTATTGTTGCGGCGTTCTTTATGGTCTTAACATGTACAACAGCTTCCGCTATTTCATTAGAAGGAAAGAACCTATGGATTTTACATTCTTCACCTATTCCAATAGAAAAGATATTTATAAGTAAGTTACTCATTCAACTTACAATAACAGTACCAGCGATTCTAGTAAGTGGTATTATTATGATTTTTACATTCCAATTAGATCTTGTACAAAGTATACTAGTGTTTGTCATTCCACTTATATACTCTACTTTGATAGGTATGGTAGGGCTTAATATGAATTTAAAATACCCTAAGCTAGACTGGACAAGTGAAGTGCAAGTGGTTAAACAAGGCGCACCAGTCATGCTTACGATGGTAATAGGATTGTTAAGTATAGTTATTCCTGTTGGTCTTGTGATGGTCCTACCAGGGATAGCTCAAAATATGAGATTAATCATCCTTACGGTGTTGCTAATCGGATTGACTTTAGGAAGTTATAAGTATTTGAATACTAAAGGAGTAGCATATTTTAAAGCGTTATCATAAAAAATATTCTATAAGACATGAAAAGAGGTATATAACGAGAGGAAGAATCTCTCATTATATACCTCTTTTATCTATTTAATATAGATTAATTAATCCTATAATAGCTTCTTAATTTTCTTCTAAATGCTCAAAGAAGTGTTTATTATGAAGATGTGTAATATCACAATAAATAGGAAGACCATTTTTGTAGCCTACTAAAGTTTCGCCTTCGATTAAAGGACGAAGATAGGTAAGCATGTCTTCTGTTACATCATTACCTGCTTCATTAATCCAAGATCTTGGAATAATTCTTTCCTTATTAGCAATATCTTCAATGGCATGAGGAACAATCTCAACTTGGTATGGTGCATCACTTATACGGTTATAGCACATCATACTTGCTGTTAGTCCATCTATAGCAGCTTGTACAGCAGCTTTACCAATGAGAACACTCTCATCAATATCTGTTTTAGAAGCCACATGTGCCGCACAACGTTGTGTCACATTAAGCTCTACAGAACGTACTTTACAACCAAGTTGGTCTTTTAAGTAATTTTCAAGTGTTTTCCCAGCACCACAAAGTTGTTTATGACCAAAGGCATCTACGCTTGTTCCAGTTGCTGAAATATAGTTACCTTCTGCATCTTTAATACCTTCAGATACAGCTACAATAATATTTTTGCGTTCTTTTTGAACACGTTTTATATCTTCTACAAATTGTTCAAGAGAAAAAGCTGCTTCAGGTAAATAAATAAGGTCAGGTGCACAAGAATATGTTGTACGAGCCAGTGCAGCACTTGCAGTTAACCAGCCAGCATTACGGCCCATAATTTCAATAATAGTTACAGATGGAATATTATAAATATAAGTATCATGTGCAATTTCGAGCATTGTAGTAGCAACGAATTTTGCAGCACTACCAAAACCAGGTGTGTGATCAGTCATTGGTAAGTCATTATCAATAGTTTTTGGAATACCAACGATACGAATAGGGAAATTTTTTAATTCAGCATAAGAAGAGAGTTTAACAACGGTATCCATAGAGTCATTACCGCCAATGTAAAATACAGTTGTAATATTGTGAGTAGTAAAGAACTTAAATAGTATTTCATAAACCTCAGGAGCAACTTCATAATGAGGTAATTTAAAACGACAGGAGCCTAAAAACATAGAAGGCGTAATAGAAAGAGTATCAAGAGATTCTTGGGTCGTAAAAGTTTCCGATAAATTGAGATACTTGCCTTGAAGTAAGCCTTCAATACCATTAACCATCCCATATACCGAGTTATAGTTCTCCGATTCTAATATACCTTGTAAAACGCCACTTAAAGAAGCATTTATAGCAACAGTAGGGCCTCCGGATTGCCCAACAATACAGTTTCCGCGAGTTAGCATGCAAAGATCCTCCTTAGAAATATCAGTCATTCATTCATTTAAGCATACCTATTCATAATACTAAAAAGCGGACAGATTGACAAGAGTAAGCAAGTTTCAATCTTTAAGTTTAAAAAACCTAAAAATTTGGCAATAATGTTGATACATTATAAAAACGAGGTGCTAATATGGATACTATGGAGATTATTCAGAAAGAACATTTAACAATTAAGAGTATTTTGAGACAGATGAAAAGTGAGCTCGTTTCTCTAGTACAAGATCAAAGGGTAGACAAGGTAATGTGGTCTATTTGTCTAGCTTTTGTTAAAGAAAATATAATAGGCTTTCATCATCTTAGAGAACGTGAACTTATTATGAACTACAGGTTGGGTGGGAATTACAAACAGTATGAGGAACTGATGAATAGTATAAACGAAAGGCATGAGCTCATAGCTTGTCACTATGAGAGATTAGTAGAATTTTGGAATTACTATCAAAATGGTCATACACTTGCTAGATATAATGTCATGGAAGAAGGCGAAAGTCTTATCCTTTTAATGGAGATTAGTATGACTATGGAAGAAAAACTTTTTGACTTGACAAGAAATGAATGTATAGTACAATAATTGATATAATAGTATGAAATGCTAGGAAAATGCAAAGTAGCTTTTTTAGAACCATAAAGAGAGAAGGTGTCACCGGCTGTAAGCACCTTTTGGCCCTGTAGAAAAGTGAATTTCACATTGGAGCAGTACTTTTGAATCCTTTTCATCTAGATTGAAAGAAGTAGGAAGTATCGGTTGCGCGTTATAGCTATTAAAGTGTTTATACTTAGTATAAAAATTTGGGTGGTACCGCGGAGTCAAGCTTCGTCCCTTTTCGGAGGGATGGAGCTTTTTTTATTTCTAAAATTATAAAAGTAAGTTTAAAGTCCAGAAAGGAGTAAGAAAAGTGAAAGAAAAATTAGAGCAAATTCAACAAGTTGCATTAAGTGCAATACAAAGTGCAAGTGATCTTAAAGTATTAGAAGACTTAAGAGTACAATACTTAGGTAAAAAAGGTGAGCTTACAGCTGTTCTTAGAGGAATGAAAGATTTAACAGCAGAAGAAAGACCAGTAGTAGGTCAAATGGCAAATGAGGTGCGTGAAGCATTAGAAACAGCCTTATCTGATAAAAAGGTAGCTCTTGAAAGCGAAGCTGTAAATCAAAAACTTAAAGAAGAAGTTATTGATATCACAATGCCAGGTAAAAAAATGAACAAAGGACATATGCATCCACTTCATAAAACACTTGAAGCATTAGAAAACATCTTTATGGGAATGGGATATGAAATTGTAGATGGTCGTGAAGTTGAAACAGCTTACTACAACTTTGATGCCCTTAACTTAGGAGAAGAACATCCAGCTCGTGATGAACAAGATACATTCTACTTTACAAATAACTTAGTACTTCGTACAGCTACATCACCAGTACAAGTACACACAATGGAAGAACAAGCACTTCCTATTCGTATGATTGCTCCAGGACGTGTATACCGTTCTGATGAGTCAGACGCAACACATTCACCAGTATTCCACCAAATTGAAGGTCTTGTAATCGATGAAAATATTACATTTGGTGACCTTAAAGGGGTACTTGCTGAGTTTGCTAAGAAATTCTTCGGAGATAAAGTACAAGTTAAATTTAGACCTCACTACTTCCCATTCACAGAGCCAAGTGCTGAAGTAGATGTAAGCTGTGTAATGTGTGGTGGTAAAGGCTGTAACGTATGTAAAGGTTCTGGCTGGATTGAAATTTTAGGATGTGGTATGGTACATCCCAAAGTACTTGAAATGGCTGGTATCGACTCAACTAAATACCAAGGATTCGCATTTGGTATGGGTGTGGAACGTTTAACAATGCTTAAATACGATATTAACGATTTAAGATTATTCTACGAAAATGATGTGAGATTCTTATCACAGTTCTAGGGAAGAGAGAATGTGGGAAGACGGTGGCTATATAGAGTTTGAGCATTCCATATGCTCCTTCCACATTTTAAGAGCTGCTATTTCATTATAAATAAGATAACGCCACAAACTCGCTAACGCTCAAACAGTGTGGCTAAAACCATCTTATTTATAATTCATGCATCTCTACAAATGCTCCAGAGGCATATTTCATGCTTCAACCTCTAGACATCCACCTTGCCAAACATCCATAGGTTTCCTAGGAACTTTGATAAGGAACGGAAAGTAAAGGGTGGATTTGGTGACTGCATGGAGTTTGAATACTCAATGTAAACACTCTAGCTAAACTTCTAGAAGTGGCCTAGATACTTTTCACTTCATTATTACGAGTACTGGTAAGCTCCTTAGATCCTGAGAGGGATAAAGGGGGAGAAACAGAAACATCTGTGATAGATTATAACGATAATGTAGTTCGATTAAATAAGATAAAAGTATATAAAGATGATAGATAAGAAAGGAAGTTGGAAAAATGAACGTACCTATGTCTTGGTTAAAACAATATGTAGATATTGATGTAGATATAAATACTTATATAGATGCAATGACAATGTCTGGCTCTAAAGTTGAAACAGTTGAAGTGAGTGGAGAAGAGATTACTAAAGTTGTTGCAGGTAAAATTGTTGAAACAACTCAACATCCTGATGCAGATAAACTTCGTGTAATGAAAGTGGATATCGGTGGAAGTGAACTTCTTCAAATCGTTACAGCTGCAACGAATGTAAATACAGGGGATGTTGTTCCTGTATCACTTGAGGGTGCAACACTTCATGGTGGTCTTAAAATTAAAACAGGTAAACTTCGTGGTGTAGAATCACAAGGTATGTTCTGTTCAGTAGAAGAACTTGGTTTTGCTGCAAGTGACTTCGAAGATGCACCAGAAGATGGTGTATATATCTTCCATGAGCCAATTGAATTAGGTTCAGATGTAAAACCTTTCTTTGGTCTTGGCGAAGAAGTAGTAGAATATGAAATTACATCAAATAGACCAGATTGTTTCAGTATTTTAGGGATTGCGAGAGAAGCAGCTGCGACTTTCAAAAAACCTTTCAAATACCCAGAAATCAAAGTTGAAGAAGTTGCAGGTAATGCAGCTGACATGGCAAAAGTAACAATTGAAAATGAAGTACTTTGCCCAAGATACGCAGCACGTATTATCAAAAATGTAAAAGTAGGTCCATCACCAAAATGGTTAAAAGACCGTCTTTTATCAGCAGGTCTTAGACCTATTAACAACATTGTAGATATTACAAACTACATGCTTCTTGAATTTGGTCAACCAATGCATGCTTTTGATTACGATAAACTTAAAGGTCACCATGTAATCGTACGTAATGCAAAAGACGGAGAAAAAATGGTTACTTTATTCGGTGATGAAGTAGAACTTGATAACACAATGCTTGTTATTGCAGATGAAGAAAAACCAGTAGCAATCGCAGGTGTTATGGGTGGAGAAGATACAAAAGTAACAGAAGAAACAACTACAATTCTTTTTGAATGTGCTAACTTCAATGGATACAATGTACGTCAAACTTCTAAAAAACTTGGTATTAGCAGTGACTCATCTAAAAAATACGTTAAAGGTCTTGATCCAAACAACATTACAGATGCAGTAGACCGTGCAGCACAACTTATCAATATGACAGGTGCTGGTGAAGTTGTATCTGGCGTTATTGATGTATATCCAGTAAAACGTGAAAAACTTACAATTTCATATGATTTACAATGGATCAATAATTACCTTGGAACAAAAGTAACTGAAGAAGAAATGAAAGCTTACTTCGAAAGTCTTGAGTTTGAAGTGAACACAGAAGCAAAAACAGTTACACTTCCAACATTCAGACCAGACATTACAATGATGGCTGACCTTGCAGAAGAAGTTGCTAGACTTTATGGCTATGATAAAATCGAAGTAACACTTGAAAGAGGTACACCAACAGTTGGACACAAAAACTTTGAACAAGAAACAGTAACAGAAATTCGTCATCTTATGAGTAGATACGGTGTACATGGTGCTGTAACTTATACATTCGAAAGTCCAAAAGTATTTGATAAACTTTGCATTCCAGCTGATAGTCCACTTAGAAATGTATTAACGATTACAAACCCACTAGGTGAAGACTTCAGTATCATGCGTACAACTACTTTAAATGGTATCTTAAATTCACTTTCTATTAACTATAACCGTAGAAATGAAACAGCTATGCTTTACGAAGTAGGCAAAATCTTTGAAAAAGTAGAAGGACAAGAACTTCCAAACGAGATCAAAAAACTTACTGTAGGTATGTACGGCAAAGATGTAGACTTCTACACACTTAAAGGTCTTGTAGAATCTTTAATGGAAGACCTTCATGTTCAAAAAGTAGAACTTGAAAGAAATACAGAGTTAGTATTCATGCACCCAGGTCGTACAGCTAACCTTTTAATTGGTGGTAAAGTTTGTGGTTACTTCGGTGAAATTCACCCACAAGTAGCTAAAAACTACGGTTTAGAAGCTAAAACTTATGTAGCAGAGCTTGACCTTGCTATGATTCTTAACAATATGGAAAAAGCACGTAGCTACAGTGCCCTTCCTAAATTCCCATCTTCAACAAGAGACATCGCTATGTTAGTAGCAGCAGACGTACTTGTAGGTGATATTGAAAAAGTCATCAAACAAAGAGCTGGTAAACTCCTTGAAAGCTGTGAACTCTTCGATGTTTACCAAGGTAAACAAATTGAAGAAGGTTTCAAATCAGTAGCTTACAACCTTGTGTTTAGAGCACCTGATCGTACACTTGCAGATGAAGACATTCAAAAACCAATGAAGAAAATCTTAAATGGTCTTGAAATGGTTATTGGAGCAAAATTAAGAGAACAATAAGATACAGATTGTAGAACTTATAATAAGACAAATAATAGGAGGTACTGAGATTCATTTCAGTACCTCCTATTACTGTTTAGATACAAAACCAACAGGTAGATTTAAGTTAGCTTTTTGATTGTAGTAAAACTTATATCACGTCTATCCCAAGGCTTATTATCCAAACTGCTGGGTTATGGACGTAGTACTTTGAGGTAGACTTTGTCGATGAAGAAGTAGCTGTAGGTGGGGCTTTACAAGTGATTGAAATAAGTGAAAGCTATAATATAAAGAGTATACAAAATAGTGCTTAAAATAGAGGGGATATTTTAAAGAACTTTGAGAAATAGAATAGATAAAAATATAAAAATTATATATTTTGTATATTGTAAAATAATCAGAAAAGTTATATACTTAGTATATTAAGAGACATGCAGTATAAAGTAACCCTAATATAAAAGTATGGTGCGTTGGTATTCTAGATGCCCAACCTACTATACCACTAAGAAAGAAGCCATAACTTTTGCCTCCCCTCCCAAAAGGCAAACTTGTTTCTTAGGCATCCCCATCTTGGAGGTGACACCAAGATGATGGATGAAAAGGATAAGGATTCAATCTCATAATGGAATCAATAATACATATTGTATAAATGTTGGATGGAACCAAGACAGTACCTCTTATGTGTTACAAGTGGCCAGACGATTAAAAGTGTAAAGTCATTGCGACCTCTTGCACCGGCAGGGATACCAGGCGCTTTAGTAAGGACGAGAATCGGCTAGAAGGGAACCAGAATAACTCCTTATACACACACCCTATTGATGAAGTTGTATAATAAGAGTCCGCTAAAACATGTCACCTATAAAGCTAGCTTAAGTTTGCCCATGATTTTGGAGGGGAGGCAACTTAGGCTAGCTTTTGTTGCATTGTGAGATCTTAAGCCTATTAGGCATATAATAAGGGTTTTATAATTACTTAAATTTTAAGGGGGAAAGGCTTGGTGGCCTTTTTTCAGTTAGTCTTCGTCATTATGGTATTAAAAGGATGACTTTTTTATGTATAGAATTAATGATAGTAAACGCTATTATAATAAAGAATATTTTTTGGATAGCTAAACAAATGATGTGCGGGATAAGCTACGGTTTCCTAAACCGTGCGTCGTAGGTTCGAATCCTATCAGGTGCAATGAATAAAGTCTTACAAGTACTTGATTTTCAAGGGGTGTAAGGTTTTTGTTTTATAGAGAAACTACTAGAGAATTGCAATTAGTGGTCATTAAGGTCGTCTTTTTTTAGGTAGTCGTCGTCTTTAGGGCGTCAAATGGGCGACTTGAAGGTTAAATAATTTATATATGAATAGTGTGGGTAATAAAAGTAAACAGTATTACGTAGTAAACAAGTTGACTAAAGATATTTTTTTATATAAAATAAAAAATGACAATATGGTATGAAGGGAATGATACTGCTCCTCATATTTGATTTTGTATAATAGGCAAAATAAATGTGGTATGGAAAAACAATAAAATTACAATGAAATAAGGTAATTAAAGGCCATTTGCTATGATGGTTTATTTATATTACCAATTTGTAATTTTAAATTATTTCCATACCTTTATATACTTTTAAGTAGAAAGCTATGGAAAAATCCATAGCTTTTATTTTTGCCATATTGTCAAAATCAATCACTAACTAAGGAGAATGAAAAGATGAATAAAAGAAAGATGAATAAAAATTTCTTTATACTGTATTTTGGACAAGCTATTTCACAACTAACAAGTTCAATTTTACAGATGGCAATCGTATGGTATTTAATTGCTGAAACCAATGCGCCATCTATTATTGCATTATCAGGAATTATGGCTTTTCTTCCACAAGGTATTTTAGGATTTTTTGTAGGTGTATATATAGATCGCTCTGATCGGAAGCAAATGATGATTGTATCAGATATTGTAATTGCATTAGCGAGCTTGGTAATTGTTATTGCAGGCTTGGGTGGAAATATTCCTATATGGATTATCATGGTAGTTTTAGCAGTGCGTTCTATTGGAACGGCATTTCATCAACCTTGCTTACAAGCAGTAACTCCACTGATTGTTCCAGAAAGTGAATTAAGCAAGTATGCAGGTTATTCACAAACACTCCAATCTATATCTCTTATACTGAGTCCTGCTATTGCGGCAGCCTTATTTACAGTTTGGAAGCTAGAATATATTGTTTTTCTAGATTGCATAGGTGCAATAATAGCGATTGCATGCATATTCGTTGCAAAGATCCCTAAAAACAGAGAAACTGCTGAGGCTGTGGAAAATCATTTCTTTACTGAAATGAAGGAAGGAATAGTTGTTCTAAAGGAAAATAAACTTGTAGGATTTATGATGGCAGGGGCTATGTTTTCAATAATATATATGCCTATTTTTGTGCTTTATCCAATGATGACACTAGGGTATTTTAATAAAAGTGAGTGGCATGCAGGCTTTGTAGAGATTATATTTGCTATTGGAATGCTAATGGGAGCAGTACTACTTAGTAGGCTTAAGTTAAAAAGGAATAAAATTATTTATGTAGCGATTGCTACTATTGGAATGGGAATATCTCTTACATTTTCAGGAATATTATCGACACAGGCATTCAGTGGATTTGTTGTTTTAACAGCGTTATTAGGCTTTGCATCACCATTTTATCAAGGTTTACAGACAATAGTATTTCAAGAGAAGATAGAGAATTCCTATTTAGGAAGAGTACTATCCTTATCTGGAGCACTAATGGTAATTGGTACACCTATAGGGATTGCAATATCGGGTGTTATGGCTGAAATAATTGGAGTACAGACATACTTCTTGATTTCAGGAATAGGGATTATGGTCGTAGGGGTTGTGTATGCTAAAATATATATGACGACTACAAGATATAATTAAGAAGCACTTATCTGATGAAGAGTCAGGTAAGGGGATTGATACCTAATAATAGGCTAGAAGGATAAAAATTATTATATAAGAGGAAGAAAATTGAAAAAATAGCAATAGGTGTACTAAATGCAGAAAAGTAAAAAACGTAACAAAAGATCCAAAGACAGAGAGTAGTATAAGGGAGCTAGAATTGCCTAACACATTGGCATTAATCCAAGGGTAGCTCAGCAAAGGCTAGGACATGCATCCATTTCAACAACAATGGATATTTACTCACATGTTATAGGAGAGGTAGAAAAGGAAACAGCAGAAAAGTTAGATAGTGGTATTTTCGAGGCTCTAGACGTAGGTATAGTTTAATACTTACACTAGAGCCTTTTAATTTTACGGAGAAGGTAGTTTTAAAGACACTTTTTTCAAATAGTGTGCATTATCCCTAAGTAGTGCAAACTTATTTAAATTGTTAGGACGTCAAAACGTCGTCGCTAGACAGAAATAACAAAGAGGGCGACGAGAAGAAATGCCTGAAGGGGTTGAGTACCAAAGGGTACAGAGTTTAGGAAAGACAGCACAAAAGCATAAATGGCAGGTTTCCTAAACCGTACATTACCTATTCAAGTTTATTTAGGTGCAATTAACAAAGATTCGTAAGTTATTGGCTATCAATGGCTTATGAAGTATTATTAGGCCGTTAAACAGGAAAAGATTTAACAGTCCATGATATTATAGAACTAATCTTTACGCCTATAATGGGTGGTAAGCAATCTAAGGTAGATAAAATATTGCAAGCTATTAGATTAGTCAAAGATGTGGATAAGAACTAAAAAAATAATAGTGCATAAATGAAGAGACTTGATTAATAGCAATATATATCAAGCCTTTTTATTTTGAGGGGGAAGAAAAATGGAAATGATTAATATAAAGGAGTATTTAAAGGCTAAAGATATTCTAACAATACTAGCCCAAAGTACATATATGCCTACTGAAGAAAAATTAAATGCTAGAGCCCAAAGGTATATGGATGATGACAGAGTTATTGCCTTAGGTGCAAATATAGATGATAAGTTTTGTGGCATTGTTATTTTAAATTATGTAGAGAGTTACAGAGTAGAGATACTGGACATTGCTATTTTAAAAGAGAGGCAACATCAAGGCATTGGATATCAAATGATTAAATGTATAAAAGAGTTCTATAAACCAGCCTGCATATTAGCAGAAACGGATGATGATGCAGTTGGTTTCTATAGAAAGATAGGCTTTGAAGTGAATAGTTTAGGTGAGAAATATCCAGGCATTATTAGATATGAATGTAAGTGTACTTGTGAATAGGAGACTATCGCAGTATGGATTAGCTATAGTTAGAGGTCAAACGTTTCTATTATTATGATGGAATAAAGTCGCCAATGAGCTATTAATGAAATAAGGGATGATTAGCAATAAAGGCTATATCCAATGATGATTAAAAAATAAAATCTTGGATACATCAAAAAAATACTTCTCATGTCAATCAATAGATAATGATTTTCATGAGGAGTATTTTTAATTAGAGTGTATGAGAAAAGAATCAATAATAAGGGGTAAAAATAAATCAATGATGATCAAACTCAATGTTCCTATGCAAAAGAATGGGAAAATAATGCTATAAAAAGAAGTTTCACCAATGACAAAGGTGGTAACGGCTAAAAGGAGAAGGAAAGTAACTTCTAAGCCTTTCAAACAACGAATAAGCGCGCAAGCTACTTTAGAATGAAGTAATCTTTCATGTTGTATAGAATGTCCTTTGATAAGAGGCAAGCAAGTAAGCAACGTAGCATCATTAATTGAAAAAAAGAAAGCTAAAAGAAAAATACCCAGGAGTATTAAAGTTGTAGCAAAAGTATAATACATATCATTCACCTCCACAAAATCTATATTTATATAATATGGCTCAATAAGGAATAAAATGTAAAAGTTATTCAAAAACAAATTATTAGTTTTGAATAAAAAATAAAGATAGATTTAGAATTGAAATATAGCATGTATAGAGATACAATAAGCTTAAAACTTAATTTAGATAAAAGCATATTGGGGTGTAATTGGGTTACCATATGCTAGCAAGTGGGGGTGAGAAGATGGCAAAGCCATTACTAATATATCCAGTAGAAGGCATACCTCATTATTCAACATGGCAAGTGATTAAACAAATTAATGAAGGTTGGTCCATGGACAAAAAATATTACGTTGAAGATAAAGAAAAAAATAAATTTCTTATACGTATAGCAGATGGTTCACTATATGAAGAAAAACAAAAGGAATATCAATTTTTACAAAAGGCGAATAAGATTGATGCAGTGATGTCGCAAGCAGTTGAGTTTGGAACATGTAATGAAGAGCAATCCGTTTATATGATTTTAACATGGGTAGAAGGAACCCCACTTAATGAGTGCTTAGATCGGTTACCTATTGAAGAGCAATATGCTTTGGGATTAGAAGCGGGGAGAATACTAAAAGCTATTCATCAAATTAAAGTGGCTAAAGAAGATAGGCATCTACAAGATAGAAAACAAAGAAAGCTTGGTGGGATAGAAAAGTATAAATTGAGTAGTAATCGGATCCCAAATGATGAAGGGATCATTACATATGTAGAAGAAAATATTCATCTACTAAATCCTTATCCAGCAGTTTATTTGCACGGGGACTTCCATCCAGGAAATATGATTTTAACACCAGATGGAAAGCTAGGTATTATCGATTTTAATAGGTGGAAATATGGGGATCAATACGAGGAATTTTATAAGATACAGAGCTTTGCTAAAGAGATTAGCATACCTTTTTCAAAAGGACAAATAGATGGATACTTTGACTACGAGCCACCAGAAATATTTTGGAGGGTACTTTCTGTATATGTAGCACATGCAGCCTTATATTCTATTGTATGGGCTGAAAAGTTTGGGGACGAAGAAGTAGAAGGTATGAAAAGACGATGCTACGAGGCAATAGAAGACTATGAGTATTTTGCTAAAATTGTACCAAAGTGGTATAAGACAGGCAACAATTTTAAATAGACGAATAGAATAGTACAGAAGACAAAGGCGTCTTAAGTGTATCCATGAATGAAAACACTTAAGGGGTCTTTTTATTTTTGTGCTTGTACAGGAGGGAAATTATATGTGTTCAATATGTGGTATCGTTGATTTTATACATGAAGAAAGAGCAAATGAGGGGTGCGTTAGAAAAATGGGAGAAGCTCTTGCTCACAGGGGGCCAGACCAACAAGGGGTGTATGTAGCAAAAGGTGTAGCTTTTCAGCATAACCGTTTAGCAATTATGGATGTTGAAAGAGGTCTTCAACCTATGACAAGAGTTTATGAAGGTAGGAAGTATACCATTGTTTATAATGGTGAAATTTATAATACACCTGAACTGACTAAGATGATTGAAAAGGCAGGTGTGAAGTTACAAACGACATGTGATACAGAAGTTGTTTTGTATCTTTATATTTTACTTAAGGAACAATGTGCAAATTACTTAAACGGAATCTTTGCCTTTGCAGTATGGGATGAAAGCAAACATGAGGTTTATTTAGCACGTGATCGATTTGGTATTAAACCTTTCTTCTATACACAAGTTGGTAGTACCTTATTGTTTGCATCTGAAGTAAAGGGGTTACTTGCTCATGACCAGGTTAAAAGTGTCTTAGATCAAGAAGGTTTATGGCAACTTCTTTACTTAGCGCCTACTAAAATAGGTGGAACAAGTGTATTTAAAGATATTTTAGAAATTCCTACAGGCTATTATGGTGTTTACAACAAATCAGGATTGAAGCTTACAAAGTATTGGGAATTAGAAGCGAAGGCATTTGAGGGAACTGAACAAGATGCAGTAGAAGAAACAAAAAGATTAGTAACAGATGCTATTACAAGGCAACTTGTATCAGACGTACCCCTTGCTACTTTACTTTCCGGTGGATTAGATTCTTCTATTATAAGTAGTGTAGCAGCTAGAAAATATGCAGCAGAAGGTAGACAGCTTGGAACGTATTCTTTTGAGTATGCTGGAAATAAAGAGAACTTCCATGCAACCTTGTTCCAACCACAAAGTGATGATGAGTATGCACGTTATCTGGCTCATGAATTAGGAACACATCATCAAGTGCTAACGGCTGATATTGATAGCTTAATTAAATTACTATATGATGCCACATTATATCGTGACTTACCAGGTATGGCAGATATAGATTCTTCTTTACTCTACTATTGTAGCCAAGTTAAAAAAGAACACACAGTAGTATTATCAGGAGAATGTGCAGATGAAATCTTTGGTGGATATCCTTGGTTTTATCGTCCAGAAATGCTTCAAAGTGGCTTCTTCCCATGGATTCATGATGCAACGAAGAGGGCTAGCCTTTTCCAAGATAAATGGGTCAAACCAGATGAAGGTCTTGCATTTGCACAATCTGTATATCAAAAGAGTGTAGCAGAATGTCCAGTGCTTGACTCTGATAATGCAAGCATGAGACAAAGCAGAATTGCGACATGCTTATCCGTACACTACTTTATGACATCATTGTTAGAAAGAAAAGACCGTATGAGTATGGCTAGTGGTGTAGAGGTAAGGGTACCTTTTGCAGACCATCGTATATTAGAATTTATTTATAATGTACCTTGGGAAATTAAGTTCAAAAATCAAGTAGAAAAGGCGCTCTTAAGAGAAGCAATGCAAGACTATTTACCAGATAAAATCCTCAATCGTAAGAAGAGTCCTTATCCAAAAACCCATAATCCAGCATATGAAGCAAAGGTTATCAAACTTTTAGAGTCAAGATTAAACGACAGTGATTGTAGAATCAAAGAGCTCATTAATAAAGTAGCATTAGAAGATATTTTAGCTACACAGAATGTAACTTGGTTTGGTCAATTGATGTCAAAACCACAGCTTCTTGCTTGGTTATTACAACTTGATTATTGGTTAGTCAATTATAATGTAGATATACAATTATAATAGATACAATGGGAAACGTAGCAGGATGTTATTTAAACTTTAAATGAGAAGACGAAGGTACCCAGAAAAGGTATAAAGCGTTAAAAAATAAATGGTCAACTTTAACAATATAAAAGGGCTATAAAACTAATCAAATTTCTAGTTTTATAGCCCTTTTATTTATTTTGATTATTAATAATGATATGCAGTCTTTCACTTAATTGAGATTAAGCATGTGTTTTGTAACGAGAATAGGATGTTTGAAGAATATTCGAGGACCGCTAAATTTCATAACCTTTTTGATTTCTTCTTTGTACTTAGGCGCATAGCAATGGGTTTGGCATTGGCTACAAAAGGTTTTGTTTTCAGCATATCTACAATGAGAAAGACGTTTAAGAGCATAAGCTTGTAAGTTAGCACATTCTGTACAAAGATCAGATGCATGATGATGTTTGTGACAGTAAATTTCAATCATATGGGTTACAACTTGTTTTTCTGTTTCTATACGTCCCATGTAAGAACCTCTCTTTGTTTATACTGTTTTGATGGTTTTTATCTTAAATATAAAATAATAATACTTAAAGATATATAGGAATATGATAAATACTTTTACAAAAATATTGTCTACAAAAATAAGAGGGAAGAGTAGCATGATAGAAGCAAAAGCTAATGTACATATTTTAGTTTTTAGGAGCATTGATCGCTCTGTAACAAAGCTATCAAGATGTTTTTCATAAAGTTTGGTATGTGTAAACCAGTTATGAAATCTTGTTGATCCTTTTGCGAAACAAACAGAAGTAAGCAAGAGGAATGGGGTAGTAGGTAAAATAGGTAATATAACACCAATTACACCGAGAATTAAAGAAATAAATCCTACAGTAATATAAAAAATTTTAGACATAGATATGATTATCCTTTCTATAATTGCATTAATTTATCGAGATTTTGAATTTTGAAAGAATCCTTGTAGTAGTCAATAATCTCTTCTTTTTTTAGTTCTGATAAAACCTTTGAAAGGGCAGGGCGTGTCACACTTAAATAACTAGCCATTTCACAACGACTTAATGAAGTAGTAAAGAGTAATTGCCCTGTCTGTTCATATTGGTTGAGTAAGAAAGCAGCAACACGCCTTTTAAGAGAGGGAATACGTGTGTATTCTATCTGTTCAGTTGAAATTAAATGACGATTAGCAATAAGCGATAGTAAATTGATAAGAAACTTATTTATGTAAGGGCTATAAGGGTGCCCAAGTAAAAGTAAATCCTTCACTTTAATAAACAACAATGTTGTATTTTCTAAGGCAATGACATCGTAGGGAAGACTATCATGGCCTGCGCAGACAAGGTCTTCGCCAAAACTCTCATATATTTTTAAAATATGAGAAAATGTTGCATTGTGGCATAGGCAAGTACGGCTGCACATTACTTTACCTTTTAATACTATGCCGATCTTATTGAAATCTTGATTTTGGGTACAAATATATGAACCTTGCTCATAGTGTTTGATAGTTGTAGAAAGTTCTAGAAGCAAAGCGTTAATTTCTTTAGGAGTCATATTTTTGAATAAAGAAATCTTTTTTAAGGTATTTATATATGATGCAAACAGTTTAAATGCCTCCTTGATATTGAGATTTAATCTCAAAAATATAGATTACTGTAATAGGATATATTAAAAAAAGGAAAAAGTAAAGGATAAATGAAAATTGTTATCAATTATGTATCTATGAATACCAACTCTGTCTGAGTGGATTGACATCACAAAAAATTAGATGCTATAGTTTGTGAAGTTCAGATTACAGAAAATTAACAAATAAGGAGTTGGAATAATAATGGCAAAATCATTGAGATATAAATTAGCGAATATGGCATTGTGCTGTACAGTAATAACAGGGACAATAAGTCAAAGTGTAACAGTACTTGCGAACGAAAATAAAATACAACATGAGACACTTTATACAGACAATGATCAAATCAGTACAACAACAGGTTCAGCACTTGAGGTTGCACAAAAGACCACAAGTGCAGCATTAGATATACAACCAGTAGCACAAGACCCATGGGAAAGCATTGTCTCTAGTGTAACTCATAAGGCGAGTATCAATATCTTACATGAAACACAAAATAAAAGTTCCATGTCAGCTTCATATTTTGAGAAAAGTAATATACCAGCAAGAATTGAAAATGGTAAAGTACACCTTACTTTAAAAGTTTATAAAGACAGTACATTTTTTAGCAACGTTATTAAGGGGCTCAATCTATGTAATGAAAATGGATGTCAGGCATTGGAACTAGACTATTTAGAGGATAACAAGATAAGATACATAACAACAGAAGTTATACTTGAAGATATTGAAGAGGATACATATATACAGTGTAAGTTAGAAATACCATTTATGGGTTCTATGCAGCCTAAATTAAGAATTCAGCTAACAGAGGAGAGCAAAAAATATTTTAAAGAATTATTAGATCAAGAAAGAATTGACCCTTTAAAAATGACAGTTACACATGTTGATGAAACCATATATAAAGCTGAAGATGGCAGAATTGCTATTCAAGTAGTAGGTGGAAGTGGAAAATATGAGTACACAATAGATGGAGGAGAAAATTGGAACGAAGAGTCTACATTTGAAAATCTTGAGCCAGGTATTTATAAAGTAGGTGCTAAAGATAGAACAAATTTAGATGCTGAAGTTATTTATCAAGATATTACAATTCAAGCGCGAGAAAACTTGGTAGACCCATGGGTAGATATTGTGTCTAGTGCAACACATACAGCAAGTATCAATGTTTTACATGAAACAAAAGATGAAAATTCAATGGCAGCAGACTTCTTTGAAAAAGGTGTGGTACCAGCAAAGATTAGAAATGGTAAAGTCTATCTCACTTTAAAAATAGATAAAGATGGGCTAGGATTTAAAAATGTTGTTAAAGGGTTCAATATTCTTAGAGATGGTGTATACGAACCACTTGAAGTCAATTACTTAGATAACGATGAGATAAGATATATTACAACAGAAGTAATGCTTGAAGATATTCAAGAAGATACATATATGCAGTGTAAATTAGAATTACCATTTGCTTCTATGCAACCAGCATTAAGAATTCAACTTTCAGCAGAAAGTATTGAATACTTTAAACCATTATTAGGTTTGACAAAGCCAGAAGGCTTAGAAGTGACAGTTACGCCTACTAATGAAACAGCTTATAAAGCTAATGATGGGAAAATTATTATCGAAGCAGCAGGTGGAAGTGGAAATTACGAGTACACAATAGATGGTGGAACAACATGGAGTACAGAGTCTACATTTGAAAACCTAGCACCTGGTAATTATAAAGTAGGTGTTAAAGATATAGATAAGACAGATCTGGAGACTGTTTATCAAGAAGTGACAATAGAGGCAAAAGGCAATTTAGTGTTACCAAAAGGTACTTATACTGTTGATATTGATGTATTACATGAAACTGCAAATAAACCTTCAATGGCAGCAGCATTTTTTGATCAAGAAGCAATAGAGATGGTTGTAGAAGAAAAGCAAGTGATACTGGCACTAAACATCAAAAAAGATGGAATGGGACAGACTGATGCTATTAAAGTGATAGAACAAAAAGTAGGCGAAGAATTTGTAAATGTTCCACTAGAACACTTAGACGATGAAAGTATTAGATATGTAATAGGAAAAATTAATTTAGAAAATGTAGAAGAAGCGGCTTATGTAAAATGTCACTATATGACCCCAATGGGACAAATGGCCCATGTGTTACGTATTCGTTTAACAGATGAAACCATACAAAAGCTTAAAGCAGAAATAGGGGAAGTAACTCAAAGTTTAAAAATGAATTATACTGCGACTCATGAAACTGCTTTTGGAGCAGAAGATGGAACGATTACGCTTCAAGTTCAAGGGGGAAGTGGAGCATATGAATACACAATAGATGGTGGAGCAAATTGGCAAGCTGAGCCTACATTTGAAGGACTTAAGCCAGGGACTTACTCAGTAGGGGCAAGAGATCAAGCAAATAATAATGTAAAATCCTCATTGGAAGAAGTTGTGATTCAAGAAAAGTCACAAGGTGTAATAGAAGGCTTAGTAGATGGAGACTATTCTGTAGATATTGAAGTTCTTCATGAAACCAATAACGAGACATCTATGGCAGCACAATTCTTTACTCAAACGAATTTACCGTTAGCTATAGTAAATGGCAAACCTTATTTAACCATTCAAGTGAAAAAAGATGGAATGGGCATGAAAGATGTCATAACATCTTTAGAACAAAAAGTAGGTGGAAACTATCAAAGTCTTCACTTATCACATCTTGATGATGCACAAAAACGTTATATTACAACAGAAGTAGAGTTTGAATTTATTGATGATATTGTGTATCTCAGATGTGGTATTGCACCAATGCTACCAATGAAACCAGTTTTACGTCTTCGTCTTGTAGAAAGTAGTATTAAACCAGGGGCAGGACAAATTGATACAAGTCTTGTAGCCAATGAAAAAACAGCTATACAAAGTGTGGTAGCAGAAAATGGAAAAGTGACCATAACACTTACTGCGGAAGATAAAAGTTTAACAGCAAATGACTTTATTGGACGTGTATACCTAGATGGTAGTAAAGAAGGAACCCTTTTAACATTGAAAGACTTCAAAATGGAAGGAACACAAGTAAGTTTTACTTATGATGAAATAGAAGCAAAAGATAAAGAACAAAAAGTTCAAATAGGTATTACATTTAATCAAGAAGAAATAAGTTCAAATGTTTTTGTTATTTCAGGACTTAAGGTAGAGGTCAAACTTGGATTTGAGATTAAAGAGGATGCGCAAAACATTCGTTACATAAAAGGGTATGAAGATCATACATTTAGACCGAATGAAAAAGTGACAAAAGCAGAAACGATTGCTATGTTAGCTAAATTTATTGATGCACCAGAAAAAGATTATCAAACAGCATCTATAGATGTTCTACATAAGGATAAAAATGAAGCATCTATGGCAAAACAATTCTTTAAAACAGATGATATTATGATTGAAAAAGTAGGCCAATCTTATGAAGTTCATTTAGAAATTGAGAATGAAGGACTTGGATTTACTAACATTATTACAGGTGTTTGGCAACAAGTAGGAAAAAGCTATGAGCCATTAGTAGTAGAAAAATCAGCAGATCTTAAGAAAGCTTATGTTGTAATAAAAACAGATAGCTTAAAAGATCCAATCACTTTAAAAACAGGCATTGCACCTATGGGAGATATGGCTCCAGAACTTAGAATTGTAATTGATCAAAAGACACTTAGAGACAGTGAATATAGAAGTCAGTATGAAGATATTGATATGTGGGCAAAAGAGGAGATTACCTTATTTGAACAACTTGGTTTAATCGGTGAAGAAAAGGCTACTTTATTTAATCCAAATGCGGCTATTACAAGAGGAGAATTTGTTAAGATTATTGCACAAATTACAAGATTAAATGTAGAAGAAGTAGAGGCATTACCTTTTAAAGACATTGAAGATTCTATTTACAAAAACTACATTATTGCAGCAACTGAGGCTGGTTATATCAACGGATATGACGATGGAGAATTTAAACCAGAAAAAAACTTAACAAGAGCACAAGTCGTAAAAGTTATCAATAAAGTTATGGGGCATGATCAAGTAGAGTTAGAAGAAAAAGAAAATACCTTTAAGGATCTTAGTGAAAGTCATTGGGCTTATGAGGATATTCTAAAAGCTATAGAGTAATAGAAAGAGTAGGTACACATAAATGAAATACCGATGGAATCAAGTAAAACAACTTCTGATGGTACTCCTTATGGTAGTAGTTGTAGGAGGTGGTGGATTAGGTGGGCAAGTTTACGCCTCTAGCAAGTTAGAAAATGGAACATATACGATCAAAAATCAAATTTATCATGAGAGTCAAATAGGCCAAGGTATGGCTAGGTCATATACTGAAGAGGAATCAGAACTCAAAATGAGTTCTGATGGCCTTTTTGTAACGGTTGGATTTAATAATACTCAGTTTATGGGAGATTTTAAAGTTACAATTAATTCTAAATCTGTTAGTTATGAATTAGTTTCAAATGACTCAGCAACAAATATCAAAAAGATACAATTCCCTATTCCTTCTGTAGATACAAAAGTAACAATAGGTTTATATGTTATTCCTATGAGTACAGAGGTATCTTATGAATTAACTTTTGATAAAGGAAGTTTAAAGCTTATTGAAAAAGAAGTAGTAAAGGAAGCAGAACAACCTATGCAATCAGAAGTAAGTCAAACAGAGGGAAATAAAACACAGGTAACTAAGCCAGAATCGACTCAAACAGAATCTACAAAAGTGGAAGGAACAAAATCAGAAACATCAAAACCAGAACCAGTTAAGCAAGCTGAATCTACTAATAAAGCTGCTGAACCAGAGAAAATGGAAAAACCAGTTGTTCCAGTAAAGCAAATAAATGAAGCCTCTCAGGTAGAGGATGAATCAAAAGTAGATAAATTAAAAGAGGACGAATTAAAAGAAGATAAATTAGAAGAACATGAGCCAAAAGAGAGTGAAATAGAAGCAGATAAAGATAAAGGTAAACTAGAAGAAATAGTAGCAGAGACGTTGAATGAAGAGGATGCCTTAGCGACAAGTGAGATAGAAGAGACAAAGGAAACGGAGTCACAATCTGTAGAGGTAGAGCAAACAAATAAACATATGACAATTCTTGTTATAGTTATTGTGGTATTAGCCGCAGGAGTAAGTTCCATCTATTTCTTCAAAAGAAAATAATATAGGAGAAAGTAGAAAGTGAAAAAATTAAAATACATAGGTAAATTGGTAGCTGTAGCACTGATAGGTGTTCTAGGAGTAAGTGGATGCAGTAAGCAAGAAGTGATTGTAAATGAAGTACCAAAAGAAGAACAAAAAATAGAACATGAAAATCGTATTATTGCACTTTCTGTATCTCTTGTAGATATTCTAGGTGAATTAGGGATAGGAATGGTTGGTGTACCAAAGACGCAATATAACTTACATGAAAATGCTAAAGGGGTAGAAGAAGTAGGGTTACCTATGTCACCAGACTTAGAACGTATTGCCATGTTAAAACCTACACATGTACTTGGTGTTACAACGTTAAAATCCACCATAGAGCCAAAACTTCAGCAAATCGGTGTAGAAGGGACCTTCTTAAATCTAGATAATATAGATACCCTTGAACAATCTATAGAAGAAATAGGTAAGCTTTTTGAAAAAGAAGAAGAAGCTACCAAGCTGATTGAAGATTTTAGAACAGAAATTAATGCTACGATCGCAAGTGTAGCAGGAAAAGAATCACCTAAAGTACTTGTATTATTTGGATTCCCAGGAAATTACTTAGCAGCAACAGGCACATCTTTTGTAGGGCAAATGGTTGAAATGTTAGGTGGGATTAATGTTGTTCCAGATGCTAGTATGGCATTTGCTAATGTGAATTTAGAAGCATTATTAACATCAGAACCAGATATCATCTTACGCATGACACATGGAATGAAAGAAGAAGTATTAGAGATGTTTGCAAAAGAATTTAATGAGAATCCATTATGGAAGCAATTTAAAGCCGTACAAGAAGGCGCAGTTTATGATTTGGATGATAGCCTTTTTAATGTAAGTGCTAGTTTAGAAACAGCAGATGCACTAAAGGTATTAGCGAAAATTTTGTATGAATAGAGACAACAAGAATGAATAAGAAGTATATTAAAACAAAGTTTATTGTAACAATAATGGGAGCATTAGTACTAGCACTTCTATGTATGCGTGTCGGTTCCATTGACCTTAGCTTAAAGGAAATTGTAGTAGGGCTTATACATGGTGGCAGTAGTGAAATAGAGATTATTAAGGCTGTAAGATTACCACGTATATTTATTGCTCTCTTTACAGGTGGCATGTTGTCTGTAGCAGGTGTACTGTTACAAGCCGTTATGCGTAATCCTTTGGCAGATCCAGGAATTATAGGGATATCAGCAGGGGCTACCTGCATGAATACATTGATGTTAGCAATAGCCCCAGGGTTGGTTGTATCATCACCCATTGCAGGTCTTCTAGGTGGTGTATTAGCATGTGCATTGGTGTATGCTTTTGCATGGGAAAATGGTTTTAAACCCCAAAGAATTATTCTAGCAGGGATCGCTATCAATGCCCTCTTTGGAGCACTTGGAGAAGTGATTTCCTATATGACCTCTTCAAGTATAGGAGGGAGTTTGATCAGTCAGGCACAAAGCCTAGGTAAGGGATGGGACTCTGTTAGATTTATTGTTTTATATGGAACGATAGGTTTAGCCCTAAGCTTTATTTTATATAAGAAGTGTAATACATTGGCACTAGGAGAACGTAATGCAAGAAGCTTAGGGATGCAAGTAAATAAAGATAGGATTTTTATATGTCTTGTTGCAGTATTACTGGCTATTATTCCAACAGTAGAAGTAGGTGTCATTAGCTTCGTTGGGTTGGTTGTACCTCATTTAAGTCGCATTATTATAGGACATAACCATAAACAGCTGATTCCATTTTCAGCATTACTTGGAGGAACGTTGCTATTAGGTGCAGATTTATTAGGTCGCGTACTCATTTATCCTTTTGAGATCCCTATTAGTATTATGATGTCACTGATAGGTGCACCATTCTTTTTATATATGCTAAGAAGGAGGGCATCTTAATATGAAGGCTAAAAACATTCACTTTACATACAGCCAAACACATAGTCTATTTAATGGATTAAATGTAGAAATTCCAAGAGGCAAAATAACAACGATTATAGGACCTAACGGGTGTGGGAAATCTACTCTATTAGGTTTATTAACTAAAGCTTATGCACCTCAAAAAGGTGAGGTTTATCTCGGTGATAGATGTGTCCAACATATTAAACAAAAGGAATTTGCACAGCATGTATCTGTTTTACATCAGCATAATGAAGAGAAGGTTCATATGACTGTTAGAGAACTGGTGTCACAAGGACGTATGCCGTATCAAAACCTTTGGAAAGAAAAAGATGAAAAAGCAGAAGAGGTTATACAGTGGGCACTAGAATGTACGCAGTTAATCGATATACAAGATAAAGAGGTAGATGCCTTATCCGGTGGTCAAAGACAACGTGTATGGCTGGCTATGGCACTTTGCCAACAACCTGATGTACTCTTTTTAGACGAGCCAACTTCCTATTTAGATATGTACTATCAGATTCAATTGTTGGAGCTGGTGCAAATGTTGAATACCCGTTATCAAATGACAATTGTCATGGTACTTCATGATTTAAACCAAGCCATTAACTTTAGTGATCATATTATTGTTATGCATCAAGGTAAGGTTGTACAAATAGGAGAGCCAAAGCAGGTTATTAATGAAAAGCTTATAGAAGAAGTTTATCAGATTCAAGGTAAGTTACATGAGGCAGGAGATAAGATTTATTTACTTCCTTATTAAGAGTTTATAAATAAAAATAGAGGAGTGATAGAACTAGTGGGGTAGTTCCGTCACTCCTTTATTTTTGAAATTGTTAATTAAGTTAAGTGATATACAAAAAAAGTAAAACAAAAAATACAAAAAGTAAAATGATTAGACTGCTAAATTATTACTATTAAAGACTGAATAATAAATCGCCATAAGTTGGGTATGGCCAGTAGGTGCGTCCTACTAAGGTTTCGATTTCATCAGCTACAGCACGTAATTCTTGCATAGCTGGGAAAACAGAATCTTTGTAGTAGTTAGCTTTTTCTTGCTCATTAGCAAAAGTTGATGAAATTAAGCATTCATCTAAAGCATTGAGCTTTTTGTAAAGGCATCCAGATAAAGAAGAAAGTTCATTGATAAGTCCCTCTTCTAAGTCACATGAACATGTTGTAGATAGAAGTGCACGTTTGTGTAGTGCAGCTTGAGTAAGATGATCAACATAGCTTACTACAGCAGGAATAATATCTTTCTTAACCATCTCTATCATAGTAAGTGATTCGATATGAAGCACTTTAGAATAGCCTTCTAATAAGATTTCGTAACGAGAGTAAATTTCTGACTCTGTGAAAATCTTATGTTTTGTAAAGAGCTCAATGTTTTTAGGAGCAATGAAATAAGGAAGTGCATCTGGAGTAGACTTAAGGTTGAGTAAACCACGATGCTCAGCTTCTTTAACCCATGCATCCGCATAGTTGTTACCATTGAAGATAATACGTTTGTGTTCTTGAAGTGTTGATTTGATGATAGATTGAATAGTAGCTTGGAAGTTATCGCAACTTTCAAGTTGGTCAGCAAAACAAGATAACGCTTCGGCAACAATTGTATTAAGAATAACGTTAGGGCCAGAGATAGAAAGCGCTGAACCAAGCATACGGAATTCAAACTTGTTACCAGTAAAAGCAAATGGTGAAGTACGGTTACGGTCAGTGGTATCCTTCTTGAAACGAGGTAGAACGTCTACACCAATTTCCATATAAGCAGCAGCTTTTTTGTCATAGCTACTATCTTTTTCAATGGATTCTAAAATAGCAGTAAGCTCTTCACCTAAGAACATAGAAACGATAGCAGGAGGTGCTTCATTTGCACCAAGTCTATGATCGTTACCAGCACTTGCTACGGAAAGGCGAAGAAGGTCTTGGTACTCATCTACAGCTTTAACAACAGCTGCTAAGAAGAGAAGGAACTGGGCATTTTCTTCAGGTGATTTGCCAGGTTCAAGAAGATTGATACCCGTATCTGTACTTAAAGACCAGTTGTTGTGTTTACCACTACCGTTTACACCTGCAAATGGTTTTTCATGAAGAAGGCAAACAAGACCATGACGTTTTGCAACTTTTTGCATGATTTCCATTGTAAGCTGATTGTGATCGGTAGAGATATTAGAAGTTGTGAAGATAGGAGCAAGTTCATGTTGACCAGGTGCAACTTCATTATGCTCAGTTTTTGCTAAAATACCTAATTTCCAAAGCTCTTCATCTAGTTCTTCCATAAATGCAGCAACTTTTGGTTTGATCGTACCAAAGTAGTGATCATCTAATTCTTGACCTTTTGGAGGCTTAGCACCAAATAGAGTACGTCCACAGAAAATAAGATCTTTACGTTTTGCAAAAAGGTCTTTATCAACGAGGAAGTATTCTTGTTCTGGACCTACTGTAGTAAGCACTTTTTCTACATCTTCATGACCAAAAAGTTTAAGAATACGAATGGCTTCTTTATTAAGTGCTGACATAGAACGAAGAAGAGGTGTTTTTTTATCAAGCGCTTCTCCGCCATATGAGCAAAAAGCAGTAGGAATACATAGTGTATTATCTTTGATAAAGGCAAATGAAGTAGGATCCCAAGCTGTATAACCACGTGCTTCGAAAGTAGCTCTTAAACCACCTGATGGGAAACTTGAGGCATCGGGCTCACCTTTAATCAGTTCTTTACCAGAGAACTCCATGATAATAGAACCATCTGAAGTAGGTGAAATAAAACTATCATGTTTTTCAGCAGTGATACCTGTCATAGGTTGGAACCAGTGTGTAAAGTGTGTAGCACCTTTTTCGATAGCCCAATCTTTCATAGCGTTAGCGACAATATTGGCAATAGATAAATCTAAGCTAATACCTTGATTGATACAATTTTTTAAAGCTTTATAGGTAGACTTTGGAAGTCGCTCACGCATTACATGGTCATTGAATACCATACTTCCAAAAAGTTCTGTTACATTTTTCATAAATAAATCCTCCCTTATAAAATTAAGTTAAGTACACAGTTGTGTGAAATATGTGAGGTATATAGTAATCATCTTGTCAAAGTGTTTATTGATTAAAGCAATACAATATCGTTCGCATTACAGAAAACTTTTGTAGCATCATCCCAAATAGAAGATTGAACTTCTCCAATATGCGCTTTACCTAAAAGAAGCATACAAAGGCGAGATTGGCCAATACCACCACCCATAGTAAGTGGTAATTCATTGTTAAGAAGCATTTGATGGAAGAGGAATTTACGACGGTCATCACAACCAGCTTTGATAAGTTGGCTATCTAAGCTTTCAGCATCTACACGGATTCCCATAGAAGAAACTTCAAATGCCATTTCTAATACATCATTCCAGAATACGATATCTCCATTTAATTTCCAATCATCATAATCAGGGGCTCTACCATCATGTTTTTCACCAGAGGCTAAGAGGTCACCAACTTGCATAACAAAAGTAGTAGGGTGCTCTTTAACAAAAGCATTTTCTCTTTCTTTAGGAGTGAGGTTAGGATATAAATCTTCTAATTCTTGTGTTGTAACGAAAGTAATATCTCTACTAAGTGTTGTTGTAATACTTGGATAAGATGTTTTGAGAGCGTCTAAAGTATCACACATTGCACCTACAATAGCAGTAACTGTTTCTTTTAAGTAAGCTTCGTTACGCGTAGCAGCAGTAATGATTTTTTCCCAATCCCATTGATCGACATAGATGGAATGTAAATTTGACATTTCTTCATCACGTCTAATAGCATTCATATCTGTATAGAGACCTTCTCCAGCACTAAAACCATATTGATGAAGTGCATAGCGTTTCCATTTTGCAAGAGAATGTACCACTTGAGCAGTTGTGCCTGTTTCAGCAATATCAAATGCAACCGGACGTTCAACACCATTTAAGTCATCATTAATACCAGTGTTTGGATCAACAAATAAAGGTGCAGAGACACGTTTTAAATTTAAAGCCTTAGTTAAACGATCTTCAAAAGTTCTTTTGATGAACCCAATAGCCGTTTGGGTTTCATAAAGTGATAATTGTGGACTATAACCTTTTGGAACAAAAATTTTACTCATAGACATACCCCTTTCGATTTGGAAAATAAAAAAAGGCGCTGTAGGTCAATAAATAACCTACAGCGCCTTTGCTGATGTTAATAACAGTATATGACCGAACCAAATCAAAAGTCAACTATAATTTTTGGAAAAATGCAATTTAATTTTTAAAAATATCTTTAGATAAGTATAAGTAGGGATTTAAACTTGTTCTTGAAATGAAAATGCAAGTTGTACAACTTATAAAATCATTTTAAAGGAAAATTATCTTGACAATTTTAGGTCAATAAAATACAATTTAGATATGAACAAAGGCGTTCATCAAATGAAAAAACCACAGGGGTTTTTGACTTTGATGAGCGCCTTTTTTGCATTTTATCGAAGGAGGGATTGGAAATGAAAAAAGAGGGTGAAATTAGAATACCTTCAGGTTGTGCCATATCTGGTATTTTTTCTAAAAGCGGGAAGTTAATGAGTGGAGAAGCTATTATAAAATCAATAGAAACTATGCATGATCGTTCTAATGGTTTAGGAGGAGGGTTTGCAGGATATGGAATTTACCCTGAATACAAGGACCTCTATGCTTTCCATTTGTTCTATGAAGATCAAAATGCAAGGGTAGAGTGCGAAAGATTTTTGGAAAGACATTTTGACCTTGTGAACTTATCAAAAATTCCGATTCACAAAACACCTAAAATTACAAATGAGCCTCTTATGTGGAGATATTTTGTGAATCCATTACCAACAAAACTTAAAGATAGTCAGCTTGATGAACAAGAATTTGTAGTACGCTGTGTAATTAAAATTAACACAGAAATAGAAGGAGCGTACGTATTTTCAAGTGGTAAGAATATGGGCGTATTTAAGGCAGTAGGATTCCCAGAAGATGTGGGAAGATTCTTCAGATTAGAAGAATACGAAGGGTATTCTTGGACTGCACATGGTAGATATCCAACCAATACACCAGGTTGGTGGGGAGGAGCCCATCCATTTGCAATGCTTGATTTATCAGTAGTGCATAACGGTGAAATCTCATCTTATGATGCGAATAGACGCTTTATAGAGATGTTTGGCTATAAGTGTAATCTCTTAACAGATACTGAAGTTATTACCTATATTATTGACTTCTTAAGTCGTAAGCAAGGTCTTAAGCTTGAAGAGGTTGCAGAGGTTATTGCAGCACCATTTTGGAGCACAATAGATAGCCAAAGTTCTACAGAAAAAGAAAGACTTACATACTTAAGAAATGTATTTTCAAGTTTATTAATTACAGGTCCATTTTCACTTTTAGTAGGATTTGAAGGCGGCTTAATGGCTATTAATGACAGGCTTAAACTTCGCTCTATGGTTATTGGTGAAAAGGATGATAAAGTTTATTTTGCCAGTGAAGAATGTGCAATCCGCGTTATAGAGCCAGAATTAGACAAAGTATGGACACCAAAAGGTGGAGAGCCAGTTATTGTAACACTAGAAGGGAGTGAAGCTTAATGGCTATTAATTATATATATCCTGAATATGAAGTCGTAAGAAATGAGAAACGTTGTATCGGTTGTAAAGTTTGCGTAAGACAATGTGCAAATGGTGTACACAGCTATGATGAAGAAAATCAATGTCTTATGGCCGATGATGCAAAGTGTGTGAACTGTCATCGTTGCGTATGTCTTTGCCCAACTAAAGCACTTAAAATCGTTAAAACAGATCATACCTTTAAACATAATGCCCATTGGACTGGAGAAACAATTAATGAGGTTTATCGTCAGGCAGATACAGGCGGCGTACTTCTTTCTTCTATGGGAAATCCAAAGCCTTATCCAATTTACTGGGATAAAATGCTTATCAATGCTTCACAGGTTACTAACCCTTCCATTGACCCATTAAGAGAGCCAATGGAGACAAAAGTATTTTTAGGTAAAAAGCCAACAACTATTGAAAGAGATGAAAACGGTGAGATTAAAAATAACTTGCCACCTCAAATAGAACTTTCAGTGCCTATTATGTTTTCAGCTATGTCATATGGTTCAATTAGCTACAATGCTCACGAAAGTCTTGCACGTGCAGCAACAGAACTTGGAATACTTTATAACACTGGTGAAGGTGGGTTACATGAAGATTTCTATCAATACGGACCTAATACCATTGTACAGGTAGCATCAGGACGTTTTGGCGTACACAAAGATTACTTAGAAGCAGGCGCTGCAATAGAAATCAAAATGGGTCAAGGTGCAAAACCAGGTATCGGTGGTCACTTGCCAGGGGCTAAAATCGTGGGGGATATTTCTAAAACACGTATGATCCCAGAAGGATCAGATGCCATATCACCAGCACCACATCATGATATCTACTCAATAGAAGATTTAAGACAGTTAGTGTATTCCTTAAAAGAAGCTTCAAACTATACAAAGCCAGTTATAGTTAAGATTGCAGCTGTACACAATGTAGCAGCTATTGCAAGTGGTGTCGCACGAAGTGGTGCAGATATTATTGCAATTGATGGATTTAAAGGTGGTACAGGAGCAGCACCTACTCGTATTCGTGACAACGTAGGTATTCCTATTGAACTTGCTTTAGCAAGTGTAGATGCAAGACTTAGAGAAGAAGGCATTCGTAATGAAGTATCTATCGTAGTTGGTGGAAGCATTAGAAATAGTGCAGATATCGTTAAGGCAATAGCTTTAGGAGCAGATGCTGTTTATATTGCAACAAGTGCACTTTTAGCACTGGGGTGCCACTTATGTAGAAGTTGCCATGGCGGTAAATGTAACTGGGGTATTGCAACACAAGTACCAGAATTAGTTAAACGACTTAATCCAGAAATCGGATATAAACGTTTAGTCAACTTAGTTTCAGCATGGGAACATGAAATTAAAGAAATGATGGGCGGTATGGGAATTAACTCTATTGAAGCGCTAAAAGGTAACCGCTTAATGCTACGTGGAATTGGCTTAACAGAGAAAGAATTAGAGATCTTAGGCATTCAACATGCAGGAGAATAGGGGGAGAACGATGAAAAGGGTTTATGTCAATGAAAAGTGGTGCTTAGGGTGTCATCTATGTGAATACTACTGTGCTTTTGCAAACTCAGTAGAAAAAGATATGGTTAAAGCACTTAAAAATAAAACGGTTCAACCACGCATTCAAATAGAAGAAAAAGATCAAGTTTGCTTTGCAGTATCTTGTAGACATTGTGAGGAACCACTTTGCGTAAAAGGGTGTATCACGGGAGCGCTTACAAAAAAAGATGGACTTATTGCAGTTGACAAAAACAAATGTGTTGGTTGCTGTACATGTATTTTATCTTGCCCATATGGCGCGGTTAAGATGGCAGCAGAGGGGATTGTTCAAAAGTGTGAACTATGCATGGGTAATCAAAGTGGGGAACCGGCATGTGTTAAAGGATGCCCTAATCAAGCGATTGTATATGAAGAGAGGTGAGTAGAATGAAATATGTTATTATTGGAAACTCTACAGCTGCTATTGGAGGGATAGAGGGAATCCGTAGTCAAGATACTAACAGTGAGATTGTAGTCTTATCAAATGAAGCTTATCACACTTATTCAAGACCACTCATTTCCTATCTATTGCAAGGAAAAACAGATTTAGAACGTATGAAGTATCGAGATGATAACTTCTATAAGGAAATGAACTGTCAATTAAAATTAGAAACTTATGTTACAGAAATTCATCCAGATAAGAAAGAAATTGTTACACAAACTGGAGAAGTTATAGGCTATGACAAGTTACTAGTAGCAACAGGATCAAGACCATTTGTTCCAACTATTGAAGGACTAGAAAAAGTAGAAAATCAATTTACATTTATGACATTAGATTCTGCAAAAGCCTTAGGCGAAAAGATTAACGAAAAAAGTAAAGTGCTCATTGTAGGTGCTGGATTAATTGGTCTTAAATGTGCAGAAGCAATCTCAAAAAAGGTAGCTAGCCTAACCGTATGTGATATTGCACCTCATGTACTTTCTAGTATTGTTGATATGGAGTGTGGGGCACGCTTAAAAAAGCATTTAGAGAATTATAATATACAATTTAAATTAGGTACAGGAGTTCAAAAGTTAGATGCTCATACAGCCTATTTCCAAGATGGTACAACAGTTGAATTTGATATTCTCGTTTTAGCTGTTGGGGTAAGACCCAATGTAGAGCTTGTACAACAAGCTGGTGGCAGAGTAAATAGAGGGATTATCCTCGATGAATACTGCCAAACAAGTTTAGAAAATATCTATGCTGCTGGGGATTGTACTGAGAGTGTAGATCTGACAGATGGTAACCAAAAAATTCTGGCTATTTTACCCAATGCCTATAGACAAGGTGAATGTGCCGGGATTAATATGGCATTAGGTAAGCAAAAGTTTGATAAAGCTATTCCTATGAATGCCATTGGATTTTTTGGATTACACTTAATAAGTGCAGGTAGTTATGAAGGGGAAGAAATAATTACCCAAGATGAAAATAACTACAAAAAGCTTATTGTAAAAGATGATTTACTTAAGGGCTTTATGATGCTAGGTGATGTTGAAGGTGCAGGAATTTATACATCAATTATAAGAGAGCAAATTCCACTTAGTAGTCTTAACTTTGAACTTCTTAAAGAGAGACCAGGGCTTATAGCCTTCTCAAGAAATTATAGAGATGACAAGTTAGGAGGAAGAAAAAATGAACATTAATGTAGGAACAATGCACTTCCAAACTTTAAATAATAAAATTAGGAATTATAAAGAAGATACAATTGCATTAGATAATTGTATAGGACAGCGTTATATAGCAAGTGGGTTATCAGGTAAACATCTGATTATTAAAGGTACACCAGGAAATGCACTTGGTAGCTATTTAGATGGTTGTGTGATAGAGGTATATGGAAATACACAAGAGGCTACAGGAGATACAATGAATGAAGGACTTATTTGTATTCATGGATCGGCTGGAGATGCCACAGGATATGCTATGCGTGGTGGCAAAATTTATGTAAGGGATAATGCTGGTTATAGAGCGGGCATACATATGAAAGCCTATAAGGAGAAACAACCTCTTCTTATAATAGGAGGAAAAGCAGGAAGTTTCTTAGGTGAATACCAAGCAGGAGGAAACATTGTAGTGCTTGGGCTAAACTGTGAAGATGAAGTTCCAGTAGGACACTTTTGTGGAACAGGAATGCATGGTGGCAAAATCTACTTACGTTGTGATAAGCTCCCAGCCGACCTTCCAAAACAAGTTGTAGCAAGAGTGATGACAGAAGAAGACGTAGAAGGTATTAGGCAAGATGTTGAAACATTTTGTGAGACATTTAATGTAGATAAAGAAAAAGTATGGTCAAAGAACTTCTATGTACTAGAACCAGATACAAAAAATCCTTACAGACAACTCTATACCCATAACTAATAAGCATTAGGAATATAATAAAAAGAATGCATATAAGTGGAGGCGATAAAAGTGGAATATACAATAAATGAAGTATTGCAATTTGTTGAAGAAAATGATGTGAAGTTTGTAAAGTTAGCCTTTTGTGATATATTAGGTAACCAAAAAAATGTATCGATTATGGCCAGTGAATTGCCACGTGCTTTTCAAAGTGGGATATCTTTTGATGCTTCAGCAGTAAAAGGGTTTATGAATGTAGAGGAATCTGATTTATTTTTATTCCCTGACGCTTCCACTGTTTCAATTTTACCTTGGCGTCCTCAACAAGGAAGAGTCATAAGAATTTTTTGTGATATTAAGAAACCTGATGGGACGCCTTTTGAAGGTGATGGAAGAAACATCTTAAAGCAAGCAATACAAAGAGCAGAAACGATGGGGTATCAATGTAAGATTGGTCCAGAATGTGAATTTTATCTCTTTGAATTAAATGATAAAGGCTATCCAACTAAAGAACCACATGACCGAGCTGGATACTTTGATATTGCACCTTTTGATCGTGGAGAAAATGTGAGACGTGAGATTTGTCTAACATTAGAGGAGATGGGCATTCAACCAGAGAGTTCTCATCATGAGCAGGGGCCAGGTCAAAATGAAATTGATTTTAAATATAGTGATGCATTGCAAGCAGCAGATAACCTGATTACATTTAAATCTGTTGTTAAGAGTGTGGCAGCACAAAATGGATTATTTGCTTCATTTATGCCAAAGCCATTTGAAGACAAAAGTGGAAATGGGCTTCATATTAATCTTTCACTTTCAAAAAATGGTGTAAATATCTTTAGAAATAATGAAAATAATCATTCTAAAGAAGCTGAAAGTTTTATACAAGGTGTACTAGATAGAATTGTAGAGATTACAGCATTCTTAAATCCACTAACCAATTCTTATAGACGACTAGGACTAGATGAAGCACCAAAGTATGTTACATGGTCTCATCAAAATCGTTCTCAACTTATTCGTATTCCAGCAGCTCAAGGAGAATACGTACGAATGGAATTACGTTCAGCAGACGGAGCATGTAATCCTTATATAGCATTTGCTTTAATTATCCATGCTGGATTAGAAGGTATGGAAGCACAAAAAACACTAGAACCCGCAACAAATTATAATCTTTATGAAGTGGACCCTTCTAAAATAGAAGGCATTAAACAATTACCAAGTACATTAAAAGAGGCTTTAGAGTATGCCAAGAAAAGTGATTTTGTTAAACAGGTTTTAGCTCCGATTACTTTAAAGAAATATCTCGCCATCAAAGAAGAGGAATATAACCAAGTTATAAGTGCTAAGGACCAGCTTCAGGCTGAGGAAGAGGCTTATTTTACTCGTGTTTAGTATAGACTAGGTTGAAAGGATGGTGAGTGATGGGAGACGTACTCATTGTGTCAAGTTCTCCAAAGGGAGTAGCCCTTTTAGAGGAATTGCTTAAAGCTGGGCAAATGAATAACATTACTTCAGCCGGGAGTGGTAGTGAAGCTAGGAGAAGAGTGGCTCAAAGTGAGTTTGAAATGGTTATTATTAATACACCACTTACAGATGAATTTGGAGATGAATTGGCATTCTTTGTGACTGACCGTACTTCAGCTGGAGTGATTATGTTAGTCAAGAATGAGCTAGTAGATGATATCGCATTAAAGGTAGAAGACTATGGTGTATTTATAGTTGAAAAACCTATTGGAAAAGCATTGTTTTACCAAGCAATAAAATTAGTAACAGCCTCTAGACGACGTATGTTGGGGCTTAAAAAGGAAAACTTAAAATTACAAAGTAAGATTGAAGAAATTAGATTAGTAGATCGTGCAAAATGTACACTTATACAATATTTAAATATGAGTGAAGAACAGGCACATAAATATATAGAAAAGCAAGCCATGGATAGACGAACAACTAGAAAAAATGTTGCAGAGAGTATATTAAAGGTTTATGAAAGTTAAAGGCCATGCCTTTTAAAATAGAATGAATTAACAGGAAGTGAGAACATGCTAAGAAAATTTATTAAGATGGAAGGCTGTGGCAATGATTATATTTATTTTGATTGCCTAAATGAGGATTTGCCACATCCAGAACAAGTAAGTATCACAGTATCCGATAGACACTTTGGAATAGGTGGAGATGGTATTGTACTTATTTGTACTTCAGATGTAGCAGATGCAAAAATGCGTATGTTTAATACAGATGGCAGTGAAGGTAAAATGTGTGGCAATGCCATTAGATGTGTTGGAAAGTATTTATATGATCATAAGATAGTTACAAAAGAGTCTATAGATATTGAAACATTAAGCGGTATCAAACATTTGAAATTAAATGCCGAGAATGGGCAAGTACAATCTGTGTGCGTAGACATGGGGGCACCAATACTTGAACCTAAAGCTATTCCAGTCAATCTTGAAGGTACGCAGATTGTACATCAAGATATTCAAATAGGAAGAAATAGTTATCCTATAACATGTGTATCTATGGGGAACCCTCACTGCATTATTTTTGTAGAAGAAGTAGCTTCTATGGAACTTGAAAAAATAGGGCCACTCTTTGAGCATGCAGAGATATTCCCAGAACAAGTAAATACTGAATTCGTAAGAGTTATTGATGAACATACTTTAGAAATGCGTGTATGGGAAAGAGGAAGTGGAGAAACATTGGCATGTGGTACAGGGGCTTGTGCGACTGTAGTAGGGGCTGTACTAAATGGCATTTGTAAACAAAATGAAGAAGTAACAGTAAAATTACGTGGTGGAGAACTTAAAATCACCTATTCAGATGAAACAGTTTATATGACTGGCGCAGCACGAAAGACTTTCGAGGGGGTAGTAGAACTATGACAAAATTTATTTTCGTAACAGGTGGTGTTGTATCAGGACTTGGTAAAGGTATCACAGCAGCATCATTAGGTCGCTTATTAAAAGCCAGAGGATTAAAGGTAGCAGCACAAAAGCTAGATCCCTATATTAATATTGATCCAGGAACAATGAGTCCGTATCAACATGGTGAAGTCTATGTCACAGAAGATGGAGCAGAAGCAGACTTAGATTTAGGTCACTATGAAAGATTTATAGATGAAAACTTAAATAAATACTCTAACTTAACTACAGGTAAAGTCTATTGGAGTGTATTAAATAAAGAACGTAATGGAGACTACTTAGGAGAGACAGTACAGGTTATTCCTCATGTTACTAATGAAATAAGAGAATTTATTTATGCTGTAGGGCAAAAAACTGATGCCGATATTGTCATTACAGAAGTAGGAGGAACAACTGGAGATATAGAAAGTCTACCTTTCTTGGAGGCAATTCGTCAACTTTCACATGAAGTCGGACGAGAGAATTGCCTCTTTATTCATGTCACTTATGTACCTTATATTAAAGGATCTAATGAGCATAAATCAAAACCAACTCAACATTCAGTTAAAGAACTTCAATCATTAGGGATTATGCCAGATATTATTGTGACACGTAGTGATGAGCCTATTGATCAAATAATCAAACAAAAAATTGCCTTATTCTGTAATGTAAAAATGGATTGTGTTGTTGAAAATATTACGTTGCCAGTACTATATGAGGCACCTATGATGTTAGAAGAACAAAACTTCTCAAGTATTGTATGTCGTGAACTACACTTAGAATGTCCACTGCCAGACCTTACAGAGTGGGAACAACTGATAGAAACAATTAAAGGAAGTACAAAAGAAACAACGATAGCCTTAGTCGGTAAATATGTAAAATTACATGATGCTTATCTTTCTGTTGCAGAAGCACTCTATCATGCAGGCTATGCAAATAGTGCAAAAGTTCAAATTAAATGGATTGATTCAGAAACCATTACTGAACAAAATGTAAGAGAAGTATTAGAAGGTTGCGATGGTATCCTCATTCCAGGAGGATTTGGAAATCGTGGTGTAGAAGGAAAAGTTATAACAGCTAACTACGCAAGAGTACATAATATTCCTTACCTAGGTATTTGTTTAGGTATGCAAATCGCAGTAATGGAATATGCTAGAAATGTATTAGGATATGAAGGGGCAACATCTAGTGAGTTTGATGCAGAGGCTAAGTACCCAGTTATTGATTTAATGGAAGATCAATATGAACGCCATGCTAAAGGTGGCACAATGAGACTTGGTGCATATCCTTGTAAAATACAAGAAGGTTCTATGATGGCAAGAGCTTACGAAGAAACAATGATTTCAGAAAGACATAGACATCGTTATGAATTCAATAATACTTATAGAGAGCAATTAGAAGAGGGTGGTTTATCTATAACAGGAACATCACCAGATGGTTACTTAGTAGAAGCTGTAGAATACACAGAGAATGATTTCTATGTAGGTGTACAGTTCCATCCAGAGTTCAAAAGTCGTCCAAACAAAGCACATCCTCTTTTTAAAGCTTTCATTGCAGCAAGTATATGTTAGATCTATAAAGGAGTGATAGAATGAAAATTAATGAGAACTATTTAAAGTTAGAACAAAGTTATTTGTTCTCTACTATTGCTAAGAAAGTAGCAGAGTTTACAAAACAAAATCCAGATGTACGTGTGATTAGATTAGGGATAGGTGATGTAACAAGGCCATTATGTCCAGCGGTTACAAAAGCATTACATGAAGCTACAGATGAAATGGGGATTAAAGAAACATTTAAAGGATATGGACCAGAACAAGGTTATGCTTTTTTACGTCAAGCAATCAGTGAGTACTACAAGGGGCATCATACAGAGGTAAGTGAAGATGAAATCTTTGTAAGTGATGGTGCTAAAAGTGATTTAGGAAATATCTTAGATATTTTTGATGCAGATAATACTGTACTTATTCCAGATCCAGTGTACCCAGTATATGTAGATACAAATATTATGGCAAACAGAACAATTTGTTATATGGAAGCAAACAAAGACAATAACTTCTTACCTATGCCAGACTATACAGTTGATGCAGATATTATTTACCTATGTTCACCAAACAACCCAACAGGTGCTGTCTACTCAAAAGACCAGCTTAAAGAGTGGGTGGACTATGCATTAGCTAAGAATGCTATTATTTTATTTGATGCTGCTTATGAAGCATTCATTGGTGATGAAACATTACCAAGAAGTATTTATCAAATTGAAGGTGCAAAAAAATGTGCTATCGAATTTTGTTCTCTTTCTAAGACAGCAGGATTTACAGGAACAAGATGTGGTTATACAGTGGTACCTTTTGAATTAAAATGTGGTGATGTAGCCCTACATTCATTATGGCTTAGAAGACAAACCACTAAATTTAATGGTGTACCTTATATTATCCAAAAAGCTGCTTCGGCTATATTCACACCAGAAGGGCAACAGCAGATCAAAGAAAACATTGAGTACTATAAGCAAAATGCTGCTTTACTTACAGAAGCATTAACAGAGTTAGGTATGTCTTTTATTGGTGGAGAGCATTCACCCTATATTTGGCTGATGTGTAAATCTGGTATGACTTCATGGGAGTACTTCGAATACCTTCTTCAGGAGGCTCATATCGTTGGTACACCAGGTAGTGGATTTGGTAAGAATGGAGAAGGATACTTCAGACTTACAGCATTTGGTGAAAGAGAAGACGTAGAAGAAGCAATTAAACGCTTAAAAGCATTAAAATAATAAATACAAAATAAAGAATAGAGGCTTCTCTAACTGTGTGTGCATAGTAGTTAGAGGGCCTTTAATTTTTTATCTTTTATCTTAAGTGTAAGAACTTATTAAAAATTTACATTTATAGCCTATAATAAAGATAGAAGAAATAACGGAAAATAAATGATAAGATTGGAGAGAGAATAAGAAATTATGATTAATTTTAGAGAAGCCCAACAAGGAGATGAAGAAGGTGTTCTTAAGGTTGTTAGAGAAGTGCTTAGTGGATATGGATTAGAATTTAATCCAGAAGAGGAGGATTTAGATGTCACCAATTTGAAAAAATACTATATGAATAATAAGGGATGGTTTCAAGTTATCCTCGAAGACGATAGAATTATTGGATCTACAGGAATATTTAAAGTAGATGAAACGACTTGTGAACTTAGGAAAATGTATCTATTACCAAGTTATCAAGGAAAAGGTTTAGGTAAGAAGCTTATGGAAAATGCTTTAGAAGCAGCTAAAGCGTTAGGCTATAAAACAATAACACTTCAAACCAATTCAGTACTCGTTAAGGCATTGCCTCTTTATGAGCGTTTTGGCTTTAGACAAGAAAAAGGAATAGAAGTATGTAGTCGCTGTGATCTATTCATGAAGAAAGTCCTATAAGGTCTGCTAAAGTTGAATTATTTAAAAATTTTGTTATAATTAAGAATAACCCAGAATAACTTTAAGAAAACTTAAGAAATAGAATCATGGTTTTTAATAATTGCTTGATAATATAGTAATATAAACAGCATGGTATAGCTTATAAAATGAACGGGGGATTATTATGATTTATAAAATTGATATGCTCTCACAGGCAGCAAAAGTAAAAGGGCAAGGTGTACTTTCTGCTTATGATGAACAAGTAAACCTTGTAAAAGAGGGGTTAAAGGACCAATTTGTAGTAACTGAAAATAAATGGCCAGATGCAGACATTACTCATTATCATACTGTCAATTTTAGATATTTCTTATCTATCCCATTTGCAAAATTTAACGGGGTAACAGTAGGATATGTGCACTTCTTGCCAGAAACAGTAGATAGCAGTTTACAGTTACCGAAGGTATGCAAGGCGGTTTTTTATAAGTATCTTATACAGTTTTATAAAAGTATGGATCATCTTGTAACAGTTAATCCATATTTTATTGATAGATTAGCAGCTTATGGGGTAGACCCAGAAAAGGTAACTTATATTCCTAACTTTGTTTGTGATAAACAATTCTATCCAATGGAAAAGTCTAATAAGAAGAATTTAAGAGAGAAATATAACTTAGATACGGATAAATTTACGGTATTATGTGTAGGACAGCTCCAAACGAGAAAAGGTATATTTGACTTTATACAAATAGCTAAAGAAATGCCTCATATGCAATTTGTATGGGCAGGAGGCTTCTCATTTGGCAAAATGACAGATGGCTATAAAGAAATTAAAGAAGTAGTGGAAAATCCACCAGACAATCTTAAGTTCTTAGGAATTATCGATAGAGAACTGATGAATGAAGTCTATAACTTAGGAGATGTGATGTTCTTACCATCTTTTGAAGAGTTATTCCCAATGACTATTTTAGAATCTATGAATTGCAAAATACCTATTTTATTAAGAGACATTGATATTTATAAAAATATACTATTTGATTTCTATTTAAGAGGAAATAATATAGAAGAATTTAAAAATATTTTAGAGCGTCTATCACAAGATGAACTCTACTATCAAAAGGCATGTGCTTCCTCTTGGAAAGGGCATGAATTTTATCATAGAGACCATGTATTAAGCATGTGGGATGAATTCTACAATCAAATCTTAAATGAAACAAAGCCAGTAAAGATTAAAACCTTGCTGAATAGGTTTGTAGGATAATGAAGATTAAAAAAAGAAATTTAGTTATTATCTTAATGTCTCTTATAGGAATCATTAGTTATGTAAGTTATAAAGAACAGAATAATCTATTAACCATTTTTAGTAAGGCAAAGATAGAATGGATTCTAGGTACACTACTACTCATGGTGGTGTACTGGGCACTAGAAAGCTTTATTTTACACTTAGTGACTGCAAAGCTTCATCCTAGGCAGAAGTTTAAGTCTACGGTTCAGACCACAATGATCGGGCAGTTTTTTAACTGCATTACACCTTTTTCTAGTGGAGGTCAGCCGATGCAAGCATTGCATATGGTCAAAACAGGTGTACCTTTTGGAATAGCCAGTAGCTGTCTACTTACTAAATTTATAGTCTATCAAGTTGTACTTACGCTATACTCCTTGGTGGTTTTATATTTTAAGCTAGAAGAATTCTCACAGACCGTAAGTGGCTTTACTTATATGGTGTGGTTTGGATTTGCGGTGAATACAGCCGTTGTTCTTGGCTTACTTTCTATCGGTTACTTTAAAAATGGGACTGTTAAATGGACATGCAAAGTAATAGATGGGCTAGGGAAGCTTGGATGGGTCAAGGATGTAGAAAGAAAAAAGCACTATATTAGAAAAGAATTTGATAGCTTTTATAAAAGCTTTAAATGGATGAAACAGAATAAAGAAATGATTTTAGCAATGATGATTTGTTCAGTCATTCAGCTTACAGTGTATTTTTTAGTACCTTATTTTATACTAAGGGCTTTTAATCTAAATGGATCAGTAATATCAATCATTTCAGCACAAGCTTTTGTGCTTATGATTTCAAGTTTTATTCCATTACCAGGCGCAGCTGGAGGGGCAGAGGTAAGTTTCTTTACTTTCTTTAGGCTATTCTTCCCGCCAAATCTTTTAAATGTCTCCATATTGATATGGAGAATGATTACTTTCTATTTAACTATATGTGTAGGCATGTGCTTTACATTTTGGAAGAAAGATGAAAGACCAGTAAGAGAACGATTAAAAAACAAAACAAAAAAAGCCTAAATCGTAAGATTTAGGCTTTTTAAATTGCGGAGTCAGGACTTGAACCTGAGACCTTCGGGTTATGAGCCCGACGAGCTGCCAACTGCTCCACTCCGCGTCAATGTGATAAAAATAGTATATACTTAATAAAAAGAGAAGTCAAGAGAGTTTGGTAAAGAAAATTATACAATTTTTGGAAAATGAGTTTACGCTTTAGTAAAGGTGCGCTTTTAGGTATAATGGTTATAACAAAGAAAAGACTTAGAGGAGGAGAAAAAATGAAAGTAGATTTACACATGCATACTTATTTTTCTGATGGAACCATGTCGCCACAAGAAATTGTAGATAAAGCAGTAGATAGAAATGTAAAGATTTTGGCTATTACAGATCATAATAAATTAGAATCCTGGGAAGGATTGCAAGAAGCAGCACGTAAAGCAGGTATTATCCCTATTCGTGGAGTAGAGATTAATGCCAGCTATAAAGATAAAGTAGTACATCTTCTTGCCTATGGATTTGAAGATTCTAAACGTCTTTTTGAGCTAATTGACTTAGCAGACCGTGAAATGAATCGTATGAGTGATGATCTTGTTGTAAACTTAGAAAAGGTAGATTCACGTGTTTCAGTAGCTGATTTTGAAGCCTATACTTATGATAGACGTAAAGGTGGATGGAAAGGTCTGCATTATTTATTTGATAAAGGACTAAGCTCAAGATTATTTGAGGGATTTAGATATTATAGAGAATATGGCTGTGATTTCACAGAATATGATTTTCCAAGTCTTGAAGAGCTGTGTGATGCAATAAAAGAAGCAGGCGGATATAGCGTGCTTGCTCATCCAATGTCTTACTTCAAAGAACTCTCACAAGAAGCTTTAGAAGAAGAATTAGAAACTCTTAGAAAAATGGGATTACAAGGTGTTGAATGTTACTACCCAACACATAGTGAAATGATGACTAAGACCTGTTTAGACTTCTGTAAAAAGCACAATATGCTTATTACAACAGGAAGTGATGAACATGGAGAGTTTGGAAAAGAAGCAAAAACTTTAGACCAAACCATTGGATGTATGAATATAACAAGAGACATGGTAAATATTGAGCCATTACTTAAGTAGAAAAGGAAAAGGGAGATTTGATAAGAATTAATTAGAAAATTCTTATCAAATCTCCCTTTTTAGTTGGATTTTGTAGTAAAATAAAGATAGCATCTATTTTCTAATTATAAGGGGGATAAGCTATGAATTATTATATTGTATTCCAAAACAAATCTTTTGAAGTAGAACCTGATTTAGAAGGCGTTTTAGAAGGAGATATGATTTTTACTTACATAGGTGGGACCATCGTATCAGTGGGAACAGTCGTTAAAGGAGCTTATCCAAGCAAGGAGCCGAGTACACTTGATGTACAATATGAATGGTTAGAAAGCAAGTTATCTGTTAAACCTATTTTTTCTAAGATTAAAGAATTACTAGGAAAAGAGCCAACACCGTTTACCAAACAAGGTAGACATGCGGTAGCAGGGAGCTTACATAGGCTTAACCAAGAATGTGGGCAATTTATAATAGAAAGGATGTTAGTTTCTTAAGCGAAACTTAGCTTAAAGAATAGGAATCCCCTTATAGAGGTGTTTTAAGCAACTTTATAAGGGGATTTTTAGGTTAAGATATAGAAAATTAATAAATGGGGGATAGGATGAAGGGAAGAAGATTATCATTTCACTATAATAAATATATTATTCAACTCCTGATTTATCTCATTATTATTGCAGCGGTACCATTAGCTATTGTTAGTGGTAGTACCTTTATAGGTACTAAGAAAATTATATTAAGTCAGGTAGAGGAGTTCAGTAAAACTTATTTAAAACAAGCAATTACTGCGGTTGATATAGTCTTTAAACAAGTAAGTGATAGTTGTAAACAGATGACTATAGATGATACTTTTGGGGATTTTGAAAACTTTTATAGAGGTGGATACTACGAAGAGCTTATTCGAACAATGAACATTACAGAAGACTTAGATGGCATTAATAGTTATGTAGAATCTAGAAGCAAAATATTTAAACGGATGAGTGCTCTTAGATTATCTAATGAATTTGTAGAGTCTGTCTATTTGTTAGATGGAAGAAAAGGTATTGTCTATACAGATGTAGGTACTCAATATGATAAAGAAGAATTTATAGACCCTATGTGGCTGAAGTATGAAAAAGAAGATTTTGTAGCACCTGAGTTTATGAATACAAGGATTGCTAAACAATCAGATGGGACAAGTAAAGCAATCATTACATTAGTTATGCATTCTTATTATGAATCAAATAATATTATAGCTGTAAATTTAGATGCACAAAAACTTTATTATAAAATTAGAAGCATCAATAATGGTGATAATGATTTATTATTTGTTTTGGCACCTAATGGAGAAGTTTTACTGCAAGATGAAAGGTATCAAAAAGTGTTAGAAGAGATTAATATAGATAATCTAGAGAATCATATGATAAAAGTGCAAAAAATAGATAATGTACCTTATATCATTACAGTACAGGATTCAGGCTATACAAACTGGCGCTTTGTTAATGCAGTTAACTTAGAAAAATATTTAAGATATATCTTTAAACTCGCATTCTTAATTATCGTATTAAGTAGTATATGTATTGCTATTATTTTGGTTGCAGCAGTTATTTTTGCCAATAAGTTATATAAACCTGTAAAGAAAGTTTTACAATATATAGGTCATTATCGAAAAGAATCAAAAGATAATGAGTTTGATAGTATACAAAATAGCTTTATAACTATACAAGGTGAAACAGATGTACTTAAACAGAAGCTGGATTATACTTTACCCGCTTGTAAGGAGAAGTTCTTATTATCACTTTTAAAATATAAGCATACAACAAAAGAAGAGATTAGTAAGCAATTACAACTTTTAGACATTAAGTTAGATATAGAAGGTATTGTAATTATCATACTTTCAGCACAAACATCGAAGGAGTTAGTAGAGTTAAATGTATTAGGTACAAGAAAGATACTTGTTGGTGAAATCATTCAGGATACTTTAAATGATATACGTTATGAAAACCTAGAAGTAGAAAATGATAAATGGGTATTACTGATTAACTTAGATAATAGACCAGAACATGAAGTATTTAAAAGATTAGAATGCTTAAGTAAACATTTAGAAGCTGAATTAATGATTCAACCTATTATTGCAGTGAGTAGATGTCTAACTTGTATTACAGAGGTACAAGAAGAATTTGAAGAAGTGAGCCAGTTCTTTAAATACTTAGTAGTCAATAATAAAGTAGGGGTAAGTGGTTTACGAGAGAGTCAACTAAGTACAAGCAAAAATATTATTTATCCAAAGGAAAAGTTAGATATATTAGGTGGATATTTACGAAATGGGGATCTTGATTCTACTAAGCGTACATTTGAGCAAATTCTTGCAGAAGGAACATTAGAGCAAGAAAAGATAAGTTATGAACAAGCTCAGCTTATCTATTTTGAAGTATTGAGCCAAGTTTTTAATACAGTTACATCGATGGGGTTAGAAATATCACAAGTGTATGGAGTGAATAGAAACTTATATCAGGAGCTAATCGATCACTATAATACAGGTGCGATAAATTGTTGGTTCAATGAAATTTTTCAAGTAGCAACTAACTATATTGATGAAGGAATTATAGACCATAAAAATAAGTATGTCTCTTATATTATTAAAGAAATAGAAGAAAGTTGTGGTAGTGCAATATCCTTAGATAAATTTGCAGAGGATTTAGGACTTAATCCAACTTATATTAGTAGAGTGTTTAAAGAAGTAACAGGTAAGAAGTTTATTGATTATCTAACTAAAGTTAGAATAGACCATAGCATTCAACTATTAGCAGATGAAAAGTACAAAATCAAAGATATTGCTATGGAAGTAGGTTATCCTAATACAAATTATTTTATTAAAGTATTTAAAGAGTATTACTCTATTACACCTGGAGAATACAGAAAAATAAATGGAAATAAAAAAATAGAATAGAACAAAAATGATATATAGTATAAAAATAATAAAAATAGAGAGTAGATAGTTGGTGTAGATGTTGAAAATATACATACTCTTGAGCGTTGTAAAATGAAGGCTGGGTAAAAAGTGTTATATTAGTGTGGAGAATATAGCATTTACGTAGGAGTATTTACTATGTTAAAAAGGAGATAGAAGCTTAGCGAAGCTTTAACTTGAAAAAATATAATAGGGGGAATGTTATGTTTAAAAAGTTAGCTCTAAAAGGATTGTGTGTTGCTCTATGTGCAGGATCATTAGCAGGATGTAGTACAGGAAGTACACCAACTACAACTACTCCACAAACAGAAAGTAAGCCTAAGGCAGAGGAAAGTGCACAAAAGAAAGAAGATGTTGCAAGTCAGCTAGTTGTTTATAACAATAGTGGCTCAATTGCAGGACCGGGTTCAGAATCTGGTGCAGATCCTAAAATTATGGCACAAGTTAAAGAATGGTTTAAAGAAGGTACAGGGCATGAAGTAGATGTTGTTGTTCCACCGGCAGGAGAAGAAGAGAAAAAGCTTAATCTTTTACTTGCAGCTAATGAACAAATAGATGTATTTTGGGGTAAGTGGCCAGAGTATGCATCTAAGAAGATGATTATACCTCTTAATGAATATTTAGATACTGTAGGTCAAGATATTAAAGCTGCATGGCCACAAGAGTCATGGGATTGTATGACAGACAAAGACGGAAATATATGGGGGATACCTCGTATGACACCATTCTTAGGGAATCCTATTTGGATACGTGAAGATTGGTTAGAAGCAGTAGGACTTCCAATGCCAAAGACAATAGATGAGTATGAACAAGTGCTTAAAGCTTTTAAAGAACAAAAACCAGGTGGGGAAGGTACAATACCACTTCTTGCAGATATAGCAGGAAAACATTCATCTAAGGGGCTACATAATACATTCTTAGGTGCCTTTACAGAATATGGATATAGTAATTGGTACGATGAAACAGATGGAAAAGTGAAACCAGCTGAATTACAACCTGGCTTTAAAGACTTCCTCACTACCATGAATAGATGGTATACAGAAGGGTATATGTTCCCAGAATTTGCTGCACTTAGCAAAGATAAGATTCGTGAAATCATTAAACAAGGTAGAGCAGGGTCAGCAGCGGTATGGTATTCAAATATTACTTTATCAGCTTATGATTTACAAAAAAATATTCCAACAGCAACTTATGCTTTTCCATTAGGTGGCTTAGAAGGTCCTAAAGGTAAAGCAGAGACAGCACAAGGTGCAGATACACAAGGTGCTATGATTTCTGCTAATTGTAACGACCCAAAAGCAGCTATAGAAATGCTTAACTTCATCTATGCAAATCCAGAAAATCATATGGTTTCATGGTATGGGCCAGAAGATATGTTCTGGAAATGGGAAGATAAAGATCAATATGTATATGAAACAATAGGTGAAAAGCAAGGGTATTATGCAGAGTATGCCTTCGCCATTGGTTTACCTATGGAAACAGCAGTTGTAGGTAATAATCCACAACAAGCCATTCACCAAGATTACCTTAAGAATGATGGTACTGATTTAGTAAGAGCTAAAATGCCAGTAGATGCAGGTATAGTATATGACCCAGCAATTATTAAAGAAAAAGTGCCGGGTGCATCTGATATTCAAAGAATGATAGATGAAGAAACGATTAAATTTGTTATGGGAAAACGTCCGATAGATGAATTTGACCAATTCGTAGATCAATTATATCAAGCAGGATTAGATAAATGGATTGAGTGTTATACACAAATGTATCTTGACCAAAAGAAATAGGTAGAGTTTAAGGCTGCTGCTTTATATGCAGTAGCCTTAATTAATAAGTTGGGGGGGATTTAAGTGATACGTGTAAAACGAAATAATACATCTATAGGACTTGAAAAAAGTATAAAATCTAGTTTAGGAAAAAGAATATGGGATAATAAATTGCTCTATTTATTGTTATTACCAGGTCTGATATATTATTTGATATTTAGAATTATCCCTATACTAGGATATGTTATAGCATTTAAAGATTTAGCTCCTTTTGAGGGATTAGAGGCGATGTTTACTTCACCATTTGTTGGATTAAGGCATTTTAAAGATTTTACAAGCTCTTATTATTTTTGGAACATTTTTAACAACACAGTTATTTTAGCTTTATGGAGATTACTTATAGAATTTACATTACCTATTATTCTAGCCATTATGATTAATGAAGTTATACATACTAAATTTAAAAAGGTTGTACAAACAATTTCCTATATGCCATATTTCATTTCTAACGTAGTACTTGCCGGAATAGTATTTATGCTTTTTTCAACCAGCGGAGGGATTATACCTAGTATTGTATCCTTTTTTGGAGGAGAACCAGGATATTATGTAACAGACCCAGGATGGTTTAGAGGGATATTATTAACTTCAATTGCATGGAAGAATATAGGATGGTGCTCCATTATTTATATTGCTGCCATGTCAGGGATAGATCCACAACTATATGAGGCTGCAAGTATAGATGGAGCGAGTAAATGGCAACAAATATGGAAGATTACATTACCAAGCATTGGTTTTGCTATTATGATTATGTTTATCTTAAGAATTGGTGTCATCATGAATGAAGGGTGGGAGGAAACACTTTTACTTTATTCACCAGCAGTTTATAACGTAGCAGATATTATTGATACCTATGTATATAGAGCAGGCCTTGAAGACTTAAGGTACTCGTTTGCTACAGCCGTCAACTTATTTAAGTCTCTAATAGGATTAATGTTAGTGTGGATTACAAATATAGTGGCCAAAAAACTAGGTCATGAAAATATGTATTCATAGAGGGGGGAACTAAGATGATAGCAAGAACTAAAGGTGAGAAAACACTTGATGCAGTTAATAACACTATGTTAGTGATTATTTCATTATTCTTTATATTACCATTATTTATTGTGCTTATGACATCTTTTGTATCAGAAGAAGAGGCTATTAGAAGGGGAGGATTTATTTTAATCCCAGAACAGTTTGATTTATCTGCATATAAGATGATTCTTGCTTCGGGGTCTCGTATTTATGGTGCTTATGTTGTAACAATCATTCGTGTAGTCGTAGGAACATTGATACAACTTATATTTACATGCTCTATGGCTTATGCCATATCTAAAAAGCATTTACCAGGGAGAAAGTTTGTTATTGCTCTTGTTAACTTAGCAATTGTATTCCCAGCACCTTTAGTGCCTCTATTCTTACTTGTAAGATCAATGGGAATGATGGATACATTGTGGGCAATGATTATTCCGTTTACGATTAACTCTGTTTATCTATTTATTATGAAGGCATTTTTTCAACAGTTACCTGAAAGTATAGAAGAAGCAGCAACAATAGATGGATGCAATCAATTCCAACTCTTTAGTAAAATTATTTTACCACTCAGTGTCCCTTCTATTGCAACTGTTGGAATGATGTATGCTGTGTGGCATTGGAATGAATGGTTTAATGCTTCTATCTTTATTAATACACCATCTAAATTACCGGTGCAAAATATAATGAGAGGTATTATGATACAGGCAAGTGCATCAGATTTGAATATTGCAGAGGTTGCAATGAGTGCACCAACAGAGTCGATTAAGTGTGCGGTTATTGTGATTAGTACAATACCTATTTTGTGTATCTATCCTTTTGTACAGAAATATTTTGCTAAAGGCTTTTTAGTAGGTGGCGTTAAAGAATAAGTAGAGTGATTTTAATAAAGGAGAAGGAGATTAATAACAATGGGTAAAGATATAAAGGGATTACTAGCAGCACTAACTACGCCTTATACACCTAGTGGTGAAATAGATTATAAACAACTAAGAGAGATTGTAGAGTTTCTAATTCGTCAAGGAATGAATGGGTTTTATGTTTGTGGTAGTACAGGTGAAGCATTCTTATTAACAGATGAGGAACGTAAGAAAATCGTAGAAGTAGTAGTGAATCAAGTAGCTGGTAGGGTACCAGTAGTAGCACATATAGGGAATATAGGAACTAGAAAGACAATAGAACTTGGATTACATGCGAAGGCAGTTGGCGTAGATGCAATTTCTTCAGTGTCACCTTTTTATTATAAGTTTTCCTATGGAGAAATTAAGAGCTATTATGACCGAGTGGCAGATGCATGTGAGCTGCCTATGATTGTTTATAACTTTCCATCATTAGTTGGTACCCAGTTTAGTATTGAGCAGTTGGAAGGATTACTAAGTCATTCATTAATCAAAGGTCTTAAACATACATCACAAGATTTATATCAATTAGAACGTATCAAGAATAGAAGAAGTGATTTAGTTGTTTATAATGGCTTTGATGAAATGCTTCTTTCGGGGCTCATTGCTGGAGCAGATGGTGGTATAGGAAGTACTTATAATTGTATGCCACAACTATATATCAATTTGTTAGATCATTTTAAAGCAGGGGATATAGAAGAGGCTAAATTACTGCAAAGTAAAGCAAATCATGTAATAGAATACATTGTAAAGTATGGTGTTATGCAATCTGTTAAGGTGTTGCTTGGGTGCTATGGATTTGAGGATAATGGGTGTAGAGAACCTTTTAAAATGCTGAAAGAGGAAGAGAAAAAGGTATTACAACAAGTGTTTAAACAATATCTTTCTTAATGGGATAGAAGAGAACGTCTTATTAAGAAGAAAAGGTTGCTACATTTATAACGTAGCAACCTTTTTATTTTTAGACCCTGTTGTATAGAAGTTTTGGCTTGGAAAAGCAAATGAAAATAAGGTACTATAAAAGAAAGAGCAAGTAAGAATGGGGAGAAGATTATGCAAGTTAATCGTTTGTTTGAGATATTATATATTTTATTAAATAGAGAAAGTGTGACAGCTAAGGAACTAGCAGAACGTTTTGAAGTATCCACTAGAACAATCTATAGAGATTTGGATACATTAAGTGGTGCAGGCATACCTGTCTATACGACTAAGGGCGTTGGGGGTGGAATCAAACTTTTAGAACGCTGTACATTAAATAAATCTATCTTATCGGAGGAAGAGCAAAGTGAAGTATTAATGGGATTGCAAACTTTAAAGGGAGCAAGATACCCTGATGCTCATCAAGTTATAGAGAAATTAGGAAGCCTTTTTGATAAGGTACAAGAGGATTGGATAGAGGTAGACTTTTCACATTGGGGAAGTCCAAAAGAGGAAAAGGATAAATTTACAATCATTAAAAAAGGAATTATAAATAATCAATGCCTACAGTTTGAATATTTAAGTAGTTATGGGGAAAAGACTTTGAGGATAGTAGAGCCTGTAAAAATGACTTTTAAAGGGCAAAATTGGTATGTGCAGGCCTTTTGTAGGAATAAGGAAGCCTATCGTACTTTTAAAATTACAAGAATGAGACAGGTTCAGCTATTAGAGGATGAATTTGAAATCAAACAGATACTACCGCCTACAATAGATAAACAGGTAGAGGAAGTAAGACCTGAAGAGTGGATTCAACTTAAACTTCATTTTAACCCTAATATGGCATTTAGAGTGTTTGATCAATTTGAAGAAGAGGATGTCAGCTTTCTTAAAGATGGTAGCCTAGAGGTCAATGTACGCTATCCAAGAGGTGAATGGGTATGGAGTTATCTTCTGTCCTTTGGAGATCAAGTCACAGTTATAGAACCATTAGAGATAAAAGAACAGCTCAGACAGCAAGCTCATGCTATATTAAAAAAATATAGTTATTAAATATGACATACAGTTGTCGTATTTGTAATGTTAAGCTACTTATAGACTATGAGGTAGTCATTTAAAAAATAGAAGGGAGCTTAATACAATGAGCGAAATGAAAGTATGTCAGTCTTGTGCAATGCCATTAACAAATGAGGAGGAACTGGGAACAAATGCAGATGGTAGCCTAAATGAAGCGTATTGTAAATATTGCTTTAATGAAGGAAAGTTTGTAGGTGAGATGACAATGGATGAGATGATTGAGTTCTGTGCACCTATTGTTGTAAAAGAGAAGGTTTACCCAGATGTAGAAGCAGCTAAGCAAGCAATGAGAGGCTATTTCCCAACACTTAAAAGATGGAAATAAAAGAAATACCGGCAAAAACCATTATAACAAGAACAAAAGATGAAAGTTGGTTTGGTACACGTTATAATATGAACATTTATAAAGGATGTTGTCACGGATGTATTTACTGTGATAGTAGAAGTGCTTGTTATCAAATAGAGAACTTTGATGAAGTGAGAGTAAAGGCAGATGCCCTTACTCTCATTCGTAATGAATTAAGGCGTAAGACACAAAAAGGTATTATAGGAACAGGCTCTATGTCAGACCCTTATAATCCTATTGAACAAAAAATACAGCTTACAAGATATGCACTAGAACTTATAAGTGCCTATGATTTTGGTGTAGCCATTGCTACTAAAAGTAGCTTGATAAAAAGAGATATAGATGTCCTTAAAGTAATCAAACAACACGCACCTGTTATAGCTAAAATTACAGTAACAGCTGCAGAGGATAGACTGGCTAAAAAGGTAGAGCCTTATGTATGTCCTTCATCTGAACGCTTTGAAGCTGTTAGGGCATTAAGTGAAGAAGGTATTTTTACTGGTATATTGATGATGCCAGTCTTACCTTTTATAGAAGATACTGAAGAAAATATTTATCAAATTGTAAAGCAAGCGCATGCGAATGGAGCCAAGTTTATTTATCCAGCTATGGGGATTACACTTAGGCAACAGCAACGAGAGTATTTTTATGAGCATTTAGATAAAGAATTTCCAGGCATTAAAGAAAAATATATGTCCTACTACGGTGAAAATTATATGTGTACTTCTCCTAATGCCAAGGCCTTGTGGAAGCTATTTAGTACAGAATGTGAAACACGAGGGATAGTATATAGGATGCAAGACATTATACATTTAGCTAAAAAAGGATATGGGAGTTTACAATTATCATTGTTTGAGTAATAATAAAATGAAATAAATAGTATAGCGTCCTTCTATAGAATGAGGGACGCTTTTTCATGTTTTTTTGAGTTTAGGACACAATAAAATTAAATGACCTAAATTGTATGAGAAGAAAGAGGAGCAACAATGCTAAATGAAATCAAACAATTATTTAAAGGAAAAGAACTTCTTAAAGGACATTTTGGAATTGAGCGTGAAAGTTTAAGATGTGATAGTTATGGAAATTTAGCAACGACACCTCATCCAGAAGTATTTGGAGCTAAGCTTTTTAATCCTTATATTACAACAGACTTTTCTGAGAGTCAGGTAGAGCTTATTACACCTGCTTTTGAAACAATAGAAGAAACACACAAGTTTTTATGTGCTTTATATGATATTACAGCATTAGAGTTAGGAGATGAGTATCTATGGCCTCAATCTATGCCTTGTAATATCCCTGATGATCAGCAGATTCCACTTGCAGAATTTTGTAAATGTCCTTCAGGAGAAAAAGCTTATGCCTATAGAAGAAAGTTATTAGCTAAATATGGAGGCAAGCGCCAGCTTGTTTCAGGAATCCATTATAATTTTTCATTTAATGAGGATTTTATTAGAAAGTTATATGAACATGGACCTAAGGATAAAAGCTATAGAGAATTTAGAGACTATCTCTATTTAAAGGTTGCGAGAAACTATTTACGTTATCGTTGGCTTTTAATTTACCTATTAGGTAGTAGTAGTGTTATGCATGAAAGTTATGTAGAAGAATGTGTTAAGCAATTACAGGAAGTGGCAGAAGATAGTTATACCAATGATGGTGCCCTTTCTTATAGAAATAGTGAGTATGGTTATACCAATAAGGTTGAGCTATTTCCAAACTATCAAACTATAGAAGACTATACAAAAAGTCTAGAGAAGTTTGTAACAGACGGACTCATTGAAAGCCCTAAAGAACTCTATAGCCAAATTAGATTAAAAGCTTATGACAATGAAAGCCTACTAGAATCTTTACAAGAAGAAGGTATAGCCTATTTAGAATATAGGAGTATTGATATTAATCCTTTTGAAAAATCGGGGATTAAGTTAGATGATTTATATTTCATGCATCTATTTAATCTGTTTTTATTATTAGAAGAAGAATCAGACTATACCAAATGGCAACAAGAAGCACTTAAGAATCAACGCTGTATAGCGAAGTATGGTCAAAAAGAGAATCTTCTTTTAAGAGAAGGGAAGTTAGTTAGTAAAGAAGAATGGGGTATAGAAATATTAGAACGCATGCAAGAAATTAACTATGTTCTAGAATTAGGGCAAGAAGAAGTCTTAAACGAAATGATTAAAAAGGTTGAAGATTATACCCTAACTTATGCCCATCAAATAGTAGAAATGGTGAAAGAAAAAGGCTACCTTAAGGCAAGTATAGAGCTTGCAAGGAACTATAAAAATGATGCCTATCAAAAACGTTTCAAGTTTGAAGGTTATGAAGATATGGAGCTCTCTACTCAAATTTTAATGAAAGAGGCAGTCAAGAGAGGGATTAAAATAGAAATCCTTGATAGAGAGGAAAACTTTATTGCTCTTAAAAAGAGAAATCATGTAGAATACATCAAACAGGCGACTAAGACAGGCGCAGACAACTATATAACAGCACTTATGATGGAAAATAAGATTGTTACTAAAAAGTTGCTTAAGCAGAAAGGGATACGTGTACCTGAAGGTGAAAGTTTTAGTCATATAGATGAAGCGAAAGATAAAATAGACTTATATATAAATAAGCCAATTGTAATAAAGCCTAAATCAACAAATTTTGGTATAGGTATTAGTATTTTTCCTACAGGTGCAAGTAAGGAAGACTTGCAAAAAGCTTTAGAAATAGCATTTTCTCATGATGATGCAGTGCTAGTAGAACGTTTTATTCCTGGAAAAGAGTACCGATTCCTAGTGATTAATGATGAAGTGGTAGGTATATTACATCGTGTTCCGGCAAATGTTATAGGAAACGGTACACATACAATTCGGGAATTAGTAGAAATAAAGAACCAGAATGTATTACGAGGAAAAGGCTATAAAACACCGCTGGAAAAGATTCAGTTGGATGAAAGTGCAAAACTTTTCCTAAAGCAACAAAATAAAGATTTTGAAACAGTACCTTTGTTAGAAGAAGTAGTTTTTTTGAGAGAAAACTCAAATATTAGTACAGGTGGAGATAGCATTGACTATACAGATCAAGTACATGAGTATTTCAAGAAGATTGCTGTAGCAAGCGCTAAGGCAGTAGGAGCTAAGATTTGTGGCGTTGATATGATGCTAGAGAATATAGAAGATGTAAAAGCTAGTTATGGGATTATTGAACTCAATTTTAATCCAGCCATCCATATACATTCTTTCCCTTATAAAGGTAAAGAACGGAATGTAGCAGTTTTAATTCTCAAACTCTTAGGGTTTGAATAAAACGAAAGAGACTAGATAAAATTAAAGTTTTATCTAGTTTTTTATATTGTCAAAAGATGGAGGTTTGACAATTAGGGCGTGGACCTATATACTAAAAGAGTTAAGTAAGCTTATAAAGCTACCTGAATGGAACGGTCAAATGTAAATATTAAGGGTATAAAAAGGAAATCGGAACGGCAAATTAAACGATTTAACCTGAATATTGTACCTATTATTAGACAAAATGAAATAAACGTAAATTTAATTTTAAAAACCGAGAACAATAGTATTTTTGAAAGAGAAATATTCTTAAAAATCGATACAAATTTATAAGTATAGCAAAAAATGAGACTAAAATATAAATACATTAAAAAAGAAAGAGAAATATGGAGGTAAATGCGTGACAACACGACACACAAAAGGAAAACTTAAAATGATTTCCCTAGGGGGACTAGGAGAAATCGGAAAAAACATGACTGTTTTTGAATATGGGGAAGATATGATCATCGTTGACTGTGGATTATCATTCCCAACAGATGATATGCTAGGAATTGATTTAGTTATTCCAGACATTACTTATTTGACACAGAACAAAGATAGAATTAGGGGTATTGTTTTAACACATGGACATGAGGATCATATTGGTGCATTACCATATATCTTAAAAGAATTAAATGTACCTGTTTATGGAACACAACTTACTATTGCACTTGTGGAAAATAAATTAATTGAACACAAGATGATGAATACAACAACTAGAATTGTTGTAAAACAAGGGGATACAATTAAACTCGGAAGCAGCTTTAAAATTGAATTTATCCGTTCTAACCACAGTATAGCAGATGCCGTTATGCTAGGAATTTGGACACCAGTAGGTACACTTATTCACACAGGTGACTTTAAAGTAGATTACACACCAATTAGAGGTAGTGTATTAGATTTACATCGTTTAGCAGAACTTGGAAAACAAGGTGTTTTAGCCTTACTTGCAGATAGTACAAATGTAGGGAAATTAGGCCATAACCCATCAGAAAGAAAAGTTGGAGAAACTATAGATAAGGTATTTAACCAATACAAAGATAGACGTATTATGGTTGCTACTTTTGCTTCGAATATTGACCGTGTGCAACAAGTAATTACTGCAGCACACAAACATAATCGTAAAGTAGCAGTACTAGGTCGTAGTATGGTCAACATTGTACGTACAGCGAATGAATTAGGATATTTAGATATTCCAGAAAAGACTTTAATTGAGTCAAATCAAATTAATCGTTATAAAGATGAAGAACTTGTAACAATTATGACAGGAAGCCAAGGTGAGCCAATGGCTGCTCTATCTAGAATGGCATTCTCAGAACATAAACAAATTGATTTAAAACCAGGAGATGTTATTGTACTTAGTTCAACACCTATTCCTGGGAATGAAAAAACTGTATCAAAAGTTGTTAATGAGTTAGCGAAAAAAGGAACTATTATTGTACGTGAAGATACTCACGTATCAGGCCATGCAACTCAAGAAGAACTTAAACTCATTCATGCACTTGTAAGACCAAAATACTTTATTCCAGTGCATGGTGAATATAGACACTTACAACAACATACAGAACTTGCTGTAGAGCTAGGAATGGAAAAAGAAAATACAATGATTCTCTCTATTGGAGATGTGCTTGAGATGAATGCAGAGGGTTGTAAAGTTGTAGGACGTGTACCATCAGGGCAAGTTCTAGTAGATGGACTTGGTGTAGGTGATGTAGGAAATGTCGTTCTTCGCGACCGTAAACTTCTTTCACAAGATGGTCTCATCATGGTTGTTATGACATTAGAGCGCGACTCTAAAGCTGTTGTATCGGGACCAGATGTGATTTCACGTGGATTTGTGTATGTAAGAGAAGCAGAACCACTTATGAATGAAGCAAAACGTGTTGTTCAACGTTCACTTGACCACTGCCAAGATCAAGGCATTGTAAGTTGGTCAGAGATTAAGAGTGTTGTTAAAGATGATCTTAGAACATTCATTTGGCAAAAAACAAGACGTAATCCAATTATCTTACCGATTATCATGGAAATTTAATAATATAGAAGAAACTGCTACATTAAGGTGTAGCAGTTTTTTTGTATACACGTCTATATTTTAAGAGTTATTGGTAGAGGCTTTTAGGGAGGTTCTATTATTTAGCATTAAGAAGGTAACAGAACACTTCATACGAATATTTAATAGGATAGTTTTATTAGGTGTGAAGAGTGTGAAAATATGATAAAATTTAAAAAGTTAAGGTAATAGAAGCTGTGAAAGGGGAAATGAGATGAAAGTATTAGAAACAAAGCGCCTTGTATTACGTCCATGGACATTAGAAGATATAGATGATTTATATGATTATGCAAAAGATCCTAGAGTTGGGCCCAATGCAGGATGGCCACCACATAAGGATGAAGAGATGAGTAAGAAAATAGTAGAAAGCTTTATAAAAGCAGGAGATGTCTATGCCATAGAATTAAAATCTCATCATAAAGTTATAGGGAGTATTGGGCTGCATGAGATAAGTAAGAAAGATGAATTTGGTGTGATGGAACAAAGAGAAGTAGGCTATGTACTTCATCCAGAATATTGGGGGATGGGATATATAACAGAAGGGGTAAAGGCAGTACTTAGTTATGCATTTGAGGCGTTACACATGGATGTTGTATGGTGTAGTCATTTTGAGTTTAATGAAAGATCAAAACATGTTATAGAAAGATGTGGATTTAAATATAGTTTTACAGAAAATAAGAGATTAAATCTTTTAGAGAAACAAGAAGTAAAATGTCTATGTTATAGCTTAACTAGAGGAGAATATGCACTTTTATCCTAATTTTTCCATAGACTATAAGGAAGAATGATTATAAAGGAGCTTTAAAATGCGAAATTCTTACCCTCATTATAATAGAGCACAACTTAACAAAATGCGGAATGATACAACGAATGTACCTGCAACTTATAAATCATTAGATCAAGCACTTATGTCTATATATGATTCCGTTCAAGATGAAAAAGAAGATGAACTCTTCTATAATTACTTAATTGGTGCAGCACCAACACCAGAAGAAAAAGCTATTATTACTACAATTCGTGATGATGAAAAAAAGCATAATCAAATGCTTAGACAAATTTATCAAAACTTTACAGGACAGCAAATTCCAGAACCAAAAGATGTAGAATTTACAAAGCCAAAATCATATATTGATGGTGTTAAGCAAGCATTATTTGGAGAATTAACAGCAGTAGAAAGATATCGTGACATTCGTGCTGGACTTCCAACAGAGTATTATAGAGATGCAGTCTTTGAAATTTTAACAGATGAGCTCAAACATGCGACAAAATACAACTATATTTTAAATATAAATAAGTAAATAGAAGAGACTATCGCAAATTGTTAGGTGATAGTCTCTTCTATTTATGTAAAAGTTCTAGAGGGGATAAAAGGAAAAGATTATGGTAGACTAAGAGTAATCGATGTAAAACTTACATATATACTGGAGGAAGAAATGTATAAAATACTTATAGTAGAGGATCAAGAGAAAATACGTAATGAATTAGGTGAACTTTTAAGACGATATGGCTATGAAGTAGTAATAATAGAAGAGTTTGAAAATGTGTTAGAAGATATTAAAAAGGCAGAAGCACATCTTATTTTATTAGATATAAACTTACCAGTATATGATGGGTACTATATTTGTAAGGAAATAAGGCAAACTTTAGATACGCCTATTATTATTGTTACAAGTAGGGATAGTGATATGGATGAACTGATGAGTATGAATTTAGGAGCAGATGACTTCGTCACAAAGCCTTATAATACTCAAATACTTTTAGCTAGAATAAGTGTACTCCTAAAAAGAACCTATGCAGGGTACCAAGAGGTGGTACAATTTAATAATTTTAAAATAAACTTCTCTAAAGGCATACTCATAAATGATGGACAAGAAGTAGAACTTACGAAAAATGAGATAAAAATTCTTGCCTGCCTTACAAAAGATAAAGGATGTATTGTTTCAAGAGAAGACTTGGTCAGCTATTTATGGGACAGTGAATGGTTTGTAGATGATAATACTTTGACTGTTAATATCAATAGATTACGTAAAAAATTTGAAAGTATTGGTGTAGAAAATGTGATTCAAACAAAAAGAGGACAAGGCTACTTTATAGAATAACTCATGCAGTTTGATTAGTGCCTCTACCGGTGTAGTCTCTGAAGCGAGGTAATTGACATTATTAAAGACAAATGGTATTCTAATAAAAAAGTAAATAATGTCATCGGAGGACAGTACACCATAGTGTAGGGGATAGTAAGCATACCGCTTGCAGGCCGCCTGTTAGAAAAGATGTCGAGTGAGCTCGGTTATTACATATATGTAATAGCCGAGTATTTTTATTTTTAGGAGGTATGAAATGAATATGATAAAGAAAAGGAATGTGGAATGTTTATATTTGAAAAACGAAAAGGGGTGCAATAATGGAATTTTCACTTGTGAAGATTAATGATGTAGACTTAATGCAATATAAGAAAGACATGCAGGAGGCCTTTCAGAAAGGGTTTGAAGATGTCTTTGGTAAGACTGGAGGTATTATTCTTCCTGAAAAAGATATCGACTGTTCCTTGAAGGAGAAAGGTGCTATCGCATATAAAGCAATTGTTGACGGCCAAATGTGTGGGGGTGCTGTCGTAGTTATTGATGATGAAACACAAAACAATCACCTTGATTTGCTCTATGTAAAATCTAGCGCTCAAACAAAAGGAATTGGCTATGCAATTTGGAGTGAAATTGAGAAATTGCATCCCAATACAAAGGTATGGGAAACTAGTACTCCCTATTTTGACAAAAGAAATATTCATTTTTATATAAATAAATGTGGTTTTCATATAGTGGAATTTCAAAATGAACATAATCCATCATTAGGTACATCTGAAGATTTTATTGGTGATGGAGGGGAGGGAATGTTTGTGTTCCAAAAGCGAATGTAATTTAGCAAGTTCTAGTTTATAAAGCTATTACAACAGTAATGTCAATAAAACAAATAGTTATTTCCTTACTTCAAATCCCCCTACCATTTTAATTTAAATGCTAGGGGGATTTGATATGCGGCTATATCCTCAATATTATCTAACATAGCCATTATTTAAAATAACATTTTTAGCGGTGATATAGGTTGTAAGGAAGTAGCCACCGTAGATAACAACAAGGAAGAAGGCTGTTATAAAGGTTGTAACACCTAAGGAGAGGCTACCAAATTGGGCTATAAGGTTATTAGTAATATTAAGTCCAACTATTGAGTGTACAAGGGCTAGACTTAGTGGAGCGAAGAAATAGAGGGCAATCTGAGTGAATAGAGAGCGTTTAAGGGTATCATAAGGTACACCCAGTTTGCGGAGAATTTCGTAGTGGGCTGTATGGTCTGTAATCTCAAGGAGTTGTTGGAGAGCAAGAATTGCTGCGCTAGCAATTAAAAATACAAAACCGATATAGATACCTATATAAGTAACGATTGTAGATAATCCTAGAGAAGTTTCATAGGTACTGATTTTAGTTGTATAGGGTATAAAGAAACCTGGATTATGATGTCCTATATCTTCAAGAGATTGAGTGAATAGTGCTTCACATTCTTCTTGGTTATTAAAGAAATTAATATTTAAATACATGCTAGAGACAGGTGCATTGACTAAAAGCTCATCATTTAAAACTAAAGTGAGTTGGTTACTTGTAAAGTAGCTGCTCTCAAGAGAGTAGCTAAGTGGGTCTCTATATTTTGGAGATAAATCTTGACCACCAATAGTAAGTTTCTTTTGAAGTCCTAAGGGTTCTTTACAAAGATTAATATAGGTATCTACATTAGATGAAATCGCATATTCATTGGTATTTAAAGTAATAGGGGTAGCACCTTGTAACTCAAGTACCTTATTGAAATCTGAAAGCTTAATAGCAGTGAGATTAAGGTCTTCGTTAAAATTATACAGGTGGCTATAGGTTGCCATAATTTCTTGATTAAATAGATCGCTATAATGAATGGGTGCTTGGTAAAGGTTAAACTCTAGATATTCCTTTGCAACATCATTAAGAGGAAAGTTATAGCTTTCAAGTTGCTTGATGAGAGACTCCTGGTCTTCCTCACCCCACACATATAAGGTGGCATCATAAGGTGTTGTAGCCTCTAGAGTAGAAGTAAGTGTTTTGCTCATGCTAAGTCCTGTAGAGAGTACGCCAATTGTAAAGAAAAGCATAAGGCAAATAACACTCATGGAAATATGATGTGTTTTAATTTTACTCATCACTTGATTCACAATAAAAAGATTAATATTTTTATAGTAAAAGGTTTTGTATTTAATACAGAGCTTAGATGCAATTCCAGCTATAGAATAAAAGAATAAATAAGTTCCTATACAACCAAGGAGAATGGCACTAAGTAAGCTTGTATCAAAAGAGCGAAGTCCATTAATGCTTGCCAAGGTATAAGCAATTACTAAAATGACAAGAGAAAGAATAAAGAAGAAGCATGCTAGGGGGAAATTAAGCATTTTTAAAGTTTCATTTTTCTTTTCTCCTTGTAAGAGATCAATCAGTTTATATTTTGCAATGCTAATAGTATTGAAAATAATAACTATAGCAAAAAGTATTGCAAAGAATACAATAGACTTGCAAGCAGCACTGGTAGAGAAAATAAAGGTAAAAGACTTTAAGTCTACGGCAAAGAGTTGTGCTGTCACAATAGATAATCCGTGAGACAAAAAGGTACCTAAAACTAACCCACTTATAAGAGCAAAGATAGCAATAATCAAAGACTCTATAACCAGTAAGAAGTTAACAGTGTGACGATTCATGCCTAAAGTCAGGTAAAGACCTAACTCCTTTTTGCGTCGTCTAATGAGGAAGTGGTTAGCATAGATCATGAGAAAGCCTAAGATAAATGCTACAAATATAGAAATAATCCCCATAAGTTGTGAGAGATTCTTGATGATTTCTAATTTAGAAGTAGTAATCTCCAACATAGCTTGTTGAGCATCTAATGCATTAAACATATAAAAAATGCATACACCAAATGTTAGTGTTAGGAAATAAATCATATAATCCTTAAAACTACGTTTAGCATTACGTAAAGAGAGTTTAAAGAACATTGTGGGTGTCACCTCCGAGAAGGGTTACGACCTCTATAATACGATTAAAGAAGTCTTTGCGGTTATTATTACCTCTTATAAGCTCAGTAAAGATTTTGCCATCTTTAATAAAGAGAATACGCTTAGCATAGCTTGCTGTAAAAGCATCATGAGTAACCATCATAATAGTAGCGTTAAGTTTGGTGTTTAAAAACTCTAAGCTTTCAAGAAGAAGCCTAGAAGATTTTGAATCAAGAGCACCTGTAGGCTCATCAGCTAAAATAAGAGATGGATGTGTGATGATGGCACGCGCACAAGCAACACGCTGTTTTTGGCCACCAGAAAGCTCATAAGGATATTTAGAGAGGATATTGGTAATACCTAGTTGAGTAGCTAATGTATGGATACGCTCTTCAATTTCCTTAGGATTTACTTTTTGAATAGTGAGTGCAAGTGCAATATTTTCAAATGCAGTTAAGGTATTAAGTAGGTTGAAATCTTGGAAGATAAAACCTAGATGATTACGACGAAAGGTAGCAAGCTTCTTTTGAGAAAGAGTTGTAATATCTTGTTCGTCTATAATGATATGTCCGCTTGTAACGGTATCGATTGTTGAAATACAGTTAAGGAGAGTGGTTTTACCACTCCCTGAAGGCCCCATTATAGCTACAAATTCTCCTTTGTCTACATCTAGGTTAATATGGTCTAGAGCTTTGGTAACATTACCACGAGAACCATAATATTTTTGGATTTGTTGTACACTTAATAGTTTTTCCATAAAAGCCTCCTATTTGAATCCGTTTATAAGATAAGCTACACCGAGTAAGATATAGAGGTGAGCTGGGTAGTAGATATAGAAGAAAGAACGCATACCTTTTCCTTTTTGGCCATTATAAAGAAGAAGAAAAGGTAGAGCTAAAATCATAAGCCATTGGTAATTAATATAAAATAGGTTTTCTACTGAGAGTATCATACCTGTTGTCAGATAGAAGGTAATGATACAGAAAACAGTATAGAAAAGTCCCATATGTTTTTTATTGTTATGGCATAAATAGAAACCAATACCTAATGCAATCCAAAGAATACCACCTTCTACTAATAAAGGTAAAGGAATGGCTACAAGTACAATCCTAAGTACCCAAAGTGGTAGAGTTTCCATACTCATCAAAACAATGAAAGAAGCAAGAATAGGAGTGAGTATAGCAAGGAGGTTAAGAAGTCCTTGACCGAGCTTGTGTTCTTTAAAAGCAACAATAGTTTTTTCACCAAAGTGGATAAAGAAGGTGATAAGGAACATCGTTGCGAAAATATTATTGATAATCATACCACCATTTGGCATAGGGAAATAGGTGTTGGCAAGGTTGTTAAGGAGTGCCATACCTATAGAGGCTATATATAAGCGGCTCATGTATTTCATGCGGTTACGAGTGTGGTACATACCTTCAGCAACCATGAAAATAAAGATAGGTGCAGAAATACGCCCAATAATTCCAAACCAAAATGGGATAGGGATAATCCCTATAAGCATTTGTTGAATGTGGTCAAATGTCATAAAAATAAGTGCGAGTAATTTAAGATCAAAGCCAGTTAGGCCTTTTTTAATAAAATCCATTTTGAATACCTCCGTAATGAGTTCGTTAAGATAGATTTATCATACAGAAGTCTAAAAGAAGTTGCGATAGATTAGACTAACAGCTAACTTACAAATTTGTAAGTTAGCTTTCTAGAAGGTGCATTTTACTTTTGGGAAAGATAAGAGTGACAGTAGTACCTTGTGATAAAGTAGAAGTAAGTGAGAGACTTAGTCCAAGCTTGTTGGCAAGTGTATGACACAGATAAAGTCCGATACCTGTAGACTTTCCGTATTTACGCCCATTTTCACCTGTAAAGCCTTTGTCAAAGACACGACGCAAGTCGCTTTCTGGTATACCTACCCCGTTATCTTGGATAGTAAGATGAATACTGTTTTCCTTTTCAATAGCAGAAATAGAGATGATTTTATGAGGCTTATCTAAGTATTTAACAGCGTTACTAATAATTTGGCTCAGCATAAACTCGACCCATTTAGAATCACTATAGATTGTATAGTCAGGAATATTTAGCTCCAATGTAATAGGAAGAGAAATAAAAGTCTTAGAATACTTTTTAATGACAGTATTAATTATTTTTTTTAGAGATAAAGCTTTAATAATATAGTCTTTCTCAGTTAAATGGCTCCTAGAATAAAAGAGAACCTGTTCTATAAAGTTATTAATCTTATCAATTTCTTCATCCATACTACGGATTTCAGGTGTTCTATGATTTTGGGCAATAAGTTTAGCAGAAGCAATAGGCGTTTTAATTTCATGAATCCAAAGCTCAATGTATTCTTCGTATTCAGATTGAAGTTTTTGATAATAGTCAATTCTATCATTCATAGATTTATTTGTAGATTTCAAGATAGTGTAAAGCAATCTACCTTCTAGAAAGTCAGGTTCAGAAATAACTTCTGATAAGAGATACTTTTGATCAAGAAGCTCTAGTTCATCTAGGACATTATTGTAATAACTAGATTTCTTGGAAAATTCATGAAGTAATAAAGTAGTATAAGCTACAAGAAAAATTAAATTAAAGAAAATAATGGAATATAAAGGTAGATGCATAACAACAAAAAATAAACTTGTAAAGAGCATAAGACCTATATAAATGAGTAAAGTCCAAAGTTTAGTACGTATGAAATCAAGAAAATGCATGATAAAAACTCCTTATATGAAATGAAAGATCAATATAGCTTCCTTTAATATAAACCATATTTGTAAAAAGGTATACGGACCACGCAAATGTCGGAAAATGAAAAAGTATGATTTTACATATAGTCATAGGCACAACTTTAGGTTATAATAGGCTAGGACAAATTAGAACTGTTAATGGAACACGGTTTGGGGAAAGCTTAGACAATAAGATGACTTATTGCTCTAGGCTTTTTCTTATATACAGGTAATATCATATAAAAAATAATAAAATTTAGGGTAAGGTGCTAACCAGATATATTTTCTACCGACTATACAAGTGAAAGAAAATTAAATTGAGGGGAATTATGAGAACAGAAAACGTAAGAAAACAAATAGAAGACAAACTTTTTCTAGATAAACTATACGGATTTGCCTATAAGAGATGTAATCATTCAGAAGAAGCAGAAGACTTATGCTCGGATATTGTTCTAAGGATTTTAAAAGGTATAAATCAAGTAAGCGAAATTGAAAACTTCAATAGCTATGTATGGACAATAGCTCACCATACCTATGCAGACTACTGTGAAAAACGTAGAAAGCAAAGAGAACGTATAAGTATGGAGTCCTACAGTGAGAATGAATGTACAAGCATGCTAACACATTCTATTGAAGAGTATATGGAAAATCAGGAAGATCGTAGCCAATATACAAAGATTAAAAGGGAGATAGGCTTCCTTTCTAAATTGTACCGTGATGTTATGATTATGTATTATCTAGATGAGATGAAAGTGTCTGAAATTGCAGCCAAACTTAGTCTTACAGAAACCACAGTTAAACAACGTTTGTTCTCAGCCCGCAATACAATTAAGAAAGAGGTAGAGAAGATGGAAAGCAGAGATTTAACTTTACAACCTATTCATATTGATTTTATGGGGACAGGAAGTCCTATTGGAAATGATCCAACAGTAAAGGCAGAGCGCATGTTCTCACAAAATTTGATATATCTTTGCAAAGATATACCACGTAGTGCAAAAGAACTAGCAGACATTTTAAATGTACCAATGCCTTTTATAGAGGAAGAATTAGAGATTCAATGCGCAGGAGCAAATGGAGAATATGGATTATTAAGAAAAACAGAGAATGGAAAATATATTGCCAACTTTATAATGGTAGAAAAAACAGGGATAGAACAAGTTAATCAAATGTACCAACCAAAAGTTGATTATTTTGTGGAGAAGATTGGCGCCTATCTAAAGAAGAATGAAAAAGAAATTTTAGATTTTCCTTTCCTAAATAAACAGGTAGACCTATCTTTTGTGGCATGGTCTCTTATTTCCATGATGTTTTGGAGATATGCGGAACAAGTAAGTAAGTGCCTAAAAAAACAATATTTCAGTCATATTGAAGAAAGACAAGAAAAATATATTACATGTGGAGAAGTGGGCGACAGTAAGGGGAGTATATATGAGGGGTTCTATGGCTCAGATGGCATAATGGCTTATAATGTATGTGGCTATAAGATGGTGAAGTGCCAAAATATCTATGGAACACGTCTAGATAAACATTTTGCTTGTGGGCATGATATAGCTAATGATCAGCAATTATTATTAACTTTACAGGCAATAGAGGGTATAAAGCGTGATGAATTATCTAAGCAAGAGCAAGAAGTTGCAGCAAAAGCTATTGAAGCGGGTTATTTAAAGATTAAGGAAGGGTATTTATATCCTAAAGTTTTAGTGATGAACACAAAGGATGAGCAAAAGTTTTATGAGCTATCTTATAAAATACAAGAAGAGCTAAAAGACTTAGTAGAGGAGACGGTAGATGATCTCTATCCACTTATTAAAAAGCTTGTACCCAAGCATCTTTTGAATGAATATAAGATGTTTGTAACAATGACACAATTAAGATTGATGGATTGGGTTGTAGAGGGGTGTATACAAAGAGGGATTTTAAGTACACCTCCAAATCCTATATGTGCAGAAGGAACTTGGATTATGGTAAGTAAATAAATAATTTATCAAGTAATAAAGAAGTAAGGATCGTTTTTTGACGATCCTTACTTCTTTTTAAGGGACTTTGCTATTAGGATATTATAAAAAATGCTATAATAAGCTTATCCTTTAAATTCAAGAAATTAAAAGATATATTTAATATAAAAGAGCACGAGTTATAAAGTGAAAGGAGGCTCTTATGAATCAACCATTTACCCATCTCCATGTACATACTGAATATAGTTTGTTAGATGGATCGGCAAAAATTAAAGATTTACTTAAAAAAGCAAAAGAACTAGGGATGGAGTCATTAGCCATTACAGACCATGGGGTTATGTATGGTGCTATTGATTTTTATAAAGCAGCGTTAGATATAGGGGTTAAGCCTATTATTGGTTGTGAAGTGTATGTTTCTCCTAGAACACGATTTGATAAAGAAAAAGAAGATGGAAGATACAATCACTTAGTGTTACTTGCAAAAAATAATACCGGATATCAAAACCTTATTAAAATGGTATCACAAGGCTTTACGGAAGGATTCTATCGTAAGCCACGTATAGATGTTGACCTTTTAAGAGAACACAATGAGGGGCTTATTGCACTCGGTGCGTGTTTAGCTGGACCCGTTTCAAGGCCTCTTTTAGAAGATAACTATGAAAAGGCAAAATCTCAAGCTTTACTTTATAGTGAAATTATGGGTAAAGATAACTTCTATTTAGAACTTCAAGACCATGGTATGAAGCAACAAGCTAAAGTCAATCAGTTGACTATGTGCTTAGCGGAAGAAACAGGATTGCCAATGGTAGCAACTAATGACGTTCACTATATTTTAGAAGAAGATGCGAACCCACATGAAGTCCTTCTTTGTATTCAGACAGGAAAGACCATGATGGATGATGATCGTATGATTTATGAAGGGGGGCAATATTACTTAAAGAGCCCTGAGCAAATGTATGACCTCTTCCCATATGCAAAAGAGGCCCTTCAAAATACAGTAGCTATTGCTGAGCGCTGTAATGTAAGCTTTGAATTCCATGATCTGAAATTACCAAGCTTTGATGTGCCTACGGATGAAGAACCAAAGGACTATTTAAGAAGACTTTGCTTTGAAGGTCTAGAAGAGCGCTATGAAGAAGTGAATGATGAACTTCGCGAGCGCTTAGAATATGAATTAGATGTCATTATTCAAATGGGATTTGTAGATTATTTCCTTATTGTAAGTGACTTTATTAAATATGCAAAAAGAAATGATATTCCAGTTGGGCCAGGACGTGGGTCAGCAGCAGGAAGCATTGTAGCTTATACACTAGAAATTACAGATATTGATCCGATTAAATATAGCTTACTCTTTGAACGTTTTTTAAATCCAGAACGTGTCAGCATGCCTGATATCGATATCGACTTCTGCTATGAGAGACGTCAAGAAGTTATCGACTATGTTATTCGTAAGTATGGTGAAGAACGTGTAGCACAGATTGTAACTTTTGGAACCATGTCTGCTAAAGCGGTTATAAGGGATGTAGGCCGTGCCATTAATATGCCTTATCCAGAAGTAGACCGCATTGCCAAAATGATTCCTAATGAGCTTAAGATGACCATTACAAAGGCACTAGACATGAACAATGAGCTAGATGACCTTTATAAGGCAGATGAAAAAGTAGCTTATCTTATTAATACAGCCCTTAAGCTAGAAGGTCTTCCACGTCACTCTTCAACTCATGCCGCTGGGGTTGTAATCTCTAAAAAACCAGTAGTAGAGTATGTACCACTCAGTGCCAGTGATGGTGCGGTAACAACTCAATATCCAATGACTACATTAGAAGAGCTTGGCCTACTGAAGATGGACTTCTTAGGACTTAGAACTCTGACTGTTATTGATAATGCAGTTAAGCTTGTTAAACAAAATCATGGTGTAGAGATCGATGTGCACACTATAGACTATGAAGATCCAAAAGTATATCAAATGATTGCTTCAGGAAATACAGAAGGGATCTTCCAGTTAGAAAGTGCAGGAATGAAGTCTTTCATGAAAGAACTTTGTCCAGAGAACTTAGAAGATATTATTGCGGGGGTATCCTTATACCGTCCAGGTCCAATGGACTTTATACCTAAGTACGTAGAAGGAAAACGTGATAAAGAACGTATTACTTATACTCATCCAGCTCTAGAACCAATCTTAGAAAATACTTATGGTTGTATTGTGTACCAAGAACAGGTAATGCAAATTGTAAGAGATCTTGCAGGTTATAGCTTAGGACGAAGTGACTTACTACGTCGTGCTATGGGGAAAAAGAAAACAGATGTGATGGCAAAGGAACGTGAAATCTTCTTGAATGGTGATGGGGGGGAGGTACCAGGTGCTGTTGCAAATGGTATTCCACAAGATGTAGCCAATCAAATTTTTGATGATATGATTGACTTTGCGAAATATGCCTTCAACAAATCTCATGCGGCTTGTTATGCTGTAGTAGCTTATCAAACAGCCTACTTAAAAACGTATTATAAAGTAGAATTTATGGCTGCTCTTATGACATCTATTATGGATGTCACACCGAAAGTAAGACAGTATATTGATAGTTGTAAAAAACTAGGCATAGAAGTAGTAGCGCCTCATATTAATGAAGGGTACGCTTATTTTAGTACAAAAGGTAATAAAATCATGTACGGATTAGCAGCTATCAAAAATGTAGGACGTAGTGTGATAGAACGTATAGTAGAAGAACGGGATAAAAATGGCCCATTTAAAAGTCTTACAGATTTCTATAACCGAATGGATTCAAAAGATGTCAATAAACGCTGTGTAGAAAGTTTGATTTTAGCAGGTGCTTTTGATGACTTTGGTGGAAGACGTAGTCAGTATATGGCAGCATATAAACAAATAGCTGATGGTATTGCAGCAAACCGCAAGAATAATATTCAAGGTCAAATCAATCTCTTTGCTTTAGGTGGAGAAGAGGAAGAAGAGTCAGGCTTAAATCAAGACCATCTTCCTAATATTCCAGAGTTTGAAATGAAAGAAATCTTGAACTATGAAAAAGAAGTTATGGGAATCTATTTAAGTGGTCACCCATTAGATAAAGTAAATAATCAATTAGAACGTTATATTAGTCATCATGCCGTTGACCTTGAAATAGAGGAAGAAGGTAGTGAAGAGGTAAGTCAAGATTACAAGCTTACAGATGGGCAACAAGTTGTAGTTGGTGGGCTACTGACTGAGAAAAAAGTAATTTTTACAAAGACGAATAAAAAAATGGCATTCTTAACCATTGAAGATACAACTGGAAACTTAGAATGTATTGTGTTTCCAAATCAGTTTGAAAAATTTGAGAAACTTAATCCTGAACATGTATTCATTATTAAAGGACATATTTCAATTAAAGAAGAAGAAGCTGCAGTCGTACTAGCAGATGATATGACAACATTAGAGGCATTACTAAATCCTGTAGCTGAAGCGGATCATTTACTGCTTCGCTTAGATGAGTCAAAACGTACGCAAGAAGTCCGTAATAAGTTACTAAGTATTTTTGCAAAATATCCTGGAAATACAAAGATAATAGTAGAATCATTAGAGGATCATAGTAAAAAAGCTTTCCCGGCTAAATACAATATTATAATTAATGATAAAGTTGTACAGGAGCTCAAGATGGTTGTGGGTTCTGAATGTGTAGTAGTACCAAAAACAGCGGATTAATATTGCAATTTTTGGTATTGTTATGTACAATTAAAACGATTAAGATATAATGCGAATAAAGTTATTTTTTTATAAAGTCATGGAATTGTTGAAGTAAGTTTAATGAGGGCAAGTCAAAAAAAATTACAGCAACAGGGGGTTGTATCTAATGGATCAAAAAGTATCAACAATAGGTGTTTTAACAAGTGGTGGAGATGCACCAGGGATGAATGCAGCAATTCGTTCTGTTGTAAGAACTGCCATTGCACGTGGTATTAAAGTAATGGGAATTCGTAAAGGATACAATGGGTTACTTGCAGGAGATGTATTCGAAATGGATACACGTAGTGTATCTGATATTATACAACGTGGTGGAACTATTCTTCAGACAGCAAGATGCTTAGAGTTCGTAAAACCTGAAGGACAAAAACGAGGAGCAGATATGTGCCGCGTTTTCGGTATTGACGGACTTGTTGTAATTGGTGGAGATGGATCTTTCCAAGGCGCAGAAAAACTTGCAAATCTAGGTATTAATACAATTGGTGTACCAGGTACCATTGACTTAGATATTGCTTGTACAGAATATACTATTGGATTTGATACGGCTGTTAATACAGCAATGGATGCAATCAATAAAATCAGAGATACTTCTACTTCACATCAAAGATGTTCAATAGTAGAAGTTATGGGACGTAATGCAGGATATATTGCATTATGGTGTGCAATTAATTCAGGGGCTGAAATGGTACTGTTACCAGAGATGCCAAGACCATCAGATGAAGAAATCGTTAAAAAGATTATTGAAAATAAGCATAAAGGAAAAAAACATTTCCTTATTGTTGTAGCTGAAGGTGTAGGCGGTTCAGAAAAATTAGCCAAAACGATTGAAGATATGACAGGTATTGAAACACGTGCGACAATACTTGGGCATCTTCAAAGAGGTGGTTCTCCAACAGCAGTGGATAGAATGCATGCGTCTATGATGGGAGCAAAAGCTGTAGACTTACTTTGCGAAGGGAAAGCAAAACGTGTAGTAGCTTATGTTAAAGGAGAATATGTAGATTACGATATCAATGAAGCACTGAAAATGAAAAAGGAACTTGATCCTTATATGTATAGCTTAACAGATATTCTTTGCTAAACCCTAACAAGACCTAAAATATTAAAAGGGAGAATAAAGATGCGTAAAACTAAAATTATCAGTACACTTGGGCCAAAAACAAGAGATGTAGACAGCATTCGTAATATTATCGGAGCAGGGGCAGATGCAATTCGTATTAACTTTTCACATGATAACCATGAAATTCACGGGGCAACAGTGGAAAGAGTTAAACAAGTAAGAAAAGAGATGGGAAGACCTATTCCTATTATTTTAGATACAAAGGGTCCAGAGATTCGTACTGGGGTTATGGCAGATGACAAAGATATCAAGTTAAATATTGGTGATACATTTACCTTAACAACAGAAGAAATAGAAGGAAATGAGGAAAGAGTAAGCGTAACTTACAAAAATCTTCCTTATGATTTAAAACGCGGCAGTCGTATTCTTATTGATGACGGTCTCATCGAGCTTAAAGTAAAGAATTTAACAAGTACAGAGGTTGAATGTACTGTAGAAAATGGTGGTATTTTAGGTTCTAGAAAAGGGATTAATATTCCTGATGTATTTGTTAATTTACCAGCACTTACAGATAAAGATTTAGCAGATATTAAGTTTGGTGCAGAAGTAGGATTTGACTACATTGCAGCTTCATTCATTAGATGCGCAAATGACGTTGTTAAAATTCGTCAGGTATTAGAAGCAAATGGTGGTGGAGATATACAAATTATTGCTAAAATCGAAAATCGCGATGGTGTAAATAACATTGATGAGATTCTACAAGTAGCAGATGCAATCATGGTTGCACGTGGTGACCTTGGGGTAGAGATTCCAGCAGAGGAAGTACCTATTGTTCAAAAAGAACTTATCAAAAAAGCTAATGATTTAGGAAAACCAGTTGTAACAGCAACTCAAATGTTAGATTCTATGATTCGTAACCCACGCCCAACACGTGCAGAAGCAAGTGACGTAGCAAATGCTATCTTTGATGGTACTTCAGCTATTATGCTCTCTGGTGAAACAGCTAAAGGAGATTATCCATTAGAAGCGATTGGAATGATGAATCGTATTGCAATTACAGCTGAAAATGCAAGTAAACTTTATAACTTACCAATGAGCTTTGGTGAAGGCAAACTTAGTATGACAAATGCAATTAGTCATGCAACATGTCAAACAGCTACAGACCTTGGAGCATGTGCGATTGTAACGATTACAAAATCAGGACACACAGCACGTGCAGTATCTAAGTTCAAGCCAACATGTCCAATTGTAGCTTGTACAACAGATGAACGTGTACAACGTCAACTTAACCTTGTATGGGGATGTACACCTTTCATTGTGAATATTGATGAAGAGTCTACAGATGAAGCTTTTGCAGTTGCAGTGAAAAAAGCAGAAGAACTTGGATTTGCAAAACAAGGAGATGTAGTTGTTCTTACAGCAGGTGTACCAGTAGGTGTTGCAGGTACAACAAATATCTTAAAAGCTCAATATGTAGGTAATGTTCTTGCTAGGGGTATTGGTTATGGTAAAAAGTCTGTAACAGGTAAAGCAAGTGTTGTAAAAGTATTAGATGAAGCGGATAAATACTTCAAAAAAGGTGATATCCTTATTACAGCTAAAACGGATAACTCTTTCTTACCATATATGAAAAAAGCAAGTGCTATTGTAGTAGAAGATAGTAGTCATGAAGAAAATAACCATGCAACTATTGTTGGGAGAACATTAGATATTCCAGTTATTATTGGAGCTAAAAATGTAGTAGAGGCTGTAAGAAATACAACAACTATTACAGTTGATAGTGATAAAGGGCTTGTATATAACGGAGCTATTATAAGTGAATAAATAAAATGTGGAGGCTGGTAAAACAGCCTCCACATTTTGTATTAAAAAGAGAGAGATACTATAAATTCTTACCAAATTCTTCACCTAGTTTGAAAGCCTCAGCCAAATTATCAGAGCTTGGTTTGAAGACGACTTTAAGTGGTGGAACAAGGATCTTCATCTTAAGTTGTTCAAGACGATCAATAATAAAGTCTACAGCTTCACCACTCCAGCCATAAGATCCAAAAGCTGTTGCTTTTTTGCCACGATGAATGGTTGGATTAAGTGATGTAAGAAGTTGCCAAATAGGAGGCAGAGTATCTTGTAATATAGTTGGTGACCCTATTAGTAGGCCAGAGCAGAGTTCTACTTCCTTTAGAACTCTTTCAAAAGGTGTTGTAACAAGATCAAATAGGAAGATATCAATATCTTGGCGTGTTGATTTTAGACCTTTGACAATTTCTTCAGCTAAGCTTTCTGTATAACCATAGGCTGATACATAGGCAACTACAACGGACGGTTTAGAACGTACTACAGGACGGGACCAATCATCATATAATGCCATATGTTTTGGGATTTGTGCACCATCTAAAATAAGTCCATGACCAGGACAAATATAATCTAACTGTAAAGTGTTAATTTTTTGAAGGGCTTTTTGAACGTAAGGTTTAAAAGGCCCCATAATCATATCAAAATAATATTTATATGCAGAGAGATAGTTATTTTCAAAGTTCTCTTCAAGAGTGCTTCTAAAAATATCAGAGTGCGCGTAATGAGCTCCAAAAGAGTCACAGGTTACAAGAATATGATCTTCTTCAATATAAGTATACATGGTGTCAGGCCAATGTAAGAAAGGTGCCATAATAAAGCGCAGGTTGCGGTTGCCGACACAGAGTTGTTCATTATCCTTAACCACTTGATGTTTAAAAGGACGGTTAATAATTTGGCTGAGATACTTTAAGGCAACACTACTACAAATAACTGTTGCATCAGGTGCATAATCTAATAATAAATTTAAGCTACCTGCATGATCTGGCTCGGTATGATTAATAACAATATAATCAATATCAGAAGGGGAGCAAAGTGTTTGGAGTTTTGCTAAAAATGTATCGAAAAAATGTTCTTTAACGGTTTCAAAAAGAATATTGTGAGTATCGGTTTTTAATAAATAGCTATTATAGCTTGTACCATATTGGGTTTCCATGACTACATCAAAGACTCGTAAATCAGGATCTAGGGCACCTAACCAAAAAAAATCCGGACAAATATTAATAGGATGATTCATAGTGAGCTCCTTTCGAAATATATAAGTATCTATCATTTAGTATGGAAAGTGGCAAATATTATATACATGATTATAAATAAAAAGGTGAAACCTAATAAAAACCGTTAGTAGCTTTGTATTTTAAATTAGCGTGTGGTATAATATCTAACGATTACATAAACTAGAAAATCATAGGAGAGGTTAAGAAGATGAATAATCTAAATGAGCAGCATGGGATATTTAAAAGCAGCTTAGGTCCGTCTCAAATATTAGTAGCAGGTTTTTTATGTCTGATTTTAGTAGCTACAGTATTATTGATGTTACCAATTAGTAGTCAAAGTGGTGAAACAACAAACTTTGTTGATGCTTTATTTACATCTACATCTGCTGTATGTGTAACAGGCCTTGTAGTCGTGAATACACTTGAACATTGGTCATTATTTGGAAAAATTATTATTCTATTTTGTATCCAAATAGGTGGACTAGGATTCATGTCTTTAGTAAGCATGATTTTTGTTTTTATGGGCAAGAAAATTACATTAAAAAATAGATTAATTATGCAAGAAGCATTTAGCTCAAATACAGTAGCAGGAATTGTACGTTTTACAAAAGCTGTTGTTATGCTAACATTCTTTGTTGAGGGAATAGGGGCATTTTTACTTTCTTTTGTATTTGTACCAGAGCATGGACTTATAAAAGGAATAGGTTATTCTATTTTCCACGCTATATCTGCATTCTGTAATGCAGGATTTGATTTAGTAGGAAGCAATAGTTTAACACCATATGTAGGGAATGGACTTGTAAACTTTACAATTATGGGACTTATTATTGCAGGAGGACTAGGTTTTTGTGTTTGGATGGATACTTATAATATGATTAAGATAAAGAGACAGTCAGCAGAGCATTTTACTTGGAAACAAGCTTTTTATAAAATGCCTCTACATACAAAACTTGTATGGTTAATTACGATCTTTTTAATCGTATTTGGTTTCCTCTTCTTCTTTATAGTAGAATTTAAAAATCCAAGTACTTTAGGGGCACTATCCTTTAAAGACAAGCTTTATGCATCCTTATTCCAATCTGTATCTCCTCGTACAGCCGGATTTAATACATTACCACTAGCAGATCTTACTCCAGCATCTAAGCTGATGACAATTATTTTAATGTTTATTGGTGGTTCTCCAGCTGGTACAGCTGGTGGGGTTAAAACAGTGACAATAGGTGTACTTATTTTATGTGCTATGTCCACAATCAAAGGACGTGAAAGTACAGAAATTTATAATAGACGTATTCCAGGCTCCGTGATTACACGAGCACTCACTGTTATTATGATTGCTATTACAGCCATATTTGGAATGCTTATGATTTTAACAGTAACTGAAAATGTAGAGTTTTTGGATCTACTCTTTGAAGTAGTATCTGCATTCGCTACAGTAGGATTAACTTTAGGAATTACAGCAAGTCTTACAACAATAGGTAAGATTATGATTATTATATTAATGTTTATTGGACGACTTGGTCCTGTTACTATTGCAGTAGCATTGATGGTAAGACAAAAGAAAGCAAAAGAAAAACAAAGTATTCAATATCCAGAAGAGAAAGTCATGGTAGGTTAAAAGGAGAGAGGCATTATGAGAGGGAAACAATTTGTTATTTTTGGACTTGGGAGATTTGGTATTAGCTTAGCAACAACACTTGCAGAAGCAGGTTATGAAGTGATGGTTGTAGATAAATCAGAAGAAAGTGTACAAGAAATAGCACCACTTGTAACCCATGCTGTACAAGCTGACGCAGCAGATATGGATACACTTAAATCTCTTGGTATTCGTAACTTTGATGTAGCAATCGTAGCTATTGGTAAAGATATACAATCAAGTATCATGACAACACTTTTGCTTAAAGAATTAGGTATTCCATATGTTGTAGCTAAAGCAAGTAGCGAAATACATGAACGTGTACTGCGTAAGATAGGTGCAGATCGTATCATCTTACCAGAGCAAGAAATGGGGATGCGTATTGCTAACAACCTTATTTCAGGTAATATTCTAGATCATATTCAATTATCATCAGAATACAGTATTATTGAGTTAGGTATCCTACCAGAATGGAAAGGGAAAAGCATTATAGAAGTAGATCCACGTGGTGCATATGGTATTAACATTATTGCTGTTCAACGTGGTGGTTCTATTGATATTTCACCTTCTCCAAATTATATTTTAGAAACAGAAGATACGCTTGTTGTAGTAGGAAGTAATAAGCAACTTCAATATTTAGAGGCTAAGAGACATGGTAAATAGCAAATTTATTAGTAGTGCAAGTAATCCAATCATTAAAAATATCCAAGTACTACAGGCTAAGAAAAATGAACGTAAAAAACAAGGGCTTTTCCTGGTAGAGGGGATTAGAAGCGTCAATGAGATTCCAGAGCATTATGAGATAGATACTATTGTCATGAGTGATCTTTTTGATGAAGCAGAGCTTAAAGTTGCAGGAACAAAACAAAATCTTGTGGTACCAAGTGAATTATTTAAGACAATGAGTGGAACGGAAACACCTCAAGGGATTATGGCTCTTGTAAAAATGAAAGAATTCACATTAAATAAAATAGAGGCAAAATCAGATGGTTTTTATCTTTTACTTGAGAACTTACAAGATCCAGGTAACTTAGGGACCATTATTCGTACAGCTTATGGATTTGGAGTAGAAGCAATCTTCCTTACAAAAGGATGTGTAGACTTATATAGTCCTAAAACAGTACGTAGTACAATGGGAGCATTATTACATGTACCTATTGTAGTAGGAGAAAGCCTAGAAAATTATATTAGTTGGGCAAGAGCAAATAACTTAACACTCTATACAACAGCATTAGATGAAACAGCTTGTAAGGTAGCAGAAGCAGACTTTGCAAAAGGTAATATGCTTATCATTGGCAATGAAGGTAATGGCGTTTCTAATGAAGCCTTAGAACTTGCAGATCAAAAGGTATATATCCCTATGCCAGGTGGTTTAGAATCATTAAATGCTTCAATAGCAGCATCTATTTGTATGTATGAAGTTATGCGTCAACGTACCCAATAAAGTGTTTTATTTAAAGTATAAGATGTATAGAAGTCAGGTTGATTTGGATAAGCTATAGATAGAGATTTAGGAGTGTTGACAAAATGAATGGAACACTCTATAATGAGAAGCATATTTTACAGTATGAATAGATAATAGACGATGAAAAGAAGAGTAGTCTAAAACAGCGTTTTTAGAGAGCCAATGTTGGTGGAAATTTGGTAACAAGTTTTAGATGAAGAACATCTTGGAGTTTCTAACCGAAAAGTAATGAGTAGGCTTAGACGGGACTAGACCGTTACATCTAGAGTATATTATTAGATATACTAACCAAAGAGTTGGGCCAGTAGGTCAACTAGGGTGGTACCGCGGAGATTTAGCTTCGTCCCTTATATTTTATTAGGGATGGAGCTTTTTTTATTGTCTTTTATTAAATTACTACAAATTTAAGGAGATGGAAAAATGGATACAGTAGCAATCAGACATTTATACCATAGTACAGATGAGTATGTAGGCAAAAGTGTTACAGTAGCAGGATGGGTAAAAACAGTTAGAGATTCAAAAACTTTTGGTTTTATCGAATTAAATGATGGAACATTCTTCAAAAGTGTTCAAGTTGTATTTGAAGACAAATTAGATAACTTCAAAGACATTGCAAAATTAGGCGTAGGTGCAGCAATCATCGTTACAGGTGACTTAGTAGCAACACCAGGGCAAAAACAACCATTTGAGATTAAAGCAACAGAGATTGTTGTAGAAGGAAGTTGCCCAGCAGAATATCCACTTCAAAAGAAACGTCACTCTTTTGAGTTCTTAAGACAAATTGCACATTTAAGACCTCGTACAAATACATTTGCAGCAGTATTTAGAGTACGTTCTTTAGCATCATATGCAATTCATAAGTTCTTCCAAGAAAGAGACTTCGTATATGCACATACACCAATCATCACAGGTAGTGACTGTGAAGGTGCAGGAGAAATGTTCCAAGTAACAACACTTCCACAAGTAGGTGCTAAATTAGATGATCAAGGTAAAGTAGATTACAAAGAAGATTTCTTCGGTAAAATGGCTAACCTTACAGTAAGTGGTCAGCTTTCAGCAGAAACATTTGCAATGGCATTTAGAGATGTTTATACATTTGGACCAACATTTAGAGCTGAAAAATCAAATACACCAAGACATGCAGCTGAGTTCTGGATGATCGAGCCAGAAATTGCATTTGCAGACCTTGAAGATGATATGAGACTTGCAGAAGATATGCTTAAATTTGTTATTAAATATATCTTAGAAAATGCACCAGAAGAAATGGCTTTCTTCAACCAATTCGTAGAAAAAGGTGTACTTGATAAACTTAACCATGTAGTAAGCTCAGACTTCGGTCGTGTAACTTATACAGAAGCTATTGAAATTCTTGAAAACTGTGGTAAAACATTTGAATACCCAGTGCATTGGGGATGTGACCTTCAAACAGAACATGAGAGATTCCTTGCTGAAGAGCACTTCAAAAAACCTGTATTCGTAACAGATTATCCAAAAGAAATTAAGTCATTCTACATGAGACTTAACGATGACAATAAAACTGTAGCAGCTACAGATCTTCTTGTACCAGGTGTAGGAGAGCTTATCGGTGGTAGCCAAAGAGAGGAAAGACTTGATGTCTTACTTGAAAGAATGGCAGAGCTTGGTCTTAAAGAAGAAGACTACTGGTGGTACTTAGACCTTAGAAGATTTGGTGGTACTAGACACGCTGGATTCGGTTTAGGATTTGAAAGATTAATTATGTACGTAACAGGTATGACAAACATCCGTGACGTAATCCCATTCCCAAGAACTACAGGTCAAGCTGACTTCTAAGAATGTAGTAAATAAAGACAGGAATAATTTAGCTTAGCTAAGTTATTCCTGTTTTTTATGTCTTTTTATATCTTTTTCATATATATACTCAAATAATCGTTTCTAGTCATATTATAAAAGATCTAGAAAAAAGTTTATTAGATGTATTGGAGTATAACTTATGAAGCAATAGTTGATAAATAAATTAACAGTAAGAGCTTTAAACACATTATGATAGGTTGGATTCCCTTAACAAGTGTATAGGAAATTTATGTATATTATTGTAAAATAATAGTAAGGGGTTATAGAAATTAGAGAATAGACTTAAGGGAGGACAGTATGAATACAGTACATAAAAAAATTGATAGTTACTTTGAAAAATTTATCTATAGTAAATTGAAATTTAAGGTAATGACAATCAAAGTACGTAAGAGAATAGGATTTGAATATGATTTTGATTATGTAGATGAGTGGGATTCAACAGGGTGGATTTTGCATAAACCTTTTTTCTCGAGGAAGGCAAAACTTTATATGTTTAAGGGAAAAGCATATACACCTTTAAAGTTTCCGCCAACGAGATGGTATCAGTTTCCTACTAGAATAGGGCAGGCCTTTGAAGATCTATTACATCCACCAGATAGAAAGATGCGCAACCGTGCAGAACTTCGTATAGTATTTGGATACATTAGGCTAGTAATGGTTCTAGGTATTATTGCTACTATTATATTCTTTCCACAAATCAAGAGTAAATTAGTAGGGGAACCTGAAAACGAAGTTGGCGCTATTACTCAAAATGGAGATCAACAAACAGAAGAACAAATAAATGAAGAAACAAATCCAAAAGAGGTAGATGAAAAAGATAGCCAAGATGATAAAACAAATGAGAAGAGTAAGGAATAGAAATTAAAGATAGTATATAACAAATATAAAAGGTTACATTAAGTTAAAGGACTTATTCTAGGAGCTGTGTACAGCATAAAGATAAGGCTATATAAAAAGAGGTTGCATAAGGGGCAACCTCTTTTTATATAGTCATTACACATATTGTTCAATTTGTTTTTTCCAAACAAGATAGCCTGTTCCATTTAAGTGTACACCATCTCTTGTGTAATCACTTACTAGCTCATTATTGCTGTCTACAAAATGCTCATAAAGATTGATGAATTTGAAGCCATATTCATTTGCTAAAGGTTCAAGCATTTCATTGATAGATTGCACTACAGTATTATCAATAGGATGTTCGTAAACAGTATTATTAACAGGTAAGCAGCTTTGAACGTACACTGTGCAATCATCTAGTGTTTTAAATTGGTCGAAGATTACTTTGTACTCTTCTTGCATTTGCATAGCACGTTTACCATCCATAATGTCATTGATACCTATTTTGATAAAAATTTTAGATGGTTTGTTTGCTAATAGGTTAGGCATTCTCTCATTAAGCCAAGTGAGACGATCGCTATCTATTCCACGGTTAATGATATTAGGATTATTGAACATCTCAGCCCATTCATTTCTTTGTGTAATAGAATCGCCTACGAATAAAATGCATCCTTCTTTTGGAGGAAGAATTTCAAAGGTTTCACGACGATTAAGCACATAAGGCCATGGTTGTGGTGACTGAATATAAGTTTCTGAAATAGAATTTTGGTGCTCCATAAGTTTTCTCCTTAAATATAGTGAGTATTTAAAAGACAACTTAATTATAATACACAACAATCTAAAAATGAATAATATTTTAGTAAAAAATAAATAAAAATTAAAGTAAAATTTGATAAATGAGTATATGTGCCTGATATTCAATACTAAGAATGAAAATTACTGAAGTTTAGTTTGTAGTAGTGGATAAGGAAGAGGCTATTTTGAGATGACTTGGTATGATTTCAAAATAGTAAGAGAATGCAAAAAACCACAAGAATAATTCTTGTGGTTTTTTGTGTATATTCTATAAAAATCTAGAATTAATTGATTGAATGATTTTAGGGGGGTATCTTCCATTATAGCACAAGGAAAAAACACTATAAATAAGCATTAAGTAACTTTGTAAAAATACAACAAAAAGCCTTGAAAATTCTTGGAATAAAAAGGAGATATTCAGTCTTCTAAAATAGAAATAAAAGAGGTATGATATATACTTGAGATTTGAATTGAACGGACAAAACGAGGAGGATACAACAATGAAAATAGGATTTGACCATAATAAGTATTTACAAGAGCAGTCAGAGTACATCTTAGAACGTGTAAACAATTACGATAAATTATATCTTGAATTTGGAGGAAAACTCTTATTTGATATGCATGCAAAAAGAGTTTTACCAGGGTTTGATGAGAACGCAAAAATCAAACTTCTTCATAAATTAAAAGATAAAGTAGAGATCATTATCTGTGTTTATGCAGGAGATATTGAGCGTAACAAAATCCGTGGTGATTTCGGTATTACATATGATATGGACGTTTTAAGACTTATTGATGATCTTAGAGAATATGACTTAGATGTAAATAGTGTTGTTATTACACGTTTTGAAGGGCAACCAGCTACAACTGTATTCATCAATAAACTTGAAAGACGTGGTATCAAAGTTTATAAACATAGTGCAACAGCAGGATACCCAACTGATGTTGATACAATCGTAAGTGATGAAGGTTATGGTAAAAATCCTTATATTGAAACAACTAAACCAATCGTTGTTGTAACAGCTCCAGGACCAGGTAGTGGTAAACTTGCAACTTGTTTAAGCCAACTTTATCATGAAAACAAACAAGGCCGTGTAGCAGGTTACTCTAAATTTGAAACTTTCCCAGTATGGAATGTACCTCTTAAACATCCTCTTAACATTGCATATGAAGCAGCAACAGCAGACCTTAAAGATGTTAACATGATCGACTCTTTCCATTTAGAAGCATACAATCAAATGGCTGTTAACTATAACCGTGACCTTGAAACATTCCCAATCTTAAAACGTATTATTGAAAAAATCACAGGTGAAGAAGCAGTTTACAAATCACCAACAGATATGGGCGTTAACCGTGTTGGATATGGTATTGTAGATGATGAAGTTGTTAAAGAAGCATCTAGACAAGAAATTATTAGAAGATACTTTAAAACAGCATGTGAATATAAAAAAGGCCATGCAGATAAAGATACAGTTCAACATGTTAAATTAATCATGAATGAGCTTAAACTTAAAGAAGAAGATCGTAAATCAGTTGTAGAAGCAAGACTTACAGCAGCTAAAATGAAATTAGCAGCAGAGAAAAATGAAATTTGTTCAGCTGTAGCTATTGAGCTTCATGATGGAACAATGATTACAGGTAAATCTTCAAGTTTAATGGATAGCACATGTGCTGCCTTAATCAATGGGATTAAATACTATGCAAACATTGCTGATGAAATGCACCTCATCTCTCCAGTTATCCTAGAACCAATCTTAACACTTAAAAGAGAGACATTAAAAAACAAAAATGCAGCACTTAACTGTGAAGAAGTACTTATTGCTTTAACTATTTGTGCAGCAACAAATCCAATGGCACAATTAGCACTTGAAAAATTAGAAATGCTTAAAGGCTGTGAAGCACATTCAACAACTATTTTAAGTCATAATAATGAAAATGCATTTAGAAAATTAGGTATTGAAGTAACATGTGATCCTGATTACCCAACAGATAACTTATACTACAATAACTAATAATATAGAAGAAAAGGGCTGTTATGTTACTAAAAGTAGCATAACAGCCCTTTTCTTCTATGATGTAATCTTACAGAACGAAGTATTTGTATGAAAGATTTAGTATATTGGCGAAGGTATGATATGATAGAGGTAGAAAAAATTAAGAAAAAGAGAAACTAGTATAAGAGGGGAGAAAGAATATGGACAAAGATTATATTAGGAAAGTTATAATAATCTTTACAGTTATGATTATAGGAATAAATTTATGGGATAATTATAGCATAAAAAAAGAAGTCCAAAATTTAAGGGATGACTACTCTAGATTAGAAAATAACATATATAGCAATATAGAAAATATACGATATAATTTGCAGGATGAATATGAGAATATAGAAGAATTATTAAAGAAAGAACAAAGTATTTTTTCACAGGCATCTGTTGAACTAAAAATACAAGATGATCAAATAGCTGTAACTATGCAAGCAGTGCCAAAGGAAATAACAAACACGGAGAAGCTGATTGCTAGAATAGCAGCCGATGGGCAAGTATATGAACAAGAAGTAAATGCAAATAATGAAGCAGTTATTTTAGTAGATATGGTTAGCATTTTGAAACCTATGTTTGTAATAAAATCAGAGAGGGGAGTAAGGCAAGAAGCATTAGAGCCAGTGTATACTAATGACATTTTACAATGTACGGTATTAAGTGAATGGGATTATGGGGAGGAAAGTAGTCCTAAAGAATATATGGGACTTAAAATACAGTTTGGAGAAAATGAAGAAGGATTACCATTTGATGAAAAGAGCATTGAAAGTGCCGAATTTATTCTTAAAGAGAATGGATATATTGAAGAAGGTAACTCAAACTATAGTTATGGTGCGTCCCAAGCGAGTGCTGTAGCAAATTCAACTTATATTGAAGAGGATTATTCGGAATTATTACAAGGTAAGCATATACCGGCTTTGAAACAAGTAGGGGAAGACGATAATAGGCTTATATACACAGCAGATTTTGCAGAGTATATAAGAAAAGAAGATAGTATATATTATGAAGTATATTTTACGCTTAGGACCAAGAGTGGTATGCAGTATATAACACCATATAATACGGTTGCTACCTTTAGTTCTTCTAAGAATAGTAGCAATATGGGCAGCGGTGAATCTGTTTTAGTGCCAATATTTTAATAGTCTATAGGGAGATAGTATGAAGAGATACTATCTCTTTTTAAATTGTATAAGTCTAAAAGATAAAAATGTCGTAAGAGGAAAAAATAGTTAGAAATAAATTCGATGCTAAAAGGTAATACTATCAAAGGTAAGAGAAGAGTAAATCGAAGAAAAAAGAAAAAAAGATAAAAAAAGTGAAAAAAGGTATTTACTTACGTCAATGAGTGTGATATTATAAATGTCGTTGAGGCCCATTGGTCAAGCGGTTAAGACACCGCCCTTTCACGGCGGTAACAGGAGTTCGATTCTCCTATGGGTCATTGCTACATTTTGTAGCATGGCGGGGTGTGGCTCAGTTTGGCTAGAGCGCCTGATTTGGGTTCAGGAGGCCGCAGGTTCGAGTCCTGTCACCCCGATTTAGTTCCTAGTCGAGGAACTGTTACAATTAATGAGGGTCACTAGCTCAGTTGGTAGAGCACTTGACTTTTAATCAAGTGGTCCGGAGTTCGAGCCTCCGGTGGCTCATAATTGAATAGTAGTAGTACATCTGTACTACTAAATGCGTGAGTGGCTCAGGGGTAGAGCATCTCCTTGCCAAGGAGAGGGTCGCGGGTTCGAATCCCGTCTCGCGCTTGATATGCCCAGATAGCTCAGTCGGTAGAGCAGAGGACTGAAAATCCTCGTGTCGCTGGTTCGATTCCGGCTCTGGGCATGTTCTAACAAAATATAAGGCCCATTGGTCAAGCGGTTAAGACACCGCCCTTTCACGGCGGTAACAGGAGTTCGATTCTCCTATGGGTCATTGCTATATTATATAGCATGGCGGGGTGTGGCTCAGTTTGGCTAGAGCGCCTGATTTGGGTTCAGGAGGCCGCAGGTTCGAGTCCTGTCACCCCGATTTAGTTCCTAGTCGAGGAACTGTTACAATTAATGAGGGTCACTAGCTCAGTTGGTAGAGCACTTGACTTTTAATCAAGTGGTCCGGAGTTCGAGCCTCCGGTGGCTCATAATTGAATACCAGTAGTACATTTGTACTACTAAATGCGTGAGTGGCTCAGGGGTAGAGCATCTCCTTGCCAAGGAGAGGGTCGCGGGTTCGAATCCCGTCTCGCGCTTGATATGCCCAGATAGCTCAGTCGGTAGAGCAGAGGACTGAAAATCCTCGTGTCGCTGGTTCGATTCCGGCTCTGGGCATACTTTTTTTGTTTTAATCCACGGATAACCTGTTTATTCTGTGGATTTTTTTGCGTTAAAAAAATAATTTTGTGGAAAATTATTGACATTCTAGCTTGTGGAAGGTTTATAGTAGGAATATAGTACTTAATAAAATGAAAAAGAAAAGAGGGGTTTAATATGAAAAAAGGTTTCCTAATTGATTTAGAAGAGTCACTTACTTATCCCACTACAGAAGATATTTGTAATTATATAGAGAAATATAGTCAAGGAGATAAAGAACCTTTAGAATTTGTAAGCAAAGAAAAACCTGTTACTTTTTATTTAGGGAAAGATCTTTACGAAGCTCAAGTGGATATGGCTAGAGGTGGATATATTATTCATTGTGTACAAATTTAGATTGGAAGTAGATTGATGTGAATAAGACGGTTAGATTAACTCAGCAATTAAATATTTGGTTAAGTGTGAGGGCATGTAGGCAAGCTTATTGCATTCCAACTTTTAAGAGAGGCTAAGTTCATTTCATCAAACTAACGGTCAAAACTCAGAAAAGAAGTTCACTTTTCTTCAAACATTTCCCTAAAACCAGTTTGATTCCATTCACTAAGCCTCTCTAAAAAGTCTGCGGAGGAAGTTTCCATACAATAACTTACCTTACAGCCCATCACATAATAGCTCCTTCCGAAGAAGAAACATTTACTCCTATCTCTTCACCACGGCGTGTCACTGGGAGTGAAAACTTAACTTTCTGAGTAGAAAAGGGCGGTGATGCGTGGGTGACCTCCATGGAGCTTTTTTCGAGGATGGACTTAGAATATAAGCTACATGCAGTTTAGTAATCTCTTCGCAGGCGCAGCCCACAAAGTGAGGGCATACATATTTAGTAGACTTAGCTCAGTGAGCTGGATAGGTGTGTTCTCCGGAACCTGCCTACGTAGCTTTCAGATAAGAAATGTTCGAAATGAAAAAATAGTGGTTTTAGGTGTGCTGTCTGAACGAAGTGAGTTCACACCGTTATTATTTTTGAATGAGTTACATTTCTCTGAAAGCGAAGTGAAGCAGGTGAAGGAGAATCCAACTAGCCAACTCACGTAAGTAGACTAAATATAACTCCCCCCTCACTTAAACAAATATTTATTCTGTGCAGTAAACTGCAATAGCATCACTTATAAACTGAGCAAGTCCTTCTTTGTGTGTATCTATATTTTTAGTGAAGCGTTCATCGCCTATATACATTAGTCCAAGTCCTGCTAAGATTTCGTTTGTACAGTGATAGAAATTCTTTGTAATATGATCTTGCCATTGTTTAACGAGAGATTGAACCACAGGGTCACTTGGCTCTTTATCCATATTGTCAGCAAATGCTTTCATAATTTCATTTGCGAGTTCATTCACTTGATTCCACTCCTTTTTGCCATAGGAAGCTGTCTTAGCTACACTTTCTTTATAGGCATCACTATCTCCCCAGCGTTTGGCAGCTTCTTCGGCATATTGTTCTTTACATTTTTCTATTTCAGTCATATCGAATGCATCAAAATTCATTTCATGTTCTCCTTCTAAAGTGGTATTTACCAAGTCAATAAGATTACTCAGGCGGTCTCGCTTTTTGATAAGAAGTGCTTTGTGATGAAGAAGTGCATCTGTAGTATCAAAGTGTGGATTTGCCATAATCTCTTTGATTTGACTAAGCGGAAATTCTAGTTCTTTAAAAAATAAAATTTGTTGTAACCGAGCAAGTACTTCATCATCATAAAGGCGATAACCGACGTCTGTAATATGACTTGGATGAAGCAAACCAATCTCATCATAATAATGAAGTGTACGTACAGTTACACCTGTAAGCTTAGCAACTTCCTTGATTTTAAGTTCCATGTTACACCTTCTTTCCTAGTACGAGTAAAATAGATTATTTTTTTGCTCATTTGTAGTATAGTGTATGACGTAACGTAAGAGTCAACACATGGATAAAATGAATATTTATGAAGCCATAAAAATAGAAGAGCTGTAAAACTAAGAAATTCATTAGTTTTATAGCTCTTCTATATAAATAAAGTTAACGCTTTATATTTAAAAATATATTTACTTTAGAACCATTTTAAGAAATAAGGTTTTCAAGTTATTTATTGATCCAAGTAGTTAGGATTATGTATACATTTAGTAGGCATTTTAAAGGTTTTTGCAGGTTTTGGCACAAACTAAGGTCTCTGATTAATTATTTTTGTAGTACTCAGCAAGTTTAGTGAATGCTGGTAGAGAACGTTCAATTTGTTCGTAACTGATGCAATAAGCTAAACGTGTATAACCAGGGCAACCAAATGCTGATCCAGGTACAAGAAGTAAATTAAATTGTTTAGCTGTTTCACAGAATGTTTTATCATCTTCAATAAGTGTTTTAGGGAAGAGATAGAAAGCACCTTCAGGTTTAATACATTCAAAACCTATACTTGTTAAGTGGTTGTAGAGTAGATCACGGTTACGCTCGTAAATAGATACATCAACTTCGCTTTCAATACATTTACCAATAACCTTTTGGAATAGAGATGGTGCATTAACAAAGCCTAAAATACGATTGGCTACATTGAGTGCAGACATCACATCGTCGAAGTCGGCCATTTCATTTGGAACAACAATATAGCCGATACGTTCTCCTGGAAGAGAAAGTGATTTGCTATAAGAGTAGCCAATGAATGTATTGTTGTAGTAATGAAGTGCATAAGGTACAGTAGCGTTATCGTAAGCAATTTCACGGTAAGGTTCATCTGAAATAAGATAAATAGAAGTCCCAAATGTACCTTGTGCTTCTTCTAAAATAGAAGCAAGTTGTTTGAGGGCGCTATCTGAGTAAATAACACCTGTTGGGTTATTAGGTGAATTGATGATCACTGCTTTTGTACGAGAGGTGAGGGCAGCTTTTAATGCCTCCATATTGGGTTCGAAAGTTGTTGTATCAGGTGGCACAACGACAAGTTTACCATCAAAGTTACTCACATAGTTACGATATTCACCAAAGAATGGTGCCAAAACAATCACTTCGTCTTCTGGGTTTAATATGGTTTTTAAGATGATATTTAAGCCACCAGCAGCACCACAAGTCATAACAATATTATTTTCTTTAAGGTTGAGTTGGTGTTTCCCATTAAGGAAAGTAGCAATTGTATTTCTAACATCTTCATAGCCTGAATTGTTCATATAACCATGAAGGACATTAGGATTTTCTTCATTAACAATTTCTAATATGGCTTCTTTAACAGAATCTGGTGGAACCACATTAGGATTTCCAAGGCTGAAGTCAAAAACATTCTCCTCACCATGGATAGCAGCAAGGCGTTTGCCTTCTTCGAACATTGCACGAATCGTTGAGCTATTTGCAACGAGGTTTTTCATTTTATCTGAAATCATTTCATCACTCCTCTGATAAAGTATTAAAGTATAATTAATTATAATACAATATTTTTTATAATAAAACAAAAATTGTGAAAGAGTTGAAACTATTTACTGTATAGGTCATAATAGAAATAGGCTATAAGGTATATACTTATATTAATCATTTAGTGAATAGCTTAATTCAAAAAGTATATTTATTTAGAGTATGACAAAAGAAGAGCGCTTAATAGAGGAGGTTTTAAAATGGAAATTAATAAACAGTTTGTATTAGATACAGCTAAAAAATTATTAGAACATCACAGTCCAAGTGGATTTTGTTTTGAAATTATGGAAGAGATAGCAGGTTATGCTAAATCTTTTGGATATGCCTTTGAAACAACACAAAAAGGTTGCGGCATTATTACAGTACCAGGTAAAGAAGAAGGTAAGGTTATAGGGCTTTCAGCACATGTTGATACATTAGGGGCAATGGTAAGAAGTATTACAGGGGACGGGACACTTAACTTTACAGTAGTAGGTGGCCCGATTTTACCAACACTTGATGGAGAATACTGCAAAATCCGTACACGTGAAGGTAAAGTCTATACAGGAACATTCTTAAGCAAGAGCCCATCTTCTCATGTTTATGAAGATGCAACTTCTAAAGTAAGAGATGCAAAAAATATGGAAGTACGTATTGATGAAGTTGTAAAGTCAAAAGCTGATGTAGAAGCTTTAGGTATCGCAAATGGGGATTATATTTTCATTGAACCAAAAACAACAATCACAGAAAGTGGTTATATTAAATCACGTTTTATCGATGATAAAGCAAGTGTTGCAGCACTTATGAGCTTACTAGAAATGCTTAGTCGTGAACAAATTATCCCAACGTATACACTTAAAATCTTTATCTCTGTTTATGAAGAAGTAGGTCATGGGTCAAGCTATATCCCAGCAGACATTACAGAGATGATCGCAGTGGATATGGGATGTATTGGTCAAGACTTAAGTTGTACAGAACAAGATGTATCAATCTGCGCAAAAGACTCAGGCGGACCATATGATTACCAAATGACATCAAAGCTTATAGAATTAGCTAAAGTAAATGGTTTACGTTTTGCTGTAGATGTGTATCCAATGTATGGATCAGATGTAGGTGCGGCATTAAGAGGTGGAAATAATATTCGTGGTGCACTTATTGGACCAGGGGTACATGCATCTCATGGTATGGAACGCACTCATTATGATGGATTAGAGAATACAATTAAATTACTTTATTACTATATTACACAATAAAGATATAAGATATGGGGCATATTTCCTAGTGAATAGGGGATATGCCCTATTTCTTATTTGCTATAAATATAAAATCCTGTATGATAGAAAGGACAAGTATTGCATAGATTATTTTATATAGAAGAAAGATAACCAATAAAAAGTGTGATATTTGTTACGGAAAAAAATGTGAACATGGGTTAAAATAGGGATTGTAGATTTTTTAACAATAATCTTAATATTCTTAACTAATAACAATTATTAGAGGAGGTAAATAAGGTGAAACAAATTCGTACAGAGGATGCAGTAGGTCATGTACTGTGTCATGATATAACACAAATCATTAAAGATGTTAAAAAAGGTGTAGCTTTTAAGAAAGGCCATGTTGTAACAGAAGAAGATATTCCTGTTTTACTCTCCATTGGTAAAGAGCATTTATATATATGGGAAAAAGATGAGAAGATGCTTCATGAAAATGAGGCAGCAGAAATCTTATATAGCCTTTGTGATAATGAATATATTTCTCCATCGGAAGTAAAAGAAGGAAAGATAGAAGCTATTGCTACTTGTGATGGATTATTGAAAGTAGATACAGAACGCTTAATAGATGTGAATAGTATTGATCAAGTGATGATTGCGACACGTCATACTAATACAATGGTACATGCAGGAGATAAGCTAGCAGGTACTCGTGTCATACCACTTTTAATTGAAAAAGAAGTAATGGAAGAAGTAAAACGAGTAGGAGGGGATACACCACTCTTAAAGATTATGCCTTATCTTCATAAAAAAGTTGGTATTGTTACAACAGGAAGTGAAGTCTTTAAAGGTCGTATCAAAGATGCTTTTGGACCTGTAATACGTAAAAAGCTAGAGCCGTTTGGAGCAGAAGTGCTTGGACAACGTATTGTAGATGATAAAATAGAGATGATTACAGATGCAATCAAATCTTTCTTAGAAGAAGGGGCAGATATGATTGTATGTACAGGGGGAATGAGTGTAGACCCTGATGATGTGACACCAACAGCTATTAAAGAAGTTGGCGCACACATTGTATCTTATGGAGCACCTGTATTACCAGGGGCGATGTTCTTGCTTGCATATTATGAAAAGGATATTCCTATTATGGGCTTACCTGGATGCGTTATGTATGCAGGGGCAACAGTATTTGACTTAGTATTGCCACGTGTGATGGCAGGTGAGAAGTTAGTAAAACGTGATTTAGTGAAATTAGGACATGGTGGTTTATGTACAGGATGTAAACCATGTGTTTATCCTCATTGTTCCTTTGGAAAAGGAGAATAAAGATGGTTGGCATAAGTTTAGAAGAAGCACTTGACTTATTAGAACAGGCTAGTAGGATAGATATTAAGGTAGAAAAATTATTACTCCACGCGGCAAATGGACGTATATTAGCTAAAGATTATTATGCACCGATTTCTAATCCACCCTTTGATCGTTCACCCTTAGATGGATACGCTTTTAAGGCGGAAGATAGTAGTGGTGCAAGTATGGACAGACCAGTTACTTTAAAAGTAAAAGGTGTTGTATATGCTGGTGAGTACTATGAGGCAGAAGTTAACAGTCAAGAAGCAGTAAGAATTATGACAGGTGCACCGATTCCTAAAGGATGTGATTGTGTACTTAGACAAGAGGATACAGATGAAGGTGAAGTAGAAGTTCAAATCTATAAAGCACTTAAACCTTTTGATAATTACTGCTTTAAGGGAGAAGATATTAAAGAAGGTCATCTACTTTTAAAAGCAGGAGAGAAGTTATCACCAGTTAAGTTAGGCATTCTTGCAAGTATGGGATTCCAAGAAGTAGAAGTAAGACAACCACTTAGGATGGGACTATTGTGTACAGGAGATGAGTTAACACCTATAGGAGAAGACCTAAAACCAGGTAAAATCTATAATGCCAATGAAGTGATGATACAAACAAAGGCAATGGAGTTAGGTATCCAGATACAAGTACTCAAGATGCAACAAGATACACCAGAAGCAGTAGCTAAATGTTTAGAAGAACATTGGGATGAAATAGACTTAATGGTGACAACTGGTGGTGTTTCTGTAGGTAAAAAAGATATCATGCATGATGTGATTAACCTACTAGGTGCAAAACGTCTCTTTTGGAGAATTGCAATCCAGCCAGGAACACCTGTTTTAGCTGCATGCTATAAAGAAAAGTTGTTAATTGGATTATCAGGTAATCCTTTTGCGGCTTTAGCTAATTTTGAACTTATTATTAGACCAGTTGTAGCATATCTTACTCAAGATGAAATGCTTAAGCCTATTCATACAACAGGTATTATGGAAAATGAATTTAAAAAGAAAAGTATTAAAAGACGTTTCATTAGAGCTTACTTTGAGGATGGTAAGGTGAAGCTTAATCACAATAACCATGCGTCAGGGGCACTCTATACCATGAGTTTGTGTAATGCGCTTATTGATATACCAGCAGGCTCTACAGGGCTAGATATAGGAGAAGAAGTAAAAGTTATTTTAGTAGATACAAGAGGGTGAGAAGATGAAAGAACAATTAACACATTTTGATACAGCGGGTAATGCAGTAATGGTAGATGTATCAGAGAAGAACGTGACAACACGAGTTGCTACAGCAAAAGGTACAATCAAAGTAAATCAAGCAGTTTATGATGCGATTTGTAATGGAACAGCAAAAAAAGGTGATGTCCTCGGTGTAGCAAGAATTGCAGGCATTATGGGAACAAAGAGAACATCAGACCTTATTCCAATGTGCCATCCCCTTATGATTTCTAAATGTACGGTAGACTTTGAATTACAACCAGAGACATTAAGTGTTGAGGCAACTTGTACAGTAAAAGTAAATGGTCAAACAGGTGTTGAAATGGAAGCTTTAACAGGTGTAAATATTGCTTTATTAACTATTTATGATATGTGTAAAGCAATGGATAAAAATATGGAAATTACAAATATCTGTCTTATGGAAAAGCAAGGTGGTAAAAGTGGACATTACAAAAGAGAAGAAGCCTAAGGTATTTGCTGTAAGTGGGATTAAAAACTCAGGCAAAACTACTTTAGTAGAAAAGCTTGTAACAAGACTGACAGCTTTAGGTTACAAAGTAGGTGTCATTAAACACGATGGTCATGAATTTGTTGCAGACCATGAAGGAACAGATAGTTATAGACACAAGGCTGCTGGTGCGAAGAGTGTGATTGTGTACTCAAATTCAAAGATGATGTTGATAAAGGATTATGAGAAACCGGACATTTTAGATATGCTTCAATATCAGCAAGATATGGATATTGTCATTGTTGAAGGGATGAAGTACTCGAGCCTTCCTAAAATAGAGATCATCCGTAGTGCAGTTTCCAAGACTAGTGTCTGTGACCCAAGTACATTGATGGCTATTGTCACAGATGTACCATTAAAAGAGGCAAATATACCTGTTATAGGTTTAAATGATATAGATAGTGTTTTGAAGATTATTTTAAATAAATAAGACTGGAGAAAGAATAGATGAAAGACAGAAAAAACAGGTCTATTGATTATTTAAGAATATCTGTAATAGACCGCTGTAATTTAAGATGCGTCTATTGTATGCCAGAAGAAGGAATAGCTTGTTTAGACAAAAAAGAATTACTTACTTTTGAGGAGATCACAAGAGTTTGTACAAGTGCAGCTAAGCTTGGAATCAAAAAGATCAAACTAACAGGTGGTGAACCTTTAGTAAGAAAAGATTTTGTAAATCTAGTAAGGCAAATTAAAGCTATAGAAGGAATTGAAGAAATCACACTGACTACCAATGGTTTACTTTTAGAAGAAAAGTTAGATGATCTCATTGAGGCTGGAATTACTGCAATTAATGTAAGCTTAGATACGTTAGAGGCTGAGCACTTTAAAAACATTACAAAGGTAGATGGTTTTGATAAAGTGTTAAGAGCCATAAGAAAAGCTGCTAATAGCTCTTTAAAAAGTGTGAAGGTGAATGCTTTAGTTGCTAAACACTTAAATGAAGAGCAGATTTGCCATCTAGCGAGACTCGCAGAGCATGACCGAATCAATGTACGTTTTATAGAGCTTATGCCAATAGGACTTGGGAAGCAATTTGAGCGTATAAGTAAAGAAGAAGTACTAGAAATACTAGAAGCAGAATTTGGCACGCTTATACCTTATGAAAAGCAACTAGGCAATGGGCCAGCTAAGTACTGGGAGATAGAAGGTTTTAAAGGAAAGATAGGTTTTATTAGTGCAGTAAGCGATTGTTTCTGTGATGCATGTAATAGAGTACGTCTTACAGCAGAAGGCTTTTTAAAGCTTTGTTTACATTCTAAAGCAGGTGTTGATTTAAAGGCACTTTTGCGTAATGGAATAAGTGATGAGGACTTGATGCTTACAATAGCAGAAGCTATTCATGTAAAACCAGATAAGCATTATTTTGAAGAAGTAGTAGAAGCGATAGATGAGCAAGAAGATAAAATGATGGCACAAATAGGAGGCTAAGATGGGAAAGGTTATGGCGTTATGTATCAGTGAAAAACGTGGTACACAAAAGATCAATATTAAAGAAGGTAAGTTTATCGAAAACTTTGGAATAGAAAATGATGCCCATGCAGGTGATTGGCATAGACAAGTAAGTTTAATTGATTATGAGCAAATTGAAGCCTTTAAACAAAGAGGTGCACAGGTAGAACCAGGTGCATTTGGTGAAAATCTTATTGTACAAGGTTTTGATTTTAAACACCTACCAGTAGGTACAAGATTCCAGTGTAATGACGTTATTTTAGAAATGACACAAATAGGCAAACAATGTCATCATCATTGCCAAATCTACTATCAAGTAGGTGATTGTATTATGCCAAGAGAAGGTGTATTTGCACGTGTTATCCAAGGTGGAGAGATTAAAGTTGGTGATGAGATGAGGATGATCACAAATGATTAGAGTAGGTATTATTACAGCTAGTGATAAAGGCTCAAAAGGTGAAAGAGAAGATAGAAGCGGAGAAGTTATTCGTGAGATTGTAGCACAACAAGGTTGGGAAGTTACAGACTATATTGTTTTACCTGATGAAAGACATGAGCTTAGCGGGAAGATGCAAGAATGGTGTGATAGTTATAAGGTAGACCTTATTTTAACAACTGGGGGGACAGGCTTTTCTAAAAGAGACTGTACACCAGAGGCAACACTTGATATTGTTGAAAAACAAGTTCCAGGTATACCAGAGGCTATGAGATATTACAGCTTACAGATTACACCGAGAGCCATGCTTAGCCGTAGTGTAGCTGGGATAAGAAGAGATACCCTTATTGTGAATCTACCAGGTAGTCCAAAGGCTGTACGTGAGAATTTGGAGAGTATTATAGGTAGTCTTGAGCATGGAATAGGTATACTACAAGGAAGTAGTAGTGAATGTGCCAGACCAGAATAAAAAGAAAGTAGGGGAGAAAAAAAGATGAGAAAAGTGAAAAAGCTTATAGGAATGGTATTCGGATTAAGTTTAATGATGTTGGTTGGATGTAGTGGACAAGGTACAGCAAAAGCTGATATACCAACAGAGCTTACCTTATCTGTAGCAGCAAGCTTGACAGATTGTATGGCAACTCTTGAGGAAGCTTTTAAAGAACAGTATCCTAATATCACACTTAAAATGAACTTTGGTGCATCAGGGGCGCTACAACAACAAATTGAGCAAGGTGCTCCCGTTGACTTATTTATATCTGCAGGAACGAAACAAGTTAATGCGTTAGAGGAAGCAGGGCTTTTAGAAGCAGGAACCAATGAGAACTTACTACGTAATCGTTTGGTACTGATTACACCTCAAAATGGAGAAATACTGACTTTTAAAGGATTAGGGGAAGGTACCTTTTCAAAGCTTGCAGTAGGTGAATTTGAAAGTGTACCAGTTGGACAATATACAAAAGAAGTATTAGATACATTAGAAATTTATGACGAGGTAGAAGAAAAATTAGTTTTTGCAAAAGACGTACGTGAAGTACTATCTTGGGTAGAATCAGGAAATGCAGATGCAGGTGTTGTGTATGAAACAGATGCAATGATTAGTGATAAAGTTGTAATAAGTGATGTAGCTGATGAAAGTTGGCATAAGCCTGTTATGTATGCGATGGGAATTATCAAAAATACAACACACTTAGAAGAAACAAAGCTTTTTACTGAGTTCTTAGGGACAGAAGAAGCTAGAGAAATTTTTGCATCATATGGTTTTACACCTGCAGAGAAAGCCGAGTAGTATAATGGGGATAGAAATAAGTCCATTAATTCTATCACTCAAAATTTCTTTTACTGCGATTTTGATTGTTTTTGTACTTGGAATTATCATTGCAAGGTTAACGTTAGATATAAAGGGAAGATGGCGTTGGATTGCAGATGTTATTTTTACACTGCCCTTAGTACTTCCTCCAACAGTTATAGGATTTATCCTTCTAGTGATATGTGGTAAAAATAGTTGGCTAGGCAGTTTACTAGGGAAGCTGAATATTAATATTATTTTTACACCAACAGCAGCGGTACTTGCAGCAGTTGTTGTGTCCTTTCCTCTCATGTACCGAGCAACTAAAGGTGCATTTGAGCAAGTTGATGAAGAGATTATTTGGGCAGCTAGAACATTGGGGTTATCCGAATTTAAAATATTTATTAAGATTTTAATCCCAGAAGCTTTCCCAGGAATTATGTCTGGGTTAATCTTAGCTTTTGCAAGGGCATTAGGTGAATTTGGAGCTACTTTAATGGTAGCAGGTAATATTCCTAAAGTGACTCAGACCATACCTCTTGCTATCTATTTTGCAACCTCTAATGGGAAAATTGAATTAGCAGCATTTTGGACGGTTATTATAACAGTAATTTCTTGCGTGATGCTAAGTTTAATGAACCGTTACAACAGGAGGAACTAAATGATGAGTCTAAAGATGCATGTTGAAAAGAAGTTAGAAAGTTTTTTGCTTAAAGTGGATTTAGAAATTGAGGATGGTATAACGGGCATTTTAGGTTATTCAGGTTCTGGAAAGACGATGACACTTAAAATGATAGCAGGTATTGTAACACCAGATAATGGAACAATTATCTTAAATGATAAAGTTCTATTTGACTCAAATCGGAAGATTAACCTTAAGCCTCGTGAAAGAAACATTGGGCTTATGTTCCAAAGCTATGCATTGTTTAACCATATGAGTGTATATGATAACATTGCTATTGGCATGAAAGGCCCTAAAGAAGGTAAAAAAGAGAAGATTAACGAGCTGCTTAAAATGCTAGAACTAGAGACATTAGGCCATAAAAAACCTAATAAGTTATCAGGTGGGCAAAAGCAAAGAGTAGGCCTGGCCAGGATACTCGCTCAAGAACCAGATTTATTGATGCTAGATGAACCCTTTTCAGCTTTAGATAGCCACTTGCAGTGGACCATAGCAGAAGACTTTAAGCGTGCATTAGAAATGTTTAAGGGAAGTGTACTTTACATATCACATAATAGGCAGGAGATCTACAAGTATTGTGACCAAATTGCCATTATGTCAGATGGATGTATTGTAGAGTATGATAATAAGGAAGATATATTTGATAAGTGTCATTCAGTAGCAGGAGCAAGGCTTACAGGGTGCCGTAATGTGGCACCCCTTTATAAAGTATCAGATAGCTATGCTATTGTAGAGCCTTGGGATCTTGAATTAAATAAAAATGTAGAGGAAGCAAAATGGGCTGGTATACGTCAGTCAGATTTAAAGCTAGTCTCTACTGATAATAAAGAAGGTCTACTTGCACAAGTAGGAGAACAAGTCATTATGCCTGAACAGGTAGAGGTTATACTTCATCTTAAAGATTCTAAGTTGATTTATACATGTAGCAAAAGAGAATATCAAGAAGTAGAATCTATCATAAAATCAGGTAAGGTTAAAGTATTAATCGATCAAACTAAATTACTTTTCTTGCAATAAACTTTTATACTCTTCTGGTGTATTAATATTCCAGAGGAGTTTTTCTTCAAATGGGGCTTGGCTAAGTGGAATGATTTTGGCATGGGTACGTTTTAATAATGCACCTAAACGATAGTTACCTTCAGCAATTTGAGCTTCTATAAGAGGGAGCATACTTTTGTGATAGATACCACCTAAAGGATAAAAACGGCCATCTTTATCACTCATAACGACACAAGAGGTGTCTAAGTCAAGTTGATTATATAAGAATGTGATAAGCTCTCCATTCACAAAAGGCATGTCACAAGCTGTAATAAATACATATTCTTCAGGAATACTAGAAAGAGCAGTATAAATACCACCTATAGGACCAATATCTTTGTACTTATCTTCTATAAGGGGATAATTAAGGTGTTCATAGAGAGATTGAGTGTTTACAGATAAATAGGTAGGTGCATATGGATTTAAGTTTTCAATAATATGTTCTAAAAAAGTCTTTTCGTGTAATGAAAGAAAAGCTTTATGTTCTCCGTTCATACGTTTATTTTGGCCACCCATTAAGATGAGTGTTGCTAAATTAGGTAAATGTTGCATAATCAAATCCTTTCTATATTTTAAAATAAAATGGGTATACTACTAAGGTAACCCTCATCCTTTATAAATGGTTTGCATGTCTTAGTCTACCCCAAAAGGCTAAGGCATGCTTTTCATTTTCAGCGGTTTGTACATAGTGTATTTAAGTATACTTGCTATAGGTTCATTTAACAAGGAAAGAGAATAAATATTTTATAGCGGATGAAATTGAGTATTTTTATAAGATAAATTGAATTTAGCAATAGGTTTAGAGGCATAAAAAAGGGGAGCTGTATAGAACAGCATCCCCCTTTTATTTTATTTGTTTGATACAGTTTATGTATTAGGCTGCATCCTTTGTTTTAAAGCTATTAACAAGTAATCTAACAAAGTTAAATAATACAAAGCCGATAATGACAGTTGTAATATAAAGTTGGAAACCTGTAATTTGTTTAATTACTTCACCGAAAGCTTCGTAGCCTTGTCCAACAAGGAAAGCAGACATTTTGTTAGATGCTACAATACCAATAGCCATTGGGAAAGTAAGCCCTGCAAAACCTGGATGGAAAGAGAATGAGAAGAATTTTGGTAAATTGATGATAACATAAATAAGTGATATAAACACAATAGCATATAAAGCATATACGATGAATACATTTGGTTCAGTAATAAAGTTTAAGTAGCTTACAAGACAAAGGCTAGATGGAGCAAGAATGATTGCTTTTGTCATGAAGAGTGGACCTGTTGTAATAGGATTTTTAATAAGTCTTACAACCATACAAGGAAGTAAAATAGCAAATACAATAAGTCCGTAATAAACAACAATTTTACCAATTGTAGGCTCGTTCATTGGAACACCGACAACTGTTGAAACCATGATCCCATTGAACGTTACAAACCAACTTGGAATGAAAGTATTTTTATCAAAGTTTTTAATAACATTGTTATAGATAAAGAATAGTAAATGGATTGTGTGTAATCCAAGACCAATTGCCCAGAGAGCTTTACCAATTACAGGGCTGAATTCGAAAATATAGTTTCCTAAGATCATTGTGATCATTGTACCACCAGCATATAAACTAGCTGGTACAGTTGCCATATATTCTTTTTTGAAAGTACCAAAGTGAAGTGCTATTTTAGCAATGTAGCAAAGTAAAACAAGAGCAGACGCCCACATTGTTATGTGACGGATCCAAGTAAATCCAAGTGGTGACCACATATTTGATAATGTCGCAGCACCTACCATAGTTGGTAAAATAGCTACAGGAAGTAGTGAAATATGATTTTTAAGTGATTTTTGAGGCATAACAGTCTCCTTATTATTGGTTTTCGTAAGTGAATTCAAAGTTCTCAGTAACATTGAAGAAATCTGAGTAGTCTATTTCAAAGAGTGGCTTCTTAACTTTAGATACATCAATTTGGTAACGAATAAGCTGAGTTAAAACGCCAGAGTAGTCAAGGTTGCCTTGTAGGATTGCACCGTAGATTTTGCCATCTTTATGGACAATCTTTTTATAGTTGCCTTGATCATCTTGTTCAGTTTCAATGATGTAGTCATCAGGATTCTCAGGATGGGTAAGGCCTAATGACAAGGTTGGAATATCTAAGAAATTCATAGTAGATTTACTTGCAAAGAAATCAGTCATTTCTTTGGCGAGGCCTGTCATATTACTAGCAGCAACAATTCCTTCTTTAACAGCTACAGGCCAAATTGGATTGCGACCTGTCACATCTCCAGCACCATAAACATTAGGGTTAGAAGTTTGGCCAAGTGCATCGATAATAAGGCCAAATCTATCTGTTTCAATGTCACTTCCTTCTAAGAATTCTACATTAGAGCGTACCCCAGAAGCTACAATGAGTAAGTCACAAGGAAGTTCCTCATCATTACTTAATGTGATACTTGTAATCTCATTTTGGTCATTTAAGTGAAGTTCTTTGACACCTAAGTTATAGAATTGTTTTACACCTTTTTTATCAAAGGCTTTTTCATAAGTAGAAGCAGCAACAGGGTCAAGTTGAAGTCCTAGCATACGGTCACGCATTTCCACAATACTAATAGGTTTATTGTAGTGAAGTAAGCCTGAAACTGCATCAATACCAACAAGTCCAGCCCCCATTACAACAATATGATTTGCTGTTTTTGCTTGTTCCATGATGGCTTCACACTCATCTAGGTCATGGAAGCCAATAGCATTTTTAGCTTCTTTTAGACCAGGGATAGGTGGGAAGAATACATGTGAGCCTGTAGCAATAAGAAGTTTATCAAAGTTAACAACTGTGCCTTTGTCAGTTGTTACAGATTGAGCTGTAGTATCAACTTGAGTGACACATTCACCTTTAATCCAGTTAATGTTATAGGTTGCAATAAAGTTAGAAGGTACAAATTGAAGGCGATTAAGATCACGAATACCTTCAATATAGTGATGCATAATACATCTTGAATAAATATGTTCATCTTTTGAAATAAGAGTTATTTCAGCTTGTGGGTCTAGTTCACGAAGGCGTTTTGCACCACTAATTCCAGCAGCAGAAGCACCGATTACAACATATTTCATTTTAGACCTCCTCTAATGTAATAGCATGCATTGGGCATTTTTCAACACACATAGCCCCATTTTCACGATGTTCACACATATTACATTTCATAATTTCTTTTTGTTTGAGAGCGTCACTTTTAAGTACGCCATATGGACATGCCATAATACACATGTAACAACTTGCACATTGATCTTTATTATATTCTACATGGCCAGACTCAGGGTTTTTACGCATAGCTCCTGTCATACATGTGAAGACGCACTCAGGCTCTTCACAATGACGACAAAATATAGGTGCATATTTATTTTCACTATCGCTTACAACACGATTACGAGGGTCTAAACTATCATTACTAACCATACAAGCTGTGACACAAGTAAGGCAGCCTACGCATTTAGAACGATCAATTTTAATTCTTTTCATCAGCATATTCTCCTATATTTTATAAATGTTGATTGGTGTTGTTTTGTATGATGGCTCTTTTGAAAATGGATCATAAAGAGAAGGTGTAAGTTTGTTGGTTTCAATGTAATGCATAGGTGCATACAATTGATTCTCAGATACATTTTCTGTGATTCTAGCAGCAAAACGAGCACTTTGACCGTTGATTGATGAGACTTCAAAGATTTCATTTTGTTCAATACCTTTTTCTTTTGCAAGAGTAGGATGAATATAGATATAAGCTTGATCAGCATAAGTTTTTGAAGCTACACCAATTTCTCTAGAACGTACTTGAGTATGCCATTGACCTACAGTATCACGACCTGTATTTAAGATGTAAGGGAATTCAGTAGTTGTAGGTAATGGGTTTTCCATAATTTCATCAAATACAAATTTAGCTTTTTTAGAAGGTGTATAGTAATTTCCATCTTCAAAGAGGCGACGTTCATCATTAGTTAAGACATCTCCTTCTCTAAATGGCCATTGAATACCATGTGTTCCATCAAGTGCTTCATAAGTTACACCAGTAATATCACATGGCATACCTTTAGAACACTTTTTCATAAGCTCAAAAGTATCTTGTGGTGTTTTCCATAAGTCAAGTAATGATCCCATACCAAGGGCTTGACCTACTTCGTAGAATACTTCAAAGTCTGTTTTTTCATTATCTTCTTTTGCTAAGACAGGGCGCATTGCAGAAAGACGTCTTTCCGTATTGATATAAGTCCCAACTTTCTTAAGTCCAGAAACTACAGGGAAGAATACACCAGCATCTTTAGAAGTATGTGTATCGTCATAAATATCTTGAACAATAAAGAGGTCAAGTTTTTTGATAGCTTCTGCAAATGTTGCGTTGTTAGTCCAAGAGTGACGAGGATTTGTAGATACAACCCAAAGTGCTTTAATTTCACCACTATGAATTTTTTCGATAATTGCATTGTAAGGAAGGGTTGGTTTATTGATAAGTTGTTCATCTGTAATCTGAAGGGCATTGCATACAGCTTCACGTCTTACAGCATTATCATAATCACCACCGCCATAGAGTCCGGCAGTATTACTAAATACACGTGATCCCATAGCGTTACATTGTCCTGTAATAGAGTTTGCGCCAGTACCAGGACGACCGATATTACCTGTCATAAGTGCGATATTGATAATAGCTTGAGCTGTTCTTACAGCTTCATAACCTTGGTTAACACCCATTGTCCACCAAAGAGATACATTTTTACCTGTATGAATAAGTTCAGCCATTTCATATAAAGCATCTACACTAAGACCAGTTTGTTCAGCTACTACATCAGGTGTGTATTTACTTACAAGTGCTTTGAAACCATCAAAGTTTTCAGTGTGTGCTTCAATGTAGTCATGGTCAAGATAATCTTTTTCAATAAGAATATTTGCAAGACCATAGAAAAGGTAAATATCTGATTTACCATTTATAGGATAGAAGTAATCAGATTTTTGAGCTGTTTCAGAACGACGAGGGTCGATAACGATAACTTTTTTGTTTGGATTGCGACGAATACGATCCCAAATAATAGGATGTGTCACAATAGGGTTTGCTCCAATTAAGAAAATGGTATCGGATAACTCGAAATCATTTAATGTATAAGGTGGTGCATCAAATCCAAAGCTTTGTTTGTGTGCAACAACAGAAGTTGCCATACAAAGTCTTGTATTTCCATCAACATGACCTCTTAAAAAGTTACGCATAACGTGAGAGAAGAGAGCCATTTCTTCTAGAGGTAATTGACCAGTACTAATAGCAGCAATGCTATCTCCACCGTAAGTTTCTTTAATTGAAAGAAGCTTGTCCGCTACATATTTGTAAGCCTCATCCCAAGAAACTTCTTGGAGTTCACCTTGTGCATCACGAATTTTTGGGAAAGGTGAAGGTTTAAATTTAGTATTTTGTTTATCCAGTGAGATACCTTTAATACAAGAGAATCCCTTATTAACAGGATAAGTTTTGGTAGGTAACACTTTTACGATCTGTTCATTCTCTACATAGAAATCAAGATTACAAGCTAAGGAACATACATTACAAGTAGATTGTACTTTTTTCATGGAGAACCTCCCTTTTGATAATTAATTAACATAAGTATACTAGCTTATTAAAAAAGACACCGTGACTAATCTCACGGTGCCTTAAAAAATGTAGAAAGGGCATTAGGATCAGGGACAAAAATATACTTATGTTCGTAAACAATAAGATTTTTTTCCACCAAAATTTTAAGTGCACGTGAAATGGTTTCACGGTAAGATCCTAATAATTCAGCAAGGGAAGTAATGGTAATGGGAAAGTCAATCATAATGCCATCATCTTGTGGTGTACCATAATCTTGAGACAATTTCAAAAGTTTAGCAGCAAGCTTCTTTTCCATTTTGATAATAGAAGTAGAATTTTTCATCTGTCTATAAAGACGTCTGATACGCTTGCTTAAATGATTGACAAAGTTCTCAGTAAGTCTAAAGTCTTGCTGAAATAGAGGAAGCAGGTCCGAGCGATAAAAAGCAAGGACTGTACAGTCGTCATGAACTTTACAGCTAATGGATACAGGCATATTATCAAAAATAGTTTCATTAAGTAAGGTATCTTTGCCAAATATAAAAATTGTCTTAAGTTGTCCATTAGAGTTTGTTTTATACATAGAGACTGTACCTGATAATACAATGTAAAAACAATGGAGTAGATCTTTTTCTAAGAAAAGATGTGCGCCACTTTTATAAGACTCCACTCTCCCGATACGTGTTAAATGGGCATAAGTGGAGGGGTGGAGTCCTTCAAATAAACTGAGTTGTTCTAATATATCATTTGTAATAGGTGCCATAAATTATTCCCTTTTATATTTTATTTTATATATTTTCTATCCCTATTATATGTATAAATCAAGAAAAATAAAATGGTAAACAAAAAGTAAGGTTAAACGTGATAAACATCACAGTCTTTTATTTGGATATCTAATATACTAGCAACAGCAAATCGTGTTAACGAATTAACGAGTATGGAAAATAAAAGAATGGAGTGTAAAAAATGGGATATAAAACAAGTACAGCACACTTAGATAGCATTTTAAGAGAACTATCAAAAGAATACAGCATTTATGCACCAAAGACTTTTTTAGGAGAAGGTACTTATTCTGATACTGATCGTGTAAGATATGGGACAGTAGAGTCTTTAGGAGAAATTAATTTTGAACACAAGTCAGAGTTCTCTTATAAAGAAGTGTTAACACCTATTTCAGAGACACTCTTTTATTTTACAGAAGAAGAGATCAAAGAATCAGACGCACCTAAAAAAGGTGCCATTATCTTTTTACGTAGTTGTGACTTACACGCTGTAAAACGTATGGACGACATCTATCTTAGAAATGGTTTTGAAGATGCTTACTATAAAAGAATTAGAGAAAAAACAAAATTTATTTTAATGGGATGTACAAGCTCATTTGATAGTTGTTTTTGCGTAGATATGGGTACAAATATTACTACAAATTATGATGCTTATATCAAGGTAGAAGGGGATCAAGCTTTCATTGATGGAAACTTTGAGGCACTTCTAGCACGACTTGAAGAAGTAGAAGAAGTAAGTGTAAAACCAGACTATGTAACAGAGAATCAAACAAAAGTAAATATTCCAGAGAATCTTTCATCAGATATTATGGATAGTACAATGTGGAATGAATATAACGAACGTTGTATTGCATGTGGACGCTGTAACTTTGTATGTCCAACATGTACATGCTTTACGATGCAAGACGTATTTTATGAAGGTTCAGATGGCAAAAAAGCAGGCGAACGTCGCCGTGTGTGGGCATCTTGTCAAGTTGATGGATTTACAGAGATGGCAGGCGGACATAGCTTTAGAGGGGATAAAGGACAACGTATGCGCTTTAAAGTATTACACAAAGTACATGACTACAAAAAACGCTTTGGTCATCATATGTGCGTAGGTTGTGGACGTTGTGACGATATCTGTCCAGAGTATATTTCATTTTCAGCATGTATTAATAAATTATCAGATGGCATGAAGGAGATTCAAAAATAATGAAAAACGAATATATCCCTTTTATATCAGAAATTAAAGAAGTTATTAAACATACAGAGATAGAGTATACGTTCCGTATGGCATTTACAGGTGAAGTAAAGCCAGGACAATTCTTTGAAGTATCTCTTCCTAAATACGGTGAAGCACCTATTTCAGTAAGTGGTATTGGTGAAGGTACTATTGACCTTACTATCCGTAAAGTAGGAAAAGTAACCAATGAAATCTTTGAAAAATATGTAGGAGACAAACTCTTTTTAAGAGGTCCATATGGTAATGGATTTGACTTAAATGATTATAGAAATCATGAAATAGTTGTTGTAGCAGGGGGAACAGGGCTTTCACCAGTAAGAGGTATTGTTGATCACTTTGCGAAACACCCAGAAGAATGCAAGAAGCTTACACTTATCACAGGATTTAAATCACCAGAAGATGTATTATTTAAAGATGATTTAAAAGTATGGAGTGAAACCACTGATATTACAGTTACTGTAGATCAGGCACCAGAAGACTACACCGGGCCAGTAGGACTTGTTACAAAATACATTCCTGAACTTCCAATTGAAGATTTAGAAGATGTACAAGTAGTCGTTGTTGGGCCACCTATTATGATGAAATTTACAGTACAAGAATTCTTAAAACGTGGAATCAAAGAAGAAAATATCTGGATTTCTCAAGAACGTAAAATGTGCTGTGGAATTGGTAAATGTGGACATTGTAAGATTGGTGACACTTACATTTGCTTAGAAGGACCTGTATTTAATTATACTCAAGGTAAGTTATTAAGAGACTAGGAGGAATAGCGATGGATATTAATACAAAGAAACTTAAAAAGAATGCTTTTAGGGTAACTAAAGTAAGAGGTATTACAGCATCAAGAGTACGTGTTCCAGGTGGTCTTATTAAAGCAGAATACCTTGGTAAAATTCAAGAGATTGCAGAGCGCTATGGAAATGGTCAAGTACACATTACTATTCGTCAAGGATTTGAGATTTTAGGTATCAAATTTGAAGATATAGATAAAGTCAATGAGATGCTTCAACCTCTTATTGAAGGGCTTGAAATTAATCAAGAAGTACCAGGAAAAGGTTATACATCAGCAGGTACACGTAATATCTCAGCATGTATTGGTAATAAAGTATGTCCGTTTGCGAATTACAATACAACAAACTTTGCTAAAGAGATTGAAAAAGCTATTTTCCCAAATGACCTTCACTTCAAAGTAGGTTTAACAGGCTGCCAAAATGACTGTATTAAAGCAAGAATGCAAGACTTTGGTATTATTGGAATGACAATGCCACAATATGATCCTAACCGTTGTGTATCTTGTGGTGCTTGTGTAAAAGGATGTAAAACACGCTCAGTAGGTTGCTTATCCGCTAAGAACTACCGTGTAGAACGTCAAGCAGATAAATGCGTAGGATGTGGTGTTTGTATTAATGCATGTCCAACAGGTGCATGGACAAGAAGTAAAGAAAAATACTACAGACTTGCTATTATGGGTAGAACAGGTAAGAAAAACCCAAGACTTGCAGAAGACTTCATTGTATGGGCAGATGAAGCAAGTATTATCAAAATCATCTTAAACACGTATGACTATGTAAATGAGTATATTGATAGAGGAGCTCCAGGCGGAAAAGAACATATAGGATATATTGTTGACCGTACAGGCTTTATGGAGTTCAAAAAATGGGCACTTAAAGATGTGAACCTTCCAGAAGAAGCTATTGTGATTAACAATGTATACTGGAGTGGCATTCACTATTAAGAGCATAGAGTGAGCTAGGTTGGAATTGAATAGAGATAAAATAAAGGGAGTGTTGAGAAACGCTCCCTTTTTGTTGTTTAGATGTATTAATTGTTGAAGTATTTTAACTTATAAGATAGAGTTTAAAATAGATATTTTATAAGTCGATAAATTAGAACTTATTGAGGAACTTTAAAGGTAAAAAAATAGAATTTATGGGAGTATGTAATGACAGAACTTACTTTTGAGATTATGCAGGAAATGCAGAAGGAATTACAAGAGAAGTACAAGGATAAATGGGGTGGTTTACCACCTGAGCAAGCTCGGCAAAAACTATTATGGCTATATGGCGAATTAGGTGAGGTAAGTGACATCATAAAAAAGAACGGAGATGCAAAAATTTTGTGTGACAGTAAAGTTCGAACACATTTTATTGAAGAAATGTGTGATGTTATGATGTATTTCAATGATGTTTTGCTTTGCTATAGTATTACACCAGAGGAACTTGAAAAGGTATACTTAGAGAAACACAGGAGCAATATGCAACGATGGTAAATTCCAGTTTGTAAAGCTTTTTAAATGTTATTCTTAACTAATAAAATAGTTATTTGTTCGATTGAGATGATCTATTTAATAGAAAGGAAAAATTCTTATGCAAGAGGTAAGAAAAAAGACTATATATGTAGCTATAGTTACGATAATAGGGAGTATAATGGTTTTATTAGTTCCATTATTATTTAACTAATTGAGCTAACATGAGTATTACATTAAATGAAATAAATAGTTTTCTGAGTACAATAGAGGAGAAGTAGAAAATGATACAATCAATAGTACATATTGCTTTAGTGGTAGAAGATTATGATGAAGCCATTGACTTTTATACGAATAAGCTTCACTTTACATTAGTTGAAGATACTTATCAAGCAGAGCAAGATAAACGCTGGGTAGTCGTATCACCACCTGGGTCTAATGGAACGACAATATTGTTGGCAAAAGCTTCAAAGTCTGAACAAGTACCTTTTATCGGTAACCAAGCAGGGGGGAGAGTTTTTCTATTCTTAGGAACAGATAACTTTTGGCGTGATTTTAATGAAATGAAGACAATGGGTATAGAATTTGTGAGAGAACCTAAAGAACAGGATTATGGAATAGTAGCTGTTTTTAAAGATTTATATGGGAATCTATGGGACTTAGTTCAATTTGATGAAAAGCATCCTATGTTTAACAGGGTGAAGTAGCTAGTCTTTCAAGTAGAATAGAATTTCATATAAAAAGGTAAGAGGCAACACCTCCAAGAAGTGTTGCCTCTTATCTTTTTTATTCAACTAGTAAATATTAATTTAAGCTGGTGTACTAAGGAGTACAATAGCCTCAAAAGGTCTTAATTCTACTGTTTTATGAGTCATTTGGAGATCTTCATAGTTATGAATTAAAGGTTTGAAATCTCTTAGATTATCTAATGACACTGTCTTATTTTCCTTGTTAAGGTTTAAGAGCACTAAGCATTTTTCGTTTTGATACACTCTTTGATAGATGTAGAGACTTGGGGTTGAAGTCTCATAAGGTACATAATGACCGTGTGCAATCACTTTATATTGCTTTCTAAGCGTTATAAGTTGCTTGTAATAACTAAAAATAGAGTTAGGATCATCAAGTTGGTTTTCTACATTGATTTGAGTATAGTTTGTATTAACTCCAAGCCAAGGTGTACTACTAGTAAATCCAGCATTAAGTGAAGCATCCCATTGCATAGGTGTTCTTGAGTTATCCCTTGAACGTTCACCTAAGATATGCATCACTTCTTCTTGAGGCTTACCTTCATTTATGAGGATATCGTAGTAATTAAGAGATTCTACATCTCTATATTGATCAATTTCTTTATAGTGGGCATTGGTCATACCAATTTCTTCACCTTGATAGATATAAGGTGTTCCCTTTAAAAAGTGAATCATAGTTGCGAGCATCTTAGCAGAGATGTCCCAGTAGCATGTATCATCCCCAAAGCGAGAAACGCTTCTTGGCTGATCATGATTGTTTAAAAAGACTGCACAAGAAGAATCTACTTCTTGTAAGCGTGTTTGCCACTCATCGAAGAGTGATTTTAATAAATCGTAGTCACAATCTTGTAAAACCCATTTTTGATTATTCTTGTAGTCCACCTTAAGATGGTGGAAGTTAAAGCACATAGCCAGTTCTTTTTCTTGTGGATTGGCATAGCGCATACATTGTTCAATAGAAGTAGAAGACATTTCTCCAACAGTAATCATATCTTCGATACCTGTATCTTGAACAAGTTCTTTAAGGTATTCATGAACATGAGGACCGTCAGTATAGAATCTACGTCCATCGCCTTCATGATCATCTTCGAAAAGTTCAGGTTTTGAAATAAGATTAACAACGTCAAATCTAAATCCTTTGATGCCTTTTGCTTTCCAAAAACGGATAACATTTTTGAGTTCTTCACGTACTTTAGGATTATTCCAATTTAGATCAGCTTGTGTCACATCAAATAAGTGGAGATACCATTTGTTTAAATGTTCTACATATTCCCATGCACTTCCACCAAACTTAGATTGCCAATTGGTTGGCTCATCTCTAAAAATATAATAATCCATATATTCTGGGTCACCAGCTAATGCTTTTTGAAACCAAACATGTTCTGTTGAAGTATGGTTAAAGACCATGTCTAGCATGATCCCCATACCTCTTTGATCGGCTTCATGAATGAGTGCATCGACATCACTCATTGTGCCATACATTTTATCAATCTCTACATAATTAGCTACATCATAGCCATTATCTCTTTGAGGCGATACAAAAAAAGGTGTTAACCAGATGTAATCAACACCTAGATTTTGAAGATAATCTAATTTTGTTATAACGCCTTTAATATCTCCTAAGCCATTTCCAGTTGTATCAAAGAAAGATTTTGGGTAGATTTGATAAACAACGGCTTCTTCAAATTTATTCATTGCAAATTCCCTTTCTTTTGCCAACCATATAAGTAAGTGTAAAAGGTACTACGATAGCGATTAACATGCATAGAGCAAAGATTGGCATTGATTGTGGTTGAATAGATAAAATACCAGGGAGTCCACCAACTCCGATTGAATTAGCCATTACGCCGAATCCAACAGATACTACAGCTGCAATCCCAGAACCTACCATTGCACAGAAGAATGGGAAGACATATTTTAAGTTAACACCAAACATAGCAGGTTCTGTAACGCCTAGATAACATGAAATAGCAGCAGGAACTGTAATTTCTTTAAGTGCTTGATCTTTACGTTTTAAGAACATATAGCCAAGAACAGCTGACCCTTGAGCAATATTTGAAAGTGCAATCATAGGCCAGAGGCTTGTGCCACCAAAATCAGCGATAAGCTGTAAGTCGATAGCATTTGACATATGATGTAATCCTGTAATAACAAGAGGTGAGTAAAGGAAACCAAATAAAGCTGCAAAGACTACTTTGAAAGAGCTATTTAATCCTGCATAAACTACACCTGAAATAAATGAACCGATTGCCCAACCGATTGGACCTAAAACCATATGTGCAATAACTACAGAAAGTATTAATGAACAGAAAGGTACAACAATCATAGAAATCACAGATGGACAAATCTTTCTAAAGAAACGTTCTAAGTATACAAGTGTAAATCCGGCTAAAATAGCTGGTAAAACTTGAGCTTGGTAACCAATCATTTGAACTTGTGCAAAACCAAAGTCCCAAACAGGAATTTCACCTACTGGCGTACCTGCCACAGCGTATGCATTAAGTAATTGAGGTGATACTAAGGTAATACCAAGAACGATACCTAGTATTTGAGAAGTATTCATCTTCTTAGTAATAGACCAAGTAATACCTACAGGTAAAAAGTGGAAGATCGCTTCACCAATAAGCCATAAGAAGCTATTAATTCCAGCCCAGAATTGAGAGATATCTGTAAGTGTTTGTGTACCGTTATTGAAAAGGAGAAGTTCTCCAATAATATTACGGAATCCTAAAATTAAACCACCTGTAATAATAGCTGGAATAAGTGGTGCAAAGATTTCAGCTATATTTGTCATGATTCTTTGAAGAGAGGTTTGATTATTTTTTGAAACTTCTTTAACAGATTCTTTTGAGCTACCATCTACACCTGAATAGGCTGTAAACTCATTGTAAAATTGCGAAACTTCATTTCCTATGATGACTTGGAATTGACCAGATTGTGTGAAGCATCCTTTGACAGAAGAAAGCTTTTCAATTCCAGCAACATTAGCCTTTTTTGGATCAACGAGTGCAAAACGTAATCGAGTCATACAATGAGAAAGTGCTGCAATATTTTCTTTTCCACCAACTAATTCTAATAATGCTTGAGAGTCTTTTTCGAATTTTCCCATGTTATTATTCTCCTAATTAGTATATTATTTTTATGTACTTGTTTAAACAAGTTATTGAGTATCTTTATCATAACTTGTTTAAACAAGTGTGTCAATCTTTGACTTGAAAAATTTATTTAATCATCATATACTCACCATAAGAAATCTTGTTTATAAGCTATACTAAGGAGCCTTATAATGCCGAAAGCAAAATATGAAAAAATATATCAAATCATTAAAGAACGTATAGAAGCTAATGAATATGAGTATCAACAATTACTTCCTTCAGAAAATACATTTGTTATAGAATTTAACAGTTCAAGAAATACCATTAGACGTGCATTGGTAAGTCTTGCCAATGAAGGCTATGTACAGTCATTACAAGGAAAAGGGGTTAGGGTGATTTACCAACCTCATAGAACTTCTCAGTACTCTCTAAGCGGAATAGAATCTTTATATGAATCAACACAAAGAAATCAGACGATTTATTCGACAAAAGTCATTCTGTTTGTAAAACTTATAGTTGATGAAAAAATCCATAAAAGAACGTCATTCCCTGTAGGGGAAGAAATTTATTATATGCAAAGGGTACGCTTTCTAGAGAATGTGCCGCTTATTATTGACCATAATTATTTTTTAACCAAAGTCGTTTCACATCTTACAGCTGAAATTGCAGAGGAATCTATTTATAACTATCTAGAAAATACTTTAGATATCCACATTACGACGGCTAAACGTATTGTCACGGTTGAACCTATTACTCAAATAGACGAGGAGTACCTACAATTAGATGGATTAAATTGTGTAGCTGTAGTAAGTAACTACACGTATAATGATGACGGTGTTATGTTTGAATTTACTCAGTCTAGACATAGTCCTAAACATTTTGAATTCCATCAATTTGCCCAAAGAACACGTCCATATTTAGTATAGAGAAGCAGGAGAATCGCAGAAAACTATTTGGAAAACATAAAGTAGGATATGCTGAGATAGTCTTAGAAATATTGCAAGATAATAAAGGATAGTTCATAATGAAACTACAGGTAAAATTTAGTAGAGCATTAGCTGAATTAAAGAAAATAAGAACGAATTATGGGAGGATGTTATGAGTTATACAATTCAAGTAAAACCAGAAAAAGTAGATTGGAAAGAGATTGAACCAATAAGTATTGCAAGTTATCCATGGGGTACAGATTATATGCCTACAACAACTGCATGGTTATATCGTATTGAAGGACAAGGATTTTGCCTTAAAATGAGATGTGAGGAAGAAAATCCTAGGGCGGTATATACCGAAGCAAATGATCCAGTCTATAAAGATAGTTGTATGGAATTTTTCGCAAACTACTATCCAGAAGTAGAAGGTACAGGCTATGTTAACTTTGAAATGAATAGCAACGGAGCAGTACTTTGTGAGTATGGTCAACCAGGAGGCCGTTTCTACTTAAAAGATAAAGGGTTTGATGTACCAACACCAGTAGCTACAAAAGGAGAAGGTTATTGGGAAGTAGAACTTATGATTCCAGATACATTTATTAAAGCGGTATATGGCCAAGAGATCATTGCTGATAAGATTAAAGGTAATTTCTATAAATGTGGTGATGATACACATACGCCACATTATGGAAGTTGGAATCCAATTGCTAATCCATTCCCAGCATTTCATAAACCAGAATTCTTTGGTGAATTAATTATTAAGTAAGAAACAAGTTTAGGGGTGGAACAGTATAACATTAAATGATCTTGAGAGAATGGTAATTGAAGGTAGGTTTGCAGTAGAAGACTGTGAGAAATTAATAGAGAACAAGGCATGAATCTAATAGAAACCATTATGATCATTAATGGTTTATTATGTATTTAAAGTGGAGAAAGGTATGAATATACAGAGGCACTTCTTGATTCCTTTATCCCTATGAAGGTATAAAATTGCCCAGGAAATATCCATTTGTTTATTTTTTATACATATTTCGGGAGTATACTCCTATAATGTCTTAAATAGACCTTATATAATCAACATAGAAAAGCATGTAGGAGGGAATTATGAAAAAGTTTTTATTTACAATAGGAATTATGACAATGTTAGGTGCCTTTTTAACAGGATGTAGCATGGGTCCAGAAGCGACAAAAACAGAGCCTATTACAGATGAGGCAGCTGTACAAGAACTTTATGATATAGCAAAAGATGCTATTACAACTTATTTTGACGTGAATATTGAAGATGGTGTAGAACGTAAAGTGGAAGCAAGTAAAAACTATGTGCTTGTAGATTTACCATCAGCTACTTACTTACACAGAAATAATATGATTAGGGGAATGGTAGAAGGTGATCCAGTTCCAAATCAACTTTATTCTTATGGTGTAAGTGTAGATCCTAATACAAATGCTGTAACAGGAGCGATTGTAGTAGAGGCTTCAGATAAAGAACCTTTAAAATATGAAGAATCACACCTAGAAGAAATTGCAAGACAGTTTTTAACTGAGAAGAAGATTGTTGAAGACCCAAGTAAGCTTGTATACACTGGAATCGAAAAAGCAATGACAAACAAACAATATAAAGGGCTTAGATTCCAATATAATAATGAAGATGATGTACTTGTAACAGTAAGTCTTATAACAGGTCAAGTAAGACACTTTGAGTACTCAGAAAAAATTGAAGTAGAAGAAGCTAAATAGAACGTTAAAATTAAAAGGGTATTGCGCAACCAAGTGTGCAATACCCTTTTATAGTATTTCTAATCATTATGGCGCCAGAAGTGATACTAAGTCCTGGTCTTCAAAATGGATAGAAATTATTTTATTATTTATAAATTGTACACTTCCAGTTACCTTTAGTGTATGGGTAGATGAAGTGGTAGATTTAACTTTAAGTGTTATATCAAAGTAATAAGTGATAGGACTATTTAAGTCCTTTTTTATTGTCATCTTCTCGAAGATAATCTGTCTATTGGACTCCTTTGCAAGAAAATGATATTTATCACTGTATCGTTGCTTTAAAAAAGTTTCTAAAGCTTGAGGTGTGAAGTAAGTATCATAACGGTCAGAGAGAACTTGAGTGCTTTTTGCAGAATCCTGGCTCAGTTGAACAATTTGTGCATCAGGGCAATTAAAAGTTTTCTTTGCTACCTGTTGAATTGTTCTAGGATTAGAATCTAAGGGATAACGTCTATAAACTAAAAAAATTACAACAATGCCTAAGAGGAAAAGAATAAAAGTTATGTTTCGTTTCAATGTAACACCCCCCTTAATATTAATATATGTCATAAAGGGGAGAATGAAGCTTATTTTTACGCTTTTACAAATTGCTCTAATAACTCATAAGGCACTTCTGTTTTTCCATAGCCACAACCAATTTGAAGATTAGGCTTATTATCACCATGGAAGTCGCTACCACCTGTAATAATAAGATTATGGCTCTTGCAGTATTGAGTGAGGCGATGCGTTTCTGGTTCGTAGTGCTTTGGATAGATAACTTCTACGCCATCTAAGCCGTTATAGCGTAACTCGTCCAACATTGGAAGAGGGTTTTGATTAACAAATTTATAAATATAGGGATGAGCTAGAATAGCCTTACCACCTACTTGATGGATTAAATCGATGCACGTTTTGAAAGTAGGTGCTGCTTTTTGTACATAAGCAGGTTTACCTGGTGTAATATATTTTTCAAAGACTTCGTCCATAGAGTTAGCATAGCCTTTGTTCATCATAGCACGTGCAAAATGAGGACGGGCAATAATAGAGAGTTGGTCACGTGGTCCTAGATCCTCTTCAGTAATGTCAAAACCTAAGGCTTGGAATTTTGCGAGCATTTCTTGATTACGCTTTTCACGTGCTTCTACAAAGGCCTTTAGTGTTTTGTGAAGAATAGGGTTAGATAAATCTAAATAAAGACCTAGAATATGAATTTCTTTTCCATGATAATCAGCAGAAAGTTCAATACCTGGAATAACTTCTAAGCCAAATTTTTCGCCGGTTTCTTGGCATTCTTTGATACCAGCAATAGTGTCATGATCTGTAAGTGCGATAGCACATAAGCCTTGTGCATGTGCAAGTTTAGCTACTTCACTTGGACTTAGGGTACCATCTGATTTATTTGAATGAACATGTAAATCAATACGTTTCATAAATAACCTCCTTTAATAAATTACTTCTATTTTAGCATACTTCTGCCTCCTCGAACGTAAAATGTATAAGAATGCCATTAAATAAGGAGGGGAGAAAATGAGCAAACATAAGAGTAAGAAAAAATCTAGCATCAATGTAGGCGATCTTGCAGTTACACTTTTTAAATCTAATCTTGTGGCATATGCATTAACAGCTATCTTTATTATCTTTGCAGCATTACTTATTACATATACCAATCTTGGCCCAAATTTTGAAAAATGGATCATTATTATTGGTACAATTGCGTCAGCAGCATTAGTAGGGTATGACACAGCTAAGCCACAGGGGAAAGAGGGCTACAAGTGGGGCTTGATTGGTGGAATGAGTTACTTAATCATCTTTATACTTATTGGTGCTTTAACAGGAGGAGCTAAAGGACTTAATATTTCTTACATGTTAATCGTGGCTGTTCTTGTACTCATTAGTAGCGCTATTGCTGGTATGTTCTCTGTTGTAAACCAAAAATAATTTTTAGCCATGTTTTCAAATATCACAGGATATGGTATAATATTCAAGGTTTATAGCGAGGAGGGAAATGCAATGAAACACGTTAAAACACTTAACACTAAAAACTTAAAAAACAGTGCCGCTAAAGGTGGTTGTGGTGAATGCCAAACATCATGCCAATCAGCATGTAAAACATCTTGTACTGTAGGGAATCAAGCTTGCGAAAAATAAGTTTGACTTTTATTAAGCTTTCAACTTAGGTTGAAAGCTTAATTCATGCTAGGCCCCTTTAAACCCAAATCCAGTTATAATAGATGCCTTACGACATAGAAAGGAAAAAAAGATGATACATAAATTTAGATTTGAGGACTCAAATATTTTAATGGATATCCATAGTGGTGCAATCCATATTATTGATGATGTAGCTTATGACATCGTAGAAGATGTACTTGCTATGTCAAAAGAGGAAGTTGTAACAAAATATGAAAATAAATATAACAAAGAAGAGTTAGCAGAAGCAATTGATGAGCTTAAAACTTTACAAGAAGAAGGTATGCTTGATACTGAGGATACATATAAAGATCTTGTACCAGCGTTCTTAGATAGAGAACCAGTTGTCAAAGCACTTTGCTTACATGTAGCACATGACTGTAACTTAAAATGTAAATATTGTTTTGCAGGTGAGGGAGAATACCATGGTGACCGTGGGATGATGACTCTTGAAGTAGGTAAAGCAGCTATTGACTTTTTAGCTAAAAACTCAGGACACCGTAAAAATATCGAAGTAGACTTCTTTGGTGGAGAACCACTTATGAACTTTGAAGTGGTTAAAGGTGTAGTAGAATATGCAAGAAGTATTGAATCTGAAACAGGCAAAAATTTCAGATTTACAATGACAACAAATGGTGTTCTTCTTAATGATGAAATCATCGATTATTTAAATGAAAATATGTACAATGTTGTACTTAGTCTTGATGGACGCCCAGAAGTAAATGATCATATGCGCCCAACATGCAATGGAAAAGGCAGCTACGACGTGATTATGCCTAAGTTCAAAAAGCTTGTAGAAAAACGTGGTGGTAAACAATACTACATCCGTGGAACATTCACACATCATAATACAGACTTTGCAAGTGATGTACTTCACATGGCAGATCAAGGATTTGATGAAGTATCTGTGGAACCAGTAGTTGCACCAGCAGAAATGGATTATGCACTTCAAGCAGGAGATATGGCAACAATTTGTAGTGAATATGAGCGTCTTGCAAAAGAAATGCTTCGTCGTCACAAAGAAGAAGGTAAATGCTTTAACTTCTTCCACTTCATGGTTGACTTAACAGGTGGTCCATGTGTACATAAACGTCTTGCAGGTTGTGGTTCAGGTTCAGAATACCTTGCAGCAACACCAACAGGTGAACTTTATCCATGTCACCAATTTGTAGGTATGCCAGAGTTTAAAATGGGTGATGTTTGGAAAGGCGTAGAAAACATCGAACAACGTAAAAAATTCGAGAAATGTAATGTATACAGCAAGCATGAATGTACAGAATGTTGGGCAAAATTCTTCTGTAGTGGTGGCTGTGCAGCAAACTCTTATAATTTTAATGGAGATATTAACTCAACTTATGAAGTTGGCTGTGAAATGCAAAAGAAACGTCTTGAATGTGCTATTGGCTTAAAAGCGGAATTAAGTGAATAAACATTAGGATAATTTGACTAAAAACAGTAAAAATTATATAATTAATTTAGTGAGTTTAAAGGCACGAAGGAGGAAAAAGGAATGAAACAAGGCAATCAAAAGCTAAAAAGTATTGGTTTGTTTGTACTTATGCTTGTTGTTGCAGCCGGTCTTTCATATCTTGCTTACTTTGGGCTTGGGGAAAAGAACACATTTGGTATTGAAAATATCAAACTGGGACTTGACCTCCAAGGTGGGGTAAACATCGTTTATGAAGCAGCTATCGAGAATCCAACAGAATCCGATATGGCAGCAGCAGTACAAATGATTCGTACAAGGTTAGACAAAGAGGGGTACACAGAAGCAGATGTTTCTCAAGAGGGAAATAATCGTATTCGTGTAGATATTCCAGGGGTAGACGATGCACAAGCAGCCATCAAAAGTATCGGTGCAGCAGCTATGCTTAAATTCTACGATCAAGATGGTAACGAAGTTGTAACAGGTAAGAATATTAAAGAAGCAACCGCTCAAATTGTTACAAATAATATGGGTGCTCAAGAACCAGTTGTTTCAATCAAAATGGATGATGAAGGAACAAAACTCTTTGCTGAGTTTACAAAAAACAATATAGGCAAAGGTATTTATATTACACTTGATGAACAAGTCATTAGTTCTGCCAACATCAAAGATGCAATCACAGATGGAAATGGTATGATCTCAGGTAACTTTACAACAGACTCAGCTAAGCAATTAGCTGAACGTATTAATGCAGGGGCATTACCTTTCGCACTTACTGATATTTCTTCAAATGGTGTAGGTGCAAAACTTGGTATGGGTGCACTTGAGACAAGTATTAAAGCAGGTTTAATTGGATTTATCTTTATTTTAGTATTCATGGTTGTGCTTTATAGATTAAGTGGTATGGCAGCAGACCTTGCACTTATTATTTACGTAGGACTTCTTATGATTGCATTAAGCTTAATGGGTTCAACACTTACATTACCAGGTATTGCAGGTATTATCCTCTCAATTGGTATGGCAGTAGATGCGAACGTTATTATCTTTACACGTATCAAAGAAGAACTTAAAGCTGGAAAAAGTGTACGTTCATCAATCGATGCAGGTTTCAACAAAGCCTTCAGCGGTATTTTAGATGGTAACGTAACAACACTTATTGCAGCAGCGGTACTTTATACATTAGGTACAGGGGTTATTAAGAGCTTCGCAACAACACTTGCAGTAGGTATTGTAGTATCTATGTTTACAGCACTTGTTGTAACAAGGTTCTTACTTAAACTTTTAGTGAGTATGGGTATTGATAAGCCAGCTTTATATGGCGTGAAACAAAAGACTGAAGAGGGGAGGGCATAAGCGATGAATAATTTAAAAGTTATCGAAAGAAGAAAGATTTTCTTCATTCTTTCCTCAGTCCTCATTCTTATCGGGCTCCTCGCAATGCCATTTAATGCAGCACGTGGACAAGGCATCTTAAACTATGATATTGAGTTTAAAGGTGGTTCCGTTATGCAAATGGATCTAGGCACAGATATTGATCCACAAACTGATATTATGCCACTTATTAATGAGCTCTTACCAGACGTAGCACCTCGTATTCAAAAGGTAACTGGTACAACTCAAATTATTATTACAATGCACCCAACTACATCAGAAGAGAGAACAAAACTTTATAATGCATTAGTTGAAAAATATAATTTAACAGGAGAAAAAGGTGACATTCTTTTAAAAGATGATAACTTCTCTCCAACAATTAGTCCAGAATTCAAAATGAAAGCTTTACAAGCAGTTGCACTTGGGGCAATCTTAATGCTTATCTACATTTCATTTAGATTCAAAGACTTTAAATTTGGTGCAAGTGCTGTACTTGCCCTTCTTCATAACGTACTTATTATGTTAGGGGTGTATGCATTATTTAGAATTCCACTTAATAATACATTTATTGCAGCGATGCTTACTATTATTGGGTACTCTATTAATGATACAATCATTATCTTTGACCGTATTCGTGAGAATAAAGGAAGAATCAAAGGAAGTGATGAAGAAATTATTGACATGAGTGTGGGACAAACTATAACACGTTCTATCAATACATCAATTACAACATTAGTAATGGTTGTTCTTCTTTACATTCTTGGAGTATCTTCTGTTAAGGAATTTGCTTTCCCACTTGTAATTGGTATTGTTGCAGGTACTTACTCATCAATCTTCATTGCCAGCCCATTATGGTATGAAATGAGAAAGTTCCAAAGAAATCGTAATAAGAACAAAGTAACAGAGTCTAAAGCTAAAAAGAAATAATAAATGCACTATAATGTATACAATATCAAAAGCGTCTGAAAAATAAGTTTTTCGGACGCTTTTATCTAAAAAATACTTTACTTTCTGTACAAGTAGGTATATAATAATCAAGTAAACAAATTTACAACAAATGGATCGTTAGCTTAGTTGGTAGAGCATCAGACTCTTAATCTGAGGGTCCTGGGTTCGAGTCCCAGACGGTTCACTATTTTAAAGCACGTATAGATTATCTATACGTGCTTTTGTTTTTGGGAGATCATCTAAGACGCTATTTTAAGCAGATAAATCATTTATATTTAAGCTATTAGGACGATAGCTGAGAAGTTTCTGAACAACAAATAGGGGACTATTACATTCAAGTGTAATAGTCCCCTATTTGTTATAAAAAGAAGAAATATTAATACAATCAATCTAGCTGATATTTTGAGCATCAGTACGAGATACAAGAGACTCTAGGTCCTTCGTAAGCTGTGTAAGGTCTTGAATAAAGGCTTTAGCGTGCTCAGTCTCAGATAAGTATTCTTCAATATGAGCAAAAGCTTCTTGAGTGTGAGAGAGTGTTTCTTGTGAGATTGCATTTACCTGTCTAATACTTGATTCAATAGATTCATTGGAATCAAGTGTATTGAGGATCTTTTGATTAATAATACTTAGTGATTGATTTAAAGTTACTAATAGATGATTTAAGGTGTTAATTTGAGTATCTGTAGTTGAAATAAGATTGATAGCTTCTGAATTAATATGTGTAAGAGAAGAGACTTCTTCAAATACACTTTCGACTTCTACTTGTAAATCCCAGAGGATAGTGCCTACTGCACTAGCAGAAGTTTTACTTTGCTCAGCTAGTGTCTTAACTTCATTTGCAACAACAGCAAAGCCACGTCCACTTTCGCCTGCACGAGCTGCCTCAATAGAAGCATTTAACGAAAGAAGATTAGTCTGTTCAGAAATGCTTGTAATCATAGAAATAATACCTTGAACTTCTTTCGTTTTTTGAATTAAACGTTCACAGACAGTATACAAAGTTGTATTTTTTTGATCAATTTTAGTAGAAGTAGTTGATAATGCTTGAATTGTATCTAGAACTTCTTTAAAGACAAGGAATCCTTCTTCAGAGGATTTGTTGATTTTAGTTGATAGTTCGGATGTTTCCTTAATTTGCTCCTGAATATTATTGGTTGCAGTCGTTTGTTGCATAATATTTGTTGTAGTATTTTCACAACCTGTATTAATGACTTTAATAGATTCATAAATAGCTTGTGACCCACCTTCAACAGCATCAATAGTAAAGGATAAGTTAGAAGTGTTTTGTGTCAAAAGATTAATAGCTTGAGTAAGCTTTTCAATAGTTTCTAGTTGTTGTTGATGAGCAAGACTGACCTTTTTACCTTCTTCAATAACAGAAGTTCTGACCATTTTATTAAATCTTGTAACGATATAGATAGATACAAATACAACGATTAAAATGAAAAATTGCATGAGAATAACTGTAGAGGTTGTAGCATCATAGAAGCGCGTACACCAAATAAGATTCATACCAATAACTGCTACAAAAACACGTTTCAGTAGGCCAAGATCTAGGTAGAAACTAGCATTTATAAGCATAGGTATAACGAGCATAGGTGATACAAGTGAACGATAAGATAAAATACCAATCAAATAACCTATTCCAAAGGGGGCCGCACAGATACGATGAATAAAGTGACATGTTGGATTAGAACGATAAACAAATGTACTTATGCAAACAGGAACTAACATAAAGGTAATAACTAATATCGTAGGGATAAGATCAATAGAGCCACGATAATAAGAAAAGCAAATACCGAATGAATAAACAATGGCTAAGATCCAATTTAAAAGTAAGAAATTTTTGTTTGTGAGTATTTTTATATTTGATTCTGTCATAAGATCTCCTAAATAATTTGTTTATAGTATATTTAGATACTATAAGTTTAAATATTAACTAAGAATAACTATATACTAGATTGAAAATAAACACAAGTCATGATAGAATATGTAGGAAAATATTGCAATTAATGATAAAATAAACAAAAAGAATGAAAACAAAACATTAATTTAAAATAATAAAAATCATCAAGTGTTATAACAGGGGGAAACTATGAATCTAAAAAGTATTAAGGCAAAGATAATGGTGCTGATATTATGTATTGCAATTCTTCCAACGGCCATTGTAAGTATCTATATGGGAACAAAGGTCTATGTAGATAAGGTCAAAGAAGTTTATTGGGTGCAGGAAAATAATAGAAACCTTATAAGTGTGAGTATAGAACAACCTTTAAAAGAAGCAAAAACACTTATAAAGCTACTCGCTAATGATATCGGCATATTAGAAGAAATGACATATGAGGCTATTGGAGAACGTGCAAGGCAAGCAATCCAGTTAAGTGAAGTTATTACAGATGTATATGTTTTAAATCCTAAAGGGGACCAAATTTATAATTCTAAAGGAAAAGATAAATTAGTTAATAGAGCAGACCGTGAATATTTCATTAATGGAATGAAGGGACAAGAGGGCTTTACAGATGTTATGATTTCACAAAAGAATAATAACGTTATAGTCATGTACTATACTCCAGTGATGAAATATGGGCAAGCAGCAGGGGTATGTGCAGTGAACATAGACATTTCAAAGTTCATTGATATGCTTAAGATGGAGCATGAAAAAACAGGTGTTAATACATATATCGTAGATGATAAAGGGAACTTAATTGCTCATCCTGATGTAGAGGTTGAGGAGGAAATTATAAGCTATTTAGATTATGAACCTGTACAAAAGGTGATTAATGAAGAAATAGGAACGATTAAGTATAAGAAAGAAGGCAAGAATATTTTAGCAAGCTTTAGCCCATTACAAGAAATTGATTGGGGAATTGTAGCAGAAAATGATGAAAGAGTAGCTTATACTGAACTCAATCAAATGATTGTTAATCTAATATTGATTGCAGTTCTAATTGTTATTGTAGCAGCATTTATTGCTATATTATTAGTAAGAGCCTTAACAAATCCTATTAAACTGATATCACAAAAGCTTAATACCGCAGCAAGGGGGGAACTCAGTCATGCCTATTTAGAAGGGAACATTCTAAAGAAGCAAGATGAGTTAGGAGACATAGCTAGAGACTTTAATGAAATGATTACGCACCTTAGTAGGATGATAGGAAAAATTAAAGATACTTCAATGAGTGTCAATAAGTCATCTAGAATCCTCTCAGAAGCATCAGAAAATGTAAAAGAATCAACCAATCAAGTAGCACAAGCTACTAATGAGATTGCACATAATACATCTAATCAAGCTGAAGAATTAGAAAGTACAGTAGCTAGCGTACGCATGTTAGGCGAGGAGATTCAAACTATAGCAGAAAATATCTCTAACATTAGTAGAGTGTCAGACACAACGAAAGAAATTGCGATGGATGGACTACAGTTTGTAAAGGTTTTACAAGAAGCAAATGTTAAAAATAATAGCATATCTGAGACAATCTTTGAATCTATCGATCAAGTAAATGAAAGTGTTTCACAGATTACAATGATTATTGAAACGATAAGTAGTATTGCTCAGCAAACTAATTTATTATCTCTTAATGCAAGTATTGAGGCAGCAAGGGCTGGTGAGAATGGAAAAGGCTTTGCAGTTGTTGCAAATGAAGTACGTAAATTAGCAGATCAGTGTCAAGTTGCTACAGAAGAAATAGTAAGTCTTATTAGTAAGGTACAGGGTCAATCTAAGGCCACAGTTGCTATAGCTAAAGATAGTAAAGATGTATTACAAAAACAATATAGTGCGGTACAACAAACAGAAACAAGCTTTGAAAAGGTTAATACAGCCATTATAGAGATGTTAGAAAAAATACAAGCGATTGCTGCAAGTAGTGAGATTATTAATGAGCAAAAAGATGATGTATATAAACGAGTAGGTAGTGTAGCTGTTGAGGGACAAGATTCATCAGCTGTTGCGGAGGAAGTCTCAGCAACAACACAAGAACAATTACACTATATTGCAGATATGCAAAAACGCATTGATAAACTTTATAAAGTAACACAAACATTAGAAGAAGAAGTTAATCATTTCTCTTAAAATAAAAAACCACCTTAGATCATGAAACTAAGGTGGTTTTTCTATATACAAAAAATAAAGGGGAGATGAATAAACTAAAGTTCATTAGCTCTTTCGGATGAGTTAATAATAGCACCTTAAAAGAGATAAAACAATGGCTTTAGATAAAAGTTCATAATAGTTCACAAATCGTACAATAAGTTTGCGATTTGGTCAAAAATATAATATAACTGCAATATAAAAAATATAAAATTAGCTTAAATTAACTAACAAAAACTTACCAATAACAAAGAAAAAAGAGAACAAGTCTATATACTTGTTCTCTTCATAAACCCTTAGCGATTAAGTCTTTTGTTAATGTCAGTTTGACGATCAGTAGAATCTTTAAGGAAACCTTTCATTAAAGATTCAAAGTCTGCCACAGGAACTTCTTTTTTAGGGGCTCTTTGTGGAGCTGGTTTTGCATTTTTCATAGAAAGAGATATTTTTCCTGTTGCAGGATCGATAGATAAGATCTTTACTTTTACAGTATCTCCCACTTTAACAGCGTCAGCTATATTTTCTAGAAAGCCATGAGTGATATGAGAAATGTGAACGAGCCCTTGAGTTGTTTCATCTAATGAAACGAATGCGCCAAATGCTTTAACACCAGTTACTGTACCCTCGATAATTTGTCCTACTTGAAATTTTTCAGTCATGATAACACTCCTATTATAGTAAATAACGTATAAATTATATCATAAGAATAAATCTATTGTATAGATATAAAAATAAATAAAGAAAGAGAAAAATATGTTATAATAGCAGTACGAAGCAGAGAGGGTGAAAAAGATTGTTACCAAATAAATACAAATGGCATAGCGAAGAAGAACCAAAGCAAGGTAATATTGTTAATAAAATTTTATATAGACGTGGTATACAAGATAAAGCAGAAATCGAAAGCTTTTTAACACCCTCAAAAGAACAGCTAAGTTCTCCTTATTTGCTTAATGATATGGATAAGGCAGTAGAACGTATTCAACGTGCAAAAAATAATGGAGAACATATTGTGATTTACGGGGACTACGATGTAGATGGTGTGACAAGCACCTCTATTTTATTTATGTTTTTAACTGAACAAGGTTATAGTGTGTCTTACTATATACCTAATCGTACAGAAGAAGGTTATGGACTAAATAAAGGAGCCATTGAAAAGATTAATCAATATGCAAGCTTAGTGATTACAGTAGATACGGGAATAGCAGCAACAGAAGAGGTAGCTTTTGCAAATGAATTAGGCCTTGATATGATTATTACAGATCATCACGAATGCCAAGAAATCTTACCTAAAGCCTTTTGCGTTATTAATCCCAAACGGCACGATACTACATATCCTTTTGATTGCCTAGCAGGAGTAGGAGTAACTTTTAAACTTATCCATGCTATTGCAATTAAAGAAGATGTAGTAGATAAAATATGGAAGTATATTGATATTGTTGCATTAGGGACAATTGCCGATGTGGTACCATTAGAGAAAGAAAATCGTGTCATTGCCTATTTAGGCTTTAAACAAATGAAAGAAACTGAGCATTTAGGACTTAGAGCACTTTTAGATATCGTACAAAATGGAGATCAAAAAATTACATCTAATGTAATTGGGTATCAGCTTGGACCACGTATTAATGCAGCAGGTCGAATTAGTGATGCCAAGATAGGTGTAGAACTCTTAACAACTAAAGACGAAGAACGTGCAAAAATTATTGCAGTAGAACTAGATTTAGAGAATAAAAAACGTCAAGAAATGGAACAGTCTATATTAAAGGAAGCAGAAGCTTATATAGAGGCACATGTTGATACTAAAAATGAAGATATGATTATCGTAGCAGGTAAGGAATGGCATCATGGTGTTATTGGAATAGTAGCTTCTCGTATTTTAAATAAATACTATAAGCCTACAATTGTGTTGACATTAGAAGATGGTATCTATTCCGGGTCAGCACGTAGTGTAGAAGGCTTTAATATCTTTGAAGCATTAACCCATGTTAAGGAGCATTTAACACGTTTTGGGGGACATGAGATGGCTGCAGGTCTGTCACTAGAGGAAGATAAGCTAGAAGCCTTTTGTAGAGATTTAAATGCCTATGCAAAGACTGTATTAAATGAAGAACTCCTAACACCAGCCCTTGATATTGATTTAGAACTACGCCCAGAAGAAATTTCTATAGGGATATGTGAAGAACTTGAAAGGTTAGAGCCTTTTGGAGTATGTAATCCTACGCCTACATTTGCAGTACGTGGTTTGGTTCAATATGCTCAGAAAATAGGAGGCGACAAACATTTAAAACTTGCTATTCAGAGTCATCATACTGTATTGCATGCCATTGGATTTGATAAAGGTGAGCTTGCAGATTGTTTAAGTGAAGGTGAAGAAGTTATTATAGCTTGCGAAATTACAAAAAATGTTTGGAATGGTAAGGTTTCTGTTCAACTACGTATTAAAGATATTATGTCATCTGAACAAGCTATTTTAAAAAGTAGGTATTATAGAGCCCTTTATGAAGTTTGCAAAGAGCCAAAGGTACCATCTGGAGTAGAATTAATTAAAGATGAAAGTCATGGGAATACTAGCTTTGCGGTATTTACAGAGCATAGCTTAATGGAAATATTTACATTGATGAGTAAACATGAAAAAAAAGTTACTATCTTACCTAAAATATGTTATAATGATTTTTGGTCTTTAAAAGAGGCACCCGCGATTTTTGTGATGCCCCATAAAGCTCATCAAGATAATAGCCAATGTTATGAATGGGACTTTACAAGTGAAGGGACCTATAGGTGTTTGAATACCTCTTTGGAACAACATACTTTGCAAATATCTAAAATGGTACCAAGTTACACAGACTGCAAGTCAGTCTATAAGTACTTAAAGCATCAACAAGGCAGTGTCTATTTACACAAAATAGTGGAAATGTTTATGAGTTATGACATGACAGAATATAAACTGTTACAGATACTAGATATCTTTACAGAGCTTGAGCTTATTGCTTACAGCATTGAAGAGGAGAAAGTTATCTATACCTTATTAAAAGGCAACAAGACAAAACTCGAACACTCAAGACGTTATATGAGGTTGCAAGAATTTGCACAAAGTATGAAAAAGAGGTAAACAGGAGGACGTATAAAATGGACTTAAACTCATTAATTAGAGATGTGGAAAACTTCCCAAAAGAAGGTATCTTATTTAAAGATATTACTCCACTTTTACTAGACGCTAAAGGATTACAAGAATCTATCGATAAAATGGCAGAAGAAGTACAAGATGTAGACTTTGATATCGTTATTGGACCAGAATCAAGAGGTTTCATCTTTGGTGTACCTTTAGCTTACAAACTTCAAAAAGGCTTTGTTCCAGTTAGAAAACCGGGCAAATTACCTTATAAAACAATCGGCCAAAGCTACGATTTAGAATATGGTAGCAATACAATTGAAATGCACATTGACGCAATCAAGCCAGGCCAAAAAGTAATCATTGTAGATGATCTTCTTGCAACAGGTGGTACAACAAAAGCAATCGTTGACCTCATCGAAAAACTCGGTGGTGAAGTTGTAAAAATAGTTTATCTCATTGAACTTGAAGGGTTAAACGGTAGAGAAATCCTTAAAGGACAAAATATCGTTTCCTTACTCAAATACTAATTATGACAAATAAAAAGACACGTAGCCATCCACTACGTGTCTTTTTATGTACAATAGCATTGAATTTTTATTCTAACATGACTATAATAGATATAATAAATATATGCAAGTGACGAAAAAAGGGGGTAGACAATGCCTGAAGCAATTTATGAAAAGCTAATTAATAGAATACGCTCTTACCATCCATCAGATGATCTTAGTATGGTAGAGAAAGCTTACAAGCTTGCTAAAGAAGCCCATGAGGGGCAACTTAGAAAGTCTGGTGAGCCATATATTATCCACCCTCTTCAAGTGGCATATATATTAGCAGATCTAGAACTTGATATCGAATCTATTACAGCAGGGATTTTACATGATGTTGTAGAAGATACCGATTATACGTTAGAAGATATTGAGCGTTTGTTTAATAAGGAAGTAGCATTACTTGTAGATGGTGTTACTAAGCTTGGTGTGATCAAGTATGCATCTAGTAACGTAGAATTACAAAAAGAAGAGATTCAAGCAGAGAACTATAGGAAGATGTTCTTGGCCATGGCACAAGATATCAGAGTGGTTCTTATTAAGCTTGCAGATAGGCTTCACAATATGCAAACATTAAAGTTTATGCCACCCCATAAGCAAAAACGTATTGCAGAAGAGACACTTACTATCTATGCCCCAATCGCACATAGATTAGGTATTTGTAAAATCAAAGCTGAGCTTGAAGATTTATCTTTACGTTATATTGAGCCAGAAATATATTATGATTTGGCACAAAAGATTTCTAAAAAGCGTAGTGAACGTCTAGAATATATTGAACAAATCGTAAAACAAATTAGGGAAAAACTAGATGAAGCAAATATTGAGTGTACCGTAGAAGGTAGACCAAAACACTTCTTTAGTATCTATAAAAAGATCGTTAATAAAAATAAAACTCTAGATCAAATATATGATTTATTTGCTGTGCGTGCCATTGTGAAGAATGTAAAGGATTGCTATGGTGTACTTGGAATTATCCATGAACTTTATACGCCTATTCCAGGACGTTTTAAAGACTATATTGCAATGCCTAAGTCTAATATGTACCAATCACTTCATACCACTTTAATGGGAAGTGAAGGGACACCTTTTGAAATTCAAATTCGTACAGAAGATATGCACCGTACTGCAGAGTATGGTATCGCTGCTCACTGGAAATATAAAGATGGTGATATGTCTGGTTCCATGCCAGATAAGTCAGAAGAAAAATTAGTTTGGCTCAAACAAATTCTAGAATGGCAAAGAGATATGGACGACAATACAGAGTTCATGAATGCCTTAAAGCTAGACTTAGATATTTATACAGACCAAGTGTATATCTTTACACCAAAAGGTGAGCTGATTACATTACCAAAAGGCTCAACTCCTATTGACTATGCTTATTCTATTCATAGTGATATCGGAAACAAAATGGTAGGTGCAAAGGTTAATGGTAAGATTGTAAAAGTAGATTATGTGATTAAAAATGGTGATCGCGTAGAAATCTTAACATCCCCTAACTCAAAGGGACCAAGTCGTGACTGGCTTAACATTGTCAAGAGTACACAAGCTAGAACTAAGATTAATCAATGGTTTAGAAAACAATTCAAACAAGAAGACATTATTCGTGGGAAAGAGCTACTTGAAACTTGTGCAAGACAAAAAGGTTATGTTCTTTCAGCACTTTCAGATTCAAAATGTATAGAGAATGTATGCAAACGCTATGGCCTTAGAAATTGGGATGCAGTATGTGCAGCTATTGGTTATGGTAGCATTAAAGAAAAACAGATTATTCAACGTTTAATTGATGAAAATATTAAGGTTAAGAAAATACCAATTACACCACAACAGTTCTTAGATAATCATGCACCTAAAGAAAACTTTAATTATGAAGAAGAAAAACAACCCAAGAAAAGTAAAAGTGGTATTGTTGTTCGCGGTGTAGGCGATGTAGCTGTACGTTTCTCCAAATGTTGTCGTCCACTTCCAGGTGATGAAATCGTAGGATATATTACACGAGGACGTGGTGTATCTATTCATAGACAAGACTGTACAAATATTATCCATATGTGTGAAGAAGAGAAAGAACGTCTCATTGAAGCACAATGGTTCAATGAAGAAGAGATTAGTAGAACATACATTACAGAGATTCAAATTACAGGTAGTGACCGTATGGGTATTATCTTAGATATTTCTAAGATTCTAACAGATATGAAAGTACCTGTTAAATCACTTAATGCAAGAACAACAAAAAATCATGAGGCTATTTTCAATATTCGTATTGAAATTAATCATACTTATCAACTTGATGAGCTTACGCGCAAAGTGATGCAGATTCAAGATGTAGTAGAGATTCAACGTGTCTCATCATAAGGAGTTATTATGAGAGCAGTCGTACAAAGAGTAAGTAGTGCTTCTGTTACGATAGATGGAGAAGTAGTAGGTGCTATAGAGCATGGGCTACTTGTCTTAGTAGGGATCAAAGCAGAAGATACAGTGAAAGATATGGATTATATTATTAATAAAATCAGTGGACTCCGCATTTTTGAAGATGAAGCTGGTAAAATGAACTTGTCAGTAGGGGATATAGATGGGAAAATTTTAATCGTTCCCAACTTTACACTCTACGGAAGTGCAGTAAAAGGTATGCGTCCTAGTTTTATTGCATCAGGTGATGTAGAAGTTGCAAGAGGCAAGTTTGAAACGTTTATGGATAAATTACGTATGGGCCAAGTTCCAGTTGAAGCGGGTGTGTTCCAAGCAGATATGCAGGTTGCACTTGTAAATGATGGGCCTGTTACAATATTACTTGAAAGTGATAAAACATTTTAGAAAGAAGGGACTGGCGTAACAGTCCCTCTTTTTCGAATTGACCAAAGGGAGGAAAGGCATGATAATTTATAGAAGAAATACTGCAACAGATAAGTTAGTATCTTTTTTGAGTATCCTTTTAGCTGTGTTCCTTATTAAGAATAATATAGACTTATATCGCATATTTGGTAGTGTTAATATGCTTGATTTAGTTGTTACGCTTATTGGAATTGGCGTTGGAAGTGTGTTTTTATATACTTCAAAAATGAAGTATATAGAACTTACAAATGAGGGAATTAATTGGTACACTTGGTTTTTCATTAAGCATACAATAAAGATAGATGATATAAAGAAAGTGGAAGCTAAAACATATTATATTATTATTGTGAAAGAAAATAATAAAGAAGTGTGGATACCAACAAGATGTGTTAAAAAAGAAGCATTAAGCGAATTATTACGCGTTTTAAAAGTTGAAGAAGTTGAGTAGAAAGATTATCAGAAGTTATAGATAGAATTTAAACATGAAGAGGTGCAGCATGAAAATAGAAGTTTTATCAGTTGGGGCATTAGCAGAACAGACATATTTTATTATTGATGAAGCAACAAAAAAAACATTTATTGTAGACCCAGGCGATGATGCAGCAATTATTAATCAGAAAATAGATCAAGAAGAATTAAAAGTAGAAAAAATTATTTTAACACACGGACATTTTGATCATATTGGTGCGGTAGAAGAAGTAAGACATCATACAGGATGTAAAGTCGTGATCCATGAAGAAGGTAAACGCTACTTAGAAGATGTAGCTTATAACTTATCTACAATGCTCGGTGGTGCTTTAACTTTACAAGCAGATGAATATGTACAACATGGAGATATCATTACATTAGACGGAACAGATATTAGCTTTAAAGTACTCCATGCACCGGGGCATACAAAAGATGGTGTGGCTTTCTATAGTGAAAAATATAAAGTTGCTTTTGTAGGTGACATTATTTTTAGAGGTTCTATAGGACGTACAGACTTCTTAGGTGGTAATAGTGTAGACCTTATTAAAAGCATCAGAGAACAAATCTTCACATTGGATAAAGAAGTAGTACTTTACCCAGGACATGGACCAGCAACAACAGTAGGAGATGAAATACTTCATAACCCTTACTTCAACATGTTCGAATAATATGATGAAATAGATTGGAAGATAAAAATGATAAAATTAACTTGTATCGGTCATGATACTGAATTTGAAATAAATAATATTATTCACCTTTTTGAACCTTATATGGAAGGTGAATATGATTTACAAAGTACTTTAGAGGGGAATGAGGCAAGTGCCAAACTTCTCAAAGTAGGTGTAGTTCTATATGAATGTACAAGACAAGTAGAACCAGCAGATAATGAAATTAAACTCAAGAAAAATCGTAAGCTAGTGTTAAAAGAAGCAGTATATGATGTACTTTATCAACTTACAGGTAAGCAAATGCCTTGGGGGATGCTCACAGGGATTCGTCCAACGAAGATTGTTCATGATTATCAAAAACAAGGTATGAGTGATAAGGTTCTTAGAGCAAGGCTTAAAGACGTCTATCGTATTTCAGATGCAAAAATAGATTTAATGATGGAAGTTGCAAAAGCAGAAGAAGAAATCTTAGAGAAGAATCAAAAAGATGAAATCAGCCTTTATATAGGGATTCCATTTTGCCCAACAAGATGTGTATACTGTTCATTTACAGCCTATTCATTAGAAGCAAAGAGAAATCAAGTAGAGAGTTATTTAGATGCTCTTTGCAAAGAAATTACCTTTATTGCAGAAGCTAAAAAGGATCATCCAATACGTAGCTTATACATTGGTGGAGGTACACCAACTAGTTTAAATGAAGCCCAATTAGAACGTTTGCTTAAACATATTAAAGCAAGCTTCAATCTAGAAAATGTTGGTGAGTATACAATAGAAGCAGGTAGACCAGATACGATCACAAGAGAAAAACTTGAGATTATGAAAGCTATGGATGTAGGTCGTATTTCTATTAACCCACAGTCAATGAACCAAAAGACATTAGATACCATTGGACGCCATCATACAGTGGAAGATATTATTGAAGTTTTTAATATAGCAAGAGAGCTAGGCCATGATAATATTAATATGGACATTATCTTAGGACTTCCTGGCGAAGGTGTAGTAGAAGTACGTCACACTTTAGAAGAACTTAAGAAGTTAGGGCCAGAAAATATTACAGTTCATACAATGGCAATCAAGCGTGCGTCACGTCTTAAAGAGCAACAAGATGACTATCAATTGGCAGAAGCAACAAAGATTGAACAAATGTTAGACATTAGTCAAAGAGCATGTAGAGCAATGGGGCTTGCGCCTTACTATATGTATCGCCAGAAAAATATGCTTGGTAATTTTGAGAACGTAGGCTATGCAAAACCAGGTTACGAATGCGTCTATAATGTTGAAATCATGGAAGAAAGTGAAAGCATTATTGCAGCAGGAGCAGGAGCTATTACTAAAATGGTCTACCAAAATGGTGAACGCATTGATCGTATTGCTAATGTAAAAAGTCTTGAAGATTACATTGGACGTATTGATGAAATGATTGAACGTAAGCGAGAAGGTTTCGAAAAGTATAGATAGTAAAAAGGGAGATGCTTTAATGAGAATAAAGTACCTCCCTTTTTTATTTTATATACTCTATGCGCTAATAGTTTTGTGGAAACAGCAAAATGGTTCTTGCTTGCGTGGGAAAAATACATTTCCTATATAGTCAAAACCTTGTTTTTTAAATAAGCCTTGTGCACGGTGATTTTGTGAGAAGGTATCAATACGAAGGTCACGTACGCCTTCTTGAAGTGCAAGTTCTTCTGCGAATTTAATAATCTGTGAGGCATATCCTCTTCCACCGTAGCCTGGATGAATAGCAAGTCTGTGAATAACATATGCAGTTTCTGGAGCGTTGAAGTTAAGTGTTTGGTACTCCGGAGCTTGATTGGTATCAATACAAGCAAAGCCACAGATAACGCCATCTTCTTCTATCACATATAAATCTCCATTTTCGATATCTTGAGTTAAGATGTCTTGATTAGGATACGTATGATCCCACTGAAAAATATTGTGCTTAGCCATATCAGCTATAACTAATTCTTTAATATCTAGTAATTGTTGTAGGTCATTTAGTTGAGCACGTCGAATCATTAAATCCCTCTTTCTGTAAAAAATATATGTTTTTGTAAGTTGTGTCAGTGATGACAGTATTATAGCAATGACATTTTTAAAATGCAATAAAAATTTTATGTTAACAATTACCTAGGTAAAGTCACAATTTAAAGAGATAAACCTTGACAAAAAGTGCTATCAGCTTTAAAATAACAACTAACTTAATACATAAATCTATGATGAGAAAGAGTACGATCTACCTTTCAGAGAGAAGGCCTATGGCTGCAAGCCTTCACCAGATCAGAAGACATCTCGGAGTGTGTATTTGAATCAAGTAGGATACGACGTGTGGCTACGTTATCGGCTAATGAAGGTGCAAAGCTTAAGTTTATTTGGGTTTTGAACCAGGGTGGCAACGCGATATTATCGTCCCTGGCATTTATGCTAGGGGCGTTTTTTATTGTTTAAAACCTATTTCCACAGGATGTGCATGAAAATGTTGAAATTGTGCATAATTTTTAAAAATAAACTTTTGAATTGTGAATAAAAGGATGAAAAGGAGATGCTTATGGAAATCCGTGCATTAAAAGGAACCAAAGATATTTTTGGCGATGAGATGAGAAAATGGCTCGAGATGGAAGAAACCATTAGAGGCTTATGTGATGACTTTGGATTTACTCAAATTCGTACACCAATGTTTGAGTTTACAAACCTTTTTCAAAGAAGTGTAGGCGATACAACAGATGTTGTACAAAAAGAAATGTACTCTTTTATTGATAAAGGGGAAAATGCAATTACTTTAAAACCAGAAAGTACTGCAGGGGTTGCACGTAGCTATATTGAACACAATATGGGCGCAGATGTACAACCAATTAAAGTTTACTATATGTCACCTACTTTTAGATATGAAAAACCTCAAGCAGGTAGACAAAGACAATTCCACCAATTTGGTGTTGAAATGTTTGGTTCAGATTCTCCAACAGCAGATGCAGAAATCATCAGCATTGGTTATGAACTTTTAAAACGCATGGGCATTAACAAAGTTGAACTTCATATCAACTCATTAGGAGATCCAGAGTGTCGTAAGAAATATAACGAAGCATTAAAAGCATTTCTTGAGACTAAGAAAGATGGACTTTGTCCACTTTGTAATGAACGTCGTGAGAAAAATCCACTTCGTGTACTTGATTGTAAAAACCCTGCATGTCAAGAAATGTTCCATGATGCACCTACAGTATTAGATACTTTAGGAGAAGGTTGTAAAGCTCACTTTGAAAAAGTTCAAGAACTTTTAACAGCTATGGGAATCCCATTTGTAGTAGATCCCAAAATCGTTCGTGGTTTAGACTACTATACAAAAACAGTATTTGAATTTGTATCATGTGATATTGGTGCACAAGGTACTGTATGTGGTGGTGGACGCTACAATGGCCTCATTCAAGAAATTGGTGGTAAACCAACTCCAGCAGTAGGATTTGGAGCAGGTATGGAACGTCTTATCTTAGCTAAAGAAGCAGAACAAGGGAATACCCTTCCACCAGCTACAAGAGATTTATTCTTAGGCTACAGAGGGGAAGAAGCAACAATTACAGCTTACAAGCTTATTACAGAGCTTAGAAGTGCAGGTATTAGTGCAGAAAGTGATCATCTTCAAAGAAGCGTAAAAGCTCAAATGAAGTTTGCTAATAAAATTGGTGCGAAATACTCAGCAATTATTGGTGAGAGTGAACTTGAAAATCAAGTTATTAATCTTAAAAACATGGAAACAGGCGAAACAAAAGAAGTTGCATTTGCGGACCTTGTAAGTGTAATGAAAGAAGAATTAGCAAAATAGAACTTATTTTTTATTAATGGAATCAAGTCATATCATAAATAGAGACATTTTAAGGAGGAACGCATATGTCAGAATCAATGCAAGGTTTAAAAAGAACCCATCGTTGTACAGAACTTAGCCATGCTAACGTTGGTGAAACTGTAACAGTAATGGGATGGGTACAAAGAAGAAGAAATTTAGGTCAATTACTTTTCATCACATTAAGAGACCGTTCAGGTTTACTTCAATTAGCTTTTGGTGAAGAAACAGACAAAGCAGTATTTGAAAAAGCTGAAACACTTAGAAGTGAATATGTTATTGCAGCAACAGGTGTGGTACGTTCACGTGGTGAAGATGCTAACAAAACAATGAAAACTGGTGATATCGAAATCGAAGTACAAGAACTTCGTATTTTAGCAGAAGCTGAAACAACACCATTCGAAATCGTAGAAAATAGTGATGTAAGAGAAGAGTTACGTCTTAAATACCGTTACTTAGACCTTCGTCGTCCAGATATGCAAAATACAATTATGATGCGTAGCAAAACTACAGGTGCTGTAAGACGCTTCTTAGAAGAACAAGGATTCCTTGAAGTAGAAACACCAATGCTTACAAAATCAACACCAGAAGGTGCACGTGACTACTTAGTACCATCTCGTGTACATCCAGGTAACTTCTATGCATTACCACAATCACCACAAATCTTCAAACAACTTCTTATGGTATCTGGTTATGACCGTTACTTCCAAATCGTAAAATGTTTCCGTGATGAAGACCTTCGTGCTGACCGTCAGCCAGAATTCACACAAATCGATATGGAGTTAAGCTTCGTAGATGAAGAAGATGTAATGGGTATTAACGAAAGACTTATCCAACACGTATTCAAAGAAGTATTAGGACATGAAGTACAACTTCCAATCCAAAGATTAACATACCAAGAAGCTATGGATCGCTTTGGTAGTGATAAACCAGACTTACGTTTTGGTGTAGAACTTACTGACCTTTCAGATGTAGTAGCAGATAGCGGATTTGCTGTATTTGAAAATGCGCTTGCAAATGGTGGTTCTGTACGTGCAATCAATGCAAAAGGTATGGGTGACCTTGGACGTAAACAAATTGATAGCTTAGTTAAAGTAGGTCAAGACTTTGGTGCAAAAGGTGTAGCTTGGCTTCAAGTTAGACCAGATGGAGAAGAAAAATCTTCATTCACTAAGTTCTTAACACCAGAAACAGTGGCAGCAATCAAAGAACGTATGGGCGCAACAGATAACGACCTTATCTTAGTTGTAGCTGACAAACCATCTGTAGTTTATGCAGCACTTGGCGTACTCCGTCAAGAAGTAGCAAAACGTTTAGATCTTATTAACAAAGATGAATATAGATTTGTATGGGTAACAGACTTCCCACTTCTTGAGTACGATGAAGAAGCTGGTAGATATGTAGCAATGCACCACCCATTCACAATGCCAAAAGATGAAGATATTGCACTTATGGAAACAGATCCAGGTAAAGTACGCGCTAAAGCTTATGACCTTTGCTTAAATGGTTATGAACTTGGTGGCGGTAGTATCCGTATTTACCAAGGAGATGTTCAAGAGAAAATGTTTAACCTTCTTGGCTTTACAAAAGAAGAAGCTTACGAACGTTTCGGCTTCTTACTTAATGCATTCAAATACGGTGTACCACCACACGGCGGTTTAGCATTTGGTCTTGATAGACTTGTAATGCTTATGGCAAAACGTGATAACATCCGTGACGTAATCGCATTCCCTAAAGTAAAAGATGCAAGCTGTCTTATGACAGAAGCACCAGGTGCAGTAGAACAAAAACAATTAGATGAATTAGCACTTATGATTCAAGAACTTGTAAAAGAAGAAGAACCACAAGCATAATTTCATTTAAATAACTAATAGCCTCTAAGTAGATGGTTTAACCATTTGCTTAGAGGCTTTAATATTTACCTAAAGAGGTAATTATGGATACGAAAATAAGAAAAGTGGATTTAAATGAAAATAAATCTCAATTTTATATTAATAATTGTTTTCAGTTGTGTTATTATAAATTTACCACAGATAAGACATACATAATAATTATTTAAATTACCTCTAGTATTATAGTTAGAAACATAAAAAGATGATTTCCATAGTCCCGGAAATCATCTTTTTATGTTTTTAAGGAATGAAATACAAGTTAGAATGGTAGACATAATAGTTGTTAAACAAAAAAGGTTATTGTATAATAGGAGCACTAGAGAGGATGACACCATGTACTTTTATTTTGCAATTATACTACTTTTATTAACGTTAGCTTTGACGAAGTGGAAACCTAGGCTAAGACCTTTATTTATTCAAGTAAATACAGTAATTTTATTAATCTACATTATTTGGAGATTTACAGCTATTCCTACCCATTCACCAAGTTCATTTATTGCAGGATGCTTATTGATTGGAGCAGAAATGATAGGTATTTCTCAATTTTTGATTTTTGAGTATATGTTTTCCAAAACCTATAAGATAGAAAAGAAAAACTTAAAAAGTTATAGGGAGCAGCCCCTCCCCACTGTAGATATATTAATTTGTACATATAATGAACCTATTCAATTAGTTGAAAAGACGATTGCAGCTAGCTTAAATATCCGTTATCCAAAAGACAAGATGAAAGTGTATGTGTGTGATGATGGTAAACGTAGTACTTTGGAGCAATTATGTAAAGCGTATGGCGTAGGTTATATAACACGTATAGATAATGAGGGAGCAAAAGCAGGTAATATTAATAATGCACTAAATTATATACAGGGAGATCTTTTTGTAGTTTTAGATGCAGATATGATCCCAACCCAAGCCTTTTTAGAGAAGACTATCGGGTATTTTGAAAAAGAAGAAGTAGCTTTTGTTCAGACACCACAAGTTTACTACAACCAAGATATGTATCAATATAATTTAGGAAAGAGCATTCCAAATGAACAAGACTTTTTTATGAGGGATGTACAAGAAGCAAGAGCAGCGATAGGTGCCGTACTACATGTAGGAACAAATGCTGTATTTAGAAAACAATATGTATGCGAACTAGGTGGCTATCCTACTTGTTCAATCACAGAAGATATGGCAGTGGGCATGCTCTTACAAGCACAAGGATATGAAACCATTTTTATTAATGAAGTACTTGTATTAGGACTAAGTGCAACAACTTATACAGACTTGATTCAGCAAAGAGATAGATGGTGTAGAGGGAATCTACAAGTGATTAAGCATTTTAATCCATTAACGATGAAGGGATTGAAATGGAAGCAAAAAATAGCATATTTTGATGGGGTACTTTATTGGTTTAGTAGTGTTCAAAAGATGATTTTCATCATGGCACCTTTATGCTATTTGCTATTTGGAGTGTTGATGATTGATAGTTCTGTTCAAGAGATTTTGAAGTATTTCCTTCCTTATTTACTAGGGCAATACTTGATTTTTAAGGCCTTTTCTCCCAATACTAGGACATTGAGATGGTCACATGTATATGAAGTAGCTATGGCACCACATATTACTTTGTCTGTATTAAAGGAATTGTTCTGTCTTAATATCAGATTTAATGTAACGCCTAAAGAGGTGGTAAGTACTAAGCCTTATTTTCAATTTAGAGGGAGTTTACCTCATATTATAATTGCAAGCGCATCTGTGTTAGCATGGATTATAGGAACATATGCACTTGTAACAAATACAATCACTATGGGTGCTTATAGTATTAATATGTTATGGAGTATTTATAATTTTATAGGTGCAGTAGTTAGTATTTATGTAGCCTATCAAAAGCCAATCTATAGAAATGTAGAGCGTATAGAACTTAAAAGGCCTATGAATATAAATATTGAATGTGATAAGCATTCATATGAAGGGCAACTAAAGGATATATCGGAAAAAGGTCTAGGCATGGAACTTATGTCTTTAGCAGAATTTGAACTTGGACAATCTATAAAAGTTTACTTAAAAAATGAAGAAGAGACCATTGTAATTGAAGGGTATCTAGCGAGACAATATAAAAAGCATATTGGTATAGAATTTACACATTTAAGTTCTCAACAGATGAGTGCTATTATTAAAATTTATACCGATCATATGAAGGCCTTTTATGAGGTCGAAAAAGAAATGAAATATATAGACAAAAGAGTAGATTCAAGTTGGACTTGAATCTACTCTTTTGTCATTTTCTAATTCGTCCTCATCATCACAAATGATACTTTGCTTGTGAAGGTGATGAGGGTATACATATAAGTTAACTACAAGCCCAACAATGGCTCCATAGAGTGTATATGCAGTACGTTTGATACCATAAATAAATGGCATTTGGATATTAGTTGTTGTACAAAGAATTGCACAAATAACAATACATCCAGGGAAAATAGCAGCAGGTTTTTTGAAGTATAATGCAATTTGAATCAGTAAAAAGATACTTAAACAAGCTGCAAGGGCTTGAACATAAGCATTATAAGGTAAAAAACTTAAGCAAAGGAAGACAATATTAGAAATAATACTTCCAAAAAGAGTTCCCCAAACACGATTTTTAGCATTTTGAACGGATCCATCTTTATCCCCTTGGATAACAAAGATTGTTGCAATACATGCAAAGAATGGATCTGGAACGCCCATAAATGCTAAAGAGATAATACAAATAGCAACAGCGAGCAATGTCTTTATAGTACGCATTCCGATTTTAAAACGATATTTCATTTCTACTAAACCTCTAACTATCAAAATTCATTCTTATTCTCGCCTATTATTATAATATAGTTTTCTAGAAAGTAAACAAGAATAATTGTATTTATATGACTTTTATGGCCATAAAGGATGTATGATATTGCATATTCAACAGGACATGTGAATATTTATAGAACAATAATGTGTAGTAAGGGGAGTTTAATTATGAAAAAATTGATGAGTCTTATAGTATGTGGGCTGATGCTCATGACATCGTTAGCCGGTTGCAATAGTACAGGAGGCGGTACGGGAAGCTCAAGTAGTAGTGGGGATGTTATTAAAATTGGGGTGTTTGAGCCATTAACAGGTGCTAATGCAGCAGGTGGAGAATTAGAAGTTGAAGGAATGAAGATTGCCAATAAACTTTATCCAGAAGTGTTAGGGAAGAAAGTAGAATTAGTCATTGCGGATAATAAGTCAGATAAAGCAGAAGCAACAACAGCAGCTGCACGTTTGATCGAAAAAGATAAAGTATCAGCTATTATTGGTTCTTGGGGATCTAGCTTTTCTATTGCAGCAGGAAATATTGTCAAATCTAATCAAGTGCCAGCAGTAGGTGCATCTTGTACCAATCCACTTGTAACAAAGGATAATCCATACTATTTCCGTGTATGTTTCTTAGACCCATTCCAAGGAACAGTTATGGCAAACTACTGCTACCAACAAGGTTATAGAAAAGCTGCAATCATTCAAGAAGTATCTAATGACTATGCAGTAGGTCTTGCAAAATTCTTCGTCGATGCCTTTACCCAACTAACAGGTGATCCTAATTGTATTATTACAACGGGTAACTACAATACAAATGACCAAGACTTCTCTGGTATCTTAACTAATATCAAAGAAGCAAATCCAGATGTAGTCTTTGCTCCAGGTAACTTTACAGAATCAGCACTTATTATTAAGCAAGCACGTAACTTAGGAATGACCGTACCTTTTGTAGGGGGAGATACTTGGGAAACAAATGAGTTTATTGAAGTAGGTGGCAAAGAAGTTGAAGGAGTTGTTCTTTCTACATTCTTTGATGATACAGCACCTGCTACAGATGAAGCTAAAAAGTTTGTAGAAGCATACAAAGCTGAATACCCAGATAGAGAAAGTGTTCCAGCTGTAAGTGCATTAGGCTATGATGCTTATATTCTTATTTTAGATGCTATTGAACGTGCAGGTAGTAGTGACCCGAAAGCAATCCGTGACGAACTTGCAAAAACAGCAAACTTTGAAGGGGTAACCGGTATGATTACCATTAACGAAGAAGGCGATGCAGATAAGAATATGGCGATTATCAAAAAAGTAGAGAATGGTAAGTTTGTCTACTCTGACACAGTTGTTATTAAGGAATAGATAAGTAAGTAAGAGGTAAATAGTAGGGATAGAGGGGTTAGCCTTGCCGGGGGCATCTAATGGCTAACCCCTTCTAAAATATTCGGAAGAAGCCGTAGGAGAGTGTATTCCAAGGTGTACTTAACAAAAGAGAAGCAGTTGTAAGGTATGTATAGAAAAAGGAGGCATGATATGTTAAGTACGTGGATGCAACATCTAGCAAATGGTATTTCGTTAGGAAGTTTATATGCCTTAATTGCCATTGGTTATACAATGGTTTATGGGATTTTGAGACTGATTAATTTTGCACATGGTGATATTTTTATGATGTCAGCTTACTTTGCTTTTTTCGGTATTACTGTTTTTCATGTTCCTTGGTACATAGCCATTATACTGGTTGTAATATGTACAGTAATACTAGGTGCTTTAGTAGAAAAGGCAGCTTATAGGCCTTTAAGGGATGCACCTAAGTCTTCTATTTTGATTTCTGCCATAGGGGTATCATTCTTCTTAGAGAACTTAGCGACCTTCTTGTTTTCAGGTAAGCCCAAAGCCTTTCCAGAGTTTACGTTTATGACCACACCTATAGCAATAGGTGGTGTAAGTATTCAACCGTTGATGATCGTTGTACCTATAGTGACCTTAGTTTTATTAGGGCTATTATTACTTATTATTAATAAGACCAAGTTAGGAATGGCAATGCGTGCAGTATCTAAAGATCATGAGATCGCAAAGGTTATGGGGATAGAGATTAATAAAGTTATTGGAGCAACCTTTGCTATAGGGTCAGGGCTTGCAGCTATTGGTGCTATCTTATGGGGGATGAAATACCCACAAGTTCAGCCAATGATGGGGGTTATGCCTGGGCTTAAATGCTTTATAGCAGCCGTTATTGGTGGTATTGGTAATGTGAAAGGAGCTGTTATTGGTGGTTTTATATTAGGACTTGTAGAAGTCCTTTTAGTTGCTTGTTTTACCAGTTTAACAGGATATAGAGATGCTATTGCCTTTGTACTTCTTATCATTATTTTACTTGTAAGGCCTAGTGGTTTAATGGGTGAGAAAGTTATAGAGAAGGTGTAAAAGATGACGAAGAAGAAAAAAATGATGCTCACTTTAGGGGCGATAATCGTGCTGGGCATCTTCGTTGCATTGGGCAATATCTTTTTTGATAGCTATTTAAAACGTATTCTTAACTTATGTGCCATCTACACCATACTTGGGTTATCTATGAACTTGATTAATGGATTTACAGGGCTTTTTTCACTAGGGCAAGCAGGCTTTATGGCCATTGGTGCTTATTGTGTAGGGATTTTTACAGTACCCTTAGCAGAGCGTGAAATGGTTTATTACTTAGAACCGATGCATCCAGCTATTGCCAACATTCAACTTCCTTTTGTAGTGGCTTTGCTACTTGGAGGACTTGTAGCAGCCTTTTTTGCCTTTTTAATAGGGGCACCAGTCCTTAGGTTAAAAGGGGATTACCTAGCGATTGCTACATTGGGCTTTTCAGAGATTATACGTATTGTATTTACTAACTTACAGACGATTACAAATGGTGCATTAGGAATTAAAAATATCCCAACCATTACAAGCATGTGGTGGACATTTGGGATTATGCTGCTTTCTATTATCTTCATGTTCTTACTCATTCGTTCTAGCTATGGTAGAGCATTTAAATCTATAAGGGAAGATGAAGTAGCAGCAGAAGCTATGGGCATCTCTCTTTTTAAGCACAAGATGCTCTCTTTTATTATTAGTGGATTTATGGCAGGTATTGGTGGAGGGTTATTTGCGGCATTACTTGGAACAGTAGATCCAAAGCAATTTTATTTCACCCTTACTTACAACTTCTTGTTGATTATTGTATTAGGGGGAATGGGCAGTATTTCGGGAACAGTTATTTCGGCTTTTCTTGTAACAGCAGGGCTAGAATGGTTAAGGTTCTTAGATGAACCAGCAACCTTATTTGGCGTTAGCATTCCTCTCTTTAGGCCAGGACTTAGAATGGTTGTCTTCTCTGTTATCTTAATGTTGGTTGTACTGTATTACCGTAAGGGGATCATGGGGCAAAATGAATTTACTTGGGAAGGCATCGCCTCTTTCTTTAAAAACTTAAAGACAAAATTTAATAAGAAAAAACAAAAGGAGGGGTGCTAATGGATGTGTTAAACCTTAGTCAGATTATGATGCAATTTGGTGGTGTTGTAGCTATAGATGGACTTGATTTAGAAGTACATGAAGGTGAGATCGTTGCACTTATTGGGCCCAATGGTGCAGGGAAAACAACGGTTTTTAATGTAGTGACAGGTGTTTATGAACCAACACAGGGAAAGGTTCAGTTTAAAGGGCAAGACATCACAGGCATGCGGGTAGACCGCATTACAAGAAAGGGGATTGCACGTACCTTTCAAAACATTCGTCTGTTTAAAGAAATGACAGTATTTGAAAATGTACTTATTCCTCAGCATATGAATTTACAAAATAACTTCTTCAGCACAGTATTTAGAACAGGCAAGGCAAGAAAAGAAGAAGAGGCTATGAAGGAGCAAGCTCTTGAGTTACTAAAAACAGTCGGCTTATTAGAGGTGAAAGATGAAAAGGCAAGTAGCTTGCCTTATGGGCAGCAGCGTCACTTAGAGATTGCCAGGGCTTTAGCGACCAAACCACAGCTTTTACTTTTAGATGAGCCAGCAGCAGGGATGAATCCTCAAGAGACTTTGGAACTCACTCAGTTTATTAAGCGTATCCGAAATACCTTTCACTTAACAGTTTTTATGATTGAGCATCATATGGATTTAGTTATGGAAATATCAGATCGTATTTATGTTTTAGACTTTGGAAAGTTAATTGCAAGAGGAACCGCAGAGGAGATTCAACAAAATGAACGGGTTATAGAGGCTTACTTGGGGGTGAGTGAAGATGCTGAAAATCAGTGATTTAAAAGTAAGTTATGGAGGCATAGAAGCTGTTAAGGGGGTAAGTCTAGAAGTTCCAAAGAACCATATTGTCACACTGATAGGTGCTAATGGTGCAGGGAAAAGTACCATTCTAAGGTCTATTATGGGGTTGGTAAAAGCAGACTCGGGCGATATCTTATTAGATGGGCAAAGCATTATGGGGGTAAGTACTAATCAAATCGTGAGTAGTGGTATCTCACTTGTACCAGAGGGAAGGCGTATCTTTCCTAACTTAACCGTATTAGAAAATATTAAGATTGGTGCCTATCTTCGTAAAGATGATTTAGCATCAGATATAGAGTGGGTTTATAACCTTTTTCCTATTTTAAAGTCAAGGCATTGGCAGATGGCAGGGACCCTTTCAGGTGGGGAACAACAAATGTTAGCTGTGGCACGCGCGCTTATGTCTAAGCCTAAAGTGCTTATGATGGATGAACCGTCCCTCGGATTAGCACCTTTAGTTATTCGAGATATCTTTGAGATTATTAAGACCATTCATCGAGAGGGTATGACAATCCTGCTTATAGAGCAAAATGCCAACCTAGCCTTAAAATGTGCAGACTATGGGTATGTTTTAGAAACAGGGAATATTATTTTAGAAGGAACAGGAATGGGATTGCTTCATAATGAAAAGATTCAAGAAGCTTATTTAGGCAAGAAAAAATAGAAAGATAACGAAATAAAAAACAGACCTACAAGAATGGGGGTGATCAGCCCGCTTGTAGGTCTTTGTTCGTCTCGAATTATGTATCGAGAGGATAGGATGTAGTCTTGAAGAAATTATACCCGATTAGCTCATATCAGAGTACAACAATGAGTATACGGGTAGGATGTAAAAACTAAAGGTAAAGTATGTTAAAAGTATGTTAAACAATACAATAAAATTATAATTTATGCTTAAGGATAAAAATAGAAGTAAATAACTTGTAGATTAAAGTATAAAATAATAAAAAGGTTTACAAATGATTTTTAATATACTATAATTATACAATAAATTAATGAATTGGAGGAAAGTAGAGGATGAGTAGAATACTATACTGCTAATTTGATACAGAAGTATCATTAGCAAAGGACACCAAAATATCAAAAAGAATTTAACAAAATTACTTTGAGGCCTTAGTATAGGTTTGTTTCCTATGCTTAAAGGTGTGTTCTTTGATGCAGATAGTATATATTCAGTTAAACTCTACTTTTCTATAGATAGAGTTAGTCTAGAGCGTGTGAACCAGAGATAGGGCAACTGTTTATTCCAGTTAAGGAATGATGGTGTATAACAGATGCTAGTGGTAAACATAGTAGGCTAAGTGAGGCTATAGGAAGTAGTATTTCCTATAGCCTATTTTTGTGCGTTTAAATGTTTAGATATATAATCTATTTGCAACGAAGAGCCCTTGTAATTTCTAGGAGGGTTTATGAAAACATTATTATTAAAGAGAAAATGGGAATTTATTATTTATATGATTGCAAGCTGCTTCTTTATAGTAAGTGACTTATTGATCATGGGGCTTTCAGGCTATATTATGGATGCACTAGAGCAAGGAAGTATGGAACTTTTTATGACACGTATTGGCTACGGTGTCATTATTGTACTGATTGGCGCTGGGCTTTACTTATCTTCTAGATTTTTACGTATTGGGTATATGCGTAAAGTCCTTTTGGATATACGAGCAGAAGCCTTTGGTACAGTACTTAAAATGAGTCCAAAACAATTTGGCAAGGTATCGAAAGAAAATTATGTTTCAAGATTGACCAATGATGTGAATTTAATTGAGGAGAAGTTCTTTATCAGTTTGCTTAATCTGATTTCAGGATTTGGTATGTATATCATTGGATTAATTATTATTGCATGTTATGAGCCAGTTCTTGCAGGGGGATTATTCCTTGTATCTATGATTTGCTATGGGGTTTGTACACTCTTTTTAAAGCGTACCCAGAAGTTACAAGAAGCTGTATCAGAAGGGAATGAAGCCCTAACCCTTAATATGAGTAATACCTTTAACGGGTTAGAGATTATTAAGCTTGGGAATATGGAAGATAAGTTCTTAGAGAAAAATAAGAAAGAAATCTCAAGAGCGGAGGCAAGAAAGCAAGCCTTTAATAACTATTCAGAGATACAACAAAATGTATTAATCTTTGTGGGTTACTTTGTCATGGCAGGGGTCATCTTCTACTTAGGAGGGAAGATAGGAGGCGGCTTAGGCTTTGGTATCGCAGTTTTCTTATTTCAACTCAGTACTCAAATTATCTTCCGTGTGATGGATAGTCTGCCATTAGTCAATGTCATGCGTTCTTCTATTAAAATTTATGAGAAGTTAACATGTTTAGAGATCTCACAAGAAGAAACAAAGTCAAATGCTTTTCGGTTTGATCGTACAATTGAACTTAAAGATGTGTGCTTTGGTTATGAAGGGCGTAAGCTATTAGACCATACTAACATGACTCTAGAAAAGGGGAAAAAGTATTTAATTAAAGGAGCTAGTGGAGCAGGTAAGTCTACATTGCTTCATCTCTTACAAATGTTGAATGAAGACTACACAGGAAGTATTAAAGTGGATGGTATAGACTATAGAACCATTGATGAAAGAAGCTTTAATGAAAAAGTAGCAGTTATTGACCAAGATATCTTCTTATTTGAGGACACTATACGTAACAACATCAATCTCTATCGTGAGACAGATGAAACCTTTATGCAAGAGGCTATAAAAGGAGCAGGACTAGAAAGTCTTATAGCAGAGCTTGAAGAAGGCTTAGAGACACCGCTTCTTGAAAATGGCAAGAATCTATCAGGAGGGCAAAGACAGCGTATTGCTATTGCACGTGCCATTGTAAAGGATGCAGAAATCCTCTTTATAGATGAGGGGACAGCAAGTTTAAATGAAGCATTAGGAAGAGAAATAGAGAAGGTATTCTTAAATCTACCACAAACGGTCATTGCTATCAGTCATCGTTATTATGAAGGAATAAGTGAAGGCTATGATTATGTTCTAGAATTACAGGCGGGTAGATTGAATCAATATGATGCTAAAGATTATTTTGAGGGGGTGAGCGTATGCTAAAACGCTTAACAAAAGTATGGCCGTATTTATTGATGGCTGTAGGATTTACTTTAGTACTAGGTTTATTAGAAGGCTATGTAATGATTCAGCTTATGGGGCTTTTTGATTTAGCTTTAGGAAAGCAAATGGAGCAATTTACAACGGAGAGTATGAGAGTGATGGGACTTGCACTGACGTTGGTACCTATTGCTATTATTGTAACTTGTACAAAGAATCTTTATAAACGAAAAGCCAATGAGTTGATGAAGGATTATTATTTAGAAAAGGTTTATGCTAAAAATATTAGTGAGTTCTATTCAGAGAACAACGCCAAGTATTTATCTGCATTAACCAATGATTTTAATACGTTAGAGCAAAAGCTCATCAATCCTGTATATTCCATTATAGATGGGGGCGCTGTCTTTATTGCAGGGATGTGGATGATCTTTACGGTTAATCCAAAGCTTGTATCATTAGGACTTGTACTTGTAGTGATTAATACAGGACTTACCTTTTTACTACAAAAGCCTATTACGAAGCAAACAACTGCAAGAAGTGATTTATTTGAAGGGTATACAGGGTATATCAAAGAGGTATTATCAGCCTTCCACATTATTCGTAATAACAATTTACAAGAGCGTATTCAAAATAACTTTGATGAAAAAAGTGAGACCGTTCAGCATAGAGGGTACTTGATTGATCGTTTACTCTCCTATGTATATTGTATGCAAAACACGGTATCTAACTTTATGATATTAGGCGTCATGGGCGTTGCAGGTTATCTGGCTTTACAAGGGGAAGGTACCATAGGTGGTGTGCTCCTTATTGTAGAAGGGATGTTTAGAATACTTGGGCCAATGATGATGATTAGTGAAGCTATGCCACAAATTGCTACAGTAGGAGGCATCATTAAGAAAATAGAAGCTACACTTACAAATCATGAAGAGACTAAAGAGGAAATAGAGCATTGTGAACTGGGTAAAGGCATTAGTATAGAAGGGGTATCCTTTGGTTATGAAAAGAAACAGCTAATCTTAGAAGATGTGAATGTCGCCTTTAGAACAGGAGAGAAATATCTCGTCATCGGACCAAGTGGAGGCGGTAAGTCTACTTTATTAAAGCTGCTACGCAAATACTTTAATCCAATAGAAGGTACCATTTGGATGGGGGATACACCTCTTAGCTCTATTAAAAAAGAGGCTTATTTTAAACAAATTAGTAACATCGATCAAAAAGTCTTTATTTTTGAAGATACCTTACGCAATAACTTAACGCTTTATAAAACCTATACAGATGAGGAAATCTTGGAGGCTTTAGAAAAGGCAGGACTGGCCGACTTTGTAAATAATCATCCAGATGGATTAGAAAGAATGCTTTATGATGATGGGAAGAATGTCTCAGGGGGAGAGAAGAGCCGTATTGCTATAGCCCGTGCTCTACTTGAAAAGGCAGATTTAATTTTATTAGATGAAGCCTTTTCAGCTTTAGATCCAGCAAAAGCTAAAGAAATTGAAAAGAGTCTCTTAGATTTAGAGGGTGTAACCATTATTCATGTTACACATGTACTTTTCAAAGAGCATGAAAAGGACTACAATGAAATCTATATGGTAAAGAATAAGAAGGTTTATCCTTACCAAAAGCATGCGAAACAAGCAAGTTAATTAACTGACTAAGGTGACTTTATTTATGACAGTTTCGTAAGAAACTTATAGGTTCTTTTGTAAGCTTTTGGATGTAGAATAAGGATTAAAAGGGAAAAAGGATTTGATTTTTGATGATAGCTTGCGAAGAAGAGAGAAAGATGTTCTTTGTAGGCTATCATATTAACCATAGAGAGATTGATACACAGATGAGGAGCAATGAAAGTGACTAAAAAAAGTAAAATGCATCTGGTGATTATTGGGTTAAGTATGTATATGTGTGGAACTATTTTTAGTTTGAGCTATAGTCCCGAAGAACAAGTAATCCCCATGAAGTACAAAGATGAAACAATAGAGAATCAATACATAGAGGAATTCCCACTACATAGTTATGATTGGACATATTTAGAAGAACATAATGACAAGAAGCAGTACAATGATAGCAATATAAAAGCAAAGCTAGGCATTGATGTATCTAAATATCAAGGTGAGATTGATTGGAAACAAGTAAAGGATGAAAATATTGATTTTGCCATGTTACGAGTAGGCTATAGAGGCTACGAGACAGGTAATATTAAAGAAGATCCAACCTTTATTTATAATGTTACTTCAGCGAACAAAGTAGGTTTAGACGTAGGTGTTTATTTCTTCTCACAAGCTATTTCACCAGAAGAAGCAAAAGAAGAGGCAGCGTTTGTATTACAACAAATCAAGAAACATGATGTGACCTATCCAGTCGTCTTTGACTTAGAGTTTATTGAAGAGAATGACCGTATTAGTCATTTAACAAAAGATGAAATTACAGAGATTACAAAGGCATTTTGTGAAGAGATTGAACAAGCAGGATACCAAGTTATGATCTATGGAAATAGACACTGGTTACAAGATGTCATTGAATTAGGTGAGCTTAGTACATATGATATCTGGTTAGCAGAGTATAGAGAAGAACCAAGTTACCCTTATGAATTTAAAATGTGGCAGTATACCGATAATGGTAGTGTGGCAGGCATATCAGGTGGTGTAGATATGAATCTATGGTTTGAGGAAATAAGTGAAGCACAATAAAAGTTAATAAAAACAATACAAGCCAACCTAAGAGTACCCTCCCCCTTAAAACGGGTAGACTTAGGTTGGCTTGTATTATTGTGTGGCAAGAACTATTGACTATAAGAAGCAAGCACTTGTTCAAAGGAATGGAAGATTTAAGGTAGAGGATAGAGTAGGGACTATTGGTGATGGTGTACTGAGTAGGGGTTCCATAGGTGAAAGAGCTATTCATTAGTTATCACTGTAGGTTGCTTAGTCCGTTAACCATAAGCAAAGTGCCCAGATCATGCCTATAATTAAATCTTATATTCAGTTAAACGCGGCTTAGAAGAAAAAGTCAATAGAGGTATATGTACTAGATTAGATGATTGCCACCAACATTCAATCTAGTCCCAAGAAGAAGCTTGTCCATTTTTAGAAGGGGGAGACTAAAAATTTTCAAACCGATCTTAGTGGTATCATTAAAAATTCTGCCTAGGATTGAGATCTTTAACGATGCTATAACAAAGTTATACACCCAATGCCTAGTCACGTGCAATTGACAAGATACATAAATATTCAAATGTCCATAAATGGAAAAATATAAAATATCTTGTCGGTTTTATCTGTAAATAAAAAAAGTGAATTTCTAAGAAATTGATTTAAAATTGTGCTAAGTTGATAGATATAAAAAGAAGAAAAGAATCAAACTATACAGGTTGAATAGAAAAAGTATCAAAAATTTTTTGTGCAATATGCTAGCTTAAAGTAACACTTTAAGAAAAAATCTCTAAATAAATCTGATAACGATAGGTATAGGGAAGATGCAAGGCATGTTATAATAAGGAAAAACGACACTTAGGAGAGACACATGAAAATAGAAATCGTATGCGTAGGCAAACTTAAAGAAAAATATTTAGTACAAGCGATAGATGAATACAGCAAAAGACTAAGCAGATACTGCAAACTTAACATTATTGAATTAGTAGATGAAAAAACACCAGACAATGCTTCAGAAAAAGAAGAACTCCAAATCAAAGATAAAGAAGGGGACAAGATTCTTGCACAGATTAAAGATACAGCTTATGTGATTACACTAGATCTAGGCGGTAAGATGGTGACATCAGAAGGCTTTGCTCAGATGTTAGCAAACTGTGGGGTACAAGGAAATAGCCATATCGTATTTGTTATCGGCGGCTCACTTGGACTTTCAGATAAAGTCTTAAAAAGAGCAAATGATAGCTTATCCTTCTCAAAAATGACATTCCCACATCAACTTTTTAGAGTTATGTTGGTGGAGCAAATTTATAGAGGGTATAGAATTAATAATGGTGAACCGTACCACAAGTAAGTGATAGCCCTTTTAGAATTAATGAAAGTATAGTTAAACAAATAAATAGTCTAGCTCAATCTAAATCATCTTTTGAAAAATTATGCCTTGCTGCAACAGACTAAGCTAGTGATCATATGCAGAAAAATCCTATTGTTGTAATAAGTAATCATTTTTGCAAGTACTCCTTCTGTTGAGTATATAAATATCTATTCTGTAAATTAAGTGTGGTATAGTCAGAATTAAATATCACTTCCTAGTGGAAGACAGTTAATCCGCCTACGACGGCAGTATAGTATGCAATATGCTTGAGGAGAAATTGTAAACTAATATTGACGATATCAATATATTATGAGCACGAAAGTGACGTTAGAGGGAATGTAAGCTAGATACGAACAGTGCAAAGGGGAAAGAGATGAAGAAAAGAAAGGGCACGCGAAATTCATCGTGAAATCCATAAAATCACGCTAGGGTATATTGTGACATTCCAGTATAGAGTGCAAAAGTAGGCTATCCAATCAAGTAGGTTGCATAGCCTATTTTGATGAAAAAAGCAATTTTAGGAATCAATAGTGGTTATGTATATTACTAACAGGAGAATTTGATGTGTATGCTAATCCTAGAGGGGGGAACCTACCTATGTAGCAAACAGCTATTTGAATTTGCAAGATGATTTAGTAAACTAAAGAGAAGGACGATAAGATAGGAGAAAAATCATGCTATATGATAAAGACATCAGAGAGCCTCTGTTTACCTTTTTAGATGAGCGATATGGCAAAAATCGTATCATCGAAGAGAAGCAAATGGGGCGTTCTAGAGCAGATATTGTGATGGTACTAGAAAATAAAATAGTAGGGATAGAAATAAAAAGCGATGCAGACACCTATGTACGCCTAGTGAGGCAGGTAAAGGACTACGACATCTATTTTGATTATAACTATGTAGTAGTGGGGGCTACCCATATAGGAACAATCGAAAAACAAGTACCTGACTACTGGGGGATTATCATGGTAGAAAAAGGAGAACAAGATATAGCTTTTTGTGTACTTAGAGAGGCATGTACCAATGAAAAGATGGAGTTAAGTAGGAAGTTAAGTATCCTATGGCGACCAGAGTTAGCCCATATACAAGAGGTACAGGAATTGCCAGCTTATAAGCAAAAGAGCAAGGCTTTTGTCATAGAGAAAATCATTGAAAAACTATCATTAGAAGTGTTGCAGCATCAGATTAGCGAAGAACTATTTGAACGAGACTATAACCAAATAGCCGAAAAAATCAGTGCCTATAGAGTGGAAAATGGGCGTAAACCACGACGAAGTAAAACAAGACGTATAAGAAATAGTTAAAATATATATTAGTTTATTCAAATAAATAGTTAATCGTTGGAGAGAGATAGTACCTAGTATGAAGATTGGTTATATCACATAATAAAAATAAAATTCATGATGGTTTTGAATTGTAGTTGAATTATCGGGTGACTGTCACCATTGCGGCGGTAAGGGCTTGGCAAACCTACACTTGCTATTCGTAAGAAAATTTATGAGGTGGAGAAATTAGAGTGAAAATTTCAATATAATCAGATAGAAGTTTGAAATAGATGTTTTATCGAATAACAAATTGGTATTTATAGGGGGGATACTATGAAAAAAGCAATGAATTTTTTAATTAAATCTTTAACACATGAATTAATATTAGATTACCTAGATTTCTTTGATAATCCTGCATTTACGGACAGTAATCCTAATGGTCAATGCTATTGTACTTCTCCGAATCAAGATAAAGAAACAATTGAAAGAATGATAAGTGAGTTCAAAATACATGGGTAAAAGAAACCGTACGTAAATATGCTATAGAGATGCTAACTGCTGATAAAATAAATACAAGGATATTTAGCTTTTGATGATAATATATCCATAGGATGGTGCAATTCAGCGGATATTAAAAGTTATGAAGGATTTGTACCTAAATTTGCACGAGAAAAAACTTGTGGTAAGACAATTTCTATTGTCTGCTTTGAAAGAGCACCAGAATACCGAGGAATGGGAATAAAGGGAGCAATGCAAAAATGAGTGAATGTGTATTTTGTAAAATTATTAATAGAGAGATTGAATGTAAGGTAATATATGAAACAGAGTCAATTATATCATTTTTGGATATAGACCCTATTAATGAAGGCCACGTGTTAATTATACCTAAAACACATGTTGATTCACTTGAAGAAGTATCTTTGAATATGCTAAATGAAATGTTAGTTTTAGCACAAAAAATAGTAACAGCTTATAAAAAAATATACGATATAAAAGGTTATAGTATAATGCAAAATGGAGGAGAATTTTGTGATTTTGGACATTTTCATCTTCATATATTCCCTCGTTATTCAAATGATGGTTTCGGATGGACTTATCCAGAAGGACCATTTGAATACTCCCAAGAAATTGCTAACAAAATCAAAAAGGAATTACAAGCCAACAAATAGTTAATTGTTTAAGGAAGATACTACTTTGAAGAGTACTATCTTTTATCATTACATTTTAAATAAGGATTTGAGGAGAAAAGGGTAGCAGATGCTAATAGAAGGGGAATCGTATCACAAGTAAAGGAGCACGGTTTCATAAATAAAAACTTATATTCTAATTAGAATATAAGTTTTTATTTAAAAGGATAATGATAACATAACATTTTTTTTCATTTAAAATTTAATCAAATAGAAAGCCCTTTAATAAATTAATTATAGTTAAACTGTAAATAAGTATGTTTTATCCAAAATTATATGTAATTTAACTGAACTAAATACTAAACTATAGTTAATACAACAATATATTTACGATGATTTAGTATTTGCATACAATTTTAAGATTTTTAAATTATAATCTAGTTATGTGTACATCTTTTCTTGGGACAGTTCTTTTATAATGTACTTTTGGGTAACCAATCACCATACATGCAACTAATTCTTCACTATCATCTATTTGTAAAAACTTACCTATTTCAGGATTAAAGTTTGCAGCCCTTGATAAGAATCCACTAAAATATGTTCCAAGTCCTAAAGCATTTATCATAAGTTCCATTTTTGATGCTGCTAAAGCTCCATTTACAATGTTTTTTGATTTTACTACTATCAATAGAGGAGCCTTAGAGAATAGTTTATCTTCTCCATCAGGATTCTCTACAAAGTTTTTATACATAGCTTTCCACATATTAGCATACATCCTAATTTGGGGAGTCGTAGTTTCATCATTCAACAAATTATCAGCTTGGTTATTTAAAGTCTGTAGCACTATTTTTCTAAGATCTTGTATTTTATCTTCTACAACCACATATGAAACATCTTGTAAATTTCCACTAGTTTGAGTAAATTTGCCTGCTTCAAGTATTTTATCTATCTTTTCTTCTTCAATATCTTTGTTTGAAAATAACCTAACACTTCTTCTAAATTTCATAAAATTCATTAACACATCTGGATTTACTGAAAATTCTTCAATGTTGTATTCTTTTACTTCACTCATTGAATAATCTTTTTCATCATCACATGATATAGCCCTTACAGGGCAAATTGCAATACAATGTCCACACTTTACACAAGTTTTATTTTTTACATGAGACTTTCCATCAATCATTTCTATATCATTTACTGGACAATCTTGTTTGCATAAAGTGCAACCTATACACTTATCAGTATTTACAATCATTATAAAATACCTCCTTATATATCTTGGTGTTTATAATTATAGTTATTAAACTATAGTTTAAGTCAAGTATTTTAAAAGGAAAATCTATACTAATTATTTTGTCTACTTTCAAGGTTTAAATTTATTTTCTCGATATAGCTTTTTAGTATTTTTCTTTGTTTTTCTAATTTGCTTCGATGTTCCATTAAAATATTTATTGCTAATTGATTATTTCTACTATCTGATAGAATATCTAAATTAGTACGAATTTCTTTGACTGACATTCCTATATTTCTTAAACACCGAATTAAATTTAGTAGTTCTATATCTTTTTTTGAAAATACTCTTATATTATTTTTATCTCGCTTAAATCCAGGTAATAATCCTTCTTTTTCATAATATCTTATTTTTGATTGAGATATATTAGTTATTTCAGAGACTTCTTTTATTTTATATTCCATAAAATGTACTCCTCATAGTTAATATTAATTTTAATCATTATAACTTATCTTATAGAGTTTATAAAAGTGATTTGTCATGAAATGAAGATAAGTAGATTTAAAATTAATAGTAGTATTATGAGTTAGAAAACTATTTGTTAAAAAATACTTAAAACAAATAGTTTTTAGAAATAACAAGGTTTATAAAATTATAAGAATACCAATAAATTTTCGTAAACAACTGTTACTTTGAAAGCAGAGGGAGAGCCAATACCATTTGAAATAGTGAATGAAGTCATGCAAAGGAAAACTACCTACAAATTCAATAGAAGGATATATTGCAAAAGAAGTTTATGATAAATCCATAGGAGAGAGTGTGTTTAGAAGAATTACACCAATAGTTAATATTCTAATTTGGGCAGAAATATGTAAAAATGGAAGAGGTAGACTAATATTAAAATAAAAATGTGCTCTGTAGAGTACGTTACGGAGAACCTTACTATAAAAAATGCTATGTTTTTTAAACCAATGAATATAAGACAGAAGATAGAAAGTAGATCGAAAACAATATCCTAATAATTATGAGTGTTTTGTGGCATATTTAATAAGAGACTAAGTGTGAAAGATTAATGATACCTTACAGTCTTGATGAAAGAATTTTTCAGATAAAGGAAGTAAAAAGATGAAAGCTCAAGATTATATTAATCAATATTTACCGCAAATTAATGAAGCGACTGATGAAGCACAGCTCAAAGACATCTGTTCTAGTGTATTTTTAGCTTTTTTAGATGATACAGCTGAGCTTGTCAAATCTAGGAATGCAGTTGAGGATGAAGCCATTATCAGTGTACTTAATGAAGAGGGAGATAAATGGAGTAAATTCTGTAGGATAATGAATCAGCAGCAAGAAGTAGTCAAATTTAATGAAGATATGTTTTTAGACTACTGGAGAGAACGATTAGATTTAGAGTAATTTTTAATTTCAATTTTAAATACTATACTTGAAATTAATGGTTCATTGGCATTAATATATGATTCTATAAAGAAAAGGAATTAACCAACATAAGATATAAATATTAAAAAAAATATATCTTATATCAATAATTAAATACCTAAGATATAAATAATCTTGTTAAAAAGCTTTTTCTTAGTTTGGATGATCACTATCTAATTCAAACCAAGAAAAAGCTTTTTATTTGTGTAAAAGTGAAATGAATTATTCTGGAAACCATGTTTTCTGAAGGGTTTGTTTTACTAGATTGAAATGTTCTTCACCTATAGATGTCTTTATATCTTGCTCAAACTTTTCTTTTATAGTGAGTGTTTCTTGGCGGAATAGTATTCCTTTTTGAGTTAGTGTAAGGACTTTATTTTTACAGTTACCTTCTAGGATTTCTGATTTAATGTAGCCCTTAGAGATCAGGCCTTGCACACACTTATGAGCACCTTGACGTGAGATGTCAATAATTCGCGCTAGTTGTGCCACAGTCATAGGACTTCTTTCTACTAGAGCCAGGATGTAAGATTCTGTATCTGTTAAATAGTGATTTCCTTGTTCTACCCAAGTATCTCTTACCATTTTACGAAGTTGGGCATGCTTTTCACTTATCAAGTCAATGATGTTTAAATTTTCAAAATATGATTGCATAGGGAACTCCTTTTATATTATTAAGTTTAGACCTAGTTTACTATATCTTTATTATATCCATTTTAAGTTATAAGTAAATGTTGGTGTAAATTAAGTTGACATTATTAATGTTGTGATGATATTATGAATAATGTTAACCAGGTTTACAATGTAAAAATTAAATAATAAGGTTAAATGGAATGAGAAGCCACTAAAGTTCAAAAAGAAAAAGAGGAAATAAAGATGAGCAAAGTAGAAAATAAAATTTCACAGCAGTTAGCTAGTGAACCTGTAAAAAAACTTATGCTAAAGTTTTCAATACCGTGTATTATATCGCTGCTTGTAAGTGCATTATATAATATAGTGGATCAAATCTTCATCGGTCAGGGAGTTGGCTATTTTGGAACGGCAGCAACGAGCGTAGCTTTCCCATTGACAGTTATTGCACTTGCGATTGCATTGATGATAGGAGATGGGGCTGGAGCCTTCTTTAGTTTAAAGATAGGCGAGAAAGATACTAAGAGCACAGAACTTATTGTAGGAAATGCCATAACGATGTTTGCTGCTTCAGGTATTGTACTTGCTCTTATTAGCAGTCTATTCCTAAAACAAATTTTAGGAATGTTTGGTGCAACAGAAGCTGTTATGCCATATGCAATGGATTATACAAGAATTATAGCTATTGGACTACCTGTTGCTATGTTTAGTACTGGATTTAATTCGATTATACGTGGAGATGGAAATCCTAAGTTTGCAATGATTTCTATGCTATGCGGTGCTCTAATTAATACAGTACTTGATCCTATATTTATTTTTACATTGGACATGGGTGTAAAAGGTGCAGCTTATGCAACGATTATTGGTCAGCTTGTTAGTACAATACTTGGTATCTTATATATTAAGAAATTCAATAATATTAAATTTAAATTTAAGTTTTTAAAGCCTAACTTTAGAATTTGTAAAACTACTTTAACATATGGCATATCTAGTTTTATAACACAAGCGGCTATTGCTATAGTAGCTATTGCTACAAATAATGTGTTAACAAAATATGGAGCGGCATCTGTATATGGTAGCGAAATTCCTTTATCCATATTTGGAATTGTAACTAAAGTGAATCAAATTATGCTGTCTGTATTATTAGGGATAGCTGTTGGTGCTCAACCAATATTAGGATTTAACTATGGAGCTAAAAAAATGGGCCGTGTAAAAGAAACGGTTAAAATAGCTTTAACAGGAGCAGTTATTGTATCTACTTTAGGATTAATCTGCTTTGAATTTTTCCCTCAACAAATCGTTAATTTATTTGGAGCAGGGGATGCAATGTATAATGAATTCGGAGTTATGTACTTCCGTATTTTCTTAGCAGGATGTATATTAAATGCTATCCAAATTGTTTGTGTAATATTCTTCCAAGCTATAGGGCAACCAATGCAATCAGGCATACTATCGCTTTCAAGACAAATCATTTTCTATTTACCAGGGCTATTTATATTACCAATAGTAATTGGAATAAAAGGAGCAATTTACGCAGCACCTATAGCGGATATATTAGCATTTATATTAACTATGATATTAATGAGCATGAAGTGGAAGCAAATAAATGCACTAGAAGATAAAGAGGAAAGTAAATTAAGTAAAGTAGCTTAAAGATTAAAAAGGTATTATGATATTGATATTTAGGGAAATGGCTCATTGCTTTTATGAAGCATTTTGTATGTAAGGATGTGGAATTAAATGCGAGAGGTAGTATTATCCTTTGGGGAAATGAACAAGCAATGAGAGAAATTTATTTTCTCATTCTTAGGAAGTAAATGGTGTGGAGATTCTTCTGAATTACTACAGGATTTATTACGTGAGGAATGGGGATTTAGAGGTGTTGTTTCAACGGATGCATGTCTCGGATCTTGAATAGATGCTGGCTTAGCAGCGAAAAATGGGAATGATTTAATGTTAGAAATGGGATTATTAGCTTCAGAGAAAACATTAAAAGATTCCTATAAAAAAGATTCTATTGGAATAGGGTATGGACTAAAAAATGCAATGCATAATATTTGTTATGCACTTGTAAATGGAACGAATATGTATTAATGACGTAGAATAAATAGGCTGGTGGCATGAGTTAGGGCTACCAGCCTTATTTATTTCAAGAAAAATGGGCGATTCAAGATATAGGAACATTGAGAGTCTAGTTTATTTTGAAAATTACAGGAGCATTTTTATGCATGAAGTAGCAGAGACTTAAGCTCATCAAAATTAGAAATCTCATAAGTAGGTGTGATTGAAGTATTATTTACAATCTTATTAGGGTTATACCAACAGGTATCTATACCAAAGTTTATTCCACCTTGTATATCAGAACTTAAACTATCTCCTACGATTAAGACTTTACTTTTATCAGAGAAATTCATATGTTTTAAAGTATGTTCAAAAATTTTAGGATCAGGTTTTGAGATTAATATTTCTTCAGAGATTACTACAGTTTCAAAATATTTTGCTAGAATAGATTTTCTGATCCTTTTATCTTGGACTAAGGTAAGGCCATTAGTGACTATAGCAAGTCTGTAGGACTTATTTAGCGTTTCTATAAGCTCCATACTATCATCATATAAAAAGGATGCATCCGATAAATATTCCATATATAATTTTGCAAACTTAGGCGCATCAAAACTTACATCTAATTGGTCTGATAATCTTTTAAATCTTTCTATTTTTAATTTTTCTTGGGTAATAAGTCCTTGTTCAAATTCTTTCCATAGAGCTGTATTTATTTCTTTATAAATTTTTAGATGATAATCCTCATTATAGTCTATATTAAACTTAAACATTGTATTTTTAAATGCTTCTCTTTCAGATTTTTTGAAATCATATAAGGTTTCATCTGCATCAAATAATATAACTTCATATTTCATAATATGTCCTCCTATTTTATTATAAATAATTTAATGATTAAGTAGTTTACGTTATTTTTATTTGTACTTTTTATCAAACTTTGTATGAAGTACAACACCTATTTAAAATACCATAGATCCTATTACCTTTCCTAGGAAAAATATTGAACTATAGCTATATATCCTACTAATAGTTGATTTCTTATAAGATGCCTTTACTTACGTTAGATGTAGATATAGATATAGGGCATTCTATTTTTACAATAAGGTTATTGAAATAGTATAATAAAAGTAGAGTAGAAATTTGTAAAAAAAGTTGGGGGCTAGAAAATGTTCATTTATCTAATGATGCTAGATACGGAAGAAGAGAAAAGTAAGTTTGAAAAAATTTATTTTAATTATAGGCAGCTTATGTTTCATATAGCCAATGATATTTTAAATGATGAATACTTAGCAGAAGATGCAGTACATAAGTCATTTATAAAAATAATGAAGCATTTAAATAAAATTAATAATGTAGAGTGTCCTAAAACAAAAGGATTTATCGTTATAGTAGTCAAGCATACAGCTATTGATTTATATAGAAAGAGAAAAAGAGAAAATACAGTTCAAATTAATGAAGAAACATTAATAGAGCATAGGGGTACGACTGTTGAGCAAGAGGTTATCGATAAAGTAGAAAATCCACTAACAGCTGCAATCTTATCCTTACCACATCATTACTCAGAAATTATATTATTGAAATATAGTCATCATTATACAGATAAACAAATAGCAAATTTATTAGGTTTATCAGAAGAGAATGTAAGAAAAAGATTACAACGCGCAAAGAGAAAATTAAAGGAATTTTTAAAGGAGGTAGGATAATGGATGAAATAGATGACTTAGATATAATAAAAGCAGCCAGAGAAGCAGAAACAATTATTCTAGAACAGCTTGAAAATAAAGATAAAGAAGATCATAGATTTACAGAAGCATTTGAAGAAAAAATGTATGCATTAATTAAGAGTGAAAAATGTAATAAATCTTCTGGATTAGCTAGAAAAATAGGTATTGCTATTTTAATAGTAGGTATTGTAGGAAGTTTAAGTATGAGTGTAGAGGCAGTTAGGGTAAGGGTTATAGAGTTGATTACGGATGTATTTGAAAAGTTTACAAGCATTTCATATCAAAAGCATGAGGGTAAATATGGTGAAGATATACAAGAAAGTTATTTGCCGCAGTACCTTCCAGAAGGCTTTGAAATTACCGAGAAAGAACAGATTTTTAATGATGTATATATTACCTATAAAAATGCTATAGGAAAAGAAATCCTGTTTAGAAAAATAGAAATAAATACAAATAATTCTATAGTAGATACTGAAGGTACAGTATTAGAAAAATTGATTTTAGATGATAGAGAGTTTTATTATTATGAAAATAAGGGAATAAAAAATATAATGTGGATACAAGGAGAATATCAGATGAAAATATCCTCAGAAATAGAAAAAACAGAACTTATGAAAATAAGTTTAAGTATAAAGTAAAAAAGTTTTTATAAAAGTGTCCTTAATAGCCTCTTTCATTCGTTATATAAGTATATAGCAGATGAAAGGGGGATTCTTATTATCTAGTTATTAAGTTTAAGACAGGTGGCGGTAGCAAAACTGAAGCATAAATTTAGTAGCTAATGAAGGAAGATATTAATAAAAGGATAAGGGGAGATATAGTGAAAAAGCAAATGAATACAAGTTCTGTACCTTCAGCAAATGCTAAGAATAACTATAAGATTAAAATATTATCGCCTAATTTTACACAAGTACCAGCATCGGCATTAGAGTAGAAATATATGAAAAAAAGAATTTTAACAATAACATTAGCGATAATAGTAATCTTAGTAACTGTTTCATGCACAAAAAATTTTAAGAAAAACGATAGTATAAATGATCCCTTTGAGCCCAATTCATATACTGATATTTCTGCGTTTGAAATGATTAAGGAATTAATGAATTATGAGAAATTCGAAGAAGAAAGAAGTATAATAACAGATATAAATGAATTGGGATTAAGTGAAATAAGCGATTTGATAAACGATATAGCATTAATAAGTAAAGATAATGAGTATATAATAATTGCTAAAGCAAAAGAAGACAGCTATATTCCGGAAATTTATAAAAAAGTAGATGAGCTATTAAACTTAAAAGGAGATATTGGAATTCTAGGGAGCCAATGGAAGTATGTATATGGTATAAAGATGGAAAGCGAAGAGCAAGAAGAAAGAATTAAGAAAAAAATATATATATGCATTACAGATGATAAGGAATGGCTGGATATGTATATTAATGAATAATGTAATTTATTAATATGTTAATGAATATTTATTCTAGTATCAATAAGCTATAAAAGTGGCTGTTTATAGTTCCTTTTATAGCTTTAGATTGTACATTAAACATGTTGGATGCGATTTAAAGTATCTGAAAATATTATGAGGGAAGATAGTATGGCAGAATATATTTGGCGATTGGTTAGTGTATTATGTTTGATATATATTGTAGTCATGTTAATTAGGACGTTTACAAAATTAAATTAGAAATTTTAAATATATAAAATTAAGTTATTGAACTATCAATACGATTCCAATCAGTCATCACCATAGAACACCAAATAGGTGAGGCAGATAGAGAGGGTGATACTCAAAACCATAATAATATTAGTATTTAGAATAACTAATTGTGATAAAGCTTGTACTATAAAGGATGTAAAATGAGATAGAGGGCAAATTGCTCTCTATTTTTGCGATATAAATTAAAAGGTTGTTTAAGATTATTACGTCTTAAATTACTTTTTCTACTTTAACTGATATTTTTAATGCGTAAGTATTTAGAAAAGATGCTACTTCTCGGAGGAGGTAGTATCTTTTTTTGTTACCTATTTCAAAATTAATATTCCTTAGACTATATTCTACAAGTTGATTAGTATATAATGAGAGGCAAAAGTAGAAACATAAGAATAAATCATTTAAAGAGGAACATGAGAATGAACATACAAATTTTTGGAACTAAAAAATGCTTTGATACAAAAAAAGCAGAGAGATACTTTAAAGAACGTGGTGTCAAGTATCAGTTGATTGATATGAAAGAAAAGGGTATGAGTCAAGGTGAACTTAACAGTGTCAAACAAGCTGTGGGTGGCATCGTAGCTATGATTGATGAAAATTGTAAAGATAAAGAGGCTGTATCTCGTATTCAATATGCTTCACATATGAACAAAGAAAAAAGGGTATTAGAGTACCCACAGCTACTTAAAACACCTATTGTAAGAAATGGCAAACAGGCGACAATCGGCTATCAGCCAGAAGTATGGAAAACTTGGGAGTAAAAAGAGTATTAAATAGGAAGAACTTTATCACAAATAAAAGAGGCTGCAACAAGAGTAAGAATATACTCATGTTGTAGCCTCTTTATTTGTGAATCTTTATTTAGCGAAGGCACCACCGCTCTTTTTATTGTATAACTTTAAATTTTATAGGATAGGGGAGGAGCTTATTAAAACTTATCAATAATACCGATAAGTTGTTTGACTAAGGTTTCTTTTGGCATTTGCATATCAGTTGATACCCACCAAGAGATTGTATGAATAAAAGCACCTATCATAAAGGATGCAAGTACTTCAGGACTAGCAGGAAAGACAGCACCGTGCTTTATATCTTCTTTTAGATTTTCTTCAAGGATCTTAGTGGTCTGCTGAGTAAGTAAACTAAGTAAAGGGGCAGATACACTATTCTTGAAAATAGATTTAACCAGTGCCTCATTTTGAGAGATAAAATCAAGGGTATAGTGTATGAGCTTAATATAGTGATATTTAGAACGCTGATGAGTAAGAAGATCAGGGTTTTTTTCATAAAATTGGTTTTCTAAGCATTTAATCATAAACACAAAGAACTCATATTTATCTGCGAAGTGTTTATAAAAGGTAGCACGACGAATGGTAGCAAGTTCGCATAATTCTTGAATAGTGATATCGTCAAAACTCTTTTTTTCTAAAAGCTGTATGAAAGCTGTTGCTAATGCAGTATAAGTCTTATAAACTCTTAAATCCATTTTCTTTTCCATGGTAGACCTCTTTCGGAGACACTTTCTAGTAAAGTGTAAAATAAGTGGCAAAAAGGTGATATTGAGCCTTTTTGTAATAATTGAAGTTTATTATAATTTACAAATAGACAGATGTCAATTATCTCAAAAACTGGAAGGAGTAGCGTTATGAAAGCAGGATCACAGCATGTCATGGAAAAGATTGCAACCTTTATTGTAGATAAACGTAATTTGTTTTTCCTACTTTATTTATTTGCAATTATATTTAGTATATATGCAATGGGTTGGGTACAAGTAGAGAATGATATTACAGCGTATTTAGCTGAGGATACCGAGACACGGCAGGGTGTTGAGATTATGGAAAGAGAGTTTACCACCTTTGGTTCAGCGAAGGTTATGCTAGCCAATATTTCTTATGATCACGCTAAAGAGATTGCCTCTGAGATAGAGGTGATAGAAGGGGTATCTGGTGTTACCTTAGAACAAGAAGATAAATATTATCAAAATGCCTCAGCACTTATAGAGGTTTCATTTAAAGGAACGGATAAAGATGAAATAAGTCTTGTAGCCATGGAGAAAATTAGAGAAGTGATAGCGCCGTATGACTCTTATGTTTCAACAACTATAGGGGTGGACACAGCTAAGCAACTGGCTGATGAGATGCAGGTTATTGTAGTGATTGCTGCGGTCATTATTGTGTTGGTTTTATTCTTTACTTCAAAAAGCTATGGGGAAATACCCGTATTAATCTTAACATTTGGAGTAGCAGCACTACTAAATATGGGGACTAATTTCTTACTAGGTAAGATTTCATTTATTTCTAACTCAGTAGCCGTTGTACTACAGTTAGCACTAGCGATTGATTATGCCATTATCTTATGTCATCGATTTACAGAAGAGCATGAAACCCTTCCTGTACGTGAAGCGTGTATAGCGGCACTGGCCAAAGCTATACCAGAGATTGCGTCTAGTAGTTTAACAACTATGTCAGGGCTTTTTGCTCTTGTCTTTATGCATTTTGGAATAGGTGGAGACTTAGCTGTAGTGCTGATTAAAGCCATTATTTTAAGCTTACTTAGCGTATTTACATTAATGCCAGGATTACTTATTGTATTTAGCAAACTCATTGATAAAACACAGCATCGTAACTTTATTCCTTCTATTCGTGGATTAGGGAAGTTTGCAGTGAAAACAAGGTATGTGATACCACCAGTATTTGTAATTCTAGTTTTAGCTTCTTTTGTCTTCTTTAATCGATGTCCATTTAGCTTTGGTGTAGCAGACTTAAGAGCACCTAGAAGAAATGCGGTACAGATGGCAGAAGATAAGGTCAATGATACTTTTGGGAAAAATAATATGCTTGCCCTTGTAGTACCAGCGGGAGATTACATATCAGAGGGGAAACTCCTAAAAGAACTAGAGCGTTATGATGAAGTAGATTCTACTTTAGGCTTAGCCACCACAGAAGCTATGGATGATTATGTACTCACAGATTATTTAACACCCAGAGCCTTTTCTGAACTGATTGATCTAGACTATGAAGTGGCACAGCTTTTATATGCGGCTTATGCAGTCAATGATGAAGACTATGGCAAGATAGTAAGTGATATTGGAGAATATAGTGTACCGCTTATTGATATGTTTATGTTCTTATATGACCAAGTGGATAAGGGGTATGTAACTTTAGAGGATGAACTTCAAGAAGAGCTTGAAGATTTACATAGTCAGTTAACAGATGCGAAGAAACAGTTGATGAGCGAAGATTATAGTCGTATGCTTATCTATTTAAACTTACCAGAGGAAAGTGAAGAGACCTTTGCCTTTTTAGATACGATTCATGAGGTAGCTGCTAAGTATTATGATGAAGATGTTTATATTGTAGGGAACTCTACAAGTAACTATGATTTATCTTCAACCTTTGCAACAGATAACTTAGTTATTAGTATTTTATCGGCATTGTTTGTTATATTAATCCTCATGTTTACCTTTAAATCAGCAGGCTTACCAGTACTGTTGATTATTGTAATCCAAGCAAGTATATGGATGAACTTCTCTTTCCCTTATTTGCAGAATAAACCACTCTTTTTCTTAGGTTATTTAGTTGTGTCTTCTATTCAAATGGGAGCAAATATTGACTATGCCATTGTTATTACAAGTCGTTATATGGCACTTAAGAAGACCTTACCTATTAAGGAAGCTATAGTAGAGGCACTGAATCAGAGCTTTCCAACGATCCTTACATCAGGTGTCATCTTAGCCTCAGCAGGGATAGTGATTAGTCAGCTTTCAACAGATGGAACAATTGCTGCATTAGGCCTTTGTATTGGACGTGGAACGATTATTTCTATGATATTGGTTATCTTTGTACTCCCTCAGATTTTATTACTAGGTGATAGCATCATAGAGCGTACAACTTTTGCACAGAAAAAGTCTACCTTAGTACAGGAGCGCACAGGGAAATTGCTTGTTAATGGTAGAGTAAGAGGATATGTATCTGGTGTAGTAGATATGGAAATGAAAGGTGTTCTAGAAGGAGATTTAAAAGCTATGGTAAGTACAGGAGAAGTAGAAGAAATAGAGGAGGAAACAGCACATGTATAAAAGCAACTGTAGAAAAACGAATCCAATGAAGCGTCCTGTAGCACTCTTATTAGTTCTTTTATTAATAGCACCTATATTGCTTCCACTTTTTACTGTAAAAGGACAGGAGACAACGATTACTATTTCTAATGCACAAGAATTTATAGAGGTAGCTAAAAAGGCACGTTTAGATAGTTGGTCAAAAGGAAAACAAATTATTTTACAAAACGATATAGATTTAAGCCAGGAAACGTTTATGCCTATTCCTATTTTTTCAGGTACATTTGATGGGGCAGGCTATACCATTAGTGGTGTTAAACTAGAAGAGGGAGGTGCTAGTCAGGGACTTTTCCGCTATTTAGAAGAAGGGGGTATCGTTAAGAACCTCAAAGTAGAGGGGAAAATCAATCCTACAGGTTCGAAAGAGGTCATCGGTGGTATTGTTGGTGAGAACAAAGGAACTTTAATGAAGTGTACTTTTGTAGGAGAGGTAACAGGTACTAAGCAGGTTGGAGGGCTTGTAGGTGTAAACGAAGCATCTGGTAAAATTATTGATTGCTTAGTGAATGCTACAGTCTATGGACAGCATCAAATTGGTGGTGTAGCAGGAGAAAATAGAGGGACCATATTACGAAGTACCAATAAAGGAAATATTAATACGCATGTGATAGAACAAGATATTACCTTTGAGAAAATTGTTGATGAGGAAACGAAGGTTACTGAAATCAGTGCGGATATTACAGATATTGGTGGGATCACTGGATTAAATACTGGAATGATACAAAATAGTAATAATGGCGGAACAGTAGGTTATAAGCACGTAGGGTATAATATCGGAGGTATTGCAGGAAGGCAATCTGGGTATATCAATACTTGTACCAACATAGGTACCATCTATGGACGTAAGGAAGTAGGGGGTATCGTTGGGCAAATGGAGCCTTATACCTTGTTAACCTATTCTAAGTCACAACTAGACACCTTAAGAAATGAGCTAAACACTTTAGAGCGTTTATTACAAAGTGCTATGACTAATGGTAAGGGGAGTACAGATTTAATTAGTGGACAACTGAGTCAGATGAAGACTTATGTTGATACAGCGCAGGCACATGCAGAATCGCTTATAGATCAAACAGGTGAGATTATTGATACAAATGTAGGAGAGGTTAATCGTATAAGTGTGACGATAGCAGAAGCTATTGATCGTTTAGTACCTGTGACAGAGGCATTTTCAGATATGGCAGTAAGTATGGAAGAAGCCATAGCACCGGTACAAAAATCTATGGATTATATGGTGAAACTTAGTAATAGTATGGGCAGAAGCATTAGTGAGTTAGAGAATGTTTCTAACCAAGTAGGCAGTGCATTAAACGAACTAGAAGATGCTGTTTATTATTTAAAAAGAGGTAATAGCCTAATCATTACAGCAGCAGAGACACTGGCAAATAAAGATATAGAGCAGGCATTTGCATATCTTGGAGATGCAAGGTTATCTTTTGAGAGAAGTAGTGGTGCATTAGAAAGTAGCTTAAGTAGGTTACAAAGTAGCAGTAACAATTTTTCTAAGTTATTAAGCAATCTAGAAGATAGCAATGAATATGGAGCAAAGGCTATTAAATCTCTTAGAAATGCTTTAGATGAAATTGAAATAGCAGCAGGGTATTTTTCAGATAGCTTAGAAGGCGTAGAAGAAGTCATCACTTATTTATCTGAACAGCCTGAAGTAACTTTTACAGTAGGAGATAGTATCTATCAAGACACAAAGGAAAGTCTCTATACCAGTATGCATGAAACCTCAGATGCCTTAGGGGAACTGAATGTTATCATCAATAATCAAATGAATTTAGCTTTTGATGACTTAGGGAAAATTACCGACCAGTTCTTTGTTGTCCTAGATGTTCTATTAGATATTACAGAAAGTGTTATGAGTTTTGAACCTTCTGTAGATAATTATACAGAGGATATTTCTAAAATAGATACAGAGAGTCAGACAGAAGGTAAAGTAGCTAATAGTACCAATAAAGGCTTTGTACAAGGAGATATTAATGTTGGGGGAATTACTGGAGCTATGGCTGTTGAAAAGAGCTTTGACCCTGAAGATGACCTTGAAGTTAAGGGGGATAAATCTATTAATTTTGTCTTCCAAACAAGGGCAGTACTACGTTCTTGCCGTAACATAGGCGAAGTAGAGGCAAAGAAAGATAGTGCTGGAGGCGTAGTCGGGTTGATGCAACTTGGATATGTTGTTGATGCGGTAAGTGAAGGGAAAGTAGCAAGTGAGAGTGGAAACTATGTAGGTGGTATTGCAGGAAAGTCTAAGTCTCTCATTCGTTCAAGCTATGCAAAAACCTTCTTATCAGGTGGTGACTATATAGGAGGGATTGCAGGAGAAGGCAAGGATATTATAGACTGCGGTGCTCTTATAGAGATAGAAGCAGGCAATGACTATAGAGGGGCTGTTGCTGGTCAAGTCCAAAGTGGCGGTCAAGTTAGAGGTAACTACTATGTTGAGGGTGATTTAGGTGCTATTGATAATATTAGCTATGCTGGAAAAGCAGAACCATTGGCGTACGAAGACTTTATAACCCTTGAGGGAATGCCTAAGTCATTCTCAGAACTTGCCGTTTACTTTATGGTTGAAGATAAGTTACTAGAAAAAGTACAGGTTACATACGGGGAAGCATTTGACAAAGGGATGTTACCAGAAGTGCCTTATAGAGAGAATTACTATGGTAAATGGGAAGACTTTGATAAAGAATGCATGCTTTTTGATGTCTATGTAGATGCAGTCTACTCTTCACTTGTGACTACATTAGAAAGTGAGCAACGTCTTGACCAGGCTATGCCTATTGTCCTAGTGGAAGGATTATTTAATGAAACAGATAAACTAGTCGTAGAAAACTTACCACAACAGAAGATAGAAAATAAGTCAGATGATAAAGTAGCCATAGAAGAATGGCATGTGGTTATACCAGAGGATGGTAATGAAGTACATCGTATACGTTATCTAGTACCTGATTCAAACAAGACATTAACTTTAGAAGTTAAAGAGGGAGAGAGCTGGAAACAACAAGCATACCAAAGAGATGGTAAATATATTTACTTTGATGTGGCAACGCATGAGGTGACATGGAGAAGTACGAGTGTAGAAGGTCCAAACTATATAAAGGAAATCATTATAGGGATAGCAATCAGCATGTTTATTGTAGGTGGGAGTGTTTTCTTCCATAGAAGAAGGAAAAAACGCAATCGAGAAGAAGGAATAGAACTGACAGATTAAATATCTATCTAAATTATAAAAAGAGTGAGGTTAAGCTTAATAGCAATAACCTCACTCTTTTTATATGTTTAAATCATTCTTTTAAGGAAGTAAGGAGTTTTTGTAAGAAGATTTCAGCAGGCTTAGAGAAAACTTGATATTTTTTCCAAACAAAATGCATTCCAATTTCAACAGGTGGAGTGATTGGTCTAAATGTTAGATTTGTGTTACCGGTAGTATTAATAATCTTATCAAGACCAATAGCATATCCAAGACCTTCATCTACCATAAGAGATGCATTAAATATTAGATTATAAGATGCAACAATATTGAGGGGAGTACCTGACTGGGAAGTTAAAAAATCCAAAATACCATTTTTGAGTTGTTGCCTAGAGACGATAAGGGGTAGAGCTGCTAGTTCATAAGTATGAATACTTTCTTTTTTGGCTAGAGGACTGTCTTTGCGCATCAAAACACCAGTAATATCTTTATAAGGAAGTTTGATAGCTTCATACTTTGATACATCCGCAGGATCTAGTAAGATAGCAAAATCAAAAAGTCCTTTATCTAGATGTTCCATGATATCCATAGAGTCTCCACTGACGATGTGATAATGAATTTGGGGATATACCTTTTGAAGTTCTTTAGCAACACGCGCAAGTAAGCGTACACCCTCTGTTTCTCCAGTACCTATATAAACATCACCTCTCACAGTATCATCAGTAAATGTAATTTCTTTTTCCGTTTTTTGTACTAAATTGATGATTTCTTCTGCACGCTTTCGTAGAATCCTGCCTTCTTCAGTAAGAGTAATCTTACGATTACCACGAATCAGTAATTGCTTTCCTAATTCTTCTTCCATATCGCGAATTTGCCTTGAGAGTGTTGGTTGCGATAGATGTAAGGATTCGGCGGCTTTAGAGATACTTTGTTCTCTAGCTACAGCAAGAAAATATTGTAATACACGTAACTCCATAAGAGAATCCTCCTTTCTAAAACATACTATAATGAGTCAATTTTAGGAGGGTTTGATATGCCTGTCAAGTATACTTGAGTATTTGATATAAGTATTGGATATATCTATTCTTGGCATTTATACTAAACATCAATAAGGGGGTTATAAATAAGGGGAGGAATAGGATGCATAAAATCATAAATAGTCTAGCTGTATTCATTTTATTTGGAATAATAAGTGGATGTGGAAATAGGATTGAGCTCATCGAAAAATTACCTAGCAGTATAGAGTTACCTGTTAATAGTATAGGCGTAACCCAACAAGTAGATGGTAGGGTACCGCAATTAGAAATGATAATTGGTGCTGAAACTTATAGTATTACACTCTATGATAATGAGACAGTTAGAACATTTATAAACTTGTTACCCATGACCATTACACTTAATGAATTGAATGGCAATGAAAAGTATTCTTATATGGATAGTAGTTTACCCACTAATGAGATAACAACGGTAGAAATAAAAGCAGGTGATCTCAAACTTTATGGTTCAGATTGTTTAGTGGTATTTTATAAAGACTTTGATTCTTCTTATAAATATACGGATCTTGGTTATGTGGAGAATGCAGATTCACTTTTTGAAGTACTTGGAAATGGAACTGTAGAGATTACTTTTGCAGTAAAAGAGTAGATAAAAAGGAAGTGAAACCGTGAATTTAGAAAAATTTTTAGAGTGCTTAAATAGTGGCAAGGAAATAGATGCAAATTCAGAGATACATAAATTTATGAGCTATCTTTCACAGGAAGCTCTAAAGCTTACTAATAAACTAAATAATTCTTATCAGACGCCTGAAGAAATTAGAAGGAGTTTTTCAGAGATTATTGGGAAATCAGTGGATCCATCATTTCGTATGTTTCCACCTTTTTATACGGACTGTGGAAAGAATATTGTAATTGGTAAAAATGTATTTATCAACTCTGGATGCAGGTTTCAAGATCAGGGTAGTATTACTATAGAAGATGGCGTACTTATTGGACATAATGTTGTGCTAGCCACATTGAATCATAGTATGGTACCTGAAAAGAGAGGTAATCTCATTCCAAAATCCATTTATATAGGTAAGAATGTATGGATTGGAGCCAATGCAACTATTTTACCTGGTGTAACTATTGGTGAGGGGGCTGTTATAGCTGCTGGAGCAGTTGTTACAAAAAATGTAGAGGGAAAAACAGTGGTGGGTGGAAATCCTGCAAGATGTATAAAAAATATAGAAGCGTAAGTTATAGGGATAAAATATAGTAATTAAAAATAGGAGGTTATATATGTTAGGAAACTTTGAGTACTCAAATCCAACAAAGCTTTATTTTGGAGAAGACGCACTTTCTTATTTGGGTGGAGAGCTTGCTACTTATGGTAAACGTGTGCTATTAATCTACGGTGGTGGTTCTATTAAAAAGAATGGTATCTACCATGATGTCATAAAGATTTTAAAAGATGCAGATAAAGATGTTTTTGAAGTATCAGGGGTTATGCCAAATCCTACACTAGAAAAACTTTACGAAGGTTGTAGAGTTGCAAAAGAAAATAATGTTGATTTAATTCTTTCAGTAGGTGGAGGATCTTGTTGTGACTATGCAAAAGCAGTTTCAGTATCAACTCATTGTGAAGAAGATCCATGGGAAAAATATTATCTTCGTATGGAAGATGTAGATAACAAAATTATTCCTGTAGGATGTATTCTAACAATGGTAGGAACAGGATCTGAGATGAATGGTGGATCTGTCATTACAAATTCTAAAAGCAAATTGAAAATTGGTCATGTATTTGGAGATAAGGTATTTCCTAAATTCTCTATTTTAAATCCAATCTATACTTATACATTACCCGAGTATCAAATGGTAGCTGGTTTTTATGATATAATGTCTCATATTTTAGAACAGTATTTCTCTGGAACGGATGATAATACTTCAGATTATATTATGGAGGGATTATTAAAATCATTAATTAATAGTTCAAAAATAGCACTTAAAGAACCTCAAAATTATGAAGCAAGAAGTAATATAATGTGGATTGCCACATGGGCACTTAATACATTAGTTGCTAAAGGAAAAACTACGGACTGGATGGTTCATATGATTGGACAGTCAGTTGGAGGTCACACAAATGCAACACATGGAATGACACTTGCAGCCATATCAATGCCGTATTATCGCCATATTATGCCATATGGTCTTGCTAAATTTAAACGTTATGCAATAAATGTATGGAATGTTAATCCAGAAGGTAAAAGCGATGATGAAGTAGCAAAAATAGGGCTTGATCAAATGGAAAACTATATGAAAGAACTGGGCTTAGTAATGAATTTAACAGAGCTAGGAGTAACAGAAGAGATGCTAAGTAATATTGCAGATGGTGCTTTTATTTTACCTGGAGGATATAAGATTTTAACTAAGGAAGAGATCATCCAAATTTTAAAGCAATCACTATAATAAGATTATAGTAAAAGACGCTACTTATTGATAAAAGTAGTGTCTTTTGTTTTTTATTACTCTGCTCAAAAGGAAGTAGACATTATAAAGCAAAAAGAACTTTTTAGTAATATAGAGATTTTAAAAGAAGAATACATTATAATTTTCTTTAAGAAGCTTTAAGTAAGTATTAAAATGTGTTCGCTAAACGTGTTATAAATTCAGTTTAAGTAAAGATAATTCATAGCTAAGATATGGGGGATAGACTAATGGAACAGAGGATAGTTATAAAAAATTTAGCTAACATATTGGAGCAAAGCAATATAAGCTATCATTTTGATGCTTCAACTTCGGTCTTGATTCATGGAATAGACTTTGAAATGGATGATATCGATATAGTCTTTATGTACAGTGAAAGAGAAAGGGTTAAGGAAGTGTTTAAAGATTATAAGATGAGTTCAAGTAAAAGAGTTTGTGACATAGGCTTAGAGTACTTTTTTATAGAAGTAGAAGGTCAGCAAGTACATTGCTTATTTTATGAAAGTAGTAAAGCAATAAATCAAGATGAATTTAATAAAGACGCTGAAGTACTCTTAATAGAGGGGCAAAGCATGATGGTGCAAAGTTTAGAGTACTATTTGAAGTATTCCAAGGATAAGCAGAAGTTAAAACCACGCATTAGAGAATACCTTGCTCAAAGATAACGACTTTAATCATCACAACGTAGGAAATATTTTCTAGATAATCTTCTGATAAACTTTAATTACCGAGAGGGAAGAAGCGAAGGGAGAACAAACATGTCAACTATTGAACTATTACAAAAAGCCATAGACTATATCGAGGAAAATTTGAAGATAGAACTTTCAATATCTGAAGTTGCAAAGAGGGTGGGATTTTCAAATTATCATTTTTGTCATCTTTTTTCAGATGTTGTGGGAATGCCAGTAGCGGCTTATATTACTAAGAGGCGTATTCTACATGCTATTTATGAAATAAGCCAGACAGGTAAAATGGTTGATACTGCATTACTTTATGGATTTGATACACATGCTGGTTTTTATAAGGCTTTTAAACGTGAGTTTGGATGTTCTCCTTCTAAGTTTCTTAAATTAAATACTGCTAAAAAACCAAAGGCAGTTTGTTTATTGGAGGAGGCAAAGCGTATGCTTACAAACACACAAATCAAAGAGATATTATTAAATTGGGAGCTTGATAGAACGTTGAAAATTGAACCTACTTTTGCAGCAGGTGGCGCAATGCAGTCACGAGATACTTGGAACATTGGTAATGAGTTTATTTTTAAAACAGGTAAAAATATTGCAGAGCTTAGAGGGCACATTGCAATTTCTAAAGCACTTGCAAAGGTAGGGCTTGTGACACCCTGCCCTATACCTACAAAACAAGGAGAAGAATTTATTGTTGAAGGGGATAGGTTTTTCGTTGTTACTAATAGAGTTCCTGGTTCCTTTTTACCTGTTGAAGAAAGATATCAAGAGAATAGAGTTGAAATTGCTATTCAATATGGAGAAGCTATTGGGAAACTTCATCAAGCATTGCTAGCTCAAGATGATATGTTAGAGGTCAATGATACCAATATGTTAGAAGTGGTTATGAACTGGGCGATGCCACAGACTAGAACGGTGATGGAACAATGGGAATGCCCGCTACCAGAAGCATTTTATTTAGAGTATATGGAGAACTTCCCTAAGCTTTATAATCAACTTCCACGACAAGTGATTCATAGAGATGCTAATCCTTCTAATATTATGTTTGATGAAGGGCATATTACAGGGTTCATAGATTTCACTATAAGTGAACGTAATGTGAGACTCTTTGACCCTTGTTATTGTGCCACAGGCATTTTATCAGAATCTAGGGAAGTAGAGGACGGATATGAGAAGTGGCCTGAAATACTTAAGGGCATTATTAAAGGTTATGACCAAATTGCACAGCTTACGGATGAAGAAAAACAAGCAATTCCTTATGTGATCTATTCCATTCAGATGATTTTTATTGCATGGCTTGTTGATCATGAAGTTTATAAGGACTGTGCACTACAAAATCGTGAAATGCTTATTTGGATATGGGAAAATAAAGAAGATATTTTTAAAATATAAGAGAGCTACAAAGCTCTCTTTTTTATGTGGCATTAACCCTACTACAAAGGCAACTGAGGAGTATAAATGCTATATAATTATTCAAGGCTATTTGGAAAAAGAGGGATGCTATATTAAATTATTAGATAAGAGTTTATCTTTTATAGTAGAAGATAAGTAAGAAATTTAAATGATTAATAGAAATGTGTTATACTATGAAAATAATAGTTAATAAATATAGTAGTCTAATATAATGGAGTTAGAAATATGAAAAAACAAAAAGCAATATTAATAAGTATATTATTGACCCTATTATTACAGATAAGCATTTTTGCAAATCCTTTAAGTAATGTTTCTATAGAGAAGACTAACCAGGCCCATGTACAAAATATAAACTTAGCTCAAGATGTTTTTATAGAGGGATTATATGAAAATGCAGTTTTATATGTAGGAGCAGATATAAGGATAAAGGGATCTGTAGATACACAGGCCACTCAGAAGCAGGTAACATGGCAAGTAACAGGAAATAATGGTGGTATAGATTTTGAGGCTTCTGGTAACTATGCCAAAATCACAGGTAAAGCTCAAAGTACTGTATGGGTGATGGCAAGAGCGATTGATGGAAGTGATAGGACTAGAGAATATACTGTAAATGTTAGAAATTACCCTAAAGATACGAAAAGTCAATCATTAGTAAGTGAGCAAGTTACACCTATTTTGAGAAGACCTTTTCAACAAAATAGTACGATTCTTCAAGTAGAAGTGAATAAAAAAATTGTCTCTTCCATACAAAGGGAAAGTGCCTTAGAAAGCTATATGAGGAAGATAGTATTATTAGGTGCGTTAAGGCATGAAGGCGTATATACGGATGAGTACTATGAGTATCATATAATAGATATAAATAATGATAAGATTGAAGTGAGGATTTCTAAAAATGATGTTGCCTATTCTAAGTTAAAAAGCATACTCACTAATGTAAATCAGTATAATAATGGAAATCTTAGACCTCAAGATGAAGAAACAAGTGGAATAGAGATAAAGCCACCTATCCAAGAGAGTAAACCACCGACTGAAGATAATCAAAAACCTATAACAGAAGAAGTAGTTAAGCCACCCAATGGAGGTAATCAAACATTACCAACAGGATCTTTACTTAAGCCACCTAGTGAAGGTGAAATACCTTCTGACCTCGATGTTCCAAATGATGAGGAAAGTAGAGATAGGGAGAATATTATTATTTTAGGAGGAAGTGGGACAAGCTTGAAGGATCCACTTATTGTGAGCTTAGGAGATAACCTTACATCTCAAGAAAAGGTTGCTACTATGAAAGCTTATTTAACAGAACTTCAAAGACGAAAAAATGTGCTCTTTGTGAGAAAAAGAGAAAGAGCTGATTTTACTTCATACATAATGAAGGTATCGGATATTGTTCCTACTGGGAATGATCTAAAAGCAGAAACTAAAAATGACTTTTTTATAGAAATCAGAGTCGAGAAAGAGGATAAGGAGGCCTATATACCTATTATAGAAATGTTAGGAGACTTAGAAAAGGAAGTATTACAAGGTATAGAGAACAAAAATATAAAAGATCAAAATAGTAGTATCAATGAGCAACAAGTGGCTTTAGAAAAAAGTCCTTTACAAGGTAATCTGTTACAACATGGTTATTTACCTAAAAACTACTTAACAGAACGGATTTTACTAGAGACACATCCTACAAATAATTCATTAACAGAGAAGATTATACAGGAAAATTTTATACGAGAAGATTCTTTAAAGAACGATGTATTACCAGATATTTTTGTTCAAAGTGAATTACTAGAAGGAGAGCGTATACAGAATAAAGTCTCAAAAGAAGTGAGTAGTCAGGTAAATGAAGAAAAGTTTGGATTGAATTCAGTTATTATTTTCTTATCATTAGGAGCAGCAGCTTTCATAAAATATTCGCTTTAGAATACCCAAAACACCAGTCAAAAAAGTACATTTGACTGGTGTTTTTTAATTATCCTCTAGAGGAATTATAATTAACGAAGAGAAGACATCTCCTTCAAAGGTTAGCTCACATGTTCCATGATATTTATCTACAGTAGATTGAATATTGGATAGGCCTAAACCGTGATTAATTTTATCTTTTTTAGTGGTTAATAGTTTATGATTGTTAATATTAATTGAGTTATCAAAGTTATTTTGTATATCAAATATAAAGTTTTGATTAATAATAGATGATTTAACTTTAATATAAGCATTACCTGTATGCACAATTTTTTGGCTAGCTTCTATAGCATTATCCATTAGGTTGCCTATTATAATACATAAATCAAAGTCAGATAAACTAAGTGTATTAGGAATATTAATATCTAAATCTAATTTTATATTGTTGTTAGTACAGCTTTCTTTTTTGGCTAATAATAATGCATTTAATATTTTATGGTTAGTAAGTATTTCTAGCTTTTTATGGTTAAATCCATTGCCATAGTTTTGTAGATAATTGAGTGCAGTATGATAATCTTTTTCTTCAATAAGATTGTACAGAACAGTTTTATGATTATGTATGTCATGAGCTATTCGTCTTATTTCACATTGATACTCCTCTAGCTGTTGGAGATTAGATATCTGTAAATCATATTGCATATGAAGTATTTTATTTTTATGTTTATAGATTGATAAGTCATAGCCTTTTATGATAGCAATGACTGCAAATATTCCAAAGTATACCTCTAGAAGCGTAGAAGCTAAAATAACAATGGTGACTAAGTAAGCATGTCTAGAAAATAATAAGATATAAAGTAAGCTACAATTTTTACCTATAAGTAAAACAAACATCGATATAGGAACGATCTTATTAATAGAGGTAAATAGATATTCAAGTTTTTCCTTATCTAACCCCTTTATTAAGAGTATTTCAAATGCTCCGTAGAAGAGTAGCACAATAAAAAATGCAAAGGAAAATAAAAATTTTGATTTTATAATAAGGTATAGATTCTGTTGGAGCATTAATTCACATAAGCTAAAGACAATCAAAGAAGCAACAAAGAATAGGTAATAGGATTTTAAACTAAGTAAAAATACAATTAACTTCTTATGTGAAAAAATAATATAAAAAGTAATACAGCTTATAGCTAAATACAAACAGAGCGAAAGAATAGTTATTTTATCAAAGAATACTTTTAAAAGTAATAGTAAGATTGAAGTAGAGCATACTGTAACAATAAAGATTGAATTCTTGATGTTAAAATTTAAATGCTTAATTGTAATATAAAACAAAACAAATAAAATAGAAAAAAACATAATTAAAAAATAATATAAAAGAATAACGTTCCCTCCAATTATGTAGATAATTTAACTCTGATATAGTTAGTAAAGGCCTCTCTAACAGAGGATAAATATTTTTTGCTAATAGGTAATTTTTGATTATTAGTCATTAATAAATCACATCCTACTAAACTTTTTACATACATTAAATTTACTAGAAAACTTCGATGACATCTTAAAAATATAGCATTATTAATGTCTTCTTCTAAATTGGACATTTTATTATAAAAAGAAATACGCTCACCATTTTTCATAAAGGCAGTAATCTTTCTAAGGTTAGATTCAAAGTAGACTACATGATCTAAGTGTAGGGTATAGATGTCTTGATTATTTTTTACATAAATTATATTTTTCTTAGTAAAAGAGATTTTTTCGTAAAGCTCTAATAATTTAGGCTGTATAGCTTCTAATGAAAAGGGCTTTAAGATGTAGCTATAGGCATTTACACTGTAACTGTCTAAAGCATATTCTTTACTACTTGTGACAAAAAGAATATAGACATCACCACAGAAATTTCTAATACCTGAAGCCGTATCAATTCCATTAATACCAGTCATTAAGATATCTAAAAATAAAATATCAAAGTAGTCTGGATGACTAGAACAAAAGTCTAGCAAGCTTTCTCCTGATTCAAAAGAGGTTATTTCTAAAGCTATATTATAAGTCGATGATATTTGGTTGAGTATATGAGAGAGTTGATTAAGGAACATGGGATGGTCATCACATAAACCTATTTTTAACATATAAATAACTCCTTTCTTAATAGAAGATTTACTTAAATTATACATTATCAGTCCAAAAGTTACAAAAGATAGGTCAAAACTTTCATAGGTATATACTTGTTTTTTTAAAATAGATATACTTTCACTGTAAACGACGTAGAAAAAAGCAAGATTATGGAAATGTAATTCACGCAAAGCTATAGGGGCTAAGGCCTAATGAGCTATGCCAGCCAGTTGCCTAGAAGTGATACACTTCAAGGATTGATTTTCAAAAAATTAATTTGAGGAGAAGAATATGAAAAGTAAAAAATTTAAAGTGGCATTTGCCAAAACACTTATGGCTACAATGATAGTATCTAATGTAGCGCCTACAATGCAGATTTATGCTGCAACAAATGAGCACCAAGGTATTGTGAAAAATGTAGATCAAAAACGAAATGTTATGTATTATGGAGATTGGTCAGTATGGGGAGGACAAGGAAATTTCTACCCACAAGATATACCTGCTGATCAATTAACACATCTTAACTTTGCATTCTTAGATTTTGAGAGTGAAGGTAATCTTATTTTTACAGATAAAGATGCTGCAATAGGCAATCCTTTAGGACAAGCAGGTGTAACATGGGGAGATGTCAATGCAGGGATATTACCAGCACTTGTAGAACTTCGTGCAAAAAATCCTAATTTAAAAATTGGAGTTTCAATCGGAGGATGGTCAAAATCAGGGGATTTCTCAGAAGTTGCAGCAAATCCAGCAAAAAGAGCACGTTTTTTAGAAAACGTTATGAAATTTGTTGAATACACTAATATGGATTTTGTAGATATAGATTGGGAGTACCCAGCATCTGTAAGACAGCCTGATTTAGTAGATAATAAAAATGATGAAGGTACACCAGATGCAAGACCTGAAGATAAAGAAAATTATATCTTATTACTTCAAGATCTTAGAAATGCATTAGATAAAAAAGAAGTAGAGCTTGGTAAGACTTATGAATTATCAGTAGCATTACCAGCATCACGTGATAAATTAGAAGATGGTGTAGATATTCAAAGAATGTTCGAAATTATAGATTTTGGAAATCTTATGACTTACGACATGAGAGGAGCATTTGATCCAATTAGCGGACATCAAACACCACTTTATGCAAATTCAAATGATCCATATATAGATAAAGGATATTCTATTGATCAAGTAGTAAATTATATGGTTGAGCAAGGTGCATCTGCTGAAAAGCTAGTAGTAGGGGCTGCTTACTACACTCGTGGATGGGAACAAGTGACAGCAGGAACAGATGCTAAAAATCCTGGGTTATTTGGAGAAGCAGCTATTGTAACAAAAGATGCAGATCATACACCATCAAGAGGGGCAAACAATGAGTTGCCAGTAGCAAATGGTGATGGTGGTCGCCGTGGTGGTGTTTGGAGTTATAGAAATTTAGATAGACTTAAGGCATCTTACCAAGGATTACAAGAATACTGGGATGATGAAGCTAAAGCACCATATTTATATAGTGAACAAACAGGTGCATTCTTCACTTATGATAATGTAAGATCTGTTATAGAAAAAGCGCACTATGTTAATGACAATAATCTCGGTGGAGTTATTGCATGGATGGCATCAAATGATGCATCAACCACTTCAAGTAAACGCGATGAACTTACTAAAGCAACAAAAAAAGGTTTATTCGGAGAAGGTAAACTAACAGAGTATGAGATTGTTTATGCAGGTTTAGATATTGAAGTAGCTATTAGACCATATAATGAATCATGGGGCAATACAGGTGGCTATGAAATTTCTATCAAAAATAATGAAAGATTAGAAGAAAGTGGAGAAGTATTATCTTCTGTTGAGAAAATAGCTGAAACAATTACACTTCCAAAACTTTATATCAAACATACAGGAACGCCTCTTATGAGTGGTGACTATACAGCAGGAACAGTGACTCAAGATGGAGAGTACACAGTTGTTGACTTCGGAAGTATATGGGATGGAAAAGCTATAGAACCAGGACAAACTTATACTTTCAAACTTAAAACAACAGGACAGGTAGAAGATGTTAGTAGCATTGAAAGCATTGAACTTGTTCAACGTATTAGTAAATCTGGAGAAGAAATTAAGCGTCAGACAATTTATGGAGATATTATACAAGGTAATCAAGCACCGGTTATTAAAGGAGCTAATGATAAGGCAATTACAGTAGGGCAATCATTTGATCCGATGGCAGGTGTATCAGCACTTGATAAAGAGGATGGAGACCTTACGGCTAATGTGGTAGTTGAAGGTGAAGTGAACGTAAATGAAGTAGGAACTTATACTCTTACATATATGGTAACAGATTCAGAAGGTTTAAAAACAACCCTTATTAGAACGATAACAGTAGAACCTAAATTACCAAATCAAGCACCAGTTATTAAAGGTGTAACAGATAAGACCGTTAAATTAGGTGAGACATTTGATAAAATGGCAGGAGTAACTGCTGCAGACAAAGAAGATGGAGATCTTACAGATAAAATTGTAGTTGAAGGTGAAGTAGACACCAATCAAGTAGGACCTTATACACTAACATATACAGTTGTAGATAGTGAAGGGGCAGAAACTTCTAAAACAAGAATAATTACAGTTGAAGAAGTAGTAGCACCACCAGTAGGAGATTCAGATTTCGGTGTTGGACAAGGTATAGAATGGCCAGCACAAGTAAATGCTCCATTTGCAGATATGACTTTATGGAATAGTGGAGACTTCTCAGTTAATGGTGCTCTAAACTTAAAGAAAGTTGCACAAGATACAGGTGTTAAATTCTTTAATTTAGGATTTATTCAAGCTACAGGTGGAGTAGCTGATGATAAAGTGAATTGGGGATGGGGAGGTTATAGCGTATTAAATGAAAAGAATGCAGATAACACTCAATACCAAGGTATTAAACAAGCTATTAAAGATGTAAGAGCACTTGGCGGAGATGTAGCTATTTCTCTAGGTGGATTAAATGGAACAGCTATTTGGCAAGTTACTCAAGATGTAGATGTATTATACAACACTTATAAAGAAATCGTAACAGGCTATGGATTAACAAAATTAGATCTAGATATAGAAGGTGGAGAAGCAACAAACAAAGCTTTAAATGAGGCTAATGCAAAGGCTATTAAGAGAGTACAAGATGAAACAGGCGTAGAAATTGTATTAACTTTAGCAGTATTACCAAGTGGTTTAACACCAGTACAATTAGACGTATTAGAAGCTTATTTATCAGCAGGTGTAGATGTAGAGTTAGTAAATATTATGACAATGTGCTACGGCTCTGCTACATTGCTTCCAGGTGAGAACTATGGAACGGCTTCATTAAGAGCAGTAGAGAGTACAAAAGATCAATTAAAGGCTTACTTCAAAAAATATGCAAATATAGAGTTAACAGATGCAGAAGCATATAGAAAAATTGGTACAACTGTTTCAGTAGGTTTTGAAGGAGAAGCTCATCCTATTTTCGTTAAAGAGTGGACTGAGTTAGTAGTAGAGCATGCTATTGATAGAGGTATTGGTATGACTTCTATGTGGTCAATCAATAGAGATTCTATGGCAGACCCAAATAAAGGAATCTATGCACCATATGAACATACTAACTTCTTTAAAAACTTTGGAAGTGATGAAGTACTGCCAACTCCAAATACTGCACCGAAGTTTAGTGGATTAGCAGACAAAAATATCATCATTGGAGAAGCATTTGATGCTTTAGCAGGTGTAACAGCTTATGATAAAGAAGATGGCGACTTAACTTCACAGATTGAAGTATCAGGTAGTGTAGATACTATGACACCAGGCGAATATACATTAACATATACAGTAACAGATAGCGAAGGGTTAACAACTATTCAAACTATTATCGTTACAGTAGAAGAAGATGTAGTTGAGCCAGAGCAAAATGAAGCACCAGTTATCTCTGGAGCTAAGGATAAGACGATTGTTGTTGGAGAAGCGTTTAATGCTTTAGCAGGTGTAACAGCTTATGATAAAGAAGATGGCGACTTAACTTCACAGATTGAAGTATCAGGTAATGTAGATACTATGACACCAAGTGAATATAGAGTGACATATTCAGTAACAGATAATAAAGGGTTAACAACTATTCAAACTATTATCGTTACAGTAGAAGAAGATGTAGTTGAGCCAGAGCAAAATGAAGCACCAGTTATCTCTGGAGCTAAGGATAAGACGATTGTTGTTGGAGACGCATTTGATGCTTTAGCAGGTGTAACAGCTTATGATAAAGAAGATGGTGACTTAACTTCACAGATTGAGGTATCAGGTAATGTAGATACTATGACATCAGGTGAATATAGAGTGACATATACAGTAACAGATAGCAAAGGATTAACAACTACTAAAACTATTGTAGTGATAGTTAAAGAGGAAGTAGTTGATGGAGATACTTATGATCCAACACAGATTTACTATGGAGGAGAAATAGTTATCTACAAAGGACAAGAGTATAAGGCTAAATGGTGGACTCAAGGCGAGGCACCAGGTACATCAGAAGTTTGGGAGAAAATTGTTAAGCCAAATGAAGATGGGACTGTTAACTGGTATGAAGGAATGATTTGTGTAGGAGGAGAGTACATCGTACACAATGGGCAAGAATATAAAGCTAAATGGTGGACAAATTCTACTCCAGGTAGTGATGAATCTTGGGAATTAATAAAGTAAGAGATAACTAATAAAGTATAAAAATACAAAATCCTTTCTAATCATTAAGACTAGAAGGGATTTTGTTTTATTTATTTAAGGTGTATTAGAAATTTCTTTAAGAAATCTTAAAGAAATATTAAGGAATCACAGGCAGGAATATTAAGATGTATTCGTTAAACTAGTTGTAAATGAAGAAGACAGCTAGAGAGGACATTTAAAATATGCAACAAACAACTTTAACATTACGCAAAAAGAAGTCGAGTACATTTCCTGCTATTTATAAATTTAGTGCCCTTGTTATTATTGTGGGATTGATTATGGGGATAGGGGTGATGGCACTTCCCTATGCACAACAGTTTTTATCAGAAGAAGGAAGAACATTAATTGTAGACAGTCTCAGGGATAAAGGTATATGGGGAATGATGTTCTTTGTAATCATTCAAATCATACAAGTGGTTGTATTCATTATTCCAGGAGAAGCAGTAGAAGTATTAGCGGGTATGCTATATGGAACCTGGTGGGGATATATTGTTTGCCAAGTAGGGATTACTATGGGATCAGTCATCATCTTTTACTTAGTAAAAGGATTAGGATATGATTTTATAAAACAATTTATAGATGAAAGTAAGTTTGAAAAGCTTCAGTTTTTACAGAACAATAAAAAGATAGAAAAACTGGTATTTATACTCTTTTTCATACCGGGAACGCCTAAGGATATATTGACATACTTTATTCCATTTACAGACTTATCATTAAGTAAATTTCTTATTATTTCTTTTATAGCAAGAGTACCAGCAGTTATCTCATCTACTTTTGCAGGAGCGGCATTACAAAAAGGCGAAGTAGGAACATCTCTAATAACTTTTGTAGTAGTAGGGATTGTAAGTGTTGTTGGAATTTGGATCAATCGTAAATTTATGAGTAAACATTCTAAAGTAGCAACAGATAAATAGAAAGAGCCAATAAAAGTTAGGAAGATTGACAAAATAGAGTAAGCATCTTATAATGTGTTAAAAATAATGAATTGAAGAGGTCGAGAAAAGAATGAGAATCAGAGAAAAATAATTCCATGGTTCAAGTTACTTCTTGAGCTCTTTTTTTGTTGCTTTTTTAGTACAGGCCAACAAGGAGGCTATATGTCGAAAATAACCATTAATAAAATGAGCTACTATTATGTAGATTTCTATAATCCTGTCTATGAGAATGTAAATTTGGTCATCAATACAGAGTGGAAGTTAGGATTGATTGGGAGAAATGGGAGAGGAAAGACTACATTATTAAGATTGTTAAAAGGCGAATTAGAGCCTACAACTGGAAAAATAAACATACCTGTGGATGTAGAATATTTCCCTTATAAAAATGACTGTGAGTATAGAATCACTAAAGATATTATTAAAGAAAATGTTGGTGGTTTTAAATCTATAGAAGATACTATGGAGGCTATTATTAGCCAAAATGATGAAGCAAGATTTGATGAATACTCCAAGTTACAAGAAATGTATCTTGAAAGAGACGGCTATGAAATAGAAAGTAAAATCTTAAAAGAAATGGATGAAATGAAGTTAGATCCAGAGTTGCTTGAACGTGATTTTGACACCTTATCAGGTGGAGAAAAAACGAGAATTATGCTGCTTACTTTGTTCCTAAGAAAAAAACATTTTATTTTATTAGATGAGCCAACCAACCATTTAGACTTAGAAGGAAAAGATGCTGTAGCCCAATATCTTAAAAAGAAAAAGGGATTCATTGTTGTATCACATGATAGAGAATTTCTAGACCAAGTGATTGATCATGTTATTTCTATTAATAAGAAGGATATTACCATAGAAAAAGGGAATTATTCCAGTTGGAAGCATAACAAAGATAAAAAAGAAGAGTACGAACTAAGGACTAGAGAAAGATTAGAAGAAGAAATAGGTCAGTTAGAACGTAGTGCAAAAGAAAGTAGAAACTGGGCAAGCATAGGTAATACACAGAAATATCAATTTGCATCTAATGGTAGAGCAAATGGGGTACAGACGTATATGAAGCAAGCCAAACGTTCTGAATCAAGAGTGCAAGATCATATTGATAGGAAGAAACAACTTCTTCAAAACTATGAAGAAGTGAAGCCTCTTGTGATGCATCAAAGAGAAGATATTGAAGAAAAATGTTTAGTGAAAATAAAAGAGCTAAGCTTTAGATATACAGACCACACGAAGCAAATTATTAAAGGTTTTAATTTCGAAGTATGCGCTGGAGAACGTATATGGGTGAAAGGAAAAAATGGTGTAGGTAAGAGTACGCTATTAAAAATCTTAAACAGAGAACTACCTAATGAGGGGATAGAATATGTAGAGGGGTTACAAGTTGCTATGGTAGCCCAAGAGCCAACATGGAAAACAGGGTATATAAAAGAAGGATTTAAATATACTACAGGAGACTCCGTTTATGAAAAATTCCTAGAGCTATGTGATTATTTTGAGCTACCGGAAAATTTTTTAGTACGTCCTCTTGAAACGTATAGTAGTGGAGAATTGAAGAAAGTTAATATTGCACGTGTACTTGCAGAAGACAATCATTTAATTATATTTGATGAGCCTTTAAATTATATGGATACGTATTTTAGTGAACAATTAGAAAAGGCAATTCTTAAATATCAACCAACCATGATTTTTGTAGAACATGATAGCTGGTTTGGAAAAGCAATAGCGACTAAGACGATTCAACTTTAAGGGAAGGAGAAAATAGATGCAAACATTAACTTATAATCTATTGGTTCATCTGAATGCAGCCTTATTTGAAAAAGAGTTATATTTTAAGGTGGAGTGTCATGATGAAATACATGCTACGACCTATGGTATGGGAGCATGTGCTTGTGATGGAAAACAAGATGTAGCGAGAGTATTTATCAAAAGCTATTTAGAAGCAGAAGGATGTTATATTCAATTTATAGAGGACAGCCTATCTTTTGTAGTAGTAGATAGGAATGCCATACACCAATATACCAATGAAGAGTTAGTAGCAGCATTACAAGTTGTATCTTCAACCATAAGTAATTGTGAAAAAATGCAGCCTAAATTTGCAGAAGGCACTTCTTCGCATACACTTCTTAAGAATAGAATAAAAGCGTTGTACATTTCAAAAGCATTAATAAGCAATGAAGATGTGGCGGAGCAATATACAAAAGAAGAATTGATTGAAGCAATCGCCCCAATCGCTTCGATTATTAGTAAATGTGAAAAAGGCCAAGGGAAATTTGCAGAAGGTACATCCCATTACACACGCTTTAAAAAGATAATTGATGCAATGTATATTTCAAAAGCACTGCTAACAGATGAGATTAATAAAAGAGGTTAATCTATAGAAATAGGGAGTATATTTACTCTCTATTTTTTTATACAATCACTTAAGTAGTAACAATATATAAGATAAAATTTATAAGTAGTTTAAATGTAAATGAAACTTTTTAAGCTTTAAATACGTCTATAAAATATAGATGATGGAATATTTTGATTATAATAAATGACAATGAATCGAAAGAAGGTTTTAAAGTGAAAAAGTTAAAATTCTTGACCGTAGGATGCCTTTCTTTAATATTATCAGTGACACCTGTTTGGGCAATGGATCATACATTTAAAGATGTACAGCAATCTGATTGGTATTATGATGCAGTAAACTTTATAAATAATAAAGGGATTATAGATGAGGTAGCTGAAGATGAGTTTGCTCCCAATGAGATGATGACAAGAGGAACATTTATATTGAGTTTATATCATATGGCAAATAATCCAGATGTTGACCATAAACTTGTTTTTACAGATGTAAGTAAAGAGGCAAAATATGCCGAAGCAGTTGAATGGGGTGTAGAAAATAAGATTATATCCGGTTATAGCAAAACTTTATTTAAGCCAGATAAACCCATTACGAGAGAAGAAATGGTTACGATTCTTTATAACTATACTCAGTTTATAGGATTAGAAACACCTATAGAGGGAATGGGAATTAGAGAATATGTAGATGAACAACAGGTTTCTACATGGGCTAGGAATCCTATGCGTTGGGGAGTTGGAAGTAGCAATATTATTTCTGGAGTAGAAGGGCAACAATTAAAGCCTCAAGCTATAACAACACGAGCAGAAGCATCTAACATACTTATGAGGTATTGTACCAATGTACTAAATAGTAATGGAAGTTCAGTTATAATAGAAGAGGGCACACAACAGTATGCACTTAAGATAGGCTTTCCTAATTATATTGCACCGTATGTACAGTTAGATCAAATGGAGCAGCCTATTGGAGAGAATGAAACTTATTCATTGATTCTATTTAAATTTACTAAAGATGATCATAGTGCTAATATTGGCAGCTTGTCCATTTATACACAGAAGCAATATGATGCTGTCAAAGCAGAGGGAGGACCTTTCCCAACAGAGGTGTTTAGGCAAGATGGCTTAGTCGTTGCTTTTATGGGACTTCAGGATATGCCTTTTGAACTTCAAACACCAGAAGCCCAATTAGTAGGTAATTATCACCAAGAGGTAGGTAACATTTTAAAGACAATTACATTAGTACCAATAGCTAAATAGAATGAATATTGGTGATGTAACAAATCATATTAAAAATAGAGAGTAGATAAAACTCTCTATTTTTATTTGTTAAGAAGTTAAAATAAATAGATATTAATGTTATCTACGCTGTGATAACTTATAATGTACATATCTAAGAAGATAAAAGTAAGCATGCTTTATTTTATGAAATGGAGCATACTAAATATAGTAGAAGTAGGAGGACAGAGATGAGAGTATTATTAGCAGAAGATGAACAAGACTTAAATAATATTATTGTAAAGAAGTTAAAATCAGAAGGTTATACAATAGATGCTTGCTTTAATGGACAAGAGGCATTAGATTTTATGGGTGTTGCAGAGTATGATGTAGTGATATTAGATATTATGATGCCTAAAATGAATGGGTTAGAGGTCATACAAGAGATGAGAAGAAATGGCAATACGACTCCAGTTATTTTTCTAACTGCTAGGGATTCTATTGAGGATCGGGTGAAGGGGTTAGATATGGGGGCAAATGATTACTTAATCAAGCCTTTTTCTTTTGAGGAACTTATGGCAAGAATGCGTGTGATGACACGTCATGTAGCAGGCGTACAGACTAGTGTCTATACGCTTGCAGATTTAAGTGTTGATGTATCAGCCCATATGGTGAAAAGAGGAGATGAAGTGATTACCCTTTCAGCCAAAGAATTTTCATTACTCGAGTATTTAATACGCAACAAAGGGAAGGTGTTATCTAGGGAAAAGATAGAGAACAACTTATGGAATTTTGACTATGAGGGTGGAACCAATGCTGTAGATGTATATATTCGTTATTTAAGAAAGAAAATAGATGACTCCTATAACAATAAGCTGATTCATACTGTAAGAGGAGCTGGATATGTCTTGAGGGAAGAAGTATGAAAAAGTTATCGATTAAGAGTAAGATCACCCTTTGTTTTACATCAGGTATGATATTAATTGTGATCCTAGCATTCAGTGCAATTTTATTAGTATCAGGGATAACAATAGAAAAGAACTATAAAAGGCAACTCCAAGACGTAGTGGAGAGTAATATTGGAGAAATTGAATATGAAAATGGCAGATTAGATTTTGATGAAGATTTTGTACCTTATAAATATGGAATTTTTGTATTTGTTTACGATGAACAGGGGGCATTGATATCAGGCCAAGAACATAGTATCTCTACAGAAGCAATACCTTTACAAGAAGGAGGTATCTACGAGACTGTAACAGGTAATCAAAGTTATTATGTTTATGATGTGCTTGTACCAATAAAGGATTATGGGAATCTATGGCTAAGGGGAATGGCACCTAAAGAAGAGATGCATCAAGTAGGCGCTATTGATACGATTATTAAAATATCCTTTTTTACATTGCCTATACTCACCATACTTGCAGCAATAGTAGGTTATAGTTTAACAAAACATTCCTTTAAACCTATTGAGCAAATCATTGATTCAGTAGAAAAGATTGCAGAGGGAAAAGATCTTTCTCAAAGGCTTGGAATGGAACAAAGAAATGATGAAATCTACCGCCTAGCTCATAGCTTTGATAAAATGTTTGAACGGTTAGAAGATGCATTTGAAGCGGAGAAAAAATTTACTTCAGATGCTTCTCATGAGCTAAGAACACCGACCGCAGTTATTTTAGCACAATGTGAGTATGCCCTTGATGGAGACAAGAACAATGAAGAGTACAAAGAGGCCTTAGAAGTTATAGAAAGACAAGGTTTTAAGATGTCAAAACTAATTGCGCAGCTTCTAGCTTTTACACGATTAGATCAACAAACACAGGCAGTTCATAAAGAAAAGATTAATTTAAGCGAGTTAGTCTCAAATATTTGTGAGGAACAAGCTTATTTACAAATTAAAGATATTTCAATTAAATGTAATATCCAATCCAATATCTATGCCTATGTAGATCAAACATTAATATCTAGACTTCTTATCAATCTAATCACTAATGCATATCAATATGGCAAGGAAAATGGACATATATTGGTTACTTTAAATGATAGAAAAGATGCAATTTATTTATCTGTTATAGATGATGGTATTGGAGTGAAACAAGAAGATTTAAATAAGATATGGGGAAGATTCTATAGAGTAGATGAATCCCGTAATCAAGGTGGAAGTTATTCTATGGGACTAGGACTTTCTATGGTTAAGCAAATTGCGAAGCTACACGATAGTAAGATGGAGATAAAGAGTACATTTGGAAAAGGGAGTACCTTTACATTAATTCTTAAAAAAGAATAATTAAAATTTATCGTGGGTTTTAATGTTCTTTTAATCTTTCACTATTAAAATAACATTATCAAGCAAAAATTAAACCACGAGAGGTGTCTTATATATGAAAAAGTTCAATAAAGTAGCAGCAATCACAACATTTGTAGCAGTAGGTAGTATGGCATTAACAATGGTGGCAGCAAGTACAATAGGTGCCCAAAAAGCAAAAGAGGTAGCATTAGCACATGCCAAGTTAAATGAAAAGAATGTAACTTTTACTAAAGCTAAAATGGATACAGATGATGGTGTAGCAGTATATGAAGTAGAATTTTTCCATAACGGTGTAGAATATGATTATGAGATTAATGCACTTAATGGTAAAGTGAGAGAGTTTAGTAAAGATAAAGAAGTAATGGCTCCAGTAGTATCAACTAAACCAACAACATCAAATACTACAGCATCAAAAGGAACAATAGGTGCCCAAAAAGCAAAAGAAGCCGCACTTTCACATGCTAATTTAAGTGGACAACAAGTAACTTTTACAAAAGCCAATATTGATTATGATGATGGTGTAGCAGTATATGAAGTTGAATTCTACCATAATGGAACAGAATATGATTATGAAATAGATGCAAAAACTGGACAAGTTAGAGAATTTAGTAAAGATCAAGAAACTATGATACCAGTAGTATCAACTAAACCAACAGTATCACAAGGAACAATTGGCGTACAAAAAGCAAAAGAAGTTGCTCTTTCACATGCAAAGTTAACTGGAGAAGCAGTAACTTTTACAAAAGCAGGTATTGACCATGATAATGGTATAACAGTATATGAAATTGAATTTTATCATAATGGGGTAGAATACAATTATGAAATTAATGCAGTGAGTGGAAATATAGTAGATTTTGAAATGGACAATGAATTTGAAGTAGATAATGACTAAAAAGTCTTAAATTGAAGTGCCTTAGTATCCAAAAGGAAACTAAGGCACTTTAAAGTGCTTACTAGCAAAGTTGAATATTTACAGTTAAGATAAATTTTAAAAGAATAAATGGCAGTACTGGAGGAATTCAACTTGTTAAAGAAAAATGGAGAAGCACTATTAAGAGACTTTGCAGCGATAGCATATCCACCGACTGTAACAAAGGTTACAGATGGCGTTTATCATATAATGGGTTATGGACATAGTAATGCAATTGCTATAGAAGCAGAGCATTCTGTGATTTTAGTAGATGCATTAGATACAGATGAAAGAGCTAAAAAATTAAAAGAGATCATTGATGAACTTATAGGTAAACCAGTACAAACATTGATTTATACTCATGGACATCCAGATCATAGGGGTGGAGCAGGAGCATTTGCAGAGACTTTAAATGAGGTTATTGCATTTGCACCTAAGAAGCCATTATTAGGGCGTATGGAAAAAATTAATGATATTCTAAAACAACGTACGTTCTATCAATTTGGTTATACTTTGACAGATGAAGAAGTTATTACACAAGGTATAGGGATTAGAGAAGGTTTTGTTGTTGGTGAAGGTAAAGGCACACCTTTAGCGCCGACAACTATTTATACAGAAGAAAAGGTAAAACGTATTATTGACGGTGTAGAACTTGAGATGGTTTTAGCAATTGGAGAAACAGATGACCAAATCTTTGTGTGGTTACCTGAGAAGCAAGTGATTTGCTGCGGTGATAATTATTATGGGTGTTGGCCAAACCTCTATGCTCTACGCGGTAGTCAATATAGAGATGTAAGCGCATGGGTAGATACGTTGAACCTAATTTTATCCTATCCAGCAGAATATGTATTACCAGGACATACACAACCACTTCTAGGAAAGACAGCTGTACAAGAAGTATTAGGTAATTTTAAAGATGCAGTAGAGTATGTGTTAGAAGCAACACTAGAAGGAATGAATAAAGGGCTAAGTGTAGATGAGTTAGCAACAACTATTACTTTACCTGAACATCTTAGAAATCTTCCTTACTTAGGGGAGTTCTATGGTACAGTTGCATGGTCTGTACGTAGTATCTACAATGGATATGTAGGTTGGTTTGATGGTAACCCAACCCATTTAAATAAGCTTGCTCCTAAGACTTATGGAGAGAAAATGATAGGATTAATAGGTGATAGTACAAAAGTTATAGCTGAAATTAAAAAGGCATTAGTTGAAGAGGAACCCCAATGGGCAGTAGAATTATGTGATCTCCTTATTAATGCAAATGAAGAAATGAAGACAGCAAAAGTTCTTAAGTCAGAAGGGCTTATGGCATTGTCCAGATTAGAAACCAGTGCTAATGGTCGCCACTACTATATAGCAGCAGCTAAAGCATTATTAGAAGAATAATGAATCCTACTTATAAATAAACATCAAATTAAAAGTGCGTCCCACGTTATGGGGCGCATTTTGTTTATGAGTAGCTTTCTTACGAAAAAATAAAGTTACAGATAAGGCTTATTTGGCTATAATAGAGGTAAGATTTTAAGAAAAGAGGATATGGATGAGTTATTTATTAGAGCTTCAACAAGAAGATAGACGTTATGTAGTAGGTATCTTTGAAAGTGAAGAAACTGTCCATAGTTTTATAGAGTTGATTCCCTTTGTAAAAAAGACAGTTGATAAGCAGGAAACATTTACTTGGATAAACTATACAATGAGATTTGAAGAGATGCCCGAGTACTTTGAGATAAGTTATAATAATTATGTTTATGTGTTAAGCAAATACTCTTTTGTACCAGGAGATAATGTAATTGATTTTATATGGTATCCAGTGCACCAATGGGATAAGAAAAAAGTAGAGAATAAGACGTATATAGAGGGGATGACAACTGTAGATGCCTACTCTATTCCCAATAATGATGTGGAAAAATACATCAAAAGTCGAGAGCAGCTTTTTGAAGCAGGTAAAGCACATTATACAAAGAAGGGCTTATCTGTTACAAGAGAGGGCATAGGTACTCAAGATGGTGAATATGTTCTTGTAGAAGATTCTATATTGTACTTGCTTGATGCATATGCAGTAGATGTTTGGGAGAAAACTAAAGATTTTGAGCAATTTTTAAAACAATATCAAGAATAATAATTAAAATAATATAGTCATAAATAAGACTGATGAAGAAAGGAAAAAGACAAAATTGTCTTGGAATATAAAATGATAAGAGAAATAGTAAAAGATAATGAGAGATTAGTACAAAAAGCCGTAGAGGCAACAAAAGAAGATTTATATATTATTGATGATATGGTAGATACAGCAAAGGCTAATGATGACATTTGTGTTGGACTTGCAGCCAATCAAATCGGAGAAAAGGTGCGTATTATTGTAGTTAAAATGGGAGAATTCTTTATTCCATTGGTGAATCCTAAAATAGTTAAGCATAGTCAATCCACTTACGAAGCAGAAGAAGCTTGTTTATCTCATACAGGAACAAAGAAAACAACAAGATATTCCTCTATTGAGGTAGAGTATCGTGATAGAAATTTTAGGAAGAAAAAGCAACACTTTAACGGATTTGTTGCACAAGTGATTCAACATGAAATGGATCATTGTAGAGGAATCTTAATTTAAAATGTACGGAGGGGTTTAGGTGGACAAAAGGGATAAAACAAAATACAAATTGGCCAATGCCATCAAACAACTGATGGAAACACAAAGTTTAGATAAGATTACAGTAAAGGACATTGTAAGTGAGTGTGATATGACTAGGCAAACTTTTTATCGCTATTTTCAGGATAAATATGATTTAGTAAATTGGTACTTTGAAAGGTTGGTACAGAAATCTTTTAAGCAGATGGGCGTTAGCTGTAGCTTAAGAGAGGGGTTGCATAAGAAGTTTAGGTTTATTGAAGAAGAGTGTATATTCTTTTCAGGTGCTTTTCAGTCTAATGACTATAATTCATTGATGAATTATGACTATGATTGTATTTTTAAGTTTTATGAAGAGATTATTACTTCTAAAACCAATAAACCTTTAGAAGAAGATTTAGCATTTTTATTAAGAATGTATTGTAGGGGTTCTATTTATATGACAGTAGAATGGGTAAATAAGAAAGATAGACCAGCGCCAGAAGAAATTACTAATCTATTAATAGAAGCTTTACCAGATCGATTAGCAAATTTGCTTTCAGATATATAGAAGCAGAGTTTGTCAAAAAAGTGACACATAATAATGATTGTCACTTTTTTGACAAACTAGAAGATGTGTAACTTGTTTTTTGGACATATTATTCGTTATGCTAATAATAGATTTAATCATAAGATCAATAGGATATAAACAGGGGGAAGTTATGGCTAATAGAATAGTATTAAATGAAACATCTTACCATGGTAAAGGATCAATCTGTGAGATTGCAGGAGAAGTACAAAAAAGAGGCTTTAAAAAAGCGTTTGTTTGTTCAGATCCTGATTTAATTAAATTTGGAGTAACTGACAAAGTGATTAAAGTATTAGAGGGTGCAAATCTTGTATATGAAATTTACTCTAATATTAAAGCAAACCCAACAATCGAAAATGTACAAACAGGCGTAGCAGCTTACAAAGCATCAGGTGCAGATTATATTATTGCAATTGGTGGAGGTTCTGCTATGGACACAGCTAAAGCAATCGGGATTATTATTAATAACCCAGAGTTTGAAGATGTAAGAAGTCTTGAAGGTGTAGCACCTACTCAAAAACCAAGTGTGCCTATTATTGCAGTACCTACTACAGCAGGCACAGCAGCTGAAGTAACGATTAATTATGTTATTACAGATGTAGAGAAAAATAGAAAATTTGTATGTGTAGATACACACGATATTCCTGTTATTGCAGTAGTGGATCCTGATATGATGGCAAGTATGCCGGAAGGGCTTACAGCAGCAACAGGTATGGATGCATTAACACATGCAATTGAAGGATATATTACTCAAGCAGCTTGGGAGATGACAGATATGTTCCATCTTAAAGCTATTGAAATTATTGCAAAATCTTTACGTGGCGCAGTTGCGAATACAGCAGAAGGCCGTGAAGGTATGGCGCTTGGACAATATATTGCAGGAATGGGCTTCTCCAATGTAGGGTTAGGTATTGTTCACTCTATGGCACATCCACTAGGTGCTGTTTATGATACACCACATGGTGTAGCAAATGCGATTATTCTTCCAACCGTTATGGCTTACAATGCAGAATATACTGGTGAAAAATATAGAGAAATTGCTAGAGCAATGGGCGTTTGTGGTGTAGATGAAATGTCAGTGGAAGCATACAGACAAGCTGCAATTGATGCAGTGAAAAAACTTTCAGCAGATGTAGGTATTCCAGCAGACCTTAAAGCAATTGTTAAACCAGAAGATGTAGATTTCCTTGCTCAGTCAGCTTATGATGATGCATGTAGACCAGGTAACCCAAGAGAAACAAATGTAGAAGAGATTAAAGCTTTATACGAATCACTCTTATAATATTTAATTTGCAATAAATATCATGATTACGCAAAAGAGGTGCATACTAATGACAAAAAGGAGTATACTCAGATGAAAGTCAAAATAGTTTGCACGCGGGATCAGGAAACAAAAGAAGTAGAATTGCCAATGAATGAAGAGGAATTATTAAAAATTCAAGGTAGTGTACTAGATAGAGATAGTGTAGGGTATATAGCTGGGGCAGAAGTAAAATATTATGATACACAAGGAAAAGAAATAGAAAATATTTTTCTACTAAATAGACAGTTATATAAGTAAGTTATAAGAAAAGCACTTCAGTATGAAGTGCTTTTCTTATATTGATTAATCTAATATTAAAAAAGTACGTTATATAGAATGGATGGAGATGAGTTTGTAGTTATATTAGAAAAAGATGAGCTTAAATGTTATGAGGAATTATTTGAGCAATTTCAAGAAATTAATGGTAAGGATAATGATGCCTTACCAGCTGAAATTAAGGTTTTTGTAGCATATGGTGTAGCAGTTTATAATAAGCTTATACATAAGCCCTATCAAGATGTTTTTGAGCAAGCAGATGAAAAAATATATAGGAATAAAATACAAATGAAACGAGATGAAAAGAGTCGTTTTATGTAAGCTTTTGGTGAGGTCATGGAGTGAGAAATATATTAGCTTACCTCATTTTATTAAAATTTATGCTTTACAAGATTAATTTTATGTTATATAGTGTAGGCATAAGATAACAATTAAATAAGAAGTAGATAGAGGTTGCGGTTTTTAAGAGTATGTTTGTGGAGTTAAGCACAGTGAAGCAAACAGAAAGGACTAATCGCCGAAGCGTATAGTTAATGCTTTAATGCTATAACGTTGGGGTTATATAGAACATGTATAACACTGTCACAAATTTATTTGTGGGGAGCTATCACGAGAGTCTATTGTTGAATGAGAGTAAAGGCCTAGTAGTTAGGTACTTGCTAAATCGGAATCCAAGTCTTGAGTGATCTGCTCAAGACTTTTTTTGTTACTTAAATTCATTTTAATTAAGAAAAACGGAGGGAGAAATAATATGGAAGCAATTGATATCGGATGGTTATCGATTTTACCACCAATTATAGCGATCGCACTAGCACTAATGACAAAAGAGGTTATTTCCTCATTAATTGTAGGTATTTTATCAGGAACACTTATTTATGCATTTAACACAGGCGGGGGCATTGTTAAAGCAGTAGATGTAACATTTACATTAATGGCAGATAAATTAGGGGCCAATGCATCAATCATTTTATTCTTAGGATTTTTAGGCGCACTTGTAGCTGTTATTACAATGGCAGGTGGTTCAAGAGCATATGGTGATTGGGCAAGTAACAAAATTAAATCTAAAAAAGGTGCACAACTTGGAACATCTTTATTAGGTGGATTAATCTTTATTGATGACTACTTTAACTGTTTAACAATTGGTACAGTAATGAGACCAGTAGCAGATAAACATCAAATTTCACGTGCGAAACTTGCGTACATTATTGATGCTACAGCAGCACCAATTTGTATTATCGCACCAATTTCATCTTGGGCAGCATCAGTTATTTCACAAATGAGTGGATTAGATGTAAACGGTGTACCACTTAATGGTATGGAAACATTTATGGCAACTATTCCATTTAACTTATACGCTATTTTAACATTAATCATGGTTGTTGTACTTTGTGTAACAAATATTGAGTTTGGTCCAATGGCTAAATTTGAAAAAGCAGCAAGAGAAGGTAAAGAAAACAAAGGCATTTCAGCAGAGGGCGAAGATGATGAACTTGCTAGAGTAAAAATTTCTTCAAAAGGAAAAGTATTTGACTTAATCATTCCTATCCTTTCTCTTATTATCTTTGCAGTTCTTTCTATGCTTTATGTAGGAGGATACTTCGAAGGTGGTATGACTTTAGCAGAAGGCTTTGGTAATACAGATGCAGGTCCAGCTTTAGCTTTAGCTGGTTTTGGAGCACTTATTGTAGCATTCCTTCTCTTTGTACCACGTAAAGTTATTACATTCAAAGAGTTCATGGATGGTATCGGCATTGGTGTTAAATCAATGGTAGGTGCATTCATTATCTTAACACTTGCTTGGACAATTAGTGGTGTATGTAGAGACCTTTTAAATACAGGTGAATACGTAGGGGGATTAGTAGCAGCATCTCATATGCCACCAGCACTTATTCCAGCGATTGTATTCCTTGTAGCAGGCGGACTTGCATTTGCAATGGGTACATCATGGGGAACATTTGGTATTCTTATTCCTATCGTAACAATGATCTGTGCAGCAGTAGCGCCAGAACTTATTACAGCAACACTTGCAGCAACACTTGCTGGTGCAGTATTCGGAGACCACTGTTCACCAATTTCAGATACAACAATTCTCTCATCTACAGGAGCTGGATGTAATCATATTGATCACGTATCATCACAGATTCCATATACTTTAGTAGTAGCAGGATGTTGTTTTGTAGGTTACATTATTGCTGGTTTCACAGCAAATGTATGGATTACACTTGGTAGTTCAATTGTATTATTATTAGCGACACTTGCAATCATAAATAAATTTACTAAAAAACAAGAAGTAGCAAGTGCTGAAGAAGTAAACGTAGCATAAACTACAGGTATATAATATAAGAAGAAATCCTAGGAATAAGGGCAGTGATGCTGATTATTTCCTAGGATTTTTTATGTGTTTTATATTGTTTTTTAGCTTTAATAAAACTATGATAAGTATAAAAATATGCAATTAAATGTTTAAGGCAAAGGAGATAGTAAGTGACAACACAAATATTATTGGTAGAAGATGATGAAACCATTGCTATGGGTATAGCTTTTGCGTTAGAAAAAGAAGGTTATCATATATGTAGAGTAAGCAATATAAAAGAGGCAAAAGGATATTTTAATGAAGAAATAGCTTTAATCATATTAGATTTAAACTTACCTGATGGCATAGGGTATAGTTTTTGTGAGTATGTGAGAGCTAAAAGTGAAGTACCTATCATTTTTTTGACTGTTAGAGATGAAGAAGAAGATATGATAAGAGGATTAGATATGGGAGCAGATGACTATATTACCAAACCTTTTAGGATGAGAATTCTATTATCTAGAATACAGGCAGTCTTAAGAAGAACTCAAAAGGAAGAGACTCATATTTTGGAATGTAAAAATATTAGATTAGATAAAAATCAAGGAAGAGTCTATAAACAAGAAGAGGAAGTAATCCTTTCAAAAAGTGAATATAAGTTACTTCTATTATTGATGGAGAATAAAGAGTGTACGGTTTCTAGAGAGCGTATTTTAGACTATTTATGGGGAATAGATGGTACCTTTGTAAATGATAATACCTTAACGGTAATGGTCAAGAGGTTGCGTGAGAAAATAGAAGAGCCTACTGAAAAGTTAATACAAACCATTAGAGGTGTAGGGTACCGATTGGAGGTATAAGGTGAGGAATTATTGGAAAGTTATTTTTATAGTAGTAATAGGCTTTTGTATCATGATGACCTTTGGAAGGATTGCAAGCTATATAAGTTATGAAAAAATAGGTCAGATGTATTATGAGCAGATCGCAGCTATAGTTGGTAAGGTAGTAGAGGAGATTCCAGAAAGTGAAGTAGCCATAGTACAAAGTTTAAAACAACTAGAAGAAGGGGATATTTTACAGGGGCAGGCTATTTTAACACTGTATGGCTATGGCGGAGATACTCTACAACTGATGCATAATCAAAGAGGGCTAGAAAGCTTAATGAAAGTGAATAGCCTAGTAATGGGGATTATTTTTAGCATCATACTTATTACTACATATGGTATTTATAGAATACTCAAGCAAAGATTTGGACATTTACAGAACTATTTGATAGAAATTGCAAAAGGAAATTACAAATTAAATATTGAAGGTGTAAGTGAAGGTAAGCTTTCTATATTTGAAGACCAAATTTATAAAACGACCCTTGCTTTAAGAGAAAGTAAAGAAGAGCAAGAAAAAGAAAAACTAAACTTAGCTAGAAATATTGCAGACATTAGTCACCAGTTTAAAACACCTTTGACGTCTATGGGGATTATGACAGATTTATTGTTAGATAGTAAAGTAGATGAACAAAATAGATATTTTATTGATCAACTTAATATGCAAATAGAAAGATTAAGTGGGCTTGTACAAGTTCTTCTAAAGTTGGCTCAATTCGATGCAGGCACAGTTAAATTAAAAAGACAACAGATAGCTATTCCAAGTTTTATAGAAGAAGTCGTAGAAATGCTAGAAGGTCCTATAAAGAAAAAAGAAATTCAGATACAACAAGATGGGGAAGAAGCCTACTTTGTGGGGGATAGAAATTGGACATATGAAGCCATTCATAACATTCTATATAATTGTGTACAGCATAGCCCACAAGGGGCCATGATAAAAATAGAATGGAGTCAGAATCCTATTTATACAGAGATTATCATACAAGATCAAGGAGGAGGCATTTCTATAGAGGACTTGCCACATATATTTACTAGGTTTTATAAGGGTAAGAATGCTTCTAAAGAAAGTATTGGGATAGGTCTTGCAATGGCAAAAACAATTATTGAAAAGCAAAATGGAGCAATTAAAGTTGAGAATGTAGAAGAGGGTACACAGTTTCAAATTAAATTTTATTAACCTTTGTCACTTTAATGTCATTTAGAAAAATTAAAATGGTACTATAACAAAGAACAAAGGAGCAATTAAAATGGAAATTTTAAAAATAGAAGACCTATGTAAAACTTATGGTAAGAATGATATGCAAGTAAAAGCACTAGATCATGTTAATCTTTCTATTGAAAAGGGTGAATTTGTAGCGATTATAGGGGCAAGTGGGTCAGGGAAATCTACATTGTTACATATGATTGGTGGAGTAGATGAGGCAACATGTGGTAGGGTTATTGTAGATGGTGTAGACTTATCCAAACTCAATGAGAATAAGATGGCAATATTTAGAAGACGTAAAGTAGGGCTTATTTATCAATTCTTTAATCTAGTACCAACATTAAATGTGAGGGAAAATATTTTATTACCCACTTTATTAGATGGAAAAGTGATAGATGAAAGCTACTTTGAAGAGATTATTTCTATTTTAGGTTTGAAAGATAGGTTAAACCATTTACCAAGTGAGCTTTCAGGAGGGCAACAACAGCGTGTGGCAATAGGACGTGCCATGATTTATAATCCGGCTATAGTATTAGCCGATGAACCAACAGGTAACCTTGATCGTAAGAATTCAAAAGAGATTATAGAACTTCTTAAGATGTCCAATAAAAAGTATAAACAAACTATTATCATTATTACCCATGATGAGCAAATTGCCTTAGAAGCAAGCCGTGTGATTAAGATTGAAGATGGCAAAATTGTTTCTGATGAGGTGAATAAGTAATGCATATTATGAGTAGGTTTACACTAACCCATCTAAAACGTAATAAGCGTCATGCTTTCTTTAGCTGTTTTGCTATTTTGATAGCCACTGTATTTATTTCAGCACTTATATTTTGTGCCCATTCCTATAAGGAGAGTAGTATTGCCTTATGGATAGAAAGTGCAGGAGAATGGCATGGAGCATTTGCTGTAGATATTTCAGCCAAGCAGGTAGCCTATGTTAAGGAGAATCCAGAAGTAGAAAAGACCTTTATTAAAACAAATTTTTATGCACTTAGGCCCAATGAGACAGAAGGTAGACCTTATTTTGCTCATATTGATTTAGACAAAAATTATAGAAATGATATGGGATGGGAAGATATGGCCATTTTAGGCAGGCTACCTGAAAAAGAAGGTGAAATTGCTATATCAGAAGACTTCTTTAAGGATAATCCCCAGTATAAAATAGGCAGTGAGATGACTGTAGATGAAGGACAACGTGTGGCACAAGGTGAGTCTATTGATGTAAGGGATGGGCTAATAGACGATGAATTATTTGAAGTAGTAGAAGCAGGTAAAACCTACACGATTGTGGGAATATTGGATGCTTATTATGAGTATAGTGAGATACCAAGTTATATAAGTATAGGCTATTCAGATGAAATACGTGAAGATAGAACATATATTGTAAATATGCAGTTTAAGAATGTAAAAGATACTTACAAACTGACACCTCAGATTGCACAAAATATAGGGCTTACTGCAGATGTCGAGGGGAGATATCCTGTAAGATACTATTATGATTTATTAGAAAGTTACGGGGTATTTGAAGAGGGTGTTACAGATCAGTTTAGGAGTATGATGATGGTTTATGGTGTTGCTATTTTATTTATTATGAGTTTCTTTGTAACCATTATTTATCATACTTTTGCAGTATCAGCCAATGCCCGTGTAAAATATTTAGGACTTCTTAAAAGTATTGGTGCTACACCGAAGCAAATTAGGCATTCAGTATTATTTGAAGGCATATTACTTGGAAGTATAAGTATACCTATTGGGTTATTAGGTGGATATGGTATTGCAAGTTTAGTGTTCAACTATTTAAATGCAACTTATAAAACATTAGAAATGAATGCTCATGTAGATGTGTACATATCTATAGGCACTGTTGTTATGATTGTTGTAATGACTTTAGCTATTATATTAATATCAGCTTATTTCCCAGCAAGAAAGGTTGCTAAGTTATCACCTATTGTAGCCATTAAACAAGGGGATTATAAAGTAGAAAAATTAAAAGATACAGTCTTTTCAAAATGGATAGGTAAAGTACTAGGTTATGAAGGTACTTTAGCACTTAAATCTAATAGGGCACATCGAAAAGGATTTAGGACAGCCTATATTTTCCTCACTATAAGCTTTGTGATTTTAATGGGAGGAATCATTTATCTTAATGTATGGAATTTATCAGTGAGCTATGAGCCAAGACCTATAAATTATGAAATGAAACTTTATCTAAGTGATGTGGGACAAGATGAATTTGAACGGTTAGATAGGGAAGTAAGAGCTATTAATGAAGTGGAGAAGGTCCAAAGAAATAAAGGAACACTTTATGGACAGACTCAGGTGTCACTAGAAGACTTATCACCCGAACTTCAAGCAAGGGAGAAAACCTATTTAGAGCAAGAAGCAGAGTGGGTAGATGGTAAATATGACTTTACTACAGAGTTTTTAGCCATAGATGATGCATCTTTTAATGAGTACTGTGAAAGAATAGGTGCTGATGCAGCAGAGTTTTATGAAGGAGAAGAGGTCAAGGCAATCCTTTATAATCTTGCAACTTATAATAATAGGGCAATAAGAGAAGAGCAAGAAACAATCCCACTCTTTGATTGGGAAAAAGGCAAAGTACTCACAGTAACAGAAGATTTAGATTCAATAGATAAAGCAACAGTGCCTTATACTTTTGATGTAGAGGTTGGCTATGTAACGGACCAAATCATTGACCATGGAAGATATTATGACTATTATCGCGTAATCTTGATTATACCCGAGTCTATGTCACAAAGACTTGTGACTAACTTTACAAAGAGGAACCAAGAGCGCTATAACAGAGATATTAGTTACCTAGAGGTAGCTGAAGAGGATATACCAGTAGTTAAAGCACAAATAGAAGAAATCTATGATAGACATAAAGATAAAGCTAACTTTAGAATGTGGGATATAATTACTTCAAGAGAAGGACAACAAAAAAGTACACAGCTTATTATGATGATTGCAGGAATAGGTGTAGGTTTTATTACTTTAATTGGTATAGTTAATATTTATAGCACATTAAGCAATCAAATGAATATACGTAGAAAAGAATTTGCTATGCTTAAAAGTGTTGGGATTTCACCAGCAGGGATTAAAAAAATACTTCTTTTAGAAAGTGCTTTTTATAGTATTAAGCCTATCATATATAGCATTCCAATATTGATTGGAGTTGGAATATTGATGCTTACGACAGCACGATTTAGTTGGATGAATATTTGGAGTATACTGCCTTATGGATTTTTCATAATAGGTTCAATAATATTATCAAGTATTATCTTTAGCTTATCTTATTTCTTATCAAGAAAAGTTATAAAAGAAACAATTATAGATGTAATCAAAGATGAAATGCAGTAAAGCTTATAAAGCTAGGAATGAGCAAGATAATTCCTAGCTTTTATTTATAGTAAATAGTTAAATATTTAATTAGATAAAAGTTAATCATAGGTAAAAATATAATTGATTAACAGAAGTTGATAAGTATATAATGAATCTATATTATTCATAGAAATTTATTATCAAAATATAAAAAATACATATTTAAATGGGGAAGTCTCAGAGAAGCGACTTATAATAAGCTTAAATACAAGAAGTTATTTATGAAACAAAAAATGGGGATTAATGATATGAAACTAAGTTTTGTGAATAGTATAAACTGAAATCCAGTGAATGAATCAAATCATAAAAAGTCTAAGACAACATAAGGAGACAGCAATGAAAATCAAACAAAAGCTTAGTATCATGATTGTAGTGTTACTTATTCTATGTATCTCGGCAACTGTTGGTGTGAGTAATAGTATGGCAAAAAAGAATATTGAAAAGCTAACAGAGGCAAGTATACAAGAAAATCTAAAAATGTATCAATCAGTAATCGATTTAAAGATTCAAAAGCATTTTGCTATAAGTAATCTATTTGCAGCTGATAGAAGAATTGTAGAGGGTGTAACAGGAGTAGAAAGAACAATGGGACCTGTACAGATAATAGAACCTGAACAGGTTGGCAATCAACCACAGAATCAATTTGGTGATTTTAATAACCAACAAATGAATATTAATGAAGAATTAATGAGTGAAGTCGAAAGTAATCCAGAGGTTGAGAATATTATGATTGTCAATCTAGATGGAGAAATTGTAATGTCTGCCCAAGAGAGTGTCATCGGTGACAATGTGTCAGAAAGAGAATACTTTTCGGCTACAATTAATAAGGGAATGCCTTATGTAGGGTTTAGCATGGCATCTAGAGATACAGGTGAGCAGGTAGTACCAATATGTGTGCCTATCATAGATGAAGAAGGCAATACAGTAGGGATGATTAGTACGATTATTGTAACTAACAAAATAGCAGAAGAGTTAAAAAGTGCAAAAATTTTAGGAACAGAAAATACTTATCCTATGCTGCTAGACCAAAAGGGTGTATTAATTGCTCATCCTAATGCAGAATATGTTGGTAAATTGCATGAAGATGAAAACATTAGAGGAATTGCGTTAAAGTTAGCAAGTAATTCAGAAGAAGTAATAGGTGAATTGTCTTATCAAAGTATGAGTCAAGGTACAGAAAGAGTGATGAGATACATAGAAGTAAGCCAAGCGGATTGGTTACTAGGGATTAGTATAGACCAGGGTGAACTCATGCAGCCTATTAAAGATATGCAAAAAGGTGGGCTTGTGATCTTAGTTGTATCTCTATTAATAGGGATGATAGCAGCTTATTTATATGTCCAAAGTATTTCTAAGCCGCTAGGTAAGATAGAAGGTATTGTTAGAAAGTTAGCAGGGCTAGATCTAAGTGATTCCGAGGATTTACATAAATTAAGAAGACTTAAAGATGAAGTAGGTACAATGGCAGAAGCTACAGCTACCACTACAGAAGCATTGAAAAAAGTAGTAAGTGAGCTTATACAGTATGCAGAACAAACTATGATAAGTGCACAAACAGTAGATAACTTAGCAAGTTATTCCTTAGAGGAATCAGAGCAGACAGTAGTAGTAGTTGAAGAATTGTCTGCAAGTATGGAAGAAATCAATGCAAGTACAGAAGAAGTAAGTTCGACTGTAGAAAGTATTAATGGAAATATTAGAGTGATTACAGATCATATAGGTAAAAGTAGTCAATTGGCTTTAAATATTGCAAGAAATAGTGAAACAATTAAAGATAAAACAATTCAAGATAGTGAAATTGTTAAAGCTAGCTATAATGATGTCAAAAATAATATGGAATTAGCTCTCAAAAAGGCAGAGGTTATCTCTCAAATCTATTTATTAGTAGAGAGTATTGAATCGATTACAAAGCAAACCAATCTTTTAGCACTCAATGCATCTATAGAAGCCGCAAGAGCAGGAGATGTAGGGAGAGGATTTGGGGTAGTAGCACATGAAATAGGTGCTCTTGCTAGTGAGTCAGGAAATGCAGTAACTAAGATACAAGAAGTAATTGCATTAGTTATGGAAGCGACAAATGAGATGAGAGACAGCGCACAAGAGTCCTTAGCTTTTATGGAAAAACAAATTGACGAGAATGTAGAAAATACCTTGGAAAATGCAAAAAGCTATATGACAGATGCAAATGAAGTATACAATGCATTACAAGAGTTAGAACAAAGATCTCATGAATTAACTCAGTACTCACAAATTATTACAGAGACAATAGATGGCATTGCTATTGCTATTTCAGAAAATACACAAGGGGTAGTAAATATTGCATCTCAAACTAATAATATTAATAAAAATATCAATGAAATAAAAGAACAGAGTATGACAAATAAAAGTGTAGCAGAACAACTGTCAGAGGTAGCTTCTAGATTTACAATCTAGAGTTTCATTAAGAGATGCCTATCTAATACAGATAAGAGCTTATAAAATAAGTATTAAATAGCTTACTATTTCAAAGTGATTATAAATAAGATATAATAATTAAAAGTGATTTAAATGTAGGAAATAGTAGGGAGACAGGCATGTTTAATTTAGATGATTGTATTGGTATTATAACAAGCAGAGGTGCGAAGGCATTAGCACAAGCCTTTGAAAAAAGGTTAGAAGTATATAATATTACAAGAGTTCAATGGATTGCGATTTATTATATAGGGGAAATAAAAGGATTAACTCAAAGAGAGTTGGCAGATAAGATTAGTACAACTGAGCCATCTGTAGCAAGACTTATAGATAGAATGGAAAAGAATGAACTTGTTATACGAGAAAAGGATGCCAATGATAGGCGTATAAGTACCTTAGTTTTAACACAAAAAGGTAATGAACTAAGAGAAAAGTTGATTCCTATAGGAGAGCAGTTTTCAACTGATATTACAAATGCAGTAGGTAAAGAAGAACTGGAAGTTTTTATTCAAGTAATGGAAAAAATGATTAATAATATTAAATAATAGTAAAAAATTATGCTAGCATATTGATTTTACATAAAATATATGTTAGCATTTTAATTACCAAATACTTAACATGCTAAGTATTAATATGTTAAATATTAATACAGTAATGTTTTTAAATGAGGAGGGTATAAGTAATGAAAAAAGATCCAAGACAAATGTTAAATGATTTTATGGGGGGCCTTGAAGAATTAGGTCAAACCAATAGTGAGCATGTAGGTGCTTTCATGAACTTATTAGGTACAACTTATGCACCAGGAAGTTTAGAAACAAAAACAAAAGAGTTAATCAGTGTTGCAATTGCAGCATATAACCGCTGCGAATATTGTATTGTATTCCATGTATATAAAGCTTTAGAAGCAGGCGCAACAAGAGCTGAGATTATGGAAGCAGCAATGGTTGCTGTAGCTTTCGGTGGTGGCCCAAGCATGGCATATAGCGTAACTTTATTAAAAGATTCATTAGATGAATTTGAAAAAGATTTTAAATAGATAGTGAATGAAGGCTAAGGTATTTATTGAGTATTCAATAGAGCATTAGCCTTTTAATATAGGAGGATTACAATGGACATAAAACTTGAAAAGCTTAACGGTCACAGCAAAAGTGGAATAGTAGGTAAACTTAGTATAGAAAAAGGAAAAGTTGTAGAAGAAGGCCAAATATTAATGCAGATAGAAAGTAAGAAAGGTAATACACCAGTAAAGAGTTTATCAAGTGGCAAAGTAATAGATATATGTGTTCAAGAGGGGCAAGAAGTAAGCATTGGGGATCTACTTATAAAACTAGAAGGAGATGCTATAGAAAAAGAAACTGTAGAAAAAGCAGCTCCAAAAACAAGCTTTGATTATCTAGGCAGTATGATGAAAGGAAAGAAAGAAAATATTGAAGCTGATGTAACTATTATTGGTGGTGGACCAGGTGGTTATGTAGCAGCAATTTATGCTGCTAAAAAAGGTTTAAAAGTTATACTGATTGAAAAAGAGAATCTAGGGGGAACCTGCCTCAATGTGGGATGTATTCCAACCAAATCACTTGTGAAATCAGCAGAAGTATATCATCACTTAACACATGCAGAAGATTTTGGCCTTAGCTGTGAGAATGCAAGGGTTAATATGGAGAAAGTAATTAAGCGTAAAGATCAAATTAAAGAAACGCTAGTAGGTGGAATCGATTATTTACTTCAAGCAAACAATATTAAGCATATAAGAGGAACAGGTAAGTTTATAGATCAAAAAACAGTTTTTGTCCAATCTGGAAGAGATGAAATTACTATTCAATCTAAAGATATTATTATTGCTACAGGTTCAAAAATTTCAAAGATAAATATTCCAGGAATGGATTTACCATGTATCTTGAATAGTACAACCGCATTAGAGCTAAAAGAGCTGCCAAAATCAATGACGATTATTGGTGGTGGTGTTATAGGTATGGAATTTGCATTTATCTATGCACAGTTTGGTGTGAAAGTAAAAGTTGTTGAATATATGCCAAGAGTTTTAACAATGGTAGAGGAAGAAATATCTGAAGAAATAACTAGAAGTGCTAAGGAAAAAGGCATTGATGTATATACCCACTCAAAAGTTAAAAAAGTTGAAATGACAGAAGGAAAAGAAGCAATCGTTGTATTTGAAAAGGATGGTGCAGAAAAATATATTGTATCCGAGAAAGTACTTGTTGCAATAGGTAGAGAGCCTAATATAGAAGGTTTAGACTTAGAAAAAGCAGGTGTAAAACTTCTAGAAAATGGTAGAGGTATTAAAACGGATGAATACCTTCAAACAAACATAGAACATATCTATGCCATTGGTGATGTAAATAATAGAATTCAATTGGCTCATGCGGCTTCACATCAAGGGATGATCGTCGTTGATCAGATACTTGGAGAGAAGAAAGCATTTTCTAGTCAGAACGTTCCTAATGTGATTTTTACCTCACCAGAAATAGCAAGTGTAGGATTAAGTGAGGCACAAGCAAAAGAAAAAGGAATAGATATTAAAGTAAGTAAGTTCCCATTTGCTGCTAATGGAAAAGCATTAACAATGGGAGAAGAAAAAGGCTTTATTAAGATGATTAAGGATGTACAAACCAATAAAGTAATAGGTGCTTCTATAATAGGTGTGGATGCATCTACTTTAATCAGTAGCCTAACATTGATTATTCAAAATGGGTTAGAGGAAGAGCAAATTATAGAAACTATTTTTGCCCATCCAACAACAGGTGAAGTGATTCATGAATGTACACTTGGACTGGGAATAGGAGCATTACATTTCCATGAATAAAGTCATTATTTCCGAAGAATTTAATCCTTACTATAACCTAGCACTAGAAGAAGAATTACTCTATTCAGTGGATGATGAAAATATCATTTTATATCTCTGGCAAAATGAAAAGACAGTTGTTATTGGAAGAAATCAAAATCCTTGGTTAGAGTGTAACTTAGATTATTTAAGAGGAGAAAATATATACCTTGCTAGACGTATCTCTGGTGGTGGAGCAGTATTCCATGATATTGGGAATCTTAATTTTACATTCATAACGAAAAAGAAAAATAGTAATTTAGAAAAACAGTTAGAGGTATTAAAACAAGCTATTAGCTTTTTTGAAGTAGAGATTAGCTATTCAGGGCGTAATGATTTACTAGCAGATGGAAGAAAGTTTTCAGGTCATGCATTTTATGAAGACGATGAATATTATTTTCATCATGGAACATTGATGTTTGATGTAGACTTCAAGTACTTACAGAAAGTATTAACACCTTCTAAACTGAAGATGGAGTCTAAAGGGATTCAGTCTGTTAGAAGCAGAGTGATTAACTTAAAAGAGCTTAATCCACACATAACATTAGAAAATTTAAAAGAATATCTTATAAATGCTTTTGAAAATGTCTATGGAGAATTAGATAGTGTTAAAGCAATAAATAGGGCCAGTTATAAACCAAAGAAATTTGAAAGTTATCAAGATGAGAAATGGATTTATGGTGAAACACCAAAATTTGATGTTTTAGTAGAAGAACGTACATCAAAAGGATTAGTACAAGTAGTTTTACAAGTTAAAGACGGATGTATTGACGAAGTACAGGTTTATTCTGATCTATTAGAAACATTACCTATAGAGATCATAAAACAAAAAATTATAGGTCAATATATGGATGAAGAAGTCATAAAGAATATTTTAAAACAAGTCATTTAAGCAGAGAATAGGGAGCTTCAGAGCTTCCTATTTTTTTGCCTATTCTTAGAAAGAAGAGTTTTTTAGATTATATATATCGATAATAAATTATTAAAATTAAATAATGGTATAAAAATAAGTTCCAACTTCTTAAAGTGAAAAACGTATATCTATATGGAGAAATAAAATGAAAAAGGAAGAAGGGGTAGTATGAATAGGTTAGAAAGAAAAAATGTAGCTTACTTGTGCTTCATTGTGCTATGTACAGTATTTTTAAGTAGTGGGAGTTTGAGTGCAAAGTCAAAAGAGCAGATGGATCTGTTACAGCCGGTACAAGCAACAGTAAACGGGAGCAATGTATCTATTGACCCACGTATAGAGTTACTTTCAGTGGTTCAAATACTTAGTACATATAATCAAAATTTTGGATTAATGACAGACCTTGATTTCACTTATAAGCAAGACGTTTTAGATCAGTTTTCAACATTTGCATCACATCCAGCTGTAACTTTATTTAGTAAGATGAGTATGAAGGGATTTAGCTATGATGCACCACCAACGATGATGTTATATTTAACAAATGCATTTGAACTAGACGAGAATAAAGAATTAGATGAAAAGCTAGTCTTAAGAGCAGGAAGTATGGAACAACTTAAAAGTTTTGCAAGTATGCTTAAGCAGTTTGCAGCAGATACAAATTTTCAAAAGTTTTATTTAGAGCATGAATCATTTTATAAGAAGATGATTAAACAAGTAAGTCAAGTACTTGAAAAAGAAAGTTATATTACGGAGTTAGAAGAGTACTACAATATACACAATAATAGCTATAATATTATATTAGCACCTTTACATAGAGGTGGGGGATTTGGACCAAGATTAACTGATGCAGAAGGGAAAGATGATATTTATAGTATTCTAGGGCCTGTAGATGTAGTAGAAGATATTCCAGTATTTGGTGACAAACAAAGTTTTGATTACCTTGTATGGCATGAATTTAGTCATTCTTTTATTAATCCTTTGACAGAGGTATTTCAAAATCAATTTACTCAGTCAGATGCACTTTTTGCACCTATTGCAGTTAAAATGGAAAGACTAGCGTATTCAAACTGGGAAACAGCGTTAAATGAGCATCTGATCCGCACGATTACAGCAAGACGTACTTTATATGAAAGTGGCCAAGAAGCTTATGAAAAAGCAATAAAAGATGAAAAAAGACAAGGATTTTTCTATATAGAATTATTATCTGACAAAATAGCAAGTTATGAACAAAATAGAAAAGAATATAAAGATTTTAATGCCTTTTATCCTGAGATTGTTAAATTACTTAATGAGTTAAATCTTCAGGAGTTAGATTCAAGTTTTTATACAATGCCATTTGAAGGGCCTATTAATGCAGCCTTACAAATAGACGGTCAAACAGTTGTTATTATGCCTAGTCAAGAAAATACTTTAGTACAAGAGAAAATTACAGAGTATTGTATGGCAATAGTGAATCTATTAACCCATAAACTTGGTATGCAGGCAACAGCTATAATAGATAAGGAAGCATTACAAATGGATTTAAGTGATAAGAATATCATTGCTTATGGGACTGTAGAGGGAAACTTATGGTTAAAAGCATATGAGACAAAGCTTCCATTTAAAATAACAAAGGATAAAATTGTTGCAGATCAAATATATAGTGGAAATAATTTACGTCTTATAAGTACACTACCACATCCTAATAATGAAGCAAAATCACTTCTTATCTATACAGCTCAAGAAGCTATAGATATCCTGAATATCAATTCTGTTAATCATGGTATGACAGATTATGTAGTTGCAAAAAATGAAGAAATTATTGCACAAGATAATTATCTTAAGGATGAAAAGACTTGGAAATATAAGTAGATAAAACTCAAAAAGCGTGTTACCCAAAGAAGTTATAGAATAGGGGTAACACGCTTTTATTAAACTAATTTATCTATAAGAAGTTTTTAACGCTTTAAGAAGGACTTTTTTATCTTTTTTAAATGGTGTAACAGGACAAATTTGTTTGTTTTTTACGCCCATTAATTTATAGATTGCCATTCTTGCAGCACGTACAGAGTATTCTTCTGTAAATACCATATCTTCAGGAATTTCAACGAATTGGCTAATCATTGCAAAGTTAGTAGAGCCTTCAGGTACAACTTTTGGACGATCTGACATTTTACGAGGTTGGAATTGAGAGTCGATGTAAGGCATCATACATGGAATAACATTAACAACGTCTTCCATAAGTTCATCTAATTCATCTTCCCAGTGGAAATGATGGATAAGTTCGGTAAGAAGTTCTTCACCTGTACAGTCACGCATTGGTTTTTTTACATAATTACCTACTTTGTCAGTGAAAAGTCCATAGCCCCAGAAAATAGTAGTGTCAGCAGGTTGATTTTTGAAGTGTGGTTGTGCAGCTACAACGATACTCATAAGCCAGTTAGATTCTTTGAATGTCATAAGTGCGCCACTACCAGGAATATTTCCAGAGAATTGTTCTATTTTTTTGAGAAGCTTGTTGCCTTTACAAGTTACAGTGAAGCTTTCCCAATTTGTTTCATCTGGATAGCCAAAGAATGGTTCAGGATTGCCTAAGCCTTCTTTTTTAGCTGCTACTTTTGCCCATAATTCACCAGAAATTGGATGACTTGGGTCATAAATAGCAGGTGTATGAAGGTCACCAAGAGTAGCACTATCTGTCATACATCCATTAGTCATAATACAAAGGTCTTGTGCATTTAAAGTAATAACGTCTTCTTCACCTTCAGCGTTTTGAACATGGATAGCAGATGCAGTGATACCATGGCCATCTTTAAAGTCAATATCTGTTACAGTTGCATCTGTGCGGAAGTTAACACCGTAACCTTCTAAGTAAGTACGTAATGGTAAAATAACAGAGTCATATTGGTTATAAGGTGTACGTGTAACCCCTTCTAGTGTTTCGATACGTGAGAATTCGAAAATCATACGTTCCATATAACGTTTGAATTCAAATAAGCTAGACCATTTTTGGAAAGCGAAAGTAGTTTGCCACATATACCAGAAGTTAGTAGTGAAAAAGTGTGGGCTACTAGTAAACCATTCTTCAATAGTCATATCATCTAATTTTTCTTCAGGTGTAATCATAAGTTTTCCGAGAAGTGCACGGTCTTGAGTATTAAAGCCCATACTTGTTACATCTTGAATAACCCCATCTTTATCAATAAGACGTGCTTGAGCATGGGTTGGATGAAGATGATCAAAGTTAAGAATCTCTTCTGTAACACTCATGTTAGGCATATCTAAAGAAGGAATAGAAGCAAAAAGCTCCCAGAAGTTTTCATATGTTTCTTCGTTAAGCATACGACCACCACGGCATACGAAGCCATTAGTAACATTACCGGCACCATCATTACTTCCACCTAGTATTTTCATACCTTCTAAGATATGTATATTAGAACCTTGGAAGTGACAGTCACGAATAAGATAAGCAGCACCTGCGAGTGAAGCTAAGCCACCACCTACAAAATAAACTTGTTGTTCATTATGGTCAATGTACTGTGGTAATGAAACGTGTTTAGATTTAGAGGAGTTTTTTTTCTTTGATAATACAACAGCAGTAGCTGTAGCAGTAGTGATTGCACCTAATGCTAAAAGAGCACCAGTATAATTTTTAGGTTGTTTTTTAGTGTGTTTTTTTAGATATTTATTTAACTGTTGTTTTCTGTTCATACCCATACCTCAATTCATGTTATTGTTGTGATATATAATGTGATATTTTGAAACGATGTCTCATTTATAGGGCTAGTATAGAGCAGAAATTTGAAAAGGTAATTAGACAAATTCATAGGAATGTATAAGAAATAGACAAAACTTAAAAACTGTATATATATATTAGATGAGGGGAGTCTTAAACTGATTGTAGATTAAGAAAGGGGAGATAAATATGGGCCTAGATAATCGATTAAAGCAGGTTGCTTTAAGTGTTGCTATTCGGCATTTATCTAAGAATAGACAAAAATCTAAAGAGCGAACCTGCCGTAATGTGATTGAACTAGCAAAAGATTTAAGTGAAGAACCATTAACAAAAGAAGCATTAAATACTTATTATAATCAGTTAATGGAACAAATTGATACAGATAATGAGGAAGAACTAAAAACATGGGTGATTCAGACATTTCATCTTAGCTAAAATCTTCATGTTCTTTAAGGTAGAAGTTGTAGCCTAGCTGTTCACTATGTTTAGCAAGCTTTTTAAAGTTTTTGGCAATTTCTTCAGGTGGTTGTTTCATATTTCCTTTAACCCATGAAAGAATAACGCCACAAATACCATAAGCATAGAATTCAGAGAAGAATTGTTTTTGATCTTCAGGTATTTTTTGATGAATATCTAAAGCATTAATAGCTTCGTTAAATAAAGCACATGTAATTTCTAAAAGATAGTCCATGAAATACTGGCTATCGTTTTTTATTGTATGGCAATAAAATAGCTGATCCTTCTTCATAATATCCAAAAGAAGAAGGATTTTTTGATCCCAATTTTCAAAAGTAATGCCATCTACTACAAATGCAAAACCTTCAGTATAATAAATCCAAGTTAATAATTCATATTTATCTTGAAAATGATAATAAAAGGTCTGGCGATTAAGACCACAGGCCTTAGTAATATCAGAAATAGATATTTTGTCAAAAGATTTAGTAGAGATGAGATCTTTAAGGGCATTAGCAAGCGCTTTTTTTGTAATGATAGAATCGGACATAGTATCCCTCCTGTCTCATAGTGTATTAGCAATAATATATCAGTTTTTGAGGAAAAAGAATAGATGAATTTTATAGTGGTGTAATTATATGGGTGCAAGTTGAAAATAATTATTGAAGTAGATGTAAAATATGGTAAAATAGACAAGTAAATTAGGAAACTTAAAATAATATAAAAGTTTCCAGACAGCCTAATAATTGACTAAACATTATAACACATACTGGAGGAATTAATGAAAAAATTATCGACAGCAAGATTTATGAACTTAAAATTGAGACACAAAATTTTATTACCCACCGTATTTATCTTGGTAATAGGATTAATTACATTAGCAGCTACTATAAAAAATACAGGAAATACAATTATCCAAAATATTATATCGACCTCTTTAGATGATGAGACTTTACTTTATAGTAGAGTAGTTGAAAAAATCGTAGATGATGAATTTAAGATGACAGAAATTATAGCAAATGATACAAATATTATTCATATGATGGAAGATTATTCAAAAGGTGTAGATGTTACAGACACTAAAAAAAATATACGAGAGAACCTTACAGAAAGAGTCAGATGGGAATCAAATAAAGAAGGATACTATGTATTAGATCTTAATGGAAGGGTAGTAGTTGATAGTGGTGTTAATACTGAAGGAATGGATCTTAGCGAACGTGATTATTTCCAAAAGACAAAGCAAACTCAGCAGCCAGTTGTAAGTGAGCTACTTATTTCAAAATCAAACCAAAAACATATTGTAGCTTTTACAGCACCTATTATAGGAAATAATGGCGAAATGTTGGGGGTAGCAATCAATTGTATTTTTACAGATGAAATTATGAATGTTATAAATGATATTAATTTATATAATTCGGCTAATACATATCCTTTTATTTTAGACCAATATGCCATTCGACTAGCACATCCAGTAGATGAGACAGGTGTTAAAAGTACGATAGAAGAAACTGTGGATATTACTGAGAGATATCAAAATAGGGATATTCAAAGTGGAGAAGTTGGAGAAATAACCTATAACTATAATAATGTAGAAAAAACGGCTAAATATATGCCAATCAGAAATACAGGTTGGGTATTATTTGTGAGTGTGGCATATGATGAGATTGCTGTACCTTATATAAACCATTTAAATAAAATGACTACAGTGTCAAGTGCAGTTATTATTTTAGCAATATTGTTAATGATCATACTTACTGCCAATAAAGTATTAAAACCAGTTGAATGGATTAAAGAACTTATGAATACAACTCAAGAGTTAGACTTAGCCACAGACGGAGAGTCTAAACATATTTTGAAAGTTTCTAACTATAAAGATGAAATGGGGACAATCAGTAATGGTTTACTCAAGATTAGAACTACATTTAGAACGGTTGTAGGACAAGTTACAGGTCATGTAACAGGGCTAAAAATGAATATGTCTGAGGTTAAAGAAAGTATAGGGATCATATTAGATGATGCAGAATCTAATATGTCAGTGATTGAAGAGCTTTATGCAGGGTTAGAAGAAACTAGTTCTATTACTCAAGAGGTAGCAGGTTCTGTTGAAATAGTAGGGCAAAAGCTTGATGAAATTGAGAAAGTATCAGAACAAGGAACCTGGGTTATTGGAGCAATAGAAGAAAAAGTGACCCAGCTTAAAAAGAATAATACTGGGAGAGCGCAAAAAGCTACTAAAGAATCAGAAGATATTAGAGAGCGATTAATTAGTGCTATAAAAAAATCAGAAGTAATTAAAGAAATTAATCTACTTACTGAAAGTATTAGAGGTATAACAGAGCAAACCAATTTATTAGCACTCAATGCAGCAATTGAGGCAGCAAGAGCAGGGGAACAAGGTAAAGGTTTTGCAGTAGTTGCTGAAGAAGTGAGAAAGTTAGCTACCCAATCTAGCCAAAACTTAAATCAAATAGAGTCTGTACTGAACGAAGTATTTAAGTCAATTGATGAACTTAAAGGAACATCAAATGATGCAGTTAATTTTATAGATGAACAAATGAGTGTAGTTATTGAAGATATATTTGCCATATCCAATGAATATCAAATGGATGCAAATCAAATTAAAGAAGTTATTGCAAGTATTGATGAAAATATCAAAACAATTCAAGACTATACCCATACAGTGATTAAGGCAGCTGGGGAGATTGCTACAACAGCAGAAGAGAATGCTAATGGGGCAGGAGAAATTTCACAAACAACTACATCTATTACGGAGAGAATTCAAAGTGTTAGTAAGCTAGCAGAAGACACAGACAAAATTAGTCAAGATGTCCACGATGTGCTAAAGAAATTTAATATATAATACAAGATATAGGGTACACAAAATGATTAGACCACTTTGTGTACCTTTTTTATGAACAAATTATTTATTCTTATTTTATATGAAGAGAATATCTAGTAAAATAAAAAGCAATAGATGATAATATGGGAGGCACAGAGGAGATAAGTAATGGATTTAAAGACCAAGATAATAGAGGCTACCATAGAAGAATTTAATGAAAAAGGTTTAAAGTTTACAATGGATGATTTATCTAAACATTTAGGGATAAGTAAAAAAACTTTGTACCATGAATTTGAGAGTAAGGAGGAACTATTTTTAGAAGTAATAGAAAGGTTCTTCGCTCAAGTGAAAAAAGGTGAAAGAGAAATTTTTGAAGATACATCTTTAGAGATAATAGAAAAAATAAAAAAAATTATTATCGTTTTACCAGAATGTTGCACGAATATAGATTTTAGAAAGCTGTATGAGTTAGAACAGAGATATCCAAAGATTTATAATAAAATCACTTTAAAAATAGATGAAGACTGGACAGATACCATTCAACTTCTTAATCAAGCTATAGAAGAAGGTAAAATTAGGCCTATTAACTTAATCATATTAAAGACTATAATTTGTTCATCTATTGAAGCATTTATTAAGAAAGATATATTAATAAAAGAAAAAATAGGATATACAGAGGCTTTAGAAGAAATGATTAATATTATAATTGAAGGAATCAGGATGTAACCTTTATAGGAGTAGGCTTTAGTTTGAGGATATAAGGGCATATAATAGAAGAAGACAGAAAAATAAAAGGAGGGGTATAATGTGTGAGAATTGTATGCATTTAGAATATGATGAAGTAATAAGGGAGTATGTATGTAGTGTAGCGCCTATTATGGATGAGGATGACTTTGCTAGAATGAATTATCATCCAAGCAAGCAGTGTCCTTATTTTAAAATAGGTGATGAATATACTATCGTTCGTAAACAAAATTAATAACATGAGAGCTGGTGATTGGAAGATGGTCTTTCAATCATCAGCTTTTTTATTTACATACAAAAATGATTTCACAAAAGTACAAGAAAATTTCTAAATACACACAGAATGAATGTAGTAGTTACTTAAAAGTACCTAATTGTTTATACAGTAGTCAGGGGATACAATTTAGATAAGATAAAAAATAGACAGCGGAGGCAAGCAAAATGAATCAATACGATGCAGTTATTATTGGATTTGGTAAAGGCGGTAAAACATTAGCAGGTTTTATGGCAAAGCAAGGGAAAAAGGTAGCAGTTATTGAAAAGTCAGAGCAAATGTATGGTGGAACTTGTATTAATATCGGATGTATTCCTACTAAGAAATTAGTTCACAAAGCAAAAGTAGCCCTTTATAAGGGACTTAATAGTTTTGAGGAAAAGGCAGCAGAATATAGACAAGCGATAGAGGAAAAACATAGTTTAGTAGAAATGCTTAGAACTAAAAATTTCAATATGTTAAATGATAATCCTAATATAGAAATCTATAATGGAGCCGCTTCTTTTGTATCAGACTCAATCATTCAGGTTAAAACTACAGAGGGTATGATAGAGCTAAAAGGTGAAAAGATATTTATTAATACAGGAGCTACAACAATAGTTCCTAATATACCAGGTATTCATGAAAGTAATAAAATCTATACGAGTACAACGATTATGGAGCATACAGAATTACCTAAGCATTTAGTAATCGTTGGTGGTGGCTATATAGGCTTAGAGTTTGCATCTATTTATGCAACCTTTGGTTCAAAAGTAACAGTTATCGAATCTTCAGATCGTATTGCTATGAGAGAGGATGAAGATATTTCAGAAGTAGTGAAAGAGGTATTAGAAAAGAAAGGTATTAACTTTGTACTTAATTCAAAGGTAGATGCTTTTGAAAACAAAGAGGATGAAGTTGTTGTAAACTATACGAATAAAGTATCTAATGAACAAATGCAACTTATAGGAGATGCTGTATTAATTGCTACAGGTAGAAAACCTAATACAGAAGAACTTAATCTTCAAGCAGCAGGCGTAGAGGTTAATGAAAGAGGTGCAGTTGTAGTGGATAGTAGACTACAAACAAGTGCACCACATATATGGGCATTAGGAGATGTAAATGGAGGTCCACAATTTACTTACATTTCACTAGATGACTTTAGAATCGTTAAAGATAATTTATTTGGTGAAGGGAAACGTACAGTAGAGGATAGAAAGTTTACAGTTTACTCAGTATTTATTGAACCAAACCTATCTAGAGTAGGATTAAGTGAAAGTGAAGCAAGAGCAAAAGGATATGATATCAAAGTTGCAAAGCTTCCTGTTGCAGCAGTGCCAAGAGCAAGAGTGATTAATGAAATAGAAGGTGTAATGAAAGCAATAGTTGATGCAAAAACAAACAAAATACTAGGATGTACATTACTTTGTGCAGAGTCAAGTGAGATGATAAATATTGTAAGTACAGCTATGGAATTAGATCAAGATTATACATTTTTAAGAGATCATATCTTTACACATCCAACGATGAGTGAAGCTTTAAATGAATTATTTGGATTAATCTAAGGAGCAAAGTTATGAAACCTATTAAAGAAATAGATCTTATTATTGTAGGAGCAGGACCTGCAGGACTAACAGCTGCAATTTATGCAACAAGAGCAGGTCTTGAAACTTTAGTATTAGAAAATAATATTATAGGTGGTCAGGTTCGATTAAGTTATACTATAGAAAATTATCCTGGATTTGAAAGTATTAAAGGAAATGAACTTGCAGATAAAATAGAGCAGCAAGCAGTAGCTTTAGGGACTCAAATTGATGAATTTGATTTTATAGAGCGTGTTTCATTAAAGGATGAAGAAAAGATTGTTGAAACAGGAGATTATATCTATAAACCTAAAGCAGTGATTATTGCAACAGGAGCCAATCCTAAAAAGTTACCTATTCCAAGTGAGTCAAAGTATTTAGGAAAAGGTATTCATTACTGTGGTGTATGTGATGGTGCAAGTTATAAAGATGAAGTCATTGCTGTTATTGGTGGAGGTAATGCTGCATTAGAAGAATCTATGTTTTTAGCAAAACTTGCATCTAAAGTTATTATAATTAGAAGATATGATTACTTTAAAGGCGAGGCAAAAGTATTAGAAGCAGTAGAGAAGACTCCTAATATTGAAATTATGTACAATTGGGATCTTGTAGATGTAACCGGCGAAACCTTTGTAGATAAGGCAATTATAAAGAATACAAAAACAGAAGAAACCAAAGAGATACCTCTTAAAGCAGTTTTTGGCTATATAGGAACAGAACCGAAAACTGAACTATTTAAAGAAGATGTTCATCTAACATCTGCAGGGTATATTACAACCAATGAAAGTATGGAGACTAATATTAGAGGTGTCTATGCAGTGGGTGATATAAGAGAAAAAGAATTTAGGCAAATTACAACTGCTGTAGCAGATGGTACAATAGCTGCACTTAAAGCAGAACAATATATAACAACACAAAAGGAGAGATAATAATGATTAAAGTATATTCAGTAGAATGGTGTGGACCTTGTCAAAAAGTTAAAAAATATTTAGAAAGTAAAAATGTGCCTTATGAAGTAGTAACAGTAGCAGATGCAAAAGAAGATAGAAATATTGTTTTAGAAGTTTCAGGGCAAAGATCAGTACCTGTAACAACAATTAATGAACATGTTATTATTGGTTTTGATAAAGCAGCAATCGATAAAGCTTTGGCACTTTTATAATATGAGCGGTCACTTTAAAGTGCCTAATTGTTAAAAATAAGGATACTAGGTAGAATAAAGATAAGAAATATAGGAGGTACTATTTATGGTCAAACATATTAATAAAGATGAATTTAAAAAGGAAGTATTAGAGGCAGAGGGTGTTGTAGTAGTAGACTTCTACGCAGATTGGTGTGGGCCATGTAAAATGTTAGCACCAATATTAGAAGAAGTGCAAGCTGAAGTAAACAATGCCAAAATAGTAAAAGTAAATGTAGATGAAAGTACAGAATTAGCAGCACAATATGGTGTTCAAAGTATACCAACTATTAAGATGTTTGTGAATGGAGAAATCCTTCATACAAGTGTAGGTTTTCAACCTAAGACAGCCTTAATATCAATGATAGAACAAGTTAAATAGCTATTTTATAGTTATTTATATAGAGAAAAGTAGGAGCTCTTTAATCCAAGCTCCTACTTTTTTAGGTTTAGGTTATAAATAAGTAATGAGTAATTTAATCTACATATTTATCTAAGAAATTTGTAATAGTCGACCAATATAGTTCTGGATCTACATCTTTTGATTTTGCATGTCCGGCACCTTCTATGACTAACTTTTCTTTCTCAGCATTTGAAGCAGTATATAATTGATCTAGCATAAAGTATGGAACAAAATCATCAGCATCACCATGAATGAATAGTGTAGGTGTTATAGATTTTTTGACTTGCTCAATACTAGAAGCTTCTCCTATCCAGTAGCCAGCACGTAATTTACCAACTAAGCTTGCAGTGTGCATCATAGGGAAAGCTGGTAGGCCGAAAAGGTCATCTAGTTGGTAAGCAAATTGATCCCAAACAGAGGTATAGCCACAGTCTTCAATAATGGCCTTAACGTTACTTGGAAGTTCTTCACCTGAGACATTCATAACAGTTGCAGCGCCCATCGAAACACCAAATAGAGCGATCTGAGCATCGTGGTTATTTTCTACAATATAGTTAACTAAATCAATAATATCAAAACGTTCATCCCATCCCATTCCAATATAGTCACCTTCACTTTGACCATGGCTTCTAAGGTCTGGAATGATTACATTATAGCCCATATCATAAAATTTTCTAGCATAAGGTGCCATTAATATACCTTCAGAAGTATAGCCATGTACAGCAATCATCCATTTATTAGAATCTGATTGAGTAAGCACATAGTTATGAAGTTTTAAGCCATCTCGAGAAGTCATGAATAAATCCTCATAGCCACTGTGTTCTAATAACCATGTTCGGTCATCTACAGTACTTATACCGCTGGTTTCATTTTGGCTCACCATATCACTAGAATCTTCATCATCCGAACCAAAAATTAAATCTTTTGATGTATATGGATTTAATGCTAAGTTATATAAATAATTTGCACCAAAGCCTATGCCAATAGTGCCTATAAGTATAGTAAAAGTAATAATCCCGATTAGAATCTTTTTAAAAATTTTCATTGTCACACTCCTTGATGTCTTTTAGTGTTTCATATTATAACATGAAAGTTTGATGAAAGAAATATTTGATTATCAAAATAAATAACAGCAAAAATTATTTATAAAAAAGATTATCCCCCCTACCTAGAAATATTTTTTAGGCGGGGGGGATAATGAATTATTTTGTTGTAGTGACTTCTTCAGTCTCTACTAATAAGTAGTTATTGATATATGCTTTTGCAACTTGTAAAGTGAAAGCTTGAGAATCTTCACCTGTTGTACGGTCATAAGCTTCTTTATGTACTTCATTATTTGATAAAATACGAATACTCAAGAATGGAATATCATAAGTTGCTGCGATTTGAGCAGCAGCAGCTGTTTCCATTTCTTCAGCTGATGTACCAAGTGTTTCGTTAAGCCATAAAATACGATCAATTTCTTTGTTCCATTCATCAGCTGAACCTACAGTACCTTCTACAACTTTACCTTTTGTATGCGTATCCTTTACGCTATTTGCTGCAGCAAGAAGTGCTTCATCAGCAGGGAAACTACCTACTTCAGTCCATTCACCAGTTTGGTTATGTACGATTTCAAGAGTCATAGGTTTCCAGGCTGTTGGATGAATACCTTCACCTTTTTCTGTAAAGTCTGTTTTGAATGCACCCATGTTTACTACTTCTTTACCAAGTACAATATCATATTTATGAAGTTCAGGATCATGTCCCCCTGCTGTACCTTGGTTAATAATTGCTACAGGATTGAAATGTTCAATAGCAAGTGTAGTAGAGGCTGCTGCATTGACCATACCAATACGTGTTCTAGAGATTACAACAGGATAACCATTTAATGTACCTGTTGTATATTTCCAAACACCTAAAGTAATATCTTCAGGATTTTCAAGTGCTGCCATCATAATTTCAGTTTCAACATCCATTGCACCTTGGATAAGAAGTGGTCTTTGAGTTGCCTCAACAAGTTTGATCGCTGGAATCGTTTCGTTATTAACTGTATTTGCAGGTGCTGCACCCATCATTACAGCACCGATAGATGCTACTGCAAAAAGTGTGAGAGCTTTTTTAAAAAGTTTATTCATGTTAGTATCTCCTCAAGTTGAACGTTAGTCTATTTATGAACTCATTATATAAGGAGAAGTAAGAGGAGTCAATAATAAAATCGAACAATAATTTAAAAATGACAATAAATATTCGGAAAAATAAGGAAGAAAAGTTGGATTAAGAAAAAGCCTAAATCACTCATTACTAAGTGATTTAGGCTTTAGGTTAAAGGGAATTATTTTGCATTAAGTACTCAAAAAATAAATTTTTAATTGATGTAATATTACGACGGCTAATTGGAATTACTTGATTTGTAGTTAAATAGATTTCATTATATTTAATTTCTTGAATATATTTTAGTGCAACTAAGTAGCTTCTATGAGATCTGATAAATCCAGAGGTGTTTAATTGTATTTCTAAATCATCTAATTTGGCATAAAAGGTTCGAGACTGACCATTTTTTAAATGCATGGTAATAATCCTATTAAAAGTTTCAAAAAAGGTAATCTCAGTAAGTAAGAAATTCTCAATTCCTTGTTTAGTTTTTACAGGAAAGTAAAATATATCTTTGGAAGAAAGTATTGAAAGATATTTCAATAAGAGTTCTTCAATTTTTTCAGTATTTGGAGGCTTAAGTAAATAATGAAAAGCTTCAACATCATATCCTTCAAATACATACTCAGAAGAACTAGTTAAAAAAATGATACGTGTTTGTGGAGATAAAGGTTTTAATAATTTTGCTATTTGGATACCATTTGTACTGCCTAAAAGAATATCTAAGAAAATAAGGTCATAGGAAACATTAGAATTATTTATTGAAGCGAGTAATGTTTCACCACTTTGATATTTATCAATAGTTATCTCTAATATATTTTTATGTGCGATTAAATTTAGAATAGATTCGATTTTATCGATATAGAGTAATTCATCATCACATATGGCTATTTTAATCATAAATCTACCTCACGATATATTTAGAATGGATTAGTAACGCATTTAAGTACAATTTTCACTTCAAACATTTGATTGACATCAATGATTTTCATATCGCCCTTATTAAGTTCTACAATATGCTCAATGCTCTGTAGGCCAATACCATGAGAGAAAGTAGAAGCTTTTGTTGTCCTATACTGATTATTTTCTTTTATATTCTGCTGTTCATAAGTATTTTTTATATTGATGCATAAAAAAGTATTTTTAATATAGATATTTAGATCGATTGTTTTGTTTATCTTATTCATATGTACTGCTTCTAAGGCATTATTTAATAAGTTACCAATAATAATACATAAGTCAGTATTATCAATAGAGATATTTTGAGGTAAACAGGCATTTATATTAAAGATAATATCTTGATTTTCTGGATTCATTATATGGTATTTCAGGAGTGCATCCAGTACATAGTTTTCACAGTATGAAGGAATGTTGCAGTGATTGAATTCAGCTCCTAATTTTTTCATATATCCTTGAAGCTCAGAAAGTCTATTTTCTTGTACAAGTGTATTGATGATAATAACATGATTTTTAAAATCATGTTTAAATGTTTTTAATGTCTCGATATATTCTTCATAAAATTTATAATGAATAAGCTGAGCTTTAAGTTGTTCAGCGATGAGCAACTGTTCGGATTTAGCTAGCTGGGAATTAATAATGTTATTAATTAAAATACCAATCTCATCAGTACGTTTAGCCAGATTATGTGAGATATCAAAATCAGTATTTCCTTGATTAAGTTGCTCACAGTAGTATTTAATTTGCTTAAGGGGCTTGGTATACCAGGAGGTAATCATATAAATGATTAAAATACCTCCAATTAATGTACTTGTTATCATGATATCAAGAATAAAAAACATAGGATATAAGGGTTTTAAGAAGTCTCCTTTAGACATACTTCCTACAATCTTAAAGTTACCAGGCTCTACACTATATATAGCACCATAAAATGATTGATTATGTTGTGTATAGCGAATAACTTGTTCCCGATCATTTTTGATGGTTTGTTTAAAAGTTATATCTATACCAGCATCATTTATGTGTTGCAGGCGTAAATCCTCATTAATATGAGAAATAATGAGACCTTGGTTAGAAATCATACTTAAATATCCAGAGTCTCCTAAATGTTGAGAATCAAGAAGTTCTACAAGTTGTTCAACAATAATATCTACACCTAGGATGCCAATAATTTGATTGTTTTTTATAGTAGGTGTAGCAATTGTTACGACCTGTTTACCTGTAAAGTAATCCGCATAAGGGGACGAAATACTATAGCTTTTTTTGTCTATAACAAGTTCTTGATACCATTCACGTAGGTTAAAATCGTGTTCACGAAGAAGCTCATGCTCTATAGGAGAAAGGTCACCCACTTTATAGAGCCATATATTAGAAATAACTAATCTTTGATCTGGAAGATTCAAATGTTTAGGAGTAAGAGGCCAAGGAGAGGTGTTAAATTCAAAGTAAGATAGAATCTCATCACTTTGAGAAAGTCTCTGGGCTCCTAATAATAAATCAGAAAATAAATTTTCAATTGAAACACCTAAGCTTTTTGTTTCATATAACAAAGATTCATTTTTTAATTTTTCAAATTCGTGTTTTAAAAAGAATTTAAAAAAAAGTCCTAAGGATATAATGAGAATTACTATAGTAAGTGTAATAGTAATTCGAAATGTCCGTACTAATGACTTAGATTTCATAGGGAGAGGTTCCTTTTAATATAAAAATAAAGATTTTAGAATAAAGTTTAAGCTTAATTTTATCATAACTCCTTATAATTTTAAATCTAATTTATGTGAATCTTTTTATTTAGAGTTCTGTCTACAACATTATATTGACCAAATAATACAAGAAGATTGAGTTTTAGAAAAAAAAATCTATAATCGTAAAAGAGAAATGATTATTCAAGGAAAATAATTATATATTAGAAAAAATATTCTAAAGAAAAATAAGAAAAAGGTGACTAAAGAAAATGAAATTTAATATAAATACAGGATTAAAGTTTAAGCTTATTGTTGTACCTACCTTAATTTTAATGGTACTAACGACAACTATTGTAATGAGTTTAAATAAGCAGTTATCAGAAGTAGTTATTCAAGATTCTTTGCGGAATGCACAAAATGTAACAAAGATGATTAATGAAGCGGTCTCTCAGATGATAGATATGCAAATTCACGATGTTATAGAGGATATATATAACACAAGTATAGAAGATCCAAATTTAACAGATCAGGAAAGATTAAAGACATTAGAGCTTTTTGTTAACCCAGAATATGCAGGATCAGTTGTAAGTTTTGCAGATATACAAGGCAAAACGATGGCAACCAATAATATGGGGTATATAGATTTATCAGAGTCTAAGCAATTTCAACATGCTATTAGAGGAGAGGTGTATTATAGTTCGCCAGTAGTAGATAGGCAGACGGGGGATTTTAGCTACAGCATTTCAGTACCAGTTCATAATATGTATGATAGACAAGAAATAATAGGGGTATACACTTATACATATGATGCTGCTGCATTATCAATATTACTGGATAAATTAGATTATGGTGAGGTAGGAGAGGCATATATACTAGATGAGAATGGGGCAATTATTGCTTATAAAGATATAGAGTTTGCTAAACAACTTATGAACTGTATTGAAAATGCAAAGACAATAGGAAGTGATGTTGAACTATCAAAAATTCATCAAGTAATGATCAATGGAGAAGAGGGGATTGAGCAGTATAGAAATGATGAGGGGAGAAGAAGTTATTTAGTATATGAACCTATTAATAGTAAATCTGAATGGTCACTAGGATTAAGAGTAGAAGAAGATGCAATACTTAGCATGACGAAAAAAATTTCAGGCTATGTTAAATATAGTTTACTAGGAATGGTCATTATTTTGGGGATGAGTCTGTATATTATTTTGAAAAGGGCTATAACAAGATTATCAATATTACAAGATTATATAACAAATATGTCTAGCGGTAATCTTTCACAAGTACCAAAAGAAAGTATGATTAAGGGAAAAGATGAAATTGCCGAAGTATGGAAAGCACTTTTTGCAACTCAGCAAGCAATAAAGAATATTATTGATGACACAAAAAATACAACTATATTATTGCAGCAAGAGGGTAATCAATTAGGTGATACAGCAGAAATTATGTCAGAGAATGCAAAAAATATAGCTATAGCTATTAATGGAACAGCAGAAGGGTGTCAGCAACAAACAGATAACATGGTGACTATATCTACTCAAATGACGCTATTTGAAGAGAAGATTATTGATCTTGGAGTAAGGGTCAAAGAATCTGAACAATCAGCAGAAATTATTAATGATAAAGCTGATTTCACTCAGAAAGAGCTTATTATATTACTTGAAAAAGCAGAACGTGTAATGGATACATTTAAGGTATTTGAAGCAAATATTAACCATATGAGTACAAGTTTAAAAGAAGTTGACTCTATAACAAAAGTTATCGATGGAATTTCAGAGCAGACTAATTTATTAGCACTTAATGCAGCAATAGAGGCAGCACGTGTAGGCGAATCAGGACGAGGATTTGCCGTAGTAGCTAATGAAATTAGAATTCTAGCAGAGGAAAGTAAAAAATCAGCATCAGAAATTAAAGGTATTTTAAATAGAGTTGGAAATGAAAGTGAAATTATTGTATCAGAAGCAATAGAGTTAAAAGAAGGGATTATAGAGCAAAATACTATCATTCAAAAAAGTGAAGAATCATTTATAAAGATTTTACAAGAGGTTAGCCAAATGGTAAGTAATTTAGATAATATGTCGAATGCTTTTGAATATATGAATGTATATAAAGGAACAGTAATAGGTGAAATAGAAATATCTCAAGATATCTCTCAAGATATAGCGGCAACATCAGAAGAGATAGCGGCTTCAACAGAAGAGTTTAATGAAATAGGAGAAAGTATTTATCAATCTTCACAAGTACTGAGAGATGTGATGAGTAACTTAGAAGAAAAGTTAAAGTTTTTTAGATAGTAACAATCGATTTAGTTAGATGATGAAGAGAGTATAAGGAGAGAATCAAATGATTTTATAAGGTAGCAAAGTATGATTGACAGGAGGAGAGAGCAATGATAAAATTGTGTGTCAAAATACTAAACTATAGTATAAAAAATAAAATTAAGCTCGAAAAATACTATCAGGCGGGAGAAACAGAATGCATCTATCTATAAAAGGAAAGGCTATTATTTTTGTATGTGGGTTATGTGTACTATTAAGTGGTTTGTTAAGCTATTTTTCTATTACATCACTTAATAATATAACGGAGAAGTTAGTAGGGGAGCAGGCGTTAGCAATAGTACAAACATTAATCTATCAGATTGATGGAGATAAATTTGAGGAACTTATTGAAAGTGAAGGAGAAGATGAAGCATACATATTACAAATGCATGAACTATTAAAAGATGTTAGAGAAGATACAGGTGCCACCTATATATATGCAATGATGAAATTAGATGAAGAAAACTATGGATATGTTTTCTTGGATGAAGAAGCCAATATATTTGGAGAAGCGGAAGAGTCGACAGAAAATCCAGAGCTATTTAAAGAAGCAATGGAGGAAGGCAAAAGTGGCTACACGGAGATAGCTTTAGATCGGGAATATGGAGAAATGTTGAGCGCAGTGGTACCTATTAAAAATTCAATGGGAGAGTCTGTAGGTATTTTAGCATGTGATTACGGCGCCGAAGAAGTTTTTGATAGAGTAAATGTGATAAAGAACAGAATGATTGTTTTGGGAATTACTCTGATTTTAGTTTCAATGTTAAGCGCCTATCTAGTTATTGAACGTATTGCTAGAAGACTACGTTCGATAGTAGAGCATACGAATATCGTTTCAAAAGGTGATTTAACTTTAAATATAGAAGATAGTAAGAAAGATGAGTTTGGACAATTAGCTAATAACTTTGGTGAGATGGTAAGAAAACTTCATTCATTAGTTAGTGATATAAAGGGAATGTCTCAAGTTATCGATCAGAATGCAAAAGATTTAAATACTACATCTGATGAAGTACATTTAGCAACTGCCTCAACCACTCAATCTATTGAAGAAATTAATGACAAAATGCTTAAACAAAATAATGAGCTAGGTCACATTGTAGAGTTTATGGATGGGTTTGGGCAAAATATGGATGAGATGCACTTGAATTTACAAGCAATACAAGATAATACATATGCCATTACTTTAAAATCCCAAGATAGTTCAAAAGCCATTCAGGATTTAGGGGTAGCAGCTCAGAAGGTAGGGGATACCTTAGAACATGTTAATATGAAGATTACAACTTTAGAAAAGCATATTATTCAAATATCTGAGATATCAGGACTGATTACAGATATAGCAAATCAGACGAACCTACTAGCACTCAATGCATCGATTGAAGCTGCAAGAGCAGGAGAGTCAGGAAGAGGCTTTGCTATTGTAGCAGAAGAAATTAAAACTTTGTCATTAAGAACAAAGCAATTATCGGATGAAATTATTAATAAAATTAAAGAGGTATCTAGGGAAACATTAGAAGTTGTGAATCAGTTTAGTAACCTAGATGATGATGTTAAGAAACAGATGAATATTTCAGAAGAAACAGTGGGTGTTTTCGAAGAAATTATAGAACGCATAGAAACTATCATTCCTAAAATGAAAAGTACGTTAAAGCAAGCCTTTGAATTAAGAGAAGAAAAGGAAGAGGTTAGTGGAAAAATTAAGTATCTTTTTGATATTTCTAAAGAGGTTGAAGCACTAGTGAATGAAATACATCATTTCTCACAAAATATTAATGGTGCATCTAAAGAAGTATCAGATAGTGCTGAAAAGTTAAATGGATTGATTGATGGCATTATAAATAAGATAGATGAATTTAAGATATAGAATAAATTTACTTTGACAGCAACAGCATTATTGCATATAATGTTATCATCATAATAGTAAAGGAGACATGTTTGTGAGTGTGGAGGTATCTAAAATAGATTAATTAAATATGGTAAACAAAAGTTATTAAAACTAGGGGTAATTATACCCTTTGTTTGTGATACCTTTGTTTGCAAATCTATGAAGATACAAAACGCACAACTAAACATGTCTATTCGGTCAACATTATAGTTATGCCTACTTATTGAAGATGCTTTAAGCATGGTAGAATGAGGCTATTTATAATGTATAATAGAAATGGTATAAGTGAAGGCAGCGTATTTTTGTACGCTGCTTTTTTTATATTTTAGGAAAGATAAGATTTAATAGCATATTAAAAAATAAAAAGATGATAGTCCTAGATGTGGTAAAAGACATAATTTAGGATAGAGTTATATAAGACGAGAATATTAAAATCTAATTAAAAATAGCATGTATGCTATCTTGTATTTATTTGTAGATGTGTAAGCAAAGGTCCAAGTAGTGATTGAAATTAAAGGAGACCTATAAACAATGAATAATGAAGTATTTGAAAAATTACAATATAACGAGATGAAAGAAATCGTAGAATCTTACTGCGTAAGTAGTTTAGGGAAAAAGCTTATAAGAGATTTAATGCCAAGTGGCAATAAAAAAGTAGTATTAAATAGACTAGAGGAGACAACTGAGGCAAGACGCCTACTTGATTGTACAGGGAGTGTACCATTACAAGGGATTTCAAATATTGCTGAGCTTATAGAGAAGGTAGAAAAGGATATCATCCTAAACGAGGAACAAATTACGCAAATTGCAGCCTTTTTAAGAGGATGTCAGAAGATCCAAACTTATATGAAGGATAGGAGCATCGAAGCACCCATGCTACAAGGCTATAGCCTATGTATTCAACCTTTTCCGGCTATTGAAGAAGAAATAGAATATGCAGTACGTAACAATAAAGTTTGCGATGAAGCCAGTAATACGTTAAAGAAGATTCGAAGACATATGGCAATAGCAGAAGATAAAATAGAAGAAAGATTGAACCAGTTCTTAAAAAATCCTCATAATAAATCTTATATTCAAGAGTTCTTTATTAGTAAAAGGCAAGGAAAATTAACTGTACCTATTAAACTTGCTTATAAGAACAAAGTTGAAGGAACTGTGGTTGAAAGTACAGATAAAACAGCATTCATGGAAATCAATAGTGTAAATAAATATACAGCGGAGTTACTGAATCTACAAGTAGAAGAATCTATGGAAGAGTATAAAGTATTATCTTACCTAACAGGTCTTGTATATGAAAAGTGTGACAGTATCAAACGTAATATGGAAGTTATGGGACAATATGATATGATTTTTGCTAAAGCAAAATATAGCAAAAGTTTAGATGGAAGAAGCCCGCAAATTAATGATTATGGCATGGTTGAGATTAAGCAAGGCCGTCACCCTCTTCTAAAAGGTAAAGTGGTACCACTAGACTTTAAGATAGGGACAGATTATCGTAGCTTAATCATAACAGGTCCAAATGCAGGTGGGAAAACAATTGTTTTAAAGACAGTAGGCTTATTAACACTTGCTATGCAATCAGGTTTTCATATACCAGTAGGTGAAGGCACAAAGATGTCTGTGTTTGATAAAGTATATGTAGATATTGGTGATGGTCAAAGCCTTGAGAATGCTTTAAGTACTTTTTCATCTCATGTCAAAAACCTAGCCTCAATCGTAAATAACACAAATAAATCTACTCTACTTCTGTTTGATGAAATAGGAAGTGGGACAGAGCCTGGGGAGGGTGCAGCGCTAGCTATTGCTATATTAGAAGCACTCTATCAAAAAGGTGCTATTACGGTTGCAACAACCCACTACAATGAAATCAAAGATTTCTCAGCAGGACATCCTGACTTTGAAAATGCAGCGATGCAATTTAATAGAGAAACTTTAGAACCTCTTTATAAACTTCTCATAGGTCAAGCAGGAGAAAGTAATGCATTATGGATCGCAAAGAAGATGGGCATTGGAGCAGATATTCTAAAGAATGCAGCACGTTATATGGAAGAAAAATGCTATAACTACGAGACAGTTGAGCCTAAGAGAAAAAGACTACAGATAGAGAATACCAAAGAACAAGAAGTACAAAGAGAAATATTAGAAAAGGGCGATAAAGTTATATTGTTAGAGTATGGTGAAGAAGCAATCGTTTATAAGCCAAAGACTCAATTAGAATCTCTAATTATATTTTATAAAGGTGAATTAGTAGAAGCAGATGAGAGAAGAGTGAAATTAAAACTCCGTGCAAGAGATTTATATCCTGCAGATTATGATCTAGACAGCCTTTTTACAAGTTTCAAAGAAAGAAAGCTAGAGCATGATCTTGCAAGAGGTTCAAAAAAAGCGCTTAAGAAAATTCGTAAAGAAAATAGAATAAGTAATTAGAAAGATTAATTTAAAAGGCTTTCAACATATAGTAAGTATGTTGAAGGCTTTTCTTTATAGAATAATTTTTTAAATTTAATAGATATAAAAGGCGAAAAAAGTAAAAAGATTATATTTTGAGGTATTATATAGTTTATAATAAATAAAAAGCAGATGACTAGTTGAGAATAGAAGGAGAACAAATAATGTTTGGTAGAGAAGACAATACGTATAATGAAATGATAAAAAATTCAACCTTACACTGGCTTAATGAAGTATTAGAAAGTGATGATGTAGTTAATAAAAATGGAGCTAAAGTGACCATAGAGCATATAGAATATTTAAATAAGAAAATAAAAGAATTAGAAGATAAAAATGCACTTAAAGATCAATTCCTAAAAAAAATAAAGGGTAAAATAAATAATATATAGGAGGGATCATATGAAAAAATTAAGTCTTGGATGTACACTAGATTGTTTTGATTGTTGTAAATTTAATGTTTATGTAGATGAAAATCAAGTTATAAAAATTGAAGGAGATAAGGAACATCCTTATACCAAAGGTTTTATTTGTAAAAAGGGATTAATGCATTTAGACCGTACCAATCATTCAGAGAGACAATATAGTCCATTACTTAAAGTAGATGGAAAATGGCAAGAGATTTCTTTTAACCAGGCTATAGAACTTATGGCTCAAAAATTAGGAATGTATAAAGAAGCGTATGGTTCAAAGTCTATTTTGTATTATGAACAGTATGGAAGTGGAAGTGTACTTAAAAGTATAGGTGATGTATTTTTTAACTTTTTTGGTGGTGTTTCTAAGCAAAAAGGCGGGCCTTGCTGGAGTGCAGGTATTGCAGCACAGAACCAGAACTTTGGAGATGTACGAAGTCATGCATTAGAAGATATGTTAAATAGTAAGACGATTATAGTATGGGGCAAAAATCCTGCACATACAACAATTCATACAATGCAAATGATTAAGAAAGCTAAGCAACAAGGAAGTTATGTCATTGTAATTGATCCTATATGTACTGCAACAGCTACGCAAGCAGACAAATATATTAGGATTAAAGCTGGTGGTGATGGTGCATTAGCTTTAGCAATGGCTAAAAAAATTATTGAAAAGAACCTATATAACAAAGAATATATATCAAAATATGTCAATGGATTTGAGGCATATAGGGATTATGTGGAAACATTTAATATGGAAAAACTATGTGAAAAAGCAGGTGTGACAGAAGCTGAAGTAGACTTCTTAGTAGAGAAGTATACAGATTTCTATGCAACCATTCTTTTAGGATATGGCTTACAAAAGTATGCTTACGGAGGTAATACAATTTGGCTGATAGATGCATTAGCAGCATTAACAGGTCAAATAGGCGTAAGCGGTGGTGGTGTTAACTATGCAAATAAAGTTTACCCAAGTGTTCTAAATTTAGATCCATATAATAGTGAGAGTTATGCTGATAATCGAGCGTTTTATGTAAGTCATATAAGTGATTTTATTAGGGAAAATGCTATCAAAATGGCTGTTATAACAAAAAGTAATTTACTTAACCAGCTACCAGATCTTAGAAGCTTAGAAGAAGCCTTACAAAAGATTGAGTTTAAAGTATGCTTTGATTTGTTTTTAACTGATACAGCACAAGTATGTGATTTATTCATTCCAACAACAACAGTTTTGGAAAGTGAAGATTTACTTTTTAGTTCAATGACAAATCCTTATATAACTTATAATGAGAAAGCGTTAGAACCTAAAGAGGCATTAATGGATGAGTATGCTTTTTATAGAGCCTTAGCTATGAAGCTAGAGTTAAAAGATTATCCCCAAGTAAGCAAGAGAGAATATTTAGATAAAGTAATAGAACCACTCAAAGAAAAGCACGAAGAAATGAGCTTAGAGTATTTAATCAATCATTATTTCACTTTACATGAAAGCATTGCTTGGAAGGATAAGGTATTTCTTACCCCATCAGGAAAATTTGAAATTCTTTTTAATAAAGATGCATTTACTGAAGAGGATAAACAAAATCATGGGCAAAGAGATAATCAATTTAGATTGCTAACCAATCATAGTAGAGACTCTTTATTTAGTCAACATTTTATGGATAGGGATGGGATAGCAAAGGCCTATATTAATTCTAAAATGGCAAAAAGACATGAGTTTGAAGATGGTGAAATCATCTATTTAGAATCTGAAAAAGGTGCAATACAAGTAAAATTAGAGATAGATGATCATATTGGTGACCATATTGTTATGATGTATGTAGGTTGGTGGAAAAAACATGGGAATCCTAATTGGATAACTGAATCAGGAATATCAGATATAGGTGGACAAGTAACATACAATGAAACATTTGTAAGGCTGAAGGGAAGAGATAAATGAATATTAAAGATATTGCAAGGTTGTCGGGTGTAGGGGTAAGTACAGTGTCGCGAGTGGTGAACAATCACCCAGATGTAAAAAAAGAAACAAGAGAACATGTTTTAAACATTATAAAAGAATATAACTATATCCCCAATAGTAGTGCTAGGGTACTTAAACAAATCAGTACAAAAAATATTGGTATACTGATTAAAGGGATTTTCAACCCTTTTTTATCTGAGATGGTTAGTATAATCAGTAAAAAAATTCAATTTGAAGGTTATACAATGCTTTTACAACATACAGAAGTTGAAGAGGATGATATTGAGAGTACGTTAAGATTTATAAAAGAAAGAAAATTACAAGGTGTTATATGCCTTGGTGGAAAGTTTAATGATATACAGGAAGATACCTTTAAACATATCGATGTACCTATCATCTTAACTTCTATTAACCTACCTGTTGCTATGAATAATAAGCAGCATGTATCTATTATTGATATTAACAATGAAGAGGCTGCTTATAAAGCGGTTAACTATTTGATTGAAAAAGGACATAAAGATATTAGTATTATGATCTGTGATGAAAAAGAAGCAGCCAGCTTAGAAAGATACAAGGGATATTGTAGAGCACTTGAAGAGAGTGATATACCATTTGATAAAGAAAATGTACTTAAGGGGCACTATCTTATGGAGAAAGCTTATGAAGAAACAATAAAGCTTTTACAGAATAAGAAACCTACGGCTATTTTTGCTGTATCAGATAGTATGGCTATAGGTGTGGCTAAAGCTATAACAGATAGTGGGTTACAAATAGGGCAGGATATCTCAATTGTAGGATTTGATGGAATGGATATTGCACAATATTACACACCAACTATTACAACAGTTAAACAACCTAGGGAAGAAATGGCCAAATTGAGCGCTGATTTACTTTTTGAACAATTGAATGGCAATAACCAGTCCATATCTATCTTATTAGATGCAGATCTTATAGAAGGAAATTCTTGTATAGAAATATAGTAAAAATTCACAAAAATAAATAGTAATAATGCAAATTTTACACAAAATTAAAGAAAAAGTTATAAAAATATTGTATTGTTGCTATTTTTTTTGTAATATCTTATTAGAAACGTTTCCGGTAACGATACCAAAAGGGGTGGACAGCATGAAAAGAAGTAGTGGTATTATTATGCATATTTCATCATTACCTGAAAAACATGGGATAGGAACTTTTGGAGCAAGTGCTTATAAATTTGCAGATTTCTTAAAGGAATCAGGGCAAAGCTATTGGCAAATACTACCATTAGGACATACGGGGTATGGTGATTCGCCATATCAATCCTTCTCAGCGTTTGCAGGCAATCCGTACTTTATTGACTTAGATATTTTGGCTAAAGAAGGGCTTCTAGAGAAAAAAGATTTGCAACAAGTAATTTACAAAGGCAAAAACAATCAAGTTGATTATAAGTGGCTGTTTGATACAAGATATAAGGTATTAAAAAAGGCTTATTTAAAAGCTAAAAAGGTTTTAAATAATGAAATAAAAGAGTTTGTAGTAGAGAATAAGAGTTGGCTTAATGATTATGCCATGTATATGGCAATCAAAGAAAAAATGAATTTTGTAAGTTGGCAAGAATGGGATTTAGATATTAAGTTACGCAAAGAAGAAAGTATGAAACATTATAGGATGAGTTTAGCTGATGAAATTGGATTTTGGGAATTCATTCAGTATGAGTTTTATAAACAATGGAATGAATTGAAGGCTTATGTGAATGAACTAGGTATTCAAATCATAGGAGATATTCCTATTTATGTAGCAAGTGATAGTAGTGATACATGGGCACATCCAGAGTTATTCAAATTAGATGAAGACAAAAATCCAATAACAGTTGCAGGATGTCCACCAGATGCATTTTCCGAGACAGGACAATTATGGGGTAATCCTATATATGATTGGGATTACTTAGAAAAGACAGAATATGCTTGGTGGGTAATGCGCATTAAAGAAAGCTTAAAGTTATTTGATGTGATACGTATTGATCATTTTAGAGGATTTGAATCTTATTGGGAAGTACCATATGGAGAAACGACAGCAGTAAATGGAAAATGGGTTAAAGGTCCAGGATTAAAACTTTTCAAACAGATTAGAGAAGATTTAGGTGAAGTTAATATTATTGCAGAAGACTTAGGATTTTTGACAGATGAAGTTCTAGAATTTAGAGATGCTACCGGTTATCCGGGTATGAAAGTATTACAATTTGCTTTTGACACAAGGGAGCAAAGTGACTACATACCACATACATATTATAAACATTGTATTGTTTATACAGGTACCCATGACAATGATACCATAAAGGGTTGGATGGAAACGACGGGAATGAAAGAGGATGTAGCATATGCAAAGACATATTTACATCTTAATGATGAAGAAGGACAAAACTGGGGATTTATAAGAGGGGCATGGAGTAGTGTAGGGGATGTAGCAATTACACTGATGCAAGACTTATTAGACCTTGGAAATGAGGCTAGAATGAATTTACCTTCAACTTTAGGTGGGAATTGGATATGGCGTATGCCAGAAGCAAGTTTAACAGATGCGTTGGCAGAGAAACTTTACAATTTAACAAAACTCTATGGAAGGTGTAAATGACCTATGAATAAGCAAAAATTAAAAGAGAGCATGCAAAGAAATTGCCAAGTAAAGTATGGAAAGTCTATTGAAAAAGCAGTATCTTATCAAATATGGAATAGCTTATCACTAGCACTTTTAGAAGCGATCGTAGAAAACTGGAATCAAACTCAAGAAATATATAATAAGCAAAAAAGAGCTTATTACTTCTCATCAGAGTATTTAATGGGAAGAGCACTTGGCAATAACCTTATGAGTATGCAAGTTTATGATGAAGTAAAAGAACTCTTGGAAGAAATGCATATTAATCTTAATGAAATTGAAGAAATAGAAGAAGATGCAGGACTTGGAAATGGCGGATTAGGTAGATTAGCAGCTTGCTTTATGGATTCAGGAGCAGTAATGAATATACCACTTTCAGGATACGGAATTCGTTACAGCAATGGATTATTTAGCCAAAAAATCGTAGATGGAAGTCAAGTTGAATGTGTTGATGAATGGCTAAAATATGGAGACCCTTGGAGTATTCGTAAAGATGATTTAGCTGTTGAAGTTACATTTGATGATTTTACAGTACGTGCAATTCCTTATGATACACCTATCATTGCATACGGTTCTAAAAATGTGAATACATTAAGACTTTGGAAAGCAGAATCTTTAGAGTCTTTTGATTTTGAATTATTTAACAATCAAGAGTATGATGAAGCCGTTCAAGCGAAAAATAGAGCAGAAGATATATCTCGCGTACTTTATCCAAATGATTCAAAAGAAGAAGGAAAACTCTTACGTCTTAGACAACAATACTTCATGGTAAGTGCTTCATTACAAGATATTATAAGAAGCCATAAAGAAGAGCATGGATTAGACTTTACAACTTTTGATAAATGGCATGTGATTCAGTTAAATGATACACATCCAGTGCTTGCAATCCCAGAATTTATAAGACTTCTAGTAGATGAAGAGGGCATGAAATTTGAGGAAGCATTAGCAATTAGCCAAAGAATTTTTGCTTATACAAATCATACTATTTTACAAGAAGCCCTTGAAAAATGGGAAATGGATTTAATAGAGCAATTATTTAGTAGAATAAGTGAGATTATCATTAAATTAGATGAATACTTTGAAGCTACTTTAGCAGACAAAGATTATGAAGAAGAAGTATTAGAACAATTCCACATTATACAAGATGAAAAAGTACATATGGCTAATTTAGCTATTCATGTAGGGTTTGGAGTTAACGGTGTAGCACAACTTCATACAGATATTTTAAAGGAAAGAGAACTTCATCAGTGGTATGAACTCTATCCTGAAAAGTTCCAAAATAAGACGAATGGAATTACACCAAGAAGATGGTTACGTCTTTGTAATCCAGAGTTATCAGCACTTATTACAGAACTTCTTGGAAATGAAGACTGGGTTATGGATCTTAGTAAATTAGAAGAACTTGAGAAGTATGTAGATGATGAAAGTGTTTTAAAAAGGCTTATGGATATTAAACATACCAAGAAGGTTCAACTTGCAGAGTATATTAAAGAGACACAAGGGATTGAGATTGATCCAAGTTCACTATTTGATATTCAGATTAAACGTCTTCATGAGTACAAACGCCAATTATTAAATGCTTTTTATATATTAGATTTGTATTATGAATTAAAAGAAAATCCTACTAAAGAAATGCCGCCAGTAACCTTTATCTTTGGTGCAAAAGCATTCCCAGGATATGAACGTGCTAAAGCTATCATTAAGTTTATAGGACAAATCCAACAACTAGTAAATGAAGATGAAGAAGTAAATCAAAAGATGAGAGTAGTGTTTGTAGAAAACTATCGTGTATCTTTAGCAGAAAAGCTATTCCCAGCTGCAGATGTTTCAAAACAAATTTCTATGGCAGGAAAAGAAGCTTCAGGAACAGGCAATATGAAGTTTATGCTAAATGGGGCTCCTACTTTTGGAACTTATGATGGTGCCAATGTAGAAATTGTAGAAGCAAGCAAAGAGGAGAATAACTTTATCTTTGGTTTAAGAGTAGAAGATATAGCCCAAATAGAAGATGAGTATGATCCACAAACATTTTATGAAAATGACAAAAATCTTATGAGAGTTATAGATAGTTTAATAGATGGAACTTTTTCTGATGGAGGAACAGAAGAATTTGAAGAATTACATGATTCTTTACTTGAAGGAACAAGTTGGCATGAACCAGATCAATACTATCTATTAGCAGATTTTAAAGCATTTAAAGAAGCCCAAGAAACAGTTTTCACAGCTTATCAAGATGAAATGAGTTGGGCTAAAATGTGCTTAATGAATATTGCACATGCAGGCGTATTTTCAAGTGATAGAACGATTATGGAATATGCTAAAGATTTATGGGACATTAAACCTATTAGAATATAGGGGAAAATACAACAAAATGGAAACGTTACCGAAACGAAAATAAGAAGGTTATAAAAATTTATAATAAATGTAAAGAGGGGTACGCATATGAAAATGAGAAAAATGGCAAGTATACTTTTAAGTAGTGCAATGGTTTTTTCTATGATTGGATGTAGCCAAAAAGAGCAAGCTAAAGAAATTTACTTTTTAAATTTTAAACCTGAAATAGCAGAGATTTATGACAAAATAGCAGAAGATTATTTTAAAGAAACAGGGGTAAAGGTTAAAGTTGTAACAGCAGCTAGTGGAACTTATGAAACAACACTTAAATCAGAAATGTCAAAATCACAAGCGCCAAGTATTTTCCAAATTAACGGACCTGTAGGGTATGAAGCATGGGCAAGTTATTGTCTTGATCTTAAAGATACTAAACTTTATAGCTACTTATCTGATCCAAGTTTAGCAGTAACAAAAGATGATGGTGTATATGGTATTCCTTACGTAGTTGAAGGATATGGTATTATCTACAACAATGCGATTATGGAACAATATTTTGCTTTACCAGATAAAGCAGTATCAATCAGTTCAGCAGATGAGATTACTAATTTTGATATGTTATCAGATGTTGTAACAGATATGACTAAACACAAAGATGCCTTAGGTATTAAAGGCGTATTTGCATCAACTTCATTAGGTAGCGGAGAACAATGGAGATGGCAAACTCACTTAGCAAATGTACCTTTCTATTATGAATTCTTAAATAACAAAGAGTTTGATAATACTATCTTAGCAAGTTTAAATAGTCCAGAAATTGACTTTACATATTCAGATAATTATAAGAACATCTTTGATTTATACATTAATAATTCAGCAACAGAACCAGGGCTTCTTGGTAGTAAATCAGTAGATGATTCTATGGCAGAGTTCGCTCTTGGTCAAGTAGCTATGGTACAAAATGGTAACTGGGCATGGGGACAAATTAGTGGTGTAGATGGTAACGTAGTAAATGCAGATGATATTAAATACTTACCAATCTATACAGGTATGCCAGGTGAAGAAAAACAAGGTTTATGTATTGGTACAGAAAACTACTTTGCAATCAATAGCAAAGTATCAAAAGAAGTACAAGATATGTCAGTAGCATTCTTAGAATGGTTATTCCAAAGTCAAACAGGTAAATCCTATGTAACAAATGACCTAGGTTTCATTTCTCCATTTAGTACTTTTGAAGATAATGAAAAACCAGCTGATCCATTAGCAAGAGAAGTACTTAGATGGATGGAAAAAGATGTAACATCTGTACCATGGACATTCGCAGGATTCCCAAGTGAACAATTTAAAAATGATTTTGGCGATGCATTATTAGAATATGCACAAGGCCAAAAGAATTGGGAAGAAGTACGTCAAGTTGTAACAGAATCTTGGGCACGTGAAAGTGCAGCAAAAGCAAAATAATACCCAAAAAAAAGAGTGAGTGTAAGTTGATCTGACTCACTCTTTTATCAATCTTATGAAGGACTTAAGGGGGGCGTTTTATGGAGAAGACGATTAAAAAATATTTTCCGTTCTTTGTATTACCTACAGTAATTGCATTTAGTATTGCATTTTTAATCCCTTTCATTTTGGGCGTAGTATTATCATTTACTGAATTTACAACAGTAACAGATGCGAAATGGGTTGGAATTGATAACTATATAAAAGCTTTTTCAAATGAAGGATTTTTAAGTGCACTATGGTTTACTGCTAAATATGCAGTAGTATCAGTTATTACGATTAATGCAATCGCATTTTTATTAGCACTTTTATTAACAAGAGGAATGAAAGGAACCAATATCTTTAGAACAGTATTTTTTATGCCTAATCTTATTGGTGGGATTGTACTAGGTTATATTTGGCAACTTATTTTAAATGGTGTATTACAAAACTTCGGGGTGACACTTACATATAAACCAGAGTATGGGTTCTGGGGATTGGTAATCTTAATGAACTGGCAGCTCATAGGTTATATGATGGTTATTTATATTGCAGGGATTCAAAATATTTCTGATTCTATAGTTGAAGCAGCACGTATTGATGGTGCTTCATCATTTAGACTTTTACGTAGTATTACAGTACCATTAGTTATGCCTTCAATTACAATTTGTTTATTCTTAACTGTTTCTAATGCGTTTAAATTATTTGACCAAAACTTAGCATTAACAGCGGGAGCACCTTCTAATAAAACAGCGATGTTAGCATTAGATATTTATAACACCTTCTATGGTAGAGTAGGATGGGAAGGAGTAGGTCAAGCAAAAGCTGTCATATTCTTTATCTTGGTAGCACTTATATCTTTACCACAGCTTATATTTACTAGAAGTAAGGAGGTTGAAAACTAATGGAAAGAGAAAGTAGCCCAAAAAATAGATTACTAGATGGATCATTATTTGTTTTAACAGTTATACTAGCGTTGGCATTTATTGCACCTATTATGGTTGTACTCATGAACTCTTTTAAAGGTAAACTTTATATTAGTGATATGCCATTTAGTATTCCAACAGCAGAGACTTTTGCAGGTATAACAAATTATATTAACGGGGTAACAAAAACAGGCTTTATACAGGCTTTTGGTTGGTCTTTATTTATTACTGTATTTTCAGTAGTTGCTATTGTTTTATTTACTTCTATGACAGCATGGTTCCTTGTAAGAGTAAAAACGAAGCTTACCACAGTATTATATTATATGTTTGTTTTTTCTATGATTGTACCATTCCAAATGGTTATGTTTACAATGACAAAAGTTGCGAATGTCTTTCATCTAGATAATCCTATAGGTATCGTTTTAATCTATTTAGGGTTTGGAGCAGGTTTATCCGTATTTATGTTCTGTGGGTTTATTAAGGCAATCCCAATTGATGTAGAAGAAGCAGCTCTTATTGATGGTTGCAATCCTTTCCAAACCTTCTTTGGAATTGTATTCCCTATTTTAAAGCCAACCGCTATTACTGTAGGTATTTTAAATACAATGTGGATTTGGAATGACTACCTCCTCCCTTATTTAATAATAGGAACAGATTACAAAACAATACCAATTGCTATTCAATACCTTAAAGGTGGATATGGCTCTATTGATATGGGAGCAATGATGGCAATGCTAGTACTTGCTATCTTACCTATTGTAATCTTCTATCTAACTTGTCAAAAGTACATTATTAAAGGTATTGCTGCAGGTGCAGTTAAAGGATAATATTAAAAGGTTATATAAGATTTTATATAAAAAATATACTTAAAAACAGCAAGTGAAAATTAAGTAGTTAAGGCTACTTAGTTTTGCTTGCTGTTTTAGTTTTATAAGTAAGGCAAGATTGTACTAGGTTTGTGCAATATTCATGCTTTTGTTTTTGAGCATTTCTTCTATAATAAGGATACAAAACAAGAATCTGGTCTGATTATAGGGAGGTAAAATATGAGTGGGATAAGCCGTAAAATTCAAGAAAAATTGGACTGTATTATAGAAGTACTTAAATCTACAGTAAATGGTGAATGTATTTTAGCATTAGCAGGTGCCCATGCAAAAGGCGTGGCAGATGAGAATTCAGATATTGATATTTTTATGTTTATACAGGAAGCGAAAAGCTTTGAAGAAAGAAAGTGTATTATAGAGAAAATAGCAGATGCTGGGACAACGCCATGGATATCACCAAGCTTTGAAGAGTACCCATGGGGAGGGTCTATGGATTTCTATTTCCAAGGAACACCTATTGAGACAACTGTACGTACCTTTGCACAAATGGAAAAAAGGATTGCACAAAGTAAAGAAGGTGAATTTGAAATTATTCCTGCAACATGGACTTCTAATGGATATTATACATTTATCTATTTATGTGAGTTAAGCTTTATCAAGCCTATATGGGATCCTCAAGGTATATTGGAAAGCTATCAAAAAGAATTAAAGATTTATCCAAAGAAGTTAAAACAATCAATTATTAATTGCTTTATGGATAGAGCCAATACTTGGCTTGATAATTTTCATTATGAAAGTGCTATAAAAAGAATGGATTTACTATTTACAGGACCTATTGTTATGCATACAGTTATGGATATGATACAAGTGATATTTGCTTTAAATGAAGTATATTTTACAGGAGATAAAAAGTTAGAGAAAGCATTAAAGGATATGAAGTATTGTCCTAATGAGCTTATAGAGAATATAGAACTTTTATTGAGTGCACCACGTAATAGTGAGTTGTTACAAAAGCAATGTGATATACTTACAAATATTAGAGATGATTTACAAGTGGAAATAGAAAAGCATAATAAAGAAGATGAATAGCCATAGAAGTACTGTTAGAATAAAAAAGGAAACTTTAGAAGGAGATTATATGGTAAGAGCACTCCGCAGTAAGGATTTAGAAAGTGTAATGGAGATATGGCGAAATACGAATATACAAGCTCATAGTTTTATTACAGAGGATTACTGGAACAACAATTATAATTTGGTTAAAGAGATTTTGCCTCAAGCTGAAGTCTATATTTATGAGACCAAAGGACGTATACAAGGTTTTATAGGGATTAATTCAGGATATATTGCAGGACTTTTTGTATTACAAGAGGAACAATCAAAAGGAGTAGGACAAGCATTAGTAGAAGTAGTAAAAGAGCAGTACAACCAACTTAGCTTGAAAGTATATGAAAAAAATATTAAGGCTATTTCTTTTTACGAAAAGCAAGGATTTAATAAACAAAGTAAAGCTATAGATGAGAGTACAGGTGAAGTTGAAATATTTATGGTATGGGAAAAATAAATTAAATTTAACGAACAAGGAGGTTGTCTATAGTACAGCCTCCTTATTGGTTAGATAAAGATTCCAGAGAACGAGTAGCTATCTTGGAATTTTTATTGTAAGAAGAATTGAGTTTTAGGATAGGTTATTAACTGTTTTGAGAAGCTTCTCTAATTTTTCAGTAGAGGTAATACGTTCGTTACACTGTTCACTATCTAAACATATATGAAACCCTATAGATTTATAGGCATCTGGGTCAGACATTTTGCAGATAGGTGAAACGAAGGTCACTTCATCCTCTTTACCTACATGATTACAAAGTGTGCAGATATGTGTGTTAGTAGAATTAGTATTAGGGATTCTACAAGCCATACCAATCCATTTATTATCTAGATTATAGATGAGGAAAAGTTTACGAATAGACTCATCAAGCCACCCTAGATAGACCTTTTTTGAAGTGAGAACTTCTCCTGATGGGAGCTTAAGCTTCTTTTCTTTTTTAAATACTTTACGGATTGCAGCGGGAGTAATATCAGCCATTCCATATACATAATGATCTAAGTTAGAGATGTAGTTATCAATAGAGAAAGAATCATTTAAGGCACTAATATCAATTAATGCTCTTTGATCATCAGATAAGTTAGAAAAGAGATGAAGGATATTCTCTCCAATATTAGCTTTATGAGTCTCAATAATTTTTTGATCCGTACAATTTCTAAATGTACTGTTTAAATCACGTAAATATTTTCTAATGGCGTTATACTCGTGTTTTTTGATAAAAGGTTCCATAATACTTAGCTCCTTTTTATATATTAGATTTTAATTTATAACTTTTATAAAAAATGATGACTGCTTAGTACAAAGTAGTCATCATCATCTTAATCTAAAACATGTATGAGTTTCAAGCTCATAAATAATTCTGCTAAGATTATGAGCAAAGAAGTTTGGTTGTATTAATTATTCTACGAATACTTTGTGCAGACAAATAGTATTCTTGTGTGAGCTCGTTGATTGTAGCGCCATGTATATATTTATAATAGATTTCATTATTTCTAATCTTTAGGGCAGCTTTAATACCACTTTCTTCACCCCAAGGAGTGTGGGTATTATTCTTTTTAGGAATATAAAGATACTGTCCATCCGCATACTCTTGTATGAGTTTTAAGATTTCTTCGGGTAACACATCTTGTGCTTTAACATATTTCATAGTTATGCTCCTTTTACTTTAATGGCAATATTAAAGCAAAGAATACAAAAAGCTATGTGTTACAGAACCTAATAAGTAAATGTGCTTCAGCTACTTTAAAGGCTTAGGCTCCACACAAAGCATAGCTGGCTTTGTTGTAGTCTTTGCAAGGAGCAAGTCGCTTTAGAGCTGAATGTACTATAGACCTTCATCAAAACACCTCCAATACGCTGTAAATATTATAGCATAAATATAATATTTTTAAGTACCTAAAACTTTTCGAATGATATCCGAGTTCATAGAAATAGAAATATTTTCAGATAAAAATAAGAGTAGCCTAATAAAAATTAGGCTACTCTTATTCTATTATAAAAACCTATGTAGTTTATTTATGTTGTACTTGAGATATAGGGGAGATGATAAAATTGAACCTTTTATCATAATTTATATTGGTCTGGGGAAGACAATTTTAATAGTAGATGATGTGTAACTACATAAGTTGTAATAAGAAATAAAATTTTATAGTGAAGAATTTTAGTAATTAAGCAAGTTAAGTTCTAGTAATTAAGCAAGTAAGTTCTAGTAACTAAGCAAGTAAGTTCTAGTAACTAAGCAAGTAAGTTCTAGTAGCTAAGCAAGTAAGTTCTAGTGACTAAGCAAGTAAGTTCTAGTAGCTAAGCAAGTAAGTTCTAGTGACTAAGCAAGTAAGTTCTAGTAGCTAAGCAAGTAAGTTCTAGTGACTAAGCAAGTGAGTTCTAGTGACTAAGCAAGTGAGTTCTAGTGACTAAGCAAGTTAATTCTAGTAATTAAAAAGCTAATTTAAAATCAATATAGATTAAACAACTGTTTTTACCGAAAGCAAGAATACCATAGATAAAAAATAGAGTCAAGTTCAACTAAACTTAATGGCAAATCATTATTAAGTATAAATGCTGATAAAGAAACTATACTTTAGGATAAAAATAGTGACAATCTAACTTGACATAAGTGTTAGAGACACTTGAAGGTTAGATAAAATACAATAGGACACAAGGGAAAAAAGAATCGACTTTTGTAATAAATTAATGAAAAAAAGCGACAAACATAAAAAATAGAAGAAATATATATAAGGATAAATAGAAAGGTTTTATTGACAATGGTTATCAATTGTTGTAATCTAAATTAAGTTGATAATAAATATCATTTGAAATGCGATTTCGATTATAAGAAGGAGAAGGTAGTTATGATGATCAATAAGAGGCTTATTGGCCTTTGTGAAGAGTCAAAGAAGTATATGATACTGACTGTAGTTGCAAACTGGATTGCTCTTCTATGTAATATCTCTATTATTTTATGGATTGGACAATTTATTAATAAACTTATAGTTCATGAAGAAGTAAGTTTATTATCTATGTTATCATTAATCCTATTTTTAGGAGGACGATTTATTAGTAACTTATATTATGGGAAATTTTCCGCATTAGCTTCTGAAAATGCAAAGGTCAGATTAAGAGACCAAATATATAAGAAGCTTTTAAGACTGGGAACAAACTATCAACAAGTAGATGGCACATCATCTTTTGTTCAAATAATGGTAGAAGGGGTAGAACAGTTAGAGGTTTACTTTGGACGTTATCTTCCTCAATTTTTCTATGCGCTATTAGCACCATTAACACTTTTTGTAGTCATTTTGCCATATTCTTTTAAAGCAGCGCTTATTTTACTTATATCTGTACCTCTTATTCCTATTTCTATTATTGCGATTATGAAAATTGCAAAGCGTATCTTAAAAAATTATTGGAAAAGCTACTCAAACTTAGGTGGAACTTTCTTAGAAAATCTTCAAGGATTAACAACTTTAAAAGTATTTAATCAAGATGAAGAACGTCATCAAAAGATGAATCAAGAAGCTGAAGACTTTAGAATCATGACAATGAAAGTACTGAGTATGCAGCTTAACTCAATCAATATTATGGATTTAGTTGCTTTTGGTGGTGCAGCAGCAGGGACAATTACAGCACTTATTCAATATAGTAGAGGTGAAATTCTCGTAGGTCATCTTTTGATTATTACATTACTTTCGGCAGAATTCTTTATTCCAATGCGCTTACTAGGTTCATATTTCCATATTGCCATGAATGGAATGGCAGCATCAGATCGTATTTTTAAAGTATTAGATGCCAAAGAGCCAGAAGAGGTAGAGAAATCTACAATTAAGGTTGAAGAGTCAATTGCATTAGAAAATGTAGAATTTAGTTATGATGAAACAAGACCTATTTTGAAACAAGTTTCTCTTGCTATTAAGCCAACGAATCTTACAGCTATAGTAGGTGAAAGTGGAAGTGGAAAAAGTACCGTTGCATCCCTTTTAATGAAAACTTATAAAGTACATAAAGGTAATATAAAATGGGGAGAAGTGAACTTTAATGATATAAGTAGTAGCCAACTCTACAATCATATGACGTTAGTTTCGACAAATAGTTATATCATGGGAACAACTATTAGAGAAAATTTACTTATGGCAAAGTTGAATGTGACAGATGAAGAGATAAAAGTAGCCCTTGAACTTGCTCAGTTAAGTGAGTTTGTGAGCTCATTAAAAGAAGGGTTAGATACACCTGTTGGAGAGGGTGGAAATCTTCTATCAGGTGGTCAAAAACAAAGACTTGCCTTAGCGCGTGCTATTTTGGCAAATAGAGAAGTCATGATCTTTGATGAGGCAACTTCAAATATTGATATTGAAAGTGAAGAAGCAATATGGAAAGCTATTCATGAGTTAGCAAAAACAAAAGCGGTACTGGTTATTTCTCATCGTCTAGTGAATGTAAAGCATGCAGATTGCATTTATGTTATGAAACAAGGTGAAGTTGTAGAGAGTGGTACCCATGAAAGTTTATATGCTAACCAAAGCGAATATTTTAGAATGGTGAATAAGCAAAATGAATTAGAACAGGTAAGGGAGGTAGAGTAGATGAAACGTCAATCAGGTTTTTCAATTATGAAAAGGCTTCTTGTGGAGCTTAAACCTTTAGCACCTGTTATGATGATTACTATTACACTAGGTGTATTAGGCTTTTTAGCAGCTATTACCATTACAAGTTTTAGTGCAGTTGCTATTGGTACTTTAATAGGTGAAATAACATTTATAAGTTTTACAGGTTGCTTATGGGTAATGGGAATTTGTGCAGTAATTAGAGGACTCCTACGCTATGGTGAACAGTTATCAGGACATTACATAGCTTTTAAGATTTTAGCTATTTTAAGAGATAAGATTTTTATGTGTCTTCGTAAATTAGCACCAGCTAAATTAGAAGGTAAAGATAAAGGTGATCTTATTGCAATGGTAACTTCTGATATTGAATTACTAGAAGTTTTTTATGCTCATACCATTGCACCTATTAGTATTGCTATTATTACAAATACCATTATTACAGTTCTTTTATACAGTATTCATCCATACTTTGGGTTATTGGGTGGTGGATTCTTCCTTATAGTAGGGTTAGCAATTCCTTATTTTTCTTCTGCATTTGCAAAAGAGGCAGGTGTAACTTATCGCAAAACATTTGCTGTAACCAATCAGTTTATACTTGATTCATTACGTGGATTAAAAGAAATTCTTATTTATAAGAATGGTTCTAGTAGATTACAAGCAGTTCATGATAGTTCTAAACAACTTAATAAGAGCCAAGAAAGGCTTAAAGCTCATGAAGGTTTAGTTAGAGCGCTGGCAGACTTAATGATTATGTTAGCTGTATTAAGTTGTGTTGTTATGGGGGCATTCGTTCTTCAATCAGGTACAATCAACTTTAGTGAGTATCTTTTAGCCATTGTTATTATTGCGTCTTCCTTTGGACCAGTTGTTGCATTAAGCAATTTATCTAATAATCTCTTACAGACTTTTGCTTGTGCTCAAAGACTATTTGATTTATTAGATGAGGTGCCACAAGTAGAAGAAGTTGCAGGTACGACTTCTTTAGCAAATGAAAGTATTGATTATAAAGAGGTTGATTTTGGTTATAACAATCGTACAGAAACGATTCTAGAAGAAGCATCTATTACTATTAACAAAGGTGATAAACTTGCACTTATTGGTGAGAGTGGTATCGGAAAAAGTACTTTTGTTAAACTACTAATGAGATTTTGGGATGTAAGAGGTGGTACACTTACTATTGATGGGAAAAATATTAAAGAGGTTGCGACAAGTTCTTTAAGAGATTCACAGACTTTAGTAAGTCAAGAGACCTTCTTATTTAACGAAAGTATATTAGATAATATTCGTTTAGGTAATCCAAAAGCTTCAAAAAAGGAAGTGATTGTAGCTGCGAAGAAAGCTTCTATACATGATTTTATTATGAGTTTACCTCATCAGTATGAGAGTAGGGTAGGGGAACTCGGAAGTTCGGTTTCTTCTGGAGAGAAGCAACGTATAGGACTTGCTAGAGCCTTTTTAAGACAAAGTGATGTTCTTATTCTAGATGAGCCAACAAGTAATCTAGATACACTTAATGAAGCAGAAATTTTAAAAGCAATCAAAGAAAATAGTAAAGAACAGACAATTGTCTTAATTTCTCATAGAAAATCTACAACAGCCATTTGTGATAAGGTTTATAAGTTAGAAAATAAAAAGTTAATTCAAACCGTTTAAAATAATATTTATTTATAAAGTAGTAAAAGGCATATATCTAAGAAGATATATGCCTTTTGGAGATTTTAGATAAGCTTAATTTTCAAAATCTAAGAAAATTATTTAGTAGAGTTTATAGAATGATATTTTTGTATGCTGTATAATACGTTTAGAAAAATATATATGAAATAAAGATGGGCTATATTAAGGTAGAACCATAAAAATAATATTTTTAGTACTCAAATAAGCATGAGTAAAATAACAAGGAGTGGAAAAGTAGAGATGACTGTTAGAGAAAGAATACAAGCACTTAGAGAAAATATGAAAAAGCATCAAATTGATGTTTATATGATTCCATCTTCAGACTTTCACGAAAGTGAGTATGTTGGAGATTACTTTAAAGTAAGAGAATTTATATCAGGCTTTACAGGTTCTGCAGGAACAGTAGTTGTAACAATGGATGAAGCAGGATTATGGACAGATGGAAGATACTTTATTCAAGCTGCAAAACAGTTAGAAGATACAGGAATTAAACTTTTTAAATCAGGAGAACCAGGTGTACCTACAGTAGAAGAATATATTGTTGATGTTATGCCAGTAGAGGGAACATTAGGATTTGATGGACGTGTAGTGAGCGCACAACAAGGTATGAAGCTTAATGAAAAATTAGCAGCTAAGCATATTAAGGTGGTTTATAGCTATGACTTAGTAGATGAAGTATGGGAGATGCGACCTACTTTATCAAATGCACCAGCATTCATATTAGATACTAAATACTGTGGTAAAAGTGTTGAAGAGAAGCTTAGTGAACTAAGAGAAGTAATGAAAGAAAAAAATGTAACGACTCACATTATTACAACACTAGATGATATTGCATGGCTTTTCAACTTAAGAGGGGGAGATATAAAGTTTAATCCTGTTGTACTTGCATATGCAGTAATTACACTTGAAGAGGTTCATCTATTCTTAAATCAGGAAAAACTTAATGCAGATATAGAAGCAATTTTTAAGGCTACGGATATTAAGCTACATGGGTATGAAGCAATTTATGAATATGTTAAAGAATTGGCTACAGATGAACATATTCTTTTAGATAGTAATAAAGTAAACTATGCAATTTATTACAATATCCCAAATGAAACTCAAAAAATAGATGCACCTAATCCAACCATGTTTGCAAAAGCGAAGAAGAATGAAGTGGAATTACAAAGTATTCGTAAAAGCCATATCAAAGATGGAGTAGCTTTTTCAAAGTTTATGTATTGGCTTAAAACCAATGTAGGTAAGGTAGAAATAACAGAACTTAGTGCAAGTGAAAAGTTAGAAGCATTTAGAAGAGAACAAGAAGGCTTTATTGAACCGAGCTTTGGAACAATAGCGGCTTACAAAGAGCACGGAGCGATGATGCATTATAGTGCAACCAAAGAAAGTGCTTATCCTCTAATGGAAGAAGGATTATTCCTCGTAGATTCAGGTGGTCAATACTATGAAGGTACAACAGACATTACAAGAACAATGGCATTAGGAGCTATAAGTGAAGAGTTACAAGAGCATTTTACAGCAGTTGTGAGGGGGATGTTGAACTTATCCCGTGCAAAATTTTTACAAGGTGTAAGAGGATATAATCTAGATCTATTAGCTAGAGGACCTATATGGGATTTAGGGCTAGATTATAAATGTGGTACAGGCCATGGTGTAGGCTTCTTACTCAATGTACATGAAGCACCAAATGGATTTAGGTGGAAAATAGTACCAGAACGTAATGATAGCTGCGAGTTAGAAGTGGGTATGGTGACAACCAATGAACCAGGTATCTATATAGAAGGATCACATGGTATTCGTATTGAAAATGAGTTAGTGGTAAGAAAAGCTGAACAAAACGAGTATGGGCAATTTTTAGAGTTTGAAGTAGTGACTTTTGCGCCGATTGATTTAGACGCGATTGATCCAAACTTGATGAATAAACATGAAAAAGAAGCCTTAAATGCTTATCACAAAGAGGTATATGATAAGGTTTCACCTTTCTTATCAGAGCCAGAAAAAGAATGGCTTAAAATTTATACAAGAGCTATTTAGACAAAAATACAAAATATTAGAAGTGGTCTTAACGATGAGTTAGAGACCACTTTTTAATTTACTAAAAAATATTTTAATAAGTTTTAGAATACTAGTTTAAAAAATAGTAAAAAAGTAGTAAAATTTAAGAAAGGTATTAAGTAAATATTTTAGGGAATGGAGATTATTAAATGACAACGAAGAATACAACAATAGACCGTGTAATCAAAATAAATAAAGACTGGAAGTTTTGCTGGGCTGGTGACTGTAACCATCCAAGAGAAGATATAAGCGATGCTTATCAAGTAAACTATAATGATGAGACATGGAGAAAGTTAGATCTACCTCATGATTGGAGTATTGAATTTGACTTTAATATAGAACATTCTTTAGTAGGTTCAGAAGCAGGGTATCTAGATGGTGGTATTGGCTGGTATAGAAAAGCTTTAGTATTACCAGAAGAATTAGAGAATAAAAGAGTGTTTATTCGCTTCGGTGGTGTTTATATGGATAGCACTGTTTATGTGAATGGAAAGCAAGTAGGAAAATATCCAAATGGTTATATGCCTTTTACATATGATATAACAGAATATGTTTCAGCAGATGGAATGACTGAAAATATTATTGCTGTAAAGGTCGTAAATGAACAACCAAGTAGTAGATGGTATTCAGGAAGTGGGATTTACCGTCAAGTAGAACTTATTATTACAGAACCAGTACATATTGTTGAATATGGTACATTTATTACAACACCACATATTGAAGAGGAGTACCAATCAGGATCAGTAACAACACATATTCAAACAGAAGTTAAAAATGCATCAACTCAAGTGCAAAACGTAAAAGTACGTGCTACACTTTTAGACTATGCAAACGAAGAAGTTTCAAAATCACAAGAGTGTGCAAGCAAAGACATTCAACCAGGAGAAGTGTGCTATTTTGAACAGGATATGGCTGTTATAAATCCAAAACTCTGGTCTGTTAATACACCTAATCTTTATAAAATGCGTGTAGAAGTGATTGTAGACGAACAAGTTGTAGATACTGTAGAGTCAAGATGTGGGTATAGATGGGTGAAATTTGATGCCAATGAAGGTTTCTTCTTGAATGGAGAATGGATGAAGCTCAAAGGGGTATGTATGCATCATGACCAAGGAGCACTTGGAGCTGTTGCCAATACACGTGCAATAGAACGTCAGATGGAAATTATGCAAGAGATGGGAGCTAATGCAATACGTGTAACCCATAACCCTGCAGCAGATGAACTTCTTAGAATATGTGATGAGAAGGGACTTATGGTTATTGATGAAGCTTTTGATACATGGTATTGGGGCAAGAAACAATATGACCTTGGACGCTTCTTTAGCCAAGGCTCTAGTAGTCATCCAGAAGGGGGAAATACAGTAACTTGGGCAGAGTTTGACCTCAAACGTATGGTAAAGAGAGGACGTAACTTCCCATGTATTATTAAATGGTCTGTAGGAAATGAAGTAAGCGAAGCTTCAGGAGATGAACGTTCCCTTGAAACAATCAAAAACATGAAGAAATGGGTAGCAGAAGTAGACCCAACTAGAGGCATTACACAAGGTGCTGATAAATTTAGATTTGGCACAGGAGAAGGTGGTCATGAGGATATAGCTGAGGTACAAGATACTGTAGGCTTTAACTACGCAGAAGGCAACTATGATACAATTCATGCAAAACATCCAGACTGGGCAATCTATGGTTCTGAAACTTCATCAGCAACTAAATCAAGAGGAGTTTATAGTCATCCTGATACAATAGGAAGTCATGATTCAGGAGAACATGCAGATTACCAACAATCCTCTTATGATAATGACCATGTAGCATGGGGAGCAACTGCAAGCCGTGCATGGATTCAAGATAGAGATCGTAAGTTTGTAGCAGGTCAGTTTATATGGACAGGCTTTGACTACATTGGTGAACCTACACCCTGGCATAATACAGGTGGGCCTGGACATAGCTTATCACCAAAGAGCTCATATTTTGGAATAGTAGATACTGCAGGTTTCCCAAAAGATGATTATTACCTTTACCAAAGTGTATGGAAAAACTTAGAGGTAAGCCCGATGGTACACATTCTTCCTCATTGGAACTTTGAAGATGAAACCTTAAGAAATAACGTAACAGGAGCAGATGGTAAAATTCCTTTAAGAGTATATTCAAATGCGCCACATATTGAGCTTGTAATTAATGGTGTAAGCCAAGGTACTCAATCATTTGCTCAGATGGAAACAGACTATGGGTTTAAATATCAACAGCTCTCAGAAACAAGTGACAAGCTTTACCTAGAATGGAGACTTGATTATACTTATGTACCAGGTACAACTATTCAAGCGCTTGCAAAAAATAATCAAGGTGAAGTAGTAGCAGAGCAAACCATTGTAACAGCAGATAAAGCATATGGTATTCAATTACATACAGATAGAACAAACATCAAAGCAAATGGAGAAGACCTTTGCTATATTACAGTAGATGTAGTAGATGCTAAAGGGAATTTCGTACCAACAGCAGACAATGAAGTAATCTTTGAGATTAGTGGTGAAGGTAGAATTGTAGGTGTAGATAATGGTAATCCAATTAGCCATGAACGTTATCAAGAACAAGTAGATGGAACATGGAAACGTAAAGCCTTTAATGGAAAGGCACTTGTTATCGTACAATCTACTACTCAAACTGGTAACTTTACCTTAAAAGCATTATCAGAAGGCCTTGTAACTGATGAAGTGAGTGTAATGACGATGGCGTGTGAAATGCCAAAAGGCTTAGGGTATGATTTACAAGAACAAGAGATTAAACAAGAAGGTATAGAAAAACAGGTTACTGCCTTTGCTCCAGTTCGAGTAACAGCGCAAGTAGGAGAAGTTCCGACATTACCAAAAATAATTAGAGCAAAGTTTAATGTAGGAGCACCAGATTCAGTCCAAGTTGAATGGGCGCCAATTGAAAAAGAACAGTGCATGTACTATAACCAATTTGAAGTACTAGGAACAGTAGAGGGACAAAACCTTAAAGCTTGTGCAGTAGTGACAATTAGAGGAATCATTGGGGTACAGGCTGTATCGGTAGCTACAGTTGCATATATTCCAGCAACACTTCCAGAAAAGGTAAATGTTTATTATAGTGATGGTGCAAAAGAAGAAAAACAAGTTAAATGGGATCAAAGTGGTGTAGATTATACCAAAGTAGGAGAAGCAAAAGTTGTAGGAATAATAGAAGGAAGTTCTCAAACAGTAGAGGCAAGTATAAGAATTACAGATGATAAATCATCGGTTAAAACAAGTATGAACTATGCAAAACAATGGACTGGATCTGAGTTCCCAGCAGCGCTTGCATCCTTCACAAATGATGCAGAAGGCTCAAGAGATAACATTGCAACAGTTAATGATACAGTTATTGCTTTTGACGTGGAGAGTCATAATAGATGGAGTAACTGGCAAGTAGAAGGTAGAGATGAGGACTGGGTAGGTATTCTCTTTGCAGAAGGTGGTAATATTACAAAACGCTATATTGATACCATAAAAGTAGGATTCTTTGAAGACCATGGTGTAAGCTCACCAGAAAGCTTTACTATTGAATATTATGTGCCAAATGAAGAACCAGGTATCCCTAGCAAATTTGGTCATGTTGTAGAAGGAGACTTAGCAGATTCTAATAACTGGAGAGCTGTAGAGCATGTAGCTCCTAATACAGAACATGTAGGTGCAGGAGAAATGAATAGTTTTAGCTTTGATATAGTTAGCACTTATGCAATTCGTTTAAATATGAAGAAGAAAGCAGATATGAAAGGGATTGCCATTACAGAGTTAGAAGTGTATGGTAAAGAAGCAATCGCTTATGATAGCTATGAAGTGGCAAAGATTGAATTAGATGATCATAACATTATAGATACATTTGATGAGTCTTTAAACTGTACTTATAAAATACAAGACGGCAATATGCCTAAGGTACATGTTGAAGCTACAAAACATGCTAATGTGACAATCGTACCAGCATTAGATAAAGATGGTATTACTACTATAGAAATCATACCTGAAAATGGTGATGTAACAAAGACAAGAACATATCAAGTTCATTATCAATAGAAATAAGTGAGGCTATGTAACGATAAAGTTACATAGCCTTTTATTATGTATGTTTAGAGGGATTTTTCATTATAAGGTATTTCAGCTGATTACTAAGAATAAATCATTTTTTGTATTATATGATAAAAAATAATAGAACAAAATATAAATTATTTAATAATTATTATTGATTAAGTTTATAAAGTGTGGTATATTTAATTCATCGAAAGCGTGTATACAGTATACAAAGTGCAAATTACTTTACATAGACAGGAGCTGCAAATTATGAATCAATGGAGAAACTTTAAAACAGGTAAATGGAATGAATCAGTAGATGTAAGAGATTTCATCGTTAACAACTATACAGAGTACACAGGGGATGCAAGTTTCTTAGAAGGCCCTACAGAAAATACAACAAAACTTTGGGAACAACTTAGTGAGCTTATGGTGAAAGAAAGAGAAAGAGGTTGTTTTGTAGATACAAAAACAATTTCAACAATCATTTCACACAATGCAGGCTACATCAATAAAGATTTAGAAAAAGTAGTAGGTTTACAAACAGAAGAGCCACTTGTTCGTTCAGTACAACCATTTGGTGGTATTAGAACTGTTGAGACTGCTTTAAATTCATATGACTATGAAATTGAACCTGAAATGAAAGAGATCTTCACAAAATACAGAAAAACACATAATGAAGGTGTATTTGATGTATACAATGCAGATATCCGCAAAGCTAGAAAAGTAGGTATCGTAACAGGTCTTCCAGATGCATACGGACGTGGACGTATCATTGGTGACTACAGAAGAGTAGCACTATATGGGGTAGACAGATTAATCGAAGAAAAACTTAAAGATAAAGAAGCTAAATCTACAATCTTTACAGCTGAGACAATAAGAGATTGCGAAGAGATTGCAGAACAAGTAAAAGCTTTTAAAGAACTTAAACAACTAGGTGAAATGTACGGATTTGATTTATCAAGACCAGCTAATAACTTCCAAGAAGCAACACAATGGTTATATCTTGCATACCTTGCAGCAACAAAAGAGCAAAATGGTGCAGCAATGTCAATTGGTAGAACAAGTACATTCCTTGATATTTATGCCCAAAGAGATATTGAAGAAGGTATTATTACAGAAAAAGAAGCACAAGAAATTATTGACCAATTCATTATGAAACTTCGTATCATCAGATTCCTTAGAACACCAGAATACAATGATTTATTCTCAGGTGATCCAACATGGGTTACAGAATCACTTGGTGGTATCTTAGAAGATGGAAGTGCTTCACTTGTAACTAAAAATAGCTTCCGTTACTTACACACACTTTACAATATTGGACCATCTCCAGAACCAAACTTAACTGTACTTTGGAGTGAAAAATTCCCTCAAGGATACAAAGATTTCTGTGCAAAAGTATCTATTGATACTTCAGCTATCCAATATGAAAGTGATGATTTAATGAGACCACAATTTGGTGATGACTACGGTATTGCTTGTTGTGTATCTCCAATGAGAATTGGTAAACAAATGCAATTCTTCGGTGCACGTGCAAACCTTGCAAAAGCTGTACTTTATGCAATTAACGGTGGGGTAGATGAAAAAGCAGGTGTTGCTGTTATTCCAGGTATCGAACCTATGACAGATGAAGTTTTAGATTACGATAAAGTTATGAAAAACTTCGAAATTGCTACAGATTGGCTTGCAAAAACTTACACAGATGCACTTAATATCATTCACTACATGCATGATAAATACTGCTATGAAAGAATTGAAATGGCACTTCATGATACAGAAGTATTCCGTACTATGGCATGTGGTATAGCAGGTCTTGCAGTAGCAGCTGACTCATTATCAGCTATTAAACATACAAAAGTTAGACCAATCAGAAATGAACAAGGTATTGCAATTGACTTTGAAATCGAAGGGGAATACCCAGCATACGGTAACAATGATGATCGTGTAGATGACATTGCTGTAATGCTTACAAAAGATTTCATGGAAAAAATCAGAAGACATACACCATACAGAAATTCAACATACACACAATCTGTTCTTACTATTACATCAAACGTTGTATATGGTAAGAAAACAGGGGCTACACCAGATGGACGTAAAGCAGGTGTACCATTCTCACCAGGGGCTAATCCAATGAATGGTAGAGAAACAAAAGGTGTACTTGCAGCATGTAGTTCAGTAGCAAAAATTCCATTCGAACATGCACAAGATGGTATTTCATACACATTCTCATTAGTACCACAAACATTAGGGAAAACACCAGAAGAACGTGTACACAACATGGTAGGTATTTTAGATGGTTACTTTGGCCAAACAGGACAACACATCAACGTAAACGTTCTTCATAAAGATCTTTTATTAGATGCTATGGATCATCCAGAAAAATACCCACAATTAACAATTCGTGTATCAGGTTATGCAGTTAACTTCATCAAATTAACAAGAGAACAACAATTAGACGTTATCAGTAGAACATTCCACGAAAGAATGTAATAGAATATTAAAGTAATAAAAGCTAGTTTAGGCAATCTGTTATACGCAGACAGATGCTTAAACTAGCTTTTTTATGTGTTCATTAAAAGGATGTCCTTTGAAGTCGGGACAAAAAGGATATAAATGAGGGACATTAGTGACATAGACAAGGGACAAATAGAGTACCTATAATAAAATTATCATAACTTAAACCGTGATTAAAACGAATATAAGACATAAAAGAGTATCTAATATAAAAATATAAATAAAAAATATAGAGATAAAATATAAGGAGGAAATAAATAATGAAATTATTTAAAAGATTCATGAGTAGAGCAGCATTAGTTTCTACATTAGCAATGGTTCTTGGGGGTATGGTAATCACAAATCCAGTACAGTTACAAGCATTAGAAACAAGTAGTTTTGAGTATAAGAGTCAAGCAAATACAAAAAGAAATGTTATGTATTATGGAGATTGGTCTGTATGGGGAGGACAAGGGAATTTCTATCCACAAGATATTCCAGCAGATCAGTTAACACATTTGAATTTTGCATTCCTAGATTTTGATAACCAAGGTAATTTAATCTTTACAGACAAAGATGCAGCAATAGGAAATCCATTAGGACAACCAGGGGTAACTTGGGGAGATATTAGTGCGGGTATTCTTCCAGCATTAGTGGAGTTACGTGCGCAAAATCCAAACTTAAAAATTGGAGTTTCTATTGGTGGATGGTCAAAATCAGGAGATTTCTCAGAAGTGGCAGCAAACCCAGCTAAAAGAGCAAAATTTGTAGAGAATATCGTTAAGTTCGTAGAGTATACCAATATGGACTTTGTAGATATTGACTGGGAGTATCCAGCATTTGTACGTGAAGCAGATACTGTAGATAACAAAAATGATGAGGGTACACCAAACGCAAGACCAGATGATAGAGAAAACTATATCTTATTATTAGAAGATATTAGAGAGGCACTTAATATAAAAGAAGTAGAACTTGGAAAAGAGTATGAATTATCAGTAGCACTTCCAGCATCACAAGATAAATTAGCTACAGGTGTAGATGTACAAAGAATGTTTGAGATTATCGACTTTGGTAATTTAATGACATATGATATGCGTGGTGCATTTGATGAGATTAGTGGACATCAAGCGGGCCTTTATCCAAATTCAAATGATCCATATAAAGATAGAAAGTATACGATTGATGAAGCAGTACAGTATATGATTGGAGAAGGTGCACCAGCAGAAAAATTAGTTGTTGGAGCTGCATACTACACACGTGGATGGGAAGAGGTTTCTGGAGGAACAGATCCAAGTAATCCAGGTCTCTTTGGTGAAGCGGCAATTGTAGGAAAAGATGCTGACTTTACACCGTCAAGAGGTGCAGCAAATGATTCACCTATAACAATGGGAGATGGTGGACGCCGTTCTGGTGTATGGGCTTATAGAAACTTAGACAAGCTTAAAACAGCTTATCCAGGACTTAAAGAATACTGGGACGATGAAGCGAAGGTGCCATACTTATACAGTGAACAAACGGGAGCATTCTTTACTTATGATAATGTACGTTCAATTACAGAAAAAGCAAACTACGTAAATGAAAATGATTTGGGTGGTATGATTGCATGGATGGCATCTATGGATGCACCAACTAGATCTAGCAAACGTGATGAACTTACAAAGGCTACTAAACAAGGACTTTATGGCAATGCAGTACTTCCACAATATGAGATTGTATATGCGGATTTAGATATTACAGTAACACTTACACCTTATATGGAGTCTTGGGGAAATACAGGTGGTTATGAAATCACTATCAAGAATAATGAAGTACTAGAAGAAAGCAATACAGTACTTAGTGCGACAGAAAAAATGGCAGAAACCATTACCCTTCCAAAGTTTTATATTAAACATGCAAATGGTCTATTAACAAGTGGAGATTATAAAGCTGGTACAGTTACACAAGAAGGTGAATACACAGTTGTAGATTTAAGTAGTGTATATGATGCACGTCAAATTGAAGCTGGTAGAACCTATACTTTTAGATTAAAAGCAAATGGTCCAGTAGAAGATGTAAGCGGCATTGAAAGTATTGAGCTTGCACAACGTTTAAATAAACAAGGTAAAGAAATCAAACGTCAAACAATCTATGGATCTACAGAACAAGTAAATCAAGCACCAGTTATCCAGGGAGCTGAGAATAAAACCATTACAGTAGGTGATACATTTGACGCAATGCTGGGTGTAACAGCACGTGATAAAGAAGATGGTGATTTAACACATGTTTTAACTGTTGAGGGTAGCGTAAATACAGAAATAGAAGGTACATATACATTAACTTATAAAGTGGCAGATAGTAAAGGGTTAGAAACGGTAGTAGAAAGAACAATTACTGTTGCAGCGAAAAAACCTAACCAAGCGCCAGAATTAAAAGGTATCAATGATGTAACAGTTAAAGTAGGTAGCACATTTGATATAATGGCAGGTGTAACAGCAACAGATAAAGAAGACGGTGATTTAACACATCTTATTCAAGTTGAAGGTGATGTAGATACTGCTAATGTAGGTACATATACATTAACTTATAGAGTAGCAGACAGCGAAGGTCTAGAAGCAGCAGCATCAAGACAAGTAGTAGTAGAAGAAGTAACAGTGCCAGAGATTCCAGAAAGTGATTTTGGTGTAGGTGAAGGTATTGTATGGCCAAAACAAGTAAATGCACCATTTGTAGATATGGGGAGCTGGATTACAAAACCTGGATATGGAAACAATGGAGCACCAAATTTAGTTAAACTTGCAGAAGATACAGGTGTAAACTACTTTAATTTAGGGTTTATTCAATCTGTAGCTGGACAAATTAAAGATGGTAAACTTGTATGGGGATGGGCTGGGTTAGATGCACTTAGCGAAGCTAATCCAAATAATGATCAATACTTAGGAATTAAAAAGTCTATCCGTGAACTTCGTCAAATGGGTGGAGATGTAACTATTTCTCTAGGTGGTCTAGCAGGTACAGCATTCTGGCAAGCAACACAAGACGTAGATGTTTTAACAAATACATATATGGACCTTGTAACAGGGTATGGACTTACAAGACTTGACTTAGACATTGAAGGTTCTGCACAGAATAAGCAACAAAATATTATAAATGCTAAAGCAATCAAAAAAGTACAAGATGCTACAGGTGTAGAAATTGTACTCACATTAGCAGTGCTTCCAAGTGGTTTAACAAGTGAAGGTTTAGGTGTGTTAGAAGCATATCTTGCAGAAGGTGTAGAAGTAAGTGTAGTTAACTTAATGACTATGTGCTATGGTGAGGCAATGCTTTTACCAGGAGAAAATTATGGTACAGGTTCACTTCGTGCAGTAGATAGTACAAAAGACCAATTAAAAGATTACTATAAACGTTTTGTAGGTGTAACATTAACAGATGAAGAAGCTTATGCAAAATTAGGAACAACACCTTCAATTGGATTTGAAGGACAAGCACACCCAATCTTTACAACGGAATGGGCACAGCTAGTGGTTGATCATGCAATTGAAAAGGGAATTGGTATGACATCATTCTGGTCAATGAACAGAGATGCACAACTTGAAAATAATCAAGGTGTTCCAAGTCAATATGCATTTACAAATATCTTTAAAGGTTTTGGTACAGGTGAAATACCACAAGCAAATACAAAACCAGTTATCCATGGTGTACAAGATGTAATCCTTACAGTAGGTGACACATTTGATGCAATGGAAGGTGTAACAGCAACAGATAAAGAAGATGGTGATTTAACATCTGCTATTAAAGTAAATGGAGCAGTAGATACAGAAGTAGCAGGAACATATAAACTTGTATATACAGTATCAGATTCAAAAGGATTAGAAGCAACAGCAACAAGAACAGTAGTTGTAAAAGAAAAACCAGATCCTAATAATACATATAACCCAGAAGAAATTTACAATGCTGGTGATAAGGTGATGTACAACGGCAAAGAGTATACAGCAAAATGGTGGACAAAAGGGGATATACCAGGTCAGTCAGACGTATGGGAAGCAAAGATAGAAACTAACCCAGATGGAAGCCAAGATTATATTCCAGGTAAAACATATGTAGAAGGTGACCGTGTTGTATACAATGGTAAAACATATGTAGCAAAATGGTGGACTAATTCAACACCAGGTAGCGATTCATCTTGGGGATTAGAAGGTGATGAAGGTGAAGAAAATAATCAAGGATACATACCAGGTAATGCTTATGTTGCAGGAGATATTGTAACTTACCAAGGTGTACAATACAGAGCAAAATGGTGGACTAATACAGAGCCAGGTAGTGATGATTCATGGGAATTAGTACAATAATAAGTATATAAAATAAAAGCTACCCTTGTCCTGAGAAAAGAGTAGCTTTTATTCTAAACTATTTTTTTACCATAATTGAGTACAAATTGGGTAGCTTGTACGCGGTCCTTAACATTGATTTTCTTGAATAAAAGAGTGATATTATTGCGGATAGTCTTTTCTGATAAGAAAAGTTGGGAAGCAATTTCTTTATTACTAAGGCCTCTAGAAATCAAATATAAAATAGCTTTTTGTCTATCAGATAATTCATTTATAGATAATGTATAAGGAGTAAGAACAGGTGAAGTATCTGGAGTAGGAGAAGGTTCAGGAGCTATAGAACCAGTTGAGGAGGATTCTTGTACTAAATGAAAAACATGTTTATTTAATGATTGATCAATAAAAACATTACCTGCATGTATATGTTTGATTGCATCAATTAAAGTAGTACCAGCAGAATCTTTTAAAATGTATCCATTAACTTGTAGGGCTAGTGCTTCTTTAAAAGTAGATAAATCACTTGCCACAGATAAAAGTAAAACTTTCAAAGTGGGATGTGTTTCCTTTAAGGCTCTTAGTGCGCCAATGCCGTCTAAAACAGGCATATTTATATCTAAGAGTAATAAATCACAAGGTACTTGTTCAACCAGTGAGAGTGCTTCTTGACCATTACAACCTTCTCCTACGATTGAGACATCTTCAGAGAAGGAAAGAATTTGCTTGATTCCCTCGCGGATAAGAGGGTGGTCATCTACAATAATAATTTTAATAGAGTTACCCATATATAACCTCCTATATAGTAATGATTGGTATTTTTATATTAAAATGTGTTCCTAGTTCTTGGGAAGACTTTATTTTAATAGAACCATTAAGTTCTTTAATACGTGTATATAAATTGGTGAAACCATAAGACTTTGAAGAGGAAGAAAAGTTTTTTTGATACTCATCTATATCAAATCCTACGCCGTTGTCAATAACCTCTATATGAATAAGTTGTTCTTGTTGACAAAGGGTGAGTGTAACTTGAGGTGCATAAGCATGCTTTTTTATATTAGAAATAAGTTCTTGAACAATCCTATAGATAGAACCTTGAAATTCAATATCTATATTGGAGGAACTTACATTATAGATAAATTGTACTTTAGTACATGTATTATTAAAACTATTATAAAGTATATTATCGATTGAATTTTTTAAACCAAGAGATTCTAAAGGAGCAGGTGTAATGCGGAATAAGATTTCACGTATTTCAGATATGGCATGTGAAAGATTATCTTTAAGCTGATCAATAAGTAGAAATCCTTTATCTAAATCTTGAAGTAGCATATTTTTACAAAAATCTAGTCGCATTTGTACACTTACAATTTCCTGAGTAGGTCCATCATGTAGATCACGAGCAATGCTAAGTTTTTCATTTTCCACAAATTTAAATAAGGATAGATAGTGTTGAATAGAAGCGGTCTCTTCTTGAGCTGTAGAAATATCTAATTGATTCATTCCATTTTGCAAATAAGTAAGAGAGATTGCTAGTTGCTGAACCATACTTTCTGCAAGATGAATTTCTGAGATATTTTTTTGTAATTCCACCTCTAAAATATTTCTTCGTTTAATTAAATTTTGCTCATGCTTTTCAAGCTGAAGCAGTTGTGTATGTATAATACTAGCTTCTTCAAAAAGACGTTTTAAATGCTCATGACCTTGTTGTGAAAAGTCATAGGAGCAAATAGAAAGTTTTTGACGAAATTCTTTATCGAGTACACTAAGTTCTTTGAGCTGAGTAATAATCAAAGGCAGTTCTTTTTCAATTTCTATAAGTTCTTGTAATTTTTGATTATAGTTAGAGTAGCAGGTACTAATGATTTCAAAGGCAGCGGTTTTATTATCTTCTAAGGTTAATGTAGCCTTTTTTAATATATCAGACAAAGCCTGTTTGGGAGACATGATCAAATCCTTTCTATTATAGTATTTGAGAGAATATGTTAATAACAGCATATACTTATATAAATTATATTCGACAACAATCGTAAAATAATTTAGAGCGTTTTGAAATGCTGCGTAAATGTTATAGAAAACTACTAGAATTGTTTAATATGTACAAAAAGTGATAGCTAAAAATGTTGTTTTAAGATAAAAACTATAAGGTGTATTGACATGATTATGTGGAAGTAGTATGATATATGTATAAATAAAGGGATTGTTACTGGTAATGCAGGCTATACCACTTTTGTGAAAAAATAATTATCTTTATGATTATGTTCACAGGGGGCGGTATAGCCTTTTTTGATTAAATGAAAGAAAGGGCAAAACCTATGAAAGTTGTTAAAGTCATTAATAATAACTTAATTAAGTCCTTTGATGAACATAATAATGAAATATTAGTAATGGGATGTGGATTAGGATTTAAAAAAGTACCTGGTGATGAAATTGATGAATCACTGATAGAGAAGGTCTACACTTGTAAGGAACAAGGTAGTTCCAATCAACTTATTAAATTACTTGAGAATATTCCTATTGAACATATACAAGTTACTAATGAAATTATTAATTTCGCAAAATCTTCTTTAGGTAAGAAGTTGAATCAAAATATTTATATCACATTGGCAGATCATATTCACTTTGCATTAGAAAGATATGAAAAGGGTATTAATATTAAAAATGCTTTATTATGGGAAATTAAAAAGCTATATAATCATGAATACTTAGTAGGGAAAGAAGCACTCAGTATTATTAGACAGCGATTAGGCATTGAGTTACCAGAGGATGAAGCAGGATTTATAGCCTTACATTTAGTAAATGCATTAATGGATGACTTGTCTATGGAAAAGACAACAGATATGACTAAGATGATTCAACAAATTTTGAAAATCATTAAGTATCATTTTAAGTTGGAACTAGATGAGTATTCAATTCATTATGAGCGATTTATCACACACCTTAAGTTCTTTGCTCAAAGATTATTTACAGGAAGTGCGATGGAAGACCAAGATGAACAGTTTATTCAAGCATTAAAGAATCAATATAAAAAAGAATATGAATGTACCAAGAAGATACAGGATTATATTAAGCAAGAGTATGGGTGGGAGTTATCAGAAGATGAGATGATTTACTTAACCATTCATATTAAGCGTATTACCATGCAGTAATATTAGGATTGTTACTTTAAGTAGGCTATACCTAAATAGAAATGGATTAGTAAGTCACTAATTGATTTTTATTTAGGTATTTTTTTATACCCTTTTTTAGTCGAAAACCGTTCACATTATACATAACAGGAGGTAAGTACTATGGATTACAAACAATTAGCAAAAACCATATTGGAACTTGTAGGAGGCGAAAGTAATATTTCAGGCCTTACACATTGTGCGACAAGATTAAGATTTAACTTAAAAGATGAAAAGAAAGCAAATACAGCACAACTCAAAAATACAAAAGGTATTATGGGAGTAGTAAGTAATGGTGGACAATACCAAATCATTATCGGAAGTGATGTTGGTAGCGTATATAAAGAAATCATGGAATTAGTTGACTTAGATGGTGCAACCAGTTCTGATGAAAAAGATAATAAGAAACCATTAGCAAAAGTCATTGATACAGTTTCAGGTATCTTTACACCAATCTTACCAGCTATTACAGCAGCGGGTATGATGAAAGCTGTACTTGCAATTTTAGTAGCATGTAAAGTTATAACACCAGATGCTCAAAGTTATCAAGTGATTAACTTTATGGCAGATGCAGCCTTTTACTTCTTACCAATTTTACTTGCAAGCTCAGCAGCTAAGAAATTTAAATGTAATCCATATCTTGCAATGATGCTTGGTGGTATGCTTTTACATCCCAACTTTGTAAGTATGGTAAATGCAGCTAAAGAATCAGGTGAAGCAATTAGAGTCTTTGGCTTACCAATTGCAACAGCAAGTTATGCTTCTAGCGTATTACCTATTATTTTAGGTGTTTGGTTCATGTCTTATGTAGAACCTATCGCTGATAGAATTTCTCCAAAAGCAATCAAATTCTTCTCAAAACCACTTATTACAGCATTAGTAACAGGGATTATCACATTAGTTGTTATTGGACCAATTGGATATATTGTAAGTGATAAAATTGGTATGGGTATTAAAACACTTGAATCTTACTGTAGTTGGTTAGTACCTACAATTCTTGGTGGATTAACACCATTACTTGTTATGACAGGAACACACTATGGTCTTATTCCAATCGGTATTAACAATCGTATGACAATGGGTTATGACACAATTATTTATCCAGGTATGTTAGCATCAAACGTAGCACAAGGTGCAGCAAGTTTAGCAGTAGCATTTAAAACAAAAGATGAAGAGATCAAACAGCTTGCTTCTTCAGCAGGTATTACAGGTGTATGTGGTATTACAGAGCCGGCATTATACGGTATTAACTTAAGATTTAAAACACCTCTTTACGCATCAATGATTGGTGGAGCTGTAGGTGGCTTATTCTTAGGGATCTTCCGTGTAGCAAACTTTGCAGGTGGTTCTCCAGGGGTTTTAACTTTACCAAGTTATATTGGTGGAGACGGCATGTCTAACTTCGTTTATGCATGTATTGGTGCAGCAATCAGTATTGTTGTAGCATTCGTAGCGTGCTTAATTCTTTACAAAGATCCAAAACAAGAAGAAACAAATACAACAGTAGTAGTAACAGATAAGAAAAAAGTAGAAGTTCATACAGGTGAAATGTCAACAATTTGTGCACCACTTATGGGTGAAGCTGTACCTCTAAAAGCAGTAAATGATCCAACTTTTGCAGAAGAAATTATGGGTAAAGGAATGGCTATCATTCCAACTGTAGGACAACTTGTATCACCAGTAAAAGGAACAGTAACAATGATCTTTGATACAAAGCATGCTATCGCAGTGACAGATGAAAATGGTGTAGAACTTCTTATGCACATCGGTTTAGATACAGTAAAATTAGGTGGAAAATACTTTAGAACACATGTATCAGCAGGAGATAAAGTAGAAGTTGGAACACCTATTGTAGACTTTGATATTGAAGGCATTAAATCAGAAGGATACGACGTTATTACACCAGTATTAATTACAAATACAGATGATTTTACAAATATCTTTGCAATTGATGATCGCTTAGTAAAATTAGGGGATGAAATCATCAAAGTACTTAAATAATAAAACAATAGAATGAAATGATAAGGGGGCATAGTTATGTCCCCCTTTTGAGAAAAGAGGAACGAGAATGAGTGGATTAAGAAAAGATTTTTTATGGGGTGGTGCAACAGCTGCCAACCAATGTGAAGGTGGATATTTAGATGGAGGTAAAGGTCTTGGCACAGTAGATGTGATTCCTTGGGGAGAACATCGTAGAGCAGTAATGCAAGGAAAATTACATTATAATGCTTTATCAGAAGATGCATATTTCCCTTCTCATGAAGCCATTGATATGTACAATAATTATAAAGAAGACATTGCATTATTTGCAGAAATGGGCTTTAAGTGCTATCGTTTTTCATTTGCTTGGTCTAGAATATTCCCAACAGGATTAGAAAGTGAACCAAATGAAGAAGGTTTAGCATTCTACGAAGCATTTATTGATGAACTTCTTAAATACAACATTGAACCTGTTGTAACCATCTGTCACTTTGATGTACCTTTAACTCTAGAACAAGAATATGGTTCATGGAGAAGTCGTAAACTGATTGATGCTTACGTAAAATATTGTGAAGTCATCTTTAAACGTTTTAATGGCAAAGTTAAGTATTGGATGACATTTAATGAGATTAATATGCTTATGCATTTACCATTTATGGGTGCAGGTATTATGTTTAAAGAAGGAGAAAATGAGCTACAAGTTAAATATCAAGCAGCTCATAATGAACTCGTGGCTTCTGCACTTGCAACCAAGTTAGCTCATGAGATTAATCCAGAAAATAAAGTGGGTTGTATGCTAGCAGCAGGTCAATTCTATCCATATAGCTGTAAGCCAGAGGATGTATTAGAAGCTATGGAGAAAGATAGAAATAACTATTTCTTTATAGATGTTCAATCAAGAGGAGCTTATCCAGCTTATGCTAAGAAATTCTTAGAAAGAAATAATATCCAATTAGAAGTTGACGCAGATGATGAACGTATTTTAAGAGAAAACACTGTAGACTATATTGCCTTTAGCTACTATACATCAAGACTTGCAAGCAAAGATCCAAATGTGGGAGAAAGAACAGCAGGAAATGTTATTGCTACACTGAAAAACCCACACTTACAAGCGAGTGAATGGGGATGGCAGATTGACCCAATAGGACTTAGAGTTACAATGAATGCCTTATACGATCGATATCAAAAACCACTTTTCATCGTAGAGAATGGATTAGGTGCAGTAGATGTACTGGGTGAAAATGAAACAGTAGAAGATGATTATCGTATTGCTTATTTAGAAGCACATATTAAAGAAATGATTAAAGCTGTTGAATTAGATGGCGTTGATTTATTAGGTTATACGACTTGGGGATGCATCGATTTAGTCAGTGCATCAACAGGTGAAATGAAGAAGCGTTATGGTTTTATTTATGTAGATAAAGATAATGCAGGTAATGGAAACTTAAAACGTTACAAGAAAAAATCATTTGATTGGTACAAAAACGTTATTGCTAATAACGGGTTATAATAAATAGAAAATAGGGTGTCTATTCAGACACTCTATTTTTTGTATAAGGAATTATTGTTCCATAGGAGGAAACAGATACCATAGATTATCTCTAGTAACTAAATGATTATAGAAATATAAGGAGATTAATATAGGGTAATAAGATTAAATAAAGGATGAGTATATTATTATAAATAGAAGATATATAAAATGTAATTAAATAAAAGATAAGGTTTAAAAGTAAACTTTATTGGAGTTAAAAGGTTTACTAAAAAGAATGGATAAGTTATGATATAACTATTAAGAAACTAAGGGAGGGATTAAGATGAAGGGAAAGATTACGACAAAAGAGATGACACTTGTAGGTCTAAGCGCTGCATTGATGGGTGTATTTTCACAGTTAGCTATTCCATTTCCAACCGTTCCACTTACATTACAAGTTTTTGGGGCTGTCTTATTAGCAGTTATATTAGAAGCAAAGATATCTACATTAGCCATGATTGTCTATACGTTAATAGGAGCTATAGGTATTCCTGTATTTGCTAATTTTAGTAGAGGGTTTAGCGTGATAGTAGGACCTACTGGTGGATATATAACAGGATTTATTGTGCTTGCATTTATTATTGGAAAAGCAGCAGAGCAAAAGAATAAAAAAATACTTATATTAGGGGCTTACATAGGACTTATAATGAACTATTTCATAGGGACATTACAACTAAAAGGGGTACTTAATCTATCATTCCAGGAAGCAATGGTTGCAGGAGTATATCCCTATATTATAAAAGACCTTATTTTAACAGGAGTAGCTGTTGGAGTGGGACTCCAAATGAAAAAACAGCTTAGAGGGATATTAAATGAAAGTATTAAGGCTTAGACCACATCATATAAATTGTATATTTTTTTATGAAGGCAAAGGATATAGTGAGGACTTTGTTAGTAATATGACTCAGATTGTAGAGCAGCTACGAAAGGATAAGGAGCAGTTGATACTGCTAGAAAAAAGAAGTGATAGCCTGTGTAAAGCTTGCCCTTATCTAGAAGATTCTATATGTAGAAGTTCTCAAAAGGTAGAATTACTAGACCAAGGAACATTAGATAAATATAAATTAGAGGAACATAAGATTTATCCTTTTAAGCAGATTATAGATGAGATTTATAGTGACTATTCTTATGAGCTTTTTAGTTTTATTTGTAGTAGCTGTGAATGGTATAAAAAAGGTGTATGTAGTAAAGATAAAATAGAAAAACAACAACGTAGTTGGATAGACTAAAAAAAGGTATGGCCTAGAAGCGATACCTTTTTTTACATGTACCTTAATTACCGAGGTGATTAGTAAGAGAATCTTATTGCAATATGTTTAATAATATAAAGAAGCTAATGACTTCTATAATGTTTGTAGTACCCCTGTAGAAGAAATAGATGTGACTTCTTCTAGGTTATCACCAGAGTTCATACCTTTTGTGTGGATATCTTGACCGAGAACCTCACCAATCAGTGCATTATTTTCAATGCGAACATTCTGACAATACTCTAGGTTGATCATATGATGACGGTTACCATATGGTTCATACATATAACTTCTAATGATTTTATTATTACTAAATTCTAAACCATCTACACTAAGAGCGTAGAGTACAGAATAGTCAAAAGCTGTAAATGTATTATCTGTAATGCGGATATTTCTATGGAATGGTTTATCAAGTGCTGGTTGTGGAATTTCAGGACAAATACTAATAATACCTTCACAGAATTGGTACATAGAACTTACACATTCATTGAAGTGGTTATTGCGAATAATAACATCTGTACAAGCACCTGACTCATACCAATAGTTAGCATCTCCAGCAATTAAAATACCTGAACCAGCTGAGTCAAAAACATTATTTTCAATGATTACTTGACGTGGAGTAGAAACAAGTACACCACGTGCTCTACAGCTACCAAAGTAGTTATTTCTACAAAGTAAGCTTGGTGAATTTGTAAGGTTTTCTAATGCATCTCCAGATTTAATGCCTTGAGGAATAGCTTCCTCAAAAGTAATCTCAAATTCTGTTGGAGAAAGGAGCTTAAAGTCTCTTGTTTTGCTTGTTCCATAAGGAGCCATAGATAAGTTTTCAATAAAGGAAATCTCATGACCAACTTCAGCCCAACAGTCAAATCCGTAAGCTTGGTGATGAACAAAAATACCTTTTAAAGTATGGCTATCTACAACTTCTGTAATGCGTACGGAAGTACCGTGAACATTAATAGGATCATCCATAAGACCATAGAACCAACAATTTTCTACTGTGATAGCTCCTCTATTATTAGAACAATGAAGTCCATCATCATGCCCACTTACGACCAGACGGCCTTTTGTACGGTTTGGTTCAAAACGTACAGCTTTATAATGGATAGTATCACAAAATTGCGTTAAGATCCCTAAGCCGCCAGTATTATGAATAGTGATATTGTGAAGAGCAATATCACTACTTTGGTTAAGGAAGAGACCAGGATGTAAGCGTCTATTGTGTCTAAGTACACCAAAGTTTCCTACTGTAGGGATATGAGGAAATGGGCCATGGAAACGGATAAGCCCATTCTCAAGTTGTGTATGACCATGAGGATGGAATGCATCACCACTACGATAAGCCACTTTTTTAGTTACTTGGTTGAACTCACAGAATGGATCATAAAGTACGGAAGTATTAGAATCCCAGTTTTCCCCTTTGAACCAAAGTAGGTTATCTTTTACATAGTGAGGGAAGAGCTTGTTATCAATATGCATATCTACATATTCTTCACATGCAGCAACAATTTCACCTTCTGCAGAAAGAGGAATATCCCAATCTATAGTAATATCTTTTACAGTAATGTTACATGAGTGGTCAATGGCAATAGGTGTAGTTTGACCAGCATAGATAAAAGTACTACCACCACCGTCTAAAATAATATTGTCCATGTCTTTAATAAGGATAGAAAGATGACGTGGATTTTCTTGATCTGTATTAGAAAAATAGTAGTCAGCTTGTGTAGCTTCATCGGAAGAAAACTTATAAGTACCTTTTTCAAGTACAAAATGAGCATGATTTGGATGTGCTTCAAACATGTTTTGGAAAAGCTTAGTCATATCTTGATTAGTATTTGGTAGGATACCAAAATCTTTAGCATAAATCGTATTAAGTGTAGTCATAGTAATGCTCCTTAAGGAATATAGAATTATCTTAGTTTTATAAAAGAATAAGGCTGGTTTGCTAATAGATGAATGGAAGTTGTACGGCCATTGTAATGTACGGTTAGTGTTTGAGAAATAGGAGAAACAAAAGTCGTTTCTAAAAGCTGTCCGTCTTTCCAATTCATATTTAATGTAATATTACCTTTAATTTTAATGCCTGTTACTTTGCCTGTATGCCATTTGTCCGGTAGAGCAGGTAGAAGATAAACTTCTCCTATATGACTCTCAGCCAACATATGACAAATACCAGAGGTTACACCAAAGTTACCATCTATCTGGAATGGTGGATGGGCATCGAAGAGGTTGGTATAAGTACCACCACCGTGATACATTTCGGTTGAAGTATTATCTACTAAGCGAAGTTGACGTTCTACAAGTTTGAGTGCATGATTACCATCACGTAGTTTAGCCCAAAGGTTAATTTTCCAACCTAAGCTCCACCCCGTACCATCATCACCACGAACAAGAAGGCTTTGTTTACTTGCTTCTACAAGTTCAGGTGTTGCTTTAAAGCTAAATTCCTCACCAGGGAATAATGGATAAAGGTGTGATACATGACGATGTGTTTGGTCTGTCTCAGCAAAATCATGTGACCATTCAGTAAGGGTACCACGTTCACTTATTTTGTAAGGAAGGAAACTGGTGAGCTGAGTGGATAATGTAGCTTGAAGGGCATCATCAAGACCAAGGATTACCATAGCGTCTAAAAAGTTTTTGAAGGTTTCTTTAACGATAGCAGTAGTCATAGTTGTTGTTTCACATACACTTAAAGACTGGCCATTATGGTTAAAGCAGTTTTCTGGTGACGTAGACATTGGTAAGAAGTAGTGCCCCTTGGAATCTTGAACGAGTAAATCACTATAGAACCAAGCTGCACCTTTTAAAATTGGATAAATTTCTTTTAAGAAATTTTGATCTAATGTATAGAGATAGTGTTGGTAAAGATGTGTACTTAACCAACCACTTCCTAAGTTCCAATAGCCATAAACAGCACTACCAGCACCGTGATTGCCTACAGGTGTTGTTTGTCGCCAAAGGTCAATATTGTGATGGGCTACAAAACCAGAAGCATTGTAGTATTTTTTAGCTGTTTCTTGTCCTTTGATACTAATGTCATGAATTAAGTCAAAGAGAGGTGTATGAAGTTCTGAGAGGTTACATACTTCACTTGGCCAGTAATTCATTTCAGTATTTATATTGACTGTATAGTTAGAACTCCATGGTGCACGTAGTTCCTCATTCCATATACCTTGAAGGTTGGCGGCTTGGGTGCCAGGTCTAGAACTGGAAATGAGTAAATAACGTCCATAGTGGAAGAGTAAAGAAGCAAGACCAGTATCAGATTGATCCTGGGTGAAAGCTTTAAGACGCTCATCTGTAGGAAGTGCCTCTTGCTCATTTGTAGGAAGTTCTAATGTTACACGGTTAAAGTAATTTGTATAATCGGCAATGTGTAAAGCTTTTGCAGTAGCAAAGTCAATAGCAGTAGCTTGTGCTAATGTATTGTCAAGATAAGCTTTGTAGTCCATGCCTTCTAGATAAGGGTGTTTAAATGCACCATTAAAGCTTGTTTTAGCACTGAGCACGATAGTAATGGTTGTAGCATTTTCAACGACTATCCCATCATTGTTGTAAGAACACACACCATCTTCAGTAAGTACTTTGAGGGTAGTACCAAAGCGCATACCTTTTCTCTCAGGTTCATCAAAGTAAAGAACGCCTTCTTCAGGTAGGCAATGTACATAGTTTGGTTCTACGTGAGATGGAGCAATGCCATCTAATTCAATGCCATCGTTTTTGACTTGAGTTGTAGCATTTAATGGACTAGTAAGGTTGATTGTTGTAGATAAAAAACCTTTAGTACTACTTGTTAAATGAATATAGAGTGCATCGTGAGGTGCACTAATAAAAGATTCTTGGCAGATTGTAGTATTACCAATAGTGTACTGGGTAGTATGACAAGCTGTTTCTAAATCTAACGTACGTGTATAGTTTGTTATCTCAAGAGCTGGATCAAAAGGAAAAGATAGGCTAAGTTCACCAAGAGGTAGATAGGCCTCTGTCCAACCTCCAAGTAACTTGTCTTCTAAGATTTTTTCAGCTTCTTGATAGTCTTGGTTTAAAGTTGCTTCTTTAGCTTGTTCATAAGCAGTTGCATCATTGACAAGATGAAGATCACGAGGGTAGCCTGACCAAAGTGTATCGTCATTAAGTTGAAAACGTGTTTTATAAATACCACCGTCTACCATAGCACCTAAATGCCCATTCCCGAGAGGAAGTGAATGGGTCCATATAGGAGAAGGTTGTTTGTACCAAAGTTTAAGTGTGTTCATCTGTTATGACCCCTTTAAGAAGTATAATAAAATATAAAAATAGAACGTTTCGTAAGTTTTTAGGGTATAAGATATAGAATCTTATACCCTAAAGTTACCTTTAAGCCTAAATGTTTCAAAATCATTTAAGGAGTGAAGAATAGCTATTTAGAGATTATCCAAGGATAGCATGATCGATAAATTCGATACTTGGTTCTTTAGTACCATGTTGTTCAAAGATAACAATTTCATTTGCACCTTCTTTAAGTAAGCCACTTGGTACAAATAATGTTTCTTGTGGTCCTATATTCCAGTAACGACCAATATTGAATCCATTAATAACTACAAAGCCTTTTGTTAAGTTTTCAAATTTAAGGAAAGTATCAGCCACTTCATCTACCATAAGTGTAGCTTGATAGAAACATGGTTTATCAGTTTCAGAAATACCTTCTTTAAATGCTACATTTGATAAGTCTTTCATATCTAAGTTGTAAACGTCGTATCCGAAAGTAAAGCAACCGCCTAGAGTAATCCCTTCAGAAACCCCTTTATAATCTTTAAGTTTAGGACCATAATTAACGCGTCCTAAGTTTTCTACAAGCACATCAAGTTGTACACCATCTTTAGGAATAGGGAAGGATAAGTTTTGTTTTTCTCCTCTCATATAGATACCAAGTTCTTTATGATCTACAAAGATTTGAGCACGGTCTCTTACTTCTAATAATCCAATATGTAATTCTTGACGAGGACCTTCTACATGTTTGCGGTAAAGGATATAGCCATAGTCTTGTCCCCAATGTTCCATGTTGCGTGCATTGGCAGATTCATGTTTTGTAGCTAAATGATCTAAGTTATCGAAAAGTAGCGCTTGTTTTTCAAATTGAACTTTACCATAAGCTTTCTTAGTTGTATTAGCAGGCACTTCATATGGAATTTTGCCGAAGTGTTTTTCAAGGCATTCACGTACTTTAAGATAAGTTTCTGTAATATCACCAGCTTCTGTAAGAAGCGCGCAGTAATCATAGCTTGTTGCAGTAGGTAAGTAACCACCATCATTGTCATAGTAGTTTGCCCCATTATAGAAACCAAAGTTAGTACCACCATGGAACATATAGAAGTTAATATGCGCTTGGTGCTTAATCATATCTTCTAAAACTTCTACAACCTCATGACTTGGGCGTGTATGATGTTCCTTACCCCAGTGATCAAACCAACCATCCCAAAATTCCATACAAGTTACAGGAAGGTCAGGCTGACGGTTCTTAAGTTGAGAGAAGTTCCAGTCAGCACCAGAACCGAAGTTAACTGTTTTAAATACATCAGGAAGCGTACCACCTGTAAGCATATGGTCAGGGCCACCATCAGAAGTGAACAGAAGTACATCAATACCGCGATTGATAAGTCCTTCTTTAATATGGTTCAGATACTTTTTGTCGTCTCCATAACTACCATATTCATTTTCAACTTGAACAGCGATTACTGAGCCACCTCTTGTAGATTGGAAGCGTGCAATACGAGGGATAAGTTCATCAAACCAATCGTCTACATGTTTTAAATACATCTCATCGTAGCAGCGAAGTACCATATTACGATCTTGGAGTAACCAAGCAGGAAGCCCACCAAAGTCCCATTCAGAACAAATATATGGACCTGGACGTAAAATAACTGCAATTTCAAGTTCATTTGCAAGTTCTAAAAAGTATTCAAGATCAAAGTGACCATCAAATACAAATTCCCCTTTATTAGGTTCGTGAAGATTCCAAGGAATATAAGTTTCCACAGCGTTAAAACCGCAAGCTTTGAGTTTGAGTAAACGGTCTTTGTAATCAGATTTGAGTAATCTAAAGTAGTGTATGGCACCACTGATAATAGGTTGTTCTTGGTTTGTTAATGATAGCATAAGTAATCCTTTCTGTGTGTCAAGTTAAATTAGTAAAAAGTTAAGTGATTTTTACTGCATAAAAAATAACTTTAACTAGATGTTTTTTAGTTAATTATAGTATAATATAAACAAAAGTACATTGTAAATTTTATTTTACAATTATTTTTGTGAAATTTTTATAACAACATGGTAGACCTACATAGATGATGACAGTAAAAAAATACTAAAAACACAGATGGGAGAAAGTAAAGATGGGAGTAAACAGTTTGGAAGTTTCACAAATGGAACTACAAGTAGCACTTACACACTGCATTAAACAGACGGAAAATGCTATGAGTAGCCTAGGGAAACAATTCAAAAAATGTGTAAGTCATAATGGATTTTATGAAGGAGGAGGAAATTATGATTGGACTGAAGGTTTTTATACCGGGGAACTTTGGTTAGCTTATGAAATGACAGGTGAAGAGAAATTTAAGGTTTTAGCACTTCAGCATGTGGAAAGTTTTCTTGAGAGAATAGAAAAACGTATAGGTGTAGATCACCACGATATGGGATTTTTATATTCTTTATCTTGTGTAGCAGCCTATAAGTTAGTGGGATCAGAAGAGGGAAAGCAGGCAGCGCTTCTTGCAGCAGATAATTTAATAAGTAGATTCCATGAAAAAGGGGAATTCATTCAGGCTTGGGGAACACTTGGTGCACCAGATAACTACAGGCTCATTATTGATTGTCTACTTAACTTGCCATTGTTATATTGGGCAACAGAGGTAACAGAAGACAAAAAGTATGAAGAGATTGCCAGAAAACATATTCAAACTTGTCTTAAACATATTGTAAGAGAAGATCATTCAACTTATCATACCTACTACTTTGATCCTGAAACAGGGGATGGCGTAAAAGGGGTTACAGCGCAAGGCTATAGAAATGGATCAGCTTGGGCAAGAGGGCAAGCATGGGGCGTTTATGGCCTAGCTCTAAGCTACAAATACATAAAAGATGAAAGTTATATCGAACTTTTTAGAAAGGTAACAGATTTCTTTATTGAACACTTGCCAGAAGATTTAGTGCCTTACTGGGATTTTGACTTTACAGATGGCAGTAATGAGCCAAGAGACTCATCTTCAGCAGCAATTGCTGTATGCGGTATGCTAGAAATGAGCAAGTATCTAGAACCAGAAGCAGCACTTTATTATCAATCCATTGCAAAGAAAATCTTGAAATCTTTAATCGATAATTATTCAGTAAAAGATACTAAGATTTCTAACGGGCAACTTTTGCATGGAACTTATGCAAAACAATCTCCTTATAATACGGTACAAGATAATGGTGTAGATGAGTGTAATGTATGGGGAGATTACTATTATGTAGAAGCTATAGTAAGACTATTAAAAGACTGGAAGTCGTATTGGTAGAAGGGGGCAAGACTTTGAAATATTTTTATGACATGCCGTGGTATGTAGAAGAAGCCTTTGTAAAAAGAGGGGTTAAGGAAGAGGGCTTACTTTACTGTGCTAAGGCAGACTTAGATGAAGAAGGTTGTTATATAGATGTACATCTTACTTTTGACAAAGATCAGCTGTATATCTTAAAGGGTTATGAAAAGATAGATGTAGAACAATTTGAAGTGGAATCTTATGAAGAAATACCATTAGACAAAATAGAAGATTTAAGTATTTATCGCTATAGTACAACAGCTATTTTGCTTATGACTACAAAAGAGGGGGAAAGACCTCTTGTAAGATTCTCACTAGGGATGAGTGACGTCTTTGACAAGTTTAAAGAACGCTTATTAAAAACAAAAAATAAAGAAACAATTGATGATACGTTACTTGAAGAGATACAAACGCACTGTCCATTATGCCATACAAGATACCCAAATCAAGAGCGTAAAGTATGTCCGAATTGTATGGATAAGCAAACAACTTTTAAAAGGTTACTTAAAAAGTACCTTAACTACAAAAAAGAATTTATAACTGTTATGGTTATGATTACATTGAGTACTATCTTTAACTTAATTGCACCATACTTTAGTACACGCCTTTTATATGATGAGGTACTTACAGAAGGTGGAGGCTGGTATGGAAAGGTAACATTGATTGTTATCTTAATTGCACTAGTTAAATTGATTGGTGTTATTTTATCCATGGTATATGGGCTCATTTTAGCACATATTACACCAAAGATTACAAGAGATATTAAAGTAGAGATTTTTTCTAAGTTGCAAACATTGCCTGTAGCATTCTTTTCTAGTAAACAAACAGGGTCTCTTATGACAAGAGTTGAAAATGATGCCATGAACATTTATTGGTTTTTCGTAGATGTATTGCCTTATGGGATTGTAAGCTTTGTAACCATAGTAGGGCTTCTTGGTATTATGCTATGGATTAGTGTAGAGATTACCCTTGTTATGTTTGGATCAGTTATTTTGATTACAATGATTCTAAAGAACTTTAGAAAAAAACAAAGAAAATTATGGCGCAGAAGACACCGTGCTGTTAAGGGAACACAAGCCGTTGTAAGTGAATCCTTAAATGGGCAACGTGTAGTCAAAGCCTTTGCTAAGGAACATGAAGAAGTAAGAAGATATGATGAAAAGAATAAAGAGTTTTATCATGTAAGCTATCAAATAGGGGATCGCACAGCTTATATGATGCCTAAGGTACGTTTAATTTATAGATTTTCAAATGTAGCAGTATTAGCTATTGGTGCATTTTCAATTATTTTTGGAAGTTTAACATTAGGTAGCTTATACATACTCTTTTCCTATACAGGGATGATTGAAAGCTCAGTCATGTTCTTTGCAAATATTGGGAATAGATGGTCTAACTGTATGGATGCAGCATCTAGAATGTTTGAGATTATTGATACAGTACCAACTGTGACAGAGAGTGAACATCCTGTACCTTTAGAAGAAATTCGTGAATCCGTAGAGCTTAAAGAAGTAAGTTTTGAGTATGAAGTAGGTCGTCCTATTATTAAAGATATTTCACTTCGTGTAAAAGCAGGTCAAATGTTTGGGATTGTAGGAAAGACCGGTGCTGGTAAATCAACTATTATCCATCTCATTTCACGTCTTTACGATCCAACAAATGGTGAAATCTTAATAGATGGTGTAAATGTTAAAGAGATTAAAAATCATGATTTAAGAAAACATGTAGGTATTGTTTCTCAAGAAACCTATTTATTTGTAGGAACTATAGCAGATAATATCCGTTATGCAAATCCAGATTCAACTATGGATCAAGTTATTGAAGCGGCTAAGGCAGCTTATGCTCATGAATTTATTATTAAGCTTCCAGATGCGTATGACACCATTATTGGGGCAGGAGGTGTTGGATTATCTGGTGGAGAAAGACAACGTTTATCCATTGCCCGGGCAATCTTGCAGAAGCCTTCACTACTTATTTTAGATGAAGCGACTTCAGCTATGGATACGCAAACAGAGAGAAAGATTCAAGAAGCAATTGATGAATTAAAAGAAGGCTGTACAATTATTGCCATTGCACATAGACTTTCAACCTTAAGAGATGCAGACCAACTGGCAGTTATAGAAGATGGGAAGCTTCTAGAACAAGGTACACATGAGGAACTCATTGAACAAAAAGGTAAATATTATGACTTATACCAGCTTCAAGCAGAAGCAATCAAATTTATGGAAGAAGGACAGATAAGCGTATGATTCAAATAGAAAAGATGCCAAGTGGATTTTTGAAGGTTATAAAAGATGGGGAAACTTATGAAAAAGTCAATGTTGTAAGACTGTTTCCTTATCAATATGAGAAAAAATATATTGCATTGTTAGATCAAGAGAATAAAGAAATTACAATTTTAAAGGATCTCAATGACTTAAGAGAAGAAGAACGTACTTTGCTTTTAGACTACTTAAGTTACAAATACTACATGCCAGAAATCACAAAAGTAAATCAAGTAAAAGAAAAGATGGGCTTCTTATATGTAGACCTTGATACAACAGCAGGAAAAAAAGAAGTATGTATTGCAGACTTTGTAAGTAATATCCGTTTAATTAAAAATAAGATTTTAAGTATTACAGATGTAGAAGGAAATAAATATCGCATTAGTGATTTCAATACATTAGACCAATTGAGTAAACAGAAGTTAGACGTATTTTTATAATCTAATAAGTTTAGAGGGAGAAAATCTATGAGACTGAAATTTGAACTTCCCATAGAGGTAAGCCGTGAAGTAGAAGGGGACATTCTCTATGCCCTTCCTTTTGACCTGAGTTTTGATGGCAAAAGTGAGGAAGGTAATGTTGTTATAACTAAAAGTCTATTTTATATTTTTAAAAATAAAGTGTTAGAAGCAAGTTATCCATTAGAAAAACTACAAGATTGTGAAGCAAAGCAACTTGTAGGAAGTGGATTGTTTAGTGCAAAAATAGATGAAGAAGAACAGATGATTTGTGGTTTTAAACCGAAATGGTTTAAGCGCTATGTTGAACTTGCGAAGCTTATCAATTATTACCACAAGACAGGTGAGCACAGCACTTATGAAGAAGAGCAAGAAGAATATATCTGTCCGAAATGTGGTTTCCCACTTTTAAATGGGAGTAAGACATGTTTTAAATGTCAAAGTAAAACAAAAGTACTGAGAAAGATTTTTGCAATTGGTAAAGATTATAAGAAGGTCTTTTTATATACCTTACTTGGAACACTTGTAATGGAAGTGCTTTGGATTGTTAATCCGTACATATTACGTGTCATCATTGATGATTATATTGTACCAAAGAATCAAAATGTGCCACATCTTTTGATTCTATTAGCTGTTTATTTAACTGTATTTGCAACCATTACTTGGTTTGAACGCTTTGTTATGAAGTGGACCAATCTTCTTTCAAATAGTATTTCAAGAGATTTACGTAATCAAGTATTTGTAAAGATTCAAGAGCTTTCATTAAGTACGGTATCTAACCGTACACCAGGGGAGTTAATGAATCGTATTAATAGTGATACAGAGAAAATACAAGAGTTTATATCAAACTATGGACGAGATGCCATTAATCGTATCTTCTCCTTGATTGTATTAAGTATTTTACTCTTTGTGATGGACTATCGTTTAGCACTTATGGTATTAGTACCCCTTCCACCTGTTTTATATGCAGTTACAAAAATGCAGGATAAGATGGGACTTAGATATTGGAAACAATGGCGTAAACATGAAAAGGCAAGTAGTGCACTTCATGATATTTTAAGTGGTATTCGTGTTGTAAAAGCCTACGGAAATGAAGAAATTGAAATTAAGAAATATACGGAAAATGTAGACCAAGTTAAAGATGCCATGATTAATGCAGAGACACTTTGGTCTAAGTTTTATCCTTACATAGGATACTTAATGGGACTTGGAGAGTTTTTAGTTCTATGGATGGGTGGTTACTTAGTATTAGGTGGGAAAATGCAACTGGGGCAACTGATTCAGTATACAACTTATATTACTATGATTTATGTACCTTTAAGATGGGCAATTCAACTTCCGAGGGTATTTGCAGATGTATTTGTAAGTGCAGGGAAAGTCTTTGAACTTCTAGATGAAGAATGTGAGATGGAAGAGATTGATGAACCTATTAAAAAGGAAATTATAGGAGATGTAGTTTTCCAAGATGTAAGTTTTGGTTACAAAGTTTATGAACCAGTACTCAAAGATGTATCATTTGAAGTTAAGGCAGGAGAAATGATAGGGATTGTAGGGCATTCAGGAGCAGGTAAGTCAACGCTTATTAACTTATTAATGCGCTTGTATGATGTAGCAGATGGGAAGATTACAATTGATGGGATAGATATTAGAAGTTACTCGACACAGGCTCTAAGAAGTCAGATTGGTGTTGTACTTCAAGAGACATTCCTCTTTGAAGGAACGATTATAGATAATCTCCGTTATGCTAAACCAGATGCAACACTTGATGAAATTATAGAAGCAGCTAAAGTTGCCAATGCACATGAGTTCATTGTTAAGTTACCAGATGCTTACCATACAGTAATTGGTGAAAAAGGCCATACTCTATCAGGTGGAGAAAGACAACGCGTTGCTATTGCTAGAGCTGTACTTCATAATCCAAAGATTTTAATTTTAGATGAGGCAACTTCAGCACTAGATACAGAGACAGAAAAAAAAATTCAAGAAGCATTAGAAAGACTTAAGCAAGGTAAAACAACCTTTGCTATAGCTCATAGGCTTTCTACTTTGCAAAAGGCAAATAGACTTCTTGTTATTGATAAAGGAACATTTGCTGAAATGGGAACACATGAAGAATTATTAGAGAAAAAAGGTATTTACTACAACTTAGTTATGGCTCAAAAACAAACTACACATATGAAGCAATAAGAGGTGGGGTATGCAAACATATATTGGAGAAGGTTTAGAAGAAATTGTAAGTTATTGTAAGATGTACTGTGAAGAGGAAAGTATCTTAGCTTTGAAAGTTGCAAAAGATGTACTTGGTCATAGATTCTTGTTTGAAAGCAAGTGGGAAATGGAGAGAACTTATGACGCTGTAACCTTTGAAGGAGATAATATAGGATGGGATTTAGTACCTTTTGGAGATCCAGAGTGGATGTATGCTATGAATCGCCATCGTTACTTTGTTTCACTAGCACAAGCTTATGCTCTAACAGAAAAAGAAGAGTACGTCAGTGAAGGTATTAGACTTTTGATGCATTGGATAGAACATCAACCTTTGACAGATCAAAGTCAATATACTACTTGGCGTACAATAGAGACAGGATTACGCTGTGAGAATTGGATAAAAGCTTATGAGATTTTTAGCACAAGCCTACAGTGGAATGAGGAAGTTACTATTGCTTTAAAAGAAAGTTTAAAACATCATTGTGAGCATATTTTAGCTCACAATGATGACTTTAGAAGATTGAGTAACTGGGGTGTTATAGAAAATCATGGACTATTTGTAGCTGGTGTATTTCTGGGGAATGACCATTATGTTCAAGTAGCCAAAGAACGTCTTTATAAAGCAGTACAGCTCCAAGTTCTAGATGATGGATTGCACTGGGAACAATCACAGCTTTATCACAACGAAGTTTTAAGAGCACTTGTAGATGTAGGGATATGTGCAAAAAACAATGGGATTACATTAGCCCCTCATTATCATCAAGTAGTTAATAAAATGCTAGAAGCACATATTTATATGACTAAGCCAAATCATATCCAATTAGCAAATGGAGATAGTGATGCTATGGATTTAAGGGATATATTGGTAAGAGGTGCTTACTTATATGAAAATCCTATTTATAAAGCATTAGGCTATGAAAAGGTAGATTTTGAAAGTATTTGGGATATAGGTATGCAAGGTGTAAAGGTATATGACAACCTAGAAAGCTATTATCCAGAAATTTGTTCAAAAGCTTTAAGAGAAAGTGGCAACTATTGTATGCGTCATACTTGGGATGAAGACGGTATTTATGTTCATTTTAAGTGTGGCAATCTAGGTGGAGGACATGGGCATGTAGATTTACTTCATGTAGATGTGGCTTATTTAGGAGAAGATGTCTTAAAGGATCAAGGACGTTATACTTATACAGACTCTAAAGAACGCTATAGCTTAAAAAGTGCGACAGCACACAATACAGTTGTGGTAGATGGCGTCCCATTTACTAAAATTATTGATACATGGGGCTATGGTAAAGTAGCACCTCATGTACAAAGAGAGTTTGTGAATCATGAACTTTATGATTATGTAGAAGGAGCACATCTAGGATATATGGATCTAGATGATCCTGTATTTATCAATCGTAAAGTAATTGTGATTAAGCCCAATATTGTTGTATTAGTCGATGAGTTTACTGCAAAAGAAGAGCATACTTATGAACAGTATTTTCATTTTGGAGAGGGTCATTTAGAAGTTGGGGAAGCAGTTACCTTCAAAGGAAATAATGTAAAGGCAAACTTATATCATTTACAGCCAATAGATAAAAAAGTAATAGAGGGGATAACCTCCAAGACGTATAATCAACTTCAAGCTCAACAAGTCCTTCAGACCACATTAAAGCATAAGGGAAGTGGAAGTATTATAACCGTTATGATTTTAGGAGATGTTCATAAGGAAAGTAGAGAGCAAGTAGAATATGTTCCTGTTTATACAGAGGGTAAAGAAGTACCAAATGGGCAGCATCTAGAGGCAATTAGAATTACTTATGAAAATGAAAAATATACCCTTGTTATTAAACATGACGAGACTTATAGACGTCTTTTTGTTGTAGAAGGGCAAGATGTTTATGGTAGAGTGACACTCATTAAGCAAACAGAAGATCAAACTAAAGTACATACCATTGTTGGATAAAGCTAGAGGAGGTAAATACATGCAAGTTATTGATGGCTTGGTAAGTCGTGTTCTAGGAGAAAGTGCAGCAGAGCAATTTGTGATAAGACTAGAAGATAGAAAAACACAAACAGATTACTTTGAGCTAAGTAGTAAGGATAATAAAATAGTGGTCATAGCTTCAACAGCATTAGCAGCTGCATCGGGAGTACATTGGTATTTAAAGCATTATTTAAAGATCAATTTAACTTGGTGTGGGTGTCAAAAGAAGATTGAAGGGGAATGGCCAACTTTACAAGAAACGATTTACAAGCAAACACCTTATACCTATAAGTACTATATGAATTACTGTACATATGGCTATTCCATGGCTTTTTGGGACTGGGATAGATGGGAAAAGGAACTGGATTGGATGGCTCTAAATGGTATCAATCTAGCACTGAGCTTAGTAGGACATGAGGAAGTTTGGAGACAAACACTGATAGAACTTGGTTATAGTAATGAAGAAGCTAAAGCATTTATATGTGGTCCAGCCTTCTTGCCATGGCAATGGATGCAAAATATTGAAGGCTGGGGAAGTGATTATACAGATGAATGGTTCGAAAGACGTGTAGCATTAGCTAAGAAAATTCATACACGTATGGAAGAACTTGGGATTATACCTGCTATGCAAGGATATAGTGGAATGATTCCTAGAAATTTCAAAGAACGTTATGAAGATGTAAATACATTGCAACAAGGTTTTTGGTGTGATTTAAATAGACCAGATTTACTCATTCCAGGTACGCCTATGTTTGATAAAGTAGCAGATATTTTCTATGCTAAACAACAAGAAATCTTTGGTGTAGAGAGTCCGTTTTACTGTACTGACCCGTTCCATGAAGGAGGCAATAGAGACGGATTAGATGTAGGACACTGTATCAAGATGATTCAAGATAAAATGTTACAACATGACCCACAAGCAATTTGGATTATTCAGGGCTGGGGTGGCAACCCAGATGATGTAACAGTAGAGGCATTAGATCCAACTCATACTCTCATTTTAGACCTATGGTGCGAAGCAAACCCAACATGGCAAGAGAGAAAAGCTTATAAAGGCATACCATGGTTATGGTGCGTACTTGGTAACTTTGGAGGTAAAAATGGTCTCTATGGTAACTTGCAAGCTACTGCTAATGGTCATATTGAGGCCTATCATAATGAAGAAGCAGGTAAGATGCTCGGTGTAGGCATGACCATGGAAGGGATCGATAATAATCCGGTAGTATGGGATTTACTTTTAGATACCAGCTGGAACCAAGAGAAGGTTGTACTAGAAGAGTGGATAGAAAACTATATTTTAAGAAGATATGGTAAGGCATCAGAGGCTAGTAAAGCAGCTTGGAAAGTTTTAAGAGAAAGTATCTACAATTGTACAAGAAGGCAAGAAGGTGGCGTAGAAAGTATCTTTTGTGGCAGACCAAGATTAGATATTGAGAACGTTTCAACTTGGGGGCCTAAGTCTTATTACTATGACCAACAAGCTATGGTTAAGGCAAGCAAGTACTTGTTTGTAGACTATGAAATATTGAAGGATTCAGAAGGTTACTTATATGATATTGTAGATGTGACAAGACAAGCTTTATCCGATATTGGAAGATTTCAATATGAAAAATGGGCTCAAGCTTATCAAAATAAAGAACTTGAAACCTTTAAAAGAGAAAGTCAAACATTTTTAGAGATGGTAGTGAAGATGGATGAATTACTAAGTGCTCATCCAGACTTTTTACTGGGAACTTATCTAGAGCAGGCAAGAGCATTAGGTGGGACAGAGAAAGAAAAAGATTATTTAGAATGGAATGCTAGAACCATTATTACTCTATGGGCTAATGAGAAAGGATCGGTACTTTTACGTGATTATTCTCATCGTCAATGGGGCGGGCTCACAAAAGATTTCTATGCAAAAAGATGGGCACTTTACTTTAAGGCATTAGAAGAAGCACTTGAATCAAATACAACGTTAGAAGAGATTGACTGGTATAAGTTGGAACAAACATGGACAGTAGGTCATAATACTTATCCAACTGAGCCACAAGGCAATTTGAAAGAAATTATTAAACATATTCAAGACATTTATTTTTAAGTGAATACTTATTTTGAGTAATTAAAAGATTAATTTTTTAAACACTACGAAGGGTAAAAGCACATGGAGGATAGTGAGTGAAATGATTAAATTAACAGCAAATGGGATACTCCAAAGCATTACTTGGAAAGATACAACCATTCAATTTAGAGAAGATGGGTATAGAGGGCCAGCGCTTCTCATATGGCCTCATCAAAAAGAATCTGAGCCAACCTATATTATTGTAAATAAAGTAAGTGATGATAAGTTTGTAGGGCAATATGGTAAGGTGGACGTAGAACTAAGTTATGTAGAAGAAAATGAAGGGGTAGAAATAAAAGTTGCTCTGATGAATAAAGGAGAAGAAATCTTTGCACCTAAAAAGTGTGAGCTGAGACTAGGCATAGATACTTATATGGTAGGCTACCCAGAGTGGAATGATAAATTCTTCTGTACTATGTTACGTACAGAAAAGACTCATACTTGGGGATATATGCGTACACCAGCAGGCAAAGTAGTAGCTATTGCCACAAAAGGTCCAGTCGCATCATGGCATCATTGTTATAGTCGTGCAGATTATGGCGGTTCTACAACAGATACAGGACATCGTATTTATACAATGAGCTTAGACCTCTTGAATAAAGGGCCACTACCTAAACGTCACCCACAAGATTTAGACCACCTTGAACCAAGAGAGACCAAAGTTTTTGAAGTCCTCCTTAAGTTGGTAGAGAGTGAAGCAGAGATTAAACCAGTTGTAGAAGCCTATACACAAGCAGCGTTACCAACTATGGATAAGTACACTTACGAATATGGTGAAAAGCCTTCTATAAGTTGTAAGGGAGAAGTAACCTATACATCTCCTTCAGGGAAAATCTATACAAAAGAACAGATGGAAGCACTTAATGAATACGGTGTATGGCAAGTGGTTGCTTCTTATAATGATAAAGTAAGTGAAGCACTTATTTATGTAAGAAAACCATGGTCTTATTATCTCTATGAAGCACGTAAAGCCACACTGAAGTATGAACAAAAAGCAGGAACACATACAGAAGGATGGTATGGCTTCTTTTCTAGTTTCTTAGCTAGAAAGTATCAAACAGATGCAACGTTAGACAAACAATTAGAAGAGAAGTTTGAAGAAGTCTTTAGAGTAATGCATGATATGGAGCAAATGGTGCCAGTAGGTACAGCAGAGCCAGGACGTATTCAAAATACGGCACTGATGATTAGCCTTTTAGCAGATGCTTATGAGGCTACTCAAAATATAATGTACTTAGAACGTGGAGCAAGACTGGCAGAACACGTTATGAAGTATCAAAGTGCAGATGGTGCTTACCGATGCGGGTATGGGGTGCATTATACTTGTGTTATCTATATTGCTAAGAGCCTTATAGAACTTTACCAAGTAGAAAGACAAATAAAAGAAGATTACTGGCAAAACCTAGCAGATAAACATTATATAAGCATTAAGCGTGCAATAGATGAACTACGAGATTCTAGAGATGATATTCAAACAGAAGGTGAGATGACTTTTGAAGATGGTATGATTTCTTGTAGTAGTTTACAACTAGGACTTTTTGCCTTGATGCAAGAAGACTTAGAAGCGAGAGCTGGGTATGAAGAAGTAGCCCGCTATATGTTAGAAAAACATAAGTGCTTAGAACTACAACAAATACCAGATTGTCGTATGCGTGGTGCAACTCTTAGATTCTGGGAAACCATGTATGATGTTATGATTCCACAAAATATGATGACAAGTCCACATGGATGGACATCATGGAAGACTTATGCAACCTATTACTTATATCGTCTAACAGGAGACAAGGCGTATCTTAAAGATACAATGGATACATTAGGGGCAAGTATGCAAGTAATTGATATTGAAACAGGAGAGTTAAGATGGGCTTTCATTGTGGACCCTTATGTGGAAGCACAAATCTTTGTACCCAATGAACAAGTACCAGGACAAGGTAAGCTAGTATCTAAAGTAGTGGGAGAAGAATATATCTCTATGGTATCAGATTGGTGGAAGTGTGACCAAGAACAAGTAACCCATTGCTATGCTTTTCCAAATCGTGGAGAACAAGAGGGGCATTATAAAGGTGGTGCTTGTGATAATGATGTACATGAGCATTTTAAATGTTTAGAGGAAGTAGCGCTTACAAAAGCTTATGTTCACCAAGATCAAGAGGAACTCTTAAACTATAACTGCAAAGTAGCTCAAACAGCTGAGGGGATGTTTATTACTCCTAGTGAAGATCTAGTAGAAGAAATCGTTATCTCTATAAATGGACCTTGTACAGTACATATTGAAGGATGGGATAAAACACAGCACTTAGAAGCAGGTATGCATAGTATTTTAAGATAGTTTAAATAAAAAATCTAGTAAAGAAGAGAGAAGAGAGGGATTTAAGATGAAGAAGCCTAATATCGTTGTTATTATTTCAGATGACCATGGACATTGGTCTTTAGGATGTGCAGGAAACAAAGAACTTAAAACACCAAACTTGGACCGTATTGCCTATGAAGGTGTAAGATTTGAAAACTTCTTTTGTGCATCACCAGTTTGCTCTCCAGCAAGAGCTTCATTCTTTACAGGTAAGATTCCATCACAACATGGTGTACATGACTGGATTAGTAAAGGCCATGCTAATGAATCAGACGCTAGTGAAGGACTTTTAAAGGAGATGTACAAAGAACAAGTTGAACCAAAGTTTGGATGGATTACACAGCAGCTAAAGGGTGACCGTGGGGTCAACTATTTAGAAGGGCATACTTGTTTTACAGAAGTATTAGCTAAGGAAGGTTATACTTGTGGCTTAAGTGGGAAATGGCATTTAGGAGATAGTGGACATGCACAAGCAGGGTTTAGCTATTGGCAAACCATAGCACTTGGTGGAGACCATTATTATAATTCTGCAGTACTAGTAGATGGGAAGTTTGATATCTTGCCAGAAGGTAAATATTTAACAGACCACATTACAGATAAAGCTTTAGATTTTTTACATATGCAAAAAGGTAAAGACGAACCATTTTATTTAAGTGTACATTATACAGCGCCTCATGCGCCTTTTGATAGACATGAACATCCAGAAGAATTTTACAGTATGTATGAAAATTGTCCATGTGAATCAGTAGAAGATGAAGAAGGCCATCCATGGAGTGGATATAAAGGACATACAAAAGAGCAGATGAAAAAAGTAAAAGAATTCTGCTTAAAAGGTTACTATGCTGCCATATCTGCAATGGATAAGGGGATAGGAGATATTCTTGACTATCTTGACGCACAAGGCCTAGCAGATGATACCATTGTTTTCTTTACAGGAGATAATGGTATGAGTGTAGGTCAGCATGGGATTATCGGAAAGGGTAATGGAACATACCCACTTAATATGTATGACAGTGCAGTAAAGGTACCAGGGCTAATCAGATATCCAAAAGGGATTAAGGCTGGGCAAGTGAAGAAAGAACTTGTAAGTCATTATGATGTTGTACCAACACTATTAGACTACTTACAAGTAGACCATAATATTGATATGTCTATTTTACCTGGGAAAAGTTTCTTACCAATTCTAAAAAGTGAAGAGCCAGTAGATCAAGGTGAAATTATTATTATGGATGAATACGGTCCAACCCGTATGATTCGTACTGAGGAATGGAAATACATTCACCGTTATCCATATGGAGAACATGAACTTTATGATTTAGTCAATGATCCAGGAGAAAAAGTGAATCTTGTAAATCACCCAGATTATCAAGACAAAAAAGAAGAACTCTTTGCACGTCTAGAGGGATGGTACTATAAATATGTAGATCCACGAGTAGATGGCAAAGCAGAGCCAGTCAAAGGGTTAGGGCAAATTGGACGTTGTGGTATTTATAAAGAAGGTAAGACAGTATTTATTCAGCAATAAATAGGCAAACTAGAACAAGCTCACTTTAGGTGAGCTTGTTCTAGTTTTAACTAAATTATTTATCTTAAAGTATAAATGTGTTTATAAGAATAACTATTTTCTTGACAGTAATAGCATAAAAGTATATAAAGAAACTATGTAAGAGTCAAAACACATGGGGAGTAAGAGGGGTTATACAAAGTAATAACCTCTAATGTAGAGTAATATAAAATCAATAGAAAGAAGACTAAAGAATGGAAATAAAAAAAGAAAACTTAAAAAAAATATTTTTTGGTATTATAGCAATTATTATATTCTATTGGGCATTACAAAATAATATAGAAGTCATGTCTTGGATTAATAATGGTATAAGTTTATTTGCACCTATAATACTAGGGCTTGCAATTGCCTTTTTAATCAACATCCCAATGAGGGCCATAGAAAAAACGTTTTTTAGAAAACAAACAGAAACTGTAAAGAAAATTAAACGACCAATAAGCTTAGTATTATCTATGGTATTAATGGTATCTATTGTTATTCTTGTTATGGTTATTATTGTACCAGAGCTTATACGTACTATTTTAATTATCAAAGATAGTGTTCCAGGATTTGTTATACAAGTACAAAATATACTTAATAATTTATTAGAACATTTCCCAGATTTAGCAAATCAAATTACGGTTTCTATTGATTGGGCAGAAATAGGTAAGAAAATCTTAGAATGGGTCCAACATGGAGCAGCAGCTTTTGCGGGATCAACCTTTAGTGCAATATCAGCTACTTTTAGTGGTGTATTTACCTTTGTACTAGGGCTTGTTTTAGCTATTTATGTTTTATTACAAAAGGAAAAGCTAGCAATGCAAGTGAGAAAGGTATTCTATGCATATGGAAAAGAGCGTAGAGTAGACGAGGTATTACGTATTATAGCAATTGCGAATAAAGCTTTTAGTAATTTCTTTACGGGACAATGTTTAGAAGCTGTGATTATAGGTGTTCTATTTTTTATAACCATGTCTTTAACAGGATTCCCTTATGCTTTAATGATTTCAGTAACAATAGGATTTACAGCTTTAATTCCTATCTTTGGTGCTTTTTTAGGATGCTTTATAGGGGTATTCCTTATCCTTGTAACATCACCAGTACAGGCTGTATGGTTTATCATCCTATTCCTTATCCTCCAACAAGTTGAAGGAAATTTCATTTATCCACGTGTAGTAGGCGGTTCAATAGGGCTTCCTGGAATATGGGTATTAATTGCTGTTACAATAGGGGGGAATATGTTTGGGGTATTAGGTATGCTTGTTATGGTGCCAATGTGCTCAGTTATCTATACTCTTCTAAGAGAAGATACTTATAAGCGTTTAAATGAAAAACATGTTAATAACAAAAAAATTGAAGGTAAAATCCAAGACAATAAGCATTAGAATACTGATAAAAAAAGAGGCCGTTTTATAAACGGTCTCTTTTTTTATTGTTTATTTGTAAAGTTCATCGCATACACGACTTAAGCAGTATTTGCTTGCAGTCTCTTCTTGGCGATGCATCCATTTTCCATTTGTAAAGTCTGGGATTGCAACAGGCATACTACCCATGGCAATAGATTGTTCAGATAATGCACCAATACACATCCAAGCAGCCGTATCATAGGCATCGATAGGTACTTCACTACCTGCTTTAGCACATTCAAAGAAGGCTTTAAGAACGAGCCAATCCATGCCACCATGACCGCCTTGTACACCCTCAGTTAAAAATTGTTTCCAAAGTGGGTGATCATATTGTTCTCTATACTTTTCAACGTTACCCCATTGTTCATTCCATTTGAAGTCATATTGATTATGTTCTCCATCTAGGAATAAAGTCATGTTATCTTCTAGGAACATTGCTTTTGTACCTTGTACTCTGAATCCTCTAGAGTAAGCACGAGGAAGAGTGGTATCTAAAGTGATAATGATTGTTTCACCATGAGCACACTTGATAGATGTTGTTACCACATCACCTTGAGTGAAGTGTCTATTCATAAGTGTTTCATCATCAGATTTATGCTGTGCAATATACTCGTGCATACCACGTGCTTTAGAGGACATAGAAGTTAATGAAAGCATACGGTTTCCACGGTTGATATCAAGCACTTTAGCGATAGGCCCAATTTCGTGAGTAGGGTAGTTTTCGCAGTTACGGTTTGAGTAGTTTACGAGACGATAATGTCTGTTTTCTTTCCCATATCCAATTTCTTCTCTAAGGTCATGTTGATATCCACCTTGGCAATGAACTACTTCACCAAAGATTCCTTTTTTAACCATGTTAAGTACCATAAGCTCTTCACGACCATAGCAGCAGTTTTCAAGCATCATACATGGTACACCTGTTCTTTCATAAGCTTTTACAAGATCCCAACATTCCTCTACAGAGTAAGCACCGCCTACTTCCATACCTACATATTTTCCAGCTTCCATAGCTTCTATAGCAATTTGAATATGTCCAGTCCAAGCACTTGAGATGACAATAGCATCTACTTCTGGCATTGCTAAGATTTCTTTGTAGTCAGTTGTAGCAACAGGTGTTGTACCACGTGAAGCATTCACTGCGTTAGCAGCACCTTCAGCACGGTCAGCATAAGTATCGCATACAGCAACGATATTAATATCTTCCATATGTAAAATAACACCATGTAAAAGGCCCATACCACGTGCACCGGCACCAATAAGACCGATATTAAGTTGAGTTTTCATGATTAAGCTCCTTTAAAGTAAATTAGATTTATTTATAAATGCTTTTTAATTTCGTTATTAATGACATCTCTAAAGTTTAATAAGTAATTTGCATCATGTGGATAGTTTGAGAAAGTAATAGGTGTATCAAGGCTACCTTCCATAAGTTCTAATACATGTTCTTTTGAAGTAAGTGATGCAAGAAGCTGCATTGCACGTAAGTCATATAATGCTTCTGTAAATACTTTAAGACGAATAGAACCAACAGGTCCATTTTCACCTGGATATACTAAGAAGGAGTCTCCAGAAGCAAAAGCAGAACCAGCATCTGTTATTTTGTAAGGATCAATAGCCTTTTTAGAGTATTGTGTATTGTAGAAGTTATAACCCCAGTGTAAGAAGCCAACAATATCATATTTAAAGAGTTGTAATCCAATAATACGGTTACGGAAGCTAGGAAGTGCCATAAAACGGTTACTTACTTGGTGAACTTGGCCACAGCAGTAGTAAGTCCAAAGGTTAGGTACACCAGCCTCTATAAATGGATGAATATGATCATTTGCAGGAATCGGTAATTTAAGTGCTCCTGTTTGATAGAACTCTAAGTTAGAAAGTGCATCAATAATTGGATAGCCTTCTAGGTGTTTTTCTACTAAGCTAAGTGCAAATTTGTAAGATTCTAAGTGCTCTAAGCTTGGTTCATCTGAAATATGGAAGTAACATTTATCTTTTAATCCGTAGCTTTCAAGGTATTGTAAAAGTTGTGGTAAAAATGTATCTAAGAAAGTTTTATAAGCAGGGTCTTTTGCTAAAGTATCCCAACCAAAAATTTGAGTAAGTTCACCATTTACATTTGCCATAATCTTAGGTATAGCAAATGCACCCCATTGAGTGAAAAGATGAGACATCTCAAAGTACTCAATACCCACTCTTTTAGCAGTTTCAATCCAACGACCTAATTTATCAAAGTTAAAGCTATATGTATCATTGTCTGCAGTTACGTCAACAAGTTGAACTGTAAGACGTTCACCACCGATTTCAGTATCTAAAGGTGGTGTAAAGAGTGGTGTAAGAATCATGTTGATACCATGAGTAGCAGCTGTTTGCATATAAGCTTCAACAAGCTCCCAATACTTTTCAGAGAAGACATCTACATGATAGAAGTTAGCAATACAGTCTGTATGGAACCATTCTGTATGAATAAGGGTTTGTTTAGGAAGAAGTCCGTCAATGATTTCTAAGTTAAGTGTTTCTCTTGCTACTTCAGCACCAGAAGCATCTTGGAAGAGGATTGTAATAGGATGAGTACCAGCAGGAAGCGTATTTGTGCTTGTAACTTCAATCCATAAGCTTTTCCAATGATTTGGAATAATCTTAATACAATTATTATCTAGTGGCTCAAGTACATCAGGAAGTAAACAAGGCATCTTTGTAAAGAATTCTTCCTCTGCATCTGGAGGTGCAGGATAGTTTGAAGGTACTAAGCCTACAGATGTAACGCTAATATATTCTTTAAGGGGTGACTCAATAGAAACAGTAACAGGGCCTCTCCAAAGCCAAGCATGGTCTGTGCTTTGATAAGCAACTTGGAAGTTGAAAGTTTCGTTTTTGAAGATAGAAGGTTGTGATACAAGAGTAGAAATAGGTTGTTCTTGAGGAAAAACTTTTTCTAAAGAAGAAAGTAAAATTGTAGATAACATCTAATGTAATCTCCTTAATGTAATTTTTATTGTATAAATTATATAATGCTAGATTGTATAAATTATAATAGTATAAAAATTGAGTGTCAATAAAAAAACAGACAAAAAATAATAAAAAATATAATTAATTTTACTGTTTTTTTATCAAAAACATAGTAAAATAGAAAGGACACATATTCTAGGAGGTAAGTAAATGTCACAAAATACGTTAGTAGAAAGATTAGTAAGTACTGTCCCTTCTAAAAGACAACTTGCTTGGCATGAGTTAGAGTTCTATGCTTTTATTCATTTTGGGATTAATACTTTTTATGATCGTGAGTGGGGGAATGGGCAAGAAAATCCAGCTAGATTTAACCCTACAGAATTAGATACAGATCAATGGGTACAAACTATTAAAGCAGCAGGGATGAAAGCCATTCTTCTTACATGCAAACACCATGATGGCTTCTGCTTATGGCCAAGTGCATATACAGAGTTTAGTATCAAAAATAGCCCATACAAAGATGGCAAAGGGGACCTTGTAAAAGAACTTGCAGAGTCTTGTAAAAAATACGACATGAAGTTTGGAGTCTATTTATCACCATGGGATCAAAACAGCCCAGTATATGGTGACTCAGAAAAATACGATGACTACTTCATCAATCAACTTACAGAACTTCTTACAAACTATGGACCAATCTTTAGTGTATGGTTTGATGGTGCTTGTGGAGAAGGACCAAATGGTAAAAAACAAATTTACAATTGGGAAAGATACTACGCATGTATCAGAGAACTTCAACCAGACGCAGTTATCAATATTTCAGGACCAGATATTAGATGGTGTGGAAATGAAGCTGGACATTGTAGAGAGTCTGAATGGAACGTGGTACCAAAACGTTTAACAGATCCTGCTTATACAGCAGAGCATTCACAACAAGAAGATAATGAAGCCTTTAGAGAAAGACCAGTTTCTTTCTTAGATCAAGATCTAGGTAGCTTAGAAGTTCTAAAAGACGAAAAAGAATTTGTATGGTATCCATCAGAAGTGGATACATCTATCCGTCAAGGTTGGTTCTATCATCAACACGAAGATGACAAAGTAAGAAGCTTAGAAACTTTATTAGAAATTTACTACAATTCTGTAGGTGGAAATGCCTCTTTACTTCTCAATATTCCAGTTGATACAAGAGGTTTAGTACATGAAAATGATGCAAAACGTTTAGAAGAACTAGGTACATATATTAAGGAAGCTTTTGCTTCAAATGTTGCACCAAAAGCGAAAGTCACAACAGATACTGCATATGAAAACGCATATGATGTAACTCATGTTTTAACAGAAGATAGAGGCTACTTTAAGTCAGCACAAAACGAAGAAAGTGTTACTTTACGCTTTGAGCTTGATCAAGCTTATGTTATCAATCATGTTGTATTACAAGAAGAGCTTACAGAAAGTCAACGTATTGAAAACTTCGAAATCTGGGTTAAAAAAGCTAATGAGATGGAAAAAGTTTATGGAAAAACTGTAGTAGGCTCAAAACGTATTTGTAAGTTTGATACAGTAAATACAGATGTTGTAGAAGTACGTATTACAGCATCTAGAATTTATCCAACACTTAAATTTGTTGGCATTTATGAGGCACAATAATTGATGCTAGAAATAGGAACAACGGGGGAAGAAGACAGTGAGTTTAAACAAACATAGATTAATAGGATATGTTCATACGCAAGATCTAAAGACGGTAACAGATGATGATGCAAGAAATTTAGATATTATTAATATTGCCTTTGGACATATTATAAATAGTGCTATAGAATGGAATGTTTTTGACGTGGTGGAACAAATGGAGAGATTAAAAGTGCTTAATCCAACACTCAAATTTATTTTATCTATAGGTGGATGGAGTGCAGGTGGTTTCTCAGAAGCAGCAGCTACTGAAGAAGGTAGAAAGTCTGTAGCTAAGAGCGCACTTTATTGGATAAAGAAATATAACTTAGATGGTATAGACCTAGACTGGGAGTATCCATCTTACACAGTAGCAGGGATTAAAGGTTGTAGAGAAGATAAACAAAACTTTACTCTACTTCTAAAAGAGATGAGAGAAGCTTTTGATGAAGAGAATAAAGGGTATATGCTTACCATTGCAGCGGGTGGTGGGAAGTACTACTTAAAAGGTGTGGAGATGGGAGAAGCAATTAAGTACTTAGATTATGTACAGCTTATGACCTATGACCTAAGAGGTGGATTCCAAACTTTAACAGGGCATCATACCAACTTATATCCTTCAGAATTAGACCTTTTCGACTTTAGTACAAAGGAAGCAGTAGATGACTTTATGGCAGCTGGTGTGCCAGCAGAAAAAATAGTGATTGGTGTAGCTTTCTATAGCAGAATGTGGAGAGGTGTACCAGATGTTGACCATGGTTATTTACAAATGGCAGAGACTGTAGGTACATATGGACCAGGTTACTGTAAGCTAGTAGAAGAGTATATCAATAAAAATGGATTTGTGAGACATTGGGATGATGTAGCAAAAGCACCATACTTATTTAATGGGAATACATTCATTTCTTATGATGATCCAGAATCTATTCATCATAAGGTTGCTTATATGAAATCGCAAAATTTAGGTGGTATTATGTACTGGGAATATTGTACAGATACAACAAGAACCTTAACAGGTGTTATGAGAAAAGAAATAGAAGGCTAATAGGGTGAGGCAGAAATGCCTTACCCCTTCTATGTATTTACCAGAGAAAATAAAATAATAGATTAATAGATTAATAGATAGAAAAAGGAGATAGAACAATGCAACAATGGTTTAGCGAAGCGAAGCTTGGAATTTTTATTCATTATGGAATTTATGCAGTAAAAGGGGTATCAGAATCTTGGTCATTCTATCACGGTAGACTTTCACACGAAGAATACTTAGATCAGTTAAATGGCTTTACAGCAAAGAACTTTGATGCAGATAAATGGGCAGAGCTTATTGAAAAAGCAGGTGCACGTTATGCAGTACTTACATCTAAGCACCATGATGGTGTAGCTATGTTTGATACACAGTATAGTGATTTAAGTGTAGTAAAACGCTCACCAGCCAAAAGAGATATTGTCAAAGAGTTTAATGCAGCTATCCAAAAAAGAGGTATTAGAACAGGTGTATACTTCTCACTTATTGACTGGTCTCATCCAGACTATGCAAGTGTATATGAAGGGGGCAGAGTACCAGAAGACTTAAGTACAGTGAACAAATATACAAGTCCAACAGATGGTGTACAAGATGAAGCAAGATGGCAAAACTTTATTCAATTCAACTGTAATCAATTAGGAGAACTTCTTACAAACTATGGTCCAGTTGATCTACTTTGGTTTGATGGGGACTGGGAAAGAAGTGCTGAGCAATGGGGCTTACCAGAGTTCAAAACTTACCTACAAAGCTTCAACAAAGATATTATTATTAACTCACGCTTTGCAGGACATGGAGATTACAAAACACCAGAACAAGGTATACCAATCACACGTCCAGACGGTCCATGGGAATTCTGTACAACCATTAACCGTTCATGGGGGTATCAACCACGTGATACACACTACAAAACACTTAAACAAATTCTTAGAATGTTTGTAGACTGTATCAGTATGGGAGGGAATATGCTTCTTGATATTGGGCCAATGGAAGACGGTACAATTCCACCACAACAAGAAGAAATTTTATTAGGTCTTGGTAAATGGATTAAAGAAAATGAAGAAGCTGTATTTGGTACAAATGAAGGCATTATGCTTCGTTACTGGGCTGGAGGAAGTACCCTTTCTAAAGATAAGAAAACAGTTTATTTATTTGTACATGATACACCACAAGAAAGCTTATGCTTAAAAGGTTTATCAACACCTATCAAACGTATCACTGTCCTTCATACAGGTAAGGAATTAACGCATGTCGTACACGGTGGTGTGCCTTGGTTCAATATTCCAGGTACAACTTGGATCAATATTTCACCAGAAGATGCACATGAACATATTACAGTTATAAAAGTTGAATTAGAAGATGAAATTGATATGTATGGTGGATCAGGAGCAGTTGTTACTCATAACTAAATTGTTTATAATAGAAGAGATAAATAACAACAAAATGTTGAACTAGAAAGTAGGCGTATTATGTTAGTAAGTAATGAACACAGACAGATTATTGAAGAACGCTTCGTAGCTGTAAGGGAAGCAGCTAAACATAGAGAAGAGGAGCTTTTTGGGGTACTTACTGAGTGTAATGAAGATGAAGCTATTTGCTTAAAATACCTTTATGCATTCATGCCAGAACAAGACCTTGCAAACCATGATGGTGCACTTTTCCTTAAGTTTGTAAGACAAGCGCTTAAAGTACGTCAAATAGTACCTTGGGGAGATAAACTTACAGGTGGGTTATTCTTAAACTATGTCCTTCAATACCGTATGAGTAATGAGTACATTGAGTTTTATAAAGATGATTTCTTTGAAGAGCTTTACCCAAGAATTGAAGGTAAGAGCATGCAAGAAGCAGCACTTATTATCAACTATTGGTGCTTTGAAAAAGCAACATATCAAACAACAGATTCAAGAACAACAGATCCACTTACAACTATCCGTAATGCATATGGAAGATGTGGAGAAGAATCTGTACTTGGCGTAGCAGCCTTTAGAAGTGTAGGGATTCCTGCAAGACAAGCTTACACACCAAGATGGGCACACTGTGATGATAACCATGCATGGGTAGAAGTATGGACAGACGGTGAGTGGCATTTCTTAGGTGCTTGTGAGCCAGAAGCGACACTTGATTCAGGTTGGTTCCAACTTTCAGCATCTCGTGGGATGCTTATAGGTAGCAAAGTATTTGCAACAACGGTAGAAAATGAACTGATTACACGTCAAACAGACAGTGCAACAGAAGTCAATACTCTAGATCGTTATGCAGCAACAAAAGAAATTACGATTACAGTTAATGATCCAGCAGGCAATCCAGTAGAAGGTGCAAAAGTAAGATTTGAAGTAGTCAACTACGGAGAACTTTTCCCTCTTACAGAGCTTGAAACAAATGCATTAGGTCAAGCCAAGTTTACAACAGGATTTGGAGATCTATTAATCTATGTACATAAAGATGGCATTGCAACGTATGACCAAATCGATGTACGTTTAGAAGATCATTTAACTATTGTTCTTACAGATAAAGAACGTACACCAGGACTTGTAGAAACGATTACACTTGTACCACCAAAAGGTGCATCTCCAGATGAGAATGCCATTGACGAAGAAACTAAAAAACGTCATGAAGCACGCCATCAAGAGGCACAAAGTATAAGAAATGCCTTTGCAGGGACATTCTTCTTAGGTGATAAAGCACGTGAATGGGCAAAGGATTTTGCACCATTTGAAGAAGGTGTAGCTAAACACCTAGAATCTGCACGTGGTAATTATGAAGAGATTCAAGCATTCTTTACAGATGAAGCAACAAAAGACCTTCTCGCTTATAAAGTGAAGATGCTTGATACAATGAATACAAAAGATCTTTCAGATACAAGCTGTGAAACTTTAAAAGCACACTTACAACATGCAATGCAGTTCAAAGATAACTTTGAAGAAACAGTATTTGTAAAAGGGATCTTAGCACCACGTATTGCAACAGAAAAGATCACACCTTACCGTCAAGGACTAGAAGTATTCTTTGACGGGGCACAAGTTGCAAGCTTTAAACAAAATCCAAGAAGTATTTATGACTTTGTAGATGAATATATTGCAACAGCTACAAGTGCTCAAAATGGTTACTTATGTGCACTACCTGTAGGTGTTATGAAAGTAAGACTTGGACACGTAGCATCTAAAAAGATTCTATTTGTAGCGATTTGTAGAACACTTGGTATCCCAGCAAGATTAAACAAAGAAAATGGTAATATGAGCTACTTCCAAGATGGAACTTGGGTAGAAATTGAAGTAGGCGTACAACAAGAAGAAGTCGTTAAAAATAGCACACTTACTTTAAAAGCTGAAGATGAAACTGTTCATGAATATATGAAGACTTATACAGTAGGGCGCTATGTAAATGGTGTTTACCGTACACTTTGGTTAGAGACAGGTGACTGGGCTGAGGGCAAAATGAGCTATCTTGTTGAAGCAGGTGAGTACCGTGTAATCACTGTCAATAGAGAAGCATCAGGTACAGTACATGCTAACCTTTATTATGTAGCAATTAAAGAAAATGAAACAGTAGAATTAGGTGTGAAGCTTGCAGAAGTAAATAGCGCACATCAAAAAGAAATCGTAGTAAAAGAAACAAACTTCATGAATACAAATGGAGATATATGTGAGCTTTCAGAAGTGATAGAAGACACAAGAAATATTGTAGCCTTCCTTGATGCAGGTGCAGAGCCAACAGAACATCTTCTCAATGAAATGATTAAAGCAAAAGAGCAGTACTTAGAACAAAAACCAAATGTTGTCCTTGTAGTAGAAGAAACAGAGGATTTAGAGAATCCAACGTTACAAAAAACATTACAAGCACTGCCATTTATTCAAGTCTATGTAGGCTATAAGAAAGAAGACCTCGTATACTTATACGAAGACTTTGATATCTTAGATAAGAAATTCCCTCTTGCCTTTGTTATGAATAAACCTATGATTGCAAGTATGGCAATTGCAGGCTATAACGTAGGTATTGGAACAATGCTTCTTAAATATCTTGAAAGTAAATAATAATTTAGCGGTTTAATAAACCGTATGTGATAGGTTTGAATCCTATCAGGTGCAATGAATAAAGCCTTACAATTACTTGGTTATCAAGGGTTGTAGGGCTTTTTGCTTTAATAAGGAGATAACGGTAAATTACAATTAGTGATGAGTAATAGCACCTTTTTCCAAGCAGTCGTCATCTTTAGGGCGTCAAATGGAGGACACTCATTGAGATATAGCGAATGACAGTTTTATAAGTATTTTGCTTTAGTAAATTATATTCATAAGAACATATTACATAAGGAAATATTAATTTGATTAAGTCATGAATTAGTGTAAGGAAGTGGCAGGATGAAAAAAATCCTAATGTTTCAGTGCGAGTATAGTATACTGAAGTAAAGTTCAATAGCTATTCTATTAATTTTTAATATAATTCTGTTGATACTATTTTATTAGAGTAAAGGGGTATAATGAAAATCAATTATTATTGCATGTAATATGCTTAGAACTTAAAAATAAGACATTCTAGGTGATTCTGAGAGATGTAGAGTAAACTACTAATATGAGTACAAACTCAATAAATTAAAGGATGATAAAAGTAAATGAAAAGGATATTTTTAGTTGAGGATGATTTGAGTTTAATTAATGGACTGACTTTTTCTATAAAAAAACAGGGCTATGAATTGGACATTGCTCGTACTAGTTACGAAGTTGATACTATGTGGTTAGATGGCAAATACGATTTAGTAATTTTAGATGTTTCCTTGCCGGACGGCAGTGGTTTTGATATATGTAAAAAAATTCGACAGACCTCAAAGGTGCCCATTATATTCCTAACAGCGGCTGATGAAGAAACTGATATTATAATGGGACTTGATTTAGGCGGAGACGATTACATTACAAAGCCCTTTAAGCTAGCTGTGTTTATGTCCAGAATAAATGCATTGCTTCGTAGAAGTAATAATTTTGCCCAGACAGAAGCAGAATTGAATTCAAATAACATAAAAGTAAAGCTTCTAAAAAGTGAAGTTTATAAAAATAATCAACTGATTGAATTAACCACAGGAGAATATAAGTTGCTGTGCTTATTTATGGAGAATCCCGGAAGAGTATTTTCAGCAGAACAAATTTTAGGGCAGTTATGGGATTGCAATGAAAACTATGTAGATAGTAATACACTAACTGTATACATTCGTAGATTGCGCAAGAAAATTGAGGATGACCCAAGCAACCCTAAAAGGATTATTACTATTCGTCGTATGGGATACAAATGGAATTTGATTGGTTGAGGTGAGTAATGAAAATACTAGTAAATAATAAAATAAAGACTCTTTTTTATAGAATATGGGCGTGTATAGCCTCCTTTTCTATTGCAGCAGTTATTTTTATGAAGTATGGTGTTAAGAATTCAGCACTTTATATCTTTCTATGTTCCTTGTGCATGGCGATGATAATTATGATCGTTTGTTACAGGTATTTTAAGGAGCAGCAAAAGATCATTGAAACAGCTACTGAACAAGTTGCAGAATATATTAAGGGTAATCCAAATGCCCGGATTGCTTGTAATGAAGAGGGGGAGTTGTATCAGTTATTCCACAAGGTAAATTCCTTAGCTTCGATTTTAAGTGCCCATGTAGAAAATGAAGTAAGATCAAAGGAGTTCCTGAAAAATACGATAGCAGATATTTCTCATCAGTTAAAGACACCGCTTGCAGCCCTTAATATATATAACGGTATTCTACAAGGTGAAGCAGAAAATCTGCCAACAATCCAAGAATTCATAGATCTTTCGGAGCAGGAACTGGATCGAATAGAAACACTTGTACAAAATCTCTTGAAAATTGCAAAGTTTGATGCGGGAACTATCTTAATTAATAAAAGGGAAGAGAACGTATCAGAAATGATGAAACGAGTACAAAAACATTTTTTATTTCGTGTAAAACAGGAAGAAAAGGAAATTAGTTTGACTGGAGATGAAACCATAACCTTGTTATGTGACCAGGATTGGCTCATTGAGGCAATTGATAATATTGTAAAAAATGCACTTGATCATACCAAAAAGGGTGACAAAATACATATTGAGTGGATGCAATTTGCCTCAGTTGTGCAGATTATGATAAAGGATAATGGCAGCGGAATCTACCCAGAGGACCGATACTTTATTTTTAAACGCTTTTATCGTAGTAGATTTTCAAAAGATATTCCAGGAATTGGGCTAGGATTGCCGCTTTCTAAGGCTATTATTGAGGCGCATAACGGTGTGATTGAAGTGGATAGTGAATTAGGCATTGGTACTAATTTTGTTATTAATTTTTTAATTCCTACAAAATTGTAAGGTGAAATTCATTTTTTAGTAGGATTCGTACAGTATTCTTTGGATATAGTTTGAAACAGAAAGAGAGGTAATAGAATGAACTTATTAGAAGTGAAATCTATTTCTAAAACTTATGGTAGAGGTGAAGCTGCTGTACAAGCATTAAAAAACGTAAGCTTTTCTATTCCAAAAGGAGAATTTGTGGCGGTAGTTGGTGAGTCTGGATCTGGCAAAAGTACGCTTCTTAATCTATTGGGAGCTCTCGATACGCCTACTTCTGGAACTGTTTTTATTGATGGAAATGATACTTTTCAAATGAAAGACAAGGAGCTTACAGTCTTTCGCCGTAGAAATATAGGATTTATTTTTCAGGCATTTAACTTAATTCCGGAACTTACAGTTGAGCAGAACATTATATTCCCATTACTACTTGATTATCAAAAGACAGATAAAAAGTATTTGGAAGAACTGCTGACAGTATTGAACTTAAAAGAACGGCGAAATCATCTACCAAGTCAATTATCTGGTGGGCAACAACAAAGAGTTGCCATTGGACGTGCGTTAATTACGCGTCCGTCTCTAATATTAGCTGATGAACCAACAGGTAATTTGGATTCTAAGAGTAGCAGTGAAGTAATCGCATTGCTAAAGGAAGCTTCCAAAAACTATGCGCAAACGATTGTCATGATTACGCATAGTCGTAGAATTGCCCAGACTGCAGATCGTGTCTTACAAGTATCGGACGGTGTCTTAACTGATTTTGAGAGGTGTGTGGAATGAAAAGTTATTTAGATCTTATCTCAATCTCCGCAAAGATGCATAAACGTCAAAATCGCATGACACTTCTATGTATTATTTTTGCAGTATTCTTAGTAACGGCAGTTTTTAGCATGGCAGAGATGGGCATCCGAATGGAGGAAACAAGATTAGTTTCCAAACATGGGGCGCTAAAGATTCATGATATTCTGGGTAGTGAAATGGGGAAAACACTTTTCCCAACTGCTATTGTATTATTTATACTGATCATGATAGCAGGTACATTAATGATTTCAAGTAGTATAAATAGTAATGTTGCCCAAAGAACAAAATTCTTTGGAATGATGCGATGTATTGGAATGAGTAAACAGCAGATTATCCGTTTTGTAAGGCTAGAAGCTCTTAACTGGTGTACAGTAGCAATTCCAATAGGAGTTCTACTTGGAATTGTAGCTACATGGGGATTATGTGCGATTTTACGGTTTTGTGTTGGTGAAGAATTTACGACTATCCCACTGTTTGGTATTAGTATAATTGGTATAATCAGTGGAGTGGTGATGGGAACAGTTACCGTTTTGATTGCTGCTAGAACTCCGGCAAAACAGGCAGCAAAGGTATCTCCTGCTACAGCCATTTCAAGCAATTCAGAATATAAGAGTAAGGCATATTATGAAATAAATACGCATGTTTTTAAGATAGAGACTGCACTTGGCATTCATCATGCAGTAGAAGTAAAGAAAAAACTAATACTTATGACAGGATCATTTGCAATTAGTATAATTCTCTTTTTGTGTTTTTCGGTTCTAATTGATTTCGTTGGCTACCTTATGCCACAATCGTATAGTACTGCTGATCTTCAAATCTGGAGTATAGACGGTTCGAATTCAATAGACAGTGAACTGCTTGATAATATGAACGATATGCAGGAGATAAAGCATATTTTTGGACGCAGAAGTTCATTTGATGTTCTAGTAGAAATGAACAATGAGAACATGTCATCAAATGTGGTAGATATTATCTCTTATGATGCATTTGATTTAGATTGTCTTACAAAAGATAATATGCTAAAAAGAGGTAGTGACATTTCAAAAGTATATGGAGATAGCAATTATGTTTTAACGACTTGGGATAAAGACAGTAATTGGGAAATCGGAGATAAAATCAGAGTAGGCACTGAAAAATTAGAAATTGCAGGCTTATTAAAATGTGATCCATTCAGTAATGATGGAGTTACTAACGGTAAGATGACAATCATTACTTCAGACAAAACATTTCAGAGGTTAATAGGAGAAACGAATTATTCACTTGTTATGATTCAAATGGAAAAAGGAGCTACTGATGAAAACGTGGAAGCAATTCGTAACCTAACAGATGATAAATATATCTTTAGAGATCAGAGAGACCAACGGACTTCTGGCACTTATATAGCATTCGTTTTATGCATATATGCATTTTTAATCATTATTACGTTGGTTGCTATATTGAATATTATGAATAATATTTCTATGAGCGTGTCTGCTAGAATGAAACAATATGGAGCAATGCGTGCAGTAGGGATGAATACACATCAAATAGCAAAAATGATAGCGGCTGAAGCATTTACTTATGCGTTGTTTGGATGTATTGCTGGCTGTGCAATTGGCTTGGGTATGAGTAAATTTTTATATAACAGTCTTATTACCAGCCATTTTAGCTATGCAACTTGGAGTTTTCCAGTTTTGCCGATCATCATAATTCTTTTGTTTTTATGCTTTGCGGTTGCGGCTGCGATATATGCACCATTAAAACGAATTCGAAACATGGTGATAATTGATACAATAAACGAGCATAACATGTAGCAAATCAGTACTAAACAGAATTTGTTTTTAAACAAGGAAGAACACGAATAATCCTTTTATTGCTAGCAGAAACTGTAAGTGGTAGAATGAATTTTATTAATATATAGATTTATTAATGATAAGATACAAAAAACACAAAAGGTTTTAATGACATGAAAAATGAGTATTGTATTAAAATCTTAAATAAAATTTAGAATAAAGTGGAAAAATAAAACAATAAAAGATCATATTCGTTGGAAATCAAAGAGTATAGCCTTTAGTGAATGAACTCTATATGACAATTCAGCAGGTTTGCTAAACTGTGTGTTGTAGGTTCGAATCCTATCAGGCTATTCACTATGATATCATCCTTTACAATAGATAACTTAAATAATAACCCCAGCTTGAAAATCATAAGCCGAAATGATTTTCAAGCTGGGGTTGTAATTCTACAATGGTTTAAGGTTTAGCACAGGCATTTTCTTTACTTCGTCATAGTCGATCTGAATATAGGAATCTTCCAAGTCTCGTAGTTTGACATAGTATTGATCATCTTTAACAAAACCTGATACTTGCCTAAGGGTACCGTTGAGTTGAAGGGGTAGAAGCTGTGGTAAGTTATCGGGATAAACTTGTAAGTAATGTGCATTAAGGCTAGCGACCACATCGTGTTTGAGTTTGCTCCAAGCGGCTGGGTTATGGACGTAGTACTTAGGGCAGATTTTGCCGGTAACATCGTAGTGGCGGATGATAGCAGTGGCTGGGTCTAGTGTATGAGTATAACATAGGTGGGTGCAAAGTTCTATGAGTGCTGCATAGGTAGTAGGGCTAAACTCGCCTGTAGCATCTAGGTGGCAGACTTCTATACCGAGGCTGTAGGTATTGGCATTTTTGGCATGGTAAGCCACTTCTGTCTCGGGGATGCACTGGATAATCTCTCTTTTTAGTCCTACGATATAGTGACTGCTAGCATAGATGCCTCGGGTGCCATTTTTAAGATTCTCGAAGTAGTTGCGATTGGCAAGTGCAGAACTGCCTGGGTTAGCAACCCAGTGGATGACAAGCTTCTTGACTTGCTTAAGTGGAAGTTGAGGGCGGCTATAGATATTGGGTGTAAGAAGTGCTTGTTGTATGGAAAGTGGCATGGAATTCACCTCCTTTCTAGCAGAATATAACTGAAAAGCACAAGAAGCTAACCTAAGGCTGTCTTCCCTCTTTTATCAATGGACAGACTTAAGTTAGCTTCTTTGTGTTTGTGGCAAAAGGGCTCACAAAATAAGTTACGTTAAACTTCAAAGTGAATAAGCAAGGAAGGTAGTGGCTGTAGGTGTGTATCTTTGCAAGTGCTTGAAGTAAGCGTTTGTTGGTGAAAGGGATGCAGTGCATGTATCACGGCGATTGGCTTCTTAAAGGACTTGTGAGGAGGCATCACTTTATGAGCGTAGACCAGAAGTGCTTATGATATAGGAGAAGCTTAACGTGGCTTAAAAGAAAGTGAGTAGGTAGTACCTTAGACCTGTGGAGTTTGCCACCACTCGTAGCAGATCTAGTTGTTAAGAAAAAGTGTGTACACATGAAGGTAAGAGGGAGGACCTAGATATGTATTGGACTTTTTCTTAGGTAAGGGATATCACTAACAGCCTGGATTTGTTAGCCATATTGTCCTTACACTCTATATATACAAATTGAGAGAGGGAATTCCTTACTTTTTCTAATGAAAAAATAAAATTTATTTAATTATACTAAAAAATTTGGTTCGGCATTGTACAAGTTACCTAATGAGACTTAAAACAAGTAGCTACATCCTTTGATGGAAGTTAAGGCTCCAATATAACTTCATCTTCCGTTATAATACCGGTAATTTCTTCTAAACGTGCAAATTTATAAAAAGCATCATAGTTGAACTTTTCTTTTTCAATAACGAGATAACTTCTATTAGCACATTCAATAATGGTCTTTTTAGTGGTGCCATCAACAAGGCTAATAGTACTGACATAGCCGCTATCTTTGTTGACACCGCAAGCACCAATGAAAGCTAGATCATAAGTAAAACTTCTAATGTAGTGTTCCGTAGCTGTTCCAACGATTGCACCAACCTCATGGTTGAATTCACCACCGATACAGATGATTTTAATATGTGGATGAGCTTTAAGTTGGAATACGATCTCTAACATATTGGTTACAACAGTGACTTTCTTGTTGGCTGTTGCTAATTCTTTTGCAATCTCAAGGGTATTGGTAGAGGTGTCTAAAAAAACCGTATCGTTTTCTTGAATAAAGGTTAAGGCACTTCTGGCGATTTTTCTTTTTTCGTCAAGATTAATATTCTTTCTTTCATCGATAGTTTTTAGATCTTGGTGAGTTCTTTGTGGAATGGCGCCACCATAGACTCTTTTTAGTTTTTGGTTATTCTCAAGTTCACGTAAGTCTTTTCTTATGCAATCTTCAGTGACATTGAATTCCTTTGCTAAGTCCTTGACTTTTACTCGACCTTCGGCAGTAAGTTTATTTAAAATTCTTTTGTGGCGTTCTTCTAAAAACATTTTATTTACCTCGCTTATAAGATGAGAATATTATAACATAGCTTTATAAGAAATATTACTTATTATTGTTTATTATTGTTCTGTATTAATTTGTATTGATTTTGTCTAATATAAGGATTATAATAGGGGTGTAAGTAAAAAATAGCGTGATAAGGTCAAGCTTAGCGTGATATTTTATTTAATAACGGAAAGGACTTATTAGCTATGGTGAAAGCAATCTTTTTTGATATCGATGGGACATTAGTAAGTTTTAAAAACCATCAAATTCCTGAAACGACAAAACAAGCATTAAAAGCATTAAGAGAAAAAGACATTAAAATATTTATTGCAACGGGGCGTTCTCCTTCACAGTTATCAGTGCTTAAAGAATACATTGATTTTGAGTTTGATGGATATATTGCTATGAATGGACAATACTGTTTTAATCAAAAGGAGGTTATTCATAAGCAAACGGTATCAAAAGAGGATATAGAAAGTATACTTCCTTACTTAGAAGAAAGATCAGAGATTGCTTGTAGCTTTGTAGAAGTCGATTATGTATATTTTAATCAAGCAAATGAAAAGGTTAATAATCTTTGGGCGAAGTTAGGAACTGCTGCGCCTAAACTCTATGTAGATGAAGCTGTGCGTGCACTGACTCAACCAACTTATCAATTAAGTATATACATTACAGAAGATGAAGAAGAGGAAGTGCTAAGATATCTTCCAAATTGTAAAGCAGCTAGATGGCATCCAACGTTCACAGATATTATTCCTAAAGATGGTGGGAAGAATACGGGTATTGGGAAGGTGCTAGAGTATTATGATATTGATCTTACTGAAACAATGGCCTTTGGTGATGGAGGCAATGATAAAGATATGCTTCAATATGTCAATATTGGAGTAGCTATGGGAAATGCAACAGATGATGTTAAAGCTGTTGCGGATTATATTACATCAGAAGTTGATGATAATGGTATTATGAATGCATTGAAACATTTTAAGGTTATTTAAGATAGAAAGCTGGCTTCTCTTAAGGTGAGAAGCCAGCTTTTTTATGTATACAGTGATTAATCTATAGTTTGCAATGCATTCAAGGTAGAAAGTAGGGTGTGCTTAGTTTGGCGATAAAGCGCTAGATCTGTTTCATAATCCTTATAACCACGTGCTAAGGTATGTACAAGTTGATCACAAAGTGCTGGATTCATCTTTTTAAGTAACTGAATCAGTTCTAAGTCTTCAAAGCCAATGCGATGCCCTTCTAGGCGTGTACAAGAAATGGCGCCACTGAAATGAGGGTAGAAAATACCACAATCACCAGCAGGAAGCTGTGAAGCATAATCGCTATGGTAGTTTGTATATTCCTCAGTATTCATACATACACAAGATTGCTCGTAAGGATTGACTTTGAAATAACTTCCACCCCAATGTAAAAAGCCATCTACATCATATAAAGAAGCTACCCAACCAAAAAGTACAGTACGGATTCTTTCCATATCGAGTAAGCGATTGAGGTATGGGCCAGTAGGTTCTAAACATGTATAAACCCATACACGATCCCCTTCAGAGATACGGTGATTATAAAAGTCTAAGTCATGTTCGTAATCAGCAACATTAGGACACCAGATAGTAAGGCTTCCTTCAATAGCTCTAGAAGTTTTGTTAGCATCTACAATTGGAATGTTTGGCATAACAGACTTCAAAATAGATACACCCTGTTTGTAGACAGTACTAGAAACATCTAAGGGTTCATCAAAGAAGCTTTGAATCCAACGTTCTTCTAAATTGTGTTTGACAAGATAAGTGTAGAGCTGTTCTCCAATAGAAGCGAGTGTAGATTCTCCGGAGCCTGGGATAGGTTCACCAGTAATCATCACTTCGGCCTCACTTGCCATCCAATCCCCATCTTTTCTGCCAGCTACAGTAGCACATTGAATATAATACAGGCCACATTCATCAATGATTTGAATAAGTTTATCAAGTTTCTTTTCATTAAGTACAAGTGTATGGTCCTTGGTTTGTTCAAAGAAAAGAGTAGGTTGTAGCCAAGCTGTATTCTGCCTTCCATAATGCGCTAATTTGAAATAGGATTTTACATGTGCAAGCCATCTGTCACTCCAAGGTGTGCAATAGTGTAATTCGGCTACGTTATCTAAGTTGATCCAATTGACATACTTATGAGAGTCTTTGCCACATGGTGGTACGCATACAGGGAAGGCATCTACAATAAGTGTTACCTTTCTTGTTAAAGTGCCAACTGTAATAAGAATATCCCATTTTTGCTGAGTATACTTAGATACGTTTACAAGAGATCTAAAGGCTACAGCTAAAGAAGTACCAGTTGCTTGTAAGATATTGCGCATAGGTCTTAAAGCTTCATAAATCATAAAAGGTGCACGGCGAATGGTATAAGGATTATACATATGATCTATACATTCGGTGCGAGTAGTAAGGCCTGTATTATGTTCAACGGGTACAGGAACAAGTTCAAAAAGCTTATAGTTTCCATGAGGACCTATAATTTCAAAAGTAACACAATCGCCTGGTGTTAAGTCTGAAACCATAAGATGAGCGCTAGCAAAACTATTAGAAGCGCTACTGATTTGATAAATTTCTTTGCCTAAATGTGCATTTGTATCTGGATATAAAGCATCTAATTCATCGAAAATACCTACGTTAAAATGTGGCTTCATGACTTTATAACAATCTCCTTTTGGATGATATAGTAAATTTATAAATCAAGTTGGGATAATGCGTCAGTAACAAATTGGTCAACAGTAATCTTCCATTCTTCAACCATATGAAGTTGGCACTTTCTTGCAACCTTTGCAAAACGTGCAATACGTTCTAATTGTTGTTTGGATGTACCGTACTTAAGATAGATACCCGCATAATCTATAGGAAGTGCAGCCACTTGAACACGAAGTAATAAGTCTTCATCATATGCTACACTTGCTTTTGCTTTGTCAAAGAGTTCTACATAGTATTTGAAAAGCTTTTTAGTTAAAAAGGTCTTCTTAGCATCTTCAGGATTACCAAAGATATCTAGGCGATGATTGTGTTTTTCTTGTGCATCATGAATGGTCTTAATATATTCAAGAATAAAAGGTGCACCCTCTTGGTAATACCCTTTGCAGAAATCTTCTAGATGCATATTTATATCACAGTATGGATCCCATGCTAGTTTTGCTAGTAAGTAACCACGTAGATCACTCCATTCGCCACCTATTTCTCTATTGCATTGACTAAAGAGTAGCTTCACATTATTTTTGACAAAGAATTGCATATTTGGAGCAAGGGTACGTAAGTTAGGGAAAGGACTCACTAAGTTTCTAAATTGGATATTGTAATCCCAAAGAGAAACATTCTCGGAGATGCTTGCCCAAAATTCTAATTCTTCCTTACTTTCTTTTGAAGTAGGATCTATGGCAATAGGAAGGCCTCTATTTGCTTCTATATTACAAGTCATAATATGTACATTTTTTGCAGGTCGGGTATGCTTTGGTGGTTTCCTTGTATACCAATAAGAAAGTGTAGAAATAACTTTGTCAGGATAGCTATTGGCTACTTTGTTAACGAAGTTAAGGACAGACCCCATAGGACTTTCGTCATAATCATCAAGCTTTTTACAGTGTTCACATTGGCAGTAGTTGTTGTCATCATTTTGGCTAACAGACCAATATAGGCAATCAGGTTTCTCATCCATAAACTTTTTAAGGTTTTCGATCATAATCTTTTGAACTTCAGGATTACTTAAGCAAGGTTCTCCTTGAGGATGGCGCTCACCGTTTAGAAGAGCAAAATACTCAGGATGTGCTTCGAAGTACTCCTTGCTTGGTAAAAGCTCTTGGAAAGAGTGACACCAAAATCCCCAACCTTCATGAACTTTACTTTGAGCAGCTTTATGTTTTTCTGCAAAAGCTTTATTTTCAAAAGCTTTATAATAAATTTCACGGTATTCAATAGGAGGGATATAACTATAGTGATTCAGTTCAACAGATAAGTTAGGGCATGTTGGAATGAAGTCTATATCTGGTGTGAAGTAGCGACAACCCACTAATCTTTCTAAAAAATCATAAATAGCATAAACAAAAGCTTGCTCGTTTTCTGCCTCAAAAATAAGCTCAGTATGATCAGTGCTTTGCACAGTGTAATAAGCGAAGCCGTTATGTCCGTAGGCGTTAGATGTTTTGAAAATAACTTGATGACTTAACTTCTCATTAGAGTCTAATGAGAAGTTAAGATGTGTGATTTTTTTTAGATAATCTGCAAGAATAGTAGCGCTGCGGTAGCTAGTGTCAGTTGGATGAATACTGCATAGTACTTGGTTGTTCTTAGCAAAATTAAAGTCCATAAAAGCCTCCAAAATTTTAGATAGTAGTAGGAAGTGTTTCTACGCTGCTTTCAAGGGTGGCATCTTGGAAAGATGTTGTGATTTGAAGAACAGCTTGTTCTAAATCAGAAATCATACAGTTTTGAACAGCTAAGCTTAATGTATCTAGAGTAGTTGCTTGAAGATAGAGTTCGTATACAAAGTAATCATCTTCTTTAAGTGTTGGAACAAGTTGAAGTGGCAACGTAGAAGTTACTTCTATATGCTCTAAATCATGTGCATCTGTATTGTGCTGCTTAGCACGTAAGATGATGGTGTCATTATGATGGAAACCTAAGACATTAAGATTGAGTAAAGCAAAGCTATTTGCCTTAAGTTTTAATGTAAGGAGTTTGTACCATTCATCTTGGTGTGTCATATTAAGGTAATGTCCCATAGAGTATACAGGGAAACGGTGTACCTTACTTATTGCTTGGTGATCATAAGTTGTATGGTTTTGCATAATAGCAGGAAGGTAGCAACTTAAGTTGTGGCAAACAATATTTCCTCTTTGTTCTGTAAGAAGGTAGAGGGCTTGGTTTGTCTCGTCATAAGTAAAGCAAGAATAACCATCATTAGAGTCGTGAATAACTTCAGCAATAGTATTCCAGTGAATGAAGTCATCAGTAGCCATAAGTGTAAGCTTATTACGTTCCCAAGAAATGCCTGAATGCTGAGGTGTGGCATATACACCATAAGTTTTGTGGTTTGGTGCAGTGAATTTAAGAATAGGAGATTGACAGCCTCCACGTTCGTAAATAGTATTATTAGAAATATGAGGCACCCAAGTCTTACCTAAGTCAGAAGTTGTATAGAAGGCACGTGCATCAGTAAGCGGTGCACGACAGGACATAAGGATTTCATTTGACTTATATTCTACAACTGAACTTTCTGAAGTATAGGTATCAATGCGTGTCTCACCTTGATGCCAAGTTTCGCCGTGGTCAGTAGAGTAGACAATACCCGCTGTTGAACGAATGTTAGTATTTGGTGGAACCCAACGTTGAATAGGTATAACCAATGTACCATCTTCTAATTGGATACCATTACCTGGTCCTTGAAGGAAGAGGTTACAACCATCGTCATAGAATTTTTTGAGGCTAATTTCTTCAGACCAAGTTTTACCGTCATCATCAGAATAGGCATAAACTAAGTCTTGCATTTTGTGGTTATCAGAATCTAAATGCATATGTAAGTCAAGTGCTAAAGCGAATAAGAAGATACGTCCAGTCACATGGTCAACAACGATACAACCATCCATTTTTCTAGAATGTTCAGGATGGATACCGCGTCTATGATGAACGATTTGTTTATCTATCCAAGTTTTACCTCCATCTTCACTTCTAGCAATACCGATATCAATCATATTATAGTCGCTAGCATCTACATAACGAATATCACTACCAGCAATGAGCGTACCTTTTTTGGTGATAGTCATAAATGGGATACGGAAATAATTTGAATTGAAATCTTGATTGTGTTCAAAAACTATTGATTGAGGTAAAACATTTTGTGCAAACATACTAATGCTCCTTTCAAACTCGTGGTAATACTCCTATAATAAAATAAAAACTAAAATTTTACTATAAAAAAGTGAAAAAATATATGAATTATGTTAATTATGTTGTATGATAGATTTTATCTATTTTAAACAAAAAGACTATAAAAGAGGGATTAAAGCATGAAAAAACAAGCATTAGTAAATATTTATCATTTTGTTCGTAAGTCAACTTATAATGATGGCATTTTTACTCAGGAAGATTTTGATACATTGAAAAATGAAATGGACATTTTAAAGCAACATCAACTTCCAGCAACCTATGCCTTAAAACATGATGCAGTTATGGATGAACGTTATACAGAACTTATTAAGTCTATGATTGATGAAAAAGATGAAGTAGGCGCTTGGTGGGAAATTACACAAGAGATGGCAGATAAAGCTGGTGTAACATGGAAAGGTTGTGATGTGATTGACCTTCATGTTAAGGCTGGGTACTCCCTTGCTTATACACCAGAAGAAAGAAAGAAACTTATAGATGTTTATATGAAAGACTTCAAAGAAGTGTATGGTTACTATCCTAAAACAATTGGTTCATGGGTAATGGATATTGTATCTTTTGAGTATGCAAAAGAAAAATATGGTGTTATAGGTGGAGCGCTTTGTAGAGATCAAAAAGGAATAGATGGTTTTACACTTTGGGGCGGATATGTAAATGGTGCTTACTATCCAAGTAAAGTGAATGAGAATATTCCAGCTCAAAGCCATGAGATGCAAGTGAATATGCCTATCTTTAAATTACTAGGACCAGATCCAATCTATAACTTTGAAGCAGAAGTGAGACCAGGAGCAGGTGGTATTTATACATTAGAGCCAGCTTGGACATGTGGTCAGTCAGAAACATGGGTAAAATGGTTATTTAATTGTATTACAGAAGAAGAACAATTAGGTTATGGCTATACACAAGCAGGTCAAGAAAATAGCTTTATCTGGGGGAATGTTGGAGATGGATTTGAAATGCAAATGCGTCATATTGCAGACCTTAGAAAAGAAAATAAAGTTAGAGTAGAAAGTCTTAGAGATTCTTCTATGTGGTTTAAGAAGAAGTATCAACTTACACCACCTGTAACCTATACAGCAACTACAGACTGGAACGAAACATTTGATCTTAAAACGTGTTGGTATAGCAGTCGTTTCTATCGTAGCAGTTTGATGCTAGATCAAGGTGTTTTAAGTATTAGAGATTTATATTTATTTGATGAAAAGTATGAGTCAAGATATCTTAATGATTACATAGATAATAATGAAAGTATTTTTGATGCACTACCAATACTCAATGCTTGTTATTGGAGCACAAAGGAAAAAAGAGCAAGTATTGACTTTATCAATTTAAAGACTGGTGCAGTATTAAAAGGTGAATCAGTTCAGTTTGAAGCAAAAGAAGATGAAAAGATATGGATTGCTACATGGAATATGGAAGGTCAAGCTAAAATGATCATCACCCATACCCAAGCAGCTATGAAATTTGAAGTGGAAAGTAAAGAAACTGAAATAGAATGGGGTATTAGAATCAATACATTACCTGTTCTAGAGGAAATTAGAGATAATAAGTTAATTTGTACTCATGAAGGATTCACTTATGGTATGAAAGTAGAAAATGGAAAATGTATAAAAGAAGATGACGGTGTAATGATTATACCAACAGATTCTAACTGTACCTTTATCATGAATGATTGTGTAGAATTACAGCAATTAGAAATCTTTAATGAAGAGTACTTAACTCATGCAGTGGCTTTTGATGCAGAAGTAGAAAAAGCTGTAGAGGTTGATGAAGAAAAAATCTCAAAGATTAAGCTTATTAAGCCAATCATGTCTCATCGTGCAAAAGTAAAGCAATATGATGAGGTTGTATACTGTACAATGACCAATATCAATGATGGTGGAGTGATTCGTTATACAGTAGATGGTACAGATCCAACAGAAGAATCTTCTATATATAAGGAAGCTGTTGAAGTAAGAGAAGATTGTGTCATTAAAGCACGTGCATTTAAAGAAGGGCGTATTGCAAGTGACGTAATAGAGGCTAAATATTTTAATACATTACCAAGGGTAGCTATTACAAGTCCTACCAAGTTTGATGAAAGAAAAGTATTTAACCGTAATGGGGCAAATGACTTAATTGATGGTGAGAAAGGTAGCCTTAATTATGTAGATAACTGCTGGCTCATTACAACAGACGTATTAGATGTAGTAGTAGACTTAGGCGTAGAAAGAGAAATTTCTAGTATTAATATTGGATTGATGCAAAGTAAAAGATCAGGTCCATACTATCCTGATTATGTAACTTTCTATATTTCACAAGATGGAGAAATGTTTGAAGAAGTAGGAACAAATCATGTACATGCTGAAAGTGGAGATCCTGATATTGAAATTAAGGATATTGTAATGGAGCTACAAGCAAAGGCAAGATATGTAAGAGTTAAAGCTAAGCCACATAAGTTCTATTTCATTTTTGCAGATGAAATTATTGTTCAAGGAAGATAAAGTAACAGAAAAGTTAAGTAACTATAAAGAAAAAACATAACTTTTGTGTGAAAATCTATAAAAATTAGGGTTACGGTAAAGTAGTAAAATAAAGTAGTAAAATAAGATAGGTAAATAAATTGGTAAAAAACTAGGTGGTAAAATTTGGGCCATCTAGTTTTTTTGAACTTAAAATAAAAAAATAGTGCTAAAAAAAGTAAAAATTTTATATTTGTATTGTAAGTTAGAACTAAATGTTGTAAAATATACTTAAATTACACGAATAAAAAAATGATTTTTGTGTAAAAGTGCAATTAAACTTTTTCTAACAAGTATGTAAAAATTAGTTAACAAATGGTTTTTTTAGTAAAAAGTTTTAGTGAAATTCTTAAAGGTCTTAATTGGTAATCAATCAAGATAGATAAGACTTGCAAGTTAAAGTAACTCTTTTAAGTACACAATAATTAACATCTGGGAAAAGGGAAAAATTTAAATTGTAAGCTTAAAAACACATCAAGAGGAGGTAGCAGAAAATGCTAAAGAAATTTTCTAAAGTGCTTGCATTAGGTTTAGCGGGTGCAATAGCTCTAACAGGTTGTGCAGGGGGAAAAGGTGCTGAAACAGGTAATAATACTGATACAGCTCCAAAAGGAGATAAAGGTGAAACAACAGTAATCCGTATTGGATCACATGCTGCAAACTCTATGAATCCTAACTACAAAGATCCTGTAACAGGCGAATATGCAATGAATGAAGTTGACAGAGAAATCCGTATTCAGGCAATGCAAAAAGTAAAAGATGAATTAAACGTTGATATTGAGTGGGTACAATTCCCTGGAGATACAACAGAAGTACTTTTACAAAGTGTAATGGCTGGTGACCCGGTTGCGGATGTTGTTAACTTATATGCTAACTCACAAGGAACTATTTTAGGACAAAACGTGCTTCAACCATTAGATAATTATATGGACGCATTTTTACCAGATTGTGAGATTCCAGCACCAATCTATGGTAAACAATACTTTATTGAAGTATCAGGCGGTGGAACACATCCGTTATCACCATTATTCTATAACATTGATTACATAGAACAAGTTGACGCTTTAAAAGAAAACGGCAAAACAATTTACCCAACAGATCTTTATAAAGAAGGTAAATGGACATGGAGTGTATTTGAAGATTACTTAGCTAAAATCAATGCACACTATGCAAATAGTCAGGCACCAGAAAGACCAGAAAAAAGAATTGATGCATACAGAACAGACTACACAGAAACACTTATCCAAGCAATGCATTCAGCTGGTGGAAGTATCTACGGCCAAGAAGGGCTTGGAATTGAATCTAAAGGTACAAAAGAAGCTGTAGCATACGTTGAAGGTTTAATCAACAAAGGATTACTTGTTACAGAAGTTGTAGAAGGTACAAGTAACAGACCTTACAATGCACAAGGTGCACCATTCGAAATGGGTGAATCAGTATTCACAAATATCGAAGACTGGCGTTCAAGTGGAGCGGCAGCAAAAGCGGCTGATCGTGGTCAATCTTTAGGATTTATTCCTTTCCCAAGACCAGACAGTATGGCATTTGATGATCCAAACTACAGACAAGTTCGTACAGGTGGAGAATCATGGGCAATCCTTCGTGGTGTAGATGAAGCTAAAATTCCAGTAGCAATTCAAACATACCAATTATTTAACTCAGAAGTTCAAAAATTAACAAAAGAAGTAAATGGTGGAGCAGATGAAAAAGCACCAATCAGAATTGGAATTGACTTATTCCATGAAGAAATTGGCGCTGATATGCAAGATATCTACTATTCAAGTACAGAAGCAACAGTTGTAAACGAACTTTCTAACATGACAGGCGTTTATTGGGACTTCATGAAGATTGCAGGAGACTCAATCTTCGGTGTAGATGGTTCACCAAGCTACGAAGTAGCAGTAGAAGCTAAAAAAGCAATTATCACAGATAAAATTGCAAGTGTAGAAGCAACATTAAATAGTACAGAAGTAAAAGATAATATTGCACCAGCATTTACACAAGTAGAAGCAGGTAAAACATACGCATTCCCTAAAGGAACAGATCCAGCATCAATTGATTGGGCTAGTGAATTTACAGTAGCAGATAATGTTGATGGTAAACTTGATGCAGCAAACATTAAATGGGATTCATCAGCAACAGACTTCAACACAGTAGGCGTTTACTCAAAAGGTGTTGTAGGTACAATCTCTGATTCAAATGAAAATGAAGGCAAACAAAACATCAATATCACAATCTATGATGGTAATAATACAACAGCACCAACACTTACAATGAAAGAAGAAGTAAGAACAATCACTGTAGGTGAAGAATCAGCAAACATTAACTGGGCTAACGATTTCGTAGAAGCAGCTACAGATAAAGATGGTTTAGACCTTAAATCAATGGTAGTAGCGGACTTATCAGAAATTGATACAACAACAGCTGGTACATACAATGTTGCAATTACAGTAACAGACTATGCAGGCAACGAAGCAACACAAACAATTGAAGTACAAGTTGTAGCAGAGTAAAAATAAGTAATTAGTCATATTAGGAGGCGAGGCAATGAATAAGAAGCTTGTAGGAAGCTTGATATTATCATTGGTTGCCCTTGCTGCCATTGGTTATAGCTATAAGGGTGCTAACGACTCAAAGCAAGGTGTGTATACGATAGGTGTACCAACGGATAGAGAAGAATTCTATGAAAGTACATATGCGTCTTACTTAAGTTCTAACGGATATCAAGGAAATATGTCAAAAGGTGAAGTTGTAGTAGATATTAATAACTATACTGCTGCAGATGGCACTCGTGTAACGACAGACCAAGAAGGTGTAATTACACCTGAAGAGGGTAAAGTAACATGGCAGTTTGACGTTAAAACACCAGGTTTTTATAACTTAGAAGTAGGATTTTTACCTGTAGAAGGTAAAAATTCTACTATCGAAAGAAAAATGTACCTAGATGATCAAGTTTGCTTTAAAGGTATGGAACAATTAAGTTTTGAACGTACATGGGCAAATGAGACAGCTGAAATTGAAGTTAGAAACGATAATGAAATAAGACCAAATACCGTAGAACTTATCAATCCAAAACAAACCTTTGTAGAAGATGCTCAAAGAAGGGGAACAGAACCTTATAAGTTTTACTTATCACAAGGAACACATACTCTTACTTTTGAAGCAATCAAAGAACCTGTAAAAATCACAAATCTTGTCTTTAAGGCAGATGAGCCAATCCTTAGCTATGAAGAAACCATTAATAAACTACAAGGCACTTACCCTCTTTATGAGGGTAACCTTCTTGTAGGGCAAGCAGAGCGCAACGAAGGCATCACAAAAAATGTATTAAAATCTTCAAGAGCAATATTAATTAATACAAATTATTCTAGTCCAAGAATAGAACCATCACATCCATCTAATTTAGTATTTAATACAATTGGTGGAGACAGCTGGAAAACACCAGGGGATGGTATAACATGGGAAGTTGAAGTTCCTGAATCAGGACTCTATCAAGTATCCTTTACAGCAAGACAAAGCAGTAATCGTGGTGGAGTATCATACAGAAAATTATTAGTTAATGGAAAAGTTCCATTTAAAGAAGCGAATAGTATAGGTTTCCCATATAGCACAGGATTTAAGAACTATGTTATTGGAAATGATGATGGAGCCTATTTAATTCCTCTTGAAAAGGGAATTAACACAATTACATTAGAGACAGTATTAGGCCAATTTGATAGGGCCACAACAGAAGTTCAAGAAAGTTTATTTGTCCTCAATGAAACTTACCGTAAAATTATTCAGTTAACAGGTACGGTTCCAGACAGTTACATTGACTATGAAATCGAGAAAAAACTTCCAGAAGTTAAAGATATATTTACGCAAGAATCAGAGAGACTTGGAAATATACTAGAAGAAGTTATCAGCATTACAGGTGAAAAAGGTGAAGACTCAGTTATTATCGATAAGCTTGTCATACAACTTGGACGTCTGGCAAAAAATCCAGAACTTGTTGTTAAAGAGCTTAGCCAGTTAAAAAATAATATTTCTTCACTAGGTCTATGGAATATGGAAGTAGCATCTATGCCACTTGAAGTAGATTCTATTACATTAGGTACAGAGCAAAAAGAACTTATACAAACAGAAGCAGGCTTTGTTGAGAACTTTGCGTATGAATCACAACGATTCTTATCTACTTTTATAGATGATAATACGCAAATGTCAGGGAAGGTTGATAAAAAGCAAGAATCAATTAAAGTTTGGATTGGGACAGGTCGTGACCAGGCTCAAGTAATGATGAACTTAATTGAAGAACGCTTTACACCACTTACAGGTATTAATGTTCAATTAGAACTTATTCCAGAAAGTGTAATCATTCCTGCTACTCTTGCAGGAAGAGGCCCAGACATTGTAACGGGTATTACAGAGCAACAAGCTATGAACTTTGCAGTGCGTAATGCACTTGTAGATTTAAATGAGTTTGATGGCTTTAGCGAAATGTATACACAGTATGAGCCAAGTGCATTTGAAGGTATTACATTCCAAGAAGGTATCTTTGGGATGCCAGAACAACAATCATTTATGATGTTATTCTACAGACAAGATATCTTAGATGAATTAGGACTTGAAGTACCAACTACATGGGAGGAAGTAAAAGCGATTATCCCAGTATTGCAAATGCATAACTACGACTTCTATATGCCAGCTGGAACAGCAGATCCAAATGGAACAATGTATGCATCACTAGTATTCCAAGGTGGAAATGATATGTATCTTGGAGAAGGAAATGACTATGGTATTGAAACAGGTTTATATGAAGAAGGGGCAATGAGAGCCTTCCAAGATTATACACAGTTCTTTACAAGTTATCACTTACCAGTAGTTGCAGACTTTGCTAACCGTTTCAGAACAGGGGAAGTACCAATGGGTATAGCACCTTATACGGTATATAGTCAGTTACAAGTATCAGCTCCAGAAATTCGTGGACTTTGGTCATTCTCACCAGTACCAGGAAAAGTAAAAGAAGATGGTACGGTAGATAATACACTTGTTTCTAGTACAACACAATGTATTATGCTTGAACAAGGTAAGAATAGAGATGCAGCTTGGGAATTTATGAAGTGGTGGACAAGCGAAGAAGTACAGCTTGAATACGGAACCACTATTGAAGGGATTATGGGACCAGCAGCACGTTATCCAAGTGCTAATGTTGATGTTGTAGAACAACTTCCATGGTCAGTTAAAGATGCAGGAGCTTTAAAAGAACAGTTTAGAGCAACTAAAGGATTACCTGAAGTACCAGGTGGTTATATGACATCTCGTATGGTAAGTTACGCATTCAAAAATGTTGTAACAGATGGTCAAAACCCAAGAGAAGCACTTTACTTAAATGCTAAAGAAATTAATGATGAGCTTACAAAAAAACGTAAGGAATTTAATTTATCAACTGTAGAATCAGAATAAATTTAATGAGGAGGGTAGCATGGAAACAACAACAAACAAAAAAGGGCGCCTACCCTTAAAGGAAGCATGGAGACTACATAAAGAAAAATATTTACTCATTATGCCTTTTGCGATTATTTTCGTGATTTTTAACTTAGTGCCTGTACTTGTAGCAATGGGACTTAGTTTTACATCCTTTAACATGTTAGAAGCACCAGACTTTGTTGGACTTGCTAACTATATCGAACTTTTGGCAAGAGATGAAGTTTTTCTTATAGCCGTTAAAAATACGTTATTACTTGCTTTTATTACAGGGCCAATAAGTTATATTATGTGTTTCATCTTTGCGTGGTTAATCAACGAATTACCACCAAAACCACGTGCAATCTTAACACTTATTTTCTACGCACCATCAATATCAGGTAACGTATATCTTATTTGGAAATTAATTTTCTCATCTGATATGTATGGTTTTGCAAATGCATGGCTTATGAAATTAGGTCTTATTGATTCACCAATCTTATGGTTTGAAAATGCAGATTACATCTTACCAATCTTAATTGTAGTTCAATTATGGTTAAGTCTTGGGGTAAGTTTCCTGGCATTCATCGCTGGTTTACAAACTGTAGACAAGTCATTATATGAAGCAGGAGCTATGGATGGTATTAAAAATAGATGGCAAGAATTATGGCACATTACACTTCCATCTATGAAACCACAGCTTATGTTCGGTGCGGTAATGCAGATTACAAACTCACTATCTGTATCAGCTATATCTATTGAGCTTGCGGGATTCCCATCAGTAGATTATGCAGGTCATACCATTCTTACTCACTTACATGACTACGGTAATGTAAGATTTGAAATGGGATATGCAAGTGCTATTGCGACAGTATTATTCTTCGTTATGTTAATAGCCAATATCATCGTTCAAAAAATGCTGAGAAGGGTTGGGGATTAATATGAACGTTATACAAAAAGTTAAACAATCCATTAATAGTAGAAAATTTACACGTAGAAATAGAAGTATTGGTGGCGACCTTGGTCTGATGATCCTTCTTGGAGGGTTTGCACTCTTTAGTGCTTATCCTCTCTTATATGCAATCAACAATGCATTTAAGCCGATGAGTGAGATTTTCTTATTCCCACCAAAACTCTTTGTTCAAAACCCTACTTTAAATAACTTTTATGATTTATCAACAATTATCAATAACTCTTGGGTTCCATTTTCAAGATACATATTTAATACACTTCTTATAACATTACTTGGAACCTTTGGTACAGTACTTTTAGGAACAATGGCAGCGTATCCACTTGCTAAGTATAAGTTCCCAGGTTCACAAGTGATGTCTAATATCATCGTTTATGCACTTATGTTTAACGCATCAGTTACAGCTATACCTAACTATATCATCATGAGTAAGTTAGGAATGGTTAATACATATTGGGCAGTTATTTTACCAGTTATTGGTTCAACACTTGGACTTTATCTGATGAAGAACTTTATCGTTCAGATTCCAATGGCACTTATTGAATCAGCTAAGATTGATGGAGCAAGTGAAATAAGAGTATTCTGGACTGTAATTATTCCACTTTGTAAACCAGCTTGGATTACACTTTGTATCTTATCTTTCCAAACACTTTGGGGAGCAACAGGTGGTAACTTTATCTATTCTGAAAACTTAAAGCCAATTAGTTACTCATTATCTCAAATTATTGGAGGGGGTATTGCAAGAACAGGGGTAGCATCAGTTGTTTCGCTAATTATGATGATCGTACCGGTTACTGTCTTTGTAATTTCTCAATCTAACGTTATTGAGACTATGGCAACATCAGGAATGAAAGACTAATGGGGGTGAGTAAGATGCGTAAAGGGAAAAACTTTTTTGCCTATCTTTTGATAGTAATGCTCTGTATCCCAAGTTTTGTATATGGACAAAACACACGTGAGATGAATTACGCGTATGACTATTGGGGTAGAGTAATTGAAGATATTCCTTTCTTTGAACTGTATACAACGATAGATCAAGGAAGTATGGGAGAAGTAAAAGTTTCAAGTATGGATGATGTAACGGTATCAGGCGACAGAATCTATATTGTTGATAGCGTAGAATCTAGAGTAAATGTATTTAATCCAGATTTAGAGCTTATCACTTCTATTAAAGTAGTACGTAATGCAGAAGGAAAAATTGCAGTTGACGAAAAAACAAAAAAACAAATTGTACTTAATGCACCAGAAGGTGTATTCGTACATGAACCAGAAGAAGAGATTTATATTGCTGATACTGGTAACCAAAGAATTGTTGTCTTAAATGAAAAAGACTTTTCACTTAAGAAAATTATTAATCAACCAACAAATATGGTTGGACAAACTGTATTTAAACCTTCAAAGATTGCAGTAGATAGAATCAATAGAATCTATGTAGTTGTACAATCAGGATTTGAAGGGATTATTGAACTTAACCAAGATGGTGAGTTTGTAAGATACTTTGGGGTTAACAAACCAAAAGTAAATTTACTTGATTACTTCTGGAGACAACAAGCATCTGAAGAACAAAAAGCTAAAATGCAAAAAGTTTTAGCGCCATCATTCAACAATATCGAAATTGATGATGAAGGTTTTATTTATGCAACAACACAAGATAGCAGTGCACAAGATGCAGTATTTAGATTTAACCCAAAAGGGGAAAATGTACTTCGTGAAAATGGATTCTGGAAAGTACGTGGTGATTTAAATACAGATCCAACATCAACATCAGTAGCACGTATTAGTAAATTTACAGATATTGCGCTTACTGACTATGGTACATATGCAGTACTTGATAAAGAAAAAGGACGTATCTTCATTTATAACTTTGATGGAGAACTTATGAACATCTTTGGTGGTAAAGGTTACATGAAAGGTGAATTTGCAGATCCTTCTTCTATTGCATGGCTTGGAGAAAAGCTTGTTATAACAGATAAACAAATGAAAGCAGCGTATGTTTATGCGCCAACTGAATTTGGTAAATTAGCGCTTAGTGCTTCAGAAGCTTACTTTAATGGTGAGTGGGACAAAGCAACAGAACTTTTATTAAATGCTGTTGCAATCAATGGTAACTATGAAATGGCTTATTCAACCATTGGTAAATCCTATCTGATGAAAGAAGATTATGAAACAGCTATGTATTACTTTAAACTTGGAGACAACCAAGAATACTATTCTAAAGCATTTAATGGCTACAGAAGTATTTGGATTAAAGATCATTTTGGTTGGATTTTTGCTACATTTGTATTAGTGATAGGCGGGGTAATCTTCTCTGAATGGCGCTATTATAAAAAGCAGAAAATGTAAGGAGGGTGTAAAAATGAATAAAGTTGTAGAAGAGCTTAAATACCTAAAATATACGCTTTTTCACCCATTCGATGCTTTTTATGAAATTAAATGGCGTGGAAAAGGTAACATATGGCTTGCAACAGTTTTAATTTTAGCATATGGAATAGCAATGATTTTAAATAATCAATATACAGGATTTGTAGTTAATAGTTTCCCAGCGTATAAAATCAATAGTATTGCTACTTTTGTTTTAACAGTAGCACCATTACTTCTATTTATTGTAAGTAACTGGAGTGTATCTACTTTGTGTAATGGTAAAGGAAAAATCAAAGATCTTTACATGGTTATAGGATATGCGATTTGCCCAATGCTTTTATTCCAAGTAGCTACAATTGCAATCAGTAACATTATTATTTTAGAGGAAGCAAGTTTACTCTTTGCTTTTAATGCAGTAGGAATGTTATGGTTCTATTATTTAGTATTCTGTGGTGTTACAACTGTACATGAATATACAGCTAAAGAGAGTGTAATTACATTAATTACTACAGCAGTTGCTGCAATCGTTATTATTTTCATTAGTGTACTTTACTTCTCTTTAATGGAACAAGTTATTAGTTTTATATCAACATTAGGACAAGAATTTATTAGAAGGTGGTGAGAGAATGAATAAAAAGATACGTAATATTATTCTAGGGGTAGCAGTAGTAGTTTTAGTAGCAGGAACAGTTAAGGTCATTCCTCACCTAACACTTAAAGCAGCACAAGTTGCAAGTGTTGAACGAGAAGGGATAAAAGAGGTTAAAGGATCTATAGATATTAAAAAAGGCGAACTCTTAGTTGCAGAATCTGCAACTAAAGAGCTTCACTTAGATACTGATACACTTGATATTAGAGTAGCAGATAAAGTAAGTGGCAGAGAGTGGACAAGTAAAGTTGCAGCACCAAGTAATAACAAGGATAAATCGATTTTAACGATCTCTTATTTAAGTGGAGATAATAAAAAGAACGAATGGGACGCTTTTGTAGACGTCATTGAACCAGGTAATTATAGTATTGACCGAATTGAAGATGGGGTAAAACTTACTTTATACTTCGAAACTTCAACTAAAAAGCCTGATCAGTTATTACCAAGTTATATTGAAAGTGAATATCTTAACTCAAGATTTTATGATGAAATAGAGAAGAAGGCCAAAGAAGGGGCTATCACTGATAAACAAGCTGCAAACTACAAAAACATTTTAAAGAAAGTCTATATGAAAGACTTAACAAAAGGTGGATTTAAAATTGTTGATGCCAAAGCTTTACCACCAAGTGCTGTAAAACAACTTAATGAAATGGTACAAATCATTGGTTATACAGAAGAAATGGTAAAAGCAGATAATGAGGCTGCTGGTTTAGATATTGAAATTCCACAAATTGCAAGCTTTAAAATTGTAGTAGATGTTACACTTGATGGAGAAGACTTAGTTATTAATGTACCAACTTCTGAGTGTACAAGTGGAAATGATTATTTCGAATTACAAAACATTGAAGCTTATGCTACTTTTGGACACGCATCTTCAGAAGATGTTAAAGATGGATATATCATGGTTCCTGATGGAGCTGGGGCATTATTTGAATTAAATTCTTACAATGCAGCATACCCACAATATTCAAGACCAGTTTATGATAATACATACTATGATCAAATGTATCAAATGCCAACATTCAAAGAAGACATTCATATGCCAGTATTTGGTATGACTTATGGCAAAGATGAAAATGCTACGCATGGATTTATGGGGATTATTGAATCAGGAGCAGAACTCGCAACAGTTAATGTACGTCTGGGGACGAACGATATCTCTACAGGAGGAAGTGTAAACAACAAGGTTTATCCATCTGTAGATGTAATGCAATATTCAAGGGTTAAGCTGATGGGACCATATAGTGATAACGATAGTAGATACTTAGCATCTACAGGCAAAATTGATATGGACTATACAGTACGTTATAAACTTTTCAACGACTCAGTAACCTATTTTGATATGGCAAATACCTATAAAGAATATTTAACTGAGAAACATGGTTTAACACAAAATTATGTAACTGAGCCAAAAATGTATATAGATATGCTTGGCGCACTTACTATTCCAGCACGTATTGCTGGGGTACCATATGATAAAACCATTTCAATGACTACTTATGAACAAGCGCAAGCGATAGTGGAAGAGCTTAGCGATATGAATCTTGTTCTTAACTATGAAGGTGCGTTCTTTGGTGGAGAGAAAACAGGTCTTCAATCAAAAGCAAGCCTTGTAAAAGAAAATGGTAGTAAAAAAGAATTTGACGCATTAGTGCAAGCAGTAGAAGCTAGTAATGATCAAATTTTCTTTGGAACAGACTTAATGACAATCAAAGATACAAGTTATCCATTTAGTGCAAAAGTGCATGGTCTTTATAACTATGATAGTAAACCAGTAGCAATTTATGATTACGATTACACAACAGGTAAATATTCACCAGAATTTGAACCTACTTATCGTATGCATCCAAAATTCTTTGGAGATATTGTTAATCGTTTTGTAAAAGGTACAGAAGGAATTAATAACATTTCAGTTGGTGATGTACCAAATACTTATTATGCAAATTATAAAGAAGAAGAGATCTTAACACCTGTACAAGCAAATGTGATGATTGAAAATGGATTAGCTCAGTTAAGTGAGAATAAGGTATTAGCCTTTAACAATCCAAACATGAATACATTACCTTACTGTGATTATGCAGTAAATATCTCAAGAGAGAGCAGTAACTATGGAACAATGTATTCAAGTATTCCATTTAGACAACTTGTAATGAATGGATTAGTAGAGTATACAACGCTTAATGTGAATATGTCTAAAGAAAGTAAAGATTATTACTTATTACAAGCTTTAGAAGTAGGTAGTTATCCTAAATTTACAATAAGTGCAACAAACCAAGATGTATTAAAAGATTCACAATATAGAGAGTATTTAAGTGTAGATTACAACACACTTAAACCAGAGATGGAAGCACTTTATAGTGAATACAGTGAAGCATTTAATACAATTGGTACAAGAGAAATTAAAAATCATAGAATGCTTGAAGCAGGTGCCTTTGAAACAGAGTATGCAAATGGTACAAAAGTGCTTGTAAACTACAATCCATATCCAGTACAAGTTGAAGGACGTACAATTGATGCAGTAGGGTATGAGATTATTAAATAATTGAGGGAGGATATAAAATGAGAGCACTAAAATATTCAACAAAGAGAAAAATACACGGCTTTATTTTTATCTTGCCTTGGATAATCGGGTTTATTACATTCTTTGCAATACCTATTATTAACACAACAGTTTATTCTTTTAACCATGTATCTGTAGGGGAAGCTGGAGGGATGAATTTAGCATTCTCAGGTATACAGAACTATATAGATCTATTTAAAACAGAAGTAACAACAGAGAATACTCAAGTACTTAGACTACTTGTTGAAGAAAATCAAAAGATGTTAATCAATGTACCACTTACAGTAATCTTCTCCTTGTTCTTAGCATTAATTATTAATGCTAAGTTCCCAGGAAGAGCTATTGTACGTATCATTTTCTTCTTACCAATTATTCTTGGATTAGATGTTGTAGTAAGCATGATGAGTATTGATACAGGTATGATGACACAAGCAGCAACAACAGCAGTATTTGCTGAAACGTCTTTTGCGGAGTCTATACTGCAGTTTACTGGATTACCTCCAGAAGTTGTAGCCTTTATTCAAAGTACGATAACAGGTATTTTTACACTGATTACAAAATCAGGGGTACAAACTTTAATCTTCTTAGCGGGTCTTCAATCTATCAGCCCTGCTCTTTATGAAGTAGCAAAAATTGAAGGTGCAACGACATACGAAACATTCTGGAAGGTTACAATTCCTTCAACAGCAAACATTACATTTTTCGTAGCAATCTACACACTTGTTGAGCTATTCTTAAGCTCACCAGTAACAAAAGAAATTCATAACTTTGCTTTTATTAAGAGTAAAATTGGTGTAGGTTCTGCACTTTCTATTATCTTTATTGTTAATGCAATTGTATTACTTGTATTTATTAGCTGGTTCTTGAAGAAGGTGGTGAAACTAGATTATGGCAAATAAAGTAGTTAGTAACGACAGATTTGTGAAAGCGAGAGAATTAAAAAGTGCAAAGATCCCATGGGATGGCTATCGTATTAAAAAAGAAGCTATGGGTATTGGGTACAAACTTTGCTTTTACTCACTTATACTAGGATTATGTTTTGTAATCCTTTATCCTATGTTAAAACTTTTCCCACTAGTTTTTGGAGAAATGGCTGACTTAGGTAACCCTGACGTTATCTGGATTCCAAAAGAGTTCTCTCTTCTTAGTTTTAAGGCAGCCTTCAAGATTGCCTTAGGTGGAAGCTTTATGGGGCTTATCATTTCACTTCTTTACGCATTAAGTATGGCTGTAATTCAAGTATTTATGAGTGCAATGGCAGGGTACTCACTTGCTAGAATTGATTTCAAAGGTAGAAATATTATATTTGCTTTAGTAGTACTTACATTCTTAGTACCACCACAAGCATTATTAATTTCTCAATACCTTCACTTCAAACAATTTGATATCTTTGGCTTAATTACACTTATGAATGGTTCGACAATAGACCTTATTAATAAACCATTTGTACTTTATATATTAGCCTTTTTAGGATTTGGGGTAAAACAAGGGCTCTTCATCTTCATTTTTAGACAGTTCTTTATTACTATGCCAAATGAGTTTGAAGAAGCAGCTGTAATTGATGGTTGTGGTTTCTATCGTACATACTTTAAAATTATGTTCCCTAACGCAATGCCTCCAATTATGACAGTTGGTGTTCTTTCATTCGTATGGAACTATGGGGATGTTTACTATACGAACTACTTCCATCCAGATGGACCATATTTAAGTGTTGTACTACAACGTCTATTCGGTGCAGAGCAAAGAGATAGAATTAACTCTATTCTTTTCGATCAGTTCAATGTATTCTTAACAAGCCAGCTTACATTTGATGCAACAAAGCAAGCGGCATTAATCATTTTCTTAATTCCGCTACTGATTGTATACTTCATCGTACAAAGAAACTTAGTAGAAAGTTTAGAGCGTTCAGGTATCGTTGGATAATAAGATACTAAGCAGCAGATAAAAAAATGCCACAGACAATATAAGTCTGTGGCTTTTTTTAGTAAAAAATAGCTTGTCAGACACTATATGAAAGTGGTATGATTTCATAAACAGACCTCTTAGTTTAGAAGTTGTTATTTAGGGGCATAGCAGTCATTTACTTCTAATAAAAGAAGATAGAGTATGATAGATGATAGTTATGGATCAAGCGTGGGATATATAATACGAGATATATGTGTAAAAATATAAGAATATGAAAATAAGGAGGAAAATATGGCTACAATTAAAGAAATAGCTGATAAAGCTGGAGTATCCATTACAACAGTCTCGAGAGTACTAAATTATGATGAGACACTTAATGTTTCAGAAGCAACAAAACAAAAAGTATTTGAAACAGCAGAGGAATTAAACTATACAACTTTACGTGTAAGAAAAAGTAAAAGTAACAAGTATACAATAGGTATTTTAAATTGGTATACACAAGAGCAAGAACTAAATGATCCTTACTACTTAGCTATTCGTTTAGCAGCGGAAAAGCGTTGTCAAGAAAGAGGGTATGCATATAAGACTATCGATAGTATTCAAAATATTAGAGAATACAAAGATGTAGATGGTATTATAGGAATTGGTAAGTTTGGAGAAGATGAAATTGGTAAGTTAGAAGCTATTAGTAAAAATATTGTTATTGTTGACTATATTGAAGCTTATAATAAATATGATTGTGTGACAACAGATTATGAACATGGGACAATAGCAGCTCTTGGACATTTACAATCATTAGGGCATACACATATTGCATACATTGGTGGAGAAGAGGTTATCAACAATGGTACTAAAAAGATTGAAGATCCTCGTGAAAAAGCCTATATACAATATATGTTTACAAATTTAGAATATCATCCAGAGTGGGTATATAAGGGTAACTTTAGCTTACAAGATGGATACAAGCTTATGAAGGGCTTACTTGAAAAGGATGAAAGACCAACAGCTTGCTTTGTAGCAAGTGATACAATGGCTATAGGTGCTTACCGTGCTATTAATGAAAAAGGTCTTAATATACCAGATGATATTAGTATTGTAGGTTTCAATGATATTCAAACAGCTCAATTTTTAAGTCCTGCACTTACAACAGTTAAGATTTATCCAGATGCAATGGGAGAAACAGGTATTCAGATTCTTATTGATGAGATTGAAAAGGGAAGTAGCATCAGTAAGAAAATTATCGTTTCTAACAAACTCGTTATAAGAGAAAGTACAAAAAAAATAAGCAAATAACTTATAAAGTAAATAATCTATAAAGTAAGAATGCCCCTAAAACATTAAGTAAATGTTTTAGGGGCATTCTTTTTGATTATCTAACAGTAAATTTATACTCTGTAGTAGAGTGTAATACTTCACCTACTTTTAAAAGGCTATATTCTTTGAAACTTTCGTTATGGCCAATAGGTGGCTTTTGTGTTTCGAAGCAAATAGCACGGCGAGGAGAAGCAAGTGTATCATTATCTAGCATGTATGGATCTGCAAAGTTCATTGTATAAAGAACAAGAGCAGGCTCAGTTGTAGAAACTATCATTTGTCTTCCAGATACTTCATCGTAGAGACTAGCACACGCAGAAGTATTAGGTGTAAGAAGCCAAGGATGGTCGTAACCTCTTTGTGGATTCATAAATGGATCCTCAATATGTACGCCGATGGCACGAGGTGCATTGAAATCAAAAGTAGTATGTTCTTTTACATCTAATACAGTACCAGTAGGAATATTATCATTATCTAATTCTAGAACTTGGTTACTACTAACTTGTAGGATTTGTGGTGCAATATTTTGCTTCATATATCCTGATAAGTTGAAGTAAGAATGATTAGTAAGATTGACAACCGTATCTTTATCAGTTGTAGCACAGTAAGAAATTTCTAAAGCATTTTCGTTTGTAAGGGTATAAGTAAATTTTACATTTAAATTACCTGGATAACCTTCTTCCATATCAGCACTAGTATAAGAGAAGTGTACCCCTACTTTATTTTCTGCTTCGAATGTTTCAATATCCCAAAGTTTTTTGTGGAAACCTTCCTTACCACCATGAAGTGTATGGATGCCTTGAGTTGGTGTTAAAGGATAAACTTGCCCATCAATAGTCACTTGACCTTTGTGGATGCGACCAGCTGTACGTCCAATAACAGTACCAAAGAAAGAAGGATTTTCTAGATAATCTTCTAAGCTTTTGTAAGCAAGTATAATATTTTCAAATACACCATTACGGTCAGGTGCTGTAAGCTTTGTAATAGCACCACCAAAGTTTAAACATTCTAATTCCATACCTAAATCATTGGTAAGGTTGATCTTCTGTACTGAAAGTGTGCCTAGTTTAATCGTTTCTACATTAATTTTCATATATGCCCTCCAGCCTTTTATTATAATCCTTTAGAAGTTCTAACACTTGGAAGATAGTTTTTAGCAGTACGTTCTACAAAGATTCGCGTATTAAATGTATTAAGTGGAAGATTATTGAAGCATACAGATGTCTCACCGTCGAGCACTTCAGGTGAAGTTACAACAGGTGTAGTCGCATCTAAATCGGTGTAAAGGTTGATCACATCACCTTTATCTACATTACGGATAACAACTTGGTTATCTGTAGTGCATTCAATTTCAGAAGGTTGAACTTTTCTTGATTGATATGGATAACCTTCTTCAAAGAGTTCAAATGCATAGATTCTTGTATGTCCGCCACCATTGATGCTAATTTGAGCTGGCTCAATGATTTGTAAACGAATATATCTAGCATCTACAGGTGTAAAGAGCATTCTGTTAATAATATCTTCAGTATTATCTTTAACTTCATCAACTACAGTATAATTTTCTCCGTCTGTACTTGCAAGAATTTGTAAAGCTTTTGTATTCCAAATACGTGTTTCACCAGCTTCAGGGTGACCACAGTTAATGATACGATATTGTTTAATGTTTTTAACTTCTTGTAGGTCAAGAGTTAAGTATGGTCTGTAATCACGAGAACACCATTTACCACTTCTAATTGTGCCATCAATTACTTTTTCTGGTTCTTGATCTTTTTGTACTTCACCAGAAGCACAAGCAGTTACACCACAAGATGCAAGTGCAATGTTATTCATATCATAATTAAGTGTGATTGGAGCAGTCTCAATACCAGCAAGGATAGCAGATTTCTTTAATGTTTCTGTTAAAAATGGTTTGATACGAAGTGTACCAACATCTACAGTAAAGTATCTTTCGGCACCATCTTTGAGGCGGAGTACTTTACAATCTTCCATTGCTTCAAGTTGTTTAAGTGCAGCTTCATTTCTTGCTTCCATTGTTTTAATATCATGAGCTTGTAATGCAAGAAGTGCTTCCATAGTGTTTTGACCAGCTTGTCCCATAAGGCGAGTAGCGTCTAAGAAAGGACGAAGCTCTGCAACAAGTGCACTATTTGTACATTTAGCATCAATCGTATCAATGGCTTTTTCCATTTTAGCAAATTCAGTAAGAAGTGCTTTGCTAGTTTGGGTTAAATCTGTACCGTTTTCTAAATGAGTAGCAAGGGCTTCAATATCAGATGCTAAGTACCATGACTCATCAAATAAGAATGTGCCACTTACACCACCGTCTTCTTTTACATAAGAACAGTTAGAAGCGAAGATTTGAAGTTCGTTAGCAACTTCAGGTGCAATAGCCTTGAATGAATGTACAAAGCTTGCTTCACAGTCATAGCTTGCTGTATTCCAGTTGTGGTCAGCAATACAGAAAAGAGCTTGTTTAGAAGCTTGAGCTTGGTTCATAGGGTTTGAGAAGAAACCGTTAATGTTGTCTACATCAGGATTAAGGTTTTCAATTTTACCCATAAGCATTTTTGCATCACAGTAGTCATTAACTGGATAGTTCCACCATACAGATAAGTTCTTATCAGAGTTAATCGTACGTTTTGGTGCATCAAATTGTTCTTTAGACACATTAGACATTGTAGCAGAGCCAGTCCACATAATTTCAACATCATCATGAAGAAGTTCAACAAAAGGTTTGAAGTATTTCTCCATAGAAGGTCCCCAAGCTTCACAATATCTAGTACCTACAGTAAGAAGTGGACGCACATCTCCTTTTGGCTTAATAAATTCACTATCTACACGGTTGATGTAACGTGCTTGTTGAGCCCCGTCTGGATAGCCACCGATGTCATCAAATAAAATACCAAATTGGCGAACGCCAAGATCATAAAGCTGTTCTAACTTTGCAATGGTTGATTTGAAATCTGCTTCAGAGTCTAAATCTATAGAATCACCAGGGTGGATAGTCCATACAAAGTTTACGTTATTCTCATGTCCAACTAAAGCAAGTTCTGCAATTTCTTTTGCTTTATCAGCTGGATAGAGTTCTCTCCAGTGACTTCTATGATATGGATCATCTTTTGGAGCATAAATGTATGTATTAAGCTTTTGTTCTCCCCCAAATACCATTAAGTCTTTACGATCTTCATGGCTCCATGGGAATCCATAGAAACCTTCAATATAACCTCTGTAAAGGATTTGAGGATAATCAGTCATTGATAAAGATTCAATTGTATTATTGTTTAACTGGCTAAAAATTTTACTAAGTGTAATTACCCCATAATGAATACCATCAATATCGCAACCAGCAATTGTAATATCACAATATGTATCACCTGTAATAGAAAGTGTATAACCTTCTGTTTTATTAAGTTCTAAAGCAGTAGTAGAAGTTGCTTGGTCTTTTAGATAAATATGAGTTTGACCATCTACTGGTTGCTCTACAAATTCATAATTTACGCCAATAGAAGATAGTGCTTTTTCTAATGCATTAAGTGTTGCTGTTTTTGGTTTTGCTTCTGCTAAAATAGCAACATTTTTAGTGATTGTAAGTTGTTTGTTATTATAGATAACTTGTTGTGGTACAGGAAAAATAGTGTAAGTCGTACACATGATGAATACCTCTCTTAAAATTAATATGTTTAGATTGTAACTATTAATATTTTACTATATTTTTTACTATTTTTCATGTACTTTTTATAATTTAGGTATTGTCACTAGAATTTGGCCTCTGAGTTTGTAAAATCTATATGAAAAATAGTATATGAAATTAGAATTTACAATAAAAACTAGCATAGAAACTATATGAAGAAAAAGGTTTCCAAAAATAAATTATAAAAAATAAAATTCAGATAAAATTTTCAGTGGTTTTTTTAGTAAACATATGATAATATAAGGTAAAATAAAGTAAAAAAACACTAAGGAGTTGATTAAATGGATTTTGCAGAAATGAGTTCAAAGTTCCAAGAGGAATTTGGTAAAGCTGCAGACAGAAAATACTTTGCACCTGGTAGAATTAATATTATAGGTGAGCATATTGACTATAATGGAGGGCTAGTTTTCCCAAGTCCTATTACCTTAGGAACCTATGCTTTAGTAGGTAAAAGAGAAGATAAGTTAGTAAGGGCCTACTCAATAAACTTTGAAGAAATAGGGATTATTGAATTTAGCTTAGATAACTTAGAATACAATAAAGAACATAACTGGGTAAATTATTTAAAAGGTGTGGCAAAAGCACTTATTGAAGAAGATTATGCGTTACAACATGGATTTGACATTGTTGTATATGGCAATATACCAAATGGCTCAGGTCTATCTTCTTCAGCATCACTTGAAATGCTTTCTGTTACAATTTTTAAAGATTTATTTGAATTACCAATTACACCAGTTGAAGCTGCATTATTAGGTAAAAAAGTTGAAAATCAATACATAGGCGTAAATAGTGGAATCATGGATCAATTTGCCATTGCTTTAGGAAAAAAAGATCATGTGATTTTATTAGATTGTAATACATTAGAATACTCTTATCATCCATTACAATTAGAAAAACATAGCATTGTTATTATGAATACTAATAAACGTAGAGAATTAGCTGATTCTAAATATAATGAAAGACGTAGTGAATGTGAAAGTGCTTTAGAAAAACTTCAAACAGTATGCACGGCAAATAACCTTTGTGAGATTACTTTAGAAGAATTAGAAGCCAATAAAGAACTTTTAACAGAAGTTGAATACCGTAGAGTACACCATGTTATTACAGAGAATGCGCGTGTAAAACAAGCTACAACAGCTTTAGCTGAAGGTGACTTAGTTCAATTAGGCCGATTACTTAATAGTTCTCATACTTCACTTTGTAAAGATTATGAAGTAACAGGTATTGAATTAGATACATTAGCTGAAGCTGCTTGGCAAGCAGAAGGTGTACTTGGAGCACGTATGACAGGTGCTGGTTTTGGTGGATGTGGTATCGCACTTGTAGAAAATGAAAGCGTAGATAACTTTATTGAACAAGTAGGCAAAAAGTATAAAGAAGTTATTGGATATGAAGCTTCTTTCTTTGTAGCGAATATAGGAGATGGACCAATTAGAGTGGATTAATTCCTAGGAGGCGTGTAAAGATGGAAAAGAATTTAACTAAGAAGTTATGTGGGTTTATCGATAGACTTATAGAACTTAATATAGAGAATCATCTTATTGAAGAAATGGATGCAATCTACATTAGAAATAGAGTGTTAGCACTTTTTAAAGAAGACTATTATGAGGTTTCAGAAAAAGTAGAAACCAATCAATATGAAACTTTAGATGCACTTTTAGAGATTGCACTTGAAAAAGAACTTATTGAAGAACATATGGCGGCTAAGGATCAATTCGTTAGCCACCTTATGGATCTATTTTTAGATAAACCATCAGGCGTTAATAGAAAGTTCTTTGAACTTTATAAAAATGATGTAAAAGCTGCAACAGATTATTTCTATGAACTTAGCCAACTTTCTACTTATATCAAGGTGAGACAGTTAGCGAAGAACAAACAATTTAATGTGGATTCTCCATATGGAGAAATTCAAATTACAATTAACTTATCAAAACCAGAAAAAGATCCTAAGCAAATTGCACTAGAAAGATTAGCTCCAAGTAGTAATTACCCAACATGTCTTTTATGTCAAGAAAATGAAGGATATGAAGGTACAATCAAACACCCAGATCGAGCAAATCATCGTATGATTCGTTTAGAATTAAATAATAAAAAATGGCTTATGCAGTATTCACCATACTTATATTACAATGAGCATTGTATTATATTATCTGATACGCATACACCAATGCAAATTACAGCAAGCACTTTCAATAATTTATTAGACTTTACAACACAGTTTCCACACTATTTCATAGGTTCTAATGCAGATTTACCTATTGTTGGAGGATCTATTCTTTCACATGAACATTACCAAGGTGGACGTCATACATTCCCTATGGATGAAGCAACAACACTCTTTGAGTTCACTTTACCTAAATACAAAAGTATTCAAGGGAAAGTTGTAAACTGGCCTCTTTCAACGATTGAGCTAGTAGGTGAGTCAACAGAAGAATTAGCGAAATGTAGCGATGAAATCTTAAAGCTTTGGAGAGCATATAGTGATCCAATATGTGATATTTTAGCCTATACAGAAGATACACCACATAATACGATTACACCAATTTGTAAGCGTGAAGGCAGTAAGTATGTGATGCGATTAGTACTTCGTAATAATCGTACAACAGATGAACATCCGCTAGGAATATTCCATCCACATCAAGATGTACAACATATTAAGAAAGAAAATATTGGACTGATTGAAGTAATGGGACTCGCTATTTTACCAGGTAGACTTCTAACTGAATTAGAAGAAGTGAAGAAGTATGTACGTGGAGAAGTAGCTGACGTAGCAGAAAATCATATGCTTTGGGCAGATGGATTAAAAGCTACTTATAATGAAGCAATGGATATAGAACAGTATATTAAGCAAGCACTTGGAGATAAATTCGTAAGAGTACTTGAAGATGCTGGTGTTTATAAATTAAATGAAGAAGGTATAGCTGGATTCAAACGCTTTATTGAAACCTTTGGAAGTTTAGCAGAATAGGGTTAAGTAAGGGCATGATTATATTTAGTGTACTTAAGCGTGTTGGCTAGGTGGATTCTCCTTCACCTGCTACACTTCGCTTTCAGAGAAATGTAGCTCATTCAAAAATAATAACGGTGTGAACTCACTTCGTTCAGACAGCACACCTAAAACCGTTATTTTTTCATTTCGCACATTTCTTCTCTGAAAGCTACGTAGGCAGGTTCCAGAGAACACACCTAACCATCTCGCTTTCTCAAGTCTACTGTATATGCATGCCCTTACTTTCTAGATTCTGCCGGTAGAAAGATAGATAGGGTGCATGAAATTTTTACCTTCAAAGAAGAGATGCTTACCCAACTTTTTTCTTTAAGGGTGTCACTGAAAGTGAAAACTTACTTCATAGAGTAGAAAAGGGCAGTGCCGATCGGACTACATCATATACTAAAAGTTTTCATCCTATAAAACAAGGCAACGACTTTTGATCAAGTCGTTGCCTTGTTTATGTTGTCTCTATTATTAGGTGTGATATGTGCTTAGGCAGAAACACCTAGAGTATGATTTAAGTGTTTGTTGCTGTAGAGCTGTTTAACACTGAAGAATACTGCAAAGATGATAAGTTCTGTAACTGGTAGTACGAGCCAGATGCCTGCTTCTCCTAAGAAACGTGGAAGTATGAGGAGAAGGATGAAGATAAGTCCAATACCTCGTAAAAATGCCATGATTGTAGAGTAGAAAGAACATTCTATGGACTGGAAGTAATACATAAGTACTGTATTAAATCCAGTAAAGGCAAAGGCGAAGAAGTAAAGGCGTATAGCCAGTGCACCTTGTTCAATTACTTGAGGGTCAGTAGAGACTAAAGCACTGATAATAGGTCTAGAGAATAGGTCTAATAGGATAAAGGAAATAAGACCTGCGCTACCAGCTACCCACATTGCGTAGTTATTGGCAAGTTTCATCACCCCGAAATTCTTAAGACCAAAGTTAAGGCTAATAATAGGCTGGCTAGCTTGTGCCATACCACCAAATAGGCCTTTGGCGATGAAGGCGATATTAGAAATGACACTAAATATGGCTACAGCGGTTGCACCACTTACTTTCATAAGGGCTAGATTAATGAGAAAGATTGTAACACCCGTAGATATTTCTAATAAACTAGCACCTAAACCATTTTTAATCATACGAATAAATAAATTTATATCAAAATACGATTTTGTAAAATGAACTGTATTTTTTTTCATAATAAAGTGTAACCAAAGTATACACATGCTAATGGTAAATCCAATAGCGGTTGCTAGGCCTGCACCAAATGTTCCCCAACCAAGAGGTATAATGAAAATATAGTCTAAAATAATATTAATCAGATTACCGGTCATACCTGCAACCATAACAAGTTTTGGATTACCATCTGAGCGAACAAGCACAGTTAGACTACCTGCAAGCATATAGAATAAGACACCATAGCATACGGGGATTAAGTAGCCAATAACGTCTTTTAATATAGTCGTATCTGCTCCTAATAGTAGCGCTAATTCTTTAGTAAAAAGGATACTTAGTAGAGTGAACAAAGTACCGAGTAATGTAACTGTGGAAATAGCCATAGTCAACGTTTTATGGGCTCCATCTAGATTTCCTTCTCCTTTTAAAACTCCAATTGTAATAGAAGCACCTACCCCAATTAAAATAGCTAATGCAGAATAAATGGTGAAGATAGGAAGGGAAATGTTTAAAGCTGCAAGTCCATTACTACCTTCCCCTAACGACACAAATAGAACATCAGCCAAGCAGTATAAGCTATAGGTTACCATACCGATAACAGTAGGTAATAAATAGCTTACGTAGTTTTGCCATACCGTTTTTTTCATTGAATGATCCACGATAAAATCTCCTTATGTAAAACAAATTTAATTGCCTCATTTATTCTAAGTCTATCATATAGAGAATGCAATTATTTTGTGACAAAAATATGGATTAACATATATAATAGTAGATACTTATATTTATTAAGAGAGAAGGCGTAAAAGATGAGATTTGAAAGATTAACAAAAGAACATCTAAATGAAATAGCTAATATCTATATTAAGGCATTTAATGCATCACCATGGAATGATAAATGGACAATACAAACTGCAAGTAAAAGGCTTTCACAAATGTTAAGTCATGAGGCTTCATATGGTTTAGTAGCCTATGAAGAAGACAAGCTTGTTGGCATGATATTAGGATATGAAGAACAATACTATGATGGGATTAAGTTTGAAATAAAAGAGTTTTGTACCGATCCTACACTTAGTGGTGGCGGAAGAGGCACAAAACTCCTTAATGAATTTGAAAAGCACCTTTATGAAAAAGGTATTAATGATATTGTTTTATTAACCTGTAGAGCTGAGGCTACACAGGGGTACTATCAACGTAGAGGTTATAAAGACTACGAAGATATGGTGTTAATGGGTAAGAAGAGTAATTAATTATTTTTGAAGAGTAGCAAGTAAAGTTTGCATTTGTTTAATTTGTGCTTGTTGCTCTTTAACTATGTTTTTAGCTATTTTTTTAACTGCACGATTATGGCTATATTCGAGAATGTTTTGAGCCATTTCAACTGCACCTTCATGATGAGGAATCATTTCAGCAATGAAATCTGCATCATCGTTACAAGTAGCAACAAGAGCTTTCATCTTTTTAATCATAGATTCATTGATTTCTTTATATTTAGCTAAATATTTAGCTTCTTCTTCATTTGCGCAAGAATTATTTTTGTCGCATTTACAATTTTTTGTTTTTAATTTTTCTTCAAGTTTAGTCATTTGTCCTACTTGAGCTTTTTGGCTTTCTACAATAGAAGTTGCAATGGCTTTAACTTCATCATTTTTTGCAGTTTTTAAGATGTTTTCAGCCATTGAAATACCTAATTCATGATGAGGAATCATTTCTTCTAAGAAGTCAATATCAACGAATCCAGATGGTTGAAGTTTTGAAGTGGTTTCTTCGTAACCAGCCATAGCCTTTTCAAATGCTTTATAGTAGCCTGTTTGTTTACAGTTAGGAGTAGGGGCAGGCATTGGCTTAGTATTTTGACCAGGAGTAGGAGCTGGAGTAGGTTTAGTACATTGTCCAGGAGTAGGAGCTGGAGTAGGTTTAGTACATTGTCCAGGAGTAGGGGCTGGAGCAGGTTTAGTACTTTCGCCAGGAGTAGGAGCAGGCATTGGTTTAGTACTTTGACCAGGAGTAGGAGCTGGGGCAGGTTTAGTACTTTCGCCAGGAGTAGGGGCTGGAGCAGGTTTAGTACTTTCGCCAGGAGTAGGAGCTGGGGCAGGTTTAGTACTTTCACCAGGAGTAGGGGCTGGAGCAGGTTTAGTACTTTCGCCAGGAGTAGGAGCTGGAGCAGGTTTAGTACTTTGACCAGGAGTAGGGGCTGGTGTAGGTTTTGTTTCTGGTTTAGCTTGAGGTTGTGTTACTGAAGGTTTTTCTCCACGAGTATTTGTAGATTCTGTAATAGTAGCATAAAGTGGTGCACTACATAAAACACATGCTCCTAATAGAAGAATCCATTTTTTTGAACGGTTAGACATAATTTAAATCTCCTTTTATATTAAAAATTTATTATTTATTATGTATAGAGTAAAACCTAAATATGCAAAAGTAGGATACATGGTTAAAATTGGAGAATAAACAAAAAAGGACGTTTTATACGTCCTTTTTATAATTAATCATTATTTGCATGATAGCGTGTAAGCAGATAAATACCGACACCAATGAGGGCAACACTAAAGATTGCAGTAGGAATATTGTAGAATAAGCTATAGAATCTATGTCCCCAGTTACCAAATTGATAAAGATATGGCATTACAAAATTAGAAAAGAAAGCATAAATCCCAATAATGAGTGCAGCGATTCCAATAGGTGTACGATAAGTCGTTAAAATTTGTTGCCAATCTTGTTTTAATAATTGATTCATTTTTTCCATGAAGTTGGCTTCATCGATGGCACGATCCTGTGCATTAAAACGAGAAAGTGTTAAGCTATCAAAGAAGCAGTAGAACCAAATAACAGGTAGAATAAAGCTGATAAGTCCAAAATGTAAGAAGTTACATAAGCTGAATACAAGTCCGAAAACGAGCATAAGTGAGACACCCTTTTTCATAAGTCCTAAATACATATGTCCTGCCCCCGGAATAAGTGAAAAAAGAAAAGTTAAAAAGCGATTTTTTTCCATTAGTTTAAATCTCCCATAGATTATTTTTATTTTATAAATATAGTGTACAGGAAACTTCTTAAAATGAAATATCTAAATTCTTAAGGTTTCTTTAGAATTTGTATTATGGATTTAAAACGTAACTTATTTTTATATTAAAATAAATATTTTAATATAGTTATAGACTGGTTATAATACCTATTACTATTTAATATGTTTTATGTTATATCTTCTGTTGAATAGATTTAGATAGGTTAAAAGTAGATAGATATAAATAAAGTCTCTCAAATTATATAATAATAAAGATGAGAAAATCATAAGACCATAAGCGAAAATTATAGATTGGAATATTATATGTATAAAAAAAATGTTGTAATTTTAATAGGTGTATTGATTATAGTAAGCATTGCTATTATTAAGTACCAAGGCCCCGTAGTTAATAATAAAGTAATTGAAGTTATGAGTAATAGTCAAGAGCAAGAAGCTTGTTATAACTTTATAAAGCAATATCTCATGAATGAATTAGGAGGAATTTATACAAATTACCATCCTACTACAATGGCCAATGAGTGGGCTACAGGACATGAAGTACTTTCAGAATCACAAGGACTCTATATGTTGTATTTAGTAAAAGAAGATAAGTCAGAAGAATTTGAACAAGCAGTAACATTTGTTAATCAATATTTGATAAATGCAAATGGGATATTGGTATGGCGTAGCAAAGAAGATGAGACGCTTGCAAGTAGCAATGCAGCGATTGATGACTTAAGAATTTTAAGGGCACTTTATGAAGCAAGTATTAAATGGAATAATCCTGAGTACAGTACATTGGTACAACAAATAGAAGAAAAGTTTTATAACACTAATGTAGTTAAAGGGCGGTTGTATGGATGTTATGATGGGCTTGTAGAAGAGGTTGTAGACACCATACCTCTTTGCTATTTTGATCTTGAAACCATGTGGAAGTTAAGTGATATTAATCCAGCATGGAAAAAGGTATATAGGAAGAGTTTGAAAACAATAGAAAAAGGATTTCTAGGCAAGGTATTTCCCTTTTACGCTTTTCAATATGATTATGAAACCAAATCGTATGACCATGGCAAGGAGTGGCGTATGACAGAAGGGGTTTTAACTATTTTGCAATTAGCACAGGTGGGACAACATAAAGATGAGACGATTAAATGGTTATTAGAGGAGCTAAAAAATGGAGCAGTTTATGGAACATATAATACTTTAACAGGTATGCCAACGACGGATATAGAGTCTACAGCCATTTATGCCGGCATAGCTCAAATAGGTAAGGTGATAGGTAATCAAGAACTTTATGATCTCGCAATGGATAAAATGTTAAGCTTTCAAATTCAAACGGAGAATAGTGTGTTAAAAGGAGCGTTTGGAGACGAGGCAAGTGAAGAAATATATTCTTATGACAATTTACAAGCACTTTTAGCTTTCTAGAAATAAAGGAAGTGATACTATGAAAATAACTAGAATAAAAGCAGACATTTATGCAGGAATAAGTTTGATGATTATTTTTACATTTATTTTATTGTTAACAACAGGTATACAGCGAGCGGACTTTATCGTTTATTATTTTATGGGCGCACTGTGTATAGGATCAATTATTTCGTATTATACAGGATTTGGTGTGGCCCTTTGTTTAAGCATGATAGGAGATTTTATTTACGGTACCATATTGCTTGCTATGATTCATCAAAGTCAAGGAGTAGTTACATTTTTTGAAGCAAGTGGTTTTATTATTTTACCCGCCTTTTATCTGAGCATAGGTGCTTTAGGACAAGCCATCAACAATCTACAAAAATTTAATAAACAATTGAATTTACAAAAACAAATGTTAGTAAGAATAGATGAGTTAACAGGATTAAAGAATACAAGTGCCTTTCTAGAACATTTAAAAATGTATATGAAGTTATGTAGTAGACAAGAGCTACCTCTAACCGTCATGATCGTTAAATTACGTTATGGGAAGCGCATTAAAGGCATTATTGGACAAAAAGCATATGATGAATTACAAAAGCAGATTGGCAAGGCTATTATTAGTACGCTACGTGAAGAAGATGCAACGTATAGTCTAAGAGAAGAAGAAAGTTTTGCTTCTATTTTAGTCATGGATGAGACCTATCAAGAAGTGATTAGAGAGCGTATTAAACAACAGATAACAGAATTGGAATTTGATGAAACATCACCTCTTAAAGGTATTGAGATTGAGCTAAGAATTGCTTTTAAACAGTATCATGAAGGTATAGCTTCACCTCTTGAATATATAGAGCAAGTGAATAGAGAATTAGAATATGATGTATAGAATCGTAGTTGTTATAGGTGTATGGTTATGCACCATACTCAATCTAGTAGGACAAGATATAGGACCTCGATTTTTGATTTTAACCTGTAATGATAGAGGAGCAGGAGATAGGTTAGAAGTGGCTACTGAATATTTAAAAGCAGCACATATTCCCTATACTCTTGAATTAGATAAAGAAGAGGTAGGCATTCTGTTACCAGGTGAGAAGGCAGAGCCTTATATGGAGCGAAATACCATTCTAAAAGAGATCAGTCTATTTACAATGATAGAGAGTAGTGAATTAGATTTACATGGCTATGAAGCTTTTACAACGAGTCAACAACCAATAGCTATTCGAGTTGATGCAGCTACCGAAAATATAAAAACAGTTATACAAAATATGGGGGATCTAGAAATCCCAATAAGTCCTTTACCGAAGCAGTATGTAAGACTACTTAGAATGCCTAAATATATAGAACAAGAGATCATAGAAGAAAATACAGGACAAAATATAGAGCAAGAGGTAATAGATATAAGCAGATTTAATCGTATGATAAGATGGGTCATGATTCTAGCTATTATCGCCTTTATCTATTTCATTAGAGAAGGCAGGAAAAGAGAAAAAAGAAAATTTTATAAGAAAGGAAATATATGAGTCTAATCGAGTATTTATTTATTGCTTCGTTAATTATTATATGGGTTGTTATTCTTGTAAATATAGTATTAGGAATAGGTGGCTATTTGTATAGCAAAGAAATGGATAACACTTGGATTGATACACAGTTAGAATACTATCCTATGGTGTCTATTATGGTACCAGCTCATAATGAAGGGATAGTTATTGAAAAGACAGTTCGGTCTCTATTAAGCTTTGACTATCCCGTAGATAGGTATGAAGTCATCGTTATTAATGATAACTCTAGTGATGATTCAGCTAAGACTTTAAAGCGTATCCAAGATGAAGGGCATCCTGTATGTCTAAAGGTAATCAATACAGATGCAGTTACAGGAGGAAAAGGTAAGTCTAATGCACTTAATATTGGATATAAGGAAAGTGTGGGTGAGTTTATTGCTATTTATGATGCAGATAATACACCAGAGAAAAAGGCTCTACTTTATTTGGTAACGACTCTTGTAAGAGATGACAAATTAGGAGCAGTAATTGGGAAGTTTAGAACACGAAATAAGGAACATAACTTATTGACTAAGTTTGTGAATATAGAAACGTTATTCTTTCAATGGATGGCTCAAGCAGGGAGATGGAAACTTCTCAAATTATGTACAATTCCAGGTACTAATTTTATCCTAAGAAGGCGTATTATTGATGAAATAGGTGGATGGGATACAAAGGCTTTAGCAGAGGATACAGAGATTAGCTTTAGAATGTATAGAATGGGTTATAGAATTATGTTTATGCCAAAGGCTGTTACATGGGAGCAAGAGCCACAAACCATCAAAGTTTGGTTGAAGCAAAGGACAAGATGGGCCAAGGGAAATATCTATGTGATTTTCAAAGATTTGAAATATGTATTTGATCCAAAAAGTGGACCTGTTAAATTCGATATTATCTATTTTACAGCAATTTATATTTTTGGTTTAACAGCAAGTGTTGTTTCAGATGTACTATTTATTTTTGGATTAACACATCTTATTACAATCAATGTAGTAGGATATAGTCTGATTTTATGGTTTCTAGCTTATGTGGTGTATATACTTTCTATATCTATGGCACTCATGCTAGAAAAGGGTGAATTATATGCCGAGAATATTTTAATAGCCATGCTCATGTATTTTACCTATTCCAAGCTTTGGGCAGTTGTAACACTGATGGGACTTTATCATTATATTAAGGATAGTATATTAAAGACAGAAGTTAAATGGTACAAGACCGAGCGATTTTAGGAGGACATAATGAAAATGCTAAAACAATGGACCGGTCTAATAATCCTTCTGGTTATATGCTTTATACAACCAGTGTTTGGAGCTGTTAGAACAGGTGAGGTAAGTTATACACTAGGGACCAATAGACAAGTGAATGGTAACTTTGGAAAAGAGGATTGGTACTTTTATGTAGAGGAACCATGGGAAGTTACAGGAGCTAAGTTAAACTTAGTCTATTTAACAACTCAATTAATACGAACAGATATGTCTACAATAACACTTTATTTAAACGATGAACCTTTTTATTCATTTAATCCTAGCCAAAAGTTTGAAGCAGATCAATTAGAGGTAGGGATACCTCTAGCAAATATAAAAGAAGGGTTTAATAAATTAAGTATAAAAGGCTATCTAAGGTTATCTGAAGAAAGATGTACAGATTCTGTGAATCCTGCAAACTGGCTCAATTTATTTAAAGAATCACAGCTTACACTTACGTATACAGAAGCCAATGAGCTAACAATAGGCCAATTCCCCTATCCTATTATGCGAAAGCAATTAGAAGATACCATTCCTATTATTATTGCTAAGGATTATACAGATGAGGAGCTAGCAGCAGCATTAGAAATTATCACAACTTTAGGTGAGTATACCAGCCAAGGCGATGAATTCTTTATCAAGCCAACGGATAATTTAGATGAATATAAGAAAAGCATCATTATAGGCAATGAAAAAATGCTTAGTATCTACTATCCTGAGTTAACATTACCAAGAGAACAATCTGTTGGTATATTACTTGATAGGACATCAGATTATGATAGGCTTATCTTATGTGGGAATACGAAGGAGGCACTAGAGCGTGGTATAGATTTCTTGGGAGCAGAAGAGGTAAGAAGTCTTGTACAGTCTAATTATCTTGTTATAAACGAAGAGAATGCTTTTGAAGAAGCCCAGATAGAAAAAGGTAAAAGTCACTATACACTAGAGAAAATGGGACTGGATTCTATCTATATAACAGGTCAGCATAGAAATAAAGCAAATATCTTTTTAAAAGTACCTAATGAATTGATATTACAAAAAGGTGCTAAGTTGGTTTTACACACAAGATATAGTAAAAACTTAGATTTTGAACATGCTTTAGTAACCCTTTATATTAATGATCAAGCTGTTTCTAGTAGTTTATTAGATAGAAGTAGAGCAGATGATGATACAATAGAGCTCACTATCCCACAAGATATACGAATAAAAAATAATACAAAAGTAACCATAGCTTTTGATTTAGAAATTAATAAAGCTGAATGTATAACAAGGGAAGAAGATACACCATGGGGACTTATTTTAAAAGATTCCTATTTCTATTTGCCAGCAGGTGTAGTAAAAACCTATGCCTTTGAAATGTTTCCTTACCCCTTTGTAAAAGAGGGCGTATTACAGCCTATACAACTTGTGTTACCAAAAGATTTAAATCAAGCAGATCTTAAAGTGCTTTCAAGGTTATTTACAAAGATTGGGGCAAATATGTCACAACGAGCAGGAAGCATTTATATTACAAGAGAAGCAGTAGACCCAGAGTATAATCAATATCAAAGTATTATTTATGAAGTGGTGCCTCAGAGTGCTGTGACAACTTTTAATACAGAAAGTATAGTATGTACGATAAAACCTAAAGAAGGTAAAGAGCAAGGAGAGTTAAAGATTAGTGTGGCATCTCATGAGGAACTGAATCGTTTGCTAAATACTAAAGTGAACCCAACCTCTTTAATGGGGCAAAAGTTAATCATTGATAGTGAGGGACAAACCTCTCTTGCAGAGGTAATAGAAGTACCCCAAATCATTTCAACTTCTAAAGAAGAAACTGTAAATAATCCTTCTGCTAATAAGCCTACAGAAGGGCGAATACAAGAAGGTATTTTGGTGATTAGTATATTTGTGCTGATGGGCGGATTAATCATTGTTTACTTTGTCTATAGAAAAAATAAATAGGTAGTTTTGTACAAGGAAGGTCTAGGTAAAATGCTTATCTAGACCTTTGTTTTGACTATAATAACGAATTTAGATAAAACAGACTATTTAACTTTGACAAATGATAATTTGGCGAACTACAATTAAATTGAGAAGATAATAGACGTCTAAGGGGGAAGGCTATGGATCATAATCAAGAGGTAGTGAAGAGAATTGTAGACAATATAGAAAAAGTTATGTTAGGTAAGAGAGAGACAATAGAAATGGCCGTACTCACCTTAATATGTAAGGGTCATATACTTTTAGAAGATGTTCCAGGAGTGGGGAAAACGACTCTTGTTGCAGCACTAGCAAAATCTATAGATGGAACATTTAATAGAATACAATTTACACCAGATGTATTACCGTCTGACCTACTTGGATTTTCAATGTTTAATCCAAAAACAGGGGAGTTTGAATACCGTAAAGGTGCACTTTTAGGACAATTTATATTAGCAGATGAGATTAATAGAACACCACCAAAAACCCAATCTAGTTTGTTAGAGGCAATGGAAGAGGGACAAATAACCGTTGATGGTAAAACCTATGTAATGCCAACACCATTTATGGTTATGGCAACACAAAATCCAGTAGAGCACTTAGGAACATTTCCTTTACCAGAAGCACAGTTAGACCGCTTTTTCATGAAGTTAAGTGTTGGTTATCCAGGTTATGAAAGTGAAGTGGCTATGCTGAGTAAATATAAAGAAGAGAATCCATTACATACACTTGAGCCTGTTGCGACAGGGGAAGAGATTATAGCGGTACAAGAAGCAGTTCAAAAGGTTTATGTACATGAAACTATTAATCGGTTGATTGTAGAGATTGTAAGTGCAACAAGATCACAAGAAGAAGTTTTATTAGGGGCAAGTCCAAGAGGGTCTTTAAACTTGTTAAGAGCAGCTCAAGGGTGGGCATTTTATGAGGGAAGAGACTATGTGATTCCAGATGATGTTGTGATGATGGCACCCTTTATACTCAAACATCGTATTCATCTTAGGCATGAAGCAAAACTTAAACAAATTACGACTGAATATATTATAGGACGTATTTTGAAAGGCATTAGGATGCCTAGGGTGAAAGCTTATGATCAAAAATAGAATACTTTATAGCATATTACTCTTATTAACCTTAGTTTTTTGTTATTTTAAAGGAGGGATAGGAAGTTCGTTATTGGCTTATCCCCTTATTTTTTTAACCATTATATGTTTGATTCATGTTTTATATATTTACTCTAAATTTACCTATACACAAGAAATAAATAAGAAATTTATGACTAAAGGTGAACGTATTCAATTTAACTTTAGTACTTCAAATGAAACGTCTTTATTTTATCCTAATTTAGAAGTTGAGTTTTATGGAATAGATAGCATTTTAATTAAATACTTTGAGACCAAGAGAATGTGCGTACCAGCAAAAAGTAAAAAGACCTTTCGATATGAAATTGAATGTAAATATAGAGGTTGCTATGAAATAGGTGTTCATAAAGTCTACATTACGGATTTTTTAGGCATTTTTCGTATGCCTTATAAAGTCATGGAGCCTAAAGAGGTAACAGTATATCCTAAAATCGTAGTGCTAGAGAAGTTACCTATTTATCCCAATGCAGAAGAAGAATCAGAAATGATTATCAATGGTATTAAAAGTGGTGGTGGGCTTATTTCAGATGTACGTGAGTATGCCTATGGAGATAGTATGCATAAAGTGCATTGGAAGCTTAGTGCAAAGGAGCAAAAGCTTATGGTGAAAAGCGAAGATGCGACGGCTATAGCTAAAGTTTATGTGGTATTAGATTTAGTGCCACAAGGTTATTTAGAAATAGAGGCGCAAACCATTTTAGAAGATAAGTTGGTAGAATGTGCAGTAGCTGTTTTATACTATTGCCTAAATCAGGAAATTCCTACAACTTTTTGCTATTTCCAAAAGGAACTTCGTATTCATAAAGGTAAAGATTTAGCCTATTTCTATGAACTTTACGAGTTACTCTTCAAAATGAAGTTTCAAAGTCAGGTTCCAATAGATAAGGTATTTGAGATGATACCAGAGCTTGAAGTATGTCGTAGTTATTGGATAGGTATAACCAGTGACCTTAATTATGAGCTTTATGATCAAGTTAATAGGTGTATAAGTGAAGATAAACAAGTCATTTTGATTTACGTGAATCCAGAACAAGTTGGTGGCATTGTAAATGATGAAAAGAATGTGATTAGTGAAGCACTTATTCGTTTAGGTGCAATCTATTATGAAATAAATATAGACGATGAACTTAATCAAGTTCTAAATAGCTAGGAGGGGAAGGGATGAAACGGAACTTCTTTAGTGAATGGGTTAAAATATGTCTTGGAGTAGGAATGAGCATAAGCTTAATCTATGGTGCACTTTATTTAATAGGTATTCCCGGGAAATATATGTTAGTGGCTATAGCGACGATAATAGGTTATATCATATGGTGTTTAGTTTTGAAGAATTTCTATACCTTTATAGCAGGAGCCGGGAGTATAGGGCTTATTGGTGCTGCAACAATCCTTTTAAAAAATCATGAAAAGTGGACAAGTAGTATAGAACAATTGGGGCAATATATAAAAGCAAATGGATTGGAGCTTGGTATAACCTTAGGTATTACACTCGTTGTATATATTTTAACCCAAAAATACTTTAATAAAGTACTTCTTATGATGGTAGGGGTATGTCTTTATGGTTTTATTATTTTCTGGGAAAAGGACTTTAATGGAGTAGGGCTAATGCTTTTTGTGATAATCGCCTTACTATATTTTTTCTACGATTATTATTTGAAGCTTTTAGATGAAGCAGAAGAAAGTAGAAAGATGAAAATGAGTTATTTCAAAATCACCAGCTTAATTTGTGGTTTAACATTTGTACTCACTGTATTTAGTGCTTCTACAGCACCCATTAAATTTACTGCATTACATAGACTATTAGATAAGAAGGAGTCAGGAGAACATAAAGATGCCTATACAAAATATTATCCTTACAAAGGTAAGTTAGGTGGGGATATTGTCTTAGGCAATGAAGAAGTACTAGAGGTAACAACGACAAAAAGTACTTATTTTAAAGCGGATACAAAAAGTATTTATAGAGGGAACTACTGGACTAATGAAGAAGAGAACCCTGTTGTAAAAAGTATTGGTGAGTATCAGTTTTTAGATACCCTTGAAATGATACAAGGTATGCGCTTATTATCCAATGCATCAGAAGATAGACTATATAGAGATCAACTGTATCGAATTAAGTTTAAAGATATATTGACTCAGTCTTTGTTTATCCCAACTAAAAGTAGTAATTTAGCTGTGTCTCAAGAAGTAAAAGAGTTTTACCAAATACATGAAGATAACTTATATATGGGGTCAGCCTTTGGAAAGGGATTTACTTATAGTGTTCATGGCTATACCCCACAATATAATACAGAAGAGTTTAAAGAGGCTATCAGGAAAAGTAAAAAAGGTCTGTACGCTGAATATAGGAAAATAGGTGATACAAGTGTTCTAACAAGAGAAGAGTTAGGGAAGTGGATGATAAGGGCTGAGGAGATACAAGAGGCCTATACACAGTTACCCAATACTGTGCCTGAGCGGGTAAGAGAATTGGCTTATGAAATTACAAAAGACTATGAAAATGCTTATGATAAAGTACGTGCTATAGAAAGCTATTTGGCCTCTCAATATACTTATACTTTGACACCAGGAGAAAATAATGTACGTAAAGATTTTGTAGATACCTTCCTATTTGAAAAAAAAGAAGGTTATTGTACCTATTTTGCAACAGCAATGGCGGTTTTAGCTAGATGCATAGACTTACCTAGTCGCTATGTTGAAGGTTATGTAACACCAGCAGTTTATCAACAAGGAACCAGTACTTATATGATTACCAATAAGCAAGCACACGCATGGGTAGAAGTGTATTTTGAAGGATTTGGGTGGATGCTCTTTGAACCAACTCCAGCTTATCAAGGGGTATTAAGACAAAGATATGTAGGGACGACAGATCCCTATTATCCAGAAATGGAGCCTATTGAGCTAGAGGATAGTAACATAAACAACTCACAGCCACAATCACCTGTGATCAAGTCTTATAGCAAGCTAAAGGGTATAATGGGTATGCTAGTAAGTACTATACTTGTTATTTTGGGGAGTATTATTTTTGTAAGAAGGATGAAGAAGGATAAGCTATTACCAAGGGAATATATTTTAGAGGAGTATTCTGATGGATTAACAAGGCTAGCAATGAAAGGACTTAAAGTAGAAGAAGGAGAAACTGAGCTTATTTTTGCTAAAAGAGTAGATGAAAGACTTGGCACAAATGTATTTGAAGAAATGACAAAACTCTATTTACGCGCAAAATATAGCAATCAAGGCATGACACAGGAGCAAAAAGAAAAGATGCGTGGGCTTCACACATCTTTAAGGAAAATACTTAAATAACATTTGTAGGGGTATTAGATAAGAAGTTTTTAACATTATCTAGCATAATAACAGCACGTTTTTCAAGTGCTTCAATAGTGGCAAAAGCAATATGTGGTGTCACAATAACATTTGGAGCACTAAAGAGTGGATGGTCAGAAGGTACAGGAGGTTCTACTTCAAAGACATCTATACCAGCACCGGCAATTTGATGATTGAAAAGTGCATCAGCAAGGGCTTTAGTGTCTACAACAGGACCACGTGCTGTATTAATGAGAAGAGCATGTGGTTGCATAAGTGCTAATTTGTCTGCATTAATAAGATGTGTTGTAGATGGTGTAAGTGGGACATGTAAAGAGACAATATCACAAGTTTTAAGAAGTGTATCTAAATCAGTATAATGAATGCCTTCTTCATTTTTAACAGTACGGCTATAGGCATAGACTTCACATCCAAAAGCAGCAGCCACTTTAGCTACACGCATACCAATTGCCCCCGTACCGATAATGCCAAATTTCTTTCCTTCTAATTCAAATCCAACTAAACCTTGTTTTGTACCTTCTTGGCGTACTACTTCATTGCAAGGAATAAGATTACGATAGAGTCCAACCACCATGCCAAATACTAAGTCTGTAACGGCAGCATTAGAGTAGCCAGAACAATTACAAACAGTGATATCACGTTCACGGCAAGCATCAAGTGCAATGTGATCTACACCAGTGAAGGCAACCGCAAGCATCTTAAGGTTGGTACACCCTGCAATGACTTCACGAGATAAAGGCAAGTTAGATACAGCGATGATATCAGCATCTTGACCGCGTTTAATAAGTTCATCCGTATCAGTTGTACGTGTATCATAGTAAATAACTTCTATGTCTTGTCCTAAAGTATCATGTGTTAAAGAAAGTAACTTTTGTTCATCTACCCCTAATGGTTCTATAATAACTAATTTCATTTCTAACACCCCTCTATAGTTTTGTTAATTCTATCTTAGAAAGGATTAGGGAGAAAGTCAAACAGATATGATTATTTTGTTTTGAAAGGTGCCATACTAATGAAGGAAGTATTTTAGTTCTGGTACAACTAAATATTTTAAGAGTAGGACATCTCAAAAAGAGGTCGCAAAGTTGCGACCTCTTTTTTATTACCATCCACCGCTTGAGCCGCCACCATTAGAAGAGCCGCCTCCGAAACCACCATTTCCTCCAAATCCACCAGGACCACCACCATTTCCACGACCTCTGCCACCACCAGTAATACTAGAAATATAGAAGATTTGTAGTAGGCTAGAGAGAATACGTCCTCTATTTAGAACAATATCTAGAAGAAGTAAGACAATAATGATAGGTGCAATAGAAGTTTGTTTATGAGGTTGTGTATTTGTAGAAGGCGTAACGCCATATTCTTCAAATAAAATAGCATTAAAGCTATCATAAGCTTTTATAAGACCTTCTTCATAGCGGCCCTCTATAAATTCGGGTTTTGCTATATTGGTCATAATACGATTACTAAGTGCATCAGGAATAAGACCTTCTAATCCTCTTCCTACTTCAACGCGCCAACGCTGATCCTTTGTAGCAAGGAGAATAAGCAAACCATTATCTTCCTCCGCATGACCAATACCCCAGCTCCTAAAAAGTTTAATGGCATAGTCTTCAATAGGAATACCTTCAGTTGAAGGGACCACAACAACAATAGCTTGTGCACCTGTTGAGAGCTCTACTTGTGTACCTACTTCTACAAAATAATCTAGACCTTGCTTAGAGATTGCGCCAGCATAATCGTTAATGTATTTGTATGTTGTAGGTGAGGGGAGAGATGGTGTAGCAGCTAAAGAAACAAAGTTCAAAAGTGTAACAGTTATTAGAACTAAAGTTATGAGCTTCCAATGTTTAGATTTATTTAGCATAATCAGCCAGAGAAGTCTACAATCGGTGCTTCATTAGCACCAGCAGTAGCTGTATATAATGGATAATCTGGGAAATTAAATAGGGAAGCTACAATATTAGTAGGAAAACGTCTTTTTTGATTGTTATAGCTTGCTACAGCAGTATTATAGTCTTGTCTTGCAATAGCAATTCTGTTTTCAGTACCTTCTAGCTGAATAGATAAGTCTTGAAAGTTCTGATTAGACTTTAAGTCAGGATAGCGTTCTACAATGACAAGTAATCTAGATAGAGCATTACTTAATTCACTATCCGCCGCAGCTTGCTCTTTTACATCAGTCGCACCAGCAAGTTTACTTCTAGAATTGGCGATGTCTGTAAAAATTTCTTTTTCTTGAGTTGCATAGCCTTGTACAGTATTTACAAGATTTGGAATAAGATCCATACGACGTTGAAGTTGTGTGTCGATATTGGACTTCGTTGTATTGACATTTTGTTCTTGCGTAATCAGATTGTTGTAACTGCCAACAGTAGGAATAGCAAGGAGTACAATCACAATAATGATACCAATAAGTACTTTCCAGCCTGTTTTCATCTTATCAAACTCCTTTCTTAATATAGAAATAGTATGTGTAGAAATGAACAGGATTATAGAATGAACAAACCTTAATATTTATGCTATAATAAATTTAAAAAGTTAGAAAATAAAATACAATTTTAGGGTGATAATGATGGATCCAATATTAAGAAATATTTGCTTAAATATTAGTATGTTGGTTTTTATGGCTTATTTATTTACACGTATTCCTATAATAAAAGATTTTATTTTTAATGATAGTGACAGATTATACTCAAAGATTATTCTGGCAGTTATATTTGGAGGAATGGGGATTGTTTCAACCTATACAGGAATCAGCGTACAAGGTGCAATAGCAAATACAAGGGTTATTGCTATTGTAACAGCAGGAATCATCGGGGGGCCTGTAGCAGGTGTAGGTGCTGGACTTATAGCAGGTGTACATAGATACCTTATTAATATAGGGGGATTTACGGCAACAGCATGTGCCATTTCTACTATACTTGAAGGGCTAATAGCAGGATTATTCTCAAATCGTATACAGAAATCAAAACAAAGAGGGATGTATATAATAGGTGTTACTATTTTGGCTGAGCTGGTACAGATGAGTGTCATTTTGCTTGTAGCAAGGCCATTTAATCAAGCAGTAGAAGTGGTAAAAGCAATCTTTATACCTATGGTATTTCTAAATGCAGTAGGTGTAGGAGTCTTTATTAATATTTTAGATTTTATTGTTATGGAGAGAGACTATGAAGCTGCAACACGTATTAAGCTGTCTTTAAAAATAGTCGATAGATGTTTACCCTATTTTAAAAATGGATTTTATAATGAACAAAATTTACAGGATATGGCTCAAACTATTTTAAAGATGTCTGATGTATCAGGAGTAGCCATGACAAATGAACAAGAAATATTAAGTTGTGCAGGATTATTAGAAAAGGCACAGTTTAGTCAATGTACCTATTTAAAGGAACTCATTAAGACAACATGTATAACAGGTAAGATACAAGTAGCAGATAAGCATGAGCTAGGGGAAAAAATCTTTAAATCTTTTAAGATGTTTACAGTAGTCATTGCACCTATTATAAAACATAATGAATGCTTAGGATGCATGGTTGTTCTCATTAACAAATCTAAGAAGGCCATACAAGCAGAAATAGGCTTTGTAGATGGTTTAGCCAAATTATTTTCAACCCAATTAGAGTTAGCAGAACTAGATAATCAAATTAAGTTAAGGCAAAGGGCAGAATACCAAGCCTTACAATCTCAAATTAATCCTCATTTTCTTTTTAATGCTTTAAATACAATTAGTGCATTGTGTAGGGAGAAACCAGAGCGTGCAAGAGAGTTACTTATTGTGTTAAGTACTTATTTTAGAAATACTTTAGAGGAAAGCTTAGATTCTATAAGTTTAGCTAAGGAGATAGAGCATGTTAAAGCCTATTTACAGTTAGAAAAAGCCAGGTTTGAAGAGCGGTTACAAGTAGAAATAGACATGCCAGAAGGGATTTGCTGTACAGTGCCCAACTTTATTTTACAACCTATTGTAGAAAATGCTGTGAAACATGGTGCCATGAGTAGAGCAGAGGGCGGTAAAGTAATCGTTGCTGTCACACAACAAGCACAAGAAGTTATCATTACAGTAAGTGATAATGGTAAAGGGATAGAAGAAGGTTTACTAGAAGATCTCTACAAAAATAAAATGGCAAAAGGGAAAGTAGGCTTATCTAATGTACATAGAAGGTTAAAAAGTGTTTATGGAGAGCAGAATGGTTTACAAATTGATTCAAATATAGGTAAAGGTACCATTTGTACCATACATATACCTTTGATGAGAAAGGGGGAAGTAGCATGAAAATTGCTATTGTAGATGATGAGAGACCATCGAGAAGTGAGTTAAGATATCTTATTGAAAAGTATTTGCCTTATGTTGAGATTGAAGAGGCAAATAGTGGACAAGGTCTTATGAAAAAAGTTTTAGAGATACCTTTTGATGTGATTTTTTTAGATATTAACTTAGGAGATGTACAAGGCATAGAGTTAGCGGCTTTAGTCAAAGGCGTTCTACCTGAGGTGAGTATTGTTTTTGCTACTGCATATGATGAATTTGCTGTAAAAGCTTTTGAAATGGAAGCAATAGATTATATTATGAAGCCCTTTGATGAAAGGCGAATAGAGCTTACTATGAAGAAGATTATGAGGCAACATAAGAGAAAGCAAGTTTTAAGAGATCAATCTATAGAAGCATTACAGGTAAAAGAACAAGCAAGAGAAATTGGAAAGCTGGCTATAGGTACAGATAAAAAGTTAAATTTAGTGGATATTAAAGAGATTGCCTTTATAGAAGTAGATGAACGTGCGTGCAAAATACATACTTTTAAGGGTACACTGCAAAGTGGGCAACCCTTAAAGTATTTTGAGGAAAAGTTAGGGAAGGAACATTTTCTAAGGATACATAAGAGCTATATGATTAACTTAAAGTATGTAACAGAAATAGAACCAAGTTTTAATAATATGTACGTTGTTAAGCTAAGAGGATTCGAGAGAGAGGCACTTCCTGTAAGTCGTAATCATATTAAGAAATTGAAAGAATACTTTTTAAGTTAAAACTGTGCATTTAAAACGTGAAATCAAACCTTTTAAACAAGAGTATATACATTTTAAACATAAAATTCTGACGTTTTGCTATAAATTTGTTAATATATAATAAAACAAGGAGGGATATTTATGATTACATTTTTTGTTGCACTTGCCCTACTTATAGGAGGGTATTTTGTTTACGGAAAAATAGTTGAAAGGGCATTTAACCCTGATGACAGGCTGACACCAGCAAGCACGATGGAAGATGGTGTAGACTTTGTACCGATGAAAACAGGACGTATATTTTTGATACAACTTCTAAACATAGCAGGTCTTGGGCCAATCTTTGGTGCACTACTTGGTGCATTGTGGGGACCAGTTGTATTCTTATGGATTGTATTTGGAACCATCTTCGCTGGTGGTGTACATGATTATTTATCAGGTATGATTTCTGTACGACATAATGGTGCAAGTATATCTGAAATAGTAGGTATGTACTTAGGGAATGGTATGAAAACAGTCATGCGTATTTTTTCTGTGGTTCTTCTCGTATTAGTTGGTACAGTATTTATGACAGGACCAGCAGGATTGCTAGCAAGACTTACACCCGATACACTTACAACTAATTTCTGGCTTATTGTAGTACTTATATATTATTTCTTAGCAACATTATTACCTATTGATAAATTAATCGGAAAGATTTATCCAGTTTTTGGATTAGCTCTTATTGTTATGGCTCTCGGAATCGGTGGTGGTATTTTAGTACAGGGATATCATATTCCAGAGTTAACACTTACTAATATGCATCCGGATAATTTACCAATCTGGCCAATGATGTTTATAACCGTTGCTTGTGGGGCCATCTCAGGATTCCATGCAACTCAATCACCTATGATGGCACGTTGTATTAAAAGTGAGAAAGATGGACGCAAAGTATTTTATGGTGCAATGGTAGCAGAGGGGATTATTGCTCTTATTTGGGCAGCAGCAGGTGTTGCCTTCTATGAAACAACAGGCGGTTTATCAGCAGCACTAACTGAAATGGGCGGTCAAGCAGGTGTTGTTTATGATATTTCATTTAAACTTTTAGGGCCTATGGGTGGCGTACTTGCAATGATTGGTGTTATTGCATGTCCTATTACTTCAGGCGATACAGCATTTAGAAGCGCAAGACTTACCCTTGCAGACTGGATGGGCAAAAATCAATTACCAATGAAAAATAGATTAATCCTTGCAGTGCCACTTTTAGCAGTAGGTGGACTTCTTTCACAAATAGATTTTAATATTATTTGGAGATACTTCTCTTGGTCAAATCAAACATTAGCCATGATCGCACTTTGGGCAGCAGCGGTATATCTTTATAAGAGCAAAGCAAAATATTGGATTGCAGCAGCACCAGCAGCCTTTATGTCAGCTGTTTCTTGTACTTATATTTTACAAGCACCAGAGGGCTTTAAGCTTTCAACAGCTATTTCTTATCCAGTAGGCGCAATCTTTGCGATAGTATGTTTAGGAATATTCCTTAAAACAACCATATTACGTAAAAAAGAGGAAAGTAGCCTAGATGCATAGACTTCAGCATCACTAAAATAATATCTGAATATACCTTGCGGATTGACTTTAATCGATTATCCTATATAGTATAAGAAGATAATAAATAGGAAACTAAAACATTTTGTTTTAGCTGGAGGATACATGGCTATTAATTTTAAGAATACACAAAAGCTTAAGAAGAACTTCATGTACAATAACTTAAAGAAAAGTAATTGTTTTGATGTAGACTTTTCAGGTTCAAATTTTGACTTTACCAGTTTAAGAGGGGCACATTTCAAAGGATGTAACTTCTATAAATGTACCTTTAAATCAGCTGAATTAGTAGGAACAAATTGTAAGAAGAGTAAATTCAAACAAGCTAAATTTGAAGATACTATTTTTGAAGGGGTTAACTTAAATGGTGCAGACTTCAGTGGAGCAACATTTAAAAATACAGTATTTCTAAATACAGATGTAAGTGTAGCAGCTAACTTAAACTTAAATGATGAAGGTATTACAGTTTATGAATGTATGCCAGAACTTGAAATGAGTGAAGAACTTAGAGCTGCCATCTTAAGCCTTATGGAAAATGAATATGTGAAAGCTTCACGTGTACTAGATACAAAAGATGGTGACATTAATACACTTAGTGTAATACGTTTACTTGCACACTACGAGGAAAAAGCACTTATTCGTGGATTCAAAATTATGCAACCACGTTTAGACAAAGAGTTCTGTACACTAAGTTATTTACTTAAAATGTTAGAGACTTATAAAGAAGCCGGATTTCTATAAAAGACTGCCTATGCAGTCTTTTTTTTATTTAACAAAGATTTAATATAAATCTAATATTTGTCCAATGTGGATTTAACCTCATAATATTATTCTTTTAACTGAAGAAAACAGATAATAAAGGGGAAATCAAAACATGAAATTAAATAAAAGATTCGTTATAGCACTAGTAGGAATGGCAGTACTTGCATCATCATTTGTAGGGGTAACACAAATGCAAGCAAGTCCAACACCAATCGTAGCAGCTGCTGCAGCAAATACCAAGAAGGTAGAATATAAGAAACCAAAATATATCTTTACATTCATTGGGGATGGTATGTCTTATGTACAGCTTAATGCAGCACAAGTATACAAAGGTGCGACAGAAAAAGGAGGCGTTAACTTAGGCAAACTTGCAGTAAGTAGCTTCCCAGTTGTAGGTTCAGCAACAACACAAGATTCTACATCTTTCTGTCCAGATTCAGCTTCAACAGCTACAGCGATTTCTAGTGGGGTTAAAACACATAGTGGTGTAATTGGTTACAACGCTGACAAAGAAACAAAACCAGAAAGTATTACAGAAAAACTTAAAGAAGATGGCTATAAAATTGGTATCGTAAGTAGTGTTTCTATTGACCATGCTACACCAGCTGCTTTCTATGCTCATGAAGTATCAAGAAGTAATATGTACAATATTGCAATCCAACTTGCTGAAAGCGATTTTGATTACTTTGCAGGTGGTTCATTAGCACAACCAAATGGTAAAAATAAAGATCAAAAAAGTGCTTTTGAAATTATAGAAGAAAATGGCTACACAATTGCTGATACAAAAGAAGAGATTGCAGCATTAGATAGCGATTCTGGTAAAGTCTATGCAATCAGTCCAAAACTCCAAGAGTCAAATGCTATGAGCTATGCACTTGATAGTGAAAAAGGGGATTTAGAACTTAAAGATTTCGTTAAAAAAGGTATTGAAGTATTAGACAATGAAGATGGATTCTTCATGATGATTGAAGGTGGAAAAATTGACTGGGCAGGTCATGCAAATGATGCAAGAAGTAACATTGGGGATGTTATTGCATTAGATGAAGCCATTCAAGTAGCTATAGACTTTGCAAACAAACACCCAGAAGAAACTTTAATCCTTGTAACAGGTGACCATGAAACAGGTGGTATGAGCATCGGATACTCAACAACTGGTTACAATACAACATTTGATATGTTAGAAAATCAAACAATGAGTTATGTAGAGTTTGATAAACTCATTGCTGATTATAAAGCGACTACAGATATTAAGACAGCAAAACTTGAAGATCTTCTTCCAACGATCAAAGAAAACTTTGGGCTTATGACATCAAAAGATAAAGATGCAAGCAAAAACCCTGAGTTTGTGCTTACAGATTATGAATACAACAAGTTAGAAAAAGCATTTGAAGAAACAATGAAAGCATCAGCAGATCGCTCTAAAGACCAAGAAGCAGGTCTTCTCTACGGTGGATATGAACCACTTAGTGTAACACTTACACACCTTCTTAATAATAAAGCAGGTATTGGCTGGACTTCTTACTCACATACAGGTGTACCAGTACCAGTATACGCAATGGGCCAAGGTCAAGAACTTTTCAGTGGTGCTTATGATAACACAGATATCTTCAATAAACTTGTAACAATCTGTGGCCTTGAATAAGTAATACATAGCAGTAAGTAAGGTTGGGTTATTAAAAAAAGTCTAAATGGAGTAAAAGGTGAGGGGACTTAAAAATAAAAGTTATCCTCACCTTTTATAGTTTAAATAGGAATAAGTCTATAGGATGGTTAGACTTGAAATATAGAATCAATGGATAGGAGTAAGGTGATCAATGAAAGCAGCTCTCAAAAATAAAAATGTTATCTTTTCGCTTTTATGTCTTATATTGATAGGCATACTACTTATCATTCCTACAGGGTTTGAAAAACAAATGTATGTCAATGCAGAAAGTGTTAAGGCAAAGGTCTTAGAAACTAACGAAAGTACAGTATATAACAATGGTCTACTTAGACAAGGAAGCCAAGTGTGCCAAGTAGAATTATTAGGTGGAACCTTTAAGGGGGAACAAGTAGAGGCAGTCAATCTTCTAACAGGTAAGTTAGAGTTTGATAAGTTATTTCAAGTAGGTGATACAGCACTTGTATTAGTTGAAAAATCTCAATCAGGAGAAATCCTATTTGTGAATATGCTTGACCATTATAGGCTATCTGCTGAATGGTTTATTGTACTTGTATTTATGGCAGCATTACTTATTTTCTCTGGAACAGTAGGTATTAGAACGATTATATCTTTTATATTTAGTTTACTTTGTATATGGAAATTACTAATTCCAATGCTTTTAAAAGGCTATCAGCCTATGATATTAGGATTAGTTATTGGGTTAACAATGGCTACAGTAACTTTAATCTTAGTTGGAGGGTTTACAAAGAAGGCCTACTGTGCAATAGCAGGTACGGGGCTCGCTTCTATATTGACATGTTTTATGGCAATGGGGTTTGGAGCCATCTTCAAAATAGATGGAACGGTTATGGCGTGGTCTGAATCATTACTATACGCGGGGTTTGAAAACTTAAACTTAACACAAATCTATCAAGCTGCAATTTACTTATCTTGTTCAGGAGCAATTGTAGACTTAGCAATGGATTTATCTGCTGCACTAGAAGAGGTGGTAGAGAAAAAGCCAGACATATCAAGCAAAGAGATTTGGGTGTCAGGTATGAGAATCGGAAGGTCTGTAGTAGGATCTCAAGCGACAACATTACTCTTAGCTTATATGGGAAGTTTTATTACAGTTATGATGGTTTATATGGCACAAGGTACACCAATGATAAGTATTTTAAATTCCAAATCTATTGCAGGTGAAATTTTACATACATTTGTAGGCTGTATAGGTCTAGTGATTGTCTCACCACTTACAACGATGATCTGTAGCTATGTATACAAAAAGGAAAAATAGTGTGCTATAATGGGTAGCGATGAATGTCGGACCATAAAGGAGTTTATTATGTTAGCCAATTATCATACGCATACGGAATGTTGTAAGCATGCAACAGGAAAAGTTATAGATTACGTAGAAGCAGCAGTAAGTGCAGGTGTAGAAATACTAGGGATGTCAGATCATACTCCATTTCCAAATAATAGCCTTTGGCCAGAAGTAAGAATGGCATATGAGGAATTAGATGACTATATTAAGGAGATTGATGAGGCACAAACAAAATATCCACAAATCAAACTGTTAAAGGCGTTTGAATGTGAATTTATTGAAGATTATAGTTCATTTTATAATGAAGTGCTAAGAGGACAATATGGGGCAGATTATTTAATTTTAGCAGGGCATATGATTCATGGAACTTCACCATGGAATAGGCTAGGTATGGTTAAAAGTGATAAAGAAGAGCTTAAACTCTATGCCAACTATCTAGTAAAAGCAATGGAAACAGGATTATTTAAGTTTGTAGCACATCCGGATGTGTTTGGACACTTTTATTTACCATGGGATGAAGAAGCGATTGCAGCCTCTAAATATATTATTGAAGCAGCAAGTCACTATAATATGCCATTAGAGATTAATGGATACGGATTAAGAAAACCAGAGATTATGACACCACAAGGTTATAGAAAACAGTATCCACTAAAAGGATTCTGGGAGCTAGCAGCTGGGTATGATTGCAAGGTACTAGCTAATTCAGATGCACATAAACCAACTGATATTATTGCAAAAGTTGAAGAGGGTTATCAGATTGCAGATCAATACGGATTAAAAAAAGTTGAGTTTGTATGGTAAACATAGACTTTTTTAAATACCTATTCATTCAAAGGAATGATGAAAGAATAGATAACATGAGATGTAAGAGAAGACACATAAGTTGATGGAGAATAATCACTTGTGTGTCTTTTGTATTTATGAGAAAATAATATGAAAATGAAATAAGCGAAGATACCGGGGGGAGAACTATCATGAAGAAATTGATAGGTGACAAAAAGTTTTATCAGATGGTATTGGCCATTGCAGTACCTATTATGATTCAAAGTGGAATTACAAGCTTTGTAGGATTAATAGATAATATTATGGTGGGCCAAGTGGGGACAGATTCTATGTCTGGGGTTGCCATTGTTAATCAATTGCTATTTGTGTTTAATTTATGTATTTTTGGTGGGATATCAGGTGCTGGGATTTTTACAGCACAATTTTTTGGTCAAGAAAATCATGAAGGGGTACGAGATACTTTTCGTTTCAAAATTATTATTTGTGCAATGATTACAGCTATTGCAATACTTATTTTTGGAGCATGTGGAAGTAGTTTAATCGCCCTTTATTTACATGAAGGAAGTAGCTCGGGAGACATTGGTAATACGCTTACATATGGAGAAGAGTATTTACGTATCATGTTAATTGGGCTTATACCTTTTGCCATTTCACAAGCGTATTGTGGTACTTTACGTGAGACAGGAGAAACCATAGTACCTATGAAGGCAGGGATTGCTGCAGTATTAGTAAACTTAGTTTTAAATTACTTACTAATCTTTGGACATTTTGGATTCCCCAAACTAGGTATTGCAGGAGCAGCTATAGGTACGATCATCGCAAGATTTATAGAGTGTCTTATTGTAGTGGTATGGACGCATAGACATCACGAAAAGAATCCATTTATAAAAGGTGCTTATAAAACATTAAGGGTACCACTAGCCCTCACAAATAAAATTATCATAAAAGGTATGCCACTTTTACTTAATGAAGGATTGTGGGCAGGTGGTATGGCAGTATTGATGCAATGTTACTCAGTTAGAGGATTATCAGTAGTAGCAGGGATTAATATAGCCAATACTATAGCCAATTTATTTAACATAGTATTTTTAGCATTAGGTAATGCAGTAGCGATTATTGTAGGGCCACTATTAGGTGCAGGTAAAATGGATGAAGCGAAAGAAACAGCTTACAAGATGATTTTCTTTTCTGTTTGTTGTTGCTTAATACTAGGAGGGGTTATGGTAGTTGTAGCTCCAGCATTCCCGATGCTTTATAATACGACAGATGAAGTTAAAGATTTAGCAGCTTGGTTTATACGTATTGCAGCCATATGTATGCCTATATACGGCTTTTTACATGCAACTTACTTTACACTTCGCTCAGGTGGCAAGACGATTATTACCTTTATATTTGATAGTGTTTATTTATGGTTAGTAAGTATACCTTTAGCTTTTATGCTAGCCTATTATACAGGCATTAATATTCTAGTAGTGTATTTAATGTGTCAGTTAGTTGATATTTTCAAATGCATGCTAGGGTATATATTACTGAGAAAAGGTGTATGGATACAAAATCTTGTAACAGATTAAAGAGATTAGAAATAAGAAAAGCTGTTGTACATATGTATAACAGCTTTTTAATGTATAGAAATTGTAAGATAAAATTAAGAATAGAGAAAGGTATCCTATGATATAATAGAAATATTCAGACATGTAGTCGTTAGATAAAAGAATTTCTTAAAATAGAAAGGCTAGGAAAAAACACAATGGAAAAATGGGATTTATATAATGAACAAAGACAACCTTTAAATAGAACACATAATAGACCAGAATCAATGGTCCTAGGTGAATATCATGTAGTGGTAAGTATTTGGACTGTAAATAGTAAAAATGAAGTACTCACTACGTTAAGACATCCGGAAAAAGATAAATACCCAAACTTTTGGGAGAATACAGCAGGTTCAGTCTTAGCAGGAGAAACAAGTAGACAAGGTGCAAGAAGAGAACTATTAGAAGAAACAGGTATAAAGGTAGAAGAGGAAGAACTTTACTTTTTACGAACCATTAAAGAAGAGAGTGCTTTTGTGGATTTATACATTGTAAGAAAAGATATAGGCCGTGATGAATTAGTGATGCAAGAAGGTGAAACTGTAGATGCTAAATGGGTAAGTCTAGAAGTATTAGATGAAATGATAGAGTCAGGGCTTATTGCAGGACCGGTTGCAAAAAGATTACTACCTATAAGAGAGGATGTTGAACGTTTTATATTTAATAAATAAAAGTAATAGGTGTTGGGGGAGAACACAATGAAAATTTATATTGTAGGGATAGTGGCAAGTGGTAAAACAACATTGGCTAGAAGGTGGTCAGAAGAACTAGACATACCTTTTTACGAACTAGACTGCATTATATATGGGAAGAAAGATGGCGTAAGATATAAAAGAACGCCAGAAGAACAACTAATGATTATAGAGAAAATCGACCAAAAAGGTGATTGGATTATCGAAGGTACTTATAGAAAAAGTTGTCATCAACTTTTAGATATAGCAGATAAAATTGTCTTTTTAGACCCTCCATTATGGAAGCGTAAAGTAAGGATTTTAAGTAGATACCTTAAACAAATTTGTGGTCTAGAAAAATGCCATTATACACCTACTTTAAGCATGCTCAGGTCTATGTATAACTGGTCAGATGACTTTGAAAAAAGTAGAGACAAATTTGAAAAGATGCTTTTTAAATATGGTGATAAGTTAATTCTTCTAAGACGTTCTAAAGATGTCTATATAAAAGAAGATAAAATTCTAGAATTTGTTGATGGATAGGGGTATTAAATAAGAGTTTAAAATAAACTCTTATTTTTTTTGTGTTGACAAGTATACTTGTCAGTGATATGCTTTCACTATGACAAGTATACTTGTCAAGTTGGAGGTGAATGGAATGCCCCTGTACAATCGTGTGAAACAGATGAGAGAAGAAAAGGGTATAAGTCAGACAGAATTTGGGAAGCTTTGTGGGGTATCAAGGCAGACAGTAAGTAGTATTGAACGTGGAGACTACCATCCTTCAATTGTATTGGCAATCAAGATTGCACATATATTTGATAAGCAGGTAGAAGAGCTATTTTGGCTGGAGGATGAAGAAAATGAAAAGCTATAATTGGAAAAAGGGAATTGGGATTATTGTAATAAGTGGTTTTATTGGTGGGTTAATAGGAGTTTTGATGAACATGATAGAAGGAAGTAATTATTTAAATACAATTATAAGCGTTGCCCAAGGGATATCACCAAGTTTATATATAATTGGTCTTATATCAGGTATCATAGGAATTGGAGGGTATTTTTACTTTAATGGGAAACTGAAAAAAGAACATTATTGTGATGAAGAAGGCTCTTTCTACGATACTCATGAAAAAGCAATGAGTGTAGTGATGATGTGCTCTACCTTATGTGCAGTCATAAACTTTACTGCATTAGGCATAAATATTTTTAATGATACACCTTTTGCCACATTATTTTTTGTAAATGTTATATTAGCTTTTTGGGGAGAGGTAGCACATATTGCTTTAGTCAAAAAGGTTAGACCAGAACTTGATGCAGATCCATTAGAAGTGAACTTTAATAGAGATCACTTTGATAAACTAGATGAATTTGAAAAAGATAAAGTAGGGAAAGCGTGTTTTAAAACAATATCAATGATGACACCTATCTATGTGTTTTTATTCTTATTATGTTATGGAATAAGTTTGGTATTTAACGTTAGCCCAGTTATTTGTTTACCAATTGGAATCATTTGGGCAGTACAAACTATTTTGATGACTTATTATAGCAACAAAGATTATAGTAAGAGCAAATAATAAATTATTGTGGGAGGTATTTGAAGATGTTTAAAAAGGTTTTAAGTTTAGGATTAATGACAGTCATGTTAGCAAGCTCCGTTTCAGTTTTTGCAGGGGAAGTTGATCCAGCAAAATGGGCATTAAGTGAATTAAATGATGCAGAGGCCTATGGCGTAGCACCAAAAGATTTTGAAAAAGGACTGAATAATGTTGTATCTCCAGAACAAATGAGTTTTATTATACAAGGGCTTAGAAATAAATGTATAGAAGCAAAACTTGTTGCTAGTACAAATACAGAAGTTAAATTAGGTACAACAAGAGGAGAAGTATTAGAAGCTTATTATACTGTTCTTAAAGATTATAGTGGATTAGACTTAAAGAATGACTACATAGCTTATATGAGCGAAAATCAAATTATCAAAGGTTATGGTAAAGAGGACCTTAGATTACAGCAACCATGTACGGTACAAGAAGCACTTGTTTTTGCATCACGTGTAGTAGAAAGCGTATATGACCAACTTGGGTTAGGCACAGATGGGTTCTTATGGGAAGTAAGCGATGAAAATAATACAATTTATTTACTTGGTACTGTACATATTGGGAAATCAGAAGTATATCCATTAAGCAAAGGGTTAAGGAAAGCTATTGAAGCTTCTGATAAAGTATCTTTTGAAGTAGATTTTGCCAATCAAGAAGGAATGATGTATTTAGCACAAAAGCAAATGTACTTAGATGGTACAACATTAGATAATCATGTAGATGAAGAAACCTATAAACGTATTGTCGCGCTTATGGAACAATATGGAGTACCAGAAGAACAAACAAAATACTATAAACCTTGGGCACTTTCTAATACATTAACAGCCTTAACAGCACAAGATACAGAAAGCTTAGAAGCAGTAGCAACCTATCCAGTTATAGATGCTTATGTTTATTCAAAAGCCCTATTAGAAGACAAAGAAATCTTAGAAATTGAAGGCTATGCCTTCCAAGCAGATTTACTTGATGGCATACCTGTGGATTATCAAATTCAAAGCTTAAAAGCAGGATTAGATATGGTAGAGGCAATACAATCTGGTGAGGGCAATGCAGAAACTGCAGAAGCTGCACAAGCTGAAGTAGAAATGATGAATAGCTGGATACAAATGATGAAGGTAAGAGATATAGAAGGATTTGAAGCAAGCTATCCTAAAGATTCAGGTATTGAAAGTGGAGATATTATGACTAAAGCTCTCTTTGAAGGGCGTGATGCACATATGACAGAAAAAGTAGTAGAATACTTAAATGACACAACAGATGCAAATTACTTTGTAGCTGTAGGTGCAGGTCATATGATAGGAAAAGAAGGAATTGTTAAACGTCTCCAAGAATTAGGTTATACTGTTAAAGTAGTAGAAAGATAGGATTTTGTTAAAATAGTTTGAAATATAATAAGTCTACGAGATGATTAATCAATTATTTCGTAGGCTTTTTTGTATGCTATAATAGGGGGTGACACTGACAGCATTAGAGGAGGCAACATGAGAAAAGTAATATTTTTTGACATTGATGGAACATTAATTAATAGCTGGGATGGAATAATGGATATAACACCGAAGGTGAAAGAAGCAATAAAGAAAGTACAAGCCAAAGGCCATTATGTATTTATTGCAACAGGTAGACCTTATGCTTTTATAAGCGATGAAATCATGAACTTTGGATTCGATGGTCTGATTTTAGCAAATGGTGCACAAGTTATATTAAATAATAAAACACTATTCACAGATAAAATAGATAAAGCATTTGTAAATAAAGCAGTAGAAACATTTGAAGAACTAGGAATGGAATACATACTAGAAGATGAATACTACTCTTATATGAAAGCAGATTATGAAGAATACTATAATTTTTATTTAGGTGTAGGTGCATCTCCACAACTTGTAAAACGTGAGTATGACATAGATACAATTGAAGTACAAAAGATAGAAATGCGTTGTCCAACAGAAGAAGCCTATGAAACATGCCTAGACTTTATCAAGGCACATCCAGATTATGATTATTGGCATAGCATTAGTGCTAAGGCTTTTGAACTTTATCCAAGACGTAATACAAAGGCAACAGGAATTTTAAGAATTCTTAAATATTTAGGTATTCCAGTAGAAGATAGTTATGGTTTTGGAGATGGAAAAAATGATATTGAGATGCTAGAAACAGTAGGCTATGGTATTGCTATGGGAAATGCAACTGATGAAGTCAAGCAATATGCTAAGGCTGTAACAGATACTGTACATAATGATGGCGTAGCTATAGGGATTGAAAAATATATTTTAAATAACTAGAAAATAGGAGTGTCTATCAATGAAAAATTGGAAACAGGGTGCAGTAGGTAAAAAGTTTATTGCTTCTTATAGTGGAGGTAAGGATAGTTCCTTAGCACTTTATCAAGCCATGCAACAAGGAGAAGCAATTGGTATTATTGCTATGATGGAAGAAAAGGGAATACGTTCTAGATCTCATGGATTGTCAGAGGAAATGCTACAAGCTCAAGCAGAAGCTATTGGTGTACCTCTTTATATAGGTTGTGCCAGTTGGGAAGGATATGAGGAAGTATTCATAAAGTTACTACAAGAAGCTAAAGAAAAAGGTGCACAAGTGCTTGTAACAGGCGATATTGATGTACCAGAACATGAATGTTGGCATGAACGTGTAACAGAAAGTGTAGGACTGGGATTAGGTATGCCTTTATGGGAAATGGACCATAGAGAAGTTGTTAAAACTTTTATTGAGGCAGGTTTTATTACTAAGATTGTAACAGTTAATTTAAATAAAGGAATGAGAGCAGAGGATTTAGGCAGAATTCTAACAAAAGAGTATATGCAAGAGTTAGAAGAACGTGGTATAGATCCTTGTGGTGAAGCGGGTGAGTTCCATACTACAGTCATAGATGGACCATTATTCAAAAAGCCAATCCCTGTAAAAGATGGTGAAATAACAAGCCGTGGTGAATATATGTATTTATCACTTGCATTAGATAGATAAAAAGTGCTTTAGACAAATAAGAAGAAAGGTTGTAGCCCATAGATATAGGGCTGCAACCTTTCTTTTATTTCGTAGGTAAATAAGGCAATTCTATTTTAAAAGTACATCCACCACCAGGCGTAGGAGAATGGGTAAGAGAACCATTGTGAAGATGAATGATTTCTTTAGCAATACTGAGTCCTAAACCATAGTGATTTTTATCTTTTCTTGCAGCATCTACTCTATAGAAGCGGTCAAAGATATGGGGTGCATGTTCTTTGGAGATGCCAGGTCCATCATCCATAATTTTAATGATATAGGACCCTGGCGTTTTGTTTAGCTCGATAGTAATATGACCACCTGTTGGTACATAGTGCAGGGCATTGTCAATTAGGATAGTAATGATTTGTTCAATACGCTCTTGGTCACATGGAATAGGTGGAAGCATCTCATCAGGAAGATGAAGAGTAAGATGCTGTTGTTTTTGCGCCGCAAGAGGTAAGAATGTATCTAAGAGGTCTATCAGAAGTGTATCTAAATCAACAGGTTCCTTATGAATAGACCAAGTGTGTGCATCTGCTGTTGCAAGAAGAAGTAAGTCATTAATAAGACGTGTGAGCCTTGTACATTCTCTTTCAATTTGAGAAGTAAAGAGTTGTGCTTCTTGGTGGTTTTGACTTTGAATGAGAGCATTACTACTTCTTATTACTGCAAGAGGCGTTTTAAGCTCATGTGAAGCAGCGGCAATAAACTGAACTTGCTTACGTTGATTTTCTTCAATAGGGATAATAGCTCGTCCAGCAAACCAATAACTAAATAAACTAAGAAGCAAAATACCAGTAAAGCTAATCAAAATAAACAGGATACGGGTTTCAATAATCGTCGCTTTTTCAGTTGAAAGGTCTTGAAGGAGTGTAAGCGTATAGCTGCCTACAGAAGAAGGGATACGTGCAATACCTACACGGTAGGAGTCATTCGTATCACCTTGAATTCTAAAAAATATCTTATCAATAGATAAGGTTGAAGTCGCAGGTACATCTTTATCAAAACCATGAATTTCTAGTGCATCTTTATGAGCTTGTTGAAGAAGGTCATGACGAGGTGTAGAGGGAGACCAGGCACCTTTGAAGAAAAAGGGATGACCATTATCTTCTATATAAATAATAAGTTTGTTGTCTGCCTCTAATTGAGCAAGCCAAGAAGCTTTAATATTTCTTTGTGTTTGAAGCTGATAAGAAATAGTCTGAAGCTGATTCTCAAAGGCTATTTGATTTCTACTATTTAGTTGAGATTCTGAAATTTGTAGAGAGATAAGACAGATGATAAATAAGATTAAACCTGTGATTGTGCTACAGATTAGAGCAAGTTGAAAACGTAGTCCTTTAAGCATGGGTATGTTCCAAGCTATATCCAACCCCTCGAAGGGTTTTAATTTCTATATGGCACCCTACTGTACGTAGTCTACGTCTTAGAAAATGCATATAGTTATCTAAATTTCCTTCTTCTACTTCAGTATCAGGTCCCCAAACTCTAGAGAGCAAGAAAGCACGGGGAAGTGCCGTCCTAGGTTGTTTAAAAAAGGCTTCAAAGAGTTCAGCTTCTTTTTTAGAAAGAGAGCAAACAGCTTTTGGTCCTGTTAGTGTAAGAGCGGTGGCATCTAAAGTAGCATCTCCAAATATAAGCTGTTCAGTGGTACTCCAATCCACAGGGCGTCTGCTAAGGGCACGAATACGTGCAAGGAGTTCTTCGATGGCAAAAGGTTTTGCTAGGTAGTCATCTGCACCAGCATCTAAACCAACGACTTTATCTCCTATACTATTGAGGGCAGTGAGCATAATCACAGGTGTATTAATATGTAGCATTCTCATTGCTTTAAGAATATGAATACCATCTAAAGATGGGAGCATACGGTCTAAAATAACAAGGTCATGTACTTGTTGTTTGATATAGAATAAACCTTCTTCTCCATCATAACAGCAGTCTACAGTATAGCCTTGATTTTGAAGTTGTAAGCCCATGGTATTACATAAAGTTTGATCATCTTCAATTAGTAAAATACGCATAATGTTCCTCCATTATAGTGAGTTGCTTCTTTTTATAATTCAATTTTAACCCATTTATCTCTAAATATCCTTTAATGGATAAAATTAGTACAAAGAAATTTTAAGTTTTAGAGGTTATTTAGAGGTAAGTCTATTAAGATAAGGTTAATGAAATCGAAGAGGAGAACAAAAATGAAAAAACATATTTATAGATTAATGGCAAGTTTACTTATAGTAACAACAATGATGTCAGTAACTGCATGTAGCAATCAAGAAATAAAAAGTGAAGTAAATACAACCAATCAAGATTCTAAGGATACACCTATGGGTCGTTATATAGAAGAAAATATAGAACTTCCAAAGGATCTAAAAAGCTTAGTACATTATCAAGTTTTAGAAGATGAACGTATTCAAGTATATGGATATACTGCCAATAATAAAGGGGTTACTTATACATCAAAAGATGGTAAAGAATGGGTGAAAGAAGAAGCTAAGTGGTTTGAAAAATTAGTAGAAGAGAATAATATGGGGATACAAATTGCTCATGATGGTAAAAGCACTATCTATGTATCCTATTTTGATGATGATTACAAGATACATATAGCAAAAGTAGTAAATAATGAAGCATTAGAAGAAGTACCCTATGATACAAATGATTTAGCGTATTCTGTAACAGGGATAAAAGCTTTACCTGATGGTAACATTGCCGTAGGGTTACAGTATAACGGCGTTGTAGTCTTAGATAGTACAACAGGAGCAGTGATTAAAGAATACTTAAGTACAGGAATGGACCGTGAATTTGGCTTTAATCAAGATGAAGTCATGTTATTAGATACCTTAAGAGGTGGGCTAGTTACTTTTGACTTAGAAACAGCCAAGGAGAAAACATTTATTCCATGTGAAGGTTCATTATGGGGAAGCAAATTAGAAGTGAGTTCAGATGGAAATGCTTATCTCATCAATGAAGAAGGGGTGAGCAGACTTGCAAAAGGCGGAAGTGTATGGGAACAAATTATTGAAGGACAACTTAGTTCTTTTGGAATGCCTTCACTATATATAGAAAATGGAATGGTTAAAGGTGATGAAGAGTTTTTAGTCCTCTTCTATGATAGAGATATGGGATATCAACTGAGCCATTATCGTTTTGATCCAAATACACCAACTAAGCCAACTACAGAAGTAAACCTCTATATGCTAGAAGATAATGTAACCATGCGACAAGCAATAGCAACGTATCAACGTCAAAATCCTGGTGTATTTATTAATATTCAAGTAGGGGTTGAAGAAGGGGGAAGTATGACAAAAGCAGATGCTATACGTACCCTTAACACACAATTATTAGCAGGAAAAGGACCGGACTTATTACTTTTAGATGGTCTACCAGTACAATCTTATATTGAAAAAGGTGTATTGTTAGATATGAGTAATTGGGCAAAAGAGAAAATTGAACAAGGAGAATGGTTACCAAATATTGTTGGTGCTTTTCAAGAGGAGAATTCTATCTATACATTACCTCTTAGATTTTCACTTCCAACAATGTGGGGAAATAAAGCTATTATAGAAAATATTAAAGGTATAGAGGACCTTGCTTCATGGGCGAAGTCTAACCCAGACAAAGAAGTATTTTATAAGATGTCACCTGAAAAACTTATGAATCTTCTATATGGCCCAACAGCTCATACTTGGATTGATGAAAAAGGACAAATTAAAGAGGCAGAATTCATAACTTTCTTAGAAGCTATAAAAGAATTAACTCAGGTAGATAACATGGGAGAACAAGATGAGATAGCTTGGAACTTCCTTTCAACAGAGTATATGGCTAGTAAGGATACAGAACTTCATTTAGAAAATATTTCTGGTTTTGATGGCCTAAATTATCAATATTCTGCGATCACTCAACAAGGAGATGGAGATTTTGACTTAATATTTGCAGGTGAAGAAAGTACATTTGAGCCTAGAGGTATTATTGGAATTAATGCAAATAGTAAATATCAAGATATTGCAAGAGAGATTGTTCAATTAGCAATGTCAAAAGAAGTACAAAGTGTAAATCTAGGAGATGGATTACCTGTTCATAAACAAACTTTTGAAGAGCAAGCTGTATTAAACCCAGAACAAAACTTTATATCGTATCCAGTAAGCTTTGAAAAACCAATTGCAATGATAGAGGTAACACAAGAAGTTTATTCAAAAGTGAAGGAACTTGCAGAAAAAGCTACTATACCAGTAGTAAAAGATGAAGTGTTATTAAATTTAATTATACAAGAAACGAAAGGATACTTTAATGGTGAGAAAACAGCCGAAGAAGCTGCAAGTGCAGTTGCAAAACGTACAAGAGCCTATTTGGCAGAATAAAAAAAAGAATGAGTGGAAGGTTGCATTTTGCTTCTTATTACCTAGCTTATTAGGGGTTATGATTTTTATTATGCTTCCTTTCATGGATGTTATTAGAAGGTCTTTTTTTGGAGCAATGAGTGGTAAATTCGTTGGGCTTAAAAACTATAGCACTATATTTCAAAATGAAGCTTTTAAGCTAGCGTCAGGGAATACTTTGAAGTTTATAGCCATTTGTATTCCAGTACTCGTCATTACTTCTCTAGGCTTAGCACTTCTTATTAACAAGCTAAATAAAAGTGCTAAAGTCTTTAAAATGACTTTTCTTTTACCAATGGCAATCCCAGTGGCTTCAGTTGTACTACTATGGCAAGTTCTATTTCATCAAAATGGATTATTAAGTAAAGGCATTCTAGCACTTGGAGGACAAAGTGTAGACTGGATGAAAAGTGACTGGGCTTTTTGGATTTTAATATTAAGTTATTTGTGGCGTAATATAGGGTATGATATGGTGCTATGGTTAGCAGGGCTTAGCACTATATCACCTGCTATATATGAAGCAGCTAGGGTAGATGGGGCAAATGGATGGCAGCAATTTACTAAGATTACAATTCCTCAGCTTTTACCAACCTTATTTACAATTGTTGTGCTTTCATTACTTAATTCCTTTAAAGTATTTAGAGAAGCCTATTTGATCGCAGGGGACTACCCTCATGACAGTATGTATATGTTACAGCATCTGTTTAATAACTGGTTTGTATCCCTTGATATTGATAAGTTATCAGCAGCAGCAACAATTGTATCTCTTGTAATCTTTATATTAATTTTAATCTTGCAAAAAACATGGGCGGAGGATGAGGAAGGATGAAAAAGTATATACCGATTGCATTTGTAAGTATACTGGCCCTCATTGTATGGTTACCTTTGTGGATGCTTTTTAGTGGGTCTTTTATGCCACTAGATGAAATAAGGGCAGGATTTGGACCAGTACTTGCTGGAAAATCTGGCCTTGCTAACTGGCCTCTTATCCCTAAGTATCCAACGCTTATGCCTTATGTTGAGCTATTGTTAGATTCACCAGAGTTTTTTGCTATGTTTTGGAACTCAGTTAAAATTGTAGTACCTATTCTTATTGGGCAAGTATGTTTTGGTATGCCGGCGGCATGGGCGTTTGCAAGGTTTAGATTTCCTTTTAAGAAAACGATTTTTACAATGTACATAGCCTTAATGCTAATGCCATTTCAGGTAACGATGGTACCTAACTATTTAGTATTAGATAAGTTACAACTTTTAGATACAAGGCTTGCGATTATTTTGCCTGCTATCTTTTCCACTTTTCCAGTATTCATTATGTATCGATTTTTTAAATCTATCCCAGAAGCTATGATAGAAGCTATTCAAATAGATGGGGCAGGACATTTTAAAACGTTCTTATACATAGGGTTACCCCTTGGAGCACCAGGAATTGTATCAGCACTTGTGTTAGGCTTTTTAGAGTACTGGAATATGATAGAACAGCCTTTAACATTTTTACAAAATAAATCATTATGGCCACTATCTTTATATCTGCCTAATATAGCAATAGATAAGTTAGGTGTATCTATTGTTGCTTCAGTTATTATGCTTATACCAGCTCTTCTTGTCTTCTTATGGGGACAAAATGATTTAGAAGCAGGCATTCGAGTTGCAGGTTTAAAAGAGTAGAGTGGCAAGAAAGGTAAGCGTGATGAAAATAGAATTAAAGCAGCAACTTCAAAGACAATTACCCTCGCCAAAAGAGGATAGAGATAAAGTAAAACAAGTGGCAATCAAAGGTCTAGCAGGATTTCTGATTATTATGGTCACTTTGACAGGACTGTCAAGAACAGCGAATGCACTAACAACACCACAAGTTACAATTGCACTCCCAAAGGGAGGGCGTATTGAACACAAAATACAAGGAAATGGTGTATTAAAAGCAAAAGATGAAGAGAGTATGGAAGCAAGCAGTGGGCTTAAAGTAAAAGACATCTTTGTAGAAGTAGATGACCGTATTAAAAAAGGTGAGCCTATCTTAGAACTAGATGCAAAAGAGTTACAAGAAAAGTTAGAGATGTCTCAGGATGATTTAGCAAAACTAAAATTAAGATTACAACAATTAGGGTTAAATGAAGATTATAGTACAGTACTTTCACCTCTTGAAGAGGCGAATAACAAAGTTACAAAGCTTGAGGAAGAAAAGTTAAATGCTACTGAGAAGGGGAAAGTTAAAATCAGTAGAGGTGAACAGAAAATTAAACAAGCAGAAGAAGATTTGCTTAGTGCAAAGAAAGATTTAGAAGCTTTTAAAGGAAGTAATTTGGAAGAGCAGCTTAAGAAGGCGCGTGAAGAAGAAGATGAAGCTAAGCGCCATTTAGAAAATCAAAAGTATGAAAGAGATAAAGCACTTAAAAGATCAGAACAGGTTTTAAATGAAGCCAAAGAAAACTTCTGGATGACAGCAGGCCAAGGTGTGGATATTACCAGTGCTCAGCAAGCTGTAGACCGTGCCCAAATGGAATATAACATTACAAAGTCAGATTGGGATAGAAATGTAAAAGAAGCAGAAGAAAAATTTAAAAAAGCTAAAGACAAAGTGATTCAACTGGAAAATGGCGAAGTTGACCAAGAACTTTTAAAACAAGAAGAAGAAAAAGTAAAAGCAGCGGAGCGTGTAGTAGAAGAACAGAAACGTTTACAAGAAGACCTTATTATAGAACAAGAAGAGCTTATTAAAGATCTAGATAGACAAATAGAGTCGGCTAAAAAAGAAGTAGAATTGGCAGTACAAAAAGAAAATAATATGGATTTAGAAGAGCAACAATCTGAGCAAAAACAAGCAATAGAAAAGCAACTTATGCAAGTGGATATTGCAGCTAAAGAAAAGGAAATTAGCCGTATTCAAAAGATTATAGCAGAAGGCGGTAAGCTTGTAGCACCAGCAGATGGAATGATTAAAGAAATTAAAGTTGAAAAAGGTCAAGTAACTACTGGTGGTGAATTAGTTACATTTATAGGTGATGATAGTAAGTATGTACTAGAGGTAGAACTTAGTCAGGAAAAAAGTGAAGGCATACAAGTAGGGGATCAGGTTATTGTAACCCTTGAAGGCGAAAAAAGACCGTTAGAAAATACAATAGTAGAAAATATTTCATATGTCCAAGGTGAAGGTGGAAGTAAGAAAAAAATAAGTATTTCTGTACCAGAAGGCATTCCAGGTATGAATGCATCATTTGAAGTAACAAATCAATCGGAACAATATAATTCGATCGTGCCAGTAGAAGCATTAAAAGAAGATAATGGAAGCTATTATGTACTTGTGGCAAAGAAAAAGGTAACAACTTTGGGAGAAGAAATGGTTGCAGAAAGAGTTAATGTGATGAAAAAAGAGAGTAATGAAAGTTCTGTAGCTGTAGAAGGGGCATTTAGTCCACAAGATAATATTATTATCAAGTCGAATAAACCAATTAAGTCAGGCGATAGAGTACGCCTGATGGAGCAATGATAAAGTGTACTAAGCATGTGCTCATTTATATAAGTATTCTAGCAGTTACCTTATTTGCGTGGGGTATATGCTTAGTCAATGCACAGAAAATACAAGCCTTAGATCATGTGGTGCAGTTACACTATGAGAAAGAAGGATTAACAGGAGATCAACTAGAAAGTGTATTAAAAGACCAGCTAGAAAGTAAAGATAGAATTATTAGTGGTCTAGTAGCTTGGAATCAGGAAACGCAACAAACCATGAAGAATCAAGATCTTGGGAGGAGTATTGAAGGAAATCAACTTAAGGTTTATGGTAATACGAGATTATTATTTGAAACCAAAGAATTAATAGGAAATGGACTCTATGAAAATGATTTAGAAGGAGCCATTATTACAGAGCAAGTAGCTTATGAATTATGGGGAAATACAGATGTAGTAGGGAAGCAGATTACACTTCAAGATAAAGACTATACTATAAGAGGTATATTAAAAGACAAATCAAAAAGTATTATTGTCCAATCTGATACAACTAATGAAGAAGCTAAATTTAATGTAGCTCGAATTGAGTTTATAGATAATGACAATGTTGAGGAAACACTTAATACTTTGCAGTTCAAATATAATTTACCAAAGGGAATATACAACAATTTATCCTTAAAAAGTATTTTGTTAAGTTATCTAGCGCTTATACCTGGCTGTCTATTAGGTGTGTATGGAATGCTTAAGCTGTATTTCTATATTTATAGAACCCATAGATATTGGATATCTGCAATTGTTCTTTCTATAATAGCTATAGGTATAACTTGGGTTACGGGTGAGGTATTACAGCTTTCGATACAATTACCTTCTTACATTATACCCAATAGGTGGTCAGACTTTGCATTTTGGTCCAGCTTGTTAGAGAAGTTTAGAGCCAATGAGCAGATGCTAAAAATGCTACCAACTTCTATAGCAGATGGGTGGTATCAAGAGGTGTATGTTGTACTCATGAGTAGCTTTATTGTGAGTTTACTAGGGTGTATAATGATTATTAAAAAGGCAGTATTTGAAGAAACAAGTGAGTATTTTGGATGTATACTGATGTCAATAATCATAAGCTTTATAAGCATTATAAGTATTTATATAATAGAGGGTAGTGTGTTGATTATACCAGCCTTTTGGTGTAGTATTCCTCTACTTTTAGGTATACATGCTTTAATAAATAAATGGAGAACTATTTTAGAAGAATAAAAGGGTATTGCATAATCTTATGCAACACCCTTTTTGATGTACTATTATTTGTTTAATAATCCTTTTGTTACACAAGTAGAAGTCCATTGGTTATCACCAGCAGATTTCTTCGCTTTATCATGAAAATATTTCACGCTTTCATCACTTGTATTACTAACCCATGCATTGCAGGTTGGAGTTTTTGGTTTTTTTCCCATTTTGAAATACCTCCCTAGGATTATAGTAAAAATAATTTGCACGTTATTAGTATGAGCAAGAATAATAATTGCATACGGAATAAATAAAATAAATCTTTATTTTATTTTTGCCTACATAATGTATAATATATTTCAGTGAATAATGATATCAGAGGGAGAAAAAAATATTTATGTTTAAAATAGCAGTATGTGATGATGACCGATTAATATGTGCCGATATAGAGCAGCTTATTTTAAATTTTCAAGAAACTATTACTATGAAGATAGAGGTAGAGATTTTTTATAATGGAGAATCTTTATGTAAGTATCTAGAAAAAGAGAATAGTTTTGATTTAATATTCCTAGATATTGAAATGAAAAAACTTAATGGCATTCAAGTTGGAAGAATTATAAGAGAGATTATGGATGATTATGAGACAAAGATTGTTTATATCTCAGCAAAAAATCATTATGACAGAGAATTATTTGATGTACAGCCAATGCATTTTTTACCCAAACCACTAGTAGCTGACAAGGTAATTGAAGATGTGAAGTTAGCTATAAGATTAGCAGATAAAAGAAGAGGATCTTTTACATATAAAAAAGGGTTTGAAAAATATAGTATACCTATCAAAGATATTCTATATTTTGAAAGCCTAAATCGAGAAATACGTATGGTACATATAAAAGGTGAAGAAACCTTTTATGATTCTATAGAAAATGTTTTAAAGAGAGTAGGACAGTACCAATTTCTTCAAATACATAGATCTTATGTAGTTAATTACGTACATATAAGTCGATTTAAATATGATGCAGTCATTATGACAAATAATGATTTATTGCCTATAGGACAGTCTAGAAGGAAAGAAATAAGACAAATCCAATTAAGTTTAGAAAAGGATAATTAGATTATGACATTATATGAGGGAGTATATTTATGTACTAATATTTTAGGAACTTATACATTGTATAAGTTTATGATGATCTTTTTTTATAATAAAGATTGCAATAAAAGGATAGAGCAGTTATCTTATATTTTATATTTTTTATGTAGTTCATTTATGTATTTGGTTGTTAAGATACCCATTATCATGTTAATGACGAATATAATTGCCTATTTTTGTTTGACCTTAAACTACAAAGCACCTTTAAAAAAACGAACGATAGCAGTTGCCTTTATTTATTTAATTTCAATGTGTATAGAAATTATCGTTATTACTATGCTTTCGGGTATAAAGTTTGATATTATGGCTCAAAATGATTATTCCTTATCTTATACACTAGTAGTGTTAGCACTTGCAAACTACAGTATAATTACGTGCTTAAGCAAATTTAAAAGGATTAAAGATGGTGAAAAGGTACAAATATCATACTGGGTTTGTTTATTGCTTATGCCAGTGGCGTCACTATATATTATTCTAGTACTTTTCAAAACATATGTTATTTCAAATGTTGTTATGTGTATTATAATTGCATTATTATTATTGATGAACTTTGGAACATTTTATTTATATGATGTTATTTCAAAAATGTATAGTGAAGAAGCTGAGAAAAAGTGGATTGCTCAACAAAATATGTATTATGAAAAACAATTTAATATGATGAAATCTTCAGTAAAAACAACAAGAACAATAAAGCATGATTTAAAAAATCATTTATATATGTTACTTGCCTTAGTTGAACGAGATGAGAAAGACAATGCAATCAAACATATTAGTGAGATAATGGATGTTTGTGAGTTACAACAAGAATATGCTCAGTCAGGTAATATTGCAATAGATAGTATTTTAAATTTTAAATTACAACAAGCAGTAGAAGAGAATATAAAAGTAATTGCTGAACTATATATTCCTTTTGAACTAGAGTTATCTTCCTTTGACATGTCTGTTATTTTAGGAAACCTATTGGATAATGCTATCAATGCAGTAAATAAAATAGAGGAACATAAATATATTCATGTCAAGATAAAGTATACAAAAGGAGTACTGATTATAAAAGTTGAAAATACTTTTAATGGTGTGATAGAAAAAGACGGAGAGTCTATACTGACAACCCATCAAGATAAAGAAAATCATGGTATAGGATTAGAAAGCATTAAACGTACATTGGAAAAGTATGATGGTTCCTTAGAAATAGAGTATGCAGAAAATGTTTTTTCTGCTCTAGCATTAATGTATATTGATTGAAAATAAGAGATTAAAAATAATATTATAATTTATTACATAAATAGACAAATATTGTGAAAAAGTAGTATAATTACTAGTGTAAATATAGCTGAAGGAGGAGAGCCAGATGAAAAATATGTTATTAAAATTAAGTGGAATTGTAGCAAGCCTTGCACTAGTAATCACTGCATTTAATTCAAATAGTGCTTGTGTTTTTCTTGTACACCAACCAGAACTTCCAGATGAAGCTAAAAAGTTGAGTAAATTTTAATGTTATCAGCAATAAGTCAACAAATGGCGGATTATCTAATAGAAAATAAAGTTATTGTACCTGAGGATAAACCCATTTATATCTATGGGATTGAACAAGTAATATTAATAGGTATTAATATATGTACAACACTGGTTCTGGGTATGTTCTTTAATAAACTATTAGCAAGTCTTATTTTTATGATGGCATATATTCCATTAAGGTCATATGCAGGGGGATATCACGCAAAGACAAGGATAAGGTGCTATTTGTTTTCGGTTGGAATGCTTATAGTATGTTTTATGGGAATAGATCTACTAGGCAAGAGTCAAGGAATAGGGAATTTACTATTGTGCATAGCATTAGGCATAATAGTAACATTAGTACCAGTACAAGATACTAATAAGCCATTAAGCTTGAATGAAAAACGAGTATTTAAAAAAATAGCATTAATTATTTTATCTTTGTTACTAGTAATGATGATAATGTTTAGTATTCTAGGCAATCAAGAAATAGTTATAACTTTAAAAGTAGTTATTATTAGTGTAGGGGTTATGGTAACCCTAGGACAAATCAAGAACTACATAGGAGTAAGACAAACTGATTAAAGATATAAAAAGGTTAAAGCTATGAAAAACATTAAGAAGAGGTAGTCCATATGGGCTACCTCTTCTTAATGTTTTATTTACCGTAGTAAGCTTTTTTGTAAAGGTCTTCTAATTCAGGAACTTTTGGAAGTCTTGGATTAGCTGTTGTACATTGGTCTTCGAATGCTTTATATGAAAGGTCTTTGATTGCTTCAAGATATACTTTTTCATCAATACCCATTTCTTTTAATGTAAATGGAACATTAAGTTCTTTCATTAAGTTACGAACAGCTTGAACAAGAGATTTAACACCTTCTTCAGGAGTAGAAGCAGGAAGTCCTAACATTCTAGCGATATCAGCATATCTTTCAGGAGCAGTGAATTTACCATATTTAGGGAATGCCATAAACTTAGTTGGATTTGTTTCACCGTTGTATGCGATAACATGTGGAAGAAGGATAGCGTTTGCACGACCATGAGCAATGTGGAATTCACCACCAAGTTTATGAGCAAGTGAGTGGTTAATACCTAAGAAGGCATTAGTAAAGGCCATACCTGCAATACATGATGCATTGTGCATTTTTTCTCTTGCTTCAGGGTCTTTAGCACCATTTTTGTATGAGCGTGGTAAATATTCAAATACAAGTTGAATAGCTTTCATTGCAAGAGCGTCTGTGAAATCAGAAGCAAGTACAGATACATATGCTTCAATAGCATGTGTTAATACATCAAGACCTGTATCTGCAGTAGGACTAGCAGGTACACTCATTACAAATTCAGGATCGATAATAGCTACATCTGGTGTTAATTCGTAGTCAGCAAGAGGGTATTTCATATTCTTAGATTTATCTGAAATAACAGCGAATGATGTTACTTCTGAACCAGTACCAGATGTTGTTGGAATAGCTACAAATTTAGCATTTTTACCCATGTGTGGGAATTTGTAAACACGTTTTCTAATATCTAAGAATTTTTGTGCCATACCAACGAAGTCAGCTTCTGGGTGTTCGTAGAATAGCCACATAGCTTTACCAGCATCCATTGCAGAACCACCACCAAGAGCGATGATAACGTCTGGTTGGAATGAACGCATAACTTCAGCACCTTTTCTTACTGTTTCAAGGTCTGGATCTGGCTCAACTTCGCTGAAGATTTCAATAGAAAGCTTATTAGGATTTTTATTTAATTGGTATGTTACACGATCAACATAACCAAGTTTAACCATCATTGGGTCAGCTACGATTAATGCACGAGAGATATTTGGCATTTTTGCTAAGTATTGAACTGAGCCAGCTTCAAAATAGATTTTTTCTGGAATTTTAAACCATTGCATATTCACGCGTCTCTTTGCCACCCTTTTCTTATTAATTAAGTTCATTGCTGTAACGTTTGAAGAAGTAGAGTTACGTCCGTAAGAACCACAACCAAGAGTTAATGAAGGCATCATTGAGTTATAAACATCACCAATACCACCAAAAGCAGAAGGAGAGTTTACAATGATACGACAAGCTTTAAGTCTTTCACCGTATTCTTCAATAAGCGCTTCATCAGTAGAGTGGATAACAGCTGTATGACCAAGTCCACCAAGTTCAACCATTGTTTCAGCTTTTTTGATACCATCTTCAGCATCTTTAGCTTTTACAACAGCAAGTACTGGAGAAAGTTTTTCTCTTGAAAGAGGATATTCTTCGCCAACGCCATCAATTTCACAGCAAAGTACTTTTGTTTCTTTTGGAATAGTAATACCTGCAAGAGCAGCAATTTCATATGGATATTTACCTACGATATCTGGATTAACCATTTGTTTTTGTGGGTTGATAACAATTGGTTCAAGTTTTTTAATTTCTTCTTTAGTTGCAAAGTAGCAACCAAATTTTTTCATGAAAGCAACTGCTTTATCATAAACAGGTGCTTCAATGATAGCAGCTTGTTCAGAAGCACAAATCATACCGTTATCAAATGCTTTTGAAAGCATAAGGTCTGTAAGAGATTGTTCTAAGTTAGCTGTTTTTTCAATGAAAGCAGGTACGTTACCAGGGCCTACACCAAGTGCTGGTTTACCAGCTGAGTATGCAGAACGAACCATTGCAGAACCACCAGTAGCAAGAATCATCGCAACTTTTGGATGGTTCATAAGAGCTGTAGTAGCATCAATTGATGGATATTCAATCCATTGAACACAGTTTTCAGGAGCGCCAGCAGCAACAGCAGCATCTCTTACGATTTTAGCAGCTTCACGTGAGCAGTTTTGTGCAGATGGATGGAAACCAAAGATGATAGGATTACGTGTTTTTGCACAGATAATTGCTTTAAACATAGCAGTTGAAGTTGGGTTAGTAGTAGGTGTAACACCGCAAACAATACCAACTGGTTCAGCGATTTCCATATAACCTTCATCTTCATTATCTTCGATTAAGCCAACAGTTTTGTCATGTTTAATACTGTGATAAATATATTCTGTAGCAAAGATATTTTTTGTAACTTTATCTTCAAAAACGCCACGTCCTGTTTCTTCAACAGCCATTCTAGCAAGCTTCATTTGAGCTGAAAGACCAGCAAGGGCCATAGCTTGAGTGATTTTATCAATTTGTTCTTGATCGAGTTTCATGTACTCTTCAAGTGCTTTATCTGCTTTTTCAACTAATTCATTAACCATAGCTTGAGCATCCACAACAGGAGCTTCAACAGGTGCTTTTTTTTCTGTAGCCATAATAACAGCCTCCCTTATAAACAATAATTAGATATCGTATTTGTTATATATACTATTAATTTACATATAAATATATAAAATTAATATTTATTTTGAATACATTGTAATAATACTACTGGAGTTTAAAATTGTCAATTATTTAACAAGTGGTAAGTGTCAAAGAAAAATGCATTAATTGCATAAAAAAATAAACATATGTTATAAAAAAATAGCTTATATGACAAAAAAATCTTGAGAAATAGATTGGCAGAAATAATAAATAAACTATTTTTATTAAATAATTTTAAAATATATATTAGGAATATATGAAAATTTAATTTTTAACAATATTTTTATAGCTAAAAATATAAGGAGATATCTAATAAAAAGGACAGCTATATTAAGATAGCAGTCTTTTTATTAAATATCTTTTTTTGTTAAAGAAATATCTATTACTAAGTCAAAAGTTGCGAATGCAACAAAAAAGTTGTAAAGTAATTAATGTAATTAGATGGTTGAAAAGAAGTATAGAATGAACCTCTATAAGAAATTAATAAAAGTATATAGGAAGGGGAGGAATATAAATGAATAAAAAGCTCATTATGTCAAAGACAATTCTATTTGTAGCAATTATAGGATTTATTATTATCTTCAAAAGTATTTTTGGAAATGAAAATACTTTAATCGGTGTTACCACCATAACAGCTATGCTAATGTTTTTAGAAAGAGATTTAACTTTAGCACCGTGGAAAAATACTTTTACTCTTATTGCTTTAAACTTATTTATTGGATGTGCAAGCACACTGGCTAGTATGAATACTTGGTTAGGTATTCCTATTAACTTTATAGCTATTTTTATTTTGGGCTATAGCCTTTTATATAATTTGAAGAAGCCTATGTATATGCCTTTCGTATTAGAGTATTTGTTTATACTAGCAACGCCAGTTAGTATAGAGTTGATACCTAACAGACTAAGCGCCTTAGTATGTGGAGCAATCTTTATTATGGTGTCTCAATTAGTTATTAATAAAAATAAGTTTAAAAAAGTAGGTAATCAGCTATTAGCACAACTGTGTAAAAATATTATTAAAAAGGCAGAGTATATTAAGGTAAACCAACAGTATGAGGGGATAGATAAAGATATTAGAGAACAGATTCATCTATTCACTACACTACTTTATGATAGAAGAGAAGAAGATTTTTATCTAACGGAGGAGGGAATGATCAAGCTTAACTTAGCTGTTTCTTTAGAAAAAATTTCTTATCTTTTAGACAAAGTTAAGTATGAAGCAGAGCAACAAGAAATGATTGATGACCTTATTAGCATACTGGATCAAATAAGTAAATGCTTTAATGATTTAGCAGAAATAGACTGCTTAGATGAGATCTTTAAGACCTTATTAAGTAAATATCAGATAGAAAGAATTAATGATATAGAAGTTTTGAAGCTTCTTAATCATCTGAGCTTTATTAAAAATAATTTAGAAGAATTAAGTAAGATAGAAAATAACCAATATAATTTAGAGAGATTTAAGAAACATTTTGTCTTTAAAATAGAGTTAGATAGAAATTCTATTAAGTTTTCTTATGCATGCCGTCTTGCTATAGGTATTACATTAGCGGCTTTTTTAACAGACTTTTTTAAGTTAACAGAGGGAAGATGGATTATGTTTACAGTTTTTTCTTTGATTGTGCCTATATATGAACAGTCAAAGCAGAAACTAAAGGATCGTATCTTTGCAACGATTATAGGATCGATTATAGTTGTTATTTTATTTAGTATTTTTCATGATTTAACTATACGTACTATAATTTTAATGGGCGCTGGATATATTGGGAATTACTTAAAACAGTATCGACATACAACCATTTGTGTGACTGTTTCAGCTATTGGTGCAGCAGCATTGATGGGAGATGCATTAGTACTATCAGAAAGTCGTATTCTTTTTGTTATATTTGGAGCAATCATTGCATTAGTGATTAATAGATTTATTCTTCCATATAGATTAGAAACACATAATAAACAACTTGAGAAATTGTATAGAATAACAATCGAAGATATGATGAATACTGTATATGAAATGACTAGAGGAAATGGTAATGAGCATAAGTTAAAGAATCTTTTTATCTTAACCTCTTTAATTGAAGACAGAATCAAACTTAATAATCAGTTAGCAGTAAATATAGAAAATCAGGATATGGTAAAAGACTATAGGCTATTTTTAATTACTATTTATGAGCTTTATATATGGGCGACTCATCATGAGATAAGTGTAAATGTACAGCATGTTTTAGTGGATATAGGTAACCTTTTGAAAGGTAACCAAGCTGAATTAATACCAGCTATTGAAGAAGGTCAAAGACAAATTCAATTAGCAGAAGATATTTATGATAAGGTTATTCTAAGTATTATTGTTGAGATTCTACAAGAAGAAGAAAGTATAAAAAATAAGGAGTAAGTAAGGCTCCTTAGTTTTTATGTTATAATACAAATAGAGTATAAAAGGACATACCTTAGAAAGTAGGATACGACTCAATGAAAAGATTTAAAAAAGTTTATATTGAAATTACAAATATATGTAATCTAAGTTGTAATTTTTGTCCTAAGACAAAAAGAAAATTACAAGTAATGGAGCCACAAGCTTTTAAACATATAATAGAACAAGTTAAGCCTTATACAGATTATATTTACCTTCATTTAATGGGGGAGCCTACCCTGCATCCTCAACTTGAAACATTTTTGGAGATAAGTAATCAAGCAGGGTTAACAGTTAATATAACTACTAATGGAACATTATTACCTAAGGTCAAAGATATTTTATTGGCATCAAGTCATTTAAGACAAGTTAATATTTCACTTCATAGTTTTGAGGCAAATAGTAGTGAAGTAGATCTTAAAACATATGTGAAAGAGGTTACAGAGTTTGTAAAGGAAGCTACTCAGAAAACAGATATTATCTGTGCTATTAGATTGTGGAATATGGATACAGAAGAACTAAAGGCAGATAATGCATTAAATGAAGATATTATTAGCCTATTAGAGGAGAACTTAGACCTACAAGTGAGACAGTTATTACTAGAGAAGCGAGGCGGTAAGCTTGCTCATCACTTATATCTTAATATGGCAGAAAAGTTTGAGTGGCCAGACATAGATAAGATAGATACAGCCAAGCAAGTATTTTGTTATGGGCTTAGAGATCAAATAGGTATTCATGTAGATGGTACAGTAGTACCGTGTTGTTTAGATAGTGAAGGAAATATTCCATTAGGAAATATTTTTGAGAAGACTTTAGGTGAAATAATAGAAGGACCAAGGGCTAGGAGAATTTATGAAGGTTTCTCAAATCGTCAAGCAGTAGAAGAACTTTGTAAACGTTGCGGATATGCAAAACGTTATTAATTAAAGTATAAAAAAGGGATATTCTTTTAATTAGAATATCTCTTTTTTTATTAAATCAATTTTTAAGTTAAAAGCAGATTTGAAGGAATTAGAAAAATTAAATAATTTAATGAAATAGGTGTAGAAAAATATAAATATACTAGAGTTTAAATTGTAATAAATGCATATGATGAATCGGATAAAAATGAAAAATATTACATGATATTTTGTTTTATATAAAAAATAGTATAAAAAATTAATAAAATAATTTGAGATCTTTAAATGAGAATCAAATGAAAAACATTACAAAAGTTGAAAGTTAAACTAATGGGTATATAATAGGTAATTGGATAAAAAATATTGAACAAGGGTGGGGAAATATATGCTTTCTTATGAGTTCTTTCTAGATTTAGCAATTATATTAATTGCATCAAAATTATTTGGTATTGCCTTTAGAAAGATCCATTTACCGCAAGTAGTAGGTATTTTGGTTGCAGGGCTTATTATAGGTCCTAATGTGTTAGGAATTGTAAAAGAGAGTGATTTTTTAGTCAAGATGGCAGAGCTTGGAGTAATTATGCTCATGTTTACTGCAGGCCTTGAAACTGATTTAAAAGAACTTAAAAATACAGGACTTGCTTCACTTTGCATTGCTTCATTAGGTGTTATTGTACCTTTAGGAGGTGGCTATCTACTTTATTCCTGCTTTAATGGTTTTGCACCTGTAGGAAGTGAGGCCTTTTATCAAGCAATTTTTATAGGGATTATCATTACAGCAACATCAGTAAGTATTACTGTTGAGACTTTACGTGAGATGGGCAAATTAAAAGGAAAAGTAGGCACAGCTATTTTAAGTGCAGCCATTGTAGATGATGTGATAGGGATTATTTTATTGACTTTTGTAATTGGACTCAAGAATCCAGAAGCAGCTCCAATGAAAGTTGTTTTTAATACAGTAGCATTTTTTGTGATTGCTATCATTGGAGGGGTAATAATTAATTTACTTTTTAAATACTTTGATAAGAAGTATCCTCATAAAAGGAGAATCCCAATTTACGGATTTGTACTTTGCCTTTTGATGGCGTACATAGCAGAACATTTCTTTGGTATAGCTGATATTACAGGCGCTTTTGTAGCAGGAATTATCCTATGTAATATACAGTCTTCAGAGTATATTGTTGAAAAAATTGATATAAATTCTTATATGTTGTTTAGCCCTATATTCTTTACAAGTATTGGACTTAAGACAGAAGTTACAGGTGTAACAACGACAGTATTATTATTCTCAGTATGTTTTGTGCTTGTAGCATTACTTGCAAAGATAATAGGCTGTGGTATAGGTGCAAAACTAATAGGATTCTCTGGACATGAAGCATTGCGTGTAGGTGTAGGAATGATGGCAAGAGGAGAAGTGGCACTTATTGTTGCACAAAAAGGTTTAAGTGCTGGACTTATGGAACCAAGTTTATTCACAGCGGTTATTTTCCTTGTTATTGTATCATCTGTTATAACACCAATTATACTAAAATTACTTTATAAAAAAGAGGATCAAGTGGAGAAAAGTACGCTTGCTTGTGTACAATAGCAAATTGCTAGCAGACCAAACTAGGCTAGTAGAATCTAAACTAATATTAAGTTTAGATTCTACTAGCTTTATTTATATAGAAAGATATGAAATTCTATTTATTTACAAAGGTTTTCAATATAGAGACTAGAGTTTTAGCTAGAAATTCGATACAATAAGGGAAACATGTCAGGTTAAGGAGAATGAATTAAATGCCGGAACAAAAACAATATAAACGTATAGTACCTTCTTATATTAAGGACTTTAAATGTATAGGTGGTAAATGTGAAGATACTTGCTGTGCAGGATGGTCCATTGAAGTAGATGCTGGTACCTACGATAAATATAAAAAAGTTGAGCATGCAGAACTTAAAAATAGATTTAGTCAAGACATTGTAGATTGTAAGCAAAAAGCAACTAAGGCTTGTGCAGCACAAATTAAATTAAAAGATAACCGTTGTGCATTTTTAAGTCAAGATGGATGGTGTGATATCTATAGTGGCCTAGGTGAATCCTATTTAAGCCATACTTGTGGACTCTATCCAAGAACATTAAATCGCATCCATAATACTATGGAATATTCAATGACATTTTCTTGTCCAGAAGCAGCACGTCAAATCTTATTACAAGAAAAACCAATAACTTTTAGCTTATCAGAAAAGCTATTTAATGAATCAACAATTAGTGCAGATGTGGACTTAAATATAGAAAACCCAAAAGAATGGCAAGATTATTTCTTTATTATAAGAGATAAGGCGATTGGTCTATTACAAAATAGGAATTTCTACTTAGAAGAGAGATTAACACATGTAGAAGGATTAATGCTTGGAATTACAGAACTTGCATTAAAAGGAAAAACAAAACAAATACCAGGATTTGTGCAAAAGTATACAGGTGAAAACTTTAAAGGTGAAAGAGAAGTAGATGCGGGCATTCTAATTGAAAGAATGTATTTCTTACAGCAAGATATGGAACTACCATCTGAGCGTTATGCTGAGTGCTTAGACCAAGTATTAGAAGGGTTAGGATTAACAAAGGAGACTGCAACTTTACAGCAAGCTTATAAAACTTACTTAAAGGGTGAGAGAAGTTGCTATAAGGACTTCTTAGAACAAAAAGGCCATATTTTAGAAAATTATTTAGTGAACTATATCTATGAGCGTTGTATACCTTTAGATGGTGCAACACCTATTGAAAGTTATGAATGGATGTTATTATACTATACACTTATTAAAGTACATCTCATAGGAATGGGCCTAGCTACACCAGCAGGCAGAAAAGTCATAAAGGAGGAACAAGCTATCAAGCTTATTCAATCCTTTACTAAAACTTATGACCATAATGATGGCTATTTAAGTTATTTTACAGATTAATAATCATTAATTGGAATCAAACATAGTATTTAGGCTGGTTGTAATTGTGTGTCGTGCAACGACTTCTGCAGGCTCTACACTTGTAATGCTTCCGCTGGCAAAGAGTGAAGCAAGACCATGGACAAGGCTCCACATAGAAAGCACATAAGTATCATAAAGTGCTAGGTCAGCTCCTACTGTTTCTAGATAACGAAGCGCTGTGCTTCTAAAAGCATTAAAAGATGGATTAGAACATGGATGGAACATACCACTTTCTATACAAATAGGTATAGGAGATTGATTCATAAAGGAAAACTGTAAGTAGTCAGGATTAGCTACCATAAAGGTGACATAGGCTACACCCAGTTCTATAATCTGTTCTTTAGGGGCATCGTGGTAATGAGTAAGAATAGGGGCTAGGGCAGCTTGAAATTCCTTAGCTGATTCTTGCATAATGGCTTGAACCAATTCTTCTTTATTTGCAAAATGCTTATAAGGGGCATTATGGCTTACCTCACATAGTTTAGCTACTTTTCTAAGAGAGAGATTATTATAGCCTTCTGTAGCAATAAGGCGTAGTCCGGTCTGGATAAGTTTAGTGCGTAATGAGTCATCAGTCACATGAGAGGGTGTCATAATAAATTCATCCTTATTTAATATATTTTTTTAAAAGTATAGCACTCTGGGTTGACAGTGTCAACGTAGGGTGCTATATTAATGGCAAAAAGGTTGACAGTGTCAACTTAAGCGAGGTGTAAAAATGAAAGTACTTGTATCATATAATGAAAAACCAACTCATATTCTTGGTAAAAGGCTTCGTGAGGAAATACTTAGTAGGTTGAAAGAACAAGAATATCCTATACAAACTTTTGGTGCCAATATAGAAGAAAGTAAAAATTGCTTAGGATGTTTTGGGTGTTGGGTAAAAACACCTGGCACATGTGTCATCAAAGATAAACAAACTGAATTTAGCAAAGCATATATAAGTAATGATACTGTGATTCTGATTACTCAAATTAAATATGGAACGTATGAGCCGGTGATTAAGAATATGTTAGACCGTAACATACCTAATGTATTACCTTTTTTTGAAACAGTTAAAGGTGAGACACACCATCAACCACGTTACAAAAAGTACCCAGAGTTTATTGTTGTAGGCTATGGAGAAGATTTAAGTCAGGAAGAAGTAGAGACTTTTAAAGGGATTATCAATGCAAATAGTATTAATATGAAAAAGTCAAAAGGCTATACATTCATTTGTGAAAGTGAAGAGAAAGTAGAAGAGATTGTTAGTGCCTTAATAGAACTTTGTAAAGGGCTGGAGGTATAAGAAAATGAAAAAAGTAATATTTTTAAATGGTAGTCCAAAGCAAGAACGCAGTGTTACTCATTATTACATAGAAGAGTTAAAAAAGCTTTTAGGAGAACAGGTGGAATGTGAAGAAATCTATGTAGCCAAAGTAATCAAGCAGAAGGATTTAGACAGTACTTATAAAAAGTTAACGCAGGTAGATCAGTTAGTGATAGGTTGTTCCCTTTATGTAGATACATTATACGCTGGTCTACTATCTTTCTTAGAGGGATTTGAAACTTATTTAGAAGTTTATCCAAACTTAAGAGAACCTAAAACCAGGGTATATGCATTATGTAATAATGGATTTTTACAAGGAGAGCAAAATAAGTATGCTTTAAGAAATCTTAGATTCTTTACAGAAAAAATAGGTTATAGCTGGCAGTTTGGACTAGGCCTTGGTGCAGGTGAAATGATGTATGCAACACGTGATCAGATGCCTATGGAGTTTGTTGTAAAACGTCAAATAGGTAATGCTCTTAGAGTTTTAAGCAGAGCTATTTTAAATGAAGAAGAAACAAAACAACAAGATTTATTAGTAAGTCCTAAAATACCAATTTGGATGTTCAATCAAATGGGGAATCAATTTTGGAAGGATAGGGCAAAAAAGGGAAAAGTGTCCGTAAAAATGATAAGACAACGTATTTATTAATTTACTTCAATTTTTATAAGTATGTTTACTTTGGTATAAATATAAATTATAATTTTATCCAATGATGTACTATCGGTTATATAAAGAATGATTATAACATGAGGTAAGTTAGGAGTGATAAAGGGATGATTTTGTTAGGGACCATTGTAAATGTATTATTAATATTAGTAGGAAGTATATTAGGGATTTTATTAAAGCGAGGCATAGAAAAACGTTATGAAGATTTGATTATGAGTGCACTAGGACTAGTAACTGCTGTTATTGGTATTACATTTGCAATTAAATCACAGAATATGCTAATCGTTGTGGTAAGTTTAGTAATTGGTGCATTGATAGGAGAATGGATCGATATTGATAGTAAGCTTAATAAAGTTGGAGATTGGTTAAAAGATAAAGTAAAGGGGAAGGGTGGAACAGGTTTAGAAGAAGAAAGTAGAATAGGAGAGGGATTTGTTACGGCTACTCTACTTTTTTGTGTAGGCTCGATGGCCATAATGGGTGCACTAGATAGTGGGCTTAGAGGGGACCATACAATCTTATATACAAAAAGTATTATGGATGGTATTTCAGCTCTAATCTTTGCAAGTAGTATGGGTATAGGCGTAGCCCTATCAGCATTTCCTATTTTAATCTATCAGGGTGGTATTGCTTTAATGGCACAAACAGTGCAGCCGTATTTAAGTGATGCAATGATGATAGAGATGAATGCAGTAGGTGGTATTTTACTTATTGGAATAGGTCTATCCCTTTTAGACATTAAGAGAATAAAGGTCTCAAACCTATTGCCAGCGTTGATTATCCCGATTATATGGTTTTTAATAGTAGGTTAGAGAAGAGAAAAGATGAGTAGCTATAGACAGTTACTCATCTTTTTTATTTTTTTATAAAGTTTATATAGATATACCAAGGGGTGAGAAGAAGGGAGGAAATTTTAGACTGAAGTTGTTGTACAAAAAATAAATAGAGTATGCTATCATAGATATACGTAAAAGATAAATATTATTAAAAAACAATAATTTTAATAGATATACAAATGGTAAGAAAAGGGGCCTGACTAATGGATATATTGATTCGTAAGAGAGACGGTAGGTTGGAAAAATTAAACGTAGAGAAAACAAAACGAATGATTAATATGGCTTGCGAGGGGATTGAAGGATGTGACCCTATAGAACTTGAATTAGATTCTTGCATTCAGTTTAGAGAAGAGATGACAACAGCTGAGATACAGAAGATACTTATACAAACAGCGATAGGAAAGGTTATACAAACAAAAGCAAATGAATTTGGTGGAAGTACAAAGGTAACCCACTCTAATTGGCAATATGTAGCAGCTAGATTATTATTATTTGATTTATATAAAGAAGCAAAGAAAAATAGAGGATATGACCACTTCGGGTATGGCAGTTACTTAGAGCTTATATATAAATTAGAAGAGAAGGGGCTATACGGCAAGTATCTCGTAACGGAGTATACGAAAGAAGAGATTCTTGAACTTGCAGAATATATTAAACCAGAAAGAGATTACTTATTTAACTATGAAGGGGTCAAGCTCTTAGTGGATAGATACTTGATAAGAGGATTTGGAAAAGAAGTATTAGAGTTGCCACAAGAAAGATTTATGACAATAGCTATGCATCTAGCTATTCCTGAAAAAGAAAACAAAGTTTATTATGCAAAAAAATTCTATGATTTACTTAGCCAGTTAAAGATGACAGTAGCAACACCTACATTAGGTAATGCAGGAACACCGACTTATCAATTAAGTAGTTGCTTTATTTCAACAGTGGGAGATAATTTGTGGTCTATCTATGATACCAATCAGAAATTCGCCCAAGTATCCAAACATGGTGGAGGAATGGGTATCTATTTAGGAAAAATAAGAGCTCTAAATAGTGAGATTAGAGGTTACAAAAATGCATCAGGGGGCGTTATCCCTTGGGTACGTTTATATAATGATACAGCTGTAGCAGTAGATCAATTAGGGAAAAGAAAAGGTGGTGCAACAGTAACACTGGATATCTGGCATCAAGACGTTTACGATTTTCTAGATCTTAAAACCAATAATGGTGATGATAGAAGAAAAGCCCATGACTTATTTACTGCATTATCTATACCAGACCTCTTTATGCAGAGATTAGAAAAGAGACAAAAGTGGTCATTGTTTGATCCTTATAGTGTTCATAAATTAATGGGGTACTACTTAGAGGATGCTTTTGATGATGTAGAGGATAAGGCATTTACACGTAAATATGTTGAGTGTGAAAATAATCCAATGTTACCTAGAGTAGAGGTAGATGCTTTAGATATTATGAAAAAGATACTAAAGAGTGCTGTTGAAACAGGCACACCATTTATATTCTTTAGAGATACAGTGAACAAATACAATGCCAATAAGCATGCTGGAATGATTTATGCATCAAATCTTTGTCATGAAATCACTCAAAATACAAGTGAAAGTGTATTTGAAAATGAAGAAATAATAGGTGAAGGTAAAAAAGAAATTAGAAGTACCATCACTCCAGGGGATATGGTTGTATGTAACTTAAACTCTATCAATCTAGGAAAAACAGAATTAGAGGAGTTACAAGAAACAGTTCCTCTACAAATTAGAATGCTCGATAATGTAGTGTCTCTTAATGACCTACCTGTTGCTGAAGCGAAGTTAACAAGTGATAAATATAGAGCAATTGGTCTAGGAACAAGTGGGTATCATCATTACCTGGTGAAGAAAAATATTATGTGGGAAAGCCAAGAACACTTAGAAGTAGCAGATACTTTATTTGAAGAAATTGCTTATCAGGCTATAAAAGGTTCTATGGAGTTAGCTAAAGAAAAAGGTGCTTATTCTGAGTTTGAAGGTTCTGAATGGCATACAGGTGCTTACTTTGAAAGACGTGGTTACACATCTTCTAGATGGCTTAAGTTAAAAGAAGATGTGAAAAAGTACGGTGTACGAAATGGGTATATTATGGCTATAGCGCCAACGGGAAGTACATCTAATATAGGAAATACTACAGCAGGGATAGATCCTATATTTAAAAAGTTCTTCATTGAAGAGAAGAAAGGTAGCTTTACACCTAAGACAGCTCCAGATTTATCAGTGGAAAACTTTTGGACGTATAAAGAAGCTCATACAATTGATCAACAGTGGAGTATAAAGGCTTGTGGTGTAAGACAAAAGCATATTGATCAAGCACAGTCCTTTAACCTTTATATTACACCAGAAATAAAAGCGAAAGATATCTTAGAAATGTATATGGAAACATGGAGACAGGGTGTAAAGACGATTTACTATATCAGAAACCAATCTTTAGAAATGGATGAATGTACAAGCTGTTCAAGCTAAGAGTGGAAGGAAGTATTGATAATGAAGAAAAAAATGATATTTAATGAAAATGGAATAAGAGGTACCCATTCTTTAATTGGTGGAGATACAACTAATTTAAGAGAATGGAACAGAATCAAATATGATTGGGCAAATACTATGTATAGAGGGATGCTTAATAATTTCTGGATACCTGAGGAGATCTCACTAGGTGAAGACGTTAAACAATTTCCTCATCTAACAGATGGAGAAAGAAGAGCATTTGATAGAATCATTTCTTTCCTCAACTTTTTAGATTCTATACAAAGTGAAAACTTACCAAATCTCTCTAGATATATTACAGCACCAGAAGTATCCTCCTTATTAAATATTCAAGCTTTTCAAGAAGAGATACATGCACAAAGTTATTCCTATATATTAGACTCTGTTACCAATCCCATTACAAGAGATCAAATCTATGATATGTGGAGAAATGACGAGCACTTATTAGAAAGAAATAAATTTATAGCAGGTATTTATCAAGCATTTAATGAGGAAGCTACAGAAGAAGGCTTTATTAAAACTGTTATGGCAAATTATATTTTAGAAGGTATCTACTTTTATTCAGGTTTTAGCTTCTTCTATACATTAGCAAGACAAGGTAAAATGACAGCAACAAGTACGTTATTTAAATATATCAATAGAGATGAAATTACTCATCTTGTGTTGTTCCAAAATGTTTTAAAAGAACTTAAAAAAGAGAATCCAAGTATCTTTACACCAGCATTTGAAAGCGAACTAGTAGAGATGATGAGGGTCGCTGTTGAGCATGAAATCAGTTGGGGACAATATGTAACCAATAATGAAATACTAGGTTTAAATGATGAGCTTATTGATAGATATATCAAATATTTATCCAATTTAAGATTAAAGGCAATCGGATTAAATGTTCTTTACCCAGAGATTACAACACATCCAATGGAATGGATAGAAAGCTTTGCAAACTTAAATAATACAAAGACTGATTTCTTCGAGGCAAAAGTAACAACCTATACCAAAGCCGCCGCTTTTGATATAGATGAATTAGAATAAAAAGTATAAATGATCCTAGGTTTCTTGTGAGAGGCTTAGGATTATTTTTTATAAAAAAAGAATTGACAGAAGATTTAATATGGGATAAGATAGTGAACAATATATTCTGAAAAATAAAAGGAGGCGTTGTAATGGAAGTTGTAAAACAATACTATGATGAAGAAGCAGAAAGAGAGTGGCAAAGACTTGCCAATCCTTATAGTCAAGTGGAATACAAAACGACTTTACATCTTATAGAAAAGTATTTTCCAAAGAATGGTCATGTTTTAGATATTGGCTCAGGCCCTGGACGCTATTCATTAGCCCTCCTTAAACAAGGTTATCAAGTTTCTTTATTAGATTTATCAAAAAGGGAATTGGATATTGCAAAAGATCAAATAGAGATGGCAGGTTTGAAGGCAGAAAATTATTATTGCCAAAGTGCTTTAGAGTTAGAAGGATTTAAAGATAATAGTTTCGATGGGTTACTAATCATGGGGCCAATGTATCATTTACATGAAGAAGCAGACCGTTTACATATTTTAAGAGAAGCCAAAAGAATTGTAAAAGATGAAGGCATAATCCTTATTGCATATATCAATACGTGGGGCGCACTTAAGGCGAGCCTATATGAGTTTCCAGAGAGCTTTTTAGACAAGGAGCATTTTGATAGATATATAAATGGAGACTTGAAGTTTAGTGAAGAAGAAAGCTTTACCCAGACCTATTTTACAACACCACCAAAGGTGTTAGAAGAGATAGAAAAGTCAGGATTACAGTTGGTTTCTTATGCAGGTGCTGAAAGTTATATATCAGGAATGCACGTAGAACTTAGTAACTTAGCAAACTATATGCCTGAAGTCTATGCAAACTATGTAGAAAAGGCATGTGAATATGCAGAACTTCCTCAATATAGAGATGCAACAGAACATGTTGTAATGATTGTAAAGAAGGAAATTTAGAGAAGTAGACATATTCTAGGGGGAATAGAGAAATGTATATGAATAGAGCGATTATTTTTGAGGAGGTACCATTAGGCATAGATATACTCTTTTGGATTTTTGTTATAGGTATAATAGCTTATTTAATTTGGACAAGAGAAGGTAGAGGGAAGAGGAAATAATCTAAGTTATATAAGAAATGAATTGTATCGGTATAGATTGTAATTCGTTCAAAAGGGACATGAGGATGTATTGAAGTTCTATTTCATTTATGTAAAAATACCTTTTACATAGATCATGAAAATGTATGGGTATTCTTGAGTAAATGGAGGGATGGAGATGACCATCTTATATAAGATAGACAATAGCTTATATGTAAATATAACGAATAAATGTCCTTGTGCGTGTGTGTTTTGCGTAAGACTAGAACATGATAGTGTAGGGGAATGTGAAAGTTTGTGGTTAGAGAAAGAACCAACTTTAGAAGAAATCATAGATGCGTTTGAAAAACATAATTTAGAAGACTATGATCAAATTGTATTTTGTGGTTATGGTGAGCCTCTTGAAAGACTAGATACAGTGGTAGAGATATGTAAGTGGATTAAAGCAAAAAGTAAAACACCTATACGTATTAATACAAATGGGCTAGCAGATTTGATTCATAAGAAAGAAACAGCTCCAACATTAGAAGGATTAGTCGATTCTATTTCTATTAGTTTAAATGCTCCAGATGTAGAGAGTTACTTAGAAATAGCAAGACCTAAATTTGGTGAGATAAGTTTTAGCCATCTTCTTTACTTTGCGAGTGAATGTAAAAAGGTTATTCCACAAATAACTTTTTCAGTTGTAGACATTCTTAGTGGGGAACAGATAGAAGGGTGTAAAAGGCTAGCATCAGAAATGGGTATTGCACTTCGCGTAAGAGAAATGATAAAATAAAGAGTATCATTTTTTACAATACAAATTTTGAATAATGAGTATAATATATTATATTAAAAGAATGAAATTGAATACAATTACATATGAAGATATAGACAAAGGCGTCTTAGGAGTTATTCCTAGGGCGCCTTTTTTAGTTTAAAGATGGTAGAAAGGAGTCGTACACACTTTAATAAAGAAAAGATTGAGGTGGGATATGAAAAATTTTTGTATTAGAAGAAGTATGGATTATCAAGAAATACAAGTAGAACATTCAAAGTATAATAAGTTTTATTTATTTAATAATCCTAACCATGAACCTATTACGGTTATACCGGATGGTTGTATGGATATACAATTCGTATGGCAAGAAGGAAAGGGCCAGATCCATTTGTGTGGGAGCTTTCTACAAGGTAGTGTATCTTCTATAGGGCAATATGATAGATGTTTTGGGATTAAATTCAATCTAGGTATTATTCCTGATATAGATCATATAAGCATAGAGGAACTCATTAATAATAGATATGTTTTAAATCAAGAGGGAGATTTAGAATTACCAACAAGTAAGATGATAGAATATTTGGCTAGCCATGATAGATTAGAGGACTTAGTAAGATACTTTGTAGAACAGTTTGGAGACTTAGTATTCTATGAAACTAATCATATTATACAAAAGGCTATAGAAGAGATTGTTAAAACGTCAGGTTTGGTGAGTGTAAGGCATTTGGCAGAAAAAATGGGATATAGCCAATGCTATATTAGCCGAGTTTTTAAACGTTTTATGGGGATCACTTTAAAGCGATATGCAAGTATTATCAGATGCCAAAATGCTATTCGATTTATAGAAGATAATGAGGAGAGTATAATCTATGAACAGCTAGGTTATTATGATCAGGCACATTTTATCAATGAATTTAAACGCTTCACCTCTTATACACCTTATAATTACAAAAAACATATGGATCAATTATTAATCGTATAAGTAGAAGAAATCATAAATAAATTGGTATCGGGTGGTAGAAGTGTGTATTATTTTGTAGTAAGCTAACTATACGAATCAAAATAATAGTATAGGGGAAAATAAGTGTCTATCAAGCAAAAGTCACATCAACGACAATCACTAATTTCAAGTTTTAAGCATGCTTTTGAGGGAATTGCTGTAGGAATATTAAACGAAAGAAATATGAAAATTCATCTATGTGCCATGTGCCTTGTTATCTTATTTGGCATAGGGTTTAAGATAAGTATAATAGAATGGTGTATTTGTGTTATCTTATGTGGAATGGTCATAGGAGCAGAACTTGTTAATTGTGCCGTAGAAGCCATTGTGGACATGGTAATGCCAGATATTCATCCTAAGGCGAAAGTAGCAAAGGATACAGCAGCAGCAGCTGTTTTAGTATGTGCTATTAGTGCATTAATTGTAGGGGGGATTATTTTTGTACCTAAGATTTTTTCTATACTCTTGAAATAGAATCATTAAATCATAGATAAAAATTATCAATAATAAAAGGATATTGTAAAATAGTTACTTATTATGCTATTTTACAATATCCTTTTGTTATACTAAGAATAGCTTTTATAAGAAAATAGTTTAGTTAATAATTCTTTAAGACTCGTTGTATACTAAGAAAAAAACTAAATATAAGGAGCACGGTAATGGAAGAGCAGGTTATTTATACAATTGGTTACGCCCATCATACACAGGAGAGTTTTTTAGAACTTCTATTAAAATATCATATTAACTGTGTGATTGATGTACGTACAATGGCTTATTCAGGATTTCATCCTCAATTTAATAAAGAAATTATTAAGGCTTACCTCAAACAACATGGAATAGCTTATTTGCATATGGATCAACCTTTTGGAATTATAAAGGATAAGATTGAACTGAATACTAAAGAAGGGTATTTGGATTTTACTAAACTAGCTAAGACAGATAAGTTTCTAGAAGGCGTTTCACGTGTTCAAAATGGCTTAGAAAAAGGTTATCATATAGCATTTATGTGCGCCGAAAAAGATCCAACAGATTGTCATAGAAGTACACTTGTAGCAAGGGCACTTTATGAAATGGGGTATGAGGTGAAGCATATTCTATATGATGGAAGTGTAGAAACTCATCAACACATGGAAGAAAGAATGAAAGAGAAGTTTGCACCAGACAATGGACAGATTGATTTATTTAGGGGCGAACAGTCAGAAGAAGATAGGTTAGAAGAAGCCTATGCAAAATGTAGCAAAGAAATTTTTATTGTCAATGCTAAGCGTGTACTAAAAGATGATTATGATTTCCCAAAACCTAACCCTAATGCGTGAGTAGAGCATTTATGATATACTACTTTAGCAATTACTAGAAATTTAGACAAGGGAGTATGGAAGATGAAAACATTTCAACAAAAGGTTTGTCTAGCATTAGGGACAATGATGATGCTTGCTGCTATACCGACTTATGCAGGGGCAAGTTGTGGTGGTAATGGATGGAACTGTTACAAAAAAGGTATGAGTTATATGCAACAAGGTCAGTATGCAAAAGCTGTAGAAGAACTAAAATATGCTGCAACTAAACTACCAGACCAAGCAGCAGTGCATAGTGAGCTTGCAAAAGCTTATGAAAAGGTAGAAAAATATCAACTTGCAGCAGATCATTACTATAAGCAAGCAGCACTTTATAAAAATAAAGGGGAAAATCAACAAAGCTATCTTGCAGCACTTCGTAAAGCTGATGAACTTAATAGCACCATAGAATTTTACCAAGTAGAAGAAGCACCAGCTGAGACAGTACAACTTGCCAAGTATGAACCAGCAAGAGGGGCCTATATAGGTGCTTTCATTGGTGGAGAACAAAAGTTCAAAGATACAAGTTACAACTGGGGTGGAGACCTTAATGAATTTGAAGAGTTCAATGAAATGACAGGGAAGAAACATGCGACTTTCTTTGATTATGGTTCAATAGGAACAACACTTAATCAAAGTTTACAACAACAAGAACAAGAACAAGATATAAAAGCTGCTGGTGCAGCAGTACATATTGCCTACGAACCAAATCGTGGGTTGCAAGAAGTAACAAAGGAAGCCATTACAAAGTATGCTGAAGAATTAAGAGACTTAGGCGTACCAGTATTTTTACGTTATGCTTCAGAGATGAATGGAAAATGGGTGCCATGGAATGGTAATCCAAGCTTATATATTGAAAAGTGGAAGATGGTACATGACATTATGGAACAAATCGCACCTAATGTAGCGATGGTATGGTCACCATCAGAAATGCCATTAGACCAAGTCGATGCGTACTATCCTGGAGATGCTTATGTAGATTGGGTAGGTATTAGTATTTATAGTGCTCAGTTTGAGAACGGAGATATTACAAAACCTACAGATAGAAGAAACCCATTAGAATCACTAGATTATATTTATAACAAGTATGCATCTAGAAAACCGATTATGATTAGTGAATATGCAGCCAGTCATGAAGCAGGTTTTGCACCTAACAAACAAGATACCTCTAAGTTTGCCATGGCAAAGATGACTTATTTCTATGAAAGTATTAAAACAAAGTATCCACGTGTAAAATGTATTCAATGGTATAGTGCCAATAACTATAACTTAGCAGATAAAAGCAAAAATCGTGTAAACTATAGCTTACTAGAAGGTGGAGGTAAAGGTGTACTAGAACGTTACAAAAAAATTATAGAAGATCCATATTTCTTAAGTAATGTAGTAAATGGTCCTCTTGTAGAAAAACAAGTCAACCTCCCAAAAGCAAGTAAGCAAATTAAAGGTTCAGTTAAAGCAACAAAAGATATGACAATACGTACTTGGGTGAAGTCTTATGATGCTTATATTTCACAAGTTGTTTATAAATTGAATGGAGAACGCTTAGAAGTTTGTGCAACTGCACCATATGAAATTACCGTTCCATATGCTAAACTTAAAAGTGGAAAAAATACATTAGAAGCTGTAGTGTTCGACTCAAAAAGTCGTGTTGCAAAGACAGAAAGCATCACGATTCAAAAATAAATAATACACTTATTGTTTAATCACCGGATTAAGCAAATAGAAGTGTCTAAAACATATTCCGTAGGTCTTAGAAGGAATGTGATTTTAGGCACTTTTTTGTTTGAACGGTAAAATTAGAGGGAGGCATTTATGAAGAACAATCACACACTTAAAACTTTTATGAGCTATGTTATTTTGAATATGTTAGGGATGCTTGGGATATCTTGCTATATCTTAGCAGATACATATTTCATCGCTAATGGTATTGGAGCAGATGCTCTAACAGCTCTAAACTTGGCATTACCTATCTTTGGTCTTATGAATGGTATGGGTCTACTACTTGGGATAGGGAGTGGAACAAGATATACGATTCTTATGGCTAGAAATAAGAAGGAAGAGGCAAATCAAGTATTTAGTCAAACCATAATGATAGGCGTTGGCATTGGTCTTGTACTTAGTATCATTGGATTAATGGGGGCAAAGACTATTTGCGGTTGGCTTGGAGCAGATGCAGTGACTTTTAATATGATGAATAGCTATTTAAAAACTATTTTATCTCTAGCACCATTCTTTATTTTGAATCATATTATTATTTGTTTTGTACGTAATGATAAAGGACCTAAGTTAGTTATGATGGCTATGGTAGTAGGAAGCTTAATCAATATTATATTAGACTATGTGTTTATCTATTCTCTTGGAATGGGAATGTTTGGTGTAGCATTTGCTACAGGGATTGCACCTATGATTAGCATTGGTATACTCTCAACTCATTTCTTTAAGGAGCACAATAGCTTACACTTTGTAAAATGTAAGGTGCAAATAAGTACCATTAAAGATAGTTGTAGCTTGGGCCTTTCAGCATTTATAACCGAGCTTTCAACAGGAATTGTATTACTTGTATTTAACTTGGTAATCTTGAAATTAGCTGGCAATGTGGCAGTTGCAGCATATGGTATTATTGCAAATATCTCTTTAGTCTGTTTGGCACTTTTTACAGGTATTGCACAAGGTATACAACCACTTATGAGTCGTTACTATGGTGATGGTGACATGAAGAAAGTGTATCAAGTATTAAAATATGCTTTATGCTTGGCAGTAGGATTAGGTGTGATTTTATATATAGGCATTTATATTTTTGCTAGCCCTCTTGCAGCAGTGTTTAATAAAGAACAAAATTTAATGCTTGCAGAACTTGCGATAGCAGGAATGCATATTTATTTTATAGGTATTATTTTTGCAGGAATTAATATAGTAGGCGCAGCTTACCTCTCAGCAATTGAAGAGACAAAAAAAGGATTTAGTATTTCTATCTTAAGAGGGCTTGTTGTGATTGTTCCAAGTGTAATAGGATTAGCTATGCTATTTGGATTAAATGGTGTATGGGTATCTTTTGTTTTTACAGAAGCAATCACAGCTTGTTTTGCTATAGCTATCATGTATAATGGCTATAAAGTTAAAGAATTGACCAGTTTTTAAGAAATCGTAAGAAATTTATTAAGTGATTGTAGGAATTATAAGATACAATAGAGTTACAAAGATTGAAAGTTAGGGAGGCATACAAATGACATATACCATTTTAGTATGTGATGATGATGAGCTTATAGTGAATTCTATAGCACTACATTTACAAAAGGAAGGATACCGCGTTGTCAAAGCTTTTAATGGAATGGAAGCTTTAGAAGCGGTAGAAAAAGAAAAAATCCATCTTATTTTATTAGATATCATGATGCCAAAGTTAGATGGGTTATCAACGACATTACGTATTAGACAAGAAAAGAATATTCCTATTATCATCTTATCAGCCAAAAGTGAAGATACGGATAAAATTGCAGGATTAAACTTTGGGGCAGATGATTATATTACAAAGCCATTTAATACGTTAGAATTACTAGCACGTGTGAAGTCACAACTTAGACGTTATACAACGCTTGGCAGTATGGTAGTGGAACCTCAAATTTTGTCTACAGGTGGCTTATGGTTAGATGCAGAAACGGGGAAGGTAACATTAGATGGTGAGATGGTGAAGTTAACACCAACAGAGTATAAAATTTTATATTATCTGATGAAAAATATGGGGCAAGTCCTCTCTATGCATCAAATCTACGAAAATGTTTGGCAAGAAGTGGCCTATGCCCCAGAAAACACAGTAGCCGTCCATATTAGACGACTACGTGAAAAAATTGAAATTAATCCTAAAGATCCTAAATACTTAAAAGTCGTATGGGGAAGTGGGTATATGGTGGAAAAGATTTAAAGATGAATTAAAAACTTTTTCCACCCCCACCATGGCTGCGCCCACTACTAGAAGTATGGGTAGAACTGCGCCCACCACTGGAAGAATTATTTGAGGATTCTTTTTTACGCTTAGAAATATGACGTCCAAGGAAAGTATCTTCTTTGCGTGTAAAGTGAACAGAACCATGATTAAGATATGCCTGACCGGATATGGAGGTTGGTCTTTTGTAGCTTTTACTTACACAAAGACAAATAATAAAGCTTATAATAACTGAGATAACCAAATAAAGAAGTGTAGATGACCAGGAGAATTTGAAGCCTTCTGGTTCAGTGTACTGATTACTTGGTATACCAGAGATTAGATTGGATTCTACTTTGGATAGAAAAGTGGTACAAGCAGCACTGTAGTTTTGGTTAGCAAGGCTACTTGTCATGGCATCTAAAATAGAATCAATACGTGCATCTGTAAAGTAACGAATACCTTCACCACAAGTAGAGATATAGACTTCACGGTCTTCCATATTAATAAGTAGAAGTAGACCACTATAGTCTTGACCAATACCCAATCCATTTTGATCATAAAAGTCATTAGCATAGGTACGAGAGGACTTACCGTTCATAGAATCAGTCGTTACAATGCCAATATCTATCTCATAGGTATTAATAAGCTCATCCATTTGTGTTTGTAAAGTAGCTTTTTCGCTGCTACTTAAGAGGTTTGCTTGATCAAAGATTTTAGTTGTAGCACCATACATAGGGAAAATACAACTGACTAAAAGGCTAAGGAATACCATAAGTTTAATAGAAGATAAAGTTACTTTTCTCACAATAGTCCACCTCCGATAAATAAAATAAGGAAGATAACAAGGGTTAAAATAAAGAAGAGATAAGTTACTTTCTTCTTACATATAGGAAGTTCACCAAATATTTTGCCTGTTTGACCGTTCATAACAAAGAAGTAGGTTTTATCATTATAGAGATAAGTAAGTACCCAAATAGGAAGCAGTGTATAGTCAAAGTGTACATCTTGAATGTTAATATTACAGTTTGTTACTGCTAGACTATTATAGCTTTTAATAGACTCACGGAATACTTCAGTAGTAGCTGCTTCTACACGTTTTTGTATAAATGGATAAACTTGATCTTGCTTCACATCATATTTTTCTGCTAAGAAACCAGATAAATAAGGTGAAGAAAAGTCTATCAGGTCTACAAAGTTAAAGGGTTCAACAGAAGCCATTACGGCATCTTCAGCTTTACTCGAAGCATCATGAGGTATGTAATCAAAGCGCATAGAACCGGCACGCTCAATCAGATAGTCTTGGGTCTCTGTATAATAATAGCTAGAATCTGACCAACTTCTTATATTTTTTGCTTTAGCAACCAGGTTGCCGGAAGTACCACAGCTCATCAGCCAATAAGGAAGGTAGATGCCTGTAAGTTTTTGAAGTTGGCTAGGGGAAGCAAAGTCTGAAGGTAGAAACCATTTGCCACGACACCAATTTTTAAAGGATGTAATAGCATCTTCTTTAGTTGTTTTAAAAGGAATGATTTTAGAAGGTTTAAAGTCATCTTTTAGCTGGTGGGATAAAACAACAGGACTGTGGCAATAACAACAAAAGGTAGCAGAGGTATTGGGTTCAGTAACGAGCTGGGCACCGCAACTAGGGCAGCTATAAATAATGGTAGCATCTACAGTATCAGTAAAAGGTTCTTGAATGGTTTGAGTAGACTCTGTAGCTTCAAGAGCATGTTGATCGAAGCTACTTTCACAAAAAGGACACGCCCACTTTTGCATTTCGGGGTCAAAGACTAATTTGGCACTACAATGTGGGCACACATAGCTAACAACAGACATTTAGTATACTCCTTATATTTTAAATATTGTGAGTTTATTATAGCATTAAACAGAAATAAATAAAATATGAAGAAACCGTAATAAATTTATGAAGGTCTTTGTAAAGTCTAGCTTTTAGACTAGTGATATAAAGAAAGAAAAGGTGGTGTATCACAGATGAAAAATATAGGATACAGCAAACTCGTGAAGTTGCTTTTATACATATCTATGGTTGCATTCAGCATAGGTGGTATTTATAGTTTGTATGGGTTAGCTGGAATGCCAAGAGAAAAAAATTATTATTCTAGCTATGGATATGAGTATGAACTTATTACTAAAGCAGGTTATGTAAGGGACTGGATTGTACGCTATGCAGATGAAAAAATCCTTGAGAAGGACGGCGTAAGCTCGGCGGATATTAAGCGCTATCGTACAGCAGATACATCTGTAACAAGTGATGAACAGGCAATAGCGGGTATACTATCCGATCGCCATGATTACTATGAATTTATTCAAGATCAACTAGTAAGAGATAATGTGAATGTAGAGTATATAGGCATTGATAAAGGAACAGGAAAAGTTATTACGAATAGTCCACTTTATAAAGGAAGTAATTTGGATGCAGTATTAGATGACTTTTTAAAGTCTCCAACTCTAATTACAGGGGATGGAGAAAAAATTAAACGTTCTTTTCAAGAGGAAAGAACATGGAACTATATTGATGGTGTAGGGACGTTTCATAGCAATTACTACAATGGAAGTGGTGTGGCGAATAAGGAAAACTATGCCATATACGTACGTACTAAAGAGAATTTACAACCAGGAGATAGCTTTTATGAAAGGGCTATGAACTTTGAAAAGGCTACAGCAAATAAAGATATGATTTATGTCTTTGGTGCATTAAGTTTTGTTCTTGGGCTTCTTAATTTGATAGGATGGATTAAAGTGATTGGACAAAAAGAGCCAGGTGGAGAAGTAAGTTTAAATTTCTTTGATAAGATTCCGTTCGAAATACAAGCCATTGGATTTGGGTTTATTATGTTTATATGGGCAAGTTTTAGTTTCTTCTGGATTAATGATATCATGGTGAGTAGAGGTTGGGTACCTTATACATTAGGCAGTATCTTTAGCTCAGAAGAATTTGTACTCATGGTACTCATTGCAAGTGGTGTAGCTATAACTCTTGTAGTCTTATCAAGTTTTGTCAGACACTTTAAAAATAAAAGTATGTCTAGCTACATCTTAGTATGGCGTCTAGGAAAATGGGCAAAAGAAGATTTATTGAATGAAAAAACTTTACCATTAGCAGCGGCCTTAGTTATTATAGGTTATGTTGTAATTAATTTAGGACTTATTTATATGATTTGTAATGTGTGGGGACTTTTTAATCTGCTGATGTGGTTGATGTTCTTTAGCTTTAATGGTTTAATGCTTTTATTAATGATTAAAATCACTATGGACTATGTGAGGCTCTCAAGGGGAATAGAGACACTGGCAAAAGGTAACTTAAACTCACAAGTAAAATTATCACTAAGTTTGCCAGTTATGAATCGTACAGCCAATCAGATCAATCATATAGGAGGCGGTTTAGAAGCAGCCGTTGAACAAAGTCTTAAAAGTGAAAGATTAAAAACAGAGCTAATCACCAATGTATCCCATGATTTAAAAACACCACTTACTTCTATTATTAGTTATATTGATTTATTAAAAGAAGAACCTATAGAGAATAAGACAGTAACAGAGTATATTGAGATTTTAGATGAAAGAAGTCATCGACTTAAACAATTAGTAGAAGATTTGGTAGAAGCGTCAAAAGCAGCAACAGGTAATATAAAGGCAGAACTTATGCCAACAAGATTAGACCAACTTGTTATTCAAGCTGTAGGTGAATATACAGACCGTTTAGAAGCAAGCGAACTAGAAGTTGTATTTAACCAAACGGAAGAAGTAGAAGTCTTAGCTGATGGGAGACACATGTGGCGCATTATAGAAAACTTACTTTCAAATACTTGTAAGTATGCTATGCCAAATACAAGGGTGTATGTTGATGTAGTAAGAAAAGAAGGTAAAGGGTGCTTAATCCTTAAAAATATTTCAAAAGAGCCGCTGGCCATAGAACCAAGTGAACTTACTGAGCGCTTTGTAAGAGGGGAATCCTCTAGAAGCAGTGAAGGCTCTGGGCTAGGCCTTGCTATTGCAACAAGCTTAGCACAAGTACAAGGTGGTACGCTAAAGTTAGAGATAGATGGGGACTTATTTAAAGCGATTGTAGAAATGCCACAGGTAGCACAAAGACCAGTAGAGTAGGCCATAAATAAAATAGAGATATGTAAGTTTTATAGAGTTATAAGCTAGGATATGATTAATCATATCCTAGCTTTCTTTATTTTATGGATAAATATAAAGATATTAAATAAAGAATAGATGCAAAATACTAAAAAAATGAGTTAGAATATTATAATGTAGATAGTGCATTATAATCCACATTAAGGAGACAGTATGAAACAGTTTTTAAATACACTAGAAGACAGTATGTGCATATTAGATATTAATAAAAAGCTTATGTACTTAAATAAGGCCTCCCAAGAAAGTATAGGTTATGTAAATAAGTTAATAGATATGCAGATATTAGAGTACAAAATTGTGTTTGATAAAGAACAAATACATTTATATATAAAGAATAGTGAAGGTAAGTGGAAGTCAGGAAGATTACAGACATATGAAATCACTATTGAAGAGGAGCAATGTTTCTTAGGTAAAATTCAATGGAGTGATATACTAGATAAAAAGAAAAAAGCTCAGTTGTTAGAAGCGTTCTTAGAGAATCTTAACCAAAGTGTTTGCATTAAAGATAAGCTAGGTAATTATATCTATGCAAATAGGCATTATCGTGAGAGGATCAATGCTACAGAAGATGAAATAATGGGCAAAAGAGATGAGAATTATTGGGGCGAACAATACAGTACATTTTTTAAAGAGAGTGATGATTATACTTTAGAAACAAATATGGAATGCGTTATTGAAGAAAAAGTAGTTGAAGAAGAAAAATATTTTGAAACAACGAAATTTCCTATTGTACATGAGGATACTTACATAGGTGTTTTAATTAAAGATATAACACTTCAAAAAATATTATATAGTCAATTGGTTAGAGATCAATCTGAAAATAATAAGTTATCAAAGTTACACCACACGGTTAAAAGTTTAAAAGAATATTTTAAGACGAATCAAGTAAATATATGGCTTTATAACCAAGAAAAGGAGTGTATAACACCTTGCTTTAATATAGAAAGGATTCAGAAAGCATTTGGGGGACGTATAGATTTACCATTATTAAAGCATCAAGCAGAAAGGATCAAAAATGGAGGTGAGGTTGTTGTTAGGAGCAATACGTTTCCATTTAGACGAAACAATATTAGGCTAGATCAAACAAAACCTATTTTTTATACGTTATATTATCCTATTGTATATGAAAATAAATTATTAGGGTTATTAAATATTATATTAGATAAAGAACCTAAACAGTTTGTTGTGAAAAATTATTATATGAACAGTATCTGTCAGCATATAGCCATTATCTTGGCTACACAATATTTAAGTAATCAATTACAAAAAGAATGTGAGCAAAGAATTAATGTTGAAGATGATCTTAGGAAGATTGTAAGTATTGTTACGGATCTTATTATAGTAGTAGATACACAAGGCTACTTTACATGGGGAAATGAAGGGTGCATGCAAATATTAGGATGGAGTGAAGAAGAATTTTTAAATATGAAATGGCAAGATATTATTCATCCAGATGATTATGAAAATGCAAAAATCAAACAAAAAAAATGGATTCAATATGGTAGACAAGAACCTTGTATCAATAGATATCGATGTAGCGATGGAACTTATAAATGGCTTAGATGGGATGGCTATTATAAAAAAACAAATGGCATGTTTATTGCGGCGGCTAAGGATATTACTTATGAGATAGAGTTAGAGATGAAGGAAAAGTTAGCAAAAGAGGTACTTCAAATAGAAAAAGTGCGAAATGAATTCTTTGCTAATCTATCTCATGAATTTAAGACACCTCTTACTCTTATTATGTCTGCTTTGCAAATGTTAGAAGGTTTTATGAATGATTCATTAGAAAATCAATCATTAACAACTAAATATGTAGGTATTATGAGACAAAATAGTTATCGGTTACTAAGGTTAGTCAATAACCTTATTGATGTTACTAAAATTGATGCAGGATACTATGAAGTAACAATGCATAATTATAATATTATTAATGTAGTAGAAGAAATTGTCATGTCGGTGGCAGAGTATGCAAAAAATCAAGAGATAGAAATTATATTTGATACAGAAGTAGAAGAAGAAGTCATTGCTTGTGACCCTGAGAAGATAGAACGAATCATACTTAATTTACTTTCTAATGCACTTAAGTACACTTTAGAAGAAGGGAAGATTCAAGTAAGTATGGAAGTAGAGGGAAAAGAGGTACTTATTATAGTACAAGATAATGGAATAGGTATTCCATCTGAAAAGGTTCCTTATATTTTTGAACGTTTTATGCAAGTAAATGATGTTTTAACGAGACATTGTGAAGGAAGTGGTATAGGGTTATCACTTGTGAAGTCTCTAGTAGAACTTCATGAAGGAACAATAGATGTAGAAAGTAGTCTAGGAGAGGGAACAAGATTTGAAATAAGATTACCTCGTATACAAAAAGCTGAAGAAGAATTATTAATAGAAAATATAGATGATTGTCAAATGAGTCAAAGAAGAATTGAAAAATGCCATATAGAGTTTTCGGATATTTATAAGATATAACTTTTACAGTAACCTTTTGAAACTATGATATAATTTAATTATTAAATGACTATACTTTGATTAGAACAAAAGAGTAGGAGAAGAAATGACACGAAGGTTACAATATAAGATACAAAAACAACATAATGGCAAGAGTATTGGGATGTTTCTAAAGGAAAAGGAGTACTCAAGAGCAGTTGTTATAGAACTTAAGAAAACACAAGCAGGCATCAAAAGAAATGGTACTTGGGCAGGTGTAAATGAAATTATAAAAACAGGGGATATTCTAGAGATTTGTTTAGCAGAACAGGCATATTCTGAAAATATTGTTCCTAAGAAAGGTAGATTAAATATTTTGTATGAGGATGAAGATATTCTTGTAGTTAATAAACCTTATGATACACCTATCCACCCATCAGTTAATAATTATGATAATACTTTGGCAAATGCCATCAGCTATTACTACCATCAGCAGAATAGACCTTATATATTTCGCTGTATTAACCGATTAGATCGTGATACTACAGGCGTAACCATTATTGCAAAGAACTTACTTAGTGGAAGTATTCTATCAAGGCGAATGAAAGAACACCATTTAAGTAGAATCTATGTAGCATTTGTAGAAGGTATTACAGAAGAAGAAGGTACCATTGATCTACCTATTGGAAGAATGGAAGATAGTATCATTAAAAGAAAAATAGATAAAAAAGAGGGTAAAAGTGCAGTAACTCATTATCGTAGACTCGAAGTATTTCAAATAGAGGGGCAAGCAGTGTCAGTTGTTGCATTACAACTAGAGACAGGACGTACCCATCAAATACGGGTGCATATGTCTGCTATAGGCCATCCTCTTCTTGGAGATTTTTTATACAATGAGAATAATTACATGCTTACAAGACAAGGGCTACATGCTGCTTATTGTGCCTTTTATCATCCTATCACAGGAGAATATATGAAAATAGCGGCACCGCTATCTCAAGATATGGAAAGACTAATACAACAAGGGCTTAATAGAAGTCACGAAGGGTATGACTTAGAAAATAAGTTACTGGCTTTAAAATGGTAAAAAATAGGGATCACTTCATTAAATGAAGTGATCCCTATTTTTAGTTATTATAGAAATGATATCTTTGTATGATTAGAAGATTACATTGAATAATAAAGCAGCTACAATACCACCACAAATTGGTGCTACAACTGGGATCCAAGCATATTTCCAGTTAGAATCCCCTTTGTTTGGAATAGGGAGAAATGCATGAGCAATTCTTGGTCCTAAGTCACGAGCAGGGTTGATTGCATAGCCTGTAGGTCCACCAAGTGTAAGACCGATTACCCAAATAACAAGACCTACAACGATAGGTGAAAGACCATCTACCATAACTGTATTACCAATACCAAGTAAGGCAAATACTAGAACGAAAGTTCCAAGAAATTCAGAGATAAAGTTACTAGTTGTACTTTCGATAGCAGGACCTGTTGCAAAGCAACCAAGTTTAGCGCCTTTGTCATCAGTTTCTTTCCAGTGTGGAAGATAGTGAAGGTATACAAGACAAGCACCTAAGATGGCACCGAGCATTTGGGCAATGATATACATTGGTACATCTGCCCAAGCAAAGTTACCGATTGATGCATTTGCAAGTGTAACAGCAGGATTGAAGTGAGCCCCACTAATAGGTCCAAAGATATATACAGGAATTGCTACGGCTAATGCCCAACCAGTAGCAATAACAATCCACCCACCATCTTTACCTTTTGATTTGTTAAGAGATACGTTTGCTACAACACCATTCCCTAAAAGGATAAGAAGAGCCGTTCCTAAAAATTCCGCAAGAAATGTTGACATATTAATTCCCCCAGTTTATTAAATTATTTATTTGATTAATTTGCTTATTAGTTTGCCCAGCCAAGTGAGTGACCAACAGCACGATGCCAACCTTCAAGGAGTTCATTTTGTTTTTCTTCAGCCATTTTTGGTTTGAATGTTTTAGAGATAGCCCAGTTGTTGCGAGCATCTTCAAGATCTTTCCAGTAGCCTACAGCAAGACCTGCAAGATAAGCTGCACCAAGAGCAGTTGTTTCAATAACTTCTGGACGTTGTACAGGTACTCCTAAAATATCTGTTTGGAATTGCATTAAGAAGTTATTTGCGCAAGCACCGCCATCAACTTTAAGTGTTTTAAGTTCGATGCCAGAGTCTTCTTGCATTGCTTTTAATACATCAAATGTTTGATATGCTAAAGATTCAAGAGTAGCACGGATGAAGTGTTCTTTTTTAACACCACGTGTTAAGCCTAGGATAGCACCTCTAGCGTATTGATCCCAATATGGAGCCCCAAGTCCTGTAAATGCAGGAACAACATAGACACCATTTGTATCAGGCACAGCTTTTGCATAAGTTTCTGTATGTGATGCATGATCAATAATACGTAATTCATCACGTAACCACTGGATAGCAGCACCAGCCATAAATACGCTGCCTTCAAGAGCATATTCAACTTTATCACCAATACCCCAAGCGATAGTTGTTAAAAGGCCGTTTCTAGATTCAATAGCTTGCCCTCCTGTGTTCATAAGCAAGAAGCAACCTGTACCGTATGTATTTTTTGCAGTACCTGGTTCAAAGCATGTTTGACCAAATAAAGCAGCTTGTTGGTCACCAGCAGCTCCAGCAATAGGAATTTCACCACCTAAAAGTGAAGGATCAGACATGCCGTATACACAGCTTGATGGTTTAACTTCTGGTAACATACAAAGTGGAATATTTAATTTTTCTAAGATTTCTTTATCCCATTCTAAGGTGTGGATGTTGAATAACATTGTACGTGATGCATTAGAGTAGTCTGTAACATGTACAGCACCTTTTGTAAGGTTCCAAATAAGCCAAGTATCGATTGTACCAAAGAGAAGGTCGCCTTTTTCAGCACGTTCTCTTGCACCTTCTACATGATCTAAAATCCATTTTACTTTTGTGCCAGAGAAATAAGCATCCATAATAAGACCTGTTTTAGCTTTTACGATTTGATCAAAGCCCTCAGCTTTTAATTCATCGCAAATATTAGATGTACGACGGCATTGCCATACAATCGCATTGTAAACTGGAGCCCCTGTGTGTCTATCCCATACAACAGTTGTTTCGCGTTGATTTGTGATACCAATTGCAGCAATATCACTAGCTGTAGCGTCAACATTTTGTAAAGCTTCGCGAGCTACACTAAGTTGAGTAAACCAGATTTCTTCTGGATTGTGTTCAACCCAACCTGGAGTAGGAAAGATTTGAGTAAATTCTTTCTGTGCCACACTTTCGATAAGTCCTTTCTCGTTGAAAAGAATACACCTTGAACTTGTTGTACCTTGATCTAAAGCCATAACATATTTTGCCATTGCAATTCCCCCTCGAATGGTTATTTTCTACACAAAATAAAAAAGTGCACAAAAAAACTGTTGAAGTTTTTTGTGCACTACTCTTGGTCTCTTGTGCAAAAGTTATAAATGAATTATAATTAAATAAATTTTATAAGTCAATATTGATTGCAAAAGTTAATTATTTGTCAAGTGAAATTTGAAAAGTGTATAAATTATGGTAAAGTGATATGGAGGAAATGAGAGTATATAGAAGGGATGTTATGCGATGAATAGAACAATTATTGACCAATTAGAGGATACACCTATTGTAGCAGCTATAAAGGATGACAATGGACTTGAAAAATGCTTAACTTCTTCAAGCCAAGTAGTTTTTGTTTTATATGGAGATATTTGCAATATAGGGGGAATCGTTAAACGTCTAAAAGATCATGGGAAAACTGTAATGGTTCATTTAGACTTAGTAGAAGGATTAGAAGCAAAGAGTGTTAGTGTAAAGTTTTTAAAAGAAAATACTTTATTAGATGGGATTATCTCTACGAAGATTGCTGTAATTAAAGCGGCTAAGAAACAAGGCTTAGCAACAGTAATGCGATTCTTTGCTTTAGATTCTATGTCTTTAGAGGGGATAAAGAAACTTGTAGAGCCAGATCTTATTGATTTTATTGAGATTTTACCAGGGGTAGCGCCAAAGATTATTGGTAAGCTAGTAGCAGAGATAGATATTCCTCTTATTGCAGGTGGATTAATTGCAGACAAAGAAGACGTTATAGGAGTATTGCAAAGTGGTGCAATAGCTATTTCTACAACTAATCAAAAAGTTTGGGAAATGTAAAGTTGGACGATATACATATAATGTTTGTTAAATTTTAAATAAAATTGACAAATATAACTAAATTAGATATGATAAAGATAATTCAATACATGATAGCAGAGAAAAAGAGTAATGCTAAACAGGGATATAATACCTTTGTTTGCGTTGCTCTTTTTTTGCTTTTCAAAAACAAGTTTTATAGAGGAGGCATTAACGATGTATGATGTAATAATAATTGGAGCGGGCGTATGTGGGGCAAGTATTGCAAGAGAACTTTCAAAATATGAGGTAAATGTAGCAGTTGTAGAAAAAAATAATGATCTTGCATCAGGCACAACAAAAGCTAATAGTGGAATTGTACATGCGGGCTATGATCCAGAACCAGGTACACTTATGGCAAAATACAATGTAGAAGGCAACAAGTTGATTGAAGTGTTATGCAAAGACCTGGATGTTCCATATAAAAAAGTGGGTTCTTTAGTACTAGCTTTTGACGAAAAAGATTTATTACATCTACAAAAGCTTTATGAAAGAGGCGTGGAAAATGGAGTTCCAGGCTTAAAGCTTCTAACTAAAGAAGAAGTATTAGAAAAAGAGCCATCTATTAATAAAGAGATACACGGTGCCCTTTATGCACCATCTGCTGGGGTAGTAGGACCTTATGAACTTGCTATTGCACTTATGGATAATGCAGTAGAAAATGGTACCAAAGTATTCCTTAACCATGAAGTGGTAGATATTCATCAAGAAGATGGTTTATTCAAAGTAGAAGTAAAGACTGCAAAAGAAATTAAGATAATGGAAGCACGCTATGTCATTAATGCAGCAGGACTTCATGCAGATGATGTTTACAATATGATTGAACCTACTGATTTTCATATTATACCTAATAAAGGACAGTATTACCTTTTAGATCAAGCACAAGGTGGACTTGTAAATCATGTTATCTTCCAATGTCCAACAGCAAAGGGGAAAGGGGTATTGGTTTCTCCAACAGCTCATGGCAATCTTATTGTAGGACCAGATGCCGCAGATGCAAGTGCTAAACATGATGTAGCAACCTCACAAGGTGGATTAGACTATGTAAGACAAATGGCTGCACTTACATGCAGTAACATCGTATATAGAGATAATATTCGTAACTTCTCAGGCAATCGTGCATTAACTAATCGTGATGAATTTATTATAGGACCAGCAAAAACCAATGCACATTTCATCAACGTTGCAGGCATTAAATCACCAGGTTTAACCTCAGCACCAGCCATTGCAATAGATATTGTAAAAATGCTTGAAGAAAGTGGCCTTAGCTTAGCAACAAAAGCAGAATTTAAAGGTATAAGAAAGGTGAAGTCTTTAGAGAAACTTACAAAAGAGGAGTTACAAGCATTAATCAAAGAAAATCCAGCTTATGGACGTATTGTTTGTCGTTGTGAAAAGATTACAGAAGGTGAAATTGTTGAAGCCATTCATTCACCAGTACCAGCAACTACAGTAGAAGCCGTTAAAAGACGTGTACGTGCAGGGGCAGGAAGATGCCAAGGTGGTTTCTGTTCCCCTAAGGTTGTTGAGATTATTGCAAGGGAACTTAATATGCCATTAGAAGCAGTAAGACAAGAAGACTTAGATTCTTATATCTTAATTGGTAAAACTAATAAAGGGGGCGTTGACCATGAATAATAGAAATTATGAACTAGTTGTTATTGGTGGTGGACCAGCAGGTCTTGCAGCAGCTTATAAAGCTTATGAAACAGGTGTAAAAAGTATTTTAATCATTGAGAGAGATAAAGAACTTGGCGGGATTTTAAATCAATGTATACATAATGGATTTGGTTTACACTACTTCAAAGAGCAGTTAACAGGTCCAGAGTATGCACAAAAATTTATCCATATGTTAGCAGATACAACTGTAGAAGTCATGACAGATACAATGGTACTTGAACTTACTGAAGATAAACATATTTATGCAATGAATAGTACAGAAGGTTATATGGAAATTCAGGCAAAAGCAGTTGTTTTAGCAATGGGATGTAGAGAGAGAACAAGAGGTGCCATTGCTATTCCTGGTGATAGACCAGCAGGAATATTTACAGCAGGTACAGCACAACGTTATGTGAATATGGAAGGCCAAATGGTAGGTAAACGTGTTGTTATCCTTGGATCAGGAGACATTGGACTAATCATGGCAAGACGTATGACATTAGAAGGTGCTAAAGTATTAGCTGTTGTTGAGCTTATGCCATATTCAAATGGATTAAGCCGTAATATTGTACAATGCTTAGAAGACTTTGATATTCCATTATACCTTTCTCACACTGTAACAGGTGTAGAAGGTAAATCACGTCTTGAAAAAGTTATTGTAAGTCAGGTAGATGAAAATAGAAGACCAATAAAAGGTACAGAAATGACTTTTGACTGTGACACACTTCTTTTATCCGTTGGACTTATTCCAGAAAACGAAGTGACTAAATCCGCAAATATTGCTATTGATCCACGTACAAATGGTGCGGTTGTATATGAAGATATGCAAACAGAATGTGAAGGGATCTTTGCTTGTGGAAATGCACTCCATGTACATGACCTTGTTGACTTTGTAACCAAAGAAAGTATGCGTGCAGGTGAATCCGCAGCCAAGTATATTGGGTCACACTATACACATTCAAATCAAGTCATCACCCTCAAAAATGGTAATTGCATTAACTATACAGTACCACAGAAGGTAGAATACGATAGAGTAGGTAACTTTGTAGAAGTATTCTTTAGAGTCAATCAAGTACTTCATGATGTGAATATTGTTGTAAAGGCAGGTGATGAAGTGATTACAACAGCTAAACGTGAACACATGTTACCAGCGGAAATGGAACGCTTAGTATTACCTAAGAAGCTTTTAAAATCAGAGTATAATGAAATCCAAATTGAGATTAATTGAGGTGAAGAAAATGGAAAGACAACTTATTTGTATTGTATGTCCTAAAGGTTGTAGATTAACTGTATCAGGTGAAGAAACATTAAGTGTAACAGGCAATACTTGCCCAAAAGGTGCTGAATATGGTGTAAAGGAAGTTACTGCCCCAACACGTGTTGTTACTTCAACAGTAAAAATAGAAGGTTCCATTCATCCAACTTTGCCTGTTAAAACCAATGGAGATATTCCAAAGCAAATGATACCGGAATGTATGGAAGTGATTAATAGCTTAACTGTTCAATCACCAGTTAAGATGGGTGACGTACTTGTTGCTGACTTACTAGGTACTGGAGTTGAACTTGTAGCTTCAAGAGATCAATAAAAGATAGCGTAACCTTTGGGTGACAATCCCCGTTAGCTTTAGATGATGACGTCCCCACTAAACCATTTAAAGTACCGGTCACCCAAATTTCCCTTATACTGTTTAAAAATATTTTAAGAAAATTACAAGAGCCTTGAAAATGTTGAAATTATCAATGTTTTCAAGGCTCTTGTAATTGAGTTGTATTTTAGATAATCCCTTCATTACTTGTAAATGGTGAATGGTAGATACTCTAAAATAAAGAAGTAGAATTTCTTAACGTTCCTTGTTATTTGTAGCAAACAATTATAAAATAGGTATATTGAAAAAAATTGTGGAGGAGAGAGCATGAGTCAAGATACAGAAGTAAGAAGCTTTTTTGAAGTATTGCCAGAACTTAAAGTAGACGACAAGCTTCATCAGCTTTTTCGTGACATAGTGGTAGACAAAGTTGTTTTTGATAATGCTACCACCACACTAGCCATTCATATGAGAAGTAGGCAGATTGTTCATTTTGCTCAGATTGAGAAAATGCAAGATGCTATTAAAAATAAACTATTTCCAACAACAGATTTAACTGTACGACTTGACCAACAGTATGTGCTGTCAGAACAGTATACATTGAAATATTTAGTTCAGGAGTACAAAAGTAGTTTACTTCACGAAATAGGTTCACAAAGTGAAATGTTTTCTGCTTTAATGCGTTTATCTGAATGGGAAGTAGAAGGTGATACATTAACCGTTACATTAGATAACAGTTTATTTGCAAGACGACGTTCAGAAGAGATTAAGAAGCAACTTCATGATATTTTTATGAATCGTTTTAGCATGAATGCACAAATTATATTTGAGTTTAGAGCATTCTCTAACAATACACTTATGGAAGAGAATGAAAACAAGCTAGCAAGAGAGGTGCATACTGTTATGGGTAATGTAAGACAAACACCAAAATGTGACGAAGAGCAACCCAAAAAACAAGAAGAAGAGAAAAAACCAGCACCAAAGAAATATACCAAACAGCCAGCAGATCCAGATGTATTTTATGGACGTTCTTGCGATGGTGAAGTGACAAACATTGATGAAATTCAGGATGAAATCGGTGAAGTTGTTATCCAAGGACAAATTGTTGGTATGGATACCCGTGAGATTCGTATGGAAAAAACAATCATTATGTTTGATATTACGGACTTTACAGATACCATTACAGTGAAGCTTTTTGTGAAGAATGAAGACCTTCCAGAGATTATGGGTAACTTGAAAAAAGGTGGTTTCTACCGTATTAAAGGTATGGCGATTTTAGATAAGTATGATAGAGAAGTAGGTATTGGTTCTGTACAAGGGATTAAGCCTATTGCAGATTTTACAACAAAGCGTATGGATATGAGTGAAGAAAAACGTGTAGAACTTCACTTACACACAATGATGAGTGATATGGATAGTGTTGTAGACATTAAGAAGATGATCAACCGTGCCAAATCATGGGGGATGCCAGCCATAGCGATTACAGACCATGGTTGTTTACAAGCCTTCCCTATTGCCAACCACTGTGTATCTAAGGATGAACCTTTTAAAATTATCTATGGTGTAGAAGCCTACTTTGTAGATGATTTAAAAGAGATGATTATTAACTCAAAGAATCAAAGTTTACGTGAAAGCTATGTAGTCTTTGACTTAGAGACAACAGGATTTAGTGCACATCAAAATCGTATTATTGAGATTGGGGCAGTAAAGGTTGTAAATGGTAAAGTCGTTGATCAGTTTAGTGAGTTTGTCAATCCAGAAGTTCCTATCCCTTATGAAATTGAGAACTTAACAGGGATCAATGATAGTATGGTTATGGGCTCACCGACTATAGAAGTTATCTTACCTAAGTTTATGGATTTCTGTGAAGGTAGTATTATGGTTGCTCACAATGCTGACTTTGATATGAGCTTTATTAAGGCGAATGCAGATAGACAAGGATTACCTTGTGAATACACGGTTCTAGATACTGTTGCTTTAGCACGTGTTTTAATGCCACACTTAGGGAATTTTAAGTTAAATAATATTGCTAAACACTTAGGTATTAGTCTAGAAAATCACCACCGTGCAGTAGATGATGCTACTGCAACAGGGGAAATCTTTATGAAGTTTATAGAGATGCTAGAAGAAAAGGAAGTGCATACACTAGATCAAATCAATGATTTAGTAGATGTGTCACCAGATTATATTAAGAAGCTTCCAACATACCATGGGATTATTCTAGTGAAAAATGAAACGGGTCGTATTAACTTAAATCGTCTTGTTTCAGCATCTCACTTAGATTACTTCCAACGTCGTCCACGTATGCCAAAGAGTCTGATTCAAAAATACCGTGAAGGTCTTATTATAGGTTCAGCTTGTGAGGCAGGAGAGGTATTCCAAGCTATTTTACGTGAAAAGGATGAAGCTGAGATTGCACGTATTGTAAGCTTCTATGACTATTTAGAGATACAGCCAATAGGTAACAACAGTTTTATGCTTAGAAGTGATAAATATGCTGCCACAACAAACGAAGACTTAATGGACTATAACCGTAAGATTGTAGAGCTTGGAGAAAGTCATAATAAACCTGTTGTAGCAACGTGTGATGTACACTTCTTAGATCCAGAAGATGAAGTATATAGACGTATTATTATGGCAGGTAAAGGTTTTAAGGATGCTGATGATCAACCACCTCTTTATTTACGTACAACAGAAGAAATGTTAGATGAGTTCAAATATCTAGGGAAAGAGAAGGCAAGAGAAGTTGTTATTACCAATACTAACTTAATCAATGATCAGATTGAGCGGGTATCTCCTGTACTTCCAGATAAATGTCCGCCAGAGATTGCAAACTCAGATGAAACACTTAGAAGTATTTGTTATGATAAGGCCCATGAAATCTATGGACCTAATCTACCAGAAGTTGTAGTAGAGCGTCTTGAACGTGAGCTTAACTCTATTATTAGCAATGGTTTCGCCGTAATGTATATTATTGCACAGAAACTAGTATGGGATTCTAATGACCATGGTTACTTAGTAGGATCAAGGGGATCTGTAGGATCCTCATTTGCAGCAACCATGTCAGGGATTACAGAGGTTAATCCTCTTGAACCACATTATATTTGTCCAAACTGTTATTACTGTGACTTTGATTCACCAGAAGTTAAGGCTTATGCAGGAAGATCAGGATGTGATATGCCAGATAGAAAATGTCCAGAGTGTGGACATGATTTAAATAAGGAAGGACATGATATCCCATTCGAAACATTCCTTGGATTCAAAGGTGATAAAGAACCCGATATCGACCTTAACTTCTCTGGAGACTACCAAGCTAAATCACATAAATATGTAGAGGTACTCTTTGGAGAAGGAAAAGCCTTTCGTGCAGGAACCATTGGTACAATGGCAGAAAAGACAGCGCTTGCTTATGTGTTTAAATACAATGAGGAACGTGGTATCCACAAAAGACGTGCTGAGATGAGACGTATTGCTGAAGGCTGTACAGGTGTTAAACGTACAACAGGACAGCATCCAGGAGGGATTATCGTAGTACCTCATGATAGAGAAATCTATGAGTTTACAGCGATACAGCACCCTGCTAATGATACGACAACCCCAATTATTACAACTCACTTTGAGTACCACTCCATTGACCATAACTTACTCAAACTAGATATTCTAGGGCATGACGATCCAACGATTATCCGTCGCCTAGAAGATATTACGGGTATAGATGCTAAGACCATTAGGTTAGATGATCCAGCGGTTATGTCTTTATTCCACTCAACTGAAGTCCTAAAAATTAAGCCAGAAGATATAGGTGGGATTAAGTTAGGCTGTCTTGGAGTACCAGAGTTTGGTACAGACTTCGTTATCCAGATGGTACTAGATGCAAAACCACAAAGTTTCTCTGACTTAGTACGTATATCTGGACTTTCACATGGTACAGACGTGTGGCTAGGGAATGCACAAACTTTAATTGAAGAGGGTAAAGGAACCATTTCTACCGTAATCTGTACACGTGATGATATTATGACTTACCTCATCAATCAAGGGGTAGAAAAAGGGTTATCGTTCACCATCATGGAAAGTGTACGTAAAGGGAAAGGATTAAGGCCAGAATGGGAAGAAGAAATGCTTGCTCACGATGTACCAGACTGGTATATTGATTCATGTAAGAAAATTAAGTACATGTTCCCTAAAGCCCATGCGGCAGCTTACGTTATGATGGCATGGCGTATTGCTTGGTTTAAGGTATTTTATCCACTGGCTTACTATACAGCTTACTTTAGTATTAGGGCATCTGCTTTCTCTTACGAAACTATGTGCTTTGGAAAGGAACGTCTCGAGTACAATATGAAAGAACTGCAAAGTAAAGGTAAAGAGAATCAGACTACCAAAGAGCAAGATACAATTAAAGATATGCGTCTTGTACAAGAAATGTATGCGAGAGGATTTGAGTTCGCACCTATTGAATTAGAAATTGCACATGATAAGAACTTCCAAATCATTGATGGTAAGATTATGCCATCATTAAGTGCCATTGATGGACTTGGTGAAAAAGCGGCAGAAGGTATTGTGAATGCCATTAAAGATGGTCCATTCCTTTCAAAAGAAGACTTTAGAAACCGTACAAAAGCAAGTAAGACCATTACAGATAAGATGTGTGAGTTAGGTATTTTACAAAACTTATCTGAATCCAACCAATTAAGTTTAGATTTATTTGCATAGGGGTATACTTAAGCCAATAAGTCTAAACGTATAGGGAAAAATTATTATCCAAACATATTGTCATGGGATAAAGTGATGCAATACAATAGTAGACAGATAAAAGTACGGCTAGGAAGCTGAAGTCTAGTAAAGCTTCCTAGGCTATGAGATAGAAAGAGGAAAGACAATGGAACACCACGTAGAAATTAGCGATTTAACTTACTATGCACCAGATTATGATTTAGAAGGCCTTATTCGTGTAGCAGATAATGTAGAAGCAGCATTTGTCCTTATGGAATATGATGACTTAGAAGGCAAATACTGCCGTAACCGTTATGATGTGATAGAGCCTCATATGAACATTGCAACCATCATAAAAGGTGTAGACCGTTATTTAGCACAAGGAGAAGAAAATGCTTTATTTGTTTCTTTTGCAGTAGATGATGGGAAGCAACTCATTGTTTTTGATGGAAGAGAGCAAAATTACAAAGGGATTGACTTAGGTGATTTAGAACTAGGTGAGAACCTTATTTATGGCTTACTTATTCGTCTAGAAGATGAGGCTTATAGATTTGAAGAAGTACTTTATCAAGATGGGGGACTTAAGAAACAATCTTGGGCAGAAAAAGTATATGATGCAGGTGAATTAACTTATTTACTTGCAGACTTCATTCAGCAGTTTATATAGGTTAGAATCCTATCAGGTGTAATAAAATGAAACTCGTAAGTTATTGACTACCAATGACTTACGAGTTTTTTGTTATATGCAAGAAAAGAATGAGTATTTTTCAGTAGTATTAGGGCATTTAAAACTTTCATACTTCAGCTTAACTTATGTATTATAAAGGATGGATAAAAACACTTTAAAGCCTAGAATTTTTAAAAGCGTATTTTGATAAATAATCTATATAGGAAGATAAAATAATCCATAGTTTATCCTGCAAAAAATAGATAATATAGGATAAAAGATATTATTAGATGGAGGAACTAGGATGAATTGGGATATCGAGGATTTTGAGATTGAAATACAAGACACAAATCAGGTTAAGGTAGATATAGAAAATGTAGAAGAAGATTTGGCGATTATTCACTTTCAAATAGAAAATCTAAAGATAAGTAAAGAGAACTTAAAAATAAAATGGCATATGACAGCTATGGGGATGCATTATAGATGGCACTCAAAAATCAATCTTATTAAAGCGTGTACGTTAGATTGGTTCAAAAACATTAATATGAGTAATGCTTTAACGGGAGCACCAGTAGAATGTATGATGGACTTTAATAATACGAATAAACTTACATGGGCCTTTTCTGATACTATCCATCAAACAAAAATTACATCTTTGATTGTAGAAGAATCAGGACAAGTGTGTTGTACATTAGAGTTATTTAAGGACAAAGTATTAGAGGGTAAGCCTTATACAGCTGAATTACGCATTGATACAAGAAATATTCCATATTATGAGGCCCTCCAAGGTGTTGAAAAGTGGTGGGGAACTTATGAATATAATAAACCTGCTTTTGTACCAGAGTGTGCCAACAAACCTATGTATTCTACATGGTATACTTACCATCAAAAACTTAGTAGCCAAGAACTTATAGATGAATGTAGGCAAGCAAAAAAGTATGGTTGTGAGGCAATCATTGTGGATGATGGTTGGCAAACAGATGATAATAACCGTGGTTATGCATATTGTGGTGACTGGGAGGTGGCAACTTCTAAAATACCAGATATGAGAACTTTAGTAGAAGAAGTTCATCAAATAGGTATGAAGTTTATGGTCTGGTATCCAGTTCCTTTTATTGGTACTAAGTCTAAAAACTTTGAGCGTTTTAAGGATATGTTGGTAACCTATATTACAGATGAGTGGGCTGTATTGGACCCTAGATATAAAGAAGTAAGAGAGTTTATTATAGAGACCTATGAAAAGGCATTATTAGATTGGGATTTAGATGGTTTTAAATTAGATTTTATTGATGAATTTGTAGTGAATGGAGATGACTATCCAGAACCAAATGAAAAAAGAGATATTGAAGGCTTATTAGAAGCATCAGACAAACTACTAAAAGAGTGTTTAATGCGCCTGCGTAAAATTAAACCAGATGTCATGATTGAGTTTAGGCAAACATATACAGGACCTGCTATGAGAAGCTATGGTAATATCTTTAGGGCAGTAGATTGTCCAATGGATGCTTTTGAAAATCGTGTACGTACAACCGATATTAGATTACTCAATGGTAAAAGTGCAACACATGCAGATATGATTATGTGGCATTTAGAGGATACAGTAGAAAGTGCAGCGATGCAGCTGACGAATATTTTCTTTAGTGTTCCTCAGATATCTGTGAAAATTGAAGACTTACAGCCAAGTCATAAGCGTATGCTTAAGTTCTATCTTGATATGTGGAATAAGTACCAACAGACTATTGTAAAGGGGCAATTTATGCCACTCAATCCATTTAATTATTATAACATTTTAAAAGTGGTAGATGAACAAAGAGAGATTATTGGGTACTATAGCTCATCAGTTGTAACAATAGAGGAAAATAAAAAAGAGATTGTTATTATAAATAGTACATTAACAGAGGAATGTATTGTGAAGGTTAGAGAAACTCAAAGTTTTGATACAATTATTATTTATAACTGTGAAGGTGTTATAACCGAATCTTATTTAGGGAAATTAATAAAAGGTATACATACTTTTAATGTACCACCAGCAGGAATAATAGTATGCCAATCAAATCAAAGATAAGGTAATAGGATTTACAAAGTAAAAAGCGAGTAAAGTGCCTTGAAATTAAGGTGTTTTACTCGCTTTTTGTATAGTATGTTAACTATGTTCAACTTTATATTGAGATGGAGATTTGCCTATAATCATTTTAAAAGTACGACTAAAATAAAATTGGTCAGAGTAACCACAGAGTTCCGCAATTTCTTTAAAAGTATAGTTGTGAGATAGAATAAGATCACATGCTTTTTGAATACGGATTTGTGTGAGGTATTCAATAGGTGTTACACCGAGACGTTCTTTAAAGAGTCTACTGAAATAAGCAGGTGTTAAGGCACTACGACTTGCTAAATCATTAATAGTAAAGCTTTCATTAAAATGATGGTCAATATAATGTTTTGCATCATCGATTAAGTGAAGAGAAGACTGTGCAGGTATAGCAGTAGAAAAGACAGCATCTAAAAAATTAGTAAAAGAAAATAATATACCTTCTTTTAGCGTGTGGTAATCATGGACATTAGATAATGTTTCTTCAATTTCTAGTTCAATATCCATATAGGGAGGAGCAAGAGGATGATCTACCTTATTAAACAGAGATACAAGATATTTGAGTGTTTTGGTAATCTCATATTGAGTAGATTGTTCTCTTTGAAATTGGTCAATTAAAAGTTCTAATTCTTTGATGAAATTTTTTTTCTGATGATTTTGTATAGCTAAAATAAACTTTCTTTCAAGTAAGCTAGAAATAAATGTGCGATAAGGTTTGAGATAAGGATTTATATGAGAGCATTCAATAAAGGTAGCTTGCCCAAATAAGATGTTTTTTTTCATTAAAGTACGTAAGACTTGACTCTCAATACCAATATTATCTATTCTATACATAGGTTTACTAACAGCAATAGAGAGTATAGCATGTAAGGTTTCAAACATTATAGCTAGGTCCTTTAAAAAATGTAAGATAGCGCTATAAGAAGTATTTTTAAGACCGATAAAAAGAAGCTTTTCATTTTGGGTTTTACCATCAAAAATATATATTTTTTCATTTTCTTGAAGAATATTTTCACCTAAATTTTCAATATCTAAATTATCCCAGACAGCACCAAAAGGATTAAGATAGTCAATGGTAAAATGAGCAAAAGGACCTGCATTTAAAAGTACTATGTAACATTCATTGAAGGTAAGTGGCATATGAAGTCTTGGATGATTATGATGTGATGCATTTAAGATGGAATTCAGCATTTCTTTTTCATAGGACTCTTGATTAATAGACACTTTAAGTTTTAATTGATTAAGAACAAATTCAATATCTTCAAAAAGAATAGGTTTTAGTAAGTATTCATCCACATTAAGTTTCATAGCAGCACGTGCATAGTCAAAATCTTTATAACCGCTGATAATGATACATTTAATATCAGGGAGACTTAATTTTACTTTTTCAATAAGGTTAAGCCCGTCCATAAGAGGCATGCGAATATCCGTAAAAATAACATCAGGATGACATTGCATAATTTTTTCATAAGCATCTTTTCCATTAGTAGCTTCTCCTATAATTTCAAAGGGATCTCCACAACGCATAATTTTTTGACAAATATCCCTTAAAATAAGGGGCTGATCTTCAGCAATAAAAATCTTAATCATTATAAAACTCCTTCCTTAATAGGTAATAGGAAAAATAAAAGTGATAGAACATCCACAGTCTAAGTTTTCAACTTTTATATCACACTGATTATCGAAATACATAAAAACTCTTGCAAAAATATTTTTTAAGCCCATTCCATTAATTGTTAAAGGCATTTCTAGAGATGTAGTTTTGATAGATGGGTAGTTTGCCATAAATGTATTAATTTCCTCTAAAGCGTGATGAGGAAAGCCAGAACCATTATCTGTGATGATAAGAGACCACTGGGTTTCAGAAATAATACATGCTTTAATTAGAACTTCCCAAGGTGGGAGAACTTCTTTGAAAGCATGCTTAAAACTATTTTCAACAATAGGCTGAATAATAAGCTTTGGAATAATGGTAAAGCTTAATTCTATAGGTATATTAATAGAATAAGTAAAAAGGCCTTCATTAGGTACTCGCATCAGTTCTAGATAATCACGTGTGTGTGCAATGCCATCTTTTAGTAAAGTAGTAGATCCAGGTTCTGTTACATAGCGCATCATATTAGCAAGTTGCTGGCACATGATAGGTGTGGTATGAGCTCCATAGACCTCGCTGGCAGCACTAATGGCATTTAACGTGTTATATAAAAAGTGAGGGTTAATTTGTGCTTGAAGTGCTGCAAATTGAGCATGGGCCTCACGTAATTCTGTTTCATAAAGTTGATCTATAGAGTCTTTAAGGCGTATGTAAAGTTTATCAAAAGTATCATTTAGCATATTAAATTCATTCATGTTTTTTGAAAAAACACGTAAATTAAGATCGTGTACAGTAGCACTATTAATATGTAAAATAAGTTGGTTTAAAGGTTGAGTAAGTCTTGTCAAAATAAGTAGGAGTACACAGAGGATAATACCTAGAATGACAATACCTAGTAGGAGACTATTTAAAATAGAGTAATTGATTTGTTTTTGTATAAAGTAGCCATCTTGAATAAAAAGAGTGTACCACCCCGTATAGTCAGAGGGAATTACGCTATAAAGATGTTTATAAGTATAGTCTGAAGTAATACCTTTAGAAATATTTTGTTGAACGGCATCCACGATATCTAGATCAATTTTTAGTTCCTCTTGCTTGAATGGGTAAATGACTTGGAAATTTTGGTCAAGTAAGACAACTTGAGCATTTTCGTTGAAAGATTGAGAACTTAAAAGTTTATCTAAATAATTATAAGGAATTTGAATTTCTATAAGAGCAGTTTCATTATGAGAAACACTTTTATATTTTTTTATAAGTGATGTAACTGGTGCACTATGTCCACGCCATAGATTGTTATGAGGTGGAAGAAGTAGAAAAGGTACATCTTGAGATATAAAGTTTTGGTAATCTGAGAGATTATTAAGCTGTTTGAAAAAGTAGGGATTTTTTTCTATAAAAAGGCCGCTATAGTAGAAATAAGGTTTCTCGCTATTATAGAGAATAACATCGCTTACATAATTGAGATAAAATAGTACACTATTTAAATTTTGCATAATAATATTCTCAGATTTTAATAAGTCATAAGAAGAAATAGATTCTTCTTGATTAAGCTCATAAATAAGGGGTGCTAGTTGAGGGGCGTTAGAAAGAGTGGTAGCTGCGATCTCCAAGGGCTTAAACATATTATCAATTTGTATAGAAATATTATTTGTGATTTGATAACTATTTTTCAATTGAGCCTTTAAAAGATTATCAACGGACAATTTACAAAATATAAAAGAAATAATACTTGTAATAATAAGGGCGATTAAAGCAAAGTAAAAAAAAAGTTTATTTTTAAAGTGTGATTTGTACATGATAGACTCCTTAGTATAAATAAATCAAAAAATAATATATCAAATGTTAGCACTTTTGTGCAAAAAAGTAAATGGATAAAGTTGTGTATAGGCTAATATGTCAAAAAAATACATGGGCCTATTTATGATTTGTACATTCTCAAGTCATAATGATAGCTTTATAATGACCATATAGTACATAATGCAGATATGAAAGGGGATTTAAAGATGAAAACAATCAAACGTTTTGCAAGTTTAGCATTAGTAGGGTTAATGGGAACAAGTTTAGTTGCTTGTGGTAGTAAAGAGGAGCCTGTTACAAAACCAGTAGAAAGCAACACAACACAAAAGCAAGAAGAATCTAAAAAACCAGTAACTATTACAATTGGTATGCCAGCAACTCATATTGAAATATCAGGGATTAAAGAGCACAAAGAAAAATGGGAAGCAAAAACAGGCAATATTTTAGAAATCCAAGCAGTAGATGATAATCAATTTGATCAGCTTCTCCTTACAAAAATGGCTTCTGGTGGTATGTGGGATATTTTCATTGGTGAAACAGGGACACAAGGAAGTAAATATAACCATGAGAAAAATCTAGTAGATCTTTCAGGTGAGAATTGGGTACAAAATTTAAGTGAAGTAGGAAAAGAATTTGCTAGTGTAAACGATAAAGTATATTGCTTACCATCAGGGGGGATTAACTCATTTGGGATAGTTTATAACACAGAAGTATTTGAAAAAAATAATATAGAAATTCCAACAACTTTTGAAGAGTTTGAAAAGGTTTGTAACACATTAAAAGAAGCAGGAGTAACACCTCTTTATATTTCAATGAAAGATGGCTGGACAGTAAATCAAATTATGAATGGTGAATGGCCGAATATTTTAGCAGCAAATGAAGGATTACTGGAAACGCTTAATAATAATGAAATAAGATGGGATGAAGTACCAGAAGTAGTAGATATGTTTACACGTATGAAATCATGGGTAGATAATGGTTGGGTAAATAGTGATATGGCAACAGCAAGCTATGAAATGGCACAAAAAGCAATAGCTAGTGGTGAAGCTGCAATGATGTATATGGGAGACTGGGCAGATCCAGAATATACAAAAACAGAACCATCAGGTGCAGGAAAGATTGGTATGTTTGCAGCACCAAGTAAAGATGGCAAAAGCTATTTAGCAGCAGCAGGGCCTGGTGGAATGATGATTTCCAACCAATCAAATAATATTGATGTTGCTAAAGATTTCTTGAATTATATGTCATCAGAAGAAGCTGTTCAATACTTATTTGATACAAATAAATGTACTTCTGTATGGACAAATATGCAAAATGATAATTTAAGTCGTACGCTTGCAGATTCACAAGTATACTTTGATAATAACATGAGTCAAAAACACTACAATCAAACATACATCGTAACACCTTCAGCAGAGGCAGACAGTGCATTTTTATCTGTACTTTTAGGACAAAAAACACCAGAGCAAGCAGCTAAGATCTGGAGTGATGAGCTTGTTAAAGTAGGTAGACAACTAGGATTTGAAGGATTTGATAAATAAAGGGAGTAGTTGATAAGCCTATATGTTAAAAAGAAGGCAGAGCGGATATGTTTTGTCTTCTTTTTTTATGAGACTATATGAGGAATCTATATAAATGCATTTAATGAAAGGAGAATACGAACATGACAAAATATCAAAAAAAATATTATCCAGCCTATATGACAGTTCCAGCATTGGTCATTTTTACGATTTTTTATATTGGCTCTATTGTAGGGGGATTTATTTTTTCTTTTACTAATTGGAATATCTTTAACTTTGATAGCCCTAAATTTATAGGATTTGATAACTTTCAGATGTTATTTACGTCACCAAGCTTTTTTAAAGCCCTTATGAATGTGTGTATTTTTGCACTACTTACAACTTTAATTAAAGTAAGTTTTGGCCTTGGCCTTGGACTATTACTTAACAATAAATTTAAAGGTAGAAACTTTTTTAGAGCGGCTATTTTTTTACCATGTACAATTGGTGCACTTGTTATTGGATATGTATTTAGTTTTATCATGCAACCAGAGACAGGTATTCTTAATGAGTTTTTAAGATTTTTGAATCTTGATGTTCTTGCACTAAATTGGTTAGGCGATCCCAAAGTAGCTTTATTTTCAGTATGTATTGTAGAGTCATGGATGTGGATTGGGTTTAACGTATGTATTGTTCTAGCAGGGCTTCAAGCAATTCCAGAAGAGTTGTATGAGGCAGCAAGTATTGATGGAGCTTCAGCATTTCAGAAGTTTAAAAATATTACAATGCCATTTATTAGACCAGCGCTTAATGTAACCATTACATTATGTATTATTGGCGGGTTTAATATTTTTGATATTGTAATGTCAATGACTAATGGGGGGCCAAATGGTGCAACGCAAGTACTTAGTAAACTTTCTTATGATGCATTATCGGTGGGAACATTAGGTTATGCATCAACTATTAATTTAGTTCAATTTTTACTTATTACTCTTATTATTGGACCATTATTGAAGTTTCTAAGAAGAAAGGAGATTGATCTATGATGACAGCGGCTAAAAGACAACAGATCATTAAGCTTTCTATAGTATATATTTTTTGCACTATAATGACATTATGTGTCCTTATTCCTTTTGCACTTGTAATTCTTAACTCATTTAAAAGTGTCTCTGAGGCAGCTATCATAGACTTTTCTTTACCAGAAAAGTTTATGTTTGAAAACTATGCTCATGTTATTCAAGAAGGGAAGCTTTTTAGAGCCTTTGGAAATAGTATGCTTATTACTTGTACAGTGGTATTTTTTACAGTTATTCTTGCTTCAATGACAGCATTTGTTATAGGTAGAAGAGATGATAAGTTTGGAAAGTTTACTTATGGATATTTTCTTATTGGACTTATTGCACCTCTAGCGCTTATTCCAGAAGTAGTTATAGTAAAGTTATTAGGCCTTAGTGGTACTTACATAGCACCTATTTTGATTCATATAGCTATACGCTTACCACTAAGTGTTATGCTCTATACAGGTTTTATTAAAGGTATTCCTGTATCATTAGATGAGTGTGCTATGTTAGATGGTTGTGGCCCATTTAGAATGTTCTTTAATATTATTTTTCCACTTCTAAAGCCAGTTATTTTTACGAACATTATTTTAACTTTTATGGCGGTGTGGAATGATTTCCAAATTTCACTTTATTTCTTATCAGATTCCAAAATGCAAACGTTGCCTTTAGGAATTTATAATTTTGTGGGATTTATGACTTATAAGTGGAATTATGTATGTGCATTTATTGTTATTACCATTTTACCAATTATTGTTGTCTATCTTCTTGCACAAAAATATATTATTGAAGGTATGGTAGCAGGTGCTGTAAAAGGATAATGACGAGTATAGAAAGAGGTTATTTGCAGTTAGGAAAAGATGAAAATAAAGTAAAAGAAGCTATATCCTTTGGTAAACAAAGGGTGTAGCTTCTTTTGTTAGATTTATAATAGATATTAGTATGTGACTTAAACGACTGTTTAAATTGACTAGAAGTTAAATTGAAGTCATACTATATACTGTAGAAAAGGAGAGATGAACGGGTGAAAAAATTATTAGTCTATCTAAAAGATTATAAAAAAGAATGTGTACTAGCACCTTTATTTAAAATGTTAGAAGCTTCTTTTGAATTATTTGTGCCATTAGTAGTTGCTGCCATTATTGACCAAGGGATAGGGCTTAGTGATCAGGGATACATTACTAAAATGGTTGTCGTTTTAGTATTATTAGCACTCATTGGTCTTATTTGCTCTGTCACAGCCCAGTACTTTTCAGCTAAAGCTGCTGTAGGGTTTGGAACCAAGTTAAGACATTCACTTTTTGAGCATTTATTAGGGTTATCCTTTACTGAAGTAGATACAATAGGAACTTCAACAATGATTACCCGTATGACAAGTGATGTCAATCAAGCACAAAATGGTGTAAACATGGTGTTACGCCTATTTTTACGTTCACCGTTTGTTGTATTTGGCGCAATGATTATGGCATTTACTATTGATGTAAAGTCAGCCATGTTGTTTGTAGGTGCGATTATTCTTTTATCTTTTGTAGTTTTTGGGATTATGTTATTAAATATCCCAATGCTTAAGTCAGTTCAACAAAAGTTAGACGGTGTACTTGGTAGTACAAGAGAGAATCTAGCAGGTGTGCGTGTTATTCGTGCTTTTTGTAAAGAAGAAGAGGAAGTAGAAGCTTTTGCAATCAAAAATGAAGCGTTAACAAAGATACAACAAAAAGCAGGAAGAATTTCTGCTTTAATGAATCCTTTTACCTATGTCATTATTAATGTGGCTATTGTCCTATTGATATGGACAGGCGCTATCCAAGTGGATCATGGTGTACTGAGCCAAGGGGAAGTGGTTGCTCTTTATAACTATATGTCTCAAATTTTAGTGGAGCTGATTAAGCTTGCAAGTTTGATCATTACCATTAATAAATCTGTAGCTTGTGGCAATCGTATTTCGGAAGTATTTGACATACAATCCAGCATGGAAGAAGGCTTAGAAAGAATCTTTGGCCAAGCTACCAAGGCACCTGTTGTTGAATTTAAAAATGTATCTTTAACTTATGAAGGTGCAGGGGAGGCTTCTTTAACAGGAATAGATTTTAGTGTACAAAAAGGCCAAACAATAGGTATTATAGGTGGAACGGGTTCAGGTAAAACATCTCTTATACATATGATTCCTAGATTTTATGATGCTACATCCGGTGAGGTCCTCATCAACGGAAAGAATGTTAAAGCTTATGCTTCAGACATTTTAAGAGATAAGATAGGGATTGTCATGCAAAAGGCAGTCCTTTTTAAAGGAGATATTGAAAGTAATATTAAATGGGGTAAAAAAGATGCGACCCATGAAGAGCTAGAAGCAGCCATTGAGATTGCACAAGGAAGTGATGTGGTTGCAAGTAAGGGAGGCTTGAAAGGGCAAATTGACCAAGCAGGGAAGAACTTATCAGGTGGGCAAAGACAGCGGATGAGTATTGCACGTGCGCTAGTGAAGAAACCTGAAATCTTAATTTTAGATGATAGTACCTCCGCATTAGACTTTGCAACAGATGCTAAACTCCGTAAAGCAATTAAGGAATTAGAGGGTAGTCCCACAGTCTTTATAGTTTCTCAAAGAGCATCTTCCATTCAATATGCTGATCAAATCATTGTATTAGATGATGGCAAGATGGTTGGTAAAGGGACACATACTGAACTTTTAGTAAACTGTGAAGTGTATAATGAGATTTATTATTCTCAATTTAAAAGAGAGGAGGCATAAGGATGAAACAAGATAAAAAAGGCCAACAAGCTATCCTTAAGAAAGTCATGCAGTATATTAAAAGATATACTAGACTGATGGCGCTTTCCATTCTACTTGCTGTTGTGATTGTTATTTTAACCCTTTATGTACCTATTTTAATAGGTAAGGCCATAGATGGTATTGTATATGGTGGTGTAGATTTTGAAGGCATTTTAGGACACTTGATTAACGTTGTAATCATGGTAGGTGTAACAGCTCTTGCCCAGTGGATGATGAATACCATCAATAATAAAGTGACCTATCAAGTTGTACGTGATATTCGTGAAGAAGCTTTTGATAAAATAGAAATTCTTCCTCTTAAATACTTAGATGGACGCTCACAAGGTGAGATTGTAAGTCGTGTCATTACAGATGTAGACCAATTTGCAGATGGATTACTCCTCGGATTTACACAACTCTTTACAGGGGTAATGACCATTGTAGGGACACTCATCTTTATGCTTACGATTAATGTAGGGATTACTTTTGTCGTTGTACTTGTAACGCCACTATCTCTTTTTGTAGCAAGTTTTATTGCGAAGAAAACGTACAGTATGTTCAAATTACAATCTGAAGCACGTGGTGAACAAACAGCTTTCATCGATGAGATGATAGGCAATCAAAAAGTTGTTAAAGCCTATGGTCACGAAGAAGAAGCCATGAAGCAGTTTGATGAAATTGGAGATAGACTTGCTCAATACTCTTTGCGCGCTATTTTCTTCTCATCTTTAACGAATCCTTGTACACGTTTTGTAAATAGTATTGTTTATGCTGGCGTAGCACTTACAGGCGCATTTGCAGTTATTACAGGAAAAATGACAGTGGGAGCATTATCTTGTTTCTTAAGTTATGCTAATCAATACACAAAGCCATTTAATGAAATTTCAGGCGTTGTAACAGAACTTCAAAATGCCATTGCTTGTGCAGGGCGTATCTTTGAACTTATTGAGGAAGAGCCACAAGTAGAAGAACCAGCAAATGCTATTGTATTAGAAGATGTGCAAGGGGAAGTTACTTGTAATGATGTAAGTTTTTCTTACGTACCAGAGAAAAAACTTATTGAAAACTTTAATATTGCCATCAAGCCAGGACAAAAGGTAGCCATTGTAGGACCTACAGGCTGTGGTAAAACAACGATTATCAACTTACTCATGCGTTTTTATGATGTAGATCAAGGTACAATTTGTGTAGAGGAAACAGATATACGTCAGATGACAAGAAAAAGTCTACGATCTAATTATGGTATGGTGCTTCAAGAAACTTGGCTCAAAAAAGGAACCATCAAAGAAAATATTATTATGGGTAAACCAGGTGCTACGGAAGAGGAAATCATTCAAGCAGCGAAAGCTTCTCATGCCCATTCCTTTATCAAACGTCTGCCTAAGGGGTATGATACGATTATTGGTGAAGATGGCGGCATGCTTTCACAAGGACAAAAGCAGCTTTTATGTATTACAAGAGTAATGCTTTGTAAGCCACCTATGTTGATTTTAGATGAGGCTACCTCATCTATTGATACAAGAACAGAAATTCAAATTCAAAGTGCCTTCAATAAATTGATGAAAGGTAGAACAACCTTTATTGTAGCTCACCGACTTTCTACCATTCAAAATGCAGATGTCATTTTAGTGATGAAAGAGGGCAAGATTATTGAACAGGGCAACCATGAAAGCCTTTTAGAGCAAAAAGGTTTCTATGCTGAACTTTATAATAGCCAATTTGCAATATAGAATAGAGCGAAAATACAAAAGCTCTCAAACTGTGATATACCACAGCTTGAGAGTTTTTTATGTTATAAAAGGACAATTATATATTAAGTCAAATAAAGATCAAAAAAGTTAAAGACTAAGTCAATATTATCAGGCGTTTCAAATAGAGGTCCACCGTGACCAGCACCATCTATAAGGCGGAGATTAATAAATGTATCTGGGATGTTATACATTAATTGCTGAGAGAAGACGACAGATTGTTGATAGGGAATATTTTTATCTTTTGTACCATGTTCAATAAGAAAAGGAGGGGCTTTGCGGTTTAAGTAGGTCTCTGGATTACTTTGTTTAACTTTGCCAGGAACTTTAGTGATTTGCGCACCTAAATATAAGGATTCAAAAGAATCAGGACTATCATGAACTTGACCTGCAATCCCATTAATAACAAATTGAGGATCCATAGTTAAGAAGTTAATAGGTCCAAAGAAATCAACTACAGCCTGAACATTCCAAGGAACTCTAGGTGCCCCCAAGCTTGAATCTACAAAAACAGGGGTATATCCTGTTGTACCTGCTAAAGCAGCTAAATTACCACCAGAGGAAGAACCCCATAGCCCAATTTTGTCAGGATTTAAGTGATATAGAGAAGCATTTTTACGTATAAATCGGATGGCGGCATTAACATCTTGGGGAGCAGCAGGAAAAGTAGCCTCTGTACTCAAGCGATAATTAATAGAGACTATGGCATAACCACGCTTAACACCAGGTTCTAAAGCCATTTTTAATTCAATACCTTGTTTATCACCAAAACGAAAGCCACCTCCATGAATAATAATAATGACAGGATAATGGTCGCCATTTCCATTAGGTAAGAAAATATCAAGTTTTTGGGCAGGGGACTTATTTGCATAAGGGACATTGAGCCATTTACGCTTAATAGAAGAAAAATCAAAGGTTACTTGTGCTTCTTCAGGAAGAAAAGGTAAATCCATAGCATATTCCTCCAATATAAAAGTATTCATCTCATTTATATACAGATAATGACCTAGAGTATTACAAGTAAATAAGGAAGCAAGTCTAATAAACAATGATTTAGAATGAGAGAGCGTTGATAATTAATGTTTAAATTTACTTTCTTCTTAGCTATTCCGGTCATGTTTGGAGCAAGCTTGCTTAAAGTACTTAAGTTTGGAGTTGTCTTTACAAGTGCAGAGCTTACCATATTATTAGTGGCAATGGTAGTAGCCGTTGTAGTATCTATTATAGTTATTAAAGGGTTAATGCAATACATTAAGAAACATCACTTCACTGTATTTATAAGGAGAGCCAATAAAAGGGACTATCTAAATCATAAAATCAACGTTATAATAAAGGCTACATTCAAAAGAAAGTATATAGGTAAATTTAATGAGAAATTTTAAAATGGTTATTCAATATGATGGAAGTCGTTATAAAGGTTTTCAAACTCAAAAAGACACAGATCTTACAGTACAAGCTAAAATAGAAGCTGTGCTTGAGAAGATGGCAGAGGAAAAAGTAGAGCTTATTGGGTGTGGTCACACAGATGTTGGGGTTCACGCAGAAAACTATGTAGCAAATTTTAAAACAGAATGTACATTAAGCCCTGAGCTTATGTTAGATTATTTATATGAGTTTTTACCAGAAGATATTGTGGTAAAAAGTATAGAAGAAGTGCATGAGCGTTTCCATGCCCGTTATAATGCAAAAGCTAAAACTTATATGTACACTATTAATTGTGGAAAGACTAGAAATGTCTTTACAAGAAAATATGTGCATCATATGGATGAGGACTTTGATCTTGAAAACATGCAAAAAGTTGCTGCTGTTTTTGAAGGGACACATAATTTCCAAAGCTTCACTAGTTTAAAACCAAATGGTAAATCAACAACAAAAACAGTTCATAGCATTGAAATTATTAAATCAGAAGATATGATTCAGATTAAAATAACAGCAGATGATTTTCTACTTCATATGCAAAGAATGCTTATCGGAACACTCATTGAAGCTGGTAGAGGTACAGTAACAGCAAAACAAACACAAGAAGTAATGGATAAAGAAGAAAAGGCTGCAGGCTATCCTATAGCTAAACCTAAAGCGCTTTCATTAGTAGAAGTAAAGTATTAATATAAAGGTATTTTAAAGCCCTTGCTAGAGATATAAGTTAATGTCTCTAGCAAGGGCTTTTTAGTTCACTATTATTGTAAAGTAAGTTATAATAGAAGTAGAATTTGTTAAATATAGGAAACTATAAAAGAAGGAACGCAAATGAAAAAACTTATAGAGTGTCTAGAGATTAATCCAGGGGTAACCACTTTTGTTGGAGGAGGAGGCAAGACTTCGTCTATTTTTCAAGTAGCTAAGGAATTACAGGCACAAAATAAAAGTGTTATTGTTACAACGACGACCAAGATGTATTATCCGACTAAAGAGCAAGCAAAAATTGTCCTAATCAATCCAGCTAAGGAGCGAATAAGAGAAGCTTTAATGCAAAACACACTCATTGTTATAGGGCAAAGTCATGAAGAAGGAAAAATTACAAGTGTATCAGATGAACAAATTGAGATGATGGAGCAGTTGGCTGAATATGTATTAGTTGAAGGAGATGGCTCCAAGCATCTACCTATCAAAGTACCAGCTGAGCATGAACCTGTTATCCCTAAATCTACCCAGAAGGTGGTTATTGTAGTAGGTATGAAAGCCTTAAATGTACCTCTTGAATCCTGCTGTTTTAGAAAAGAAAGAGCAATGGCACTATTAGAAGTACAGGCATCTCATCTCATCAGTAAGATGGATATTATAACCCTTATAACAAGTAAAGTAGGATTGCAAAAAGGCATAGATGAGAAAGCACAAACTATCCTTATCAATCAGATTGATTTAATAGAAGCAAAAGTATTAGAATGCTTTTCACAGTGTTTAAAAGAAAACTATAAAGACACAATTGTACTTGCAGCAATTAACCAAGGATATTGGAAACAAGTTCAATAGGAATTGAGGAGGATGATGATGTTAGTCATTATAAAAGGTGCAGGGGACTTAGCCACAGGCATTGGCTATAGATTAAGTGTAGCTGGATTTGATGTTGTGATGACAGAGATTGCAAAGCCTACAGTTGTACGACATACCGTAGCTTTTGCAAGCGTAGTTTATACAGGAAGTATCTGTGTAGAGGGTGTAACAGCAGTACTTTGTAACAATCTACAAGAGGTAGAAAACACCTTAAAGCATAAGCAAATACCAGTAGTTATTGATCCTGAAGCAGAAATTATCAAGTCACTTAAACCAGATGCAGTAGTAGATGCCATTATAGCCAAGCGTAATATAGGAACAAAAAAAGAAGATGCACCCATTGTAATAGGTGTTGGACCAGGCTTTACAGCAGGACAAGACTGTGATTATGTAGTAGAAACAAAACGTGGACATTATCTAGGACGTGTTATTGTAGAAGGAAGTGCTATACCTAACACAGGTGTTCCAGGTGATATAGGTGGCTATACTACAGAACGTATTATTCGTTCAACTAAAGAGGGGGTATTTAAACCTGTTGCACATATAGGTGATCAGGTACAAAAAGGAGATATTGTAGCCTATGTAGATGATACACCTATTTTAGCAGAGTTAAGTGGAATAGTAAGAGGGATGTTAATAGACAACATGATGGTGCCCAAAGGCTTTAAATGTGGGGATATTGACCCAAGATGCGTAAGAGAGCATTGCTTTAGTATATCTGATAAAAGTAGATCTATAGGTGGCGGCGTATTAGAAGCCGTTATGAGAGGAGCATGTAAAAATGAATAGAGAAGCGTTAAGGGAACTTGCACAAGAAATGGAAAGATTTAAACCAGTCCTTGTTATTTGTGGTGGAGGTCATGTAGGCTACTATATAGCCAAGATGGGCCACATGCTAGACTTTGAAGTGGTTGTGATTGATGATAGAGAAAGCTTTGCCAACACAGAACGATTTCCAAATGCAACAGTTATATGTAAGCCTTTTGTAGAGGCGATTCGTGAGATTGAACATCCTGAAGTCTGCTATTTTACCATTGTTGCAAGAGGGCATGCACATGATACAGATTGCTTAAAAGCAGTACTTGATAGAGACTTTGCATATGTGGGTATGATGGGAAGCAAAGTTAAGATTAAAGTAGTTATGGAACATATGAAAGAAGTCGGCTATGATGAAGCTTTACTTAAACAAGTACATACACCAATAGGCCTTCCATGTAGTGCAATCACACCAGCAGAGATTGCAGTAAGTGTGGCAGCAGAGCTTGTACAGGTGAAAAACACATTAAGTAGTGAAGGCTATGTAGGGAATGATGTAACTCAAGCCATGTTAAGGGATGAAGTAGCAGTATTGGCAAGAATTGTAGAGAAAAAAGGAAGTGCGCCTAGAGGCATAGGATCTACTTTAGTACTGAAAAAAGATGGTACAGTTATAGGTACAGTTGGTGGTGGCAATGTAGAGAACCTTGTTATAGAAAGAGCAAAAGAATTAGTAGGAACAAACACTACAGAATATATGGACTGTAATATGATAAGTAAGGCAAAAGGTAATATTAATATGGTATGCGGTGGTATTGTTAAAGTACTCATTGAAACCATAGTTGAATAGGAAAAGTTATAAGAGGAATCCACTGCTTAAAACGATAAACAGTGGATTCTTTTTGGAATAAAAGTAAGCAGAGTGGACAACTCTATTTTTAAAGAAAATAAGGATAGAGGATAAAACAATGAAGCAACTTTTAAAGCAAGATAAACTGGCAGAGTCTTTTAGTATTGCCATGCTCCTTGCACTTGTAGGTGGTTATTTAGATATTTATTCTTATTTAGCAAGGGGCAAAGTCTTTGCCAATACACAGACAGGCAATTTAGTTTTGTTAGGATATAATATTGCTCAAGGTAATTTGGAAAAAGTACTTTATTATATCTTACCTATTTCATCTTTTGTAGGGGGAATTTGGCTTGCCAAAATTATAGAGTTCAAAATGAAGGAAGGGAAGTACTTTGACTGGTTACACTTTTTACTAGGTATTGAGATAGTAGCTTTATTTATCGTTATGTTTATTCCAGAGGGGAAACTTAATGTCATTGCGAATATTATGGTTTCTTTTGTATGTGCCTTACAAGTACAAGGCTTTCGTAAGGTCAATGGCAACTCTTATTCAACAGTGATGTTTACAGGTAACTTAAAAAACGTGGCAGAGCGCTTTTCACATTATTCTATAACTAAAGAATCGGATGCATTAGAAAATGGAATGATCTATTTAGGGATTACCCTTATGTTCGTAATAGGAGGATGGTTGGGGGCTTTAATAACAATGGAATATGAAGCCAAAGCTGTGGGCCTTGCAAATATTGTGTTAGGACTAGTTTTTATTTTATTGTATATAGAAAAAAGAAGAGATATTTAATCTATTTAGTAGGGTCAAAGATAGGTAAAAAAGTACATGAAAAGGATAAGATAGGACATGTTGATAGGAGATAGAATTCGGTATAATTGAGGTATAGCAAAATCACTCTACTAAAAAGGATGATCAAGATATGAAAGCATATAATGAACTGATGAAGTACAGAGAAGATTATACCGGGCATTATTGGAATCAAATGGTTGAGGTGAATAACCCAGCTCTAGATGGAGGTACAAGCTATTGGGAAGACCGTATTTTACAACAAATACGTTTTGCCATGGCATGTTCATTAGCACAAGAGGGCACAGATCATGCTCTTATTGAAAGTGTTAGTGAGAAAGTCCTAAACCTTAAAAAGACACAAGGTTATATTACAAAAGAGCAAGTATTAGAATTTGAGCAAGAAATGATAAGTTTAAGTGAGAAAATGAAGGCTTATACGGTACACTGTGTGGCACATGCTCATATTGATATGAACTGGATGTGGGGATGGCATGAGACTGTGTCAGTAACCATTGATACTTTTAGAACCATGTTGAATCTCTTAGGGGAATATAAAGATTTTACCTATTCTCAATCACAGGCATCTACTTATCAAATCATTGAGGACTATTGTCCAGAGATGATTGAAGAAATCAAGCAATATGTACATGAGGGCAGATGGGAACTAGCTGCTTCTACATGGGTTGAAAATGATCGTAATATGTCTAGTGGGGAAAGCTTTGCAAGACATATTCTTTATACTAAAAACTACTTATCCAAACTTTTTGATATAGATGTAGATACATTACAATTAGATTTTGAGCCAGATTGCTTTGGACATTCAGCCCATATTCCAGAAATTTTAGCAAATGGTGGTGTGAAATACTATTATCACTGTAGAGGTTTAGAAGGTCATAGTTTATACAAATGGCAATCTCCATCAGGCGCAAGTCTTTTAGCTTATAGGGAACCTATTTGGTATGCGAATTCTATTACAGGTAATTCTTTTAGTCATATTCCAGAAATCTGTAATCCATTTGGGGTTAAAGATGGTCTGTATGTTTATGGTGTAGGTGACCATGGGGGCGGACCAACAAGAAGAGATATTGAAAAACTTCAAGATATGAATACTTGGCCAATTTATCCAACTTTAAAATTCAGTACCTATCATAATTATTTCAAAGCTGTCGAACATGCAAAAGACACATTACCTGTTGTGGATCATGAATTAAACTTTACACTTACAGGATGTTTTACATCTTCTTCACGTATAAAAATGGCAAACCGTTATAGTGAAAATGTAATTGTAGATTCAGAATATATCAATAGTATGACACATGCTTTATTAGGCAGACCGTACTCTAATAAAGGTTTTGAAGATGCTTGGCAAAAAACACTCTTTAACCAATTCCACGATATCTTACCAGGATGTGGTATAAACTTTACAAGAGAATATGCATTAGGCAAATTCCAAGACATTATGGCTGGAGCAAATACCATAAGAAAACTGGAGTTAGAAAATCTAGTTAGACAAATTGATACAACAGAGATTACAAGTAAGTTGAGCCATGAAGTAGAAACAGCAGAAGGTGCTGGAGTTGGTGTACATACAAGACGTATGATTGGTAAAGAAGGCGTATCCTTTAACTTAGGCCTTTCACAAAATGCCAGATATGGCGGTGCAACAAGACTTTATACTTTATTCAATCATACAGCTTATACAGCTATGCGTTATGTAGAAGTGATGATATGGGACTACAAAGAAGACTTGAATCAGTTAGCAGTATACAACTCAAAAGGAGAAGCACTTAACTTCGAAAAGCAAGAAGATGGATATAATCAATATTGGGGCCATTGGTATACTAGACTTTTAGTAGAAGTGGCACTTCCAAGCTATGGTTATGAGACCATTTTAGTGACACAAAAAGAAGACATGAGTCATTCATCAGCCTTTGCAAAAGATTCTCGTGTGAACACTTATATGGATTATACATTAGAAAATGATTATGTAAGAGCAACTTTTGATCCTACAACACTAGATATGACTTCACTCTTTGACAAAGTAAGAGAAGAAGAAATGCTAGAAGAGGGAAAAGGTGCAGGCTTCCACTATATTAAAGAAGATGGTAAAGAAGCTAATGCATGGATTGTTGGGCGCTATGTAACCATAGATGATGTAAAAAGAGAATGTATTGATATTAAGAAACATAAGGGGGCAACTGCTGAGAGTCTAAGCTATACAATGAAACTTGCTCATTCTACACTTAAGGTGACAGCAACCCTTTACAAAGGCAAACATTCAGTGGAATATCATGTAGAGACTATGTGGAATGAAATAGGCGATACTACCTATACACCACAACTTAATTTCCAAGCTCACTTAAAACAACATACAGGAGAATTTATCTATGACGTGCCAATGGGCGAAGTGACTCGCTTGCCACTTGTAGAAGATGTACCAGCAAGTAGCTTTGGATGGGCACATTGTCAGTCTAACTATGGACTTTATTTAACAAGTGAATCTAAATATGGCTATAGAGGACTTCAAAATAGTTTAGCGCTTTCACTTCTTAGAAGCAGTCATCATCCAGATACACATCCTGAAAATGGTACACATAGCTTTGACTTTGTAATAGGTGTAGGTAGAGTTGAAGAAGCTAGACAAGAAGCCGCACTCCTTAACCACCAAGTGGATGTCATTGGTTGTAAACCAAATCAAGAAGGAAGTTTGCCACAAACCATGTCATTCCTTAAAGTAGAAGGAGAAGGGATTATCGTTGATACTATTAAGAAGGCAGAGGGCTTAGATCAAGCATGGATTGTACGCTACCATGAAGTAAATGGCTTAGAGACAACTGTTGCATGCCAATTTGCAAGAGAAATTGAGACAGCCTACCCTGTTGATTTCTTAGAAAGACAAGTAGGGGAAGAGCTTACAGTAGAAGGAAACTGTGTAAGTAGTCTCATTGCACCTTATAGTATTCAAACTTTATGTATTAAAGCTAAATAAAATTTCCAAGGATTTAAAAATAGAACCTATAGAATAGATAGTGAAAATCTATTCTATAGGTTTTTTATACAGATAAACGCTTCAATCTTCTAATAGGTGTGTTTTTAATATGGAACCATAAAATATAAAAAAGATAAATTAAAAAAATTAATATTAAAATTGATAATATCAAATAATGATACGTGTGATATTAATATTTTTAATTTTAAATATAAAAAAATTAAAATATCACTTTACAAAATGAGTAGTTCTGAATATAATGAATTTAGAAAGAGGTGAATGAATGCACAATATAATTAGCCAGTGTCCTGTATGTTCACATCAACTCATAGCACAACGTTTGAAATGCCAACATTGTGATACTAGTATCGAGAATAATTTTAAGCTTTCAAGGTTTGATTATTTATCAGCAGAGCAACTTTATTTCATTGAGACTTTTATTAGATGTAGAGGAAGTATTAAAGAGGTAGAGAAGGAACTAGGGATTTCTTACCCCACAGTAAGAGCGAAGTTAGATGAAGTGATTATAAGTTTAGGATTTACACCTAAAGAAGGGAAGCAGTCTAAAGCAAACAGTGATATTTTAGATGCTTTAGAAAAAGGTGAGATTTCAGCAGATGATGCAATTAAGGAATTAAAAAAATAGGGATTTGGGAGGAATATATAATGAATGAAGAAGTATTACGTATATTAAAAATGGTAGAAGAAGGTAAGATTTCAGCAGATAAAGCAAAGGAATTAATGGAAGCTTTTAATAGTTCTAATGTACCAGCAGTAAGTACCAAAAAGTATGAAGATAAATTTTTAAGAATCAAAGTATTTAGTGCTGATGGGGATAAAGTTAATGTACAATTACCAGTTAAAGTGATTAAAGAAATTCTAAAAGTTTCAGGGACACTTCCTATAACGAAGGGGAAATTACAAGGTGTTAATGTAGAAGAACTTGTAGAAACTGTTGTTGCTTGCTTAGATAGTGAAGTAATGGGTGAGATTGTAAGTGTAGATTCAGCAGATGGAGATACAGTTAGAATTGTTATTGAGTAGGTGAAACTATGCGAATCATTATTAAGACAGAGGGACGTAGATTCTTTATTCCTGTTCCACTTTGCTTAAGCGGAGTAGGTGTAAGAGCTGCTATGAGGTTTGCTGTGAAGGAGCAATTATCTAAGGAGCAAAAGAAATCTATTTTGCAATGTTGTAAAGTAATAAAAAAATCATTAAAGGGTTATAAAGGACTTCATCTTGTAGATGTACAAAGTGCAGATGGAGATGAAGTGAAGATTATCGTATAAACACAACAAGCCAACCGAAATTAGCCTCCCCCTTAAAATGGGCTGACTTCGGTTGGCTCGTTGTGTTTGTGGCAATATGATTTATTGACTAAAGAGTAAGGCACGGGTTCAGTACGATAGAATCATTCATATAAAGGTGAGAGTATGAACTATTTGTGTTGGTGTGTATAACAGAGGTTCCGTTGGTGAAAGAGCTATTATTATAGTTATCACTGCAGGTTGTCTGGGTAACTAACCGTAAGCAAAGAGATCTGAATCATACCTTTAGATGAAGTGTGTTATAGCATTGAACATGGCTTTAAGAAAAGTGTCAATAGATATGTAACTAAATGAGAAGACTGCCACGGTCAACCCATTTAGTGCCTAAGAATAAGTTTAAATGGCCTTAGAAGGGGGAGGCTAAAACTTTTCAAACTTCTTCTTAGTGGTTTAGATAAGACCATGTGCCTAGGATGGTGATTTCATCTAAACTTTTATATTAGATTTTGTTGTAATGTAGTGACTATAGTAAAGTTATACACCTGAGTAAAGTGTAAATACAATTGACATTATTCACAAAAATAAAAAGAGGTTTCAAGGTGAAATAGGAGTAATTTTAATCGATTTTATCTCTAAATGAAAAAAGTGAATTTCTAGGAAAAGAGCTATTTTGTTGTTAAAATATCTAAAATAAAAAAGCAAAAATAGACAAGTTATACAAGTAAATAAAGCAAAAATGAAAAAAGCTAATTAGTAGATTTAACTAAGTTAAAGTAGAAAATGAAGAAAAATATAAAATAAAAAGATAAAAAAATAAAATGTAGCGCCTCAAGTAAAAAGTGTAGGGCTACATTTTATTTTTTACAGTGATGAGAAAGTAAGTGTTGTATCTAAATCATAAGTTTCCATATCAACAATAAGTTTAGCAGCGAAAGAACCTTTTAATCCTTCTTTACTTAAGTTCATACGTACGATACGTTCATCAGTTGTTTGGAATACACCTACGCACATTGCGGCATTTGGAGCACCTGCTGCAGTTGAGATATAGTAGCGATGAACTTCATTGTTATCCCCTTCAAGTACGAGCATAACAAGTTGGCCTTTTTCAAAAGCAGCGTGGAATACGTAACGGTCACACTCTTCTTCGAAACGTGCATTAAATTTTTCACTTGCTAGGTCAGTAGCTTGGCTAGTGCCATCAATAGGTGTATCAAATTCAGCTGTTACACCTAGTGTACCGAGAATTTTACCTTCACCTAATGTAAAGAGATCTCTTGCATCATAAAGAGGCATTTTTTCTGCACGATAGTAGTTTGCAGGTAAGTGCATTTCAAAGACTACATTATCGTTTAATACTTCTACTGTAATAGAAGAAAGTTTGATATTTGGATTGTTAAGAGCAGCACGACTGCCTATACCTTCAACTGTCACACCATCTTCTTGTGCCATACCACCAGAGTGTACAAGATAATGACCATCTGCATAGTATTCAACATTTGAAATATATGGAGAGAAGAAGTCTTTACCTCTTTCTTTACCAAATTGCCATACTTGACGAATGGTCATATCTTCTGTGTTAATCGCGTAGCGTACACCACGAGAGAAGTTATCATCACCTTTTAAGTAGTGTTCTGGATTTTTAGAGCGGAAGTGACCATTGTCAAATACCATAACGTCGCCTTCAGCTGTAATAACACATGCATGTGGTTCATAATGCCAATCAAAATCTCCTTCACCAACAGGTGTGAAGAAGTACTTATCTACCATTTCTTGTGGCCAACCTTCAGGATCACCAAGCATCCAGTTAATTTCACTAGTCTCGTAATCGATATTTACAAGAATATCTTGATGTCTACCAGAGAGTGTAATGCTATTCGTTTTTTTATCATACCAAAGGGCATTGTTGTGGAACCAATCATCGTCACTCCAACTACCAGACTTAGCTACATCTTGTGGTAAGAATTTTTTGTAATCCCAAGTTTTAAGAATTTCTCCAGTGTGACGATCAACAAGAACACACATATCTTCTACAGTATGAGAAGTGAAATCTTGAGTAAGGATAAGAATATTACCATCTTCCATTTCCCATTTATCATGGTGATAACCACCTGGAATACGGTATTCAGCATAAACTTTACCGAGTAAGCTCATTTCAAAGATACCTACAGTATTATAAGGCTTTTCTAAGAAACGGTAAGAACCAATAAGGATACGTCCATTACTAATACGTTTTAAGTCAAAAGTAAGATTTTCAGTTGTAAACCAACGGCAATCTCCGTTGTAGTCATAACCAGCAGCTACAGAACGCATTGCAGAAGTAACAAACATAATGTTATCTTGCATATACTCACTTGTTGTTTCCATTTTGGTTGGAGCATAAACGTTATCTGGTAAACCAGGTGTTTCAATAGAAACAATATGTATTTCACCTGTAGAAAGTGTTAAAACAACTTGGTTAGTATATCCACCATATAATCCAAGAACAGGGATGTAATGTACAGTATTTTCTGGGAAATGATGAGTAACATCTGCAGCAGATGCTTTACCTTTTACTGTGAGTTCTACACTGGCTGGTGTTTCTGTTTTAAATAGAATAAGTGCAGTAAGTGGACAAATGGTATAAGGATTTAATTTAACAAGAGGATTGGAAAAAGTATAATGACCTTGTTCAAATTCTTGTAGAAAAGCTTTCTCAGCTTCAGCTTGGGTATGAATAATGTGTTTGATTTGTTTAATTTCAGTTGACATATTAAAGACCTCCTTTAGTGGTATAATTAGAATATAAGATTAAGTAGTGGTAGACCAACTACAAAAGCTACAATAAGTGTTAATAAACTCATAATAATTGTGTATTTGTAAATATCTTTGACCTGTAACCATTCCTGATTACTGTGTAAGGCAGCTCCTAGTGCAGAAGATGCAGGTGTAACCAGTGCAAGACATACAACAAAAAGCATAATTATACCCATTGGAATTGGAGAAATGCTATTTTGACTTGCAAAGATATTAATGATAGGAATAAAGAGCATTCCGACTACGATGTTATTGCATAGGTTTGTAATAATAATACAAATCACCATAATGAGTATTGTAAAGGCAAGTACACTTTTACCTTCAAAAATAGGCATTAATGCAGATTGTAAAAATGGTGTAACACCTGTTTGCTCACTTGTTAGTGCATTTAAGATAGAGTTAGAAGACGCAACCATTAAGAATACTGGCCATGACATATATTTAGATGTGATTTTAGCAAAAGGAATAAGTGGTCTGCCATCTATTTTTAGGAACCCGCCTAGTGCAATGCATAAAATAGGAGAGGCATTTTGTGTACTATTTAAAAAGGTTCTAATAGGCCCTTCAGGAAGGAGTGAAGGGACAAGCATCCAAAGAATAAAGATGCCTACTAAACCAATAAGAACTTTTTGACGTGTGTTCATAGGTGGTAAAGGGTTTTGATTGAACATATCAGTATGTATATTTTTAAGCTTACTTACATCTGGTTTAAAAACATATTTCATAAGTAAGATAATACCTAGAATGCTTACAAGAGAGATACAAGTTCCTACAAACATATAAGGAAGATATTCAATGTTAGAGCCTGTTACTTCTTTAAAGCTATTTAGTAATCCAGGTAAAATACTTTTAAATGGTGTAGAAGCAAAAGATAATGTTGCTACCATTACAACGGAGATAAGCATTAATGTTGTATACTTATCTTCTTTTTTTAGGTCAAGGACTTGGAAAAGGCTATAAAGAATAGGCCAAAACATAAAGATTGTAGCAGTTGCCATTGTAAGTGTTGCTAAGAGATAAACACCTAAAAGGAGCATAAGAGAGAACATCCAAGGACGACCATTAATGATTTTACGTGTAACAAACCATCTTGAAACATATTCACAGATACCTTCTTCGGAGATTGCACCTGTTAAAATGATAACATACATAAGAAGGATAGCGAGAGGATTACCAAAAGTAGTGGTAATTACGCTATTCATTGGAGCAAAGCCTGAAATACCTAAGAAAAGTATACCTACAAAACTAGGCCATATAGTATCTACTGTTGTCCAAAGATATAGGGTACAGAGCAAAATACCTACTACACGCATACCTAAAGGTGTGATACAATTAATGGGAGGTATTACCCAAAATATGAACATAAGAGCAAAACCTATTAGACAATGTATATAGTGAGAACGAGATGAATTGATGCTTTTTGTAACATTTGATGATGAACTTTTCATAAGACCTCCTAATAAAATAAAATCCAATGGCGCCATTGATAGATAAAAAATTAACTAACTTGAATATAACATTGATTTGATATGAAAAAAATAATGTACATTAAGAATTAGGTGTTATAAAGAAAAAAATATAGCATATGTTAAAAATTTTAAATTTTTATAGGCAGAAAGGGGATAATGGTAAAATGAATCAAATGAGACAAAAACTTATTAATGTAATCATGGAACAAGGTATTAGTGAAGTTATTACAAAAGGTGAAAGCCTTGGGAAAAATAATCAAGTAGCAAATGCTATTTATTATCTTGAAGAGGGAGTATGTGGCCTTGTAAGATATACAAAAGCAGGAGAGGAAGTTGTCTATCATTACTTTCAAGCTGGAGATATTTTGGGAGGGGTGTACTTTAATTTAGCAGAAGAGCCAAGTAGCTATAATTATAAAAGTGATGCTAGATCTTATTTTTTAGCCAAGACTACATGTAAGATTTATAAGATTTACTATACTCAACTAAATAGTGCCATTCAGCAAGAGCCAATGCTTGCCAATATTATTTCTCATAGTATTGCTTATAATTTTCATCAAGTTATAGGACATGTCCATGAGGAGAAAGAAGAGTATACCCATGTAAGGCTAAGTCGTTTTTTACTTAAATTAAGTCGTGAAATAGATGGGGAAGATAGATTAGATAAGCATTTTAACTATATAGAGATTGCTAAGTATTTAAGTGTACATACAGTGACTATATCACGTATTATGGCTACATTTAAGAAAAAAGAAATGGTAGAAAAAAGAGGCCATCAAATTATTATAAAAAATAAAGGTGCACTGTTAGAAGTGGCACAAAATATGAGAAACGAAGAGTTTTTATGATCTAAAGTCTAATAAATTAGAGGGTGGCTTGACACCCAAAATATGCTGTGATACCATTAAGTTGCTCAATCGGAGGGTATATAGAATACAATATGCTGGATAAGATTGCTAATGTTAATTAGTGATTTTATCCAGCTCTTTTTTTGTTTTAAATTAATTTTTCACATTAAAATCAAGTAGATATGTATTCCTAGAACACCTTGATTGTTAATGAAATAGATAAGAGATAAATACAGAAACAAGCAAAACACAAAAGCAAGCAAGACACAAAGATAAGTAAAAATAAAGGAGGAAAAAATAATGAAGAACAATCAAGAACTTTTAACAGGACGTATTTTTCCTACATTGTTGAAATTTGCTATTCCTTTTTTAATTGCCAACTTATTACAGGCGTTATATGGAGCAGCAGACCTTGTGATTGTAGGCTATTTTGCAGATGCAGCAGGTGTTGTGGCTGTTGCTACTGGAAGTCAGGTTATGCAGACGATTACAGGCATTGTAGTGGGCCTTACAACAGGAGGAACAGTGCTTATTGGTCAGTATTTAGGGGCAAATAAGAAAGAAGCTATTTCTGAAATTGTAGGTAATATGATAAGTTTGTTTGCTGTGATTGCCTGCATTTTAACAGTTATTATGGCATTTGGGGCAAATCCAATTGCTCAATTTATGCATACGCCGGTAGAGGCATTGAAAGATACGATTCACTACATAAACATTTGTGCATTAGGTATTTTGTTTATTACAGGTTATAATAGTGTAAGTGGTATATTAAGAGGACTAGGTGATTCAAAGACCCCTTTAATTTTTGTGGCTATTGCATGTATGATTAATATTATAGTAGATATTATTTTAGTAGGTGCATTAAAATGGGGAGCAAGAGGAGCAGCAGTTGCTACGATTACAGCTCAAGGACTTAGTTTCTTGTTGGCATTAGTCTATTTGAAGAAAAAAGGTGTGCCTTTTGAGTTTGGTAGACAGCATATTCGTTTTGTCCCAGTAAAGATCAAGGCTATTTTTAAGGTTGGGTTACCTATTGCTTTACAAGATGCCCTTGTAAATATATCCTTTTTAATTATTACAGCTATTATTAATTCAAGAGGACTTATAGATGCAGCAGCAGTAGGTGTTGTAGAAAAGGTGATTGTCTTTGCAATGTTACCTCCAACAGCTTTTGCTTCAGCTATTGCAGCTATGGCTACTCAAAATATGGGTGCAGGGAAAGTAGAACGTGCGAAAAAATGCCTCTACACAGGTATTGGATGTTCTGCAATCTTTGGTCTCTTATGCTTACTTTATGGGCAAGGAGACAGTAGCCTTTTGATGGGAATGTTTACAAAGGACCAAGAGGTTATAGTAGCCAGTAGCTTATACTTTAGGTCCTATAGTATAGATTGCCTTATGGTATGTGTAATCTTTTGTATGAACGGATTTTTAAGTGGTTGTGGACATAGCTTATTTGCTATGATACATAGTTTAATTGCTACTTTCTTAGTACGTATTCCAATTGCTTATGGTTTAAGTAGATTGACAGAGATGACACTTTATGAAATAGGTCTTGCAGCACCTATTGCCTCTATGGTTTCTATAGTGATTTGTGTAATCTATATGAAAACAGGCAGGTGGAAGAAGACTGTGATCGAATAAAGAAAGGAAGAAAATATGACAACATTGAGTAATAACTTTAAAGATTATAATTTAAGTGAGGAATTATTAAAGGCGATAGAGGGGCTTCATTTTACACAGCCTACCCCTGTACAACAAGCAGTTATTCCGAGGGCTTTAGAAGGGAAGGACTTATTAGTTAAGTCTCAAACAGGAAGTGGAAAGACAGCAGCTTTTGCTATACCTTTATGTGAGAAGCTTTGTTGGGAAGAAAATAAGCCACAAGTATTGGTATTAACACCAACCCGTGAGCTAGCACTACAAGTCAAAGAGGACTTCTTTAACATCGGACGCTTTAAACGTGTTAAAACAGTAGGGCTTTATGGAAAAGCTCCTTTTCATATTCAACAAAAAGAGCTTAAACAAAAAACACACGTTGTTGTAGGTACACCAGGACGTGTATTAGACCATTTAGAAAGAGAAACTTTTATAGCAGAAGAGATTCGCTATGTGGTTATAGATGAAGCAGATGAAATGTTCAAAATGGGCTTTTTAGACCAATTAGAAAGTATTATGAAAGCCTTACCTAATAACCGTCAAACTTTACTTTTCTCAGCTACATTAGCGCCTAATGTACAAAGTATTAGTGAAAAGTATATGAATCATCCAGTAGATATTAGTATTGAAAGTAAACAGCTTACAGCAGATAAGATTGAACAAGTTTGCTATCTAGTGGAAAGAGAGCAAAAGTTAACTGAACTTTATCATACACTCGTTTCAAACAATCCAGAGTGCTGTATGATTTTTGCGAATACAAAAGATCAAGTAGATGAGATAGAAGCTTATTTACAAGAAAAAGATGTACGTATCCTAAAAATACATGGTGGGATGGAGCAACGAGACCGCTTTAGTGTTATGGAGGACTTTAGAGCTGGTAAGTTCCGTTACTTAGTGGCAACAGATGTAGCAGCAAGGGGTATTGATATTGACCATATTACTCATGTTATTAACTTTGATGTGCCAGAAGATAAAGAAAGCTATGTACATCGTATTGGGCGAACAGGAAGAGGGGGGCGTGCAGGGAAGTCTATTACTCTTACAACTAAACAAGATAAAAGATTCTTAGATGCTATTTATAACTATATTGGTTATGAAGTACCTGTTACAACACCACCAGATGTAGCACATGTAGAAGCAGCTCTTGAGAAGTTTAATGAAACCCATGAAAAAACACTTAAGCTTGCACCAACAAAAGGTGAAAAGTTATCTAAAGACATTATTAAACTCCATATTAATGCAGGTAAGAAAACCAAAATGCGCCCAGTAGATATCGTAGGTACATTGTGCAACTTAAAAGGTATGAGTGCCGATGATGTAGGGATTATTAACGTACAAGATGTTTCAACTTTCGTAGAAATCTTAAATGGAAAAGGTGAAGATGTTCTTAATCAACTTCAAACCACACCGATTAAAGGAAGAATACGTAAAGTTACAAAGGCAGATAGGTAGTAAATAGCTTATAGAGTGAAAACTTAGCAGTTAAGAAGGAGGGGTCGGCACTACGTGTGCGCTCTCCCTTTTGCTTTTGCTCAAATGGACTAAGAAGGTGTAAACTCATACTCAGTCAGAATGTGCGAAAACTCGCTGGCGCTCAAACACTCGCACAAAATCCTTCCTTCATATTCGTTAACACATTCTAAGTCCATCCTCGAAAAAAGCTCCAGTGAGGTCACCTACGCATCACCGGCCTTTTCTACTCATTGAAGTAAGTTTTCACTTCCAGTGACACATCTTGGTGAAGAGACTAGAGTGAATATTTCTTATTTGAAGGCAAAGCCTCCAAGTGTTCGATAAGACGCCTTGAAAATGGAATCCTAACCCATAAAGTAAGAGCGTGCACATTCTAGTAGACTTGATAAACGGAGAGGGATGGGGTGCTCTACAGAACCTGGCTAGGTAACTTTTATTGAGTAGGTGCTAGGCGACATACGCCATAGGTATCTTCTAAGAGCTGTAAGGTAAGTTGAGTAGTACGAGACATAATCAGTTCTCCTTTCATATTAAAATAAAGTATATTTAAAATAGAGTATATAAATAAAAGCCTAGAAGAATGACAAATAATCTTCTAGGCATTATATTTAGTAGAAAGTATATTACCATAGGAATAGTTGAAAAACAATATAAAAGTGGTTACAATAGGGAAGGAATATAAGAACGAAGAGGATTAACAAATGAATCAAATTAGACGTGCAATGATGGCAGATGTAGAAGCGGTGAGAGATTTATATGATACTTTAAATGATTATTTAGCAACCCATGTGAATTATACAGGATGGACGAAGGGTGTGTATCCCAATGCTGAAACAGCATTAACAGGTATTCAAAAAGAAGAGTTATTTGTTATATACGAAGAAGGGCATTTAGCTGGGACAGTTATTCTAAATCATGATCAGGCAGATGCTTATGAAGAAGGAAGCTGGAGCGAGGAATTAAACAACGAAGAGGTATTAGTAGTACACACATTGGCCATACACCCGGAGTATACAGGCCGCGGTATTGCAACGAAGCTTTTAGAGTTTGCAGCAAACTATGGAAAAGAACAGGGGATTAAAGCAATTAGGTTAGATGCCTCTATTGGTAATGCACCAGCCCAAGCACTTTATACAAAGTGTGGATATAAAGAAGCAGGTATTGTGGATTTAAGATTAGGTATTCCTGAATTGGTTTGGTTTAAACTTTACGAATTACCGCTTAATAAGATGTAACTTAAAATATTCAGAGTAGATCAAGTGAAAATGAAGTATTTTGACGGGTTTATTGAGTATATAAATATACTATGATAAAAAATGGAGATGACTACATGAGCGAAAAGATAGAACAGTTAGCAGAGATTTTAAGTAGTAGTAATAATATAGTCTTTTTTGGAGGAGCTGGTGTGTCTACAGAAAGTAATATCCCAGATTTTCGTTCAGAAAATGGGCTATATCAAGCATCTAATGGCAAAGGCTATTCACCTGAAACTATGCTTTCTCATAGCTTTTACAAAAGACACACAGAAGAGTTTTATACGTTTTATAAAGAAAAGATGATTTATAAAGAAGCTATGCCAAATAAAGCTCATTTAGCATTAGCACAACTGGAAGAAATGGGTAAGCTTAAAGCTGTTATTACTCAAAATATAGATGGACTTCATCAACTTGCAGGAAGTAAGAAAGTATATGAATTACATGGTTCCGTTAATCGTAATTACTGTACAAAGTGTCATGCTTTTTATGATTTAGATTATATTATGGCAAAAGAAGGTGTACCTACATGTAGTGCATGTGGAGGGACAGTTAAGCCAGATGTGGTTTTATATGAAGAGGGTTTAGATGATACAACAATTACAGAAGCTGTTCGTGCAATTAGAGAGGCAGATACGCTTATTATTGGAGGTACTTCTTTAGCAGTACAGCCAGCTGCTAGTTTGATTAATTATTTTAAAGGTAAACATCTCATATTGATCAATAAGAGTTCAACACCTTATGACAATCAAGCAGATTTAGTGATTCATGAGCCAATTGGTCAAGTATTGAGTGAAGCAGTAATAGGAATTCAATAAAATTAATCAAATAGTACCCATATAAGAAGGAGATAAAACGTGAAGAAATTAATTGCATTTTTTGGGGGACTTTTATTTTTGCATTTAGGAGTAGCAATGCTACTTGAATTAAATTTAGGTTCTGATCCGTTTACTTTATTTACACAAGGATTAGCAACCATCTTACATATCACACCTGGTTGGGCAAATAGACTTATAACCTTTGTATTTTTAGGGATTTTATTTATACTTGATCGTAAGAGTATCAAGCTTGGAACGTTTCTTTGTATGATTTTCGTAGGATTTGCTATTGATTTTAATTTAGCACTGATTGCACCCTTACAAATGGGAAGTTATGGCTTTGGAGTACGTATTTTACTCTTCATGTTGGCATGTATAATTATTGGAATAGGTTTTTCTATTCTCAAATGTTCAGACCTTGGCATACCTCCTAATGATCTTATGTATTTTATGTTTGTAGAGAAACTTAATAAGCCATATGGAAAAGTACGTATGGCATGTGATGGTGTATCAGCTATAGTAGGGATTAGCTTAGGCGGTATAGTTGGGATAGGAACAATACTTTGTATTCTACTTATTGGACCAATAGTACAATTTTTCTTACCAAGGGTAGAAAAGGTAGTTTTACCACTTTTAAATACAGCAGAAAACATCAATCCTACAGAAGAAATGTAAAAATATTTAATAGTCATAGGTTATTAATAACCCCTACCTTTTAGTAAATGACTAGAAGGTAGGGGTTTGTATATTTATGGGTGAGAGGAGAGGATTATTTACAAAGACAGTCTAAGTCTTTAGTATAAAGGGTTTCTACTGCTGACCAATCAATGATATTCCAAATCTTATTAGCATAATCAATACGTAAATTTTTGTAGTCTAGATAGTAAGCATGTTCCCAAACATCAATGTTTAAGATAGGAGTCAATCCTTCAGGAAGAGGCGTATCTTGGTTTTTTACTTGTTTAATAGAGAGAGCACCCTTACAATCTTTGCATAGTACACCATAGCCTGAGCCAAATTGATTAATAGCGGCATTAGTAAGTTGATCTTTTAAACCTGCTAAATCACCAAAAGTTTTGTTAATCATTTCAAGTAATTTACCTTCAGGTTGTTTTTTAGGATTTGGAGAGAGTATAGAGAAATAGAGATTGTGATTATAAACACCACCACCATTATTAATAACAGCTTGCCTAATACCAACTGGAATTTGTTCAGGATTAGCGAGTAAAGCTTCAAGAGAATGGGTTTTAGAATCCCATTCGCCCCAAGATTCTAAAGTGGCATTCAGTTTTTCTACATAAGTTTGTAAGTGTTTACTGTAATGTGTTTCAACAGTAGCAGCTCCGATATAAGGTTCTAAAGCATTATAAGCATAAGGTAAATCAATTTTGTTATACATATAAATCCTCCTAAGATATAATGTGTTAATATTATCATAACCTCCATGCCAAGAACTATACTTTAATCAATAAAAGGTTATTAATAAGGTAATGCTATAAAAAGAAAATATGTGATTATAATGTAAGTATACCAGATATTCTTTATTTAGATAGAGAAATAGATTATAATAAAGTTAGCTAAATAAGAATAACTATTATTTATTGATTATATAGAGAAAAATGAGGAGGACAAAGGATGAAATGTATTTCATGGAACGTTAATGGTTTAAGAGCAGTCGTACAAAAAAACTTTATGGAATTTTTTAATGAGGTAGATGCAGATATTCTTTGTTTACAAGAAACAAAGATGCAACATGGACAGTTAGAGTTAGACTTACCAGGATATCATCAGTATTTTAATTATGCTGAGAAAAAGGGTTATTCAGGCACAGCTATTTTTACAAAGCAAGAGCCATTAGAAGTGAAGTTAGGGCTTGGTATCCCAGAATTAGATACAGAAGGTCGTGTAATCACACTAGAATTTGAAAACTTTTATTTTGTAACAGTTTATACACCAAATGCACAATCAGAACTTGCACGTATTGATTTTCGTATGATGTGGGAAGATGCTTTTAGAACCTATTTAGTAGAGTTAGATCAAAAGAAACCAGTTATTATTTGTGGTGATTTAAATGTAGCTCATCAAGAAATTGACCTTAAAAATCCTAAAACTAATAGAGGGTCAGCAGGTTTCTCAGATGAAGAGCGCGGGAAATTTACAGAGCTTTTAGCAAGTGGTTTCACAGATACTTATCGTCATTTTAATCCAGACCAAGAAGGGGCTTATACTTGGTGGTCTTATCGTTTTAAAGCAAGGGAGAAAAATGCAGGGTGGCGTATTGACTACTTTTTAGTTTCTAATCGCCTTCAAGAACAAGTTGAAACAGCAACGATTTACAATGAGGTTATGGGTTCAGACCATTGCCCAGTAGGAATCGAACTTAAATAAAAAGAATATAGATATGAGAAAAGAGGTCATAGAGATGACCTCTTTTAATTTTATAAAAAATTTAAATATGTTTTATTATTATAAGATGAAAGCGGATAAGGAAATGTTATAATAAGTTATAAAGTTAAATAGGAGTGATAGATGTGAATGAAGAATCTAATAAAATAGATAAAGAATCACACCAAGAAGTGAAAGATAAAATAATAGAAGAAAATGAAATAGAAGAAGAGATAAGAGAATTAGAAATAGAAAATGAGTTAGAAGAGGAAAAACAAGGACAAAAACGATTAAAAAAACGAATCATTGCATGTGTTTGTAGTTTAATGATTATACTGCTTTTGATACCTTTTTTTGAGTATTTAGTGCCTCAAAATAATGGGGAAAATGTAAAGGAAAGTTTAATTGATTTAACAAATTTGTATCCATCAAGTAATGCATGGGAGAAAGCTTATAAGCAAGTTACTCAAGACATTACAAGCTTTACAAATTATGAAGGCCAGCTAAAAGATGAAAATAAGTTACTAGAATGCTTAAAACTAGATGAACAAATCAGTAGGAATATTCATCAATTATCTGTTTACACAGTATTAAAGACCAGCCTAGACCAGTCTGACCAACAGGCCTTGGGACAAAAAGGAAAGATAGGGCAGCTACTTTCAGAGTATATACAAAAGAGTGAATTTATACTATTAGAATTAGGTGAATATGGTTTAAGTGATATAGAAGCATTACAACAAAAGGAAGTTTTTCAACCTTATAAAAAAATTTTAGAAGCTGCAGTAGAAATCTATGAAGAAGGTCTAGATACAAAGAGCTATACCTTTTATGTGAAAATGATGACCATGCTAGAACAGATAGATACGGTGTACGAACAAATTTTATATGCTGATAATGGAGAGGTTAAAGGGAATATAGACTATGTTAAAAGGCTTAGGGAAAAACAATATAGCTTAGCTGCTCTTTATAATATGGAAGTATCTAAAGAAATAATCTTTAGTGAAGCATTAGGATATGACAATATTATAGAGTATCTAACAGATAAGCAAGGTGTTGATTTAGAAGTCTATGAAACAGCAAAAGAAGAAATTATGAAAATGCAACCCCTATTAGAGCGTTATTTAGAAATAAGAAAAAAGTTGAGTTTAAGCTATTCTCAAGATACTTATCATTATAACAAGGTACCTACCTTAATAGAGGAAGCTTATGGGTTATTTGGTACTGCATATACAGATGTTGCAAGAAGAGCTTTTGAAGAAAATTGGATAGATCCATTTAAAGAAGCGTATAAAATAGATGGGGCATTTACAATAGGAAGTTATGATACGCATCCTTATGTTATTTTAAACTATGAGGCTACGCCCTATGGACTAGGTGTTGTTGCTCATGAATTAGGACACGCCGTACACTATGAATTAGCAAGAGCAAATCAGCCTTATAATACATGGAAAACAGATATTTTTGCTTCAGAGATTGCCTCTTTAACGGCAGAAAAGAGTGCTTATGAAACGATGTACCAGAAAGGGACAACCAATGAGCAGAGGAAGCAAGCTTTAATTCTAAAGGCAGACAGTTTAATGAATAGCCTTTTCTATCAAATGGTTATAGCAACCTTTGAAGAAAAAGCATATACTCTTGTAGCAGAGGGAGAAAGCCTTACGGCAGATCGTCTTAATAGTTTATGGAAAGAAGCAAATAGAATTTATTTTGGAGAAAGTAATCCGATTGAAGGAGAATGGGCAAGTATTTCTCATATCTTTGAGAATTTTTATACTTTCCAATATGCTACGGCATCAGTAGCATCGGAAATTATTATAAGTGAAGTTATTAAAGGAAATGAAGAGATGCAGACCAATTGGATGCACTTTTTAGAAAGTGGAGGAAATAAGACAGGTTATGAGTTAACAAAAGAAATATTAGGAATGAATTTAGCTAGTCCAGAATATTATGAAAGGGTAGCAGATCATTTTGAAGCATATATTGATGAGCTTGAAACGTTTACAAAGTGAGTGCAGCATATTCTTTGAGATTACAGGGAAGACTCCAAGGATGATTGGCTTAAATTCAGACAAGACTACAAACTAGTAAAGAAGCTTGTTGAAAAATAACGGATACAGTGATAGATTAGAGGGTATATCAAACACTCGATAAGGAGAAAAAGCATGAGTGGAGCATTTATAAAACAAATACTAAAAGGGACAATTATTGGAGTAGCCAATATTATTCCTGGGGTAAGTGGAGGAACACTTGCAGTATCTATGGGGATTTATGATCAAATCATAGAGTCCATTACACAATTTTTTAAACAACCGAAAAAAAGTATTATTACACTTCTACCTTATGGGATAGGAGCAGTCATAGGAATAATAGGATTATCATTTTGTATTGAATGGCTTTTTAAATATTTTCCATTAGCTACTAACTTATTTTTCATAGGGCTTATTATAGGTTCGCTACCTATTTTGTATAGGAAGGTTCAAGGGCAAGGTAAAAAAGGAAGCCATATACTAGCTTTTCTTATAATGTTCGCAATGGTAGTAGGTATGTGCTTTATGAAAGATACAAAACCAACACAAGAGGTTTTAAGTATTAGTTTAGGTGGAGGTATTGAACTATTCTTTGTTGGCGTTATAGCTGCAGCAACAATGGTTATACCAGGAGTAAGTGGATCTATGATTTTAGCACTTATGGGCTTTTATTTACCTATTATAGAAACCATTAATAGTTGTATTAAAAGTTTAGTAATTTTTGATTGGGCTACATGTATTACTACAGGAATTACATTAGTACCATTTGGGTTAGGTATTGTTATTGGAACATTCCTTATTGCAAAGATGATAGAGTTCCTATTGAAGCGATGTGAGACACTGGTATATTGGGCAATTATCGGACTAGTAGTAGGCTCACCTATTGCGATTCTCATCACATCAGGAGTTGTTGTAAATGGTATATTTAGTTTAGTGACAGCAACTTTATGCTTTATACTAGGTAGCTTCATTGCATATAATTTAGCTCAGTAGCTTTTGGGTTATTCCTAAAAGGATATAGGGGTTTATTTCTTAAATGGTTAAAAAGAGCTAAAGACTTTAATTTTTGTATTAAGATGTCGGTTATGATCTAGACAATAGATGGAATCGGGTATTTGAGCTAATATAGGTATTAGACTTAAATAGAAATAGTATAGAAGGTATAAAAATAATAGATCGTATAGACGAAGTAAAAAACACAGAGATCAAGGAATAATCTCTGTGTTTTTTTGAAATGAGGAACGAAATGGAATAGGATTGGGAAAGTTATATCAATTAGAGAAAGAATCATCTTGTACATAAAGGTAACGTACTTTATCTACATTTAACTTAGAGGAATGAGTAGCTTTTTCTCTATTTTCAAAGAAGGTTTGAGCTACTTTAGGGAATAGAGCATAGCTTAAAACATCTTCTTCTGAGAGAGCAAGCGTACCAATTTCTTGGCGATACTTTGCAAGTTCAGGCTCAATTAAATCAGCAGGACGACAAGTGATGAGGGGAATATCACCAATTGCCTTAGCTCTTACTTCAGGATTGACAGGAGCAGGTACTTTACCATATTCACCACGAAGCAAGCCTTTAGATTCTTTTGTAAATACTTTGTAGCGTTCCCCAGATAAGACATTAAGTACAGCTTGAGAACCAACAATTTGACTTGTTGGAGTGACAAGAGGAGGATAACCAAAGTCTTTTCGGACACGAGGGATTTCTTCCAAGACTTGGTAGTATTTATCTTGAGCTTTTGCATCCTTAAGTTGAGAAATGAGGTTGGATAGCATGCCACCTGGAACTTGATAGAGGAGGGTGTTGGTATCAACAGATAGAACCTTTGAATCAAGGTAACCTTCTTCTTTAAGCTTAGCTGCTACGGTACGAAAATGGCTAGCAGCTAGGCTTAATTTTTCTAGTGAAAGACCCGTATCATAATCAGTACCTTTTAAGGTAGCGACAAGTGACTCTGTGGCGGGTTGAGATGTACCATTTGCTAAGGGAGAAAGGGCACAATCTACAATATCAACACCTGCTTGAATAGCTAAAAGATAAGTCATATCACCTGTACCCGTTGTATTATGTGTGTGTAGATGAATGGGAATAGAGAGATTTTCTTTAAGGCGTTTGACTAAGTTATAAGCTTCAAAAGGTAGGAGTAGATTTGCCATATCTTTAATACAAAGTACATCAGCTCCTTTTTTTTCTAGCTCAATAGCTAATTTAACAAAGTAGTCTTCATTATGAACGGGACTAGTTGTGTAACTTATGGCAGCCTCACATATACCACCATATTCTTTAACACATTTCATAGCCATTTCCATATTTCTAGTATCATTTAAAGCATCAAAAATACGTACAACATCAATACCATTTTCAATAGATTTCTTACAGAAAGCTTCTACTACATCATCTGCATAGTGTTTATAGCCCAGTATATTTTGCCCACGTAGTAGCATTTGAAGTTTAGTATTAGGCATATGTGCCTTAAGGGTACGTAGGCGTTCCCAAGGATCTTCATTTAAAAAACGCATACAAGCATCAAAGGTAGCACCGCCCCAACACTCAAGGGACCAATAGCCTATCTCATCTAACAATTTACATGCAGGAAGCATATCTTCTATACGCATACGTGTAGCGGCTTGAGACTGATGTGCATCTCTTAAGATTGTATCTGTAATATAAATTTTTTGACTCATAAGTACCATCTCCTTTAACCGAAAAGTGCAAGTAGAACACCTGCAGCAATAGCAGAACCAATAACACCAGCTACATTTGGACCCATAGCATGCATTAATAAGAAGTTACCAGGATTTTCTTTTTGACCAACTACTTGTGAGACACGTGCTGCCATTGGAACAGCGGATACCCCTGCTGAACCAATAAGTGGATTGATCTTATTTTTAAGGAAGAGATTCATAAATTTAGCAAGAAGCACACCACCGGCAGTACCAATAGCAAAAGCTGTTACGCCCATAACCAGTATCTTAAGTGTGGAAGTACTTAAGAAAGTAGACGCAGTTGCAGTTGCACCTACAGAAATGCCAAGGAAGATGGTAACTACATTAATAAGTCCATTTTGTGCTGTTTTGCTTAAACGGTCTACAACACCACATTCTCTAAAAAGGTTACCAAGCATTAATGTACCTACTAAAGGTGTAGCAGAAGGTACAAGAAGCGCAATGAATATGGTTACGACAAAAGGAAAGACAATCTTTTCCATTTTAGAGACAGGACGAAGTTCTCTCATTTCAATTTGTCGTTCTTTCTTAGTTGTTAAGGCTTTCATAATAGGTGGTTGAATAACGGGCACGAGGGCCATATAAGAATAGGCAGCTACTGCAATAGGGCCAAGTAGGTGAGGCGCAAGTTTGGTTGTAACAAAGATAGCAGTAGGACCGTCTGCACCACCGATAATACCAATAGAGCTTGCTTCAGCAGGTGTGAAACCTAAATATCTAGCACCAACAAAGGTTAAGAATATACCAAGTTGGGCAGCAGCTCCTAGAAGGAGGCTTTTGGGATTAGCAATAAGTGGGCCAAAGTCTGTCATAGCACCTACCCCTAAGAAAATAAGGCAAGGATAAATACCTAGTTTTACACCTAAATATAAAAAGTCTACTAAACCTGGCGTAATACCTGAGTGACCTCCAAATAAATCCCAATGCACATAGCCATCTGCAAATAGAATTTCATGATACATTTCGGCACCAGGTAAGTTAGTAATCAACATACCAAAAGCAATGGGAAGAAGCAAAAGCGGTTCAAAGCCTTTGACAATAGCCAGATAAGCTAAGAAGCAAGCGATAAAGAGCATAATAATGACTTTAGGATCTTCCATAATAAGAGAAAAACCTGATTGATTAAGAAAATTTATAAAGGTTTCCATTGTATGTATCTCCTTTTAGATAAGTACTATTGAATTTCACAAAGGAGTGTACCAGATTCCACTGTTGCTCCCTTTGTGAAATGAAGTGCACAGATTTTACCATCTTTAGGTGCAAGAATTTCATTTTCCATTTTCATGGCTTCAAGAATCATAAGTGTATCACCTTTTTTGACAGTTACACCAAGGGAAACATTAATGGCTAAAAGCGTACCAGGCATAGGGCTAGTAATTTTAGTCACAGAGGAATTAGTAGATGGGGTAGGACTTACATTAGATGGTGAGGTTGAAGAGGCACTAGAAGTAGAGGAGATGTTTTGAGAAGGAACTTCACCAAGGAGTTCTACAGTGATTTCATAATCAGTTCCATTAACATTAACTTTATACTTTTTCATAGCATGACACCTTCCTTATAGTTTTTTAATAGAAACAATTCGAATACCGCTAACTTCTTCGCCTAAATCCTCAGCAATAGCACAAGAGACAGCAGCAACAAACTCTTGATGATTTGGAATAGACGAAGAAGCTGATGGAGTAGATGGAGTAGGAGCGGGAGGAGTATGGGTGGGCTGAACTTTTTGACATAAGAAGCTCATCAGCATACAAAGTAGAATAATACAAATTAAGCAAGCGAATACAGTTCCCATCCCCATAAGGCATACAAATAAATTTGAGGGTTCCATAGAATATCTCCTTTTATAAAAATGTATTATGGTATAAATTTAACAAGATTAGGATAGCATCACTTTCAAGGGTATACAATAATAAAACCCCTTTCTTAGCAGAATCTTAGCAAGAAAGGGGAAAGTATTATGGATGAATATCTTCTTCAATCATTCTGTAACCTACACCGATTTCAGTAAAGATGAATTCAGGTTCAGCAGGATTACGCTCCATTTTACGTCTAATATTGGCCATATTTACACGTAAAATACGATTGTTTGTATCGGTATAAGGCCCCCAAATATGGGCCATAATGGTATCATAAGTTATGACTTTACCTGAGTTTTCGGCAAGTAGTAATACAATTTTATACTCAACTTGAGTGAGGTGAATGTCTTGGTGATCAATAAGCACTAATCGTTTATCAAAATCAATTTCCAGCCTACCAGCTTTAAAAAGATGGGAAGTCATATGAGAGGAGGAAATGGTTTTATGACTATGACGAATGGCTGTACGGATACGTGCTAAGAGTTCAGAAGTACCAAAGGGTTTTGTAATATAGTCATCAGCACCTAGATCTAGAGCATCTACTTTATCTTTTTCTTGTGTACGTGCAGAAATAATAATAATAGGAATATGAGACCAACTACGTACATATTGAATCAATTCCATGCCATCTCTGTCTGGTAAGCCAAGATCAAGTAGTATAAGGTCAGGACAATGAGAAGCAATAAGTGCTAAAGCTTCAGAACCTGAATAAGCCTTAAAGGTTTTGTACTCTTGGGCTATCAAAGTAGTACAAATAAAGTCACAGATATTCTTTTCATCCTCTACAACTAAAATAGATAATTTATTAGGCATGATTAGGCCTCCTTTGGAAGTTTAAAAGAGAAGGTAGTGCCAATTGCATTAGGTGTTACCCAGAGCGTACCATTATGTGCAACAATGATTGTTTGACAGATGGATAATCCAATACCAAATCCTTTTTTTGAATCAGGACTAGATGTGTTTAAGGAATAGGTACCATCAAAGAGATGGTCAATATGTTCACTATTAATACCTATGCCATAATCTCGAACATGAAAAATAGCAGAGTCTGTATCATGATCAACTGTACATTCTATAGGTTGGGTTGAATGTGCATGAATAATGGCATTTTCTAAAAGGTTGATAAGTACTTGTTCAATTAACATAGCGTCCATAGGAATCATCAAGAGTTCATCAGGCACTTTAACTGTAATAGATGCATCTGGAATCCGCTTCTTTAAACGAAAAATAGCTTCAGAAAGAACTTCTTCAACAGGCTCTAGAGACTTAGTAACCGTTGTAGAATTGTTATGTATACGGGTAACAGATAGAAGGTTTTCAACCATATTTAAGAGCCAATGTGCATCTTCATGAATATGTTGTACAAGATCTAATTGTTCATTAGGTTTTAGGCGTGCTTCATGCTCTAGGTAAGTAGAGCTAGCACCAATAATGCTTGTAAGAGGTGTACGTAAGTCATGTGATACAGCTCTTAATAAATTAGCACGCATTTTTTCTTTTTCAGCTTCTAATAAAAGTTTCTCTCTTTCATGAATAATACGTGACTGAGTTTTCATATGAGAAGTCGTCGTACTTGTAATAAGTGCAATAGTAAGCATACCCATAAAGGTTAAAGGATACCCCTTTAAAGAAAAGTTAAGTTCGTAATAAGGATATGTGAAAAGGAAGTTAACACATACTACACCAACTAAAGAGGCTACAATACCAGGCCAGTAATGGGTGGTGAAACGTGCAATAAGAACAAGTGCAAGAATATATAAAATAGTAACATTAGCTACATTTTGGGTGACTAGATGAAAAAAGAAAGAAAATCCAGTGGCTGAAAGAAGTAATGTAGCAGTTATACAAAGATTGTATAAAGTTTCTTTAAGCTTTGAATTAAACATAAAACATCTCCTATCTTAATGATGATTAATTATACAATAATAAATAAAAAAGACAATAGCTTAGGACTGCTAAGAAACTGTTAAGAAGTTAGACAATCTATTGAGCAATAAGGAATCAGATGGTAAATTATAGAACATATATAAATAACACTCGCGAAGGAGAGAAATAATGAGTGGAGCATTTGTTAAACAAATATTAAAAGGTACCATCATTGGCGTAGCCAATATTATTCCGGGGGTAAGTGGTGGAACACTTGCAGTATCTATGGGGATTTATGATCAAATCATACAAGCCATTACACAATTTTTCAAGCAACCTAAAAGGAGTATTACAACCTTACTACCTTATGGAATAGGAGCAGTAGCAGGGATAATAGGATTGTCATTTTGTATAGAATGGCTTTTTAAATACTATCCATTAGAAACAAATTTATTCTTTATTGGACTTATTATAGGTGCATTACCTATTCTATATAAAAAAGTTAAGGGAAAACCAGTAAAAGGAAATTATATACTAGCTTTTTTAGTTATGTTTGTCATTGTAGTAGGAATGAGTTTAATGAAAGAAACGAGTACAACGCAAGAGGTCTTAACGATGAGTATAGCTGGAGGGATAGAGCTATTTTTAGTTGGTATTATAGCTGCAGCGACAATGGTTATCCCTGGAGTAAGTGGTTCTATGATTTTAGCACTTATGGGTTTTTATTTACCTATTATAGAAACTATTAATCATTGTATAAAAGCATTAATCCATTTAGACTGGGTAACCTGTATTGCCTCAGGAATGCCTCTTGTTCCATTTGGAATAGGTGTAGTTGTTGGGATTTTTCTTATAGCTAAAATAATAGAATTCCTTTTAGAACGATGTGAGACATTAGTATACTGGGCTATTATAGGGCTAGTAATTGGATCACCTATTGCTATATGGATTACATCTGGAGTAGTTGTAAATGGTATCTTCAGCTGGATTACAGCGACCCTATGTTTTGTATTAGGGAGTTTTATTGCCTACAACTTAGCCAAGTAGCCTCCTGTCCCTATTACACTCCTCAGGAATGTAATAGGGACAGGAGATATATAACCAAGGTCGTATAAGCAAGTGGAGAGCTATAAATCGTTATTCTACTTGCTTATTTTGTTTTTTAGAGCCGCTTGGTTTGAGAGATGGTTTATGCTTTAATGAGTAGAAGACTGTAGCTTTCAACATACTATACAAAAAAAGGGACCATATCTATGGCCCCTTTTATATTTTTCTAAACTTCTTCCATTTTAATACCAAGTTTTTTCTCATATTCTTTAACCGTTGCTAAATCTCTTGGTGTCAGAATCGAAAGAGAAGTCCCCTTGTTATGTCCTCGTGCACAACGACCTGCACGGTGAAGATAGTCATGAGCACTTGGTGGTAAATCCATGCTAAATACATGTGTGATATCTTGGATATCTAAACCACGAGCAGATAAGTCAGAAGATACAAGTACTTCTAATTTACCACTTCTAAATTGGTCTAAAGTTTGTTTACGCTGTTCTTTTGTTTGTGATCCATATAAGCCACCAGCAAGTTTGCCATGGTAGTTAAGTTTTTCTACAGCAACTTCAACTTCGTGGTTATTGTTAAGGAATACAAGTGACTTTGTTGGGTTTTGAATATTAATCATCTTACGTAGTGTTTCGAACTTTTTACGGAATTCAGTTACAGTATAAAGATGAGTAATGTTTGGATTTAAAATCGTTTCTGTACATGCATTAAGCATAACAGGCTCTTTCATAAATTCTTTAGCACTAGTTAGTGTGAAAGGATTAATAGTAGCAGAAAAGAGCATGATTTGAGTATCTTTCATTACTGCTTTAATAATATCTTTAATAGGGTGACTTTGATTTTTATCTAAAAGGTTATCAGCTTCATCTAAAACAATTGTTTTAATGGTATGAGCGGTAATCTTTTTCTTTTTCATAAGGTCTAAGATACGACCCGTTGAACCTACAACAATGTGTGGTTTATTCTTTTTAAGCTTTTCAATTTGTTTTTCAATATTCATACCACCCATAATGGTTAGGCTAGTAATGCCAGCATTAGATCCTTCATTAAGAAGTCTAATTTGCTCTTGAATTTGCATAACAAGTTCATGAGTAGGGGCTAAGATAAGTGCTTGTGTTTGTCTTAAAGATGGATTAATTTTCTCAAAAAGAGGAAGTAAGAAGGCAAGTGTTTTGCCACTTCCAGTATGTGCTTGAGCAATTAAATCTTTACCTTCTTTAGCCACTGGTAGCACTAAAGATTGAATTGGCATAGGTGATGTAATATTTTGTTTTGAAAGGCCGTTGATAAGTTCTTCAGATACGCCTAAGGCCTGAAATGTATTTTCCATAGTTGTGTATGCTCCTAGATTCAAAAATTTTACTAAATCCTATTATACACATTATAGTGTATGAGGGAAAGGACATGTTTACTCAAAAAGATATTTAAGAATATCAATATAATCATGAATCTTTGTTTGATTTAAGATAAAGTAGACTTTATTTTGTTCTTTTTCACAGCTTATAAGTTCTAAACTGAGTAATGTTGAAACATGATGAGAAACGGTTGCATTACTAATACCAAGTCGTTCAGCTAGCTGGCTTGCATAAAGACGTTCCTCTTTTAAGTAGCGTAAAATATCTAATTTACTAGAGTCGGCAATAGCTTTAAGAAAAGGTGTAAGATCCATTTCTTGCTTAACATAAGCATTACGTATTTCTATTAATCTACTAATATGAATGCCAAAGACAAGATGATCATAAGCACCAGCACCTAGAAAGTTTTCTAAGGTAAGGCTATTATAGGCACTAAGAGAAGGATAAATAATCATGTTACTATCAGGTGGTAAGGCAATATTCAAAGCATTTTTAAAATAGTCTATACCTTGTTGTTTAAGTGTTGCATCTAAAGCAGTAACAAAAGTATTTACGAGAGGCTTAGCTTCTTCTAGAAGTGGTGCAATAAGTTGGGCGGTTTCTTGTAGCACTTGGTACAATTCTGTAAGCAAGGTATCATACTGATAATAAACAAGTGTAATATGATATTTCTCTAAATCTGAAAGTTGCCTTAATTGCTCTATAAATTGAAACAGTTCCCTTTCGGTTTTTAAAGTAAAGGCATTAAAATCAGTTTTTAAATTTTCTAGAGAAGTACTAAGTAAAACAATTTGTTTTAAAAACTCAAAGCGTTCATCATCCGATAATGTCTTTAGATGTATCTGTAAAGCTTCAAAAGAAGTATCTAATGAAGGATAGAGAAAAAGGTTAGCAATACATTGCCCAGGATCTTCCCAATGTTTGAAAAAGAAGAGAAGACGTTCTTTGGTACAAGGGCAGTGTTCTTTTACAAGGTCATATAATTTACAAGGCAATGCTATCATAGAATCAAATTCTGCTTTTAACTCTGGATTATTTTTTAGAAGTGGCGCTTCTTTTTCTTTAGGATTAGATCCATTTGCTACCATGTTAAGTGCAAAGTAAGCTTCTAAAATAGGACTTAGTGTTTCGTGTAAGGTATAGTTCAATGATGTCACCTCTTATAATTCTCTTATAGTTTTGTTTAAACACATTATAATAAAGAGTATCATACCAAATAATCCAGTAAATAGAAAGATTTGATTAACATGCATCACTTTTGCCATGCCTGCAAAAATGAATGACCCAATAGGCGTTGCTAGCATAACCATACTGTTAAATAAAGAGCCAATACGTGCTAAATAGTTTTCTTCAACATGTTCCATAAAAGATACATTAACCGCTAAGCTAATAAGAGAGCAGCAACATCCAACGAGGAAAAGAAGAAGGATTAAGAGTCCCCAAATAAGCCAAAGTGGAAGATGTGGTCCATTAATAAAAAGTCCAACAAATAAAATCATCATAATAAACCAAGAGAAAAGAAAAAGCTTATAACGTTTAACTTTATTACTAATAAAAGGATACAAATAAGAGCACATTGTCATACCAACGGTTAAAGAAATACTTGCTACCGAGAGAGCAATAGCATCTAGTTGTAGACTTTCATTGATATAGGCAGCTTGTAAAGATCCAATGGGGAAGATAACAACATTCATAAAGCTCCCAATAGCGCAGATAATGAGGATAAGCTTATGACCTTTAAAATATGTAAGCCCTTCTTGGAAGTCTTTCTTATAGCTTGAAAAGTTAATTGTACTTTTATTAGAAGTATCTACATCGTTTTTCGTTTTTAAGAAGCAAAGAATAAGACCTGATAAGAAGAAGGTAATAGCATCTACAACGAGAGCACCGCTAGTTCCCCCAAAGCCAATGATGACACCAGCTAACGCCATACCAATAATTTGAGAGACTTGGGATGCCGACTGATTCAAAGAAGTGGCAACGGTGTACTTCTCTTTAGAAATAATTTTAGGGTAGATTGCCATACTTGCAGGTAAGCCAAAGGCTTCTAAAGTTGACATTAAGAAAGTACATATGGCAAGGGTCCAAGGGGAGAGTTCTCCAAATAAGAAAAGCATAGCAATGAGAAGAACGAGTAAACCACGACCAAAGTCTGTAAGAACCATAAGCATTTTTTTGTTGATGCGTTCAACAAGTGCACCAGCGAGTGGCTGAAAAAGAATAGTAGGGATAGCATTAATCCCCATGATAATAGCTAACCAGCTAGCAGAACCTGTAATTTCATAGGCCATCCAGCTAAATGCAATGGCATCTACAGAATCTCCGAAACGGCTAATATTATGTGCGATGAAAAGTTTCCAATATTCCTTTTCACCTTTTAATGCTTTGTAAGAATTATTGATGTTCATAAAAACACTCCTTTAGATGAATATCTAATATTATGTGATGAGTATAAAATAAATTTAGATGATAGTCAAATTTAAATTTAGATTTTGGTGAAAAGGCATAGATAGAATAAAAAACTAGGGATATTGCATTAGGCAATATCCCTAGTTTTTATGTGAATCAAGTGATTTAAGATTCTTCAGTTTGAAGTTGTTTAAATGATCGTCTAAAGAGGTATAAGGTGTAGACTAAAGTAACTGCTTCACTAAAGAATACTGTAAGCCAAATACCTGCTTCTCCTAGTATAGAAGGAAGGAAGACAATACCTACGATAATGAAAGCCATTCCTCTAAGGAAAGAGATAAGAGCGGATGTTTTGGCATCTTCTAGTGCAGTAAAGTATGCAGAACCTAAAATGTTGATACCGTTGATGAGGAAGGCTAAACCATAAAGTTTAGTAGCCCATACAGTCATCTCAATAAGCTCAGGATCATTTGGTGCAAAGAGTAAAATAAGTGGTTTTCCAAATAAGAAGAGTCCACCTGTACAAATAATTCCAATAACGAGCATAACCTTAAAGGCTAAACGATTCAGTGCAATAATTCTCTCACTATTGTTAGCACCATAGTTATAGCCTGTAATCGGTGCAATACCTGTTGCAATTCCTAGAAGAAGTGCAACAACTAATGATGTTACATAAGTGATAATAGAAAAAGCAGAGACACCTACTTCACCTATTTGTTTTAAAAGTACAATATTGAAAATATAAGTTGAAAAAGCAACGGCAACTTCTGTTAATGCCTCGGAAGAACCATTATAGAAGAAACGTCCAATTTTCTTAATATCTATTGTACATTTAGTGAAATGAAGAATGTTAGATTTCTTGAAATATGGGAAGAAAGCAAGTAGGAATGAAACCATAAAAGCCAGTCCTGATGCAAATGCAGCACCAAAGACTCCCATGCCAAGTACCATAACAAATACATAGTCAAATACAATATTTAAGACAGAACCAATAACATTACAAAACATAGAATAATTAGGTTTACCCATATTACGAATACCGTTTGCAAGTAAGCCACCACCTGTAAATACAGGAACAAAGATACAAAGAATAACCAGGTATTCTTTAACCATAGGCATAAGTTCATCTGTTGCACCTAAGGCACGGCAAATAGGTTCTAAGAAAATAATTGTAATGAGTGAAACGGTAATAGATAAAGCCATTAATGTATAAAAAGCTAAACTAAAAGTTTTGCAAGCTTTATCTGCATGCCCTTGACCCAGTTCAATAGCAACAATAGTATTTGCACCAGCAGAAACCATAATACTAATAGCCATGGCTACACTGAAAAATGGCATAGCTATATTAATAGCAGCTAAGGCACTAGGCCCTACTGCTTGCCCTACGAAAATGCCATCCATCACTATGTATATAGAGAAGAAAAGCATAGCAATAATACTAGGAATTGAATATTTCAAGAAGAGTTTCCCGATGCGTTCGGTTCCAAGTTCTAAAGTATGATCCATCTGATAACCCCCTTTTAAAAAATTTTGCTCATCTTAATAGAATAAACCTTGGAGTAAGTCTAAGGTCAAGGTTTTTTTGCTAATTTTTAATGGGAATGAAAACTTCATAGTATTCAACAGGTAATTCATCATGATGCTCAAAGGCAATACAACGAGCAAGAATATCACCGTTTAGAGTCAGTTCATGCTTTTCTAAATAGTTACGAATAAGTTCAAAATCTTCTTCTAAAATGGTTTCACCAATAGTTAAAATTGTACGAAGACATAAAGTGGGCTTGAGATAACTATAGTTTTTAGGATAGTGATAAAATCTTTGTTCATCAGCAAGACCGCTTACAACTAATAAGTCAAATTGATTGTTAGTAGAAAAGGTATCTTTTGAAATAAGAGCAGAAAATACAGGGGCCTTAATATAAGGGGCCTCTTCCATTTCAGTCATAATATTCGAATAATTAGGGTCAAACTCTGAAGATAGGGTCTTATAAACAAAAGAAGGGCTCATAATACAATCGATTTTTCTAAAATGCTGAGGTACCTTTTCAATATCTTCTTTGAAATAGTGTAGCTTAGATTTTAGATGTTGTAACTTTGCAAGACGTAAGTCTATAATTTGTTCTTGTCTTTCTAGAAGCTGCTTGAAACTTTCTAGAGAATTATTACATATGAGTAATTTGATTTCTTCTAATGGTAATTCTAGATCCTTTAAAACGAGAACATAAGTCAGTGTAAGAAGGTCTTCCTTTGTATAGTAACGATAATTATTTTGTGTAGACTTTTTTGGACTCACAAGCCCTAATTTATCATAATAGCGTAGCGTATCTTTACTTATAGGTAGGAGCTTTGCCACATCTCCAATTAAATAATGTTTCATCATTCACCTCAAATTTAGGCTTTAATTTTAAGTAAAACTTTTGATTTTAGAATACAAAAACAAGAAAAAAATTGCAAGCAAAGCTGTAAATGATAATTATTCTTAAAAATTTATTGACAATAGTTATCAACTAAGTGTATACTCACTAAGTGAAAAGAATTATCAATATCGAAAGAGACGGAACAAAATAATGAAACGTTTTCTATTAATTATACTTATGATTACATTATCTTTAGCATCACTTTTGATTGGTGCTACCAGTTTAAACACAGATGTATTCATTATTAGTCGTTTGCCACGTCTTGTGAGTTTGATTATGGCAGGAGTGGGAATGAGTATTAGTGGACTTATCATGCAACAATTAAGTCGCAACAAATTTGTATCACCTACAACTGGTGCGACAATAGATGCTGCACAGTTAGGAATAGTTATTGCAATGGTTATGATACCAGGTGCAACAATAGCTTTTAAAACAGGGATGGCATTTATTTTTTCACTTGTTGGTACAGTAACATTTATGGTTATTATTCGTAAAATAACCTTCAAAAATGTAGTGTTTGTTCCATTAGTAGGGATTATGTTTGGGAATATTATTGGATCTATTACCACTTTTATTGCTTATAAGTATGACATTATGCAAAATGTAAGCGCTTGGATGCAAGGTGATTTTTCTATGATTTTAAAAGGAAACTATGAGATGCTTTATCTTTGTATACCACTTGTAATGATTGCATTCATCTATGCAAATCATTTTAATATTGCTGGTATGGGTGAAGACTTTGCAACCAACTTAGGGGTGAACTATAACCGTATTTTATATATGGGATTAGGTGTTGTAGCACTGGTAACAGCAAGTGTTGTTATTACAGTTGGAAGCATTCCTTTTATAGGACTTATTGTTCCTAATATTGTTTCGCTTTATAAAGGTGATCGTATAAAAGGAACGCTTATTGATACAGCATTAATTGGAGCAGTATTTTTACTTGCTTGTGATATAGTAGGGCGTATTGTGATTTATCCTTATGAGATTTCAATAGGACTTACAGTAGGTGTAGTGGGAAGCGTTATCTTTTTATATTTAATTTTAAGGAGGAAAAACTATGCAAGCTAAACGTAAAATAGGTTGGCTCACAGGGTTACTCATCGTTGGCATTGTATTATTCCTCTTTGTGGGAGTGGAATGGTCATATTTTGACTATGCCATGAAAAATCGTATTCCTAAAGTATTTGCAATGCTACTTAGTGCCTTTTGTATAGGTGGTGCAACAGTAGTGTTTCAAACCATCAGTAATAATCATATTTTAACACCAAGTATATTAGGGCTAGATTCCCTTTATGTATTAGTTCAAACCTTTATCGTTTTTGTACTAGGTTCAACTAGTCCACTTATTGTTAACAAACAATATAATTTTATGATTGCTTTAACTGCTATGATCTTTGCTTCAGTTGCACTATATAAAGTGCTTTTTGAAAGAGGTAAAGGCGATGTCATGTTCTTACTTCTTGTGGGGATGATCTTTGGAACTTTGTTTGGAAGCCTATCATCCTTTATGCAACGTGTAATTGATCCAAATGAATTTTTAGCTTTGCAAAATAATTTATTTGCCAGTTTTAATAACATACATACATCTATTCTTACTATAGCAATTATTATTATGCTTTTACTCATTCCGTTTGTATGGGATGACTTAAAATACTTAGATGTTATGACATTAGGAAGAGACCATGCAATTAACTTAGGGGTTGATTATGATAGGATTGTGAAAAAATTAATAGTGGTTGTTACTATCCTTATCTCCATTTCAACCGCTTTAATTGGACCGATTACTTTCCTTGGGCTATTAGTTGTAAATGTGGCAAGACAAATTTTAAAGACGTATAAACATAGTTATTTAATACTAGGTTCAATGATGCTTGGCGGTATTACCTTACTTTATGGGCAGTTGATTGTTGAACAAGTATTAGGCTTTACAACAACTTTAAGTGTAGTTGTGAATTTAATAGGTGGTCTGTACTTTATCTACCTTTTATTGAAGGAGAGTAAACAAACATGAAAATATTAAACCTCATAAAAAAATACGGCAAACAAACAGTAGTAGAAGAGGTCTCTGTAACTATCCCAAAAGGTCAAGTAACATCCTTTATTGGCCCTAACGGAGCTGGTAAAAGTACAGTGCTTGGAATGATTACAAGACTCATTGCTAGAGATAATGGTGAAGTTATGTTAGATGGACAAGCACTAGAAGCCTATAAGAGCAACGACTTAGCGAAAAAGTTAGCTATACTTAAGCAATCTAATCATCATCACCTTAAGCTCACTATTCGAGAACTCGTAAGCTTTGGGAGATTCCCACATTCTGCAGGTCGTTTGACACCAGAAGATGAAAAGCAAATAGATGAGGCAATTCATTATATGGAGCTTACAGATATAGAACATAAATATTTAGATGAATTAAGTGGGGGCCAAAGACAACGTGCTTATATTGCAATGGTTATTGCCCAAGATACAGAATATGTTTTATTAGACGAACCTCTTAATAATCTGGATATGCACCATTCAGTAAAAATGATGCAAGTCATTAGAAAGTTAGCTCATGAGTTAGGTAAGACCGTGATTATCGTTATGCATGATATAAACTTTGCTTCTTGCTATTCTGATTATATTGTTGCTTTTAAAAAAGGTCGTGTAGCAGCAGCAGGTAAAACAGAAGAAATTATCAAAAAACAAGTTTTAGAAGAAATTTATGAGATGAATTTTGACATTCATAGTCTGAATGGACAAAACATCTGTGTGTATTATTAATAAAAAGAAAGAAAAGAGGGATTTAGAATGAATAAAAAAGTAGGGATAATTGTAGGAGGTATTATTCTCCTTATAATAGCAGGATTTGTAGCATTAAAAGGTATGGGAGGCACAGCCTCAGTAGAAGGAGCAGGAGATGAAGCTGAAATTTTAACAGTAACACATACTTTAGGAGAAACTCCTGTAGCTAAAAATCCTAAAAAAGTTGTTGTATTTGAACTTGGTATTTTAGATGCACTTCAAGAACTTGGATTAGAAGAAGTTGTTGCAGCAGTCCCAACAGATAGTTTAACATCATATCTTGAAGGTTTTAACACAGAAGATATTGTAAATGTAGGTTCAGTAAAAGAACCAGATATGGAAAAAATCTATGGCGTACAACCAGACCTTATTATCATTGGTGGTAGACAAGCAAGTTTATATGAAAAATTAAGTGAGATTGCACCTACTATTTCTATGGCAATAGACAATACACAGTACATTAATTCATTTAGAGATAACATGACACTTGTTGGTGAACTTTTTGGTGTAGAAAAAGAAGTTGAAGTAAAATTACAAGCATTAGAAGAAAATATGGCTATTGTAGCTGAAAAGGTAAAAGAAGAAGATGCAAATGCTCTTATTACACTTGTAAATGATGGATCAGTTAATGCATATGGAAACAACTCACGTTTCTCATTCATTAATGATTTAGGATTTGGCAATGTTGATACAACATTAGAAGATGCAACACATGGACAAACGATTTCATTTGAATATATTTTAGAGAAAAACCCAGAATTCTTATTTGTCCTTGATAGAGGAGCCATTATGGGCGATGCAACACCTGCTAAAGAAATTATTGAAAATGAACTTGTCAAAAAGACACAAGCTTATGAAAAAGGACAAATTGTATACTTAAGTCCTGAGCCATGGTATTTATCAGGTGGTGGATTTACTTCTACACAACTTATGTTAGAAGATATTGCAACAGCAATTGGTGCCAAGATTCAATAATGCGAAAGGATTAATATTGCGAAACCAAGAAAATATGCTATAATAACGTGTAGACAACTTTATACACCTTGAAGGGGAGTAGCTACACTATTTATAGTGATAATTAGTCGTCATGACAGTACCAAGTTGGTACTCGGTTAATTAACAAGAACGATCTTGATGCAAGACCTTCAGAATAATAAGCTAGCTTTGTGCTACCTATTATTCTGAAGGTTTTTTTATGCTACTTGACTTAAAGAGGAAACAGGAGGGATAAGGCGATGGATTATATTTTATTATTAATTGGTTTTGTACTTTTAATTAAAGGTGCTGATTTCTTCGTAGATGGTGCATCTTCTATTGCTAAAACATTAAAAGTACCTGCACTTATTATCGGTTTAACAATTGTAGCTTTTGGAACAAGTGCTCCAGAGCTTGCAGTAAGTATTACATCAGCTATGAAAGGACAAAACGGTATTGCTGTTGGGAACGTAGTTGGATCAAACATCTTTAACGTTTTAATGGTAGTTGGGGTATCCGCTATGATTTGTCCTTTAGTTGTTAAAAAGTCTATTTTAGTTAAAGAATTCCCATTTACAATTCTTGCTGGAATAGCATTATTCATTATGGCAATAGATACAGTATTAGGAAGTGGATCAGCTAATATATTATCTCGTACAGATGGAATCATGTTACTCATCTTCTTTGGTATTTTTATGTACTATTTAATTGAAGTTGCTCTTCAAGCTAGAGCAAATGGTGAAGAGGAAGAAGAAATAGAAGGCATGCCTCTTTGGAAAGGCATTGTATTTTCATTAGGTGGTATTGCAGGGATTGTTATTGGTGGAGATATTGTTGTAGATAGTGCAACCAATATTGCTCTTGCATGGGGAATGAGTGAAACATTAGTAGGTCTTACAATTATTGCAGTAGGAACATCATTACCTGAACTTGTTACATCTATTGTAGCGGCAAGAAAAGGTGAAAGTGATATTGCATTAGGTAACGTTATTGGTTCTTGTATATTCAATGTCTTCCTTATTTTAGGAGTATCTGCAACGATTAATCCAATTGAACTGGGTGGTGCAATCTTTACAGATATGTTTATTATGATTGTTATTACAGTTGTAACTTACTTCTTTGCTATGAGTAAACGTATTAATAAAGTTGAAGGTGGCATTCTTGTAGCAACTTATGTAGCATATATGGCTTATATTATTGTGAGATAATAATGTAGTAAAGTTAGGTATATATATTAATATTTGTTTATAAGTAAAGGGATGTATTGAAATGACTTAGTCATTTCAATACATCCCTTTTAATTTATTTAGATATGATATTCATCTGTAATAGTTTTAAAATCATTTGCAAGTTCAACAATATGTGTGGTGCCTTTAATTATATTTTCTAGGGCAGTTACCTGCTCCTCAGTAGAGGCACTGACTTCTTCTGTAGCACTTGCTGCATTTGTAGCAACATTAGCTACTTGCTCAATTTTTTCTACTAAAGTATTTTTACCTTGATCAATGACATGAATTTGTTGTGCAATGTCATTGATAACTTTGTCCATATCTTCAATACTATGCTGAATGTTATCAAAGCTTTTGCTTGTATTTAAACCATGTTCTTGCATAGTATGCTGTGAAGTAAGGAAAGATTCAACATGGTGATTGAGAAGTTTAACATTTTTAATATTCTCAGAAACAATCATTTCAATTTCAGAAGCAAAATGAGAAGAAGTTTCTGCTAGTTTACGTACTTCTTCTGCAACCACTGCAAATCCTCGTCCAGACTCACCAGCACGTGCGGCCTCTATAGAGGCATTTAGGGCGAGAAGATTAGTTTGAGCAGCAATTTGTTGGATAGTACCTACAATATTTTGGATTTTATTAGAGTTATCATCAATCGTTACACTTTGTGTCTGAAGAGATGCTAAGGTAACTTTATTATTTTCAAAAGCTTTTTCTAGTAAACTTACATGATTGACACCATCGCCAATAGCTTCAGTTACTAAGGAAGAAGAGCGTAACATCTGTGTTGTTTGTTCAACACTGTATTGAATACAACTATGTAATTCTTGTGAAATAGCAATGCTTTCTTGAGTAGCCATTGTCTGAGCTGTTGCACCTTCAGCAATATGTGTAACGGCTGAAGCAATTTCTTCACAGGTTATACAATTTTCCTTGATAGCTGTTTGAGCAAAATGTGTATCAGAAGCTAGCGTTTCTGAAGAATGACTAAGTGTATCAATAAGTGCAGTCATACTATCCATTAAGAGGTTAACATTCTCAGACACAAGGAATAACTCTTGAATAGGAATAGTATTGGTATCTACACGTTTAGTTAAGTCTTTTTCTCTGGCTGCGTTCATAACACTAGCCATTACTTCTATAGGTTTAACTAACCTTCTTGTAAAGAATGTAATAAGTAAAGAAGCAACAATAAGAATGATAAGTACAACAGCAGAAACCATGAACATTTCTTTAAAGACAAAACCATACACTAAGTTTTTAGGAGCAAGTGTAATAAGTTGATAGCCTGCTTGATCTTGTGTAGCTGTTGTTAAATAAGTTGTTCCATCCATTTCAATTTCATCAAGATCAGGTGAGAAGTTAGGAATTAAATCGTTCAAATTTGCTCCAATAATATCCTCTTCAGAAGAAGCAACAACCATTAAATCATTTGAATAGGCAAAGACTTTGCTTTCTTTAAAGAGAAGGCTGTCTAATTGCTCCTTAATAATGTCATCCAGAGTATAGAGGTCCACGTCTACACCAATTACACCATTAAAGACACCGTTCATAGTAGTAATAGGGGCACTGATAGAAGCTACAAGATGATTCGTAGCCACATCTATTGCAGGTTTGCTAACTGTTAAGTGATTAACATTTTTAGTTTCTTGATACCAAGGACGAGTTGTTGGATCAAAGCCTGGTGGCACAGAGCCTGTGGCAATCATTTGTTTAGATTCAAAACCTACATAGATATGGGTAAATTGAGGGTATTGAGCTAAAATTTGATTGAAAAATTTCATTAGATCTTGTACTGCTTTATCTGAACCATTCCAAGATTTAATAATAGGCGTATCTTTTATATTTTGTAGAACTTGTGTAGCTTGTTCAATGGGTGCATTAATCTCTTTTAAAACACTAGTATTAAAGCTTTCCATTGTGTTATTCAGTAAAGCTTGGCTAGACTTAATAGTGTAGGTGATAAACATTCCAGATAAAATTAAGCTAGTAATAATAATTGAGGTGAGAGAAATCTGTAAGATTGCTCTTTGAATAGGTATTCGTTTTTTAGTATTCATATTGAGTTCTCCTTGATGTAGTTCTATAAGTAAAATCGAAATATTTCTTTTCAAGCGTATTGAAAATATGATGTTAAATACTATCTTATATTATATGTTATTTATATGAGTTAGTAAATGTTGTTAAATTGTTCAGTATTAAGTATAAATAAAAAGATATAAGGATAGAAAAAAATGATAAAAATGATAGGATATAAGTATAAGTAAGCGTTAAGAATGAAGGGGGATTTTATATGAAGAAATTAGTAGCAGGTTTGATGGCCCTTACAATGGCATTATCTTTAGGTGGCTGTGCTAAAGCTTCTGGTGGGGCAGAAGCAAAGGGAGGAGACTTAGTTGTATACTGCCCTCATCCACTTGAATTTATTGATCCACTTGTAGCTGAATTTGAGGCTGAAACAGGTGTATCTGTAGAAGTAATTGCTGCTGGGACTGGAGAGCTTATGAAGCGTGTAGAATCTGAAAAGGATAATCCACTAGGTGATATTCTTTGGGGAGGAACAATCACAACAGTAGAACCTATTAAGGATTATTTTGAACCTTATACCTCTGTTAATGAAGAAGCTATTTTAGATGCTTATAAGAATGTAGAAGGTAATATGACACGCTTTACTGCTGTACCGAGTGTTATTATGATTAACACAAATATTATTGGGGATATTGAAGTTAATGGTTATGAAGACTTACTAAATCCAGCACTTAAAGGTAAAATTGCAATGGCTGATCCAGCTAAATCTTCCTCATCTTTTGAGCACCTAGTAAATATGCTTTATGCAATGGGCAATGGTGACCCAGAACAAGGTTGGGACTATGTAGAGAAATTCATGGAGAATACAAACAATACATTACTTTCAGGTTCATCAGCTGTTTATAAAGGTGTAGCAGATGGTGAATATCCAGTAGGGCTTACATTTGAAGAAGGTGCTGCTAAATATGTTAATTCAGGCGCTCCTGTAAAAGTAGTTTACATGGAAGAAGGAACGATTGTTAAACCAGATGGAATCTATATTATCAAAAACTGCAAGAATATGGACAATGCTAAAGCTTTTGTAGATTTTGCAACAAGCAAAGATGCTCAAACAATGATTACTGAAGAACTTAATAGACGTTCTGTACGTAGTGATATTACAGGTGGAAAAGGTCTTGAACCTTATGAAAATATTAAGGTCATTGAAGATGATATTAATGTAGTTAACTCTAATAAACAAGTATGGCTTGATCGTTTCAAAGAAATCTATACAAAATAATGTTTAGGCAAAGGGGCCATCGTAAAAATGCCTTCTCCCAAGATGAGCAGGGCGGCTTTTGCGATAGCCCTTTTTAACGTAGAAAAGAGGGGATTCCATGAGTGTTGCTATTACAATTCAAAATGTAGTTAAAAAGTTTGGGGAAACGACTATTATTCCAGATTTATCAGTAGAAGTAAAAAACGGAGAATTCTTTACATTACTTGGACCTTCCGGATGTGGCAAGACCACTCTATTACGTATGATAGCAGGATTTAATTCCATAGAAGATGGTTCCATTTATTTTGACAAAAAACGTATTAATGATGTTGCAGCGCATAAGCGTAATATTGGAATGGTATTTCAAAACTATGCTATCTTCCCACATATGACAGTTAGAGAAAATGTAGAGTATGGCTTGAAATTACGTAAACTTAATAAAGCAGAAATCAAAGAAAAAGTTGATCATATTTTAGATGTTGTTAAGATTCGTGATTATCAAGAACGTTTACCAGAAAGATTATCAGGTGGGCAACAGCAACGTGTTGCACTTGCACGTGCAATAGTGATCCATCCCAGTGTACTTCTGATGGATGAACCTCTTTCTAACTTAGATGCCAAATTACGTATTGAAATGCGTTCAGCTATAAGGGAAATTCAAAAAGAAGTAGGGATTACAACGGTTTATGTTACTCATGATCAAGAAGAGGCACTTTCTATTTCAGATCGTATTGCGGTTATGAAGGATGGGGTTATCCAACAAATTGATAGGCCTCATACACTCTATACAAGACCTTATAATCAATTTGTAGCAACTTTTATAGGTTCTTCCAATTTATTTAAAGGACATATCAAGTGCTTTGAAGGGCATACCTTTGTAGTCTTTAATGATGGATATGAAGTTGAGATGGATAATTTGTTAGATACAGTTGAAAATGGGCAAGAAGTATGTATTGCAGTAAGACCAGAAGAATTTAAATTTGCAGAAGATGGATTAAGTGCAACGATTCATACAAGTACTTTTCTCGGGAAATATAACACGTATCAAGTAGAAGTTGAGGAGAAGATGATTGTACCTAATTTACCACCAGTAGAAGTTTCACAAGATATTGGGCATGCAACATGTATCTATGATGTAGGGGAGAAGGTACATCTGGTACCGAATGCCAAAAAGATGAATGTGTTTACAGCAGATGGTGAGAAGAGTCTCATTAAGGATGTGAAAAGATATGAATGAAACAAAGGTGAAACGCTTAAAAATAAAATGGGATTTTTGGTCAGTGATTACCATTATCATCTTTCTGCTCTTTGCCCTTTTTCTAATTTATCCATTATTTTCATTGCTTATAAGTAGCTTTAAAGATCCAGCAACGGGAGCTTGGAGTCTAGCGAACTTTAGTCGGTTTTTCACTAAGAAATATTATTATCAAGGGTTATTTAATAGTTTTGCAGTAACGACCTGTGCTACTGTGTGTGCAGTACTCATAGGTGTACCAATGGCATATTTTATGACTTCTTATAAAGTAAAGTTAAAAGGTTTGATGGAAATATTGATTATTATTTCTATGCTATCACCACCGTTTATTGGGGCCTATTCTTGGGTTGTTTTATGTGGACGTAGTGGTGTGATTACACAATTCTTTAACCAAGTTTTTAATATACAAATACCAACTATTTATGGTTTTAATGGGATTGTACTTGTCTTTACTTTAAAGTTATATTCTTTTATTTATCTTTATGTCTCCGGTGCTTTAAAGAAAATAGATGTGTCTTTAAGTGAAGCAGCAGAAAGTTTAGGATGTAGTGCAGTGAAGAAAGTGGTAACCATTATTATGCCTCTTATATTACCTACCCTTTTATCAGGCGCACTATTAGTTTTTATGAATGCATTAGCAGACTTTGGTACGCCAATGCTTATTGGAGAAGGATACAATGTTATGCCTGTTCTTATCTATTCAGAGTTTGTAGGTGAGATGGGGGGGAATGGTAATTTTGCAGCAGCAATGGCAACAATCATGGTTTTGATTACTGCCGTTCTTTTCTTAGGGCAGAAGTATATTGTAAATAAGAAATCTTTTGTCATGAGTTCTTTAAGACCTATTCAACCTAAAGCATTAAAAGGTTATAAAAATGTTCTTATGCATTTGTTTATCTATTTTGTTGTATTCTTATCTATTATTCCTCAGCTTACAGTGATCTACACGTCTTTCTTAAAGACTAAGGGTTCTATGTTTGTAAAAGAGTTCTCCTTTGATAGCTATATTAAAGTTTTCAATAAGCTTGGTGATAGTATTACTCATACTTATCTATTTGGGCTAGTAGCAATTGTGATTATTATATTATTAGGGATGTTTATAGCTTATCTTTCAACAAGAAGACGTAATATTTTTACAGGATTTATTGATACAGTTACCATGTTCCCTTATATTATTCCGGGTTCTGTTATAGGTATTACATTATTGCTTGCATTTAACAGCAAGCCCCTTCTACTAAGTGGAACAGCTATGATTATGATTGTGGCTTTTGTCATTAGACGTTTGCCCTACACATTAAGGTCTTCATCGGCTATTCTTTATCAGATTAGTCCAAGTATGGAGGAGGCTTCTATTAGTTTAGGTTCCTCACCAGTCAAGACTTTTTTCAAAATCACAGCGATGATGATGCTACCAGGGGTATTATCTGGTGCTATTTTAAGTTGGATTACAGTTATTAATGAGTTAAGTTCTTCTGTTATTTTATATACGGGTTCTACAAGGACTATGTCTGTTGCAATTTATACGGAAGTTATAAGGGCCAGTTATGGAACAGCAGCAGCGCTATCTACAATTCTAACTTTAACGACAGTTATTTCTTTACTCATATTCTTTAAGTTATCTGGAAGTAAAGAGGTTAGTCTTTAAGGATTGTGGATAAAAAGAAAATGTGTTAAAATTTAATAGAAAATAATAAATAATTAACAAAATAATGTGTAGTATGTGCATAACTCGTTAGCAAAAAGTAGAATGACAGTATTTAAAATGTGAATAAGTTAATAAGGGGTGGGATGAATGCGTTTTAGTGAACAGATAAGAAGGTCTTTCTTTGTTTATGCATTGATTCCAACCCTTTTATTATGTGTAGGGTGCTATATCTTTTTATATAGTATGAGTTATATTGCTCAAACCAAAAGAAATGAGCAAAATACACAAGTATTAGCAAGTCAACTAGAAAGTGAATTAAACTTTTATGAGATAAAGGCAGAGGAGTTGGCAGACCTTTTAAATAAAGAGATAAGTCATTTAGACGAGAAGAAATGGTATGAAGATATTTATACGTTCATGCGCCAAAGAGAGTTACAATGTAACTTTTATATTTTTGATACAGACTATAAAATTCTTATGAGTAATACAACGTTAATTCCTGAATATAGTACACAGACTTATAATTGGGGGATTTTTAAGAAGATGAGACTCGAGCCTGATACAGCATGGACTATGCCAAATAGAACTTACTTAGGACATGATAAGTTTACGATTCTTTCTATAGGCAAGGCGATTACCCAAGGTGAAGAAATAGTAGGCTTTATTGTATTTGACATTAAGGAAGATAGCCTAAAGAATATGGTAGGGAAAAATAGTCAGTATAATATCATGATTACAGACAGGCATAAAAATATTATTCTTACGACCAATGAGAGCTTTAAAAATGAAAACGGCAAAGTCAGGAATGACTTAGCAGATGAAACGGGATATTTAAAACTAATAGATAATGATGTCTATATATCAAGATCTACACTTTTTCAAGAAAATTTATATGTTTATACGATTTCATTTATAGGTTTCTTAGATGATTTATTAAGAATGGGCTTTTTGTTCTTACTTATTATGATTATTGTATTATTAGGTGCTCTATCTTTTGCGGCAAAGAAGGTGGCTAATGATAAAACAAAGGTAATTGATAAGATTGTAAAAGGAATTGAGGAAGTCCAAAGGGGTAACTTAGAAACTTATTTAGACATAAAAACACAAGATGAATTTGAATTTATTGCAACTGCTTATAACCAAATGTTAGAGGACATTAAAGCTTTAATCGAACTGAATAAAGAAAAGGCACGCCACAGTATTCAATCAGAAATTAAACAATTAGAAAGTCAGTTTAATCCTCACTTCATATTTAATACGTTAGAAATGTTAAGGTATACCATGAAACTAGATCAAGAGACTGCTTATAAAATCATTTTGAATCTATCATCTATTTTGCGTTATAGCATTAATGGAGGCCTTTCGGAGGTAACTATTGAAGAGGATCTTGGTTATACAAGAAGTTACTTAGAAATTCAACAATTTAGATTTCATGAACGTTTTGCATATTCTATAGATGTCTATGATCAAGCAGAGATTTATAAAGTACCCAAACTAACTATACAACCACTCATTGAAAATGCAATTAAATATGGCTTTAATAACCAAAAGAAGCTTACCATTAAGATTTCCATACGTGCAGTAGAGGAACAACTAGTTATTGTGGTCTATGATGATGGAAAGGGAATGAGTGCTGGGAAGGTAGCAAGTATTAATGAAATTTTACATACGAAGGGCAATCAACATATAGGATTATATAATGTGCATAGACGTATACAATTGATGTATGGAGAGCAATATGGATTAAGTATTATTAGTCAACTTGATGAAGGGACAGTTATTAAAATTACACTACCACTTTTGAACTCATAAGATTTAAGGAGACTGCAGCAAGGTAGTAGGGGGAACAAAGATGCTAAAAATAATAATTGTAGAAGATGAGTGGATTATTCGTAAAGGGCTTATAAGCACAATAGATTGGCTAGAGATGGGATGCTCAATAGTAGGAGAAGCAAGTGATGGGCAAGAAGGGCTAGAACTTATTGAGGAATATCTTCCAGATGTTGTAATTACAGATATTCGTATGCCTGTAATGGATGGGATAGAGATGATTAGAAAAGGGAAGAAGATACATGATTTTGAAAGTATTTTACTTACTAGTTACGAGGAATTTGAATATGCGAAACAAGCAATTAAGTTACAAGTTTTTGACTATCTTTTAAAACCTGTAGATGAGGAGAATCTAAAAAGTGCATTAACACGTCTGAGACAAAAAATTGAAGAAAAGGGTCAAATTCAAGATATTAAACAATTAGCGAAAGAACAAGAGAGACTCTATAACCCAGCCATTTTATTAGAGCAGGCAAAGGGGACCCAACCTCAAGTTGAGAAAGTATTAGAAATGATTGCGCAAGAATATACCGGACATTTAAGTATTGAATTGATAGCAGATGAAATGGGAATTAGTAGTAGCTATTTGAGTAGAAAGTTTAAACAAGTAACAGGTCATACCTTTGGAGAAATTTTAAATGGCTATCGTATTCAAAAAGCAACAGAGTTACTTTTAAGTCATGAATATAAGATTTATGAAGTTGCTGAAAAGGTAGGTTTTTCTGAGTATAAGAGTTTTTGTACAGTATTTAAAAAATGGGTAGGACTTTCGCCAAAAGAATTTATGAATCAAAAATATAAGTCAACTTAAATGCAAAATTAAGTTGACTTATATTTTTTTGTATGTTAACTTATTTTTAAACTAAAGGAGGCAAAAAAATATGGAAAATACTAAGCAATTTAATGCAAGAACGTTAACATTATGTGGATTATTTGCAGCATTAACAGCTATAGGAGCATTTATTAAAATACCATTACCACCACCACTAGTACCTTTTACGCTACAATTTCTATTTAGTGCACTAGCAGGTGTATTATTAGGTGCTAAAATAGGTGGATTATCTCAACTTATTTATGTTTTAGTAGGGTTAGTAGGTATTCCTATTTTTACAGAAGGTGGTGGATTTCACTATATACTTAAACCTACATTTGGATATTTAATAGGCTTTATAGTAGGGGCTTATGTGATTGGGAAATGCATGGAATACTTAAAAACAGTTAACTTTAAAAATTTATTTATAGCTTCATTAGTAGGATTATTAGTGGTGTATGTATTGGGTGTAATCTACATGTATGCCATTTATAACTTTTACATAGGAAATGAAATGGGACTTTGGAGTGCAGTATGGGGTGGTGCAATTATTTGTGCACCTGGTGATATACTTCTATGTGCTGTAACAGCAGTAGTTGGTACCAAACTTATTCCTATTCTTAGGAAGATGAGAGCAGTGGCATAATAACTTTAGGAGGTCAGAAGATGGATTGGCTTACAGCAATTAAAGATAAGGTATTAGAAGGTTACAAAGTAACAAAAGATGAAGCAATGAAGCTCATGCAGTATCCTCAACCTATACTGAGTCAGTATGCAGATGAAATTAGATTAAAGCATTGTGGGAACAGTTTTGATATGTGTGCGATTATTAATGGGAAAAGTGGAGCTTGTTCACAAGACTGTAAGTACTGTGCTCAATCAGCTCACTATAAGGGAATAGCAGAGGTATATCCTCTACAAGAGGCAGCTACATTTTTAAGAGATGGTAAAGAACATAAGGATGAAGGTGTACTTCGTTATTCCATTGTGACTTCAGGTAAACGTTTAAATCAAAAAGATATGGAAGCTATTATTCCTATATATGAACAAATACATACAAAAGTGGGGATTTCACTTTGCGCTTCTCATGGACTTTTAGGAGAAGAGGACATGAAGAAGTTAAAGGCAAGTGGTGTAAGGCGTTATCATAATAACTTAGAAACTTCTAGACGCTATTTTCCTTTTATTTGTTCAACACATACATACGAGGATAAACTAGAGACATTACAAGCAGCCAAAAGAGTGGGATTGGAAGTGTGTAGCGGAGGCTTATTTGGAATGGGAGAAACTTTAGAAGATCGTATAGATATGGCATTTGACTTAAGGGCATTAGAAGTAAAGTCTATTCCTATTAATGTTCTTGTTCCAATTCCAGGTACACCGTTAGAAGGGATCAGGCCTATTGCAGAAGAAGAAGTTTTAAAAACCATAGCCATCTATCGATTTATTCATCCAGATGCTAAAATCCGTTTAGCTGGAGGTAGAAGTCAGTTAACTGATGCAGGTAGGTATGCTTTTAAAGGTGGTGCCAATGCCACGATTAGTGGAAACTTACTTACGACATGTGGTAATACCATTCAAGATGACTTTAAACTATTAGAAGGATTAGAGTATGAGGTGAAGTTAGATGAGTAAAGGAATATTTATTACAGCAACAGATACCGATGCGGGAAAGACTTTTGTAACCAGTCTGATGGTAGAGGCACTTAGAAAACAGGGTATACAAGTAGGATATTATAAGGCAGCTTTAAGTGGTGGTTATTATGAGGATGGTAAGCTTATACCAGGTGATGCAAAGGAAGTTTTGACAAGAGCAGGTATAGAGGAAGAATATGATAGATGTGTTTCCTATACTTTTGAAACAGCAGTTTCTCCTCATCTTGCTTCACAAATAGAAGGAAGACCTATTAAACTTGATAAGATCAAAAGAGATTATGAGGCGCTCTCTAAAAGATATGAGTATATTACTGTTGAAGGAAGTGGCGGTATTATTTGTCCTATTCAAGTAAGTGATACAGAAGTGATTTTGTTAGAAGATATTATAAAGTTATTAGAACTTCCAGTGGTGATTGTAGCACGTGCAGGACTTGGAACAATCAATCATACCATACTAACAGTTGCTTATATCAGACAATTAGGAATACCTATTAAAGGGATTATTCTTAATGAGTATGAAATAGGTAATAGATTACATGAGGATAATAGGCAAATGATAGAACGTCTAAGTAAAGTGGAGGTTATAGCAACTATTCCAAGAATGAAATGCAAAGAGAAGCAAGCTGAGTTAGATATAGAGAAGCTTCTTGAACTATATAGTTAGCTAGATGAGCTCATGCTAATAAACTCATTTAAATAAAAAATGAATAGGTATTAATGAAATGGGAAGAGGTGAAGAGGTAATGGATTATATAGAAAAGGATTTAGAATATATATGGCACCCTTGTTCTCAGATGAAAGACTATGAAAGCTTTAAGCCTATAGTGATAGAAAAAGGAAAGGGGCTTAGACTTTATGATACACATGGTAATGTATATCTAGATGCAGTAAGTTCTTGGTGGTGTAATTTATTTGGACATTCAAATCCTAAAATCAATGCTGCACTTTGCAAACAAGTAGAAAGTTTAGAGCATGTGATTTTTGCTAATTTTACACATAAGCCTGTCATTGAACTGTGTGACAGGTTGCATAAAGTATTGCCTAAAGGGCTAGATAAGTTTTTCTTTACGGATAATGGTTCCGCTGCTGTAGAGGCGGCACTTAAAATGAGTTTCCATTATCATGCACAAACGGGGCAGTCTAATAAGAAACGTTTTATGGCTTTGACAGATGCTTATCACGGTGAGACCATAGGTGCATTATCAGTGGGAGATTTAGATATTTATACAGAAGTTTATAAGCCACTTATGATAGATGTAACAAGAGTACAAGGACCAGATTGTTATCGCTGTCCATATGGAAAGTGTAGAGAGAACTGTCAAGCAGAATGCTTTGAGAAAGTAGAAAAGGAATTAAAGATGTATGGACAAGAAGTATCAGCTTTTATTATAGAACCTTTGGTGCAAGCAGCAGCAGGGATGAAAATATATCCAGCTATTTATCTGAAGAAGCTAAGAGAAGCATGTGACCAGTATGACATCCACTTAATAGCAGATGAAATAGCTGTTGGATTTGGGCGTACAGGGAAAATGTTTGCTTGTGAACATGCAGGTATAAGCCCAGATATGATTTGTCTCTCTAAAGGTTTGACTGGTGGATATATGCCGATGGCTTTAGTAGCCACTACGAATAAAGTATATGACGCCTTTTATGCAGATTATTTAGAGGGGAGATCTTTTATGCATAGCCATACTTATAGTGGCAATCCTCTAGGTGCAAGTTGCGCACTTGCAGTACTAAATATTTTTGAAGACGAAAAAATACTAGAAGGATTACCAAGTAGAAATGCTTTATTTCATAAGAAAGTAGAGGATGCGCTAGGAGATTTACCTTACGTAGGTGAGATCCGTCATATTGGTTTTATTAATGGCATTGAGCTTGTACGAGATAAAAGGACAAAGGAGCCATTTTCAAGTGAGTTAAGAATAGGATATGAGATTTATAAAATAGCAGTGTCAAAAGGATTATTACTACGTCCATTAGGCAATGTACTCTATTTTAATCCACCTCTTAGTATGACAGAAGAAGAAATGGATGAGATGATTGCAATTTGCAAAGCAAGTATAGAAACCTATTTTAATGGAGTAATTAACAAATCTAAGCTTTGATTTTAAAATGAGTTTCTTCATTATATAAGATATATATTAGGTATTTATAATAAGTATATTTTTGATTGATAGCAAAATATTATTGACTTGTCTAAAAAACGTTTATATAATTAAATTGTAAAAAGAATTGCTATCAATTCTTTAACTATATAATAGTAAAAGTGGCTATTATATAGCACTAACGATTAAGCTACATTCTATAAGATTATAGACATGACTAGTTTTATACTTAATGTAATCCATAAGTGTAGGGTGCCTAAATTGAAACCTTGCAGTGTATAATAAAAAGAGGGATGCTTTTTTCACTAAGAGAGGAATTAGGTGAAGGACTGCTGCACCTGGTAAGCAAAGTATAGTACTAGGAAGGTTTTATAAAGGAGAATATAGCGTAGTAGTAGCTCAATGGGCACTACAAAGAAGCTAATTTAAGTTTGTCTATGTGTTTTAAGGGGGGACAACTTAAATTAGCTTTTTCTATATATAAATGTACAAGGAGAAGGTTACATGGACTTATTTAATCTAGAGAGTGGTAACACATGGGTATTTACAGGAGGAATAAATGTACAAGGAGGATGGCATCAAACACAAGGCGCTAGAAACTTCATTGGACATTTTGAAGAACATATTAGATGGGAAAAGCGAGATAATGACCATGTTGGGACAAGAGAACGTTATACAATCAATACTGCTCAAGCAGGTCAAAATATAAAATCAATTAATGAGAAATTTGATACATTAGTAAGTATGTATCAACCTAAGGCAGTAGCCTTTTTAGCAGGACCAGAAGATTATCACGGTAAATTTGAAACGGTGAGTATGTTTGAAGAAGCACTCAAAATATTTGTAGAAAAAGTAAAACAAATAGGTGCTGTAGTTATACTGCAGACTCCTGTACCTGCAAAAGAAGATGATCTTAATCAGCAAGCTCACAAGTGTGCTCAGGTAATGATAGAGATGGCAAAAGAAGATCATATGATTATACTAATAGATCATTATAATCAATGTGTGACCAAAGGAAAAAGTTATAGTAAAGGTGAATTAGATACACTCGGACATTTAGAGATAGGCTACCAGTTGATGCAGGGAACTATTGGTGATGTAACAACTTTTGCATTAGATGAAGTAGTGGAGACATATCAGAAGGGGCAAAGTACGCTAGAGGAAAATCCATATGCTTGCTCTATTAAGTCACTTATTCAAAGAGATAAAGATCAACCATTACGTTGGTTGTTTATAGGAGATAGTATTACACATGGTGCCTTGCATACACATGGGTATGCAAGTTTTCCTCAACTCTTTGAGCAATTTTTGAAAGATGAGTATGGAAGAGTGGGCGATGTGGTTATTAACACAGCTGTATCAGGTGCTACAACAAAAGACCAACTTGAAAACTATAAAGCACGATTTGAGATGTACAAAAAGTATGTGGATGTGGTCTTTATTATGTTTGGAACCAATGATTGTGTAAGTGACGTGAGTTTAGAAGCCTTTAGAAAAAATCTTTATAAAATAGTAAAAGATATTAAAGAAGTTGGGGCTATCCCTGTGCTCCGTGCACCTAATCCTTGTTTAGATGCACCAAGTGAAAGAGGTATAAGACTTATTCCATATGTAGAAGCCATAAAAGAATGTGCAAAAGAAAATGAAATTATACTGATTAATCATTATGATGAATGGATGCAAATGGGCCAAGCTCATCTGGCAATGATTAAACGCGGTGGTTGGATTGCAGCTGGGGATGAATCCTGTATTCACCCAGGGGCAGCAGGACATCTTAATATGTTTCATGGAGCAGTTAAGACACTGGGCTTATGGAATGAAAAATCTCAAATGCTACAGTTGGCTTATAAGTTAGAAGTATAATAAGTACATAATTACTTAGAAGTATTAGATATAAGAAAAGCTACTGCATTAAATGCAGTAGCTTTTTTATTTATTTTCTTCTTCAAAGTCTACATCAATAATAGGTTTTCCATCAGGCGTCGTTTTAGGTTTAGAAGTTTGTGCATGCTCACGAGAGAAGTTTACATGAATACCTAGTTTTTCACGCCAGCTTTTTGGAATAAGGAGTGAAAGAAGTCCTATAATAATAGCAATACCTGCTATACCTAATGCGATTGTAATGATGACACCAACAATAGAAAATACCCCTGCTAAAATAACACCTACAAGTGCAAGGATAGGGATTGCAATGACGATTGCAAGAATGGCAGCCCATATTCCATTGATGGACTTAGTGCCTATTTGAACATGAAAGTCAGATAGTTTCATAAAGTACCTCCTGGCTTTTCGCCTCATTTGTTAATATGTCTTAGTATACCATATAGTTTATAAAAAGCACTATTTATTAACAAAAATTAATGTTTAATATATGAAAATAGAGTTGAATTTAGAATTTTTACATAATAGAATAAAAAAGTATAGTACAATCTAGAAGAGGAAGGTGAAATGATGAAAGTAGAAATGAGCCCTTATTTAAAACAGGTTAAGCCTTATTTGATAAGTTTATTAAATAAGTTATTAGAAGTTTACCCATATGCTTCTATTTTAGGGACAGATGCTAAAGGGAAAAGTTATCGGGTATCACGTGCAGGGACCAATATTGGAAATGGCATGTTTGATGAAAGAGGCTTTGTTGCTAAAGTTTATAATGGTATAGGCTATAGTGAGTATGTTTTTAATGAAATAGATGCAAATAGTATAGATGAACTTTTAAACCAAATTATGAAAGTAAATAAGTTGCCGGAAGATTTGAGTGATAATCTTACCGAAGGACAATATGAAAAGCTTGAAGAAGAAAGCTGTACTTTCTCTAAAGCAAAAGAAATAGACCAACATCCACGCAGCTTAGGGGATGAAAAAATCATAGAGATATTAACAGCATTACATTCTAAAGGAAAATCTTTAGATGAGAGAGTTGTTGATTTTCGTGCAGATTTTGAATACCTAGAAATTAGTAAATGCTTTTTATCTAATAATAAAGATTTGGAGCAAAGCCTGATGTGGTCAACGGGTGCATTAATGTGTATGAGCGATGATGGTAACAAAAATAACTATCATTATAAAGGTTTCTCAGGGGCTTGTGGAAGTGAGCTATTAAATGAAATGGATAGCTCGGTAGAAGAAATTGTACAAATAGCTTGTGAACTTCTACATAGTGAAAAAATGATACCAGGTACATATGATGTGATTTGTGCACCGGATGTATCAGGTCTTATTGCACATGAAGCTTTTGGACATGGTGTAGAGATGGATATGTTTGTTAAAGACCGTGCCCTTGCAAAAGAATACATTGATGAATATGTGGCCTCCCCTCTTGTTACAATGCATGATGGGGCAGTTGGTGTAGAAAATACAGGTTCTTATTTCTTTGATGATGAAGGCACACTTGCCCAAGATATTGTTATTATCGATAAAGGGATCTTAAAACAAGGTATTAGTGACAGATTAACTTCTATGAAATTAGATACTAGACCAACAGGCAATGGTAGACGTGAAAGCTATGAAAGAAAAGCGTATACACGTATGACTAATACCTATTTTAAACCAGGAGATTCTAGTTTAGAGGAAATGATTGCTTCCATTCAAGATGGCTATCTACTTGATGCAAGTGCTAGTGGTATGGAAGACCCTAAAAACTGGGGAATCCAATGTATGGTAAGTATTGCAAGAGAAATTAAAGATGGTAAGTTAACAGGTAAAATCTTTTCACCAGTTGTATTAACAGGATATGTACCAGATTTATTAAAATCGATTTCTATGGTATCTAAGGATCTACAATTAGTAGGTACAGGTGCTTGTGGTAAAGGCTATAAAGAATGGGTCAAAGTATCTACTGGTGGTCCATATATTAAAACACGAGTAAGATTAGGATAAGGGGGGAAGATGATGAAAGAACAAATTTTACAAGCACTTAAAACAAATCAGATAGAGACCTATCTTATTAATGAAGCAGAAGTAGAGTCTGTAGAGTTATTCTTTGTAAAAAAAGAACTTGATATGAGTCGCATGAAAAAAGTAACACACTATGTTGTTAATGTATTTCGTGATTTTGAAAAAGATGGTACAAAGATGAGAGGCTCTGCAACAGCAAAGATTTATCCAAGTATGTCTTATGAAGAAGTAGATGATACACTTAAAGATGCATATTATGCTGCTTCTTTTGCAAACAATCTTTACTATCCTTTACCTAAAGGAGAGAAAGAAGATAAGATATGTACTCAGACCTCTTTAGCAAGTTATTCTTTAGAAGAATGTATTAGAAAGCTTACAGATGCCTTATTTAAATATGATACGCAAGAAGAAACTTTTATAAATTCAAGTGAAGTCTTCGTTGAAAAACGTACAATACATATTTTAAATTCAGAAGGGATAGATGTATCCTATGAAAAATACTGTGCAAAAGGAGAGTTTGTCGTTCAATGTAGAGTGCCTCAAGATGTAGAGACCTATCATGAGTTCTATTATGAAAACTTAGAATGTGAGGCACTTGCACTTAAAGTAAAAGGTGCACTAGAAACAACGGCATTAAGAGCACAAGCAAAAGACAATCCTCGTACAGGTAAGTACAAAGTTATATTATCAGATATCCATATAGCAACTTTATTAGATTACTATACCTTTAAATCTGCATCTAGCATGGTTTATCCAAAGTACTCTAATTTTAAAGTAGAAGACTGTGTGCAAGGGGAAGATGTAAAAGGGGATAAGCTAAATATTATATTAAAAGCAACAGATCCCTATAGTGGTGAAGGTATCAAAATGGTAGACCGTGTATTACTTCAAGATGGTGTTTTAAAAACTATTCATGGAGCATGTAAGTTTGCTCATTATCTAGGTATAGAGCCAACAGGGTCTTATGGTACTGTGAAAGTTGCAGAAGGTACACATACATTAGAAGAAATGAAACAAGGAACTTATTTAGAAGTCCTTAGCTTTTCCGATTTTCAAATAGATCCTTTTACTGGAGATTTTGGTGGAGAAATGAGACTTGCTCTTTATCATGAAGGGGATAAAGTTACACCACTTACAGGTGGCTCAATTTCAGGTAATATTCAAGAAGTACAGCATAATTTGATGCTTTCAAAGGAATGTCAAGTAAGAAAAGGTTATGAAGGTCCAGTATCTATCTGCTTAGAAGATATAATGGTTGCAGGAGAATAGGTTAAAATAAGGAAGGGACTATTGACACAATAGTCTCTTTTATTATGAAATCAGACTGAAAACATAATTTAATTATCAATTCTAATTTGAACTGGTGTTTAAAATATTATATAATATTTATGCTACCCATAAACAAATATAAAAAGCAGGAGAACTCAATATGGATAATCAAGAGATGACAACGTTAGAGTTTTATCAGACGTCTGTAGCAAAAGCTACGTATTGGATCGTTGTTGGGGCTATTGCTGCAGCGATGGTTGTTTCATTAGGGTGTAGGTTATTTGGATTTTACACATCTAAACCGATAGGAGGATTTATAGCTTTTGAATGTATTGGAATATTAGAGATAATAATCTTAAGTTACATTCTAAAAAAAATGTATGATGGAAATAAAATAGTAATTAAGACGTACCAAAAGTTTAAAGCATGTGTACTTATTATATGTATTTTAAACTTTGGAATGGTAATTAATTTAATGCCATCATTAATACTTTGGACAACGTGTATTTTCTTTACAGTTTTAGTAGCCTTACAGCAAGATTTTAAGCTTACAGTGATTAATGTCATCATAAATATTGCCATCATTGTAATGTATTTTATGACACACCCTATAACAGTGCTTAAAAGTGTTCCTGTAGGAGATGAAGTGATTGCACTGATTTTAGTTGGAGGGTTAAATACTGCTGCTATTGTGGTTATGAGCTATTTCTCAGGACATATTTTGGCAAATGTAGGGCAAGAACGTATGATGAAAAATAACCAAGCATTAAAGATGATTATTAGTAAAGTAAGCTTACTAATGGATAAGTTGACAGATGCTTCTCATTCCTTAACTTGTATTGCACAAGAGGAAACAGCTTCTATGGAAAATATATATGAAGTGAGTAGAAGAATCGTACAAGGTAATACTAAGATGCTTGATAAGTCATCACAAAGTAGAGAAAATCTTTTAAATCTAAAAACTGGGGTAGCCAATATATCAAACCAAATGAAAGAAACACAAAATATTTCTAATGAGCTTGTGCAGTTATTTATTAATAATGAGAAACAGCTAAATAATATTTTAAATATTAATAAAGAAATTGCAACTTCTACCAATCATACACTAGAAGTTGCACAGGAGCTACAAAGTAAAACAACTCAAGTGGATAGCCTATTAAATATTATAGAACAGGTTGCAAATGAAACTAATTTATTAGCATTAAATGCATCAATAGAAGCTGCACGTGCTGGGGAGCATGGTAGAGGATTTGCAGTTGTAGCTGATGAGGTGAAGAAACTTTCCGATAGCACTACAAAATCTTTACAAAATGTAAATGAAGTGATTAATAACTTCAAGCAAGATGCTAATTTAGTAGAAGGTCTTATGAGAGAAAATACAAAGCAAATAGGGGATCATAACAATGTAATTACTCAAATGGGACAAGATATTAATCAGATGTTAGAACAGCTAAAAGTAGCTGCTAATAAAGTAACCGTTGTAGATGAATTGGCAGAAAAACAATATGGGTATACGAAGCAGACGGTAGAATTTAATGAAGAAGTTACAAATAGCATGAAAGATGAAGTGACTCAAGTAGAGGGAATAACAGAATTAGTTGAAGACAATAAACATGCTATAGAACAAATTGTATGTCATATCGAAGATTTAAACCAAATTATTGATGAGATCCAAGCTTTGCTAAAATAATACTTTTAATATCTAATAAAAGAGGTATATCAGATGACAAATATAAAAATTAGAGGTATTGAAGTTCAGCGAGGACAAAATGTTGTATACGCTGATTCTTATATTGAGCATTTTAAAAAGCAAGGAAAAAATATTGAGCGGTTATTAGAAGGTTATGGAAGAGAACAGTATTATATAGCTGATAGAGAAAAAGAAAATACATTATCATTGGGGTATGAAGCTACAAAAGTACTTTTAGAAAAAGAGGGTTTGAAGGGAGAAGATATAGACATTATAGTATTTTGTTCTCAAAGTCCAGAGTATTTAATTCCTTCACAGGCAGTTATTTTACATGGACTTATTGAAGGCAGTAGAAAGGCACAGGTTATGGATATCAATGTTAACTGTGCAGGAATGTTAACTGGCTTTGATACTGTAGTACAAATTATGCAGGCCAAATCATATCTTAAAAGAGCACTTATTGTAGGAGCTGAGTGCTTAACTTTTACAACTACAGACAAAGATGAGTATACCTATCCTATATTTGGAGATGCAGGATGTGCAGTTATTTTAGAAAGAACAAAAGAACAAGAATCTGGTTTTATTGATAGTACATATCGTACAGACGGTAAGACATGGGGATTAGTAACGTACCCTCAAAAAGGTTTTTCACAATGTGTAACAGAAAAGGTAGAAGAACTATATATGAAGTGGACACCTTTTGACGCAGATTTTGTAGCGGGATATATGAAAGATGCATTAATAGAACTGTTAGATAGAAATGCTTACACATTAGAAGATATTAAACTCGTTTGTTCTTCACAATATGCATTAGGATTGGTAGAAAACTGTAGTAAGGCATTAGATGTGCCAAGGGATAAGTTTATATACATAGGGAATGAGTATGGTTATACAGGAACATCGTCACCTTTTATAGCACTTTATGAAGCTATAAAAGAAAAGCGTATACAAAGAGGCGATTTAATTAACATGTGGACAGTAGGGACACATTGGACAATAGTAAGTATTCTTATGAAGTATTAAGTAATAAAAGTTTATGAGTAGCAAAAAAGGACCTATAAGGTCCTTTTTTTAATGAGATAAAACAGCTTTTAAATCTGGGTCTTTTTTAGAGTATTCTAAAAAGCCAGTATGAAGCTTGATTGCTTTTTCTAAATCTATTTTACTTTCTTCAAGATGCCCAAGTAAGGCGTGGAAGCAAGCTCTATTATAATAGAGAAAACCCTCCTCAACAATATGAGAGATACCATCATTGAGAATTTCTAATCCTGTTTCAATTTCACCTTGTTCTTTATAGAGAACTGCCAGATTTAAATAAGTATAAGGATAAGAAGTATCATGAGTTAAAGATTGCTTGTAATAATGAATGGCTTCGGTGTAACGATTAAGCTTAGAGCTTATAACACCCATGTTAAAGAGTGCCACTGAATGATGTGGTTCTAATGCTAGCGCACGCTTAAACATTTGATGTGCAAAGTCAATCATACCTTGAATTTCATAAATAGATCCTAGATTAGTAAGTGCCCAAAAATCATCAGGAACCATTTCAAGAAGTGCTTTATACGTTTCGATAGCTTTAGAGGTTTCTCCTAAGATATCATAGGCATTAGCCAAGAAAAAATAGGCTCTATCATAAAAAGGATCTATTTCAATAGCTTTTTGATAATGAGCAATGGCCATTTCATAGTTTTGATCATCATCATATAAAGAAGCAATACCATAATAGGCCATAGATTCATCTGGATCTTCCTTGATAATAGCTTCATAAGTTGAAAAAGCCTGTTCTTTATTATTTAACGCTTGATAGCATAGTGCAATATTTAAGCGAGTATAGGTATCTTGATCTTCGTTGTAAGCTTGTAAAAAGTAATTAAGTGCTTTTAAATATTTACCATCTTCGTAGGCTATTTCGCCCAACTGTGTTATATCCATAATTCTTCCTCTGCTTTTTATAAATGTTTAGCTCTTATTATAGCATATAAAGCAAGGAAGGAAAAATATTGAGTAAAGTTATAAAATGGTAATACTATAAGCTGTTGTTTGAGGAGGTATAGATTTAGTCATAGCAGAAGAATGAACAACTTTTACATCAATACCTGTATTTAAATCAGATAGTTTATAAGCTTTTTTGTTTTTACTATTTTGGATAGTTGTTTCAGGTGTAACTTTAAGTACGATTTGATTTTTAGTATCAGTAGATTTTCCGGCAGGAACAACTGTCACTGTATCATCTGCAAAGTTAATTGCAATGATTTGCGCACGATCAATAGTAACAGTATCACTAGGTTGAGCTGGAGTAGTTGGTGTACTAGTAGTTGGTTTTACAAGATTTGTTTCACTTTCTGTAACTGTTACGCTATAGCCAAGATCTTTAGCTAGGTTATAAATAGGAGCATAAACTTGATTGTTATAAATAATGGCAGGAACGTTCTTCATAATTTGTTTGCCATCAAGGGTATACTTATAATTATTATTTAAGGATGCCTTGATAGGATAGAGTTTATTGGCTGCCCAAACAGTTCCTAATAATGATGAAAGGGTTAGAGCAATGACGCCCCATAAAGCTAATTTACGTTTCATAGTAAACCTCCAATAAGTAATATTTGTCATTTATTATCTGCAAGTATAAAAAAAATATACATGACAGAAAAAAACAAGATTAATGGACATAAGTCAAATGTTAACTTATAATATGAAATATATAACAAAAACTAAAAAATAAAGTAAATTGAAAGTGAGGCGAGTGAATATGGCATTAGAGTGGGACTTAACCCCTTTATATGATTCATTTGAAAGTGAGAAATTCAAAGAAGATTTAAAAAAAAGTTCGATTTTAGTTGATGAAATGAAAGAATGGATAGACATAAATTTTAATAATCATGAGGATGAAGTTGAAAAATTAGAGAACTTTATGAAAAAAGATTTAGAACTATATAGCTATCAAGAAAGATTAGGCGCATTTATTCATTTAACCCTTAGTACAAATTCAAAAAATGAACCTGCGATTAAGAACAATGCAATTTTGCAAGCAAAAAGAAATGAATTAGCAGGACCTATGGCGAAAGTGAATAAATGGATTGCCCAAATTGAAGATTTAGCTACATTATTAGAAAAGTCATCTCTTCTTAAAGAACATAATTTTTACTTAAGTGAAATTGTAGCTAACAATGCACATAGCTTAAGTGAAAAAGAAGAAACCATGTTAGCAAAATTAAAAGAAACAGGTTCTTCAGCATGGGAAGATTATAAGAATCTTATTATTTCTACTCATAAAGTAGAGATTGAAGAAGAAGAGGGGATGAAAGAGTATCCATTAACAGTTGCACTTAATATGGCATATGACACAGATAAAAAGGTAAGAGAACGTGCATATCATGCTGAAATTGCGTCATATAAAAAAATTGAGGATGGTGTAGCAGCTGCACTTAATGGTATTAAAGGAGAGGCTATATCTGTATGTGCTTTAAGAGGATACGAATCTCCACTTGAGATGACACTTAATCAATCTCGTATGGACCGTGAGACACTTGAGGCAATGCTTGGTGCAATGCGTGAAAGCTTCCCTAAGTTTAGAAGTTATTTAAGAAGAAAAGCAGAACTTTTAGGTTATAACAATGGGTTACCATTTTATGAAATGTATGCACCAGTATGTGATGCAGATATGACTTATAGTTATGAAGATGGGCAAGCTTTTGTAGAAAAGCAATTTAGAAAGTTCAGTGAGAACTTAGGTAACTATGCAGTTAAAGCATTTGATAATCACTGGATTGATGTATATCCAAGAGCAGGTAAACGTGGTGGGGCATTCTGTTCTACAATTCGTACAATCAAAGAATCTAGATTTTTACTTAATTATGGCAATAGTTTTAGTGATGTTATTACAATGGCTCACGAGTTAGGACATGGGTTCCATGGTGCATGTTTAAATAATGAATCACCATTTAATACATCTTATCCAATGCCGCTTGCAGAAACAGCATCTACTTTCTGTGAAACTATTGTGAAAAAAGCTGCTATTAAGGAAGTAGATAAAAAAGCAGCCTTTTCTATATTGGAAACAGAGATTTCTGATGCAACACAAGTTATTGTAGATATTTATTCACGCTATTTATTTGAAACAGAAGTATTTGAAAAACGTAAAGTGAGTCCACTTACAGTAGAAGAAATTAAGAATGCCATGCTAAATGCACAAAAAGAAGCTTATGGTGATGGCTTGGACCCAGAATATTTACATCCATATATGTGGACATGGAAACCACACTACTACTTCACAACCAGAAACTTCTACAACTTCCCATATGCATTTGGTCTTCTTTTTGCAAAAGGCCTCTACGCAGAATACTGTAAAAAACCAGAGACTTTCCCAGAAGAATATGAGAAAATCCTTGCACTTACAGGTAAAAATAAAATCGTAGATGTTACAAAGGCCGCAGGCATCGATGTTCATGATATTGAGTTCTGGAAAGCATCTCTTAAAACAATAGAAGAAGATATTGATACATTTATCAAATTAAGCTACGAAATTTAAATTTGAGAAGTTGGAATACAATAAGCTTACTTACATGCCCTCACACTTAACCAAATATTTATTTTATAGTAAAAAGGACTAACCTATTAAATTGTAATAGGTTAGTCCTTTTCTTATATACTTACACATTATCAGTATGACAATAGCTAAATGGGAGTGGGAACCAAGAGTGAATAATGTGACTAAAACTTCTTAGTTCTTGAGGAATGAAGCTAACTGGATCACAGATAAAGTGTGTGGCTTCTAAGTGAGATAGACTGATGTCAGGTGTATGTGTTGTAGGTGAAACTTGGATAGTATCACTAACTTCAATTGAGAGTATTACTTGATCTTTGATTTCTAAAATAAGTTTTCCTTTTTCAAGAGGTTCATAGCTTGCTTTTAGTTCTAGGAAGGCTTGAATGAAATTTTGATAGTTTACAATTTTAAGTTGTGTTGCCGTAGCCATTCTATAGTTTTCCGCAAAACTCATCAAGTATTTAAGATTCTCTTGATCGTGTAAGCCAATAGATAAGTTAACACCATCTAAATCTAGTTTATTTAAGATTAAAGATAAGAATGAGCCAAGAAGGCTAGTATCTTCAATGTAGAAATCTAAAATATTAGAGCCAGCAAGAATCATATATCCTTTTAGAATTCCATCATTATAAAGAGCATAAGGCTTTGCTTCCCAAGATTTACAAATAGCAACAAAATCTTTTAATGGACGAATGCTATGAAGTGGTTTAGCATGATGCCAATTTGAGATTTGTTGTAGATCATCTTGAGATAGCGTATCAAAAGACTTAAGTGTATCTGTAGTTGAATGAGTAATTCCTTTGTGTTTTAAGTTTACTTTGTCAACAACTAAATGTATTAGTGAGCCTGTTGGTGTAAAGCCAAAGTATTCATAGCGTTGTCTTTGGCCACTTAAAATAGCAAAGTCAGCTTGTTCAGTCTCAATAAAGGACATAGCGTTTTTCATAAGTTGTTTCATATGTCCTTGCCCACGACTATAAGGATGAACAGAAACAGTACCAATTCCCATACCTTTTAAAAGTTGATCTCCAGTTTGTAAAGTTAGTGGAAAACATCCTACCATAGCTTTAATACGGTCATTTTCTTTAGCTATAAAATGATAAGGTGCTAAATCTTCTCTTCCATCATAGAGCTTAGGAAGAAGCTCTTTAAAATCAATTTTAAAAACGTAATTACCGAAATCCAATAAATCAGCGTATTCAGATGATGTACCAATGGTATAATTAATCATAAATCCCCCTATAAGAATAAATTAGATATAATTTTATTGTAGAGTAAAATAAAGTAAGGAACAAGAGTTTTAAAGAAGTAGCGAGAAAAAAGAGTATTAGTCCAAATAGAATATAAAATTAATTATGAGATTGAAAAACCTAATATTTAAAAAATAGATAATGTAATAGGGAGCATAGTTATTTAACTTGTCAAAAACATATTATTAAAGAGATTGTTGTAGATACTGTAAAAGGATAGTGAGTGTGTAAAATAGAAATTTATTCAGTTATAAATATAAAGCCATGCATAGTTACAATCTATGCATGGCTTTTAAAGTTGTAAGAGTATAGGATTATGTGATGTCTTATTTAGTATCAGGATCTTTGATACCTGCTTTTGAAGAAATATGACCTTTTGTATTACCTGTTTTAGGGTCACTAGATGTTTTGCCATTATCTTTATAATGTTTGTTCATGATGTCCTCCTTGGTTGATTCTTATAAATTAGTATTATCAAAAGGTATAAAATCATACCCTTTTTTCAAATTCTTTACGATTTCATGACAAAACCCTAAACAGGCATATTATGGTATATAATAGATGAGTATAATAAAAACGTATTAAAATAAGACAAAAAAGGAGAAGAAAGATGAAAAAAACAATGATGGCATTACTTGTTATATTCTCCTTGGTAAGTATTTTTCCAAGCCAAATACAAGCAGCTCAGCATACTGATGATATGCGAGCAGTATGGATGGCAACAGTAAGTAATATTGACTTCCCAAGCGTACAAAATAAGAATAATGCCACAGCTCAAAAACAAGAATTTATCAAAAAATTAGATCGTATGCAAGAAATTGGGATTAATACGATTATGGTGCAAGTAAGACCAAAGGCAGATGCTTTATATGTCTCAAATATTAATCCATGGTCAGATGTTTTAACAGGAACACAAGGATTATATCCAGGATATGACCCATTAGCGTTTATGATTGAAGAAACACATAAGAGAGGAATGGATATCCATGCATGGTTAAATCCATATCGTGTAACGCAATCAGGAACAGATTTAAATAGTTTAAGTTTAACCCATCCAGCGAGACTTAATCCAGAGTGGGTAATGTCTTATAACAATGCTTATTACTATAATCCAGCATTAGAACAAGTAAAGCAACACATTGTAGATACTGTTGAAGAACTTGTAAAAAACTATGATATTGATGGTATTCATTTTGACGACTATTTCTATCCATCTAATTATCCACTTCCAGTAGGTGAAGATAGAGATGGGCCTACTGCAAATGCAAGAAGAGAACATATTAATGATATGGTAAAACGTGTAAGCAAGGTTATTGAACGTACAAAGCCTAATGTGATGTTTGGGATTAGTCCAATTGGTATTTGGAAAAACCAAAAAAGTGATCCAACAGGATCTAACACAGGTGGAGGAGAGTCTTACTACACTGTTTGTGCAGATACAAGAACATGGATACAAAATGAATGGATTGATTATGTAGTACCTCAGATTTATTGGGAGACAACACATCAAACAGCTAACTACAAGACACTTGTAGAGTGGTGGTCAAATGAAGTTAAAGGAACAAAGGTAAAACTTTACATAGGGCAAGGTATCTACAAAGATACTGTAGCAGAAGAAATGATTACTCAGTTAAAAGAAAATGAAAAATACCCTCAGATTGAAGGTAGTATTTATTTCAGTATGAAAGATTTAATGAATAATAGGAAAGGTGTCTCAACAGCATTACAAACTTACTATAAAGGCTCCTGGGTAGATGATAGTGATGATGAGATCAAGGATGACCAGGTAGATAGTGGGCAAATAGGTGATACTTCTAATCCAGAATTAGTAGGGAAAATGGGCGTTGTTACAGAAGATAGTCTTAACTTTAGAGAAGGACCAGGAACTACTTATAGTAGCATTGGCAAATTGAATAAAGGGACAAAAGTAACTATTTTTGCAGAGGCAAATGGATGGTATCAAGTAGGACTTACAAATGGACAAGTAGGTTTTGTAAGTTCTAATTATGTTCGTATACTAGGAGATAATGAAGTAGTTGAAGAGGAGGATCAAGAAGTAATTATTCCACCTAATTCAAATGATCAAACAGTAAGTGATGGAACAATCAAACTAATTATTAAGGGGAAACAAGTTAAGCCACCAGTAGCACCATTTATTCAAAATGGGACAACACTTGTACCACTTCGTATTATTAGTGAAAACTTAGGTGCAGAGGTAGAATGGGAAAGTGAAAGTAGAAGTATTATTATTCAACAAGATAATAATATGATGGTTTTAACTATAGATAGCAAAAAGGCTATGGTTAATGGGAAGACTGAAACTTTACTTGAGGCACCGCAAATGGTTAATGGAACAACAATGGTACCCATTCGCTTTATTAGTGAAAAATTAGGAGCCAAAGTTGATTGGAATAGTAGTAGTAAAATTATTACAATTGAATAGAGTTGAGTAGTGTGTAGGATAACTACACACTACTTTTTTATTGATTTGTAAAGTTATGTTTAATTTTTTGTAAGTCATATATTAATTTATATTAAATAACTTAGTTCACTACATAAGTTTGTAGTGTTCGTTACATAAATAAAAAAAGGCACTAAAAAGTAGATATAATCTATTCTCATAAGGGGAAAGCAAGAACAGGGGAATAAAAGAAGTAGTATTGCTATAAGGGATGGCAGTACTATAAGGGGATAGAAGTGCTATAAGAGATAGAGAACGTAGGGGAACGGAATATCCAAAGTAATAATATCTATAGAAGGTATTAATAAAGAAGGAACGCAGAATCTTAATGATGAATGCGTTCCTTTTTGTATGTTTAAGATTTATTTAAGGTGTATTATTTTTTCCTGCAGTGTTTTTAAAAGGTACGCCAATATCTATGCCATCATTGGTTGTATAGACCCATTCAACAATATCTCCACTTTTAAGTGTGTAATCAGTAGGAGGGAGAGATGAAAAGGTACCATTTACTTTATAAAACCAACGACTAGAGCTACCATAATCGTTTTGAGTGATATTATTAATACTTGTAATATAAGCGTTATTATTTTTTCCACCTAATACATAGGGGATGTTTTGATTAGTAAATACTTCTATTGAGGCTTGAAGAACGGAATCACCAATAGTAACATCTTCTGGAGTAGGAGGTAGTAAAATTGTAGCAGCACTTGGTCCGAGTACAGAGAAAGTAATTGGCATTGTATCTGAGTCAGATTGTCTATAAGATGCTTTTTGATGATTTAAATAAAACAAGCTTAGTGCTGCTAACGGAAGTAAATTATTCATAGTCATCATCCTTTAACAAAAGAAATACTCTCTGTATTTAGTCTATTCTATAAAAGAAAAGAAGTTACAAATACAGAGAGTATAATATTACTTTATATGTTGTTCACAGTAAGTATAATAAAAATCAATAAGTAATGTAAATGCATAATCGAAAATAATAAAACCAATTTGAGCTAAAACAAAAATAATAACAGTAGGTGGAAGTTGTAAACCAGGAAATAACTGATGTATTAAGTTAATCAGTCCAGCAAAAGCACCAGGGGTTATTAAGTTATCAAATAAAAAATAGGCGAGAGTAAACATTATATTGAAAAAAATAAGTTTTAGTAACCATTCCAGAGGAATACGATTTAGTTTTTCAATAAAATATTTAATGATTCCGTAACAGCCAAAGAATAAGATATAAAGTAAACTAATGTTAAGTGGTAAAAGAATAACCCCTAATAAGCTAGAGGTTATATAGACCATTAAGGAAGTCTTTACATTTTCTCGAATAAGTGCAATAGGTACAGTAATAGATGCTAATGTAAGCAAAGTCAGTGTATTTGTTGGAATGAGTAAAGTTAAATACAAGATAATAATAGTAAGTGCAGTTAAAATACTACCACTTACGAGTTGCTTTGTAGACATCTATTTACCTCCCTTACAATGATGGGCACAAGGAGAAATGATTTTATTATATTTATCCATCATGCCTAAATTAATAATATTATGAAGTAGTACACGATGACGTTTGAGTGGTAATGCTTTTAAAAGATGGCTACAGTTATAGCCACAGTTTAAAAGTGTAAAACTAATAGGTTCACGAATTTTTTTAACTAAAGTTTCATAGCTTAAATCTTCATGATTATAAAGAATAACAATAGGATTAAATTGCCCAGTTTTCATATCCTTTTCTAAATCATCTAATGCATCAATAACATAAATCCACTTTCCGAGGGCATACCCAAAATCAAAAAGCTGTTCTCGAAGTTCAGGGCTATCATTTTCAAAAGAATAAGGATAGTGTTTTAAAATATTAGCCACGATCAAGCTAGAAGGATGGCTGATTTCATCAATAGAATCAAAATCCTTATTTTTTTCAAGAACATGTAAATTTTTTAATTCACGTTCAATTAAGTGATTAACTTTGACTACATCAGGGCTAAACTTAGAACTGTAGGGTTTTAAAAGTGAAGCAAAGGCTTCACTTTTAAGATTGCGTTCGTCTTCTACATCATCTAGAAGTTTATAGTATGCTAAGGATACATTCATACTTGCTGCGTAGTCTAAAGCTTCATTATTAACAATCATAGGTTTGCTCTTGACAGGATGTACCATACAAGAACGTTTTTGTACGTAAGCTTTATTTGGACTTAATCCATCTAAAAGAAGAGCCAGTGCAACGAGGTCGTAATTAAGAACCATACGTGGAAGTTGACCAAAGTTTTGCTTAATATGAGAACATAGACCACAATAATAGGCTTTAAAGGCTTCAAATTCACGTACTTTAAGTTCATCTTTTAAGGGTGTAACATAACCAAACATAAGAAGCCCCCTTTAAATACATTCGATTAAATCGCCACCCATACATTCACAACAAGAGTCTAGGCAGATAAGATCAAGACAACTAAAGTGACAACAATCATCGTCACAACAGCAACAACAGCATCCGCTACGTCTTCTATAGCGTCTAGCATTATAGTAGTCATCACTATAACGACCAGGTCTAGCCATAAAGCTAGCAAGTTGCTTTTTATAACCTTCATTAGAAGGATTAAGTGCAATAGCTTTTTCTAAATGACTTTTAGCTGAGTCAAACCATGCTTTTTGCATTAATACTTTACTATATAAAAAATGCCATTTATCATCTTTAATAGGATGACCAATGAGCCAAGATTCCGCTTTTTTAAATTCCCTATTAGAAAGAAGGGTACATACTTCCTCATAAGTGGAAGACATGAAAATCACCTCGTTTTACTTATCATTTTTATTTTATTCTATTATAGCAAGTTAAGTACATAAATACTATAACAAATTAATGTGGTCTAATGATTAAAATAGGTATACAATAGTTAATGATTTGAATAGCAGAAGGTAGGATGAGAACAATGGATACAATTATATTTTTATATTATAAGCATGAAATATACGTAGGAGATTATTACAAAGAGAAAATTAAAGAAGTTAAATTTGAGAAAGCAGATTCGTGGGAAGTGTATCATTATGAGGATTTTGAAAAACTATTGGAATATATGCAATATCCTCTTAAGTATAATAATTTTAAAAATAACCGTCTCATTTTTCTTTTTGACGACATACGCTTTTATGAATGGCTTATGAAGGCAAAGCGATATGTGGCACAAAGTGAACAAATCTATGCCGAACGTATAGAACCAATGCTAGAGGTTGTACAAAAAGAGCAAGGGCGTATAATAAAAGAAGGTAATGAACATGAGGAAGAGGCAGATAAACTTCCTGCTGCAGTTGCTGACATCTATAAGTATGTATTAGATATGGATTGGAGTAAGTATGAAACCACCTTACGATATGAATTAGTACTTAGCCCTGCAACGTTATATAAAAGAAAAGAAGAAGGGAAAAAACAGTATTTGCATGTTGAAGATATTGTAGATTTGAACTCATTGATTGCAGATGAAACATGGGTAAAAAAAGGAGATGAAGTTTTAGAATACGATCACTATGTAAAAAAACTTTTTGGAGGCACTAAAATAGAACATTTAAGTAAAAGAGTAAACTCTGAAGGTTGTTTTTATTGGCATTTGCCTCAAAAAGATGATAGAATTTTTGTTAATAAAGATGAAGTAATTGGAGTTATTGACTATAAAAAAGGAACTAGAGAAGAGATGCTAGGATGGTGTAAAAAGATTTTATAAGAATGTGGTGAGGGAATGAAAAGGGATTTAAAAAAAGAATTTTATATAAGTTCAGGATGGATGATTCTATTTAGTTTTCTTATTTTATTTTGTGGGGAAGCACTACTCAGGCAGAATTTCTTTGGGCTTTTTAAGTGGGTATGTGACTATCCTAAAAGCTTTATTATAAATTGGATTTTAATTTTTAGTTTACTTATGATATTTTCCATAATGTTTAATAAGATAGGAACTAGTGTATTGATTGTAGGTGGAATCTATATGACACTATGTATCATCTCTTTTTATAAGTTTGTCATTAGTGGAGAATATTTAGTACCGGCAGATTTAGCACTTGCAGGGGAAGCTGCGAGTATTAGTAAAGAGATGAATATACGAATAGAGCGAAATGTTGTAATAGGCGTACTTTTGTCTATCACTATCATTATTAGTGCATTTAAATGTAAATGGATTGAGTTAAAAAAAGGTTATCGCTTTGTTGGAACAATACTTTGTGCTCTTTTATTTTTTACAACAGCAATAGTAGGCGTTAAAGTGTGTCCTAGTGAGAAGGACATCAGCGTTCATTCCTCAGATCTTACAGTAAATGAGCAGTATAATGAAAATGGGTTTATAGTTGGCTTTACTCAAGAAATTATGGAACTTATGCTAGAGAAGCCAGAAGGTTACAGTGAAGAAGAGGTGCAAAGACTGCTGGCACCTTATCAAATGGGTACAGAAGAAGAAATGAAAGTTAAACCTAATATTATTATGATTATGAATGAATCGTTCTTTGATGTAACAAAGCTAGAAGAAGTAAGTTTTTCAGAGAATCCTTTAAGTAACTTTAAAGATTATCAAAATAGCTTTGCAAAAGGAAGTATTGCTACTTCTATATATGGTGGGCGTACGAGTCAAACAGAGTACGAGGTTCTTACAGGAGAATCTGTATATTTTACGGACCCAAGCAATATTGCATATAGTAAGTTTGTACATGAAGATACTCAAAGTATGGCAAAGTTACTTAAGGCAGAAGGCTATAAGACAGTTGCTTTACATGGATATGAGAAGAAGTTCTTTTCACGTGATGAAGCTTATCCAAACTTAGGGCTTGACCAGTTTATTGCAAGTGAGGATTTTGAAAATCCTAAGTTAGCAAGGGGCTATATCTCGGATGAAGCTTTAGTAGACAAAATTATAGATCTATATGAGCATAAAGATAATAATCCTTTGTTTTATCATGTTGTAACCATGCAAAACCATATGCCTTATAGTGATACCTATACAGCGAATAATATTACGGTATCCCATCCTAATTTATCAGATACACAGCTAAATAGTTTAACCAGTTATGTAAATAGCATAAAGGATTCAGATAAGGCATTGAAGCAGCTTATAGATTATTTTAGTCAAGTAGATGAACCAACGGTTATTGTTATGTACGGTGATCATTTACCAGCCTTAGATGAACAATATGAACTATATAAAGATAGTCATTTTATAGAAGGGAACTTTGATAAGGAAGACTGTGTAAAACTTTATCAAACACCTTTTGTAATATGGAATAATTATAATTTACCTCAGAAGGATTTTGGAACCATTGATGCAACGTATTTAGGGGGTCAAGTATTAGATTATATTGGTTATCATAAAGATGCCTATATGAACTACCTTTTAGATACGAGTAAGATATTAAAGGCTTATGGAGAGCATTTTGTTATTGATGGAAAAGGGCAGATTAAAACTTTAGAAGACTTAACAGAACAAGAAAAAATAACACTCAATAACTTATGGATGATTCAGTATAATAGACTTGGCATTGAAGAAAATTGATGATAAGCTAATAAAAGAATAAAAATAGACTACAGTAAGGAAGATGACACTGATGATGAAACAACTTGATACACTTAAATATACAAATGATGAAGTGATTTTTGTAAAAGCAAATGGTGAAGAATTAAAAATGCCAAACTTAACAGCTCTTACAAAATTATACTATCGAACAGATGATGAGGATCTTAAAGAACGTATTAAAGCTATTTTAGAGCATGATATTGCAAGTCTTTTAATCGCAGAGATTATGATAGATATGCAAAATGACCGTGTGCAAGAACGTCTTCAAACAGGGGAAATTAGCAAGAATATGGGGCATGTAGGGACATATAATATTATTCTTGAAAGCCATAGAGAACAGGCAGAAATACTTTTTAATGAACTTGTGGCAAAAGGTGAGTTATCTGGAACTTTTGAAGAGGTACTTTTTGCAACCTTCCCATGTGGTCTTGTAGTGGAAAGAGCTAAATTTCCTCAATATGAAAATAAAGAGTATCTGGTAGAAATTTTATAATAAGAATAGAATGTTAAAATTTGATAACATTCTATTAAACTAACTTAACAAAAATTTAAAGTGTGTTAAAATGAAAGATGTTACTAAAAATGAACGCGTTTAAACCGGCAAGGAGGTTAGAATATATGCGAAAAATTTGGACATTATTCATGGCTGGCACACTTTTTTTTAGCCCAATTTATGTGCAAGCAGAAGAACTCGATCCAATCAAAGAGGTATTAGATAGTATAGAAACTAGTCAAGGGAAAGATGAAAACTTAGGTATCGTCATTGGTGAAGATGGCAATCCAATTGGTGATAATCCAGGTGTGCTACCAGAAAAAGATAAAGTAGAGGAGACACCTGTATTACCAGAAGGGACTCTAGAAGAAACAATACCTAAAGAAGAAACAGAAGTGGAAGGGGAAGTGTCAGAGGAAGTACCAGGAGAAACTGAACAGGTTATAGATCCTAATAAAGTATTACTTACTTTAGATAAGACAACAGTATGGTTGTATGGAGAAAAAAGAGAACTTCTTTTAGCACCTAAAGTTGTTGAAGGGCGTACTTATTTGCCACTTAGATTTGTAGGAGAAGAAATCCTACAAGCTCAAGTGGAGTGGTTGCCTGAAACACAAGAAGTACGTGTGACAAAAGATGGTAGAGAAGTTGTACTAAGCACAAAAGAAGCAAAGGCATTTGTAAATGGTGAAGAGGTAGCAATAGAAGCTATACCTATTGTAGAAAATGGTACAACACTTTTACCACTACGTTTCATGGCAGAGCAATTTGAACTTCTTATTGAATACGATGCACCAACACGTACAATTTCTATTGAAAAACCTGTAGAAGTTCCCAATACTCCACCTATTGCACAATTTGAATTTGTATCAGAAAGTTATGTAGCAGGTCAAACTGTACAGACTATAGAATCAAGTTTTGATCCAGATGGACATAGAATTACAGAACGCCAGTGGATGATTGATGGCGATCAAACGAAAACAGCATCAAGTCTTGAAAAGATTTTTAAAACACCAAAACAAGGGTATTATGAAATTGCTTTAAAGGTTAGAGATGAGAGAGGTCTTTGGAGTGAATGGACAACAAAGACTATTATGATTTTACCAAATGAGGCTCCAGAAGTTGTAACATTTGAGACTGTTAAGAGCCACTATAAGCAAGGTGAAGCAATTACTTTCGATTATGAGTACGATAATGAAGAATGGGAAGATATTGTAGCTGAAAAATGGACTTATCGTAGTACAAAAGATCCAGCAAACAACTACTTATTTACAAAACCAACTGCCATTTACACAGAAGGCGAATACATAGTAACATTAGAATTAAAAGATGCATATGGAAATTGGAGTACAAAAGCACAAACAACAGTGGAAGTAACAGATGAAACGTTACAAACTGAGTTTGAAGCAATCTTTAAATCGGGTAATATAGGCAACACTATTGCAAACTTTGAAGGAACAAACTATCAAACCTATAAAGAAGCAGATGCAATGTACTTAGAAGATACTAAAGGATTACTTATGATGAGTAACTCTCCTGAAGTAGTGACACAAAAAGGACTTCTTTATGAAGATACTTTAATTGGAACAGGACGCGTTATGTTCCATCATATTAATAACTTTGACAGTACAGATAACCAATTAGATAAAAAACGTCTTGTTGTTATTGCAAAAAATAATACTGAAGCACCTGTAGCGGGAACAATTTCTAAACTTACAACAAAAGGTCCTTCTGATGATGTACTCTTTGTAGGACAGCAACTTCTTTTAAGTTATTTAGATAATAATTCAGTACAAAGCCTAAACTTACAACCAGGTGCACAGCAAATTATTTATGATAGTCAAAATAAAAACTGGTTAAAAGGTCAAGCAATTTCCGGAATGTTTGATGTAGAATTAAGTGGTCCTGTAACCTTTACAGTAGCACTACTTGGACAAAATGATACAATCGAAAATATCCCTCTTATGCCAAGACCAGATAGAGATGTACACCCAAGAGGAACATTTGGCATTTTAGATAAAAATATTATGATAGACCTAAGGGATGAAGAGGAAAACACAAAATTAGTTATTGGAAAAGATGCAACAGAATGGGTACAAGGCTATGATGCTTTACTTGGTACAGAGTCAGCTAATAGAGGTAACTTTGGTGTGAACTATCATGTTACAGTAACTGCTAAAGAGGATACAGCAGTTATTTTAAATCCTCGTGGTAATATGTTTAAAGGTGCGATCAAGTGGGAGAATGATAAAGCCTACTTAACACCAACTTCTGGCTATTTCCCAAGTTCTAATCGTGCTGCATTTGTAGGTGTAATTAAAGCAGGTGAAACAAGAACATTTACTTATATGTTACCAAATGGATCTTCTGCACCCGTACTCTTTGGCTTTATTCCAGAAAGTCAATGGGGAAAATAGATTATTTATAAAAAAGTTAAAAAGTCAGGATTTAAAATATCCATATAGAGAAATAGGATAATTAACATAAATAGCGGAAATAATAAAGAGAGCAAAAAGATTGGTAGAAATTACAATCTTTTTGCTCTCTTTTATTTTTATGAAATGGCACATAATAAGCCCAAAGGAGATGGTCGAATGAAAAAAATTACTTTAAGTCTATCTTATATTGTGATAGCTTTCTTAGTTGTCCTTGGGTGCAATCAGTTTATCCTAAATCATGAGATAGGACAAGTAAGTGAACAGGTTATGGAACAATTTGTGACTCAACCAGCAGAAAAAAATGAAGAGCATTCTACAGAACCCAATGTAGAAAAAGCAATTGGACAAATAAAAGATGAAACAATGGAACAACTTATTGAAGAGCCTCTCATTCCTAAACCTGATCCCGAAAAGAATCAATCAAAGGAACAAGTTCAAGAAAATGTAGATGAGGAAGAGAAAGTTGTATATTTAACTTTTGACGATGGTCCAACAGGAAAAGTGACAGAAAAAATATTAGATATATTGAAGGAACATGATGTCAAAGCAACTTTCTTCGTAGTAGGAAAGGAAATTATACAAAGGGAAGAAGTACTTAAACGTATTCACGAAGAAGGACATAGTATAGGACTTCATACTTATTCTCATAACTTAAAATCTATTTATGCTAGCGATGAAAATTTCTTAGCAGAAATGGAAAAGACAACAGACAAAATACATGAAGTACTTGGCGAGGATGTAAATCCAAAGATTATTCGCTTCCCAGGTGGTAGTTCAGGAAGACTTAGTGAAGGACTTTTAAATAAGCTACATGATGAAGAGTATAAAATTTATGATTGGAATGTAAGCTTAGAAGATGGTGTGAATCCAAATTTATCACCAAGTCAGATGGTTCAAAATGCAAAAAAATGTAGCCGTAATACAACAAAACGTATTATTCTAGCACATTGTAACTCAAATAATAAGAATACCTATAATGCACTTCCTGAAATTATTAATTATTATAAATCTCAAGGATATGTTTTTAAAGCTATTAATGAGCAGACACAGGAATTTTATTATCGTATTAAAACAAAAAAATAGTAGCTATGAAGAAGTAGACTACTTAATGCAAAATGAGCTCTAAAACTAATATAAATTTAGTTTTAGAGCTCATTTATTTATGTGTAGCAATAGATATGAATTATGTGATTGGTTTATTTAGAATGAGATTTAGCAAAAAAGTTAAGTAGTTTAATCATTATATAGATGATACCCATAACAATAAAGATACCACCCATACCACCCAACATAATCATAAAACCTTCTTGTAACATAGTACGCCTCCTATTGAAATTAAAGTAATAGAGCTAAAATCAGTCCTCCAGCAATAACAGAAGCAATCTGTCCAGCAACATTAGCACTTACAGCTTGCATAAGAACAAAGTTCTGAGGGTCTTCTTCTTTAGCGAGTTTTTGAATAGTACGAGATGACATAGGGAAAGCAGATATACCAGCTGCACCTACCATAGGATTAATCTTATCTTTTCTAAAAAGATTAATGAGTTTTACAAAAAGAACACCACCGATAGTATCGAAAACGAAAGCGATAAGTCCCATAGCAATAATAATGATTGTACTTGTCTTTAAGAAAGTATCTGCACGCATAGTAGAAGAAATAGCAAGACCGAGTAAAATGGTAACAATATTTACAAGCTCATTTTGTGCGGTTTGGCTTAGACGGTCTACGACACCACTTTCACGCATAAGATTTCCAAACATTAAGAAACCAATGAGTGGAATAGAGTGAGGCGCTATAAAACCAGCAACTAAGGTTACGATGATAGGAAATAATAATTTAGCACGTTTTGATATATGGCCAGAGGTATAAGTCATACGTATACAACGTTCTTTTTTTGTTGTTACACACTTAATAGCTATAGGCTGAATAAGTGGTACAAGAGCCATATAAGAGTAAGCAGCTACAGAAATAGGACCTAGTAAGTTTGGAGCAAGTTTACTTGCAACGAATATAGAAGTAGGTCCATCAGCAGCACCAATAATACCGATAGAAGCAGCTTCGGGTAGAGAAAAACCAAAAAGTAATGCAATGATGAGTGTAAAGAAAATACCAAATTGAGCAGCAGCACCTAAAAAGAGCATAAAAGGCCGTTCAAGTAGAGGACCAAAATCGATCATTGCACCAATCCCTATAAAGATAAGTAAAGGAAAGAGTTCAGTGGCAATTCCATTGTTAAAGAGTAGATCTAAGATTCCTTCCATTGAGGTTCCTTCGGTAGCCTGTGTAATAGCACCCGAAAGAGGGATATTGACTAGAAGTACGCCAAAACCCATAGGGAGTAAAAGTGTAGGCTCGTATTTTTTTACAATAGCTAAATAGATGAGGAGAAAGCCGATGAGAATCATAAAGAAGTGACCAAAGGTGAACTGTTTAAAGCTTTCGTACAAGATTTCCATAATAACACCTGCCTAAGCGAAGGATAATTTATAGTTATATATATTAGATTGAAAGAATAAATAGTCCAAAACAGTAGAAGTTTGAAAGCGTTATTGATATAATAAAACAGTTTATATCGTACAACAACTGAGGAGGCAAGATGAATACAAAAATTAACAAGAATACTTCACTATTTATGCTAACATGGCCTATTATTGTAGAGCTATTATTGCAGATGCTTATTGGAAATGTGGATCAGATGATGATTAGTAGATATTCACAAACATCAGTAGCAGCTATTGGAAATGTCAATCAGATTATGACACTTCTTCTTATTACTTTTAACATCATTACTATGGCTACAACAATTTTAGTTTCACAATTTTTAGGTTCTAATAATAAGGAAAAAGTATCAGAGATTTATTCTTTAGCAACGTATACAAATCTCTTTTTTAGTATTGTTTTAGGAAGTATTATGATTATTTTCCATAAACCTATTTTTACACTCATGAATATGCCAGCTGAATTATATCAAGATGCAACCATTTATATTGTTATTGTGGGTGGGATGATTTTTTTACAAGGTGTATTTATGTCTTATGCGGCTATTTTTAGAAGTAATGGTCTTATGAAGCAAACTATGATTATTTCCATGATTATTAACATTATTAATGTAGTAGGGAACTTTATATTCTTAAATGGATTATTTGGTTTGCCACAAATGGGTGTAACAGGGGTTGCCATGTCAAGTGTTATCAGTAGATCCATAGGGCTTATTGTAGTTATGTGGTTATTTAGCAAAAAGTTAGATGCCAAGATAAGCATCAAATATTTAAGACCATTTCCTAAGGAAACTTTAGCAAGTTTATTAAAAATAGGTGTACCATCGGCAGGTGAGTCACTATCTTATGATATTGCGCAAATGTGTATTTTAGCATTTGTCAATACAATGGGTACATATGTTGTTGCAACAAGAGTTTATAGTACAATGATTACGAATATATCTTGTATCTATTCAGCGGCTATTTCATCGGCTGTACAAATTATTGTGGGGCACTTAATTGGAGCAGGAGATATTGATGATGCAGATGAATTAGTAATGAAAATCCTTAGGCCAACAGTACTTATCTCATTAGTAGTAGCCATTTTACTTTATCTAGGAAGTGATATTTTCTTTGGATTATTTACAAAGGATCCAGCTATGTTGGCATTGGGAAAACAGATTATGTTTATACAAATCTTTTTAGAAGTTGGAAGAACATTTAATTTAGTAATTATACGTTCGATGCAAGCAGCAGGAGATATCAAGTATCCGGTTATGATAGGGATACTATCAATGTGGGGTGTAGCGGCACTATTATCATATGTATTTGGTATTATTCTAGGTATGGGATTAGTAGGGGTATGGATTGCTATGGCCCTTGATGAGATTATAAGAGCCATTCTTGTTTATAGAAGATGGAAAAAAGGAACTTGGCGAGGACGTGCTTTGATATAGAAGGAATATTGTATAATATTCTTGAGATTAAAGGGGTTGCTATTGTTGTTTAATAGAATATACTTTATAATGAGATATTATATGATATATACTATAAATAGGAGAGGATGGTAATGAGTGAAGAGAGAGAATAATGTTAGACTTTATATAGGTCTATTATTAGTATTAAGTGGTATTGTAGCTTTTCTTGACTTAAATGGTTTATTACCAAGAGAATATCTAAGTGATTATATAAGTTTAATTATAGGAGTCGTAATATTTGTAGCTTATTTTAGAAATAAAAGATTCTCAACTTTAATGGTAGCAAGTTTCTTCATTTTTAATGGAATCCTACTCATTGCTGATAAATATATTCAAGGATGGAATTATTTTTCAGGCGTTTTTATTATACCAGGACTTATGTTTATGGTAGCATTTATTGTTAAAAGGATGTCTTCATTTTTAATCCCAGGAGCGCTTTTAACTTCATGGGGAATCTTTATCTTTCTTATTTCTGCAGATGTGATTTCTGGATTTAGCATGATTTTAGGAATGGGCTTTGTCTTTACTGCACTTGCATTCTTTATTATATTTCTTATTGAACAAGAGGTATGGGCTGGTATTCCTAGCTTAGTTTTAGGTATTGTAGGAATTATCATTATTACTATGGGGCTAGGAGAAGTAGCAAGACTTATACTTTTTAATATTACAGCAATTATTGTGGTACTTATTGGGCTTATTCTTATTGCAAGAAGTTTTATTAAAACGAAAAAGTCACACGATGAGGAGGACCATTAATGTCAGTAGTGGGGACAGTTGATAAGCTAGAAAGAGGATTTGCGATTGTAACGATGGAAAGACAAGATATGTGTGGTGAATGTCATGCATGTGAACTGATGGGTGAAACTAAGAAATGTACCCTTAAATGTGTTAATTCGTGCCATAGTAAGATAGGGGATAAGGTAGAAGTAGATGTAGCTAAAGCATCCTTTTTAAAAGCGACTCTTATTATGTATGGCTTACCTCTTTTAGGACTTTTACTAGGAATAGGAATGGGATATTTTATATCGGAACTAGCCTCTCTTGTTTTAGGGATCATCTGTATGGGACTAATTTATGCAGGTGTAAAATGGGGAGATAAAAAGAATAAATACAACAAAATGCTCCCAGCAGCGGTACGTGTTTTGGAATAGATTATAAAAAAGAGCTGTTATGTATAACAGCTCTTTTAAGAATCAAAAGTATTACCAGTATTCATAAAGGCCTCAGATAAAGAATGGAGGTCTTTTTTTGTTGCAGTAAAGCTAGGTGGTGTAGATGATGAAGTAGGCATAATATCAGATAAAGAAGGTAGTGTATTTAAAGGTGTTATTGGTGCGTCTGGTGTAAAGGGTATAGGGGTTTGGCTAAAGGTATTCATAAAATTAGGTTGTACTTGAAAAGATGTATTTAAAGTTGTATCTATAGGACTAGAAGGAGGCGGCAAAACAGATGCAACGGATTGGGTTCTCTTAAAGTTAATGCCTTCTAAAAATAATGCAAGTTCATCTTTATTAACTAAGTCAGGATGAATATTGCGGATATCTAAGTCAGCGATCGTAGATAATCTTAAGGTGTTAGAAAGGCTCGCATAGATAACAGAGGCATCTAGGTCTTCATGAAGCGAATCAATATAAGTGTAAGTGTTGATATGATTTTGTAAGCTACTTGAGATAGGACTGCTAAAGGTTTGATTTTCAGGCAGAGCAAGGAGTGTATAATAGTGGTTATTTGACTCATAATGTATCCATAAAGTATCTAAATAGCTAAGGAGAACTGGATTATTAGCATTATCTGGAAGCTGTACAGGGAGATTTTCTCCAGTACTTAAATTAGTAAGATAGAAGTTTGCATGTCCATATTGGTCTGCTTTGCAAAGAAGATAAAGTGCATTTTGATGTTTACACATATTCCAATCAATAATAGGAATAGGTGAACGGACCAGAGTTGTAACACTTTTTTCTTGATTTGTAAAAGAGAGCATGTTTAGACAGTAACTTTCTTCGAAGTTAGGGTATAGAATATAAAGGGTAGAATTTATCTTGTAATAAGTTAGAGATGTTCTAAGTGGTAAGGAAGTTACTAAATTTTCAAGTGTAGGTGAAGTAGATGAAAGCGTTTGATGAACTAATGAACGATGGAGTCCATTAGGGTGGATAACGGTATAAAATAGATGTGGTTCATTTTCCAACCATTGAATTGAGAGATTTTCAAATAAGTACATAGACCTGCTATCTTCTAAAACTACACGTTTACTAGGAGCAGTAGGAGAAAAACAGTAATAAGTAACTTGGCGATTTGTACCTTCTACTGCTACATGTAGTACATCTTGTGGATCTAGGGCAACACTATAAGCCAAGCAAGAGCTTGGGTAGATCATTACAGGTCGTTGAAAACCGTCTTTATTGTAAAGTTGATAAAAGACTCCTTGTTTAGGCTTTTCATCTACAATAATAAAACCATCGGAAATACGTAATAAAAAGGGCATAGAGATACCTCCTATTGAGTACTTAATATAATCATATTTATTTAAAAATTAATTTATACATAAATGTCACCCTTTTACTAGAATTTCCATATTATAGTATTGAAAACGACATTTTATGATGCACCTTAGCAAACATGTAGGAGGTTTGAATTTTATGAGCAAATGTTCAAATACAGACACAAGATTTTTCAAAACACCTAATGCAGGTATTTGTGATATATGTCATCCATGTGAAACAACAACTAAACTTGAAGCAACTGCAATGTGTCCACCAATTGGTGAACCAAAATGTTTAACCATGATGGCTCCTGTTGTATTCGATGAATGCGGTATTAATCTTTGCCGTGTTTTCTCAATAGATGATTTAGTAGACGCATGTGAAGGACCAACAAATCGTACAACAGACATCGTGTTCGATGGTCTTACAACTTTAGATTTGAAAAATGCAAACACTATCCAAGTTAAAGTAGTAGATATCGACTTCAATTTTATATGCCCAGAAACCTGCAGATATTCAGAAATTAAACCAAGCAAGAACACACCTAATTTATCAAGAGTAGTATTAAGAGACATCGACGTAACATTCGTAGTAAGCATCATGGATTCTACTTGTAAAGTTTGTAAAGAAGGTATGATGACATTAAGATACCTTCCAGGCGAAAACTGCCCAGGTTACTCAGAAGACACTAATCCTAGCAACATCGCATTTGATCTTTATACACCATATGGTATTTCTTACGCTCCAGAAAACCCAGCAGGTTGTAACAAACTTGTTCCAACAATTAACTATATTGGTTTCGTAGAAAATCAACATTGCCAAAACTGCAACTGCCCAGAACCACATCATGTATTCCGTGAATTTGAAGCTAACAACAGCTTACGTCAAGGAATCTCAGCTCAAGGTCTTGCAAAAGTTATTGGTAAAGATGACGATTGTATGGCAATTGGTCTTACAATGTATTTCAAAGTTGTTTACTTCGTACAATACAAATTCCATCATGAAGGACTTTGTGTACCTCCTAAATTCTTAGCAGTTAACAGTACAGAAGTAAGTAGCTGTAAAGAATTCTGTGATGGCGATCTTCTTGAGCCATGTATCCAACCTCTTAACGTAGGTGAAAGACCAAAATGTTTAGAACAAGGTTGTGGATGTACTCCTAGAAGACCTGAACCTAGAAACTAATTTAAGTGGGATTGTAGATAGATATAAATAAAGAGGGCTACCTTTAGTAGGTAGCCCTCTTTATTTATTCAATATTAAAAGTAAATTGACTTAACAGAAGATTAAGTTCTTGAGATTTGGCAGCCAGATTTTCAGAAATCATAGCGCTTTTAGATGCAAAGTCTGCAATATCTGTAGTAATAGTTGAAACTTCTTTTATATCTTCTTCCATATGAGTAAGTGTTGTAGCTTGTTCTTTAGAAGAGTATGTAATAGAAGTAATAGGAGATAAGGTAGAGTGGACTTTGGTAATTAACACGTCTAATATATCTATTGTTTGTTGAACGATTTCATTACCTTTCAAGGTAGTATTTATACTGTTTTCAATAAGGGTAGTAGACTTCTTGACAGCGGATGCACTTTTAATAGAGAGTTCGTGCATTTCCCTAGCAATGAGATTAAATGCATTAGCTTGACTACCAAAGCGAGAAGCTTCAATAGTTGCATTAAGAGATAGAAGATGACTTTCTGAAGCAATACCATCAATAACTTCTATAATCTGCTTAATATCAAAGGTTGATTTTTTGATATCGTCCATAGTATGAGTGAGAGCAATGATTTGTTCACTATTATCTTCGATAAAGGAAGTAAGTTCAAGAGATAGATCATACAATGAATGGGCAGATAATGTATTTTCATTAGATTTTACAGATACATCATCAATGACTTTGAAAAGTTGAGTAATGAGTCCCTTTTGATGAATATTTTGTGCAGCAAGTTCTTTAGAGCCTTCTAGCACATGAAGTGCATTTTCACTTACATCATGAGTAGCTAAATGGATCTGATGTAAGGTTGTATTAAGAGAATTAGAGATATGTAAAATAGAATGTTCAATTGTTTTGAAATCTCCTTTATAATGGCTTGCAATCTGAATGTCCATGTGCCCGTTCGCTAAAAGAGAAAGTGTATGAGAAATATCTTCAATATAACTTTTAAGCGTAGAGGTAGACTCTTCAAGGCAAATTGCAAGCTGACCAATTTCATCATTATTTTTATAAGGAACAGTAATATTTAGATGTCCACCAGCAAATTTTGTAAGGCAATCTTTAAAGGTATCTAGAGGTTGTGTGATGCTTTTTGTAATAATAAATGAAATATAAAGGCCTAATAGAATACTGACTATAGTAAGGCAAGCAATAATTGAGATTACAATAGTTTTTAAGAGTAAGATCTGTTCAATTTTAGCTTGAGCAGACATTTGAGCATAATCTGTAAGATTTGTAGCAATAGTGTGTGCTTTAGAGATTGTTATAACATAATCATTTTGTAAAATAGACAATGCACGTTCTGTATCTGATGCTAAGCTAGCTGCTAGAATATCTTGATGAAATACTTTAAGTTCATTGAGATAAAGTTCCAGATTTTCTAATTGCTCTAAATATGTTATATCTGGATTTTCATTAATACTATAGAGATTTCCAATGGCATTTAACATATCTGCATTTGTTTGAAGGATAGAGCTTGTACTATTATTGATGATGATTTTGTACATTTCTTTTTCTAAAGTATTAAAGCCATTTTTAATAACCCAACTATAGTGTTCAGTTGAAAAAGATTGGTTATATAATGACTCGGTATTACGGGAAAGGATATCTAGGCTGAATAATGAAATACTAGAAACCATAATAAGAAGTGAAATAAGAGAAAAGAATCCTATAAGATTTCTTTGGCGTATAGAACAACGTGTCAAATGTTTTATCAATGGAAAGCCCCCTTGAGTAGTAAATATAAAGTAATATAGGGTTAGCTTACTCAAAGAAGGTTAAATTTTGGTTAAAAAGAGATTAGAAATATGTAAAGTTTGAACTGATGTAAATAAAAAGGAAGTGCTATAAAGCACTTCCTTATATTTTTTGTCTACGAGGACGGAAAAGTAGTGGTAAAAGGGCTGCCATAATGATAGCACCTGCTATAACACCTGAAAGTTGAAAGGTGGTAAGTGCATATTCTAATGCTTTTGTATGATCAGAAAAAAGTAGTGCATACATGGTTCGATAAAGCCCTATACCGGGAACAAGAGGTATAATACCAGGAATTAAGAAGACTGTAACAGGTGCTCTTTTATATTTAGCTAAAAAGTAAGAGCCTTGGGCTACAAAATAAGCACCTAAAAAAGTAAACAGTACATCTGAATAATTATTTAGTACTCCAACAATATAAATACCCCATCCTATAGCACCTATGATGCCACAAGCAATAAGATGCTTCTTCTGGACATTAAAAAGTATAGAAAAGAAGATTGTAGCAAAAAAGGCACTAATTACATGGACGAAAAAGGATAAAATCATATTAAACCTCCTAGATAAAAACCAATACTCATTGGAATACCAACACCAGCTGCAATGGCAACTGCAATAAAGAGTGCTTCAGCAAGGCGTGAAATACCAGAAAGAAGCTCATCTCCTATAGTATCGCGAATACCATTAGTAAAGGCGAGTCCAGGTACAAGTGGCATGATACCACCAATAACAATCGCTTCTGTATCTACAATATTGGCAACAAATAAGTTGAGGATTGCAATAATTGTACCAATAAAGAGAGAAACCATAAAGAGAATTAAATAGTTTACGATCTCTTTAGAGCGTAGATTCTGTTGTATAACAGAGACGCAAGCACCTATAACACAAGCAATCAAAAACTCTGTTAATTTCCCATTGAACATAATGGAGAAAAAGCCAGCACTAAAGGCTGTAGCAAAGGTCATGATTCTAGGTGAATAGGAAGGGGCAGTATCAATTGCTTTTAAAGTAACGATAGCTTCATCTAGAGTAAGGGTACCTTCAACATAATTACGAGAAAGTTGATTGACTTTTTCGATTTTATCCATACGCGTACTACGATTTTTAATACGTGTTAACGTCGTTGCGTTATGAGAATTTTTTGTTTTGAGGGTTGCCATAACTACAGTAGGTGTAACAAATGTATCTACTTTATCAAAATGGTGATGAGATAGAATTCTACAAATAGTATCTTCTACACGATAGGTTTCAGCACCACTTTTTAGCATGATTTCACCCAGGTTAACAGCAAAAGCAAGTACTGCTTCAAAGTCATTGTTTTGTTCCATAATAAGGCCTCACTGAGTAAAAATATTTAACATAAGTATACAATGTGAGACAAGGTGTGTAAAGGGATTTAGAATTCTTATGAGTAAATGCTTGTAAAATACAGAATAATGATGTTAATATTAAAATATAATTCAATTTTATAAAATATAAGAAGTATATTATTGGGTAAAATAAAGGGGGATACTATGAAAAAACTAATGCTTGGTAACGAAGCGATAGCAAGAGGTGTTTATGAATCAGGGGCTAGCGTAGCAGCTGCATATCCAGGGACACCAAGTACGGAAATAACAGAATGTATTGCAAAGTATGATGAAATATATGCAGAGTGGTCACCTAATGAAAAGGTAGCAATGGAAGTTGCAATAGGAAGTTCTATTGCAGGTGCAAGGTCAGTCGTATCTATGAAACATGTCGGGCTTAATGTAGCAGCAGATCCACTCTTTACAGCAGCTTATACAGGGGTTAATGCAGGGCTTGTTGTATTTGTAGCTGATGATCCTGGGATGCATAGTTCCCAGAATGAACAAGATACAAGACTTATTGCTAGGGCTGCTAATATCCCTGTACTTGAACCAAGCGATAGTATGGAGTGCAAAACATTTGTAAAATGTGCTATGGAACTGAGTGAAACTTATGATACACCAGTTATTATACGACTTACAACAAGAGTTTCCCATTCACAAAGTATTGTTGAGTGTGAAGATAAAGTAGCTTTTGAAGTAAAACCTTATGAAAAGAATATACGTAAATATGTTATGACACCAGCGAATGCAAAAAATAGGCACCTTATTGTAGAAGAACGTATGAATCGTCTTGCAAAAGATATAAAAACATTAGGATTATATACAGAAGAGCTAAATGATAGTCCAATAGGAATTATTACTAGTGGTGTATGTTATCAATATGTAAAAGAGAGTGGTATTAAAGCAAATATATTAAAATTAGATATGATTAATCCATTACCATTAGATATTATTCAGACTTTTGCAAGTAAAGTCGACCAACTTTATATAGTAGAAGAATTAGAGCCAGCAATAGAAGAGCAGGTAAGAAGTTTAGGGATTGATGCAAAAGGAAAAGAACTTTTTGGAAGGCAAGGAGAAATAACGGTACGTAAAATTCGTGAAGTTCTTGGAATGAAGGTAGAGACAGCTAAAGCACCAATACAACTCCCTATTCGACCACCAGTACTTTGTCCAGGATGTCCTCATAGAGGTGTTTATACCATTCTTAAGAAACTTAATTTAACTGTAACAGGAGACATTGGATGCTATACCCTTGGATCTTCTGAGCCACATGCGGCAATGGATAGTTGTGTATGTATGGGCGCAAGTATTGGTATGACACATGGCTTTGAAAAAGCTCATGGTAAAGAATCTATGAAACATACAGTAGCTATTATTGGAGATTCAACATTTATTCATTCAGGTATTACAGGGCTTATAAATATTGTTTATAACCACGGTGTAGGAACTGTAATTATTGCAGATAATTCTACAACAGGTATGACAGGTCATCAGAACCATCCAGCAACAGGTAAGACACTAAGAGGTGATATTACAAGTACGCTGAACTTGGAAGAACTGGTTAAAGCAATTGGTGTTAAAAATGTGCGTGTTGTAAATGCATATGATATGAAAGCAGTAGAGGTGGCACTTAAAGAAGAAACTGAAAGAATGGAGCCATCAGTTATTATTACCAAAGCACCATGTAAATTACTCATTAAAGAGAGATGGGTACCTTATGAAGTAACAGAAGATTGTATCAACTGTGGAATTTGTATGAGACTTGGATGTCCAGCAATCGTAAAAGGGGAGTCTTGTACAGAGATTAATGATGCATTGTGTGCAGGATGTGGACTTTGTGCGTCTATTTGTCCTAAAAAAGCTATAAGAAAAGGAGAGAACTAAGATGACTAAAAATATACTTATTGTAGGCGTAGGCGGTCAAGGTACATTGCTTACAGGACGCATTATAGGTAACTACGCTTTAAGCAAAGGGCAAGATGTAAAAATGTCAGAAGTGCATGGTATGGCACAACGTGGTGGGAGTGTAGTGATGCAAGTAAAATATGGTGATAAAGTATACTCTCCACTTGTAGAAGTAGGAGAAGCTGATATTATATTTGCTTTCGAAAAATTAGAAGCGCTTAGATACAGTCACTATCTTAAAAAAGATGGCATTATTATTGCAAATACTCAACGCATTGATCCCATGCCAGTCGTGATGGGGCAAGCTAAGTATCCGGAGGATATAGAATCAACAATTAAAGAAATTAATAAGGATGCATGCTTAATAGATGCATTAGCGATTGCGAAAGAAATCGGTAATGTCAAAGTAGTAAATATGATTATGATCGGTGCATATGCAGCATATATTGGGGATAGTCTAGAAGAATGGGAAGAAATTGTAGAAGTTACAGTTCCTAAACATACAGTAGAGATGAATAAAGTAGCTCTTAAAAAGGGATATGAAGCTTATCTTAACAGATAATAATTATCTGTACATAATGATGGTTATCTTGTAAGATAAAAATAGAAAGCAGGTGTTAAAAATGTATTCAATAAATGAAGTTAAAAAAGTAGACCCAGAAATTGCAGCTTTAATAGAACAAGAAACAAAAAGACAACAAAGTAAAATTGAGTTGATTGCCTCAGAGAATTTTGTAAGTGAAGCAGTAATGGCAGCTATGGGAAGTACTTTAACAAATAAATATGCTGAAGGTTATCCAGGTAAGCGTTACTACGGTGGATGTGAAGTAGTAGATCAAGTAGAAGACTTAGCAAGAGAACGTGCAAAGCAACTTTTTGGAGCAGACCACGCAAATGTTCAACCCAATTCAGGATCACAAGCTAATCAAGCAGTATTCTTTGCTGTACTTAAACCAGGAGATACAGTAATGGGGATGAATTTAAGCCATGGTGGTCATTTAACTCATGGTAGCCCAGTTAATATTTCAGGCAAACATTATAACATTGTATCTTATGAAGTAGACAAAGAAACAGGTTTGATCAATTATGATATTGTAAGAGAAAAAGCGCTAGAATCACGCCCTAAAATGATTATTGCAGGGGCAAGTGCATATGGTCGTATTATTGATTTTAAAAAGTTCCGTGAGATTGCAGATGAAGTAGGCGCATATTTAATGGTAGATATGGCACATATTGCAGGATTAATTGCAGCAGATCTTCATCCATCTCCAGTACCTTATGCAGATTTTGTAACAACAACGACGCATAAAACTTTAAGAGGACCACGTGGTGGTATGATCCTATGTAAAGAACAGCATGCTAAAGCAATTGATAAAGCTATTTTCCCAGGTATTCAAGGTGGACCACTTATGCATGTTATTGCAGCTAAAGCAGTATGTTTTAAAGAAGCATTAACCAAAGAGTTTGTAACCTATCAGCAACAAATCTTAGATAATGCAAAAGCACTTTGTGCAGCTCTTAAAGAGAAAGGTTTTACAATTGTATCAGGAGATACAGAAAATCATTTGATGAATGTAGACCTTCGTAATATGCATGTAACAGGAAAAAATGCAGAACATTTATTAGATGAGATTGGTATTACATGTAACAAAAATACGATTCCATTTGATCCAGAAAGTCCATTTGTTACAAGTGGTATTCGTCTTGGTACACCGGCTGTAACAAGTCGTGGTATGAAAGAAGAAGATATGAAAGAAATAGCAGAAATTATGTATCTTGCAATTTCAGACTTTGAAGCAAATCGTAGTGTATGTCAAGAACGTGTTCATACACTATTAGCAAAGTATCCACTTTATAGAGAATAAAAAAACTCCTCCGAGATATCTTGGAGGAGTTTTTTTATGAGAAAATAAATACTTTGATTTTATGTATAGGGGGGAGGTTTAATATTTATAATATGATGTTTAAGATAAGAAATTTATTTTGTATACTTTTACACCTATTCAACCATACTAGGAATAGGTATTTTTTCACATTTTCTTTCATATAATTTGAAAGGACAACTTTTATAATATATATTTCATAAAAATTTAAAAAATATAGAAGGATTTTTATGTACTTTGTAGAACATATATTATAAGGGAATATGCTTAATCTAATTCTATAGGAGGTATGTCTATGAATGTCTATGAAACAAAAAATATTCGTAACATTGCGCTATTGGGACACGGAGGATGCGGCAAGACTACACTCGCAGAAGGTATGCTATATACAGCAGGAGGCAAAAATAGATATGGGAAGGTAGAGAATGGAACAACATCTAGTGATTTTGATCCAGAAGAAGTCAAACGTAAGATTTCGATTCGTACATCTCTTATTCCTGTAGAATGGAAAGAGCACAAGATAAATGTATTAGATACACCAGGATATTTTGATTTTGTAGGAAATGTAAAAGAGGCCTTAAGTGTTTCAGATGCAGCAGTTATTGTTATGAAAGCATCAAGTGGTGTTGAAGTTGGGACAGAGAAAGCATGGGAAGCTTGTGAGACAATGAAGTTACCACGTATGCTTTATATTACAGAAATGGATGCACCCAATGTAAACTATGAAGCCATTTTAGAAAATTGCAAAGCCAAATTTGGTCCTAGTGTAGCACCTATGCAAGTACCTTGGTATGATGGTGAAAAGTATATTGGGTATATTCATGCAGTAAAAATGGTAGCAAGAAGATTTGAAGGTGATAGGGTTGTTGAATGTCCTATTCCAGAAGGCTATGAGGATGAACTTCACCTTGTACGTACAATGATTCTTGAGGCTGTTGCTGAGACAGATGAAATGCTTATGGAAAAATATTTTGCTGAAGAAGAGATTACAATTAGTGAGATAGAAAAAGCCCTTAAAGTGGGTGTAGCAAATGGTGATATTGTACCTGTATTATGTGGTAACTCTGTAGATCGTGCAGGTATTCGTACGTTAATGGATAATATTATTCGTTGTTTTCCTTCTCCAGATGAAGCGATCCATGCATGTGATATTGATGGTAAAGCAGGCATCTTTGTGTTTAAGACAATGGTAGACCCATTCATTGGTAAATTCTCCTTATTTAAAGTAAGAAGTGGTAAGATTAGTCGAGATGACAGCTTACTCAATGTGCGTACAGGTGACACAGAGAAATTTGTTCATATTTATGTTCTACAAGGTAAAGAACAAACAGAGGTTGAGACTTTAAATGCAGGTGATATTGGAGCTGTTGCTAAACTTAAAGATGTAAGCACAAATGATACTTTGTGTGATAAAGATGCAAATTTAGAATATGAACCTATAGAATTTGATAAACCTTATGTAAAAATGGCAATCTTCCCTCTTGGAAAAGGTGATGAAGAAAAGATGTCTACATCTCTTGCTAAACTTATGGCAGAAGATAAGACTTTCTATACAGAGTATGATAAAGAAACACATGAAACAGTTATTCATGGTATTGGCGAGCAACAGCTTGATGTCATTGTAAGTATGCTAGCAGACAAATTCAAAGTAGCTGTTAAGCTTGAAAGGCCAACAACACGTTATCGTGAAACAATTAAAGGGAAAATGCAAGTACGTGGTAAGCATAAGAAACAATCAGGTGGCCACGGCCAATATGGAGATGTGGTTATGGAGTTTGAACCATCAGGTGATTTAGAGATGCCTTATATCTTTGAAGAAAAGGTCTTTGGTGGAGCAGTTCCCAAACAATACTTCCCAGCTGTAGAAAAAGGTTTAGAAGAATGTATTCATAGAGGTGTACTTGCAGGATATCCTGTAGTGGGGCTAAAAGCTGTGTTATTAGATGGTTCTTATCATCCAGTTGATTCTTCAGAAATGGCCTTTAAAATGGCAACAACTATTGCTTTTAAAGAAGGTGTAGTAAAGGCGAAACCAACTATTCTTGAACCTATTGCACACGTTGAAATTTGTGTGCCAGAAGAATACACTGGTGATATTATGGGAGATATGAAAAAGCGTCGTGGACGCCTAATTGGAATGGAACTTAAAGGTAAGAAGCAAATCATTGTTGCTGAAGTACCTATGTCAGAAATTTATCGTTATGCTACAGACCTTCGTTCTATAACACAGGGACGCGGTGTTGTAGAATACAACTTTGAACGTTATGAGGAAGCACCACAAGATGTTCAAGATAAAGTGATTGAAGCAAGAAAAGAAATGGCATAGAATATCTGTCATGTAAATAGATAAGTGGATTTAATAAAGGTGAAGCCCCTATATAATTAGAGTATTAATCTAATTATATAGGGGCTTTAGTTATATAATCATATAAAGTGATTGTACGACAATAGAATTTAGTAATATAAATAAGAAGATGCACCAACGGCAAAAATGCTAATGAGAACAAGAATATAAAGTACGAAGAAAATAATGCCTACAATAAAAGCAACAAATCCAGCACGATTCCATGTAGCTTGAGTTGCTAAAAAGTCTTCAACATTATTAAATTTTCCACTTTTCCAAGCCCACTCATTGCCTTTAGCACCACATACAAAAATCCAAACAATATTAAATATAGGTATAAGACAAAGTAGTGGTAAATAGCTATAGTTACCAATTCCCCACATGATGTTAAAGAAAAAGGCACCCCAATTCCATTTTTTAATTTCAGCTGGCACAGTACCAGGTTGATGTGAGTATGTAGCTTGAACATGCATATTTGGAGCAGTATCTGTATAGTTATATGTACTATCAGAAGAAGGTTCTACATTGATTGTAGGTACCATAGGAGCTTCTTGTGAAATGAAAACACCACAAGAAGGGCAAAAGGCTTCATTCCCTTCAAGAGGGGCATTACATTTTGGACAGTTCATAGATATAATCTCCTTTTAAATTAAATTTTACCAATAAAGTAACATAGAAAAGAGTGCAGTATAAAGGATTACGCCAAATACACCCATTACAAGAGAAAAGATAAATTTAGCAATACCACCACGATTCCAGGTTTTTTGGATTGTTAAGAACTTTTGAAGATCTTCATGTTGATAGTTATTACTTTTCCAAGCCCACTCATTCCCTTTAAATCCACAAACAAACATCCAAATAAAGTTAAAGTAAGGAATAAGACATAAAAGAGGTAGATAGGTTTTATTGCCAACGCCCCACCATATATTGAAGATAAAAGCACCCCAGTTCCATTTTTTAATTTCTACAGGTATCCCAGCTTGAGTTTGATAGTTCATTTTAATACCATCATAAGTAATTGCTTGACCGCACTTTGGGCAAAAGTTTTCCCCATGTAGTTCAGTATGACAGATTGGGCAATTCATAAGATTCCTCCCTAAATAGTTTGATTAAAACAAGTATATGATTATAGCTTAAGTATATATCACTTAAAACTAAATGTCACCTTTCTTATAGTCTTGGCATATACCTAGAACATACCCAAAATATCTAGTGGAGACCAGCTATTTATACATTATTTTTTAAAATGGAATAATAGGGCGGTTAGCCGTTTGATAAAACAAATTCTAGAGAGAAAAAGAGGTGGGACCATGGAGCTTATTGAGTATTTAAGAGAAATTAATACAGTATCTATTATCCTTAGATTAAGTCTCGCCACACTTTTTGGGGGGATTATTGGATTTGAAAGAGGAAGAAAGAAACGGCCAGCAGGGCTAAGAACACATATATTAGTGTGCATTGGAGCCAGTCTTGCGATGATTACCAATCAATATATTGTACAAATATTAGGGATGGATGGTGATCCAACAAGATTAGGCGCACAAGTTATTAGTGGAATAGGTTTTTTAGGTGCAGGAACCATATTAGTAACAGGTAAACAACAGGTGAAAGGTTTAACAACAGCAGCAGGATTATGGGCATCTGCCTGTATGGGATTAGCTATAGGTATAGGCTTTTACGAAGGAGCAGTTATAGGATGCTTATTTATTTTAGGAGGTATGACTGTTCTGCATAAACTAGATAGGAAATTAATTGACAAAGCAAAAGAAGCAGAGTTTTATATAGAGATTGCTAGTATTCAAGATCTAAAAGGAGTATTAGAAAGCTTAAAGGAAGAAAAGATTCAAATAATATCTTTGGAAATTACTAAGTGTAGACTAGAGGGGTTGGAAAAAATAGGACTTTTTATTACATTAAAACCTTTTAGGCATTGCACCCACTTAAATCTAATTGAGACGTTGGCTCTTATTTCAGAAGTAGAGTATATTGAAGAATTATAAATAATTTCCTAAAGACGTTGATTTTGCATAAATGATATGATAAAATTACTTCGACATAATATAAAGAAATATGAATATTTGTGTAATGTGAAGAAACGAAGTAGTAGTACCAACTTCCTTTTCAGAGAGCTATTGGGTGGTGAGAAATAGCAAGAAAGTGTATGAACTCGTCGTGGAGCATCTTGATTGAACTAGAGTAGATTAAGCGGGACTTCCCGTTATAGAAGATACAAGTGCAACCGTGTAGGTTGAATTAGAGTGGTACCGCGAAATAATGCCTTTCGTCTCTATAAAAGAATAGAGATGAAGGGCTTTTTTATATTAATATGGAAATTATTTCATCATTCCAGTTAATACTATAAACAAAATATCTTAAGTTAACTATAAAGGAGGAATCATCATGCAATACAACCCACAAGAAGTTGAACAAAAGTGGAGAAAAAGATGGGAAGAAAGCCCAATTAATGAAGATACTGAAGACAAAAAACATTACTACTGTTTAGATATGTTCCCATATCCATCAGGTAATGGTCTTCATGTAGGTCACTGGAGAGGATATGTTTTATCAGATGTTTGGAGTCGTTATCAAATCCTTCATGGATACCATGTCCTTCATCCAATGGGGTGGGATGCCTTCGGTCTTCCAGCTGAAAACTATGCAATCCAAAAGAAAGTACATCCAGCAACTGCTACAGCAGAAAATGTTGCAAACTTCAAACGTCAGCTTCAAGAAATCAGTGCAGTTTATGACTGGGATAAAGAAGTTAATACAACAGATCCTAACTACTACAAATGGACACAATGGATCTTCCTTAAAATGTTTGAAAATGGCTTAGCTTATGAAAAAGAAATGCCAATTAACTGGTGTCCATCATGTAAAACAGGTCTTGCAAACGAAGAAGTTAAAGATGGTGGATGTGAACGTTGTGGTAGCACAGTGACAAAGAAAAACCTTCGTCAATGGATGCTTAAAATCACAGCTTATGCAGAAAGACTTCTTAACGACTTAGATGGTTTAGAGTGGCCAGAAAAAGTTAAGAAAATGCAAGCTGACTGGATCGGTAAAAGCTATGGTGCTGAGATCGACTTTAATGTAGAAGGAACTGATAAGAGTCTTAAAGTTTTCACAACACGCCCAGATACACTTTATGGGGCAAGTTTTATGGTACTTGCTCCAGAACATGCAGATGTACTTGAACTTGCAGATGAAAGTCAAAAAGAAGCTGTTGAGAAATATGTATTTGATGCATCTACTAAATCATCAGTTGACCGTATGGCTGACAAAGAAAAAACAGGTGTGTTCTTAGGTAAATATGCGATTAATCCACTTAACGGAAATCGTCTTCCAATTTGGATTTCAGACTATGTACTTGCAGACTATGGTACAGGTGCTATTATGTGTGTACCAGCACATGATGAACGTGACTTTGCATTTGCAACTAAGTTTGAACTTCCAATTATCCAAGTTATTTCAAAAACTGGTGAAGAAGAAAAACTTGAAGAAGCTTTTACTGAAGAAGGTATCATGATTAACTCTGGTGAGTTTAATGGTATGAAATCAAGTGAGGCTAAAGTTAAAATTCCAGATTACCTTGAATCAAAAGGTATTGGTACAAAAACAACAAACTACAAACTTCGTGACTGGGTATTTTCACGTCAACGTTACTGGGGTGAGCCAATTCCAGTTGTACACTGTGACTGCTGTGGCGTAGTTGGTGTTAAAGAAGAAGATCTTCCTGTTAGACTTCCAGATGTAGAAAGCTATGAACCAACAGGTACAGGTGAATCTCCACTTGCTGCTATTGAAGAGTGGGTAAACACAACATGTCCAAAATGTGGTGGTCCTGCTAAACGTGAAACAAATACAATGCCACAATGGGCTGGATCTTCTTGGTACTTCTTAAGATATCCAAACCCACACAATGACAAAGAGCTTATTAGCCAAGAAGATATGAAAAAATGGTTACCTGTTGATATGTATGTAGGTGGTATCGAACATGCTGTTCTTCACTTACTTTATGCACGTTTCTATACAAAATTCTTAAATGATATTGGTGTAGTAGACTTTGCAGAACCATTCAAACGTCTTTTCAACCAAGGTATGGTTACAAAAGATGGTGCTAAAATGAGTAAATCAAAAGGAAATGTTGTTTCTCCAGATGAACTTGTTTCTAAATATGGTTGTGACTCACTTCGTATGTACGAACTCTTTATTGGACCACCAGAACTTGATAGTGAGTGGGATGATAGAGGTATTGAAGGGGTATACCGTTTCTTAAATAAAGTATGGAGACTTATTAGTGAAAACAAAGAAGTACCTGCTACAAAAGAAATGGAGCGTATTCGTCACAAAATGGTATACGATATCACACAACGTATGGAAAGTTTCAACTTAAATACCGTTGTAAGTGGATTTATGCAATACACAAACAGCTTAGTAGATATCCAAAAACAAGCTGGTGGTATTGATCATGAAACAATCAAAACACTTATTGTATTACTTGCACCATTTACACCTCACATTAGTGAAGAGTTATGGGAACAAGCAGGTGAAGCAGGTAGTGTATTCAAACAAGCGTGGCCAACATATGATGAGTCTAAAATGGTAGAAGATGAAATCGAAGTAGCTGTTCAAGTAAGTGGTAAAATGGCTGGTAAGATTAAAGTTGGTGTAGAAGAAGCAGAAGAGAGTGTACTTGCAAAAGCTCATGAAGTAGCTGCAGCACGTCTTGAAGGAAAACAAATTGTAAAAGAAATCTATGTTAAAGGTCGTATCGTTAACATTGTAGCTAAATAATAAAATATAAAAAGAGCTGTTTATAAACAGCTCTTTTTATATTTTAAGAAAATACTCTGGCTTACATATTTTTGAGAATAATAGGAGCAAGTGCCTTGGCGAAGTGAGCATGGCTTTCTTTATCAAAATGCATAAAGTCTATAGGATTGGCAGTCACGACCTCGTTAGCGTTGAAGAAATAACATCCATGACGTTTGGCACAAATTCGCATAAGCTCAGGCAGTTGTTGTGATTTCCTTACACAATCTTTTCCCATTTCACCAGCTACAGGAGAAGCATAGACTTCATCTAAAATAATAATAGGTGCGACTATAAGTATTTTTATATCTGACTTCCAAACAGGCATACTTTTAGCTTTTTGAATGAGACGGTCAATACCATCAGCAATATTTTGAGGGCTGGCTGAAAAACGTTCTTTACAGTCATTAGTGCCCAGCATAATAACTAATCCATCAATAGGGCAGTGAGACATTAAAGTTGTATGTAGATGCCATTTTCCGTTTAGACCTTCGTTGAGAGGATCATCGAATACGGTTGTTCTTCCGCTTACCCCTTCTTCTATAATCATATATTCATTGCCAAGCAATTGCTGAAGGACTTGAGTCCAACGTATATCATCTTCAAAGCGATCATTGGTCTCAGCATCATAGCCCCAAGTATTAGAATCTCCATAGCAAACTATTCTTTTCTTATTCAATAAAACCACCTCCTATAGAAATAATTATGAGAATAGTATAACATAATATAGAAAATATAAAAATAATTTTCTGATGCTTTTATATAGCTGATAAAAATGAAAAATATATTCAGAGAAACAGAAAAAACATCCCACGATAAAAGATATCGTGGGATGTTTTTCTTACGATGTATACACCTTAATAGAGGTGTATTACTAGAAAAGGAGGACTGATATTGGAAAGTTATATAACCTATCTAGTATTATTATATGCTTTAACGTGCCCAAACATGTTAAAGAACATTTACATATTATTTTGCATCATCCTTATAAAGGCATCAAATTGAGTACGTTTTGATGGTGGAAGAGAATTACGCAATTCAACCATAAGTGCTTGTTGCCTTTCGGGTGTCATTTGAACATTATAGCGTTGTGCTTCATTAGAAATAGTCATCATAGCAGGGAGCAATTGTGAAGGGTCCTTTATAGAACGTAAAGTACGTTCTAGGGTAATTAAAAAGTTTTTATTTATACCTGCAAAAGCAGGATGATCAACAAATGCCATAAATAATACCTCCTTATATTTAAATAATTAAGAATTACTTGGTTTCATAAAAACAGAAAGCAAATTGAGTAATTGTTTTTGCTTATCATCTAACAAAGGTGCAAATGCATTAATCATATCAGCAGGGTTAGGACCGGATGATGTGTTATGTTGAGGCTCTGGATCTGTTCCTGTATTTGATGAAGGCATACTATTAAAGAAGTTTGCAAAGTTAAAAGGTGAAGATGCTGAGTCGGATGTTGGTTCAGGATCTATAGAGGAGACAATATCTGCAGTCGATGTATCAGCTTGTTGATTAGAACGACTCATAATATTTTTAACCTCACTTAATTTCATGAGAGCATCTATAATATATGTTTTATCTGAATCCAAGCTATTACGTATATCTGTAAGCAATCTATTTTCCCAGTTTTCGCCACGCATCATAGAAGGTTCGGGTTCAACGGGGATAGTATCACTATTATAAAGCTGAACAACAGAAATAAATTCTAAGAGTTTGAGGGAAATAGCCAAATTTTTTTGCATTCCTCTATCTAAATAGGGTAGAACACTTTTACATACACGCATAAATTCTGTATTCACTTGGTCATCTAATTGATTACCACTGCGATAAGGTACTGGTGATGTGGTCATAGTGGCCCCTCCTTATTAATTATCTATATAATGTATGTGAGAGGAGACTTGGCATAGAACAAAAAGTCAGAAAATAATGCCATTAAAAGTGGTAATTATTGTATACTAATATATAATAGAAATCAGAAAAAGGAATAGTGATAGTTAATAAAATGAGAAAAGGGGATGTAAAAGTCAATGAAGAGTATAAGGAATGCATTGATGAGTATTATGCTTATAAGCTGTTTAGTGATACCTAATCTAATGTATGCATCTACTAGCCAAGGGTACATGACAACTGGTGAGTTTGTAAAGTTATTAGAATCATTGGATACCTATAGACGTTTAGAGGATGTAAGTAATATAGAAGCAGTACTTACTAGAAAAGATGCAGCAAACATATTGGTGAAGTTAATGGGATATGAAGGTATAGCAAAAGATTATGAAAATAGTAGTGAGTTTAAAGATGTAACCCAATATAAGGGCAATATTGCTCTTGTTAAGGAATTAGGAATTATGAGTGGAGTGAGTGAAACAACTTTTAATCCTACAGGGAAAGTTTCTAAAGAACAGGCAGATACTATTTATGAACGTCTAATGACTAAATTAAGTATACCTACTAAATGGAATCATGCATTTTATGCGATTTCATCCAGTAACCAGATGGATTTAATACCTGAGTATGATGCGATTAGTTTTGGATGGTCTCAGGTAGTATATGATGATACTAACCAAAATTTTAATTTGGAAAGTACTAATGGAAATAATGATTTTAAGATACCAGCAGGATTTTCTATACCATTGGATTTAGTAAAAGAAAATGGAGGAGAAGCCTATCTTATGGTTTTCTTTGAAGACCACAATCAATTGACTCAAAAGTTGTTAAATGACTCTGGAAAAAGTGAGTATCTAATTAGTCAAATAGTGGGATTATGTAACCAGGTTTCAAAAGATGGTGTTACAAGAAGTTTTGATGGTGTAACAATTGACTTTGAAAACTTTATAAGTAGTGATTTGAAAGAAGCATATATAAATTTTTTAGACAAGTTAAATCTAGAATTAAAAAAGAATAATAAAAAGTTAAATGTAGCATTACAACCTAATACCTATTTTAAGGGATATGATTATAAAGGAATAGGCCAAATAGCAGATAAAATAATTCTTATGGCTCACGATTATGCACCTACAAAATTATCAGTATTTGAGCAAGAACTAGGAGTTGTGATGACACCAATTACTCCTATTAATGAAATTTATAAAGTACTTAATGAGATTACTCATCCAGTAACAGGAACTGAAAATAGGGATAAGATTGTACTTCAAATTTCTTATGGAAGTGTACAATGGCAAGTAAAAGATAATAAGATAATAAATGCAAAACCTTATACACCAAGCTATGATAAAATTTATGGCAGGCTTAATATGGAGGGCACGAAAGGAATATATAACGAACAATATCAAAATGCATATGCAACCTATGAACAAGAAGGTATTAAAAATGTTATATGGTATGAGAATAATAAAAGTGTTAAGGCAAAAATAGATTTAGCAAAATTATTTGGAGTTAATAATGTATCTTATTGGCGCTTAGGAACTATACCTCAGTATGAATAGAGAAAAGGTCATTTTTACATAATAGGTGGAATATAATAATAACGAACCTATAGAGAAAGTAGGTAAGTTATGGATCAGTTTATGCGCATTAATTTAGAAAGAGATATTAATGAGATTACCAAACTTATCAAAGGTTATATGACCAAAACTTATATAGATGAATTAACAAGGGAAGTAAGCAGATGTGAAGATTTATGTAATAATAATCGTTCTAAAGAAGTACAACTTTTAGAAGCATTGACACCTTTTTTACCTGTAGAAAAAAGAGGATTATTTGAAGAAGTAGGTAAGATGTTAAGATATGAACAGGTGGCAGATATGATATTGCCTAAAATAGCGATTCCACATCAGCATGATGGCATGCGACAAGATAGCAATGAACAGTTTATGCAAGAAATTATTATTAAAGTACTTTTGTTTAAGATTATGAATACAATTGAAAAACGCTAGAACATTCAATGTTCTAGCGTTTTTTTATTTGCTGAAGGATGTGTTGGAAAAGAAAAAGAAAGCAAGAATAATAAGAATAAGCATGTTGGATGATTTGCCGTCACATCCTCCAAATAGGTCTTTGCCGTTTAAAAAGACAAGTGCTATAAGGATAAGCCATATCCATTCATTATTGCCACAACCGAATCTAAATAGTGAAGTCTGTGCCTGAGATGTATTTTCAGTAGTGGAGTTGTAGAAGCAGTTTGTTGAGTCTTCCGCTTGAGAATGAGTGTTGATAAAGTCTGACATAGGAAATACCTCCTGAAATACTTATCTACAACTATTTTATTATAGGATATGGCAAAAAATAACTAATTAATCAATGGGCTAAGATAGGATTAGCATAAACCGCCATTGTTAAAGCAGCAGAAGAAAAGAACAGCGATGATAATCCACCAGTAGTTTCCAAATCCGCATTCGTTCTTGCAGCCACAGCCACAACTATTTCCACTAAATAAATTCTCAATTAATTCACATCCATCTAAGCAGCAGAAGAAGAAGAAAGCGATAATGATCCAGATCCAAGTATTGTTACACATATATAGTTACCACCTTTCATGAATTTCACAAAGTTAATGTTTGGAGTTATTTACAATTAAATTTAAGTTTTAAGTTTAGAGTCAAACTTAAGCTATAAAGCCTAAGTTTGAAGTTTGAAGTTTTGATTGTTACTTCAATATTATCTTATGAGATTAGGGAAAAAATGTTACTCGTTTTTTCCATTTTTATCTAATAAAAAAATTAAAAGTAAAAAAAGGAGGATAGTGTCTGTAGAAAAGGAGGAATGAAGTTGTCTTTTAGAATTTGCAGTGTTTAAGAAATTTGGATCAATATCTTTATGATTTTCTTGGTCTGGAGTAAAAAGATGCATAAATTCACTTCCTTTTAATGAAATGTTTTGTACTATAATATGAGCTTATATAATTTTATATACAAAAATGAAAATTATATATTGACATCTAAATTACTATTGTATACAATTATACCAATAATAATTTTCAGAAATTTAATGTATACAATACATGTTAATTCAAAAGGGGGATTAGAATGTTTGAAATAGATAAGAAATCGAATTTGTTGGAATTACCAGAATACCGCTATCAGCTTAAAGAAGTTGATGCACCAGTTATGTTTAGAGAATTTTATCCATATGAAGAAATTCCTAAGATTGCCTTCAATAATGTGCATGTTCCAATTAACATGCCATCAGATATCTGGATTACGGATACAACTTTTAGAGATGGCCAACAGTCTAGAGCCCCTTATACAACAGAGCAAATAGTTAAGATTTATAAGATGTTGAATAGATTAGGTGGACCTAAAGGGATTATCAGACAAACGGAATTTTTCCTTTATAGTGAGCAAGATAGGCGTGCTGCATTAGAATGTATGGAGCTAGGATATGAGTTCCCTGAGATTACATCATGGATTCGTGCTTCAAAGAAAGATTTCCAACTTGTAAAGGATATGGGGATTAAAGAAACGGGTATTTTAGTAAGTTGCTCGGATTATCATATTTTCCATAAACTTCATATGAAACGTAGCGAAGCAATTGAACATTATTTAGGTGTAGTGAAGGAGTGTATTGAAGCTGGTGTTAAACCTCGTTGCCACTTTGAGGATATAACGAGAGCAGATATTTTCCATTTTGTTATTCCGTTTGCACGCGAGCTTATGAAATTAATGGAAGAAACTGGTGTACCAGTGAAAATTCGTGCTTGTGATACTATGGGCTATGGCGTATGCTACCCAGGTTCTATGATTCCAAGAAGTGTGCATGGCATTATTTATAACTTGCACAAAGATGCAGGTGTACCTCATGAACTTCTTGAATGGCATGGACATAATGACTTTTATCGTGCAGTAGCAAACTCAACAGTAGCATGGTTATACGGAGCAAGTAGTGTTAACTGTTCTTTATTTGGAATAGGAGAGCGCACAGGAAATACACCATTAGAAGCAATGGTTATAGAGTATGCACAGTTAAAAGGTACATTAGATGGAATGGACCCTACAGTTATAACAGAACTTGCGGAATACTATGAGAGAGAACTCGGTGAAGTTATTCCACCAAGAACACCATTTGTAGGTAAGAACTTTAATGTAACGCGTGCAGGAATCCATGCAGATGGACTTCTTAAAAATGAAGAAATCTATAATATTTTTGATACAGATAAATTATTGAATCGTCCAGCACGTGTTGCTATTAGTAACACATCAGGGCTAGCAGGTATCGCTCATTGGATTAATAGTAACCCAAGTCTTTATGATTTAAATGAGTTAGATAAAAATGATCCACTGTGTCTATATTTGAAGCAATGGGTAGATGAAGAATATGAAAATGGACGTGTAACTTTAATTACAGATGAAGAGTTAGAACAATTAATCGAAGAATATATGAGTAAAAAACAATAGAACTATAGGAAATGGATAAAAAAATAATGTACTAATGAAAACAGGGTTGTACAAATATACTCTAGATTAAATTTTTATAATTATATATAATATTTTATATAGATTAGAATATAGGAGGGGAAGCATGGGATTTACATTAACTGAGAAAGTATTAAAAGCTCATCTTGTAGAAGGTGAAATGGTAAAAGGGCAAGAAATAGGAATTCGTATAGATCAAACATTAACACAAGATTCAACAGGAACAATGGCTTATTTACAATTTGAAGCAATGGGTATTGATCAAGCTAAGACAAAACGTTCTGTAGCATACATTGATCACAATATGCTTCAACAAGGGTTCGAAAATGCAGATGACCATAAATACATTCAAACAGTTACACATAAACATGGAATTTATTTTTCTAAGCCTGGAAATGGAATTTGCCATCAAGTACATGTAGAACGTTTTGGTGTGCCAGGGCAAACTCTATTAGGTTCTGATAGCCATACACCAACAGGTGGTGGAATAGGAATGATAGCTATAGGAGCTGGGGGACTAGATGTAGCAGTTGCTATGGGAGGCGGTACTTATTATATTACGATGCCTAAAGTAGTAAATGTTGAGCTTATAGGTAAGCTTAAATCTGGCGTATCAGCTAAAGATATCATTTTAGAAGTACTTCGTAACTTAAGTGTTAAAGGTGGTGTTGGCAAGGTTATTGAGTACACAGGAGAAGGGGTTAAATCTTTATCTGTTCCAGAACGTGCAACCATTACCAATATGGGAGCAGAATTAGGTGCTACAACTTCTATTTTTCCAAGTGATGAAGTGACACATGCCTTTTTAAAAGCTCAATCTAGAGAAGCAGATTTCACACCATTAACTGCAGATCAAGATGCTGTATATGATGAAAAACTTACTATTAATTTAGATGAGTTAGAACCATTAGTAGCCCTTCCTCATAGTCCTGATAATGTAAAAACAGTTAGTGAAGCAGCCGGTGTTAAAGTAGACCAAGTAGCTATTGGAAGTTGTACAAACGGATCTTATTTAGATTTAATGAAAGTAGCTAAGATTCTTAAAGGTAAAACAGTTCATAAAGATGTAAGTTTGGTTATTGCACCAGGTTCTAAACAAGTTTTAACTATGCTTGCAGCTAATGGTGCACTTGCAGATTTAGTAGCTGCTGGTGCACGTATATTAGAATCAGGGTGTGGGCCTTGTATCGGTATGGGGCAAGCTCCAGCAACTGATGCCATTTCACTTCGTACTTTCAATCGTAACTTTAAGGGTCGTTGTGGTACCACTTCAGCAGGGGTATACCTCGTAAGTCCAGAAACTGCAGCAGTAAGTGCTTTAACAGGTGTTCTTACTTCACCACTTACTATAGAAGATATAGACTTAACTATCGAAATGCCAGAAACGTTTGTTGCAAATGATAATATGGTTATCCCTCCAAGTACTTCACCAAATGAAGTGGAAGTTGTAAGAGGACCAAATATTAAACCATTCCCTCTTAATAAGGTACTTGAGACATGTAGTGGAAAAGTACTTATTAAAGTAGAAGATAATATTACGACTGACCATATTATGCCTTCTAATGCAAGCTTACTGCCATTCCGTTCGAATGTACCATATCTTGCAAAATTCTGTTTAACACCATGTGATGAAAGTTTCCCAGAACGTGCAGTAGAAAATGGTGGAGGAATTATTGTAGGTGGGGACAATTATGGTCAAGGTTCTTCCCGTGAGCATGCTGCACTTGCACCACTCCAACTTGGTATTCGTGCTGTTCTTACAAAGAGCTTTGCACGTATTCATAAAGCAAATTTAATTAATTCAGGTATTTTACCACTTGTGTTTGTAAATCCAGAAGACTATGACACTATTGATGTGATGGATGAATTAGATATTTTAGATGTTAAAGCAAAAGTAGAGACAGAAGACTATTTAACAGTGAGAAATACAACGAAGGGTCTAGATTATAATGTGAAATTAGAAATATCTGATCGTGAAAGACAAATGCTCCTTTTAGGTGGGAAAATCAACATGATTAAAGAAGCACAATAAGAAAGTAGATCAAATGAAATAAGACAAAGAGTGATATTAAGGGAGGACATAAAGAATGGAAAAATTACAGGTAGCAAGTGAACATTTTGCAAAAATCGTTGAAGAGCAATTAGCACGCGTAGAACGTATGAAACAAGATCCAGGACCTGTGGACTATGAAACCATGGATAAAATTATTATCGGATGTTGTGGTGGAGATGGAATTGGGCCTGCTATTACAGCAGAAGCAGAACGCGTACTTAAAGCTGTTTTAAAAGATGAAGTAGAAAGTGGAAAAATTGAGTTTAGAACCATTGAAGGTTTGACCATTGAAAATCGTATTGCTGTAAATAAAGCAATTCCAGATGATGTATTAGAAGAACTTAAAGCTTGTGATATCATTCTTAAGGGACCAACAACTACACCATCAAAAGGTGATGGACCTAATATTGAAAGTGCCAATGTAGCAATGCGCCGTGAATTAGACTTATTTGCAAATGTACGTCCTGTAAGTGTCCCAGAACTTGGTATTGATTGGACTTTCTACCGCGAGAATACAGAAGGTGAATATGTACTTGGTAGTCGTGGTATACATATTGATGAGGATGTAGCTTTTGATTTTAGAGTAATCACAACACAAGGGGTTAAACGTATTGCAAGAGCAGCTTTTGAATTTGCACGTAAAAATGGAAAAAAACGTGTTGCAATTATTACAAAAGCAAATATTCTCAAGAAAACGGATGGTAAGTTCTTAGAACTTTGCTATGAAGTAGCTCGTGAATATCCAGAGATTGAGGCTGATGACTGGTTTGTAGATATTATTTCAGCTAACTTAATCAATGAAAAAGTAAGAAGTGGTTTTGAAGTATTTGTACTTCCAAACTTATATGGTGATATCATTACTGATGAAGCGGCTCAAATTCAAGGTGGAGTAGGAACAGCAGGTAGTGCCAATGTTGGGAATCGTTATGCAATGTTTGAAGCTATCCATGGTAGTGCACCACGTATGGTAGAAACAGGGCGCGCGCAGTATGCTAATCCAGCAAGTATGATCAAAGCAGCAGAACTTCTTCTTCGTCATATTGGTTATAAAGATAAAGCTGATTGCGTCATTAGGGCGCTGAATATTGCCAATGAAACAGTAAAATTGACAGGCCGTAGTGATGGTGCTACAGGTGCTGAATTTGCAGATTGTGTAATTAATAATCTATAAGATATAAGGTTTTAATAGAGTACAAGAGAGGCTGTTGCACCAGGTGTAACAGCCTTGTTTAATATCTAAAGCATTAAAAAAGAATATATTTCATATATTTAAATAAAAAGTCAAAGGGCTAAGTGAAATTACATTTTATCTATAAAAGGTGAAGTAATTGAAGGGGGGAGTAAGATGAAGAGAAAATGGGATTTTGTTAAAACGCCAGGGGAATGGATCGGAATAACATGTATAGGTATGAGCTTGATCTCAGTTCTTATGATGTATATACAACAATGTAATTACTGGAATGATGTGGTTGAATTATTTTGTTTAGGTGGAGGCTTGCTCCTTACATATAAGGAAGGAATATGGGCAAAGGTATTAGCTGGAACCTTTTATTTTATATTTATTGTATTTATTATAGGAGAATTTATTTAATAAAAGATAAAAAAATTTTATATAGAGGGAGGCATAAATTGGACAACCATCTTCATATATTTTATTAGTACAAAAGTATAATAAAATGGGGGGAAACCAATGAAGGTGGGAAAAAGGGTTATTATAGGAGTTGGTATTGCGGTATGTCTTATAGTGATTACATCATGTTGCTTATGGAGTAGCTATAAAGGTCAGCCCAAGTATATTTTGAATAAATATTTAGAAGCTATTAATAATAGAGATTACAGTACTGCAGTGTCATATATGTATAAAGATGAAAAGCTTTTAAGCTTTACTGAAGAAGCGTTATCTAATTTTATACAAAATTATTTTGAGGAAAAAGAATTTATAAAAGTAAAGGCGACATCTAGTAAGATAGGTGACCAAAGTAAAGATGCTAAAAAGAAATTTTATGAGGTTAAATATAATTTCGCAACGAAAAGTATTACTAATACACTAAGCCTTATACAGATAGAAAATAAGTGGCAGGTTGTTTTTCCGTTTCGTATAGAAGATATTCATATTTATACACCATTAGGTTCAAGTGTATGGTTTGACGATCAGCAAGTAACAGATAAAGAGGATAATAAATATGTGGTTAAGAATGTATTACCTGGGAATTATGTGGTACGTGTTGTCTTTCCTAATGAAATGTGTGGAGATTATGTAACGACTATTAATGTTCCTACAGAAACAGAAGTAATTGTACCTTATCAAACTGTAGAAGTAAGCGTAGAGTGTATGAGTGGTACAGTTGTAGAGCTAGGAGGAGAGCAACAAGTTAATAAAGATGGGGTTGTGTTATTTGAGAATGTATTAGAAGGGACATATCCTTTAAAGATTTATGATACATATGGTAATATTGAAACATATGAAGAGCCTATTAGTGTTTCACAAGAGAATAGAAGTTTCAATGTTGAAAAGTTTACACTTTCTACTTTAGGGAATGAAAGGCTTAAAAAGAGTGTTGATAATTTTTATAGTGCCTATATTGATGGAATTAAAAATCATGAAAGTAATTTTATCAATGATTTTGCTGTAGCAGAAATTAGTGCACATTTAATAGAAGAATTTGAAGCATGGTTTGTGGATGGAAAGAATTTAAAAGATGCTAGGATGGAAGTAGAAATTGAACAAATTAATATGAACAGTGAAGGTGTAGTAGAAGTAGAAACTCTTGAAGTTGTAAAAATGACTAATAAAGAAGCAGATGCAGGCGGAAAGATTTATGAAAGAGAATATCAAGTTACTTTAAAGTGGATTATGGAGCTTATTCGTGAGGGTGAAAGTTATAAATTGAAGGATAGAACCATAGCAGAAAGCCTTGTTTCTTATAAGGATAAAGATGGAAGATGGGTTGCTTATTAAAAATAGAAAAAACCATTGCACTTTTCTTAGAATTTGTTAGAATAAGGTTTGTATACATAGATACGCGTACCAAAAGGTGCGGGTAAGGAGGACAAAAGTGAGTTACAGTACAGCTGGAACAGACAAAGCTTCTTTAAGGGGAAGAGTATTTAATGCAATTAGAGAAGCTATTTTAGATGGGAGCTATAAGCCAGGGGATGTTTTACGTGAAAGTACAATAGCCAATGAACTAGGGGTAAGTAGAACACCTGTAAGAGAAGCGATTAGACAGCTAGAACTTGAAGGATTAGTACAATCTATTCCAAATAAAGAGACCGTTGTAGCAGGGATTACAGATGAAGATGTTGAAGATATTTATCTTATTAGATCAAGGTTAGAGGGGTTAGCAGCACGAAAAGCTGCAACAAAAATTACAGAAGAAGATTTAAAACAAATGGAAGAGATTCTAGCACTTACAGCTTTTTATGTTGAGAAGAATGAGTTTAATCAATTAAAAGAGTTAGATCATAAGTTCCATGATATTATTTATAATGCAACGCGTAGTAAGACGCTTAACCATATTTTATCGGATTTTCATCATTATGTACAAAAAGCAAGGAAGGCTTCTATTTCTACACCAGGTAGAGCTAAAGAGTCTTGGAAAGAGCATGAAGCTATCTATTTAGCACTTAAAGAACGAGATGGTGAAAAAGCGGAAAAACTTGTTGGACAACATATTAAAAACGTTGAATACAATATGCATATTAATACAAATGAATAATAAAAGGGCCTTGCAATGTCATGCAATGGCCCTTTTTGTTTAGTTTAAACTTTCCAGTTCTTCTGAAGTAGACTCCCAGTTAGCATAAAGCTCTGTAATATATATTTCAACTTCGGATTTTTTGTTCATGACTTCACGAGATTTATCAGGGTTAGTATAGACTTCTTCTAGACAAAGTTGCTCATCTAATTCTAGAACGAGAGTTTCTTGAACTTCAATTTGACTTTCAATATCTTTAAGTGTTGTTTGAAGTTTTTTTATTCGATTTTGTAATTCCTTTTGTTTTTGCCAATCTTCTTTGGTAGAAGCTGTTGGAGAAGTAGTTATAGATTGATAAGATAAATTTGTGCCAGTAGGGGTGTTTGTACTTACTGAATGAGAAGTAGAAAGTTCTTTTTTCTTTTCCATAAAGTAATCGTAGTCACCTAAATACATAGCCATATTATCTTTTGACATATCTAAAACTTTAGTAGCTGTTTGATTGATGAAGTAACGGTCGTGTGAAACATAAAGGATTGTACCTTCATATTGATTCAGTGCATTTTCAAGAACTTCTTTGGACATCATATCAAGGTGATTAGTTGGCTCATCAAGGATGAGGAAGTTAGCTTTTGAAAGCATGATCTTAGCAAGTGCAACACGGCCTTTTTCACCACCGCTAAGGGCATGAATAGGTTTAAAAACATCTTCACCTGTAAATAGGAAAGATGCCAACATATTACGGATTTCAGTATTTGTAAGATCAGGAAACTCATTTTGAATTTCTTCTATAATACTAGCATGTTGATTTAGGGTAGCATGTTCTTGATCATAGTAACCAATGTATACATTGGTGCCAAGTGTAACTGTTCCAGTTGTAATATCGCTTGTACCCATAATCATACGGAAAAGAGTGGTTTTACCAATTCCATTAGGACCTACAATAGCAACCTTCTCACCGCGTTTGATATTAAAGTTAATATGGCTAAAGAGTGCCCCATCTTCAAATGACTTAGATAATTCTTTAACAGTGAGGACATCGTTTCCACTAGTAATACGTGGTGTAAGTACTAGATTCATAGGCTTGTCATCTATCGTAGGTAGGTCCATAACTTCTATTTTATCTAAAAGTTTTTCACGGCTTCTTGCACGTTTGATAGATTTTTCTCGATTAAATTGACGAAGTTTAGCGATAACAGCACGTTGTTTGGCAATTTCTTGTTGCTGTTTTTCATATTGATGCATAGCTGCTTCATAGACTTTTTCACTTTCAATGATAAAGTTACTATAATTGCCATTATAGACCATAGCACGACCAAATTCTAAGTGAACGACTTTCGTTACAACACGATCAAGGAAGTAACGGTCATGAGAGATTACAAGAACTGCACCTTTGTAACTTCTTAAATAATTTTCTAACCATTCTGTAGCTGCGATATCAAGATGGTTAGTTGGTTCGTCAAGAAGGAGAAGACTAGGCTCTTCTAAAAGAAGCTTAGCAAGGGCAACACGTGTTTTTTGGCCACCAGATAAAGTGATAATGGGTTGATTATAAATTTCTTCTTTAAGGCCTAATCCTTTTAGAACGCCTTTTACAAGACTTTTATATTCATAGCCCTTTTTATCTTCAAAAGTTATACGGAGTGCATCATACGTATGGGTTAAGTCCATAGAATGGGTACGAGAAATTTCTTCTTCCATTTGATGAAGCTTAGCTTCTAATGCAATGACCTCATCAAATACATGAAGTAATTCCTCATATACCGTATGAGTAGAATTAAACTGCATATTTTGTTCTAAGTAACCAATAGTGGATCCTTTTGCAAAAAATAGATCACCTTCATCAGGGTGAAGTTCCCCAGTTAAAATTCGGAATAAAGTTGTTTTGCCGGCCCCGTTATTTCCAACTAGGGCAACTTTTTCTGTATCTTCTATATGAAATGAAACATCTTTTAACACAAGTTCTTCGTTAAAAGACTTACGAATACCATGACAATTAGCAATCATAAGTGAACCTCCTCATTATTGTAGTTTCATATTAACAGAAAAACGACAAAAATAAAAGCTATGAATGAACTATGTAGATTGACAAAAAAAAAACTAAAATGCTATACTATAGAATAAGAGTAAAAAGAAGGAGGTAAAGATGTGACTGAAGAGAGAAAGATTTCAATGGCAGTAATTAGAAGATTGCCAAGGTACTATAGGTATTTAGGAGAATTGCTTGACAACGGCGTAACTAAAATATCTTCTAGAGAACTAAGTGAAAAAATGAAAGTTACAGCTTCTCAAATTAGGCAGGATCTTAACAACTTCGGCGGTTTCGGACAACAAGGATATGGATATAATGTTGAATATTTACACAAAGAGATCGGAAAAATATTAGGACTTGAAAATACACATAGTATGATTATTGTAGGGGTAGGGAATTTAGGACAGGCTCTTGCAAATTATACAAGCTTTGAAAAGCGTGGTTTTAATTTAATCGGATTATTTGATGTCAATCCAAGACTTGTAGGTATGAGTATTCGTGGAATAGAAGTTCTGGATATAGACAAAATGGAAGAGTTCGTTAAGGAACATAAAGTAGATATTGCTATTTTGACAATGCCTAAGACTAAAGTTAAAGAAACAGCCGAAAATCTGGCTAAATGGGGTGTAAGAGGTTTATGGAACTTCTCACCGGTAGATTTATTTGTACCAGACGGCGTACAAGTAGAAAATGTACATTTATCACATTCATTAATGACATTAGCTTATAGAATTAATGAATGTGAAGGTGAATAAAATCAATAACTTCCAAACTATATGGAAAGTCGTAAACTTAAAATGTTCGTCTATCATACGTTGAAAAATAACAGAGATAGATGGACATTTTTTTTGTACATTTATCTTAGAAAAAAGATAAGAATGATGGCAGAATGTAATAAAAGAATTCCGAACATTTTTTTTTGAAAAATAAGTGGTTCTGTATAAAACAAAGAAAAAATAGAACTATAAAGTCGAAAGAAATGAAAAATGTTCGAAATTGTATTGACTTACGTAAGTTTACATTCTAATATAATAATTAGAGAAATTATTATAGGATTTTAAAAAAATAATTAAGAAAATAGATAGAGGGAAGCTAGAAAACTGTAGTTTTTCTCTTTTTTAGCGCCTAAAATATTTTAAAAATAGATTTAATATAAAAGGAGAGTCTTGCGTGATTACCATTAACCAGTATTTATTAGCAACTAGTTTAGAAGAAGCGTACGAAACGCTTGTAGCCAACAAGAAAAATGTTATTTTAGGGGGCATGCTATGGCTTAAAATGGGTAAACAAGCTGTACATACTGCTATTGATTTATCTAAACTTGGACTTGACCAAATTACAGAAACAGATGAATACATTGAAATCGGATGTATGACAAGCCTAAGACAGGTAGAAACAAGTAGGCTTTTACAAGAGTATTTTAATGGTATTGTAGCAAATTGTGTTAAGGACATTGTAGGAACACAATTTAGAAATGTTGCAACTATAGGTGGAAGTGTATTTGGAAGATTTGGTTTTTCAGATGTATTAACAGCACTGCTTGCTTTAGATACTTATGTGGAACTTTACAAAGGTGGTGTTATGCCTTTAGAAGACTTTGTAAATGCAAAGAGAAATAAAGATATACTTGTAAAAGTTATGATCCGAAAAAGTGATAGTAAAGCAAGCTATCATACTCAGCGCAATAGTGCAACAGATTTCCCAGTACTTGCAGTAGCTGTAAGTCAGGCTGATGAAGGGGTAAAAATTTCGGTAGGGGCAAGACCTCATAAAGCAAAACGTGCCTATGAAGCAGAAGCTTTATTACAAGGTGGTTTAACAGAATCTACAATTGATGTGGCTGCACAAAAGGTTGCAGAGGAGTTAGATTTTGGGACTAACTTACGAGCAGGTGAAGCTTATCGCAAACAGTTAGCACAAGCATTAGTTAAAAGAGCTATAGACGAGATTAGAGCATAAGTGAGGAGAGCATCATGAAAATAAAAGTATGGATTAATAGTAAAGTACATGAAAGAGAAATTGAAAGTGATTTACTCCTTATTGATTTCTTGCGTAGTGAAGGTTATTACAGTGTAAAACGTGGTTGTGATACAGCTAATTGTGGCTTATGTACAGTGTGGTTAGATGAAGTGCCTGTTTTATCTTGCTCAACATTAGCAGCACGTGCAAATGGAAGAAAGGTGACAACATTAGAAGGGCTTGAAGAAGAAGTTAATGCATTTGCAGAATTTATGGCTAATGAGGGTGCAGAACAATGTGGTTACTGTAGCCCAGGCTTTATTATGAACGTATTAGCAATGAAAAAAGAATTAGTTAATCCAACAGTAGATGAGATTAAACATTATTTAGCAGGAAACTTATGCCGTTGTACAGGTTATATGGGGCAAATGCGTGCTGTTGAGAAATTCTTGCATTCAGAGGAGGCATAAATATGAAGGTAGTCAATCAAAAGGTTGTAAAAGTAGATGCAATGGCTTTATTAACAGGTAAGCCTGTTTATACAGAAGATTTAATGCCAAAGGAATGTTTAGTTGTAAAAATATTAAGAAGCCCTCATGCCTATGCAAAAATTAAAAGTATTAATAAGCAAATCGCTTTAAAAGTGCCAGGAATTGAAGCTATTTATACATATGAAGATGTACCTCAAACAAGATTTACTTTAGCAGGGCAAACATATCCAGAGCCTAGTCCATATGATCGTCTTATTTTAGATGAATATGTAAGATATGTAGGAGATCCTGTAGCGATTATTGCTGGAACAAGTGAAAAAGCAGTAGATAAAGCACTTCGTATTATTAAAGTAGAATATGAAAAAATGGAACCTGTATTAGATATGGAAAAGTCTATTGATCATAGCTCAGTAATCCATCCAGAAGATAACTATTCTTTAAACTTTGATATAGGTAATGAAGTTAAACGTAATATTTGTTCTTCAGGACATTTTGAACATGGAGATATTGAAGCTGCATGGTCAGAAAGTGATGTTATCGTAGAAGAAACTTATCATACAAAAGCCAATGCTCAAGCAATGATGGAACCTTTTAAAACATATACTTACTTAGATCACCAAAACAGATTAACAGTTGTAAGTAGTACACAAATTCCATTCCATTTAAGACATATTTTATCACGTGCATTAGAAATGCCAAAATCTAAAGTACGTATTATTAAGCCTCGTATTGGAGGTGGATTTGGTGCAAAGCAAACTGCTGCAAGTGAAATGTTTGCTGCATTTGTAACAATGAAAACAGGTAAGCCAGCAGGAATTGTTTTCACAAGAGAAGAGTGTTTTAGAGCATCTAATAGCCGCCATGAAATGAAAATTAAAGTTAAAATAGGTAGTGATAAAGAAGGAAATATTAAAGGGATTCAAATCTATACTCTTTCTAATGCAGGGGCATATGGTGAGCATGCATCTACAACTATTGGGCTTGTAGCGCATAAAACAATGCCACTTTATAATAAAGCAAAGGCATATCTTTTTGATTATGATGTTGTTTATACCAATACAATGGGCGGTGGTGCCTTTAGAGGATATGGGGCTACTCAAGGAACTTTTGCAGTTGAAAGTACAGTCAACCAATTAGCAGAAAAGCTGGGAATGGATCCAGTAGAGCTTCGTCTTAAAAATATTGGTGAGGTTGGAGAAATCATGCCAGCTTACTATGGTGAAGAACTTAAAAGCACGAAACTTAAAGAATGTCTTGAAAAAGGACGCGAGTTAATTGGATGGGAAGAAAAATATCCAAGTAAAGAAGTTAGTAAGGATAAAGTGCGTTCAGTAGGTGTAGCGATGACTATGCAAGGATCAGCACTTGCAAATCTAGATGTATCAGCAGTAGAAATGCGACTTAATGATGATGGTTTCTACACACTTATGATAGGTGCAACAGATATGGGAACTGGTTGTGATACAATCCTTGCTCAGATTGCAGCAGAAGTTTTAGATTGTAATGTGGAACGTATTATAGTACCAGGCGTTGATACAGACTATTCACCATTTGATCCAGGTTCTTATGCATCTCGTACAACTTATTTAACGGGTATGTCGGTTATAAAAGCAAGTGAAATGCTAAGAGATAAAATGCTTGTAGCAGCGGCTACGTTTTTACAAGTATCAAAAGATGATATTACATTTGATGGTTACTTATTTGAGACAATAGATGGTGATAAAGTACTGACTTTAGACCAACTGGGTGCACAGCAAGTAGTAGGTGGGGAGTGTGATTATATATCTGTTACAACTGCTCATACAAGTCAAAGTTCACCACCACCATTTATGGCAGGTTTTGTGGAACTTGAATTAGATAAGCAAACAGGAAAGATAGAGTTAATTGATTATGTGGGTGTTGTAGACTGTGGAACAGTTATTAATAAAAATCTAGCAAGAATACAGGCTGAAGGTGGTATTGCACAAGGTATTGGTATGGCTATGTATGAAGATGTGAGGTACAATGCACAAGGTAAGATGATGAACAATAACTTTATGCAATATAAAATTCCAACACGTCTTGATGTAGGAAATATTCGTGTAGACTTTGAAAGCAGCTATGAACCAACAGGTCCATTTGGAGCAAAATCAATAGGAGAGGTTGTAATCAATACACCATCTCCAGCTATAGCACATGCTGTATATAATGCTTCAAATGTTTATGTTACATCACTTCCAATTACACCAGAAAAGGTTTTAATGGGTATGCTAAATCAATAGATTAAAGGGAAAGCAGTGGGAATTACTCCACTGCTTTTTTTATGTGGAAAAGTACAACTACTGATAATGAAAAAGAATGATATTTCTGGACTAATATGTCACACTTTGTCTTTTTATACATATGATATAAATGTAAATAAGCTTTAGGAGGGATTTTAATATGGCATGTTGTAATTGTGGATGTGGATGTAATGGTGGGCAAAGGAGAAATTGTAGAACATTAGCAAATGAAGTTTATGATCTTATTGAAGATATTCAAGGACTTATGGATGAGTTAGAAGATGCTTGGGATGCATTAGAAGATGAAGGTTGTATTAAAGGTGTAGCCGATACAACTACTCCAGGCTGCGGCTGTGGATGTGGATGTGGCTGTAATAGACCACAACCAAGAAATACAAATTGTGGCTGGAATAACTAATAATAAATAGTAGAATAAAAAATTAGGAGGGGTTTTAGTATGGCATGTTGTAATCGTGGATGTGGATGTAATTGTGGGAATAGTTGTGGATGTAACTGTGGTCAGAGGAAGGGTTGTAAATGTTTAGCTAACGATGTTTATAATCTTATTCAAGAAATTCAAGATTTAGCTGAAGATTTACAAGATGCTTGGGATGCGTTAGAAGATGAAGGTTGTATTAAGGGTGTAGCCGATACAACTACTCCAGGTTGCGGCTGTGGCTGTGGCTGTGGATGTAATAGACCACAACCAAGAAATACAGGCTGGGGATGTAATAACTAATTATTATTTGAATAGTAAATAACTATAGAAGGGTCCTTTTCATAGAAGTTAGTAGACTATGAAAAGGGCCTAAATTTATTTAATTGGATAAAATAAGCTATTAGGTAGCGTTTATGATGACGATATAGTAAATAGGATATAGGATAAAGCAGGAGGAAAAATTATGTTCTTTAATTTTAAGAAGAAAATGCCAAATCAAAAGGCTCACGATATAGAGATAAATGTTTCACGCCAAGTGATTAATGAAAGAGAAAAAATAGTAAAAAGTATAATGGAGCAAAAGAAATTACCTATACTTGTTATAGATAAGAGTTGGTATAATGTCAAAGAACTTATTATAAATGAAGTGATTGAACAAAAAGAAAAGGAACTTGTTGATTATTTAAAAGAACAAGGTAGCTTAAATAATGCTCTAAAAGAAAACCATGCAGTAAAACAAAATTTATTAAAAAAAGTATTAGAAGTAAGTGAAGCTATTAATAGTAAGGGAGATAGTAAAAGGGAAGCAGAGCTAGATACTTTACATCAAGCTATTACTAAAATAAATAATGATGTAGAGAGTCAAGAAACGAGGCTTGAAGAGGTTCAAGGTTTGATAGAGTCAACGAATAGAGACTTGACAGAAGAAGCAGTAGCGTTAAGCTATACTTATATGGAAAGTTATAAAGAAACAAGTAGCCAGCTACAAGAGGAAATAGATATTCTGCGAGCAAAGTTATTAGAAAAGGCAACTGAAAAGAAACAATACGATCAAAAGATAACAACCCTTTACCATTACTTACATAATATAGTAGGCTATAAGCATATTGATAAATTGGATAAGAAATTAGGTGATTCATAAAAGTGATTATAGGAATAGGGAATGACATAGTAGAGGTTAAACGTATTAAGCGAGCGACTGAACGTACAGAGTCATTTGTAGATAAGCTTTTAACGGCAGAGGAAAAAGAGCGTGTCATAAAAGTTGATAAGATAAAGTTTGAATCTATTGCAGGTATTTTTGCAGCTAAAGAAGCTGTAAGTAAAGCACTTGGAACAGGATTTGTAGCTTTTGAGTTGAGAGATATTGAAGTGAGAAAAGATGAAAATGGTAAACCTTGGGTGAAGTTATATGGAGGAGCATTAGAACTATGTAATCAACTTGGAGCCACACATATACACCTTACTATTTCTCATACTAAGGAGTACGCTACGGCGGTTGCTATTTTAGAAAAGGGGAACTAAGATGAAGCTTGGAACAAAAAGAGAAATGAATCAGTTAGATGAGATGGCCATTTCAAATTATTTAATACCAAGTGTATTGTTAATGGAGCAAGCTGCAAGTAGATTATATGAGTATATAAGCCAAGAACATAGTGGAAAGGAAATACTTATCCTTTGTGGTCCGGGGAATAATGGAGGAGATGGTTTAGCACTTGCAAGGCAACTTGTTTGCTTGGGTAAAGAAAATGTAACGATTGGGTTTGTTGCAGATTCAGAGAAGCTCTCAAGAGATGGTAAGTGTTATCAGGCAATTTGTGAAAAGTTGTGTATTCCATCTATAAGTTTACTAGATGAACAAGATAAATTGTATACAGTTATTGAAAGTTCAGATGTTATTGTAGATGGCATATTTGGAACGGGTTTAACAAGAGTTGTAGAGGGTGCAACCAAAGCGTTATTTGTGAGAGTCAATCAATCAAAAGCCTTTAAAGTGAGTATAGATATACCTTCAGGTATCCAATGTGATACAGGAGTAATATTAGGAGAAGCGATTAAAGCTGATTGTACGATTACTTTTCAACTAGGTAAGGTAGGACAATTTGTCTATCCGGGCTTAGAATATTGTGGTGAACTTAGAGTTGTAGATATTGGTATTCCACAAGCACTAGTAGAAGAAATGGCATGTAGTCATTATGTTATTGAAGAACAGTTAGCTTCTAAGCTACTTCCAAGGAGACCTATCAGAAGTAATAAAGGGACCTATGGTAAGGTTCTTGTAATTGGTGGGCAAATAGGAATGAGTGGTGCCATCTGTATGACAAGCCTGAGTGCTATGAGGGTAGGGGCAGGACTAGTTACAATGGCTGTACCTAAATCACTTACCCAGATAGTAGAGCAGAAGGTAACAGAGGCTATGACATTACCGCTTCCTGAACAAGATGGACATTTAAGTAGTCAAGCGGCAGATGTACTCAAAGAGATCATAGCTAGGTATAGTGTAATTGCAATAGGGCCTGGACTTGGGCGGGATATAAGTGCACAAAGAATAATGGAAGTCGTACTGGCTAGTGATAGGCCTACTGTTGTAGATGCAGATGGGTTATATGCTTTAAAGCCTTATTTAGAACAAATGAAGCTACGTAAGACCCCTCTCATCTTAACACCTCATGTAGGAGAAATGAGTATGCTATGTGAAGTGAGTGTTGAAGAAATTTTGAAAGATCCAATGAAATATGCTAGGGATTTTAGTAAGCGATATGGTGTAATTACTGTATTAAAGTTGGAGAGGATGTTTATAGTAGATCCTGCAAGTGAAACGCTTTATATAACAGCTAAAGGGCATCAGGCAGTTGCTAAAGGTGGAGCTGGGGATGTTTTAACAGGATTTATTACAGGTATATTAGCTTGTAATAACCAACCTTTAGAAGCAGCCATTCTTGGAGCGTATTTACATGGAGATACTAGCTTACATGTAGTAGAGCATAAAGGTATATATAGTGTATTACCTACAGATTTACTTGATTATGTAGGAGATAGTTTTAAGAATTTAATGAGTTTGTAAAGTTTATCATATATTAACCTTCAGACGAGTATATTATTTATAGAGGAAATGAATGTGAGTGCACCAAAGAGTACGCTTGGATGTGATTAAACCCTTCCTTTTCATACTTGTTTAGGAGGTTTTTTATGTACAAATTAAAAAGAATTTTGGTAATTGGCTGTATTCTCTTGTTAGCAGGTGGTGTATGGGGATGCCAAAATCCAGCATTAGGTACAAAAAGTGTTCAAAGTATAGAGGATATGCTTAAGAACTTAAAAAATTATGAATCAGACCTATCAATAACGTTTACAAAAAACAAAGATGAGAGTAACATTAAGGTGAAGCAAGTTTATAATGAAGATGGTACTTATCAAACGACTATTTTAGAACCTGAAAGATTAAAAGGTTATTGTACGACCTATGATGGGAATACAATGTCAGAGTATCATCCTTCAACAGGGGAAACCATTCAAACAAAAGTTAGTCCTGTTTTAAATCAGCTTTTATTTGGAACCTTTGTTAAACAGTACAAAGAGAATCCAGCACAAGCTACGGATTCTACAATTACAATTCCAATACCAGGCAGATTTAGATATATGGCAAGCGAAAAAGTATGGTTTGATGAACAGACAAAATACCCAAAGAAAATGGAAATATACGATACAGAAGGCAACCTTACAATATCTATTGTATTTGAAAGTTTTGGGTATAATAGTATAAAGTAAGGTCTTAAAAGGAGGCTCAATATGTTATCTCTAAGACCACGCGTTGTAGCAGAAGTAAGTACAGAAGCTATTAGGCATAATTACCACGAAATCAGAAAAGTTATTCCTCACAATACTCAAATAATGAGTATTGTTAAAGCAGATGGCTATGGTCATGGTGCAATCGAAATTGCTAAGATTTTTCAAGATGAAGGCGCAGATTGTTTTGCAGTTGCCATTGCAAAAGAAGGGGAAGAACTAAGAGAGGCTGGTATAGAAAAACCTATTTTAGTATTAGGATACACACCTGCTGCAGATATTGAAGCATTAATTCAATATGACTTGACTCAAACTGTATTTTCTTATGAAATGGCAGAATTTATTTCAGAAGAAGCAGCTAAGTTTAATAAATCTGTTAATGTGCATATTAAAGTAGATACAGGGATGGGACGTATTGGCTTTTTAGCAGATCCGCAAAGTGTGGAAGAGATTAAACGCATTGCCACATTGCCAAACATTAATATGGAGGGGATTTTCACTCATTTTTCTACTGCAGATGAGAGTGATCCTTCTTATACAAAAGAACAGTGGAGCATTTTTACAGGTTTTCTAAATGAACTCCATGAAGCAGGTATAGAATTCCCTATTGTGCATGCAGCCAATAGTGCAGCAGTAATGGTACATAGCTATGCATATGTCAACATGGTAAGACCAGGGATTATTATGTATGGTTATTACCCGTCTGATTATTTATTTGGAAAGAAAATTAACTTACAACCAGCTATGACCTTAAAGACACAAGTTGTACATGTAAAGACTTTAGGGGAAGGGCATTATATTGGTTATGGTAGAAAGTTCTGTACACCTAGAGAGATGAAGGTTGCAACGATTCCTATTGGGTATGCAGATGGTTATTCTAGAAGACTTTCTAATAAAGGGCGGGTGCTCATAAGAGGTCAGTACGCTAATGTTCTTGGTAATATTTGCATGGATCAATTTATGGTAGATGTAACCCATATCGATGATATTAGTGTAGGGGACGAAGTTGTTGTATTTGGAAGCCAAGGAGATAAGACAGTATCTATCGAAGAATTAGCTAGATTAACAGATACAATTAACTATGAAATCATGTGTATGATAGGTAAAAGAGTCCCACGTATTTATGTATAATTTTAAAAAAGTTGGCAAAAGGTATGCATGAGGGAGTGATTTAAATGATTCATCCAAGTGAACATACAAAGGGAGAAACTTCCTTAAAGCACAATACAGAAAAAGTGGATTTAGATACCATGAGAAGAGGCTATCAAGAGATGGCAGCTTTAAATTTATCGTTATCAAAGTTATACTTTGAAGTAGAAAGAGAGGTCGAATCCTATTACGACCACGCCACGGAGTGTGAGTAGAATGCAGGTGAAACGTGGAGATATATTTTATGCAGATTTAAGTCCAGTTATAGGTTCTGAACAAGGTGGGGTAAGGCCAGTTTTAGTGATTCAAAATGACGTAGGCAATAAGTTTAGCCCAACTGTTATATGTGCAGCCATTACTTCCAATGTTCACAAAACTAAAATGCCAACCCATGTAGAAATTAATGCAACACAATATGAACTTGTACGTAATTCAGTCATATTGCTTGAACAAATTCGAACAATTGATAAAAGACGTCTCAAAGAGAAAATATGTCATTTAGAAGATGACTTTATGAGGCTTGTGGATAAAGCACTTAAGCAAAGTTTAGCACTAGATACATAATGCACAAGCGAGGCTGGTTCACTAGTCTCGCTTTTTGTGATACAATTAAGAAAATGGAGGCGATGTTGAATATGAAAGATATAATTGATAAGCTTAGTTCAAGTCTTAAAAATACTTGTAAAGAAGCATTAGACCAAACTCAAAAAACTGTAGATCAAGCGAAATATCGTAGTGACATTTTAACTCTGAAAAATGAACTAAAGAAACTTTATCAAAAACTAGGTGAAGTTTATTATAAAAACTATATGGAAGGGAAAGTGGAAGAAACACCAGATGCCCTTTGTAATCGTATTTCAAGTCTTACACAAGAGTTAGAAAAACTTGAAAAAGAGGTTGAGCAAACAGTTAATGTACAAAAAGATAGTTTTGATGCTTATAAAAGAGAAGTGCGTCAAACATGGAATGAAGACCAACCTACCTATGCCAGTGTAAAAAGAGATGAGAATGGTATTAAAATTCTTAAATTTTGTCCACATTGTAATATAGGTAATCCACCAGAAGCAGCATTTTGCATCCATTGTGGAGAGAAATTATAACAATTGAAGCAGGAGGAAACCCATGCAAAGTAAGTTTACAGTGCAAGCAAAAGCTGCCATTTCCTATGCACAGGAAATAGTAGAGCAGTTTAGACATAGTTACTTAGGAACAGAGCATTTGTTAGTAGGGCTTTTACATGTTAAAGATTCAATAGCGTGTTTAGCATGTGAGCAAGCCGGCATCGAGGAAGATGATGTTATAGAAAAGATGAGAGAAGTGCTTGGATTTGGTAACAAATCAAATGTTATTTCAAGAGACTATACACCTCGTCTTAAACGTGTGATTGAATCAAGTAGCAATATTGCAGCTCAAATGAATATGACAACTATTGGGACAGAACATCTTCTTATTGCTCTTCTAAAAGAAAAAAATAGTGTAGCGGTTAAATTGATAGAAGTATTAAATGGAGATCCAAGAGATATTACTTCTAAGATTTTAACCATGGTTTCAAATGAACCTTCAGTAAGTCCAGGGCAGTTCCATTCCCCACAAGGAAAAAGTAATATTAAATCAACAACACCAACATTAGATCGTTATAGTCGTGATTTAACAAAACTTGCTAGAGAAGATAAGTTTGATCCAATTATAGGACGTGAAAAGGAAATTGAAAGAATAACACAAATTCTTTCACGACGTACAAAGAATAACCCTTGTCTTGTTGGAGAGCCAGGAGTAGGTAAAACAGCTGTAGTAGAAGGGTTAGCTCAAAAAATTGTAGAGGGTATTGTACCAGATTTATTAAGAGAAAAACGTGTGGTGTCTCTTGATTTATCTTCTATGATTTCTGGAACGAAATATAGAGGTGAATTTGAAGAACGTATCAATAAAGTACTAGAAGAAGTACGTTTAGCAGGTGATATTATTCTTTTTATTGATGAGTTGCATACTATTATTGGAGCAGGTGCCGCAGAAGGGGCAATGGATGCATCTAATATTTTAAAACCATCATTAGCAAGGGGAGAAATTCAACTTGTAGGGGCAACGACCTTAGAAGAATATCGTAAACATATTGAAAAAGATGCAGCGCTTGAACGTAGATTCCAACCTGTAACTGTTGATGAACCTACTGAACTTGAAACACTTCTTATCTTAGAAGGTATTAAAGAAAAATATGAAGTGCATCATCAAGTGCAAATTACAAAAGAAGCGATTCAGGCAGCAGTACGTCTTTCAAGTCGCTATATAGCAGATCGCTTCTTACCAGATAAAGCAATTGATTTAATTGATGAAGCAGCATCTCGTGTACGTCTTAGAAGTTATACTTCACCAGAACACATTAAAGAATTAGAAGCTAAATTAGAGGAGTATGCACTTCAAAAAGAAGAGGCTATTATTAGTGAAGATTACTTAAAAGCTGGTGAAATTAAACGCTTAGAAGCTGAATTAAGAGAAGAAATTGTAAAAGCACAAGCTGAATGGGAAGCAACACATACAATAGAACGTCAAGCTGTGACAGAAGAAGATATTGCAACAGTTGTAAGTACATGGACTCACATACCAGTTATTAAACTGGCTCAAGAAGAAGCTGAAAGGCTTAAGAATCTAGAAAATATTTTACATGAACGCGTGATTGGTCAAGAAGAAGCTACAATAGCAGTAGCTAAGGCTGTAAGACGTGGGCGTGTAGGATTGAAAGATCCAAATCGTCCAATAGGTTCTTTCTTATTCTTAGGACCAACGGGTGTAGGAAAAACAGAGCTTACAAAAGCATTGGCAGAAGTCATGTTTGGCGATGAAAATGCCATGGTACGCCTTGATATGAGTGAGTATATGGAAAAACATGCTGTATCCAAACTTATTGGTTCACCACCAGGATATGTAGGTTATGAAGAGGGCGGGCAGCTAACAGAAAAAATAAGACGTAAACCTTATTGTGTTATTCTATTTGATGAGATAGAAAAAGCACATCCAGATGTATTTAACATTTTACTTCAGATACTTGATGATGGACATATAACAGATTCTACAGGAAGACGTATTAACTTTAAAAATGCAATCATTATTATGACTTCTAACTTGGGGGCTCGTAATATTGTTGAACCTAAGCGTGTAGGATTTATTTCTGTCAATGATGAGAAGAAAAACTATGAAGAGATGAAAAAGAATGTAATGGATGAGTTAAAACGTTCATTCAGACCAGAATTCCTAAATCGTATTGATGAGACGTTAGTGTTCCATTCTCTTACAACTGAACATATCAAACAAATTGCTGAAATTATGATTAAAGATTTAACTTCTCGTATTACCAAGAATGTAGGTATTCAAATTGAGCTTACAGCTGAAGCGCTTAATTTCTTAGCTGAAAAGGGATATGATAAGGCGTATGGAGCAAGACCTCTTAAACGTACCATTCAAAGTTATATTGAAGATAAGTTGGCTGATGAAATTCTTGCAGGGCATTTAAGAGAAGGGGACAGTGTATACGTAAATTTAGAAAATGACACAATTATCCTGAAAAAACAATAATCCTATACTTTTTATAGTAAATCGTGTATAATAGACATATATATAGATAAGTGTTGAATTTATTATTTAGTGGAGGGTTTTATCATGGCTGTTATTACAGAAATTATTCGTCTTAACGAGGATGGCACACTTAGTTTTGGAAATTATGACTTACAAGAAAAGACAAAAGTAAATGATTTTGAGGTAGATGGACGTTTCTATAAAGCAAAATCATTTTATGAGGTAACAAAACTCAAAAGAGATGGTGCACTTGTTTACGAATCGCTACCAGGTACAGCTGTACATCACTTTTCGGTAACAGACGAAGTAGTGAAGTTTGAAGTTGAAGGTAACAAAATGGCTCAAATTACATTAGAGATACAGCCAGATACTGAATATAAATTATTAATTGAAGATGTGCTTGTTGATCATGTTAAAACATCAAGTACAGGCAAAGTTGTTTTTTCAGTAGATCTTAATAAAGAACCTAAAAATGTAGTTCTTAAAAGAGTAGGCTAATTAAAGCAAGGGTCGTTCACGATGTGAACGGCTCTTTTAATTTATAGCAGATAGGATTTAGTTCTATAAAGTATAATGGGAAAAGACTTAGTAGTACAGAGAGTGACAGGTTATAGAATGTGTAGTTTGTAGAAATGTGATATGATAATAAGAAATGAAGTTTTTAAGAATACCTAAATAGGTTATACTATAAAAAGTTAGTTAATAAAAGGAGAAATATAGATTATGGCAAAACTTAAGCAAGTTTATGTATGCCAGCAGTGTGGCTATGAGTCAGGAAAGTGGATGGGAAAATGTCCAAGTTGCAATGAATGGGGCAGTTTGGTTGAAGAAGTAGTTGAGGCTAAAAAGACACCTTTAACTTCAAGTAGTGTAAAGGGGACAAGTAATGCTCCAATAAGACTTAAAGATATTAAGATAGAAAATGAAATTCGTACAACCACAGGTATGAATGAATTAGATAGAGTACTAGGAGGAGGGATTGTAAGAGGGTCTTTAATCCTTGTTGGTGGAGATCCAGGGATAGGGAAATCAACCTTGCTTTTACAAATTTGTGAAGAACTCGGTAGACAAGATAAACAAGTACTATATGTCTCAGGTGAAGAGTCTGTCAGTCAGATAAAAATGCGAGGGGAGAGATTAAATGTTCATACAAATAATCTAAATCTCTTAGCAGAAACAAATATGAACTTTATTGAAAACCAAATAAAAACAACTAAACCAGATCTTGTTATACTAGATTCAATCCAGACGGTCTATTGTGATGATGTTACTTCAGCACCAGGAAGTGTGAGCCAGGTTCGTGAAGCGACTCACAAGTTAATGAATTTAGGTAAGGGATATGGTATTACTATTATGATTGTTGGACATGTAACAAAGGAAGGTGCACTTGCAGGCCCAAGAGTCCTAGAACATATGGTAGATACAGTACTTTACTTTGAAGGGGAAAGACATGCTTCATTTAGAATACTACGTGCAGTAAAAAATCGTTTTGGTTCTACAAATGAAATTGGCGTATTTGAGATGCAAGATATAGGACTTAAAGAAGTTTTAAATCCTTCAGAGATTATGCTAGCAGGAAGACCTATGGATGTTGCAGGATCGTTAGTAAGTTGTTCACTAGAAGGAACAAGACCTATGCTCATAGAAGTGCAGGCATTAGCAAGTTTTACAAGTTTTGGGATGCCACGTCGTACAGCAACAGGTCTTGACTACAATCGTGTAGTCATCTTAATTGCAGTACTTGAAAAACGTGCAGGACTGGATTTAGGTAATTATGATGTTTATGTCAATTTGGCAGGTGGGCTTAGAATCAATGAGCCATCACTTGATTTAGCAGCTGCACTTGCAATTGCTTCAAGTTTTAGAAATACATCCATAGACCCTCATACAGTTATTTTTGGGGAGATTGGTTTAACCGGAGAAGTAAGAGGTGTGCCAATGGCAGAAAAACGTGTTATTGAAGCTGCTAAATTAGGATTCAAAATATGTATTATGCCAAAGGCTAATGTAGAGAAATTACCACCTATAAAGGGGATTAAAATAATAGGTGTATCGAATATTGGAGAAGCATTAGATGCTATTGCAGTGAGATGAATATTTATATTCATCTCTTTTTTTTATACCAAGAGAAAAATATTTACATAATTGATAGAGAGATAAAGAAATAGGTTGTATATAGTGTACAAAAATAAAATTTACTTTGTTATTTTATTGACGAATAAATATAACATATGCTATTTTTAAAGTATAAAATAACTGTTATTTTTTTAACAGTGGATATATTTGAAGAAACACAAAATATGGGAGGGAAAGTATGGATAACACAGCAGTAGTAGATCAGGTTGTTGATACTGAACAAGTAGTAGCAAGTAAATTTAAATGGTCAGATCTTTATAAGAATGAAGATTGGTGGGCTATTTGGTTAGGGTTTATTGTTATCACATTAGGATTTATCAGTGTAACAACTGAAGCTTTTACATTTAAGGGTGTAAAAGTAGCCACTTGGGGAACAGCAGAGAATCCATCAGTATTAAGTGTTTTAGCAGATGGTAAATTTATTATGGGTGTTGGGTTTACATTCATTGTTCTAGCGCTATTATTTAGTATTGGTATGAAATGTATGGGAAAAAGCCCTGTTAAATTTATAGCAGGATTTGCAGGTGTATTTTTATTAGCATTACTTGCGTATACATTAGCTGCACAAGTAACAATGAAAAATTATCTTGAGTATGCGTTCTGGGCACTTCTTATTGGGATGTTAGTATGTAATACCATAAAGACACCAGAATGGATAAAGCCAGCAATTCAGACAGAGTTTTATATTAAAACAGGTTTAGTAATTATGGGAGCGGAAGTACTTTTTTCAAATATTGCTGAATTTGGAATTTACGGACTTGGAATTGCGTGGTTAGTAACACCGGTTGTTATTATTTTCATGTGGCTTTTCGGTACAAAGTTCTTAAAGATCACAAATAAATCAATGGTTATGATTATTGCTTGTGCAACATCTGTTTGTGGTACATCAGCAGCAATTGCTAGTGCAGCAGCTTGTAAAGGGAAAAAGAATGACTTAACTTTCGCAGTTGGTCTTTCACTTATCTTTACTGTTGTTATGATGGTAGCAATGCCATTTGTTTGTAAGTGGATGAATATTGATCCAATGATTGGTGGGGCTTGGATTGGTGGTACTGTTGACTCAACGGGAGCAGTAGTATTAGCAGGTGAAGCATTAGGTCCTATAGGTGGTCAAGTAGCAGCACTTGTAAAAATGATTCAAAATATTTTAATTGGATTTATTGCTTTTGCAGTAGCAATTTTCTTTACAACAAAAGTAGATAACACAGCTGGAAATAAAGTAGGGGTTTCAGAAATTTGGCATAGATTCCCTAAATTTATTATTGGATTTGTATTAGCTTCAGTTGTATTTTCATTCTTAGTTGAACCAGCATTTGGTACAGAAACAACTAAAGCAGTTATTAAATCATTAAGTGGTTTTAAAGGATGGTGCTTCTGTCTTGCTTTTATGAGTATTGGTCTTGAAACAAACTTCAAAGAAATGGCAAGTCAAATGCAAGGTGGTAAACCACTTACACTATATGTAGTTGGGCAAGTATTCAACTTAATTTTAACTTTATTTGTAGCATGGCTATTATTAAGTGGTATCTTCTTACCAATTCCTAATATTATCGCTTAAACTAAACAGAGGAGAGGATTATTGTGAAACAGGCACAAATAGTTAAAGTATTAAATTACATAGCTCTAGGAATTTTCATTATTATAATAGGCTGTGCAATCTATATTATGCAAAATGATATAGGATTAATAGAAGGACTAAACTTTGGTCCAGGATCATACTATTATAGTGACATTCCAGGTTGGGAAAAATATTTCTTTAATCATAGATTCGTGCAGAACTTAAATCCTCTTCTTATTATAGGATTATTTTGCGGATGGGGATTTATATGCTGGAAAGCATGGGTATACTTAGATACAAAATTAAAATAATAATTCTCATAATAAAAGGGTTGTTGTGAAACAGCCCTTTTTACTATGAGAAAAGAAACAGTTTTAGTAATGCTATAAAAGTAAGTGGAAAGGGTATATGTAAAAAGATATATATATATATATATATATATAGAAGAAACTCCTACAAAAATATGTAGGAGTTATAGAGGAGATTAAAGCGTTTCAAGAACTTGACGAGCGGCTTTTACTTCTTCAGGATTAGTTTCATAGATGATTGATTCATCAATCGATGGCAAGCCCATATAAACATTAGGATTTCTATGTGTACTTAAAGATGGACGAAGTGTTTTGGCAGATAAATGAACGCTGGTAGCACCTGTTGTAGTTAAAATTTCTTTTAAGTTTGAACTTGTAACACCAGCTCCAGGCATAATGTCAATACGGCCATTAGCAGCTTCTATAAGTTGTTTTAATAATTCACGACCTTCGTAAGCATTAGCAGCTTGACCAGAAGTAAGGATTGTATGGAAGCCAAGTTCTATTGCTTCTTCTAAGGCGCGGAAAGGGTCAGAGCATACATCAAATGCACGATGTAATGTTAGATGCATACCATTTGCCAGTTCAACTAGTGGCTTAAGACGTTCTATATCCAAGTGACCGTCTGGTGTAAGGGCACCTAGTACAAGGCCATCAACCATTAACTCACGACATGCTACAACATCTCTTTTCATTTGTTCGAATTCTAGGTCAGAATAAACAAAATCTCCAAAACGAGGACGAATAATAGCATAAGCAGGGATATTGGCAACATCTTTTACCATTTTGATAAGGCCTGTACAAGGTGTAACGCCACCTATCATGAGATGACCACATAGTTCAAGTCGAGTTGCACCATTTGCAGCAGCTATAATAGCAGATTCAGCAGAATCAATACATATTTCTAAGTTAAAATCTTTCATAAATTAACCTCTTTCTTTTGTAAATACTTGCTGTTATTGTTGCCAGTATAACTTAGGAATGACTGTGTTTCAAGGAGAAAGGGTGATTTTGTAGGTTAAGAATTAGAAAGTATGGTATAATAAATTNCGTTCTATATCCAAGTGACCGTCTGGTGTAAGGGCACCTAGTACAAGGCCATCAACCATTAACTCACGACATGCTACAACATCTCTTTTCATTTGTTCGAATTCTAGGTCAGAATAAACAAAATCTCCAAAACGAGGACGAATAATAGCATAAGCAGGGATATTGGCAACATCTTTTACCATTTTGATAAGGCCTGTACAAGGTGTAACGCCACCTATCATGAGATGACCACATAGTTCAAGTCGAGTTGCACCATTTGCAGCAGCTATAATAGCAGATTCAGCAGAATCAATACATATTTCTAAGTTAAAATCTTTCATAAATTAACCTCTTTCTTTTGTAAATACTTGCTGTTATTGTTGCCAGTATAACTTAGGAATGACTGTGTTTCAAGGAGAAAGGGTGATTTTGTAGGTTAAGAAGTAGAAAGTATGGTATAATAAATGTAGGAATACAAAGAGAGTGGGGGACAGGATGTATATACGACCAAGGGCAGCGGCTATTATCTTAAATGAGCAGCAAGAGTTACTTTTATTGAGACAGAAGAACCCAGAGACAGGGTTTGAATGGTGGACACTTCCAGGTGGTGGTATGGAGCCAGAGGAAAGTGTTATTGATACCATTGTAAGGGAAGTAGAAGAAGAATGTAATGCTAAGTGCAGACCACTTAGATTAATTTATATGAGTGAATACGTTGACTATGAGCTCGATACACATCATTTAGGTATGTTCTTTTTAACTGCAATAGAAGATGAAAGTACAATTAGGGCAGGATACGATCCAGAAGTTGAAGTTCAATTTATTAAAGAATGTCGTTTTGTATCTAAGAAAGAAATTCAAACATCCAAAATTCCGATTTTTCCACCAGTATTTAGAGAACAATTTTGGAATGACCTAGAAAATGATTTTAAAAACTGTGAAGTTTATCAAAGAGGCATGATTTTAGAAGAATAAATGTTAAAAAATTCCAATTTATACACAAAATGTGGATAAATTGGGGATAAGTATAAAAATAAGTCTTTAAAAATCATAATTTATGATTTTTAAAGACTTATTTAAATGCTATTTTAATGAATATTTCCCCAAAATATTTGTACGTGCCTTTTCATTTTCTACGACAGAAGAAAGTGAAATGCCTAATGTATTTGCAAGGGCTCCTAGATAGAATAGGACACGTCCCATTTCTTTTTCTATGGATTCATTACAATCAGGGCATGGATAGCCTTCAAGATGAGTACTTAGAAGGGATTTTAATTCCTCGGAACTGGAAATGCTAGAAAAATCTAATTGTTGCTTAGCAGTTTCGAGTTTTATACACCCGCACATAGTTGCTGATTTTGATATGGCTCGGTTTAAACGAGCAGAAGCATCTTGTAATTTTGTCATTTGATCTAGTATACTTTTATTGCGTAAAATTAAGTCATCTATAAAGTTCTGAAATTGTTCAAGTTCAGTAGACTCTATCATTTTAAACATCACTCCTAAACCATAACGTTGGTGTATCTTTAGATAGTAGTATAGCATAAATGGAAAAATTTTGAAAGTTGTAAAACTAATAGATGGATAAAAAAACCAAAAAAAAATATACAAACTTTTAGTGAATTTATGTTATAATACTACATTGTACAGTAAGAGGACAGAATATATAAGTAAAGAGGTATGATATGAAACTAAGTTTTAATTTTGAAGGAACCAAGATCGATTATGACCTAACATACAAAAAAAGAACTAGCATTGCTATTAATGTAGATGAAGATGGTAGTGTTAAAGTGTTAGCTCCTGTAGGTACACCTCTATTTAGTGTCATGGATAAAGTAAAGGGGAATGCAGATTGGATCTTAGGTGAACTTTTACGTATACAACGTGCAAAAGAATATGCAAATCACTGTATGTATTTAGGTAAAAACTATGGAATTGAATTTGTAGAAGATGAAACAAAGGAAAATCCTGTTGTTAAATTAGTAAGAGGAAAATTTGTTGTTGAAGGACAAAATATTACTAAAGAAACAATGATGTTGCCTTTATGTGAATGGTACATAACAAAAACAATGAGTAAACTTAAAGAACGCGTAAAAGTTTATAATGAGCAATTTGAAAAAATGCCAAAGAAAGTTGATGTGAAAATACTTCAAAATAGACTTTGGTATATAGACGAAGATCAAATCATTTTCGATGTGAATATTGGAGTAGGCCCTGTGAATTTAATTGACAGTGTTTTAGTAGAAGCACTTTGTAGATTTAATGGAATCGAAGATAGTAATAGTGTTTTAGCTAAAATGGTACCTGAATCAGAACAAGCAAGAGAATGGGTAAATATAAATAAAGATCGTTTTATCTTTAGATAATGCTTTCGAGTATTATCTTTTTTCTATAAATTCTATAATGGATATAACTTATAGAAAAAAGATAAATAGATATTAAGAAGAAGTTTCATGTGTATAAATAATATAGCATGTAACTTCTTTTTTTATACTAAGAAAGTTGAGAATTTACAGGAAAAATATAGGAAAGTTTGATTTAAAAAAGACGACAAAAAAATGCAGAAAAACTGTTGACATACATATGCACTTTTAGTATACTTCATAGAGTCAGCGGCGGGCGTAAAGCACTGACACAAATAGAATATCCCATTTTGGGGGCGTAGCTCAGCTGGGAGAGCACCTGCCTTGCACGCAGGGGGTCAAGGGTTCGAACCCCTTCGTCTCCATTGTCCATAATTGGACAACATTGTACTTTGAAAACTAAACATAATCAAATAATAGATTTGAAAGAAATTTTGAATCTACAATTTAACCGATAACGAAGTTCTTAATTTATTGAACGTTAGTGAAAATAAATTTTAGAAATTCGAAATACTAATATTACAGATTGTTAGTTTCGTAGAAACGTTACAAGATGTTATATGAGTGAAATTAATACTTATTCTGTTATATTTAACAAGAACAAGGCAAATATTCAATGACACAATCATTGTATATAGGTCAAGCTACTAAGAGCGTAGAGTGGATGCCTTGGCACCGAGAGCCGATGAAGGACGTGATAAGCTGCGAAAAGCTACGGGGAGTTGCAAATAAACTTTGATCCGTAGATGTCCGAATGGGGAAACCCGGCTGAGCAAACCTCAGTCATCATACAGCCAATANACCAGTGAAGATGCTGGTTACCCGCGACAGGACGGAAAGACCCCGTGGAGCTTTACTGTAACTTGATACTGAGGTTGGGTATTACATGTACAGGATAGGAGGGAGGCTAAGAAGTGTGGACGCCAGTCTGCATGGAGCCGCCGGTGGGATACCTCTCTTGTAATACTTAACTTCTAACCATAGCCCGTGATCCGGGTTTGGGACAATGTCAGGTGGACAGTTTGACTGGGGCGGTCGCCTCCGAAAGAGTAACGGAGGCGCTCAAAGGTAACCTCAGAATGGTCGGAAACCATTCGTAGAGTGCAAAGGCAGAAGGTTGCTTGACTGCGACACCGACGGGTGGAGCAGGTACGAAAGTAGGACTTAGTGATCCGGTGGTATGAAAGTGGGATTGCCATCGCTCAACGGATAAAAGCTACCCCGGGGATAACAGGCTTATCTCCCCCAAGAGTTCACATCGACGGGGAGGTTTGGCACCTCGATGTCGGCTCATCGCATCCTGGAGCTGAAGCAGGTTCCAAGGGTTGGGCTGTTCGCCCATTAAAGCGGTACGCGAGCTGGGTTCAGAACGTCGTGAGACAGTTCGGTCCCTATCCGTCGTGGGCGTAGGAAGTTTGAGAGGCGTTGTCCTTAGTACGAGAGGACCGGGATGAACAGACCGCTGGTGCATCTGTTAGGCTGCCAAGCCTATAGCAGAGTAGCTAAGTCTGGAGCTGATAAACGCTGAAGGCATCTAAGCGTGAAACAGACCTCAAGATAAGACTTCCCATCCAGAAATGGAGTAAGACCCCTTGTAGACTACGAGGTAGATAGGTTGGAGGTGTAAGCATGGTAACATGTGTAGCTGACCAATACTAACGGTTCGAGGGTTTGACCTAGATATGAAAATCTTAACGAACGTAAGTGAGTTTAGAATTTCAATCGTTCTGCTGTAAGTAGAACATCCTTGTTTTAAAATGGTTATGTTTAGTTTTGAAAGTATAAACCTTTCATATAGGGGCATAGTTCATCGGTAGAATAAGAGTCTCCAAAACTCCAGAGGAGGGTTCGATTCCTTCTGCCCCTGTTCAAAAGCTTAAGTTCAAAAGAACTTAAGCTTTTTTATTAAGATAAAATATATAGAGTCATTAGTAGATAGGACTACTTAAAATTTGATAAATTATAAAAGAGATCATCCTAGATGGTCTCTTTTTTCTTTAAATAAACATTTTTATTGATAAGTTAGTATATTCTTGATAATATATGAAAGTATACATAAATTTAACAACATGGGGGTAGGTGAGATTATGAATCAGGAAGAAAAGAAGAAGCCTAAATATAATGTAGTAAGTAATGCAGTTTTTACATTTAAAAAGCTATGGGAATGGGATAAATTAATTTTATTCTATATTTTAGGGAAGATGCCTATTATTGTATTATTACCATTATGTGGTGTATACCTTCCCAAGATTATAGTAGGAGAGATTGAAAATGGGGCAAATGCAAGGCAGATGATTTACTCGGTATTAAGTATAGCAATAGCTATGCTCATATTGACCATACTTCAACGATTTATACAGGAAAAGACTAGTTTGCACACGTTAGAAGTTACTAAGAAGATGGAACAGACGATTTCTTCAAAGGCAATGGCCATTCATTATGAGAAAATGGATAGACCTCATACACAAGTTATGATTAAGAAGGCTTATGATATTGCTCATGGTGGGGAAAATGAAGGCATTCAGGCACTGTTGATTCTTTTTATAACTATTTTTGCAAATGGATTAGGTTTTGGTGTTTATACAGGGATTTTAGGAACCCTAAATCCACTTATCATTGTTTTTATTATTTTAACTACAATTGTAAGTTACTTTGTAAGTAAGGCGGTGAATACTTGGGTATTTCGTAATAGAGATAAATGGTTGAAGCTAGATTTGAAATTAGTTTATCTTACATATAAGTCAAGTTCCTTTGAAACAGCTAAAGACATACGCTTGTACAATATGAAAAAGTGGTTCTATGGTGCATTCCATAAATTTATGAATAGAAGAATCAAATGGACTGTAAAAATGCAGCTTTTCTATTTCTTAAATAATGTAGTAGAGGCGATTATGGTTTTACTAAGAGATGGCCTTGCCTATGGCTATCTTATTTATTTAGTATGGAAAGGTAGTATTTCAGTATCTGACTTTGTTTTATACTTTGGCATTATTTCAGGATTTGCTTCATGGTGCTCAGCAATTATTACCAGTTTAGCTAAGGTAAATCAGATAAGTCTAAATGTATGTGATTTTAGGGAGTATCTGGAACTAGAAGAGTATGAGCTAGAACAAGCAAGTGAAAAAATGATTTTAGATAAAGGTCAGCCATGTAGGATTAAATTAGAAGGTGTAAGCTATCGCTATGAAAGTGAAGATAAAGCAACCCTTAAAAATATCAATTTAAGTATAAATGCTGGTGAAAAAATAGCAGTTGTTGGAGCTAATGGTGCAGGGAAAACAACTTTTGTCAAATTGATTTGCGGCCTATATACACCGACAACGGGTAAAATTAGTGTAGAAGGATATGATTTAGCAAAGGTAAATAAAAGTACATATTACGAATATTTAGCACCTGTTTTTCAAGATATTCGTCTATTACCAATTTCTATTAAGCAAAATATAACTTTATGCGCAGAACATGAGGTAGATGAACCACATCTTCTAAAATGCCTTAAACTTTCAGGAATGGACAAGGTTATTAAGAAGTTTCCAGGTGGACTTGATACGCTTTTAATAAGGGATATGAATGAAAAGGCTGTGCAATTATCAGGTGGAGAAGAACAGAAGTTGATGTTAGCAAGGGCGTTATATAAAGATGCACCTATTATGATTTTAGATGAACCTACAGCAGCCTTAGACCCTATTGCTGAAAATGCAATGTATTTAAAATATAATGAGTTAACAGCCCATAAAACATCAATCTTTATTTCTCATAGATTAGCGAGTACAAGATTTTGTGATCGGATTATATTGATTGAAAATGGTGAGATTATTGAAATGGGAACTCATGATGAGCTTCTAGCATTAGGTAAGAAGTATGCCAATATGTTCGAAGTACAGGCAAAATATTATAAAGAACAGGAGGAGAGAGAACAAGATGAGTGTATTTCTTAGTAATATGAAACGAGAAATAAGCCTTATAGTAAGAGGAATGAAAGTTATACATCGTGTACAGCCTTGGCTACTCGTTGTCTCTATAGCTTCTGGAGTATTTTCTTCAATTTTACCGTTTATTACAATTTATTTTTCCTCATTAATCATAAATGAGTTAAGCTTACCGTCAAGGAATTTTAAACATATTATGGGGCTGGTTGTTTTAACCCTTGTACTGAACTTAGTATGTAGACTGATAGTGAATTTCCTTGCTCAGATGTTTGATACATTACAGTATGTATTAGGGCACAAAAATCAGTTAGATTTAGCAGACAAAGGTTACCAACTAGATTATGCAGATATGGATGATACGAATATACGTCAAATGCGTGAAAAACTGAATAGAGGGCGCTATTATAAAGGCATTGTAGCCATTGCTTTTCAGTTAAATACTTTGACATTGAATTTATTTTCAGTAGTTATTTCCATATCGTTAATGATAGAGATGTTTATGACAAGAAGTATAGGAACAAGTAGATTAGATCTACTGATGAATTCACCTATAGCAGGTATTCTATTGATTGCTCTGTTAGTGATTTCAATTCTTTATAGTATTAAGATAAATGCTATTTCACAAAAGAAGCAGTTTGAGGCGATGAATGAATCAGGTCCTCACTTTAATTATGACCGTTTTTATACCTATCAACTTTCAACGGAATATAATGCGGGAAAAGACGTTCGTTTATATGGTCAAAGACCTTTAATAGAAAATCAAATTAATTTTCACTTAAGCAAAATTCTTGGATTCCAAAGTAGTGTACCAGAGTTTGGGGCTAAATATGGCACAATAGGAAGTGGAATACAAGTTATTGTAAATGTAGCAACCTATCTTTTTGTTGGTTTAAAAGCACTACTAGGTGCGTTTGGTGTAGGAAACATTGTACTTTATACAGGTGCTATTACTCAGTTTGGGACAGGTTTTACAGGTGTTATGCAGACATTATCTAATATTAAGCAGAATACAGATTATTTACAATGGTATTTTGACTTTGTTGATCTTCCTAATCGTAAGGAGTCTGGTACACAACCGGTTGATCTAGAAACTATGAAACATGGGATTATTGAATTTAAAAATGTAAGTTTTAAATATCCTGGTAGTGAACACTATAGTTTAGAAAATATCTCTATACGATTTAATGTAGGAGAAAGGGTTGCTGTAGTTGGTAAAAATGGATCTGGCAAAACAACTTTTATTAAGTTACTCTGTCGTTTATATGATCCTACAGAAGGGGAAATCTTATTGAATGGTATGAATATTAAAGAATATAACTACCAAGAGTACTTAGCGAGTTTTTCTGTAGTTTTCCAAGACTTTAATTTATTTTCTTTTACACTTGGAGAAAACATTGCTGTATCTTCAGAGTATGATGAAGAAAAGGCTATGGATTGTGCAAATCGTGCAGGGCTAGAAAAAAGAATGGAAAGTTTTGAAGATGGGCTTCATACACAGCTTTATAATGAAATATCAGAAGAAGGTGTTGAAATTTCAGGAGGGGAAGCTCAAAAGATTGCTATTGCCCGTGCCTTATATAAAGATGCACCATTTATTGTATTAGATGAACCAACAGCAGCACTTGATCCTCTTGCAGAAGCAGATATCTATGCAAGGTTAAATAGAGATTTAATCCAAAATAAGACAGCTATTTATATTTCACATCGACTCTCAAGTTGTTGCTTCTGTAATCAGATTGCTGTATTTGAGCAAGGAAGATTGATACAGCATGGTACCCACAAGGACTTATTGGAAATAGAAGATGGACTGTATCATGAATTATGGAATGCACAAGCTCAGTACTATGCATAAAGTAGGTAGAAGATGAGATAGAAGTATATTTCAGGAGGTGAATGATGGAGCAGGATTACAATAAGGATTGTTGTATGACAGCAGATACAAACTGGTTTCGCTATCGTGCAGCAGCAATTATTATAGAGGATGGATGTATTCTTTTGGCCAGTAATGAAACAGCTGACTATTTTTACTCTGTAGGTGGTGGTGTACATATGGGTGAAACAGCGGAAGAGGCAGTCATAAGAGAAGTGTATGAGGAGACAGGTATCACATATGAAGTTGAGAGATTAGCTTTTATACATGAAAATTTCTTTAAAGGTAATGGAAGTATAGAGGGATTGGATTGCCATGAGGTTGCTTTTTACTTTCTGATGAAACCACGTGGGACACAAGAACTAAAGAGTGATAGTTACTGTGCAGATGGGAAAGAGTTTATGAACTGGATTCCAATAAGTGAATTAGAAAAGTATAAAGCCTATCCAAAATTTTTTAGAGAAAAGTTAAATAATATAGCTCATCAAATAGAACATATTGTTACAGTAGAAGATTAATAATGATAGAATGGAGTACCTTCAAAGCGAAGTTACTCCATTTTTTATGAGTTTTTTTGGAAATAGTTGACCTTCTACTTAGTGGAAGGTGTAATATAGGTATATATGGAGGGATTATTATGCGTATAAAAGAAGTAGAAGAACTTACAGGGATTACAAGTAAAAATATAAGATTCTATGAAAAGGAAGGTCTGATTACACCTGATCGTAATAGTCAAAATAGATACAGAGAGTATTCAGAAGAAGATATACGTATTTTAAAAGAGATTAAGCTTTATCGTAAATTGGATATTTCAATAGAAGATATTAAGCTTATCCAAAAAGGTGTTATTTCTATCGAAGGTTGTATGGATAAATACGCTGACTATATGGATAAAAAGATAAAGGAAATGAATAGAGCAAAAGAAATTTGTGTGGAGATAAAAAGAGATGTTATAAAAGAACAAGACCTTGATATAGATATCTATTTAGAGAAAATAGAACACTATGAAGCAAGTGGTAATAAGTTTGTAGATATTGCAAAGGATTTTATACATAAAGCTAAAGGGTGTATGCCACCAAGTTATAGTTTTTGGTTTGAACCTGATGAACCTATCATTAACAAAAAGGATTTTACACTAGAACTATGTAAGTATGCAGATATAAATAAGTTGAATCTGACTATTTTAAGAGAGAGTATGGAACCAGTTGTTCAAATTAATGGTGAGAAGTATTTTTGCATGTTGGAAACGCCACGAATGCTTAGGTTTCCGTTTTCTATTTTTTTCACCCCTAATACTTATGGATTTAGGTTCGTTTATATTTATAAATATGAATAAAATATATAAAAAGTATTGACTTTCTACTTGGTGGAAGGTGTAGGGTTAAGGAAAGGGAGGGAGTTTACATGAAAATACAAGAACTCGCACAACAAACTAATCTTACAAAAGGTGAAATCATTTTTCTAAGAAAAGAAGATTTATTAAAACAAAAAGAAGACTATGAGGCACAAGATGTAGATACCATTAAAAAAATCCAGCTGATGAGAAAGTTAGAGGTTGCACATAAAGATATTTTGTGGATGCAAAAAGGTATTTTACAACTTAATCAATGTCTAGAACAACAACTTCAGAAGTTACAAGAAAAAGACAGTTCTAAAACATCTTCATGGGTAAGTATAGCAAAAGAAATAATAGAAAAAGATACAAATTATAATTTAATAGATGCAAATTATTATTTGAGTAAAATAAATAGGTTAGAAAAAGGAGGAGGAAAGTTTGGAAGTCTTAAAGGAGATTTCTTAACGAGAATTAAAGCAACTATACCTCCTAATAGTGAAAAATGGTTTGAACCAGATGAACCCATTATTAATCGTCATGATTTTACAGTAGAACTATGTAAATACGCAGAAAAAAATAAAGAACAATTAACGATCTTAAAAGAAGGCATGGAACCTATCGTAGAGATCAATGGTGAACGCTACTTGTGTATGCTAGAGTCACCCCGTATGCTTAAGTTCCCATGGTCTATATTCTTTGCTACAAGTTCAAGCTTCGGATTTAAATTTGTATATATGTATAGATACATGGGATGAATAGGGTGATTATGATATAAAAACTAAAAGTAGTTACTAAAGTAAATTTGATGAGTAGAGGCTATGCAACGATCTCTAGAAAGCGTAGAGTAAGCATAGCCTTTTAATTTTAAATATAAACATTTTAAAGCAACAAAAAAATCTTTTAAAATTTTAAAAAGTCTCTTGACATAAAGCTAGTTTTAGTGCAAAATAATACAAGTCAGCAGCGGGTAATACCGAAGCAAATAGCAACTTTTGGGGGCATAGCTCAGCTGGGAGAGCACCTGCCTTGCACGCAGGGGGTCAAGGGTTCGATTCCCTTTGTCTCCACTATCCAATAGGATAACAAAAGTTGGCCCAGTGGTACAGTTGGTTAGCACGCCGCCCTGTCACGGCGGAGGTCGAGGGTTCGAGTCCCTTCTGGGTCGTTTAATGTGGTCGCTTAGCTCAGCTGGGAGAGCACCTGCCTTACAAGCAGGGGGTCATAGGTTCGAGCCCTATAGCGACCATGTTTTAAAACATCATATGGCGGAATAGCTCAGTTGGCTAGAGCACATGGTTCATACCCATGGTGTCGGCGGTTCAAATCCGTCTTCCGCTACTTCTTGAAGGTAGATACTTATAAAGTATCTACCTTTTTTGTATATAAAATTCTACTTATTAGCAGATAAGGGTTAGAAAAGGCTTATTTTGGTGTTGTTGAAAAAAGGGTTGACATTTCATTGGTTAAGGCATATGATAGTTGTAATTTAATTGATGCATAACGAAGACTTATAGTTATAAGACTATATTTCGGAGTATAAGATGAAGAAAAGCGATGATAAGAACAAGTAATAGTAAGTAACGCATACAGAAAGTAACCGGTTGATGAGAGGTGCATGTACGTGCTAGCTATGAATACATCTTTGAGCTTCACACCGAAACCTGAGGGAAAGTAGGCTGTGACGGATTCCTGCACACGTTATAGTGCTAGAGTATTATCCCTTGTTAGGGCGTACTTGAAGAGGTAGATCATGTGAATGATCTATAAACTAAAGGTGGTAACGCGAGAGTAGCTCTCGTCCTTTTAAATTTAAAGGACGTGGGCTTTTTTTATGTTTATCTTTCGTAAAAGCGTTTCTAAGTCTTATAGAACTTGCTTATATTAAACTCAAACTTTAAAACTATTTAAATTAAAAGGAGTGTTGAATATGAGTAAATCTACAAAGGAACAAATGCGTATTATTACAAAAGGGGTACAAACCTTAGTAAATGAGGCAGAGCTTGAGGCTAAATTAATCAAGGCAGAAAAGGAAAATAAACCATTAACGATTAAGTTAGGATTAGATCCAAGTGCGCCAGATATTCACTTAGGCCATGCAGTTGTTCTACGCAAAATTAAACAAATGCAAGACTTAGGTCATCGTGCAGTTATTGTTATTGGGGATTTCACAGGAAAGATAGGAGATCCTACAGGTAAATCAAAAGGTAGAAATGCCTTAACCACTGAACAAGTAGAGGCAAATGCAAAAACTTATGCAGAACAAATCTTTAAGGTATTAGATAAAAATAAGACAGAGGTTCGTTTTAATAGTGAATGGCTCTCTAAATTGAATTTTGAAGATGTATTAAGACTTGCAGCGACCACTACTGTTGCACGTATTTTAGAACGTGATGACTTCCAAAAACGTTACAATAACAATACGCCTATTGGAATTCATGAATTTTTCTACCCTCTTATGCAAGCTTACGATTCAGTAGAATTAGAAGCAGATATTGAACTTGGAGGAACAGACCAAACATTCAATATTCTCATGGGAAGAACATTACAAAAGACTATGGGACAGGAACAGCAAATTGCTATGTTTATGCCAATACTAGAGGGGCTAGATGGTATAGAAAAAATGAGTAAAAGTCTTGGAAATTACATCGGTGTGAGTGAACCTGCAAACATTATGTTTAAAAAAGTGATGGAAGTACCAGATGAACTCATTATCAAATACTTTGAATTAGCAACAGATGAACATCCAGACCGTATTGATGAAATTAAACAAGCATTATCCAATGGGGAAAATCCAAGAGATATTAAATTAGAATTAGCACGTATTATTACGGGCTTATACCATTCAAGAGAAGAGGTAGAGGGTGCTATCAGATACTACGAAGAAGCATTTAGTAAAAAGGCTATTCCTACAGATTTACCAGAGCTTCAAATAGGGAAAGAGTCAAATACATTACTAGATATAGTATCAAGTTTAGTAGAGGCAGGATTTGTTCCAAGTAGTAGTGAACTAAGACGTATTGTAAAACAAAAAGGTGTACAACTTAATCAAGAAGAAGTAGTGGATCTTAGTAGGTCTATTCAATCAGGAGATATTTTGAAAATAGGAAAGAAAAAGTTTGTAAAACTTATTAAATAACAAATTAAGATGAGAAGCAACCTAGGGAGAGTTAAAACTTAGATTGCTTTTTATTTTTGAGTAAATAAATAATTTGAAATAGTCTTAAAAATAATATTGGTATATAATGGTAGTTGGACGGGCAAAAGGATTATATGGAGTTAATGCGAGTATAAGTGTAATAAAGAAAGTAGGGGGGAAATAGTGAAGGAAAAAGCAAAAAGCATTGGTACAGTTTTTGGATATTTGATGGTCTACTTAGGTATTCAATTGGGTATTAATTTTGTTATTCAGGTAGTTGCAGTTGTAAATGTAGCAATAGGTATGGAAGAAAGTGCCTATTATGAACTCATGAATAGTGGAGAAGCATTTAGCCAAATAGTATTAGAAATGGTAAAACCCTATACGTTTTATGTTGTTTTAATTTGTGATCTTATGGTGCTAGGAATCATATGGCTAGTAGCTAAATGCCGTAAGCAAAAGTTAAGAGATAAAATATGGATTAAAAAAATAAATACTAAGATTGTTGGACTAAGTGTGCTTATTGGGATAGGAGTATATGCTTTTAATATAGGAGTAGTAGAAATTTTAGGGAATATAGAGTTATTTAGGTTAAGTTATGCAGCCCTTCAAGATGTTTCAAGTATAATAAAAGAAATGCCTTTTGCGATAGGAATAATGATTGTAGGGATTATAGCACCTTTTATAGAAGAAGTTCTATTTAGAGGGATTATTTTTCAAGCTTTAAAAAAGAACTTTGATATAGCAATCGCAATTGTAGTTCAAGGATTAATTTTTGGTTTAGTTCATATGAATGGTATTCAAGTTGTATATGCTACACTAATAGGTATTGTGTGTGGCTATGTGGTATATCGTACAGGCTCTATATGGAGTGGTGTGATCATTCATATTGTAAATAATTGTATTTCGTGTTTATATACCTATATGAATATGGGGGAGAATGGTATTTTTTATTCTGTTATTGTAATACTTATGATATTAGGTGTAGGATGTATTGGTATAGGAATATATAGTATAAATAGGGTAGAAATTAAGAATAAAGTAGGAGTGGAAATGACTAAAACCTTTGAGTAATCAAGGGTTTTAATAGAAACTTAAACTAGCTTAAAAATTTTTTGTAAAAAAATATATTTTAGCGTTGACAAGTGTCAATGGATGATGTAGAATAAATCTTGTCAGTGAGGCAAACATTCCTCGATAGCTCAGCGGCAGAGCATTCGGCTGTTAACCGAAGGGTCGTAGGTTCGAACCCTACTCGGGGAGCTTATATAGGGGCATAGTTCATCGGTAGAATAAGAGTCTCCAAAACTCCAGAGGAGGGTTCGATTCCTTCTGCCCCTGTTATGGCTGAGCTGACATTCCTTTTGGGGGCGTAGCTCAGCTGGGAGAGCACCTGCCTTGCACGCAGGGGGTCAAGGGTTCGAACCCCTTCGTCTCCACTATCCAAATAGGATAATAAAACGATTGGCCCAGTGGTACAGTTGGTTAGCACGCCGCCCTGTCACGGCGGAGGTCGAGGGTTCGAGTCCCTTCTGGGTCGTTTAATATGGTCGCTTAGCTCAGCTGGGAGAGCACCTGCCTTACAAGCAGGGGGTCATAGGTTCGAGCCCTATAGCGACCATGTTTATTTAAAACATGATATGGCGGAATAGCTCAGTTGGCTAGAGCACATGGTTCATACCCATGGTGTCGGCGGTTCAAATCCGTCTTCCGCTACTTAGTAAAGCAGATACGATATATCGTATCTGCTTTTTTGTGTATAAAATTAGATTTAATAGCTACTTCTCATAAATGAGTAAAATGGTTTATAATATAGTTAGAATATTTTATTATTATAATCTTAAGTATGAGGGGATTACTATGGGGACATTGCAACTTATTGAAAATTACTTTTGGAACAAAACATACCGAAAAAGCTTTAATGATTTAGCTCAGGCAACTTTCGGATTAGATTTTGAAGTATGGTATCAAAAGAGATATTTTAAAGGTAAATATAAAAGCTATGCTTATGCAATTGATGAAGAAATCATTGCAAATGTATCAGCAAATGAGATGCACGTGGTTATTAATGGAGAAGAGAAGAGAGCTATTCAAATAGGTACAGTTATGACAAGGGAAGATTGTAGAGGAAATGGTTTAGCGACAAGATTAATGAATCATGTAATTAACATATATGAGGATCAATGTGATTTTATCTATTTATTTGCTAATAAGACAGCATTAGAATTTTATCCCAAGTTTGGATTGAAGCCTATTATGGAGAAAAGTTATAGATTGAAAGCAGAAGATATAAGAAAGCAAGAAAGTATGATTATAGAGCTTCAATCAGGGACACACTTTACAGATAGACTGATAGAGCGGTTAATTAATAATCGTACACCTATTTCAAATAAGTGGGGTATTGTACAAGATAATTGGCCTTTAGAGGTTTATTGTAAAGATGGATTTAAAGACAATTTATACTATATAAAAGATGAAGATATCATGATAATAGCTATAAGAGAGGCAAAGGTATTACATCTATATGATGTGATTAGTAGTAAACCTTTTGTATTAGATGATTTATTAGAAAGGATAGTTATACAAGAGGATGAAGAAATTGAATTTCACTTCATACCAGAGCTTGTGAGATATATTCCAATAAGTACACGTATAAAGAGGGAAGATGATACGCTATTTATTAGGGGATTAACGTTAACAGAATCTCAAGATGTATTATTTCCTATGACGTCGCACACTTGATATAGTTTTAAAAACTACTTGAAATGATTAAAGAAATGATATATTATTGTAATTAATAGAATTTTAAATAATACGTAGTAAAAAGTGAGGGTAAAATGATGAATAAACAAAAAATTGCTTTATTAGTGGATACATGCATTGATGTACCTGCAGCACTTGTTGAACAATATAAGATGTATACAATCCCTCTTAAAATTATTTACAGCGATGGTGAATACTCAGATGGTGTAAATATTACAGCCGATGAAGTTTATAATAGACTGAAAGTAGAAATCCCTAAAACATCTTTACCAAGTAGTATAGAGGTTATGGAAAAGCTGGACCAAATCAAAACAGATGGTTATGAAAAAGTGCTTGCAGTAACGTTATCAAGTGGTCTTAGTGGGACACATAATTTAGTTACAATGCTTGCTAAAGAATATGATGGATTAGATATTAAAGTAATCGATACACTTAATATTGGGATTGCAGCGGGATTTAGTGCAATTCAAGCAGCTAAGTATATTGAAGAAGGTATGGAGTTTGAAGAATTAGTAGAAACGGTACAGAATAATGTACCTAAAATAAAAGTATTTTTCTGTGTAGATACACTTGAGTATCTTCAAAAAGGAGGACGCATTGGGTTAGTAGCTTCTCTTCTTGGAAATGCATTAAATTTAAAACCTATTATTTCTTGTAATCCAGAAGGCATTTACTATAATATTGCTAAAGTAAGAGGAAGAAAGAAATCACTTGATAAAATAGTAGATTTAGCAAAAGAATTTGCAGCAGAAGGTAAGAAGCTCAATGTAGCTGTTTGCCACGGTGGCGCACCAGAAGAAGCAGCAGGTGTAAGAAAGGCTTTAACAGAGGCACTTTCCAATATAGAAACTTATGTAGAAGGGCAGATTAGTCCAGCTTTAGGCGTACATACAGGACCAGGGCTTGTCGGTGTTGCCGTTCAAATTTTAGAGTAATAAATATAATAGAAGGGTGTCACCTAGGTGACACCCTTCTATTATACTGTAAGGAGAAGTGTAATGACTACTTGCCTATTTAATATAAGTGTTACTTACTAAAATATTTTGGAGAACTGTTGTTGGAATCTCAAACTCTTGAATACCCATGGCCCCTGGTCCAACTTCGTATTTATCAAAGGAAATCATAAGTTTGCCTTCAGTTGTAATGTAGAAGTTTTGATTCGCACTAATTTTATTAAAACCATCAATTGCATCAAGATCACCTTCTATCCAATAGATGAGACTATTATCTTGTGCCATACGTGTACGCATTTGTTCTTTAATATTTTCACTAATAAGCTCTATATAGCTAGAATCTTTAAAGAGACTAGGAAGTGTAATGAGTATTTCGTTTTGTTTATCGATAGTGTCATAGGTCATTGTAGTTGAAGAAGAAGCTGCAGTGTTTACTACATAACGGCCAATAGAAAGAATTTGTTCATTATCTGTTTTAATTTGATAGCCTGTATCTATACCCAGGTGTCCACCTTCAGGATAGGTTTTCATATGGGCAACATCTTTTTCAAATTGTTCAAAGAGCGCCTTATTTTCTTCAATATATTTATTATTAAGGGCCTCTTGTAATGCACCGTTATTTAAGCCTTCTACAATAGGTGTATTTAAAGTAGCTTCATAAGTATCTTCTTGGTATTTGATTTGATCAAATGTTATAACTTTTACTAATACACCTAAACCAGGGATTGTGCTGATGGTATCTGCAAAAGTAGGACTGATATTACATATGCCAACAAAACCAATAGTGAGTGCGGCTACTGATGTGAGTAGATTTCGACTCCATTTTCTCATTTTAATCACCCTTTCATTTGAGGCAGAGCCTCTTTGAATTGCTTTATATACAACTTGATCTAACTCTTCTGGAATTTCAATTTTTTCAAGATTTTCATGTATCATTTTCTTAATCATATGCATTCACCTTCTTTATACTTTTTCTAATAGAACTTTTAATTTTTTTAATGCTCGATATAAGGTTGATTTAACTGTACTAAGATTTTGATCCATAACCGTTGAGACTTCTTTGAGTTCAAATTGTTCAAAGTAACGGAGAAGGATAATTGTTTTTTCATTATAAGAAAGATGGTCTAGAGCATCTTCAAGTTCAAAAGACCTATAGGTATCTAAATAGGGTTCATCTAAAATTTCTAAAATGTCATCTTCCACATCTATGTAGCGTTGCTGCTTTTTGAGATGGGTTTTACAAGTATTAATAAGTATTTTAATAAACCAAGTATTTAGATAATGAGGTTCTCGTAATGTATGTTGATATTTGAGAGCTTTTAAAATAGCATCTTGAACGATATCTAGAGCATCGTCTTTATTTTTGACGTAGCTATATGCAATACGATAATGTTTCTCTTTATTAGAGAGAATGTAATTCACAATTTCTGTTTCCATAGTGTTACCTTCCAGCGCTGGATTTCTATTTGTTTGCTACATGGATTAGACCCTTATAGTGTAGCAAAAGTTTCAATAATTTATAGGAGATTTTAAATATGCTATAATGAACCTAAAAATAGTTTATACTACAGCGTATATAAGATAAAATTTGAAAGAAAAGAGGAATAAACATGTTAAGAATCGGAATGGGATATGATGTACACAAATTAGTAGAAGAGCGTAAGTTGATTTTAGGAGGAGTAGAGATACCGCATACATTAGGGCTCCTTGGTCATTCTGATGCAGATGTACTTGTACATGCTATTATGGATGGGTTATTAGGAGCCATCGCCGGTGGAGATATTGGAAAACATTTTCCGGATACAGACCCAAAATATAAAGGAATATCAAGCATTAAATTATTAGAACATGTTAAGGGGCTTCTAGATAAGGAAGGCGCAGTGATTCATAATATTGATGCGACAATTATTGCACAAAAACCTAAAATGGCACCACATATCATGACTATGAGAGAAAATATTGCATCAGCACTTCAAATTAATATAGACCAAATTAATGTAAAGGCTACAACGGAAGAAGGTTTAGGTTTTACAGGAACAGAACAAGGTATTGCCAGTCAAGCGATTGTCTTACTAGATAAATAATAGAATGTATAAGAAGAAACCTCTAAACTATACCCTTTAATATAAGGATTGAGTTTAGAGGTTTTAATTATTATGGAAAAAAGTTCATGTACAATCATGAAACTCTTTGCAACATTTAAATGTCTAATAAGATATAACTTATAGAGAGAGGATGAGACGCGAATATGAAATGTTTAAAAAGGCTAAGTTGTATGGTTCTGTTAGGAGGGCTACTTGTAGGATGTGCTAAACCTAATATACAAGAAGGACTTTTATATACAAATCTTAAAGATGAAGAAACCAAGCAACAAATAGAAAAACTTTTAATACAATCAAAAATAGACCAAGAAAATGTAAAAACTTATATGGAGTGGGTTAATGATTTTAATAGTCGAGTAGAAAATCCAGGGGCTTTGACTGAAGGGTATCAACCTATGAAGGAAGGTGTAGTTGATTATAATAATATTTTAGTGACAACAAAGCAAACAGAGGATGGAAGAGATTATTGGGAAGCAAACTGTAGATTATCTGCTTATTTATTATATAAAGACTTCGTTAATACCCAAAAGCAAATAGAAGAAGATGCTTATCTAATGTTTGATTTAGATGCTATTGATACAATGGACCAATTTGCAATGTCTAAAGAGGAAAGAAAGGAATTTGTTACATTATTTAATCCTGTTCAGTTAGAAGAAGATAGTACTCTAGATATGCATGTTGCTAAAATTCAGGAAGCTTATATAGAAAGAGAACTTGTTTTTGATGATAAGAGTAATATTTCCTTAATTACATTATACTTACATGACCCATATGAAAATAAAAGATTAGTAGGACATGCTGCTGTACTTATTGATACAGGAAATGAATTAGTACTGATTGAAAAATATGGTCCACCAGCACCTTATCAAGCCACTGTATGTAAAACAAGAAAAGAAGTAGTAGAATATTTACTTGCTAGACCTGATCTTTATGGAGATGGTAGTGAGTTGCCACCAATTGTAATGGAAAATAATCAAGTACTTACATCTTACTAGATATGAATTTAAGATAATTCTTATAGATGTCGATAGAATAGATAAATAGTATGGACAAAATATAGGAGTATCCAATTACAAAAGAAGAAAAAAGACAAGTTAGTTAAGTATATTTTGAGCATACTAAATATAATTCTAATACACATATTTGAATAGAAAAATAAGCACATAAATCGTATCGTCTAATATAATAAATAAAGATAGCAGTTGAAACTACGTGACTAATAGATTATAATAAGGAATAATGTGCAATTTTAGATGGAATAGAGAAATAAGCAATGAAAGAAAGAGTAATTTAATGGATTAGCCAAGAGAGACTCGCCATAGGCTGGAAGTGAGTTCTAAGAAATTGAATGAAGTGCATTCTGGAGCTATCTATGTGAATAAGAGTAGCATAGGTCGTAGAGGCCGCGTTAAGGCAATTAAGATAGAGCTTTTCTATATAGAAGAAGAGCTTTAATCAGAGTGGAACCGCGATAACTCGCCTCTGAAATAGAGGTGAGTTTTTTTATTGTATTTTTTGAGGAGGAATCATATGGGTTATATCAGAGAACAAATTCAAGTGATTAAAGAACGTGACCCCGCCATCAAAAGCACAGCAGAGGTTTTTTTATATCCAAGTTTTTATGCATTGCTATTTCATAAGGTAGGGCACTATTTATACAAAAAGAAATGGTACTTTTTAGCTAGATTGTTATCTCAGTTAGCAAGAGGTTTGACAGGAATAGAAATTCATCCAGGGGCAACCATTGGTAAAGGGCTTTTTATTGATCATGGTATGGGTGTTGTAATTGGCGAAACTTGTGAAATTGGAGATAATGTAACAATCTATCATGGTGTTACTTTAGGTGGGACTGGTAAGGACCATGGTAAGCGTCATCCAACCATTGGAAATAATGTGATGATTAGTACAGGGGCCAAAGTATTAGGACCTTTTAAAGTTGGGGATAATTCTCGTATAGCAGCAAATGCTGTTGTTTTGCAAGAAATTCCAGAGGATTGTACTGTAGTAGGGATTCCAGGTAAGATTGTAAGAATTGCGGGACAACGGGTAAATCCTTGTTCACAACTAGATCAAGTGAAGATGCCAGACCCAATTCAAATGGAAATGTGTAAAATGCGTCAAAATGTTGATGCTTTACAAGATAAAATACAAGTGTTAGAAGATACGATAGTAGAACTTCATAAACTCAAGGATGAAAAATGCAAAGAGGCTGCCCTAAAAACACACCAGTGTACCGAGCCAAATTGTCCAAACAAAGAAGCTTGTGAAACATATAGACAATAAATACACTAAGGAGAGGTAAATATGATTAAAATTTATAACACACTTACTAAACAAAAAGAAATCTTTAATCCAATAGAATCAGGAAAAGTGCGTATGTACGTGTGTGGTCCAACAGTATATAATTTAATCCATATAGGTAATGCAAGACCATATATCGTTTTTGATACAGTTAGAAGATATTTTGAAGCAGTAGGCTATGATGTGAATTTCATTCAAAACTTTACTGATGTAGATGATAAAATTATCAAAAAAGCAAATGAAGAAGGTCGTACAACAACAGAGTTAGTTGAAGAGTATATTAGTGAGACACTAAAAGATGCTAAAAATTTAAATGTTAAACCAGCAACACATCATCCACGTGTAACAGAAGAGATGGATGGGATCATTAAAATGATCGAAACACTTATTGAAAAAGGTTTTGCATATGAGGTAAATGGAAGTGTATACTTTGATACCAAAGCTTTTGATGGATATGGAAAGCTTTCTAAAAAAGTGTTAGATGACTTAGAAGCAGGTGCAAGTGAACGTGTAACTCTAGGCGACGAAAAGAAAAACCATATGGACTTTGTACTTTGGAAACCTAAAAAAGATGGAGAACCTTATTGGGAGAGTCCATGGAGCGAAGGACGTCCAGGATGGCATATTGAGTGTTCTGCCATGTGCAAAAAGTTCTTAGGAGATACAATTGATATTCATGCAGGTGGAGAAGATCTTGTTTTCCCGCACCATGAAAATGAAGTTGCACAAAGTGAAGCAGCAAATGGAGCAACTTTTGCTAACTATTGGATGCATAATAGCTTCCTTAATATCGATAATCATAAAATGAGTAAATCTCTTGGGAATTTTAAAGTTTTAAGAGATGTAGGGGAAGCTTATGGCTATGATACAGTACGTTTCTTTATGCTAAGTGCACACTATAGAAGTCCCCTTAACTATAGCAATGAACTTATGGAAGCTGCTCAAAATGGCTTGACTCGTATAAAAAATTGTAAAGATAACTTAGAATTTGCTTTAAGTCACGCAAAAGAGGAAACACTAACAGTAAAAGAACAAGAACTTTTAAAAGAACTGGCTACATTTGAAGAAAAATTCCATGCAGCAATGGAAGATGACTTTAATACAGCCGATGCAATCAGTATTATCTTTGAGCTTGTTAAATTTGCAAACACTTATGCAAAAGAAGGTGCAACACAAGCCTTTACACAAGGAGTATACGATGAGTTTATGAAACTCAATAACATCTTAGGCCTTCTTTATGAAGCAGAAGAACAAAAAGAACATGCTTTATCAGATGAAGACATTCAACAATATATTGAAGATCGTAAAGCAGCTAAAAAAGCAAGAGACTTTGCTGAGGCAGACCGTATTCGTGACTGGCTCAAAGAGCAAGGTGTGCTTATTGAAGATACTAGAGAAGGAGTACGTTTTAAACGTATATAAAGCACAAGAATATGAATACTAACATTAATGAAGTTTTGAATAGTGTCACAAAAATGAATGCGCATAAAGCAAATACCTATTCACCACTTGCCTTAGCTTATATAGGAGATGGTGTGTACGAACTTTTTGTTCGTACACATGTATTAGCGAAGGGGAATATGCCTGTTAATAAAATGCATAAAGCGTCAAGGGAACTTGTAAGAGCAGGCGCCCAAGCAAAGCTATATCATCTTGTAGAAGATAAACTTACAGAGGAAGAATTACAAGTCTTAAAGCGTGGACGTAACGCGAAAAGTATATCAGCGCCTAAAAATGCTGATATTACAGAGTATCGCCATGCTACAGGCTTAGAAGCGCTCATAGGTTATTTATATATTGAAGGTAAAATAGATCGTATACAAGAAATCATAGAATATGGGTTTCAATCCCTCTAAATGATACGAAGGAGAAAATTATGTCAAAAGGTACAGGAAAGTTTGTAAAAGGAGCACTTATCTTATCTGTTGCAGCACTCATTGCAAAAGTATTAAGTGCCTTTTTCAGAATACCACTCGGTTCACTTATTGGAAACGTAGGAATGGGTTACTATGGTTATGGATATCCAATTTATACATTCCTAACATCTATTGCTATTGTGGCTATTCCAGCGACGCTTTCAAAGCTAGTTGCCGAGAAAAGAGTAATGGGACAATATAAAGAAGCACATTTAATCTTTAAACATACTATGAGTTTTATGATTATTTTAGGGCTTACTTTATCTGCATTATTCTTCTTAGGAGCACCTCTTTTAATTGGTGCTTTTAAATGGGAAGAACAAACAATTTATTCATTATGGGGCTTAGCATTAAGTCCGATCTTTGTTTGTATTATGGGTGTATATCGTGGATATTTCCAAGGTATGCAAAATATGGCTCCAACAGCTATTTCACAAGTATTAGAAAACTTTGGTCGTGTAGTTGCAGGACTTGGGCTTGCGTATTTCTTCATGCCAAATGTGGGGTATGCAGCAGGTGGTGCGTCATTTGGTTCAGTTGTAGGTGGCGTATGTGGTGCACTTGTTTTAGCACTCTTCTATCTAAAACATAAAAAAGCCATTTATGAAGAAATGGCTACACAAAAACAAGCGGCAGTTTCAACAACTTTTAAAAGTGTAGCAAAAGTTGTACTTGTACTTGCTATTCCAATTTCTATTGGTGCAGCAGTTAACTCTGTAATGAATTTCTTAGATTCTGCAATTGTAACAGCAAGACTTGTAAGTGGAGGAATGGATCAGACTATTGCAGCTGATTTATTTGGACAGCTTACAAATACATTAACTCTTGTTAATTTACCACTTGCCTTTGGTATGGCATTAGTAACAAGTGTAGTTCCAGCTATTGCAGAAGCGGTGGCAAGAAAAGATCATAAAGAAATGCAAGATAAAATGGAACTTGGATCAAGATTCGGTTTACTTATTTCTTTACCAGCAGCTATAGGTTTAGCGGTCCTTGCAGAACCAGTAATGGGATTCTTATTCCCTGAATCTATTCAAGGTGGTCCAATCTTACGTCTTTCAGCTTTTAGTATCCCATTTATTATGCTAGGGCAAGCAATGACAGGTGTATTACAAGGGCTTGGGAAGGTATGGATTCCTGTACAAGCCTTAGGTGTAGCAGCAGTTGTAAAAGCAGTTCTTAATATTGTTTTAGTAGGAAGTTTAGGTATATTAGGTGCACCACTTTCTTCAATTGCAGGCTATGCAACATTTACACTTTATAACTTTTTAGCGGTTAAGAAATTGACTGGATTTAAATTAAATACAATGTTAGTTATTGTAAAACCACTTATAGCAGCAGCTGTAATGGGTATTGCAGCATACTTTAGTTATGCATTACTTGGCAATATTTTAGATGCCACATCAAAAATTCAAAATGCTATTATGACATTAGGTGCGGTAGGTGTAGGTGCAATTATTTATGTAATTGTTATCTTCCTTACAGGCGGAATTTCAAAACAAGACTTACAAGAACTCAAAAAGAAAAAGGAGAATTAAATAGAATGAATTTAGACCAAAATCAAACAGACAGAACGAATGAAGCTCCAAGAGAAAATAAAAAGCCTTATTACAAAAAAACTAATAAGCCACAAGGTAATAATCCAAAACCAAATAGAAAACCAAACGATGCACCACAAGGCAATAATCCAAAACCAAATAGAAAACCAAACGATGCACCACAAGGCAATAATCCAAAACCAAATAGAAAACCAAGTGATACACCACAAGGTACTAACCCAAAACCAAATAGAAAACCAAATGATGCACTACAAGGTAATAATCCAAAGCCAAATAGAAAACCAAGTGATGCACCACAAGGTACTAACCCAAAACCAAATAGAAAACCAAGTGATGCGCCACAAGGTAAAAAACCTTATAATAAAAAATTTACAAATCGTAAACCTATGCCAGTAGAAGGCGAACAATTTGAAACATCAGTAGATGAAAATATCTTATTTGGTAGAAACTCTGTGATTGAAGTACTTAAATCAGGTCGTGATATTGAGAAAATCCTTATCCAAAGTGGTCAAGTTGAAGGTTCAATCAAAAAGATTATTGGTGATGCTAAAGCACGCGGCATTGTGATTCAAGAAGTTGAAAAATCAAGACTTGATGAATTATCAAATGGTGAAAGACATCAAGGTGTTGTAGCTTATGCAAGTGCGCATAAATATGTTGAAATTGATGAAATCTTAAATGATGCAAAGGCAAAAGGTGAAGATCCATTTATTTTAATCTTAGAAAATATTCAAGACCCACATAATTTAGGTGCTATTATTCGTTCAGCACATAATGCAGGTGTACACGGTATTATTATTTCAAAACGTCGTGCAGTAGGTCTTACATCTACAGTATCTAAAGCATCAGCAGGTGCTATCGAATATACAAAAGTAGCAAAAGTAGCAAATATTGCTCAGACAATTGAAGATCTTAAAGCAAAAGGTATCTGGGTTGCATGTGCAGATATGGATGGAGAAATTATCTATACAGATAACTTAAGAGGGCCTATCGGTATTGTTATTGGTAGCGAAGGTGAAGGTGTTTCTAGAAATGTTAAAAATAAATGTGACTTTGTTGTACGTATTCCAATGTATGGAAAAGTAACATCACTTAATGCTTCAGTTGCAGCTAGTATTTTAGCTTATGAAGTTGTTAGACAACGTCATTTCTAAGCCAAATAGAATAAATATATATAGACCCAATAGCGTGTTATTCAGTTATCAGGATAGATAGCTAGGTGATCAATCAGTATACAGCAGAATAATGCGTAGGGGAGATAGACTAAGGAGGATTTACTCGTGAAAACAGCCGAAGTTTTAACGGATGAAGAACTCATTGCAGCCTATCAAAGAGGGGATAGGGGATGCATAGAAATACTTGTACAACGTTACAAAACATTTGTAAGGAAGAAGATTAAGTCCAATTACTTTGTAGGTGCAGATGTTGAAGATCTTATCCAAGAAGGTATGATTGGCTTGTTTAAAGCAATATGCGACTATAATCCAGACAAGGATGCAAGCTTTAAATCTTTTGCGACCTTATGTATTACAAGACAGATTAGTACAGCCTTCAAAACTGCTACAAGGCAAAAGCATATGCCACTAAATACAAGTATTTCTCTTAATTTACCTGTTGCTGGTGAGGATGATGATGGTATTACTTTAATGGATATACTTAAGGATAATATTAGTCATAATCCTGAAGACATGATGATTCACGAAGAAGATTTGAAACGTCTTAGAAGGTATATGAAAGAAAGTCTCAGTGATTTTGAATGGGAAGTACTGAATGCACACACACAGGGGCAAAATTATCATGAGATAGCAGAACGTATGGGTAAATCTGTTAAATCTATTGATAATGCCTTACAACGTATTAAAAGAAAATTAAGTGAAAATTTTAATTAAAAGAGTTTGCTTTTGCAAACTCTTTTTTGTATACTTTAATTATAGGTTAAAATTATAACATAGTTTGTAGATTTTAAATGATTCAGAATGTAGTAAAAGGGAAGAACTACAAATTGTAAAAGGGGGCAATAATATGGGAATAGGATTAATTGTTTTAATTGTAGTAGCAACTATGATAGTGCTTATTTGCTTAATGTGGAGAAAAGTAAAGGCTGATAAGGCTATGGTTATTACAGGTTTTAAACAAAGGGTATTAAGCGGAAAAGGTGGTTTAGTTATACCTTTCTTCGAAACGAGCTGTACCATTTCATTAGAAGCTATTTCAATGACAACAGATGTAGCAGAAGCACCATCTAAACAAGGGATTTTTGTAGATATTGTTGGGACAGCTGTAGTTAAAGTACGTAATGAAAAAGAAGCTATTATAAAAGCGGTAGAACGTTTTTGTACAGGTAAAGTTAATGATACTGTAGGAAATATCCAAAATATTGTAGAGAAAATTTTAGAAGGTAAGTTAAGAGGCATTGTTTCTACACTAACAGTAGAACAGATTAATGAAGATAGAGCTTCATTTGAACAAAGTATTGAGGATAATATAAGAGAAGAATTAAATTCTATGGGATTAGAACTTATTTCTTATTCAATCCTCAAAATTTCTACACAAGGTGGTTACCTAGAAAATAGAGCAAAACCACAAATTGCTCAGGCACAAGCAGATGCAGATATTGCTGAAGCAGAAAGAAAAAGAGATACGGAAATTAGAACAGCAGAATCTGTGCGAGAGGGACAAAAAGCAAAACTTGCAGCAGATACAGAAATTGCTGAATTTGAGAGAAATAAAAGGCTTAGAACAGAGGCTTATCGTGCAGAACAAGATAAAGCAAAAGCTGATGCTGACGTTGCTTACTCCTTAAAAGAAATTGAAAATAAATCATTGGTAGAACAACAAAAAGCTAAATTAGCAGAAGAAGAAGCAAAGCGTGTTGAAAAAGAACTTGTTGCTACAGTGGATAAACCAGCTGAAGCTGAAAAACGTAAAAAGATTATTGAGGCACAAGCAGCTAAAGAGAAAGCTATTCAAGAAGCACAAGCACAAGCAGAAGCAATCAAAATTAAAGCAGAAGCTGAGGCAGATGCAAAACGTCTTATTGCACAAGCAGAAGCGGATGCAATTAAAGTAGCCGGAGAGGCAGAAGCTGAAATTATTAAAGCTAAAGGTATTGCTGATGCAGAAGCAAAAGAAAGATTGGCAGAAGCAATGGCTAAGTATGGAGAAGCTGCAGTTGTACAAATGTTAGTTGAAAAATTACCACAAATTATGAGTGAAGTAGCGAAACCAATGGAACAAATTGATAAAGTGACAATCATTGACAATGGTGGTAGTGAAGGAACTTCTAAAGTTGCAAAATGGGTAACTGATATTACAGGGAGTGGATTTGAGACATTAAATGCAATGACTGGTATCAATATCCCAGAACTTATAGCTAACTTTACGAATAAAAAAGATGATAAAGTAGACTATGAGACAGTTATAGAAACGATTAAAGAAGCAGTTAAAGAAGTAGCTACAGACGAAAGTAAAGAAGAATAAATGTTTTAAACGATGTAGAAGTCCTATTGACTAGAGTATAAGCTCTAGTTATATAGGACTTTTTTATTTTTAAATAGATATCAAACGATAAAGTTTTCCAGGGAAATATAATTGGGGAAAAGATGAATGAAATAACTTAGATAAAAAGTTAACATAAAGAAATATAAAAAAAGTGTTGCAAAGTTTTTATAAAAGGAGTATTATGAATGTCGGTTCAGAAAAGAGAGAAAAGACAGCACGTGGACAGAAAGAGGGACTAGCGATGAATATGACACAAATAATGGCGCTTATTATTTTCTTAGTAGTTATGGCGCTTATTATGACAGAAAAAATAGATAGAACAGTGGCGGCTATAGGTGGTGCCATGTTGATGGTTCTTTTCAAGGTAATTCCATCAGATAAAGTAGTAGGCTATATAGATTTTAATACAATAGGTGTATTAATAGGTATGATGCTCTTTGTAGGGGTTATTAAGAATTCAGGACTTTTTGAGTACTTAGCAATTTTTACAGCTAAGAAAGCAAAAGGTGATGCATGGAAAATTCTTATAAGCTTTGCAGTGATTACCGCAGTACTATCAGGATTACTTGATAATGTAACAACTGTACTTTTAATTGGGCCTATGACACTAATCATTACTCAAATTTTACAGCTTAATCCAATACCATTTTTAATTACTGAGATTTTAGCTTCTAATATAGGGGGAACAGCAACACTTATTGGAGACCCACCTAACATTATGATTGGTAGTGCAGCAGGACTTGGTTTTAATGATTTCATTATGAATGTAGCACCAGCAGCTTTTGTTGTACTCATTGTGACAGTAGCAATTCTTTATTTTGTATATTGCAAAAAACTTTGTGTAGAAGAACAATTTAAAAAAGAAGTAATGGAACTTGATGAGAAAAAAGCTATTAAAGATAAAGCATTGCTTATTAAAAGCTTAGTAGGTATGGCTTTGGTTTTAATTGGTTTTATTACTCATGATCAACTTGGTGTAAGTTCAGCCATTGTAGCTTTATCAGGAGCAGCATTAATGCTTCTTATAGGTAAACAAGATGTAGAAGAAGTTATATGCCATATTGAGTGGCCAACCATTATTTTCTTTGCAGGTCTATTCGTTTTAGTAGGTGGACTTGAAGAAGTTGGACTAATTCACGCATTGGCAAATTCACTTATTAGTATTACAGCAGGTAAACCAGTAATGATGATGATTTTACTATTATGGTTATCAGCTATAGTTTCATCATTCCTTGATAACATACCTTTTGTTGCAACACTTATTCCACTTATTTTAACAATGGGACAACAAGGTGTAGATATTACACCATTATGGTGGGCAGTTTCATTAGGTGCATGTTTTGGTGGTAATGGAACACTTATAGGTGCATCAGCCAATGTTGTACTTGCTAATATAGGTAAGAAAAATGGTCATCCTATTGGCTTCGGTCAATATATGAAAGTTGGATTTCCACTTATGATTCTATCTGTAGTGATTTCAACTATATATTTACTTATAAGATTTGCATAATGCAGAGGGGGTATTAAATATGAATGTAACAGCGGCTAATGGTAATATGATAGAGACACGCTTAAGATTACTGGGGGCAACTAAAATTGAAAAAGTAAGTGGTGTTTTATATTTTGTAAAGTTTGAGTTAGATAATCATTTAGAGGTTTCTTATGCTTATAACGTGAATGCAAAAGATAAGTACTTCTTACAACGTATAAAACCTTATCCAATACCAGAGGGACTTTTCTCTGATGAGGAACAAGTTGTAGAATTTATTAGACGTGATATAGAGAAGTTTAAGAATGCACAACGTAGTACAAATTTTATGAATTTCGTAGAACTTGTAAGAATCATGAATGGTGTTTCTAGAGATATGGAAAGCCTTTTCTTAAATTATAATGTAGATAAAGTAGACCTAGAAAGATTAATTAGTGAATTTACAGAAGTTCAAAAAACCATTAAAGAAAGTAAAGAACATAGTACACATGTTGTATTAACTAATGTAGAAATACAAGAGTAAGAATAAGCTATTAATTTAAGTAAACATCAAAGATAATAAAAATCCTAGGACATAAGGTTTTAAATTTAGGTCCTAGGATTTTTATTATGAGAATTTAAAGTTTATAATATGTATCTAGCTAGCAACTTCATGATGAGATGAGCCCGAAAGAAAACTATTGCTGGATAAAACATACTCTACGAAGCGTAGATTGCGAAGAGATGATAAACATCATACAATGTGAGAGAGGTGATTGAGATGGATAGTATCAAAACAGGACAACTAATAATGAAACGTAGAAAAGAAAAGCAAATGACTCAGTTGGAACTGGCAAATAAGCTTAATGTAAGTGATAAAACCATTTCTAAATGGGAACGTGGACAAGGATGTCCTGATATTGCATATATTAAAGATTTAGCCAGTATTCTTGAGGTGAATGTAACAGAGATACTATCTGGAGAAATAATAGAAAACACCAATATGGGAGGCAATATGAAACGTATAAAATTTTATGCATGTCCGACTTGTGGCAATGTCATAACAAGTACGAACGAAGTACTTATTAATTGCTGTGGGCAAAGATTAGAACCTTTACAAGCAGCAAAAGAAAGTGATGAGGCACATACACCAGAAATAGAAATGATAGAAGATGACTTATATGTAACTTTTAAACATGAGATGACAAAAGAGCATTACCTTTCTTTTGTAGCCTATGTAACTTATGATAAAGTACTTCTTATGAAACTTTATCCTGAACAAAATCCAGAGGTAAGGTTCTTTAAAAAAGGAAGAGGTACTTTATATACTTACTGTAGCCAACATGGTTTATGGCAAAAGCAAATTTAAAAGCAATATCAAAATAATAGGATAAAATCATAGGTAAAAGAAAATACTATTAAAAAAGTGTTTATGGAGGTCTATGATGGAATTACAACAAAGTACCACTAAAATCAATTTAATGCGTGCTTTTGCAGGAGAATCACAAGCACGTAATCGTTATATTTTTGCAGCACTACAAGCACACAAAGCACAATTACATGTTGTTAAGGCACTCTTTGAGTATACAGCAGACCAAGAACTTGCCCATGCAAAGGTATTTATGGATCATTTAAAAGATTTTGCTGGAGAAAATATTACAATTGATGGGGCTTATCCAGTTGACCCAACAGCAAGTATGATCGAAATCTTACGTGCATCTGCACATAATGAACAAGAAGAACACAGTAATGTGTATCCAGAGTTTGCACGTATTGCAACAGAAGAAGGATTTCCAAAAGTAGCAGCATCTTTTACTCAGATTGCAGCTATAGAAAATATTCATGGAAGCAGATTCTTAAAATTTGCAGATTGGATGGAACAAGGCAAACTCTTTAAAGAAGATCAAGAAGTTGAATGGATGTGCCTTAACTGTGGACATATTCATAAAGGATTTACAGCACCAGTAAAATGTCCAGTATGTGATCATCCACAAGGCTACTTTGTAAGATATGAAATGTCACCTTATTGCATTTTAGGTGTGAAATAAATTTAAATAAAAGGGCGCTTCTATAGAAGTGCCCTTTTATAATGAATAGAATAAATATTTGGTTAAGTGTGAAGCATGTAGGCAAGCTTATTGTATTCCAACTTCTAGTCCTCGACTTTTAAGACAGGCTAAGTTCATTCCATCAAACTAACGGTCAAAACTCAGAAAAGAAGTTCACTTTTCTTCAAACATTTTTCTAAAACCAGTTTGATTCCATTCGCTAAACCTCTCTAAAAAGCCTGCGGAAAAGTTTCCATACAATAACTTACCTTACAGCCCATCACATCATAGACGCTTCCGGTAAAGCGGTTGCTAAACTACATGATCTATTTTCTAAACATCCTTCATATGAAAGTGCCTAATTATTCCTAAGTTGAGATAAAGAGTAAACTACGAAGGAGTATTATCAAGCACTTGGAAGTATTCTCTCTAATGAAGATATGTTTCCTCTTTTTTGTTCCACGCGTTGTGTCACTGGAAGTGAAAACTTACTTCTCTGAGTAGAAAAGGGCGGTGATGCGTGGGTGACATCCATGTAGCTTTTTTCGAGGATGGACTTAGAATATAAGCTACATGCAGTTTAGTAATCTCTCCGCCGGTGCAGTCCACAAAGTGAAGGAGAATCTACCTAGCCAACTCATGTAAGTAGACTAAATATAAGCACCCCCCTCACACTTAACCAATATTTATTTGTCTTCATTACTTACAGTCGATAGCAGTGGTTTAAAGGTCCATTACCATGTCCTAAGCTAAGTCCATCTGCAATAGCACCAGCTACATATTCTTTGCCTAACTTAACACTATCTGAAAGGCTATAGCCAAGTGCTAAGTTAGAAGCAATAGCGGAGGAAAGGGTACATCCTGTACCGTGTGTATTAGTAGATTGATAGCGTTTGCCATCGAACCATGTAAAAGTATCATCTGCTAGATAGAGGAGGTCACTTGCAGTTTCTGTGAGGTGACCTCCTTTTGCAAGAACATGTGTACCTGTTTGATGAGCTAAAGTACGTGCAATTTCCAGCATGGTTTCTTTATCTCTAATAGTAGTTGTTTCAGTAAGATTAGCAAGTTCATATAAGTTAGGTGTAATAAGGGTTGCAAGGGGAAGTAGATGATGTAGCATAGCATCTCTTGTTTCATTTGAACTTAGAGTTGCACCACTTGTAGCAACCATAACAGGGTCTACTACGATATAGGCAGGTTTATATTTTTTTAAAATATCTACAATAGCATATGTAAGGCAAGCATCACCAATCATTCCAATTTTGACTGCAACAGGAGGAATATCTTCGAAGATACGTTTAAGTTGTTCAGTTAGAAACTCAGGAGATACAGACATAATGCCACTTACACCTTGAGTGTTTTGAGCAGTAAGTGCTGTAATCGCACTCATACCATAAACTTTATGAGCAGTCATCGTTTTTAAATCTGCCTGTATACCTGCACCACCACTACAATCAGAGCCTGCAATTGTCAGTACTGTTTTCATCGGACAATCTCCTTTTCTATAAGTTCTTTAAGATGTCTTGCAGATTGATAAATATCTGGTTGTTTAAAAAGGCCAGAAACAACGGCAGCACCTGCAATATCACTACCTTTAAGTTTTAGAATATTTTCATCTGTGATGCCACCGATAGCTACAACAGGTAAAGAAGTTGAATGACAAATTTCTTGTAATGCCTTGTAGCTTAAAGGCGTAGCATCTAACTTAGTACCACTTCCGAAGACAGCACCAGAGCCAAGGTAAGTAGCACCAGCTTCGGTAGCAAGGCGAGCTTGCTTGGGTGTTTTGGCTGTTACACCTATAATTTTATCTATGCCAAGATACTTACGAGCTTCTTGGATGCTACAATCTTTTTGACCAATATGTACGCCGTCAGCCTCACTTAGTAAGGCGACTTCAATATTATCATTAATAATGAGTGGGACATTATATTTACGAGTGAGTTTACGCATAAGACGTGCCTCAGCTAAAAATGCATCTTGGGATAAAGTTTTCTCACGAAGTTGCACCATAGTTACGCCACCCTTTAGGGCTTGTTCTACTTGTGAAAGAAGTGTTTGACCATTTAGCCAACTACGATCTGTAACGGCGTAGAGTGTGAGACATTTAGGTGTAAATTTCATAGTGTAAACCTCCTTGAAGTTGGATTGGTGTAATTAAGCTTACTGCATCTAAGAGTAGAGTACGAAATGTACCTGTGCCACCTTGTAACAGTTCACATTTTTGATGAGCAAATTCACTAGAAATCCCTACGGTACCTACAGCAGCTACAGTAGCCTCTAAAAGTTGAGAAGGATTAGCACCACAGTAGGCTCCTATAAGACTAGTAAGCATACATCCCGTTCCTGTAATACGGGTAAGATCAGAATGGCCATTAAACACTGCATAAGTCATATAGCCATTTGTAACTAAATCTGTTTTTCCACTTACTGCAATAATAGAGCGTGTTTTGTGGCTTAAAGCAGTAGCGAGTTGCAAAATGCCTTGTATGGTATAAGGCGTTACAGTTTTGGGTGAAGCAACATCAATCCCTATAGAGATAGATTTGTCTGTAAGGAGTGTTTCTATTTCAGAAGCATTTCCACGGATAACACTGAAGTGGATTGTACTCAAAAGTTGATGAGCAGCTTGTTTCCTAAAATGAGAGGCGCCTACACCAACAGGATCTAAAATAACAGGTATACCTAATTGATTGGCTTTTTGCCCTGCCAGGAGCATACTTGTAAGCTTGGTTTCGCTTAAAGTCCCCATATTGAGAACAAGGGCTTTAGCATGGCTTGTAATTTCTTCTACTTCAGAAGGTGCATCAGCCATAATAGGAGATGCACCTAAAGCAAGGAGTAGATTAGCGCAGTCATTAGCGGAAACATAATTAGTGATACAATGTACAAGGGGACGAGTTTGTACCACATTTTCTAGGAGTGATGTAAACATACAAACCACTCCTGCCAAACTTTTGTTCTCGTCAAAACTTTTAGTATCATAATAGAAATGGTAGCACCTACCATAGAGCTAATCATGAAAGGCATAATATAAGCAAACATGGCAGCTTCTTTTCCCATAATAAGTGTAGCCACAGGAAAAGCAACAAGTGCACCTAAAACACCTGTTCCAAAGATTTCACCAATGTAGGCGACAGATAGTTTTGGATACATTTTAAAGAGCATACCACATAAAAAGGCACCTAACATACTACCAGGGAAGGCTAGAAGGGTACCTGTTCCTGATAGTACACGAATTAGAGAAATACAGAAGGCTACTGCAACGCTATAGACAGGCCCGAGCAATACACCTGCAATAACATTAACCATATGTTGAACAGGGAAACATTTTGCAGCACCAATGGGGATAGAAAATGTGGCACAGATTACACCAAGGGCAATTAATAATCCTGCAAGAGTTAGTTTTTTAGTTTTCATTTTATTGTTATCCTTTTTTACAAATAAATTTTAGACATATCTTTTATTCTATTATTCCATGATATCTACGTCTTCACCGCGGAGAATTTTATTAATATTACGCATAGCGCACATTTTGCCACACATTGTGCAAGTATCTTCTTTTTCAGGTGTACTTTCTTCTCGATAACGGCGGGCTTTTTCTGGATCAATGGCAAGGTCAAATTGTTTTTCCCAGTCTAAGTTACGACGCGCTTCACTCATTTCATAATCCCAGTTAGTAGCACCAGGAATACCTTTTGCAACGTCAGCAGCATGAGCAGCAATCTTAGAGGCAATAATACCTTCACGTACATCTTCTAAGGTTGGGAGACGTAAGTGTTCGGCAGGGGTTACATAGCATAAGAAAGAAGCACCATGGGTTGCGGCAATGGCACCACCAATAGCAGCAGTAATGTGATCATAACCAGGTGCAACATCTGTAACAAGAGGACCTAATACATAAAAAGGTGCACCTTTACAAATGGTTTGTTGAATCTCCATATTAGCTTGGATTTGATTAAGTGGCATATGCCCAGGCCCTTCAATGATGACTTGAACATTTTTTGCCCATGCACGTTCAGTAAGTTCACCGAGAGTTACGAGTTCTTTGATTTGAGAAATATCTCCAGCATCATGAATACTACCAGGTCTACAAGCATCACCAAGGCTTAAGGTAACATCGTATTCAGCACAGATCTCTAGAAGTTCATCGTATCTTTCATAAAAAGGATTTTCACATCCTGTAAGTTCCATCCAAGCAAAAATCATAGAACCGCCACGAGAAACAATATTTGTATGACGATGAGTTTGTTTAAAACTATGAGCAGTTGCACGGTTAATACCGCAGTGAATAGTCATAAAGTCAACACCATCTTCGGCATGCATACGCACAATATTCATCCACTCATCAGAGGTAATGTTTTTAAGTGGTTTATTGTAGTAGACAACAGCATCGTAGATAGGAACAGTTCCAATAATAGCAGGACATTCTGCAGTAAGTTTTTTTCTAAAAGTAGCAGTGTCACCATAAGAGCTTAAATCCATAATAGACTCAGCACCGAGGTGAACAGCCGTCATGACTTTTTCCATCTCTACATTTAAGTCTAGGCAATCACGAGAAGTACCAAGGTTAACATTAATTTTGGTTTTAAGCTTATTTCCGATTCCATAAGGTGTGAGTGCATGATGATTTTTGTTAGCTGGGATAGCGACTTGTCCACGAGCAACAAGGTCGCGAAGGATTTCTACATCCATTTGTTCGTATGTAGCAACATGCTCCATTTGTTTTGTGATTATGCCACGTCTTGCAGCATCCATTTGAGTTGTGTATAACATTTTTACCTCCTGAGTTATTAGAATTTTTGGAAATAAAAATAGCGCAACCTCCCCGTAGACAAGTTGCGCGTTGTATATTCTATACTCACCTTGTATTCCCTACGTTGGCATTATCCAAATCAGGTTAAAGGGTCGAAGTTGATGACTTCCTCTCAGCCCGCATACGAGCTCCCCAGGTTTTTGCTATTTTTTTAATTCTAACATACAATTTGATGGAAATAAAACTATTATTTTTTATTTTTCATGTTTCATTTGATGTTTTAAATCCTTAGCTAGTTCTTTGGCTTCATGTTTTTCTTCTCTTTCAAGCTTATGTTCTTCGTGAATTACTTTCATGCCTTCAAGATCTTTATGAAGTTCTTCTTTGTGCATTTGATGTTTAAGTTCATGTTCTAAAACTTTTTCTTCATGATGTTCATGATGTTCTTCTTTCTTTTGTTCGTGGTGAGCTTTCATACCTTGAATATCTTTTTTGAGTTCATCAGTTAATTTAGTCATAGTTAGGCTCCTTAATATAGATTTATAGAATCAAACACTAATAATATTTGCAAAAAATATATTTCTAATACTTAGGTCTAGAAATTACCTAGACTTGTCACAGACGAAAGATAAAAAGTTAGGTATAATAGAAGAAAGAATAAAAAGTTTGAGGAGGTACTTATGAAGAAAATACGTTTTGCAATTGTTGGTACTAATATTATTACGGATCGCTTTATTGAAGGATTAAAAAAGGTAGAAGGCACAGAGCTTGTTGCTGTGTACTCAAGGACAGTAGATAGAGGAACTGATTTTGCCACTATGTATCAGATTCCACATGTTTTTACAGACTTAGAAGAAATGGCACAAAGTCCTTTAATTGATGCAGTATATATTGCATCACCTAATGCGTTACATGCTAAGCAAGCTATTTTGTTGATGGATCATGGTAAACATGTAATATGTGAAAAAGCATTTGCATCTAATGTAAAAGAAGTAGATGCAATGATACAAGCAGCTAAGAAAAATCAAGTATTTTTGATGGAAGCCATAAAAAATGTTCATGTACCTAATTTTAAAATTATAGAAGAGAATTTAAAAAAGATAGGTACTGTTCGTAAATATGTTGCAAGCTTTTGCCAGTATTCATCTCGCTATGATGCTTATAGAAGTGGAGATGTATTAAATGCCTTTAGACCAGAGTTATCTAATGGCGCATTAGTGGATATTGGTGTATACTGCATTGCACCTATGGTGCGGCTCTTTGGAAAACCAGAATATATTCAAGCTACTGGTTTTAAATTAGAATCAGGCGTAGATGGAGAAGGAAATATTAATTTTACTTATCCAACGATGAGTGCAACTATTCAATATTCTAAAATAAGTAATTCTAATTTACCTTCTGAAATTCAAGGAGAAGAGGGAACTATTTGTATTGAAAAGATTAGCCAGTGTCAAAAGGTGAGTTTGTACCCAAGAAAAGGTGAAAAAGTAGGTTTGAGTCAGCAAGATACTATAGATAATCTTTATGATGAAATACAGGATTTTGTAGATATGATTAGAACAAATAATATTCAGCAACAAGATAAATGGTTAGAAGAATCACGTATTGTTGTAGAGATTATGGAGGAAGCAAGAAAACAGATGGGTATACATTACCCAGCTGATGAACTAGTGTAATGTATACCCATAGAGATAAACACCTAAAATATCCTTGAAACCTTTGAAGGTTATATTCTTTTGCGCAAGACGTACGAATTTATGACTATCATAAAAACCATAATTACATCTTGTATCGGTATAGAGATAAAGAGAAGAAACTTGCTTTTGTTTCATATAGCCAAGAAGATAGGCAATTAGTGTTTTACCAATACCAAGGCCTCTAGATTCTTTGGCTACAATGAAAAGTTGAATACATCCACCAAAGGTATCTTCTTTGCCTTTTATAAGTTCTTTATAGACTGTTTGAATATGGGCAAACTGTTTGAGTGCCTGACGATTTGTTTTATTAGTCAGAAGAAGTTTTCCTATACTAGATAAGAGAGAGAAAATGTTATGAGATTTTATAAGACGTTTTTTCTCTCTTTTTGCTTGCCCCAAAATAAGTCCAATAACTTGATGGTCTTTTACAGCAACCTTACTAAAGGTACTTGCCATAATACAATCTTGTAAGTAGATATTTAAAACTTGGTTTAAGAATTTCTTATCTTTTATAAAGTCATCAAAGCCAAAAGCTTCATTAATGAGGGATTTGATACGTTCATAATCAGTTGGTCTTAATTCTCTATAGATTATGTTTGCCATTTTAATCATCCTTTCAAAATTCATATAGAATTTGTTAATATTGTGTATAATGAGCATAAAGTATCCCCTAAAGGGAGAGTCAATAAGGAAAGGAATTCAGATGCAAAATTTATTTTCAATAGGAGAAGTTGCAAAATTAAAGGACATTACCATAAAGGCGTTACGTTATTATCATAAAATGGGAATATTAGAGCCTCGCTTTATAGATGAACAAACAGGCTATCGTTATTATTCAATTGATCAATTGATTTATATAGATGTGATTAAAGGGGGGAGAGCTTTAGGAACAAGTATAGCTGAGCTACAAGAGATTTTTAAAGACTGTAATACAGATAAACTTCTTGACTTTTTACAGGTTAAAAAGCAAGAAGCAGAAACGACCATTGATAAGATGAATGAAATCATTGGATATATTGATGAACTTAATGAAACAGTACGCTATTCGAGAGGACTACTTAAACAAGATGAGATTTGCATTCAAAAAATGGAACCCCGTTATGTGGTTGTAGCACCTTGTAAAGAAGTAGGAAGTCTAAAAGAACTCCTTTATTACTCAGAATTAGAAAAGGTAGTTCAAGAATTACAAATAGAGGTTGCTATGGAAAGAGGTATATTATATGAGATGAATGAGCAGGGAGAAGCTGTACCAAAGTATGTATTTAATGAATTAGAGGATCAAAAGAATGTAAAGGTTACAGAAAAAATTAAATGTATACCTGGAGGTAAATATCTAACTTTAACTTATAGTAAAGACAATGAGGCAGAACAGACTAAGAAATTATTTGAATATGTTATTAAAAATGATATACAAGTTAAGCGTTTACTAGAAATAGAATTATTCAGTGATTTCTTTAATACAGAGGCTTATAATTGTCAACTCCAAATGCTTATTGAATAAATAAATTAAAATAAAAGTCTAGAAAATTATTGTAATATTCTATCAAGGTGATATAATTGTCACATAAAGAGACAAATATATCACTTTTGGAGGTGGATATGAGATTCATAGAGAATTTGAAAGAAGGCTTACAAGTTAAATTTGGCTTAAATGAGACAGGGAGTATTGCAAAAACACGTACAATATCTAAACATTTTGGATGGTTAGGATTTCTCGGATTTATGGGACCTATCATATATTCTTTTATAGGTTGGAGTGGAAGCTTAGCATTTTTAGTATTTTTTGGCTTCTTTGCCTTTTATTTTGAAGGAAAGATGTCTAATACATTAAGAGATGAACGTTTTATTGAAAATGAACGTCGAGCAGAACGTATAGCCTATCGTATAGGTATTATGATTATATTCTTAGCTTTAATTGGATGTATTAATTGGATAGAGCCATATGGGTATAAAGCAGCTTATACTTTTTTGATTACAATAATAGCTTTGGATTGGGCAGTAATATTAAATTTATCCTATGGACTATTATACTATTGGGATAAGAAGGAGAATAGCAATGAATGAGTTTCGCTGTGAGCTCAAGAAATACCGTCTAATCAAAGAGCTAACTCAAGAGCAATTGGCAGATCAAGTAGGCGTAAGAAGAGAAACCATTATGCGATTAGAAGCAGGTAAGTATAATCCTTCTTTGAAATTAGCCATAGATATTTCAAGGGTTGTTGAGACACCGATTGAAGCACTATTTATATTTGATGAATAGGGGGGAAAGAGATGAGAGTTGTAGGATTGTTAGAGAATACAACGTTGGATGAAAGTTTTGAGAGTAAGCATGGTTTATGCTTATATATAGAGACACCTAACCATCATATTTTATTTGATGTAGGGCCAGATGCAACTTTTATAGAAAATGCTAAGGCACTAAATATTAAAATTGAAGCAGTAGATACAGTTATTATTTCACATGGACATAATGATCATGGGGGAGGACTAGAGGCATTGTTTGAAGTGAATAAACAAGCTAAAGTTTATATACAAGAAAGTGCTTTTGAGCCTTATTTCTTAAATATACTTGGATTTAAGAAAAATATTGGTCTAGATGTACGTCTTAAATATCATCCCCAAGTTAAGTTATTAAAAGGTAATACACGTATAGATGAAGAGCTATTCTTATTTACAGACCCAAAGTTGAGTAGATACTTACCTGAAGGTAATAAGAAACTTCTGTCTAAGGCTAAGAAAGGTTATACACAAGATACATTTACTCATGAGCAAAATCTCATTTTATCCTTAGGAGAGCAACATATACTTGTGGCAGGTTGTGCACACCGTGGAATCATTAATATTATTGGAGAAGCAGAAAAGCAAATTCAAGATGCATTAGATGATGTGATAGGAGGATTTCACTTTATTAATCCTACAAGTTTTAAAGGCATGCCAACCGAGCAAATAGAAGCAGTAGGCAAAGTACTTAAGGAGACAGGATACCAGTATTATACTTGTCACTGTACAGGTGAGACAGGATATGAGATTCTAAGACAAGTAATGCGAGAACAAATAGGGTATATTCATACAGGAACAGATTTAATTTTATAAAATAAACAAAAGGCTGCTACTTTTTTTGTAGCATCCTTTTGTGGTTTTATGAGGTCTTATAAGGCTATTCTTTAGAAGCAAAGCATAAATTATAAAAAGAGGAAATGTAAATTATAAATAAAAAAGATAAGAGGGTGTGAGTGTAGTGAGATAGGAGGGAATCAATATGGACAAACGAGTAGCGAGATGGATTATAGCTATTATATTAGCCAGTGTATTGGTAGTTGCTGAATTATTCACATACATAGGTGGAATGGGTTATGTAATAACACATTTTAATGATGAGGCAGTAGCTGATTTACAAGTTGAAGAGGAAGAGGCAGAAGAAGTAGATATAAGTGGTTATGAAGCAGATTATAAAACTCTTAAAGAGGTTAAGAAGAATTTGCAGCAGGTGGTAGAAGGTAAACAACACTATTATGAAGTAAGTGCTGATGGACTTATTTATAATATAGAGATAAATCAAGGGCTAAGCTATGGTAGAAGTATAAAAAATGGCAGAGCTTATCTAATGGATTCTTTTGTAGCAGGAAAAATAACTGCGTTCTTTGTACCACTTCTACAAGAAGTAGAGATAGATCCAACAGGAAAAAGTCAATATATGATTATTGCACGAGATGGTGAAGAGATTACAAGGCTAACGCCTAAAGGAGAAGGTTTACAAAGTACATTAAAATTCATGCCAGAAACATTGGAAGAAGTGGGGAAGTGGCAGGCAGGATATTATACTTTTGAAGTGCACGTTGGAGATAGTTTTGCAATAAGGCAAACTCTTTTTAAGGAGGCTAATAAGCTTAAGGTATTATTAGTACCCATAAAAGGGCGATTTGGGGATGAAATTAGGGTGTTAGAAGGTACATGGCAGGAGGCTTTGAACTTTACCAAGAAAGTATATCCACTAGGAGAAGAGGATTTAATTTATGAGATAAGAGAAGAATTAGATCTTTCAGACAAACGCTATGATCTATACACAGATAGTGGGCTATATCATGTATGGAATATATTAAATAAACTTCAAACAAAAGAAAAAGAATATGATGTTATTATCGGTTTTGTAAGGAGCCCTCAAGGGCCAGAACAACAGTATAAGGGTTATACAATGGGAGCACCAGCAGTCATTGCCATGGAGGAAAATCCAGAAATAGAAATGATTGTGGCACATGAAATGGCACATTGCTTTGAAATAGGTGATGAGTACTGGGAGGGCAGCTTTAATATGGAAGTCAATCCACCACCCTATGAAATGAATGGGTATGATTGGCATGATGAAGAGATATGTGTTACAAGTTATAAAAGTTTTATAACTAGTGGAAATGATAGAGGGAGTCTAGCAACAGGAACAGTTATTGAACAAGGACAAAGGCCTATAGATTTAAGCTATAAAAATTTAGAAATGTCATATCTCAATGAAGTTGTTACAAGCTTTATGGGGACAGGAAGTAGTGATCTAAAAGATTACTGGATTACTTCAGCAGTATGGGAGCAACTTTACCATGTGTTTACTGAAGATGAAATATTAGAAAGTTCCATAGGAGAATTAGCGGTGACTTGTGAAGGCTGCTATAGAGAAGTTGATTTACAAGATTATAAATGGCTAGCTTATTGTAGTAAGGAAGATAACTATACAAAGTTTAATATAGAAGAGACTGAAGAAGATTATAGATGTAGTAAGTGTAAACAAAAAGAGTTAGCAAATGAAGACAATGTCTACTTAGAATGTCCTAATTGTCATACTTTGAATACATTGTCACAGATATTGAAATGGGCTACGGGTATAGAAGAAGGAAGAAAGATAGAACCAACTTATAATGTTTTACAAATAAGAGGTAACTTAAATAAGAATAATGAGTTTATCACTGAATGCTGGTGGAGCAAACAAGAGGCTTTAAATGAGCTAGAGGCACAAAAAAACGGAAATTATCAAGTACAGATATTAGATAAGTCGGGAGTATGTTTACAAAAGAGAGATTTTGATGTAAAGAATGGAAAAGTAGAAGTAGATATAATATACCCGCCTGTAACTCATAAAGTGAGGCTACTAGATAGAGATAAAGTATTCTATGAAAGAGAAGTCTCAGAAAATGAGCCTACTGTAGACGTTTGGAGTATAGAACCAGGGCAAACATTATCAGGAGAACAGATGATAAGTTGGAGAGGAAAAGACTTAGATCAAGATACACTTCATTATACTGTTTGGTATGATAGTGAATACGAACATCGCTTGTTAATAGAAGATACAACTAAAGAAAGTTTAACAATAGACTTAGATACTATGCCTGGAAGTTGGTATTCTTATATAACAGTAAAGGTATCAGATGGTATGGGAGAGAGCATAGGGTATAGCGCCCATTTTCAAGTAGCTTATAAAGCACCAGAGATATTAACGGTTCCAGAAGATACCTATAAATTTAAACGATCTGATCCTGTTGAGATAAGTGTGGAAGTGTATGACATACAAGAAGGTCATTTAGATAAGGAAGAAATGGTTTGGAGAGACTATAAGGGAAAAGAAGTTGGAATAGGGAATACATTATATTTGCAGCCCTACACATTAGAGGTTGGTGTATATGAATATACCTTTACAGTAACAAATATAGGTGGAGAAATAGCACAAGTATACTATGTTGTAGAAATAAGTGAATAAATATTGTACAAATTGTACGAAAATAAAATTCTTAAAAGTATTAAAAAATTAGATAATAATACCATAAACAGTGATGAAAAAATATTATAATTTTATAATGAAAATTATAAAATTATCTGATATAATCTATATTATTATTTTATATTTTGATTTATAAAGGTGTAATTTTAGTAAACATGCTAAAAAATCTTAAAACCATCAGGGGGACTAATTTATGAACAACTGTAAAGTGCTATTTAAATTTATTCCGTATTTTGAAGATTCAACTGTAATTAGTTTAGGTTACAGACAACAAGATGATGAAATTACATCTTTTGTTGACGAAGTGTATCAATGTGGTATATTGAACAAAGATTATTTAAAGATTTTACAAGAAGTAGACCCAACGGGGGAATACGAAAAATTAATCTTTGAAGCTGATTATGAAACACTACGTGTACTTATAAGTTTCTATGTATGTCAAAGAAATTTTGCTTCAACACTTTGGGAAACACCAATCAAAGATAAGACTTTTTTACGTATATTATATCGATTACGTACAGTATTAGGGGAATAAAGAAAAATAAAAGGATGGAGATTCAACGACTCTATCCTTTTAATATGCACCAAAAAGGTATTAAAAAAGCAGATTAGTGAGGGACTAATCTGCTTTTTTAGGCTTATACACATCTATGTTTATATTTGAAAGCTATAGAGTATTTGTTTGGGGAGTACTCTACGCATTAGGGAAGTAATTAGTATATGTAAGATGTGAATAAGCCTCTAGTTAAAAGTAGGTAAGACAGGGGAATGTCTTACAACGTCAGAATAGCATACATTGTATAGTGCGTCAAGTGTACTATTTTCAGCATATATTGCTAAAAAATAATGATTTATATACTAAATAGATTGTTTTGAATAAAATTGACTAGACTTTTATATGGTGTTAGACTAGTGATAATAAATATTAGTTAATATAAAATAGGAGGAAAGTATTATGAATTTAAAAGGTACACAAACAGAAAAAAATTTAAAGGCTGCATTAGCAGGAGAATCAATGGCTAGAAATCGCTATACCTTTTTTGCAGAACGTGCAAGAGAAGAAGGTATTGATGAGGCTGCTGAATTTTTCGAGCGTTTAGCAAAAAATGAAAAAGAACATGCTAGGCTATGGTTCAAATTGCTATATGGAGAAGCTTTAGATACAATGGAAAACATGAAAATAGCGGCACAAGGTGAGCATGAAGAATGGACAGATATGTATGTAAGATTTGCAGATCAAGCAAGAGAAGAAGGTTTTCATGAAATAGCAAAATTATTTACAGAGGTTAAGCGTATTGAACGTAATCATGAAAGAGAAAATATAAAAATCATGCAACGTATTCAAAGTGGAGAAGAAAAGAAAAAAGAAGTTGAGTCTAACTTATGGGTATGCGGTCATTGTGGATTTTCAATTGAATCGAGTGATAGGCTTGAAGCGTGTCCATTATGCAAGCATACGATTATAGGGCTATAATACTATACACCTACATATAAAAATGATTAATAAAAAGATATACTTATAAAAAGGAGAGATGAACTACTTAAGTAGTTCATCTCTCCTTTTTGTATTAACGTGTTAAAGTTTGAAAAAATATAAAAATAGTATAAATGATAAAATTTATCAATTAGTATATTGACTTCGGGTTAGTCTAGACTTACTATAAAAGTAAGAAATTGAAAATTAATATCAAAAAGAGGTGGTGTTATGCCCTTGGCATTAGCTAGTTTGGGAGAGATTAGAACCATAGTAGGGTTCATAGGAAAGGATGAAATAAGGAAACATTTAAATAATCTAGGATTTATAAAGGGTGAGCAGGTACAAATTCTAGGAGAAAATCAAAGTGGAATGATAGTATTAGTCAAAGATGTAAGAGTGGCTTTAAATAAAGGACTTATGTCAAAAATTATGGTTGAATAGGAGGAAGAAAAATGACATTAAAAGAGCTTAAGCCTGGAGAAGAAGGTGTAGTTATAGGGCTAGGTACAAAGGGACCTATAAGAAGAAGACTTATGGATATGGGTGTAACACCGGGAGTAGCAATAAAGATTATTAAGGTTGCACCACTAGGTGACCCAATAGAAGTTAACATACGTGGATATGAACTGAGTATAAGAAAAGAAGAAGCAAGACAAATAGAAATTCAATAGGGGGATAGGGAGATGGCAATAACAATTGCATTAGCAGGCAATCCAAACTGTGGTAAGACCACACTTTTTAATGAATTAACGGGGGCTAAACAACATGTTGGGAATTGGCCTGGTGTTACAGTAGATAAAAAGCAAGGAACATATAAGAAGGATAAAGGTATTACAATTTTAGATTTACCAGGGACATATTCTTTGTCACCATATTCAGCTGAAGAAATTATTGCGAGAGACTACATTGTTAAGGAGAAGCCAGATGTAGTCATTAATATTGTAGATGGAACAAGTGTTGAAAGGAATTTATATTTAAGCTTACAAATTGCAGAAACAAAGATCCCAATGGTAATGGCCATTAATATGATGGACGAAGTAGAAGCTAAGGGGGACAAAATAGACTTTAAGAAGCTTAGTGAACTTTGGGGAGGTATACCGATTATACCCATTGTAGCAAGAAGTGGAAAAGGTATTCATGAGCTTGTAGAGGCTGCTAAGCAAGTAGCAAAACAGACACAGCTAATAAAACGGTTAGATGTTTTTGATGAAGTAATAACACATGGTCTTGATAATATAGAAATGTTGTTAAGCCATTTAGATGAGAGGGAAAGGGAATGGACAGCAATCAAGCTCCTTGAAGGAGATGAGATTGTAACGCAGACTCTAGATAAGGCTTACAAAGCACAAATAGAGGCTGTTATCAAAGATCTTGAACAAGAAGAAACGTTAGATTTAGAATCTAAAATCGCAGATCTTAGATATCAATGGATTGGAAAAGTAGTTCATCAAACTGTTAAAAGAAAGTCTATTGGGCACGTAGAAACAAAGTCAGATAAATTAGATAAAATACTTACCAATCGTATATTAGCACTGCCTATTTTCGCTGGAGTAATGTACTTATTATTCGCTTGTACTTTTAGTGAAAACTTCTTATTTATAGAAGGCTTACCTAGTCCGGGTGTATGGCTTGCTGGTTTAGCCGAAAGTATATGGGAGACAATTAGTGGTGTTGTAGAGGGGTTAGTAGTCAGTGCATCCCCATGGGCAAGTTCTCTTGTAATGGATGGCATTATGGGAGGGATTGGAGCAGTTATAGGCTTTATTCCACTTGTACTTGTACTTTACATATTAATTTCTTTCTTAGAAGACAGTGGATATATGGCCAGAGTTGCCTTTGTGATGGATCGACTTTTTCGTAAATTTGGATTATCTGGAAGGTCTTTTATACCTCTTCTTATGGGGTTTGGATGTGGAGTACCTGCGATCATGGCAACAAGGACGTTAGACTCAGAAAAAGATCGTAAGATTACAACAATGATTACTGGTTTTATGCCATGTGGTGCAAAGCTTCCTATCTTTGCAATGTTTGTTTCTATTTTCTTTTCAGACCAAAATAAAACATTAGTAACGTATTCAATCTATATGCTAAGTATTATCGTTGCTATTGTAGTTTCACTATTACTGAATAAGTTTGTATATAAATCAGGTACATCTAATTTTGTAATGGAGCTTCCTCAATATCGTATCCCAACTTTAAAAAGTATTGGAATTCATGGATGGGAGAAGGTTAAAGGCTTTGCAATAAAGGCAGGAACCATTATTCTTCTTTCTACTATTCTTATTTGGTTATTATCAAACTTTAATATTAACTCTTTTAACGGTGTAAATAAGGCTCAGAATGAAGATCAAAGTATTATGTGTGAAATGGATGAAAGTTTTTTAGCTTCAGTAGGAAGCGCAGTAGCTCCAATATTCAAGCCGTTAGGATTTGGTGAGTGGCGTCCGGCCGTTGGAATTGCAACAGGATGGATAGCAAAAGAGATGGTTGTTGTGACACTGTCTCAACTTTATGACGAAGATGTCACACCAGAATATTTAGAAAGCTACTTTGGTCAGTATAGTCCAGAGAAGTTGGAAGAAATAGGGTTTGAAGAAGGTATCTACAATGCAGAGAGAGCAGCAGACTTATATGCTGAAGTAATTTTATTTGAAGGTAATGATGAAAATGCATTGGCAACGTTAAAAAAGGATATTCCAACTAAAGCAGGAGCATATGCCTATATGATCTTCAACTTATTATGTATGCCTTGTTTTGCAGCTGTAGGAGCAATGAAGCGTGAACTTAAAACTTGGCGTGCTACAGGTGCAGCGATAGGCGTACAAATGCTAACAGCTTATGTTGTTGCACTTTTAGTTAATGTAATAGGAAGTGTTATGATCTAATGAAACAAGAAAAGCGAGAATGTATCATAGAGGCATTACGCGAGAAAGGACATCGTTTAACTTCACAAAGAAAGTTTATATTAGATGTCATTTTAGAAGATGAATGTTGTTCATGTAAAGAAATTCATTATAAAGTAATTAAAAAAGATCCAACTATTGGTATTGCAACAGTTTATAGAATGGTTAATACTCTTGAGGAATTGGGTGCTATTGATAGAAAAAACTTATATCATGTTTCTATAGAATCTTTAGAAGAAGACATATGTCCACAAATTGTCTTAGTAGATGAAAAACAAATTATACAATTAGATAAAGCAGAGTGGTATTGGATGCTTTTAGATTCACTTAAGTATAGAGGTTACCTAAAAGATGAATGTATATCTATCGTTATAAAAAAAGAATCTAGAAAGAAGTGAAATGAGTATGATTGATTATATAATAGGAATAGGTGTATTTAGCCTTGTATGTGTTATAGTTGTAAAACTTATTAATAGACATAAAAAAGGAGCACCTACAGGATGTGGCTGTGGATGTAGGGAGTGCCCAGTGGGAAAAACATGTAATACCAAGAGAAAAGTATGAAGGAGTAGAGATGATGAATCAAGCAGATAAAAGGTATTTAGAGGCTATTTACATCATCAGTATGAGACATGAACATATTCGAGCGGTTGATATTGCTAAGAAAGTTAAAGTAACAAGAGCCAGTGTAAGTCGTGCGATAAAAAGATTAGAAGAACAAAAGCTTATTTGCGTAGAAAATAAAAGTATTACTCTAACGAAGATAGGCTTAGAAAAAGCACGTAAGGTTTATTATAAGCAAGTATTACTTGAACATTTTTTTGCTAAGGTTATTAATGTATCAGAAGAAGTTGCCCAAAAAGATGCAGAGGGTATCAAACATTATATAAGTGATGAGGTTTGTTTAAATATACAAAAGTTTTTATTAGACTGGTAAGTGAGAAATAATATCAATAAAGTTATTGATAACTGTTTTCAAAAATAGTATAATGATTATATCGCATATGACATACATTATATACGCATTACTAATAACCTCCATTGTTAGTAATCAAAGGCGCTAGCTATAACTAGCGCCTTTTTTTGTAAGAAAGTTATGTTTTCAATGATCTAAAACATAGCAGGAAAAGTATTATACTCTATCTGCATGCTAATAGAAATAAAGTGAATGAAAAATATAAAAATATACTTGACAAAACAGTAAATAAGAATTATTATTAGTTATATAAATGATAACTAATATCAAAAAGAAATAAATATCAAGATTTATAATATAAAGGAGAATAGATATGTCATTAATTAATACAAGGGTTGAAGATTTTAAGGTACAAGCTTATCACAATGGAGCGTTCGTAGAGGTAACATCAGAATCTATTAAAGGACAATGGTCAGTATTTGTATTTTACCCAGCAGATTTTACATTTGTTTGTCCAACAGAATTAGGGGATTTAGCAGATCACTATGAAGAGTTCAAAAAAATTGGATGTGAAGTTTACTCTATTTCAACAGATACACATTTTGTGCATAAAGCATGGGCGGATGCTTCAGAAACAATTGGAAAAATCCAATATCCAATGTTAGCAGACCCAACAGCAAAACTTGCAAGAGCATTTGGCGTACTTATTGAAGAAGAAGGATTAGCTTTAAGAGGTTCATTTGTAATTAATCCAGAAGGACAAATCAAAGCTTATGAAATCCATGACAAAGGGATTGGTAGAAAAGCAGAAGAATTATTAAGAAAAGTACAAGCAGCTCAATTTGTTGCAGAACATGGAGATCAAGTTTGTCCAGCTAAATGGCAACCAGGTGCTGAAACTTTAACACCAAGTTTAGACTTAGTAGGTAAACTATAAGAATAGAATATGAGAAATAGATGAGGGGCTGTTAGATGAAACAGCCCCCTTATTTCACTATAAGATAAAAGATGCTATTAAGTTATATAGAGTATTACATAGATAAAAGGAGGATAGGAAAATGGAAACAAATTATGATTTGATTATTGTTGGAGGTGGACCAGCAGGACTTAGTGCAGCAATCTATGCGGGGAGAGCAAAATTAAAGACACTTATTATTGAAAAAGATGAATGGGGTGGACAAGTAAATAAAACTTATGAGGTTGCTAATTATCCAGGTATTAGAGGTGGGAAAGGACCACATATGATGGAAGAGATGCGTAAGCAAGCACAGGACTTCAAGGTTCATTTCATGCATGCAGAAGTAATTAAGACTCAACTTGATAGTGATATGAAAGTAATTCTTACAGACAAGGGAGAACTTAAAGCTTATGCACTCATTATTGCTACAGGTGCCAGCCCTAGAAAATTGGGATTTAAAGGGGAATTTGAGTTTACAGGTAGAGGTGTAGCCTATTGTTCAACCTGTGATGGTCAATTATTTGAAGGGCTTGAGGTTTTTGTTATCGGTGCAGGATTTGCAGCAGCAGAAGAAGCCATATTTTTAACAAAGTATGCAAAAAAGGTTATGGTCATTGCCAGAGAACCAGAATTTACTTGTGCCAAGTCTATAGCAGATAAAGTACTTGCACATCCAAAAGTAGAAGTGATGTTTAATACAGAACTTACAGAAGTTGGTGGAGATGAGCTTTTAAACTATGCACATTTTATTAATAACCAGACGCAGGAAAGATTTATGTATAAAGCAAATGAAACGGATGGTACATTTGGAGTCTTTGTCTTTGTTGGATATGCACCTCAAAGTGGTTTGTTTAAAGACGTGTTAGAGACAGATGAGTACGGTTATTTAAAAACGAATGAGCATATGAAAACAAGAATATCAGGTGTATATGTTGCAGGTGATTTAAGACCAAAACAATTACGTCAGATAGTAACAGCTGTTGCAGATGGTGCAATAGCTGCTACATCTGCCGAGAAGTATATCAGCAGCCTCAAAGAAAAGCTAGGAATCGTTACAGAGGAGGTAGAGGGAAATCAAGTACAGGTAAATGGAGCCAATCACTCTAATGCTATAGAAAAAATATCTAAACGTAGAAGCCAGTTATTAACAGATGCCTTATGTGAGCAAATAAAAGAGATTTTAAAACGTGTGGAAAAACAAGTAACACTCATAACCATTGTAGATGAGCAAAATCAAAAGTCTATTGAGCTAAGAGATCTTTTACTAGATTTAGCTGAGCTCGGTGAAAAAATTGAATGTAAAGTATATGCACGTGGAGAAAATAGTGAAGTAGAGCAAGCTATCCAGGCAGATAAATATCCGATTGTTGCCTTATTAAATGAAAAAGGCCAGTACAGTGGTGTCAAGTTCCACGGAGTACCTGGTGGACATGAACTCAATTCATTTATCCTAGCATTGTATAATTTAGGTGGACAAGGTCAGGCAATAACATCAGAGCAATTAGAGGTAATAAAAACATTAGATAAGCCAACTAATATTAAGATTTGTGTATCGTTATCTTGCCACTTGTGTCCAGATGTAGTAGTAAGTGCACAACGTATTGCAATAGAGAATGAATATGTAGAGGCAGAGATGATTGATCTAGCTAACTTTAAAGCAATCAAAGATGAATATAAGATTATGAGTGTACCAGCAATCATTATTAATGATGAAAAAGTATATTTTGGTGCTAAGAAGTTAGATGAGATTCTTAGTCTATTAAAGGATTAAGTGAGAAATAATATCAATAAATATATTGAAAGTTATTATCAATTATGCTATTCTAAGGGTGTACAAACATATGCAAAATATATTGAGATTATTAATACCTCCAGTATTAATAACGCTAAGTTAGGATGAGGAAGATTGCCCTCTTTCTTATCCAAGAAATTTGTGCAAATAATTAAAGCAAGTTGTAAAAAGGAACAGTAGTCTATATGAGTGGATATAGACTACTGTTCCTTTTTTGTGAATAAAAACATAAACTCTATTTTATTAAATGAGAAAAAATATCAAAATGATTGACATTTTAATTGAGATGAATTATCATATTTAATATAAATGAAAATAGTTATCAAAATTAAGAGGTGGTAAAATGTCAGAAGAAATACTTGTAACACATTGTTCGCCAACACTTGCGGACATGAAAACAGGAAACTTATTTAATTGTAAATGTGATTCGGAATGTGAAGTTAAAGAGCAAATTGAACAATGGAATAAAGTATTAAACCCTAAAGGGGTAAGTATGACATTACTACGTACGATGAAAGACCGTGCTTTGGTATATGTATATCGCCCTAAAAGATTGGAGTTAGATATGAAAAGAGAAGAGGCACAGTGCTTTTTAAGAGATCAAGGTTATCAAAATCATTGCACAGATGAGTGTATCAAGCATTTAGCAACTAGACTCTGTAGTTGTGAGGAATTTCCACATGAAATAGGATTGTTTCTTGGGTATCCAATAGAGGATGTAAAAGGCTTCATTGAAAACAAAGGTAAGAATTGTAAATGTGTAGGATACTGGAAAGTTTATTTTGATGAACAAGAAGCACAAAGAACTTTTGAAAAATATAGAAGATGTACGAAGATTTATCGGAGAAAATTACAAGAAGGACGTTCAGTAGAGCGGCTTACTGTAAGTGCTTGAGAATGTTATAGAAAGGTTGGAAAGTATGAATAAAATTGCAATCGTTTATTGGAGTGGAACAGGTAATACAAAGGAAATGGCAAAATTAATAGCAGAAGGTGCTGTTAGTGAGGGATCTCAAGTAACCTTATATGAACCAATGGAATTTGGTGCAGAGCTTATTAAAGAATATGATGTAGTTGCTTTTGGATGTCCAGCTATGGGTGCAGAGGAACTTGAAGAAATTGAATTTGCACCTCTATTTGAGCATTGCAAAGACAGTCTAGTGGATAAAAAAATTGCATTATTTGGTTCCTATGGTTGGGGAGATGGTGAATGGATGCAAACTTGGGAGGAAGCATGCGATACAATAGGGGCTCACTTAGTAGTAGATAGCCTTATTATTAATGGTGAACCAGATGATGAAGGTAAAGAAGCATGTTTAGAAATGGGTAGAAGAATTGCCTACAATACTATATAGTTTTAAATAAGAGAATGTGATAAGAAAAAGCCTAGACTTACTTAGTAAGTTTTAGGCTTATTTATTTGTAGTAAGAAGGCGGTTACAAAAAAGTACCTAATTGCTTGTCTAATGTAAATATCTTATACTCATTTTAGAATAAATCAAAGATTAATGAAGAGAAAGGAAGGGATTCATGGAAAACTTAAATGTAGTTGTTGTATTTTTAGAAGGTATATTATCCTTCTTATCACCATGTGTATTACCCATTTTACCTGTCTACTTAGCTGTACTTGCCAGAAGTGCAGGAAATGGTGAAATAAATATATTGGAAGATGAGGAGGCACATAAAGCGCAAAAAAGAGTACTTTTACGTAATACACTCTTATTTGTCCTAGGTATTGCAACGACTTTCTTTATACTTGGAGTAGGGATTGGAGCTTTTAAAAGTTTCTTAAATGAATATAAACGTTACTTTTTAATTGGTGGTGGCTTATTCATCATTGTAATGGGATTCTTTTATATAGGAGATCTAAACATTCCATTTCTTCAAAAAGAACGTAAATTCCGTATGCAAGTTAAAGAAATGAATCCACTAGCAGCTTATTTACTAGGATTTACTTTTAGTTTTGGTTGGACGCCTTGTATAGGGCCACTTTTAGCATCAGTGCTGGTAATGGCTTCAACAAGTAGTAGTCAAGGAACAGGATTTATGCTAATAGGTGTGTATACTCTAGGGTTTATCATTCCATTTATGCTTTTAGCAATTTTTTCAGAAAAGATGTTGAAATTATTAGATCGAGTAAAGCTAAAAATGAGTATGATTCAAAAAATAGGAGGTTACTTACTTTTAATAGTAGGATTTATACTGTTTGTAAATGGTATTAGAACACCTAAGTTTGTTGCACCAAATGCAAATAGTACCGTATCAGAGCAAAATAAAGTGCAACAAAACCAAGCTAATAGTAAAGATGAAGTACAAACAGAGGAGCCTGCTCAAGAAGAGGAACGTCCTCAAGCACCAGACTTTACATTAGTAGACCAATATGGAAATACGCATACTTTAAGTGACTATAAAGGCAAAACAGTCTTTATGAACTTCTGGGCAACATGGTGTCCACCATGTAGAGCAGAAATGCCAGATATTGAGCAGATTTATAAAGATTATGGTTTAAACGAAGAAGAGGTTATTGTACTGGGAGTAGCTTTTCCTAATATGGGTAATGAAAAATCTAAAGAGGAAGTCATTGAGTTTTTAGAGAAAGATGGGTATACATTCCCAGTAGTAATGGATGAAGAAGGTGCACTTGCTTATTATTATAGTATCTCGGCTTTCCCAACTACGTTCTTAATTAATCCAGATGGATCAGTAGAGGGCTATGTACAGGGGATGATGACAAGAGAAAGTATGGATAATGTTATTAAGCAGACACAAGAGAATCATAAAGATGTTCAATAGTAAAATATTAAGAGGATAGAATAAAGAGAGGCAACTCATTTTTAAAATAATAAAATGGGTTGCCTCTCTTTTATTTAAAAGTTGATGTTATTCATTGGCATTTTGTGAGCACGATTTTCAAACATAACAGAAGGTGCACCTACATCTTTACCTAAATCGTTTGTATAAACCCAAGTAATAGTATCACCAGGTTTAACTTTATAAGTAGCAGGACCTTCATTTGGAAAAACATTATTTACCTTGTAGAGCCAACCGCTTAAAGGACCATTAGCTTGTTGAGCAAGGCCACCGATAGAAGTAACATATGTGCCGGCGCCACTTCCACTTGTTTGGAAAGCAAGCTTATTAGCTTTTAGTCCATCCACAGAAGCGGTTAGAGCTGTAGATGTATTGGTAACAGTAACTTTAGTAGGGGGTGCCATGACTGTCTTACCACCAGGACCAAGTACTTCAAAGGTGATAGACTGACTTGGGTCAGCAGCACGTGATGTATCATCAGAACTTCTAACTAAGCTAGAAGGATTTTGATTCATAAATAGATAAGCAGCAGCCACTGCAAGAGGAGCTAAAGATTTTGTATCCATCAAATATCATCCTTTGCTATAAAATATCATATAAGATTACACTTACATTTTATGCAAAAAATGACAGGAGGTTACAACTTGAGTAGTCCATATTTGACTTGAACACGCCCAAGAATTTGAAACCAAGATTTTGAAAACAGTAGCAAGAAGATAACATTACTTAATGCATGCGCTAAGTCAAAATAAAGGGAAGTTGCCATGGAGGTTAGAAGAAGTGGTAAGGTTAGACAATCAAAGAAGGAAACAACAGACCAAATATTCATAATCCAACCAAATAAGAATCCCCATATAAAGCCAAAAATATATAAACTAACAGAAGCTTTTGTATAGTGCCTGGTATGAAAGAGTCCACTGCTTAACCCCATCATACTCCAAGCAAACATTTGCCACAAAGTCCAAGGACCTTGTCCAAGTACTAAGTTAGAGGCAAGGGCACTTAGAGCACCTACTAAAAAGCCAGTTTCACCACCAAAGATGACACCAGTTAAAATAATAATAAAGGATGTAGGTTGTACACTTGGTAAAGCTGAAAAAGGTATCCTAGCAACTGCCCCTAGAGCACTTAAGACAGCAATTAAAATAACCTCTTCTGCTTGTAAAGACCGTTTTTCAAAACGATGAAAAATAGGATACATACTTAGTAAAATCATAGCACTACTAAGCAAGAAAAAGTACTTAGGATAGCGTATAGATAAGGTGAGTAAGAGCGCATCACCAAGTACGATACCTAAGAAAATAAATATTTTACGAATGGACAAGTGTTTGTACCTCCTCTAAAGTAATAGCATCAGGTAGCCTACCCTTTACAGAACGATGAATAGCTGTCGTGTAAAATACATTGTTTGTAAAGAAGTCATGAGTAGTAGTTAAAGAAAGTAGGTGTCCGCTGAACATTAAAGTTGTAAGGGTAGCATATTTTGCAACAAATTCTAAATCATGACTCACCATAATCAGTGTAGTATTTTGAGCTAGGAGTGTTTGAAGTAACTGAGCAAATTGAGCTTTAGTTGCAGGGTCCAATCCTTTAGTAGGCTCATCTAGTAGTAAAAGATTAGGCTTTGTAAGCAGTACGGTTGCTAGTGCAAGCTTTTGCATCTGTCCTCCACTCAGATCATAAGGATGATGCTCTAGAAGTGTTTCTAGCTGAAGAAAGTGAATAAGATTATCAAGTTCGGCTTCTTCCTCCTTAGAGGAAGAGGACTGCAAGGTGGATAAGAGCTGCTGTTTGACAGTGGGCTCATGGAATAAAGTTATAGGATTTTGCGGTAAATAACCTATCCGAGCAGAAGTTTTAATCTTACCTTTTAGGGGCTTATAAATTCCTGCTAATACTTTCAAAAATGTAGATTTACCAGAGCCATTTCCTCCTAGTAACGCTAAGAAACACCCACGAGGAACAGCTAAATCGATACGTTCTAAAACTAAAGGACTTGTCTTGGTATATTGAAAATACAAGTCTTTGCAGCTAAGAATAACTTCTTGGCTAGAAGGATATTCCTTATAATGCACCCCATTAGATTGTAGAGAGGGTGGCATTATAAGATAGTCAAAATGGTTAAACCATGCTCTAGCATCTTTAGGTGTTAGAGGGATACTTGTTTCTAAAGGGTCTTGTACCAAGTCCAGATAAAGTTTACTTATAGCTGGAATATATTCTAACAGTTCAGGTGATTTTTCTTCATAGAGGCGTATAAGGGAAGCTTTTGGGGTACCTGTATAAGTAATCGTACCTTGTTTTAAGAGAAAAACCTTATTTACAAGAGGGAATACGTCCTCTAAGTGGTGTTCAGTCATAATAATGGTAATAGAAAATTCTTCATTAAGGCGCTTTAAAATATGAAGAAAATTTTGTGTCGTAATGGGGTCAAGTTGTGAAGTAGGCTCATCTAGAAGGAGTACATCTGGATAGAGGGTCATAATACTTGCTAAGTTTAAAAGTTGTTTTTGCCCACCAGAAAGTTCATGAGTATTTTTATAGAGCCAATGGTTAATCCCTAAAAAGGTACTAATTTCACCAATACGACGTTGCATTTCGCTTGGGGAGAGACCTAAATTCTCCATACCAAAAGCAAGTTCTTCATAGACACTAGAAAGGACGATTTGTTGGTCAGGATTTTGAAAGACCATGCCAATACGACTAGCTGCATCATGAGGAGAAAGTGAAGAAAGAGGATGGCCTTCAAATAAGATGTGTCCCTCTTCAGTACCAACAGGTTTGACTTCTTGCTTAAGGTGTCTGAGTAAAGTACTTTTGCCTGATCCTGAGGGCCCAAAGAGAAGAACAAAGTCCCCATGATTAATAGAGAAATTTACATCCTTTAGAGTGGGAGCATTATGATTAGGATAGGTGAAGTTTAAGTGTTGGATTTCATAAAGTGCCATCTGAGTCGTTCCCTCATTTCTATTAAAATTGGTAAGCTGGCAAATATAAGCCAACTTGAAAAATAAATCAAGCTTAAACATCCTATGAAGAGGCTTATAGCTATAAGGTATCTATCACGAGAATCCAAGTGGTAGATAGTAGATGAGGTACGCTTAGTCGTGCCATAACCTCTTGCACGCATAGAAACAGCATTATCCAAAGATTCTTCCAGTGTCCAACTTACAAGAGTGTTAAGTGTGGTCATAGCTTCTATAAGACGTTCTTTTAAAGAAAGCTTTGAGCGATTGGGACATGTAGTTTTTTGAATCTGTCTAACATCTATAATTTCCTGAAGACGTCTTGTAAAAAGTGGGATGAATCCCATGATAATAGTAAGTATAAAGGCTGTTTTAGGAATGATATTGCCAAATAAATATAAGAATTTTTTTGGTGTAATGATTAAGTTATAAGCAAGAAACATAAATAAGATGTTGAGCAAAGATAGTGCAAAAGTAATACCACCAAGAACACCTTCTAAAGTAATACTACGATTTTTAAGATAAAATAAGACAGTTGTTCCTTCTGTAGAGAAAAGAGGATTTAAAATTAGAATAACGCCTGCCATAAATAGATAAAATTTTAGATTTTGCTTTAGAGTTACTAAACCATCTAAAAAATAGAGAAGAATAGTACAGAGAATAAGCAAAAGAAAAAGAAATAATGGTTTTTTGACAACCATACTTAGAACAAGAAATATGAAAAAATAGCAAAAAGAAAGTAGGGGATGGATACTTGTAAAGCCACTTTTCATACGCCTAGCCCCCTTTCATAAACAGTAAACTCATATAACAAATTTAGTATGAGGTAAAAATGGAGAATTATACACAGTTGAAGTAAATTATGATATAATGAACAACACAACATAAAAGAAGGTGACAGAAGTGAAAGATATTTCAGTTGATTTAATGCAGTATGCACTTGTAGGTGCAAGTTTATTTATCCTAGTAGCCGTTGGTTTTTTAGCCATCTGGTGGAAAGGGTTAGCTAAACGTGATGCAAAAAAGGAACTAAAAAATAAAAAAAAAGCCGAGAAAAAACAACAAAAACTAGAAGCCAAGCAGCAAGCAAAAACTCAAAAATCCGGTCAACAGCTAAAACCAACAGTACAGGAGGAGGAGGCCAGAGCCGAGGAAATAGCCAGAGAGGAAGCTGCAGTAAGAGCCGAGGAAGCAGCCAGAGCGGAAGCTGCAGTAAGAGCCGAGGAAGTAGCCAGAGCGGAAGCGGCAGCCAGAGCCGAGGAAATAGCCAGAGCGGAAGCTGCAGTAAGGGCCGAGGAAGTAGCCAGAGCGGAAGCGGCAGCAAAAGTCGAGGAAGTAGCCAGAGCGGAAGCGGCAGTAAGAGCCGAGGAAGCAGCCAGAGCGGAAGCTGCAGTAAGAGCCGAGGAAGCAGCCAGAGCGGAAGCTGCAGTAAGAGCCGAGGAAGTAGCCAGAGCAGAAGCAGCAGCAAAAGCACAGGTGGTAGGAGCTACGGTGGCAGCAGTAGGCGTACAAATTCCAAGGTTTGAGACGGCTCATATAGAAAATGATAGAGTATTTACTATTAAATTCTATAAGATGCAAACCAGTCAACTTTTTGAAAATTATTCTTTTAGGTTAGAAGACAGTTTAACTATAGGGCGTAATCCTGGGTATCATCACTGGACTATTGTAGATGATCTAACAGTATCAGGAAATCATTGTAAGATTTATCAAAAGGATGGGCAAGTTTACATACTAGATTTAAATTCGACAAATGGGACTTACGTAAATGATCAACGTGTACGAGGTCAAATGAAGTTAGAAAATCATGATAAGATTGGTATTGGGCAAGGCTCTTATAGGATCAGAATTGAATAGTATAAATGTAAAGAAGCTGTTACACCAAAGTGTAACAGCTTCTTTACATTTTGGTAGTATGTCTTTAAAAGAGATGTAGTATAATAAAGCTAATGATAAAATGAGATAGAAAGGGGGAAGAGGGTGGATAAACAAAAGTTATTGATGGATGTTCGATTTGAACGTAGCCTGCCAGAAACGAATAAGGCAGCTATACTGAATAAGATTGGGCAGTTTGTATGGGAATGGCATACAACCAAAGATAAAAATTTAGTAGGAAATAAATATAGTGTAAAAAAGGTAAAAGCACCTACTAAACTTGCTGAGGTGTGGAAGTTTAAGGTGTCAGCAGGGAATCGTGTACTTTTTATGAAAGGTAAGGATGTAGTAGGATTACCAGAAGATGAGCAAGATGCCCTTGTCCTTCTTGAATTTTGTACCCATGACAAGCAGATTTTAAGTGCCCGAGCTAAGAGTACAGTTACTCTTGACGAAGAAGAAGTGATGGAAAGTGAAGAAACATTACGTAGTAAGCTTGAAGCTAAATTGGAAGAAAATGTTGAACAAGTGGTAAAAAGGCAAGTAAAACGATTGGATTATCAATTAGGGAAAAGTATAACAAGACCTTTTAAATATATGAATGTGGAAGAATTAATTGATGTAGACAATCTACAGGGAATTTTCTACTTAAATGAAGAACAAAGACACTGTGTCAATCAACCTTTTGCACCTTTTTTACTTTTTGGAAGTGCAGGAAGTGGCAAAACAACCATTGGTATCTATAAATTGATTCAACTTTTAAAGGGAGATTCAGATTTGAAGGTAGGCTATTTCACTTATTCTTCTCAGCTCTTAGATACAGCTAAGAGAATTTATAATAATGTTAAACGTAATGAATTAGATGAAATTGAGCAAGAACTTCAAGAAGATGCTATAGCATTTTATCCTATTAAAGTCTTTTTAAGACAATACATAGGAGAGAGAGAACTTGTAGACTTTGAAAAATTCACCCAAGACTTTTACCGTAATGCTTATGCCAATTATATGCAAAATCCTGGTTATAAAAATGTATGTAGAGGTAAAGAAGCTTATGATGTATGGAAAGAAATCAGAGGTCTTTTAAAAGGATTTGGAGGAATAACTTGGGACTTAGAAGTGTTAAAAACTTCTGATGGTCTTATCAAGGAAGCAAGTTATTTAAAATTAGATGAAAAGTATTCCCCCTATTCTATAGAGGAGAAAAAATTCCTTTATAAATTAGCGGGCGATTATACAAAGTGGCTTAAGGCAAACAATTTATGTGATGAAAATGACTTAGCACGTGAGGTAATTAAAAATGGAAAACAATTTGCTTCTTTTGATTGGCTTGTTATTGATGAGGTCCAAGACTTAACAGAACTAGAATTCTATATGCTCTTAAACTTAGTACGCTATACTCAGAATTTCTTGATGAGTGGAGATTACCATCAAACCATTACCCCTACTTATTTTGATACAAGGAGAGTAGTAAATTTTTTAGAAAGACATAACTTACGTTATAAAGAAGATGAGAACCAAGTATGCTTAAGACGTAATTATCGTAATCCGCAGGAAATTGTGAAGATGGGCAACCATATTGGGTTAGTGCGTCAGCAGTTATTAGGTTATGATAAGCGTAATGATGGCGAACAAGAAGAAGCCATGATAGAAGAGAAAGGCAATGTCTATACATTAATAGGCGATGAGGAAGAACAAATCAAGCTTTTACAAGAGGCTATTAAAAAAGCTTATACGTATATTGTTGTTCCTAATGAGGTGCAAAAACAGTATTTACAGCGACGACTTAATAATTATACGCATATCTTTACTATCAGTGAGATTAAGGGGTTGGAAAATCGTTATATTATTTGTGTAAATCTCTTAAGTACTTATAAAGAGAAGTGGGAGGTTATAGGTGAACACCTTAAGGATAGAAAATCATTAGGAGAAAGCCAGTTATATCGCTACTTATTTAATATGTTGTATGTAGCGCTTACACGTTCTCAAGAAAACATATGTTTTCTTGATCAAGGGATGAGCCAGGGACAATACCAAACTGTATTGGGTGTCATTCCACAAAATGCTACACGCTTTGATGCAAATATCTTTAATTTGTTAGAAGAATCTACGTTGATGGAGTTCTTTGAAGCAGCATTAAAGTTAGAACAAGCAGGTAAGTATGATCGTGCAATAATTGCCTATGAGCATTTGAAAGTACCAGGTGTAGCACATCGTATTAAAATTTGTAAGGCTAAGCAACATGAAGAAGCAGGATGCTATGAAGAAGCAGGAGCAATTTTTAGAGGTGAAGAGTATTTTGAAGAAGCCACAAGGTGCTATAAGCTAGCAGGAAATAAACAAGCGTATTATCATTGTCTCTTAGAACAAGGAAATGAATATTTTGTAAGTCAAGTTTTAAAGCAGCCAAGTTTTAGCTACCATAGAGATTTAAAACCTTACTTGCATGGTGCATTAAAAGAGAAGGTAGAAAGATTATGTCTTGACTACTGTGAGCAAGAGCTTATGGAGCAAAGAGAGCAACAAGTGGATCAGACTCTTGCTATATGGGAAATAAGTGAAGCTTTAGAGGTATTAACGCAGGGATTAGTGAGTGAAAAAGAAAGGAGATGCTAGATGGAATCTTCACAAATAGAAAAGGTATTATTGCAAATAAGCCAAAATAAAAAAGAAAGTAATGATTTAGGTGAAGCCCTAGAAGCTTTTACAGACCAATTTGAAAGATTAATAGATAGTTTACAAACAACTTTAAACATAGAGAAGCTAGGACAAACCGGTAAACAGGCTGAAGTGCTTGTAGATAAAGTAAGTGATTATGATGGAAAGATGACAAGTATGCTTACTCAGATGGAGAAGCTACAAGTGAGCGCAAAGGCAATGCCCCCTCTTGCATCAACAAATGCTCTTGTCCATCATGGACAATTGTTTGTGGTAAGTGAGGATAGGAAAGAAGTAAAAGCGTATAATCTTAGAAGTAAACAGGCTTGTTGCTTTTATGGTGTAGAGGATATAATCGAACAACTTTTTATTTATAAAGAAGAAGTCCATTGCTTTGTGAAAACAGGGAGAATTTGTACATTACATGGAGAATGGCTTTCTATGCCTAACCTTACAAGTTTTAAAGTAGTACCTGAAGGAGTTGTAGGCTTAGATCAGATAGGAAGGCTTGTGTACTATACAACGTTAAGGCACCTTCATGTCTTAGCAGAGAATGTAGACCGATTTGACTATATAGGAGAAGAACAACTCATATATATTAAAGCAGGTACATGCTATCTAGGAACCTTTAATCAAGATGGCCTAGAAGCACAATATCCTCTTGGCGAAATGCATTAGATATAAACTGATAGATTATAAACCTATATGCAACCTTAAGAAATTTTAAGGTTACATATAGGCTTTATTTAGGTACAATGGGTATAATAGATATACAAAAAGAAAGAAGGAGAAGCCTATGCATTATAAAATTTTAGTGGCAGAAGATGATGAGGACATTATACAGCTTTTAAAGCTTTATTTAGAAAATGAAGGTTTTAGCGTGCTTACAGCCAAAGATGGTGTAGAGGCTATGGAGATATTAGAGAAAGAGGCTGTAGATTTAGCTCTTTTAGATCTGATGATGCCTAGAATGAATGGTTATGAATTAACTAAAAAAATACGAGAAATGAGTAATATTCCTATTATCATTTTAACGGCCAAAAATCAAGATAGTGATAAAATCTTAGGGCTTAATATTGGGGCGGATGATTATCTAACTAAACCTTTCAATCCATTAGAAATCATTGCAAGGGTGCGTTCTAATTTACGTCGTTTCTATGATTTAAATACAGAAAAAGCAGTTAAACAAGAAGAAAATACATTAGTTCAAGGAGAATTAACTTTAGACTTAGAGACCTTTACACTTTATAAATCAGGTGAAGAAGTCATTCTGACACCGACAGAATATAAGATTCTTCAGTTGTTGATGAAATCACCAGGGCGTATTTATACAAAGGTACAACTTTATGAAAAAATTAATGGGGAATACTTTGAAAACGATGACAACACAATGATGGTACATATTTCAAGGCTGAGAGAAAAAATAGAACAAGACTCTAAAAACCCTAAGTATATAAAAACAGTTAGGGGGTTAGGTTATAAATTTGAAAGCAAATAAAAGAAAACGATCCAGTCTATTTACTATGCTTATTTGGCATTATATATTCTTTTCACTTACTGTTGCATTTGTACTAGGGAGTTTGTATAGTATTGCCTATATGAAAGCAGATGAGATTTTTAAATATCCACAAGTAGACGATTTAATTACTCATAAACAAGCTGTTTTAGAAGGTGATTACAGTCAGGTTACAGTTGAAAAGTTTCTAGGTAAAGGTGGATATATTGAAATTTTAAACCAAAATCTTAAAACAGTTTATCAAAGTGATAAGAGTAAGCCAATGGGCGTATATACACAGGGGGAAATAGATTGTATCCCAACTTATATGGGGAATGATTATGTACTGATAGATGAATATGTAACAACATCAGGAAAACAAAAACTGCTAATGACATATGAGAGTGCTTATGATGAAGATAGTAAAGGCTATGTATTATTAGATGAAGATTTAAATGTAATAACAAGTAGTAAACCTCAGAGTAAAACAAAGTATACTGAGCGAGAGTTAGAGTATTTAACAGGTACTTTTTCAAGTGAGTATGATGTATGGAAGCATCCGTATCAAGATGGACATACCCTACTTATTTTTTCTCCAAGTATAAGAGATGAAGATATTGATCGCTATTATACGATTATAAGAGGCGTTAATTATATTTTTATTATATTTTATATTTTGATGGTGATTTTGTTTGTATATTGGCTCAATCGTAAAGTAAAAAAACCACTTAATTTATTGAATACAGCAATAGGAAGTTTTTCTAATGGTCAGAAAGAAGTTATTATTGATTATCAAGGGCCTAATGAATTCGTTGAAATCTGTGAAAACTTCAATGAAATGTCTATACAGCTTAGTGAAAGTGAAGCAAGAAGACAAGAGTTAGAACAAGAAAAGCAGAAAATGTTAGCAGATATATCTCATGATTTAAAGACACCTATTACAGTGATTCAAGGATATTCTAAAGCTATTTGTGATGGTCTTGTCAAAGAAGAGCAACTTGAACAGTATTTAACAACTATTTATCATAAGGCTACAGGTTTGACGCAGCTCATTAATAATTTCTATGAATATAGTAAATTGGAGCATCCAGAGTTTAAGTTAAATCTAGAAAAATGGGATGTCTGTGAATATATGCGTGCTTACTTAGCTGAAAAGTACGATGAAGTAGAACTTTCCGGTTTTATGCTAGATATTGATATACCAGATGAACCACTAATGTGTGAAATTGATCCACTTCAGTTAAGGCGAGTATTTGAAAATATAATGGTTAATGCAATGAAGCATAATCCTATAGGTACAACACTATATGTAACCATTAAAAAGCAAGATAAAGATATTCAAATTATTTTAGCAGATGATGGAATAGGCATACCGACTCATTTGGTAAGTACTTTATTTGAGCCATTTATAGTAGGAGATGATTCAAGAAATAATAAGCAAGGTTCAGGACTGGGACTTGCTATTAGTAAACGTATTATAGAGGCTCATAATGGAAGTATTCAACTGGCTACAAAACCTACAGTACCTTACCATACAGAATTTAGAATACAAATGCCTTATCTTAAGAAACCTTAAGGTTGCGTAAAGCATGCCTTAAGGTTATTTTTATATGCTTAAGTTGCTAGAAAGTGAGGGAATTAATTATGACTAGACGTAAAAAAGCATCAATGAAAAAAAGATTGAACTATAAAGGAATTAGTGGCGTTTTAGTTATAATCGCCACTGTTTGTATGATTGTAAGTATGACCAATGGCTATTTGATAGCAAAAAAGATGGATAAGATAGAATCTAATATTGAACAAAAACAAAAGGATAAGATGACGGTAGAACAGGAAATCAAGTTAGTACAAGAAGATGGCAAAGTTCTTGAAAAGAAAATAGATGAATTAACAGCTATCTTATGGAATTATCAACCGATCATTATTCCGGACAGTATGAAATAAATAAGAATATAGAAAAATGAGGTGAAAAATGAAACGTAGGAAAAGAAGGAGAAGAGAAATTTTTATAGCAATAATCTTTTTAATCAGTGCCATAGGGCTGTTTAGTACAGCAGGATGGGTTCATGTAAAGAACAAGGAGCAAAATGAAGTATTAAAAAGCATACAAGAAAAAGCATCTATATTAGAAGCATCTAAAGAGATGCTAGGTATTCAGTTAGAAGAGGCTAAAGAAAAAAATCAACAGCTTACAAAACAAATGCAAGAGTTGAATGCAGAAGTTACATTGCTCAAGAGTCAAGGCATTGATGTAGAACGTTTACTGAATGAAGATGAGAGTGATAAAAAATATGCTTATTTAACTTTTGATGATGGTCCAAGCCAAAATACTATAAAAATATTAGATTTCTTAAAGTTAAATAATATTTCAGCAACTTTTTTTGTAACTAAAAAAACGGATTATGAAGAAGTATATAAAAGAATAGTAGATGAAGGGCACACTTTAGCACTACATACCACCACTCATGATTATGCACAAGTATATAGGAGTGTGGATTCATTTTTTGAAGATTTAATGACTGTATCAGACTATGTAAAATCTCTAACAGGTATTGAATCAAAAATCATTCGTTTTCCTGGTGGGTCAAATAATACAGTGAGCAATCGTTATGGAGGCGTAGGCCTTATGGATAAAATTATCAGTCAAGTGAAGGAAAAGGGCTATATTTATTACGACTGGAATGTGGATTCAACAGATGCAAGTCGGGCAAGACAGGATAAAAATGTTATTGTAGATTCTGTATTATCTCAAGCAAAGTATCAAAAAGAAGCTAATATTCTTATGCATGATGCAGCAGGTAAAGGAACAACGGTAGAAGCATTACCTGAAATTGTTAAAGGGCTGAGGGAGCAAGGATTTAGTTTTAAAGCAATAACACAGGAAACAACACCTGTACAATTTAAATAAAAGTAAGTAATCACAACTTATCTTAAGAAACCTTAAGGTTGCCTAAAGCATGCCTTAAGGTTCTTTTTGTATGCTAGAGGTATGAAAAGAAATAGGAAGGAGAACGATAGATGGCCATTATAGAAGTGGAAGGCTTACGCAAAGTCTACCGTATGGGAAAAGAAAAAATTGTGGCCCTTAAGTCTGTTGATCTAACAATAGAGGAAGGGGAAATATGCTGCTTGTTTGGAACATCTGGTTCTGGTAAGTCAACACTTCTCAATATGCTAGCAGGACTTGAGAAACCTACAAGCGGTACCATCAAAGTTAAGAAAACAAGAGTAGAAAAACTCAGTGAAGTAGAGCTTGCTACTTTTAGACAAAAGTACATTGGATTTGTATTTCAGTCTTATAACTTAATACCTTCTTTAACAGCTCTAGAAAATGTATCTTTGCCTCTTATTTTTCAAGGGATGCCAAAAGCAAAAAGGGATAAGCAGGCAGAAGCAATGCTAAAAGCTGTAGGACTAAATAAAAGGTTACATCATAAACCGAAAGAAATGAGTGGTGGTCAACAACAACGTGTAAGTATTGCACGCGCCTTTGTAAACCGCCCCACTATCTTGTTTGCGGATGAGCCAACAGGAAACTTAGATACGCATACAACCATAGAAGTTATGGAAATGATCAAAGATATGGCAAGAAAGTATAATCAAACATTAATCATTGTTTCTCATGACCCAGAAATAGCAGACTATGCAGACCGTATTATTACTTTGATTGATGGAGAAATAAGGAAAATAGAGATAAAAAAAGAGAATGAGAGGGAAATCATTTATGAAAAGCAAGCGTAAATTTACAAGTTTATTCTTAGCAGGTCTAGTGGTCTGTGCAAGTGGATGTATACCAAGTTATCAAGTAATGGCGGCAACCATAGAAAATGTAGGAGCTAGGGCAGTAGGTGGCATGAGTTTGTCAGCTAAACCTGTAAGTAAGTCATTGAAAAAGGGTGACCGTTTTAATGTTTTTATTAATGTGGATACAGATCAAAATGTAGATGAACTTAGAAAAGCAATACGTTACATAGAGTTAGAAGGAAGCACTAAATCCAGCGTAGACGTACAAGGTGTACAGATTATGGAAAATGAAGGAGGTAGCAAGACGATTGTTGTCATGGACCTTACTTATAACGGAAAAGGCAAAAGTGTTGAGGTAGAAGTAGGCTATACAAGTGCTGAAGGTAAAGCAGATACGGCTACAACAAGTATTGTACTTGAAAATGCAGAGGCAGCACTACAAGCATCGGAAGGCATAAGTCTTTCTACTAGTACGCTCAATGTAGTAGCAGGGCAAACACAACAGATTACATTAACGATAAAGAATGATTCTAAGTCTTACGTAGAAGCAGGGTCTATGGACCTTAAAATTAAGGATTCTAATAGTGCCAAGGGAATTACCTTAAAAAAGAAAAAAATTGATTTATCAGCTATGGACCCGGGCAGCAAGAAAGATTACTATATCACATTAGATATTGATGAAAAGGTTACAAGAGGCATACATGAGATGGAAGTCAAAATAGGAGAGACTGTACATACAGTTAAGTTAAAAGTAGATAGTAACTTTATACCCCCTTCTCTAGAGGTTTCTGTGAATAATGGTACAGCATTTGAAGCTAATGTAGCCAAAACAGTGCAAGTAAATATTAAAAATGTTGGGCAAGTAGAAGCTAAAAATGTAAAATTAGAGATTGTTCCAAATGAAAAGGTATTTGTAGCAGATGGAAGCAATGTTAAATATATCGAAAACATAGGGAGTAATAAAACACAATCTATACCGGTGAGTTTAATTGTTAACGATACAACCAGTTTTAATTTGCCTGTAGAAATGAAGTTAAGCTACATAGATGATTTAGGAGAGACAAAAACCAATAGCCAATATATTTATTTAAGTACTAAAGGTAGTGTATCACAAAAAGCCATTGAAATTTTAACAACTAAAGAGCCCAATGGGCTTAAAAAGGTAGGAGAGGCCTTTAATGTTGGCTTTAAAGTCACAGCACCAGATGAGGCAAAGAATGTTAAAATCGAAGTTAAAAGCGGAGAAGGTATCGTATCAAAATCTAAAAGTATTTTTATTGAACCCAAATTAACAAAAGGACAGTCAAAAAGCTACCTTGTAGATTTTGTCGCTACACAAAGTGTAACAACAGGGACTTATCCCGTTGAAATTTCTGCTGATTATACACTTAATGGAAAAGAAGTAAGCATTAAGCAATATGCTACAGTATCTGTTCAAAATGAAAAGGATACAACTGAGGGGAATAAAGGGAAAGGTAAGCCTAAAGTTATTGTAGGCAATTATAGTTCTAGTCCAGTTGTTGTAAGAGCAGGTGAGGAGTTTGATTTAGAGATTGGTTTCTTAAATACAAGCAGTGATAAAAAAGTACAAAACTTAAAAGCTAATTTAACAGTTAAAGAACAGGGAGAAAAAGATACAGGAAGTGTATTCACACCAGTAGGTGCAAGTAATACATTCTTTATTAGTCAGCTTTCTCCAGGAGAAATGGATACGAAAAAAATTAGACTATATACACTTCCAAGCGCTAAACCTAAAACTTATGAAATTACTCTAGAGATGGAATATGAAGATGATAAAGGTGAAGCAATCACAGCAACAGAAAGGTTTGGTATACCTGTAGAACAAGTAACTAAGCTAGAAGTAGCTGAGGTGAGAGTAGAGTCTACAGAAGTAGGGAGACCAACAGAAGTTTCTGCAACAATTTATAATACAGGAAAGACAGATATTAGTAATGTAAGAGTAAAAACTGTTGGAGAAGGCTTTGAGGTACAAGATAATACGCTTATTATTGGTTCTTTAGAAAAGGGTAACTCTAAAACTTACATGCCAACCATTACACCACTTCAAGAGGGAAACTTAACAGGTAAGATTCAAATAGAGTATGAAGATGTAGCAGGACAAGTACAAAACTATGAATATGAATTCCAAATGGATGTAACAGCAAGTATGACTGATACTGAAGGAGGAATGGATGAAATGTTACCACCTTTAGAAGAAGAAAAACAAGCTAAATGGCCTATTATACTTGGAATAGTGGTAGGGATAGGAAGTGCCGCGGGAATAACAGGTATTGTTATGAAAAAACGTAAACAACGCTTAGAGAGTGAAGAAGATGAGGATTAATGATTTATTAATGATGAGTATTAGGAGTTTATGGCGGCGTAAACTCCGTACTTTTCTCACCATCTTAGGTGTAGTGATTGGAGCAACTTCTATTATTTTGATGTTATCATTAGGTATTGCCATGGATGAAAATTTTAAAAAGCAAATGCAAGAAATGCAGTCACTTACAGTTATTGAGGTTTCCCCTAATACGTGGTCAGACCCCAAAGCGCCTAAGTTAGATGATAAGGCTCTAAAAAGTATGGAAGCAATACCAGGTGTACAAAAGGTAGTACCATCAAGAAGTATCAATGCTTACTTAAAGTTTGGAAAGTACCGTACTAGTAGCCAGATAGAAATACGTGGCTTATCAGCAGAAGAAATGGAAATACTAGGGTATAAAGTTGGAGAAGGAAAACTTTTTGATAAAATAGATACTAAGGCTATTGTATTAGGAAGAGAAATTACACGCCAGTTTGTAAAACCAGGTCAACAGATTAATTGGAATAAACCGCCTGATGCAAAGGAATTTGAGTTAGGGGAAGACCAGGTTAAAATTGATTTAGGGCAATATAGTTATGATACCAACGAGCCCGTGTCAGACCAGGATGGTAATCAGATTGAAGTACCAAGACAAGAACGTGTAACCGTATTAGGACTTTTTAAAGAGGAAGATTGGGAAAATAGTTATATAGCCCTAGTACCCCTCAATCTATTTGAAAAGTTAAAAGAAGAGCAAGAAAGATATAATAAAAAAGTTAACAATGGTCAGGAAGAAAATAATAAGGATAAAAATAAGTACCAAAGTGTACGTGTGAAAGTAGCTAGTGAAAGTCAAGTTGAAACGGTACAACAAGTCATTAAAGATTTAGGATTTAGAACATCTAGTCCTATGGAATATTTAAATGAAATGAAAAAGATTTCTGGTGGTATTCAAGTAATGCTCGGGGGCATAGGCGGTATTTCCCTTCTTGTTGCAGCGATTGGAATTACTAATACCATGATGATGTCTATTTATGAAAGAACAAAAGAAATTGGTGTTATGAAAGTTATTGGTGCCAAGCTTACGGACATAAAAAAACTATTTCTTGTAGAGGCGCTTTTAATTGGAGCGCTTGGAGGTGGCGTTGGTGTAACCGTATCTTATATAACCTCTTTTCTCATCAATAAATTTGGAGCACAAGTAGCAGGTGGCATGATGTCCATGATGGGAAGTGAAGGTGGAGGTGCCATATCTATTATACCTCCGTGGCTAGCACTAGCTGCCCTTACTTTTTCAACAGTTATAGGGTTAGTAGCAGGTTACTTCCCGGCTAAACGTGCAATGAGTTTATCTGCGCTTACAGCGATTCGCACAGAGTAAAAATTAAATTTTTAGACAATATACAGTGATTAGCATAAAAAGCCTTATTCGGATAGTACCGAATAAGGCTTTAAGTATTATTTAAAATACTAGAAAAGAGGATGTTACAATGGAGGAAAAGATTTTAATTGTAGAAGATGAAAAAAATATTGCTGATCTTATAGCGTATGCTTTCAAACGAGAAGGCTACAAAGTAGAAGTGGCTTATAACGGAAAGGATGGATTAGATAAAGTCAGAAGCTTTGTACCTCATATAGTCATAATAGATATTATGATGCCTATTATGAATGGGTTTGAGGTCTGCAAGCAAATAGAGCATAAAGAAAAACTAGGAATTATGATGCTAACTGCAAAGAGTGATGTAGTAGATAAAATACAAGGTTTAGAGCTAGGAGCAGATGACTATATAACAAAGCCTTTTGATATTTTAGAACTTATAGCACGTACAAAATCATTAATTAGAAGACTTTATAAGGCAACGGATAAACAAGAAGAGATGCGAGTTAAGCATTTACAAGTTAGGCTTAATCAAAGGAAGGTTATCTTAAAAGAAGACGAATTAGAATTTACACCTAAGGAATTTGAGCTTTTAGTTCTTTTGATGTCGAATAGAGAACGTGTGTATACAAGGGATGAACTATTAGACCGAGTTTGGGGGATGGAGTATATAGGAGGGACAAGAACAGTAGATATTCATATACAAAGAATAAGAAAAAAATTAGGTGAAGAGTATGAGAATCTTATACAAACAGTATACAGAATAGGCTATAAATTTGTAGGTGAAATTGATGAAGATTAGTATAAAAGTGAAGTTTAGCATTTTTTTATTAACACTTTTAATATTTACTATGGGGATTTTGGATGTACTTATTTTAAAAGGTATACATACTAATCAAGTAAAAGAGTATGAAGTCTATTTGGCAAGTCAAGCTAAAATGGCAAATAGCTACATTAGACAAATGAATCTTCTCAATCCCTTAGAAGATCAACAAGAATTTTTGCAACAAAATGGACAAAATATAATCTTAAATCTACATTCATTAAGTGGAATTGAAATGGCAATATATGATATGCAAGGCAATGTAATAACTCACTCTGTTTCTTATCCTGTAGAAATGGAAAATGAATCTTTACTTGTTCATGCATTAAACAATGAAATTGCTTATCAAATGGTAGGAGGCTATATAAATTATATGGCGCCTCTCTACGGAGATGGGCAAATAGGAGTTATTCAATTTCACTATTCACTTAAAGGCTATATAGAATTCTATGAATCTATAAAAGCTCTGTTTATTCAGGTAGGAGCAGTTGTGTTTCTATTAAGTTTTATAAGCGCGTATGCCTATTTTAACACATTTTCTAAAGATATTATTAAGATTAAAAAAGAGGTCTTAAAAATTAAAAGAGGTCAATATGATAATGCTGTACCTCTGAAAAGAAATGATGAAATAGGAGAATTAAGTGAAGGTATCTATTATATGAGCAACGAAATTGAGCGTAATATAAAAAACATACAAGAAGATAAGGAACAGCTTAAACATGTTATAGATAAGCTTAAGATGTTAGAACAGCAACAAAAAACATTTATTGGAAATATAACACATGAATTTAAAACACCTCTTACCGTAATAAAAACCTATATAGACTTATTAAATATATATACAGATGATCATAAGCTGCTTGAGGATGCAAAGGTTAATATAGGAAAAGAAACACAGCGATTATATGAAATGGTAGAAAAAATATTGTATTTATCTTCAATGCAGCAATACGATTTTGAATGTCATTTTGAGCATATAGACGTAAAAGAGGTATTAGAAGACGTGTGTAGTAGGATGGAGGGGAAAGCTAAAAAGTTTAATATAAGTTTGATAAGATCCTTAGAGCATGGATGGATGCTTGGAGATCAACAAAACCTGATACATATATTCATTAATTTGATAGATAATGCGATTAAGTATAATCGAATAGATGGTAAAATATTTATTACTTCTTATACAAAGGATCAACGGGTTTATATAGAAATAAGAGATACAGGCATTGGTATTGCTAAAGAAGAAAAAGATAAAATCTTTGAGCCATTTTATACAGTGAATAAAGATCGTTCTAAAGAGTATGGTGGGACAGGACTAGGGCTTGCCCTTGTACAGGAGTTAGTGAGAAAACAACAAGGAACAATTGCTTTATTAGATGAGCTAGAGACAACATTTTTAATTACTTTTCCAAAAGTAGAAAAGTTTACAGTTTAGAAACAACTAGAGATACTTTTGAAAAATGATTAAGGTATAGTAGAGTTATAAAAAGTATGGAGGAAATATAAAATGTTAAAAAGAAAATTTTTAGTAATAAGTTTATTAGCTGCAACTTCAGTTGCTACAATAGGATGTGTACAATATACATCTGCAAAGAAAGAGCAAACCCCTATTAAAGTGATAAAAGATACAAAGGCCATTACGCCACCTCATATTATAGCTTCTAAAGTAGATATTTATGAAGGAATAACAGGATATGATTGGCTAAATGAAGATAAAATACTTATGACCAAGGAAAATGAAAAGTTAGAAGAAGTTGAAACGGCTGTTGGAAATTTTAAAGTCAAAAATATGTTTCTATATGATTTACGTACAAAAGGATCAATAGGCATTCATGATCAATCAAAGTTCCAAGATGGAGGTATTTTTTCACCAGATCGTAAACATATATTTTATAGAAATCAATATCAGGAACAAGGCGCAGGATATATTATAGATGAGAATGGCAATCTAACATTTGAAATTTTAGATGCTGATATGGATCCCTATGATTTAAGTGAGGCACAATGGATTAATGATGAAGAAATTATCATGCCTTGTAGTAGTATTAGAGGTTTTGCTGTAATTAATATTAATGGAACTATTACAAAGATTAAGGATGTAGAAAGTGGTGTAATGGGGACGCAGGATTTATTAAATGGATTAAGTATGCCACAACCAATGAAGGTGGGAGATAAGATATATTATACAACCATTAAGAGTGGGTCAGAAGAAAATAATAAATTAAGAGTATATGATATAGAGAAAAAAGATAAGAAAACATTAGTAACAGATGAAGTATTAGAATTTAAAGTTTCTCCCAATCAACAGCAAATATTGATGACTACATTTAATTCAGAGACATATTTAAATGAACTCATACTTATAGATTTAGAGGGACAAAATAGACAAGTTTTAGCTGAAGGAGGTATATACGGTGCAAGGTGGTCTAAGGATGGTAAAAATATTGCCTATATATCTAATGAAGAAGGAGATAAAGGAATTTATTTAATAGAAGTAGAAACAAATAAAAAATCATTAGTTTCTTCAGGAGAATACTATATTCCTATGGCATGGAGTCCGGAAGGAGATAAGATTATGGCTCATGGCAAAGTAGCTAAAAAAGGAGAAAATCCATTTGATGAAATGGATGTAACATATATTATTTCTTTAAAGTAGAAAAGATTAAAGGAATTTGATAAATAAAGTACAAGTTCTGCTAATATAATAAAGATGTAGGGAAAACTTGAACAACTGATTTTGAAAGGGGAATTTTATGTTTGGCAAACGTCAAAAAGCAGAAAAAGAAAAAGCAAATCAAGGGGTAAATACTACAAACGATACAACTACTGCTAATGGTAAGATATGGGTTTGTCCAAAATGTAAAACCGAAAACAAAAGAGAATCTCTTACTTGTAGAATGTGTGGGACATTTAAGTAAGTGTGTAAAAGGAGTGTGGAAACACTCCTTTTATTTTGTTTCTAAATTATTTAACAGGAAGAATTGTATGATATTTTGAAATAAATTATTATAGAAGTAGAATATAGCTATTTAATAACATGACTTAAAAACATAGAGATTAGGGGATGAGAAAATGCAAATTTATAATTTACATACACATACTACATTGTCAGATGGTTCAGCATCTATTGAGTATGTTATACAAAAGGCAAAAGAAAAGGGCTATAAGTTAGGAATATCAGATCATATCTTTTGTGGAGGTATTAATACACTAGAGGCTGTAGAACGCTATTTAGATACGTTAGGACGTTATGAAGTATTAAGAGGAGCAGAAGCTAATATAGGTGAAGATTTTAGATTACCAGATAGATTAGCCTATAAGTTGGATTATTGTATTGCAAGTGTACACTATTACTTCAATGAACATAGAGAAAAGGAATGGTTAAGTAGCTATTTTGGAAATCGTGCAAAGCATCATAATAACTATGTCCCAAACTATAATAAAGGTTTATGTGAACACTATATGGAACAAATCTTAAAAATGGTGGAAGAAACATTTAAGACACAACGTGTAGATATTTATGGACATCCAACAGTACTCCCATTTTATGAGGATTTGGGGAGAACGAGATTTTTAGTAGAATGGGAAGATGAGATGATTGGACTATGTAAAAAGTATCAGGTTGCACTAGAAGTATCTGGGTTATGGCATGAACCCAATATGCAGTTAGTTCAAAAGGCACTAAGGCAAGGGGTGAAACTATCTTTTGGGTGCGATGGGCATAAGTTAGAGGAAGTATGTGAATTAGGCTATGTAGAAAAAATGATAGAGGTACTTGGAATTAGACAAGAGCAGTGCTATAAACCGGCAACAATAATGAGAGATAATGACTGAAAATGCAATTCACAACATAAAAGTGATTGTTTATGACATTTTGCTGAAATAAAAGTATAAAAGCTGATATGATAATAATGAATTTAATAAATACATTGTAATAAAAATCCTAAATGATATAAATGACGAACTATAAATATTAAAATTATGAAATATATAGATGACAAATTTAAAATATTAAAATTATGACATATATAAATGATAAACTACAAATATTAAAATTATAAAATATAAGATAAAATGCTAATATATTAGAATGTATTTATTAAAAATTGTAAGGGCAAGCTAAAAAGACGATTATGAAAATATCTATTAAAAACTGCTGGCAAAATATATGTTGGCGGTTTTATTTTACTCATTTTGAAAAATTATGAAGGAAAATGCATTATTTTGGGAAAAAATCTTGACATAACTATAAAATTGTATAATCATTTTATAGTTAAGCTAATAATCGTAATTATAAATAATAGAGTAAAAGTATAGGTGATAGGATGTTTAATATTTGTATATGTGATGATAGTAAGTTTTTTTTGCAAGAATTAAGTGATAAGTTACATAGAATAGCTCAAAAATATGATATAAACATTTGTATACAAACATATATGACCAGTCAACAGTTAATGTTTGACATAGAAGAGTTGTGTATGAATGTAGATCTTTTCTTTTTAGACGTACTTATAGATAAGATGACGGGAGTAGAGATAGCTGATTGTTTGCGAAAACAAGGTACAGAAGTACCCATTGTTTTTTTGACATCAAGTAAAGAGCATGTATTTGATGCTTTAGAAGTTATGCCCCTCCATTATCTTATAAAAGAAGAGGTACAGAATCAAAAAATTGAAGAAATATTACTTAAGGCAAGAGATATCGTTAAACATTTTAAAGTCAAAAAATTTCATTACAAAGTAGGTAGAGAATTAAGGGTAATTAGTATAGAGGATATAGTCTATTTTGAGGTTATGAACCGTGTGATTAGTATTCAAAGTTTAAAAGGGGAAGAAGATAGATTTTACTCTACTTTAGACACTATTGAGAAGCAAATAAGCAAAGGACAATTTATACGGGTTCATAGATCATTTTTGGTAAATGTTTCCTATATAGAAAAGATAGAAAGTAAAGAAATCGTATGCAGAAATAATATCAGGATACCAGTAGGTGCAAGTTATACTAAAAGCTTAAAAGAGGAGTATACTACCTATCTATTAGAGCATCAGTAAATAGATAGTAATAAATTATTTACAACATAAAAATTATTATTTACAACATTTTATTTAGTATATATAAGCATAAATGATAAAATTATAATATGCTTAATAAGTACACACTATAAAAACCTCAAACCCTTACAACATAAAATTAATTGAAAATTGATAAATAATATTAAAAATCTCCCCTGTGTATTTATTAAGCTCTCCCCTAAATGATATAGTATAGATAGAAAGGTAACTTGAAAGTTACCTTTTTTGTATGCTAAAAATGCATTAAGATCATATAAGACAAATGAATATGATAGCTTAATGGAATATTAATTAAAATAGATGTAATAACTGAAATGTTATAAAAAATATATAATAATAGTATATAATGTTGAAATTTAAATGTAGATAAAATATAATTCTAGAAAGAAAGGTAGAAATTGTGTAACTTAGCAATTTATATATAGGTAGGGAAACGTATGAGATGTATATATATGGCAAGACAATCCATTTTTAATAAACATAATAGAATATTTGGATATGAATTATTACATAGAGAGAATGAGCAGAATTATTTTATCCCCAACAGTCCTAATAAAAATTATACATGTGAATTGATATCAAATGCTATGCTTACATTTGGAATAAGTAATATTGCAAAAGGAAAATATGCATTTATTAATTTTGATAGAGACGTAATTATGAGTGACATACCTTTTTTGCTCAATCCTAATGAGATGATTATAGAAATATTAGAAGATGTAGAAATTGATGAAGAACTTTTAGAGCGATTAAAAAGGCTTAAAGAGAAAAATTATCTTTTAGCAATGGATGATTATATAGGAAAATCAGGATACGATTCATTAATAAAACTTGTAGATATCATTAAGGTTGATTTTAAAATGACTACGGAGAAGATACGTAGAGAAATCGCAATTAAATATAAAAATAAAGTGTTATTGGCAGAAAAGGTAGAAACGGAAGAAGAGTATGAACAAGCTAAGCGAGATGGCTATAGCCTTTTTCAAGGTTATTATTTTTCAAAACCTTTAATGCTGTCTAAGAAGACGTTAGATATAGCAGAAAATAGCTATATTAATTTATGGAAGGAAATAAAAAAAGAAAATCCTTCATATGATAACTTAGTATCTATTATTAATAAAGATGTGAATTTAATCTTAAGACTGTTGCAAAAGGTAAATACAGTAAATTATTATAGGGGCAAAGTGATTTATTCTATAAAAGAAGCACTTGTAAGATTAGGGATGACAGAAACTAGCAGGTGGATTATTCTTCTTCTTATGCAAGATGTTACTATGAAAAATCAAGATCATCATATACAAGTTGCTTTAATAAGAGGCATACTTGCAGAGCAAATATGTGCACAAGTAGGTTTAGGTAAATATAAGGAAGAAGCCTATATAAGAGGTATGTTTTCTGTTATGGAACAAAAAGATAAAGAAGAGATTTTGACTTTTATTAAAAAGGTTGATCAAACTATTGAAAATCGAATTGATGCAGTTGAAATAGAAGAAGTATTAAAAAATATTATTAATGTGACAAAATATTACGAAGAGGCAAAGTGGGATGAAGTTGATCTATTTGCTAAACAGTACAAAGTACCTAAAGAATTAATATTGAAGTTTTATTTAGAAGCAATTGACTATGCAAATAATGTATTTAGAATTGAATGAGGAGTAGCTTATAAAATACAGGCTATTCCTTGTTTTTTATTATACAAGGAAAAATATATGAGATGAGATAAGGATAGAAATAAGATGTAAATTGATTATATTTTATAAAAAAGTATAACTTTTACTTGTTTATATACTAAAATTTACTATATAATTATAAAGTAGTTTACTTTTAAATTTAACATAAAAATAGGAGTTAGAAATGAACAAACAGCCGAACATTATTTTTTATTTTTCAGACCAACAAAGATGGGATACTTTAGGATGCTACGGACAGAAGTTAGATGTAACCCCTAACTTAGATAAGTTAGCAGCAGAGGGAACTCGATTTAATAATGCATTTACATGTCAGCCAGTATGTGGTCCGGCTAGATCTTGTTTACAACTTGGACAATATGCAACATCTACAGGATGCTTTACTAATGCCATAGCACCAGATTTCTCTAAAAAAATGCTTGCAGATTATTTTAATGAGGCAGGGTATGAAACAGCTTATGTAGGTAAATGGCATTTAGCAAGTGACAATAAGGCAGATTTACATTTTGAAACAACAGCTATTCCAGAAGATAGAAGAGGTGGATATAAAGATTATTGGATGGCATCAGATGTACTAGAATTTACTTCACATGGTTACAACGGATATGTGTTTGATAAAGATGATAAAAAAGTAGAGTTTATAGGGTATCGTGCTGATTGTATCAATAACTATGCCTTAGACTATATTCGTAATAAAGAGAGTGATAAACCATTCTTCCTATTTGTATCACAAATCGAACCACATCATCAAAATGATAGAGATCGATATGAGGGACCAGATGGAAGTCTTGAACGTTTTAAAGACTTCGAACACCCGGGTGATTTACCATTAGGACAAGGGGATTGGGAAGCACAATATCCAAATTATCTTGGATGTTGTCATAGCCTAGACTACAATGTAGGAAGATTGGTGGAAACTTTAAAAGAAAAAGGTATTTATGAGAATACCATTATTATTTATACTTCAGACCATGGTTCACACTTTAAAACACGTAATGGTGAATATAAACGTTCTTGCCATGATGGATGTACACATATCCCACTTATTGTACATGGGCCTGGATTTGAAAAAGGTGGCGTCGTTGAAGAACTTGTAAGCTTGATTGACTTACCAGCAACGATGTTAGACTGTGCAGGAATTGAAGTACCCAAAAACTATCATGGTCATTCAATTTGTCAGTTACTACAAGGAAATAAAGAAGACTGGCAACAAGAAGTATTTCTACAAATTAGTGAAAGTCATATAGGTAGAGCAATTCGTACAAATCGCTATAAATATTCTGTGATGGCAAAAGGTGATGCTTGGAAAGAAGCAGGAGCAGATACATATTACGAAGCCTTCTTATATGATTTACAAGAAGATCCACATGAACTTTGTAACTTAGTTAAAGATGAGCGTTATGTAGAAGTAAGAAAAGAGCTTGCAAAACGTCTTGTAGCAAGGATGGAACAAGCTGGTGAAGAAGAAGTAACTATTTTACCAGCTGAATAGAAAATAAAAAATGCACCTTAATAGGTGCATTTTTTACTTTCTATATGTGTTTTGATTTGAGTAGGGGGGACACCGAATTTCTTTTTGAACATTTTTGAAAAGTTAAAAAGATCATTATAGCCAACACACAGTGCTGCTTCACTAGGCTTATAATCATGTAGAGTAATAAGTTCGGCGGCCTTGGTTAAGCGGAAGTCTACTAGATAAGCCTGTGGAGATTGGCCTACTTGCTTTTTGAAAAGATTACTAAAGTAACTACGTTCAAGTCCTAACTTTTGAGCAAGGCCATCTATGGTAATAGGTTTCATATAATTAGCCATGATATAGTTTTTTGCTTTATCAATATAAGATTTAGAAGAATCTTTGTTTTGGGTATGAACTAGAGTGAGCTGTACAAGAAGCTCATAGAGCTTACTACATACATAAAATTCTCTACCAGCATCAATGGTTTCACAATTTTTGATGTCTCTAAAAATATGTTCTAAATGAGGTGCACTTAGAACATCATCTTCTAGGTAGAAGTGAGCAGGTAAATGCATTTCAAAACCAATCCAACAGTAGTGCCAAGGCTTTTTTAAATCTGCTTGGTAATAGGTGATTTCAAATGGATGAATAATAAAAAGTTCTCCAGAAGAGACTTGGTATGTACCTCTAGGGCTTTTGAACGTACCAGTACCAGATAGTACATAATGGATAAGATAATAAGGTCTTGTAGCAGGTCCGTAGGCATGACCTGCTTGGCAAGTTTCCTCACCACAAATAAGAGGTTTTAGATCGTTAAAGGGATAGTCTCTTAGTAAAATTTCTTTGAGCATAGATTTACTCCTTTATAATATAGATGCACACATTATAACAAATTTATCTCACATGATACAATTACATCTTTAACTTTATTTTCTTATAATAAGGTTAAAGAAGGGAAGTGTAAATATGATGAAAATTACTTTTTTAGGTGCTGGAAGTACTGTATTTGCAAGAAATGTTTTAGGAGATTGTATGTGTAGCTCTGTGCTACGTGAATGTGAGATTGCACTTTATGATATAGATGCCCAAAGACTAAAAGAAAGTCACATGATACTAAATGCAATTAATAAAGGAAAGGGTGAGTTTGCTACGATCAAATCCTATTTAGGCTTAGATCAACTTAGAGATGCTTTAAAAGATGCCACATTTGTTGTGAATGCTATTCAAGTAGGAGGATACGATCCTTGTACCATCTTAGACTTTGAGATTCCAAAGAAATATGGTATTCATCAAACTATAGCAGATACATTAGGGATTGGGGGGATTATGCGTACGTTGCGTACCATACCTGTCTTAGAAACGTTTGCCGAGGCAATTGAAGAAGTATGTCCAAATGCTTGGTTGCTTAACTATACGAATCCTATGTCTATGTTGACAGGATACTTACAACGCTATACTAAGGTGAAAACAGTAGGGCTTTGTCATAGCGTACAAACATGTAGTCGTGAATTACTTAAATCTCTAGGAATGGAAGATAAGGTAGAAGGACGCAAGGAACTGATTGCGGGGATTAACCATATGGGCTGGCTTTTAGAAATCAAAGATAAAGAGGGGAATGATCTTTATCCAGAAATTAAAAAGCGGGCAAAAGCTAAAAATGCCTCAGAAAAGCACCATGATATGGTACGTTTCGACTATATTGATAAATTGGGTTATTACTGTACAGAATCAAGTGAGCATAATGCAGAATACAACATGTTCTACATAAAGAATAAATACCCAGAACTTATTGAACAGTTTAATATTCCTTTAGATGAATACCCACGTCGTTGTGTAAGTCAAATTGAAGGTTGGGCAAAGCAACGTGATGATCTTCTTGCACATCCAATCCTAGAACATAACCGTAGTCAAGAATACGCTTCCTATATTATGGAGGCTATTGTAACTAATACACCTTACAAGATTGGGGGGAATGTACTTAACAGTGGCCATCTTATTGAAAACTTGCCACAAGATGCATGTGTGGAAGTGCCTTGCCTTGTAGATGGAACAGGCATTCATCCATGTTATGTAGGTAAACTTCCAGTACAGCTTGCAGCTATGAATATGACTAATGTCAATGTACAACTTCTAACAATAGAAGCAGCCAGAACTAAGAAAAAAGAGCATATCTACCATGCAGCTATGCTAGACCCACATACAGCAAGTGAACTCTCTATTCCAGATATTATGAAAATGGTAGATGAGTTAATTGAAGCAGAGAAAGAATGGTTACCAGAGTACAAATAAGTTAGTAGATTAAATTCATTACGATACCTTGAGGATAATCTCTATATTTCTCACCCAACAAAAAGATGCCGCCTACATGGGTGGCATCTTTTTTATTTGAATGTGTAATGAACTATAGGGTGAAGAATATACATAAGTAATAAAATGTACTTAGCATCAGGAGGCGAGGAAATGGTCAAAAATTATGCACATCGTGGGTTTAGTGGAGCGTATCCAGAAAATACAATGCTAGCATTTCGAAAGGCAGTAGAGGCTGGATGTGATGGGATTGAACTAGATGTCCATTTATCAAAAGATGGCGAGCTTGTCATCATGCATGATGAGAGATTAAATCGTACAACGGATGGAAATGGATTTATAAAAGATTATGACTATAAAGAGATTAGAGGTTTAAATGCAGCTCATCTATATAATGGACGTTATCAGCATGTACCTAATTTACGTGAATACTTTGAGTGGGTGAAAGATCAATCAATTATCAGTATTATTGAGTTAAAGACAAACCACCTTGAGTATGAAGGTATTGAAGAAAAAGTAAATACATTGATTGTAGAGTATGGACTTCAAGAATGGGTAATTATATGTTCTTTTAATCCTTATAGTATGGAAAGAATGAAAAAGATCAATCCGACCTTGAAAGCTGCACTTTTAGTAGATCATTGGAGTGATAATATAGGTGATTATACTGTATCGTTAGGAATGCAATACCTTCATCCTTATTACCATATGATGACACTACGTAGGGTAGATGAAGTTGAAAGTTATGGACTTGGGATAAATGTATGGACTGTCAACGAAGAAAAGGATATGTTAGAAATGATTGAAATGGGTGTGGATGGTATCATTACTAATTATCCAAATCGATTAAATAAATTAAAAGAGAATCTGCTTAATGTAAAAGATTAAAGCGTCCTTCGACTTCTCAGATATAGAGAAGTCGAAGGACGCTTTTTGTATAATGATATTTAGGTTAGCAAGGTGCTGATACTTAGACGGGGACCTTAAGTATAAGTACCTCATACGCTTCTAAATGAAACGCCTTATGAATGGCTTCTACACGTAGCGCTTCTGGATATTCACTTGCAAGCTAGTGAGGTCTCGCCCCACCAGTGATCAGGATTATAATCCGCACCGTGTAAAAAATACATGCTATTCACCTTCCATTCATTATTTAACGGAACCCACCATACCTGCTACGAAATGCTTTTGCATTAAGAAGAAGATAAGTACAGTAGGAAGTGTTGTAATGACAATCGCTACCATGATGATCCCGTAATCAGGACTATAAGCAGAAGCGAGAGAAGAAATAACTAAAGGCATTGTCTTTTTGTCTTGACTTTGTAAAACGATAAGTGGCCATAAGTAGCTATTCCAGTAACTCATAAAAGTAATAATCGTTGCAGCAGCATAGGTTGATTTCATAGTTGGAACATACATATAAAAGAATGCTTGAATTTCAGAAAGCCCATCTATACGTGCAGCTTGTAAGATTTCTTTAGGATAAGACTTAGTATTTTGTAAGAAGAAGAAAATCATAAAGGCTGTAGACATAGAAGGAAGAATAATAGCAGTAGCAGTATTCATTAGTTTCATCTGACTAAAAAGCTTAAAGAGAGGTACCATAATGCTGGCAAAAGGCATCATCATTGATAGCATCAAAAGACTCATTAAACGGTCTTTGCCTTTAGAGCGATACACTTCAAAACCATAACCTGCCATAGAACACAGAAGTAAGGTGCAAAGTGTACCTATAATTGCTACTTTAAAAGACATCCATAAGATGGAACTTACATCTGTAGAGGCTAAAAAGCCTTCTATATTTGTACCTAAAGCATTTCCAAAACTCATCTTCCCACGAATGACATCAGAAGAGGTATTAGTGGTTCCTATAATCATCCAAATGAAAGGGAAGATGGAAAGGAATGCTGCAAGACCTAAAAATAGATGGGTGCAGTATGTTTTAAATTTAGTCATTTTGATCACCTACCTTTGAGACTTTAAATTGAATGATTGCAAGAACAGCTACCATGAATAAAATAGCGTAGGATATGGTTGCGGCATAACCAAAGTTTGGTGTATATACAAAGGATTGATTATAGATATACTGGGAAATGGTCATGGTTGAGTTACCTGGTCCACCATTTGTAATATTCATAGCTTCATCAAAGAGTTGGAGTGTACCATTAGTAGACATGATAGTAGTAAGTAAGATGATAGGTTTAAGTAAAGGAATTGTAATGAGCTTAAACTGTTGGAACTTGCTTGCACCATCAATATCAGCAGCTTCATAAATACTTGTATCGATGTTTTGCATCCCAGCAAGATAGAAAATCATATTGTATCCCGTCCATCTCCAAGTAATAGCGATAATAATGACGACTTTTGCCCAGAAAGGATCTAAAAGCCATGAGATGGGCTCCTCTAAAACGTGAATTGCCATAAAAAAGCGGTTAACGATACCATCATAAGCGAAAATACTTTTAAAAAGTACAGAGTAAGCCACAAGAGAAGTTACACAAGGGAGGAAAATCGCTGTACGATAAAAACCACGGAATTTTAGAGAAGGTGCATTAAGAAGGGCAGCAATGATAAGTCCTAGAAGGAGCATAATAGGTACTTGAATAATAAGGTAAAGAAAAGTATTTGCAACAGCTTGCTTAAACATAGGATCAGAAAAGAGTCTGATATAGTTTTTGAAGCCTACGAATTCATAGACAATCCCTTTACCGGATTGTAGAGAAAGGAAAAACGATTGAATCATAGGATAAAAAGAAAAAACAAAAATGAGTAAAGAAGGGATGAGGACAAAGCCCCATCCTATAATTTGTTGTTTTCGTTCTAGCCCATGCACTTTTTGTTTATGCATATAATCACCCCATATTTTTTGAGTTATTGAACTTGTAGTGAGAAGAGAGATTGAACGGTTTCTAATGACTTATCAATATCTGCACCATTTAAGATGTTTGGAAGTTCGTTTTTAAGTGCATCTTTTGCTTCTTGAGTATACATACCTAAAGAAATACTTGGTACTTCAGGAAGCCATTTCGCAAAGAGTGAATAGATTGGTTGGCCACCAAAGAACTCAGCTTCTTCTGCAAAGACATCACTTTCATAAGCAGGAAGGTAAGAACATACACCACCACATTGTGCTAAGAATGACTCATAGAATGCTGTACTATTACCGAATGTAGAAGCAAGGAAGTCAGTAGCAACATCTTTGTTAGCAGCTTGATCAAGTACGAACCAACTAGAACCACCTTCGTTAGAAGCGTTTGTACCACCTTCAATATCTAAGCGAGGAATAGGTGCTACACCCCATTTACCACTTTGTCCTTCACCATCCATAATCGTTGCAATTTGCCATACGCCAGATACAACGGTTGCCACGTCACCGTTATTGAAGCTATTTACAAATTCGCTCCAACCTGTAACAGGTTTAGCAACACCAGAACTTGCAAGCTCTCTATAAACACGCATGGTTTCTGTCATAGCAGGGTTATCTATAAAGTTACTCTTGTTATCAGGTGTGATGTACCAAGAACCAGCTGATTGAAGCATGATAGAAGTGATAGCTTCATCATTAGGGTTAACTGTACACATATATTTGCCTGTTTTTTCTTTAATTTGTTGACCAATTTCGATGTAACGATCCCAAGTAATATTTTCTAGATCACTTGGTGTGAAACCAGCTTCTTCTAAATAATCTGTACGGTAGAACATACCTGTCACACCTACATCAAAAGGAATACCATAAATTTTACTATCTTCAGTAACACTTTCTACCTTATAAGAAGCAAAGTTAGAATAGTCTACAGCGTTTGTAAGATCGGCAAATGTATTTGGATAAGAAGTAATGTATTTTGCAGCATTGCTGTCATTAACAAGGATGATATCTGGGAGAGAATCTGTAATACCAGAAGCTAAGTTTGTTGTAAGCTTTTGCTCTAAGTCTGTTTTTGATAAATCAATGATTTCTAGTGTGAATCCAGGGTGCTCTTTTTGATAAAGTTCTTCAGCAATTTTTAAAGCTTGCCCATTGAAGGCTTGATCCCAACACCAAGCAACAACTTTTTGTTCGGTATTTGTTGTATTAGTATCTGTAGAATCTGCTGGTGCAGTGACAGGTGTTGAAGTGTTGTCTGTAGCAGGTGTTGGTGTAGCGTTTGAAGAACCACTACTACAACCTGTCATTGTTGTAGCAAGTAAAGTTAAAGCGACCATAATTATTTTTTTATTCATCTGAATAAACCCCCTTAGAGAATATTGAATAGAATACCTGTGTTTCATATTGACATTTTAACAAAATAAAAAAAGAATCTATAGTAAAAAATTAACAAGATTTAGTATAAATTTGATTTTAAATTGGTAAATATTAATTTAGCAAAAAGAAATAGTAATAATTTGATAATTTTATAATTTTTAGGTTAATTAACGTAAATCAAACTTAAATAATTGCTAGTTTGTTGTGAGATATGATAAAATTAGGAATAAGTTAATAAGCAAAAATGTTAATATGCACTATAGAAGAGAGGGGGCTTGGCTTAGGAGGTATTTCGAAGTTGTTTATTTGTTCTATCTAGAGTGGGGGAACATATAGGCAATAGTTATCAGATGAAGGGGAAATTTTATGGATAAATTATGTAGGTTGTTAATTGTTGATGATGAATTGATCTTACGTAATGGTCTGAGATATTTGTGTAACTGGGAGGCGCAAGATATTCAAATTGTAGGAGAAGCGGCAAATGGAGAGGAAGCGCTAGAGCTTGTAGAAGAGCTACAGCCCCATATTGTGCTAGTAGATATTGTTATGCCTATGATGAATGGCGTAGAATTTGCCAAGATCATGCAAGAGAAACATCCTCAAGTGAGGATGATTGTACTGAGTAGCTTTAGTGAATTTGACTATGTAAGAGAGGCTTTCAAGTATGGTGTATCTGATTATTTATTAAAGCCTAAATTAAAGGTAGAAGATCTTCTTGCTTTAATTGAAAAAGTAAAAGGAGAGATGGATTTAAGTAGTAAGCAAGTGGCTAAGAAAGATAATACATCTTCCTTATTAAAGCAACTCCTCAATCCTTTTCATCAAGAGGTCTGCATCAGTAGTCCTCTAGAAGAAGTCATGTCCGAACCTAACTTTATTTTGATGAAATGTAAGATTTGTGATTCTTATAAAGAAGAGTTAGTAAGCTGGGTACATCATGCTTTAAAAAATATTAATTTTATTGAAACAATTATACAAGAGGAGTACATTGTACTTGCCAATCTAAAACATTATGATGAAAGAATATTTTTACATACTTTACGAGAAGCGGTGTCTTATCTTGCGTTAGATAAAGTAAATTTCATAGTAAGCTCAATATTTATTAATCCGTCAAGTTTAATACAAATAAGTAATGAACTTAGTCAACTGCTTGGCAAGGCTTTTTACTTTAAAGAAAAAACATTTATATTACAAAGTGAGATGAAGAAAGAGGGCGAGAAGAAGGAATTTGATATTGCCCTTTTTAATTCCACACTCAATGGACTAGATATGGAGTCTTGCAAAAAGCAACTGCTTGACTACTATGAAGAAGTGAAAAAAGAACAAGGTTATGATGAGTATAGTCTTAAACGTTTTTGCCAAAATGTCATTTATAATTTAATCAATACCACAAGTCATCTAGGTTTTGATATAAGCCTTTTGAGTAAAGATAAGATTCGTATATTTAGGGATATAGATAAGGCAACCTATTTTGAAGAACTTGTAGAAGTGATGAAACAAGTCTTTGAAAAATTGACAACACTTATGAATGAACAAGTGGAGCAGAAGAACTCAGTTATTTTAAGTAAGGTCATTCAATATGTAGAAAAGCACTATAGTGAAGACTTTACATTATCTGATATAGCAAATGATTTGCATATTAATTACTATTATTTATCTGCTTATTTCAAAAATCAAACCAGTGAAAATTTAACGGCCTATATCAATAAAGTACGGGTAGAAAAAGCTAAACTTCTTCTAAAAGATGAAAAACTCTCAATAGCTGAAGTAAGTGGATTAGTAGGCTTTTCAGAGCATAATTATTTTTCTAAAGTCTTTAAAAAGTATGCAACTATGACACCCACTAGTTACAGAAGAAAACAGGTAGGATGGGGTAAATAATGAAGAAATACAACACGATTTTTACTCGAATAATGGGACTTACGTTGCCTACAATATTAATCGTTTCGTTGATTATTTGCCTAACTTGTATAGGGATGGCAAAGTCGCTTTTGCTCAAAGAAGTAACCCATAACGCCTATGTCAATTTGGCCAAGGGGCAAAAGGAACTTTTAGCTTATAATGAAGAAGTAGCCACTTTGATTAGTAAAATTAGCGGAAGTAAAGCCTTCAAAAACTATATTACCGCACCAGAAGGCACACCTCAGGAACAGCTGAATTTAGTACTGGACATAGGAAAGTATATGGATACTTATAGACAATACTTAACACCTGTCAATACTTACTTTATGGTAGTAGGTACCAACGGTGAGACAGGACGCTACTATACCAGTAATCCATGGGCATGGGATGAAGTGCCTGAAGATTTTGTGAAAAACTATATCGCAAAAGATGGTGAAGTGGCCAATCAGATGATTTATCATGGTAAGCAAGGTGTATTTAGTAAAGCACCTTATAAGAATGGGATCTTTGTAACTAAGCCGCTATTAGATGGAACACACAAGATGTATGGCTATGTAGTTGTTATAATCGATGAAAGCTATATCTATTCTAAATATAGTGATTACAAAACTGAAGGGATGAAACTTGCCATTATAGAAAGTGATGGAACAGTTCTATCTAGTGATGATAAAAGACGTATAGGAACCAAGGAACTTGAAATTTTAGAACAAGCCAAGCAGGCTGTAGATAGTGAAACAGGTTATATTAATATAGATCATGAAAAGACTATGATTGGTTTATATTTACCTTTTTATGATGGTTATTTGGTAGGAGAGATTGATCAAAAAGTGATTTTTGCACCCCTCTATAGGCTTGAAAAAAATATGCAACTGATTATGCTAGCGGTTATAGGTATTACCTTTAGTTTTGTTTTTGTTATCTCTAGACATATTACTAAGCCGCTTTATAAGTTGGCACAAACCATGTCCTTTGCAGCAACCCACGACTTTAAAGAGCCTATGACACAACATAAAGGTAGTCAAGAAATGCAGATGATGACAGAGGCTTATAATATGATGCTAAAAGATATTAACTATCATGTAAAAAGCTTGATGAGTGAGCAAGAAGAAAGGCGTAAGGCTGAGTTAAATGCTTTACAGATGCAGATTAACCCACATTTTCTTTATAATACTTTAAGTTCTATTAAATATTTGGCTCAACATCAAAAGATTGATCAAGTAGATGAAACAATAGATTGTCTCATTTCGATTTTACAAAACACGATAGGAACAACAGATGAAATGACCACCATAGCTGATGAAATTAAAAACTTGGGTTTCTATGTGTATATCAATCAAATGCGTTATGGAGACTACATTAAGGTAGACTATCAAGTGGATCCTTCATGCTTAGATTTGCAGATTCCTAAGCTCATCATTCAACCTTTTATAGAAAATGCCTTTTTCCATGCGTTCACAGGTAGAAAGAGTGGGAATATCACTGTATTTATTAATCAAAATAGTGGCCTACTTTTAATAGAAATATTGGATAATGGAACTGGGATTAGAAGCTTGGATGAAGGGGGACACAAAAAGAAATATCATTTCAGTGGCATAGGTATTCACAATGTGGATGAACGAATTAAACTGATCTATGGCATAGATTATGGTGTAGAAGTTCAAAGTGAACCAGGGCTAGGAACCAGCATTAGTATTAAATTACCAATAGAGGTAATTTAATTGTATAAGTATAGAAGCTCACCTAAATGTTCTTTTATAGGAGCATTTAAGTGAGCTTTTTATATATTAAATAGAATAATTATTTGGTAATGTGAATCCGGTATATTTACTAGAAACTTCGATCACTCGGTAGACATCTAGAGCATCTTGGAAAAAGGGTTCATTGGTCTGGATATAGGTGATAAAGTGAGTGTATGCAGTCTGTGCTTTTTCAGCCTCTCCAAGAGATAGATGGTAAAGTGCGGTTGCTAATAAATGGACATAGTTAATATGGAAACGTAATTTGTTGGTGCAATAAGGGTGAGTTTCTTCTGCTGTATGTATTGTAAAGGCCTTGGTATATTCTATAGCTTTAAGGCAATTAGCAGCGATAGTGGTAGAGATTCTTGGACCTTTTCCGTTGAAATAATCACAACTAAATAAATTAGAGATCGTTGTGAAATAGTCTTGGTAGTAGGCACCGTCTTTGCCATAAAGGTGGTAGAAGTAATCGGCTGCAATAGTATCGAAATCGGTATGTGTATCAAAAAGTGTTAAGCCCATAATGTAGTTAGGAAGGCTATGAGGCATTGCTACTCTTAGTTCTTGGCAACTGATATAACCATTTAAGTGAAGCGTTTTTAATGCCTTGATATCTTGACTAATGATTTTTGAAATGTTTATATACCCTAAATCACCATAGTGTGCACGTCCGAGAGGATAATCATAGACAAAGCTGTCACTATCCCATTTAGTTTGCCATTTTTGAAGGAAGGCTAAGTTTTCTTCTAACGACTGTGGAAGTGTAATCTGGTTGCGCTTGTAAGCTGGTATAGTATCAGGAATGCTGCAGTCTTCGTAACTCTTTTCAAAGGTTCTGCTAATAGGGGCAAACATAAGTGTGAAACGATCGTGATTATGGAATACTTCATGAAGAGGTGGCCAAAGAAGTTCTTGGTAAAGCAGGAAAACTATTTTTGTAGACAAGCCGGCTTCTGTAAGGGCCTCATCTAAAGTATTTAGCATAGCTATATATTGGTCACTTAAGAGTGTGTCTTGGCATTTAGCACATTCACAGACATTATTGTATTCATCAGCTAACCATACATGGAGATAGTCAATGGAAGGATTCTTGGCTGCATAGTCGACAATATTATTGATGAAGGCTTGTTGTACATTACTATTTGAGTAGCATAAGTTGGTATTAGTAGGAATACCACGCCAGAATGCTCGTTTACCTTTGATAAGGGCTAGCCAATCTTTTTTATTATCTTCTAAGGTGACATCAACTTTTTGCCATCCAAAATCTTTTAAACCAAGAGGTTCACATGTCCACCCGTGCCCAACTTTGTGATAAAGTAAGTCTCTTTTTTTAAGTTCACTTTCGATAGTTTCTAAAAAGGATTCTAATTGTTTTTCGGTAAGGTCTTGGGGAGATAGTAAAGGGTTAAAAGTGTGTTTATACCATCTCTCGAAGAAGGCATAGGGAAGCTTAAATTGCATGAAAAAGCTATTGTAACCTAGCTTAGGAAGCCAATCAATAAAGTCTAGTACGTTTTCAAGAGCGTTTGCCCCTTCGATACATACGCCTCGGTGTCTAAGGGAAGCTGTATAGGTTTGGTTATGTATATAGCATGGTAAAAAGGAGCTCAAATCTTTTTGAGGGATATACTCGTATTGCTTACCTGGTTGTAAAAATCTACATCCTAGAAGATAAAGTAATTTGTATGTTGCAAGTAAAACAGAGCGTTTGTTGCTGCCAAGTAAGTGGATGGATTTGGTAGTGCAATGAATTTGATAAGAATCATCTAAAGTATGTACGCAAGCATCTTGTGTACTTAAATAAATAGGAAATGCATTTTGTGTGTTAGCATTAAAAGAAATAGAGGTGGTGAAGTCTATTTTTTTTAGATAATAATTAAGTTCTGTGGCACAAAAGCGTAAAGTAGAATCGTCAGAAGTAAAAATAAGATTGATTTCCAAAGGGCTCATCCTTTCTTAATGTCATATTAATTAATAAATATAATTAATATGACTAGATTTAAAAGTATAAAATAGCTACTATAATTGAGTTTAAAGTAAAATAATAAAATAGTAAATTGTGAAATGTAAATAAATTAAATAGAAATATATATGCAAGTTTGATAAGTGTGATGGAGGGAATACGTAAAAGAGTTGTTGATAAAAGAAAGATTCTAAGGAAAACGAATTAATTATAAAATGAAAGAATCTAGATTTGATATAGATAAAATTAAAAAAATTATTTATTTAAAATAATATAGAGGCATGTGTAGTAGAAAAAAATTGAGGAATGACGTAGATATGATATAATTAATTATAAAAATTAAGTAATAGAATGAGATAAAAGGTGAGAGACGATGAATAATGTAAAAAAGTCCAATCGAACAAAAATTTTAGAATATATTTTTAGAAATGCACCTGTATCTAGAGCTACCATTGCAGAAAGTACTGAGATTACACCTGCTACAGTGACAACTACCACAGCAGCATTAATTAATGAAGGGATTATTGTTAATTTAGGTGAAGCAGAGCAGATGGGCGACAATACTCTTGGGAGGAAGAGGGTGTTGATTGATCTAAATAGAGATTATGTATATGGTATAGGGATAGAGTTTAATGAAAAGTATATTGCTTTTTGTATTACTAATTTAAGTGGTAAAGTGATAGATGAAATTATGTTTTCAACCACTTATAAAGCAGTTACAAATATTACGGGATTTATTGTGCAAAATGTAGATACACTTATAGAGAGAAATAAGGAAATTGTGCCTAAGTTAGTGGGCATAGGCATTGCCTTACCAGGGAAATTAAGTAGTAATCAGACAGAGCTTGTAACAGATTCAAAAGTGTGGAAATCCTTCCAACCCCAAAAGATAAAAGAAAGATTTTGCTTGCCTATTATTATGGATAATAATGTAAGATGCATGGCTTTTGGGAGATACTTGTTTGAACCACAGACAACACCTGAGAACTTTGCATTTTTCCATGTGGGAATAGGCATGTATTGTGCAAATATGATTGATGGAGAGTTATTTAAAGCAGATAATTATATTGCAGGTGAAATTGGGCATACCATTGTAAAGGTAGATGGTAAGTGTTGTGAATGTGGTAAAAGCGGTTGCTTGCAGACTTATGCAAGTGAAAGATGGCTGATTAAAGCGGCTAAATTATTAGTAGAGAATAAAGGTTCTATCATCTTAAATAGTTTAGTAGAGTCGCCGGAAGAAATAAGCATTGAGCATATTATCACAGCTTATAATTTGGGGGATGAGATCATAAGAGGTTATATTTTAGAAGGGCTTAAATACTTGAGTATGACTATATCTAATTTATCTATTCTTATTAATCCTACCAAAATATTTTTACATGGGCGACTATTTGATGATTTAGAAGTGGGTAGGCAGCTTCAATTGTATATAGATAAGGACTTGAACTTTATGGGGAATCATTATGGTTCTAATATTGAAATTTTGCCTTATAGTCCTATTAACGGAGCGATTGGAGCAAGTGCTCGTGCCATTGATGCCTATTTTATAAATGAATAAGCAGGAAAATTTAAAAGAGTTATAAAACGTGCAGCTTGCATGCGTTTTATAACTCTTTTTTAATTAATAGACGTAGCTTTAATAAAATTCTTTGATTCTATGGAACCAAACACCAGCTGGATCGTTAGTTGTTTTCATATAATGAGACATTTTTTCTATATATGCTTTTTTGATTTGGGAGTAGGCTGGGTCGTAGCAAACATTATTGAGTTGGTAAGGATCTTTGTCAAAGTCATAAAGTTCACCTTTTTCATTTTCATTAAAAGTAAATTGGTAGTGATTATCTCGAACCATACGTTGACGTGATACATAGAAGTGGTTATGGTACTCGCCGTAGATTTCTGTTCGTCCATTACTTTCTTGTCTACCTTCCATGAGTGGTAGAAGACTCTCGCCGTCTACAGGCTTAGCTGGAGAGGTGCCTGCAATGTCTAAAAGTGTAGGCATTAACTCTTGAAGATAGACAAAACTATCGTTATCTTTAGTGCCAAGTCCCTTAACAATCATAGGGATTCTATAAATTTCATCATATGTAAATGCACCTTTTTCGATTAATTTATGAGCACCAAGGCAATCACCATGGTCGGCGCTATAAATAATGATTGTATCTTCGTAAATACCAAGATCTTTAAGTTTTTGAATAATCATACCTACCATATCATCAATTAAAGTACAGTGGCCATAGTATTTGGCTGCAATATCAGCAAAGCCATCCCAGCCGTAGTCGCCAAGCCCCCACATTTTTTCGGACAGATAATGTCCATAAGGTTTGTTTTCGAAAGTTTCTTTGTAACTTGGGTGCTCTTTAATATCTTTAGGGTCATACATGGAGAAGTAAGGCTCAGGAACGATACTTGGAGAATGTGGACCCCAGAAGTTAGCCCAGAGAAGAAATGGTTGATCTTGTGAAACAGCCTTGTCTATAAGACGGTTTGCCTCATGTGCAACAAAGTATTCGATGGTGCTTTCTAGTGGGCCTTCATGCTTAGCATACATTTCTTGGATTTGAAGGGCAGGATTATTGCCTAAAAAACCATGAGATACATCAGGTTTATCAAATCCATTTTCTTTAAGATATTCTTCATAATAATTAGGTGCGTTATCTGGTGGCTGATTAAATTTTAAGCTGGAAAAGACACCACTACCAGGGAAACCATATCCCATAAAAGCTTTGCCGTCAAAACCACAATCTTCAGGTGTCTTAGTTGCAGATACATGCCATTTCCCTGCAAGTCCACAGAAATAGCCTTGTTCTTTCATGCAATGGCCAAGAACAGGTATGCCATCTTTGATATCTGTAAAATTATCGATAACGCCATGATTATGAGGGAAGAGCCCTGTCATAACACTAGCTCTGGCTGGTGCACATATGGCGGAAGAAGTAAAGGCATTGGTAAATTTCATACCTTCGGATGCTAGGGTATCGATATGAGGTGTTTTGCATACTGCATTTAGGCCGTAGGCGCTAACTGTATCGTAGCGTTGTTGGTCGGATAAGATGAGGAGGATATTTTTTCTTTTAGACATAACGGTTGATTCCTTTCTGTGATAGGATATTAATTATAAATTATAATTTTTAATATATCATTTAGTATTTTAAAATACAATAGATAATGAAAATAATAATAAAACTATAAAAAATGCACTAAAAAATGAGTATAATATGTTTAAAAAATACATATTGCATAAATATATAATTTTAAATTATAATTAATTAAATAAAAATATATACAGAAAAGTCACATTTTAAAGCCAAAAAGTGAAGAGGGGAGGATTACTAATTATTTTTTATAAAAAATAAAGTAAGTGATTAAAAAGATAAAGTCAGGGAGGCGGTATAATGAAGTATTCAGTTGAGGCATCAGAAAAGGATATATACTTATACAGTATAGGGAACATTGCAAATACAGCGATTTTTATGTTTGTAGGAACGTATATTATGTTCTATTACACCAATATCTTGGGCATTTCAGCAACTGTTGCAGGAACAATCTTTATGGTTGCAAGGCTTGTAGATGCATTTACAGATCCACTTATGGGGATGATTATTGATAAGACAAATTCTAAGAAATTTGGTAAGTATAGACCTTATATCTTATTTGGATCCCCTTTACTTGGTGTGATTTTTGTTGTTATGTTTATGGCACCGGAATTAAGCATGGGTGGGAAAATTATTTATGCTTATACAAGTTATATTTTATATAGTTTAGCATGGACATGTGTACAAATTCCTCAGCTTGCACTACCTATTATTTTGAGTCATAGTACAGCGCGTCGTGCCAAAGTACAGGCAATTTTCCAAGCAGTTGGGAATATTGGTTCGTTAGCGGTTACAGCGCTTGCTATCCCTATGTTAAATTGGTTTGGAGGGGATTCAAGTGAGGAAGCTTGGTTGATGGTTGCTGCAATCTTTGCAGTATTTAGCACCATTATGTTTATTATTTCTGCGATGTCTGTAAGAAAACTTGATATTTATAATCCAGCACAAGCAAAGCAAGCTCAAAAAGGCGAGAAAATATCCTTTAAACAAAGAATGAAAGTCATCACATCAAATACAGCACTTTTGATGGTACTTATTAGTTTTGGAACCGATAGTTTAGCCATTCAAATAGGTAATGGGCTAAATATGTATTTCTTTAAATACAATATGGGTGAAAAAACACACCTTATGGGAATCATAGGATGGGCGACAACAATCTTTTCATTTATGCTTATTGGTATTGTAGGGTGGTATGTAGCAAAATTAGGAAAGAAAAATGGTATTATTGTTATAGAAGCCATTGCCATTATTGCAGCTCTTGGATTACTCTTTACACCAGCAAATAATACTTTTCTTGTGATGGTCTTTATTGTTGCAACGCCACTTATTGGAGCGGTTAATAATATGCTGAGTCGTTCAGCAGTATTAGACTCTGCCAATTATGCAGAATGGAAGACAGGGATTAATGGTTCAGCCCTCGTTTCTTCAACTTTTACTTTTGTTAATAAGCTTTCCCAAGCTTTTGGTGCATTTATTATGGGATATGTACTTGATTTTGTAGGTTATGCACCTGGGCTTGCACAACAAACACCACAAACACTTAATGCTATTTTATATATGAAGACACTTATTCCAATTGCTGCCTTTATATGTTCTATCGTCGCAATGAAGTTCTATCCAATTAGTAAGAAAACTGAAAGTGAGATGGAGGCTTTTATTTCTACAAAACGTGCAAAGGAATTTGAAGGGATAGAGACAGAGGCAGAAATAGAAAGTGTAGAATTTGAAATGTGTTAATATGACAAAATAGAACTCAAAAATCGCAGCCATTCGCCCTCTTGAATGGCTGTGTTTTTTTTGTTTAAGGGCAAAACTGGGACTAGAAGAGGATTTATAGTATAATAAAAGTAGATATCTTATTGAGGAGTTGCTTACTTTGAAGAAAAGTACATTAAAAGTAGACCAGATTATTGATTTTAAAAAGTGGGATAAGCTACAAGATTCAATGGTTTTAATTACAAAAGCAGCTATGATTATTATAGATTATAAAGGGAATCCTATGACCAAGCATAGTGGATGTCAGAAGTTTTGTTCTATAGTAAGAGCGGATAAGAAAATGGCAATGTATTGTCAAAAATGTGATTCAAGAGGCGGCTTAGAAGCCGTTCGCACCAATAAACCTTACATATATTTATGCCACTTTGGCATAGTAGATATTGCAGTGCCCATTATAGTAGATGATAAGTACATTGGGGCCATTATGGTTGGGCAAGTTAAGTTATCTGATCATCATATGCATAATACCCTTGAACAAATCGTAGCACTACCTAATAAAGAATGGATTGAAGGAACAATCAATCATCTTAAAGAACACTATGAAGCCTTGCCAGTTTTGAGTTATGAAGAGGTAGTTAATCTCTCAGAGATGATTTTTAACTTGAGTAATTATCTTGTTGAAGAAGCATTAGATAAAAGTTTAGCTCTCGAGCTAAATGAAGCTATTGGCTTGAAAGAACATCATATAAGCCAGGATATTTTGTTAGGTTATCAAACAAAGAGTATAGAAAATATAAAAAAAGAGATGTCTAATAGGATTATAAGTTCTTATATAGAGCGTGAACAAGAAAAAATTAGTGTAAGTAAGGTCTTGAAGCCTGCAATAGACTATATTTATACTCACAAGAATGAACATGTATCCGTAAAAGAAATGGCAGAACTTTGCCATGTAAGTCCAAGTTATTTTAGTAGACTATTTGTAAAGGAAACAGGAGAAAAGTTCAGTCTCTATGTATCCAAACTTAAAATAGAGTGGGCGAAAAGTATACTAGAAGAAACAGATATTCCCATTAGTGAAATGAGTGAGGAGCTAGGCTTTAACGAACCTGGATACTTTATAAAAATCTTTAAAAAGTATGAAGGGGTTACGCCACATCTCTATAGAAAATATTATAAAAAATAAAATAAGATGCTACGCAATCAAAAGAATTGCTGTAGCATCTTATTTTATTTTGAAACAAAGTATAAAAATTACAATTAAATTTAAAAAGAACATAAAATTACCATTAATAAATGTAATTTTATGACATATCTGTCTCATGCATATTTGTGTAAATAATACTATAATATTAAATATAAAATTAGAGCTGACCACTTTTAAAATATAAGAAGCTCTCAAACAAGAGTATTGAAAAATAAACTATGCTTAAATTTGGAGGATATCAAATGAGTAGAATGTATGACTATTTACTACCAAGTGTGAATTTCATGGGACCAGGATGTTTAAAGGTGATTGGTGAACGTGCGAAGATGTTAGGTGGGAAAAAAGTACTTGTTGTTACAGATAAATTCTTAAGAAATCAAGCAAATGGCGCAGTTGAGCAAACAATAAACTATTTAACCCAAGCCGGGCTTGAAGTTGCTATATATGATGGAACAGAACCAAATCCTAAAGATACAAACGTAGCAGAGGGATTAAAAATATTTAAAGAAGAAAATTGTGATATGATCGTAACAGTAGGTGGTGGATCTCCTCATGACTGTGGTAAAGGGATTGGAATTGCTGCAACACATGAAGGTGACTTATATGAGTATGCAGGTATTGAGACTTTGACTAACCCACTACCACCAATCCTAGCAGTCAATACAACAGCTGGTACAGCAAGTGAAGTAACAAGACATTGTGTTATTACAAATACAAAAACAAAAGTTAAATATGTTATCGTAAGCTGGAGAAACTTACCACTCGTATCTTTCAATGATCCAGAACTTATGATTGGCAAACCAGCAGGACTTACAGCTGCAACAGGAATGGATGCTTTAACTCATGCCGTAGAAGCTTATGTTTCAAAAGATGCAAATCCTGTAACAGATGCATCTGCAATACAATCTATTAAATTAATAGCAAATAATTTAAGACAAGCAGTAGCTATGGGAGACAACTTAGAAGCAAGAACAAATATGGCTTATGCTTCACTCCTTGCAGGTATGGCATTTAATAATGGTAACTTAGGCTACGTACATGCAATGGCACATCAATTAGGTGGGTTATACGATATGCCACATGGTGTAGCCAATGCAATGTTATTACCACATGTTTGTAAATACAATGTTATTTCTAATCCACAAAAGTTTGCTGATATTGCAGAGTTTATGGGTGAAAAAATTGATGGCTTATCAGTGCATGAAGCAGCTGAAAAAGCAATCGATGCTATGTTTAGATTATCTAGAGAAATCGGTATCCCAACATCATTAAAAGAAATGGGAATTAAAGAAACAGATTTTGAATATATGGCAGAAATGGCATTGAAAGATGGCAATGCTTTTAGTAATCCACGTAAAGGTAATAAAGAAGATATTATCAATATCTTTAAAGCAGCTTATTAATTAAAAAGTATAAAACACCTAGAGTTTACAACTTCTTTGAATAGAAGGTGACTCTGGGTGTTTTTTTATGTGGAATGATAGATAGGGGAATGATTATTGACATATGTTCATAATGTTATTAAAATATAATAAGCATATGACCATAAATAAAAAGGAGTAGAGCAATGGGATATAGTGATTATACAGAAATAGTATTTGAACATTTTATGGCACCTTATAATTCAGGGACTATGCCAGATGCTGATGCAGAGGGGCGATATGGAGAAGCCGAGTGTGGAGATGCCTTAACCATATATATAAAGGTGAGGGATAATATTATAGAGGATATTACGTTTTTAGCATTTGGATGTGTTGCAGCAATTGCTAGTAGTAGTATGACAACAGTACTTGCAAAAGGAAAGTCATTAGATGAAGCTTATCAAATCACAGACAAAGATATTTCAGATGCTTTAGGTGGACTGCCAGAATATAAGCTTCACTGTTCTGTACTAGGTGAAGGTGCGTTAAAAAATGCTATAGATAATTATAGAAAAAGACAACTTCCTTGCTAAGTCAAATATTTTAAGCTATACTTCTTATAAGAATGAGTATGAGGAGGTACTTTTATGGCAAGACCAATCAAATGGCGTAAAATTGAACATATACCTATGGTACCTTACTTTATACCTGCAGATCACGAAATCGAAGGTGTTGAAGTAAATGTACTTTTGCTTGAAGAAGTAGAAGCGATTCGATTAAAAGATTTAGAAGGGCTTGAGCAGGCAGAGTGTGCAGAGCGAATGGAAGTGTCTCGTCCAACTTTTCAAAGAATATTACTATCTGCTAGAGAAAAAATAGCAGATGGAATGATTAACGGCAAAGCAATACATATTGCTGGAGGCAATTACACGAGAAATATTTGTAGTGTAATGTGTGAAGAATGTAATGAAAATTGGAAAGAAAGCTTTGAGAATTTGCAGCAAATTAAAGAAGGAACATATATGTGCCCAACATGTGGGTCTACTAAAATAAATTGTGTTAAAAAGTGCAAGGGTAAATTCTGTACTAAAAATTGCTGGAAACAGTGCTAGATATGAAAAGATGATTTTGATAATAATCAAAATCATCTTTTTTTATTTATTCAGATTTAGTAAAAAACATTATTGACATATGCTCAAAAAGGAATATAATGAAAATATAGTTAGCATATGCTCATAACTTAACGTGTAAAAACTTAAATGAAAAGGAGATAAAAGGATGAAAATAGTTGTACCAGTTAACGAAGACAAAAAAACAATTTGTGTATCATTTGGTAGAACACCAAGCTTTTTATTTATTGATACAGCAACCAATCACAAAGAATATGTGGAGAATGAAGCTGTAAATGCACCAGGGGGAGCAGGTATACAGGCTGCTCAGTTTATCGTTGATACAGGTGCAGATATCTTATTAACTCCTAGATGTGGGGAAAATGCAGCAAAGGTATTACAAGCAGCCAATGTAAAAATGTATCAGACAACGACAGAGCAAGTTGATGAAGAAATAGATAAATTTACCGAAGGCAAATTAGAACCCTTAAGTAAGATTCATGCAGGATTTCATAATCATGGATTTGATAAATAGTTTTTAGATGTTGAGAAAGGATGCATTCAAATGAAAATAGCTGTTTTGAGTGGAAAAGGAGGAACGGGAAAGACATTTGTGTCAGTCAATCTAGCAGCAAGTATCAAACATTGTATCTATGTAGATTGTGATGTGGAGGCACCCAATGGCACATTGTTTTTTAAACCTAAGATGCTAGAGAGTAAGGAAGTAACTGTTGCAATTCCAACTTTTCAACTAGAACAATGTACAGGATGTAAACAGTGTGTTGCATTTTGTGCATTCCATGCATTAGCTTTTGTAAAGCAACAACCTTTACTTTTCCCAGAAGTATGCCATTCATGTGGTGGGTGCAAAGTCGTTTGTCCATATAATGCCATAGATGAAGAAGAAAAAAGGGTAGGAAGTGTCATGAAAGGTATTTCTGGTACAACAGCGTTTGTATCTGGGAAGATGGATGTAGGACAAGTATCTGGTGTACCCATCATCAAAGCCATTCTTAGTCAGATTAAAAATGAAAAAAATGTCATTATAGATTGTCCGCCAGGAAGTGGATGTATGGTTATGGAATCGATAAAAGATGTGGACTACTGTATTCTTGTTGCGGAACCTACTGAGTTTGGGCGACACAACCTAGAAATGGTCTATGAATTAGTCAAAGTATTTCATAAGAAATTTGGTGTTGTACTTAATAAATGTACAGAGAGTGACAATCCATCGGAGCGATTTTGTCATGAAGAACATATTGAGATCATAGGAAGAATTCCTTTTGATAGAGAAATAGGAAAGAAAAATTCTGAAGGTGAGATTGCTGTTTATTCGAATGAAACAGCAATTGCAGCCTTTGATGCTATAAGGAAGAGGCTTGAGAAGAAGGTGAGATGTTGAAAAAGTTATTAATTTTAAGTGGAAAAGGTGGCACAGGTAAAACAACTGTTGCCTCTAGTTTTATACATTTACTTAAAACAAAAACTTATGCAGATTGTGATGTTGATGCACCTAATTTGCATATTACAGCAACGCCTCATGGTAAGCCAGAAATACAAAACTTTTATGGACTTCCTAAAGCTAAAATAGACTTAAGTAAATGTATAGAATGTAAAAAATGTCTAGAGCATTGTAAATTTGATGCAATATCTTATCAAGATAGGATAACGATTGATCCATATGCTTGCGAAGGATGTGGAACGTGTAAATTTGTTTGTCCTACCCAATCTATAACTATGGAGGAAAGTGTAAGTGGTCAAACTTATATCTATCATGATGAGATTGTGTTTTCAACGGCTAAGTTGAAAATGGGCGCAGGTGCGTCAGGTAAATTGGTATCAGAAGTAAAGAAAAATATGGATAAGTATGCTAAGGATAATATTGCAATCATAGATGGTTCGCCAGGTATAGGATGTCCGGTGATTGCTTCTATGACAGGTATAGATATGGTTTTAGTTGTTACAGAACCTACCGTTTCAGGTATAAGTGACCTACAAAGAATTTTAGAAACGGCTAATTATTTTAAAGTAAAATGTGCTGTGTGCATTAATAAATATGATATTAATCGAGACAATACAGAGGCAATTAAGCATTACTGCAATCAACACAAAATAGAGGTTGTAGGTATGATCCCCTTTGATAAAATGGCTTCTAAAGCAATTAATGAAGGGAAAAATATTGTTGAGATGGATAGTTGTGCAGGTAGAGCCCTTCGGCACATTTTAGAACACACCTTAAATATATTAAATAAAACAATCTAGGAGGAATGAATGATGAAAATAGCAGTTGCAAGTGAAGGAAAAATGACAGCAGGACATTTTGGACATTGTGAGAACTTCAATATTTATGATGTAGAAGGTAAAACAATTGTAAAAGAAGACTCTGTACCAAATCCAGGACATAAACCAGGCTTTTTACCAAATTACTTACATCAATTAGGCGTGAATGTGATTATATCAGGTGGTATGGGAGGCGGTGCTATCGATATCTTTAATGAAAGAGGTATTGAAGTTATCGTTGGTGCAGCAGGAGAAGCAAAAGCAAATGTTCTAGCTTATCTTGAAGGAAACTTAGTATCAACAGGTTCTATTTGTCATGAACATCAACATGCAGGTGAATGCGGAAATCATTAATTTAATATTAGTTTTAAGAAAATTTTAGTTTTCATGATAAATGTGTAAAAAGAAGGTCTATCTATAAAGATAGACCTTCTTTTTTGGATTGCGTTTTAATAGACTTACGTTGCTATCAGACTCTTTATAGAAGAAAATAGTGAGCAGTGGGTCAATAATCGGTGTAAATTATAATAATGTCTATTTTTATTTGGGTGTAAGGTATTTATAAATACATTGAAAATTGACTAAGGTTATCAAATACTGATAAAATGTAAGTATAGAGTTAGTTGGAACTAACTACCTTATCCAAAGTTGAGGTGTATAATGAAAAAACTATTTACTGAAACGGAAGAACTAATAAAAACGCATGTTTTAAATGAATCTGATACGCAAACGATTATTCATGGAGAAGAATGTTCTATTTATAAAATGGAAAATAATACTGGAGAAGGTATTATTATTAGGTATTCAGTGTTCCCGGGAATAGAAATTCTCTATAATGATATCCATATGACAAATGGTGTTAGGCATAATGCAACTCCACGAGCAGATATTATAGAGATTAATCATTGTCGTATAGGACGATTTGAATGTGAGTTTTCTAATGGAGAAACAGCTTATTTAGGAGAAGGTGATTTAGCAGTTAATGTGATGACGAATGTTGCACGTGAGAGCTGGTTTCCCTTATCTCATTATCATGGTATAACTATTGCAGTAGATATATCTCTAGCAACACAGGTATTAAAACAGGTATCAAATGCTTTAGGAAGGGGGCTATCTTTTGATTTGTTCTCTATGAAGGAAAGTTTGTGCCAGGGTAACTCTTGCTTTATCATGAGAGCAACTGATTCTATTCAACACATTTTTTCAGAACTATATAAAACACCTGAAGATTTGAAAAGTGGATATTTCAAAATAAAAGTAATGGAATTATTCTTATTTTTAAACTCACCAGAAATTACTGCGAAACGAGAAGAACGTCAATATTTTAATAAAATACAGATAGAGTCGATTAAAGCAATTAGACAATACCTTATTCAAAACCTTCATCGTCATGTTACCTTGAAAGAACTTTCTCATACATTCAATTATCCATTAACTTCAATGAAGCTCTGCTTCAAAGAAGTGTATGGTTCTTCAATCAATACTTATATGCAGGCTTATCGTGTACAGTTTGCCGCTCAACTTTTACGCGAATCAAATGATGGAATAACAAATATTTCTTATCAAGTTGGTTATCAAAATGCTAGTAAGTTCTCAGAAGTTTTTAAACAGTTCATAGGGCAGACTCCCACAGAGTATCGAAAAAGTTTTTGTCTAAAAGGAGGGCGTAGTGTCTTATAGGAGTGGCAACGAAATAGAATATTCAGTATTATGGTTTCTGTAAGCAAGAGGGATCATAAGCCGAGAAAACGCATCGATTCCGATGCGTTTTTTTTGAAACACGATGATTAGCAACCAACTTAAAGGAGGGGATATTATGAGGCGTGAAACCAAGCGATATATCATCCGTAAAATAGCCATCGTCATCTTAACAGTATTTGTAGTAACACTGTTATCCTTCCTGCTTATGCGTTTGTCTCCCATTGATCCAGCTACTGCCTATGTAAAGCGGAATTCAGCTATTGTGACTCAAGAACAAATTGACAAAGCCAGAGTAATGTTGGGGTTAGATAAGCCTCTACTGCTACAATATTTTGATTGGGTTAGAAATGCCGTTTGCATGGATTTTGGTATTTCGTTAGGTACTGGTAACCCTGTCGCGAACGAATTGGCAAAAACAGTTTCAGTCACATTAAAGGTTGTGGCACTCTCCGGCATAATGATGTCTATAGGTGCACTAGCAGTGGGGACACTTGGATACTTAGGGAGAAATAGGATTTGGGGAACATTACTCTCTCTATTAACCATGGTAGGTATTTCTGTACCGGGATTCTACTTAGGAACAGCTTTTATCGATATTTTTGCGTTAAAACTTGGTTGGTTGAGTGTATTGGGTAATACTGGGATAGCAAAATATTTTCCGGTGGCACTTTGTCTATCGGTATGTGGAATATGCTTTTATGGACAAATGCTTGCGTCCTCTTTAGAAAGAGAGATGGAGCAAGATTATGCCATGTATGCTAGGTGTAGAGGATTGAGTGAAGGATATATCTTGATTTTTCATGGATTACCTCATGCAATAGTAGATTTACTACCCAGTTTTGCACAAATGCTGAGTTTGTGCTTAGCAAATGCAGCTATTGTAGAGCGAGTGTTTTCACTGCCCGGCTTTGGGTATCTTATTGTTGATGCTGTAGTTAAAAGGGACTCACCAATAATCCATGGGGCTGTATTGATTCTTGCACTTGTGTTAGTTGTTCTAGACAGTTTCACGGAATTATTACAGTACATATTGCGTAGTGATATGAGAGCAAAGGGAGGCAGAGGATGAAACAATCTCAATTAAAAAGAAAATTAGAATTAATTTTTCCTCTAATAATTATTCTAATATGTACCTTTGGTTTTTTATTTGCTCCACATAATCCTGGCCTGGTGAATATGGAAATTCGTTTTCAGTCTCCTTGTATAGAGTATCCATTGGGGACTGATAATATGGGGCGGTGCGTATTATCTCGCTTATTGTATGGAGGGCGTACTACTTTGATGATTGTTTTAGTAGGGGCATTGATAGTAAGTGTTTTTGGAACTTTGGTAGGGCTCTTTATAGGTGGGAGCGAAGGAGGAAAAAATGTAGTATTAGAAGGCATTTTAAATGCAGTAACCGCAATGCCACCTATTGCTTATTTAATTATTTTTATTGCGGCTTGGGGAAATAGTGTCATTACTATGTTAGTTGCAGTTACAGTTTCTCTTTTGTTACGGTTGGTTAAGTTGGTACAAACGCGCACCACTATAGAACAAAACAAGGCATATATCATGTGTGCTATGGCTTCTGGAGCGAAAAAAATGCGAGTGCTATTTGGGCATATTCTTCCGAATCTTATATGGGACGTCCTACATTTTATTTGCTTATCTTGTGCGGATATGATTTTGTCAATTGTGGGATTTTCATTTATTGGACTTGGAATGGGTGACAATGTAATCGATTGGGGAAGTATGGTATCTGAAGCACATCATTATCTCCTTGCCCATTCAAGGCTGACACTATATCCCATTACTATGATTGTTCTTTGCACGATGGCATTTCACATGTTAGGTAGAGAAATTGAAAAAAGAGGGGGGAACTAATGGTTGATGTCCAAAATTTATCTGTAATAACTCAAGATGGTTATAAACTTTTACATCAAATTTCTTTGCACTTAGAAGTAGGAGAAGTTGTTGGATTGACTGGGCAAAGTGGGGCAGGTAAATCCACTTTATTAAAGGCTTTATTGGGGACTTTAAGTAGGGGATGCAGTATAAGTAGCGGAGAAATATTTGTAGATGATATTGCCCTTGGTACATTATCTTTAAAAAAACATCGGTGTTTATGTGGAACGACGTTAGGTTTTATTCCCCAGAATCCCATGACTGCATTTGATCCACAAATTAAGATGGAAAAACAGATTGTTGAAACACTTCACTTAAAAATGGGCATGTCTCGACAACAAGCTATAGACCAAGCAAAAGAATTACTGGTTGATTTAGGTTTTTCTCAACCCAAACGAGTACTTAACAGCTTTCCTGGGCAGCTTTCAGGAGGGATGCTTCAACGCTCAGCCGCTGCGCTCTTGCTGGCAATGAGCCCCAAATACATTTTGGCTGATGAACCGACCTCTGCATTAGATTCAGAAAACAGGACGTTATTGTTGAAACTATTAGCCCAACAAAAAGAAAGGGCAGGTATTTTATTTATCTCTCATGATATAGCTGCATTAAGTCAGCAGTGTGATAGGGTTTATGTAATGGAATGGGGTCAGCTGACAGAAACAGGTACTATGGAAGAACTTCTCTCTAATCCAACGTGTGAATGGACAAAGGAGTATGTGACTGCCAATAGGTCAGTCAGTAAGGAGGGGTGGACATGGAAGGACTAATTGCTGAACATATTAGTAAAACTTATTTGGAATCTCATGGATTATCCTTTGAGGCATTAAAAAACATATCTATTAAGTTAGAGCCTGGTTCATTTACTTGCCTTGTAGGAGAGTCTGGATCAGGGAAAAGTACTCTTGCTCGCCTTTTAGTTGGGTTAGAACATCCAGATACTGGAAAAATATTCTTAGATGGAGAAGATACAACTAACTGGAATGCCGAAGACTGGCGAAAACATAGAAGAAAAATCCAAGCAGTATTTCAAGACACGGGTGGCACATTAAATCCTATGTTATCTGTCCGACGAAATGTTGAAGAAGCCATGATTAATTTAACAGATATGACAAGAAAACAACGACGTGAACGAATCGGTGAATTAATGGAATTAACACATATGGATTCTCGGCTACTAAATGTTCCGGCAAGACAGCTTTCGGGAGGTGAACAAAGACGTCTTTCTCTGATTCGTGCCATGTCAATCTATCCTCGTTATTTAGTGCTAGATGAGGTATTAAGTGGCCTTGATTTTATATCTGCAGAGGCTGTAATGACTGTCTTGGAGCAATATCATAAAGAGTTTGAGTGTGCATTTTTATTAATTACTCATGATATAGATAGTGCTTACCGGCTATCTGATACAATTCTCACAATACAATGTGGGCAAATTATTCGTGTTGGTATAAAAAATACAAAGAAAGGAAGTTAATATATGAAAAAAAGAAAGTTAATCTCTCTTGCTCTGTGTGGGGCATTACTTTGTGGCACTTTTGCTGGTTGCAGCAATGGTAATGGGGAGTCAAGTACAAATACTACATCTGCTTCTAAGAAATCGGAGGCTACAATTACTGAACCTAAAATATTGACTACTGCAGTAGGAGCTGAATTAAATACGCTCTATCCATTGAACATGGATGTTCAAAATAATATAGGTACTAAACTTTGCTATGAAGGTCTTGTTAATTATGAAGATGGCAAGGTTGTTCCAGGATTAGCAGAAAGCTGGGAATTCTCTAATGAAGGGAAGGCATTGACCTTTCATCTGAAGGAAGGAGTTACCTTCCATGATGGCACGCCCTTTAATGGAGAAGCTGTAAAAGCAGATTTTGAGTTTGCACATTCTAACCCTAATTTCAGTAATATTTCTGCTGTCGCTAATTTGGAAAGTGTTGAAATCGTAGATGAATATACCCTTACATTCCATTATCCTAATGCCTATTTTGCGTATTTAATGGATTTTTGCTACCCTGAAACAATGGTCCTTGTTTCTCCAAAAGTTCTAGAGGAAGGAAATTATCAGTTGATGAAAGACGTTGTAGGTACTGGTCCATATATTTATGATGAGATTGTGGATGGAGAATATGTTCGTTTCATACGTAATGAAAATTACTGGGGTGAACAGCCATACTATGATGAAGTAATTGTTAAATATATTCCTGAAGCTTCTGCTCGTCTACAGGCTCTACAGAATGGAGAAATTGACTTGATATATGGAAGCGCACTACTATCTTGGGATGATTATGATCAGGCAATCACTCTATCTAATATTGAAGGAGCAGTAGCTAAAAGTGACTCCAAAGCTCGCAATCTGGTTGTTAACGCTTCTGGAGTACTCTCCAATGTGAATATGAGATCAGCTGTTGCTTATGGGATTGATAAAAAGACGTTATCTAACGGTTTGACTTATGGCAAAGAAACTCCAGCGGATCACTTGTTCCCAGATGACGTTCCTTATACAGATGTTGAGTTGAATGTTGTGCGTACATACAATTTAGATAAAGCCAACGCGCTTTTAGAGCAAGAAGGATGGATTATGAATGAATCTACTGGTATACGTGAAAAAGATGGGCAGCCTTTAATACTGAAATATACATATCATTCCGCAGATGCGCTGAACAAACCGCTGGCAACCGCAATAAAAAGTCAACTAGCAATTATTGGTATTGATGTGCAGACAGAAGGACAAGAGATGATGATCTGGTGGCAAGAAGGTGTGGCAGGTAACTATGACCTGATTATGTGGAATACGGAACAGCCCTATACGGCTCCTCACAATTACTTTATCCCAATGCTATCTCGTTCCCCTCATGTTCCAAGTCTGAAGAATATTGAAGATAGTGATGAATTTATAGCGTTAATTAATGCGTTTCAGGTGAATGATGATCCTATACAAATTCAAGGGATATTCAATCAACTACTTAATTTTGATAATGACAATGTTTTGGATTTACCTATTCTGTTTGCAAAAGATATGATTGTCTATAATTCAGAGAAAATTGATGGCTATGATTTTACCAGTACTCCAACGTTTTTTGATGTGCGTAAGATTCGACCTATAGAATAAGGGATGTAAGAACCGGATTTTGTTCTGTTATATAGATAGATGTTTTCTAAGGAGGTGGCAATTATGAAGGGGAAAAAGACTTTATCTTCTTTTGCTATATTGTGGAGGTGGGCCGAAGCATATCACAGTGGTTTTCTGAGTGCGGTAATTTTTGCGATATTAGGAGTTACCTGTGGTATGGTACCTTACTTTTGCATTGGATCTATAATTCGGTTGTTATTAAATGGTGAAGGCATACAATATTGCTTGACATGGTGTACTTTAGCCTTTGCAGGATATATTGGAAAAATAATTTTTTCTACTCTTTCTACGGCTGTTTCACATGCTGCAACATTCCATACATTACGAGATATACGAAAAGCACTTTTGAGAAAATTATCACGGGTTCCAATGGGAACCATATTAGATACGCCCTCAGGACAATACAAAACTACTATTATTGACCGAGTGGAGGGAATGGAGCCTACTTTAGCGCATCTGATTCCTGAAATGACATCTAACTTATTAGTGCCTATCATTATTGCGATCTATATTTTTGTATTAGACTGGCGCATGGGTATAGCTTCATTTGTGACTACTGTCATAGGGCTTGCCATTATATCTAAGAGTACCAAAACCTATGCTATACGATGGGAAGGTGCGGTGGAAATAGGTCATAGTATGGCAAATGCTATTGTGGAATATATCGGAGGAATTCAAGTGGTTAAGGCATTTAGTCAATCAGCAGGATCCTATAAAAGATATGCAGATGCTGTAGAGGATAATGCTAATTACTATGTAGATTGGATGAGAGATAGTCAGAAGTATATGTGTATGTGGCAATCAATTATCCCCTCTGTGTTAGTGGTCGTCCTCCCAATCGGACTTATTCTTTGGTCAAATGGAAGCCTTTTATCTGTTGATTTTCTGACCATCGTAGTACTATCTTTAGGACTGACGGGTCCTGTTGTATCCGCCATGTCTTTTGTAGATGATTTGGCAGTTATAGGTATAAATGTTAGAGAAATTTCTAGTATTATGGATGCTCCAGAACTAATTCGACCAGATCAGCCAGTTTCCTTTCAAAATCAAGAGATTATTCTAGAACATGTAACTTTCTTTTATAATAGTAAGGATGAAGAGGTGCTACATGATATTAATTTGAGAATAACACCGGGCACAGTTACAGCCCTTGTAGGACCTTCAGGTTCTGGGAAATCGACAATAGCTAAGTTGATAGCGGGTTTTTGGGATATAACAGGTGGGAAAATTACACTAGGAGGAGTGGACTTAAAAAAAATTCCTCTAGATCAGTTAAATCAACAGATTGCTTATGTATCACAAGATAACTACCTCTTTGATCGTACGGTAAGAGAAAATATTCGAATGGGGCGACTAGATGCTACTGATGAGGAAGTGGAATTTGTTGCAAAGGTAACAGGTTGCGATAGTTTTATTCAAGTTTTGTCGCAAGGATATGATACTGTCTGTGGAGGTGGTGGAGGTCATTTATCTGGTGGTGAAAAACAAAGAATTTCTATTGCGAGGGCCATGTTGAAAAATGCCCCTATTGTAATTTTAGATGAGGCAACAGCGAGTATTGATCCTGAAAATGAAGCTGTGATTCAACGAGCTATTTCCGCCCTGACAAAAGGGAAAACACTTATTGTGATTGCTCATCGGTTATCTACGATTGTGGATGCAGATAATATTGTTGTGATTGAGCGAGGAAAAATTGTGGATCAGGGAAAACAAGAAGAGTTGATAGAAAATTGTCCACTTTATGCTCAAATGTGGAAAGCTCATTTGGGAACACAGGATAGTCGGTGAAAGGAGGAAAGTCGATGTTTGGAGTATTGAAGAAGATATTTGCATTTGCAGGAAGCCGTAAAAAGTTATTGATAAAAGCAATGATCATTGCTTTTTTAGGCGCTCTGTTTTCAGCTTTGCAAGTCGTTGCCATAGTACTTACACTAGATTGCATTCTGTTAGGAAAAGTGGATTCAATTTGGCTTATTCTATTGATTATGCTTATATCTATCGCAGGTCATGCATTTTGCTCGTACCATTCTATCAACTTAGAGACGGAAACAGGATACTGTATGGTAGCAGAAAAACGTATCCATATTGGTAATCGGCTTCGTTATATTCCTATGGGATATTTTAATGATAATAGTCTAGGGAATATTACGGCAGTGGTTACCACAACACTGGCTGATGTTGAAAATACGGCAGCTCGTTGCCTCGTTTTGGTTTTGGGAGGATTTTTAAATACATTAGCATTATGCCTTATGTTAGTATTTGTAGAGTGGAGAATTTCTCTACTTTCCGTTATTGGGATTTTTGCCTATCTTTTAGCTACAGAATTATCTCAAAGAGCAGCTTATAAAACGGCTTATGCACGTCAGCATGCCCAGGAAAACTTAGTAGAGGCAGTTTTAGAGTATATTCAAGGAATGAGTGTGGTTAAGTCATATGGATTAGAAAAGGATAATGGTCAAACTGTAAGCAGAGCAGTAGATGATAGCAGCAAAAAAGCCCTTTCGTTGGAATATAGTTTAGTTCCATGGATGGCAATTCGACAGCTTATTATTCGGATTTTTAGTATAAGTATTGTTTTAAGAATACTATTTCTTTATTCTGCGGGAACATTACCTCTTTCTCGTTGCCTATTACTTCTTATAGCATCTTTTATGATCTATCAGGACTTAGAAAGTGCTGGGAATATGTCAAACAATCTGCAACTCTTGGGTGCATCTATGGAGCAAGCCAATGCTATTGATAATACACCAACTATGGATATAGATGGAGAGGAACTGATCCCTATAGATTCCTCCATTTCTTTTAAAGATGTTAGCTTTGCCTATGGGAGTCAGATGATTCTTGATCATGTGAATTTAACTATTCCTGCTGGAACTACAACTGCTATTGTAGGTCCTTCAGGGAGTGGAAAGACTACGCTATGCAATTTAATTGCAAGATTTTGGGATGTACAAGGCGGGGCTATTTTTGTTGGAGGATATAATGTAAAAGATTATAAACTGGATAGCTTGATGAATAATATTTCTATGGTTTTTCAAAATGTCTATTTATTTCAAGATACAATTGAAAATAATATTAAATTTGGCCGTCCAGAAGCTACACATGAACAAGTAGTAGATGTAGCTCAGGCAGCACGTTGCCATGATTTTATTTCTGCATTGCCGCAAGGATATAATACCATTTTAGGTGAAGGAGGCGGAACGCTTTCTGGTGGAGAAAAACAACGTATCTCTATTGCACGTGCTATGCTAAAAAATGCTCCTATTATTATTCTAGATGAAGCAACGGCAAGTGTGGATCCAGAAAATGAAGCTGAACTTCAGGTAGCTATAAATGCACTTATGCATAATAAAACAATTGTTATGATAGCTCACCGCTTAAAAACGGTTCGCCAAGCAGATCAAATTATCGTGTTGAACGAGGGAAGCATTATGCAACAAGGTACTCATGAAACATTACTTCAACAAAAAGGACTTTATGCAGAGTTTATTAGTATGATAAAAGAAGCAAGTGGGTGGAAACTAGTTTAAATAGTCTTGTGCGGTGGTTTTGAAATAATCAATACCACTGCTTTTTTATTCTACAATAGAATAATTAATATAGATATCTCAAAAGGTCATACAGAAAAAACTAAAGTACACATAAGTTTTCATTACATTTAGAACACCCTAAAGTATTTTTTATGTGCTCTAAATCTTTAAGAATTAAAAAGCCATGATTAAATGTTATCAGATTATCATGTTTTAATTTGGTTAATAACCTACTTATAGTTTCTGGTGAGGTCCCTAGGTATTCAGATAAAATTATATTAGAAAGTTTTATATTTATTTTAAAACCCTCTTGTGTTTTTAATCCATAAGTATTATATAGGCGTATTAGTATAGAAAGCAAAGCATGTTTTTTATCATGAATACCAATATCTCTCATCTGTAAAAAAACTTTTTGGCATAGATAATCATGATATAAATACAAATTTCTAAGAAGTATAAAATCGTTTTCAATTATAGACTTAAAAGTAGGCGCAGATATAGTACCTAATGTACACTCTGTTAAAGTACTTATTCTGAATAAAGATGAAAAGTTATTCTCCATATTTAAAATTGCTGGAAATATAATGATCTCAGAGTTGTAAATTCCGAGTAGAAGTTCATTATAATTTGGTAGCATATGGGATACTTTTATTGTTCCATTTAAAACAATGATTAATTTATTCCGTTGATCTTCCTGTTCCCATATAGGTGTTTTTCTTTTTAATGTGATTGTGCTTTCAATAAAAGGTTTAAACTCTTTTACTAAGTTATGTCTTAATTCTATTAAATTCATAGATTACCTCATTCTTATTAGAAAGTTAATATTAATTATTATAACATAATAATTAAGTGGTAAAAAACATGATAGATATCATTTTTTTTATTGATAATTATGTATAAAATATAGAGGATATTTTAGTAAGAGTATAAAATTAAAAAATTAATAAATGAAGGAGAGAATTTATGAAAGAAAATAATTAGAAAATAAAAAAGTTTATTTTTAAAAATATATATTTAAGCATAGATATTTTTTACTTTTATTGATATTAGAGAGGGAATCTACATTTTTTAGAGGCGTACATAGGATACTTACTTTTGACAATAAAAATAAAAAGTAGAAAGAGATTAAAGATAAAAAGTAGATTAAAATATAAAGCAAAAAGTTATTAAAATTGTTGAGTGTATTATCATAAGTAGTTCAGAAAACCAGTTTATTGGTATTAATTATGGCGATAAAATAGGAAAAAGTAATAGAATAAAATATTTCATTATAAAGGAATTAAACTAAAAAAGTGATAAAGGAGCAGTAATATGGTCAAAAGATCTAATAATAAAATAAAGAAAAGACTATTTAAGTCGTACCTTGGGATATTTATCTTATTTTTTATTTCAATTATAGGGGTTACTTTTGTTTCGTTTATAGGTGCAAAAGAAATATTAACTAAACTAGGAGAAGAAGCTTTAAAAAATAGAATTAATATGGGTGTTGCCATGATGGACATGTTAGAGACACAAGTTGAAAATTCTAAAATAACAAGAGAAGAAGCCCAGGAAATATTTAAAACTAAAATGTTAAATGAAAGAGGCAGTGATGGTAAGACTCGAGGGTTAAATAAAAAGTTAGAACTTAATGTTCAAGCATATATGTATGCTATAGATAGTAATGGAAATGAAAAGATGCATCCTTTTAAGGAAGGAGAGAACATCTCAGATGTAGTTGACAATAAAGGGAGAAATATTACTAAACTTATTATTGATGAAGGAAAAAATCCTAAAAATGACGGAATAATAACATTTTCTTGGAAAAATCCTGAAGACAAGAAAGCAATGGATAAGGTAAATGTAGTAGCGTATTATGAACCTTGGGAATGGTATTTAAATGTAGGTTGCTATTATAGAGATTTTTATGGAAACTTAATTCCCACATTTCTTAAAATATTAATAGTAACTATAGTTGTATTATTGTTAAGTATACTTTTAATAAGATTTATAATATCAAAGAAAGTTGAACCATTAAATAAATTAATTGAATTAATAAAAAAGATAGGTGATGGAGATTTAAGTTCCAAGATAGATGTTGATTCAAAGGACGAATTAGGGTATATGGCTAATATATTAAATACTACCTTATATGAAATAAGATCCATGATAATAAGTTTTAAAAGTATATTAGATAAAATAAATGAGAAGGTTGAATACGTAAATGAAGCTAGTGAAAGTACTTTGGAAGTATCTAATCATATAACAGAAGCTATAGAAGAAATTGCTTGTGCAGCAGGGAATACAACACGAGATATGGAAATAAGTGTTGGTGTAGTAGCAGATTTAACTAACAATATTGTCTCTATCAAAGATACAAGTTTACATCTACAAAATGAAGCTATTAATGCAGGAAAACTGAACTTTGATGTGCTAAATATACTAAAAGATTTAGAAGAAAAAAGTTCAGAAAATTTTAATTTAGCAGAAGAAACGGTTAATAATATGAATTTATTAACAGAAAAATCAAATACAATAGTAAAGATAATAAATACTATAGAAAATATATCCAAGCAAATTAATTTGTTGGCATTAAATGCATCTATTGAAGCATCAAGAGCCGGAGAAGCTGGTAGGGGATTTGTAGTTGTAGCTCAGGGAATAAAAAATTTATCATCACAAACAGAAGAAGCTACAGCTCAAATAAATGAATATATAAATGAGCTTATAGAGGCGATTAAGTATTCAGGAGAAAGCGTTATAAAAACCAAACAATCTTCAGAGCTTCAAAGAAATACCATAAATGAAACACAAAATATAGTAAAAGAAGTTGTAAGATTTATGGAAGAGATTCCAAATCATATAAAGAATAATGTTGATAAAATAGAAGAAACCTATAACAAAAAGGATTTGGTAAATAAAGCGATGAGTTCAGTATTAGGTTTAACACAAGAGATATCAGCAGCTACAGAAGAAATAGCATCTTCAATAATAGAGGTAAATAAAAATATATTAGAAGTAGATAATATGATAAAAGACTTAGATAATAGTGCAAAGATGTTAAGTCAAAAGTCAGCTAAATTTACAGTATAAAGATGAGAAATTACAAAGATATTTCAAAAGAGATTTTAGAGGAGTTAATGCAGGTAGAACCAGTAATTAACCTTCTTAGTATAAAACTTACAGAAGAGCCAATACAATAAATTAAGAAAAAACTATAAATATAAAAAGATGATCTATCTATGCAGATAGATCGTCTTTTTTTGCGTGGGTTTCAATAGCCTTATTTTGCCATTTACCTCTCTTGTAGAAGAAAATAGTGAGTAGTGCACCAATAATCCATGAGAGGAGTAAGGAAATAAATACGCTTTCACATCTACCATTTGGAAGTTCTGGCGTTCTTGTAAAGAAAGCCAGTGAATAAGCTACAGGTACTCGGATGATAACAGTAGTAATCAGAGAAATCCACATAGGTGTCATAGTATCTCCGGCGCCCCTCATAATACCTGATAAGCATTGAGTCACGGCCATAGCTACATAGCCTACAGCAAGAATGGTCATCATACGCATACTTAAATCCACAAGCTCCGGTGTATCGGTAAAGATGGACATAAGATTTCTACCAAAGATGAGAATAAGTACAGTAATAATGATTGCAGTAGCAAGGGCAAAGAGTGTTCCTTCTTTAGCACCTTTTTTAACACGGTCATATTGTTTCGCACCTACATTTTGACCAGCAAAAGTTGTCATGGCCGTACCAAAGGAGAAGTTAGGCATCATAGCAAAACCATCCACTCTCATAACGATAACATTGGCTGCAATAAAGGCTTCTCCATAACTATTTGTAAGCGACTGAACAATAATCATAGCAAATGAAAGGATCATCTGTGTTAGGCCGGATGGTAGGCCTAAACGAATAGTCGTTGCCACATGTTTTTTATTCCATTTTAAATGGCGTAAGCTAAAGTCAAAGACATCATGCATTTTGGATAACTTGATGAAAGACAGTATAGCCGATACAATTTGGGCAATGATGGTTGCAAGGGCAACACCAGCTACACCCATATCAAATACAGCGACAAAGAGTAAATCTAATAAAATATTTAAGATGGTTGACACTAATAAATAGATTAAAGGAGAGATAGAATCACCAAGTCCCCTTAAGATTCCACCTAAAATATTATAATAGGCCATCCCACTTATACCCATGAATAAGATGAGTAGGTAACTATAGCACCAATCAATAATGCTTTCGGGTGTATTCAGTAAATTAAGCATTGGCCGTATAACAAATGGTGTGATAATCATCAGTCCTATGGATACAATAGCAGTAAGCAAAATACAGCATTCAATGGCTCCAGATAGATTTTCACGGTCTTTAGAACCAAAGTACTGAGATACCATGATCCCAGCCCCTACGGAAATACCGATAAATAAAACTAATAGTAAGTTGATAATAGGTCCTGCACTCCCAACAGCAGCAAGTGCATTATCCCCTACGAACTTCCCTACAATAATACTATCAACTGTATTATAAAGTTGTTGCGCAATGTTCCCAATAAGCATGGGAATCATGAAGATAATAATTTGCTTTAAAGGATCACCAACGGTCATATCTGTTGGTTCTTTAAGCTTTTGCAATAAACTTTTCATATTTTCCTCTCTTTCAATTTTTTATAATTTGTATTATAGATTAAATTTATTATAACATAAGTATTGACTAATAGACTGAAAATATAAAATAATAGAGTTGTATAAATAAAATGGATATTTATGTCGAAATAGAAACGACTAATGGGTAAGACAAAAAGTAAGTAAAGGGGAGTAAGCATGCAGCACACTTATGAAGAAAATGTACACTATCTAACGGATATGTTATTTGAAGCAATAGAAGAAGAACCAAGGAAGAAGTTGTTCTTGATGCAGCTAGAGATGCTATTACAAGGGCTAGGTGGGGTGATGTGTGCTATTTTATATAGACAAATCATCTACCAGTGGATCTATGAGGGAATAGGGCCTATAATGTCGCTAAAAGAGCGAATGATAGTAGCAGCCCTCCCAACTCAAGAAGTCTACAATAGACTAGAAATGATGGAATCATTGATGCTCATTCCTACAAGTCTCATGGCATTAGGTGGCGTAGGTATGGCGATAATGGGGCTTTATACACTAATCAAACAACAAATTGGGGTAGGCCAATGTCTTAGATACTTTGACATTCCAGCCGTAGGAACAAATCATTGGGGAATAGCATTCTATGAGGAGGATGAAAACATTATATTTAGACAAACATCTTTCGAATGCTTAGAGGAGCATTTAGGCAATGAATACTTAGAATGCCTATGGACGTATCAGTGGTTTATCAATAAGTTAGAAGTGACACCAAATGTGATTAGATATTGGTTGATGATTAACCTTCTTGCAAGCTTAGCGCACAAAAAAGGAATACTCAATAAAATAGAAAGAAAGCTATTGATCAAAGAAATTAAAGCAAGCTATAAAGCGTTGAGTATAGAAGAAGAGCAAAAGGCAGCCTAGCATCAAGCTAAATAGTTTTGTGATAGAAATCCGTGCATTAATTGTGAATATAGAACACAACAAGCCTACCTAAGGTATCTCTCCCTCTTGAACATGAGATGCACTTAAGTAGGCTTGTTGCATAGTGGCAAGGCACTCCAAGGTCCACAGCACTTATCTACTTCAACTTAAAGCTTGTAACTGAGATAGGTATGAACTTCTAGTGTAATCCTGATAGGTATAAGGTGAATAAGGTTTCTTTAGTGATAGAGGTATCTTTATATACATAACACGTTAGATTGTTATTAACCTGTAGTATGCAGGGGGTGGCTAGAAATAAATACATAGGAAAGTACAAAGATTAAATGGAAGTAACACAAGATACCACGAAGCCAATGCAAAGCGGTATTGCCCCAAATCTACCTGGCTTGCCACCACCATGAAGTAGATTTAGTTGATTAAGAAAAGGGAGGTGCTAAAGGTAAGAGGGAGGGAACCCTAAAGCTTGTCCAACTTTTCTTAGGGAAAGGGAAACAGCAAGTAGGTGGCCACCCATTTGTTACTTGCTTTGTTTTGCCTTTCACTTATATATATACGGAATAGGGCACCATTTTCCTCAAAAAAATAAGAAATAAAAATATCTTTGTGCAAAACATATAGGAAATGAGTAGTTAAAGTAAGTGGAAATTGTGCAAATAAGAGATGGAATAGGTAGGTGTCATACAGAGAAAAATAAGAATGATAGGACAAATGTCAAGATGAATTTTATAACAACACAACAAGCTCACCTAGAGTCTACCCTCCCTCTTAAAATAAGGTAGATCAAGGTGAGCTTGTTGTCTGTGTGGCAAAAGTGTTTCTATAAGTTCAGTAACACAAGGCGTTCGGAAATAGATAGAAATCTAAAAGGGTTACATGAGCTGGTGTGCGATCTTTATCTCTATAAGACGTATGGGTAATCTTAGGTGATAGAGGTATTTGATATACGTATCACTGTAGCGTATGCATACAGGTTATAGCAGCGTGAGATTGCTTTAAAGCTCATAGTAGAGTATAGAAATCTAAATATGTAATTAAACAAAGTAAGTGATACAAAGTTTGAAACTAAGGGTGTTGCATCTTATCAATAGGCTTGCCACAGACACTATAGATAAGGTTACTAAGAAAAGAAGACGAACAATAGGCAAGAGGGAGGAATCCTACAGCGTATCTAAACTTTTCTTAGAAGTAAGGATTAAGGCACAAGTCGGTGGCCACCAAAGTTACCTGTGAGGCTTAACCCTTACACTCTATATATACAAATTAGAGAGGGAAATCCGTCGGAGAAAATGAAAGAAAAGTTAAGTTTGTGGAAGGTTAATAAGAGTGAATGTGAAAAATTGTAGAAATGGTTACAAGTAATAGATAAGAGAGAAATTTAAGAGAAGCAAAATACGTGCTTTTTAGTAAATAGTTTTATATATAAATGACGAAATATTTGGTATAATTATGATTATATTAAATACTAGTCTAAAAAGGGGAGATCAGGGGTGCACTTAAATAGAGAACAGCTTAAGCTAGCCGAAAATGGAGCAATGGGACATGCACTTATTAGAGGCATTGCAGGATCAGGCAAAACAACTGTAGGGGTTAGAAGAATTACTTATTTACTTGAAAATTATTGTTATGAATCAGATAAAATTTTGTTTATTACATATAACCGTTCACTGAGTAAATATATTGAGTATCTTTATAAAAAGATGGAAACAGCTGTTAATATAAGTCTTTTTGATACAGAAGAAAGTAAGGATCCAAATGTAGAGGTAAAAACAATCGATGCATTAGCTTTAAAATATTTTAGTAAGTACAATGTACTGAGTCAAAAGAATGCAACAATAGCTTGGCAAATACCAAATAGTTTGGTACAAGAAGCAATTGCTACAGTAAAGGAAGCCTATCCAAATTGTAAGTTTTTGAATAACCAGCATTTTAAATTTTTGAAAGATGAAATTGCATGGATTAAAGGATGTGGTTATACAACGCTAGAAGCTTATCAAAATGCAGATAGAATAGGACGTTCTCTAGGGAGTGAAGAAGAAGGACCTAGCAAACTTTATAAGCAATCTACCAACAGAGAGGCAATCTATAGCTTGCTAAAAGAAATAGATAGAAGGCTTTTTGAAAATAATCAAGTGGATGGATTAACAGCGAATATTATGGCACTCAAATACATTGTGAAGCATGGTGCGGAAGAAAGGTATCAGCATATTATCATTGATGAAGCCCAAGACTTAACAAAGGTTCAGCTAGAGCTTATTAGTGCGTTAAAGGCAGAGCAAGAAGAAAGCTCCATTTTGTTTTTAATGGATGTTGCTCAAAGTATCTATCCTCATGCATGGCTGACAAAAGGACGCACCTTTAAAAGTATTGGCTATGATATGACAGGAAAAGGTTATAAACTTAATAAAAATTATCGTACAACAACAGAGATTTCTCAATGTGCATATAGCTTGTTATCAAAAGAACTAGAAATTGTAGAAGATGAGAATTTTGTAAAGCCAACTCTTATAGAAAGACATGGAGAATACCCTGTTTATAGACATTTTGAATCAAGCAAAGAGCAAACAAACTATGTCATTCGTTTAATCAATGCCTTAAAGAAAAGTTATAATTTAAAAGATATTGCTATTGTGAGTCGCACGAATAAGGCATTAGAACTTTTGCAAGAAGTATTAGACGAGGCGCATATGCCATCACTCTTATTTAAAAACAACAAAGAAGTAGATTTTGGAAAAGAAGAAATCAAACTTCTAACCATGCACTCTGTAAAAGGATTAGAGTTTAAAATTGTAATTTTAATAGAGCTTAATAAAAATATTATTCCATATACTCAAAGTGGATTAACGGAGGAAGAAGCCAAAGAAGAAGAGAAAATGGATCGCAAATTGCTTTATGTAGGGATGACAAGAGCACAAGAAAGTCTATATTTATGTTCATATGGGGAGGCTTCCAAGTTTATTAAAGATATAGATAAAAAGTTTTTGACCATGCAAAATGGAAGCCGTATGAATGCCTTTTATCAACTGCCTTATGAGCAATACTTATTTATAGAGAAGATTAAAAATAAGCATGAACAAGAAGAAAGTATTAGACAATGGGTGCTAGCAGAGCTAATCAATAACTATGGTTATCCAAAGGAATTGTTACAAGTAGAGTATCCTGTTAGAAGCTTCTCACAAGTAGGTTTAGTGGACATAGCTGTTATCAATAGTAACAATCAGATGCCCCATTTATTTGTAGAAGTGAAACAACGTAATGTAGCTATAGAAGAAGCAGTTGCTCAGCTCAAATCCTATATGAACGTATCCAATGTCACATACGGTATAGCGACTAATGGGAAAGAAATTATATTCCTAGACCAACAATTTAATGAGATTAAGGATATTCCTGTATGCGATATTACACTATTACCAACAACGATGGAACGTTATATTTATGTAGATAAAGGAACTTACAGGAACTATCCATTTGAAAGAGATATTAATGTAGCAGAGATTATAACAGAAAATGGTGTATTTTCAGGTGATACACTTCAGAATATTAAGATTTATTCAGATATTGCAGCAGGCATGCCTATAGAGATTGTAGATGAGATCAAAGGTAACTTTAGACTACCAAAAGAATGGACAAAAGAAAGACCAGGGCTCTACATTCTTAATGTACGAGGGGATAGTATGCTTGGTGCAGGAATAGAAAGTGGAGATATGGTTGTTATAGATGATGCTCAAGTGGTTAATACAAACGATATAGGCGCAGTGTACTATAATGGTGCAACAACCCTTAAGAGAGTGGTACCTATGGGAGATAGCATACTACTTATGAGTGAAAATCCAGAGTATGAACCGATACAGATCTCAGAAGGAGACTTTAAGGTAATGGGAAAATTGGTGGGGGTTATTAAGAAAGTATAAGAGGAGAAAAAGAGTTACGCCTAAAATGTTAAAGTATGGCAGTAATGTGGGATATAGACTTCGGTAGAGCTATCATAAAGAGAATAGCTCTACATAGTGAAGAATATAATTTTAATAAAGAGTAGTTTAAGGATGGGATTATTATGAACTCGAAAGATTTATTTATAAAATTTTACCAAGCAGAAACTGAGAAGGAAGTAACAAAGCTTATTGAGTTATTAAATATGAATGAGGAACAAGATTGGAAACCATATGGTGAGAATGAAAGTAATTTTAGTGTCATAGGAAATCAAGCTTCAAATGCTGAAAGAGCATTAATTGAAAAGTTTACCAATTCAGTAGATGCAGTATTAATGAGAAAATGCTATGAAAAAGGCATTGATCCAAAAGGAAAAGACGCACCTTCAAGTTCTAGGCAAGCGCTTGAGGTATTTTTTGGTATAAAAGAAGGCGAAACTTCTAATATTGAAAAAGAGCAGGAAAGAGAATTAAGCCAAAATATATTACTCATGGCAACAAGTAAAGATTGTAAACCAACTGAAAAGCAAAGTCGTAATAATCCTAACCTCATTATTTTTGATAGAGGAGAGGGTCAGGAACCGTCTCGTTTAGAAGATACAATTTTATCGTTACTTAAAGGCAATAAAAGTGCTATTCCTTTCACACAAGGAAATTATAATCAAGGTGGAAGTGGAGCACTTATGTATTGTGGTGAAAATGGTTATTGTTTGGTGATTAGTAAACGTAACGGGTATATACCCAAAGAACAAGCAACAGATATAAAAACAGTAGATAAATGGGGATGGACACTAATTAGAAAAGAAATTAGAGAAAATGCTAAAGATCCTGTATATACTTACTATGCACCTAATGGAAAAATATTAATGATCGAAGAGGAAACACTTCCTTTACTTCCAAAAGAATTAAGTAATAAGGATTCCAAAACGTATTTACAATATGAAGGCTCTTGTAAAGGATTTATTCCATATGAAGAACAAGTTCAAAGTGGAACAGCAATAAAACTTTATAATTACAAATTGGCTAAAAAGGGACCTTTAAATGGAAATGTAAAATATGATTTAGCAGCTTATATTAATGATACCTATTTACCTATTCGATTTATAGATTGCAGAAAGAATAAAGGTAGTAACAGCCTCTATTTCAGGGGATTTAAAAAGGTTATTCAAGCAGATTTAAGAAATAATGAAGAAGAGGAAAAAGGACTTGTACATAGCAAATTCAATTTTGACTTTAAAGCAGAGGATCAGCAAGTAGTTGTAACGGTTTACTGCTGTAATAAAAAAGCTAGTTCTGACCTTAATGCCGGAAAACTTATGGAAGGCGCTAAGCCTGTTAAATTTTGCTTAGGTCAACAGTTCCAAGGGGGATTAACAGGACGTTTCTTAAATGGTGCGGGGTTAGGAGCAATACAAGATCTAATTATTATGATTATTGAGTTTCCTAACATTTCAACACGTTTTAGAAGTGATCTTTTTGCGACAGATAGAGAGCGTCTTTATGATAAAAAACCTAAGAAGATCATAGAACAAAAGTTAAAGGATTTCATTTCTAAAAGTGAAGAACTACGTGAATTTAGAAAGTACATCTTAAAAGCAGATGCTACTAAACCACAAGATAGTGAAGCTATCAAAGAGATTATGAAGGAGTGGGTAGAAAAAGACCCAACTATCAGTGAGTTACTGCTAGGCAATAATATTTTTAACAATAAGGTAAAAAAAGAGGAGCAAGAAGAGGGAGAAGAAGGTGAAGTTTCTGTACCACATCCAGTACAAGGTGGAGAACCACGCAAAAACAGTAAGCGTGAGTCTATTCAAACTCAATATATGCCAACGTATTTCAAACCTATGCTTAGAAAAAATGAAAATGATGAATACCTTAAACCAACTGCGATCAACAAAAGCTTTCGTATAAGATTTGTCACGGATGTAGAAGAAGATTTTTTCACTAGAATGAATCATCAAGGCCAAGTAACTATTGTGGTAGATGGAAAAGAAACCAGTGAGTTTAGTAAAGTCATTAAAAACGGCAAGGCAACTTTCATTTTTAATGATAAGCTGGCAGGCAAAAAGATTATGCAAAAGACACTTGAGTTTAGAATTACTTGCAAAGGTGGATTGACATTTGAATATACTATCCTGCTTGATGTGAAAGATGATGTACAAGGAAAGATAAAAGATAAAGGAAATAATAAAAATGAGATAGGCCTACCAAATTATCGAGAAGTAACTGAGGAAAACTGGCTATCAGGTATGAAGGCAGAAAGTGCAGTCATGCTTGTTAATGACCTAGGAACAGAAACATATTATATTAATATAGATAATACAGCGCTTAAAGTGAAAATTGACTCGCTCACAGACGAAGTAGAGAAAGACCTGTACAAACAAATGTACACTTACATGATGCTTTTCATGGCGATTGGTATGCGCCACAATAACAAAAAGCCTAAGGACGTAGATCAAGATGAAAAAGCAATGAGTGTGGAAGATGAGATTAATGTTGTTACGAGAGAATATGCTAAGTTTATGTTCGTTGGGGAAAAACTGATGGATGATTTGAAAAAGAGGTTAGGAAAGCTAATCTAGAAGATGAAAGATATTACTAATTATTATTAATAAATTTATTATAGCATGTATTGTTCTAGTAATTATATTTTGTAGGATAAATGTGGTAATAACAATAGGGCTTACTGATTTGGTATCAGTAAACCCTATGTTTATTTATCCTAATACCATATGTTTAATCTACTCTATTCCTGTATTGGGATTTTACCTAAATATTTGGAAAAATTATAGTAGAAAAGTCAAAAGAAAAGTTTATATCATATAATGATTCAGTTTATAAAGACTTATATTGCATGGAGCAACAGTAGATTAATAAATTAATAGATGGAACAAGAAGATATAAAATAAATGCAGAACGGAATGTATATTAAAATAGTTAGGGAACTTGACAAAACTGCAAAGAAAAAATAAAGGTAACATATAAATATAAGAGTTATTGCATGATATAGATTTAGTAACTCTTATATTTATGTATGGGCATTAGGAATTTCCAATTCTAAATACTCTATGTTAAACTATCTCTATACACAAATTTTTAGGGGTGAACATTATCAATACAGAACAACTTAAACATGACTTACTTTATAAAACAAGTAAACATATTGATGATTCTATCCGTCTTGTGAATGCCATTACGGGAGAATCAGATCACTTATATAACCGTCTTAAAACGAGTATGAAAAATGCGCAATCAATAGATATTATTGTATCTTTTCTTATGGAATCAGGGGTTAAGCTACTTCTTGGAGACTTAAAGGAAGCAATAAACCGTGGGGTGAAGATTCGTCTGTTAACAGGGAACTATTTACATATTACAGAACCTTCGGCATTATATTTAATTCGTGAGGCTCTGGGAGAGCGGTTGGATCTTAGATTGTACAATGTACAAAATAAATCATTTCATCCAAAGGCATATCTTTTTCATGGACAAGTAGATAGTGAAATCTATGTAGGTTCTTCAAATATATCGCGTGGTGCATTAACAAATTCTGTAGAATGGAATTATCGTTTTGCTAAGTCACAAAGTCCAGAGGATTTTCAGTATTTTTATAATGAATTCGTAAATCTCTTTGAATGCCACTCTACAGTTGTAACAGATGAGGTACTAGAGGCATATTCAAAAAGTTGGACAAAGCCTAAATTGTTTTCAAAGTCTCAGCAACTTGCACAAGAAGCATTGGAAGAGATAGGTGAACGTAGTGTAATTGACTTGTATGAACCACGGGGTGCACAAATTGAAGCATTGTATGCGTTAAAGAATACAAGAGAAGAAGGCTGGGAACGTGGACTTGTTGTAGCGGCAACGGGTATAGGAAAGACTTATCTTGCTGCATTTGATTCAAAGCCTTATAAACGTGTTTTATTTGTAGCACATCGAGAAGAAATTTTAAAGCAGGCAGAAGAAAGCTTTAGAAAAGTACGACAGACAGAAAGTACAGGATTCTTTTATGGCAATAAGAAAGATGTAGATAAAGAAGTAACTTTTGCTTTAGTTCAGACTTTAGGGAAGAATGAATACTTAAATCAAGAGTTCTTTGCAGCAGATGCGTTTGATTATGTTATTATTGACGAATGTCATCATGCAATAGCACGTCAATATACTAGTGTATTAGATTACTTTACACCAGTTTTTTGGCTATTTTTAACGGCTACACCGGAACGTATGGATAATGGAGATGTTTTTGAAATTGCAGGTGACAATTTAGTTTATGAGGTACGTTTGCAAGAAGCTATTAACAAGGGCTGGCTAGTACCTTTTAGATATTATGCAATTTATGATGAGACAGTAAACTATGATGAAATAGAGTATAAAAATAGTAAGTATGATAAGCAACAATTGGATGCGGGACTGATGATTAGTAGGCGTGCAGAACTTATATTAAAACACTATCAAAAGTATAGTTCTAAACGTGCCATGGGCTTTTGTAGCTCTAAATCTCATGCAGAATATATGGCGCACTATTTCAATAAACAGGGTATAAAAGCTGTAGCTGTCTATAGTGGTGAACAAGGTGAACAGACAGCAGAACGAAGTGAGGCAATTGGACAGTTAAGAAGAGGTGAAATTCAAATTATTTTCTCTGTAGATATGTTCAATGAAGGGGTAGATGTGCCAGAAGTGGATATGGTGCTTTTCTTACGACCGACTCAATCGACTACAATATTCTTACAACAATTGGGAAGGGGATTAAGAAAGTGTAAAGGTAAAGAGTACTTAAATGTTTTAGACTTTATTGGTAATTATAAGAAGGCAAATATTTTCCCGTTTTTATTAGGAAATCGCCCTTATACGGAAAGCGAAATCAAAAAGATGAATCCTCAGACCATAGAGCTACCAGAAGATTGCATCTTGGATTTTGATTTTAGATTGATCGACTTGTTCAAAGAAATGGGTAAGAAAAGTCAAAACGATCTAGAAAAATGTATAGAGGAGTATGAGCGTATTAAAAGTGTAGTGGGAGGAAGACCTACAAGAAAAGAAGTTTTCATCCATACCCCATCGGAGCTAACCAAGAAGATGGGAAGTAAAGTTCTTAAAGACTATTTGGCCTTTTTAAAGATACAAGATGAACTATGTGAAGAAGAAATAGCTTTGATAGATACACGAGCAGGAGACTTTTTACAGCAAATGAGTATTACAGGCATGCAGCGGACATACAAGATGCCGCTTTTGCTTGCGTTCTATAATAACGGAGATATACGCCTTGATATTACATTAGAAGAAGCCAGTGAAGTATGTAAAACATTCTATAAAAAAGGGTCTAATGATCGTGATCTCTTACAAGGGGATAAAAAGACTCACTATAGCACTTGGACGTCAAAAGAATGGAAGACAGAGGTACTTAATCAACCTATTAATGCATTTTTAAAAAATGGAGGAGGCTTCTTTAAAGCTAAAGAAGATTATTTACTTTCTTTAGATGAGATACTCGAGCCTTATTTAAAGAATCCATACTTCAAGAAACATTTTAAAGAAATTATAGACTATAGAGTAGCAGATTACTATCGTAGACAATTTGAAGATAAAAATAAAAGGGGGCTCCAAAAATGAAAGAATTAACCTTAAACTATTACAATACCAATGCCAAAGACTTCATAGAAGGCACACTTAACGTAGATATGTCAGAACTACGCAGTAAGTTCCTGAGTTACTTACCACAAGCAGCTCACATCCTAGATGCAGGGTGTGGCTCAGGTCGTGATAGCCTTGCCTTCAAGGAAGCAGGCTACAAAGTAAGTGCTATCGATGGTTCGGAAGCTATGTGTAACCAAACAGCAGAGCTTATAGGACAACCAGTTCGCCAGATGATTTTTCAAGAGATAGAAGATGTAAATCTTTATGATGGCATATGGGCTTGTGCTACATTGCTTCATGTACCAGAAGAAGATATGGTGGATGTCTTTAGACGTTTATCTAGAGCCTTAAAGAATGAAGGCATTTTGTATGCTTCTTTTAAATATGGTGAATTTGAAGGGGAGCGCAATGGACGTTACTTTAGTGACTATACGGAAGAGCGTTTTACCAAGTTATTAGCTCATTTCCCAGAGTTAGTGATAGTAGAGCAAGGGATTACTGTAGATAAGCGTCCTGATCGTGAGGAAAAGTGGCTGAATGTCATAGTGCGTAAAACAGAAGAAGCGATTTAAGGGGTATAATGCCATACCATAAAAAGGTAGATTGCTTATAAAGTATCTATTCAGCAATATGAAGTGTAAAATAGGAACGATGTACAAAAGACAAAGGAGTTTACTCGAATGAAGAAGCAAATAAAATATATGATTAATCTAACCATAATACTGATGTTAGTATTAATACCTATTCAAACGCAAGCGGTGCCTTTAAAGAATCCTATAGAGGTATCTCTTGACCAGGCTATCATTGGGCAGGGCTATATCAGTGAAAATGGTAATACTATGATTCCACTAAGAATCTTATCAGGAAAGCTTAAGTATAGTGTGAGCTGGGATGGTGTGCATGAAAAGGCGATAATTACAAAAGGGGACCAGTATATTGAACTTGAGGTTGGTTATCACAACGCAAAATCAAATACAGGCTATATTCAATTATCAAGTGTGCCAGAAATGAAGCATAATACAGTTTATGTTCCTCTTAAAGTGGTAGCTGAAGCACTGGGATTACAAATTGGCTATGCCAATAGAACAGCTTATATCTCAACAACAAGTGAGCCTATCCAATTACCTACTGTGAGCAAACAAATATCCTTATCAGAAGTCTCTACTTTATTGTTGAGCAATGGTTATGAAAAGTTTGGGCCAGGTAATATGACTTATCTGAGACGTGCCATTAACAATGAAGGGGAACGTTATCAAATTTCATTATCACAAGTGTTGCCCGAAATGCAATTAGTCACCTTATCTCTACATGAAAATAATCCAGAGAACCTTGCCTTTGCAAACTTAATTTTAAATAGTTTAGTACCTACTAAAGCAGCTGAAATCTATCATATTATTTCTACTCAATCGATTATTCCTTTAACAATTATTGAGTCAGATGGCTATCAGGTAGGATTAGTAGCAAAAGACGAATCTTCTAGCCTAAGCATAACGTTTGATGGCAGTAAGGATAGAAAGTATATTAAAGCATTAGTGATACATGAGCAATAAGTTTTAGAACGCATAAATCGTTATAAAACGCAATAAGCCACCCTAAGAACAGTCTTTTCCTCCCTGTGCACTGCACAAAGACTGAACTTAAGGTGGCTTATTGTTTTGTGGCAAAGATTATAACGTGTAAGTGACTTCCTAGAGTAGTCCTTTGGGTAGGTTCTAAGTAAAGCTAGCATTAGCGAAGTCCTCTTGGATTTACCAGGCTACAGCGAACTGCGTTGGTGTGCCTGCAGTGAAAGGGATCCCCAATTGGATGTATCATGCCAGGTGTCCAAGGCCAGCTGCCTGTACGCTGGATTTACCTCATACGTTCCTAAGAGCTAGTATAACTTAGTAGTTGAACAAAGGATTTGAAAGGCGAAAGCCACTATTTAGTTATAAAGATTGACCAGCATTCTGGGGTTGCCACCACCGACAGAGCTGGGATTCTAAGAAGAGGTGTACCATTAAGTCTAGGGAGGAGAGGAACTTAAGTTACTTGCTCATCTTAGAGAGGTATCTTAGATTCAAGGGGCCTAGGACTTGTCCCATCGGATACCGTATAAGGCGATTTGTTTTACCCTATATATACTTATACACGGATTTTTTTAAAAGTCTCCCAATTTTTATAAAAAAGTTAAAAAATTTTAAAACAAGTTTCTCGTAGAAGTTTGTCTTGGATCTTAAGAAGTTGAAAAACTTTAAATATACAGAGAGTGGCTTAAGGTAGCTTAGTGATTGCTTGGTATAGTTATATATGTAATTTAGTTTAATTATAACTTGTTGTATAATGATATAAAGTATATATACAGCAAGGAGTGAAAGTGATGAAAAGAATCATGAAAATAGTAGGTATAGGATTTGTATTGGGAATACTCATGTTGATTATACAAAAAACCCTTTCTATTCCAGATGATATTTTTCGAAAAGGGTATTGGATAATAGGGATTTTTGTTATCGTGGGGGCAGTACTATTTAATGTACTTTATAATCTGTCCTATAGCAGGAAAATCCAAAAAGCAATTGGGCTTTTGAAAGAGGGGAAATGTAAGGCGTATATTGAACAAATAGAACAAATAAAAGAAAAAGCAAAAGGAAAGACCCTTAGAAGTGTGCTTGATGTTAATCTTAGTGCAGGATACTATGATTTAAAGCAGTATGATAAGGCAATAGGAATCCTTGAACCTTTAGCAAAAGTGAAATTAAGAGATGAAATACGAATTGTATGGTTGCTTAATCTATGTCTAAGCTATTTCTATGTACAACAAAATGATAAAGCAATAGCACTGTATTTACAAAACAAAAATACATGTGAGAAGTTTAAGCGTATGGGGAAATATACAGAAAATATAATGCTATTGGAGATATTCGTTGCATTAGAAAAGAATGAAGTTGCCCTTGCAAGTGAACTTGTTGAAGGATTAGAAAAACAAGTGACAGACGAAAGCATAAAAGAAGAGTTGCTAGAGATAAGGAAAAAAATTCAATAACAAGCCACCCCAAGAACAGTCTTTTCCTCCCTGTGCATTGCACAAAGACTGCGCTTAAGGTGGCTTATTATTTTGTGGCAAAGATTATAACGTATAAGTGACTTTCTAGAGTGGTCCTTTGCGTAGGTTCTAAGTAAAGCTAGTGTAACTCAGTAGCTGAACAAAGAATTTAAAAGAACCTTGTAACTTGAAAGATTTTTTGTGTATACTAAAAGTAAAAGGTAGATTACTATAGTTTTACTAGGTGTATGAGAGGATGGGGTGGATGCAAGTAGTACATGAAATGGACTATATTAAAGAGAAACTTAGAGAGAAGCAAGAGAAAAAAATAAAAGAGCTATTACCTGAATTAATTGCAACGAATCCTATTGAAATTGGGATATATGGGAGTTACGCAAGAGAAACATATAAAGCAACCAGTGATGTTGATATGTATGTACTTTATGAGAAAGTGCCCCAGCGTATACAAAAAGGGGAACTCTATGAGTTAGCCTATGAGATGGGTATAGATTTATTAATAGCGAGTGAAGAAAACTTTTATAAGACAGATAGTGTATTTTGTAAAAATATTATGAGAGACAGAAAGATATTATGGAGACAGGAGAAGAATAATGAAAGCCAATAGTTACTATGCAATAGCTTGTAATGATCTAGCGTATCTAGAAGCCATTGGAGATACAGGCTATTACAATCAGCCATCAGCACTTTGCCAACAGATTGTAGAGAAACTTCTAAAAAGTGTTATTGAACAAGTATATATGGAAGATAATATTACAGAAGTTTTAAGATCTCATTCGCTCAAAACATTAGGCCGAGCATTACAAGGGGCATTACCGAGTTTACATCTTAACTTGAAAGATTTAGCCTACTTAACCAACTACTATTTTGATACAAGATATCCAGGACCTGATTATCATCTTGTAGATAAAGAGGATTTTGAAGAATGTAAGCGTATTATGTATGAAGTCAAAAAAGAAATTGATCAAATTATAAAGTAAATAAACACAATAAGCCACCCTAAGAACAGTCTTTTCCTCCCTGTGCGTTGCACAAAGACTGAGCTTAAGGTGGCTTATTATTTTGTGGCAAAGCTTATAACGTGTAAGTGACTTCCTAGAGTGGTCCTTTGCGTAGGTTCTAAGTAAAGCTAGCATTAGCGAAGTCCTCTTGGATTTACCAGGCTACAGGGAGCTTGGGTTGGTGTGCCTGCAGTGAAAGGGATCCCCAATTGGATGTATCATGCCAGGTGTCCAAGGCCAGCTGTCTGTACGCTAGATTTACCTCATACGTTCCTAAGAGCTAGTGTAACTTAGTAGTTGAACAAAGGATTTGAAAGGCGGAAGCCACTATTTAGTTATAAAGATTGACCAGCATTCTGGGGTTGCCACCACCGACAGAGCTGGGATTCTAAGAGGAGATGTACCATTAAGTCTAGGGAGGAGGGGAACTTAAGTTACTTGCTCATCTTAGAGAGGTATCTTAGATTCAAGGAGCCTAGGACTTGCCCCATCAGATACCGTATAAGGCAATTTGTTTTGCCTTATATATATACATACACCGCAGAAGGTTAAAATTCGTCGCATTTTTCATAAAAAAATAAAAAAGATTGTATATAGGTTAGATAAGATAGCATGACCTTAATAAGACACTTCAAGAAAAACCATATTTTATAGAATATACGCCAAGAAATAGAAAAAAATGCATGCTAGACTAAGAATATAAAGAACTCTGATTTATTTTATAGTGTTGATAAATACATATGGAAAGTAGGAAATGTGTGATGGATTTGATGATGAAGAAATTAGAAAATATAGGGATTATACCTGTAGTCGTTATACATGATGAAAAGGATGCAATGCCATTAGCAAAGGCGCTTTGTGATGGAGGACTATTGGCAGTAGAAGTGACTTTTAGAACGGATGCGGCAGAAGGAACCATTCGCCAGATGAGTGAGGCTTATAAAGAATTATTAGTGGGTGCAGGTACCGTACTCACAACAGAGCAAGTAGACCGTGCAGTGGATGCGGGGGCGAAGTTTATTGTAAGCCCTGGCTTAAACTCTAAGGTGGTGCGCTACTGTCAAGAAAAGGGGATCCCTATTATACCAGGTGTTGTCACTCCAAGTGAAATTGAGCAAGCACTAGAACTAGGGCTTGAAGTGGTTAAATTCTTCCCTGCCGAGCCTTCAGGTGGGCTACCAATGATCCAGGCAATGGGTGCTGCGTATACGAAGCTTAAATTTATGCCAACAGGTGGGATTAATCTGCAAAATGTAGAGGCATATTTGAAATCGGACAAAATCTTAGCGTGTGGTGGAAGCTGGATGGTGAAGGAGCAAGACATCTGCGATGGGAACTTTGAAGACATTACCAAGAAGTGTAAAGCAGTCAGTGCACTTGTGCAAAGTGTTAGAGCATAGATTGTTTTAGTCAGTGAATGCTCTCGATTATATCAATCATATTAAGCATATGCAGGGGGAAGTAACAATGGAAAAACCATTTGATTTATTAGCGTTAGGAGAAATCTTATTAAGATTATCACCACCAGGAGAAGAAAGACTTGTACGCGGCAATCTATTAGAAAAACAAATAGGGGGTGCAGAGTTAAACGTAGCATCAGGTGTTTCCCTTTTAGGCTTACAAACAGGGATGCTCTCCAAAATTCCAGAGACTAGTATCGGATTATTTGCCCGAAATAGTATGCGCTTTTGTGGGGTGAGTGACACCTACTTAGCCTATGACAAGAGCGAAGAGGCAAGACTTGGTATTTATTATTATGAAAAGGGTGCTTATCCTAGAAAACCAGGGGTTGTCTACGATAGAAAGCATACTTCTATGACTAGAGTGGAATGTAGCGATTTTGATCCAGCAATTTATAAAAGTACAAGATGCTTCCACACATCAGGGATTACTCTAGCACTAGGCGAAGTAAGTAGAAACACAACGATTGAACTTATCAAGCGCTTTAAAGCACAAGGTGCTCTTATTTCTTTTGATGTAAACTTTAGAGGCAACTTATGGACAGGTGAAGAAGCAAAAAAATACATTGAACAAATCTTACCTTATGTAGATATTTTCTTCTGTTCTGAGGATACGGCTAGACTTACCTTTGGCAAGGAAGGTGATATGAGAGCAATGATGAAGAGCTTTGCTAAGGATTATCCAATTTCTGTTATGGCATCGACTAAGCGCGTGGTACATAGTCCTAAAAAGCACAGTTTCTCTTCAGTAATCTATGATGCTAAAGCAGATGTTTATTATGAGGAGGAAGGCTATCACAATATTGAAGTGATTGATCGTATTGGTAGTGGAGATGCATATGTTGCAGGAGCATTATATGGTCTATTATCTGAAAAGGGTAATTGCCAAAAAGCTTTAAAATATGGAAATGCCTATAGTGCAGTCAAAAATACCATCCCAGGAGATATGCCTTCTCTCAATTTAGAGGAAATTGAAGATATTATTAAAGATCATGAAAATACAGGTTACCATAGTGAAATGAAACGATAAATCGTACCTTTTTTCGTAAAAAAGTAATACTTCATAAAAAAAGTATTACTTTTTTTATATGAGTATAAAAAAGTAATAGATTCCATAAAAAAAGTTTATTTTTTATAAGTACAAAATAACGTACAATAAAAACACAAACAAGTGTAGTAAATTTAAAAAATTATGGAACAAAGAGAAGGGGCGGATAATATGAAATTAAGAAAGTTTACAGTGTTATCACTTGCTGCAACAATGGCTATGGGGATGTTTACAGGATGTGCGAGCACACAAACAGCCCAAACAGGCAATGTGGAAACTGCTAATCAAACACAAACAGCAGATAAGAAGGAAGAACCAAAAGCACAAGAAAATGTAACCCTTAAAGTCTCTACATGGGACTTAGCAGCCAACCCAGGGATTACAAGCTCAGTTAAAGCTTTTGAAGAACAAAATCCAAATATTAAGGTAGAAATTATTGATATTGCAAGTGCAGACTATACACAAAAATTAAGTGTTATGTTAAATGGTGGCAGTGAACTGGATGCTTTCTGGATTAAAGATGCCGACACAACAAAGAGCTTATTTGACAAAGGGCAAATAGCAGATCTTAAAGCTTACATCGAAAAGGATAGTATCGATTTAGAGGCTTACAACGGACTTGCCAATAACTTTACTATGCCAAGTGGTGAAATTGTAGGTTTACCAGCACGTACAGATTACTATGTTCTTTATTATAATAAAGATATCTTTGACGCAGCGGGTGTTAGCTACCCTTCAAATGATATGACTTGGGAAGAATTTGAAGAAACAGCTAAGAAGATTACAACAGGAGAAGGTGCCGATAAGAAATATGGTGCACTCATTCATACATGGCAAGCATGTGTTGCAAACTGGGGCGTACAAGATGGCAAACATACCATTATGGATACAGATTATACCTTCTTAAAACCTTACTATGAAATGGTTTTACGTATGCAAAATGATGATAAAACCATTATGGATTATGCTACTTTAAAAACAGGTAATATCCATTACTCTAGTCCATTCTTAACAGGTAATGTAGGGATGATGCCTATGGGTTCATGGTTTATGACAACAATTATTAGTAAAATTCAAGCTGGAGAAAGTAGTGTAAACTGGGGCGTAGCCACATTACCACACGCCAATGACGTAGAAGCAGGCTATACAGTAGGTTCAGCAACACCACTTGTTATGAATGCTGCAACCGATAAGCAAGATGCAACATGGGAATTTATTAAATTTATGACTGGTGAAGAATGTGCCAAACTTTATGCTGAAGCAGGTGCAATCCCTGGACGTTCAAATCAAGAAGCTTTACAAGCCATTGCAAACTTAGAAGGAATGCCAGAGGGTGTATTAGAAGCACTTGCAGTGAAAAATATTAGTTTTGATAGACCAATGGCTGATAAAGTTGCAGAAGTCAATGGCATGATGGGTGAAGAGCATTCTATGATTATGCTTGGAGAAGCAAGTGTAGATGAAGGGCTTGCCACAATGGCAGAACGTTCTAAAGAAATTCAAGGAAAATAACCAATAAGACAGTCAGGCAGGCTTAGGAGAATGAAAGGCTTAAAAATCTAAGCCTGCCTTTAATTTTAGATAAAAGGAGGCTATCTGATGCAAACATCACGTCATAAAAAGCAGATGAAAATGAATACACGTAATACCCTTGTTGGCATGTCCTTCATCTTACCGAACTTTTTAGGATTTTTATGTTTTATATTAATTCCAGTTATTTTTTCGTTTATTTTAAGTTTTGCTGAGTGGGATGGTTTTAATGCAATCAAGTTTGCTGGTCTAAGTAATTTTGTAGCGATTTTCAAAAATCGAGTTTTCCTTCCAGCTTTACAGCATACTATTGTTTATACTGTCTTTACTGTGTTCTTTAGTATGGTAACAGCTTTAGGTTTAGCACTTTTATTAAATAGAAAAATAAAAGGAATTAATTTTTTTAGAAGTGCCGTATTCTTTCCTTATGTCGCATCCATCGTAGCAGTAGGGGCTGTATGGAATGCTATGTTTATGAAAGATTCAGGGCCTGTTAATGCCTTCTTACAATTTGTAGGGGTTGCTAATCCACCTGGATGGTTCGCTTCTGTAGAATGGGCTATGGTTGGGGTTATTATTGTAAGTGTGTGGAAGAACATGGGCTACTTTATGATTATTTATTTAGCAGCCTTACAAGATGTACCATCTTCTTTATATGAAGCAGCGCAAATTGATGGGGCTAACAAATGGCAACAGTTTTGGCGTATAACCTTCCCAATGCTTACACCTTCACATTTCTTTGTATTTATGATGCTCACCATCAACAGTTTTAAAGTATTTGATTTGATCTTTGTCTTAACAGACGGAGGACCAGGGATTGCAACGAAGATGCTTGCAAACTTTATTTATGATCAGTCCTTTGTATCTTGGAACTACGGAACAGCCAGTGCGGCTTCAATGGTTTTATTCTTAATAGTAGGAACCATTACGATTATACAATTCCGTTTTGAGAAAAAATTTAATGACTTTATGTAGGAGGAAGCCACATGTCTATAGTAAAAGATAAATTTGGAAAAGTAGCGCTTTATATGTTGCTGAGCATTATAGCATTTGTAACTTTGTTACCATTGATATGGATGCTTTCTGCTTCTTTAAAGTTAGAAAGCCAAGTGTTTAGTGTACCGATTCAATGGATTCCACAAGACCCACAATGGAGTAACTATGCAAAAATATGGGAGAAGATACCGTTAGCGCTTTTTACATTTAATAGTGTAAAAATTACGGTCATTGTTACCCTTATTCAGTTAGCAACTTCTAGTTTTGCAGCTTATGGTTTTTCTAAGTGTAAATTTAGGGGAAGAGATACCTTATTCTTATGCTACATTATTACCATTGCTATCCCATGGCAAGTGTATATGTTGCCTCAATATATTATGATGAATAAGCTACATCTCGTAGATACACACTGGTCCATTATTTTGTTACAAAGCTTTACTGCATTTGGTGTGTTCTTATTACGTCAATTTTATCAAAGTATCCCAGAGGATCTTCTAGAAGCTGCCCGTATTGATGGACTTTCAGAATATGGTATTTATACACGTATCATCTTACCTTTATCCAAACCAGCCCTTGCAAGTTTAACCATTTTTAGTTTTGTAACTGTATGGAATGACTTTATGGGGCCTATGATCTACTTTAACTCAACAAAGGTAAAAACCATACAACTAGGGATTCGTATGTTTATTAGCCAATACTCAGCAGAGTATAACTTGATTATGGCAGCCAGTGTTGTTGCGCTGGTTCCAGTATTTGTTATTTATCTGGCCTTCCAAAGATTCTTTGTAGAGGGTATTGCAACAAGTGGATTAAAGGGATAGAGAGGATGAGGGGATGGAGACATTACATAAAGAATTGTTAGAACAAGCATTAGAGTGTGCAGTAAGGTGTTTGAAAACGAACCTGAAAGACTTTACGTATTCTTTTCAAGATTCAAATAGTGTAAACCAATTTTATAAGCAGGCAGCAAATGTTGAATGGACAACAGGTTTTTGCACAGGAGAATATTGGCTTGCGTATGAATACACACAAGATGAAGCCTTTAAAGAAGCGGCACTGATTCAAGTAGAAAGCTTTTTGGAAAGAATACAAAAAAAGATAGATGTGAACCATCATGATATGGGCTTTTTATATACACCCAGTTGTGTAGCAGCCTACAAACTTATTGGGGATGAAACAGGTAAAGAGGCTGCATTATTAGCAGCAGACAATCTGATTGCAAGATTCCAAGAAAAGGGACAGTTCCTTCAAGCATGGGGAGCGTTAGGGGTAGAAAATAATTACCGCTTGATTATTGACTGTCTACTGAATTTACCTCTACTCTATTGGGCAAGTGAAGTCACAGGGGATGATAAGTATGCCCAAATTGCTAGGAAGCATACGACAACAAGCTTGCAAAATCTCATTAGGCTGGATTGCTCAACCTATCATACGTACTTCTTTGATAAAAATACAGGAGAGCCTGTAAGAGGTGTGACACACCAAGGTTATAGAGATGGTTCGGCATGGGCAAGGGGGCAAGCGTGGGGGGTATACGGTACAGCACTTGCTTATCGTTATACACAAGATCCTGTATGTATTGAACTCTTTGAGAAGATTACAAGGTTCTTCATTGAAAAGTTACCTAGAGATCATGTGCCTTACTGGGATTTGGAGTTTGAAGAAGGCTCAGGTGAACCGAAAGATTCCTCTGCAGCAGCTATTGCAGTATGTGGCATTTTGGAAATGTTACCTAATTTAGAGGAGACAAAGCGAGAATATTACCAAGAAGCCGCTTGGTATATGTTAAAGAGCCTCATTGAAAGCTATGCGGTCAAAGATGTGAAGGAAAGCAATGGCTTACTTTTACATGGTGTTTATGCAAAGAATAGTCCTTACAATCCTATTCCAAAAGATAGGGGCGTAGATGAATGCAATACATGGGGCGATTATTTTTACCTAGAAGCCCTTATTCGTATGACAAAACGATGGAACCCTTATTGGTAATATGTTACCATAAAGAAAAGACGAATAAGGGGGAAAATTATGAAAAAGAAGAGAGTAGATCGGAGAAAAATAATGGGCATATGGAATCCTAGAAGCATTCGCTTCAAAATGGTATTTTACTCAATGTTATGTGTGATTAGCGTGAGTACATGTGGCTATCTCTATCTATTCTCTTATTTAAATGGGATTATTGTTGAGAAGGCGGACAAAATTAATAACATTTATATGGAAAATTTGACCGTTCAACTAGAAGAACCTTTTCAAGCACTTTTTAATACAGGAATTAATTGTGCCAATCACTATGATGTAATGAAAGCGATGAAAATTCAAGAAGTAAAAACGGTGGAAGATAAAAAGGTCCTTTTACAAGCTCAAAATGTAATGAATGATTTACTGTCGACAACAAAGATGAAGAAGTATGTCAATAAAATACTTGTTTTTAATCAGCAAGGGGTTGTAGTGCAGGCAGTAGGCAATCATATGGCTTACTTAGAAGATGTGGAGCAGATTGTTGAGAAAAAGCTTGATAGGAATCAAGAAGAGACAAATAAATTTGGGGTGTTCACACTAGGGGAGTCTATTACACCTTATGCAAAGGATAGTTTCTCGGTACTATTTAAAGTAAGTTCTTTTTCAGATAGGAAGGAAAATGGCTATCTTTATATGGAAGTGGATAGCAGTATTATAAAAGACATCTTAGTGGCACATAGTCCTCTTAATTATACAGTAGTGCGCAATGAGAAAGACCAAGATAATTGGATAACAGACAATATGAATGAGTCCCTTTTGATCAAGCTTATGGAAGAATCGGACAAAGAAGCAATAGTCTTTGATAAAGCAAGATATAAAGTACATAAAAAAGCAATAGATGGAACCAATGTATCACTCTACAATTTTATTGATATTACAGAGCTTTCCATGAAAGAGAATGAGATGCTTTATACATTGATTGTTGTACTTGTATTAAGTGCGGTGATTACATGTGCCATTATCATTATGGTAAGTAGATGGGTTACAAGACCTATTAGTAGGCTAAGTAGACGTATTCAAAAAATAGCTGAAAATGATTTTTCTTATGATCCAGAAATTGAGAGAACTCAAGATGAAATAGGGGAAATAGGGCGATTAGTCAATGAAATGGTTCAAAGTGTATCGAACTTAATGAATGAAATTATACGTAAAAATGAGGAGCAAAATAAAATCGAGATGGCCTTATTGCAAGCCCAAGTCAATCCACATTTCTTATACAATACATTAGATTCCATTCATTGGATGGCTGTTATACAAAAAGCACCAGGGATTAGTAATATTACAAGGAGTTTATCAAATCTACTTAAAAATATGGCAAAAGGTGTATCGGATAAAATTCTTCTAGAAGATGAACTAAGTTTACTCAAGGACTATATTACCATACAAAGTATTCGCTATGCAGAGACCTTTGAATATAAGAATGATATTGAAGAGGCATTTTTGCAGTATCGTATTGTTAAAATGACGTTGCAACCTGTTGTAGAAAATGCTATTTTCCATGGCATAGAGCCTTCGGGAAGGATAGGTACAATCCGCATCAGTGCCCGTGAAGATGAAACGTACCTTTATATAGATGTAGAAGATAATGGAGTTGGAATGAATGAGGAGCAGGTACAACACTTACTTGCAGACAAAAAACAAGTAGGTAGAAATACAATGAGTGGCATAGGCGTTTCCAATGTGAATAGACGTCTTAAGCTTATCTATGGTAAGGCATGCGGCTTATTTGTAGAAAGTGAAGTAGATCACTATACAAAAATAACGGTTAAGATAAGAAAGGAGAGAGATGAATGTATAAAGTCTTATTAGTAGATGATGAACCTCTAGTACTTTCAGGCATCAAGTTTTTGCTAGATTGGCATAAGCTTGATTGTGATATTCAAAATACAGCAAGAAATGGCAAGCAAGCCCTTGAAATCATAGAGGTTGAAAAACCTGATATTGTTTTATGTGACATTAATATGCCTATCCTTTCAGGGCTAGAAGTACTTAAAGAAGTCACCCACAGGCAACATCAACCAGTATTTGTAATGTTGACCAATCATCAAGAGTTTGATATGGCCCGTGAATCTCTCCGTTATAAAGCTGTGGATTATTTATTAAAGACACAATTAGAACCAGAAGTCTTAGAAAAGGCAATCCAAAGTGCCATTCTAGAATGTGATAAAAGAAACAAGATGGCCAAGATAGACTTAGCCAATGAAGTCATAGAAGAAGATAATCATAAAATCATACAAGGGTGTCTCAAAAAACTCTTAGAAAGAAAAATAAGAAATAGAAATAGTGAAGGCTATAAGCTTCTAGAAGCCCATCATATTTTAGATAGGTTTGCATTATTAGAAGTAGTGCTTGATTATTCTATTCTCCCTAAGGCTCAAAATACATCAGCCTTTGATAGAGAGCGTATCTTTGGATGGGAGCAGGAACTATTAGAAACAATTTTGCCTAAGCTTTTTAATCATTATTTTTTAGTGGCATCAGATAGCGCCTATCAAAAGTTTCAAATCTTCGTTTGGGATGTAGATGAAGTGACATTTAAAGAGCATATAGAGACCTTTTATAATAAATTCCTTCTTGCATCTTCTAATGCAACAGCAACCAAAATTTCTTTGCTAGTAAGTGATGTATTGAAAGAAAAAGATATTTTTCATGGTTTGCGTCAAATAGACCAATTACTTGAATATTATTATTGCCATGAGCCTGAGCTTGTCTATTATAAGCAAATAGGTGAAACGGTATACAAAGATATCAGTCTTACGCCAGAGATTAATAAATTGGTTATAGCTATTAGATTAAAGGATGTGGCAGCGTGCAAGGCGACTTTTGCAAAGATAGAGGAGAAGTTTGGAAGCACTCCCCATAATCCAGTTGTTGAAATTAGAAGTTGTATTGACTTATATAGTACGGTTTATGCAGTCCTTGTACCACTCTTACCAGAAGATGGGATGAATGCCTATTTTGTAGACTTATCGAAGATGATACAAACCATTAGTGAAATGCTTACCTTTAGTCAGCTACAAAAGTGGGTAAGGGGGTTTGCAGAACAAGTGATTTGGCAATTAGAGCAACTGACAGGCAGTCACTTTGAGGTTATGGAAAGAGTTAAGAACTATGTTGTAGCCCATGCTACAGAAAAATTAATGTTACAAGATCTTGCAGATTATGTGAATATGTCACCTAGCTATTTATCAGCCTTGTTTAAGAAGCACTGCAATCAAAATTTAGTAGATTATATTAATGAAGTGAAGATGCATAAAGCCTGTGAACTCATTCGTGAAGGCAATTACAAGATTTATGAGATTTCTTATTTGTTAAGTTTTGAAAATGCGTACTATTTTACAAAAGTATTCAAACGTTATATTGGTAGAACACCTAAGGAATATCAAAATAAAGTAAGAGGTAGGTAGAAGAAGTTATGAATAAAAGCACACTTTTAAAAGGCATAGCATCTGGAAAGCCATTATCTTTTTACGTGACATACAATCATGCCTATGACCAAATCCCCTATATTAAAGAGCAATTTAGACTTTTAGAAGTAGAGGCAGATAAAGTTGAGGGTATTCAAGAATTAAGTTATGACAAATTCAAGCTCTACTGGGAAACAGGTGATAGAAATACCTATCAAGAAGTGTATTATGCTAAGCGTAAAAAGCTTTTAATATATAGTTTGTTGCTATGGAGAGAGCCAGAAAATACTCATTATAAAGAAAAGCTACAAAATATTTTGTGGAGTATTTGCTGTGAGCCTATGTGGGCATTACCTGCACATTTTATGGATCGAGCAGGTAATGATGTACCTATGGAGACATACGATGAACTGATTGATTTGTTTGCAACTGAAACAGGCTTTGCACTTGTAGAAGCTTTGCGTATGTGTGAGCCCTATTTGGATAAGAAATGTGCAGAGTATGTAAGAGTACAACTACATAAACGTATGATAGCACCTTTCCTAGATGGCAACAATTTTTATCGCTTTGAAGTGATGGAGAATAACTGGGCATCTGTATGTGGCGGTGCCATAGGATGTATAGGGATTTTGATGCTTGAAGATGAAGAGCAGCTTACGAACTTCTTACATAGAGTACTTTCCTGTTTAGAAGTCTACTTACAATCCTTTGGAGAAGATGGCGTATGTGTAGAAGGGGTAGACTACTGGACTTATGGTTTTGGATTCTTTGTATGTTGTGCAGACTATTTGAAAGAAAGAACAGGTGGCGTCATTGACCTGTTCCAAGATGAGAAGGTAAAGCAGATAGCACTGAACCAACAAGCTTATTATCTCGTAGAGAATCATACCATTAGTTTTGCTGATGGTAGGGATGAAGGAAGATACCGACTGGGATTATCCATGTATCTTAAAAAGTGCTATCAAGAAGTGCAGCTTCCACCTATAGCTTATGCTCAAGATGTTCTAGAAGATTCATGTTACCGGTTTTGCTTGGCACTACGAGATATCATCTGGTATGACCGTGATTTTGTATGGCAGGAAGAGAAGAAACAGTCACTTTGGTTGCCTGGGGCACAATGGTTCTTATCTTATGGGGATCCTTTTATCCTTGTAGCAAAAGGTGGACACAATGGAGAAAGTCACAATCACAATGATTGCGGTTCCTTTATCCTTTATAAAAATGGTGTGCCTATGCTAGAGGATTTAGGTGCAGGCGTCTATACAGCTGAGTATTTCTCAGATAAGCGATATGAAATTTTTGTGAACCGCTCTAAAAGTCATAATGTACCACTTATAGAAGACATGGAACAATGCTCAGGTGAGGCTTATAGGGCAGAAGTGATTGAAGTAAGATTAGGGGATGTAGATGGAAAGTTGGATGTATTTCAAACAGAATTGAAATCGTGCTATCCAGTCATGCAGCTGGAATCCTTTAGGCGTACTTTGAAGCATGATAAAGAGAAAGAATGTATCTTACTTGAAGATGTTTTTGACTTCCAGAAGGCAGGTACAGTAGCAGAACGTTTTGTCAGTCATTCACCGATTACAATAGAAGGAACGTGTGCATACATCAAAAATGGGGAAGAAGTCCTAACCCTTTCATTTGATGAGACATATGCTTTAGAAGTATTAGAAGAAAACTATGAAAATCATAAAATGAAAATGTGCACAGCTTATATCTTACAAGCTTGTAGAAAAGATAAGGCACAACATATAGGTTGTGAAATACGAATAAGGTAAGTGGATTTTAGTTGAGAGCTTTAAGCCAATAGAGTTTATTCAATAACTTTTAATAGATAAAGGTTGTATTTAGACAGGCGTGTAATGGTGTGGAGCCATTCATGCCAGTATGTAGAAGATAGAGCACTGCAGATGATCGCTAACATGTAAAGGTATAAAGATTAGGAGGACTTAAAAATGAAATTTAAAATAACAGAACCTGATTATGAGAAAAACCCTTATACAGGAATGGGAAGAAGCCATTGGTTAGAAGTCAGCCATTTTTATTTAGAAGGGATTTTTAAACATGTAAAAAGTATAGATAGCCCAATCATTGTGCCTAAACATAGTGATGAAGTAGGCTATCCAAATCCTACAAGCCCAGCTTGGCGTTTAGCAGCAGAACGTTTTGAAGGGTTAGCAAGAAGCTTTCTGATTGCAGCACCTCTTTTACATAATGAGCCTGAAGCAGTTGTAGGTGGATATGCCTTAAAGACGTACTATAAGCAAGCAATTTTAAATGGAGCAACACCAGGACATCCATCTTACTTACTCAGTTTAGAACAAATTATGGAGACCGCAGAAAATGGAGAACGTGCCTTTCAACATACTTGTGAATGTGCTTCTTTAACTATTGGTTTATATATGTGTAAGTCTGTGATTTGGGATACCTATACCCAAGCAGAAAAAGATACAATAGCAGCTTATCTATCTGAGTTTGGACATTCTTATACAGGGCATCATAATTGGCGTTTATTTAATATGTTGATTTTAGCCTTTCTTTCAATGGAAGGCTACACGATTAATGAAGAAACGATGAGAGATCATGCTGCCACAATTTTATCTTATTATGCAGGTGATGGGTGGTATAGAGATGGTCACTTATTTGACTATTATTGCCCGTGGGCATTCCATGTGTATGGACCACTTTGGAATGTCTGGTATGGGTATGAAAAAGAACCGTACATTGCAAGTAAGATAGAAGCATACTCTAATACGTTTGTGGAAACTTATCCCAGATTCTTTGACCAAGATGCACATGTAACCATGTGGGGAAGGAGTAGTATTTATCGAAGTGCAGCAGCAGCTCCACTAGCAGCTAACTTTTTGCTCAAAAAGGCTACAGCCAATGCTGGGTTAGCAAGAAGAATTGCATCTGGAAGTTTACTACAGTTTGCAACCAAGGAGGAATGTTTCTATGAAGGTGTACCAAGCCTTGGTTTCTACAAACCTTTCTCGCCTTTAGTACAAAGTTATAGCTGTGCAGCCAGCCCATTTTGGCTTGCTAATACGTTTGTATGTCTCTATCTTCCAGAAGATCACCCCTTCTGGACAGCCAAAGAGGAGAATGGTGTATGGGAGGAACTTAACGATACCCATACTGTTTTGGATGCCCCAGGGATTGTAATAGATAATCATTTGGAAAACGGTTTCACAGAGTTTAGAACAGGTAAGATTTCTATGAGAGTAGGGAATACATCTTTAAACAGTTATAGCAGAGTGGCGTTCCACAGTGGATTTATGTGGGAAGACTTTAGTTATGAAGGGGAAGAGACGATGCAGTATAGCCTTCAATATGAAGGAGTAGAAAGTAGCAGCATACCTAATTTGATTTTATACGGAAGGGAAAAAGAAGGTGTACTTTATCGTAAGCAGTATTTTGACTATGTAGATACCTTCCAAAGCCAAGCATCTATTGACCTAGCGGACTTCACCATTCCTTATGGTCACTTAAGAGTAGATAAAATGCGTATTCCAGACAAACCTTATCGACTCACTTTTGGTTCTTATGGAATGCCTTTAGACAGAGAGGTTACTGTACAAGAACGAAAGGAAATAGGAGGTGCAAAGGGCAAAGCAATCATCCTAAAGACTTCTCGTGGTCAAATTGCACTTGTTACCTATACAGGCTTTGACAACATGGCAACTAAAAGAAGGAAAGATGTGAGTCCAGTCTCAGATGAAAGTATGCTGATCTATGCGGAGACAACAAGAAAGGTACATTATGCGTATAAAGATTATGTACTCATCTCAGCTATCTTAACTAAAAACAACGAGGAAGAATGGACCGATGAAGAACTCTTCCCCGTTGCAAAGGTGACGTTTACAGACAAAGAACAATGTGGTGGTTATGGACCTATAGAAATCAGATTGAAAAATGGTGAAAGCTACACTGTAGATTATGAAGGACTAGAAGGACATCTTAGAGTATAAATAAATAGCGTATTTTTAACACACACATAGTTGGGCATATTTCTTAGGAGATATGCCTACTATTTTTGTAAACGTTTTTACAAAGTTACTATAGTCATTATAGCCGCATTGTTCACAGACTTCGTTGATACTTAAACCATCAGCCAGCAGTGATTTTGCAATACTGATACGCCTTGCGGTAATGTATTTGTTAATAGTAGTACCTGTTGTATTTTTAAAGACACGACAAATATAGGAATCACTTAAAAAGAATGCCTGTGAGAGCGTTTCAAGAGTAATACGTTCATGGATATGTAGGTTGATATAGGTCAAAATGTCATCCACTTGCTCGTTATATTTAGGAGTGATTTCTTCTAGGGAAAGCACTTGGGTATTTTCTAAATAAGCTGCATTGAGAAAGAGCATGAGTTCTATAAAGGTAGCTTGTTCGGCTAAATCTTGGCCATACCCTGTAGTGGAAGTAATCTTATTGATGAAGTATAAGAAGCGCTGTTGCTGCTCTTTGTTCAAAGAAAGTTTATGGCTAAAAGAGTCTTGACGATTATTAAAACAAAGGGATAAATCCGTCTTAGAAGAAGAAAGATGTTTAATAAATTCAGGAGACACAGCTAGCACAATGCGCTCATGAACCTGAGTATCAATCTGAGCTAAATAATGACTTTCATATTGATTAATAACAAAGAGATCACCAGGGGAAATGGTATAAAACTTATTGTCAATCAAAAATTGCTTGCCACCAGAAATGGAATAATAAATTTCATAACAATCATGAATATGCATAGCCATAGCCTTTTCTTCTTTATAGAGATGGGCAATGGAAAAGTATTTTTGTTGTATACAGTTAGTCATAGCTTCTTTGCAGGAAGATAGTTTTTGCATAGAACCTCCTTTTAAAAATAAGATAATTCTATTATATAAAATGAGTTCAAAAAAAGCCATATTTGAGTGAATATAAGCCAAGAAATAGAAAAAAATGCATGATAAACTAATACTATAACGATTAAAGATTAAGAAAAGGGGTCATTAACATGGAAATTAGAACAGCATCCTCACCAAGAGATGTAAAACATTATACAACAGAGCGTTTAAGAGAAGAATTTTTAATTCAAAATCTTTTTGTAGGTGGAGAAATTAAACTAGTATACAGTCATATTGACCGTATTATTACAGGTGCAGCAGTTCCAACAGATAAACCACTTGTTTTAACAGCTGGAGAAGAACTTCGTGCAGATTACTTCTTACAAAGAAGAGAAATGGGCATTATCAATGTTGGTGGCAAAGGTACTATTACAGTTGATGGTAGAGCTTATACATTAGATTATAAAGATGGTATGTACATTGGAATGGGCCAAAAAGACATTTCTTTTGCAAGTGAAGATGCTACAAATCCAGCTAAATTCTACTTAAACAGCGCACCAGCACATACAACTTATCCTACAGTTTTAATCAAAATGGATGGTGAAAAAGAAGAAGGCGTAGTCATCATTAAAGATGAAAACAAAGTAGAACTTGGTACATTAGAAGAATCTAATCACCGTGTAATCAATAAATACATTCTTCCAGGTCAAGTAGAAAGTTGCCAATTAGTAATGGGAATGACTGCATTAAAACCAGGTAGCGTATGGAATACAATGCCATGCCATACACATGACAGAAGAATGGAAGTATACCTTTACTTTGAAATGCCAGAAGATGCATTCGTGATGCATTATATGGGTGAGCCTACCCAAACAAGACATATTGTCATGAGAAATGAAGAAGCGGTTATTTCTCCAAGTTGGTCTATTCATGCAGGAAGTGGTTCAAGAGCTTATACCTTTATCTGGGGAATGGTTGGAGAAAACCAAGTATTTACAGATATGGATGGCGTGGATAATAAAGATTTAAGATAGAGACCTATGAGAACCGTTTAGAATACATGTTTAAATAGAGTAAGAATTTAAATAGTATGTATTTAAGTAAAATAAGTATTTAATATAGGGAGGATTACATATGGAGAAAAATCTATTTTCATTAGAAGGCAAAATTGCATTGGTAACAGGTGCATCATATGGTATTGGTTTTGCAATGGCAAAAGCTTATGCCAAGGCAGGTGCTACTGTTTGTTTTAACGATATCACACAAGAAAAAGTAGATATGGGCGTTGCGGCTTACAAAGAAGAGGGCATTGAAGCTCATGGTTATGTATGTAATGTAACCGATGAAAAAGCAGTGAATGAAATGGTTGCACAAATTGAAAAAGAAGTAGGTGTTATTGACATTCTTGTAAATAATGCTGGGATTATCAAACGTGTACCAATGTGTGAAATGAGTGCAGAGGAATTTAGACAAGTCATTGATGTAGACTTAAATGCGCCATTTATTGTGTCTAAAGCCGTTATACCTTCAATGATTAAAAAAGGTCATGGCAAGATTATTAATATTTGCTCAATGATGAGTGAACTTGGTCGTGAAACAGTATCTGCATATGCTGCTGCAAAAGGTGGCTTAAAAATGCTTACTAAGAACATCGCTTCAGAATACGGCGAGTTCAACATCCAATGTAATGGTATTGGACCAGGTTATATTGCAACACCTCAAACTGCACCTCTTAGAGAAGTGCAAGCAGATGGAAGCAAACACCCATTTGATCAATTTATTATTGCTAAAACACCAGCGGCACGTTGGGGAGAAGCAGAAGATTTAAGTGGTCCAGCAGTATTCTTAGCATCAGATGCTTCTAACTTTGTAAATGGACATATTCTTTATGTAGATGGTGGTATTTTAGCCTACATCGGTAAGCAACCTAAATAATAAAAAGAAATAATAAAAAAGATAGAATAAATAATAATGATAGTTTAAATAAATATAGAACTATTACACCACAAATAAAATTTAGAATGTATTTTTATGAACACTAAATTTTAGAAAATCTTATCTAAAGAGATTAGAGGATGAAAGAAAGGGTGTAATAGTTCTTGTTATATAGAGGGAGGATAAAAATGTTAGAGTTAGCCATTTTAAATAAAGATCATACGCTATTAAATACTGCAAAAGGTGAAAAAGAAGTTTCTTTAGTCCATGCCAATACCTACGAAGAAGGGGATATAATCCTTGTAAAAAGTAGCGATGAAGAAGCTTTTTTAATACTTCAATTAGATGATGCTATAGGGGAAAGTTTTGTTTTATTAAAAGGAGGGGCTTTATCTTATACCATTCCTTTTGGAGAAAAGAAGATTTGTTACTCACCTAAAAGCTTTGCTTATGACAAACACTTATTAAAAGTTCGCTATGCAACACATGAAGAAATAAGTGCCTATAAAAATCTTGCCCTTAATAAATATGACCAACACGGTGAACCAAATTGTTTCCCACATGCTTCAGCTAACGTAGAAACAAGAGGAGAGTCTGTATTTGCAGCAAAAAATGCCATCAATGGGAACTGTGAAAATCATTCTCACGGTGCATGGCCTTATGAATCATGGGGGATTAATCAAAATCCTGATGCTGTGATGAAAATAGAGTTTGGGAGAAAAGTTGCAGTAGATAAAATATGTCTTTATACAAGAGCCGATTTCCCTCATGATGCATGGTGGGAACAAGCAACCGTTGCATTCTCAGATGGCAGTGAAGTTGTATTTAATCTAGAAAAAACAGATAAGGCACAGGAAATAATCTTTGATAAAAAAGAAGTTGAATGGTTAGAGCTAGGGAAGTTAATTAAAGCGGATGATCCATCTCCATTCCCTGCGCTTTCTCAAATAGAAGTCTATGGTGTAGAAGCTAAATAGAAGAATATATAAAATGCCACTTTCAGTAAGATGAAGGTGGCATTTTGTATTTGTTTAAGCATTAAGAGGGATAAAGATATGCAATATATTATCACAATCAGAGAGCGTATTATTGCTAAGCATTACACCGCTAGGTCGATAGATGTTTTCTATACTGATAGTGGTTAATTTTTTAGAACCATCGGTGATGTAGAGATGGTTAGTTGAAGTAAAGTGATAATAGAAGGTGAAGTCATAACCTTTACATCTAAAAGAGCATTTTAAACCATCTAGAGATGAAGGAAGGACAGGGTCAATTATCAGACCTTCAGGACAAGACTTGATGCCTAAGAGATTTGTAATAAGCTGATTAATATAGATTCCTGGGCCGCTAGAGTATAGCCTCCAACCTCCTTTAACATCAATAGAGCCCTCCTTTAATTTATTGAAGGATTTTGCATATTCATAACGGTCGTTGTAGGCACCTTCTGAACTACTAAAGTATAAATTGCTTTGTCTAATACAAGCATTAGGTACACTTTCTTGAATGAGTATAGGGTTAATAGTAAAGAGTCCATCCCAAGCATCATTGCACTTACCGAGCTTGGCCATAGCTTCTATATATCTAATGTGTGCATGAGTATATTGAAGACTAATTTCGCGACCTACGTTAGAAGCTTGTTCTGCGCGTTTAAAGAGTTTGCTCACGCCTCCTGCATATGCAGCAGGATGGTCCATTAAACGGATACCATCTGGACATTTTAAGTTTTCTTCAATCACATTATAATTATGCTCTGCTTGCTCGGGAGAGACTAACTCTGCGATAATACTGCGAGTCATAGGGAGCAATCTATAGTGGATGCCGGTAGTGTCATCAGATGGATGAAGCATATATTGATAGCCGTTGTTGCAGCGAACAAAACCAGAGATAACATTGTCTTTGATGAGCAAATGATTAAAGGCATAGTGAATTTTATCAGCACTTGCTTTAACTAGGTGAGCATACTCTAGATCTACTTTGCTAATGACGGTGCTTAGATGTGATAAGGTTTGATAACCTAATGCTACAGTCCAAGAACTTACTAGTTGTTTTTTTAGTGTGTCATTGACAGGTTGAAGTGTATCATCCCAATCTCCACCGGCATAAGTAATAAGTCCTGTATCATCAATAAAACGAGATTGAATAGCAGTAACAGCGTGCTGAATATGTTTGAATAGAGTCTCTGGTATATCTGCATCATTAGCATATGGAAGAACTTGATTTAGAATTTCTAGGTCACCGGTTTGATGAATATAATCAGTAACAGCTTTTAAAGGCCAGAAAACTACGTCTCCATGGCATTCGCCTGCATTATAAGGATAGCGATCAAACATAAACCATTGTGGCCATTCTCCTGTACAGCAGTCTTGGTGTGAAAAGATATTAAATAGAATCTCTTTAACTAGATCAAAATGCTGAGTTGCAAGGAAATATTCTAGAGGTCCTTGGCAGATATCTCGAGTCCCCCATGCTGCACCTCCAGGTTGCTCCAGTCCGTGAGGAACAGCAAAGTGAACAAGTGCATTATGGCTATACCACCAAAGTGTAGTATTCAAAATATCAAGTTGTTTTGAGTAATGAGAAGAAGTACTTTCTAGTTTGAACCCGCCCATTAAATGTTGGAAAAATAGCTGATATTTAGAAGCTTCTTCATTAAATGTATAGTTTGGGATAGGAAGAGGTAATGCGCTGTTTAATCTTCCTCTAATAATACATTGAAAATGACTTTGATTTTTGGTCGTTATGGTTAGTAAAGTGCCGTTATAAGTGCAGTCATTTGTGAAGAAAATACGATCATCACTTATCTCAAAATCTGATGTTGAGAGCTGTAAGTCATAATGGATACCTGAGTAGGTATTAGAGTTTAATTCAAAACGGAGTCCGTTAGTAATTGTAGAGTAGGTAATATCGTGGGTAAATTCGTTTTCTCCTAAAACTAATTGATTAGTTATGATGAAGTCGTAGTTTTTACCCTTTTGCGAATGTACTTCTAATACAATATCAGCTTCATCAGCAGCGGCAAATGAAGTGATGATAAGTAAGTCATTTGGTAATATATAGAACCATTTAGAATAATTCATACCCATTTCGTAAAGAGCAGGTAAGGTCAGTAAATGGTAATTTTCATCAAGTTTGATATATATATGTTGTCCACAAGTTTTTTGAATGTTAAGCAGTCCGCGAGGAGTAGACAAGAATTTGTGGAAAGAGGTATTGCCTACAACTGTCTGGCCATTAAATTGCCCATACATATAATTAGTTGATGTAATTAATTCGTTATTAATACGATGTAAATCAATCTGAGTTGTAATAATGGTGCCATGAGGGCGTTCACTTATAAGTTCTTTGTCTTGAGTTACGATATGTGAAGCTTCGCTAGTGAAAAAAGAAAGTAGTTGTTCATTTTTGTATTCTTCTAATTTGTGATCAGGGAAAAGATTGAAAATTTCTTTCTCAGAAAACTTAGGAGAGACATAGGGGGTGCTAAAGCAAGGTTTAAGTACTATAGATGGACAGGTATTGATTGCTTCAGGCTGTTTAATAGTATGATATGTAGTCTCAATATAGTCAGTGAATTCTAGTGTTTCAATAGGTGTAGGGTGATTTTCTTTAAATAAGCCATAAAAGGCAAATGTCCTAGGGTGGTCTAGCTGAAATTTTTCTGTCTGCAAAGCGGTATAGGCAAACTCATATTGATAGTTAAAGTCTTGTAAATTGCCAGTTAATGCACTTGGAGTCTGTGTAGATTTATAAGAAAGACCGAAGAATTGCATACCATCTGTAGAATAGTGAGTTGTTTTAATACCAAGGCTACCCTGCTGAAGATAAGGGAATGTAGTACCTTGAGGTTGGTTTTGACGCGAACATACAATATATCCATGATTTGAATTGAAGATTTTGTGATCAATATATTGAGAAACATAAAGTTCGTTGGTCAAAACAGCCCCAGCAGAAGCAATAGCAATATCTTGGCCGTATACTAAATCTACAGTTTGGCCAGTGCCGGTAAGGGCAATATCCCAAAACCATAGTTCATCTGTTCCGTAAAAGGTTAAGATATAACGAATTGAATCGATAGTTCCTTGATAAACTAAGGTATTTTCTCCTTTTGATAATGTACTATGTGATTTGATTCCTAGCAAAGGATAAAATTCGATTTTATCTGAGTTATAAATGCGTAGATAAATATTATTAATAGAGCCGTCTAATGGATTCCCACGAAATTGATTTAACATGATATTGTGAGAAGTGAAGGAAAAAATATCGCCTGTTGGAAGAAAACGATAAAGAGTATTTTGAGCGCTGAATTCAAAAAAAGTATTAAGTGTTTTCATAGTATTGCCCTTTCTTTAAAGTATTTTAATAGTAATTGTTTGAGAATGTAAAGTAGTTATAATTGTGTATTCTCCTTTAATAGATATTTGGTAGCTAGGGTCTGGAAGTACAGTACGTGTACCTCGAAGAATAATGGAATGAGTTTTTTGTGTTGGACGTAAAGTAATAGTGTTTGGAGAAATGTTAATAAGTTCAGATGTAGTATTAATAATTTCCATATCATTGATTTTAACTTTTAATGGAAGTATATAGCATGCCTTTTCTTTGAGATAAAAGTTTTCAAAAATTAATTTTTTATTAACATGAATATCTATAGATTTTTCTTCAGCATCTAGATTAAGAATATAAAGAAGTTCTTGGTTATCTTGAGAGCGCGTGCGTGAAATATAAATACCTTGTCTATAGTAATCTACTTCTATAGAAGCAGTAATAGAAAGTTCTTTGAAAACCATTTTGAAGAATGCTAAATCATTTGGATAATCACATGTAATAGCGCATATTTTTCCGTTACCAAGTGTTTTAATCATGCCACACATCTGGTCAGTACCATAAAGAGTAATAATTTCTGTGCCGTCATTAGGAAAGCACTGAGCGGAGGTTATGCGTAAATCTGGATGATTAGAGGAACTACTTGCAGTAAGAAATGTAGTTGGAGGATTATCTTTCTGATAAGTAGGTGAGGGGAGATTAAGTGCCTTGATAAGAAGGTCGCAAGGATTGCCTTCGAGATCAAATTCAGGTAGTTCTCCATATAATAAAAGGTTGCCTCCAGATGAAATATATTCAATAAGTTTAGTTTGAATTTGTGTGTTCATATAGCGTGCAGATAATAGGACGAGTGCTTTGCTTGTAGGAATATCTTCATGTTGAATATCAACTGCATCAAATGCGACATGGTGATCTAGTAAAGCGCGCCCAATATGATCTATACTTGGTGAACAGCGGAACCTTTTCAAGTTACTATGAATCTTAGAGATACTTTCTGAGTGATTATATTGTAACTCAGTTAAGAAGTAATCAGGTATAAAGGCTAAAGATACTGGGTCGGTAACCTGATATGACGTAGCAATTAAATGATTTAATGTATGAATGCTCTGAGCAGTAGATGCAATATGAGAAAAAGAGAAGTTGTGAGAACCGTCAGGTTGGATAGGTGCATTATAACCATGTTTTTCACCAGTAAAGGCCATACGACCATTGGCATCATTATGAGGATGAGCCAATAAGTAATTTTCACCGCCACTAAAAACATAAAAGCTGAGCATACGTGCATTTTGAGATAGGCACATAAGCATTTTGTGTGAAGTAGCACTAGGATGATAACGTCTACCACTTAAAGAACAATAAGGACCATCGCTACACTCAAATTCAATAGAGGTTAATGGATTTCCTTTTTTGTTCATACAGGAAGTAAGAGCGTTAATAACATAGAGGTCTTGATAAGTTCCTTCTGTTGGTTCACCTAAATAGACGTCCGTCCCACTAATCATACCTTCATCTGAGTTATAAGCTTCATAAAGTTGGCTAATACCTAAAGGGAAATCAAAGATGCGGCCTTCACCTGTTCCATGGATATTGATGAAGAAAGGTATACCCTTAATGCCGTTATCTAAAGCATATCTCTTAAGTATAAGTATGTATTCTGCATAATAATGACGCATAAATTTTCCGAAATCAAAATGAAAAGCAACACTATAATGTTCATGTGGAGAACGAAGGATATTATAATTGATAGCTTCCAATGTAAAGCCATAGCGATTAGTAAAGTGTTCTGGTGTATAAGTAGACTTTAAATAGTAGATAAATCTTTCAAGTACGTGATCATTTAAAAGAGGTGTATTTGTTACCCAATTGAGCATACCAACTTCGTTATCAAGTTGCAGGCCAATAATGTTTCCACCGTTACAATGTAGGCGTGGCTGTATAATGGACATGATTTTTTTATACCATTTTGCACATTCTTTTAAATAACCAGGATGCAAATAATCTAGGGTAGTTGAAGGTTTATTAATATGATCAAAAGAGGTAGGAAGGGCATCTGGATACTTTTGAGCTATCCAATAAGGGAGTCCTTCATTTTTAATTTCTGCCATAACAAAAGGGCCTGGGCGAACAAAAAAGTAAAGATTATTTTCCTTACATAGATCAATAAAAGCGGCGAGGTCTAAATTATCAATGAAATTATAATGATTTTCAGATTCTTCATGAAGAATCCAAGGGACATATGATGCAATACAATTTAAGCCCATTGATTTAGCTTCATCTATCAAATGTTGCCAATTTTCTCTAGGTTGTCGGAAATAATGTAATTCTCCAGATAATAGAAAAATAGGTTGACCATCAATGAAAATTTGTTGTTTTTCAAAGCTAACCATAAAATTAAAGCTCCTTTCTTTTAATAATGAAACAATAAGGAAATTAATAGGAAAACGTTTTCTTTAAAATATGAAAAATATAAATTAATTTTAGATGTTAGTAGAAGTAAAGTCAAGAAAATGTTATTTGAATCATTTTATTTTTATAAAATATATTTATTTTTATTGACAATTTGTAAAATAAATATATAATTAGAGACATAAGTTACATAACAATAAAATAAAATTAAGAAATAATGTGCAAATTGCATAGGAAAAGAGAAAGAAAACGTTTTCCTAAGCAAAGGCCAAAGAATTTAAGGGAGGAAGGTACATGGCGGCGATAACTTTACGGTTTAAGAATTTTGGCAAAGAGTTAAAAAAGAATAAGATATTATTTTTAATGCTTTTACCAACAATTATTTTCTTTATAGTATTTTGTTACTTACCTATGCCTGGTGCATATGTAGCATTTGTTGACTACAATATTAATAAAGGGATTTTTGGCAGTGAATTTATTGGATTAAGAAATTTTGAATTTTTAATTAAGAATGGAGATTTGTGGAATATTACAAAAAATACATTACTTTATAATTTGGCATTTTTAGGTTTAGGTAATATCTTTCAAATAACATTTGCAATTATGATTTCTGAGGTAAGCAGCAAGTGGTTTAAGAAAATTTCACAATCTGTAATTCTATTACCTCATTTTATATCAATGGTTATTGTAGGATTTTTTGCATACAATCTATTCAATTACAATTATGGATTCGTCAATTCTATATTAAATTCTTTGGGCCTTGAGAGTCATGAATTCTATTCAGATCAAGGTATATGGAAATACATTATTGTAGCCTTTAAGATTTGGTCTGGAACAGGATATGGGATGATAGTATATTTAGCTGCAATTACAGGAATTAGTTCGGAAATATATGAAGCAGCCTATTTAGATGGGTCAAGTGTGTGGCAACGTATTAGATACATCACGCTCCCATTATTAAAGCCAACATTCATATTGCTATTCTTATTTGGTCTAGGTGGTATTTTAAAAGGTTCTTTTGATTTATTCTATAACTTAATAGGGAATAACTCAGTTCTCTTCCCTCAAACAGATATTATTGATACATATGTTTTTAGAAGCTTGGTTGGACAGTTTAACTTCTCATTAGGAGCAGCAGTAGGATTTTATCAATCTATATTTGGCTTAATATTTGTATTAGTCATAAACTTTATTGTTAAAAAAATAGAACCAGATTGTGCATTATTTTAATAAGAGGGAGGAGAGCATGTGAATACGATATTAAAACAAAAAAATACAGATGGATTAGTAATTAAAATTATTTCTTATATAGTAATAACGGTATTTGCTTTAATCTGTTTATTCCCATTTGTATTAATGGTTATTTCATCATTTATGAATGAAAAAGAGATTATTACAGAAGGTTTTAAACTCATTCCTAAAGAGCTTGATTTTAGTGCCTATACTTTCTTGTTTCAAAATGCAAAAAAACTAGTAGATGCATATGGCATAACAATTTTTATAACAGTAGTCGGAACTGTTTTAGAACTATTTTGCATGTCTATGGCAGGATATGTTTTAAGTAGAAAAGATTTTAAATACAGAAATCAAATTTCATTTTTTATATATTTTACAACACTATTTAGTGGTGGACTGGTTGCAAGCTATATATTGATGGTATCTGTACTAAATCTAAAAGATAGTGTATGGGCAATGATTTTACCTGGGATAATGAGTCCGTGGTCTATCTTTTTAATGAGAAACTTTATGAAGGCAATACCTGATTCATTATATGAATCAGCTGCTATTGACGGAGCTGGAGATTTTAGAATTTATTGGCAGATATTTATGCCACTTTCTATACCGTCATTAGCAACAGTAGGGTTATTCTTAGCATTAGGATTTTGGAATGAATGGTATAATGCGATGTTATATATACAATCTCAAGATAAATTTCCACTTCAATTTTTCCTTCAAAAGGTAGTAAATCAAGCTAATGTACAAATGTTAGTGCAACAAGGAGCGGTTATTAATACGTCAGAATTGCCATCAGAGTCAATTAAGATGGCGACAGCCGTAGTCTCTATAGGACCAATTATTTTACTTTATCCCTTTATACAAAAGTATTTTATAACGGGATTAACAATAGGTGCTGTAAAAGAGTAGATATTTTTTATATTTAAATAAAAACACTAATAAAATGGAGGTAATATCATGAAAAAGTTTAAAAAGTTTTTTTCAATGGCATTAGTTATCACATGTACAGTTGGGGTAATGACAGGATGTGGAAAAACTGAACAAGTAAAAACCTCAAATGCTGGATCAACATCAACAGGGAGTGGATCAGGTAATCAATCAGTAGCTCAAGGAGTAGATACTTCTAAAGAAGTAAAATTAGTGTACTATTTATGGGGAAGTGAAGGTGTTGCAAATAAAGATATTTTATCAGAAATTAATAAAAAGTTAAAAGAAGATATTAATGCAACTATTGAAGTTAAATACATAGACTGGGGCGATACATCTACTAAATATCCATTATTATTTGCATCAGGTGAAAATTTTGATATGTCACATGCTTCAACAGGAAGTGCTATACCATACGGAACATTAGCAACTCAAGGAGCGATTGTTGATATTACAGATATGTTAGAGATAGCAGCTCCAAAATTAAAGGCAGAAATTCCAGATAGTGTTTGGGAAACGAGTAAAGTTAATGGTAGAATTTATGGTGTACCTAGTTTATATAGTGAGTTTACTCCGGCTGGTTTTGTAACAAGACGTGATTTAAGAGAGAAGTATGGTATAGAGGTGGTTAACTCTATTGAAACAATGGAAGAATATTTGGACAAAGCACTTGTAGAGGGGGAGTTTGTACCTCTAAATGGAAACTCCTCTTTAGCGATGGATTTATATAAATTATTGATTGATACTACAGGTACATGGATTTGTGAAGCACCAGGTATTCCGACTTCTGAAATGGGATTAGTGGCTAAAAGTGCTGAAGAATACCAAGAAGTATTTCATCCAGCATTCACAGATGAATTTGAAGATTTTGCAGTACGTATGAGAGAGTGGGCTGATAAAGGATATTGGACAAAGGATGTATTGTCATCTCAACAATCTGCAAAAGATAACTTTATGAATGGTTTATCTGCTGCTTATATTACTCATATGGCAGACTGGACGGGTCAATATGGTGCAATGAAAGAAAAACTACCTGGTATTGAATCAGATTTCTGGTGTTTTGCTGAAAAAGGTGGAAAAATTAAGAGAAAGATGGGTGTAGAAAATTCAACTGTTATTAGTATGACTTCTAAAAATCCAGAGAGAGCATTAATGGCGATAGAGAAGTTTATGACAGATGAATCATACTATAATTTAATCCAATATGGTATTGAAGGTAGACAATATGAAGTTATAGATGGAGTAGTAGAAAAGCCTGCAACATTTGATTCTGCTGTTGATGGAGGAGGGTTCTCAGTTTGGTCATTACGTAGTGATAAATTTAATATTCCATATGCATCAGAAGACCCAAGACGCTATGAACTAAATGAAGAGTGGAATAAAAATGCTATTGATAATCCATATGTAGGATTTAATTTTGATAATAGCAAAGTAACTACAGAATTAGCAGCTATTTCTAATGTAAATGCTCAGTTAGGTATACAAATTCTATTAGGAAAGACAACTATGGATCCGAAAGAAGCAGTTGCAGAATATAGAAATCAACTTCAAAAAGCAGGAGTTGATACAGTTATTGAAGAGGTAAAATCACAGTTAGCTGAATTTAGTAAATAAAAATTAGAAAGTGAATCTAAAAGAAGTATATTTCTTTAGATTCACTTTCTAAAGAATAAAATAATAGAAGTAGGAACAATATTATGGAAGAAATAACAATTAAAACAATAGCAGAAAAGGCAGGGGTAAGTATTTCTACAGTATCCCGTGTTATGAATAATACTGGATCAATAAGTGATAAGACCAAACAACGTGTAATGCAAGTTATCAAAGAATACAATTATATGCCCAATACAAGTGCACGTAATTTGAAGAGTGGAAGTTCAAAGAATATAGCACTATTTGTTAGAAGTATTGAAAATCCATTTTTTCAAAAAATGATTCATGTAATAGAAGAAAAGATAGCACTTAGAGGTTATCAATTAATTATTCAGAATGTTACAGGTATAGAAGATGAATTAGAAATTGCTATTAGAGAAGCGAAAGACAGGAATTTATGTGGTGCAATTATTATGGGAGGAACTTTTAATCATTCGAAGATAGAGTTTGAAAGACTTGGTATACCTTGTGTTTTAGTAACCATTGCTGCAAATAGTGAGGTAGATTTAGGTATGTACTCAAGTGTTACGATAGATGATGAAAAAGAAGCATTTAAGGCGACAGAATATTTAATTAAACTGGGACATAAAAGAATAGGATTTATTAACAACAAACCCTTAGATATAATTACGCCAAATTCATTAAGATATAATGGATATGTTAAAGCACTGCAAGAATATAATATACCTTTGGATGAAGATTTAGTGGCATCAGAGTATTCTACATTATCTGGATATAATTATGGATTTAATATGATGAAACAACTTATAATGCGAAATAAGGATATGACAGCTGTATTCGCATTTGCAGATGTCGTTGCAGTTGGTGCAGCAAAAGCTATTTTTTCAATGGGTCTTTCAGTTCCAAATGATATTTCTGTGGTTGGATTTGATGGAATAGACGTAGCGGAGTTCTATAATCCGTCTATTGATACAATTTATCAACCAGCAGACCAAATGGCTCTTTCTTCTATAGAAACATTATTTGATATGATTCAAGGAGGAGAATCTAAGCATTTGGTTTATGATGCAGTACTCTTGAAAAGGGGCTCATGTAGAGCGATTTAAGATGAGAAAATAATTTATAGAAAATAGATAGATTTAATGAAAGGAGGATCATTATGAATAAAAAAGTGGATATTTATGCTTTAATAGACCAAATGACCTTAAAAGAAAAAATAGGACAATTAGGCCAATTAATTGCGTTTTTATATAAGTCTAATACACAGGGAGATATTACAGGTCCTTTGGAAGAGTTAGGAATAGGAGAAGAAAATCTATGGATTAATGGTTCTGTATTAGGGACAGGTAATGCGAAAGATGCAATAGAGATTCAAAAAAAATATTTAGAGCATAATAGATTAGGGATTCCCTTGGTATTTATGGCAGATATTATACATGGCTATAAGACGATTTTCCCTATTCCACTGGCGATTGGGGCAACATGGAATATAGAAGCGGCATATAAAATGGCAAGAGTATCAGCAATAGAAGCAGCTGTTTCAGGCATCCATGTTACCTTTGCTCCAATGGTGGATTTAGTACGTGATGCAAGATGGGGAAGAGTGTTAGAATCAACTGGTGAAGATGCTTACTTAAATAGTTGTATGGCAAAAGCAATGGTAGAAGGCTATCAAGGGAATTTTGATGATCCATATAATATTGGTGCGTGTGTGAAGCACTTTGCTGCATATGGGGCAGCAGAAGCAGGACGTGAGTATAACACAGTAGACTTATCAGATAGGACATTGAGAGAGTATTATTTACCTTCTTATAAAGCTGCTGTTGAAGCAGGTGCAAAACTTGTGATGACTTCTTTTAATACTGTACATGGTGTTCCAAGCACAGGAAATAAGTATTTATTAAAAGATATTTTAAGAGATGAATGGAACTTCGATGGTGTTATTATTTCTGACTGGGCAGCAGTGGGAGAACTGATTACACATGGTGTTGCAGAAGATGGTAAGCAAGCAGCTGAAAGTGCTATGCATGCTACACTTGATATGGAGATGATGACAAGTCACTATGTACATTATCTAGAAGAACTTATACAAGAAGGTAGAGTAGATGAGCAACAAGTTAATGATGCAGTCTATAGAATTCTTAAGTTAAAAGAAGATTTAGGATTATTTGAGAATCCGTATAAAATGGCCAATGTTGGAGAGGAAGCAAAGCTGTTATTTTCTGATGAGCATAGAGAAGTTGCTAGAGAAGTAGCGAGGGAGTCTATTGTGCTTTTGAAAAATGAAGATGTATTACCATTGAGCAAAAATAAAAAAGTAGGAATTATAGGACCTTTAGGAAATACAGGTGAATTGCTAGGGGCGTGGTCTTGGCAAGGTGATAGAAAAGCTACAGTTAGTGTATTAGAGGGAATAAAAGCTAAAGTAGGTGCTGTTCAATATGCTAAAGGTTGCGACGTTATAGACGATACGATTAATGAAGAAGAAGTTTTAAAGGTTATAGATGAAAGTGATGTAATCATTCTTGCTGTAGGTGAATCAGAAGATATGGCTGGTGAGGCTGGAAGTCGAACAGTTATTAAGTTGCCAGGCGTTCAAGAAGCTTTAGTTAAATTGGTAAAACAAGCAGGCAAACCGGTTGTTACAGTTATGTTTAGTGGAAGACCACTAGAAATCAAGGAAGTAAGTGAAAACTCTCATGCACTTTTAAGTGCATGGTATCCAGGATCAGAAGCTGGTAATGCACTAGCGGATATCTTATATGGAGATTATAATCCATCAGCTAGATTGACAATGAGCTTTCCATATACAGTAGGCCAAGCTCCAATATATTATAATCATTACAATACAGGAAGACCTAAACCAAAAGATGAGGGTAGAATGGGGTATTGCTCAGAGTACATAGATAGTCCGAATGCACCATTGTATTCTTTTGGATATGGGTTAAGTTACACTCATTATACATATGAAGAGATGAATATAGATAAGGAAAAGCTAGTTGAAGGTGAATGCATAAAGGCAAGTGTAAAAATAAAGAATGTTGGGAAGGTAGCAGGAAAAGAAACTGTACAACTTTATATAAGAGACTGGGTAGGAAGTACAGTGAGACCTGTAAAAGAACTTAAAGGATTTAAGCAAATATACTTAAATCCGGATGAGGAAATTAGAGTAGAATTTGATATTACAGAAGAAATGTTAAAATACAATACTTTAAAAAATGGATTTGATTCAGAGTCAGGTAAATTTAGTATAATAATAGGGCCTAATAGCCAAGAAGGATTAGAGAAAACATTTGAATTAATTAAATAGGAATATTGCAAACTTTTAAGGAATCGAGATCAAAATCATACAATCTCGGTTCCTTTTTATCAAATTGTACTCATATAGAGTAATCGATAAGGGGTGTGTTATGAGCAGTGAAAGAATAGAAGCACTTATTACTAAAATGACGATTGAAGAAAAATTGGGGCAGATGACCCAGTTATCCCCCTTTTTTTGGGGAGTAGAAGATGGTGTGGATATAACAGGGCCTCTAGAAGCGCTAAGCATAGATAATTCAGTAGTAAGTAGATTAGGAAGTACGTTGAATTATTTTGGTGCAGATAAGTTGAAGAAGTTACAGGATGATTATCTAGAGAAAAGTAGGCTTAAGATACCAATGTTGTTTATGGCAGACGTTATTTATGGTTATAAAACTGTATTTCCTATACCATTGGCATTAAGCTGTAGCTTTAATCCGCAAAACTATCATGATGCTACTCAGATTGTTGCAAAAGAAAGTGCAGCATCAGGGATACATCTTACATTTGCACCTATGTCGGACTTAGTTAGAGACCCAAGGTGGGGGCGTGTTATGGAATCTCCAGGTGAAGACCCTTATTTGAATGCTATGATGACAGAGGCGGCTGTTAGGGGGTTTCAAGGAGACAGTCTTAATGATAAAGGAACAATAGCAGCTTGTGTAAAACACTTTGCTGGATATGGAGCTTCACAGGGAGGACGTGACTACAATTGGGTAGAGCTCTCAAAACATAGTCTTTGGCAGTACTATTTACCATCATATAAGGCAGCAGTGGATGCGGGAGTAAAAATGGTAATGACTGCATTTAATGTAATTGATGGTATACCAACAAGTGCTAATAAAAGTTTGTTTAGAGATATATTGAGGGATAAATGGGGATTTAAAGGTGTGACGATATCTGATTATGGAGCTATTGATGAAACCGTTATTAACGGATTAGTGAAAGATGGATATGGAGCAGCAAAAGCTTGTATTGAAGCGGGGATAGATATTGAGATGATGTCTACACATTACGTTCAATATGGAAAGAAGTTAGTAGAGGAAGGTAGATTATCTATTGATTTAATTAACCAAGCTACAAGAAATATATTAATGCTAAAAGAGGAATTAGGGTTATTTGATAATCCTTATAGATACGCAGATGCAAAAGAGGAGCAAAAGTTACATAAGTGTAAGGAACATCTAAAAAGGGCGAGGGAAATTGCAAGGGAATCAATTGTACTATTAAAAAATAATCAAATCTTACCATTAGAAGAAAACGGGAGTATTGGAATGGCTGGTCCGTTTGTGGCTGTAGATAGTACGATGGGAGGATGGGTACTAGGAGATGATAAAAATTCCTTTACACTAGAGGAAGCCATAAGAGAAAAAGGGTTTGATGTGATAACATCAGTAACAAAAGGATTAGGAGCAATGCAAGATGGGTGTTTTGATATAGAAGATTGGGTAGAAGAAGAAATAAAGAAATTAGAGCATTGCGATGTAATTATAGTAGGAGTAGGAGAAAATGCACAAGATACAGGAGAAGGAGCGAGTAAAACAAATATAAGATTATCCTATAATCAAGAAAAATTAATTTATAGGCTAAAGCAATTAAATAAGCCTTTAATTGCAATTATTTTTAGTGGAAGACCTCTAGAAATTAAGCCTATTGTTCCTGTATGTGATGCAATAATTGAAGCTTGGTTTTTGGGTACAGAATCAAGTGGAGCACTTGCAGATGTTATAACGGGAGTATATAACCCATCGGGTAGGCTAGCTATGAGCTTTCCACAGACAGTAGGACAGATACCTGTTCATTATAATTGCTATAATACAGGAAGACCTTATAGTGGGAAAGATGAGAGATATATATCAAGATACTTGGACTGCTCAAATGAACCGTTATATCCTTTTGGATATGGATTAAGCTATGGAGAAACAGAATATACAGAATTTAAAGTAGAAACTGTAAAAAATAAAATGATAGCAAGTGTAATAGTAATTAACAAATCTAATGTAGAAATAAAGGAGACAGTGCAGCTATATATTAGAGATGTTTATGCTACAGTTGTGAGGCCGATCAAAGAACTTAAAGGGTTTAGACAAATTGTATTAAAAGGTTATGAAAAACAAAGGGTAGAATTTGAAATTACAAAAGAAATGTTGAAATTTTATAGATATGATTATGAGTATGTTTTTGAGGAAGGTGAATTCGATATTATGATAGGCAAAAATTCAGCTGATACTCAAATGGTAAGAAAATATATAAGTTAGTAGATAAGGATAAAGGAGAGAGACGATGAGCTATATAGAACAAATAAGTAAAAAGTTATATGATTATGTACCACCACTTACTAAACAAGATGATTTTGAAATGTTTTGGAAGCAGACATTAGAGCATGCGAAAGATAGTCCACTTAATATAAGGAGAGAAAAGGTGGATTATCCTATACCGGATATTACAGTTTATAAAATTGTATATAATGGATTTGATACAACGGATATACATGGATGGTTCATTGTACCCCAAAAGAAAAAGGAGAAATACCCTTGTCTTATACATTATCATGGATTTGGAAATAGTTCAGGTGAACCATGGGAGTATATGCATTGGGTAATGTCTGGGATGGCTGTATTAGCTATAGATTGTCGTGAACAACTAGGTGCAACTGGAAATCATGCCAAGATTAATAGTGGAAATACACAATCTGTAATATGCAAAGGGATACTAAATAAAGAAGAATATTATTTAAGGGCACTTTATATAGACTGTATAAAGGCTATTGATTTTGCGATCAATCAACCTGAAGTAGATGAGGATCGGATAATAATAGAAGGGGGAAGTCAAGGTGGAGGATTGGTGATGGCAGTAGCTGCCCTGGATCCTAGACCTATAATTGCTCTGGCAGATGTTCCGAGTAATAGTAATATTGACAAACGAGTAGAAAATGAAAATGGAGCATTTAAGTGTGTGGCAGAATATTTAAGAGAATATCCAGAGTATATAGATAAAGTTTTTGAGACGTTGAGTTATTTTGATACTATGAATATGGCGGATTTAATTAGATGTAGAGTGCTGGCTTCAGTAGGACTTAAAGATTCTGTATGTCCTGCAGAATTATATTTTGCTACTTATAATAGAATAAAATCAGAAAAGCAAGTATATATATATCCCTTTAATGGACATGAAGGTGGCGGACGTAAACATACAACAATCAAGCTAGAATATCTAAATAAAGTGTTGAAGGTAATAGAACTATAGGATTTATATAATAAATAAAAGATACAAAATAAACCACTTTAAGTCACTCTTAAGGTGGTTTTACTTTATATAAATATTTTTAAATTTTTTTCCAACCTTTTTGTTTTTTGCTACACTATATAGATGAAAGCTTTTTAAGGAGGGGCCATGGAGAAGAAACGCGCGGATCAGATTATTGAATATTATACACGACCTATGTATGGGTTTGCTCTTAATAAAATGGGTAATTCAGAAGAAGCCGAGGAGCTTGCTTCACGTATTATCCTAGAAGTTTATCATGTGCTTTGTCACAAGGATGACTTTGTAGATATGAATAGTTACGTGTTTAAGGTTGCCCACAATGTATGGGCAAGATATATTTCAGAAAAGACTAAGAAAAAATGTGAGTTACAGTTAGATGAGGCGAGTAGTAGTGGTCATGAGGATGGTCCAGATAAAAGCTATATAGACCAAGAAACAGAAGGGACCTTGAGGCGAGAAATAGCTTATCTTTCTAAGCAACAAAGAGAGATTGTGGTGTCTTATTATTATAAACAGAAGAAAATCAAAGAGATTGCTGAAGAACTAGAACTTTCAGAAGGAACAGTAAAGTGGAATTTATTTGATGCCAAAAAGGAGTTGAAAACAGGGATGAAAGCAATACGGACGATAGGGAACTTAGGAATCAATCCTATAAAGTTTCTAGATATGGGGCATACAGGTCAACCAGGAACAAAGGGGGATACTCGTGATTTTCTTGCTAAGGTAATTACACAAAATATTGTCTATGCGGCTTACCATGAGCCAAGAACCATACGTGAACTGTCTGAGGAACTTGGTATCTCACCTGTGTTTATAGAAGATGAGGTTAAGATTTTGGAGGAGTATGGGTTTATGGAGTGCTTGCCAGGAGGAAGATATCAAACACAGATGATTATTAGAGAGCCTTCTGCAAGTGAAGAAGAAGCTTTTCATAAGCTAGCAAAGGAATATGGGAAAATCTTATACGAGGAATATTACAAACAGTTTTTAGCTCTAGAGCCAGCAATTAAGGAGATAGGAATTTATTATCCTGACCAAGATTTTAATTGTCTACTTTGGACGTTGATTCCTTATGCGATACAATTCTTTGATATTCCAGAAGCTTATCAGATTGAATCGGATGAGGTTATGGTTTATCGCAAGGATGGTGGTAAGTATATTGCCATTGCACTACTAGATAGGCCGATAGAACTTTCTTATGACCAAGAGAAATATGGTGCTATGGTGATGACAAGGGATGATGGGGAAGACAATAAAGTCTATGGTTGGCAAGTGGGTACTTACTGGAGCCACAGAGAGCTAGATTGGCGTGATAATAAATATAGTGATTATGTGGGAATGATGTATTTTGTAACAGGGCAACTGATCGAAAGTGAAGTGACACAAGAGATTTATAGCAGACTTTTGGAAAAAGAATATCTTGTAAGAACACCAGAGGGGTATAAGCTCAATGTGGTTCATGTAGCAGGAAAGGAGCAAATGGAAAAACTTAAAAACCTTTTTCCAAAGCCTTCAGATACCCTTCGTAAGAAACTCCTTGAATATGATGAGAAATGCTACAAGATGACCAAGGTAGGGCATCCAGCTCATATGCATAAAACGTTACGTTATTTAGCTCAGGGACGTATGCAACATCTGTGGCCTTATGTGTTTGAAGAAATGCTAAATCAAGGTGTACTTCAAGAACCAACTGCATCACAACAAAAAGCAATAGCTACCCTTTTATATACCCAATCTGAGAAGTAGATTTTGAAAGATGTTCTTAGGGTAAGAGGAGGTATTGGTATTAGTTGGTTAGAAGATAGGAACTAGGTTATTAGAGTTATTAAAAAAGAATAGCTCTAAAAATAAGGAGGTAGAAATGTTTAGACGATTGATGCATTTTTGTAAGATTACAGTAAGTGCTTCACCGATATTTTTTAGTTTGAATATGATTGCGCTATTTATTATTGCCCTTAGCCAATTAGGTATAGGGTATAGTTTTAAGTTAGCAACAGATGTATTGATGGATGCCCAGGCTAGTGGGCAAGTATCTGTTAAAATTGCTTTTCCTATTTTACTTTTTTTTCTTTTGATTTGTATTGGTGGGAATACAGGTAACTTTGAAAAGATGATGATTACAGCTTACAGTCATAAAGCCAAGCGTATATTTGCTAAATATTTTTTACATAAGAGCTATAGGACTAAGCAAGATGCTTTTTATGAGAGTAAGTTTTATGATCAATATGCTTTTGTAAAAAATAATATCGATCATACAGCGAATATTGCTGTAACGGTATTTAATAAACTGACTTTATCCATTTACCGTGTGATTTTGGCAGTTGGGGCCATTTCTTATTTCAATCCATTGATTGTTGTTTATATGAGCCTCTTAGCTTTTATATTGATTGGTATTAATCAGTATGTGGTCAAAAAGCGTGTTGCCTTACAAGAAACTTATATTAATGATGAACGTCAAGCTAAGTATTATATGGAACTTCTTTCTTCAAGAACCCATGCTAAGGAACTACGTCTATTTGGACTTCAAGAAAGATTTCTTAAAAAATGGGCGTCTACTTACAGCGGCTATATGAAAGGAAAGTACCAATTTGAAGTGAAGGCGATAGGGTTAGGCAAAGTGGCAGGCATTGCACAGATGGCCATGACCTATGGACTTAGCGTTTATTTTCTGATGTTAGTGGCAAATGGCAGTCTTGCTGTAGGCGATTTTGTCTTTCTTAATGGGATGATGATGACCTTAACCAGTGCCATATCTAGTGTAATTAATGTACTGACCAAGGATCTAGCAGAAAACGATAAATATGTTGAAAAGTATGAAGGATTTACAGGTAGAACCAGCCTTCATCAACTTAAAGCCATAGATGATTATCAGTTACTCAGTGAGGCAGAAGGAAAATTAGGAGATTTTGAGACCCTTGAGTTCCTAAATGTTTCTTATAAATATCCAGGGAGTGAAAACTATGCGGTTAAGGGTGTTAACTTAACCCTAAGACGTGGAGAGGTAGTGAGTTTACTTGGGTATAATGGGAGTGGGAAAACGACTTTATCTAAGTTGATGTGTGGGCTTTTAGAAGACTATGAAGGAGAGATTCTCTTTAATGGTGTAGAGCTTAGAAAAGTACCTAAAGAAATATTATATCGTTATTTTGGTATTGGTTTTCAAGAGTTTAGTCGCTATAGCATGAGCTTGAAGGAAAATGTAGCGGTAGGGATGATTGAAGCTTTTGAAGAGGAGTATGCTATTCAAAAAGCCATATCTAAAGGAAATCTAGAAGAGGTGATAAGAAAGTTGCCAAAGGGGATAGACACTATTCTAGGCAAGGAATATAGCAAGGAGGGGCAAGATCTAAGTGGTGGACAGTGGCAGCGCATTATCCTTTCTCGTGCTTATATGGGTGAGCCAGATGTACTCATATTAGATGAACCTACTGCATCTATTGATCCGTTAGAAGAAATGAGAATGCTTGGGCAGTTTGGTGAAATTATAGAAGATAAGACAGCGCTTATTATCTCCCATCGCATTGGATTTGCAAGGATGGCGGATCGTATTTGTATGATGGAAGAGGGCAAAATCGTAGAAGATGGAACCCATGAGATGCTTATGGCACGTAAAGGTTATTATTATACTTTATTTACAGCTCAACAGGCTCTTTATGAAGAGGAGGAGGTATGTTATGCATAAGATGCCAGCACTTAAGGCGCTTATAGAAGCCAATCAGTTTGCTTACAAAAGTCATAAAGGGGCTTATATTGGACGCGTGCTTACAGAAATTATTGGCGTATTTGGTGCTCTACTGAGTATGAAGTCTGTCGAGTATACAACAAATAGTGCCTATCGTTTGTTTGAAGGGCAAGCGCATATCAATGAGGTTATAGTAGGTGTAAGTTTATTTGCTCTTGGTTCCTTGATTTTTTATTTGTTGGGTATAGCAAAAGATCTCCTAGATAACAAGCTGATGCTTCATATGAGTTATGACTTTGAATATGCCTTAGGACGGAAACTTGGGAAGGTCAATTGGGAGTATTACGAAAATCATGAGACAGCAGTAGAAATTCATAAGGTAAGAGAAAAGTCTTTAGAACAGATGAAAAACTTTGTAGGACTGATGATGCAAGGGGTTTACTTTGTATTAGGTGGCGTGATATTCCTAACCTTACTGGCACAGATTAATCTCGTTGCAGTAGTTGCATACTTGGTATTACTCTTGTTTATGAATAAAGCCTTTGAAAAAGTCTATAAGCAAGTGAAGGATGCGTGGGATGAACTCCAACCTTATAAACAAAAACAAAATTATTTCTTCAGTTTAAGTGGAGATAAAGTGACTCATCAAGAGTATCAGTTCAATAGGCTCTTTGGATTTGTAGCCGATAGGTGGGAGCAACTCTATCATGCAGAATATAAGGTACAGATGAAAATCTTTGGGAAATATGAAATTACTTTTCAAACGGCAAGATTCCTGATTAATTTACCCTATATCGCTATGTTGATTTTTGTAGGCTATGAGATAGCTGTAGGTAAGCATGAAATTGGTTTTTTAATGCTCTGTAATCAACTTTTTAACTACGTACTAGACTTAGTGACGGGCATTCAATATAGTGTCAATGATGCCCGTACGCAATATGGTTTTGTAGAAAGCTTCTTCAACTTACTTAAGTTAGAAGAAGTGGAAAAGTCAAGTAATGTGTCTAGCCAAGATTTTAAAGGGATTCACTTTGATCAACTCGCCTACGCCTATCCACAAGCACAAAATAAAAGTCTTAAAGGCGTAGAACTCAATATTAAGTTAGGGGAAAAAATTGCTATAGTAGGACACAATGGAAGTGGGAAGACGACTTTTACCAATATTCTATTAGACCTTACAGATCGCTTTGAAGGCACTATTAATATAGAAGGAAGTGGAGAAGAAAAGATTCCACTATCCAGTTTGTCTTCTTGTATTTTACAAGACTTTGCCCAGTATCAATTGACTATTCGTGAGAATATTGAATTAGGCTATATCGGGAAGAAGTTTACAGATGTAGAGATCTGGAAATGCTTAGAACAAGTAGGATTAAAAGAGATGGTAACTAAATTGCCACAAGGTATAGATACCATGCTTGGGCAGCTTCAAGAAGGTGTAGATCTTTCAAAAGGACAATGGCAACGTATAGCTATAGCAAGGCTATTAGCTAACCCGGAGGCAAAAATATGGGTATTAGATGAACCTACAGCTTATCTTGACCCTATCTCAGAAATTGAAATTTATGATTTGATTTATAAGTTAGCAGGTGAACGTATTGTGCTCTTTATTTCTCACCGTTTAGGATTTGCCAAACGTACAGACCGTATCATTGTATTCCATGATGGAAAGATAGTAGAACAAGGTAGTCATGCCCAACTTATAGAGCAAGAGGGTATCTATGCTGAAATGTATAAAACACAAGAAGCATGGTATGTAGCGTAATAAGGTTTAAGAGCCACCTTAAAAGCCTTTTTCTGTGTAGACAGAGTATAAAGGTTAAATTAAGGTGGCTTTGTTATAGTGTTATGACACAGGGGGAAGATATAAAAGTTGATAGATGAATAATATTCTGATAATATAAAAATTAATAGGCGTATACGTTTTAAAAAGAAAATAGAGGAGGCATAAAATGGCTTTTTTTAAAGGAGAAATATTTGCAAAATCTTTAGGAATGAATGTAGGTCTTAATGTGATCTTACCTTATGATACATGTGATAAGGAGCTTAAAGTACTTTATTTACTTCATGGTATGTCTGACGGATGCGGGGCTTGGTCAAGATGGACACGCATTGAGCATTACGCCAATCAATATGGCTATATTGTGATTATGCCAGAAGTCCATATTAGTTTTTATACCAATATGGAGTATGGTGGGAATTATTATACTTATATAACAGAAGAATTACCTATGCTTTGTGAGAAGATGTTTGGTATCCAACCTGATAGGGAAAAGACTTATATAGCAGGACTTTCTATGGGGGGATATGGAAGCATGTTATGTGCTTTAAGCAAGCCTGATCAATATAAAGCTTGTGGTGCTCTTTCAGCTGTTTGTGATATTAAGGCAAGAATCACAGAAAGAGGCAGGGAAGATAAACTAATCAAAGCAATTATAGGAGATAAACTAATAGACCCTAGCTATGATCTTTATCATTTAAGTGAAAAACTTATGGATTTACCACAAGAAGCAAGACCTAGACTAATGATTGCCTGTGGTACAGAAGATTTCTTATATAAGGAAAACAAAGCTTTTAAAGCACATCTAGAAAAACTTGAATTTAATTTTACCTTTGAAGAATGGGAAGGTGTACATGATTGGAATTTCTGGGATGAGGGAATCCAGAAAGTGATGAAGTTTTTTGAGCAGTTATAAAGTGAGTTATAAACCGTATAGAAGTTACTTAATGCCAAGTAATTTCTATACGGTTTTATTTATTAAAAAAATGTATTGATATTCATAAAGAAAAAACATGATTAAACAAAAATAAAATGTTTAGTTTGTTTAATAATAAACAAATGTATATATATGTAAAAAGTAAAAATAGTAGTCAATATTTACTATAAAATATTTAAAATTTAGCATTAAAATATTTAAAATAACTAAAATAAATATATAATTTTATTGACAATTATAAAAAATTATACTAGAATTAATTTAAATTTATTAAACATTTTATTAAACAGCGTAAAAAGTTTAATAAAAGTAATTAAAAACAGTTAAACAAATAGGGGGAAATAAAATGAAAAGAGTGACAAAAAAGTTTTTGGCTTTATTATCATGTGCAACAATGGTATTTTCTCTAGCAGGTTGTGGAACAGTTGAATCTAGTCAAGGGACATCAAGTGACTCAAATACTTCTTCTAACAGTTCAGCGCCAAGTACAGATGGTGGTGATAGTAAGGGAGAGGAAAAAGATTATAAGATTGCAGTGGTACCTAAGCTAACAAGTATTGCTTGGTTCCAAAGAATGGAAGTTGGAGTTAAAGAATATGCAAAAGAAACAGGAGTAGATGCCTTCTATACAGGTCCATCAGAAGGTGATGGTGCACTTCAAGCTCAAGTTATTGAAGATTTAATTGCACAAGATGTGGACGCAATTTGTGTTGTACCATTTTCTACAGAATCACTTGAACCTGTTTTAAAGAAAGCAAGAGATGCAGGTATTGTTGTTATTGCTCATGAAGCAAGTGGTATGGAAAATATAGACTACGATATTGAAGCATTTGATAATGATGAGTATGGTAGACACTTTATGGAGAAATTAGGTGAAATTACAGGTGGTGAAGGTGAATACATCCTTGAAGTAGGTGCATTAACTTCTCAATCACATAATCAATGGGTAGATGCAAGTCGTGCTTTACAAGAAGAAAAATTCCCTAATATGAAAGTATATGGAGATAAAATTGAAACAGCAGATGACCAATCTACTTCATATAACAAAGTTAAAGAAGTATTAACAGCAAATCCAAGTATTGCTGCTATTCAAGGTTCAGCTATGGCAGACGTAGCAGGTGCAGCATTAGCAGTTGAAGAGTTAGGGCTTGCAGGTAAAGTGAAGATCGCAGGCACATCATTAGTATCTGTATCAGGTAAATATGTAGAAAATGGAACCATTGATATGATTTCTTTCTGGGATCCAGCACTTGCAGGTAAAGCGATGATTGAACTTGCGCTTAAAGTGTTAAATGAAGAAGACGTAACAACAGGTTTAAACCTTGGTATAGAAGGATATGACAATTTAACCCTTACAGATAAAGTGTTAACAGGTCAAGCTTGGATTGATGTTACAAAAGATAACGTTAATGATCCAGCGTATGATTTCTAAGAATAAAGAGCGAGTAAGCTAGAAATAAGATGATAGCATGAAAATAAGGTATACGCCGAAAAATTCATGCTATCACCTATCAAGTATTTCAATTAATAGATGGTAGCATGGATGGAGGCGAGTTATGGGAGACGTATTTTTACAGTTGGAGGGAATTAAAAAATCTTTTGGTGGTGTCCATGCACTAAAAGGTGTGGATTTAGAAGTAAGACTAGGAGAAGTACATTGTCTTGCTGGGGAAAATGGATGTGGTAAATCTACTTTAATTAAAGTGATTTCAGGAGTACATGATGCAACAGAGGGCACGATTATCATTGAAGGAAAAAAGATTAACAAGCTCACACCAATTGATGCTATCAAAATGGGTATTCAAGTTATTTATCAAGATTTTGCAATTTTTCCTAACTTAACAGTAGCAGAAAATATTGCTATGAACCAAGCACTTATGACGGGTGCAAAAAGAATGGATTGGAAAAAGGCGCGTATACTTGCCAAAGAAGCAATGGAGCGTATTGGGGTGAATATTGACCCGGATGTTCTTGTAGAAAGGCTTTCTGTAGCTAATAAACAAATTGTAGCCATTTGTCGTGCCATTATGAATGATGCAAAATTGGTTATTTTGGATGAGCCAACAACAGCTTTAACAGCTAAAGAGGTAGAGCGTTTAAATGAAATCATTATTAATCTTAAAAATAAAAATATTGCGGTTGTGATTGTGAATCATAAGTTAGATGAAATTTATCAAATCGCAGAAAAGCTGACTGTACTAAGAAATGGAAAAAATGTAGCACATGGTCTTATTGAGGAATTTGATAGGCAACGTTTTATTAAATGCTTAACAGGTAGAGAAATTGAAGAAGCCCTTTATAGACCAGAAGAATCAAAAGAAGAAATTTTAAGAGTAGAGCATTATACCAAAAAAGGAGCTTTTGAGGATATTAGCTTTAACTTACATAAAGGGGATGTACTTGGCATAACAGGTTTACTTGGGTCAGGACGTGGAGAAATAGGAGATGCCCTTTTTGGGCTAGCACCTGCTGAGTCAGGTACAGTTTTATTAAATGAAAAGAAAATTATGATTAAATCAGTGCAAGATGCAGTTAAACATAAGATTGCATATGTGCCAGAAGACAGGTTGACGCAAGGTTTATTCTTAGAACGTTCTATAGAAGATAATACAATAGCTGCTTCAGTTAAGAAGTATTTCAATCAGTTTAAATTAGATCATGCGGCCATGTTAGAAACAACAAAGATGTGGATTCAAAAGATTGGCTGCGTAGCGTCTTCACCACAAGCACCTATTAATACTTTGTCAGGTGGAAATGCACAAAAGGTTGTTATAGCAAAATGGTTAAACACAGAACCAGATTTAATCATTTTGAATGGCCCAACAGTTGGTGTAGATATTGGTGCTAAAGCGGATATTCATAAGATTCTCCATGAACTTGCTTCACAAGGAGTGGGTGTCATCATTATCTCAGATGATCTATCTGAAATTATCCATAATTGTAATAAGGTAATTGTTTTACAAAATGGTCGTATAGTGGCTAAGGAAAGCAGTAAAGATTTAGATGAAGCGAAGCTATCAGCGTTATTAAGTAGTGAGATTAATAAGAGAGGGGGCCACTAGAATGCATAAGAAAGTGAAACAAATTGTAAGCTCAAATGAGATGATTGTAGCCTATATGATCATAGGGCTTAGCTTGATTATTGGGATTGTTAATCCTATATTCTTTGGACCTCAAACAGGAATTAGTTTAGTAAGAGCAATGCTTGTAACTTTGATTTTTGCTATAGCTGAAATGCTTGTCATTGTGTCAGGTGGCATAGATGTATCCTTTCCGGCAGTAGCATGTATGTCACTCTATGCAACGATTAAGTTTATGAATGCCTTTGAAATTGATAGTGCACTTTTTGCATTTGCAATGGCAGGGGGGATTGGATTAGGCTTTGGATTCATTAATGCAGTACTTATATCCAAAGTAAAAATACCACCACTTATTGCAACCTTAGGAGTAAGTAGCTTGGTTAATGGCGCAACATTGGCTTTTTTAGGTGCTAAAGATATTTCTAAAATTCCTCCTAATGTGGATCGTCTTTCACAACAATTTATTTATACTTATATCAACCAAGATGGGATTAAATATTCTTTGACAATACTTGTTTTGATTCCTATAGTGCTTTATATTTTAGGCTATTTTATATTAAAACATACCATGCTTGGAAGAGGCATTTACGCAATAGGTGGAGATAAAAATGCAGCGAGAATAGCTGGTTTTAGTATTACAAAAATCCAATTTATTGTGTATATGACAGCAGGTTTATTAGCAGGAATTGGTGGTATGACATATACAATCTTAATGCGACAAGCAAGTCCACAGGTATTAATGGGTAGTGAGATGATGGTTATTGCAGCAGTGGTTATAGGTGGTACACGTATCACAGGAGGACATGGAACAGTGTTTGGTACGATTCTTGGTGTAACCCTTATTGCACTTGTTCAAAATAACTTAATTATGCTAGGTATTCCAACACATTTCCAAACTTTTATAGTAGGTCTAATTATTGTTATTGGAACTGTAATTACATCTATAAGAGTAAGGCACATTGAAGCAAAAGCTAAAATTTAATAGATAAGAAGAAAGTAGCTAAGGGAGTGAGAAGGAATATGGAGAAAATGAAAACCCAAATAAAGAAAATAGATAAAAACATAATGGGTTTAATCATTATAGCAGTTTTGATTACACTCGTTATGGGGATTTTACAACCCAAGGCATTTTTAAGTGTTAAGAACTTCCAGGGTATGGGAAGCCAGTTTCCAGAGTTCGGAATATTAGCTTTTGGAATGATGCTTGCTATGATTTCGGGAGGGATTGACTTATCTCTAGTAGGAATTGCCAATCTATCAGGTATTGTAGGAGCTGTTGTAATGGTAGCAATGGGTGGAACCTTGCCAGCTATGCTTATAGGGATCTTATGTGCTTTAGTGGTAGGCGCTATCTGCGGTGCCTTTAATGGATTTTTTATCGGTTATTTACGAATACCAGCTATGCTTGTTACCTTATGTGGCTTACAACTTTATACAGGTATAGGACTTATTATCACAAAGGGACCAGCTATTACAGGATTGCCACAATCCTTTACTTTATTAACGAATGGTACAGTGCTTGGCATTCCAGTTCCAGTAGTCATTTTTGCAATTGTTGTTGTGATGATGTGTTTTTTAATGAAGTCAACAACATATGGCAAAGAATTATGCTTTATGGGTAGTAATCACATTGCTTCAAGGTATGCGGGGATTAATAATTTAAAAGTTACTATGATTACTTATATGACATCAGGCGTATTAGGAGCAATTAGTGGAATTTTGATGGTTTCTCACTATAATTCAGCTAAATCAGATTATGGTTCAAGTTATACATTACTTACATTGCTTATTGCTGTGCTAGGTGGAACACATCCAGACGGAGGAAAAGGAAAAGTAATAGGTGTCACACTAGCTATTATTGTACTCCAACTTGTATCTAGTGCCTTTAACATTTTACGTGTTAATGCCTTTATCAAAACATGTGTATGGGGGCTTATTCTAATTGTTGTTATGGTTGCAACACATTTAATTGAACGCAAAAAAGTGACAAGATAGGGGGGATTTAAATGAGAAGTATAAAAGCAAAGGAATTAAGTGCAGAAGGCTTTAAAGCTTATGGAAATTATTTTGATATGGTACATCCAGAAGGTAATCATTTAGGAGCATTTTATCCCGATCATGTTCTAATGCCAGTAAGTGGGCAGATGCCTATTGGATTTTCTGCTCTTGCTTCAGCTAAACCTGAGAAAATGATTATTACAGCAGCAGAATATCATAATACAACGCCTGAAGGCATATTGGCATTAGATGATGACATTGTATTACATGTAGCGCCACCTTCTACAACACCTGTACCACATTTAACTGAAGCTTTTATTGTACCACGTGGTACGATGGTAGTTCTTAAGACGGGCGTATGGCATCTTGCACCGTTGCCTATTCATAATGAGGTTGTACATGTGCTTATTACCTTACCAGAACGTATTTACTTTAATGATTGTACAGTTGTGGACTATAAGGAAGAAGAGTACTTTGAAATAACATTAGCTTAAACAAATTAAATTTAAATAGGGGGAATTAAAAATGAAAAAAATTATTAACCAACCAGAAAATTATGTAAAAGAAATGTTAGAAGGTTTATATATTGCACATCCAGATCTTATTACTTATACAGGAGAAGATGTACATTGTTTAGTTAGTGTGAATAAAAAGCCAGGTAAAGTAGGTATAGCAACAGGTGGTGGATCTGGTCACTTACCACTTTTCTTAGGCTATGTAGGAAAGGGCATGCTTGATGGATGTTCTGTAGGGGATGTATTCCAATCACCAAGTGCAGAGCAAATGCTTGAAGTAACCAAAGCTATTGATTCAGGTGCAGGCGTACTCTATATCTATGGTAACTATAACGGGGATATCTTTAACTTTGATATGGCAGCAGAAATGGCAGACTTTGAAGAAAATATTCGAGTAGAAAGTGTAGTAGCAGGTGAAGATGTAGCATCTGCTGGACCATCAAAAGAAGGAGAGAAAAATACAAGACGTGGTGTAGCAGGAATTGTATTTGTCTACAAGTGTGCAGGAGCAGCTGCAGATAAAATGATGAATTTAGATGAGGTGAAACGTGTAGCTGAAAAAGCCGCTGCAAATGTAAGAACGATGGGTGTTGCGCTTACACCATGTATTGTACCTAGAGTAGGTAAACCTGGGTTTACAATTGGTGAAGACGAAATGGAAATTGGTATGGGTATTCACGGTGAAACTGGCATTCGTCGTGCAAAACTTGAGCCAGCTGATGCCATAGTGGATGAAATGTTAGAAAAGGTTGTAGCAGATATTCCATATGTATCAGGAGATGAAGTTGCTGTACTTGTAAATGGACTTGGTGCAACATCTTTAGATGAACAATACATTGTGACAAGACGTATTGATGCATTTCTAAAAGAAAAAGGAATCAGTGTACATCGTTATTATGTTGGTGAATATGCTACATCTCTTGAAATGGCAGGATTCTCTATTTCATTACTGAAATTAGATGATGAGCTAAAAGAATTATTAGATGCTCCAGCACAAACACCATTCTTTGTACAACTATAGTAGATACATTTTAGGGAGGGATTCATATGAGTACAGCATTTGTTGTAAAACTATTAGATGAGATTCAAAAGATTATGTGTGATAATAGAGATTATCTTATTGAACTTGATAGTGTAGTTGGAGATGGTGATCTTGGTCTTACTATGAGTGATGGATTTAAAGCAGCCTATGAAAAGGTGATGGGAATAGAAGAAAAGGATACAGGTAAAGTACTTTACACAGCAGGTAAAGCTATGTCTACAGCAGTACCTTCTACAATGGGTACTCTTATGGCATCAGGTCTTATGGAAGCTGGAAAAAGGCTTAAAGGAAAAGAAGAGTTGAGTAATCAAGACATTACACTCCTCTTTAAAGGATATTTAGAAGGTGTAGCAAATAGAGGTAAAGCTAAAGTTGGAGAAAAAACATTTTTAGACGGTTTATATCCAGCAGTAGAAGCTCTAGAGGAAGCTATTGATACTGATGAATCATTAGAGTCAGCTGCTAAGAAAGCATACGAGGCAGCATGTAAAGGCTTTGAGAATACAACAACGATGATAGCTGTACATGGACGTGCAGCTACAAGAGGGGAAGCTTCTAGAACGCTACAAGACCCTGGTGCAGCAGTAGCTATGCTAATGATGAAGGGATTTTGTAATCTCTTCTAGATAGTTTGTTGAAATAGCCCTTCATTGTGAAGGGCTATTTCAATATCGGCTAAAAGTCAGTAGATATAGGAGGGAATATGAAGAATTTACTTATTGCCCAATCTGGAGGACCTACTGTAGCTATTAATGCGACTTTAGTAGGTATTTTACAAGCAGCTTTAACCAGTTCACATATTAAAACGATTTATGGTGCTATTCATGGCATACAAGGAGTGGTGAATGAAGAATTCATTATACTCAATGATATTATGCAAGATACAAGTACTTTAGATTGCTTAGCACAGACTCCGGCAGCAGCACTAGGATCTTGTAGATTTAAGTTAGATGATTGGCGAAAAGATGCAAAGTTATACGAAACAATAGTTGGCATATTAAAGGCTTATGATATAGGTTATTTTATATATATCGGTGGAAATGATTCAATGGATACTGTATGTAAACTTTCTGAATATCTAAATGCTATTGGTGACACAAGTATTTGTGTTGTAGGTGCTCCTAAAACAATTGATAATGATTTAGTAGGTACTGACCATTGTCCAGGCTTTGGATCGGCAGCTAAATATGTAGCAGTCACCTGCCAAGAACTAGAACGAGATATTTCCGTATATGATACGCCTGCTGTAACTATTGTAGAAGTCATGGGACGCAATGCAGGATGGTTAACTGCAGCATCGGCATTATCTAGACTTGGCGAAGGTATAGGGCCCAGTTTGATTTATATATGTGAAAGAGCATTTGATGTAGAACAATTTGTAAAAGATGTACAGACAAAACTTGTAGAAAGAAAAGCTATTTTGGTAGTAGTAAGTGAAGGGGTCAAAGACAAGGAAGGTACTTATATTTCCGAGAAGGTACAAAGCAAAGTGCAAGATGAGTTTGGGCACAAATACATAGCAGGGGTAGGGCAAGTTCTTGCCCAAATGCTAAGAGAAACATTAGGGTGTAAGGTGCGTGCCATAGAGCTGAATTTAATGCAAAGATCTGCTGCACATATTGCAAGTAAAGTAGACCTAGAAGAGTCAAAAATGATAGGGATGAAGGCGTTAAATTGTGTAGTAGAGGGATTAAGTGGACATATGGTAGCGATTAGAAGAATAAAAGATACACCTTATCAAATAGAATATGTAGCTGTACCTGTGAGTAAGGTAGCTAATATTGAAAGAACAGTGCCTTTAAACTGGATAAATGATGAAGGAAATGATGTAACAAAGGAAATGTTAAGCTATTTAACGCCCCTTATCCAAGGTGAAGTCTATACAAAATATGAAAAGGGCATTCCAAAACATCTCATTTTATATCATAATAAGTAGTAGGATACATAAGAATGAGGAAGGAAGTAAGGGAATGACAATTAGAGAATTAGCAGAGCTTGCGCAAGTTTCGCCTGCTACAGTTTCACTTGTATTAAACAACAAAAAAGGGGTAGCAGAAGAGACAAGAAAAAGAGTTTTAGAATTAATTGCTGAACACAATTATCCAATACCACAACGTGGTACGCCTAAAAGTGTACCTGTTAATAATAATATTTTGTTTTTAAAATACATGCAAGATGGAATGGTTGTAGAAGAAAATACAGGGTTTATTTCAAGTATTATGGAATCTATTGAGGTAAACTGTAGAAAAGAAGGCTATCATTTAAATATTTTACATTCTATTAATCAGCTAGATGAAACACTAAGAGAAATAGAATATGACAATTTCAGCGGCGTAATTGTGTTAGGAACAGAACTAGACTCAGGGGACTATGAATATCTTAATCAGATTCCTATTCCTTATGTGATATTAGATAATAGTATGACTAACTTTAAGTGTCATAGTGTAGTTATGGATAACAGGGCTTTAGTTTATGAGGCGATAGAACATTTTGCGGACCTAGGGTTTAGGGAAGTTGCCTATTTTAAAAGCAATAACGCCATCCATAACTTTGAAGAGCGTAGTCAAGCATTCAAAGAAGCTGCAGAGCACTTTAATATAAGTTGTAAAAAAGAAAATGAATTTTTGATTACACCTACTTTACTAGGGGCCTATGAAAGCATGAAAACTTATTTGCAACAGGGTATAAAAATAGCACCATGTGCTTTTGCAGACAATGATATCATTGCAATAGGCGTTATGAAAGCCCTTCAAGAATATGGTATACGTGTGCCAGAAGATGTTTCTATCATAGGGGTTGATGATATTCAGTTTTCAGCAATCCACTCACCGTCTTTATCTACAATGAGTATACCTAAAAAACTTATGGGTAAGCTTGCTTTAAAAGTTTTGCTAGAAGTTATGGAAGATCCAACTATAAGTAGCATCAAAACGTATGTAGGTGGTGAAAAGATTATTCGTGAAAGTGTTTTAAGTTAAATAATTATAAAGTTGGTAATAAAATTATAGGGGGAACTATAATGAAAAGATCAGAAATTAATCATGCGCTACAAGAAATGGAAAAAATGATTCAAGCTTACCAGGTAGCACTACCACCTTTTTGTAACTTTACACCTGATGACTGGAAAAGCAAGGGGAGCGAATATGATGAAGTAAGGGATAATATGCTAGGGTGGGACATTACTGATTTTGGACTCGGACAATTTGAAAAGATTGGATTTTCACTTATTACCCTACGTAATGGAAATGTAAAAAATACAAAGTATGTAAAACCTTATGCAGAAAAGTTATTGTTCATGCAAGAAGGTCAAACAGCACAAATGCACTATCATGCTTACAAAATGGAGGACATTATAAATAAAGGCGGAGGAAATATACTTATCCGTATTTATAATTCTATGAAGGATGGATCTTTTGCAGATACTCCAGTTAAAGTGACATGTGATGGTAGAAGCTATGAGGTAGAACCAGGTACACAGATTAGATTAACTCCAGGAGAAAGTATTACGATTACCCAAGGTATGTACCATGATTTTGAGGTAGAAAAGGGAACAGGACCTGTATTATTAGGGGAAGTATCTATGTGTAATGATGATCAAACAGATAATTATTTCTATGATCATTCGGTAGGAAGATTTCCAGAAATAGAAGAAGATGAAGCACCCTATCGCTATTTATGTAATGAATATCCGAGAGCTTAGTATAAGGCGAATGTAGGCTTAGGGTTTTTGTATAGATAAAGGCTGAGTGACAAAAATGAATTAATAAAGATGAGGGCTCTTATGAAATAGTATGATAGAATGGCTATTTCATAAGAGTTTTTTTATAGTGTAGTATTTTTGTATAAAATGTTCAAAAAATAATTTAAAACTTGTATATAAAATAGGAATTATTTGGACGTTATGTGTGTATATTTACATAAATGGAACTATTTTATCGGTTGAATTTAACATAGATTTTATGTAATATTAAACTGTATTAAATAGTTTTATGATTATATAAAATTGTTTTAGTATTTTATAAATTAGTAGGAGGGGAAAGAATGTCGGAGATTAAATTGAATAAGCGCTTTCTAAGTTTTATGATGGCGATTGTGATGATGATCACAGTGCTACCAGTTACATCATTGAAAGCAGCTCCCATAACCATTGCAGAATGGGTATGGAATGGAACGTATCAAGCAAAAGCAACAGGAGGGGACAAAAAGGGAGAGGCTGAACTTGTCTACTCTAAAGGTAGTGAAAAGATTACAGAAAAACCTGACTATATTTCAGTAGATGGTTGGAATACAGGAGAAGAATATTGGCTAATTACAATTCCTAAAGAGGGCTACAGTAATTTAGCTATTTCTTTTGATTGCTATGGTTCAAAAACTGGACCTAAAGACTTTGAATTAGAAGTTAGTACAGATGGCAGCAATTTTGAACAAGTAATGAAGTATGAGGTTGAAACAAAGCAAAAAAATATAAGTGCAGATCTAAGCAATGTATCAGGTGTAAATGAGGCAGATGTAGTTTATATCAGATTAGCTCATACAGCAAAAATAGCTATTAATGGTAGTGCAACAGGTATAGGTGGAACTTCACGACTTTACTATGTACAAGTAACAGGAACACAAGGTGAATCAGGTGGTACACCAGAAACACAAGTTAGCCCAGTTACAGCAAGTATCCCAAGTGGTAGCACAGTTGAAGTAGGTACAGAAATTGACTTTTCAACCCAAACAACAGGTTGTGCCATTTACTTAGATGTAAATGGAAATGGACAAAGATCAACCAATACCCTTACCCTTACAGAAAATGACTTTAAAGGTGAACCTGCAAAGGCTGTAGTAAGTGCGTATGCAACAAAAGAGGGATTAGAACAAAGTAAAACATCTACTTTTGAATACTTCAAAAAGGTAGAAACACCTTCAGAGATTATATCTATTGCAGATGTACGTAAAGGCGGTATAGGCAAAGATGTAGTGATTGAAGGTACGGTTACACGTGCGATTAAATCAAGTTCAGGTAATGAAACGAATTGTACAGTATATGTACAAGATGATACGGCGGGTATTGCTGTTTATGTAAGTGGCATTACATTGGATAAATATCCTATAGGTGCACAAGTTAGGATGACTGGGAAGACCTCAGAGAATTATGGAGTATTACAGATTAAACCAGCTAATTTAGAGGCTATTGAAGTATTAGGTGATACAACTACACCAAGAGAAGCTGAGGTAATTACTCTTGCTCAATTAGCAACTAAAGCGTATGAAGGTAGACTAGTTAAGGTTGAAGATGTAACTTTAGAGAGTAAAGATTCTAAAGTAAATCATACAATTAAAGACAGTGTTACAAATGATTCCCTTACAATGCGCTGTACAGAGGCAGATGGTTTACCAACTGAATTTGAAGAAGGTATGGCTATTAATGCCACAGGTATTGCAGCTAATAATAATGGTAAACCTCAATTATTAGTAAGTAAGTTTGTAGATATTACTGCTGGTAAAGAACCAGAAGTAGCAGTTGTAACAGCAACACCAGAGACAGGAAGTCAAATTCCATTAAATGCAGAGGTAACACTTTCAACTAAAACAGAAGGTGCAACTATTCTTTACACTGTAAATGGTGGAGAAGAATTAGTAAGTGCTACAAATACAGAAAAAGTAAAAATTGAAAAATTTGATAGTGAAGGTAAAGCAACTATTCGTGCTAAAGCAACAAATGGTAACTATACAACTCCAGAAGTAGACTTTATCTACTCACAAGCAAAAGTAGAAAAAGTTACACCATCTGTACCAGTAGGTGCAATTGATGGAAATTCACAAATTGGTTTAACAACAACAACACATGACGCAACGATTACATATATCTTGACGACTAATGTAGATCTTGAGAACCAGAATGTAAGTGAAGAAACACTTTATACAGATAAAATTGCTTTAACACCAGAGCTCTTTCCAGTGAAGATTGAAGCATGGGCAACAGCAGATAATTACCTAGATAGCGAAAAAATTGAGCTTAATTATCGCCTAAAAGGTACACAAGGCGAAATGCAAAACTACTTTGGCCAACTTCACTCTCATACAGCAGAGAACTCAGATGGTCAAGGAACTTTAAAAGAAGGTTTTGAATGGGCAAGAGATAATGCAAACCTTGATTTCTTTGCAATTACAGACCACTCAAATAGTTTTGACAAAGCACCTACAGGTGATAAGGCAGGTACTTATAACTTAGGTTCTTACAATGCAAGTAACGAAAAATGGCAAAATGGTCAAAGAGAAGCAGAAGCTGCTCGTACAGATGAATACATCAGTATTTATGGTTATGAAATGACATGGTCAGGTGGACCAGGCCATATCAATACCTTTGGAACACAAGGTTTTGTAAGCCGTAACAATAAAGAGCTTAACAACAAAACAAATGATGCGGGTATGCGTGCATATTATGATTTATTAAAACAGACACCAGAATCTATTTCACAGTTTAACCATCCAGGTAAAACATTTGGTACGTTTAGTGGATATGCTTACTATGATCCAATTATTGATGAACGTATCTCACTTATTGAGGTAGGAAATGGTGAAGGTGCAGTAGGTAGTAACTCTTACTTCCCATCATATGGTGAGTATACAGCAGCACTTGATAAAGGATGGCATTTAGCCCCTACAAATAACCAAGATAATCACAAAAAGGGATGGGGAACATCCAATACAGCACGTACAGTTATTTATACAGATGACCTTTCTGTAGATGGTGTATATAGTGCATTAAGAGAAAGACGTGTTTATGCAAGTGAAGATAACAACTTAGATATTGTTTATACTTTAAATGATGAAGTATTAGGAACAATCGTAGGTGAAGTACCAGAAGTAGCTGAATTTAAAGTAAATATTCAAGATCCAGATACATCAGACTCTATTAAGAGTGTTGAGATTATTACAAATGGTGGTAAAGTTGTGCATAAGCAAACTTATAATCATCAAAATGTAGATTTTAACTATACTTTAGATGATCCTAGAGCAGGTTATTACTATATCAAAGTAGTGCAAGCAGATGGACATATTGCTGTAACAGCACCGATCTGGCTTGGTCAAGATATTGTTGTAGGGATTTCAAAAGTAGAATCAAGTGTTTCTATGCCTGTAACAGGTGAAGCACTTACTTTAACAACAGAACTTTTCAATAATGAAGTAGAATCAGTTGTTTTAAAATCTATTGCATATGACTACAAAGATGGTGAACGTATTGGAAGCCATACTTTCAATGAAGTAATGGGTAGCAATACAAGCTTCCAACATAAACAAAATCTTACACCAACCGTAATAGGTGAACAAACCGTTGTTGTAACAGCAGTTATTGAAGTAGTAGGTGAACCAACAACCTTTAAAGCAGAAATTAAATTAGATGTAAAAGATGCAGATAAGTTAATTTATGTAGGTATTGATGCTTCACACCAAAATGAATATGTAAATGGTAATTACAAAGATTCTATGGGTAACTTTGGTAAGTTAGCTGAAGAATACGATGTACGTACAGTAGAGCTTTATACAACAGAAGCATTACTTGCAGCATTAGAAAATCCAAAATACGAAATGATGGTATTCACAGCACCAAGTCGTAGAAATGGTACAGCAGGTCGTGACCCTTATGATGTATATTCACAAGAAGAAATAAAAGCTATTGCTAAGTTTGCTGCTGAAGGCAAAACAGTCATTATAGCGGGGTGGTCAGATTACTATGAAAACTATAGTAACTTAGCAAATATGCCAAAAGATGAGCATATGGCAGCTCAACAAAATCAATTACTTGAAGCAATGGGTGCGTCACTACGTATCTCAGATGATGGTTCATTAGATGATGTAAACAACGGTGGTCAATCACCAAGACTTTATTTAACGGATCATAATGATTTTATCAACCCACTTACAAAGGGTATTGTAGATGGTCAAGTATTTAGTCACTATGGTGGTGCAACTATTCATGCAGTAGATGCACAGGGAGAACCAGTAAGTACATTACCAGCAAATGTTCTTCCAATTATTAGTGGACACGAAACAACTTATTCAAAAGATCAAGATAATGATGGTTTAGGTGGCACAACAATACCACGTTACAATAATCGTGTGTTATTGATGGCATCAGAAACACTTACTCATGAAAATGGCATGACTTCAGAAGTTATTGTAGCAGGTGCTGCATTTATGTCTAACTTCGAAATTCAAGCAGAAATTGATAATAATGATTCTAAGAATTATAGTAACTACAACATTTTAGAAAACATTATTAAGATGGTTAATCCACAAGAGATTACACCAATTAAAGAAGTAAAAGCGGCACAACCAGGTACAAGATTTACAATTGAAGGGATTGCAACTTCAAGTGTAAATGATGGGTCAGATAGCAATAAAGGGTTCTTTGATTGTATCTACGTAGAAGATGCTACAGGTGGTATCAATTTATTCCCTGTTTCAGAAGGTGTAGAAGCAGGACAAAAAATCCGTGTAACAGGTGTCGTAAGTGGTTATCAAGATGAAGTTCAACTTGCAGTAAGCAAAGTAGAAATGATTGATGAAACAATGAATCCAGTACAACCAACTAAGCTTTCAACAGGTGAAGCTATGGCAAGTAAACATACAGGTAGACTTGTTGAAGTAACAGGTGTAGTGGAAGAAGTCATTGTAGATCAAGGTGTTGTGAACCAGATCATGATTAATGATGGTAGTGGTGCAGCACGTATCTTCATCAATGGTTATATCACAAAGAATGTAAACTTAGACTTTGTAGAAGTAGGTAAGACTATTTCAGCAGTAGGTCTTGCATCTGTAGGGGAAAACTACTCTTCAGAGACAGAATTCTTACCACGTATTCGTGTACGTGACAGAGGTGAGATTAAGCTTGTAGAAGTATCAAATAATGCATTACTAAGTGCACTTAAAGTGAATAAAGGTACACTTAAACCAACATTTACACAAGATGTATTTAATTACACAGTATCAGTAGGTAATAGTACAAAGGAAATCGTTATTGATGCAGTAGCTGCGGATGCAAAAGCAACTGTAGTAGGTACAGGAACAAAAGCTCTTGTAGTAGGTAACAATACGTTTGAAATTGTAGTTACAGCAGAAGATGGTACAACAGTTCAAACCTATACAGTAAAAGTAACAAGAGCAGCTAGTGAATCATCAGATGGAGGCTCATCAGATAGCAGTAGTTCATCTAATACAACAAAGCCTGTAGAAGTACCAGCAGCTCAAGCTATTGAGAAGTTAACAACTACACAAAAAGAAGAAATCCTTCATAAATTTGAAGAAGAAGCACCTTACACAAGTTTAGGTGGATTAACAATTGAACAACTTGATCAACTTACAGGTGGTAAATTTACTAAAGAGCAGCTTAAAGAAATGGTAGCAAAACCAGAAATTCTTAAAGCATTAGATATTGATATTGATACATTAAATACTAGTATTACATTAAATGCTATAGAAGATGCAACATTTACGGATGTAACATCAGCACACTGGGCAAATGAAAGTATTAAAGAAGCTGCAAAACTTGGTTTAGTAGTTGGTAATCCAGATGGTAGTTTTGGACCAAGTGAAGTATTAAAAGTATCAGATACGTTCACTTTCTTAGATCGTCTCTTACTTCTTCATGGTGTAACAGATATGAAACTTTCAAGAAGTACAGTTGAAAAGTATATGACAAATCAAGAACACTGGGCATTTTATAGTATGGCATCTATTGGTTCAAAACTTAGTGAAGCCACACTTGAAGCAGTTGCAGGGCTTGGCGATCAAGCTGTTTCAAGAGAATTACTTGCGCAAGTTATTTATGAAATAACAGATGGTAAGTTAGAAAGAACAGAAATGGATATGAAGTTTAGTGATATGGCACAATCACCATATGAAGAAGCACTTATTTACTGTGTAGAAACAGGTGTATTAAATGGTGTAGGTGATGGAATTATGGTGCCAGGAAAAGATGTAACACGTGCAGAACTTATGACTGTACTTGTACGCTTAGATGATCTATTAAAATAGCAAGAAATTAAATAAGTAATATAAATGGACTGCTGAGTTGAGTTTTACAGCAGTCTATTTATAATTTTTCTATTCTAGAAAAGGTGAAAAATAAAAATGAACAAAGGATTGGGTTGGATTAAAAAGAGATTAGCCGAAAGCTTTGGAGAAGGACGCCTTGTCGTATTGATTTTGATGGTAGTTATTGCTATAGGTGTTATGCTTATGCCAGCTGCTAGAAGAGATACAGATACAGGTGTGCAGTTTGATACACAGTATGCTTATGAAAAGTGTAGAATACTAGAAGCAGATGATTACGATATAGATGAAGATCCTTATGTAGAGGGAATATATATAGGAAGACAAAACTTACAACTTGAAATTTTAACAGGTGAGTTTTCTGGGGAAATAATAGAGCTTGAAAATACAGTGAATCGTAAGTATAACTATTATGCAAGAGAAGGTAGAAGTATGGTTGTTCAAGTTGCCTCTAGAGAAGGAGAACTATTGAATGTACAAATTTTCTCCTATTCTAGAGACACCATGATCTATGTTTTGCTGGCAAGTTTTATACTCGTATTACTTGTAATAGGGCGTAGAAAAGGTTTCTTTGCTTTACTGTCATTAATGTTTGTTATGATTTTAATCTGTTATTTTATGATTCCTATGGTGCTTAAAGGGTATAGTCCTATATTAATTGCATTAATTATAGCAGGGCTCACAACTGTATTTAATATTATTTTGGTAAGTGGATCAAATAAGAAGTCATGGGCGGCTATATTAGGCATAGTATCTGGACTAGTAGTAGCAACTCTTGTAGGTATGCTTTTTGGAAAGTTGATGGACTTATCAGGAATTAATATGGAGCATGCAGAAGAGATGATGCGACTTGCTGGGGAAGGAAGATTACAGGTAAAGGAAATCCTATTTGCTGGAATCATCATCGCATCTTTAGGAGCAATTATGGATGTAGGAATGTCTATTGCTTCTTCTGTATTTGAGGTTCACACAGTAAGTCCTAAAATGAATGTATATGCTTTGTATAAAAGTGGAATGAACGTAGGGCGAGATGTAATGGGGACGATGACAAATACACTTATTCTAGCTTATGCAGGAAGTTCATTAAGTACATTGATGCTTTTCTACATGTATCAATTTACGTACTATCGTTTGATTAATATTGATTTACTAGGTATGGAGATTCTTCAAGGAATAGCAGGAAGTATTGGATTGATCCTGACCATTCCAATTACGGCTTGGATCGCTGCAAGCTTAGCTAAGAAAGCAAAAAAGTCATAGTACATATTAAGTATTAGAGAAAGGTCTTATAGAAGGTGCAAAGGCATCCTCTATAAGACTTTTTGTATATGAAATTTTGTACACATTATAAGCTCGATTTTGCAATAAATAGCATATCCTATATTAGAACAAAACAAGAGGTGATAGATATGCAAAGTCGTGGTACTGCAAATTTAAAAGGTATAGATGTGAGTCATTGGGATGGAAAAGTGGATTATGCCAAAGTTAAGGCGAGTGGCATAAGTGTTGTTTATATCAAAGCTTCTCAAGGTACAAAGGGTGTAGATCCCATGTTTGAGGAGAACTACAAGGGAGCTAGTGCACAAAATCTAAAAATTGGTTTTTATCATTTCTTTACCCCACTTAATGAGCAAGATACACTTTTACAAGCAGAACATTTTGTAAAGACGATAAAAGGTAAAACGTATCATTGTCGTCTGGCTCTAGATATAGAGACAAATGATGCAAAACTTTCAAAGGCTACAATTACTAAATTAGCCATTCTCTTTTTAAATCGTATAAAACAATTGACAGGGCATGGAACAGTAGTGTATACCTACACAGGTTATGCTAAGGAAAATCTCATTCAAGATATAAAAGACTATCGCTTATGGATTGCTCATTATGGTGTTAACGAGCCAGGGGATAATGGAATTTGGCCAAACTGGATAGGCTTTCAGTACTCTGAAAAAGGTAAGGTCCAAGGCGTGAGTGGAGCGTGCGATTTAAATAAATTCACAGAAGATATTATTCTAGCTTAACCTAATATAAAAAGATCAAAGAAAAGGAGATAGGCGTGTATTTCCTTTTCTTTTTGTGTAAATGGGAGATATAATATAATATTTTATTTTGTAAACGTTGTGTAAAATAAAATTAATAGTATTATTAAAATTTATATGTTATAGTGTATAAAATTAAAGCTACTATAAGGAGGCATACATATGCTTAAACGTTTAGCCGCAGATGCATTTGGATTAAGTGATATAGGATCAATTATTGACCCAAAGGATTTTGATAAGGTAAGTTCAGATGATTATATTTTTCATGAAGATGGAGAACAAATTTTCTTTTTAATCAAATCAAAGACAGATGAATACTGCTTTACAAATTTAGCTTTTATACATTTGGATGGGACATCAGCAGTAAGTTCTAAGAGACAATTACATAGATATGAGTACTGCCATCATATGATCTCTAATGTCAAAATAGAAACAGCAGGAACAGTTGATTTAGATGCAGAGATTAAGTTTACTATTGGTGAAATAGCTTTTTCTATAGATGTAGATAAGAAGCAAATTGAAGCCCTTAAAGATTTATATAAAGCCCTTCATAAAATATCTATGATTATGAAAAAAAATCAAACTGCATTAAATCATGCACATCAAAGTTTAGAAGTTGCAGCAAAAGTACTAACAGGAACAAAACATATGCAAGAAGTTAATCTAGCAGATGCGTTTGGTCAAGTTAATGAGAAAGCTTTTGAGTGGTTGATGGCATCTAGAAAAGAGTATGTTAGAGAAGACTATGCAGATGTCTTTAAACTTTATATTAATAACTAAGTAATAGGTATATGAGATATAACAGATAACCTTTATTATAGATACCTCCATAGAATAGGTACCTAAAATAAAGGTTTTGTTATTGTAAAAATGCACAAAATATTTTTTTATACTATGCGTAAAAGTCACCAATCTTATTGTTTGAAGCTAAAATTTCCTTACGAAAAAAATCCTCATTTGATAAACTTAATGTAACAGAATGAGAAAATATAAGGCTTAGCCTATATAAGGGAGGAAAAATATGTTTCAAGTAGGTGACTATATTATTTACGGTTATAATAATGTATGTAGAGTTGAAGAGATTGGAAAATTTGATATTCAAGGAACACCGCAAGATAAAGAGTACTATTATCTAGTACCTGTCTATGCGCCAGGCAGTAAAGTATTCACACCCGTTGACAACAACAAAGTGATGATGCGTCCTATTTTGACAAAGGAAGAAGCATGGGCATTAATTGATGAACTTAAAGTGATTGAACCTCTAGAAATTTTTGATTTTAGAAGAAAAGAAGAGATCTACAAGGAAGCACTTAAAAGCTGTGACTGTAGAGAATGGGCAAAAATAATTAAAACGGTATATCTTATTAGAGAAGAAAGGCAAGCTAAAGGTAAGAAGGCAACAGCAAGTGATGAGAAGTATTTCAATATAGCAAAGGAAGAACTTCACAAAGAACTTGCAATTGTACTAGATATAGCAAGAGATGAAGTGGAAGATGTGATTCTTGCTAGAATTTAGTCAGAACAATGAATGATTTTATAAATAGGCATTGACTCTCCCGTCACTGGAGATAGTAAAGTGAATTCACAAGGAAGGAGTGAGGCGATGTATCGTATTGGTGAGTTTTCAAAGATGAGTAAAGCTACAATCAAGACATTACGTTACTATGATGAAATTGATTTACTTAAGCCAGAATATATTGATCCATTTACTAACTATCGTTTTTATACTACAAATCAATTGTTTAAGTTACATCATATTCAAGCTTTAAGACAAATTGGATTAGTACCAGATGAAATTAAAATGATTTTGTCAAATGCGAATAAACAAATAGTATTAGAAAAACGCAAAATGGAATTAATAGCAGAAATTGAAAATGCTACCCAGCAGCTCTCCCGAATTGAATTTATTTTGTCCGGTCAAGAGGAGGAAACATTTATGCATTATCAAGCAATTATCAAAGAATTACCACAGTGTATTGTTTATTCAAAGAAGATGACAGTACCAAGTTATAAGGACTATTTTCAACTTATTCCAGCTATAGGTGAGAAGGTTACAACAAAATATACAGATTTAAAATGTGCTATGCCAGCCTATTGCTTTATTGTATATCTTGATGGTGAATACAAAGAAACGAATTTTAAAGTAGAATTCTGCGAAGCGATTACTGAACTGAAAGAGGACTTTGAAGATATTGTCTTTAAGAAAATGGAAGCTGTGAATGCTGTTTCTGTTATGCACAGAGGGCCTTATGCTGGCCTTAATCAAGCATACGCCTATGCTTTTAAATGGATAGAGGATAACGGCTATGCTGTATTAGATAGTCCGAGAGAAAGTTATATAGATGGTATTTGGAATAAAGAAGATGAGACAGAGTGGTTAACGGAATTACAAATTCCTATTATGAGAAAATAGCAAACATAATAGGATAGCCTATAGGGTTATATATAAAAGGTCAATGAAACACGTAGTTTAGAATGTGTTTCATTGACCTTTTTGTAGTCTAGTAATTTGTAGTGTGGTAAAATGAATGCTTCTGAAAAAGTAAATTAAAGTGTCTTTAACAGATAATATAAAGGAAGAGAATAGGTTTTGACTTCATTCTCTATATGAGGAGATGCAAAGTTAAAAGCAGCATGTTTAGATAAAGTAACCCTTTCTTCTAAGTGATCTAGAGAAAGTACGGCTGGTTTATAATCGGGATCTTCTAGGATAAACCAACTATAGAGCATATATTCAAAGTAATTGAGATCATCTATAAGTTCTTGAGACGTGAAGTGTTCAGGTGTTTTTAAATACCATAATGGTAATGTATCATCTCCAAAGAGAAAATGCCTTGCGAAAGTATGGACTTGCTGTCCTAAAATCTTTGTAAAGAAGACTTGAAGTGAGAAAGGTTCACATAGGCTAAAATTTAAGAGTGTACGTAGCATGATATGAGGTTCAGACATTCCAAAAGTATCTTCTATATATTTGACTACAAGAGGGGCGTGGGTATAGTGAAGAAACTCTAGTTGACCTGCACTACGAATTTGTTTTTCTGCCATAGGTGGGAAAGAAAAACGAGATGGATCTTTGAATTTAGCATAGAGATATCTTGTGTAGAGTCTATGAAACTCTTTAGCAATATTAAGGTTTAGCTTCTCTTGAAGTGATTTATCTAAAGCATTTAATGCCATATTTTCGTAGTAAGTAGCAAGTCCTTCTGTAAGCCAAAGTTGAGGAGGCATATGGAAGTCACTAAGTGGTAACTTCACATCCATAAAACTATGGAACATACGATGGGCTAAAAGTTGCCAGTCTCTAAGGTTCTCAGGAGTGAAGCTAGCACAAATGATATGAGAACCACAGCCGCCAAGTATTGGCTCAGGATGAATATCAAGTAGAACAAGACTTAAATGATGATGAGACATTTTAAAGTGTTCAGCGTAGTATTTAAAAAGATTTACCATGTTGTTTAAGATGTGTTCATCTAGTGTTTTAAGCGTATCCTCATAATAAATATGAAGCGTATTTGAGCCTACAGTAGCTTCAAAGACATTTAGGTGTCCAAAGATATAGCTACTTTTCATCAGTTCATAGGCATGACACCATTTAGGACTTTCACAGACAGAAGTTGTTTCTGCTTTTTTAAAAGGAACAACGGTACAGATGGGCTGTTTTAAATTATAGTTGATTTCAATTTCCTTAATAACAGTTGAAGGTGTGAAACTACTAGAGGTAAGCAGTGTCGTTGGGAATAAAAAGGCTTGCTCACCGGCAAAGGCTGTTAAATCATGTGAGACCATGCCGTAAAATCCGTGTTTAGCAGGGGTGCCTATTTGTACAGTATAAGAAAAGACAATAGGATTTTGAGTAACTTGTATTTCTATATAAGGCCCTGCATCTTGTGCTTTGCAATTACATTCAAAGTTAAGGAGTTTAACCTTCCCTTTAAAAAGGTTAAGGGCAGGATCTGTAACAGATGAAAAAATAGCTTCTATTTTTAAGGTTTGCTTAAGTATATCGTAGTGGCTGATTTTGTAGTTTAAAGTGTGCATAGTCATTCTCGCTCTCTAAAATAAGTAGTATAATTTATTTATACAAATTTTATGGACATAAATCTAGTGTTATCTTTTAAAAGTTTAAAACTTAAGTTATACTTAAGTAAAATAATACAGATTGATGAGATTTTGATACATTTTGATTAGAGCACTTTCATGGCATATGAAAGTGTTTTCGTTTATAAAATATTTCAAGGTGTAGGGGGAAAGTAGATGATCAAGCTATCTAAACATATTGCTATGCACATTGCAAAGGAGATTAGTGAACTCATTCATCAACATGTTAATGTAATGGATCATTTAGGTTATATTGTTGCTAGTACAGATGAAGAACGTATAGGGAATTTTCATGAAGGGGCTCAAGTGATTATTCATGAGAAATTAAATTGCCTGATTATAGAAGAAGATGATGATTATAGAGGTGCTAAGAAGGGGATTAATTTACCTATTGTAGTAGAGGATGAAATAATAGGTGTTATTGGTATAACAGGAGACCGAGAACAGGTCGAAATATATGGGCAAATTATTAAAAAGATGACGGAGATTTTAGTAGTAGAAGCCCAAAGAAAACAAATCAAAGAAGAAAATGAGAAAATTCGCTCTCGTTATTTAGAGGAATGGCTTTTTGATGGAAATGTGGCCTATGATAAGGCATTTATAGATAGGGGAGAAGCGATAGGTATTGATATTATCATTCCAAGACGTATCCTCATTATGACACCTTTATTAGATAGTGAAAAAGGACATGGAGCAAAAGACCAAATCTTTTTAAATCATTTAGAGAAAAAAATGAAAAGTTGGGTAGAAGAAGAAAGGCAGGGCAATTTGTTTTTAAGATCAAGAAATAAGTTGATTGGGTTTGTCGTAACAAGGTCTGATGAAGAGATGGTAAACTTTGCAAAAGCATTAGAAAATTGGATTAAGACTACATACGAAGTTAGATTAGCCATAGGTATTGATAAAATACAAGGAGATTGGACAAGTATGTACTTAGCCTATACCTGTGCCAAAAAAGCATTAGGTGCAGCTAAATTAGATAGCCAAAATCCTATTAAACTCTATGAAGAAATGACAGTAGAACTTTTTACAGGAGAAATTCCCAAAGTCCTAAAAGAAGAATATATTAATAAAGTTTTTAAAGGTATATCAGATAGTGAAGTAAAGGAGATGCTTGAGCTTGTTGAAATGTTGATTAACTGTAATGGATCTATTACATTAGCCTCGGAAAGACTTTTTATGCATAAAAACACGTTACAGTATAAACTTAATCGTATTTTTGAAAAAACAGGACACAATCCAAGAGACTTGAAAGATATTCCTACTCTTTATATGGCTAATGTATTTTTTAGACAAATAAAGAAATAAAAAATATGACTATTATATAATGTTATAGGACACAAAAATGAATGATAGTTTATGTTTTGTGTAACATATACGAATAATGATGTATGTTCTATAATAATAACAACACAATATACAAATAAAGGGGGAAGTAGTATGACAGGTATACCACTTATTATTACGTTTGTAGTTGCAGTTATTATTATGATTTTGGCTATTTCTAAGTTTAAGGTACATCCATTTTTAGCAATTATGGGTGTAGCTCTTTTACTTGGAATAGTAGTAGGTATTCCGCTAGAAGAGCTGCCAAAGACCATTGGATCTGGATTTAGTGGCATATTTACCAGTATTGGTATTGTTATTATTTTAGGAGCATTAATTGGTATTGTTTTAGAAAAGACCGGAGCAGCTGTGAAACTTGCAGATATGGTCGTAAAAGTAGTAGGTAAGAAGCGTCCAGAACTGGCCATTCTCATTATGGGATGGGTTGTATCTATTCCAGTATTTTGTGATAGTGGATTTGTTATTTTAGACCCTATTCGTAAAGCAATGAGAAAACGTACACAAGCTTCTAGCGTAGCTATGACGGTGGCACTTGCAGCAGGATTATATGTTTCTCACGTGTTCATTCCACCTACACCAGGACCTATTGCAGCGGCAGGTTCTGTAGGTGTAGGCGATAACTTATTACTTGTTATTGGACTTGGTGTACTTGTATCTATCCCGGCACTTGTAGCAGCATATTTCTATGCTAAATTCATTGGTAAAAAGGTGCGTTCAGATGAAGACCGTGAAGCGGACCAACAACTTGCTAAAACTTATGAACAATTAGTAGCAGAATACGGCAAACTGCCAAGTGGCTTTATGGCACTTGCACCTATCCTTGTTCCTATCTTACTTATGGCATTAGGCTCAGTTGCATCTGTACTTAAATTTGAAGGGATGGCTATGAGTCTTTGTACCTTCCTTGGGAATCCACTTATTGCTTTAACCGCAGGGCTTTTATTTGCAATTGGTTTACTTGCAAGCCGTAAGCAAATGAGCGAATTTAATGGTTTGACCAATGAAACACTTAAAGTAGTAGGACCTATTTTGTTTGTAACAGCAGCAGGTGGTGTACTTGGTAAAGTCATTACAACAGCAGGATTTGTGGATTATATCACAGAAAATGCAGCCTTCTTATCTTCAGTAGGTATTTTCTTCCCATTTTTAATTGCAGCCATTCTAAAGACAGCACAAGGTTCTTCTACTGTGTCTATAACAACGACAGCGGCCATTATGGGTTCTTTTGCAGAATCAGGTACAATGATGGCAGCACTTGGACTTACAACACCAGTTGCAGCAGCACTTACTGTTATGGCAATAGGAGCAGGTGCTATGACTGTATCCCATGCAAATGATAGTTACTTCTGGGTAGTTACTAACTTTGGTGGTATGAAACCACAAGAGGGGTACAAAACACATACAATCACCACATTGATTATGGGTATTGTATCTATGATTTTTATCTTTATCCTATCTCTATTTTTAGTTTAAAGTGATCAGCTAATGAATAGGTGCTTTGTATATTCATTAGGATAAGATTGGCAACAAGGTTTAGAGAAGGTAACAAAGAGATTCTAATAAAATAATGAGTGAAGTTTAGGTATGATGAGAATAATTTGAAAATGAAAAGACAAAATTTTGACTAAAAGAAGGTGAGACCTATGAAGAGAGTGATCGTGATACCAGATTCCTTTAAAGGGACTATGAGCTCCAGTGAAGTGTGTAGAACAATGGAGTCGGCGATACATGAAATCAATTCGGCTATTGAAGTCATAACCATTCCAGTGGCAGATGGTGGAGAAGGAAGTGTTGAGGCTTTCTTGAAGGCACTTCGAGGAGAAAAGGTATATTGTAAAGTCACAGGGCCTTTTTTTGAAGAGATGGAGGCTTTTTACGGAAGGTTAGAACAGGATACTGCGGTTGTTGAAATGGCAGCTTGTAGTGGATTGCCATTAGTAGAAGGCAGAGAGGATCCTATGCTAACGACTACTTATGGTGTGGGTGAATTAATGCTTGATGCTATAGAAAAGGGTGCGAAAAAGCTCATTGTAGGGCTTGGTGGAAGCTGCACTAATGATGGTGGAGTAGGCGCTGCAGCTGCATTAGGCGCAAGGTTTTATAATACTGAAGGGGAGACATTTATCCCTACAGGAGGTACATTAAAAGACATTGTACGAATAGATATAGAAACGTGTAGAGAAAAACTTAAAGGTATAGAAATCATTACCATGTGTGATATTGATAATCCGCTCTATGGAAAGCAAGGTGCAGCTTATATCTTTGGTCCTCAAAAAGGTGCGGACGAAAAGATGGTAGAGGTATTAGACAACGGATTACGTCACTTACAAGAAGTAATTCAAAACGCTTTGAAAATAGACGTATCTGTATTAAAAGGTGCAGGTGCAGCTGGTGGTATGGGAGCAGGCATGGTGGCTTTCCTAGGCAGTAAACTTCAAATGGGAATAGAGACTGTACTAGATGTAGTTGGATTTGAAGAATTGCTAGAAGGCACTGATCTTGTCTTCACAGGAGAAGGTAAGATAGATGCTCAAAGTTTAAGTGGTAAAGTAGTTATGGGTGTAGCCAAACGTGCCAAATCAAAAGGTGTTCCTGTAATGGTATTAGTAGGGGCTATAGGAGAAGGGATTGAACCTATTTATGATGAAGGTGTAACAGCCATATTTAGTATTAATCGTGCACCCATTCCTTTTGAAGAAGCAAGGTATCAGTCTGTAGAGAATCTCTATTTTATGATGAAGAATGTTATGAAAGTGATAGAAAGATAAAAGAAAAAGTTCAATGCTCGTATAGGGTATTGAACTTTTTCTTTTATCTTTAATAAAAAAGTAATGAGGGATCTAATAAAGTATAGACACTATAAAAAATAGAAGTATGCTATAATAAAAAAAGCAGAGAAAATAGGAGGCATAAAACTATGTTTTTTATTATTGACATAATGCCTGGTCTTAAAGTGTTAAAGCTTTTAGTTGGTACTTGTAGAAGTTGCCATCATAATGGTGACCTAGAACTGATTAAGACCTATCAGTGTCTAAGGCTTTTCTTCATCCCTGTATTTAAGTGGCATACAAGATATTTCTTGCGACATAGTTGTGGAGCTATGATGGCTGTATCAGAAGAAGATGCTATTGCCATGTTACATGCGGGGATTATGCCAGATCAAGTACAAGTTGAAGTCATGGAAAAAGGACCGGTACGTTGTGCAACATGTGGTAGAATTTTAGAAGAGGATTTTATTTGTTGTCCTTATTGTGGGAATAATAGAAAATAGAAAAACACTTTCAGGAGGGGCCTGAAAGTGTTTTTCTATTTTGTCATGCTAGTAAGTCAATTTCGGAGCCGAGTTCACGTTTTGCAAGTTCTGTTGCAAGTTCAGATGCTGAAATGGTACCTTCACTAGCTAGTTGCTGTAACTGTTGTGCTGTTAGGGAAGCGAGATTTTGTATAGATGAGGAAGATGTAGTGTCGTCATCTTCTTCTGTTTCAGCAGATTCTACAAGGAGTTTAGTAGTGTCAGATAAAGCTTCAGTATCTGAGGTTGTAGCAGCTTCTTCTAGCGCTTGCTGGGCTAATAGTTTTGCTGCATCACTAATTTGTACAGTAGCAGCATTTGTATTTTTTAGATTGAGGGTGCCAGAGCTAGAGGAAGAAGTGGACTGACTTGTAGCTTGCATAGATTTTGCTAAGTCACCGGTTGTTTGATTGATAGAAACAGTTGATGCTTGAATAGTTAAACTCATTTTTAGCTCCTTTCAAATAAAATAGTATAATTAATACTCCAATATAATAATGTAGTAATGTGATATCTAAGTGAACGTGAGGTGAAAATATTATTTTTTTATTTATAGCTTCCTAATTAATAATTATTAGTATATAATAATTACATAGGGAGTAAAAACAACCTTCATACGATGGAAGGAGTATAGTAATGAATAAAGAAGAAAAACAAATAGACCTCATTGTTATTGGAGCAGGACCCGCAGGATTAACAGCAGGAATTTATGCTACACGTGCCAATGTAGAGACATTAATATTAGAAAATGATATTATTGGTGGACAAATGAGATCCAGCTATACAATAGAAAACTATCCTGGATTTGATAATATTACAGGAATGGAACTGGCAGATAAAATGGAAGCTCAAGCAACAGGTGAAGGTGCCATTATTGATGAATTTGATTTTATCGAAAGTGTTTCTTTCTCTGACCAAGAGAAAATTATTGAAACAGGCGACTATATTTATAAACCTAAAGCAGTTATTATCGCAACAGGGGCAAGTCCTAAGAAATTACCTATTTCTAATGAAAGTAAGTATTTAGGTAAAGGGGTTCATTACTGTGCGGTCTGTGATGGTGCCAACTATGCAGATGAAGAAATAGCTGTTGTAGGTGGTGGGAGCGCAGCTTTAGAAGAAGCCATGTATCTCGCTAGACTAGCAAAGAAAGTGATAATCATTAGAAGATATGACAGCTTCCATGCTGAAGCAAAAGTTATCAATGAAGTAGAGCAAGTAGCCAATATAGAGATTCTTTATAATCATGATTTGGTAAATGTAGAAGGTGATGAATTTGTAGAACGTGCTATCATAAGAAATACACAAACAGGCAAAGAAAGTACATTACCTATTAAAGCAGTTTTTGGATATATAGGAACAGAACCGAAGACGGATCTCTTTAAAGGAAATATTAGTTTAGATCAATCGGGTTATATTATTACAGATGAAAGTATGCAGACCAATGTAAAAGGTGTTTATGCAGCTGGAGACGTACGTCAAAAAGAATTTAGACAGGTTTCAACAGCTGTAGCCGATGGAACGATAGCAGCACTTAAAGCTGAAAAATATATTGTAGCGAAAAAGGAGAAATGCGTAATGGTAAAAGTTTATTCTGTACAATGGTGTGGTCCTTGTCAAAAAGTTAAAAAATATTTAGATTCAAAAGGTATCCCTTATGAAGTGGTAACTGTAGCTGATGCTAAAGAAGAACGTGACGTTGTATTACAAGTTTCAGGTCAAAGATCAGTACCAGTGACAACAATTAATGATAAAGTAATTATTGGATTTGACAAACATCAAATTGACGAAGCATTAAAAAACTTATAAAGTATAGAAGGGGGTGTTGTAAAACACTCCCATCTTTGTATCTTTTTGTGACAATTTAAGCAAGGAGGAAATTATGCAAATGAATCAAGATATACAACAAGAAATGAATAGATGTTTAGGCTGTAAAAATGCAAGATGCCAAAAGCATTGCCCAATTAGCACGCCTATTCCAGATATTATAAGACTTTTCCAAGCCGGAGAAATAGAAAAAGCAGGTGAAATACTTTTTGCTAACAATCCATTATCAGCGATCTGTGCCATTGTATGCCCACATGAGAAGCAGTGTTATGGTAATTGTATTAAAGGGATTAAAGGTGAACCTATTCAGTTCTATGAATTAGAGCGCTATTTATCAGGTCTTTACTTAGCCAAAGATAAATGGGAGAGTGTACCATCTAATGGTGAAAAGGTAGCAGTAGTTGGAGCAGGTCCAGCTGGGATTACAGTGGCTTGTATGCTTGCAGAAAAAGGCTATGAAGTAACGTTATTTGAAATGAATGATGAAATTGGGGGTATGATACGCTATGGTATTCCTAAATTTAGATTACCAAGTGCATTATTAGAACAAATTCAAAAGCGTTTATTAGCACTTAATGTGAAAATTCGTTACAACACTTTAATAGGTCCTGTTATTACCTTAGATAGACTTATGGCAGATGGTTATAAAGCTATATTTATTGGAACAGGTGTATGGGATCCTAAAACGTTAAATATAAAAGGAGAGACTTTAGGTCATGTTCACTATGCTGTAAACTATCTCAAGTCTCCAGAAGCTTATCATTTAGGTGACAAAGTTCTTGTTATTGGTGCGGGGAATGTAGCCATGGATGCTGCCCGTACTGCCAAACGCCAAGGTGCTAAAGAAGTAACCATTGTTTATAGAAAAGATTTCCCTGATATGCCAGCTACAAAAGTAGAAATTAAAGAAGCATTGGAGGATGAGGTCTTATTTGCAACTTATAAAGCGCCTATAGAAATTACAGATGAAGGACTTATTGTTCAAGCTACGCAAAGAGTAGAAGATGAAGAGGGACGCATGAGTGTTATAGGTGTGGAAGATTCAAATGAACTCATACAAGCAGATAGTATTATCATTGCTGTAAGTCAAGTGCCTAATAGTAACGTTGTGAGCACTTCTAAAGGACTAGAAGTTAATAAATATGGCCTTATTGTAACAGATGAATCAGGTCATACAACCAAACAAGGTGTATTTGCTTCTGGTGATGTGGTTACTGGCGCACGTACAGTAGTTGAGGCAGTAGCTAATGCAAAAAAAGTAGCCCTCACTATGGAAGACTACTTAAAACAACTTTAAGTAAGATATTCTAAAGCTTTTATTGTGTGTAGATTGTTACCATCAAGAGAATGACTTTTAAGTAGCAGTTCTTTTGATAAGGTGAAGTCTTTTGCTAGAAGCGATGAAATCCCCGCATTATAAGTAGCAATAGATTTTTGCTTCTTACTTGTATATTGAATGATTAGAACAATAAGCTGAAGTATAAATGTAATAATAAAAAAATCATAGATATACTGACTAAAACGCCATTGAAGTTCTAGAATATGGACAATCAAAATTTGAAGAAAATTTAAAATACCTGACACAATAATAAAGGTATGATTATAATTAAAATGTGCCTTTTCAAAATAAACGGTTTCCTTATCTAACAAACTCATTGATGTAGTATATTTTTGACAGAGTTCAAGCCCTTTTTCAATAGCAAGATTATGTGGATTGAAGGTAAGGGCTTCTTGGAAATAATCTCGTGCTAAAGGATAGTCACTGGCATTAAAAGCTGTAACGCCATTATTATATGTCGTTATAGCTTGATAAGCTGGTGACTTTTTTTGTTTAAGATAAACAAAAAGTTGCAAAATAGTAGTTAGTGGGACGAGAAAAATGACAAGTGGCATGGTTGCATTGGTAACACCTGTATCCATCATGGTCATTTCAAGTATAATTTCTATAAGTACAACTAAAATATTAAGCCACATAAAGAATAGGTTAAATTTAAAAGGTAGAGGACCTAAGTACTCACGAGGAGGTACAACAAAGGTATCTTCTAAAGATTTTTCATTAGAGTTGTTTTTAGTCTGAAAAGATTCTTTAGTAGAAAGTCGGTCTTCTTTCATAAAATCTGCATATTCTGCCTTATTAGCAAAAGAAATGGTTTCAAAATGAGCATCTGTAATACGAAAAGCTACGTAGAGTGGCTCCTTACGTAAGGTATACTTAATAGTAAGATAATAATATTTGTTTTTGTCATAGTTATATGTAGGTATAACACGTACCATTGCTTGTTCAGGATCAATTTCAACCTGACAGTCAAGGCGCATATGGTAGCAATCGGTAATATAAAAATCAGATGCTCTATAGTTTGAAAAATACTTCAAATCTTTGAAAGTTGCTTTCCACATAAAACGATCATGACTCTTTAAGTTATTTTTGATTTTCCCTTTGTAGTTCCCCTTAGTAATTTCAACTGTTGACTGCATATTTCTCCCCTTGTAGTCATTATAAAATAAATTTAGACAGTAGTATTATTTTAATATTTTTTATGTAGCTAGTCTAGAGTTTTCTAATATTTTATATGGGTGGACTATAGTGTCGTTGGGATTTTATATTTTGAGCCCTAGAATGTATATTAATAGATTAAAAAATATAAAAAGCTATAAAACGACAAAAAAGGTAGTTATTAGGAGGGAAAGTGCGTATAATAGAAATAATGAACTTATAAGGAGGACAACATGGAACTAATAGGAATTGTAATTGTTATCGTAGGTTTTATTCTAAAATTTGATACAATTGCTGTTGTCTTAACAGCGGGTATTGTTACAGGGCTTGTAGCAGATATGGGTATCTTTGAAATTTTAGGTACAATTGGCGATACATTTATTAAACAAAGGCATATGGCGTTGTATTTATTAATTTTACCAATTATAGGTATATCAGAACGCTATGGACTTAAACAACGTGCTATAGAACTTATTAAAAGTCTAAAAAATATGTCAACAGGAAAAATCTTATCTATATACTTACTTATTCGGGAGATTGCTATTGCTATGGGCTTACGTTTAGGTGGACATGCTGAGTTTGTACGCCCACTCATTGAGCCAATGGCAAATGGTGCAGCAGTAAGCCAATATGGTGAATTAGATGAAGAGATTGAAGAGAAAATTAAAGCTGCATCTGCTGCATCGGATAACTATGGAAACTTCTTTGCACAAAATATCTTTATTGCAAACTCAGGTGTTCTTTTAATTGCAGGAACATTAGAAGAGCTAGGCTATATAGCTGATACCGTTCAGATTGCACAGATTGCTATACCAGTGGCAATTATTGCGCTAGTACTTGGTGTAATACAAAATATACATTTAGATCGTAGTATTCGTAAAATGATTGAAAAGAAAAGGGGGATTAAGTAATGGGAGACTTCTTATTAGAACTTTTTTATGTATTAGTAGGCTGTTTAATGTACTTAGTTGCCTTTAACATCTTCAAAGATACAACACACAAAACGAGAATAGGTACAATGACTTTTTGGGTCATCTTAGGAAGTATTTTTATTTTTGGAAGTTACTTACCAGGTACAGTAGTTGGTGCACTTTTAGTTATAATTGGAGTGCTCACAGCTACCAAGCAAGTAAATATGGGAAAAGTAAATATGCCAGAGCAAGGCTTTACAATAGAGCAAGCTAAACGCTTAGGCAATAAGATTTTCTTGCCATCTCTAGCAATTGTAATTATTGTTGTATGTGTAGCTAAGTTTACAAGCTTAAGTGGTACAGTAGCTATTGGAATAGCAGCCTGTATTACCCTTGTATTTACACTGCTTTTAACAAAAGCACCAATAAAAACAGTTGGTCAAGATGGAAATCGTATGCTTCAAGCTATTGGAGCAATGTGTATTTTGCCTCAACTTTTAGCATCACTTGGTACACTCTTTACAGAAGCAGGCGTAGGTGATGTAATCTCAAGGGGGATAGCTGTTGTTATTCCAGAGGGCAATATTTTACTTGGTGTTATAGCATACTGTGTAGGTATGGCGCTCTTTACAATGATTATGGGAAATGCCTTTGCAGCATTCTCTGTTATTACAGTAGGGATTGGTGTACCATTTGTTTTCGCCCAAGGAGGAAATGTGATTATTGCTTCCACGCTGGCATTAACAGCAGGATACTGTGGAACACTTTTAACACCTATGGCAGCTAACTTTAATGTACTTCCAGCAGTACTCTTACAGACAAAAGATAAGAATGCGGTGATCAAGCATCAAGTAATGCTAGCTATTCCACTTCTTATCATTCATATTGCACTGATGTACTTCTGGGCATTCTAGTAGAAGCTATAGGAGCAAGTTATAAAAAATCTATTAGTCAGCTATATAGATAAGCTAGGAATTTAAGTATAAGATAAGAGTTTAAGTAAGGAAAGAGAGGTATGCTAGTATGAAAATACTTATTACAGGATTTGATCCATTTGGTGGAGAAGCAATCAATCCAGCATTAGAAGCAGTAAAAAAATTACCTGATACAGTTGGAAAAGCAGAAATTATCAAACTAGAGATTCCAACCGTATTTAATAAAAGTTTAGAAAAAATTGAAGAGGCCATCAAACAATACAATCCAGACGTGGTTGTATCTATTGGTCAAGCAGGTGGACGCTTTGGAATTACACCAGAGCGTGTAGCAATCAATGTGGATGATGCACGTATTGAAGATAATGAAGGCAAACAACCAGTAGATACACCCGTATTTGCTGATGGTGAGAATGCCTACTTTACCAATTTACCAGTAAAAGCAATGGTTGCTGAAATGGTAAAAGCAGGTATCCCAGCTTCACTTTCTAATACTGCAGGGACATTTGTATGTAACCATGTTATGTATGGTGTACTTTATATGATTAACAAACGCTATCCTCATATGAAAGGTGGCTTTATCCACGTACCATATATCCCAGGACAAGTTGTAGCCAAACCAAACATGCCATCTATGTCAGTAAAAGATATTACAAAAGGTCTTGAAATTTGTTTACGTACAATCAGTGAAGTAGAGGAAGATCTTAAAGTAGCAGCAGGAACAATCTGCTAGTGTAACCAAATATTACATCTATATTTTTTAAAGTAACAATCTTATAATAAGATTATCAACGTTAAAAGTCTATTATTATGATTCACTTACCAAAGAAAAGGTTTGTAACCCAAGGCGCGGGTTACAGACCTTTTCTTTTTAGTTTGACATCAAGGAGGACAACACATGGAAAAAATATTTGTTTACGGTTCACTTCGTCAAGATTTTTGGAATCATGACAAAGTGCTTAAAAATAGAGTACGTCATATTCAAAATGGAACAATAAAAGGAAAACTTTATCATTTACCTGCAGGGTATCCGGCTGTTATTAGAGGAACAGATGAAGTACATGGTGAAGTGATGACTATAAACCAAGATAAATTACTTAGGAGCTTAGACTTTTTAGAAGGCTATTTTGGAGAAGGAGAGGATAATTTATACATTCGAACAAAGCATAAAACGATATTAGATGATGGAACAGAAGAATGGTGTTGGGTATATACTTATGCTAATGAAGAGGAAGCAAAAAATAAAGGGAAATACATCTCATCGGGAGATTGGAAGAAATTTGTGAAATAGTAGGGAATTATTAGGCATTTCTTGCATTTCACTTTAAAGGTTCGTATAATAAAATTGGCATAAAATAGACATAAAGTGAGGTGTACAATGTATACGATTGCTATTTGTGAAGATGAAATAATATGGCAAGATAAGATTAAAGAAATGCTAAATGACCTACAACAAAAGATTAAAATCTCTCTAAAAATAGATACGTATACTTCAGGGGAAGAACTACTGAAAAAGGATTTTAATCAATATGATATTCTTTTATTAGATATACAAATGAAGGGGGTAAGTGGTGTAGAAATAGCAAAAAGTATAAGGAAAGTTAATGAAAATATACAAATTGTATTTTTGACAGCTTTAGAAAGTTCTTGGGCTGAAGGATATGCAGTGAAAGCTTATCGTTATCTTCTTAAGCCAATTCAGATAGAAGAATTTCATGAAACAATGATAGGGCTTATAGAAGCAATTAAAAAAAATAAAAATTGTATTATTATAAAGAGTGAAGGAGAAATAAAACGTATTCAGATAGCTCAAATTAAATACTTGGCTATAGAAGCAAGAAAAGTTATTATTCATACCTGGGATGAGACTTATAAGACTACTATTTCCTTAAGTGAGTGGAATGAAAAGTTAAAAGGCTTTGGATTTTCAAATCCACATACAAGTTATTTGGTAAATTTAAAATATGTCAAACACTTAGATAGAGAAAAAATTATTTTGACAGACAATGAAATCATCTATGTTTCACAAAGAAAATATAAAAAGTTTAAGGAAGAGTTTGTTAACTACATAGATAATATTAAATAGGGGGAATAGGTATTGAAGTGGGCAAGAAAAGCAAGCGTAGTTAGCATTATTATTTTACTGATCTTCATAGTAGGAATATGTTTAGCTATTATTTATAGAATGGATACAGAAAATACATATAAGGTTGTAAGTGATAATTTTCATCAAATGTTAATTGACAAACAAAAACGACGCATAGAAGAGGTTGTTGACATTGTTTATAGTCAAATAGAAATAGAAAAAGCACGTTTGGAAAAGGATATTGACTATTATTTACAAACATTTGGTAATGTATTTGAAAATATAGAAATTAAAGATGAGATAATAAGAGAAGACTTTGAGGAACAGTTGGGTTTACAGCAATCATGTGATCAGCTTCAAGCAGATATGATTATATGGGATAGTAAAAATAATAGTGTGAGATATAGCAGTAATCGTGCATTAGAAGGCATACAAATGAGTCAAGCTGAACTTGCAAAATATACCCAAGGTTTTGCGAAACATGCTATAAGATATATACAATCTAAGGATACAGTAATTATTTTCGGTCTTACAAAAGAAGCTATAGAAGAAAGAGCTAAGGAATTAGCCTTAAATGATATCCGTAATATGGGAATGGGGAAGGATATTTATATATGGGTTAGCGAAATTTTAGACTATAACGGTGGTACAGACTACGCTAGATGTATTGTGGACCATACGATGCCAGAGCGAGAAGGGCACTTGTTATCTACATATCGTATTGATAAAACAGGGAATTTTCCATATCAAAAAGAGCTTGAAGATATAAAAAGAACAGGTGAATCATGGAATACTTATCACTATAAAAAGAAAGACAGTAATGATGTTGCCTTGAAAATTAGCTATACTAAGCTTTATAAACCTTATAATTGGATTATTTCGGCAGGAATTTATATTGATGATATAACAGCTTATGTAGAAGAAAATAGTAATTATCTTGCAGAAGGTATAAAAAGACAAATAGATATAAGTTTTATTAATATTTTAGGGGTCATGCTATTTAGTGGAACAGCTGGAAGTATTATTTGGATTTATCATATGAAAAAAGAGAAGCAGCTTATAGAGGAGAGAGAAAAAATAAGTAAAGCACACTATAAGCTATTAGAAGAAAAATATAATAGTGGAAATACAATTATTCATGATATAAAGAATCATTTGATATGTGTACATTCTCTAGCTAAAAATGCTTCAGATGATAAAGTGATAGAATACATAGAAAGTATGAACGTAGAAATTGAAAAATATAGGCATACTGTTATAACAGGTAATGAAATATTAGATGTTATTTTAAGTGAGAAACTTGGAATAATGGATCAAAACCGTATTGAATGTGAATTAGATATTGAACCTATAGATTTATCTTTTATAAAATTAAAAGATCAAGTAAGTCTATTGAGCAATATGTTAGATAATGCAATACAGCATATTAGTCATAAGGAAATTAAACAAATTAAATTTATTACTTATACATTTAATGAGAGTTGGATGGTGTTAAAGCTTATTAATACTTGTGATCAGCAACCTAAGATACGAGAAAAAAGATTTTTAACTCGTAAATTAGAAAAAGAAGGCCATGGCTATGGAATGCAAATTATTTACAAGGTTACAGAGTATTATGGTGGAAATGTAAAATGGAGCTATAATGAGGAAATAAGTGAATTTAGCTTAATGGTGATGTTACCAAAGCCTAAATGTTAAAAAAGAACCTAACTACATGTAGATAAGGGAAATGTAGGTAGGTTCTTTTATTTTGGTAAGGGATAGCTTATGCAACAAAATCATTTATAGTTAGTATTATATTAACGTTTTAGGGGTTTATGCTATATATGTAGAGTTGATCGAAAATAGGGGAGCCGATCAAAAGACTTTGTGCATAAGAGAGGGAAAGTAAGGGGCTTTCCCTTGACAATAGATTATCACAAAAACTGATTTAAACAAGTAATTTTGTAATAATGCATCATTTAAGTGCAAATTCGATAAAATTTACGACATAGTTTGACATAATATGATAGATAAACCTAATGATTAAGCTTAAATTGCTTCATCTTATTGCCGAGGTGCTCGGTTAAATAAGTTAGGTGAGAGGCTGTCTCATTAATTTGTTGGCTTGCATCTTGAAGACAAGTAGTTTCTGTATAGGCGTCATCAGCTTTTGAAGCAATTTTAATAGAAGTGGTAGTGATATTCTTAATATTGTGGTAGAGTTTTTCTTTTTCATTATTAAGCGTTGTAGTTTTTCCTGAAATAACCGTGATTTTAGGTGTAATTTCTTCTACACCACTAATAATAGTTTGAAATGATGCGAGTGTATTATAAACATGTTCTTTTTGGGCATTAAGTTCATGGGCTAGGTCTTCGTTGGATGAGATAATATTTTGATTTTCTCCAATGACATCTTTAATAACATGATTAATATTTTGAGCAGCCAGTTTACTTTGTTCAGCCAGTTTACGGATTTCAGTGGCAACAATGGAAAAACCACGTCCACTTTCACCAGCTCTGGCAGCTTCAATGGCAGCATTGAGAGCAAGTAAGTTGGTTTGCTCAGAGATTCCATTGATAATATGTGTAATGTCTGTAATGGCGTACATTTTAGTATTCATAGACATAATGCTTTCAGATAGATTAGAGAAAATAGCATTAAAGTTTATCAAAGAAGTAGAAAGTTTTTCCATATCTGCAGTACTAATAGAAGTAGAATGATTTACTTCTTGGATAAATGTTGTGATGTTATCGAGACTTAGACGTACTTCTTGAATATGCTCATTTACATTTTCAACTAGTTGATTCACAATCACTAGATCATTATTTTGAAGTGTAGTCCCATGAGCAATGTCTTGAGAAGTATCATTAATATACTCAGAAGAGTGAAGGAGAGCAGAAGAAGTCATAAGAAGATCATCAGAATGTGAAGAAAGTGTAGCACTACTTTCTTTAACAGCTAAAAGCATATCTTGCATAGAGTGCATGAATTGATTTAAAGCTTGATATAAAGCTCCGATCTCATCTTTTTGTTGAAGTTCTTTTTGATTAAGCTCTATACAAAAATCACCAGTAGCTAGTTGTTCAAAAGTTTGTTTAAAAGTAGAGAGCCTTTTAGAAAGACTACGTGCAATAAAGCTACTTCCTAAGACGGCTAAAAGAATAGCTATAATACTAATTATAAGTAATGTATTTAAAATACGATACATATTAGCAAATAGATCACTTTCTAAGGATTCTAAAACGATGCTCCAGCCAGTAGAAGGAACATTTAGATAAGAAAGACAAAGCTCTCCGTCAGAAGATGAATAAGTGGTTGTACCTAATTTATTATCTAAGATTTCTTGATGAAGGAGCGTACGATCTTCAATGGATACTTCTTGTTCATCTAGTGTATTTTTAGAGGAAGCAATGAGCGTGCCTTCTGTATTTAAGATATAAGCATGTCCGTTTTGACCAAAGTTAAATTGGCTTATAAATTGAGACAGGTCAAGACCATTTTTATAGAGAATAACACCACCAGTTACTCTACCATTTTGTATCACAGGGGCAGTAAAACCAATTAAAAATTCACTTTGGTCATCTGTATAATAAGGGCCAAATACCTCAGATTTACCGTGCATTAAGTTTTGATAATAGGTTGTATCTTTTATATCTTGTGTAGTTTGGTCAGGAAAAGATAATAATCCTGAAGAATTAACTAAACCTATTTGGGTGGCACCATATTTCGAAGCACTATTTCTTAAAAAGTTTTGCTTTTCATTCATTGTAGTTTGTAAGTCAACTAAGATAGAGTTATTAGCAATGGCATCGACAATATTAAGATTGTTTGTTGTATAAAGTTCAATCTGATCTCTTGCGCAAGTAGAAAGGGTTTGAATATGTTCTAAATTACTTTCTTTTAGAACTGTTTTAAGGATAGAGCTAAGTGAAAAATACATCACTAAAATAATTGCTAAAGTAATCACTAAAATATTTGCTAAGAGTTTAAATTGGATTGAGTTTTTCATGTTTTCCCCACCTTAGTATAAAATATAGATGAATATATAGAATTGAGTGTAGATAAATGTGTAAAATAAGTATAACATATGTTTTTGAATCAACAAATATTTTGTGTGAAAGTTTTAAAATATAGTAAAAATAGTATAAATATAGTAGAAATTACACAAAAGATAAGATTAAATCTCGTATTAGGGTATGATATAATACCTATTAGAAATAAAAGAAAGTAGGTAAGTAGGATGGCAAAAGTTTATCAATTTCCTAGTAAAGGTAAGGGAGAACAAAAACCTAAGCCTATTAAATCAGAGGCGGAATTGCAACTTAAAAATACAATGAATTTATTAATAGGGACTTATAAGGAAAGTAGCTTAGGACTTGAGCAAATTAAAGATGAAATAAGCAAATTAGACGGGTCTCATTATAAAAGTGGTAAAGAAGTATTGAAACAAATTAAAGAAATGAATAAGTTATTTTTGAAGTATGGAATTAGTGTAGGGGGATATAAGTTTCTTACATTTGATGATATAGAAGTAATTTATGTCAATGCAAATGAATTATTTTATATAGGTAAGACAGAAGAAGATACTAAGACTTATACAACAGGTAGTTTTATTGAAAAGTTTAATACTTATAAATTTACATTGGTATTAGACGAAAGTCTATATTGTGTGATAGATGAGCGTATTCAAGAGCTTAAAATTACCATTAAAACCCTTGAAAATACAAAAATTTAAAACAATAAAATATAATAAATGAGGCATACTAATTTTACAAGTCGATTTTAGAGGAGGATATGTATGCCTAAATTACGTTGTACAGTAACAAACTGTTCTTATAATAAGGAAGACTACTGCAGTTTGAACTATATTGAAATTGATGGAAATGGAAAACAAGCAACAAATGTAGAAGATACATGTTGTGCAAATTTTGATTCTACTGAGTATACATTAAGTAATCAAGAACATATGGCTCAAGCAGTAGTAGATATTAAATGTACAGCAGACAACTGTATTTTTAATCATCATACAGAATGTCATGCTGAAGAAGTAGGTGTAGCAGGTGCATCTACTTGTACTTGTAGTCATGATACACAATGTGGAACATTTAGATGTGGAAGAAGCTAAGGCTTCTTCTTTTTTTGTCTTTTAATAATCTATTGACTATACGTAACATAGGTTGTTTTTTATAATTTTATAAAGGGGTATAATAAAATAAAAACAATCTTGGGAGGAAATATGATGAAAAAACCAGTGAAATGTATTGCTTGTGGTAAAATAGATGAAAATCATACTTTATATGATTCAACATTACCAGAAGATCAAAGATTTCAAATGTTAGTAACCTCTGATGGCGTTAATCCTACATTATGTTTTGAATGTTATGATGAACTTTTAGAATGTGTTGCAAGGCTTTATCAGTTATTTAATGAAGATACAGAAAGAATGATAGAGATGATTTCTAGAAGTGATATTTTACATTGTTTACAAAATAAATTATGTCTTTAAAAAAGAGTGGCTTCAGGAGTATAAATGCTCATGAGGTTGCTTTTTTTATACGCTAAATAATTTATAATTAACTTTCTCATTTCATTTAAGAGTAGCATAAAATATAGTACAAGTTGAAAAGGAGAGAGAGTGTGTGAAAAAGATAAGGAAATTTATCGGAGACATTAGTTTAAGGGATAAATGCGTTATGCTATTTATGATTATTTTAATTATAGATTCAGCATATTCTCTATTTACGCCAATAGGGGGAAAACATTCTGCTGCTATTGATATAGTAGTAAGAACAACAATGGCTTCTATATTTGGCTATTTATTGGGAAGTAATTTTATGATTAAAAAGCCTACCACAAAAAAACAACGTTCTAAGAAACAAGCTAAGATTGAATGTATATGTAAAGAGCTAGAAGAAGAAAATGAAAACGAAGATGAACCAATTAAAGAAGAGACCAATAATATACAAGTAATTATTGCAACAGTTATAGGTATTAGTTCTCTGCTTGTATTAATTATAGCAAGAGATTTAGTTCAGTTACCTGATGATGCCCTTGCAACTATCTCCCAGTTTAGAAGTTTTGTAAGTGGAAGTATAGGTTTTTTAATTGGGATACCAAAAGATAAATAGACTAAATCTTTACTATTATGACACAGTATTCACCTTATAGCTTATAATCACATATTATAATAGCAGAAGTAGAAAAATTATGCTTCTAGTCTGAAAAAAAAGGAGTGTCGTTTAATGTCACAATACCGTAATATGGATTATCAAAACAATAATTCTTGCTGTAATTGTAACAGAAATACATGCTGTGAAAATAGGTGTAACTGTGGATGTGAGTGTCCATGTCATAGACCATGCCCAGGTCCAATGCCACCATGCCCATATCCAGTGCCCTATATGCCATTGACAGCCCAGTTAATTGGAAGTGTACCACAACCAGCTATTGTTGCAGGTATAACGCCGATATATGTAACATTTGCAAGTGGTAGTGGGGATATTAATTTGCCAATTAGGAACCCTCTTATTGCCTTTATACCGGGCACAAATACTATTACATTTAATAAAGCTGGCTCATATCTTATCACCTATCAAGTAGTAGCTAATTTTACAGGTGTACCATCAGCAGTTACGTATGGTACACCTCCTAAAACAGGTAACTATACAATTCAATTGTATCAAAATGGTAATGCAGCAAATGGTTCAGCAACCTCTCTTACTTTAAGAGGTCCAGTAGCAGCGGGTACAAGTTCTAGTCAACCTGCTACACCAGCTTTTCCGGCAGTGGGTACACAAATTCCTATTACAAGAACAACATTAGTAAATGTAGCAGCTGGAGATACAATACGAGTAGGTAGTCTCTTGACACCAGCTGATACAAGTTTTACTCTGAATCTTGTGAATGTAACAATTATTATCAATCAAGCATAAGTAGTTATCTTAAAAGCTGGTACATATTATTTGTGTACCAGCTTTTTTAGAAAGGAATAGAAAATGTTATCTACAATCTATATATTAGATTCGTCATTAGTAAATTCATTATTTTTAGATACAGAGATGCAAAAATTATCTGAACGACCTCACATTTATAAAAGCATATACTTATAGTTGTAATAAAAATACTTAGAATAATAATATAAAAAGATAAGATTATATCAACTATAAAATTTAATACAGAATAGATTCTTTTAATAAAATTTTTTTTGGTTTTGGGTTTCTATAAAGAAGACGATATAAAACCTCACCTACCTTTAGTCCTATTTCATAAGGATTTTGATCAATAATAATTGGTTTAAAGGAAAGGAGAGGTAAGTAGCCTTCAAATTCATTATCAAAAAGCATTAAAGTTAGATCTTCAGGTATATGAATCCCTTTTTGTTGCAAATAGGGTACAAGGTTGAGACCATAGCCAATGCTTGTTGTGATAAGGGCAGTAAGACTAGGATTATCTTGTAAATAAGTATAGACTGTTTCTAGAAAATCTGGGTCGGTATGATCAATAGTTAATTGAAGATTGGTATCAAAAGAACCAATATGATCAAGAAGAGCCTTTTGATAACCATTACTACGTTCTAAAACAGAACTTACAGAGTGAGGATCTTGGCTTAAAAAACCGATATGGGTGTGACCGTTATCAATAAGATACTTAGTTCCATTATAAGCTGCAGTGAAATGGTCACAAGCAACATAACTTAAATCTAATCCTGTTAAGTAACGGTCTACTAGAACAACAGGGAAGTTATTTAAACTAAGTTTTAAAATTTCCTTATTATAGACATTATTATCAACAGGATAAATAATAAGTCCCTTACAGTTATTTTGAGTAGCAACACGAATCATTTCTTCTTCAATCTTCTGATCACCGCCTGTAACCATAATACTTAAGTTTAAATGATGTTCTAAAGTGAAGGTTTGAAGTCCTTCTAAAATTTTACCTATAAATTTTCCACCTACACCCGGTACAATGAAGCAGATCATAGGATTTTGCTTATCAGCTTTTAAAAGCTCGAATTCACTGGCCTTAGGAGCAATGAAAGTTCCCTTACCTTGTTTACGATAAATAAGCCCATCTTTTTCTAAAGATAAAATAGCATTTTTAGCACTAATACGGCTGGCATTAAATCGAAGTGCTAATTGATTTTCAGAAGGTAGTTTAAAGTCAGGCGTATGCTTGTTTTGTTCAATAATTTCTAATAAATATTTACGCATACTAATATATAATGGTTCATTTTGCATAATATAAAAGTCCTTTCTACGATATATCAAGTATACCAACTTTATCATCTTTTTATATCACTTCCATTGATTATAGACTATCTATCTTTTAAAATCTACTTATAAACAAGAACCACCACATTCTAGGAGGACGAAAAAATGGCTAACAAAAAAGCACATGTTATTTCACATACACATTGGGACAGAGAATGGTATTTACCTTACGAAAAACATCACATGCTCTTAATCGAGTTTATGGATACTTTACTTGATACATTAGAAAAAGATCCTGAATACAAAAGTTTCCATTTAGATGGACAAACAATTATTTTAGAAGATTACCTTCAAGTAAGACCAGAAAAACGTGAACTTTTAACAAAAATGATCAAAGATGGTCGTATTCACATTGGTCCATGGTACATCCTTCAAGATGAATGGCTAACAAGTAGTGAAGCAAATGTACGTAACCTTCAAGTAGGTCACGATGATGCCAAAATGTACGGAGATGTATGTAAAGTAGGTTACTTCCCAGATTCATTTGGTAACATGGGTCAAGCACCTCAAATGTTACAACAAGCTGGTATCGAAACAGCAGTATTTGGTCGTGGGGTTAAACCTACAGGTTTCAATAACGAAGTAAGCGGAGAAGCTTTTGAATCTCCATACTCAGAAATGTACTGGGAAAGTCCAGATGGATCAAAAGTACTTGGTGTACTTTTTGCAAACTGGTACTGTAATGGTATGGAAGCACCAACAGATAAAGAAAAGTTAGTAGAATACTGGAATTCAAAACTTGAAGGTGCAGCACACTTTGCTTCAACAGACCACATGTTATTTATGAATGGTTGTGATCATCAACCGGTTCAAACAGATTTAAGTGAAGCATTAAGAAATGCAGGAGAGTTCTTCAAAGATGTAGAATTCATTCACTCAAACTTCCCAGAGTACATCGAAGCGATTAAAGCTGAGCTTCCAGATAACTTAGTAACAATCCACGGAGAACTTAGAAGCCAACAAACAGATGGTTGGTGTACACTTGCAAATACAGCTTCAGCTCGTATTTACTTAAAACAAATGAATGCGAAATGCCAAACATTATTTGAAAAAGTAGCAGAACCAGTAGCAACACTTGCACATAAAATGGGTATGGACTACCCACACCATCTTTTCACATATGGTTGGAAAGTATTAATGCAAAACCATCCACATGATAGTATTTGTGGTTGTAGCGTAGATGAGGTACACAGAGAAATGGTATCTCGTTTCGAAAAAGCAGAACAAGTTGCACTTCACATTATTGATGAAGCAATGAAATTTATCAAAGCTAAACTTGATACAATGAAATTCAAAAATATTAGTGAAGAAGCAGAACCATTCTTTGTAATCAATCCAACAGGTCATACAAAAACTGGTTTAGTAGAACTTAACGTAGAAGTAGCTAAAAAATACTTCGCACCAAACTATGTACAAGGCGCAATTGATGATGCTAACCATGCAGCTGTACCAGCCTACAAAATCGTTGATGAAAATGGAAATGAAGTAAATGGTGAAATCGTAGAACTTGGTCTTCACTTTGGTTATGACCTTCCAAAAGACAAATTCCGTCAACCATATATGTGTCAACAACTTAAAGTAACTGTTGAAGTAGATGCATTAGAAGCATTTGGCATTAGAAGACTTGCACTTATCCCTGTTGATACAAAAGTAGAAGCAGAAGGTAGCCTTGTAAAAGAAAGACGTATCTTAGAAAATGCATTTATCAGTGCAAAAGTAGAAGACAATGGTTCTATCACTATTACAGATAAAACAACAGGTCATACATTTGAAGAACAATGTATTTACGAAGACCATGGTGATCTTGGTAATGAATACATCTACTTCATGCCACTTGGTGAGAAACCAATTACATCAAAAGATGCAAAAGCCCAAGTGCGTGTTGTGAAAAATCTTCCTCACGTAGCGGAGATTGAAACAAAAGTAACAATCAATATTCCAAAATCAGCAAATGAACAACTTGATAAAGAAATGAGAGAGCTTGTTTGGTTCAATGGAAGAAAAGCACAACGTGTAGAAGAAACAATTCCAATGGAAATTACAACAGTATACACATTAGAAAGACTTGGAAAAGGAATCAAAGTTAAAACAAGCTTTGTAAATGAAGCAATCGATCATAGAGTACGTGCATTATTTACTACAAAACTTGATACACCATTCCACTATGCAGACTCTATCTTCGAAGTTGCAAAACGTGATACAGTACCATCTAAAGAATGGAAAAACCCATGTAATGCACAACATCAACAAGTATTTATCAACGTACATGATGAAAATGTTGGTTTAACAGTTGCAAACATTGGTCTTAACGAATATGAACTTCTTCGTGATGGAGAAAATACAATTGCTCTTACAATTCATAGAGGTACACGTGAACTTGGGGACTGGGGTGTATTCCCAACACCAGAAGCACAATGCTTAGGTTACCAAGAAGTTGAGTTTGAAATCATTCCTCATGGAAAAGATGTGTATGCTTCATACATCGAAGCATACCAATTCCAAATTCCATTTGCAGCAATGCAAACAGTAGTACAAGTTGGTGAAGTAAAAGAATACGCACCAATTATTGTACCAACAGCAGGAGACGGAATCATTTACTCATCACTTAAACTTAACCATGAAGGTAATGTTGTAACACGTTGGTATTCTGTATCAGACAAAGAAGCGAATCTTACATTAGATGCAGATATGAATATGTTCATGAGTAACTTACTTGAAGAAAACCATGGTGCAGTAGAACATACAGTAACAGTAAATCCATATCAAATCATTACACTTGGCTTTGATAAATAATTTAAGATAAACAAAAATAACGCCTTATGGGTTTGACCAAAGGCGTTATTTTTCTGTAAAATTACAAAAGGTAATCAGTAATTATATAGAATTCTAATTTTAGATGAAATGCTAATGTAGCTGAGTCAAAGAGCATATACTTGCTTAAGCTGGAAGAAGAAGGGTTGCAGATATTATGTCTGGAAAAAATACCCAAGAAGTGAGGGGAATAAAATGAAATATACATATAAACATACGCTTAAGGCGTGTTACTTTGGCTATATTACTCAAGCCATTGTTAATAACTTAGCACCAATTCTTTTTATTATTTTTCAAAATCAATTTCAAATTTCATTAGAAATGTTAGGACGACTGATTTTAATTAACTTTGCTACTCAGATTGTAGTGGATATACTTACAGTAAAATATGTAGATCGTATGGGTTATAGAAAGGCTACAGTTATAGCACATATATGTTGTGCATTAGGGCTGATTAGTTTAGGGGTACTGCCAAAAGTATTACCTTATCCTTATATAGGACTCATGATAGCGGTTGTGCTCTACGCAATTGGAGGCGGAATTATAGAAGTTTTAGTAAGCCCAATTGTAGAATTCTTACCAGGAGATGAAAAGGCTTCAGCCATGAGTTTACTTCATTCGTTTTATTGCTGGGGGCAAGTAGGTGTTGTACTTATAAGTACCCTTTTATTAAAACTAATAGGTGGTGATTTATGGTTCGTACTACCTATATTATGGGCACTTATTCCACTTTATAATGTGACTAGATTTTTAAAGGTACCTATTATTGAACCTCACGAGGAAGAAAAGAGTATGTCAGTCAAAGAACTTTTATCCACTAAAGGTTTTGTTATTGCCCTTCTTCTTATGTTAGCGGCAGGTGCTTCTGAGCTGACTATGTCACAGTGGTCTTCACTTTTCGCAGAACAAGGTTTACAAGTTCCTAAAGTGATGGGAGATTTACTTGGACCCTGTCTTTTTGCTGTTTTAATGGGGGCGGGACGTATGATTTATGGCATATGGGGGAGTAAGATTAATTTGAACCGAGCCTTATTGGGAAGTGGTATTCTTTGTATTCTTTGCTACGTTGTTACAGTATTTGCAACGAATCCTTTTGTATCCCTTTTAGGATGTGCAGTATGTGGTCTATCAGTAAGTTTAATGTGGCCGGGAACATTTAGCCTTACGGCAAGTACCTATCCAAGAGGTGGAACAGCCATGTTTGGAATATTAGCTGTATTTGGAGATATTGGTGCAGCAGTAGGACCTTGGATGGCAGGTGTAGTATCAGATGTAGTAGGCTTAGGATTAAAGGCAGGGTTACTAGCTGCGGCAATTTTTCCAATTCTTTTAGTAATAGGTACAATAAGATTAAAAAAGTGAATAGTTAATGTAAATATAAAAGGGCTATTGCGTTGAAATTATGATTATCAATGCAATAGCCCTAATTTTTTAGAAGGTAGGGTGGCCCACAGCAGAAATATCATTAATATAAGTGATAATCAAACGTGAATAGGGAACGGGAGGGCTTGTAGTAGTTACACTAGATTGTGTGAAGCAAGCTAATAAGTCGGATAGACCAACAAGCTCAAGGTTTGTAAAGTCTTCTCCTTGAATATTGACATTAAGAAATCCATCATGACAAGTTAGAGAATTTCGGAGAGAACTTTGTTCTGTACAGGAATAGTCAGGGAAATAAGTTCTAAGTAAAGATCTTAAGATAGGAAGATTAGTTGGTGGATTTTTAATTTGTATAGAAAAAGCATACAAGTTATTTAGAGGAAGTGTATCGTAAGGAGATATACTTGTAAACTGAAGGTACGGAGACTTATGATCACCAATTTTTAGAATTTCAGTCATATCTTGTGGTGTAGTGAGATTATCTGAGTAAAGTGTAAAGGTAGAAGGATTAAGAAAGTCAGCTAAAGTAGAATTCATAACGAGCTGAAGTGTATCCACAAACATTGAAGCACGTGAAGTAAAAGTAGAAGTAGATGAAGGTTGAAAATCTTGCAAAGAAAAAGGACAACCTTGATAAGGGCAATCATATGGACAAGTATAAGAGTGGTCACATGAGTTATTACATGAACAATCACATGGACAATCGCATGATACATGTTGAGAGTAATAATTACAACGATTACGCATAATCATAAATAATAGAACCTCCTTTGTTAAAAAGATAGAATGTAACGGCTTACACTCTATTATATGAAAGATTATGTCCTATGTTGTTAAAAAAAGTATGAAATTTAATTAAGGAGAGATGTAAGATTGAATTTAGAGGGATTATACCGATTATTCCAAGACGATAAAAGTATATTGATTCTAATGTATACCCTAAAATATGATGGAGTAACCAAAAGTCTCATAGGGTTAATGGAGGCATTGAAAAAAGGTGGATATAGAGTTGAAGTAGTAACTTTGTTGAAACAGGAAGAAATGGATTTTATAAAATCCTATGGTATTTATGCATCTGAGCATGAACTATGGAAGGCGATTGAACAAGGGAGTATAGCGCTACCTTTTCTAGAGAAAGTAGATGTACTTATTGCTTATGATGGTATACTCACAAGTTGGGGAGTAGGTCAAGTACAAGGATGTAAGAAAAAAATGACTTGGCTACATGCAGGCTATGAAGTGAGCCATAAAGGATTTCAACTTAATTATACTAAAATGTTATATGAAAAGATGAATTTTCTTGTCTGTGTATCTCATCAAGTGAAAGAGGATTATAGACGCTTTTTAGGAGATTCATTTGAAACACGTTTAAAGGTTATTTATCCTATAGTTAATAGAGAAGTCATACAAAGGATGAGTGGGGAACAGAGAAATGAGAAAGAGAGGTTACCTACTGTTGTATCAGTTGGTAGATTATCTACGGAAAAAGGCTTTGAGCGTTTAATTCATGTACATAACCAATTACAGCAAGAAGGTTATAGACATAGGTTACTTATACTAGGAGAAGGTGAGGAAAAAGAGGCGCTAGAAGATTTGATACAAATAATGCATATAGAAGAAAGCTGTATACTTATGGGGTATCAAAGTAATCCCTATATCATGATGCAACAAGCTACCTGTATAGTGTCTGCATCATATGGAGAAGGCTTACCACTCGTATTGATAGAAGCTATGCTTTTATATAGACCTATAGTAGCGACAGATGTTATGGGTAACCATGAACTTCTAAAAGATGACTTAGGCTTGTTGGTAGAAAATAGCCAAAAGGGATTGTATTTAGGTATTAAGCGTATGTTAACCGAAAGTAGTTTAAGAGCTTACTATACTAAAAGGCTTAAAGAGACAAGGGATTATCCTTTTGAATAGATAGAAATATAGAAAAAAGAACAAATAGCTTAGAAATAGAATATATTAATAGAGTAATTTGTATAAAAAGGGAGGCATATAAATGCAACGGACATTACATGTTGTTACGGTTGGACGTTTAGTTTGGGAAAAGGGATATGAACGTCTAATTCATATACATGCTAGGCTAATTAGAGAAGGTATTAAGCATACACTAACTATAATAGGAGAAGGAGTATTGCACTCAGAGTTGGAAAAGTTGATTCAGAAACTGGAGGTCGAGCAATCTTGTAAGTTACTAGGTGCCAAATCAAATCCTCTTCCATATATGAAGCAGGCAGATTTATTTGTTTGTAGTTCGTTAAGTGAAGGATTATCTGGAGTTGTTGTAGAGAGTATGTATTTAAATAAGCCTATTGTTGCAACAAGAAGTATGGGGCCGAGTGAACTACTTCAAGAAGGTGCATATGGTTTACTTGTCGACAATACGGAGGAGGGATTATATGAGGGGATTAAACGTATGTTACAAGATGAAGAGCTTAGAGCGTACTATACGTATAGGTTGGAAAATAGTCCAATATTCCCCTTTGATGAAACATTGATATTAAAACAATTAGAAGCATTATTTATACCACCAGATAGTAATCGTAAGACAAAAATACTTTTTGTAATGATGAATATGTTACTAGGTGGTGCAGAGACTATTCTTGCACATATACTAGAAATTATGGATTATAATAAATATGAGATTGAGTTACTAGTTCTTGCTGATAGTAAATCAGAAGCTATTCATTTAGATGATAGAGCCAAAATAAGATTTATTTATCCAACGGAAGAAGCTTTTTGGACAGCATATGAAGCAGATTCGTTAGAGCTAAGATTAGACTCTGATTATGACTATGAAGTGGGCTTTTTAGGAATTATAGGACCTTTACTTTTTAAAAATTATGGTAATCCTCATGCAGTCAAAGTTAATTGGGTACATGGTGAGTTTAAATACTCTTTTTGGGGCTACGCTAAAGAGACAATGCAAGCATTATATGATACCATAGATGTAATTGTATGTGTTTCAAAAAGGCTGCAAGAAACTGTTATAGAGTATTTAGGAGAAAGATACCGCTCTAAGCTCAAGGTTATCCATAATCCTTATAGCCGTGAAAATATTCGAACTAAGGCAGAGTATATAACAGAACCTTCTTTAGATACACTTTTTAATATCTTACCTTCTAAAGAAGAGCATAAAAGATTGATAGAATTATTCAAGAAGTACAAAAAGATTTTATTCCTTATATATGATGTAGGTACAATTGATATACAGCTTATGAAATTTTTACAACAAATAGAAGAGAAAGGCTTTAGGATAGGGGTAAAGGCAGTTGTACAAGGAAGTTCATTGGTAGAGATCCAAGGTTTTCAAGGTACTATATATAAGAACATTAATGAATTGTGGAAACAAGTAGAACATCCAGAAATAATACAATTAGAGACAGAGGACTATGAATGTATCGTGGCATGTGGTGGAATTTTGACGGTATGGCTTATAAGTGAATTAAAAGAGCCTATAGCTAAAATAAGTTGGGTGCAAGAAGACTATGCAAGTAGTCATATAGGGTATACTCTAGATTATACAAGAAAGCTTTATAGACAAATAGATAAAGTTATTTGCCCATCAGAAAAGATTCAACAGACGTACTTGGAAGCGTTAGGGCAGGGGTATGAGGATAAGGTTGAGGTGATTTAGTAATGGATGAAGATAGGATTGTACAGGCATTTCAAGTGCAAATGGAAAATATTAAAAAGCACGATATAGAAATTTTAGCCATTACACATCGTCATTGGTTAGGTGTAAAGCATGCTACGCAGGAATTATTTGAATTCGTAATAGAGATAGAGGACTTAAATAGCTATGAACAAGTTGTAGCAATAGGCATGAAGATCTTGGAGTCCCATGTGAAAAAAATTGTAATAAGTGGATTTGCAGCAGGATGGAATACACTTTGCAGTTATTTAAAACAACAGGATGCAAAACTTCAAATTACTATTTTTTGGCACGGCAATACAACGCATATGTACGAAGAGTATTCTTGGGTGAGGCACTATGAAATTCTACAATTAGCCAAAGACCACCATATTGACCAACTTGCCTTAGCCAAACAAAACATGTGTGAGGTATATAAAAAGCTAGGTATTTCAGTTATTCATTTAAAAAATCATGTAAAAAAGAAAGAAGTAGTAGATAAATATCAGAAGAGGTGGTCTTTTAATCTAGCATATCCTACTTCAATAGGTATTTATGCTTCAGGAGAAACATGGGCTAAAAATGCATATACTCAAATTGCTGCTGCAAGCTTATTTCATCAAGCTCAAATTAGTCTTATCCCCGCTAATGACAGAATGATATGCTTTGCTAACCAGCTGGGTATTACTGTTGTGAAACATACAATGCAGCTAAGTCGTAAGGCATTTCAAGAAGAGCTTGCCAAGAATATGATTAATTTTTATGTTACCTTTACAGAATGTGCCCCATTATTACCGCTTGAAAGTCTCAATCAAGGAGTAATTTGTTTGACTGGAAATAATCATCATTATTTTGAAGAGCACCCGCTTAGAAATTGGTTAGTGATAGAAGAAGTGGATAGTGCACCAGCTATTTATAAGAAAGCAGTAAAAGCTTTAGAGCATAGAGATGAAATTTTAAACTTATATGAAGAGTGGTATGAAGATAATGAGAGACAAGTCATAGAGAGTTTGAAACAAATATAAATTTCAATGTTACATTAATATAAGCCAAACTAAAATAACTTTTTCTTTTGTGAAATATAGAAAATTTTAGTTTGGCTTATGTTATTGCTCAAATAGGGGGGATAGTGATTAGAAGTGATTCGAAAGATGTTAGTATAGAAACATTATAATTAAGTTGTAGAAGTTAGGGTTGAACAGTTGATCCTTGTAAAACTTCATCAACAAGACTATTTATACGAGGAAAATTATAATGTTTAACAATCTGATTAGTAAAAATTTCTTTAGGGGATTTTTTCATCAATTCTATAAAAAAGGGATAGTCTTCAGCATATCTTATTTCAGGACATCGTATAGTACCAATAAAGCAACGTCTAATAAACTTTACAGATCCGCAGTAGTAATATTTAGTAGATTCTGTAAGGCACCAAACAGTACCATTGTTTATTTCTAGATTAAAATAGACAATATCATAGTTAATGTCGCTATAGAGGAATGTATTTATAACATGATTGAAGACTTCTGTATAAAAATAATCATCACTTCCTAAAAGAACAATATACTCTCCAGTAGCGGAGTCAAGCAGTTTATTCACTGTGTGACCTATACCTTTATTTATAGAATTCTTTAGTAGTTTTATATTAGAAAAGCTTTCTATTACTTGAACCGTCTTATCTGTAGAAGCATCATCGCAAACTATAATTTCTAGATCGTCTCTCTGGGGAATACTTGTAATAGCTTTTCTGATAAGAACTTCTTGATTAAAGACAGGAATTAAAACACTTACTTTTTTCATAAAAGCACCCACTTTCATTAGATGAAAATTATACATAACACTGCTAGTATATTTTATGTTAAATGAAAGGAAAGTGTACATAGGAGAGTCTAGATTGAATTTTTTAAAGCATAGAAAATAAAAATAAAGTAAAATAAAAATTTAAAATAATAGATAAAATAAAAACAGGTTGCTCTTTTATACAGCAACCTGTTTTTATTTTATCTATGCAGCTGGCTTAATTGGCCTATATAAAAACTGTGTCTGTGTTCTTCTTAGCCCATGGCTTAAATAAAAGCGTATGAGCTTTGTTCTCATCTCCAATAACTTTTTATCGTCTACATTTTTAACACATTCTACTTTTCCATTACTTTTTTCAAGAGGATACGGAAAAAGGTATAAATCATTGACCTCTGGGAAATGGGTGTCTAGCCACTCAGGAAGAAGGTTTAGTATGTCACCTCCAATCCCCATGCCACGATAAACTTTTTCTAAGAAGAAGTCTGTAATGTAGAAGACTACACGAGTTTCTAACACGTCACTTAGACTTTTGTAGAAGGTTAAGAGCTCCTCTTCGATTTCCTTATCTTGGCACTTCAGCTTATCATCTCTAAAACCACCTGATTTTAAAGACCCCACATCCATAATTACCGCATTTAGATAGCCTACTCGTTGATTCTCATAAGTGATGGTGATAGAAAGCTCTTGTTTATCAGGGCTCCAAGAATATACCTTTTCACTTAATCCAATCAACTTATCGGTATCAGTATCACTATCTGCATCCTCTGATTCCATAAAAATCCCTCCAAAATATTTTTTAAAGCTAAGAATAGCTTAGCCTTATTATAGCATTTTATGCGTAAAGGTAAAGAATGTATACTTGCCAAAAATATTTAAAATAAATATAAATTTATAGATACAATTATACTTTTTAAAAAGCATAAATCATGTGTAATACGCATAGTGACCACAAAAGTAATGGATATAGAGAAGGGTGTATTACAGATGGTAGTAATGAAGTAAACATGCTATACTAGTACATAACGAGACTAATGAAGAAAGTAGGAATAAAGGTGCATTTTAACGTTGATAAAAATAAAATATTGACCTATTTAATGATTACACTCACTTCAATAAGTTTTTACTTTATACTTCTTAATTTTAATATTGTAACAAGTGGAGTGCATAAGATTATAGGGATTTTAAATCCGTTTATATTAGGAATAGCAATGGCCTACTTATTTTGGCGCCCCTTAAGATGGATTGAGCATTATCTTGATAAATATGTTTTTAGGCAAAAGGTTGCTAAGCATTTTATTCGTGTTGTAGGTGTAATTGTTCTATATCTTATTGTATTACTTGTTTTGGTTTCACTTTTTTCTTTTGTACTCCCTCAAATAATACAGAGTTTAAATATACTCTATCAGAAGATACCAGAGTTTTTTAAGAGTTTGGAAGCTTCATTAAATACATTACTCTTGCAAAATGGTGTAGAGGGCAATGCTTATCAAGTGATATCGGAATTTGTAGGAGATGTGTCTGGGATGATTTTGCAAATTACAGGTAAAGTAATTCCTATGTTAGTAGACGTTTCTTTTAAACTGACAGGTGCTGTTTTGAATACGTTTTTAGCAACGGTTGTATCCATTTATTTATTGGTAGATAAAGAACAATTTTTTGCGCGTAATTGTAAGCTAATGCACGCAGTACTTTCAGATAAAATTATAAGCCGTATTAGTTTGATAATAGAGATTTTTGATGATACCTTTGGGCGTTATTTTGTAGGGCAAATGACAGATGCCTTGATTGTAGGAACATTATGTTTTATTGCTATGAATCTATGTGGCTTTGAGTTTTCTCTCCTTATAAGTGTAATTGTAACCTGTACAAATGTTATTCCTTATTTAGGCCCATTTATCGGTGCTGTACCAGGTGTCTTTATTATTTTAATGGCAGGTGGCCCCATGCAAGCACTTGGGTTTGGTATTATGATCTTTATACTTCAACAAATAGATGGCAATATTTTAGTCCCTAAGATTATTGGAGATTCTATAGGTGTATCAGGCTTCTGGGTATTGGTTGCTATTATGCTTGGAGGAGGACTTTTTGGATTTTTAGGTGTACTACTGGGTGTGCCTACACTTTCTGTAGTGTTTAAAATTTTTAAAATATATACTGAAAACAAACTTGAAAAAAAGAATAAACCTATAGAGACAGAAGCGTATATAAAGAAACAGACTTAGAGGTTGTACTTTAAAGTGAATAATGTTAGAGTAAGAGACAGACTCTAACAAAAAGATTGAAATAGTCAGGAGAATATATGATACAGACATTATATAGTAATATTTGTGCAGGACAAAATGTAAGAAAAAGTCTTATTGAGTTACGCCAGCTTATTAAAGACGCTAATAATAAACGTGCTTTTTATTATGAATTAGATGGCGATTTTAGTGTACTTGAAAGTTTGTTACAAGATGAAGATGCTAAAGTACGTAAAAATGTAGTGCTTATTATGGGCGATTTAAAAATAGAAGATTTTAAACCATTATTATTGAAGGCTTATGAAAATGAAGAGAAGCTTTTTATAAGAAGTGATTATTTAACAGCCTTAAGTTGCTTCGATTGTAGTGACTTACAAGAGGTGTTAAAGACGCGCCTCTTTCAATTAAGTAGTAAACCAGTAGAAGAAAACAATAAGAAACATATTAATGAAGAACTGCGTCTATTAACACAGCTTACATTAAAATTAGAAGAACCTCAAAAACATGAGTTTAATGGCTATAAAGTGCTATCAGATATGATTTTACTCACCAATCGTGACCACCAGCAAGTTACTTTAGATCAGATTACAAAGGGAAAAGCCAAAGCTTTTGGTGCAGGAATTATGGTACGTACGGAAGACTTAAAGGAAATTTTACGTATTCGTACTTATTCCGATTTATTGTTTAAACTTCCAGAGGTAAGTACAGTAGAAGCTCATCCAGAAGAAGCAGCTCAAACCTTATTTGAAGGCGGACTTTTAAACTTCTTACTGACACGTCACAAAGGTTATCCACCTTTTTATTTTAGAATAGAAGTGAAAAGTAAAATGGCTCTTGATAAACGTAGTACTTTTACAAAGCGATTAGCAAGTGAGCTTGAGCGTATATCAAATCGTCAGCTCATCAATTCTACATCTCACTATGAATTTGAAATCCGTCTTATTGAAAATAAAGAAGGGCGTTTTAATGTACTACTTAAACTTTTTACAATAGAAGATAAACGTTTTAGTTATAGAAAGAAAACTTTGGCTGTAAGTATTGCACCAAGTACAGCAGCACTTACTATGCAGCTTGCGAAACCCTATTTAAAAGAAGAGGCTCAGGTACTTGATCCATTCTGTGGTGTAGGGACAATACTTATTGAAAGACAAAAAGTAGAAAAAGCAAAGGTTCTATATGGTGTAGACATCTATGGTGAGGCGATAGATCATGCAATAGAAAATGCTAATTGGGCAAGTACAGATATCTATCTCATCAATAGAGATTTCTTTGACTTTACTCATAAGTACTTGTTCGATGAACTCATTACCAATATGCCAACAGCTATAGGACGTAAAACACAAGGAGAGATTGTAGAACTATATGCTCTATTCTTCCAAAAGGCACATACTATGATGGAAGCAAATAGTGTAATGATCCTTTATTCTAGAGATAAAGACCTTGTAGAGAGGGGATTAGCAAACTATCCTCATTATTATCAATTAGAAAAGACATGGACTATTTCTAAAAAGGAAGAAAGCTATGTGTTTATCATTACTGTGAATCAGGTAGATTAGAAAGGTGAGGCCTAAAAGGTCTCGCCTTTTTTGTGCTTTAGATTAAAATTTGAAAAATAATTTATACAAGCAATCACACTTTAAAAAGATGCCTAATAGTATATAGTACAGCTTTAGTTAAGAATAAAAACAGAAGCTGCAAAATAAAAGGAGGTTTTTTAATATGGCACAACTTCAAGGAGTAAGCTTCACTTATCAAGCAACAAATGCACAAGTTACAGGAGACAACGCAGGAACAGAACCAACATTAGATACCATCTTAGTTAAAATTACAGGAAGTACAGTAGCAACTAATGATAATTTGAAATTTTATGTAGATTCTAAAAATGGTACAAGTGCAATAGTTCCACTTAGCTGGACTTACAAAGTGCAAGCAGCAGATGACTTTGCAACTGCTGGTGTAGCATTTACAGTTAACCCATTACTTCTTTTAACAGCTTCTACAGTATTTACAGATGGTAAAGTATACGACGGAGCAATCTGGAACTTCTAAGAAGCAAGAAGCTACTAGCCATTGGCTAATAGCTTCTTCTCTGAATAATTCAGCAGAAATGAGGAGGCACTATGGCAGATGTCTGTATTAAATTAATATCATCAAATACAACGGTAGATAAAGGGGTTAAACCTTCTAATTTAATACTTTTAGTACAATTAGATTCAATATGGAATACTATTTTAGAAGAAGCGAATAGATATACTGGTGAAGTGTATATTTATATACAAGTTCAATTTAGTATACCTATTATAGATTCACAAGGTCAGGCTGCTATTATAAACAGTGGTATATCACAAGAGATGTTAGTCTCATCTATACCAACAGACAAAATAGTAACGTTATATGCAGCCTATAATGGTACATATAATAACCAAAGTACAGTAAAGGAATGTGCACAAGCTACTATTTGGATTTATCAGCATGTACAAGGAAATGGATAAAGGAGGGAGTCAGTATGCAATATAGTATAACAAATGTAGTCATTCAACAACAATTAACTGGATTAGGCGTACCTATCTCTATAGTCACTATGGAACTGGATTGGTCAGAGTATGTAAAAACACCTTTAAGTAATCAGTTCATTCTAAGATTTCAATTTTCTTTTCAGAATAGGACCTATTATTTTGTGAATATATATAAATTAAGTGATATCAGCCAAGAGAAGTTATTACAGCTAGGCGCATTTACACTATTAGGATTATATACAGGACCTAGTGATTTACAAAATGAGCAGGTCACCATAACCTATGTAAGTGACTCTGCTAATTAAAAGAGGGGATAAAAAATGTATACAATCAATACAACATTTAATATTCTTTATCAAATTACAGGGAATCAAGTCCCTGTAAGTCAAATAGGAATGACATTATCTTTTGATGGAACGATTCCAACTCAAATAGATAGCAACTTGATTGTAAGTGTAAATTTCGACCTACTCTCTCAACATATAGTTATTTCACAAACTTTACCTGCATCTGCAATACAGTATCAAAATGGTAAGGGAATCCTACAATTAGAGGGAATGTATATGGCGATTGGAGAAGTTACATCGGATCAAATTATAAATGCAACAGGGGAAATTTGGTATATTGGACAAAACTAAAAGTAAGGAGGCAAAAGTATATGTCAATTCAGGTAATGATACAGCCTTACTTAGTAAGTGGCAATGGGGGGCTTGTAACACGTTTATTGGTGACTGTAGATTGCTTATCTATACAACAATTTTTAGCAAGATATGATGTAATGCTTAAGACAAGTATCTCAGTAGCTACCCTAGATCAAACGACACAGGCATCTTATGTAAGGATCTATGACTATAGTAATATTTATAGTGAATGCAAAGACAATAAAATAGAATTTGAAGCTCTGGTATATGGAGAAATTATAGATATTAATAGTATACAATGTAGAACACAAGCAAGTTTAGTATGCAAAAGGAAGTGGGAAAATGAGTCAAATTGATTTGAGGGATATAGATAGTTTCATACTAAATGAACGCTGTACAAACATTGAAGAAGCAGGGGAACTGTTATATATAGGAAGAGGCGTAAGTAGTACACTTTATATTGACTTATCGGGATTAAAGGGTATTACACATATTATAAATGCTAAGCTAATACTGTTTACAGTTCCTCTGAATAATAGATATAAACTTTACGATAAAATGGAATATAGTATTGCACCGTTATTAGACTTTATAAATGTGTATGATGAATGTTATACATGGCCTAAAATAGATGATACAAATGAAATAGTTTTTGAAATAGACAAGAAGCAGAGTTATATAGAAGTAGACGTAACAACTATTGTGGAAAAATGGATGAGTAATGAGTTAGAAAATAAAGGTGTGTGCATCAAGGGACACAGTGAATATTCGTGTGTAGGATTTGCAGGAAATCTATTTGAAGTCAAGCATATGCATCCCTTTTTGAGGGTACAGTATGAAAGTTGTGAACAAGGGTTATATCCAATACATCATAATATTATTGAATTACCTACTCAAGTAAGTATCTTATAAGATTTGCAAAGGAGATGTGATGACATTGGCACAAAATGTATTGATTCCATTAGGTTCTGTTACTGTAGTGAATGTACAAGAAGAAGAAGCAACAGTTGTAGTGGACTTAAGCGTAGTATGGCAAAGTATTGCTAAATACATGTGGATTTATGTAACGGGGATCTTAGAATTACCAACTATACAAAAAAAGAGTCAAGGGAACTCTATACAGACAATAACGACTATTGGAATTGCAAATAGATTTGAAGTAGCGCAGATTATAAAACAAAAAGTAACTTTAACGACGCTTTATTCAGGACTTATAGAAATAGATAGTACTAGAAGTCCGCAAGCGCAGGTACAACTCATCGTCTATAATATAAAGCAGCTATAAGGGGGGATATTATGCAAATAAGTATACAGCCTAACCAAATTACATTAGAAACTATAGGTGATTTGAATACGTTTAATATAACGATAGATTTTAGTGCATTAAAGGATATGATACAGAACTATACAGATGCATGGCTCATCGTTAGTTTACAAGTTCCAGTAAGTATTAATCAACAAAATTCTATTATTGAAATAAAAAAACAGTTTATTTATAAAACAAATCAAATAGCAAATACCAATTATATATTAAGTGGAGTAATGATGGAATGCCCTGGAATGGTAAATCAGACTCAAGCGCACATACAATTACAAGGGGAAGTAACTGTACAATTCTATGATACTGTATAAGTCATAACAGATTTAAGCAAAGGAGGAATGAATTATGGCTGTAATAAACAATGTTGTTTTCAAAATGATTTTGTCTGATGCAGAGATTACTGGAGACAATGCAGGAAAGGAACCAGGAAGTTTTAGTACAATTATAGCACAGGTATCAGGCAATGATTTAAGCATTACAGCTAATCAGGAAGCTTATTTCTATATACCTGTAAACTATACCATTGGTACACAAACATATACCCAGTTAAGCTGGAAGATATTGGGACCAGCAATTATTGCAACTCAATCCGGAGTTACTTATACAGTTGCAGATTTTATTATGTTTCAAAGTATACCCACGAAGCTAAGTGGAAGTATTTATATCAATACGATGGTATAAATATTTATTATAAATCAAAAAATATATTATAAAGGAGTAGCCACTCAAGTGAGTGGCTACTCCTTTATAATATATTTTAATTTCAAACTCAGTAACTTCACTTATTTGTCGTATAGAAAGCAGAATTAGTATGAGTATTTTTATGTCTATGAGTAGGCTGCTCACAACAAGTGTTTTGTAAACACTGTTGGCAACAAGGACAGTGACAACTTGTGTGGTGCTTGTGTTGCCTAGATCTTCCACATACTTTACAATGGCAGCATTTAGTACTAGAAGTATTATGTCTAGAACCTAAAGGAGTACACACACAATCTAAAAGGATAGGATGGTTACAAAGTAGGTCAAGTTTTGCGTTTAAGTGGAAATAATACAAATTAATAGCCATGTTTAAATTATTCAATGCATTCTTTAAATCATTTTCTGTATTGCAGCAGTTGTAACAAGAGTGGCAGAGCGTTTCAAGACTATTACAAACCTTTTCATTTCCTTTGCACATGAGATAGTCTAGCATATCCATTTGATAATAGGTAGAATTTATTAATTCAATAAATCTCCCCTTTTTTGGACAATCTTGATTTTGAATCATTGACATAGTTACACCTCCTTGTGTAGTTTATGGGAGAATTTTAGAACATTAAAATGTTCTAAAATTCTTTATGATGTTTGCAGGCACAAGCTTTACAAGTAGGGCATTCACAAACTATATTGAGTTTTCTGATTGTTGCTTGTTCAAGAAGTATAAGGGCATAAATAGTATCTGGTAAAGTGTTAAGGATTTTTATGACATCTTCAGCAGTAGTTACTTTATCTAAGGAACATGCTAAGCTTTTTAAAGTATCACCAAGATCTTCCTCTACAGAAGCAATGCTAGAAAGAATTTCTGCAAGTTCACTACAAAAGCTAGTTGCTGATGGGTGACATATAGGGCCAGATTGTTTAGTTGTATAGCCTTTTTCTTGTAGGAGTTCAGGGTTAGAATTCTCCATAAAAAAAACCTCCTAATAAATTAATAAAGATCACTGTAAGAAAGAGCATTACTCTGTCCTACTAATAAACTAAATAGGATATATTTGGTCTATCTACCATATAATATGTTGGAATATGTATAAAGGTGAAAAATCCTGTAAAAAAGAAAAATATATTTAAGGATGAACAAAAAGAGCGGATCTAGATTAAGATCTACTCTTTTGATAGGATATAAAGCACTAGTAAAATAATATGAAATAGTTTTATATGAAAAATAGTAGACTATTATGGACGAGTAGAGCATCCACAACCTTGACAAGCCTGGCAATTGCATACCCTTGTAAGTTTTGTAGCAGTTGCATATTCTAATAATACAAGTGAGTAAACAGCATCTGGGAATTCAGCAAGTAAGGTGATAGCTTCAGATAAGTGTTGAGTAGCTACAGCAGTTTGAATAGCATAAGAAAGATTGTTTAAGCTAGTGCCAAGTTTTGTTTCAGTGTCACCAATACTTGTGAGTACATCGCTAAGATTTTCGCAAAAACCTTTTGGAGTAGGAGAAGGTGGTGCAGCAACTGGTGCTTCAGGTGTAATTTTTTCTTCTGGAGTGAAGTTTACATTTTCATTCATGGCCATAAAAAAACCTCCCTAATTAGATGAAATAGATTTTAAGATAGTATTAAATATTTTTATTTAATCTATCTTGTATATCATATGTCCAATTATATAGAAGAGTGACAATTGGAAAATAGAAAAATGTAGATTAATAATATTTAATATTAAGAAAGTTACAGAAAATGATTTACAAAATATATCTGTTCTGATACACTTAAAACAAACATATGTTCGATATAAGGAGTGGGTTTATGGAATGGATCAATCTACCTATTGAAATCATTTCTAAGTTTAATGCACTAGGGGAAATTGTACCATTAAAGTTACGTTTAGAAGATGAAAATCATCATTTGCAAACGGCAAAAGTTGTGAATATTATTTATACCAATGAGAATCAATTTGCAGGCACTAAAACATTAGATTATGGTTGTAAAGTACAGTTTGAAGCAAGTGAGAAGATGCTAGAATTACGTTATCATATTGTGAGCCATAAATGGACCATTAGGCGTGTGATTTGTTAGGAGGTATTTATGGTAGAGCGTATTATATTTCATATAGATGTGAACTCAGCCTTTTTGAGCTGGGAAGCAGCCTATAGAGTTCAAGTTTTAGGTGACTGCGTGGATTTACGTACATTACCTTCAGCAGTAGGTGGTGATAGGGAGCAGCGAAAAGGTGTTATTTTAGCAAAATCTATAGCTGCAAAAGCCTATGGAGTTCAAACAGGAGAACCCATTACTTCAGCATTGATGAAATGTCCGGATTTAGTTATTGTAAAGCCTAATCATGAACTTTATGAGGCTTGTTCTAGAGAGTTTATTACTCTCCTAAGAACATACACTCCTGTAGTTGAACAATATTCTATAGATGAAGCCTTTATGGATATGACAGGGACAGAAGGCTTATACGGTAGCCCGTTAAGTATTGCCCAGGTAATTAAAGATAGAATAGAACAGGAACTAGGCTTTACGGTTAATATAGGTATTTCTTCTAATAAGCTATTAGCAAAAATGGCAAGTGACTTAAAAAAGCCCAATCTTATCCATACGTTATTTCCTTATGAAATAGAAGATAAAATGTGGCCCATGCCAGTACGTGAACTTTTCTTTGTAGGACGTGCAGCAGAAGAAAAACTAAAAAGGTTAGGAATACGGACAATAGGTGATCTTGCAAAGGCAGATATGAAAATGCTTAGGACGTACTTAGGAAAGCAGGGGGAAGTGATTTATCATTATGCAAATGGTATTGATAGATTAGAAGTTGCAACAAAAAAAATACCTAATAAAGGCTATGGTAATGCTACAACCATTCCTTATGATGTAAGCTGTAAGGAAGATGCCCAGAAGATTTTGCTTTCCCTTTGTGAAACAGTAGGAATGCGGCTAAGAAAAGATGGAGCGCGTGCAAGCTGCATTGCTGTGAGTATGGTTGATACCTTCTTTGAAAGGCGTTCACATCAAATGATGCTTATATCGCCAACAGATGTGACGCATCAACTTTATACATGTGTTTGTAAACTTTTAAGAGAATCTTGGGATTATAAAATGCCTATTAGACAGTTAGGGGTACACACAAGTCATATTACGTATGAGAAGGAAGAGCAGTGTACCTTATTCGATACACCAGAGACTACCAAGTATGGGAGGCTAGACCAAGCCGTTGATCAAATACGACAAAAATTTGGAGAAGATGCGATTATGCGTTCAACTTTTGTAGGAAGTAAGCTTGACCATATGGCAGGTGGCATTGCTAAAGAAAAGAAAACAGGAATTACACATTGTGAGGTTACAGAAGAATAATAAAAAGGCTGTTGCATTTGGGCAACAGCCTTTTTATTAAGATGCAGTTTCACTATCAAGTGTAAGTGTTTCTTCATTATCTATATTCATCTCATCAGCTTCTGTTGTAGAAGAATGATCAACAGTAAGTATAGTATCTTCTTCTTCTGTAGGTGACTCAAGAAGTGTATGATCAGTTTCTTGAGCTGCTTTTCGTTTTTCACCAAATTCGTGGATTATACCAATAACCTTACCGCTTACAGTAACAGCGATTAAAGACCAGAAAATTTGATAGAAGCTTAAGTAGGTTAAAGATAATGCAAGTACAATGAAGTCTGTAATCATATAAACCCAGTTAATTTTAAGTGGGGTTAATTTGCTTACAACAAGTGCAATCACATCATCACCGCAAGATGCACCACCACCGAGTACAACAAGTCCTACACCTACACCTACGAATAATCCAGCAAGTAAGCTAGCTGCTAACATATGATTAGATAAGCTTGGAACAATAGGTCCTATATGTTCCCATATACCATATGTAGTGGAGAAAGTTGCCGTAGACAAGAAAGAATACATTAAGAAACTTTTACCAAAGTACCTAGTACCAAAAAGAAATAGGGAAAAGTCTAAGACAACACTTGTAAGAGAAGGAGAAATATTAAAAAGATTTTTAAAGAGTAAGAGCAATCCTAGAATACCACCTTCAGTAACGCTATTTTGATAGTTAAAGTTAAAAGTTCCGAACGAAAGAATGGTTGCACCCGCCATAACCAGAAGAATAGATTTATAAGGTATTTTTTTTAGACGAGTATACATAAATATCAACTCCTTTATCATAAGTATAAACTATGGCATAATACTAGAGTCAAAGGTTTTTTGAAAAAAGTTAAAAAGGAATGATAAAATGAAACCTTATTATAAAATAGGGGAGATCTCTAAAATTTATGGAATTGGTAAAGATTCTTTGATGTATTACGAAGAATTAGGTATTTTAAAACCAGTGAGAGGAGAAAATGGGTATCGCTTTTATAGCCTTCATGATATATGGCGTTTAAATCTAATAAAGGAATTGAGAGCCCTAGACTTCTCTATGAAGAAGATTAAAGATTACTTAGACGATAGAACGATAGCCTCTACACAGAGCATTTTAAATACAGAAGTAGCTTTAATTGACCAAAAGATAGAAGAACTCTTAGCTCATAAAGAAAATATTAAAGAAAGACTAAAAGATATAGAAGAAGTTGTAGAGGGGATAGAACCTTATCATATTCAAGTAAAAGAAATGCCTAAAAGGAAAGCATTAATTTTAAATGCAAATATTACAAGAGATGAAGAAGTAGATATTTTAATTCAAAAACTTCAAAAGGACTATGAGGATCAATTTTATATACTAGGCAATCATAATATTGGCGCTGTATTTGATTATGAAAAAGTGCAACAAGGCATTTGTAATGTCTTTAAGTCAGTTTTTTGTTTATTAGGAGAAGATGCTGAGATCTTTAATTTTAAATTAGAGGCCGGGACTTATATGAGTTGCCATTATACAGGGGCTTATAAAAATAATAAGAATTGTATGAAGCAAATACTAGAGTATATAAGAAAAAAAGAGTATACGATTATAGGTGATCCACTAGAAATTTATAAAATAGATATCCATGAAACAGGACAAGAGAAAGAGTTTGTAACAGAGATTCAAATACGGGTAGAAAAAGTTTAATGGAAAATAAAAGGTATATTTTATTTTTATTTGGTACACTCTAAAATATATATTATAAGATAGAGGTATACTTAATGAAATCAACTATACAAAAGATATTTTTGACGATAGCAATCATTTGCTGTATAAGTAATCCTGTTCAGAGTATGGCTACCATGAATAATGCTCATAAAGAGAATGTACAGGCTTATATAGAAGAATTAAATATTTTACAGAATCAAATTTTTTCTCTTGCTCAGAAGGTTGTTTTCGAACAGGAAGTAAATATGAGTTATGTAAAGGATACTGTAAAAAATCTAAATAAGTATTTAGATACTCTAAGAGGAAAAATAGATAGTGATTTGATTAAAGACTCTTCCATAGAGAATAGCTTGTATATGAATAGAGATTTGCTTATGTTAGATAATACAATCAACTATATGAAAAGTGCATTATCAGAGTTAAGTTATTTAGTTAATCAAACAAGTGGAGCGGAAAAAATAATAACATTGGAACGTTATTTTAACTTTAAGATTTATGCAGGGAATACACTCAAATTTACTAAGAATTTAATCGGCGAATAATAGAAAAAGAACATCTTTTTAGATGTTCTTTTTGTTTGCGCAAAAGAAATATAATAGAGAGATTGACTACTAAAATAAAATTTAAAAATAAAAAAATAGTAAAAGTAGTAAAAAATAGTAGTCTAGAGTACAGATTCTAAGATAGATTGTCTTATGAAAATAAGTGAATTAATAATGATGTGACACTAAGTGATGAAAAACTAAATTTGTAATTAACGAAATAATAAATTATGGTATAATACTTAAGCTTATTCTGGGGATAGAGAGAAGGAAGGAGTTACAAATGATTAATATTTATTTATGTGATGATAATTCTAAATTTTTAGAGCAGCTTAAAGAACGAATAATAGAAGTAGCAGAAAAACATGCATTAAACGTACATATTAAATTTTATAATAATGGAAAAGAATTAATATTTAATATGGAAGATGTAGATGCAGATATCATTTATTTAGATATAGAAATGGATGAAATAAATGGAATAGAAACAGGACTAAAATTAAGGGAGCTAGGGTGTACTGCACAAATTATATATTTAACAGTCAATAAAGATTATGTATTTGATTCTTTTGAAGTCCAACCTTTAAATTATCTAATAAAAGCCAATATGAATACAGATCAGTTCGAAAAGGTATTTTTTAAAGCCGTTGAAATAGTACAATCGAAAGAAAAAAGATATTTATATTTTAAGAAGAATGCTAAAATATATAAAATAATTCTCGATGAAATTGTATACTTTGAAGTAATTAAAAGAAAAATAGTAGTTTATTATAGAAATGAAAAATTTGAATACTATAATAGTTTAGAGAATTTAATAGAAGAAATAAATGATAAAACGTTTATAAGAATACATAGGTCTTATGTAGTACATCTAAAATTTATAAAATATATAGAGAAAGATATGGTAGTTCTTGTAGATAATGAAACTTTAAAAATAGGGAGAAAATACTTAAATGATGTGAAAGAAAAGTTTAAAGACTATTTATTTGCAGAATAGATAAGGAGAGAATAGGTGAATACATTAGAGATCATATTAAAAGTTATAACATTTGTTACGTGTATAATTTATTTTGTGATTATGATAAATGCAACATCTCTGATATTAAAAAAAAGAACTAATAAGTATATAACAAGTATCGTTATTCTTATATCAAGTATTATTTTTGTGTCAGTTAATAATACATATATTCCAGGTTATATAGTTTATATCATTACTTATATTCATATGATTATATTTTTTGCTTTATTGTTTGATGGAAGAAAAAAAGATATTTTATTTGCCTCAGGCAATATAGTATTACATTTATGTGGTATAGGACTTATAGCATTTTGCTTTATGGCAGGATGTTTAAGAATTGAAGTAGGAGAAATATTAAAAAATACAATTTTTAATTATTTATATGTCATAATGAAATTGGGTATTTCTATAGTTATAGCTGTTATTTTTATCATTAGATATAAAAAGTTGCAAGATATTTGGTTAAGTAAGTTTTCAATTAATATCATATATAAAATACAAACATTACTAAATATCTTAATTATTGTATATGGAGCCTACTACAGCCTTGCTATTGAAACAGAGCGATATGAGTGGGGAATGATCATTATATTGATGTTATTTATTTATTATATAACCATTCAATATACAAAGACTTATGATTTTTATATAGATACTCAAGTTAAAAATATATTATTGGAAAACCAAATAAGTAAACAAGTAAGCTATTATGAAATACAAAAAGAACATATAAATAAATTAAGGAAATTCAAACATGACTATAAACATATGATAGAAGGCATAAGCTATCTTATTATTAAGGAAGATATAAAGGGATTGAAGCGCTTTGTAGAAGAAATGGATGTAGAGATGAGAGCGATTATAGACGACTATAAAGAGTATTCTAATCATTCATTGCTCCAAGCTATTTTATGGGATGCTCAGGAAAGAATTAAGAAATTAGAGATTCAGTTTGATGCGTACATATATATTCCTAAAGGTGCTCAATTAACAGATCTAGAAGTATGTAGAGTATTTTTAAATATCATTGAGAACTGTATAGAGGCTTGTGAAAAGGCCCCTGATATAGAAAGAAGATTTATTAATATAAAAACAATTAATACAAAAGAGGGGGTAGTGATTAAAGTAGAAAATACTTTAAATGAAAGACTCATCATAAGAAATAATCATTTTATCACTACAAAAGATGATCCCTTTGAACATGGCTTAGGTATAAAAAATATACAGGAAATAATAGAGAAACATAAAGGATTATTAAACATAAAGACAGATCAAAAAAATAAAAAATTTATATTACAAATATATTTACCACATACATTAGATTAGTAAGGGGAAATGAAATATCCTATAGTACTTAAGTACTATAGGATATTTTTTATTTAAAAGATTAATGCATTTTGAGACAAAAAATCTGCATTATGGAACAGAAAAAAGTTGTCTAAGAGAAACTAGATTATAATTAATAGTATTTGAGAAAAATATTTTGTAGATAAATAAACTAGGAAGTAGGTTGAAATATAAAAATATTAAGAGAAAAGGAGGATAAATAATATGAAGAAAAGTATAACACCTCAAGCATTAGAAGAAGCTTTTTTAAAAAATCAATTTATATTATATTACCAGCCTAAATATGATCTAGAAGAAGAGAAGATTATTGGACTAGAGGCTTTAATAAGATGGCAGCATCCTTATCTAGGAGAAATAGGTCCAAATGATTTTTTTGAAGATGTTTTTAAATTAGGAAAAATAATAGATCTTGATATATGGGTCTTACATAAAGCAATAGAAAATATATGGAAGATGGAAGAAGATAAGTTATATAGTTATCCAGTAGCTATTAACTTATCAGCTAAGAGTCTTTGCAGTGTAAGATTTATGCAAGAAGTAGAGTCACTTTTTATAAATAAGCCAGAATGGTTTAATAAGCTAGAAATAGAACTTACTGAAGAAATAAGAATTCTAGATTTTAGGCATGCCCAAAGTAATATAGAAAAGCTAAGACAATATGGAATGAAAATAGCAATAGATGATTTTGGGAAAGGCTTTGCAAATATTGAATGCCTAAGAAAATTAAATTTTGATATTTTAAAAATTGATAAAGATTTAATAAGAGATATACATAAAAATGAGATAAGCCAAGCATTGTTAGACTTTATTATACAAATGGCCAATGTATTAGAGCTGTCGATAATAGCAGAAGGAATAGAAAGTAGAGAAGAGTATGAATATATTAGATATCATACGCCATGTCATATCATACAAGGTTACTATATAGGAAAACCAAGTTGTTTAAGTGAATTTTATAAAATTTAAGAAAAGGAGTTAGAATGGATAAAGAATTAGTGATACAAGAAGACATTTTTAATGAGCAAGGTGTACTTATTCTTTCAAAGGGAACACGTGTAGATCATAATAGGCATTTGTTGAAAAAGTTAAAGTGCTATGGCATAGATATACAAGAGTTAATAAATATTCAAAAGAATAATTTATATAGGGATGAATGGGGTAAAATTGTTATTCCAACTCATAATATAGGAGAAAAGTATGAAGTGTTTTATGAGAAATACTACGCTACCATTCCTCTTATACAAGATATCATTTATAAAAAGAAAGCTGAAGGATGGTATATTCATTTAAATACATATATTAATACACTTCCATGGTATTACTCTCATTCTATGAATGTGGCTATTATTGCAGCTTTAATAGCGAAACAATGCAAGTATACTGAAGAGGAAATACAAGAAATAGTATTAGGAGCATTCTTTCATGATATAGGGATGATGCTTATTCCTAATAATCTACATTATGAAAATAGGAACACTTTTTCCCAAGAGGAGCATGTAATATTTGAGAAGCATTGTGAGCTAGGAGTAGGCGTGATTCAAAATATAAAATTTCCAGAGGTCAGTAAAAATATTATTCTTCAACATCATGAATGTTTAGATGGTAGTGGGTATCCACACAAATTAAGAGGAGAGAAAATGATAGAACAATCCAAAATAGTTGCTGTAGCAGATTGCTTCGAATATCAGACATATTCAGATAAAAGGAATAAGCTAGAAGATATTCTAGAGTACATGAGAAGTCAATCTAATAAATATGAGATAAAATATGTAGAATATTTAGCAGACCTTTTTGAATGTTGATACAACAAAATAACTGATAAGTAAATGGAATCTAAATATAGGGAGAAACAAATGAATAAACAAGTTGTAAAAATGCACGTTCTAAATATACAAAATAAAATTAGTGAAAAGAAATATCTTATGATGATCAAAGAAGCTTTCATTGAATTAATTCCATTGGTACTTATAGGTTCATTTTTTACTATAATGAACAATTTACCTATAGATGCGTATCAGAATTTAATGATAGAACTATTTGGAGAAGGATGGAAGAGTTATGGTGGCATGATATGGCAAGGGACATTTGGCATATTATCCATTCTGTTATTGATTAGTTTAACGAACAAAGTAGCAGATCATAAAGGGGTACCCCAATCTACAGCTATTCTAATAGCCATTGTTACCTTGTTTATTTTGCTAGAGCCAACAATAGAGGGGGGCGCAGATTATAAGGATTTAGGTACAAAAGGGATGTGTATGGCTATCTTGATAGCTATTGTTATAACCAATCTATTTGCTTATTTCTATAGAAAAGAAAAATTAAGAATACGTATTCCAGTAGGTGAGGTAAGTGATAACAGTAGAAAAGCATTTGAAGTTATTGTACCAGCGTTGCTTACTATTATTATTGTAGCGACAACACGTCAAATTTTTATGTTAATATTTAATACTCGAGACATTTATAATTTCTTCTATAGTATGATACAAATGCCATTTAATAACCTAGGAAACGGGCTATTAACATCCATCATATACATATTACTTAACCAAGTGGCATGGTTCTTTGGAATCCATGGATCAGCTGTTACAGAGGGACTTAATAATAATATATTTGTTCCTAATATTGAAGCGAATGTAATGGCTATAGCTAATGGGGGTATTGCAACAGAAATCTTTAATCAACCGTTTTTTGATTTCTTTGTGTATTTAGGAGGATCGGGAGCAACTTTATGTCTAGCAATTGCTATGCTAATTTTTAGCAAGAAAAAGCATACGCGTCGTATAGCTACACTAGCGATTATTATGGGGCTATTTAATGTAAATGAATTACTTGTGTTAGGGCTGCCTATTGTGCTTAATCCTATCTTTTTAATTCCATTTATAGGTGTACCTATTGTATTAAATATTATTTCTTATCTAGCAACAAGTATGGAGTTAGTTCCAATTGTTACGGCGAATAGCCACTGGACATCACCTGTATTTATTAGTGGTGTAGTGATTACAGGTTCGTTTGCAGGAGCTATTTTACAGTTTATTAATATCATAGTTGGAGTAATAATTTATGCGCCTTTCGTAAAGCTACATGAAGCCACAAAATATAAAAGAAATAATCAGATTGCAGAGTTCTCAGATAAGATTATAAATGGGGATTTATCAGATGAGATAGATGATCGCTACTTAAAGCGAACAGATGATGTTGGGGTAATGGCAAGAGCAATTACACATACTCAAAAAGGATTAGTCAAAGTAATACGTGATATAAGATATCAAATGAAAGAACGTATTAATCAAGCGTTAGTGCTTACAAAGTACTCACAAGAGCTTAATGTAAATATCCAAGATATTGATAAAGAACTTGTTGATTCTTTAGAGGGAGCAAATAATCAAGTAAGGAATATTCAGAGCATCATAGGTAACTTAAATGAGTTTAAGATGCATTTACTACATATTAAAGATAACGTGAAAGAAGTAACACAAAGTACAGATCAAGTAACAGAAATGACTTTGGTTGGAGAAAGAGAATTAACGAAGCTTGAAGAGATTATGCAAGAAACTTCTAGTTCCTTTAGAGATTTAGAAGAATCCGTTATAACCACTAATTATAATGTAGAAAAAGTAGGCGAATTAGTTGGAGCAATAAAAAATATAGCAGCTACAACGAATATCCTAGCGCTTAATACAACCATTGAAGCTGCAAGAGCAGGAGAAAGTGGGAAAGGTTTTGTTGTACTGGCAAAAGAAATAAGCAAATTGGCTAGTGCGACGGAAACTATATTAAGTGAAATCGTGGAAAAGACAGACTTAATTACTGAAAATATTGAAGTAATCAGTAGAACAAAAGAGAACTTAGGTACTCAAATAGAGCTACAAGAATATAACAGTAAAATAATGATTGAGTTATTTAAAAAGATAAAAGAATTAATAAAAATTGTAAGTGATAATGCAAACAGTGTTTATGATACAGGTTATAGTATTCAAGAAAAAAATACCTCAGTAGAAATAAATATCGAAGAAATATATGAAATTTCTAAAAAACAACTAGAGTATGCAGAAAATATCACAAAGAATGCAGAAAATATTAAGCAAGTAGCAGAAATAATGGATGTAACATCAAATAGTATTAAGATTGATACAGATCAATTAGAAAGTTTTATTAGTAGTTATAAATTGTAAAATGCTTATGAGAATTAGATAATAAGGTGCAATATGCACTTTGTTATCTAATTTCTTAATTATTAAACTATAAAAGGAAGTAATGTTATGCTAGATTTTAAATTTAATTGGGACAATCGTATTAGTGTAGGGATAAATGAAATAGATGAGCAGCATAAAGAATTATTTAGAATAGGAAGAGATCTAGAACAACTTATTTTAACGAGGACAGGGCAAATAAGTGAGCAGGAAGTATTGAAGTATCTATGTGAGGTGAGAGAGTATATTACCTATCATTTTCATACAGAGGAAGCGGTTATTGAGCAAATCAACAAAGAAGCTCTAAAAGAGCATAAAGCATTACATGATGACTTGATAGAAAAAATAAATAAGATTAACTGTATAAAATTAGTAGAAGATCAACAAGAAGGCATTAAATATTTAAATATTATTCTTCAAGAATGGGTACTTAATCATATACTTATTGAAGATATGAAAGTTATGAAAGGTTTTAACTAAATATGGAGGAAGTGCTATGAGTGAAATTTTATTAAAGGTAGGAAATGGTGAACTTGAAATTATAGAGTTTATGATAAATGGACAGTTTTATGGCATAAATGTTTTGAAAGTAAGAGAAATCATTCCTATAAATGAAGTTATAAAAGTACCTAAAGCTTCGGAGGAAATAGCCGGTTTAGCTCATGTAAGGGGGAAAGTAAGTGTAGTGATTGACCTCCAGCAACTTTTATGTAGTAAGCCAAGGGAACAATATCAACATGCACTAGGATTATTATGTGAATTTAATGGAACCCAAGTTATATTTTTAGTAGATTATGTGGAGCAAATTAAAAGAATATCATGGAAAGATATCAATCCAATAGAACAAATCTCAGAAAAAAATTTAACTATAGGTACAATTTTAAGTGATGGACATGTTACTGTGATGTTGGATTTTGAGAGTATTGCAATAGGCGCAAAGATTGGAAAAGGCTATGAGGCACAAGGGCAAAAAGTACAGAAAAATCATAGGTTAAAAAATATAAAAATTGTTTTGGCAGAAGACTCTAAAGCTATATGTGAGATGTTAAGATGTACGCTTGAAGAGGCTGGTTTTAGAAATATAAAAATTTTCAATAATGGGCAAGAAGCTAAAGACTATATTTACGAATTAAAGAATCAATATGGACAAGAGTTTTATAAAAAGATAGATTTGCTTATTTCAGATATAGAGATGCCTGTTTTAGATGGATATAGTTTAACAAAATGGATAAAAAGTGATGAGACGCTCCAAAGGCTAAAGGTCATTCTCTTTTCTTCTTTAATTACAGAGGAATTAAAACATAAAGGGATGGAGGTAGGCGCCGATTCTCAAATTAGTAAACCTTCAATAAAGGTATTGGTAGAAGAAATCAATAGATTAATGGGGAGATAAAATATGTTTAATAATATGTCAATATCAAAGAAGTGGATTACTGTTATTTTATCAATAGGTGGATTATCACTTTTATGTGTACTTACTTTAGTATTAGGAATTAATTTGTTAAAGAGTGATTTATTAAAAATTATAGAGATACTAGAAGTGGGTTTAAGCCCAATACAAATTGAAGCCATTCGAAGCAGTATGGAACAAGAAATTTCTATTGCCAATTTAACAGTGGTTATAGCGGCGTTAATGTTTTGTACTGCTGTAGGTATTGTGTGGGTTTTATCAAGAAAAATGAGAAAAAGTATTTTAAGACCCATTCAACAAATAAAGGATGATTTAAAAGGGCTTTCAGAAGGGAATCTTAATACAACCATTGAGTATGATGGGAAAGATGAATTAGGAGAATTAGCAACTCACTTAAGACAAGTAATTAAAATATTAGGGTGCCAAATCAAAGAAATAGACATGTTAATGGGAGAGATGGCAAAAGGAAACTTTAATATAATGGTTTCAGATACTTTTACAGGAGATTTTAGAAGTATAAAAATATCTATAGAGAAGTTTATAGAAAACATATCCATTAATATCAAACCTATAGAAGAAATGGCAACACAATTAACGATTAGTTCAGAGACCGTAGCAAGTGGAGCTGGAGAGGTTGCTGAGGCAGCTACAGAGCAAACAAGTATTATACAAGAGTTTGCTTCATCCATAGAAGAAATGATGCAAATGATTACTCAAAATGTTGCATGTGTTCAAAAAGAGATAGGCGTTATAGAACAAGTAGGATTAAAGGCGAATCAAGGAAAACATTTAATTAATAATATGAAGGAATCCACTGAGGCAGTAACACATTCAAGTCAAGCTATTGTTTCAGTTGTTAAGAGTATTGATGAAATAGCAAGCCAGACGAATTTGTTAGCTTTAAATGCAGCTATTGAAGCGGCAAGAGCGGGAGAGTCAGGAAGAGGATTTGCTGTAGTAGCGAGTGAGATAAGAGAGCTTGCGAATAGAACCATAGAAATAGTAAGTGAAGTAGAAAAAATCGTTCAAAGCAATGTAGAGAAGGTATATGATAATAAAAAAACAGCAGAGTATACAGCGATATCTTTTGATGAAATATTACAAGTCATAGGTGAAGTAGAAATAGTTATTAATAGTCAAATAGAAAGTAGTAAGCAAGAAAGAAAGACTATGAATGAACTTGTGGAAGGAACAAAGCAGTTAACAAATATTACGGAAAGAAATAGTGGGGCTGCGCAAGAAGGAGCGGCTATTAGTGAAATGTTAACGGAAGAGGCGAAGCATCTTCAAGACATTCTTAAGTATTTTAATCTAAGAAAATAAAGGACTTAATGAAAAGGCATAAAGAATATTAGAGTAAAGGTTTATAAACAAATAATTTTAAGAATACATATTAAATAATTACTGATAATATAAAAAGAGTTTATTTAAATATACTTATATTTAAATATATAGTGTAGTATTATAAATATAATATAAAATTTCTATGTCGATTAAGAGAGATAGAAAAAAGGAGACGAATAATGCTGGCTATAAGAAGACATGAAGAAGTAGATAAAGTATATGATTATGTGAAAAAAACTTTAGAAGGTGAACAGATAGAACAACCTAAACTTAAGTATCCCAAGAATAAATTGATTATGGAATTACTAGAAGTACTTCTTAGTAATAATCATATTAATCAAGAAAAGATACTAGGGCTTATTGAACAGGCTGCCAAGTTAAGTGAATTTGATGTAAATATGGGGTTTACTTCAGATAATCTTAAAAAAGTTGCAAATGAATTAGCAGGGTCAAGTACTTTTTACATGGGAGTAGTGGAGGAAACTACAGCGAGTGTCAATGAAGCATCTATGGCACTTGACCAAAGTACGGGGGTATTAGAAGAAATTACTGCTAAAGCAGTAAATTTAAAAAATGTAAATGAAGAAAGTGTAAAACAGTTAGAGGAAATAGCAAAATTAAAAGATATTGTTTCTGACAATGCTACGATTATGGAAGATAAAATTAGCACGCTAGAAGAGATGACTAAAAATGTGCAAAATATCGTAGAAGGAGTAAGAGGTGTTGCAGAGCAAACCAACTTGCTAGCGCTTAATGCAAGTATAGAAGCTGCAAGAGCAGGAGAACAGGGAAGAGGCTTTGCAGTGGTAGCAGAAGAGATTAGAAAGCTAGCAGAAGATACAAAAACTAAGCTAAGTAATATGGAAAACTTCACCAATCATATGAAAGATGCTACACAAGAGGGCATTAAAAGTGTCCATACAACTATTACTTCAATTGAGGATATTGGGAAAAAGATAGATGTAGTTAATGAAAGTTTTGAAGTAAGTGTAGGCGATCTTGTAAAAGCTGTTGACAGTATACAAGGCCTTTCAAGTACAATGCAAGAGATTAATAGTGCAAGTCAAGAGATTGTAGAAGCGATGGGAACGGTAGCAACAGAAACGGAGCATATTACAAGCATGTCTCAAGTGGTATCTAAGGAGGCTGAAGATGCAAGTACTTATGCAAAGCAAATTAGAAACATAGATGATAGCTTATTTGAGACGATTAGGGAATTCCTGCTTATCATGAATAATGGAACCCATCCAATTACAAATGAAAGCTTTATTGAGAATATTGATAAAGCCATTATTGCCCATCAAGGCTGGATTAAAAAGCTAGAACAAATGGTTATAAATGGACAAACAAAAGCTATTCAAACCGATGGAATGAAATGTGCATTTGGACACTTCTATCATGGAATAGAAGTAGAGCATCCACTTATTAAAAAAGAATGGGAAAGTATTGATGCTGTTCACCAATCACTTCATAAACACGGACATAGTATTATGGAATGTATTGAACAACATAATATAGATAAAGCCAAAGAACTTTTTGAAAAGACTAAAGAAGAATCTTATATTATTGTCAATCGCTTAAAGGAAATAAAAGAGAAATCCTATCAATTAAGTCAACAGGATGAAAGAATTTTTGAGTTAAAAGTAGTCTAAGGTCATAGAGAGCACTTCCTAAGTATAAGACATTTAGGAAGTGCTATTTTTAATAGAAAATTATAATAAAATTTATTATAATGGTACTTTATAAATAGAATAATATAATTTAAAATATAAAAGTGTATAAAATATTACTATATTTATATGGAGGAGAAGCAATGACCAATATCGTATATATATTGATTGATGATATGGGATGGAGGGACTTAGCCTGTTACGGAAGTACATATTACGAAACACCTTATATAGATGAACTTGCTAAACAAGGTATGTTATTTGATAATGCTTATGCGGCTTGTCCTGTGTGTTCACCAACAAGAGCTAGTATTATGAGTGGAAAATATCCAGCAAGGGTAAAAGTAACAGATTGGATTGGAGCAAGTGCAAAAGGGAAATTAATAGATGCTCCTTATGTAGATCATTTACCATTAGAAGAAAAAAGTTTGGCAACAAGCTTAAGAGAACATGGATATGCAACTTGGCATGTAGGAAAATGGCATTTAGGGACGAGTGATTACTATCCAGATAAGCATGGATTTGATGTGAATATAGGAGGAAACCATAAAGGTCATCCACATAATGGGTATTTTAGTCCATATCAATTAGAAAACTTAGAAGAGGGGCCAGAAGGAGAATACTTAACAGATCGTTTGACAGAAGAAAGTATTAACTTAATCCGAAATAGAGATAAGACCAAGCCATTTTTCCTTAACTTGTGGCATTATACAGTACATACACCGATTCAAGCAAAAGATGATGATATTGAGTATTTTAAGAATAAAGCTAAAAAATTAGGCCTAGATAATCAACCAGCATTAATAGAAGGCGAACATTTTCCTTGTGAACATAAGAAAAATGAAAAAGTAACCAGAAGGATTCTTCAATCTGACCCTGTTTATGCAGCTATGATTTATAACTTAGATTGGAATATTGGAAGAATTATGAAGACACTTGAGGAAGAAGGCATTTTACAAGATACGATAGTTATTTTTACCTCAGATAATGGTGGGTTATCAAGCGCAGAAGGATCACCAACTTGCAATGCACCTTTAAGTGAAGGGAAAGGGTGGATGTATGATGGAGGTGTCAGAGAACCTCTTATTGTCTGCTGGAAAGGTAGAGTGTCTCCTAGTAGTGTGAGTCATAGATTAGTAAGTAGTCCAGACTTTTATCCAACTCTCATGGAAGTAGCAGGGGGGCAAAGTATGCCAGAACAGCACGTAGATGGAGAAAGTTTTTATGAGACATTAATAGGTGTAGAGAAGCAGAGAGAAAAACCTATTTTTTGGCATTATCCACATTATGGAAATCAAGGAGGAAGACCATATTCTGCTGTTAGACATGGGAAATATAAATTAATTTATTTTTATGAGAGTGAAAGTTATGAGTTATTTGATGTAGTAAGTGATATAGGTGAAACAACAGACTTAGCAGAAGAATATCCAACGATAGCAGAGGAATTACTAGCTAAGTTAAAAGAATGGTTAGCAGATGTAAAAGGAGAAATTCCTGTTAAGAATCCTGACTACCAATAAAAATAGCATCTATGAAATTCAATAGAATTTCATAGATGCTATCTTTAATTGGTCAAATTTAATTCTAGGCAAACAAAAAGCAACCTCACAATGAAGGTTGCTTTTAGAGCTGTTAGCGGGAATCGAACCCGCGACCTCTACACTACCAATGTAGTGCACTACCGACTGTGCTATAACAGCGCATGACTGAATGCTCAATTAGAATATCATATTACTGTACATTTGTCAATATTGGTAAATCAAAATTAAGAATAAAGTTAATTGGGAAAGCTTAAGGATTTAATACCCTAAGCTTTCACCAACTAAGATAATGTGAATACGATCAGCTTCCCGACTATTGCGTGTAATAACAGTGTGCATACACATGCAATCAGGATTTAAGCAATTGCCGCAAACGCCGACAGTACCACAAGGCGTATTACGATTAAGACGAATGCCATTTTGTGGACAAGCAGTTGCTTTAATACGTGCAATACCTTCTTCAACATTAGTAGTCACTTTATTCATCCCAACAATCATAACAACTTTTTTAGGACCATAAATCATAGCAGAAACACGGTTACCGTTACCATCAATATTGATCAGTTCTCCACCTAATGTAATTGCATTGCTACTCATTAAATAGAAGTCAGCAAAATAGCTACGACGAAGCATATCGTCTATCTCATTAGGAAGAGCACGGGCTCTATCATAGAGTGTATATGTACCTTTTTCATAAAGTGTATCTAAGAGACCGATTTCTTTAATACTTTCAGAGCCACCCCAAGAAATACTAGAGCCTTCTGGCATCATAGAAAGGGCTAATTTAAGCGCATCTTCTTTTGTTTCACAGTAATAACCATTCATATGACGTTTTTGAAGTTGTTTCATAATAACATCAGCTTGTTTAGCAAAGAACTCTTTTTGAATAGACATGAAAACACCTCACAATAGAATTTAATGTACTCTTATTATAGCATAATGTAAAGTTAAGGAGTGAATAATATTAAACCTTAACAAATCTTAATATTAAAATATAGTTACAATACTTGTAAAATTTAAACAAAGGAGTATAATTGTCTATGAAAAAACTTTTAGGGAGGATTATTATGAAGAAGAGATTATTACCCGTTCTTTTACTTGTGCTTGCACTTGTTTTCACAGGTTGTAGTACAACTCAAGTAGAATTTTGGAACAAATGCCAAGAGTCTAGCAAGTGGGAAGCAAGTACAATTAAAGCTAAAATGGCAATGGATATGACAGTAGCTGATGAAACTATGAAAATGACAATGGATATGGATGGACATGCTAATACAGCAGATATGAGTAGTGAACTTACTATGAATATGAATGCTACAGCTACAGGTCAAGTAATTAAAGTGAATGATGCAAAAATCATTATGAAAGATGATAAAACTTATATCAGTAAAAACTACTTAGCACAATGCTTTGCAGTAGATGGTATGACTGTACCAGAAATCTTAACAAACGCTGATACAGATTTTATCACATTTACAGATAGTAATGAACAAACAGCTATGATGATGGCTCTTGTAAAACAAAGTATGTTAGAAGATCCAGCAAAATACTATGAAATGATGAAAGATGTTGCTGCAGATTTAGGATTTGATGTAGCAGTAACTAAAAAAGATAATACATATACAATCGAATTAAATGAAAAAGAAGTATTAGCTCTTGTAAAACAAATTATTTTAACAACAACAGAGAATATTGAAAGCTTAAATACAAAATACAAATTAAACATTCCAGCTGACAAAATTGCAGAATTAAAAGGTCAAATGGATGAAGTCAAAGTACAACTTGATCAACTTATACCAATGGCAGAAGCTATGGTAAAAGGTACATTTAAAATGGATTATACTTTTGGTAAAGATGTAGTGAATCAAAAATTAGTAATGAATTTTGCAATTCCTATGCTTAATATGACTATGAATATGAGTATGGATGCTGATACTGCAAAAGCAGAAGTAAAAGAAATCAAAGCACCAGAAAAAGTGTTAGAAATGACACAAACAGAATTAATGGAAGCAATGATGCCTAAAATGGCTATCATTAACACAAACACAAATATCATCATGGATGGTATGGGAAAAGAAGAAACTTGTAAAGTGCTTGTTAAAGCAGATAAAGTTTATGTACCAGCAAAACTAACATTAGGTTACCTTGGTCAAGAAGTTAAATATGACGAAGTAGCTAAAAAAGCTGGTATTGAAGTAGATGGTACATTTGTAGCACTTAATACTATTACAGACAATAGTACTTCATACATTAGTGTAGAAGAACTTCAAAAATTAGGCTATACAGTAGAGAAAGCAGTTGGTTCAATTGCAATCTACTAAAAATTTCTAAATAGATACATGAAAAAAGGAAGATAAATGGAAAACTCATTAAAAGAGTTTTTCATTTTATCTTCCTTTTTTCATGTAAAAGTATATTTTAACTTTCAAAACCAAACTATAAAGATAAGAAAATATGTAGGCAAAGGATATGAATATGAGAAAAATAGGGACAATTTTTAAACAAGATTTAAAACGTATGACCACTAATATTCCTACATTTATTATTGTGTGTGGGTTACTTATTTTACCTTCGTTATATGCTTGGTTTAACATCAAAGCCAATTGGGATCCTTATGGTGCAACAGGAGGAATAAAAGTAGCTGTTGTTAATGAGGATCAAGGGACGATACTTTTAGATGAACCATTAAATATTGGTAATCAGGTCATTGAAGAACTGCAAAAGAATACGAAATTGGGATGGGAATTTGTAGGATTAGAAGATGCAGAATATGGTGTACGCAGTGGGAAGTATTATGCATACATTAAGATTCCTTCTACTTTTACTGAAGATCTAAAAAGTATTACAACTCAAAATCAGCAAAAGCCTACATTGGTGTATGTCATTAATGAGAAGAGCAATGCCATAGCACCTAAAATAACTTCAAGTGGTGCCAATTCACTTAAGGCAACGGTTTCAGAAAATATTATTACTACAGCTAATGAAGTAATCTTTGAAGCATTTAATCAAGTAGGTTTTTCCTTAGAAGAAAATATGCCACAGCTTAAAGACCTTGCCCTAGCTATGATGGAGTTAGATGAGAATAGAGAACAAATTGCTAAAGATATTACACGTTACTATGAAGGTATTGTACAAGCAGAAGAAGTATTAGAAACAGTAGGTGATAAGCTTCCTTTAGCAGAAGATACAGTTATTCAAATAGGGCAGGTAGCAGCCAATGCACAAGAGGCATTAGAAGGGACCTCTGAAGTACTCAGAGATATTGGAGATACAACAGAAAATACATTGAATGAAATGGAAAACATTGCAGGTGGTGTGATAGACTTTGTAGAGCAGGTAAAAACTGAATTAAGTAACTCCGAAGCAGTTTATGATACTTTACAAGATATACAAGGGGCAGTAGGGAGTTTAAAAAAGATGAATCAAAATGTCATGGGGCTTTTAAGTGTACTTAAGCTACCTCATGATTCCTTAAAGAATCTCAATATAAGTATAAAGACATTAGAAGCAGAACTTAATACAGCAAGTGATATGCTTGTACAAGGTAAGGAAGAAGCTTTAAGTGGTTTAGAAACTATTAATATAGAAACCATTAATATAAAGAGTACGATTACAGAAAGTTTAACTTTCTTCCAAAATGAATTAAGACCACAGATTAATCGAATGATTAACCAGACCACTCAAATAGCAGGGCAAGTAAGTACACTTGGTGAAGATGTGACCTTACTGTTTCCAAAACTTGAAAATGTAGAAGGGTTAGGGATTGATGCGCTTCAAAAGGGGGAAAAGGTTCTTAACAAAGTGCAAGAGCAGTTACCAACGGTTCAAGATGAACTTCATAGATTTGCAGAGAAATTAAGTTTCTTTCAAAATGGAGAAGAGCTAGATAGTCTCATAGAACTTTTAGAAACCAATCCAGAACTTATAGCCAAATATATTGCTTCACCAGTTGTGCTAGAGGAAGAGGCACTTTATCCTATTCCTAACTATGGTTCAGCGATGACACCTTTTTATACTGTTTTGGCAATATGGGTAGGTATTGTTATTTTATCAGCTATGCTTACAACAGAATCTGCCTTAGAAGATGTCACACCAAGAGAAGAATATATAGGTAAGGGCATGACTTATCTTTTTCTATCTTTAATCCAAAGTTTAATTATTGCATTAGGAGACCTTTTCATTGTAAAAGTTTATGTATCTAATAAACTAGCTTTCATTCTCTTAAGCCTGGTGAGTGCTTTTGTATTCACCTGTGTTATTTATACATTGGTTGCTTTATTTGGTAACTTAGGAAAAGGGATTGTAATTATTTTATTAGTACTACAAATTTCTTCGGCAGGTGGGACCTTCCCAATCGAAGTTATTCCATCTTTCTTTAGAATTATAAGTAGATTTGTGCCTTTTACCTATGCTATAGGTACTTTAAGAGAAGCTCAAGGGGGAATATTCTATCCAAACTTATATAATCAACTTATTCATTTAGCTATATTTGCTATTGTATTTTTATTAGTAGGTTTACTCTTTAAGAAATCATTAAAAATTGTACATGAACTTTTTAATGAAAAGTTTAAGCTTTCAGGATTAGGCGAATAGACGTTTTAGATGTAGGTTGAAAAATAGATTTGGCTTATAAACCACATCTATGTATAATATAAAAGGAAATGTCAAAAAGAGACGAGGTAAAAAGACATGAAAGAAATAAGTATTTTTGACGTAATTGGACCAAATATGATTGGACCTTCCAGTTCACATACAGCAGGAGCGGTACGTATTGCACTTATGGTACGCAAGCTCGTTCAAAAACCAATTTGTGAAGTGAAGTTTATTTTATATGGTTCTTTTGCACAAACTTATAGAGGGCATGGGACAGATAAAGCTCTTGTAGCAGGTATTTTAGGCATGGACACAGAAGATGAACGCATTAAAGATGCTTTTTACCATGCAAAAGAAGCTGGTCTTAAATATACATTTGAGCCAAATGAAGTAAAACATACAGATCATCCTAATACAGTAGAAGTTATTGCCAAAGATGAAACTGGAGATATTACAACAGTTGTTGGTGTTTCTATTGGGGGAGGCAACATTCGTATTGATCAAATCAATGGCATTGATGTAGAGTTTACAGGTGAATACTGTACAATGATTATTAAACAACAAGATACACCAGGGGTTGTAGCTCATATTACAGAAGCCCTTAGTGATTACAACATTAATATTGCATTTATGCGTCTTTATCGTGAAAGTAAAGGAACAATGGCCTACACTATTATTGAAACAGACGAAAATATAGATGAAGGTGTAGTAGATAAGATCAGAAACCATTCATCTATCTTAAAGGTAACCATTATATAGACAAGCTTTTTTAGGTAAAGATAGGAGACACTAACTATGAACTTTCAAACAGCCGAAGAGTTACTTAACCTTTGTAAGGAACATGGACTTCCTATTTCAAAGGTTATGCTAGAACGTGAAAAAACAATAGGACATATGAGTGAAGAGGATATTTTAAAAGCATTAATGCATTCTTATGATATCATGAAAAATGCAATTAAAAGCTCGCTTACAGAAGACCTTACCTCAATGGGAGGACTTATTGGTGGAGAAGCTAAAAAGATCTATAAAAGAAAAGAAGATTCAGCTTGTGGCAGTTTAGTATCTAAAGCTATTAGCTATGCAATGGGTGTATTAGAAGTCAATACGTCTATGGGACTTATTGTAGCAGCACCAACAGCAGGCTCATCGGGAGTTATTCCAGGTGTATTTATAGCTATTCAGGAAGAACGCGGGTTTAGTGATGATAAAATGCTTGAAGCCCTTTTAAATGCAGGTGCAGTAGGGTATTTGATTACACGTAATGCTACAGTATCTGGTGCAGAAGGTGGATGCCAAGCAGAGATTGGTTCAGCTTCTGCAATGGCAGCTTCAGCAGTAGTAGAACTTCTTGGTGGTACACCTGCACAATGTTTAGATGCAGCATCTACAGCGCTAGCAAATATTTTAGGACTTGTATGTGACCCAGTAGGTGGATTAGTAGAAGCACCTTGTCAAAATAGAAACGGCATGGGGGCTTCTAATGCCTTAATTAGTGCAGAGATTACATTAGCGGGTATTAAGCATCTGGTTCCATTTGATGAAACTGTAGAAGCAATGTATAAAGTAGGACGTAGTATTCCATTTGAACTACGTGAAACAGCACTTGGTGGTCTTGCAGCGACAAAAACAGCTTGCCAAAGATGTGGTAAGTGTGACTAGGTTACCAAAATAATTTACTCAATAAGAAAAAAATCACATATAATATAAGTGAGCAATAAAAAGACAGAAGGTGAGGAACTATTATGTTAGATATCGCAATCATCGGCGGAGGACCAGCAGGTCTATCTGCTGCTATAAATGGTGTTATTCGTAATAAGAAAGTAAAAATCTTTGGAAATGATATTACAACCAGCTATTTATATAAAGCTGAAAAAATAGATAATTATATTGGGATGATGGGTGCCACAGGTCAAGAAATGATGGAATCTTTCTTAGGCCATGCAAAAGAGATGAATGTTGAGATAGAAAATAAAAAAGTTTTAGAGATCTTCAATATGGGTGATTTCTATATGCTTAATGCAGAAAATGAATTTATTGAAGCTAAAACAGTTATTTTAGCAAATGGGATTACAAAAGCAAGTTCTGTAGAAGGTGAAGAAGCTTTTCTAGGTCGTGGTGTAAGTTACTGTGCAACTTGTGATGGTCCTTTATATAGGGGGAAAACAGTAGCCCTTATTGGTGATAGTGCCCATGCAGAAGAAGATGTAAACTATTTAAATGAAGTATGTGAAAAAGTTTATTATATTCCACTTTACAAAAATGTAGGTTCTCTTGGAGAACGTGTTGAAGTTGTAAGTGGGAAACCTAAAGCTGTAGAAGGTGAAGGTGTTGTTAATAAGCTTGTGCTAAAAGATGGGGAACTTAATGTAAGTGGTGTATTCATCATTAAAGAAAGTATTCCAACAACACAACTTCTTAAAGGTCTTGAAATTGATGAAAAAGCGATTAAAGTTAATCGCTTTATGGAAACTAATATGCCAGGTGTATATGCTGCTGGAGACTGTACAGGTCGTCCTTACCAAGTGGCAAAAGCAGTAGGAGAAGGTGCTACAGCTGCACTTCAAGCAGTAAGTTATCTTCATACAAAAGATAAAGTATCTAAATAGTAGAATAAAGAGGTCACTTAGGTGGCCTCTTTTGTATTCTTATACAAAGAAATTTAGAGAATCTAGTTCTAAAATAACTTCCTTGTCCATAAAAATAATAAAAAAGGGGGAGGATGTCCATGTCAACGAGCTATTTTTTACTCATTGTTTTGTGCGTTTTAGCACTGATAGTCCTAATGGTGAATATAGGTATTGTACAAAAGAAAGAAAATGTAACTTTGAAATGGATTTGTACATTTCTATTTGCATTTTCTATGATGAGGTATTTAACACTAATTGTATATGGAGACCATCCAACGCTTGGACAACTTGAAATCCTACGTTACTTCTATTTAGCAACAAGCATTGGAATTACTATGACAATGGCTTCAGCAGTATGGTGCATTACACCTTACATAAGGGAAAAATTAAATTATTTAACTTATTTAGTTTTATTTACACCTTGGATTTTATTCTACATATATGTTATTATCACTCAACCTACCAAGATTGTGACAGCAACATTTGGCTATAGACTAGAACTTACAGGTCAGTTTCCTCTGTATTTAAGTGTTGTACAAGGTACTTTTGTAGCTATCATGATTATACTTTGTGTGATTGGCTTTCTTAAGTATAAGAATGAATATTTAAGAAGTAGTTATGCACTTATTATTGCAGCATGTATTTTATTGACATTGGATGGAATAGGGTATTTTGTTAATCTACTTAATATCATACCACCATTTACGGCAACAGAAATTTTCGCGTTTATGGCCATTGCCTATGCGTTTTATATTAAGCCAGTTAAGAGAAGATAAGTTGAAAAGTGAAAAAGGAAGGTAGGATAAATAATTATCCTACCTTCCTTTTTAGTTACATTAATGTTTGATACTTTGGAATAACACAGATTCCGCATGCATCAGGACCTGTATTTACACCAATAGTTACTCCGATGAAGAAGAATTCATCAGGAATAGGAGCAGCAATACTTGCTCTAGCACCTGCTAAAATAGTATTGGCATCTTCTAAGTTGTCAGCATGACCAACTATGTAGTTGTAGTCACAAGGACGATCACCAATATATTCCACAGTGGATTCGATAATTTTAGCAATAGCTTTTTTCTTACCACGTACTTTAGCAAGTGGATAAAGTTGTCCTTTCTCTAAAAAGAGAATAGGCTTAACATTGAGCATTGTACCAAGAAGAGCAGATGCTTTTCCGATACGACCGCCATTTTCTAAATAATCAAGTGTATCAACAAAGAAGAAAATTCTAGCTTTTTCAATAAGTTTATCTGTAAGATTAATAATTTGGTCAAATTCAAGTCCATCTTGAATCATACGACCAATCTCTGTTACTAAAAGTCCTTGACCACCTGTGGCATTTAATGAATTAATAATTGCAATTTGCGTATTAGGATAATTTTCTAAAATAATTTCTTTGGCATTAACAGCAGAACTATATGAACCGCTAAAATACCCGGATAAACAAACACAGATAATGGATTTACCAGCCTCTGCAAGTGGTGTAAACACTTCAAGATAATCATTGATTGATGGAAGTGATGTTTTAGGGAAGACTTTACTTTCACGCATTTTTGTATAGAAATCTTTAATAGGCATTTCTACGATTTCTTTAAAATAATCGACTTGATTAAATGAAACATAAAAAGGAATACGTGTAATTCCAAATTCTTTAACTATAGTGTCACTTAAATCACTTGATGTATCTGTTATAAGTACGATTTCACTCATTACATTCACCTCCTTAATAGGAATTTTATTTGTACAACATTCCGATTATATTATATGGGAATAGAAAGAAGTTTGCAAGATAAGTTTAGCATTAGGATAAGCTAGCCTCGCATATACTGTACTGTTATAGTAAAAGGAGGAATGGATGTGCTCTCTTCAAGTTTAGAACAATATCTCATTCATATTTATAAGTTGAGTGAGCAAGGTCAAGAAATTAAAAGTAGTGAATTAAGTACAGAGCTAAACATGCCACTCAAAAAAACCATCCAGGCCCTTCAACGTATGCATTTTCAAAAGTATATCGTTTACCTTGCTTATCAACCCATTACGATTACAGATAAAGGAAAAGAAATGGCAAAGTACTTGATTTCTCGGGATGAACTTATTGATGAATTTTTGGACATTCTACAGCTTACGAATAATCGTGAAGAAGAGAGAGAAGGCATGAAGCAGTTCTTATCTTATGAAGCACTTGAAAGTGTTGAACGCTTTGTATGCTTTGTGAGACAGTACCCAGAAATCATTAATCGTTATCGTTTATATAGTAAACGCAAAATGCGTATAAAAATACTTGAGCCCTTACCAGAAGAAGAATAGTGTGCTATAGAGCACACTATTTTTATGTATTCTTTCTTATTTATATGAATTAAGACTATATTTTCTTCAAAGTTTTGTGCTATAATAGTGCATCGGATAAACAGCGTTCTTAGTTCAGATAATTATTTAGATTAGCTGAATTTTAGATGACGTTATCCAGGGGTTAGTACTGCATAATACTAGCCAGCGGATAAGCAATGAAGAATGATAAGGTTAAAGGAAAAGACTATGGAAAATAATAAGCAAACAGGCGCACATATTTTAAAAGGTGCTATGATTTTATCGATTGCTGTATTTATCAGTAAACTAATAGGTATTTTATATCGCATTCCACTAACGGGAGCTATTGGAGATAGTGGAAATGGTATTTTTGCACCCTCTTATCAAGTTTATATGGTAATGCTTACACTGTCATCGGTTGCCCTTCCAACAGCAATTTCTAAGATGGTATCAGAACGAAGAGCTATTGGGGCTTATGAAGATGCACACCGTGTTTACAAAGTGGCAATGATTTATTCAGTATTAATTGGGGCTATATTATCTGTTGTTTTATGGTTTGGAGCAGATAGTATCTCTACGATATTCTTTAATATGCCAGAAGCTGCACTGCCAATGAAAGCATTAGTGCCAGCTATTTTCTTAGTAGCTATTATGGCTGTTATGAGAGGCTATTTCCAAGGTATGAGTTCTATGACGCCAACAGCTATATCTCAAGTCGTTGAACAATTTGTACATGCTATTGTTAGTGTGGTATTGGCTTATATGCTATTGGAAAAAAGCCTAGAGGCAGCGGTTACAGGTGCTTCATTTGGAACTTCAGTGGGTGCACTTTTTGCACTTTTGGTTTTAGTATTTGTCTATTATTTAATCAAGCCAAGTATTAATAAGCGTAGACGTAAGTCACGTACCACAACAGATGAAACAAATAGAGAGCTCTTAAAGAAAATACTTATTATGAGTATTCCAATTATGATTAGTTCCTCAATTTTTTCTATTATGGGACTCATTGATTACTCTATGATTTATAAAATACTTCCAAATACAATAGAAAAGATGTCACTAGCAGGACAACTTGTAAATCTACCTATTTCAGATCCAGAAGTTCTCACAAGTCAGACTGCTATTGTAAATAGTTTGGCAGGACAATTTTCAACCAAGTACACCACATTGATTAACTTACCAGTTAATTTAATTCTTACACTAGGAATGGCGGTTATTCCAGCTATTTCAGCTGCAGTGGCAAAACAAGACTTTAAAGATGTACGCCGTAAGACGAATATGGTTCTTAAAATCGGTATGCTTTTTGCTGCACCATCGGCTGTAGGGCTTATGGTATTTGGCGATCAAGTGATTCGTATGCTTTATTCTATGGCACCAGATGGTGGAGAGCTTTTAGTCTATGGTAGCGTTAGTATTATCTTTATTACCGTTGCTCAGATTACAACAGGTGTATTACAGGGAATGGGAAAACAAAGTATTCCAACAATCCATGCAGCGATTGCTTGTGGTGTTAAGGTTATTGCTAACTTAATTCTTTTATCTATGCCAAGTATGCATATTTATGGTGTTGTTCATAGTACATCGATTTGTTATTTAATCTATGCCATATTAAATGTAGTTTACTTAGTACGTACTATTCATATTAAAATTAATATCAAAAAGCTTATTATTAAACCTATTTTAGTAGCAGCAGTTATGGGGATTGTAAGCTATGTATTGTTTAATTTACTTGTAAAGGTATTTGGTCATGCAACACTTATGATGCTTATTGTTATACCAATAGCTATGGTAGTCTATGGTGTATTAGGACTTTTAACACGTACTATTACTGCTAAAGATTTAGAAAATGTACCTGGTGGTCGTAAGCTTATTAATAAACTTTTTAAAGAAGCTTGATAGAATAAGGGCTAGAGGTGTATAAAGGTGTAAAAAGATGGTTATACTCCCAAACGTAATGAACAAGGACGTTTAGGAGGATATACATGTTTACGAAGAAGCAATTTATTACCTTACTTACTGTTGCTGCATTCGTTTTTATTATAATAGCTACTGTCTGTTTTCAAGTGGCATATCGCAAAGGGATTAGTGACCCTATAGTTAATCCTGATGCGGTCATTGAGACTTTTGACCCAGAAGAGCCTATTGTAGAAGTAGAAACAGAAGAAAGTAGTAGGATCTTACCTACAACTAAGATTACGGCAAAGTTACTTGATCAAGAAGGATACATTGTAGAAGAGCAAACTTTGAATACATTAAGCTTACTCAGTAAGACGATGGAAGAAGTACAAGCTCTTTTTAGAGATTATCAAATTGAGAAGTTTACACCAGAAGAGGTGATTCTTACAAGGCAAACTTACATTATCAAAGAAGCACCTTCTTTTGCTCTTGGTATAGAAAATGATCAAATAGGTATTGTGGTAGAAGGAAAAAACCCTTCATTTATTAATTTGGGTTTAAGTACAAGAGATTTTTCAATGCGTACAGTAGATCTTATTTCTAATCAAAGTATTCAGCTAACAATAGAACAAAAACGTAAACTAGAAAAAGATGCTTATTATATAGAAGAAATTTTACAAAATTATAGTGAGTAATCTAGAAGGGGGACAATATAAGTGTACCCCTTTTATTTATGAAAAGGCAGGGGAGTTGTACTCTGAAAGTTTCTTTAGGGAGAACTTAAAAATAGTGAAGTATTTTTAGGTCTTAGGAGCAGAAACAAAAGGTGTACAGTTCAACTGCCTTTTTGTAAAATTTGAAATACCCCCTTTGTACTTGCAAAGGTCATTAAATACCCCTACAATAAAAGACAAAGAAAGGATGACTAACTAACATGAGGGATATAGCCATTATTGGTGGCGGTGCATCTGGTCTTGTAGCAGCAATCACTGCAGCAAGGTTAGGCGCTAAAGTCACTATTTTTGAAAGACAAAACAGAATAGGTAAGAAGATATTAGTAACCGGTAACGGTAGATGTAATATAACCAATATAGATATGGGAGCAGAGCGTTTCCACACAGCAAGCAAGAAAGACTGCTATCAGCCTGTTGTGAGTAAAAATGTAGAGACTACACTTGCATTCTTTAAAACACTTGGCATTGAAAGACTTATAGAAAAGACAAAAGTCTACCCAGCTTCAGAGCAAGCAAGTAGTGTAGTAGATGTTCTACGTATGGAAGTAGAACGACTAGGTATAGAGGTTTTAGTAGATACTAAAGTGACGAAACTTAAACCAGAAGGCGTAAAGTGGAATGTCTTAACAGAAGCTAATGACAAGTATACTTTTGAACGCATCATCGTAGCAACGGGAGGACTTGCAGCACCACAGCTCGGTTGTGATGAAACAGGTTATGGTTTATTAAAAGCTTTAGGACACCATCAAGTCCCAACACTTCCAACACTTGTTCATATTGTATCACCAACAAAATACTGTAAGATGATGCAAGGCATGCGTTTTAAAAGTGAAGTCAGTATTTTGGTAGAGGGCACAAAGGTTCGTACAGAAAGAGGAGAAGTGCTCTTTACTGAAGATGGTTTATCTGGACCACCGATTTTTCAATTAAGTCGTATTGCAGCAGATAGTTTCGCGAAGAAGCAAGCATGTGAGATTCATATGGACTTTATGCCAGAGGCAACTAAGGAAGATTTAGTAGCAACGATTTACGAACGTATAGGTAATGGGGCACATAAAACAATAGAGGAACTTTTTATAGGTTGGTTAAATAAGCGTGCCGTTATGGCAATTATTAAACAAGCTGATGTAGGAAGCCCAGTTGCACCATGTGAAAATTTAGACTATGAAATGGTAGAAGCATTAGCTGAGACCATGAAAAAATTAGTGTTTGAAGTTAAAGGCACAAGAGGATTTAAGTTTGCACAAGCTACAGTTGGTGGTATTACTTTAGATGAAGTGAATTTAGAAACGATGGAATCTTTAAAGGCACCAGGCCTTTATATAACAGGAGAAGTACTAGATGTAGATGGTGATTGTGGTGGGTATAACTTACAATGGGCATGGTCTACAGGCCTTGTAGCGGGCGAATCTGTCGTACAAAATTAGAACAAAAATTAGAAAGCTTGAGGAAACAAATATGATTCGAGTACAAGACCTTTCTCTCACTTTAAAAGAAGATGAAAGTGTATTAAAAAATAAAATAGCAAAAAAGCTTCGTATAGGAGAAGCAGATATTCAACAGTATCGTATTTTTAAAAAAGCGATAGATGCACGTAAAAAGCAAGATATAAAAATTGTTTATACAGTAGATGTAGAAACAAAAAAAGAAAAAGAACTTCTTAAGAAGTTTTCTAATTTAAAAACACCAGATCTTAATTATTATTATCCAGAAGTAGGAGATAAAGTACTTAAGCATCGTCCAGTTATAGTTGGTAGTGGACCTTGTGGTATGTTTGCGGCACTTATACTTGCTCAGATGGGATATAAGCCTATCGTCATTGAACGTGGAAAAGCAGTTGATGCACGTGTGCAAGATATAGAAGCTTTTTGGAAAGAAGGCAAGTTTAGTCCAATCTCTAATGTTCAATTTGGAGAAGGTGGGGCAGGAACCTTTTCAGATGGAAAGCTTACTACACAAATTAAAAATGTTCGTTGTCATAAAGTACTTGAAGAATTAGCTAGGTTCGGTGGACCAGAAGAAATTCGCTACAAAAACAAACCACACATTGGAACGGATGTATTAAGGGATGTTGTTAAGAATATTCGTCATGAAATTGAAAGGCTTGGTGGAAGTTACCGTTTTGAAACTAAACTTACAGCACTTCGTATTGAAGAAGGTGAGTTGAAGGCAGTACAAGTCAATGATAATGAGTGGATTGAAACAGAGGTTTGTGTACTTGCATTAGGACATAGTGCAAGAGACACATTTAAAATGCTTTATGAACACAGTGTGAATATGGTTCAAAAACCTTTTGCTATGGGGATGCGTATTGAACATTTACAAGATTGGATCAATAGCTCTCAGTATGGTGACACCCATAAGGATGATCCAAAGCTAGGTGCAGCAGAATACAAGCTTGTACATCATGCAAGTAATGGACGTGCAGTATATACATTTTGTATGTGTCCAGGCGGCTATGTTGTTGCTTCGGCTTCAGAAGAAGGTATGGTTGTTACAAACGGCATGAGTGAATATGCACGTGATGCTGTAAATGCTAATAGTGCAGTCCTTGTTAATATTAGTCCAGAAGATTTTGGCTCAGAGCATCCATTAGCAGGGGTAGAGCTTCAAAGAAAATTAGAAGTATTAGCTTATGAGCTAGGAAATAAAACTTACAAAGCACCTCTTCAACGCGTAGGTGATTTTATAGAAGGTAAAATAACGACAGAACTTGGCATTGTGAAGCCAACTTATGAACCAGGTGTAGTTTTTAGCAATTTACGAGAAGCAATTCCTACATTTATGGGAGAAGCTATTGTAGAGGCACTCGGTGTATTTGGTAAGAAAATCAAGAACTTTGACCATCCAGATGCTATATTAACAGGATTTGAAACAAGAAGCTCTTCACCTATTCGTATAAGACGTGATGAAGCTTATGAATGTAATATTAAAGGAATTTATCCAGCAGGTGAAGGTGCAGGCTATGCTGGTGGTATTACATCAGCAGGCGTAGATGGTATAGAAGTAGCTGAAGCTATTATTCAAGTGTATAAGCCTTTTAGCAAGGCATAGGTTATAAATAGAGCATAAGGGTGATAAGCTATAAACGTAGAATAGGATGAGGATGGGAGGAAAAAGATGTATAAAGCAGACTATCATATGCATACAGCGATGTCTACAGACTGCAACACAAGTATTGAAAGTCAAATAGAAACAGCAATACAAAAAGGAATGGATGAAATAGCAATAACAGACCATTTTGAAATGGATTTGGTAGAAGGCAAATGGAATCTATCACCTCATGTAGACGAATACATCCAAACACTACAAGGCTATAGAGAAAAGTATAAAGATCAAATTTCTATACGTATAGGTGTGGAAGTAGGCTTTGAAACTCGCTATAAAAAAGAAATTGAAGCACTTCTTCAGGATAAACCCTTTGACTTTATTATTTGTTCAACGCATACATGTGAAGATACAGAACTTTTTTATGGCGAATATTTTATAGGGAAAACTTCAGAGGAAGCTTATAGAGGATACTTTAATCATATAATCGATACATTAGAGCATTTTGATAACTTTGATGTTTACGGGCATTTAGATTATATTAGTCGCTATGGTGAATATGAAGTGAAGTATCTAGATACACAACTTTATAGGGAACAAATTGATAAAATCTTAAAATACCTTATTAAGAAGGAAAAGGGGTTAGAGATTAATACTTCAGGTATACGCTATGGACTAGGGCATTTCAATCCACAAATCCCTATATTAAGGCGTTATTTAGAATTAGGCGGTAAGATAATCACAATTGGTTCAGATAGTCACCAAAATGAGCACGTAGCTTTTTTGTGGGAAGAAGCAGCTAAAATGCTTAAAAATATAGGTTTTACACACTATACAACTTTTGAAAAACGTAAACCGATTTTTAGACAGTTATAAAAGGAATATCTTTAAAACTCGAACATTTTAACGTGTAAATTAAATTTTGTTTGAGTTTGAGATGTGTATTTGTTATAATATAATCATGAATAGACAAATATGAGGTGGACGAAGATGCAAAACGATATCGCACGTGTTTTACTAACAGAAGAAGAACTTCATGAAAGAGTAAAAGCATTAGGTGAAGCCATTACGGCTGATTACAAAGGAAAAGAACTACTTGTAGTTGGAATTTTAAAAGGGTCTAATGTTTTTATGAGTGATTTAATTAGACAAATAAATATGCCTTTAAACATAGATTTTATGATTGTTTCAAGTTATGGTAATGCTACAGAATCTACAGGTGTAGTTAAAATTATGAAAGATATTGAACAAAGTATTAGTGACAAACATGTACTTATTGTTGAAGATATTATTGATAGTGGCTTAACACTTAAGTATTTAACAGAAATGCTTAACACAAGAAAGCCAGCTAGCATTAAACTTTGTACACTTTTAGATAAACCAGCAAGACGTAAAGAAAATGTAGATGTAGATTACATTGGTTTTGAAATGCCAGATGAATTTATTGTAGGTTATGGTATTGATTATGCTGAGTATTATCGTAACTTACCTTTCGTAGGAATCTTAAAACCAGAAGTCTATGAAAACAAATAATAAATAAGTATAAGAAAAGAATCTTGATGTCAAACTAACTCTAGTTAGGATTAAACATTAAGATTCTTTTTGTTTTATCATTAAAAATCTATCAAAATAAATTTTTAACAACAAATAATAATTATTAGTTGATTATCTATAAGAGATGTAATATAATAATGGTGAGCAAAAAAGAACTTCTAAGGGAGGTTTAAACTATGAAAGTTATTGTAATTGGATGCACCCATGCAGGGACTGCAGCTATTGTAAATACTAAAAAACTCTATCCAGATGCTGAGGTAACAGTTTATGAAAGAAATAACAACATTTCTTTCTTATCTTGTGGTATTGCCCTTCACGTTGCTGATGTAGTAAAAGATCCAAAAGGACTTTTCTATAATTCACCAGAAGGATTAAGTGAACTTGGCGTTGTAACAAAGATGGAACATGACGTTATTAAAGTAGACGTGAAAAATAAATGTGTAGAAGTAAAAGACTTAAACACAGGTGAAACATTTGAAGACACATACGATAAACTTATCGTTACATTAGGTTCTTGGCCAATCGTTCCTCCAATCCCTGGCATTGAACTTGAAAATATTGTACTTTCTAAAAACTATAACCATTCTCAAGCAATTATTGAGAAAGCTAAACAAGTAAATCGTATCGTCGTAATCGGTGCGGGATACATTGGTGTAGAATTAGCAGAAGCTTTTGAAATTCTTGGGAAAGAAACAGTACTTATTGATGCTGAAACACGTATCATGAGTAAATATTTAGATGCACCATTCACAGATAAAGCAGAAGAAGCTTTTACAGAGCATGGTGTAAAACTTGCAACTGGCGAAAAAGTTGTACGTTTTGAAGGAACAGATGGCAAAGTAAATGCTGTTGTAACAGATAAAGGTACTTATGAAGCAGATTTAGTAGTACTTTGTATTGGATTCAAACCAAACACTACATTATTACAAGGTCAAGTAGATATGTTACCAAACGGTGCAATCATCATTGATGAATATATGCACACAAGTGTAGAAGATGTATTTGCAGCAGGGGATTGCTGTGTAGTTAACTACAATCCAGCAGGTGAAAGCCGTTATATCCCACTTGCAACAAATGCTGTACGTATGGGAACTCTTGTTGCAATGAATTTAGTTCAACCAACTTTAAAATACATGGGTACACAAGGTACATCAGGTATTAAGATTTATGATTATAATATTGCTTCAACAGGTCTTACAGAAGAAGCTGCAAAAGCAACAACTGATTTAAAAGTACAATCTGTAACAATTACAGATGCTTATAGACCAGAATTCATGCCTACTCATGAAGAAGCAATGATCAAACTTGTATATGAAGAAGGAACACACCGTGTACTTGGTGGTCAAATTCTTTCTAAATATGACTTAACACAACTTATGAATACACTTTCAGTAGTGGTTCAAAATAACATGACGGTAGAAGAGTTAGCAATGACAGACTTCTTCTTCCAACCACACTTCAATAAACCATGGAGTCTATTAAACTTAGTAGCATTAAAAGCACTTGAAAAATAAACGTAAAAATAATGTCAATAACCTTATACTCAACCTAACATATAATTCCTAAACTTATAGATATATAAACCATTCCAAATTTTAAATATCAAAAAGTGCTTTTATGAAGGCCTTATCCAATATTCTTATCTCATGCAGTCGTTCCACTCATGTGCTTAAAGAATTGGGTAAGGCCTTATTACATATAAAAAAGGAGCTGTTGCTAACTGCAACAGCTCCAATCTATATATTCTCTCATCAACAAATCTCTTTAAAGCTTACAATGCTATCTATATTGATATAAATGATTTTACCAGATCCTATTGCCATGGCCTTTACACATTTTTCATCTACATCCAAAATACATGCAGGACCTCGTTTGTGAGTAAGACATAACATAACCTTTTTACCAATTAACCTACGGAGCTCAGAGGCCATAGAACATTCACATGGGTGATGACATGGTCTTCTATCACATGGTCCATATAAATTTTCAGGTCCTTTATTACAAGGACATTCACATGGGCAAGGATTAAGTGGTGGTACTGGCCTGCAGGGTGAATATACATTTTCAGGATCACAGCAAGGTCTATGAGGCCTTCCACAAGGTGGTGTACAATGACAGGGTTCACATCCACAAGGTTCCTCACAACAAGGCATAGGCCTTGAAGGTGGGCAAGGATTAGGCCTGCCAAAGCAAGGTTCACATCCACAAGGTTCTTCACAACAAGGAATAGGTCTTGGAGGTGGGCAAGGATTAGGCCTACCAAAGCAAGGTTCGCATCCACAAGGTTCCTCGCAACAAGGAACAGGTCTTGGAGGTGGGCAAGGATTAGGCCTGCCAAAGCAAGGTTCGCATCCACAAGGTTCCTCACAGCAAGGATTAGGTCTTGGGCGTGGACAAGGTCTACTACAAGATGGTTGGCATTCCCAAGATTCCTCATAGCAAGGAATAGGTCTTGATGGTGGGCATGGAGCAGGTCTACCAAAGAAAGATTCATCATATGCATCATAATCTCTACGATATGCACTCATTTTCAATCCTCCTAACAACAACAAGGTTCAATAAAGTCAATATGACACATATTGAAGATTTTAATGTTCCCAGAACAAATCTCTATAGCTTTTACATAGCTAGGTGTAATATTGCATATGAAAACCTTGTAGCGGCAGTTGCCACTATGGATAATAGCTTTTTGACCAACAAGATGGCATAGACTATCTGAATAACAAAATGACATAAACATTCCTCCCATAAAACATAATAGGGAAATTTTTTATCTCTTTCTATAAATTCCCTACTATAGGCTATGCCCTATTGCGACAGAATGTGACAGAAGTGTTGTATAATTTATTCAAAAAAATGAAGGGAATGGGAATAATATTTTGCATATGTTTTAAGTTTAAGTATGGTATAATCCTAGGTATAGATTTATACAGGGATTTATTTATAACGTATGTGAAGGAGTGATGAATGTGAGTGAATACCAAAGCACAAGAAACAGGGATATAAATATTACATGTACAGAAGCAATTTTGCAGGGGATTTCTAAAGAAGGTGGATTATTTGTGCCAAAGGCATTACCTAAAATGGACTTTACTTTAGAAAACATATTAGAATTTGACTATCAAACATTAGCTTATCGTGTGATGCGTTTATTCTTTGATGATTTTAAAGTAGAAGATTTAAAGGAATGTATTAATAAAGCTTATGATGAAAAATTTGATACATCAGTAATTGTACCATTAAAAACTATTCCATCAGCGCACTTTTTAGAGTTATTCCATGGTCCAACATTAGCTTTTAAAGATATGGCTCTTTCTATTTTACCTTATCTTATGACCACAAGTAAAACTTATCAGCAAGAAGATAAAGAAATTGTTATTTTAACCGCAACATCAGGAGATACGGGTAAAGCTGCTTTAGAAGGATTTGCAGATGTTGTAGGTACAAGAATTATTGTATTCTTCCCAGAAGATGGTGTAAGTGATGTACAAAAGCGTCAAATGACTACACAAAAAGGTGACAATACTTTTGTTGTGGGAATTAAAGGGAATTTTGATGATGCGCAAACAGGGGTTAAACAGATTTTTGCAGATGCAGAACTTGAAAAAGAATTAGCAGAAAAGGGTTATGTGTTCTCTTCAGCTAACTCTATCAATATTGGACGTCTTGTACCTCAAGTAGTCTACTACTTCTATGCATATGGTCAACTTGTAAAAGAAGGTAGTATTAAGGTTGGGGAGCCAATGAATGTAGTTGTACCAACAGGTAACTTTGGTAATATTTTAGCAGCCTACTATGCAAAAGAAATGGGTCTTCCAATACATAAATTTATCTGTGCATCCAACAAGAATAAAGTACTGACAGATTTCTTTGAAAAGGGGATCTATGATAGAAGACGTGACTTCCATATTACCAACTCACCTTCAATGGATATTTTAATTTCTAGTAACTTAGAACGCTTCCTGTACCATATGAGTAATGAGAATGCTGAACTTGTAAATGAATTAATGGGTGCACTTAAAGATCAAGGCATGTATGAAATTCCAAAAGATATGAAGCAAAATATGGGATTATTTGCAGCAGGTTATGCAGATGATGAAGTAACAGCAAAGACAATTAGAAAAGTTTACGATGAAGAAAATTATTTAATGGATACACATACAGCTGTTGCTTATGCAGTCTATGAGGATTACAAAAATCGTACACAAGATATGACACCAACCGTGATTGCATCTACAGCAAGTCCTTATAAATTTACAGGAAGTGTTATGGGAGCAATAGACAACCAGTATAAAGCACAAGATGATTTCATCTTATTAAAAGAGATGGAAAAACTTTTAAATGAAAAAATGCCATCGACTATTCGGGATCTAGAAACTATGGAAATTAAGCATAAAACCATATGTGAAGTAGATGAAATGAAGCAAGTTGTAAGAGCGTTCTTAGACTGAGCTTTTGTGTGAGGGCTTGTAAAATACCATAAAAATGTGCTATTGTATTAAGGATAGGTTATAAAAAATAGGTGTAGTAAAAATGTCGAAAATAATGTATAATAGATATGCTTAATCAAGACGTTTATGCTATAGAAAATAGTACTAACATACGTTAAAAGAAAAAGGAGAGTTATTGATTATGACATTATATCAACAATGGGACAATTATGGTGAAGATGCGAAAGCACGCTCAACAGAAGAATACAAAAAAGTAGTTGAAAGATATTTAACAATGGAAAGAAACGTATATGCTGAAATTCTTTCAGATATAGAAACAATCGTTGAAGGTACAGTAGCTGACCTTGCTAAACGTTTCAATATGACAGAAGTAGAATTCGTAGGTTTCGTAGATGGAATCAATGAAAGTCTTAAAGCTGGCACATACGATTTAGATACTTTAACAGCAGAATCAACAGTAAGATTAGAATTTGATCTTAAAAAATTATACTGGAATATGCTTGATGCTCAAGCTGATTGGTTATATAACTTACCACAATGGGAAAACCTTCTTACAAAAGAAGAACGTCAAGAAGTTAAAAGAGACTTCAAAAAATCAAAAACAGTTGTTATTGGTAAAAAAGTTGGACGTAATGACGCATGCCCATGCGGTAGTGGCAAAAAGTACAAACAATGCTGCATGAATAAATAATAACTGCCTCTGGGCAGTTATTTTTTTAAAATGGTTTTTAGATAAGGAGAGAGTAGAATGGATATCATTTGGTCATATTGCTTAGTAGCAATTATTACACTGGTACTTGTTATCATCAGACTTATTAATAATAAGATCTTGAAAAATTTTATGGAAGAGTATCCAAGTGGTAAGAAATATGTAATCTTTAAGAAAGACTTTTTCTTTACTGTAGCTAAAATTGCAACCATATGTACAATTATTATTAATGTTATGACCGTATATGGTCATAGCCGTTTAAATGTTTCAAGTATTGTGATGACAATTCTACTTATTACAATGTGCTTATTAAGTGGCATGAGCTTTGTCGCTTTAAATGAAGACAAACATTTTAATATTTCTGGATATGAATTAGAAGAATCTAATATTAAAGATATTAAAATTAAAGAAGGTAAAAGAAAAGTAACTTGTACCATACTTTTTAATGAAGAGATGAATGGTTATCAAGGAATGGAATTTTATTTATTCGGTAAGAATAGACAACTTTTCATTGAGCAAATAGAACAAATTTAAAAGAGAAACCTTAGAAAAGGTTTCTCTTTTTTTTGTTTTTATTTATTAATAGGGAAAAAATGGAATATATAACTGTATAATAATAATAGACTAATTAGAAAATGCGAAGATAAATTAGTAGTTTTTGTTAAAAATGTCTAATTAACAAAAATACCACTTTCTTTTTTTTTATATGGTGATAGAATAAAGAATGTGATATATAATGAATGGTGATTCATAAAAAGAATAAATGGACAGTAAGGAGTGAAAGGCATGGAAGATATTATAAAAGAGATCATTAAAATCGATTCCAATGCACTTGAAAACAAGAAGCAACAGGAAAGTCGGATTAATGAACGTAAAGCCTACTATGAAGCCCAGATGGAAGCATATGAAAAGGAACGACTGGCGAGTGCGAAAGAGAAGGCGGAAGAAACATATCAGAGTGTCATAAAAGCTGCCGATGAGCAATACAAATTTGAAGAAGAGAAAGCTAAGAAACAGGTTCTTCTTATTGAAAATAAATATTTACAAGTGGAAGGTCCCCTACTTGAACAGGTGTTTAACAAACTTTTTCTAGTGGAGGCGTAATATGAATGCTTATGCATCTTATAATGCAATTAATAGCAAGTTGCATACAAGAAAGAAAAATTTATTGACACGAGAAGATTGGAACAAGGTGCTAGATTATACATCTGTTGCACAGTTTACTGAGTTCCTTAAAAAACGCTATGGATATAGTGTTCACCTAGACAATAACAAGCCAGAAGATATTCATCGTGGTGAACTTGAAATGATCTTAGAGCGTTATGTAGTAGGTGAAATAGAAAAGATGCTTCATTATTTTTCAGGACCATACAAAGACTTTGTAAAAGCATTACTTTTGCAATATGACATCAGTGACTTACAACTTATATTACGGGCGATTGCAAGAAATGAAAGTATTAATGATTTTCAAAGACACTTTGTACATTCAGAAGCACATACTAAATTATCCTATGATAAGCTGATCGCATGTCAATCCGTTGCAGGATTCGTTGAAGCACTTAAAGGTACGGTTTTTTATGAAGACTTAAAAACAATGACACAAGAAGATGTAGTGACACGCGAATTCCATATGGAAATGAAACTTTATCTCCTGTACTATAGGCTATTGATGAAAAAAGCTGAAAAACTTAGTCCAAATGACTACAAGGTGGTTAAACAAATTATAGGACTTAAGATCGACTGCTTAAATATTCAATGGATTTATCGTGGAATGAAGTATTATGACATTTCGAGAGAAGAAATTATGGTTTATAGTTTGCCAGGAGGAAACATTTCTTATAATGGCCTCAAAAAACTAGTTTATGCTAAGTCATTAAGCGAATTCGAAAGCTTAGCAGAAAAACATTTAAAGGCTGATGTATTCAGCAGAAGAGGGGATATCCTGTTAGAGAGAAATATGGATAACGTCATTTATGAGACGATTCATAAAATAAATGATGAAGATTCTATTGCACTCGCTCTTAGATATATTTTTGTCTTAGAAATTGAGACTCAAGACCTTATAGCTGTTACAGAAGGCATCCGTTATGGTCTTGATAAAGAAGAGATTAAAAAATACCTTGTTTATACATTATGATGAGTGGAGGAACAGTAGATGGCTATTGAAAAAATGGTCTTGCTCAATCTGGTAGGCTCACTCGAAGATGAGCATGCAATATTAGAAGAGTTAGTACTCAGTGAAAGTATTCACCTAAACTTAGAACATAATGATGTATATGACAATAATTATATGGTTCATCAATATGAAGCAATGATGCCGCAAGATGCACTACCTGTTATTGAAAATTATGCACATATGGAAGCAGATTATGGTGAGATGCTTGAAGAGGTTAAAACCATCGCAAGTGGTATGGGACTTACATTAAAACTAGATAAAGTCAATGTGGGGCGCAAGTACCAGTTAGCTGAAGCAAAGAGTGATTTAGTAAACTTAAAGACAGAACTATGGGAGAATATAGAGGCTGTCAATAATAAAAAAGCACGTCTTAAAGAGCTTCAAAACTTCAAGCAAAAAGTAAGTTGTATTAAAGATCAATGGTGTAATTTTAATGATTTACATGATCTTAATTATTTTGATTTCCAAGTAGGGATGTTATCGTACGATAATAAAATCCAAATTAAGAAAAACTATGAAAATATCAGTGCAATTGTACTAAAGATTGGGGATATAGAAGATTCAAGAGAAGATATCTACTTGGTTCTTTATCCAAAGCAATTTAAGAAAGAAACTAAAAGATTGCTTAAATCTTTAAACTGGACACCACTTAGAATACCAGATGATATTATTACAATGCCTGGTACTTTAGTTGAGTCAACAACAGAAAAAATTAATGAAATTCAGAATGAAGTAGCACAAATTGAAAAAGTACTTCTTAACAATCTACAAATCAAAACCTTAGCATTAAATAAGATTTATACAAGAATTAAGATTGAAGAAAAGATACTTAAAATAAAAGAAGAAATTGTTCATGGTAATAACTTGTTTGTGATGAATGTCTGGGTGAGTAAAAAAGACCAGCTTCATATTGAAGAAAAAATTGGAGATATCACAGATAAATTTGTTGTTATAGCCAAAGATGCAAATGAATTAGATAAGAAAGTGATTCCACCAACAAAATTAAAAAATAACTGGCTGTTTAAGCCGTTTGAAATGATTGTAGAGCTATATGGCCTACCATCTTATCATGAAATAGATCCAACACCATTTTTAGCTATTACATTTATGCTTATGTTTGGGATTATGTTTGGAGATATTGGTCAAGGATTTATCTACTTCCTAGCAGGAATTTTGATTGCTAAGAAGAGCAAAGTGGCTGGAGGTATTTTAACAAGACTTGGACTAAGTTCTATTACCTTTGGTTTTGTCTATGGTAGTTTATTTGGACTTGAACATGAACAACTCCCTTGGTTGCCACATATTGTAGGTAGCCCACTTTCAAAAGTTAATATTATGCCTGTTCTTATTTCAGGTGTTGTATTTGGGGTAGTAGTACTTTCAGTTTCATATATCATTGGAATTATCAATTCACTTAGAAGAGGTGACATTGAGGATGGTATATTTGGTAAGAATGGTATCGCAGGATATATTTTCTTTATGGGATTTGTAGGAACATTGGTTGCAATCTTTAAACTTATCCCAGTATCACCTTTTGTACCGCTAGGTATTATGGCACTTATGCTCATTATTATGATATTAAAAGAGCCACTTACCAACATGATCAAAAGAGAAAAACCATATATTCATGGTGAAGTAGGATCTTACTTTATTGAAAGTATTTTTGAAGGTGTTGAAACTATCTTAGGTGCTTTGAGTAATGGGATTTCATTCATCCGTGTAGGTGCTTTTGCACTTAACCATGCTGGATTATTTATGGCATTCTTAGTAATGTCAGAGATGACAAGTAGTTTTATATTAAAATTTATTATTTTAATTATTGGTAATATCTTGATTTTAACCCTTGAGGGCTTAGTTGTATTTATACAAGGTCTAAGACTTCAATACTACGAAATGTTTAGTAAGTATTTTACAGGTGACGGCGAAATGTACGCACCAATTAAAATAGAAGATTAATAAATCAATATAAGGAAACACGAAAAGGAGACATTTAAAATGGAAATTATGGTTATTTTAGCAGCAGTAATTGCAGTAAGTACAATTGGTTATGGAGTTCGTATTATGCGTCAAAATAAAAGAGTAAATTTAAAACATGCAACAACAACTTCACTTTCAGCTTTCTCATTTGTTCTTGCAGGTGCATTTGTATTTATGTTAATGAGTAGCCCAGTATTTGCTGCAGAAGCAGGAACAGCGGCAGCTACAGTAGGTGCTTCATTTGGTGATGGTCTTAAATATGTTGCAGCAGCTTTAAGTACAGGTCTTGCAACAATGGGTACAGGTCGTGCGGTAGGTGCAGTAGGTTCTTCAGCAATTGGAGCAGTATCAGAAGATTCATCTATCTTAGGTAAAACATTAATCTTCGTAGGTATGGCAGAAGGTATCGCAATCTACGGTATGATTATTTCTATCTTAATTCTTTTTGTATAAAAATCTTTTTAGAAAAGAGTAGAAGCTATGAAATCTTTTTTAATTAGCGATAATAGAGATACCTGGGTAGGTATGCGCTTAGCAGGTATAGGAGGAGTCATTGTACATGAGAAAGAAGAACTCCTTGAAGCGCTACAGACTGCAATGAAAGATGAAGAAATTGGTCTTGTCATTGTCACAGAACGTACAATGGATTTAGCAAAAGAAGAGATTATGGATATGAAATTAAAAGTAGCAAGACCTCTTATAATGGAAATTCCAGATAGACATGGAACGATGCGCAGTGAAAATGCCATTACCAATTATATAAGAGAATCAGTCGGTATTCGTATATGAGGTGAAAACAATGGTAACTATAGAGCAAAAATTATCCTTATTTTCTAAGCTGCTCCAACAAGATATCAAAGCAGAAATCGGTGAAAAAATCGAAGGCATGGAAAAAGAATATGCAGAGATTATGTCTGAGCACAAGCGCAAAGTTGACAAAGATGCAGATGATATAATAGAAAATGCTAGAAAAAAAGGTGAAATTAAAAGATTAGAATTAATCAGTAAAGCAAAAATGCAAACTAAAAAGCAAACAATGCTTACTAAGGAAAAATATATTGGTGTATTTATGGAACACCTTAAAGCACGTGTTGTGGCATTTAAGGCAACACCTGAGTACAAGAAGTTTTTAGAAAATAGCATGAGTAAATTAGATGATTTAAGAAGTTATGATACAGACTTTGTTCTTTATATGACAAAGGAAGACCAAGCACAATATGGTGAATATGTATTAACTCAACTTGAAGCAACTGGTATAAGTAGAGATAAATTTACACCAGCTGTTAAAGAGGACAGTATGATCGGTGGGATTATTTTAGATAGTCCGCTAAAAAATCTTAGAATTGATTTATCTATTGCTACATTAATCGATGACCACCGTGATGAAATCGTAGAGATGCTCTTTCAAGCTATTGGAGAGGTTGGTGGACTAGATGAGTAAGGCAGTAGGAATTGTAGAGCTTGTCAACGGCCCTGTTGTTGAAGGAAGCAAAATGGCAAGTTTTAAAGTTAATGAAATGGTAACAGTAGGTAGACAACAATTGATTGGTGAAGTTGTATCTCTTGAAGGAGATGCGGCAACTATCCAAGTTTATGAAGAAACAGAAGGACTTAGAGCAGGAGAGGAAGTGTACCCAACAGGTGCACCTCTCTCACTGACCTTAGGACCTGGGATGCTTGGAAATATGTTTGATGGTATTCAAAGACCACTTAAACAAATCGAAAAAATCTCTAAAAACTTTATCCCAGAAGGTATAGGTCTTCTTTCTATTGATCCAACAGCACCTTGGGAAGTTAAAGTTGTTGCCCAAGTAGGTGATGTGCTTACACCGGGTGGGATTTATGCAACAGTTCAAGAAACACTTAGTATTGAACATCGTTTAATGGTACCACCAAATCTTTCAGGTAAAGTTATCGAAGTCAAACCTAATGGTATTTATACTTTAAATGATACAGTTGTAAAAATAGAGACAGAAGCTGGAGAGGTACATGAGCTAACATTGGCACAAAAATGGCCAGTTAGACGCCCAAGACCTATCCAAAAACGTATTCCAATTTACAAACCACTGATTACAGGACAACGTGTTATTGATAGTTTCTTCCCAGTTGCAAAAGGAGGAACAGTTGGTCTTCCAGGAGGATTTGGTACAGGAAAAACAGTCACACAGCATCAGCTTGCAAAATGGTCTGATGCAGATATTATTGTTTACATTGGTTGTGGTGAGCGTGGTAATGAGATGACTAACGTACTTGAAGAGTTCCCAGCACTTATTGACCCACGTACCAATAGACCACTGATGGAACGTACGATCTTGATTGCTAATACTTCTAACATGCCAGTAGCAGCCCGTGAAGCAAGTATTTATACAGGTATTACAATGGCTGAATACTTTAGAGATATGGGTTATGACGTTGCAATCATGGCTGACTCCACATCTAGATGGGCGGAGGCACTTCGTGAAATCTCAGGTCGTCTTGAAGAGATGCCAGCAGAAGAAGGTTATCCAGCTTATTTACCATCAAGACTTGCTCAGTTCTATGAACGTGCGGGGTGTGTAACAACACTTAATAATAAAGAAGCATCGGTTACAATTATCGGAGCGGTATCCCCAGCTGGTGGTGACTTCTCTGAGCCTGTTACAGAAAATACAAAACGTTTCGTAAGTGCGTTCTTAGCCCTTGATAAAAAACTTGCTTATGCAAGACACTATCCTGCTATCAACTATCTAACAAGTTATAGCGGTTATGTAACCATGCTAGATGAATGGTATCGTGAAAATGTATCACCAGAAATGCTTCCACTTCGTGCAAAGATGATTCGTTTACTTCAAGAAGAAGAAAAGTTAAATGAAATTGTACAATTAGTAGGGGAAGATGTTCTTCCAAATGACCAACATCTTGTACTTGAGATTGCAAGAACAATCAAGAAAGGTTTCCTACAACAAAATGCGCTCCATAAAGACGACACCTATGTGTCATTAGAAAAGCAATATAAAATGTTGCGCGTTATTGACACTCTTTATACAAGTGCACTTGCTTGTGTAAAGAAAGGTATACCTTTATCTACAATTAGGAAAGAAAGAGTCTTTGATGATGTTGTGAAGATGAAATATGATGTGCCTAATGATCAAGTTTATCTTCTTGATGAGCTTGAGAAGAAAATTGTGGACACTTATAGAAGCTTAAGGGAAAAATATGAATAACAGTTAGGATGGTCAAAATGAGAAAAGAATACTTAAAATTAGAGCGCGTAGACGGCCCTCTTATTGTTCTTTCAGATATTCAAGATGTTTCCTATGGTGAGATTGTCAACATCAAAGTAGATGGAGGCCAAGAAACTCGTAAAGGGAAAGTCATCAAAATAGAAGGGGATAAAGTAATTATCCAAGTCTTTGAAGGAACTGCAGGTATCTCTACCGATAATACTTCTGTACAATTTACAGGAAAACCTCTTGAAATTCCTCTTTCAAAAGAAATTTTAGGAAGAACTTTTAATGGGGTAGGCGAACCAATTGATGGTGCGTATCAAATTGTTTCAAATGTAAGAGCCAATACAAATGGGCGACCTATTAATCCAGTAGCACGTAAATACCCAAGAAACTTTATTCAAACAGGTATTTCAGCAATAGATAGTTTAATGACACTTATTCGTGGTCAAAAGCTTCCAATTTTCTCAGGAAACGGTATTGCACATAATGAACTTGCTGTACAAATTGTAAAGCAAGCTAAAATTGAAGGGGCCAATGCAGATAACTTTGCTGTTATCTTTGGTGCGATGGGTGTGCGTCATGATGATGCAAGCTATTTCATTCGTAGCTTTGAAGCAGCAGGTGTACTTGATCACGTTGTTATGTACCTTAATATGGCAGATGACCCTATTGTAGAAAGGATTTCTACACCACGTTGTGCTTTAACAGCGGCAGAGTATTTAGCTTTTGAACATAATATGCATGTACTCGTTATCTTGACAGATATGACAAGTTACGCAGAAGCACTCCGTGAAATTTCTTCTACACGTGAGGAAGTACCTTCACGTAAAGGTTATCCAGGATACCTTTATAGTGACCTTTCTACCATTTATGAACGTGCAGGCATGTTAGAAGATAGGGATGGTTCTATTACACTTATTCCTATCCTTACTATGCCAAATGATGATATTACACATCCAATTCCTGACCTTACAGGGTTCATCACCGAAGGACAAATCGTTCTAAGCCGTGAACTCAACCAAAAAAATATTTATCCACCAATTGCTGTTTTACCATCACTTTCACGTTTGATGAAAGATGGTATTGGGGAAGAATATACAAGAGAAGATCATGCGGATCTTTCAAACCAAATCTTCTCTGCCTATTCAAAAGTTCAAGATATTCGTGCCCTTTCACAAATTATAGGTGAAGATGACTTAAGTGATATAGACAAACTTTATTTACAATTTGGTCGTGAATTTGAAGAAAGCTTTGTGGCACAACGACCAAATGAAAATCGTTCAATGACAGAGACATTAGATTTAGGTTGGGAAATTTTATCTATCTTACCAGCGAATGAACTTGATCGTATTCCACAAGATATGATTAAAAAATACTATAAAGCTCGTAAGGAGTAGATGTTATGGCACTACTTGTAGCACCAACCAAATCCAATTTGATTAAAGCAAAGTCCTCACTTGAACTTTCACAAAAGGGTTTTGAACTTTTAGATAAGAAGCGTAATGTACTCATTCGTGAGATGATGCTTCTTGTAGATAAGGCAAGAGATATTCAAAATAAGATTTATGATATATTAGATGAAGCTTATGCAGCACTCCAAACAGTGAATATTACAATGGGGATTGCTCAAGTAGAAGATATCGCAAGAAGTATTCCAAAGGACGAAAACTTTGAGATCCTTTTAAAAAGCGTTATGGGTGTAGATATTCCTACTGTTAAATATGATAAAGCACCTATATTTCCTACTTATGGGTTTCATAACACTAATCCAGCATTAGATAGAGCATGTGAACAGTTTAGAGAAGTGAAATATTTAATGTATGAAGTAGCAGAAATTGAAAACTCCATTTTTAAGCTTGCTAAAGAAATTGAGAAAACTCAAAAACGTACCAATGCACTTCAACATATTCAGATTCCTAAATACAAAGAACAAGTGAAATATATTCAAGAAGTTCTTGAAGAAAAGGAACGTGAAGATTTCTTTAGACTTAAAAAAATTAAGAAATAATAAGAAAAATATTACTTTAATTTTTCCCTTGCAAAAGAGGAGAGAAGTGATATAATAAAGATAACTTAAATGACTCCTGTAATGTTCGAGACCCTGTTATTTTGAACCTACAATTTACGTTCGGGAGACGATATCGCGCTATGAAGCAAATGTTAGGCCGCAAGCTAATTCCCTTTGGGCAGCGGACAACAGGACTTCAATAGCTAGTTTCCCACCTAGCTAAGCTAGGGCGTCAAAATACCAGGAACGGCATTTTGGGACAAAGTTGAAAATCAAGCACTAACCAAACGGTTAGTGCTTTTTTGCGTACCTAGAATAAGTGTTTCATTTTAGTGTTTATAATATACTAAAATATTTAAAATAAATATTGACGTAACCTCTTAAACTGACTATGATGAAACTAGATAAGAAGGGGGAGAAATAGCAGTGGATCACCAAAAGTATTATTTCAAAAAAACTATAAGTTTGTGCATGATTTTATGTATGCTATTCTCTTTAGGACTTGGCATAAAGCAGTTACAAAGCTTAAAAATAGAAAAGCAAGATTTCAGGCATCAAGTCTCAAATGTAGTAGAGTGGGAGTCTATGAGTGTACCTGTTATAAGTAGTATGAGACTTACAATGATGAGGCAAGAGGTGAAAATAGACCGCATTGAGATCTTACGGATACTATTACAAAGTATTCAAGTGCAACTGTGCTATTTATTATATATGAGAGTAATATTGATAGGATTTGTAATCAGTAGTTTTATTAGAATTATTTCTTACATACATCATAAGGATGGACCAAAAGGGTTTATTTCTCCAATTTAAATTAATATATTTTAAAAATTTGGAGGAATGAAACGTGGAGAGACATGTTAAAAAGAGTGCATTTTTTATTTTCTTAATAGGAATTATTCTATTAAGTTATGTAGCGTTTTTTGGAATAGGTAGTATAAAAGGTGCCAATCAAATGCGCTATGGTATAGATATTCGTGGGGGTGTAGAGGCAATTTATGAGCCTGTAGACTTAGAGCGTCAGCCAACTGTAGAGGAAATGAATGCAGCAAGGTCTATTATAGAAGCAAGGCTAGATGCAAAGAAAATTCTAGACCGAGAAGTGACGATAGATGCACAAAATGGCAGGGTACTTGTCAGATTTCCCTGGAAATCTGATGAAAAGGATTTTAACCCAGAGAAGGCTATAGCAGAACTTGGTCAAACAGCAAAACTTACCTTTAGAGATGCAAATAATAATATCTTAGTGGAAGGTAAACATGTTAAACAAAGCGCACCTCAAGCTGATCTAGAACATGGTCAATATGTTGTACAATTAAGCTTTGATACAGAAGGCACAAAGCTCTTTGGAGAGGCGACACAAAGGTTGATTGGTCAGCCTATTTATATTTTTATGGATGAGAATTTGATTTCAGCAGCAAATGTCCATGAAGCTATAACAGATGGCAATGCCATGATTTCAGGCAATTTTACGGATCAAGAAGCCAGTGCATTGGCAGATCAAATCAATGCAGGGGCATTACCTTTCTCAATGGCAACAAAAAATCATAGTACAATCAGTCCTACACTTGGCAATGGTGCACTGGATGTGATGGTTGTAGCAGGTGCTGTAGCATTTGTTCTTATTTGTCTCTTTATGATTATCAGATATAGACTTGTAGGGGTTATTAGTTCCATTGTATTAGCCATGCAGTTAGCAGCAGAACTCTTAGCCTTGTCTATTCCACAAATCACCTTAACTTTACCGGGGATAGCAGGGATTATTTTATCATTAGGTATGAGTGTAGATGCAAATGTTATTATTGGTGAGCGTATAGGAGAAGAGTTAAGGAAAGACATGCGTTTAGAAAAGGCTATTCGTAATGGATATCACAGAGCTTTTTCAGCAGTATTTGATGGGAATGTAACCAGTGCAATAGTAGCTGTGATTTTAATGATTTTCGGCTCAGGAACCATGCTTTCCTTTGGGTATACGTTACTAGTAGGGATGGTTCTAAACTTTGTAGCAGGAATTTTCTCTTCTAAAATTATGCTTTTATCTCTTGTTAGATTTAAAAAGATGCAAGCACCTTGTCTTTTTAGTAGAGGAAAATCTTATAAGATGGTACCTTTCTATGAGAAAAGATGGATTGCGTTTGCATTATCTATTATGCTCTTAGCTGGAGGAATGATCACTTGCTTGACTAAAGGGGTGCAACTAGATATCCAATTTAAAGGTGGAGCAGTATTAAAGTATACCTACATAGGAGAAATTAATGCAAAAGAAGTAGAAAAGATACTGGCACCTGTTCTAGAGAGACCTGTAACAGTTCAGATAACAAGTGACTTAGGAAGTAAAGAGAAAAAATTAAATGTGACCTTAGCAGGTAATCAGGGGTTACTTCCAGAAGAACAAGAGCAGCTCGGCAATACCTTACAGACACATTTTAAAGAGGCAAATATTCAACTTGCAGAGTCTTATATGGTAGAACCATACATTGGTCAAAAGGCTATGATCAATTCAGCTATAGCCATTGCACTTTCATTTTTGATGATCGTTGTCTATGTATGGATAAGATTTAAACATATTGGAGGCCTATCAGCAGGGATGATGGCTATGGTTGCCTTAATACATGATGTGTGTATTGTCTTTTTTGCCTTTGTCGTACTAGGGAATCCTCTCAATGATACATTTGTGGCCATTACATTAACCATTATTGGTTATTCCATTAACGATACCATTGTTATCTATGACCGTATTAGAGAAGAGATTAAAGATAAAGCTAAATGGCCACTACAAGATGTAGTGAATTTAAGTATTACTCAGTCTCTTACAAGATCAATTAATACAAGTTTAACCACATTTATTAGTGTCCTTATTATGTATGTCTTTGCAATGTACTACGGCATTCATGCTATAGAAATTTTTGCATTACCTATGATGGTTGGTGTAATCAGTGGATGTTATTCAACTATATTTATTGCAGGTCAACTTTGGGTAAGTTGGGAAAATAGAAAAAGTAAGAAGAAAAGTCTTGAGTAATCTCAAGGCTTTTTTATTTTTAAATCAAATATTACTTACTTTTGGTATTTTTAGGGACAAGGGAGAATATATATAGTACAAGCTAAAGTAGTGCCATACAAAAGGTGAGAATAAATAAGGAGGAGGACTATGAGTAGATACGATAGAGGGTACAGGAGTAGTAGAGATTACAGAAGCAGCAGAAATACAAGACATAGTAGAAGAGGAAGATATGAAGAAAGTGGAGGTCAAGGTGTGACAATATTAGTTCTCCTCTTTGTAATTGCTATTGGAATGTACTTGGCAAGTGGACAATCAGGGAAAGAATTTCTAGAAAAAGGCAAGGGGTATTTAGGAGAGTGGATGAATAAAGCACAGCAAGCTATTAGTAAGGGTGTTGTGCCAAGTGAAGAAGAAACAACATTACCTTCAAATATGACACCTTGTACCAAAGCAAATATTGCTAAAATTGTTGCTTATACCTTAATGGATGATGCAGATTTAAAACAAGGAGCTAATGGTGAGGTGTGGTACAGTAAATACTACACACGTTTAAAGGAAGATGCTAAGTTTAGTTTTTTTAATGAAGAAGAAGCGATGGAAGTTATGACTTATCAAGAAGCAAGTCAGTTCTTTGCAGATATATTAGGTGATGGATATTCAGTGAATGTTAATGGTACACAAGATGTATCAGAGAAAGACTTGACCCTTAAACAGTTTTTAAAAGGTTTTGAACAAGCCTTAGAACATGCAGGGAAAAAGGAAATTTTACAATACGAAGAGTTAAGTATTTTGGCAACTTCTCTTACAGATAGTAAGCTTGGTGCATGGCAAGTACTTACTGATAAAGGGGTTTATGGATTTGAAGGTTTAATCTTAGACCCATGCGTAGGCTATACGTTGCAAGCCATTGTAAAAAACAATGAAATACTAGGTATTGTAGATACAATGAGTGCAACAAGTAGTATTAATGAATGCTATGTTGTATCTGTAGAAGATGGAAAGGCAACACTTCGTGTAGGAGAATATGAACTTACCTATAACAATCAAATCATCCCAGCAGAAGAAGTAGGTAAGATTTGTTCTGTAAATATACAAAATAATACGATTACTAATTATCAACAAGTTAAAGAAGATGTAGGCGATACGGTGGTGAGAATGACAGATGAATATGTTGAGCTTGCAAAAGCGGGGAGGCTACCTTTTCAAAAGTTAACCATTTATGATGGCACAGGTAATGAGGTCTATAAGCAACCAGGTCAACTTTTTTCAGGTATTAAGGTAACCTATACAATGGAAAATGATTGCATACAAACCCTTAAGGTTATTGACGACACCTTGTCACAAGATGTACGTATTTTGTTATCAACAGATGGTACATCGGGCTATAATCAAGAAAATGTACAGATAAGCTGTGAAACAGGTTTTACAGTCACCTATGGGGATAAGCAGACTCATTTTGAAGCAGACAAGACTTGGGATGCTAAGGAGATGACTTGGGAAATTGGAAAAAATAAAGTAACTTTAACACCCAAAGGAGAGGGGATTTTGAAGGTTGTATCTATGAAGAGAAAAGATACTAATCCCTCTTATAAAGGTGCTTTAGAAGTCTATAAGGAAGAAGAAGGCTATACACTTGTTAATGAAGTCAACATAGAAGACTATATTGCAGGGGTAATTCCAAGTGAAATGCCAACAAGCTATGATAAAGAAGCACTAAAGGCACAAGCTATTGCCGCAAGAAGCTTTACAAGATCACAACAAAAAAGTAATAAGTACCTAAAATATGGTGCCCAATTAGATGACACAGTAGCAAGTCAAGTGTATAACCAAGTGCCAGCAGATGAAGCTGCTTATAACGCAGTGAATGAAACTAAAGGTGAGGTCATGATGTATAACGACCGCATTGTAAATGGTAACTTCTTCTCAACGTCAGCAGGATATACTGCAAACTACGGTGAGACGTGGGCTATTGGTGAGATTTTCCCTAGTAATACACCAAGCTACCTTGTAGCAAGACAACAATATATAGGTGAAAGAGCTGTTGAAGACTTATCTAGTGAAAAGAATGCTTATAGCTTCTTTACTAAATCAGCTAAAGAATTAGATGCCTTTGACCAAGATGCACCTTGGTTTAGATGGCAAGTACATATGGATGCGAAGCAGTTAGAACATATAGTTAATAGCAACATTTATAACCTTTCCACCAATTATCCAAACATGGTCAAGGTGAAAAAGGGCAATGACTGGGTCGTTGGCGAGCTCAATAATATTGGTGCAATCAAGCAAATTCAAGTAACAAAACGCGGAGAAGGCGGCAATATTATGGAGATGGTTATAGAAGGTGAAGAAGCAACCATACGTGTAGGAACCGAATATCTTGTACGCTCACTCTTTGCACCGACACAAAAGGATGCGACTAAAGAAGCTATTGTCGTTACCCGTGCAGATGGCAGCGAAATCAAAAATATGTCTTTATTACCAAGTGCTTTCTTCAGCATGGATATCCACTATGATGACTCAGAGTTGATTAGTGAAATAGATCTATATGGTGGTGGATATGGACATGGTGTGGGCATGAGCCAAAACGGTGCACAAGGTATGGCAGAAAGAGGCTATACTTACAAGGAAATTTTAAGACATTATTATAGTGGGATTAGTATAGAAAAAATATAAAAATAGGGTATAGAATAATGGGTTCATTATTCTATACCCTATTTTTATAAAAGTATACAAATTCTAGTACGAATGAAGAAGAGTTATTTTACAAACCCTTATAAAAGATAAAAATTGAAAATTAATATTTTGTTAATTCTGTCAATTGAAAGAAAAGTTTCAAAGGAGTATACTAAATGTATCAAAAGACATGCAGTATCAAGTAACACTTAATATAAAAGTATAGGAGATTGATATTCTAGATACTCAGGATCTTATACCACTAAGAAAGAAGCAAGTTAACTTTTGCCTCCCTTCCCAAAAGAACACTTTTTTCTTAGGCATTCCCACTTTAGCGGTGACACTAGGGTGGAGGATGAAAGCATAAATGAGGATTCAAATCTTATAATGGAGTCAATAATACATACTGTGTAAAACGTTAAGTGGAACCGTATAGTACCTCTTATGTGTTACAAGTGGCCAGACGATTAATGGTGTAAAGTGACTGCGACCTCTTTCACCGGCAGGGTTACCAGGCGCTTTCGTAAGGACGAGAATCGGCTAGGAAGGGACCTAACAACGACTTACACAAAACCCTATTGATGAAATTAGACTAAGAATCCGAATAAATATGTCACCTATAAAGCCAGCTTAAGTCTGCCCGTGATTTTGGAGGGGAGGGCAACTTAGGTTGGCTTTTGTTGTACTAATGCAAGTAGTTATTTTAAGACAGAAGTAAAAACACATAATTCTTCCGTAATTATTCCATCATTCTCAGATAGCCGTCTTATATAATCCTATTATGCACTAGCAAATTTAGTGAATAGATGGAGGGACAATATGAAAGCAAAATATTTAGGTGTATTAGTTGTTGGGATAATGGCAGTAGGAAGTTTTTCATTATTTGCAAAAGGACCAACCACTATAAATAACACAGGTACAGTACCGGTAGAACTTACAGCTACAGTAAATAATCAAGCAGTAACGCTATCAGCAGGTGAGGATACTTATAGCAACATCTATGATGAAATGAGAGATATGATGGAGCAACAAATTGAGTTAGGTAACCTTACAGAAGAACAAGTAAAAGAGATGTTCAACTACTGTATAGAGCGTATGAGTAACAATGGTTCTAATAGAGGTAGAAATGGCTTCGGTTGCCATTAAAAAGTAGGTAGAATCAGTTAATGTCATAGAGAGGCATTAACTGATTTTTTGTATGTGTTAAAAGGTGTTATAATAGCCATGATTGGTATACTAAGCCATATCCCCAATAATAATAAGTAAAAGGAAGCTAAATAAATGAAAAAGATAACAAGATTAAACTATCAGTTGTTTTTGACGGTTTGTGTAATTATTATAGGAAGTATTGTTGTCTTTTGTACCATCTTACCAAGCACAATGCGATACTTTTTTGATAATAGAATATTTAATCATATAGTAGAAGTCCAAAGTCAGCTAGGTCAAGAAGGACTTGAAAAGTATAATGGATATGATGGCATCTATCATATTTTATATAGTCAATTAGAAACAAATATTGATGAAGATATAACAGAAGATTTATTGCATCAAAGATTGATGTATAAAGAATTCTTTTTACAGATGGATGAAAAAGCAGTTGCCGAGCAGAAACCACTTGGAATGTATAAGTATGTACAAGGGCATGAAGTGATTTATTATGTGATTAATACCCAATATAAAGGAGATATCCTTATTTCATATAAAATAGAGACTAATTATTCCATGCTATCTAATCAGCTCTTTATGAATGTACTTATGATTATTGGTATCACTATAGGTATTATCTTGGTGATCTTTTACAAATGGAATGCTAGACTGATTAATAATCTTAAAGATATTCAATTTAAGCTAGATGAAATTGGTGAGGGAAATTTAAATAATCCTATAAAAACAGATCATTATACTGCTGAGTTTCAAGAAGTGATGACCTCACTAGAAACGATGCGTCAAAAACTTTATGAGAATGACCAAGTAAAGCAAGATATGATTCACAATATATCTCATGATTTAAAGACGCCATTATCGGTGATCAAAAACTATGCAGAAGGGATTATTGATGCAGTTTATCCTTATGGTACAGTAGAAGAAACAGCTCATGTTATCTATGATCAAGCAGACCGCTTGCAAAGAAGAGTCCAAAGTCTTCTCTATTTAAATCGCTTAGAATATATTAAAAGTCAAAAGGAGATTCCTGATACTTTAAAAATGAAAGACTTGGTCCTTGAAGTTGTAGGGTATATGCAAGACCGAGAGGAGCCTTTATGTATTGAAAGTGATTTAGATGAGTCCTATTTCCTTGGAGATACAGAAAAGTGGCGCATTGTCATAGAAAATTTGTTAGATAATGCCAAACGCTATGCGAAGAGCCAAATTAGGATTATGGTTAGAGAAGGTGTTTTTTCTATGTATAATGATGGTCCACCTATTGAAGCGAGTATGAATGGAAGTTTATTTAATCCCTTTGAGGTAGGCAAAGGTGGCGTAACAGGTCTTGGGCTTTCCATTGTGAAAAAGACTGTAGAACTCTATCAATATGAGATTACCTTTGTCAATGAACGAGGTGGGGTAACATTTAAGATTACTAAGCAAATCACATAATTATTCCATATTTACTTAGTAATTACACCAAACTATTTTGTTAGAATAGCTCTATTCAATCCAATAATAGTTGAGGTGAAACAATGAATAAGGTGTATAAAGTATGTGGCATAACGTGTAGCCAGTGCAAAGAAAAGATAGAAAAAAATTTAAGTAATAAAAAAGGGATTCAAAAGGCACAAGTGCATTTGAAAACTAAAAGTTTAGAGATAGATTATGCCCCACGTCAAATTCGGTTACAAGAAATCAAAAAGATTTTAGAAGTACTTGGTTATGAACTTGTGGAAGAGCTAGAAAGTCAGGAGAAAAAGCCTAAAAAGGTATGGATGTTAGCGGGAATAGCAATACTCCTGTTCTTAATCATAAGTAGCATTGTTCCTGATTTTTCTACACTTTTAACAGGAGGTAATAGCCTAAGTCTGATCATGTTATTTATTATAGGTATGACAACCTCTTTTCATTGTATATCCATGTGTGGGGGGATTGCATTATCTCAAGTAACAAACGAAAAGGACAATATTAAAAGAAATATCTTATATAATATAGGAAGAATTATTTCTTATACACTTCTAGGAGGTATAGTAGGAGCCGTTGGGGCAGGGATAACTTTAGGGAATACTTTTTTTGCAGTCGTACCCATTGTACTTGGTTGCCTTATGGTTATAATAGGGTTAAATAATGCAGGAGTTGTAGCGTTAACAAATCTTAAGTTGATGCAACACTTGAACTTAAAATTGTCAAAGATAAAGTATCAGCTCAGTCATGATAGAGGGCCATTTATATTAGGGATTGTAAACGGGCTTATGCCTTGTGGGCCTCTTCAGATGATGCAGATTTATGCCCTTGGTATAGGAAGTTTTATACAAGGTGCATTAGCGATGTTAGCTTTTAGTTTAGGTACAGTGCCACTTATGTTAGGATTGGGTGTATTTATTAACAAGTTATCTGTTGGAGCAAAAGCATTGGTCTTTAAAATGGGAGGCTATTTAGTTGTAGTCTTAGGTATAAGTATGATGTTAAATGGATTAACAACAGCAGGTATTAATACAGCCCTAGCTAGTGGAAATAGTTTAGCTAATCGTAATGTTATCATGGAAGATGGTTATCAGGTTGTAAATGTTGATGTAGGTCCTAGAAGGTATGAGGATATTGTGGTACAAAAGGATATCCCTGTAAGACTTAAAATGAATGTAAAACCTGGAAATTTAACAGGCTGTAACTATGCAGTTAATATTCCAGAGTACGAAATATTTGCTTCACTTCAAGAAGGAGAAAATGTATTTGAGTTTATGCCAACAGAAGAAGGGACCTTTATGTATTCATGTTGGATGGGAATGATTAGAAATACCATTACAGTTGTGGAGTAGGAGGAAGTTCTGATGGAAATTCGTATTGGATTAGTGGAAGATGAAAAAAATCTAAATGATATTATCAAGAGTTATTTAGAAAAAGAAAATTATAAAGTTTTTGCTTTTAATAGTGCAGAAGCCGTTAGTGAAGTAATAGAAGAGGACATGCATATATGGATCTTAGATATTATGTTACCAGGTAAAAGTGGTTTTGAATTGATGGATGAACTCAAGCAAATAGATCCTAAATTACCCATTATACTGATTTCAGCGAGAGACCAAGATTTTGACAAAATACTAGGGTTAGAAAAAGGTGCAGAAGACTATATTGCCAAACCTTTTTCGCCTAAAGAGCTTGTACTACGTGTCAAAAAAATTATCGATCGATGCTATAAGTCAGAAGATACAGGAATTATTGCTGGATACAAAATAGACTTTAATACCCATAAAGTATATGACCAAGAGGCACTCTTAGATTTATCTAGTAGAGAGTATAAGTTACTCGTGTTGATGTACAATAATATAGGAAGACCTTTTACGCGCGACGAAATTTTGAATAACATTTGGGAAAGAGACTACTTTGGAAGTGACCGCGTAGTTGATGATTTGATGAGAAGGTTAAGAAAGAAAATGCCAAGGCTTCAGGTAGAGACAATCTATAGATATGGCTATAGAATGGAAGATAAATAAATTAAAGTTGTATACAATATATAAGATAGATTAAGGTATAAATAGATTCTAGATTGCTGACACTAAAATATGAAGTATGAGAGATTAAGTAGTATAGTGTCCCTAAATAAAAGGAAGGAGCAATCAAAATGGAATGGGAATACAAAACAATAGCCTTTGATCAATTTGTGAACGAGAAGAATGAGTTAAGTATTGAAGAGCATTTAAATGCATACGGAAAAGAAGAATGGGAACTTGTCAATATGCATGAACCTAAAATGCAAGCTTATGGGCAACCTAACAAATTGGATGAAAGTTTTATGGTATTTAAAAGACCTAGAAAGTAGTAATATTAAAATAAAGATAAAAGATGGACAAATAGGGAACAAAATAATGCACCTTTATATACTATATAAATAGTTATAGAGGTGGTTTGATATGTTATCTGTTCAATATGCGAGTAAGACTAGCGCAGGTGTACTTGCTCAATCTATAGGCTGGATTAACTATGGTACTAACTTACAACTTAGTAATGCACACCCCCATGCTACAATAACAAACATAATCCCTGGAGGATATAGAATTAGTTTTGATGCTTCTATTGCAGTAACAGCAGAAGAGCCTTATGCATCAGAAGTTGTATATTCTGGATTCCCAGTACCTACTTTTAGTGCAGCTCCATTTGGAACAAAAGCATATACGGGGATTAGGGGAAATGTGGCATTATACACAGCTATCAATGAGCCAATAACAGTACCAGTGGCTATCAAAATAGTATTAAGTAATATTATTTTGAGTGATAGGTGTGGAAATGGAGTTAACAACTTTTTATTTTTTGCAGCAGATGCTGAAACAACAAATAAAGGTGCTAAAAGTATAGCAGAAACATGGAGTGTAACGACTAATGGAACGGTATGGTCATGGATTCAGATCATTCCCTCAGAAAATGGTAATATAACAGCGGGACCAAAGGTAACAGGGCAGTCTACTAAGACGGTATTAGAAACAGGGCAACCAACCAATGCCAGCACAACTTCTTCTAATATTTTTATGACGCAAAATCCAACTACTATTGTTGCAAATACAACTACAGAAGGTGGAAGAGAAGGTTTTGCTTTTGGTGTTATAGTATTAGATAATGACATAAGTCAGGAAAATGTATGCAATGACTGCTATAATAATTGTTGTGGTAAATGTTGTTGCTGTAAGTGCTGTTACTAGAAAATATATAAGCAATAAAGAGGCAAGGAAGCTTAAGAAGTTTCCTTGCCTTTAGTTTATTTATTTATATTTATTTGAATAAACCTAGGTTATTATTATAGCATGAAGTAGATAAGATAGAGTATGATGTGCAAACGAAAAGTAAGGAGATTGGAAGATGAATAAATTTATTGATTTACATATGCATAGCCTTTATAGTGATGATGGTGAATTTTCACCCAGTGAATTAGTGAGAAAATGTAAGGATAAGGGCATACGTATTATGGCTATTGCAGACCATAATAGCGTAAGGGGTGTACATGAGGCAAAAGAGGTAGCAAAGACTCATGGGATTCAATATATTACAGGAATAGAGATAGATTGTACTTACAAAGCAATCAATCTACATATTTTAGGATATGGTATAGATACGACTGGTGAGGACTTTATTAAAATAGAAGAAAATGTAATACAGCAAGAATTAAAAAGTTCTAGGAAGAAGCTTGAATTAACCAATCAGTTAGGGTTTAATATTCATCAAGAAGACTTAGATAAGTTAAGTAGCAACGGTATTTATACAGGAGAAATGTTTGCAGAAGTTTTACTCAATGATGTGAGATATAGAGAAAATGAGTTATTAAAGCCTTATCGTAGAGAAGGTATAAGAAGCGATAACCCTTATGTGAATTTTTACTGGGATTATTATGCTAAAGACAAACCTTGCTATAAAGAAATTATTTATCCTACATTAGAAGAAACTTTGGGACTTATTAAAAAGAATGGTGGTGTTGCTGTACTTGCTCATCCTGGACAAAACTTAAAAGGACACTATGAAGTGTTTGATGAGCTAGTTACAAAGGGGATACAAGGCGTAGAAGTATTTAGTAACTATCATGATGAAGAGACTATTAGATTTTTCTTAGATAAAGGGAAATCATCTCATTTGTTGATAACATGTGGCAGTGATTATCATGGTAAGACAAAGTCAGCTATTGAGTTAGGTGAAACACGTTGCACAATTAATGAATATGAAATAGAGCAACAATTGAAGCAAATAGGATTGATAAAAAAATACTAAAAGTAACAGTATATTAAGTAATTTTGTGGTACTTAGTATGATAAGATACATGAAAGTTAGGAGAGAGCATATGAGATTTTACCATGGATCTAAGGTTCCAGACATTGAGGTACTCAAACCAAGTATTTCAAATCATGGCAAGCCATGGGTGTACTTGACTAGTAGAAGAGCCAATACACTTGTCTATTTGAGCAATGCAGTTGAAAAGTTCCATATAGAGCAGAAAATAGAGCATAAAGGGAAATTTTATACATGGGCAAGTTATGGATTTAATAAAGAAGGTATTTTAGTTATAGAAGAATACTACCCACAGGCTACTGAAGAAACGTATAAAGGTGAAGAAGGATTTATTTATTGCGTAGATTCAGTTCAAAATTATAGTAAACAAGAAGACATTCCTTTTGCCTTTATAAGTGAACAGCCGGTAGCTGTTACAAGTTTTGAATACATATCTGATGTCTATGAAGAAATGCTAAGGCTAGAACAATTGGGTGAGATAATCATCAAAAGGTATGAAGCCCATTCTAAAGAAAAGTTAGAGTGGATAGAAAAGGTGATACAGGAGGATTTTATGCAGCATCAAGATAGACAAGACTACATCACCTTTTTAAAAGGAAAATTTAAATTTTTGAATAAGGGATAAAAGGTATTTATATAGGAGATAACCAATTCCCTGTTGCAATAATCATGGCAATAAGTTTAAGGGTATTTTCATAAAAAGTACATTCATCTATAGGTTTAGCTAGAAGAGTATTCCAGAGAGACAAAATCCACGCATCATTACCTTTTTCAGCGATAGCACTGACTAAAAAAGGTGCAATAAAGGCAAGGTTATTTGGTTCACCAAAGCCCTCACCTGGTATACCATTTGCAATGTAATAACCTGATACAATTTGTGAAGGCATGCCTTTGGTTTTCTTTTTTATCCATTGATTAAGTAGATGAACTTCGTAAGAGGTAGGCGAGTGGAAGAGGATAGAGTTCATAGCATACCGCCAAGGCGTACGACAACTATTATAGAAGTAATCACCGTCATGAAGAGATTCGAGGACTTGTGATGTAGGAGCCATATAACTTTTTCCTTCCTTTTTAAAGAAGTCAGGCATAAGACCATTTGTTTTACTTTGTCTTGTAAGTTGACTGTCGATAATATGGTTTATACAAGAAAGGACCTGTAGCCAGCGACGTTTATTTTTGCGGTCTACTTGAGCAAAAATTTTAATAAGGTAACCCATAAAGTCAGAACTTCTTGTAACATATTTAAAGTCATTTTCTTGGAGACCAGAGACCCAATCACCAAGGTAGAGAATAGAATCCTTTGGACTGACACAACTTGTCATCAAGGCCTGGATATGAAGACGTGCTTCCTGGAGGTAATCTATGTCCTTATCTTGTTCCCAGAGTCTATGTGCTAAGAGGAGTCCGTAACTGATATCCATATCTCCATCAGTGGCGGATGAAGTATCTGAAGTTGCATTGATAATATGGCCATCAGGTGTCATAATCTGTTGCCAGGCCATAAGATGAGGATTGTAGAAGCTAGGATAGTGTTGAATATAACGATATAGGGCATGAAAATGATGTTTTGCATTAGGATCAAAGATACTCATCATAGGGAAAATGAACATGCCATATCCCATAGCTTCTGAACAAGTGACAGCAGGTAGAAGATTAGGTTGATCCAAGGTGTAAAAGAGATATTGTTGAGTTGGATAAGTATTAGACACTGTACGAAGGTAACGTTCTTTCCACTCAGAATAAAAAGAGATAAGAGAGGCATTTAGCCCCTCAGGAGAGTATGTTTGTAATAGAATGTTGTTATAAAGCATATGTAAACTCCTTTAAATCAATATATTTAAATATATGCAAGCTGTTCACTAAGATAACTTTAAAGAAGATATACTATATAAAAAGAATGCTCCAATGAGTACATGAGACTCATTGGAGCATTCTTTTTATATTTAACATTTAGCGATAGCCGTTGATATAATCTAAGAATTCATTCTCTTGACCAATGAAGATTGTTTGATTTTTTAAATCTTTATATGCATTCATACGTTGGATAAAGCGATAGAAGTCTAGATCTTTTGTTAAAGAAGCTTGGTAGATTTCAAGGGCTTGCTTTTCAGCTTCAGCACGGATAACCGCACTTTCTTCTACAGCTTTTGCAATGATTTCTTTTTCAATACGATTGGTTTCAGAAGTGGATTTAGTATAGTAGGCATCCCCTTCAGCACGTAGGCGTTCGCTTTCTTTTTGAATTTCTTTACTCATTTTGTCTTCTATACTTGCAATATTGGATTGAGGGAAGTTTTTGCGGTAGATTCCGATATCAGCAACTTCTATACCATATTGAACAACGAGTGTTTTATTTAATTCCTGACGGCGTTCTTCCATCATCTTAGACATAATCTCGTCATCAAAGAATTGGTCAAAAGTGAGTTTATTAGCAGATTGAATAACAACAGGATAGACATTATCGTCCATAAGCTGATTAAGCTTATTCAAAGAGCCAACTTTCATTTTGTATACAGCAGGGTTTTCAATACGGTATTGAGCATACATTTGAATGTCTAATTTTCTACTATCGCTTGTATTGATGGTTTCAGGCGTAGAAGTATAAGTGAGGTATTTGGCAATATATTTTTCTACTTCATCAATAAAAGGTAATTTGAAAAGTAGGCCACGTTCGGTAATCATTTTTACATCTTTTAAGGATTCATAGGTATTAAGTCCTTTTGAAACAACATCTTGCTTTTCTGTACGAATAACAGTTGCTTTAAGGGCACCAAAGCATTCAATAGTTGCAACTTCATCAGGTTCTATGATATAGATGCTATTAGCGAGTCCAATGAGTAAAACAGCGCCAATTATACCAAGTGTTACTTTGAGTTTAGTTTTCATTGTCCCTCACCTCCCTCTGTTGGGATATTGTAGAATTTGAGTAGATTATTATCTTGTGTTTGGTCAATAACAAGTTTATTATTTTTTAGAATTTCTTGCATGGCATCCAGATAGTATTTTTCTTTAACAATCTCTGGATTTTTTACATATTGGCTATAAAGGGCTTCAAATTCTGCTACATCTGCATTGGCATTAGCAATCACTTCAGCACTATACCCTTTAGCATCTTCATATAATTTAGTAGCTTCGGCTTTGGCTGTCGGAAGGACTGTGTTTGCATATTTTTGCGCCTCTTCTTCACGACCTTGTTTGTACTGATTAGATTCTTCGACTTTTTGACGTGTTTCTTCTACAGCGGGAAGAAGAGAAACGTTTTGAGTGGTTACTTGGACAATCTTGATCCCAGTGTTGTATTTATCCAATTTTCTTTGGAATTTAGGTAGAATGGCTTCATCAATCAATTCTTTGTTTTGAAGTGCTTCATTAATAGAGAAGCTTGGAAGGGTATTACGAATGACATCCTCTAAAGCAAGACGCATGGTTCCTTCAATATCATCTACTTCGTAGAGATAGTTGATGGGATCATTTACTTGGTAACGTACAATCAGATTAAGTAAAATAATAGAAGCATTGTTGCTTTTAGCTTCTATAATAACTTGTTCCTCAGCGTTTTCATCTGCATAAGTAGGATCTTGCAGGGGCGTGCCAGGTTGAGCTGTACGATAGCCATATTCCATTTTATGTATGCTCTGTACATCGACTTTTTGGACTTTATCAATGAAAGGTACCTTAAAGTGAATACCGGCTTGTTCATTTACACCAGTAATGGCACCAAAGCGTGTAATAACGGCTACTGTACCTGTTGAAAGTCGATAAACAGAACCAAGAATAAGAATAGCACCTATAAATACAGTGGCTAAAATCATTGCAATGTGAGTAATAGGCTTCATAAAATCTTTAGGCGGTTTAGGATTTGGAATATCAATGATGATATTATCTTCCTCTTGCATAGAATCATCTCCTTTAATTGTTTAATAATATAAATTATAGGGTAAGATTATAAAGTATTTATTAATTTCAGTAAACTAATCTTAAGAAAATGTAAGGTTTTTGTTAGATAAATAAGGCTGATTTTTAAGAATTAATTGATATAATAAATTTATCCTAAAAATGAGGAGGGGTTACGTGAGAAAAATAATAGGACGTTTATTTAAAATGAGCATGATTTTAGGACTTAGTCTTATCTTTTTATTAATGAGTGCAGGCTATGTAGGCTATACAGATAAAATAGAAGAAATACCCTTACAAGAAAAAGTTAAAACGATCCAACAAGACCCAGACTATGTAACACTTGACCAGATAGATGAGCAATTTTTGAATGCCATAGTGGCAACTGAAGATAGACGTTTTTATAACCATGGTGCAATGGATGTCATTTCACTGACGCGTGCAGTACTGACCAATTTAGTAGAAGGTAAATTTGTACAAGGTGGCAGTACGATTACGCAACAACTTGCAAAGAATATGTATTTTTCAAGTGATAAGACAGTGATGCGTAAAATAGAAGAACTTTTTATGGCTTTTAATTTAGAAAGAGACTATAGTAAAAAAGAAATACTTGAAATGTATGTCAATATTATTTACTATGGGGATGGTTATACAGGTATCAAAGAAGCTTGTGAAGGGTATTTTCAGAAAATGCCAAAAGAGTTAAGTTTTGATGAAGCTACTTTACTTGCAGGGCTTCCACAAGCACCTAGCCGTTATGCTTTAAGTACCAATTATACAGAAGCTAAAAAGAGACAAAGTCAAGTAATTGCGTGTTTAAGTGATTATGGATTATAAAGGAGAATAAAATAGATGAAAGTATTTGAGACGAATCTAGAAGCAAGACCGATTAAAAGAGGTGAGGATACAGATTATTTTATAGAAACCTTTTCTTATCCATTAAATCTTGAAATGGATCATGCACTCACTTCTAGAATTCAGTTTCCCATGTCACGTGCTGTTTTGATACGTACATCACCTTATAGTAGTAAAGTAACGGTGCATATTATGAGAGACGTAGATTTGCGTTCGAGCTTTGCAAATTTCGAGTTAGAATTAAAAGACCATCAATTATCTTTGCAAAAAGAAGAAGGTTATATTCAAATGAGTATAAAAAAGCGATAGAATGTGTATAATAGTGTCATCTAAAACTCTACTCAAAGGATGATTGCTATGACATTTGATGATATGAAAAAAACCGCAAAAAAAGGCTTAAAAGATGCTGTAGATGCAACTAAACTTACAGCTGAAAACTTAAGCTATGAAGTAAAACATGAGCTTAACAAAGAACGTATTCAAAATAAAATGGATAATGTTCAAGAAGCTTATCATGAACTTAAAGAAGAAGTGAAACAAGAATTTAAAGACCGTTTTCAATAATATATAGCAAAGGGACGTTACCTTCTGGTAGCGTCCCTTTGCTATATATTAAGAAGATAGAGAATGATGTGTTGTATAGATGCTTTTATAGAATGCTTAGCTTGATAAGTGGATTTGAGAAATAAGAAAACTTCTAGAAGCGTTCGACAAAGCTTCACACAATCATCACATAAACTTTTTTTCTTATTGTATAATAAAGAAAAGAGATTTGAAGAAAGAGGAAAGTGTGATGTATAAGTTATTAGTAGTAGATGATGAGATGAAAATTCGTGAGATTATAAAAAAATATGCTATTTTTGAAGGTTATGATGTTATAGAAGCAAGTGATGGGATGGAAGCTGTTGAAAAATGTAAGCAAGAAACCTTTGATCTTATTGTTATGGATATTATGATGCCTGAATTAGATGGTTTTTCTGCATGTAAGGCGATTCGTAAGTTTTCAAATACACCAGTTCTGATGCTTTCTGCACGTGGCGAAGAATATGATAAAATTCATGGTTTCGAAATAGGGATAGATGACTATGTAGTGAAACCTTTTTCCCCAAAAGAATTAATGATGCGTGTGCAAGCCATTATTAAACGTAGTCAGGCTACACAAGTAGATACACAAAAAGAAATCATTAAGTTTGAAGGTCTAACCGTAGACTTTACTGGGCGTCTAGTCTATATAGATGGAGAGAAAATAGAAATGTCTCCTAAAGAGTATGAGTTATTTTTTTACTTAGTAAGAAATAGAGGAATTGCCTTAAAAAGAGAGCAACTCATCAATCAAGTATGGGGGTATGACTTCTATGGGGATGATAGAACATTAGATACACATATTAAACTTTTACGCAAAAGCTTGGGTACATATAGTCATTATATAGTAACCCTTAGAGGAGTGGGATATCGTTTTGAAGCATAAACAACACAGTATTAAATGGAAACTTTATGGCTATTTAGTAGGATTTGTAGCTGTTATGATTGGCATCTTATGGATGTTCCAAGTGGTTTCTCTAGAACGCTTTTATAAAATGATAAAAATACAAAGCATTAAGAAATCAGCAGACACTATCTCAAAAAATATTGAACATGAAGATTTAGAAACCTTAATTAGGCAATTAGCAAGGCAAAATGATATAGTCATCAAAATTGTTGATAAAAGTGGTAATGTACTCTACGGAGCAGATGGAAGCCCAGATTCTATACTGACTCATATGTCAAGAGCGGAGTTATATGAGTATTACCAAGCGCTCGAAAATGATGGGGGAAGTAATCTTAAATATTTTACAAAAGAAGACTTTATGAAAAATCATGGGGTATTTATAGATGAAAAGAAAGGAACTATACAAAATTTTCCTCCTCCTAAAAAGCAGCAAATGTTTGAGAGCATTTTATATTCACAATTGATTACAAGAAAGGATGGAAGCCAAGTTGTCGCCTTGCTTAATACCAATATTACACCTATCGATGCAACAGTAGATACATTACGCATTCAACTTATTTATATTACGATAATCTTACTCTTTATAGCTGTTGGGTTAGCACTATGGATTTCAAAGAAAATTTCTAAACCTATTATACAGATTAATGAATCAGCTCATGATTTAGCAGCAGGGAAATATGAAACCCGTTTTGAAGGTAACGGCTATTTAGAGATACAAGAGCTTAGCAATACGCTCAACTATGCAGCGACGGAGTTATCAAAAGTAGAAGGATTAAGAAGAGAACTCATTGCCAATGTATCTCATGACTTGAAGACACCTCTTACAATGATTATAGGTTATGGTGAAATGATGCGTGACTTACCAGGAGAAAATACACCTGAGAATGTACAAATTATTATTGATGAAGCAACTAGACTAAACATTTTAGTCAATGATATTTTGGATCTTTCTAAGTTACAAGCTGGAACCATGCAATTGACAATGGAACCATTTAATTTAACAGAAAGCATCAAACATATTATGAAAAGATATGAAAAGTTAACAGAACAAGAAGGATACGATATTCAGTTTGATTATGATGGAGCTATTGATATAGAAGGGGATGAAATCAAACTGACCCAGGTTATTTATAATCTGATTAACAATGCCATTACTTATACAGGAAAAGATAAAAAGATTCAAGTTAGACAAATAATTAGTGAGGAGAGGGTGAGAATAGAAGTTATTGATACAGGAGAAGGAATAGAAGAAAGTCAATTGCCTTATATATGGGAACGCTATTACAAGGTAGATAAAACACACAAACGTGCGGCTATTGGTACAGGACTAGGCTTATCTATTGTTAAAAATATCTTAGAAGCCCATGATGCAAGGTATGGTGTCATAAGTCATGTTGGAGAAGGCAGTACATTTTGGTTTGAACTCAATCGAATAAGATAAGATAGGGAGCTGTTGTGATCAATGCAACAGCTCCTTTTATATGATTTGAAAGCGTCTTTTACTTTTTATATAAAGATAGAAGATGTTCTATATGTAACACAAGTAATTTTCAGCATATGTTCAGCCAACCATCACATAAGGAGGTTAGAATATTTCTAGCAAGGAAAGGTGGTGAGAGTATGCAACAAGACAAGCTAAAATTTAGACATGAATTAAAATTTACAATTAATAGAGTAGACTATTATACCCTTATAAGTAGACTAAGAGCTGTGACGAAACCAGATGCCAATGTAGATGTGAATGGTAGCTATAAGATTCGAAGCCTCTATTTTGATAATATTCATGACAAAGCCTTAAGAGAAAAAATTGATGGCGTGAATAATAGAGAGAAGTTTCGTATCCGTTATTATAATGACGATTTTTCCTATATTAAACTAGAAAAAAAGAGTAAGTTAAATGGACTTTGTAATAAGCAAGCTACATCTATTACCAAGATACAGTGTGAATATTTGTTAGATGGAGAGATCGAATGGATGAAGTATACACAAAATCCACTTATGTTAGAGCTTTATACCAAAATGCATTATCAACAGCTTAAACCTAAAACATTAGTAGATTATAAAAGAGAGCCTTTTATATATAAGCCAGGCAATGTACGTATTACTATTGATCAAGATATTCGTACAGGCCTTTATGCAAATGATCTATTCAATTTAGAAACACCTATGATTCATACTGATACACAAGATACGATTATTCTAGAAGTCAAATATGATGATTTTATTCCAGAAATCATCACAGATATTGTACAACTAGAAAGTAGAAGAAGTGGCGCTTTTTCAAAATATGCAGTCTGTAGAATGTATGGATGATTAAACAAAAAAGAGTTAAGTAAAGAGCTAGAGAATAAAAAAGATAGGATGTAGGAGGGAAATAGAATGACATTTAACGATGTTTTTAAATCAAGCTTTTTAGACAAGGTATCATCTTTTTCAATGATGGATATGGTGCTAGCACTAAGTCTTGCTTTTGTACTAGGATTATTTATTTTTATGGTTTATAAGAAGAGTTTTAATGGTGTAATGTATTCAGCAAGCTTTGGGGTATCACTGATGGCGATGACTATGATTACCACATTAATTATTCTAGCGGTTACATCAAATGTTGTACTGTCATTAGGAATGGTAGGTGCGCTTTCTATTGTGCGTTTTAGAACAGCGATCAAAGAGCCTTTAGATATAGCATTTTTATTTTGGTCAATTACTGTAGGAATTGTATTAGGTGCAGGGCTTATTCCACTTGCAGTATTTGGGTCGATTTTTATCGGTATCATTATGATTTTATTTGTGAATAAAAAGACTTCTGATAACCCCTATATTTTAGTTGTAAATTGTAATGATGAACAAGTAGAAGAATGTGTACAAAAAGCAATTACCGAGAGTGTTAAAAAACATATGGTTAAATCAAAAACAGTTACCGCACATCAAATCGAGCTTACAATTGAAGTACGCTTAAAAGATGCTACGACACAATTTGTGAATAGAATTTCAGAAATCGCAGGTGTAAAAAGCGCAGTTCTTGTAAGTTATAACGGCGACTACATGGGATGATAGGTGGGGATAAGTGTGATAACCAACCGAAACTTAAATAGATGGATTGGAATAGGGCTATGCATTATATGCTTTTGTCTATTGTTAGCTATATTGTATCAACCAAGTATAGAGGTAAGTACAAGTTTAGAAGTACCTCTATATGAAACTAAACTATTTAACCAAAATCAAGTGAGTATAATCGATGTCCAAATTGAACAATCTGAATGGGATGAGATGATAGAAAGTGCACTTGAGGAGAATTATGTAAAATGTAATTTAGTTATAAATGGTGAGACATACTATAATGTAGGGATTCGAGCAAAAGGAAATAGCAGTTTATCTCAAGTAGCGAGTGATCCAGATACAGATCGAGTAAGTTTCAAGATTAAGTTTGATAAATATGTCAAAGGACAAAACTATTATGGACTTGATAAATTTGTTTTAAATAACAACTTTATGGATGCCACAAGTATGAAAGAGTATTTATCCTATGAGATTATGGATTACATAGGTGTTGTTAATCCATTACATGCATATACACAAATTACAGTAAATGGTGAACCTTGGGGGCTTTATTTAGCAGTTGAGGCACTAGAACAATCTTTTGCAGAACGTAATTTTGGTAGTGATTACGGACAGCTTTATAAGCCAGAAACAGTAGGAATGGGCGGTGGAGGCAAAGAGGGTGGGGGTAAAATGGAACGCCCTGATGGGCAGGAACCAATACCTGGTGTTCAGGAGATGCCAGAAGGCAGTCAAGGCCAAATGGGCAACGGACCAACGATACCAGCAGGTGGTGAAGGCCAAATGAGTAACGGACCAACGATACCAGAAGATAGTGAAGGCCAAATGGGCAACGGACCAACGATACCAGCAGGTGGTGAAGGCCAAGAGAGTAACGCACCAACGATACCAGAAGATAGTGAAGGCCAAATGGGAAATACACCAACAATACCAGCAGGTGGTGAAGGTCAAATGAATAATAGGCCAACGATGCCAGAAGGTAGCCAAGGTCAAATGATGCCATCTGACTTTGAGGGAAGGCCACAAGGGAATGGCGGTTTTGGTGGAAATGGTGGTGGAAGTGACTTAGTCTATAGCGATGACCAAGTTGAAACCTATAGCAGTATCTTTGAAAGTGCAGTATTTAAAACTACATCAGAAGATGAAGAGCGCGTGATTACAGCTCTTAGAAATCTTAATGATGGAACAGATTTAGAACAATATATAAATGTAGAAAGTGTTTTAAAGTATTTTGCAGCAAATACTTTTGTTGTCAATTTAGATAGTTATGTAAGCAGTATGAAACATAATTATTATCTTTATGAAGACAATGGGCAGTTAAGTATGTTACCTTGGGATTATAATTTGGCTTTTGGCGGTTTCCAAGCAGGTACAGCATCTTCAGCTGTTAACTTCCCAATAGATACACCCGTTTCAGGGGTAGACTTATCAGAACGTCCTATTATAGGAAAGCTATTAGAGGTAGAAGCTTATAAAGAACAGTATCATACCTATTTGCAACAGATTGTAGAAGAATATATAGGCAGTGGACTATATGCTCAAACGATTAAGCAGGTTCAAAACCTTATAAGTCCGTATGTAAAGGAAGATCCTACAGCATTTTATACTTATGATGAATATGTGGAAGCAGTTGCTAGACTAAAACAATTTGGCATTTTAAGAGCAGAAAGCGTTAAAGGACAACTAAACGGAACCATTCCATCTACTACAGAAACACAAAAAGAAAAGAACCATTTACTTGTAGATGCAAGTTTAATTAACCTAGAGGTGATGGGAACACAAGGTGGTGGAATGGATAAAGATGGTGGTGGACGCTTAATGGGAATGCCTACAGATGGTAGTATAAGTAACAAAATCAATCAAAGTCCAGTAGATCAACAAAAGGGTGGACCTATGCCAAATCAAATACCTGCTAAATCTGATGCGAGTAGTTTAATGATAAATGTAGTAGCTATGACAGCTTTATTAGGTGCATTAGTGTATGTTTGGGCATTTAAAAAGCGAAAAAGATAGATAAAAGATTAAAGTGTCAGTAGTCAACGTACCAAAAAGCAGTTGATTACTGGCATTTATTTATTTTTTAAATAAGGCTATAAAAAAAAATAAAAAAAAATAAAAAATTGATATACCATCTTGAAATTATCTAAAAATCATTCTATAATAATCTAAGGAATACAGTATACTGTATATTGTATACACGATTAGCTTATAAAAGGTAGGTAATAGAAAATGAGATCTGTACAGCAAGTTACAAGTAGAAGCGATTTTGCAACATTTTTGACAGATAGCAGAGACAGCATTGCATACAATGAACAAATCTTTTCAAAAGAGAAAAGAGGTAAATTAATTAAGATTAAAGCAGATGATGAATTAGTTTATGAAGTACATCCAGAGAAAAAAGTACTTGTTGTACTTAAAGCACTTTATATGACATTTCATAGAGATGCTTACTGGGATGTAGCTAAGATGGCAGAATTAGATGAAATTTTAGCAGATAGTCACACACTTATTCGCATATAATAATTTTACATACATATAAAAAGAACTACTTTCTTAGAATGAAAGTAGTTCTTTTTATATACATTGATATATTATATTAAATAATTTAATTAATATAGAAAAAAATATAAGGTTGTAATAAAATAAGAAGAGATATTACAAGATTGGAGAGGACATTATGGCTTTTAAAATGGGGATCGATGCAGGTTCTACAACTTTAAAGGTAGTTGTTATAGATAATCAGGAAAGTGTTATTTATTCAAGTTATGAAAGACATTATTCCAAAATTTTAGAGAAACTGCTCGAAGAAATTGACAAGATAAAACCTCTTATTCAAGATGAAGAAATCCATATTGCTATTACAGGTTCAGCGGGCTATGGCCTAGCAAAAAAGACAGGGATACAGTTTGTACAAGAGGTTTTTGCTACAGCTTATCTTGTTAAGGAAGAAGCACTAAATATAGATGTAGTCATTGAACTTGGAGGAGAAGATGCTAAAATTATTTTTTTAACAGGTGGACTCGAAGAACGTATGAATTCTACTTGTGCAGGAGGAACAGGCGCATTTATTGATCAAATGGCATCTTTAATGAATATTGATACTTTAACATTGGATAAACTCAGCTTGAAGCATGAATCTATTTACCCAATAGCTTCTAGATGTGGTGTATTTGCAAAGTCAGATATTCAACCTCTCTTAAATCAAGGGGCTTCAAAAGAAGATATAAGTGCAAGTATTTTTCAAGCTGTTGTTGATCAGACCATTATAGGTTTAGCACAAGGACGAAAAATACAAGGAAAGGTTATGTTTTTAGGAGGTCCTCTATATTTTTATGAAGGACTTAAAAAATGTTTCCAAGAGACGATAGGACTTAAGGATGAAGATGCTATCTTCCCAGCAAATGGCCAACTTTTTGTTGCAACAGGATGTGCTAAGTTTAGTCAAACAACTAAAATGTGTTATACACTAGAAGCACTAAGCCAAATACTTCTAGAAAGTGAAGCAACTCATGAAGTCGTTAACCGTCTTGAACCACTCTTTAAGACAGAAGATGAGTATGAATGTTTTAGAAAGAGACATGCCACTCATGAACTTAAGAAGATAGATATGAGTACATATATAGGAGAGGCTTACTTAGGAATTGATGCAGGTAGTACAACGACTAAAATCGTATTGATTGGTAAGAATCAAGAGATACTGTTTGAGTATTACGCTTCTAATCAAGGGAATCCTGTAGAAATTGTGAAAGAACAGCTTATAAAGGTATACGAAGCCTGTGGTGACAGAATACATATACAAGCAAGTGGGGTAACAGGATATGGGGAAGAACTTATTAAAAATGCTTTCAAACTAGATTATGGTATTGTTGAGACAGTTGCTCATTTTACAGCTGCTCACTATTTTGATCCAGAAGTCAGTTTTATTTTAGATATAGGGGGGCAGGATATTAAATGCTTTAAAGTAGCTAGCGGGCGTATACAAAGTATTATGCTTAATGAAGCCTGTTCGTCTGGATGCGGTTCTTTTATTGAAACCTTTGCTTTGCAAATGGGATATGATGTTAAAGCATTTGCTAAAATGGCTCTTTTTGCAAAAAGTCCAGTAGACTTAGGGTCTAGGTGTACAGTCTTTATGAATTCTTCCGTAAAGGAAGCACAAAAAGAAGGGGCTACCATGGAAGATGTTTCAGCAGGACTTGCAATAAGTGTTGTAAAAAATGCTTTATATAAAGTGATACGTACTAATAACGTTGAGGAACTTGGAGAACATATTGTTGTACAGGGGGGAACCTTATTAAATGATGCTATATTAAGGAGTCTTGAAATAGAATTACAAAAAGAAACGGTTAGACCGAATATAGCAGGTTTAATGGGTGCCTTTGGTGTAGCACTCTATGCTAAACAAAATAAGAAAGCAGAATCTCAGCTCATTACTAGGGAACAACTCACCAATTTTAGGCATATGTCTAAAATGACACGATGTAATTTATGTACGAATCATTGTAATTTGATTGTGAATTATTTTAATGATAAAGAAAAATACATATCAGGTAATCGTTGCGAACGTCCTATAGGTAAATTAAAAGAAAAGCTTCCTAATTTATATGCATTTAAATATGATAGATTGCGTCAAATGGATGTAAAAAATGGAACCAGAAACGAAACGATTGGCTTACCCATGATTTTAAACTTATATGAACTTTTACCTTTTTGGAGTAAGTTCTTTGAGTATTTAGGTTTTAATGTAGTACTTTCTGACCCATCTAACAAAAAGTTATACCGTATGGGAGAATACTCGATTCCATCAGATACAGTATGTTATCCTGCAAAGTTGGCACATGGTCATATTGAAAGCTTATTATTACGTCATGTAGATGCAATATTCTATCCTTGTATGAGTTATAACATCAATGAAGGTATATCTGATAACTGCTTTAATTGCCCAATAGTAGCTTACTATCCAGAAGTGTTAAAAGCGAATGTGGAAGGTCTTAAAACAACGTCGTTTATAAGTCCGTACGTAGATCTAAACTATGAGAAAAAACTTACTAAAACACTCTATGAAGCACTTAAAGAACGCTTTGATGGCATAAATAAAAAGGAAGTCAAAAAGGCAGTAGAAGCAGGGTATAGTGCATTAGAAAGTTATAAAGGGGTTATTAGAGAAGAAGGAAAGAGGGCAATAGATTATGCAAGAGCACATGGGAAACGCATTGTTGCTTTGCTGGGAAGACCTTATCATATTGATCCAGAGATTAATCACGGTATAGATAGTTTATTGGGGCATTTAGACGCAGTAGTAATAAGTGAAGATGCACTCTATAGTACATCTTACAAACCGGAGGTAGAAGTACTTAATCAATGGACTTACCAAGCAAGACTTTATAGTGCAACTTATGAAGCAATCAAAGAAAGGGATATAGATATTATACAACTCGTTTCCTTTGGATGTGGAACAGATGCTATTACTTCTGATGAAGTGAGTCAAATTCTTGCAAAAGCAGGTAAACTTTATACCCAGCTAAAAATAGATGAAACAAGCAATTTAGGTGCTGCAAAGATTAGAATACGTAGTATGTTTGCTAAGTCTATTGCAGAGTCTAGCAAGGAGGAGAATGTCAATGCCTAAACTATTCACCGAGGAAATGAAAAAAGATTATACCATTATTGCACCAACCATGTTGCCAATCCATTTTGGTATGATAAAGAAGGTATTAGCTCAGTATGGCTACCATCTAGAGTTTTATGAAGGTGATACAAAAGAAATGATAACAGAAGGATTAAAGAATGTTCATAATGATTTGTGTTATCCTGCCATTATCGTTATAGGGCAATTGATGGCGGCATTAAAAAGTGGCAAATATGATCCTAATAAAACAGCTTTAATGATTACACAAACAGGTGGCGGATGTCGAGCGTCTAACTATATTCACCTTTTGAGAAAAGCGCTTAAAAATAGTGGCTATGATCAAGTACCTGTTATCTCTGTGAACATGAGTGGACTAGAAAAACATCCAGGATTTAAATTAACACCTGGCTTAATTGGAAAATGTGTTCTAGCAATGTGGTATGGTGACCTCATTATGTGGGTGAGCAATCAGTGCAGACCCTATGAGAAGATTAAGGGAACGACACAAGCTGTTATTGATCATTGGGTAGATTATTTGGCTGAAGTATCTAGTACACCTAAGTTCCTTGGTATGACGAAAATGGCTAAGCAAATTTTACAAGAATTTGATGCAATACCTAAGAAAGTAGTCGAGCGTGTAAAAGTGGGTATTGTTGGAGAAATTTATGTGAAATATGCACCGATGGGTAACAATCATTTAGAAGATTTTCTTATTCAAGAAGGTGCAGAAGTGGTGATGGCAGGGTTAAGTGATTTTATGATGTACTGTTTTTCTAATAAAAAGATTGATCATGATCTTTATGGACATAACGGTTGGGGACTAATTGGTAGCCAAGTGGGCTATAAGTATATACATTACATGCAAAAGAAAATGATTAAGTGTATTAAGAACTATAGCAGTTTTCGTGTACCAACTGATTTTGAAAAAGTAAAAGCATTGGTACAAAAGTTTATAGGCGTTGGAGTGAAAATGGGAGAAGGGTGGCTCCTTACAGCAGAAATGCTAGAACTTGTAGAGAGCGGTGTAGAAAACGTAATTTGTGCACAGCCTTTTGGGTGTTTACCTAATCATATAGTAGGAAAAGGGATGATGCGCAAAATAAAGGAAGTTTATCCAAATTCTAATATTGTAGCTATTGATTATGATCCATCGAGCGCAAAAGTCAATCAAGAAAATCGTATTAAGCTCATGTTGGCTAATGGATTAGAAAGCATTCACTTAAAAAATGCATAGAGAGAGAGTAAATATAAAGTAAAAACTGATAATAATGACGAAGTTTAAATTTTAGTTTAATAAAATACATAAGAAGATAAGCAGTTTTTATAAGTATAAGGTAGGAGGAACAAGAAGTCTTTTAACACTTTGACGATTAAATAAGACGGAAATAGCAAAATCACCAAAAAAGCTTTAAGAATAAATAAATGTTAGGGCACACTTTTTCATAAGGTGTTGCTATAATAATCTTGTAACTTCCCCCAGATGTTACAGCAAATAAGAATATTATTTGCTACCCCTAGAATAAAATACCTTCTCTCAAAGGAAAAGACCCGTTGTCTTTTCCTTTTTTCATATCTAAAAAAGTCTGATTTATTTGAAAATAAAGAAGGGGGATGAGGTTTACCTTCCTTTTTGAGGTTATATATTTTCCAAAGACATACTAATGTTCTTAGGGGCAGATTACTTTATAATAGTGATAGTAAACCTAACACAAGGAGGGGACACATGAAACAACAAATCAAAGAGAAAAAATGGATTGTACCGAGTATAGTTATAGGTATTTTAATTGTGTTGGTATTAGGGATTTCTTATAATAAGAATCATTTAGCTCAATATATGAATTATAATGTTTTTATGGAAGCAGTAAATAATAAACAAGTTAAAGAGGTCACAATAGGCCAAGGGGATACAGTAACATTTACACTTTTAGGCGATCAGACACTTTATGAGACTGCCAATCCTAGAAAAGATAATTTTAAAGAACAACTTTTAACGAATAATATCAAAGTGACTGAAGGTGGACCAGATACTACCTTATATTTATTACAAACACTAGTAGGTGGAAGTGTATTTTTAGGTGTATTCTTTATTGTATTTAGAAATATAAAAGGAACGAATAGTACAGGTGCAATGGCATTAGGTGTAAAACCTATTGAGGCAGAACAGCTAAAAGTAGGATTTAGCCAAATTGCTGGGAATGTAGAAGCCAAAGAACAAGTTGCAGATATTGTGAACTTTATTAAAGATCCTGAGCAGTTTGTGAAGTTAGGGGCAAGAATGCCAAAAGGGATTATTTTCTATGGACCTCCAGGAACAGGGAAAACACTTATGGCAAAGGCTATAGCTAAAGAAGCTGGTGTACCCTTTTTCTCAATGAGTGGGTCAGACTTTGTCCAAATGTATGTAGGTGTAGGGGCAAGTCGTATTAGAGAGTTATTTAAAGCAGCAAGAGCACATGAAAAGGCTGTTATTTTTATAGATGAGATTGATGCTATAGGCAAGAAACGTAGTAATAATACAAATGGAAGCAATGAAGAAAAAGATCAAACACTTAATGCGTTACTTACAGAAATGTCAGGATTTAAAGACAGTGAAAGCATTGTCGTTATTGCAGCAACAAATAGATTGGAATTATTAGATGATGCCTTACTTCGTCCAGGACGTTTTGATAGACATGTAGAAATAGGCTATCCAGATCAAAATGCGAGAGAAATGATGATACGCTTACACCTTCAATCTAAACCATTATCTGATGATGTAGATATGAAAGAACTTGCCAGACAAACCGTTCGCTTTACAGGGGCAATGCTTGAAAACTTAATGAATGAAGCTGCTATTATTGCGGCTAAAGAGGGCGGGAATCAAATTACAAAAGCGCATTTAAGCCAAGCCTTTACAACAGTTATTGCAGGAGCAAAGAAAAAAGATACAAGCTATATTAGTGATGAAGAACGTAAAATTACAGCTTATCATGAAGCTGGTCACGCACTTATTACACGTTTAGTAGCACCAGAACAACGTATTATGAAAGTTACGATTGCACCTACAACAAAAGGGGCAGGTGGCTTTAACCTAAGTATTCCAAAAGATAAAATGTATATGTCTAAACAAGATTTTATTAGCCAAATCCAAATTCTCTTAGCAGGTAGAGCTGCGGAAGAAATATTATTAGGGAAAGAAAATATTACGACAGGTGCAAGTAATGATATTGAGAAAGCAACTGCTTACCTAAGAGACTATATGACACGTTATGGAATGGATGAGCAGTATGGACTTATTAACTTAAATGTACTGTTTGGAGAAGCGGGTGGTGCAAATCCTGAATTACTCAAAGCATGCAAAGAAAAAATGAATGTGTTCTATTTAGAAACTTTAAGATTAATTGAAGAGCAATGGGCAAGTCTTGAATGTTTAGCTCATTCTTTACTTGAAAGAGAAACATTAGAAAATAGTGATGTTGAAGAAATTTTAAGAAGTGCATAGATTACAACTTAAATAAAACGGATATAATAAAAAAGGTTGCTAGTATAGACTAGCAACCTTTTTTAACATTTTGATTTATGTAAGGCAGAGATATCATCTCTCCAATATAAGCGTACCCTATTAATTGTTTTTACGGGAGTAATTTTGCCCTTGCTAACTAATTCATCAAGATATTGTCTGGAGCAATTTAGCAACGTTGTTGCTTCGGCGGTGGTAATGATTTCGGACTGAATAAAAGTAATTAAATGTTCTTTGCTATTAAAATTAAATTCCATATTTGCACCCCTCTCTCTGTAGAAAGACAAATCCACGAAGAAATAAACTCTTTAAGACTATTTTAAATGATATTATTCAATTTGGCAATTGTTTATAAAAGATATAAAAATAATGTAATATAATTGTAATTAAGCTTTTCAATCTTTCTTCACATAGATTGGTTATAATTCAAGAAAAATAAGGAAACAGACGTGGAGGTTACAAGCTATGAATATTTTAATTATCGAGGATGAAGTACGCGTAGCAGATATTATGACAAAATATCTAGAAAAAGAGAATTATAGGGTGTTTTGTGCCTATACAGGAAAAGATGGCTTAGATCTATTTTATAAAGAAAAGATAGATGTTGTATTATTAGATTTAATGCTTCCAGATATTCAAGGAGAAGATATCTGTAAAGAAATGCGTGGTGTATCTAATGCTTACATCTTTATGATTACAGCTAAAGGTACTTTAGATAACAAAGTTGAAGGATTCCAAATAGGAGCAGATGAATACTTAGTGAAGCCGGTAAGCCCAAGAGAATTAGTTGCACGTGTGAAAGCATTAGAAGTACGTAAAGAAAGAGAAGAAAATAAAGATACCTTAGTATTTGATAAAGGGCATCTTAAAATTTATCTACAAGAACGTATGGTAAAAGTAAATAATGAAATTGTAGGTCTTACACCAAATGAGTTTGACTTACTTTATGAACTTGCATCATCTCCTAGCCGTGTCTTTACACGTGAACAATTAATTGAGGCAGTTATGGGAATAGATTTTGATGGTTTTGACCGTACGATTGATGTGCATATTAAAAACTTACGTAAGAAAATAGAAGAAGATACTAAAAATCCAAAATATATCAAGACTGTAACAGGAATTGGTTATAAGTTTGAAGGGATGCTTGTATGATTTCTATGCGTAAACAGCTCTTTGCACTGTTACTAAGTGTAGGGACTTTTACAATTTTACTAACAGCTTGTTTTGTTAATATTACTATTGATAAAGAATTTAAAGCCTATATTAAGGATAATATTGAAAGAACTACTACTATTATTGTACAACAATTAGAGGATACCTATGAGCAAGAAGGTAGTTGGAGTAATACGTTTCAAGAGGAATTCCTTATTACAACCCATAGTGGGAAATTTTCATTAGCACTTTTAGATACAAATAAAAATCTTATATGGGGAAAGACCAAAGAACAACTTGAAGAAGAAGTAGAAGGGATGGAAGATCCTTTTTATTTATCTAAGTTACTTCCAAACAAAGAAAAGGTTTATACAGTTCAAGATATTCCTATTGAAGCGGATGGGCATGGGCTAGTAGGATATGCTAGGATCGGATATTTTCCATCAAGTATTTTATCTACATCAGATTTAGTTTTTCAAAGATGTATTAGTAGAAGTATTATTTGGAGCGGCTTAATTGCACTATTTTGTTTTGCATCCATTGGGGCATATATTACCCGCTTATTTACCAAACCTATTTATGCTATTGCAAGGACCTCAGTAGACTTAGCGGAAGGTAAATATCAAACCAGATATACCAAAAAAAGTGAGATTAAAGAACTTGAGAATTTGCGTCATAGTATGAACTATTTAGCACAAAAGTTAGATGAGCAAGATACATTAAGAAAAAAACTTGTCTCAGATTTATCTCATGAGATTCGTACACCCCTTCATATTTTGCAAAGTAATTTAGAAGCTATGATTGATGGTATTTATCCTATAGATGAGGATCAAATGCAAGTGCTTTATCAAGAGGTCGTACGTTTTGGAAGTATGCTTAATAATTTAGATAAACTTAAAAATGTAGAAGACTGTACAACCGAACTCCATAAGCAAGAACTTTATATTAATAGTTGTATTAAAGAAGTTTATAATGTATTTAAAATTGTAGCGAAAGAAAAACAAATTCATTTTAGTATTAACTTAAAAGATACAGATGGTGTAACTGTCTTGGCAGATTACAATGCTATTAAACAAATATTAATGAATCTCTTTTCAAATGCTTTTAAATTTACAGAGTCTGGAAGTATTGCAGTAGCTACTAGAATAGAAGATAAGATGGTCTATATGACCATAGAAGATACAGGGATCGGCGTTGCAAAAGAAGATATTCCTTATATATTTGAACGGATGTATCGAGGTGATAAAAGCCGTGAAAAATATGAAGGTAGTGGTATAGGTCTTACAATGGTGAAGAAGCTTGTAACAGAACATGGTGGCAAGATTGAAGTAGAAAGTGAAGAAAATAAAGGGGCTAAGTTTACAATTAAATTACCGCTTATGCATTATACAAAATCTAAAACACTTAAATCTATTTCACTTAAATTTTAATGGATTAAAACTATAAAAAGGGGGCTGTTTGTTTGAACAGTCCCCTTTCATTCACTATAAACAATTGACTAAGCATATGTTTATGATATCAAGATAATATATATGTGTTAATGTTCAGCGTATTTAACGAACACTGGCGAAATGTACTTATAAGTAAGGAAAATCATAAAACTTTCTATAGGTAACATAGCAAGTGATTTGATGATTTTTGTGCTAATAAGTACAAAGAATGCTTTATCATAAAGCATTGTAAGCCATAAGGAGTTCATTAGAAGCTGAACAATCATAATAACAAGCAGATTGCTTATAACAATTCTTTTGATAGACAGCTTATGACCATAAAGTATCTTCCCATAGATAAATCCTGTTACCATAGCACTAAGGGTAAATCCAGGGAAAAATGCACCGCCTGTTGGGAAAAGGATCACACCGATAAAGTCGGCAATACCTGCTCCTACGGCAGCAGAAATTGGTCCAAATAAAATTCCCATCATAACAATTGGAATAAAACCAAAGGTTACACGAAGTGATGGACCAAGATAGATTGCACCAAATCGAACTAAGACGATATTGAGTGCAATAAGTAGTGCAAGAAGCACCATTTTAGTCGTTTTATTATTATTCATTTTTAAAGCACCTCCAATAAATTTAGAAAGCGCTGACTTGGCAGCGGAATGCGACGTAAGTACCGCAAGCATAGGCTTTTCGTCTAGTGGCAACTTCCCGTCCAACTAGCACTTAACGCACTTACATCTACTCTGCCAACTGTCTATAGTGATAAATAGTATTATATCAGATAATTACGAAGATACAATACAAGACATGCTATAAAGGACATGTTTGGTTGACACTCTAAAAAGGAGGGGATATAATGACTTTAATTATTAGAAAATGTCCTAAATTGACAGAAGAAAGGAAATAATAATGGAAAGTTTAAACAGAAAAGACCCTTATATGATGCTTAGTATTGTGAATATGAAATTACGTGATGAATGTGGTTCGTTAGAGGACCTTTGTCAAACCTATGATATGGATATGGAAGAACTTTTAGGTAGAATGGATGCGATTGGGTATACTTATAAGGCATCTATTAATCAATTCATTTCTTAAGAAGAAAGGAAGTTTTATATGAGAACAAAAGAAAATAATATTGAACAATACGCAAGACTAATCGTTGAGGTAGGTGTAAATATCCAAAAAGACCAATACTTAATGATTACCGCTCCAATCCAAACAGCTTATTTTGCAAGAGCACTTACAAAATGTGCTTATGAAGTAGGCGCAAAAAAAGTATATGTAGATTATGTAGATGAAGAACTGAATAAAGTTCAGTATATGCATGCACCAGATGAAGCTTTCTTAGAGTATCCAGAATGGGTAGCAGAAGGAAAGAAGAAGTTAGCTGAGAAGAATTGCGCATTTATTAGTATTTCTGCTTCTAATCCAGATTTGCTTAAAGATGTAGATCCAAAGCGTATTGCAACCATGCAAAAAACAGCGGGGATGGCACTTGAAGCTTTTAGAAGATATACACAAAATGGTGATGTAGCATGGTGTGTTGCATCTATTCCAACGGTAGAATGGGCACATAAAGTATTCCCAGAGGCAACAGATGATAAGGATGCAGTAGATAAATTATGGGACAAAATCTTTATTGCTACACGTATTTATGAGGAAGATCCAGTAGCAAGCTGGAAAGCACATACAGAAAATCTTAAAGAAAAAACAGATTTCTTAACAGCTAAGAAATTTACTAAGCTTCACTATATTGCACCTGGTACAGATCTTTATGTAGAATTACCAAAAGGTCATATATGGCAAGGTGGTGGAAGTTATAATAAAGCAGGTACTTACTATGTTGCCAATATGCCAACAGAAGAAATCTTTACAATGCCTTCTAAATATGGTGTAGATGGTAAACTATCTTCTACAAAACCTTTAAGTTATGGTGGAAATTTAATTGATCGCTTTGTACTTCATTTTGACAAAGGACGTATTGTTGATTTCAGTGCTGAAGAAGGTTATGAAACACTTAAAGGGCTAGTGGAAACAGATGAAGGTTCTCATTATTTAGGAGAAGTAGCGATTGTACCAGATAATTCACCAGTTTCTAATACAAATACTATTTTCTTCAATACCTTATTTGATGAAAATGCATCTTGTCACTTTGCTATTGGAAGTGCTTATCCAGATACGATTGAAGGAGGCACTAAAATGACAAAAGAGGAATTAGAAGCAGCAGGTGCCAACACATCATTAACACATGTAGACTTTATGGTAGGGGGTAAAAACCTAACGATAGAAGGTGTAACAGAAGATGGTGAAGCATTAACTATTCTTAAAGATGGTAATTGGGCAATTTAATAAAAGGTGTATGTAAATAAAATATTGAGTTCAGGTGGAGTTTTACTCTATCTGAACTTTGTTTATTAGATAAAAAATAGAACATAGAAAAATTAATCTGCTTATGGTAGGATAGAATTATTATGAAGCGAGGGAGTGAAAAAGATGGGCTTTTTTAAAAAACAACTTTTGGACATTATTCAGTGGCTTGACAATAGCCATGATACATTAGTTTATATGTACCCAATGGAAGACCAAGAAATTCAATATGGTGCACAGCTTATCGTTAGACCAGGGCAAATGGCTGTATTTGTAGATAAAGGACAAATAGCAGATATATTTGGGCCAGGAACATACAAGTTAGAAACAGATAACTTACCGTTTTTAGGAGACTTAAAAGGATGGGCTTACGGCTTCAAATCTCCATTTAAGTCAGATATATTCTTTGTAAGTACAAAAGAAATGATGAATAATAAGTGGGGAACACCAGGACCAATTTGGATTCCAGATCCTCAGTTTGGTCAAGTGCAAGTACGTGCATTTGGTACTTATACTTTTAGTATTTGTGATCCTAAGCAATTTATTGAAATGGTTTCAAGTACAAATAACAAGTATACAAAAGAGTCTATTAATGCCCAGTTAAAAGATTATATTATTAATCATTTTAGCGATGCAATTGGCAGTCTAAATGTTACAGTAGCACAGATTGCTTCTCAATATAATGAAATTAGCAAACAAATGATTCAAGATGTAGGTGAAGCGTTTAAAATGTTTGGTCTACAACTTAATACATTTACAGTTAATAATATTTCACTCCCAGAAGAACTTCAAAAGTCACTTCAAGAACTTACAGATATGAATATTCGTGGAAGTGTAGATACAGATCGTCTTGCACGCATTCAATCTATTAGACAAATGGATATTATGGAGAAGTCTACAGAGAATAAAGGCCTTAATGGTATGATGCAAAGTGGTATGGGGCTGACTATGGGTATGCAAATGGGGCAAGCTTTTAACCAAAACATGCAAAATATGAATACCCTTAATCAACAAGCATCAAGTGGGGCAACAGCACCTACTAGCCAACAACAGCCAACACAACCACAAAATATAGATGGGGGTAGACGTTGTACTAACTGCGGTCAGATACTTGGTGAGCAGGCTAAGTTTTGTACAGAATGTGGCACAAAAGTAGAAGTAGCTACTCCAAAGAAAAGATTCTGCCCTGAATGTGGGACATTAGCTGAGGATGGAGCTAAATTCTGTAATGAGTGTGGTACAAAATTATAAATTATTGGGGGACTTAGCATGAAGGAATGGATCCTCAGGCATGAACAAACATTGAGGAATGTCATGAAAATAGGTATGCTTATAGGATGTGTATTATTAGTTACGCAACCTATTTTGGCAGATGTAGGAAATAATGTAGATTATAGTTCAGGTGGCGGTGGAAGTAGCAGTGGTGGAAGTAGTTCTTATAGTTATAGTGTAGATCCTTATACGATGATGCTATTGTTTAGATGGATCGCACGTGAACCATGGTTACTCATTCCTATAGTCATTGTAATATTCTTTGTTGTACGTTCTAATCGTGGTACAAGAGGTGGACAGTATCAACAAGCACCACGTCCGGATTATAGAAGTTATGATGCCATGCCACAAGCACAAAAAGGTAGTCTTAACCATTTATTTGAGGCAGATCCAAACTTCTCAGAACAGATGCTAGTGAGCAAAGTGAACAATATGTTTATGCGTTTACAGTTAGCATGGATGAATAAAAAATGGGAAGAAGCAAGACCATTTGAAACAGATGCACTTTTTGCTACTCATAAAATGCAACTTGATCAATATATAGCTAATAAACGTACCAATCGTATCGAGGATATTGCAATTTTAAATACCGATATTTTAAAGTACTATACAAGAGGAGACTTTGAATATCTAGATGTAGCTATTAAAGCACGTTTTGTAGATTATGTCGTAGAAGATGAGAAAGGTCAACTTGTAAAAGGAGATCGTTTCCACCCCGTTCATATGCAGTACATATGGAAGCTTGTAAGAAAACAAGGTGTACCTACAAATGATGCCCATGTAGAAGCAACAGCTTGCCCAAATTGTGGTGCTAATTTATCCATTAATCAAGCAGGACGTTGTGAATACTGTGATAGTATTGTTACTAAAGGAGACTTTGACTGGGTATTATCAGAAATAGAAGTGATTTCTCAACATAAATAGATTTTGAAGATGCTAAGCATCAAATAAATAGAACGTAAGGGGCTGTTGTAGGTAACAGCCCCTTTAATTATTGATTGGGCTAATTGTATTAAAGATATTTAAGGGGAAATATGATATGCTTAAGGCAATAAATAAATATTTTATGGAGTGAAAACTTTTACTATGTGAGGTAGTCCGGCCGGCACTACGTGTGTGTTCTCCTTTTCGCTTTTGCTCAAATGGACTAAGAAGGTGTAAGCTCTTATTCAGTCAGAATGTGCGAAAACTCGCTAGCGCTCAAACACTCGCACAAAATCCTTTCTTTATAATCGCTAACACCTTCTAAGCCCATCCTCGAAAAAAGCTACATGGAGGTCACCCACGCATCACTGCCCTTTTCTACTCAGAAAGTTAAGTTTTCACTTCCAGTGACACGCCGTTGAGAGGAAAGAAGAGCAAACGTCTCTTCTTTGGAAGGCAAAAACTTGCAGATTTCAATGTCTTTTGCTATCTCTCTACCTGAAGGGCTATGATATGATGGGCTGTAAGGTGAGTTATTGTATGGAAACTTTCACCGCAGACTTTTTAGAGAGGCTTAGTGAATGGAATCAAACTGGTTTTAGGGAAATGTTTGAAGAAAAGTGAACTTCTTTTCTGAGTTTTGACCGTTAGTTTGATAGAATGAACTTAGCCTGTCTTAAAAGGCGAGGGCTAGAAGTTGGAATACAATAAGCTTGCCTACATGCCCTCACACCTAACCCAATATTTATTCTTTAGACCATCCAACAGTGTTTAATAATGATATGAAAATAAAGGGAGGATACAAAATGAAAATTGCTATTTTAGATGCTAAGACGTTAGGGGCTGATATTGATTTAAGTCCAATTGAAGCGTTAGGAGAAGTGGCTATTTATGACCTTACAGCACCAGAAGAGGTCTATGATCGTATAGAAGATGTAGATGTAGTTATTGTAAATAAAGTGGTTTTAAATCAATCTAATTTAGAAGGTGCAAAGAACCTTAAACTTATTGCATTATTTGCTACAGGGTTTAATAATATTGATTTAGAATATGCCAAGAAAAGAGAAATTGGAGTAGCTAATGTTGCAGGTTATTCAAGTAAGAGTGTAGCTCAACATACTTTCGCCATGTTATTCCACTTATTGGAACAATTAAGTTTTTATGATTCCTATGTAAAGTCGAAAGCGTATACGCAGAGTGATACATTTGCGTATATCGCTAAGCCATTTTATGAGCTTACAGATAAAACGTGGGGAATTATTGGCATGGGGGCTATTGGAAAAGAGGTGGCTCGCCTTGCAGAAGCATTTGGTACAAAAGTAATCTATTATTCAACATCAGGACATAATCAAAATACAGGTTATGAATGTGTAGATTTAGAGACTTTACTGACTAGCAGTGATGTTATTTCTATTCATGCACCTTTAAATAATAAGACAGAAAATCTAATAGGGTATGAAGCGTTATGTAAGATGAAAGCATCATCTATTTTGATTAATGTAGGGCGCGGTAAGATTATTGATGAAGTAGATTTAGCAAAAGCCTTAAAAGAGGATAGGATTCGTGGTGTGGCCCTTGACGTATTAGCTGAGGAACCTATTCATGCAACACATCCTTTATATGAAGTTGATGAATCTAAATGGTTTGTAACACCTCATATTGCATGGGCAAGTGTAGAGGCTAGGCAAACATTGGTGCGTGAAGTAGTGGGGAATATAGAAGCATTTACAAGGGGAGAGATGCGTAATCGCCTTGTTTAAATTATGGGCTTGTCAATAGGTATGTTTAGAATGAAATTATCATATCTTGATAATAAGTAAGCATCTTCGAGGGGGGCTGTTATGAGTCCTATAGTTCTTATTGTTTTGCTGGCAATTTGCATTATTATTATTTTTATTCTTTCAGAACAGCAATCACATACGTTCCCACCTATACTACCTGATGATGAGGACGAATTTATGTATGAAGAGGATTATGAAGAACAAGATGAAGAAGATAATGTTGAAGACAATGAAGATAACGAAGAACTAGAAGAAGATATATTTATTCAAGATCCAGAGTACGTGGAACTCAATATTCCGTTGGTAGACTTCATAGAAGAAGATGAGGTAGACAAAGAAATTCAAGAAGTTGAAGAAAAGAAATAGAAGAAGAGGCTGTTGCAAGAACAGCCTCTTTTTGTGTACAATAGGCACTGTGAAGGAGTGATTTGACATGATAAAGGGTGCAATTGTAGTAAATGGATATATGCGTACCGCAAAATTTGAAGAGATAACTGAGCTTTATGAAGAGGCTGCAAAAACACAGGGAATAGAGTTAGAGGTATGGTATACTGACCAGCTTTGTTATGGTTTTGAAGGAGACCATACACCTTTTATCAATGAGGAAATAAAGGATAAACAATTTGTCCTGTTTTTAGATAAAGATGTAATGCTTGCAAGGCAACTAGAAAGACTTGGATTAAGAGTATTTAATTCAGCAAGAGCTATTGAAATATGTGATCATAAAGGGATGACAATAGAAAATTTAGCTTATAGTGGCATTAAATGTCCACAAACCATATTGGCGCCACTAGTTTTTCGTGGGATGTACGATGAAACTAAAAAAGATAGTTATATGGTCCATTTAGAAGAGAGACTAGGTTACCCGATGGTTGTTAAAGAATGCTATGGATCTTTTGGAATGCAAGTTCATTTAGTACATAACCGAAAAGAGTTAAGAGAGATTAGGGGAGAAATAGGTGATATACCACATTTATATCAATCCTTTGTACGTACAAGTATAGGGCGTGATGTGCGCATTCATGTTGTAGGCGGAGAAGTGGTTGCAAGTATGCTACGTTGCAACCAAGGTGACTTTAGAGCCAATATTACAAATGGAGGTACAATGCATCACTATGAGCCAAATCAAGCTTTTCAAGATATGGCAGTTCAAGTTTGCGATAAGTTAGGTCTAGATTTTGCAGGTGTAGATTTGATGTTTGGAGAAGGAGATGAACCTGTTTTATGTGAGGTGAACTCTAATGCACACATTAAAAATATTTTAGACTTAACAGGTATTAACATAGCAGAAAAAATTATGGCTTATATCGGAAAGGAAGTAACAAAGGATGAAAGGATTATTGATTTATAAAAGAGAAGATTATCTCAAGAACACAAATTATGCCAATATGTTAATGAATTATGGAAAACAGGAAGGTTTAGAAATAGAGTGTATTTGTTATGAAGATATTCAAATGGGTGTAAATCAAGAGGGATTATGGATAAATGCCAATATGCAAAAGGTGCATAATATAGAATTTGTAATCAATCGTACGAGAGAAAGTATCTTAGGCAAACAGTTTGAGCAGATGGGAATCAGAGTATTTAACTCAAGTGAAGTGACCTATATTGCCAATCATAAAGGACGCACCCATCAATTTGTAAGTGGACTCGGACTTCCAGCTTTAAAAACCATGTTTTTTTATCCTAAGTTTATGAGCATTTCCAATATACCGTTTGTGTATCCTTTTGTACTTAAAAGTCCAGATGGACATGGAGGAGAGGAAGTTTTTAAAGTAGAGGGTGAATATGAATTAAAAAAGTTGTTGGAAACGTATCCTAAAGAACAATGGCTCTTACAAGAAATGTGTAAGCATGTAGGTGAAGATGTTCGAGTTTTTGTTATTGGCAATCAGATTATAGGTGCTATAAGACGTTATTCAAATGTTGATTTTAGAGCAAATTATTGCTTAGGAGGACAAATTGAAAGTTATACTTTAAAGGAAGAGCAAAAAGGGTTAGTAAATCATATATTGGTGCATTTACAATGTGATTATGTAGGAATAGATTTTATTGTGGATGAAGAGGGAAAATTTATTTTTAATGAATTAGAAGATGCAGTAGGAAGCAGAAGTCTTTATAATCTTAACAAAATTGATACAGCTAAGTTATATATTTTATATATTGCAAAAGAAATGAAAAAGCTTGCTTAAACCATAGGGATTAAGCAAGCTTTTATTTTAGTCTTCACATATATGTTCATAGCCTTGGTGGAAGATTTGTTGAATATGAGTATCTGCTAATGCGTAATAGACAACTTTGCCTTCTTTACGTGATTTAACTAACTTAGCAGCTTTAAAGGTACGTAATTGATGTGAAATAGCTGAGTGGGTCATATTCAGTGAGGCAGCTAAATCACATACGCACATTTCAGAGATAAAAAGTGCACTTAAAATCTTAATGCGTGTAGGATCTGAAAAAACTTTAAAAAAGCTTGCTAAATCAGAGGCTTTATCATCATTTAAGATGGAAGGTATAACTTTTTGAACGATGTCATCATGTATAATAGAGCAAGTACAGGTTTCAATTTCTTTCATGTTGGATAAACCTCCTTTAGTAAACCGTAATTCCTTATTTATAGGTTAGTCATATTGAGAAGAAAAGTCAAGTTTACTAAAAATTATAATCACATTAAGATAATTGTTGATTAAGATAAAAGTTAGTTGTACTATGAAAATAGGAGAAAATTATCATATAGTGAGAAGAGGGGTATAGCATGATTCAATTTGAAAAGGAACTGGAAAAATTTAAGCCTATTTTAGAGGTAGCAAATATAGAGCAGAACATTGGAAATGAGGAGATTAAGGATATTATTGATTTAATTAAGATGACGAAACAAGTAAGTGAACAGGGGAATTAAAGTATGCAAGTAAAATGTCCGTATTGTAATCATTCGGTAAATAGCGCTATTATATGTGAGACCTGTGGAGAAAATATAAGATGGGTAGAAAAAATCTATGAAAAAAGTGAGCTTTATTATATAAAAGCCTATGAATGTGCCGAGGGGCGTTATTTATCAGAGGCAGTAGAATATCTAAAAAAAGCCATATATTTTAATAAATATAATATCCAAGCAAAAAATTTATTAGGACTCATTTATCTAGAAATGGGAGAAGTGGCATCCGCATTAAAGTTGTGGATTCTAAGTGATGCCTTATGTAAAGAAGATAATATCGCAGTAGAATATATGGAGAAGCTACAAAAAGAACCTAAACAATTAGAAGCTTATAAAGATAGTTTAATGCTTTATAATAGAGCATTGCATTATGTACATAAAAAGGATGATGATGTAGCTGTTATAAGATTGAAAAAAGCAATTAATCTGAATCCAAGTTTTCTAGAAGCACGTAATTTACTTGCTTTTTGTTATTTGTTACAAAAGCAAGAGAATAAGGCGTTAGCACAAGTACTATATGTTCTTAAAAAAGATAGAAGTAACAAAAAAGCATTAGGTTATTTAAGAGAAATAGAAAGTAAAAATGTAGTTATAGAAGATGAAGAAAGCAGAAAAACTATTTCAGCACCTCATATTAATGATATAGATATTTCAACAGATGTGGTGCCACAAAAGTTTATTAATAGAGGTGGGCTGTTTTCACGATATGCTATGTACTTTGTATTTGGAGCAGTATGTATGTTTGGAATAGGCATAGGGCTTATTGTACCAAGTAAAACCGCTTCATTAGAAAAAAAGGTTTATGATATGACCTCAGAAAATACCAGCTTAAAAGTAGAATTTGATACCTTTGTAGAAGAAGCAACACAAAAGGCACTTGCTTTAGAAAGTAATAATCAAAAGTTAGCAGAAGAAAATGAGCTGTTGAAGCAGCAGCATAATAAGGTGAGTCAAGAAAATAAACTTGCAAAAGCAAAGGCTTATAAAGAAGAAAGTAAATGGATAGAGTCAGCTGAAATACTTAATAATATTGCTGTTCAAGATTTGTCAGAAGAAAATCAAAAGGTGTATCAGTCTTTGAAAGAAACGGTATATCCAAAGGCTGGTGATAGATTGTATGATTTAGGTAACAATTTGTTCAAACAAGGTAACAATGTAGAGGCTATGTTGAACTTCGAGAAGGTACTTATCTTTGCACCAGGGACAAGAACCGCAGCACAAGCCCTTTATAATATGGGGCAAATTGAAGAAAAAAATAATAATAAAACCAAAGCATTACAGTTTTATAATATTATTTTAGAAGATTATAAGGATACAAATGCCTATTATAAAGCAAAAGATCGTGCAGAAAAGCTAAAGTAAGCAAGATAATTCACAAGGAACGTAACAAATGTAAAAAATTAGAAATTCATTGACAATATTTGTAAAATATACTATTCTATAGGAGTACAGGATATAGAAAAGAGGTGCCTTGTGAATATAGAGTTTTGTATGCAAGATACAACATTAATTGTTACTTTAGCGGGGGAAATCGACCATCATACTTCTGTAGAAATACGAGAGTCTGTAGATAGAGAATATCATAAAAGACGTGCAAGAAATATTTTGTTCGATTTTGAAAGAGTAGTTTTTATGGATAGTTCAGGAATTGGGTTACTTATGGGGCGTTATAGAACAGTATCCATATGTGGGGGATATGTAGGACTTTATAATGTTTCATCAAAGGTTGACCGAATACTAAGTATATCCGGAATTTATAAGTTAACGAGGCTTTATGAAAGCAGAGAACAAGCTTTTAAATGTTTGGCATAAAGTGTAATAGGGGGAAAGAAAATGCAAAATTCCAATGAAATGAAGGTTGAGTTTGCAAGCAATTCATTAAATGAAGCATTTGCACGTGTTGCAGTATCAGCTTTCTTATCACAACTTGACCCAACTGTGGACGAGCTCTATGATGTAAAGATGGCTGTTTCAGAAGCTGTAACAAATAGTATTATTCATGGTTATAATGCAGACCCTAATCAACTCATTTGGATTAAATGTACCTACGAAGGTCGTATGGTCACGATTCAAGTTATCGACAAGGGGAAAGGCATTAAAGATGTTGATGAAGCGATGAAAGCACTTTATACCACTTCAGAAGATGACGAGAGAGCAGGACTTGGTTTTACTGTGATGCAGTCTATGATGGATCAAGTTCAAGTAGATTCTGAAGAGGGAAAAGGCACATGTGTTACTATGACAAAGACTTTCTATTGATGGCCCACACATTTGGTAGAAAGGTGGGAGTATATGGATCATACAATCAAACTCATTATGAAGGCTCAGCAAGGTGATGAAGCAGCTAGAGAAGTTTTAGTTGAAGAAAATATTGGACTTGTTTGGAGCTTAGTTAAAAGATTTGCTGGACGAGGTTATGAACTAGAAGATTTATTTCAGATTGGAAGTATCGGACTTCTAAAGAGTATAGAAAAATTTGACTTAAATTACAATGTTAAGTTCTCCACATATGCAGTGCCTATGATTGTAGGGGAAATTAAGCGATTTTTAAGAGATGATGGTATGATCAAAGTAAGTAGATCTCTTAAAGAAATTGCTTATAAGGCAAGACTTACGAAAGATGAACTTTGTAGATCACTTGATCGTGAACCTACAATGAATGAGATTGCAGCAGCACTAGATATACCAGTAGATGATATATTAGTCGCTTTAGAAGCAAACCTTGAAATTGAATCGTTAAGTGCCGTTATTCATCAAGGTGATGGCAAACCTATTACACTTGAAGATAAGATTGACCAAGCACCGCAAGAACAAAATAATATGATAGACCATATTGTAGTCAATCAAGTAATTGAAGAGTTAGAACCTCTAGAAAAAGAAATCATTGTCTATCGATATTACGAAGATCGTACGCAAACAGAAATTGCAGAACTTTTAAATATTTCTCAAGTTCAAGTTTCGCGTATTGAAAAACGTATTTTGAAAAAAATGAGGGGATTACTCAATACAACTTGAAAAGGAGTTGCGCTAAAACATTAGTGCAACTCCTTTTTTATATGTAATAAAGTTCGAATGAAAATAATGAGGATTATAGAAAGTACAATATAATGTTCGGGTTTTGGGGGGTTAATCTACTATAAATTAGGAGATTTTTGTGGATTAGAATATAAAAAGCAAAAATATCGAACTATAAAAAAATAAAAATAAAAATTGTTCGAAAAAGTTATTGACGAAGTCTATGGCTGTATGATAACCTTAACTTAACAAATATAGACTATAATAAAAAATACAGACTTTAAATGAGGGGGAACCTTATGGAAAACTTTATTGTTTACGTAGAAAAACGACCTGGTTTTGATGTAGAAGCTAAACGTGTTCAAGGAGAACTTGTAAACTTCTTAGGTCTTAAAAATATAGAAAATGTTCGTGTTTTAAATCGTTATGATGCAAGCGGTATGAGTCAAGAAGTTTATAAAAAAGCACTTAAAACTGTTTTTAGCGAGCCTCAATGTGATAGGGTATACGAAGAAGTACTACCACAAGCTCAAGGTTTTATCTTTATGACAAGCTTTTTAAGAGGTCAATATGATCAAAGAGCTGATTCATGTGTACAATGTATCAAAACAATTGATTCACATGCAATACCAGTTGTTAAAGCTTCAAAGGTTTATATGATTGAAGGACAATTAGAAGAAAAAGATAAAGAGCGTATTAAAAATCATCTCATTAATCCAATCGAAAGTGAAGAAGTTGCGTTAGATGCTACACACTTATTAGATGCAACTTATCCTATTCCAGAAGATGTTAAAGTTCTTGAAGGATTTAATAACTACACCAAAGAAGAACTTGAAACTTTTAGAAAAGCAAATGGTCTTGCAATGAGCTTAGAAGATCTTGCTTATTTCCAATCTTATTTCCAATCAGAAAAACGCAATCCAAGTTTTACAGAATTAAAAGTAGTTGATACATATTGGTCAGATCACTGTAGACATACAACATTTATGACAGAGCTTACAGATATTACAATTGAAGAGGGCGCACTTAGCAAACCCGTTCAAGAAGCCTATACTCTTTATCAAAATATGAGAGATAAGCTTTATACTCAAAAATCTAAAAAAGTAAGTTTAATGGATATGGCAACAATTATCGTTAAGGACCTTAAAGCAGAAGGTGGCCTTAAAGAGATGGTAGAGTCAGATGAAATTAATGCATGTACTCTAGAAAAGGCTATTGAAGTAGATGGTAACATGGAAGATTACTTAGTTCTTTTCAAAAATGAAACACATAACCATCCAACAGAAATTGAACCTTTTGGAGGCGCTGCAACTTGTCTTGGTGGTGCCATTCGTGATCCGCTTTCAGGACGTAGTTATGTTTATCAAGCAATGCGTGTAACAGGCGCTGGTGATGTTACAGCACCTATGGATGAAACCATTCCAGGTAAACTTCCTCAAAGAAAAATTTCTCAAACAGCAACAAATGGTTATAGCTCATATGGTAACCAAATTGGGCTTGCAACAGGTGAAGTTAAAGAGTACTACCATCCAGGATATGTGGCAAAGCGTCTTGAAGTTGGTGCAGTAGTAGGTGCAGTGAAGTCAGATGCAGTAAGACGTGAAGAGCCAGTAGCAGGTGATGTAATTATTCTTTTAGGTGGTGCAACAGGCCGTGATGGTTGTGGTGGTGCAACAGGTTCATCTAAAGAACATACAGAAGATTCTCTCATGCAATGTGGAAGTGAAGTTCAAAAAGGTAATCCAGTTGAAGAACGTAAACTTCAAAGAATCTTTAGAAATCCAGAGTTCTCAAAAACAATCAAACGTTGTAATGACTTTGGTGCAGGTGGTGTATGTGTAGCTATTGGTGAGATTGCAGAAGGTCTTATTATAGATCTTGATCAAGTGCCTGTTAAATACATGGGGCTTGATGGAACAGAACTTGCTATTTCAGAATCACAAGAACGTATGGCGATTGCAATAGAAGCTTGTGACGTAGAAAAAGTAATTGCCCTTTGTGAAGCAGAAAACTTAAATGCTGTTCAAGTAGGAACAGTAACCGAAGAAAAACGCCTCATTATGAAATGGAGAGGTAAAGAAATCGTTAATATTAACCGTGTATTCTTAGATAGCGCAGGTGTTACACAGCAAAGAGAAGCACATGTTACAGCACCAAACTGGTGTGAAGATAAAAGAAGTCTTACAAAAGAAAATGTAATGAATACCCTTTCTGACCTTAATGTAGCAAGTCAAAAAGGTTTAGGCTTACAATTCGACTCTACAATTGGAGCAAGAAGCGTACTTATGCCTTATGGTGGTAAAAATCAACTTACAAAAGAAGTAGGGATGGTTGCTAAGATTCCTGTAATTTCTGGGGAAACAACAGCAGCAACTTATATGACACATGGATTTGATCCATATCTTGCAGAACAATCTCCATTCCATGGAAGCTTATATGCAGTCGTTGAAAGTATAGCAAAACTTGTAGCACTTGGTGCCAATTATAAAGATACATACCTTTCTTTCCAAGAATACTTTGAAAGATTAGGAGAAGATAAAACAAAATGGGGTAAACCAGTAGCAGCCCTTCTTGGAACACTTGTAGCACAACGTGCACTGGGTGTAGCCGCAATTGGTGGAAAAGACAGTATGTCAGGTACATTTGAAAACTTAAACGTACCACCAACACTCATCTCATTCACATGTAATATTGGGGATGCAAGAAACTGTGTAAGCGGTAGCTTTAAAGCAGCTGGCAACAAAGTGGTTTATATCCATATACCAGTAGGGGAAGATAAAGTGCCAAACTTTGATGTGATGAAAGAGGTATATGACAGTGTTCATAGCCTTGCTACAGCAAAACAGATTGCAAGTAGCTATGCCATTGGCAAAGGTGGTCTTGTAGCAGCACTTAGCCAAATGGCAATTGGTAATGATTTAGGTGCTAAAGTAAGTTTAGAAAGCTTACAAGTAGGTGCTTTTGAAGCAGCTTATGGGGATTTAGTAATAGAAGTAACACCTGAAGTAGCAGCAACATTACCTGAAAACTTTGTAGTAATAGGTGAAACAATAAAAGAATCAAATTTAACAATAGATGATGTGACAGTAGCACTTAATGAAGTTAAAGCAACCTTAGAAGCACCACTTGCAGATGTTTTCAAAACAGAAGTAGAAAATGAAGTAGATGGAAAAGATGCAACTTATGGCGAAGCACCAAGAATTTATACAGCTAAAAATAAGATTGCAGTACCTAAAGTTGTTATTCCAGTATTCCCAGGAACAAACTGTGAAGATGACACCAAACGAGCTTTCATGGCAGCAGGGGCTGAGGTTGAACAAGTACTCTTCTTAAATAGAACACCAGAAGCTATTGAAGATTCATTAAATCGTATGGTAAATGCTATTGATAAGGCACAAATTTTAGCATTCCCAGGTGGATTCTCTGCAGGAGATGAGCCAGATGGTAGTGCAAAATTCATTGCAGCAGCCTTTAGAAATGAACGCTTACAAGAAGCTGTTATGAAGCATCTTTATGAACAAGATGGTCTTGCACTTGGTATTTGTAATGGATTCCAAGTTCTTGTAAAACTCGGATTACTTCCATACGGAGAAATCTGTGAAATGGATGAAAACAAACCAACATTAACTTATAACACAATCGGTAAACATATTTCACTTATGGCAAAAACAAAGATTACAAGTGTACAGTCTCCATGGCTTAGTCATGTGAATGTAGGCGAGCAATATGAAATTCCACTTTCACACGGAGAAGGACGTTTTGTAGCACCACAAGTAGTACTTGATGAACTTGTTAAAAATGGTCAAATCTTTAGCCAATACGTAGATGCAAGTGGTTTCCCATCAAAAGCTGGTTCAGTTAATGTAAATGGTAGCTTATATAACATTGAAGGTATTGTATCAAAAGATGGTCGTATCATCGGTAAGATGGGACATAGCGAACGTGTAGGTGAATGTGTACACATTAATATTCCAGGAAATAAAGATCAGCAATTATTCAAATCAGGCGTAGAGTACTTTAAATAGAAGAGAGGCTTTGTATGAAAATAGCATTCGTTATGGGAAGTGATTCAGATCTTCCAGTTGTAGAAAAGGGCGTTGAAGTTGTTAAAAGTTTTGGAGTACCAGTAGAAGTACGTATTATTTCTGCTCATCGTACACCAGCGGAAGCTGAAGAATTTGCTAGAAATGCTGAAGCAAATGGGATTGGTGTTATTGTAGCAGCAGCAGGTAAAGCGGCACACTTAGGTGGTGTGCTTGCTGCTTACACAACGTTACCAGTTGTTGCATTACCTATTAAATCAAGTACACTAGATGGCCTTGATTCATTACTTTCAATGGTTCAAATGCCACCAGGTATTCCTGTTGCAACAGTAGGCATTGATGGTGCTTTAAATGCAGGGTTACTTGCACTTCAAATTTTAGGCGTAAGTGATCCAGTCATTAAAGAAAAATTAAAAGCTTACAAAGAGGATATGGCAGAAGCAGTAAGACAAAAAGATGAAAAAATTCGTAATCAATATATGTAGGGGGTCATTAAAAATGGAAAAATTAAATTTATTATATGAAGGTAAAGCAAAGAGAGTTTATACAACAGCAGATCCAAAACATTACATCGTATCTTACAAAGATGATGCAACAGCATTCAATGGTGAGAAAAAAGGTACAATTTTAGGCAAAGGTGTTGTAAACAACCGCATGAGCAACATTATGTGCCGAATGCTTGCAGAAAACGGAATTGAAACACATTTAGTAGAAGAACTTAATGATCGTGAAACAGTTGTTAAAGCTGTAGAAATCGTACCACTTGAAGTGATCATTCGTAACACAGCAGCTGGCTCATTCTCAAAACGTTTTGGTGTTGAAGAAGGTACAGAACTTAAAAACCCAACAATCGAATTCTGTCTTAAAGATGATGCACTTGGTGATCCAATGATCAATGACCACCACATCTTAGCATTAGGAATTGCAACAAAAGAAGAACTTGAAACAATGACAGCTATGACATTCAAAATCAACGAACTCCTTCGTGCACATTTTGATAAAATTGGTGTAAAGTTAATTGACTTTAAAATTGAGCTTGGTCGTGTAGATGGACGTATCATCTTAGCTGACGAAATTTCACCAGATACATGTAGATTCTGGGATAAAGAAACAAACAAAAAACTTGATAAAGATCGCTTCAGACGTGACCTTGGTGGTGTAGAAGAAGTTTATCAAGAAATGCTTAAACGTGTGACAGAATAAGAAGTTATATAAAGAGGTGAGTTATGAACTACTTTGACGGGGATACATTACATGAAGAATGTGGCGTAATGGGCGTCTATTTAAATAATGAACAAGAAGCAGCAAACTATGTATACTATGGTCTTTTTGCCCTCCAACACAGGGGGCAAGAAAGTGCTGGGATTACAGTAAACAATGAAGGTAGATTAGAAAGTGCAAAAGGCATGGGCCTTGTAAGTGATGTATTTGAAGAAAGAAATCTTCAAAACCTTGTTGGAAATATTGCAATTGGGCATGTACGTTATTCTACAACAGGTGATAAAGACATTAGTAACTGTCAGCCACTTGTAGCCAAATACAAACATGGTTCTATTGCACTTGCTCATAATGGTAATTTAACCAATAGTGATGGTGTAAGGGAAATGTTAGAAGATGAAGGGGTTATCTTCCAAAGTACAACAGACTCAGAAGCTATCTTAAATCTTATTGCAAGACATTATAATAGAGGTATTGAAGCAGCTATTCGCAATACCATGCAACTTATAAAAGGGGCTTATGCTATTGTTATTACTACTCAAGACCAAATGATAGGGATTCGTGATCCACATGGACTTCGTCCACTTTGCATTGGTAAGCTTAAAGATGGTTATGTGCTGGCTTCTGAAAGCTGTGCACTAGATGTAGTGGATGCAGAATTCGTTAGAGACGTGATGCCAGGTGAAATCGTTATAATCAATCAAGATGGCTTAACAAGTATTAAACCATCAGGCTGGTGCCAAAAGAAACTTTGTGTATTTGAGCTCATCTACTTAGCACGTCCAGATAGCATTATTGATGGGAATAGTGTTTACCAATTTAGAGAAAAAGCAGGAGAAATCTTGTTCCGTGAAGCGGGTATAGAAGCAGACGTTGTTATTGCTGTTCCAGATTCAGGTATTCCATCAGCTATTGGTTACTCAAAAGCATCAGGTCTTCCTTACCGTGAAGGACTTACAAAAAACCGCTACATCGGTAGAACATTTATCCAACCAACGCAAGCGATGCGTGAAAATGCAGTAAGAATTAAACTTAATCCACTTAAACATAACATTGAAGGCAAGCGCGTTGTGATGACAGATGACTCAATTGTTCGTGGTACAACATGTAAGCGTATTGTAGAACAAGTACGTAAGGCAGGAGCAAGTGAAGTACATGTATGTATTACATCACCTCCAGTTAAATACGGTTGCTACTTTGGTATAGATACACCAGATCGTGAAAAGCTAGTAGGCGCAATGATGTCTGTTGAAGAAATTCGCGATTACATTGGTGCAGATTCATTAACTTACCTTTCATTAGATGGACTTAAAGAGGCTTGTGGTGGAAGTAGTGATTTCTGCCGTGCTTGTTTTAACGGAAACTACCCAATGGAAGTTCCATTACATGAGATTAGTGAAGAAAAATAGGAGGAAATAAGATGTCAACTAAAATTACATATAAAGATGCAGGTGTTGATGTACACCGTGGTTACGAAGCTGTTAAACAAATGAAGGAACATGTTAAGTCTACTTTTACAGATGGGGTATTAACAGACATTGGTAGTTTTGGTGGTTCTTATTCAATTGGTAAATACATGGGCATGGAAGAACCAGTTCTTGTATCAGGTACAGACGGTGTAGGTACAAAACTTAAACTTGCTTTTGATATGAATAGACATGACACCATTGGGATTGACTGTGTAGCTATGTGCGTTAATGATATCCTTTGTGTAGGTGCCATTCCTTTATTCTTCTTAGACTATATTGCAACAGGTCTTATCACTCCAGAGCAAATTGCAGATATCGTTAAAGGTATCGCTACAGGCTGTAAAGAAAGTATGTGTGCACTTGTAGGTGGAGAAACAGCAGAAATGCCTGGTTTCTACAAAGATGGTGAATACGATGTAGCTGGATTTGCAGTAGGGATTGTAGATCGTGCAAAAATGATTGATGGTACAAGAATTAAGGCAGGAGATGCAATTATTGGTCTTCCATCATCAGGGGTGCATAGCAATGGTTACTCACTTGTGCGTAAAATCATTGATACTTATGGGTTAGATCTTGATGCTTATTGTGAAACATTAGGTGAAACTTATGGTGAAGCTTTCCTTAAACCAACTAAACTTTATGTAAAAGCAGCGATGGCAGCAAAAGAAGCTGGAGATATTAAAGGAATTGCTCATATTACAGGTGGTGGATTTATTGAAAACGTACCACGTATGTTACCAGAAGGTGTAAGTGCTAAACTTAACATTAATACAATCGTTGAGCCTAAAGTATATAGTGTGCTTCGTGAATTAAGTGGCTTAGAAGTAAATGAACTTTACAACACATTCAACATGGGTATTGGGATGATGATGGTTGTAAGTCAGGAAGAAAAAGAACAAGTAGTAGCGGCTCTTAAAGAAGCAGGTGAAGAAGCTTACGTTATTGGTGAAATTGTAGAAGGCAATGAAGGAGTTATTTTATGCGAGAACTAAGAATCGCTGTATTGGTTTCAGGTTCAGGTTCTAACCTTCAAAGCATAATAGATGCCGTAGAAAACCACACACTTACAAGTCAAATTGTAAGTGTGATTTCTAATAAAGAGGATGCTTTTGGGTTAGAGCGTGCAAAAACACATCATATTCCAGCCTATTTTATTAATCCAAAAGAAGAAGGATATGACGAAAAACTCTTAGCAAGATTACAAGAAGATCAGGTAGACTTAGTTGTACTTGCAGGTTACTTAAAGATTGTTGATGCCAATCTTATAAAGGCTTATAGAGGAAGAATTATCAATATTCACCCCTCTCTTTTACCTAAGTTTGGTGGCAAAGGCTACTATGGCATTCGAGTACATGAAGCAGTACTTGCAGCTGGTGAAAGTGAAAGTGGTGCAACCGTTCATTTTGTAGATGAAGGTGTAGATACTGGTAAAGCCATTTTACAAAAGACTGTACCTGTATATGAAACAGATACGCCGCAGTTACTTCAACAACGTGTACTTCATGAGGTAGAACATAAAATACTTGTAGAAGCAATCAAAAAGCTTGAGGAGGCATAACATGAATATTCTTGTTATAGGAAATGGTGGACGTGAATCTGCTATTTGCGATACAATCAAACGCTTTAGACCAGAAGCAAAACTTTATGTAGCACCAGGTAATGGTGGAACAGCTGTTAAATATACAAATGTAGAAATCGGTGTAAACGAAATCAATAAGCTTGTAAGCTTCGCAAAAGACAATGCCATTGACTTAACAGTTGTAGGTCCAGAAGAGCCACTTGTCTTAGGTGTAGTAGATGCCTTCCAAAAAGAAGGTTTAAAAATGTTTGGACCAAACGAAGCCTGTGCTACATTTGAAGGTAGTAAAGACTTTACTAAGATTTTCTTAACCAAGTACAATGTCCCAACAGCCAAGTATTTAACTTTTACAAAAGAAGAAGAAATGGCAGCATGTGAGGCTGTACAGAGCTTTAGTTTACCTGTTGTTATTAAAGCAGATGGGCTTGCAGCAGGAAAAGGTGTACTTATTTGTGAAACTTACGGGGACGCTAAAGATGCGATTCATGAAATCTTTAGTGGTAAGTTCCAAGAGGCAGGAGAAAAAATTGTTATTGAAGAGTTTTTAACAGGGATTGAAGCGTCACTTCTTTGCTTAGTGGATGGCAAGACCATTGTTCCACTTGAAACAGCAAGAGATTATAAACGTGCTTTAGATAACGATGGTGGCCTCAATACAGGAGGAATGGGCGGTTTCTCACCAAACCCAATTATTACACCACAAGTAAAAGCACAAATTGAAACGGAAATCTTAAATCCAATTATAGAAGGATTTAAAACAGAAGGACTTGACTATCATGGGATTTTATTTATTGGTCTTATGATTGAAGAGGGTAAAGCAAAAGTATTAGAATTCAACGTGCGTTTTGGTGATCCAGAAACACAAAGCATTCTTTCTCGTTTGGAAACAGACTTAGTAGAAGTATTTGAAGCATGTATGAATGGTACACTTGCAGAGCTTAATTTAAAATGGAGTACAAAACCAAGTGTAACGGTTGTACTAGCTAGCCGTGGCTATCCAGAAACAAGTGAAAAAGGTGTGCCGATTTATGGGCTAGATACATTAGAAGTGGATACATATCTTTACCACGCAGGAACAAAGTTAGAAGACGATATCATCAAAACAAATGGTGGACGCGTGCTTGCAGTTACACGCATAGGTGAAACATTAGAAGAAGCACGTTTAGCAGCATATAAAGAAGTAGAGAAAATCAAATTCGATGGCATGCAATATAGAACAGATATCGCAAAAATGTAAAGAGGCTTAGGCCTCTTTTTTTTATTTGTTTGAAAAGAATAATTTTTCATCTCTTAACCATAATAAGGGTATGTATCAATAAATTTTCCATGTGTGATGAAAAGAGGTGAGAACATGCAAGAAGTGTATATAAAACCTTATAAAAGTAATAAAATGGAAGGTAAAAAGCAAATCTTAATTAAAGATATTGCAAGAATAAGTGCACCAAAGAATTTACAAAATGGTATTGAAAATATTTGTTTGATCAAACCTCAAGTAACTAAGGTAACACATTTTGCTGTAAGTGCATTGAAGATTATCGAAGCGATTCAAAAAGAATATCCTGATGTCTCCATACAAAATGTGGGTGAAATAGACTGTATGATCGAATTTAATCCAGTAAAGGCTGAGCCACATCCTGTTTGGGAATGGGTTAAACTTGCTGGTATTTGCGTTATTGTCTTTGCAGGTGCAACGGTAGCCATCATGGCCTATAACACAGACGTTTCCATGGCAAAGACTTTTACCACTTTATATAAGGTCTTAACAGGTGAAGTCAATGAAAGTCCTGCCTGGATTACTATTCCTTATGCAATAGGTATGCCAATAGGTGTTATCGGATTTTATAATCACTTTGGTACGAAGAAAATTACTGAGGACCCTACACCTATACAAGTTGAAATTAATGCATATGAAAAAGAAGTGGAAGATACCATTATTGATACACTAACAGCTGAGAAGAGGGGGCAATATGAGGAATGAAAATACTTATGTTGGGTGTAAGTATCCTATGGGGATTTGCTAGTGGCATTATTATTGCAACAGGTATTCTCGCTTTTATTACTGCCATTGGAGTTATTCCAAGATTGGCAATGAAGTTACAAGTGAAAACCCATTATTTTGCTATAGCCAATGCTTCAGCATTAGGAATTGTAGTAGGAAACATTTTTTATTTGTGGGATGATTTTATTTGTATAGGACTTCCCAAAGTACTTATAGCTGGTTTTGGCTTGGCTGATGGTATTTTTATTGGCTGTTTAGCTATGGCATTAGCAGAAGTCCTAGATGTTATGCCTATTACAAAAAGTAGACTGAAACTAAAAAGAGGTATGTATATCCTTGTAGTGGCTTTTTCTATAGGGAAAATGGTTGGGACACTATTTTATTACTTATATCCAGGATTTCTTTAAAAATAAGGAGATGATTAAATGGCAGACGTAAACACTCTTAAGAAAGACTATAAAAATATAGTCGATGAACATTCACCTAAAAACAAAGTTGTTCAAAACTCTTTTAAAGCTTTTTGGGTAGGTGGAACCATATGCACAATCGGGCAACTTTTAACCGATGGATTTATCTATATTGGATTTTCGAAAGATGAATCAAGTATGCTTTGTACTATTTTTCTTATTTTAGCAAGTGCGGTACTTACAGCGCTTAACGTATATGACAAAATTGGTAACTATGCAGGTGCAGGAAGTATTATCCCAATTACTGGTTTTGCCAATTCTATGGTAAGTGCTGCTATGGAATTTAAAGCAGAAGGCTACATCTTTGGGATGGGTGCAAAACTCTTTTCTGTAGCAGGGCCTGTTATTGTATTCGGGACTATTTCGAGCGTTGTAGTAGGTATACTTTATTACTTCTTGTAGGAGGCAACTTATGGGACACGTAGGTAGACAAACAATTATATTTGAAAAACAACCAGTTATTCTAGAAACATATAGTACAGTAGGACCAAAAGAAGGACAAGGTCCTATGGGAGGCTGTTTCCATGAGGTATTAGAAGATGAGCTTCTTGGTGAAAAAACATGGGAAAAAGCTGAAGGTATGATGATTAAACGTACTGTACAAGGGTTACTCAATAAATCTGGTAAAAAGCCAGAAGATGTGGATTATATTTTATGTGGTGACTTAGAAAATCAAATCAATAGTACACAGATGGCTATTAAGGATTTTAATATTCCTTTCTTTGGCTTATATGGTGCATGCTCAACAATGGGCGAATCTATGAGTTTAGGTGCTATATTAATTGGTTCAGGTTATGCAAAGCATGTTATTACAGGTGCAAGTAGCCATAACTGTACAGCCGAAAAACAATTCCGCTATCCAATGGAGTATGGTGGGCAAAGGCCGCTTACGCAACAATGGACTGTAACAGGAAGTGGTTATGTACTTTTAGGTGAATCAGGTGCAGGACCTAAGATTCATAGTATTACTACAGGTAAAGTAGTCGATTTTGAAACCAAAGATGTCTTTAATATGGGAGCAGTTATGGCACCAGCTGCAGCAGATACGATCTTAGCTCATCTAAAAGAAACTAATCAAAAACCAGAAGATTACGATGCCATTATTACAGGTGACTTAGGCCAATGTGGTACAGATATACTTTTAGATTTAACAGCTAAATTAGGAACAGATATCTCTAAAGTGCACCAAGATTGTGGGCTTCTTATTTTTGATAATGAGGCACAAGATACCCACTCAGGTGGTAGTGGATGCGGATGTAGTGCTTCAGTGTTTGCAGGGCATTTTTATAAAGCGCTAAAGGATAAAAAACTTAAGAAGGTTTTACTTGTTCCAACGGGAGCATTAATGAGCTTATGTTCCACACAACAAGGTGAAAATATTACAGGCATTGCACATGCTGTAAGTATTTGTGCAGAGTAAAGGAGGAGGTAAAATGGAAATATTATTAAATCTAATTAAAGCCTTTGTAGTGGGAGGCTTATTGTGTGCAATAGGACAAGTATTAATGGATAGAACAAAGCTTATGACAGCACGTATTATGGTTGTATTCTTAGTAGCAGGTGCTATTTTAACAGCTATAGGTGTGTATGAGCCAATTGTTGAATTTGCAGGTGCAGGTGCAACCGTTCCTATTATCGGATTTGGTTATGCATTAGCAAAAGGTGCTATGGATGAAGTGGCAAAAGAAGGCTATATGGGTATTTTAACAGGTGGGTTAAAAGCAACTGCTGCAGGTATTACAGCCGCTATTACCTTTGGTTATTTAGCAGCCTTATTATCACGTCCTAAAAGTAAATAAATGTTGTTGCTATATAAATAGTGGTCAGTAGCAATAAAAATAAAGGTTCTATGAATGAGTCATACTAAACTCATTTTATAGAACCTTTAAATCTAGAAGATATAGGATTTAATTTTTAAGGGGTAATACATTCTAAGATGGTTATTACATAGCAGTAGGAAAAATGTTCAGTTAAAAGTGTGTTTAGGAAAACATGATCTAAAGCCAAGTACATGGTTGTGTAAGGTAAGATGGAAGTAGAGTATTGTGATTTCCTTTTGCAGAGTTAATTTGCATCTGAGTTAAAAAGAGACTTTCTCTTAGATCAGTATTTTTAAAATTGGCATCTCTTAAATCCGCACTCAAGAAGTTTGTGCCACGAAGGCTACAGTTTTCTAAATTTGCGGCAATAAGTAAAGACATACTAAAATCTTGATGATCTAGATTTTTACCTTTAAAGTTTTTGCCAAGGTACATATTATTTTGATTATTTGAAGATTTAGATATCTGTTCAATGATACATTTAAGTATTTTATTTACTTGATTACGGTAGTGATCTATATCATAACTCAAAAGGGTATAAGGCTTTTTGGTTGTTAAAGTAGTTGCTTCTTCTATAAGCCTAGCAATTTCTTGCTTGAATTTTGCACAGGCATCAAGCGTGGAAGCTTGAATAAGGTACCAGAGCATTTGATGTAATTGGAATACGACTAAAAAAGTTTCAAAAATATGTTGGCGTTGTTGCGGATGGGTTTGCCAAGTATGATCTAAGCCATACATCTGAGTAACTTTTTGGCCAGCACCAAAACATTCATAGGTCATGCAACCTTTCATATTTTTTCGAGATAGGTCTTGATGCATATCACATTGAAAATTGGATTGAAGATGCTGACAAGGGATACTAGCCTCCTTATTTTCAGGAAATCCATCTACTTTGGAGCAATATAATGCCACACAGCATAGGCCGCTACAGTTTGTACAATCTATCTTTAAATCATTTAGTAAATTTAAATAGTCATTTTGTTTATCTTGAATAGGCATATTTATTTCTCCTTGGTTCTTTTGAAATGAGTGTATTAGGTTTATTTCTTAATTTCAAAGCGATAAAAAGGCCTGAGAAGTTAAGATATTTCGGCATATTACTAATAAGTATAAGACGAGACTAGATTATTGTACACCTACAATGGACTATTTTATGAATAAAGATACATTAAATAAAGATTACAGATAGATATTATATAAATATATGGTATAATAATAAAATATTAAAATAAATGAATTTAAATTTATTAATAAATTCAAATTTGTACTAGTAATTAAGTTGTTCAGTGAGAAAAGAGGTCATCCTCTTAATCCCTATATACAAGGAGGAAAAAGAAATGAGAACAAAAATTCTTGAACTTTTAGAGGAAAATAGTAGATACAGTGTGGCCGACATGGCCCTTATGTTAGGTCTAACTGAAGAGGAAGTCGCGAGCACCATAAAGGCCTTAGAGGATGAAAAAGTTATTTGTGGATATAAAACCCTTATTAATTGGGAAAAAGTAGATCATAAAGAAATGGTAACAGCTTTAATTGAAGTAAAGGTAACACCTCAGCGTGGAGAAGGTTTTGATAAAATAGCAGAACGTATTTATCGATTTAGTGAAGTTAAAGCGGTTTATCTTATGTCAGGTGGCTTTGATTTAACAGTTATCATCGAAGGTAGAACAATGAAAGAAGTTGCACTTTTTGTAGGTCAAAAATTAGCACCTCTTGAGGCAGTACTTAGTACAGGCACTCATTTTGTACTCAAAAAATATAAAGACCATGGAGTTATTTTTGAAGAAATGAAAAAGGATGAGAGGATGATTGTTTCGCCATGAGAATAGAAGAGATGATTGCTAAGAAGGTTAGCGACATGCCACCTTCAGGAATAAGAAAGTTTTTTGATGTTGCTAATGAAATAGGAGATGCTATTTCTCTAGGGGTTGGGGAACCAGATTTTGATACACCATGGCATATTAGAGAAGAAGGTATTTATTCTCTTGAAAAAGGCAAAACAGTTTATTCAGCTAATGCAGGACTTTTAGAGCTTAGACAGGAGATTTGTCGCTATACACAAAGAAGATTTGACCTCATTTATTCACCAACCAAGCAATGTCTTGTAACCGTTGGAGGAAGTGAAGGAATCGATTTAGCTATGCGTACCTTATTAGAGCCAGGAGAAGAAGTACTTGTTCCTGAGCCTTCCTTTGTATCTTACAAACCATGTGTTGTACTTGCAGGAGGGGTAGCAGTACCTATTCCAACAAGAGAAGAAGATAATTTTAAATTGACAGCAGAGGAACTAGAAAAAGCGATTACACCTAAGACTAAAATTTTAGTGTTGCCTTTCCCTAATAATCCGACTGGCGCTATTATGGACAGAGAAGATTTAGTGAAAATTGCAGAAGTTTTAAAGGATAAGAACATTATTGTTTTATCTGATGAAATCTATGCAGAGCTTACATATGGTAAAAACCATGTTTCTATTGCTAATATTCCTGGAATGTATGAACGTACCATTGTACTTAATGGATTTTCAAAGAGTTTTTCTATGACAGGGTGGCGCTTAGGCTATGCATTAGGGCCAGAACCTATTATTAGTATGATGACTAAAGTGCATCAATATGCCCTTATGTGTGCACCTACCACAAGCCAATATGCAGGTATTGAAGCCATGCGTAATGGGGACGAAGATGTACGTCTGATGCGAGAAGCCTATGATAGACGTAGAAGAGTTATGGTTGAAGGGTTTAGAAGTATGGGACTTTCTTGCTTTGAGCCAGAAGGTGCATTTTATGTATTTCCTAATATTTCAGCAACAGGCATGACTAGTGAAGCATTCTGCGAGAAGTTACTTATGGATCAACGTGTTGTTGTTGTACCAGGAACGGCTTTTGGTGAAAGTGGAGAAGGATTTGTACGTGCATCTTATGCCTATTCTATAGAGGCAATTAAAGAAGCTTTATCACGTATAGAAATTTTTGTAAGTAAACATATTTAGTAAAATAAAAGAGGGCTTAAGTAAAATTTTCATCTTACTTAAGCCCTCTTTTTCACATCTTAATGTATTTCAGATTGACAATCTGGACATGTACCATAAAAATAAAGTTGTTCATGTGACAGCCTAAAATGTGTTTTTTCAGCTACAAGTGCTTTAAGATCTGGTAGTTCATCAGTTTCTAAATCATATACTTGATGACAGTGCGTGCAAATGATGTGTGGGTGTGAATCTGTATTTGCATCATATCTAAAAGCATCCTCCCCTACATTGATTTGTTGAATCAATGAAGCTTTTACTAGTGCATCTAAAGTCTTATATACCGTAGCAAGGCTCATAGTAGGATGGGTTTCTCGTAAGCTATTATAGATCATCTCAGCGCTTGGATGAGACTTTGTATTTGACAACATATGAAAGATAGCTAATCGTTGTGGTGTTACTTTAAGACGATGCTCTCTTAATTGTCCTGCTGCTAATAGCATAAAATCACTCCTAAATGATAATAAATATTACATCTACATTTTATTATACTTTCAGAAGAATTGCAACTATAAAAGGTATATTTAATGTAGAGAGATAATAGATATACATTAAGATAGGAGGAGGGATTGAGATGCCAGATATTAGTGAACTCATGAATTTTAGTTTTGCAGAAGATGTTGAAGCTGAATGGGATATGTATATGGAGGAAGGAGATAGCATTGAAGATGCCACCACACAGATCCTTGATCAGTATATGGGAATGCTTGATGAAAAGGAGAGCGTAGAGCTATATGTAGCCTTAGCATTGATTCAAATGTCTTTAGAAGAGATGGATGATCGTGTCAAAAAAGAAGTAAGTGAGATGATTGGCACGAAAACTTTAGAAGGATGTTTTGATAAAGATGTTAATATACGCCCTTATTTACAGAAACTTAAAAAAGCATGCAGATAAAAGATTGAAAAAAGAGTGAGATTTATAGACAGAGACTATCTATAAATTTCACTCTTTAAATTTTTATTAATTTGTTTGTGATTTACCGGTTAAGTATTCAACAAGCTGAGACACTTCTTTAATAAAACTTTCTGCATTGGTTACTTTAAATAGTGTAGGCAATAGCGTTTCGTCATGAAAATTTGAGTAAACAAGCCTTTTTTGTAGGTGTAAGAAAGAACGATTTAAATGGAATACCTCTTGGGTTGCATGTGCTTTTTTTAGTTTAATAAATTGTTTAGAATAAGTAGTATAAAGCATAGGAAATGTCAACTTATATTTACAGGTAGAGTAATATTGAGCACCTTCGGGGTATAGAGAGGTTTCAAGTCTATAAAGTTGTGATGGAGCAATGCATTCGTAAGGTACTTGTTCAGCAAATGCAAAGTTATTAAGTTTTTGAATGTTTTTAGGATTGTCTTCGTAAAGAAATAAAAAAGATTGTAATGTACGAACAAAAGATTTGTGCGGGACAGAAGTAGGATCTTTAATAAAACGGATATAGTGGTCAATAACTGAAAAGTATGTATACGTAAGAGGGTAAGAAAGTAAGTCGAGTGGATGGCTGGAATATAAAGCAGAATACATAAATACCTCCCCTATGAACAAATTTAATTCTCTATTTTTATTGTATTATAGATTATAACCGGTAACAATAATATATGATGAAAATAATTCTATAATTACAAATTATAATTGCCAAAATGAGAAATTTTATATATCATATATAAAGTTATAGTAATCATTTGAGATAAACAATATATTATGGACTTCAGATAAACAGATGGTAACCATCAGATAAAAGGAGACAAAAATATGAAGAAGAAGACGATTATAGGTGTAGTCACAGCAATTCTTATTCTAGGAGCAGGCTTTGGGTTTTATAAATGGTATCAATTAAGCCAAGTAGAAGCGTTAGATTTAGTGCAACAAAAATTATGTGACTTAACAGTAGAAGCAATTAAGGAGATTAAGATTGAAGGGGAAACATCTCAAACATTTATAAAAAAGGATAACAATTGGGAAAATGAGAAACATCCTACAGTTTCTTATAACCAAGGTCTAATAAATAATATTGCCTATCAAATTAGTCATTTAGACTCCTATAAAATGGCTAAGAACGTAAAAGATATAACTACTTATGGAATTGATGAAAATTCAAAAAAAGTACGTGTTTTAGATGAAGCGGGTACAAGTGCAACCTACTGGTTAGGACACCGCGTGTTAGAAGAAAATGCAACATTTGTATGGTATGAAGAAAAAGATGAGTTAGCATTAGTATTAGATATAGACTTAGCAAGTGTTATGGTACCCACAAGTGAGATGATAGAACCTCATGTAATAGTACCTTCAGTGGAAGAAATTACGAAAGTAGAGCTTAAACAAAAAGGTGAAACTCAAGTATTACTTACTAAGCAAGATTCATGGATCATGGAAGCGCCTTTTAGTAAGGCTCATAGGGTACAAGCTGAACAAGTTGAGCAAATTGAAACTTACCTACAGGTTTTAGAAACATTAAGAAAAGAGAAATTAGTAGAAGATGAAAATCTTAATTTAGAAAATTATGGCCTTCAAGTGCCAGAATCTCAGATTATATTAAATGATCAATATATATTTGATTTTGGAAATAAGATTGGAAGTAATATCTATTTCAAAATGAATGGTTCGGACGAAGTATTTGAAATTCAAGGTAGTGTAGAAAGTGCACTTCAAGCGATTACACCTTTTGAATGGATTGATAAGCAACTATATAGTTTTGATAGAAAACAAGTGAGCTATATAGAAGTACAATACTTAGAGGATGTTTACCGTTTACAACTTAAAGAAGCAGAGCAAGTACCTACATTAAATGGACAATTAATAGAGCCATCCGTTAAAGAAGAAATTCTTAAACAAGTAGAGGCATTACAAATTGCTAAGAACTTAAAAAATGCCAAGTTTGAAGAAACTAATCCTAGAGCAGCAGAACTTATTATAAGGATTGGTTATTTAGGGGGAGAAGAAGGTAGTACTGAATTTGTTCCTTATGATCCAAGCTTTGATTTAATACGTGAAGATGGTGTTATTGAATTTGCAGCAGAGAAAAAACCACTTTTAGCTTTAGTAGACTACTTAAAAGCACAAGTGAAAGAAGCAAGTAATTCCTAGAACGTAAAAAAGCTATTAGACTCATACTCAGGTATTTAGTCTAATAGCTTTTTTGTTTTAATTAATACCTATTTAGGGGTATATTAATTATTCTTACTTATTCTTGTGGTGGAAATAAGGTTTCTATCATTGTATCAAATAAGGTATCTATACGGTTAAAATCAATAGAGCCAACATAGTATTTTTCAAGCTCATCATGAATCTTCTTGGCAGTTGCAATAGTGTTACATCCTTTATCTAATAAATCTGTAAAGCGACGTTTGTCACGCTCAAGATCAATTTCTATAGGTTTTAAGATAGAGTAGTCAAGTAGAGCAGTAAAATCGAAAATAGAAGTTGGGAAAATGCGAGGTTTGTGTAAGAGATGACTTGTTGTAATGGCAAGATCCAGTTCTGGAATCATAATATCTTCGATTTTATCTGTATCTACAGGAGAATGATAACATTCTATATGATAACCTTTTGCAACAGCAGTGTCTGCAATCTTTATCATCAATTCTTTACTATTACAACCTAAGGTTTCTTTAAAGAAATAAATGTTTTTGGTTGTACCTACAATAGTATGGATGTAATCTAAAATACCTTCGCCAGTGATAGCTGTGCTAAATAGGTGGCGTATGGAACCAGGCTCTTCTTTATCTTTAACATTAGCAAAAAGTTGAAACAGGATTTGCTTTTCTAACTTAAATTTTTGAGAAGTATTAATAGCTTTACTTTCTGTAAACACATAAGCATCATAAAGGTTTTTAGCTGCAGCAAGATACATATAAGCTTTAGCAAATTGATCTTTAATACGTGAATTGATAGACATAATATCTTCTTTATAAGGAATTAATTTGTCAGGATCCCAGTTGTTACCGAAGTTTAAAATTTGATCGGTTACACCTGGAGTAATAGGATCTACAACATGAGGTGCTGTACCATCTAGAAAAGCAATTTTGAGACTTGGGATAACAAGGGCATCTAAAGACCCTGGGTCAGAAGAACAATGGAAGAATTCTACATCCAAGCCTTGTTCGGTTGCATAATTACCAACACGTTTCATAAAAGAAGATTTACCAGTACCAGGTCCGCCTTTAATAATATATAGTTGCTTAGCTTCTGTTTGTGGTAAAATATAGTTAAAGAATGAGTGAAAACCATGAGGAGTATTACTTGCAGGGAAAACATGTTTAATAGTACCAGTTTGAGTCATGGAATGACCTCCTTTAGTAACAATTACTTCTTTATTCTATGTGTCAAATTTAAAAATATGAGAGGGGACAAACGTGCATTTTGTATATATTGTAAAATGTTGTGATGAAACTTACTATACAGGCTATACCAATAACATAGAAAAACGATTAAAAGCACATAATGAAGGAAAAGGTGCAAAATATACACGTGCAAGGTTACCTGTAACACTGGTTTATCAAGAAGAGTATGAAGATAAAAGAGAAGCATTAAAAAGAGAATATGCCATTAAGCAATTGACGAGGAAGGGTAAAGAAATACTTATTAAAACAAAAGATAAATGAGGTGATTAAGATGAACCATCAAGTTAAATCCTATATGAAAATTATTTTAGGGTCTATTGCAGTTGCAGTGGGAATTTACTTTTTTTGGGCACCAGCACAGTTTGCAGCAGGTGGTATAAGTGGTTTGGCGATTGTACTTCAATCCATCTTGACTCAAGTGCCTATTAGTGTTTTAGTGTTCTGTTTAGATATTTTAATGTTTATTATTGGGTTTGTTGTGCTAGGAGCAGGGTTTGGCGTAAAGAGTATTACTTCAAGTTTGTCTATAGCGCTTACTATGAGAATATTTGAATATGTGGTGCCAGAAGTAGCTATGCTGAGTCAAGATCATCTTGTGATCCTTATTTTTGGTGCATTATTTATTGCTTTTGGACAGGCAATTATTTTTAACCAAGAAGCCTCATCTGGAGGAACAGATATTATTGCTAAAATTATTTCAAAGTATACACATATCAATATAGCAACAAGCTTACTCATTGCGGATATGGTGGTAGTACTTCTTGCTATTAGCCAATTTGGTATTGAAAAGGGACTCTATGCTGCACTAGGGGTGCTCATTACAACAACGCTCATTGATTACTTTATTTCTGGTTTCAGTGTAGAAAAATATGTAGTGATTATCCCAAGTGAAGAAAAGCTTATTCAGCCTATAACAGCTTATATTCTAGATAAGCTAGAAAGAGGAGCCACCAAGTACGATGCAGAAGGTGCTTATAGTAATAACCGCAAGACTGTCATTACTACAGTAGTAGATCGAAGACAATTTGTCATGCTCAAAGAATATGTGAGTGAGGTTGATGAAAATGCCTTTGTTACAGTTCAAAATTTACACGAAGTAATGGGAGAAGGCTTTAAAGTAAAAAGTTAAGGAGAAAACATCATGGTAAACTTAAATAACGATTGGGATGCAAAACTAAAGGAAGAATTTGAAAAACCTTATTATCAAGCATTAAGACAATTTTTAATACAAGAATATAATAATTATACTGTTTATCCACCTAAAGAAGATTTATTTAATGCACTACGTGTGACTTCATTTACAGACACAAAAGTGGTTATCTTAGGACAAGACCCTTATCATGGGCCAAATCAAGCCCATGGAATGGCGTTTTCAGTTAACCCAGGTATTCAGACACCACCATCTCTTCAAAACATCTACAAAGAACTACAAGAGTCTTTAGGATGCTTTATACCAGATAATGGGTATTTAATGCACTGGGCACAGCAAGGTGTTTTACTTTTAAATACTGTTTTAACAGTAAGAGCAGGTACACCACAATCTCATCAAAATCAAGGTTGGGAACAGCTTACAGACCGTATTATACAGCTACTCAATGAAAAAGACGAAACAGTAATCTTTTTATTATGGGGTACACCAGCTAAGAAAAAGCAAAGCTTAATTACAAATCCTAAGCATGTTGTATTAACAGCTGTACATCCAAGTCCACTTTCAGCATATCGTGGCTTCTTTGGATGTGGTCACTTCAAAAAGGTAAACGAAATTTTAGAAAGCCAAGGTAGGGCACCTATTGATTGGCAGATTCCGAATTTAAAATAAATATTTTATGGAGTGAAAACTTAGTAGTTGAGATAGACCGGTCGGCACTACGTGTGTGCTCTCCCTTTCGCTTTTGCTCAAATGGACTAAGAATGTGTAAACTCATACTCAGTCAGAATGTGCGAAAACTCGCTATCGCTCAAACACTCGCACAAACCCATTCCTTCCTATTCGTTAACACATTCTAAGTCCATTCTCGAAAAAAGCTCCATGGAGGTCACCCACACATCACCGCCCTTTTCTACTGAGAAAGTTAAGTTTTCACTTCCAGTGACACGCCGTGGAGAGGAAAGAAGAGCAAACATCTCTTCTTTGGAAAGAAAACTTCCAAGTATTTGATAAGACTTCTTCGTAGTTTGTTCCTGAGTTAAGTAAGATACGCTTTGTAGAATTAATAGTACTTTTGATCTAAACTCGGAAATGATTAGGCACTTTTACATGAAGGATGTTTAGAAAATGGGTCATGTAGTTTTGCTAGTCCTCTACCGGAAGGGTCTATAATGTGATGGGCTGTAAGGTGAGTTATTGTATGGAAACTTTCTCCGCAGACTTTTTAGAGAGGCTTAGTGAGTAGAATCAAACTGGTTTTAGGGAAATGTTTAAAGAAAAGTGCACTTCTTTTCTGAGTTTTGACCGTTAGTTTGATGAAATGAGCTTAGCCTGTCTTAAAAGTCGAGGACTAGAAGTTGGAAGACAATAAGCTTGCCTACATGCCCTCACACCTAACCAAACATTTATTCTAATGAGAAAAGACCATGCTACATAGCATGGTCTTTTAAATAGACTTTTTTTAAAGTTGTATCAACGTGCATGGAGTTATAAAAGAAATCTTGAATAAAGTGTAGGTTATCTTCACGCTCATGAGGATATGAAGCGATTGCATTTTGAATTTGAGTAATGAGAGATTTAGCTAGTCTAATATCTAGTGTTTCTGTACTGCAAGAAAAACTTTTCTTTTCAAAGCTTTCAAATAGACGTTCTAGTTGGAAGAAGATCGTATGGAATAGGTCAATCATTTCAGCTTCTTCCACCATTTGTCGTGCTAAAACTTTATAAATGAGTTTTCCCATTCCTTTACGGTGGGCAATATCATCATAAAGCACTTCGATGCTTTGGGAAAGCTTTTCTTCAGGTGTTAAATCCATAGCATAGATACGGTCTAAAGTATGGGATGTTTCACTCCAACTACACTCTAAAACATGAATAAAAAGTTGCTTTTTATTAGGATAGTAGTTATAAAGTGTACCAACAGCGATATGACATTTCTTTGCGATCATTTTCATATCTACTTGATTATAATCATAAGCGTTAAAGAGTTCGATAGCACTTTGTTCGATCCGTTTATTTAAGTCATGTATAATTTTAGGCATATGGACCTCCTTTTCTATTCTTATTATAGCAAATATCAGATGTATAACAAAGGTTATCTAACGATTAGTAAATGTAATATTATAAGTTGTATAGGTTGATAGTGGTAGATACAAAATATTTATGTAGCTATTTGTATAACCTGCATAGAGGTACAGAATAATTACATTAAAGAAATTTATTTATAAAAAATATGAAAAAATATTATATTTTAGTTAGAAAATTTGGTATAATGTTCCTATGAGTAGCAAATTATATGCGTTAGGTAAGATACAAAATTTCAAAAATATGCCAGATCTTATTGCGGAAGCTTTAAAGGATGCTATATTGCATGGTGAGTACAAGGGGGGGATACAGCTTAAACAGGACGAAATTGCTAAACAATTTGATGTAAGTTTGATTCCTACGAGAGAGGCACTTATTCAAGTAGAGACAAAGGGATTAGTGAAATGTGTACGTAATAAAGGTGCTATTGTAACCTATATGAGTTTTAAGGAAATGCAAGAGGTATTTCAAGTACGCAGGGTTTTTGAAACAGGCTGTATCGGATTGATGCAGCATACCAGAGACGAAGAGGTCTTGCATAAATTAAAATATATTGTAGAGAAGATGGCAGAAAATGAAGGACCAGAAGTTTATTGCAGACATTATCGCTTATTTTATCAATTGTTTTGTGATTTTGCTCATAATGAGGAACTAAGTAAAATGTATGAAGAGTGTTTTGTACGTGTAGAAAGATATCTCATGTATATCTATCATTTAGTTCCTGAGTTAATGAAAGGACACTCTCACCAAGAGGAGATAGTAGAGGCTTTACAAGCTGAAGATAAGAACAAACTTGTACAACTTATAACGGAACATATTAACCTTATTGAAAGTACCTTTGTAGATTGGTTACATAAAGAAGGCATAAGAGAAGATTTCGATTGGAATAGATTTTTGCCATTTTATAAAGTTGAAGATTAAAAAATATATAGTATTGACAATAAGAATAAAGTTATATATAATTCAAAACATATTATTTGAAAAGCAATGATAAGAAGAGTAAGCTAAGTACAATGTCTACAGAGAGCTGGGATAGGTGAAAGCCAGCGGCCACGTTTTAGTTGAAGAACATCTTGGAGCTGCTAACCGAAAACGTAAGTGAGTAGGCTTAGACGGGGTAGACCGTTATATCTAGAGCGTATCGAGAATTCCGTACGTGTATGAATGTAATAGGGTGGCGCGAATTATAACCTTCGTCCCTTTCATAATTTATGAATGGGATGAAGGTTTTTTTATTATTTTAGAAAGGGTGAAGAATATGGATTTATTTTTAAAAGAAGGTTATACTTCTCAACTAGATTTAAGAGAAACTGAGGTAGCAATTAAAAAACTGAAAGATTACTTTGAAACAGCATTAGCTTATGAACTTTGTTTAACACGTGTATCTGCACCTTTGTTTGTTAAACCAGAGACAGGACTTAATGATAATTTAAATGGGACTGAAAGACCAGTAAGCTTTGATGTATTAGATGATCATGGAGCAGTTGTAGAGATTGTACATTCTCTTGCTAAATGGAAACGTATGGCACTAGCACGTTATCACTTTGAAGTAGGTGAAGGTCTTTATACAGATATGAATGCTATAAGACGTGATGAAGAAGTAGATAACTTACATTCTATCTATGTGGATCAATGGGACTGGGAAAAGGTTATTACAAAAGAAATGCGTACAGTAGATTACTTAAAAGATACAGTTAGAAGAATCTACAATGCTTTTGCTAAAACAGAAAACTATATTATTCATGAGTATCCAATGTTAGAGAGATGGTTACCTGAAGAAATTACTTTTATTACCTCAGAAGAACTGTTACAACTGTATCCTGAATTAAGTCCAAAAGAAAGAGAAAATGCAATTTGTAAAGAAAAGAAAGCAGTATTCATTATGCAAATTGGTGATGTCCTTTCAAATGGGGAAAGACATGATGGACGTGCGCCAGACTATGATGATTGGAGTTTAAATGGTGATATTATGTTCTGGAATCCAATCCTTGAAAGTGGGTTCGAACTTTCTTCAATGGGTATACGTGTAGATGAAGAAGCCTTAGAACGTCAATTAGAGCTTGCAAATTGTAAAGAACGTAAAGCCTTAGAGTTCCATAGCTTATTACTGGATAAAAAGTTACCTTATACAATTGGTGGTGGTATTGGGCAGTCACGTATCTGTATGTTCTTCCTTCATAAAATCCATGTTGGCGAAGTACAGGCATCAAGTTGGCCAGATGAAATGATCGAAACATGTGAAAAACATGGTATTCATCTTTTATAGAAGAAGATAAGTGTATAAAAAGTTCATGTTTTTCTCAAACTAACCCAGAATGACAAATACAAGTCATCGGATAAAAGGTTAGTGGAGGCGAAGATGTGGCGAGTATAGTTGCAATAATATCCGGTCTTTTAATGAGTATTCAAGGTGTTTTTAATACACGTGTGAATGAAAAGGCTGGATTATGGTTTACTAATGCTATTGTAAATGCAATAGGACTTTTAACTTCTTTAATCGTACTTGCATTTGTAAGAGATGCAGATTTAAGTGGATTAAAAAGTGTGAATAAGTTTTACTTATTAGGGGGTGTACTTGGAGCAGGTATTGTGTACACCGTTATTTTATCCATATCAAAGATGGGCCCAGCCGGAGCAACCATGCTTATTCTGATAGCTCAATTAGTAGGTTCATACCTTATTGAACTTTTAGGATGGTTTGGAACAGAGAAGACTGACTTTCAATGGACAAAGGTACTTGCTGTAGGCATTATTATAGTAGGTATTGTGTTATTCAAATGGAAAAAATAGAAAAAGGTTATGTAGTGGCTTAATCAAGCAATTACATAACCTTTTTATTTTAAAGCATTAGTTTTCCCGGGAAAAGCAATGCAAGCCAGCCTAAATCTCCCTTCCCTCTGAATAAACATAGGTAGACTTAGGCTAGCTTACATTATTGTGGCAAATGTATAGATACATGGAGAAAGTCCCATTCAGAAGGCAATCCTTTAGAATGTAGTATGCCTAGATTAGGCTTAAGGCCAGTATACCTGTATTGGGTTCCATAGGTGAAAGCGCTATTGAGATAGTTATCACGGCAGGTTGCCAAGTTGGTTGACTGCATTAAGACATATCGTAGCAGACGATATCTATAAAGGCATAATCCAATTGAATGTGGCTATAAAAATGATGTATCTACAAGATAGATGAACTAACCCAGGAAGTTGCCACCACTTAAAGGGGTAGTACCTAAAAATAAATTCATTCACCTTTATCAGAGGGAGGAGTAAAAGTTGCAAAACTTATTTTTAGTGGTACAGCGAGAAGACTTGCCTAGGATGGGTATTCAAGCTGCACTTTTATATTGGTTATAAGATAGTTATACAACAAGATAAAAATAATGTATAGAGATAAAAGTTTACAAAATTAAAACGATTCAGTACGCCAAAAAACTGTATTTTTCGACCGATTTTCTTCTGGAAATAAAAAAAGTGAATTTCTAAGAAATGAGAAAAATAAAAGAAAATTTGTATAAGATAAATAAAAATGGAAAGTATAATTGAGCAAGATGCATAATAAAAACAAAGTAGTAGGTTCGAGTGAAATTGGTTAATATTTCACTTGAACCTACTACTTTAATAGAATAAAAGAAAATTTATATTAGAAGCAGAGTTCTTCTTGAATAGATCCATCTAGAAGTTTTAAAATACGTTGATTAGAGGAGCCAACGTATTTTTTTGTATCCGTTTTATAAGCTTCTTCAAAACGCCCATCAACCAACACATCTATATAGGGAAGTAGCTGACTAAAAGATTGGTTTTCAAGAAGTTGGTCGTAAGTGTAACCAGTATAAAACCAAATAGTAAGTCCAAGTGACTTAATGTTTTCTAGAAGAGGAACCAGTCTTTCACTTTGCTCAAAAGGATCTCCTCCTGAGAAAGTTACCCCATTGATAAGTGGGGCATTCTTCTTTATTTTTTCAAAAACGTCTTTGGAGGAAAGTGTATCTCCATAATTAAAGCTTTGCATACTTAAGTTGTGGCAGCCAGGACAATGGTGATTACAGCCGGAGAGAAAGACAACACTCCTAAAGCCTTCACCATTAACAAAAGAATGGTCTAAGAAGCCAGCTACTTGTAAAGTAGGGCCGGCTTCTTGAAGTAAATTTAGCATACGGTATAAGTATGTCTTTGGCTACCATCGTGAGAAATACGATCATGACGTTCAGCAGATTTACCAGTGCCAAAACGTTCATCTAAGCTTAAGTAGCCCGTAACACGGCTGATGCCTTGAATATCCGTACTGCCACAATCCGGACATGCTTTAACACCATCATTAATCGTGTTACCACAGTTTTTGCAATAACGTAAGTGGAAGTTAATACCGATATAACTAATATTTGATTCAGAGTATGCGTAATGGATAATACGTTCAATAGTTTCTCCATCTGGATAACCATCTACCTCAATATAACTAATATGTCCTGCATTACACATTTGATGGAATGGTGCCTCGATTTGAATCTTATCAATAATAGATACAGGATAGTTTACCGGTACATGGAAGCTGTTGGTATAGTACTCTTTATCAGTTACACCTTCAATACTACCAAAGCGTGCTAAGTCTTGGGCAATAAAACGTCCGCTTAGCCCCTCGGCAGGTGTAGCATAACAACTCCAGTTAAGATGTGTATCTAGTGTTGCTTTATCTGTAAAGTTACGTATACGCTGAATAATGCGATAACCTAGCTCACGTGCTTGTTCACTTTCACCATGATGAGAACCAACAAGTGCAGTAAGTGTTTCTGCAAGACCGATAAAGCCAATAGACCATGTACCGTTCTTTAAAATTGGATCGATAGAATCATTAGGTGAAAGGCCTTCAGAACCAAGCATAAGACCTTGACCAGCTACAAAAGGTAAGTCTTTGACTTTAAGGTGTTTTAAGATTTCATAGCGATGCATTAAAGATTCACGTGCTTGGTGAAGACGTTCATCTAAGAGTTGCCAGAAATGGTCTAAGTCTTTATTTGCTAATATACCAAGGCGTGGGAGGTTGATTGTTGTCGGTGCATTGTTACCACGTCTATTTGGACCTTCAGGCCCATTCACATTAGAACATACGTAAGTACGGCATCCCATTGTAGCTGGCAAGATGCCTTTCTCGTAATAGTGAAGATTAAAGTCTGCATCAATGTTCATGAAAGTTGGATTCATACGAGATGCTGCTACGCGGCAAGCCAACTTGAAGAGATAGTAATAAGGATCATTCACTTCTCTATTCACACCTTTTTTAACACGGAAGATAATATTTGGGAAAATAGGCTGTTCATTTTTGCCTAGTCCCTTTTCATATTCGAGTAGAAAGGCCTCACATACAAGTGCTGCATCACTAGAGTCAGGAATACCAATATTTAAGCTGCTAAAAGGTACTTGTGAACCTGCACGTGAATGCATAGTGTTTAAGTTATAAACAATACCTTGCATGGCTTGATGAACACGTGTATTTAGCTTTTTCTCTACAAAGCTTTTAAAGGCATCTTCATTCATAATATCCAGTAATGGTTTGTATTCTTCAATAATTTCAGTACGTGTATAGCCTACATAAGGCGCCATATCATTATCGAAATTAACATGGGATTGCCCACCAAACATGTCATTTTGTGAAGACTGTAAAAGTATGCAACTCAGTTCAGCAGCGGTTTCAATACGTTTAGGTTTTTTTATAGTACCATATCCAGTGTTAAAGCCTTGTTCAAACATTGTACCTGTATCAATGTGAAGGCAGTTGGTGGTTAAGTTGTAGCTATCTAAATCGTGATAATATAAGTCCCCCAGTTCGTGTAGCTTTGCTAAATGTTTTGGCATAGTAGATAGGTTATGCCATTTGTTTGTTTCACTAGCAATACGTAAGAGTTTAGAAGAGAAGTTGTTACCTACATTTGCATTGTCGCGATCTGTTTCAATTCCTATCGCATGAACTGTATCCATAAGCTCAGATTTCAGATCTCTGATACGTGTACGTTCTTTACGGTAGTTAGCATATGTATTTTTTACTGTACTAAGTTCAAGATCATCTAAAGTTTGTTCGATAAGGTCTTGAATTTGTTCTACAGTAATTTCATAGCAACTTGAATCGTAGATACGTTTTTCGACTTCGTCAGTAATTTTGTCAACATCTAGGACTAAGTTTGAGTCAGATGCAGAACGTCTAATAGCATTTTGAATCTTGTCGCGGCAATAACTTGCCTTTCTTCCATCTCTTTTAATTACGTAATACTCCATGATAATCCCCCTTAAGTTATTTCCAGTTATACCCTGTTTAGTACTATATATATGATTTTTATGTTCAGTATATACTATATCTTGCATATTAAAAAAATGCAATTAAGTCTATTTAAAGATTTTTGTCAATAAAATAATCAAAAATAATTGGTGCAAATTTACTGGATGTCATTTTCAATTTGCATTCTAATGAAAATAGAGTAAAATAGACTAAGAAATGACTGTAAGGAGAACGAGGATGAAAAACTACATTGTTTTAGATATAGAAACAACAGGGACAAAACCATTAGAAAGTGATATTATCGAAATTGGTGCTGTATATGTAGAAAATGGACAACCAAAAGAAAAATTTAGTACATTGGTAAAACCTAATGAAACAATTTCAGAATATATTACATCTATTACGGGGATTACAAATGAAATGGTAGAAGATGCTAGAAATATAGAAGAAGTCATGCCAGAATTTATTAACTTTTGTCGTGATTTACCTTTAGTAGGACATAATATAGATTTATTTGATTATAGAATGTTGAAAGTAAAGGCTGAGCGATTAGGCTTAAAATTTAATTATCATACAGTAGATACATTAATTATTTCCAGACAGGTTTTAGCAGATTTACCAAGTAGAAAATTAGGTGATCTTTGCAATCATTATAGTATAGATTTAGTCAATGCACATAGAGCTTATGACGATGCTTACGCAACTTATGAACTTCTTAGAAATTTACAAGAAGGATTTATAGATCAAGCACCACACTTATTTATACCGAAAGTTAATGATTGGAAAGTACCTAAACATTCTCCAATTACAGCAAAACAAAAAAACTACTTATTAAATTTGTGTAAAACACATAAAATAGCATTAGAAAAAGATATTGAAGCTTTTTCTAAATCAGAAGCAAGCAAGATGATCGATTGTATATTAAGAGAGTACAGTAAGTAGAGGGTGAAAAGATGAACCTAATGGAAAGTTATATTTATGGAAAAGATGATGTAAAGATTTTTTGTAGAAAGGATATTCCTTCTAGCTGTAAGGCAATTATTATTATTGCACATGGCTTTATGGAACACTCAGGAAGGTATATAGATTTTGCGAAATTTTTGATTGAGCATAATTATGGTGTATGTGTCATTGACCATAGAGGGAATGGCTTTTCAGAAGGAGATAAGGGAGATATAGAGGACTTTTTTGATTTTGTAGAAGATCTACATTATTTAGTCAAGTCATTGAAGCGCGTTTATAATAAACCTATTATTACTTATGGACATTCAATGGGGGGGCTGATAACTTTTATTTTTGGACTTAAATATGGGAAAGAAGTAGAAGGACAGATTTTAGCATCTCCAGCCTTAGGTGTACCCGTTGGGATGAAAAATTTCCCTGGTGTTTTTTATGAAAGTCTTGGGTTAGTAGCAGGAGACTTAAAGGTTCATCGTATAGGAGAAAGCTTAGCAACAAGAAATGAGATTTATAGAGAATTGTTCAAAGATGATAAAATCAGTAACTCCTTTGCAACGATGCGTTTTATGGATCAGTTTTTACGTATTGGTGTGGATTATGCTAAAGCACATGCACCGGAATATCATGTCCCTTGTCTCTTTTTATTAGGAACGGAAGATCATGTGATTCCTATTAGTAGAAATAGGGAGATTGTACAGACCATACCGTTTGAAGATAAAGTAATCAAGGAATATGACGGGTGTATGCATGACTTACTGCATGATTTAGATGATGAAGTGAAAAAAATCCAAGAAGATTTGTTAGAATGGCTAGAAAACTTAATGAAAAAAATAATAAAAGAATAAACCTTGTCATATGAATAGTAAGAGATAGCACTTGAGACTGCCTGAAAGTTTTAATATTAAAGCTTGCAGGCAGTTTTTTTGTAGGTGAGGTGAATGAATGGAAGAATATAAAGATTATTTAATAGAAACACCTATTTCTATTGAAAGTTTCAAACAGCGCTACCCTAATTTAATTTTTGCGCCCATAAGTTCTAGTCTTATTATTCTAAGTGTACCAGAAAGTGCACAAAATGAATTTGAAGCATTACAACAAGAGATAGGTTCAATCTATTTACCCATATTGCTTGGTTTAAATGCCATTGATGCTGTAGAGCAAAGTAACATTTCAACTTTCCATAATTATCCGTTTGGTGAGTTAAGAGGAACGGGTGTATTAATAGGATTTATAGATACAGGGATACAATATACAAATCCTCTCTTTACATATGAAGACAATACGACACGTATTGTAAGTATTTGGGATCAAAGTATACCGGGAACAGGTGGTCCCGTATATGATTATGGAACCATTTATACAGAAGAGCAAATTAATCAAGCTTTAAAATCGAATGATCCATTAAGTATTGTTCCAAGTACTGATGAAAATGGACATGGGACCATGCTTGCAGCTATAGCAGCAGGCAATGAAAGAGGTGTACCTGGTGGATATGTAGGTGGAGCCCCAGATGCTTCATTAGCAGTAGTAAAGTTAAAGCCTGCTAAACAGTATTTAAGAGACATATACCTCATTAAGGAAGGAGCAGTAGCCTATCAAGATGATGATTATTTAACAGGGGTAAATTACTTATTAAATCTGGCTAAAGACCTTAATATGCCTATTGCTATTTGCACTGCAATAGGAAGTAATCAAGGTGGGCATGACGGTGATACGGTTTCAGAAAGATATTTACAAACTGCAAGTACTTTTGAAAATGTTATTTTTACTATATCAGGTGGGAATGAAGCCAATCAAGGACATCACTATAGTGGCAAAGTTACACAAGGAGGAAGTAGTCTATTTGAAGTGAATGTAGGAGCAGATGAGAAAGGATTTGTTATGTACTTATGGGCTACATCTCCAGATAAGCTAACGGTTTCAGTTCGCACGCCTTTAGGAGGAAGTACAGGCAAAATTCCAGTTAATAATATTCAAGTTCAAGCATATACCTTTCCATTAGAAAATGCTAGGTTAGAGGTAGAGTATGTTGTTTCAGATGTTACATCAGGAGATCAAAATATACGCTTTAGGTTCTCAAATCCTACGCTTGGGATTTGGTCTATTACAGTATATGGGGAAAGTGTAGTAGCAGGAGATTATAATGTATGGCTTCCTAGGCAAGGATTCGTGGGAGAAGATACGAGATTTTTGCAACCAGATGTCAATATGACGATTACAACACCAGGGAATGCCTATGAGAGTCTGATTGTAGGTGCTTATAATGGAACAGACCAGAGTATTTATGCAGGATCAAGTAGAGGCCCAACACGTAATATGGTGATACTGCCTACTTTAATAGCACCAGGAGTAAATGTTTTAGCACCTAATTTAACAGGAGGATATAGTAGGTATAGTGGTACAGGTGTATCTACAGCCGTAACATCGTCAGCATGCGCCTTATTACTAGAATGGGCTATTTTAAAAAAGAATTTTTTTCCGATGAATACTCGTATTGCAAAGACCATTCTTATTAGAGGAGCGAGACGTAGTCCAAATCAAGTTTATCCGAATAACATAGAGGGGTATGGTAAATTGGATTTTCAAAATAGTTTAATACTTGTATAAAGGAGGAGCATATGAATCTTAATAAGCTTAGTCCGCTTTTGCAACTGGTTTTACTGTATGAGCAATATGTTTCTGTAGAGGCTTTTGAGGAAGTGACAGGACAAAATATTTTAGAACAGGAATGGACAGTAATTGTTCAGTACTTTGAACAACTTTCAGAAGTTAATAACAGGATACCTTTTAGCTATAATGAAATTAGCGATCGATTTGCTTTTGTCAAAATTAATAAAGACTATATAGATGCTTTATCCAATGAGAATAGTGTGTTTTATATTGAATTGCCACGTGTGATGCAATATATTGCTATTGAAAATTCCAATGCAGTTTGTGCCCCTTATAGTATTCATAGGCCTCAAAGTTATAATGTAACAGGCAAGGGTGTACTTCTTGCAGTTATTGATTCGGGGATAGACTATAGCCATCTAGATTTCAGAAATGCAGATGGAACGACACGTATTTTAGCATTATGGGATCAAAGTATAGAGGGAACCCCGCCACAAGGCTTTTCTATAGGAGCCTATTATAGTAACAAGCAAATTGATGAAGCATTGCAACAAGATAGTATAATAGAGCGGTTAGAAATTGTGCCCAGTGTAGATGTATTAGGACATGGAACAGCTGTGGCAGGTGTAGCATCAGGTAATGGGAGAGCTTCAGGTGGGCAGAACATAGGTATAGCGCCGGAGGCAGATTTACTTATTGTTAAGATGAATAGTAGAGGGACTACATTGGAAGATTTTAGAGGGCCAACCAATGCAGATGTTATGAGAGGTATTGCTTTTGCTATCTCAGAGGCAACGAGACTCAATATGCCACTAAGTTTAGTGGCAGGTGTAGGGCTTAATGAAGGGGGGCATGTTGGATCAAGTAGTTTGGAAGTTTTTATGAATCAGATGAGTTTAGTATGGCCTAGTAATATGACAGTTGGTACAGGAAATGAAGCGAATAAAGAAAGACATACAAGTGGAAGAGTTAGCCAAGGTGAGATAAAAAATGTGCAAATAGCTATTGATGCTGGACAAAAATTTTACACATCTAATTTATATAAAAATTATGTAGATGGGATGTCCTTTGTAATTATTGCTCCAAATGGAGAAAAAACAGATATTATACCAGATATGAATGGAAATGTAGCCTATGTATTTGGTAATACTTCAGTACTTATTAATATATCTACAGATCCCTTTACTGCTCAAGTACAAACGTTGGTTCTTTTATTAGAAGGTTTTGGAACGGCCACAGTGGATTCAGGTATATGGACGATACAAATTATAGGAGATAACATTATTGATGGTCGTTATAATATTTGGTCTACAGTAACCAACCCTGTTATAAGGACAGCTCGCTTTTTAGAACCAGATCCTTTTACAACACTTACAATTCCTTCAACAGCAGAACTTATTACAAGTGTAGCCTCCATTAATGGTAAGACACTACAAATTTTAAATACTTCTGGTAGAGGATTCACGGCAGATGGAAGAGTTAAACCAGATGTGGCAGCACCTGGATTAAATGTGATGGTGCCAGAGGCAGGAACAGAAGATAAGTATACTTTTTATTCAGGCAGTAGTGTAGCAAGTGGATTTGTGTGCGGAGCCTATGCATTGTTTATGCAATATGGATTACGTGTTAATCCAGAAAGTTACCTTTATGGGGAGGCTTTAAAGGGACTTGTTATTAAATATGCGAAAAGACCGACACAATTTGATAGCTACCCCAACCCAGCTTATGGCTATGGAATATTATGTGTGAGTGCTGTACTAGAGGCACTTAAAACGATTTATAACCAATAAGGAGGGAGGATAGTTATGGAACCGAAAACCGATGCCGAACTTAACATACTTTTTACCATGTCAGATGAAGATAGAAACCAGTTATTAGCAAATAGAGACCAGCGACTTATTGTAAAATATCACGGAGATATTGAAAGTGTTGCTGCACAGGTAGGTGCATTGGTACAGATAATAAATGAGCAAATTGCTATCGTTGTATTGCCATTAGATAAAGCAAAGATTTTGTTAAGTTATCCAGAAATTGAATATATGGAAGCACCAAAAGATTTTGTCTATAATTTAGAACAAAGCTTAAAAGCAAGTTGCATAACAACAGTTCAAAACAATTTACCTTATCAGCTAAAGGGGAATGGCGTATTACTTGGAATTGTAGATTCGGGTATTAACTATGCCCATCCAGATTTTCGTAATGATGATGGAACAACAAGAATAGTAAGTATATGGGATCAAACAATAGAAGGAGAGCCTCCAATAGGGTATTTAGAAGGTAGTGAATATAGTCAAGTACGTATCAATGAAGCACTTAGAGCATCTACACAAGCAGAGAGGTTGCGTATAGTTCCTAGTCAAGATAGTTTAGGGCATGGTACTCATGTAGCTGGAATAGCTGGCGGTAATGGGAGAAGTTCAGGAGGACGTATTGTTGGCGTAGCACCAGAAGCTGAGTTTGTAATTGTGAAGTTAGGAAATCCATCAGTCACTAACTTAGTACGTACAGCAGATATTATGTTAGGCATTCGTTATGTGATTGAGAAAGCTAGACAGTTAAATAAACCTATTGCAATTAATTTAAGCCTTGGCATGAATGAAGGGCCTCATAATGGAACTTCGCTTATAGAAATCTATTTAAATGATGCGGCACAAGAATGGAAAAATAATATTGCAGTTGGATCAGGAAATGAAGGTCTTTCACGAAATCATGTAGGTGGAAAAGTGCAACAAGGGGAAATTCAAACCATTAGTTTTCAAATGGGTCCCAATAAAAGAACTTATAATTTTTCTGTATGGCAAAACTCTGTAGATCAATTATCTTTTCAACTTATTGGACCTGATGGGAAAAGTACACCACGTATTTCTTATTCAACACCAGTTAAAAGATATGTGCTAGGAAATAGTAGAGTATATCCAGCCTTTGCAGGGCCATCCCCACTTAATGGTAATATAGAATTTGCAGTATTTATGGGGGGATTAGAAGATGGATATATTATGCCAGGTATATGGCAGTTGAGAATTATTGGTGATAACGTTATAGACGGAGAATTCAGCGTTTGGGGGCAAACAATTGCTTCTTCTGGAAATGAGACATTCTTTTTAAGTAATACACCAGACCGTACATTGACTACACCTTCTACAGCAAACTATGTCATAACAGTAGGTGCCTATGACAGTGTAAAAAATCAAATAGCTCCATTTTCAGGAAGAGGTTATACAAGAGCACCCATTCAAGTAAAACCAGATTTGGTAGCACCAGGTGTTAATATAACAGCAGCAAGTTATACAGGAGGTTATCAAACACTATCAGGAACGAGTATGGCAACACCTCATGTAACAGGAGCAGTAGCTTTAATGATGGAATGGGGGATTGTAAAAAATAATAATCCTTTTTTATATGGTGAAAGCATACGAACCTACTTATTGCGAGGGGCTAACCGGGATGTAGAAGGTGTAAGTTTTCCTGATCCTAGTTGGGGATATGGAAAGCTTTGTCTTAAAAGTAGTTTAGATATGGCAAGAAGAGCTTCTTTTGTATAAAGAAAATAGTGGAAAGTGAAACTAAAAGCAAAGGTTATACGTCTAATAAAGGGGTATGACCTTTTCTTATGAAAATGAAAGATTAAGATTTAAGGCGTTTTGTAGAAAATGAGTAATATTTGTACTATACTGTAATTACGCCATGAAATAAATGAAGAAGGAGGGATATAGTGAGTAAAATCATAGAAGTACAAGGCCTACGAAAAGTCTATCGTATGGGGAAAGAGAAAATTATCGCTTTAGATAATGTAGATCTTGAAATAGAAGAAGGCGAAATATGTTGTTTATTTGGCACATCCGGTTCGGGAAAATCTACACTGCTAAATATGTTAGCAGGTCTTGAAAAACCAACGCGTGGGACTATAAAAATAAAAAATAGACGCGTAGATTTACTGAATGAAACCCAACTTGCAACGTTTAGACAAAAGCATATTGGTTTTGTTTTTCAGTCTTATAATTTAATTCCATCTTTGACAGCATTAGAAAATGTATCATTACCACTTATTTTTCAAGGTATGCCTAAAGTTAAGAGGGACAAGCGTGCTAAAGAAATGCTCAAAGCAGTTGGGCTAGAAAAACGTTTGCACCATAAACCAAAGGAAATGAGTGGAGGGCAACAACAAAGGGTAAGTATTGCAAGAGCTTTTGTGAATCATCCTAAAATTTTGTTTGCCGATGAGCCAACAGGAAACTTAGATACACATACAACACTTGAAGTAATGGATATGATTAGAGATATGGCTAAAAAATATAATCAGACTTTAATTATTGTATCTCATGATCCTGAAATTGCAGATTATGCACATCGTATTATTACTGTAATTGATGGTAATATACATAAAATCGAATTGAAAAAAGAGAATGAGAGGGAAGTTATTTATGAAAGGAAAGAGTAAATTTGCAAGCTTATTGATGGCAGGGATTATCGCTTCATCCTGTGTCTATCCAATAGGAGGAAATGTATGGGCAACAGAAGCCAACCCAGGTGATCAAGAAACAGGCCCATTTTTAACAGTGACAGCAAATGAGGTAACAAAAACATTAGAAAAAGGCGATAAGTTTAATCTATTTATTACAGCAAAAAGTGGAAATACAGACAAAGAACTTAGAGAATTCATTCAATATATTGAACTATCAGGTAGCACAAGCCAAAGTGTAGATAAAAATACAGTTCAGATTAACGGAGATGGTACAATCATTATCATGGACTTAGTATACAATGGTAATGGGAAGAGTGTTAAAGTAGAGATTGGTTATGAAGGAATGAAAAATGGTCCCGCAACAGTAGAGATTCCTTTAACTAATGCGAGTTCAGCTATTAGCGGAGCAGATGGGCTTACTTTAGCTCAAAGTACAATTAATGTAGTCGCAGGAGAAAGCCAACAAATCATTTTAACAGTTAAAAATGATAGTAAATCTAATGTTAAAGAAAGTAAAATGAAGTTAAAAATTAAGGACTCAACTTCAGCTAAAGGTATTACTTTAAAGAAAAAAGAGATGACACTTTCAGCAATGGATAAAGGTGCTACAAAAGATTACTATATTACAGTAGACATTGATAAAGATGTAGCACGCGGTATCCATGAGATGATCGTAGATATTGATGGTAAAGAGCATACAGTTAAACTTAAAGTCGATAGCAACTTTATGCCACCTTCACTTGAAGTATCTGTAAGCAATACTTCTGCATTTGAGCAAAATGTAGCTAAGAGTATTCAAGTAGCTATTAAAAACGTGGGACATGTTACAGCTAAAAATGTTAAAGTAGAAATCGTTCCAAATGAAAAAGTATTTGTAGCAGATGGAAGTAACGTTAAATACGTAGAAAACATTGATAGTGGTAAGACACAAACGATCCCAGTAAGTTTAATTGTAGGGGATACAACAAGTTTTAACTTACCAGTGGAAATGAAATTAAGTTACATAGATGATTTAGGTGAGACACAAACAAGTAGTCAAGTTGTATATTTAAGTACCAAAGGCAGTGTGGCTCAAAAAGAATTAGAACTTTCAACAACAGCAGAACCACAAGGTATTAAGCAAATTGGTGATGTGTTTACAGTTGGATTTAAGGTAACAGCACCTGATGAAGCAAAAAATGTTAAACTCAGTGTTAAGAGTACAGACGGCATTGTTTCAAAATCAAAAAGTATGTTTATTGAACCTAAATTTACAAAAGGTCAAACAAAAAGCTATATTGTAGATTTTGTAGCCACACAAAGTGTAACAACAGGTACTTATCCAATTGAAATTATTGCAGAATACACTTTAAATGGAAAAGAAGTAGCGATTAAACAATATGCGACAGTATCTATTGACAATCAAGAAGAAACTGAAGAAGAAAAAGGTAAAGGTAAACCAAAAGTTATTGTTGGAACCTATAGCTCTAATCCAGTGGTTGTAAAAGCTGGAGAAGAATTCGAACTTGAAATTGGTTTCCTTAATACACACCAAGATAAAACAGTTAAAAATTTAAAAGCTAACTTAACTGTTAAAGAACAAGGTGAAAATGATACAGGTAGCGTTTTCACACCTGTTAATGCAAGCAATACATTCTTTATTAGTGAACTTACTCCAGGTCAAATGGATGTGAAGAATATTCGTCTTTATACCATTCCAAGTGCAAAACCAAAGACTTATGATATTACACTTGAAATGGAATATGAAGATGCCAATGGCGAAGCCATTACAGCAACAGAACATTTTGGTATTCCAGTTGAGCAAGTGACAAAACTTGAAGTAGCAGAAGTGCAAGTGGAAACAGTAGAAGTAGGTATGCCAGCAGAGCTTACAGCAACCATCTACAATACAGGTAAAACAAGTATTAGTAATGTACGTATTAAAACTATTGGTGAAGGTTTTGAAGTACAAGATAACAGCTTAATTATTGGACAACTTGATAAAGGGAATTCAAAAACATATAACCCAACAATTATTCCACTTCAAGGTGGGGCCTTAACAGGACAAATCCAAATTGAATATGAAGATGTAACAGGTCAAATTCAAACCTATACCCATGATTTCCAAATGGATGTTATGGAGAGTATGATGCCACCAGACGACTTTAATCCTATGCCAGATGATATGATGCCTCCTATGGAAGATGAAAAGCCAGCAAAATGGCCAACAATACTTGGTATGATACTTGGTATGGGAATTGCCGCAGGTATCACAGCATTTGTGATGAAAAAACGCCAACGCAAATTAGAAGAGATGGATTTAGATGAGGATTAATGATTTAATTATGATGAGCGTACGAAGTTTATGGCGGCGTAAACTTCGTACCTTCCTCACCATATTAGGTGTTGTTATTGGTGCAAGTTCCATTATCCTTATGCTTTCTCTAGGAATTGCAATGGATAGCAACTTTAAAGAACAAATGCAAAATATGCAATCGTTAACTTTAATAGAGGTTTCTCCAAATAACTGGGAGGATCCTAATGCTCCTAAGCTAGATGATAAAGCATTAGAAGCTATGGAAAAAATAGAAGGCGTACAAATGGCTATTCCCATTAGAAGTATTAATGCCTATCTAGAGTTTGGAAAATATCGTACAAGCTGGCAAGTTGAAGTGCGTGGACTTTCAGCAGAAGAAATGCAGATTTTAGGTTATAAAGTAGGTGAAGGTACACTCTTTGGACCTACTGATGCCAATGCAATCTTACTTGGGAAAGAACTTTGCAGAGAATTTGTTAAAAAGGGTCAAGAGATTAACTGGCGTAATCCGCCACCTCCAATGGAGTTTGAAGTAGGTGAAGATGTACTTAAAGTAGATATTGGTGAGTATGCTTGGGGTACTAATGAACCTGCAAGTGATCAAGATGGTAATCAAATAGAAGTGCCAAAGGCAGCCAGAGTTACTGTAATGGGAATGTTCCCAGATGAAGATTGGGAAAACAACTATTCTTGTATTATTCCAGTAGAACTATTTGATAAGTTGAAAGAAGAACAAGAAAAGTATCAGAAAAAACTTTATGGCGAAGAAGGTAATGGACGCTATAATGATGGAAATAAATATCGTAATGTACGTGTGAAAGTTATTGATGAAGATCATGTTTTAAGCGTTCAACAAGCTTTAAATGATGCAGGTTATCGTGCATATAGTCCAATGGAATACTTAGAAGAGATGAAAAAAGCTTCAAATAGTATTCAAGTGATGTTAGGCGGTATTGGTGCCATTTCATTAGTAGTAGCAGCTATTGGTATTACCAATACAATGATGATGTCTATTTATGAACGTACAAAAGAAATTGGCGTTATGAAAGTTATTGGTGCCAAGCTTACCGATATTAAGAAAATGTTCTTAGTAGAAGCCCTTTTAATTGGAGCTATTGGAGGTGCAGTAGGGGTAGCCTTCTCCTATGCATTATCCTACTTACTTAATAAGTTTGGCCCGCAAATAGCGGGAGAAATGTTCTCAATGCTAGGAAGTGGAGGAACGAATGTATCTATTATTCCACCATGGTTAGCATTAGCAGCTTTAATCTTCTCAACGATTATAGGACTGATTTCAGGATACTTCCCAGCAAGACGTGCTATGGGACTTTCAGCACTATCAGCTATTCGTACAGAATAATTGATTAAGGTCATGATTCTTAAAAAAGAAGAGACTTAAAGTAGAGGTAGATAAAGTTATTATATATAAAAGGAGTAGTTACAAAATAAAATGTAACTACTCCTTTTATGTTTTATTTATTAATAACGGAACCAATATTTTTGAGAATGATAGAAAGTGTACCATCTACATTGTTGATAAATTCGATTTTATCTGGATCGTTGAGCATTTCAGTTGGTAATTTAAGTTCAATCCCAGTATTAGTTTTAATTTTATGTGAAGTATATTTCTTACCTACTTTTTCGGCATGAGGAATTTCAATTGCTTCTTCTGTGATCCCTTGTTCTTCAAAAACAGCACGACAGGCTTCTTTAATAGGTTCATGGTCAGCAAAAGTTTCATCTAAGACGTCGTTAACACGAATGGTACTTGTATGGTCAATACTTTTTGCAATGTTTGTCTTAGCAAAAGAAAGGGCCTCTAATTTATTATCAAAGTTTTCTTCAATAGCGCCTGTAATCACTTGTTCTACAATCTTAATTTTTTGTTTTGTAGAAAGAGAAGTGGTTGTACCAAGTAAGTTGTGTAGATAGTGTTCTTTATGTCCGTCTAGCAGAAGAATTTCACAGGTTTCTAAATTAATAATAGCAGCTTCTTGGATTTTGCTTGAAGTCTCAGGGAAAATGGTTTTATGCTTGATAATTTGGTTAACTGGGCCTGTCCCATCTTGATCCACAACGTGAGTATAGGCTTCTTTGTAATTCAGCTTAAAGAAAGCAATATAAGGAATTTGATCACGTTTAAACTTTGTAACAATCAAATCTCCATTAGGAATGTTTTCTAAAGTCTGCATATAGGCATAAAATTGTCCTGCCAGTTCACAAGAAAAAGTATAGAAGTCTGGAATGCCTGCACGAATAGTTTCAGCCCAAGATGAAGTTTCTTCAAAAATAGCATGAGAAACACTATGGCTATCAAATAAGTCTGTTAAGTAAGTTGTAATATAAGCTTCAATTTCATCTTTAAGTACAAGCGGTTTAGAGGACATAATAGGTACTCCGTGGCCAAGGTCTAAAAGATGAATAATCGTTTGATCAAATAATATACTCATAAATTTTACTACCCCTTCTAAATTGTCATACACTCTATTATGCTAAACTTTGAGATAAAAGTAAACCCTTCCAGCGTACTGGAAGAGTTCGAAACATTAAACAGATTTTGAAGTTTTTTGGTAAATAACATTGTAAGCCATGCCAGCACCTAAAAGAGCAAAGAATAAAGGCGTGACAGAAAGGGTTGTATCATTGAAAAAACTAGTGCACAAATAAGCAATGATAGAAGTCATAAATCCTAGACCAATCCATTCATGAGGCGTGTAGTACTTCTTAAAGGCATAGAGAAGCAAACAGTGGATAATATAAGTTATACAAATGACCAAGAAAGCAATACAAGCCAAAGCACCTTGATTGATCCAGAACTGTAGATAAGTATTATGGGGTTTATCCACACATGTATAGGGTGCGCTAAAATAATTAAGTTTACCCCAAAAATCATGCTGAGGAAAGGCCAACATATACATATCAGGTCCCACACCAAGGAGAAGTGTGTCTGCAAGAAGTGGCAAGCTACGAGACCAAATATAACCACGCCCTGAACCTAAGCTCTCTTTTCCTTTAAAACCAAGGGTACGAGGTATCTCAATTTCTAAAGGTTCAAAGTTCCAGTAGTTACACAGTGGCATAGTTTGTAGTTCGTCTAGCACAAACCCACATATAGCCCCGTCTAAAGTTGTATTTGATAGATTTTTATCGATGTAGAGTTTGATGTTATAAGTCGCGTTACCAGTATCAATGACTTCTAGCGTATAACCGTTATAAGGTGGCGTATAGAGTGTATAAATGATTGAGCTATTTTCTTCTACAGTTAAAGGAAATAGTTTTTGACCTAGATGATTTGTAAAGAGTGGTTTACCTTGGTAAAAACAAATATCTAAAGAACCAGAAACTGTTTGTAATTGAATCGAATGAGTGGTTGTTTCAATGTATTGTAGTTTAGTAGTATCTACTGGGGTGAAAGTTTGTGCGACTGTAATAGGATTTATAAACTTAACCATATCTTTTAATAGAAGTGAAAAACGAGTTTTAACGTTTGTTGTTCCTATAAAGAGTATGAGAAGTAAGATAATAGCACTTACTATCAATAACGTCCGTTTAAAATGTTCATGAATATATGCTTTTGCTTTTGAAAACAAGATCGGGACAGAAGGGTTAATACAGATAACGAAAAAGACACCACTTAGACCAAGACCAAGGAGGCCAGCGCGTGAATTACAAGCAAAAGTAACAAAGAGTGTACAGACCGTAGATAAGATTAAAAGCACACGCTGTTTCGTAGATTTTGCAAGACATAAAAAGAAGAGAAATAGTGGTAAAGCAAGGCTTATAAAGCTACCTGAGTAGTTGCTGTTTCCAAGCGTCCCTTGCCAAATAGGAGCTGTCTGGGGAAACCAAGGCTCAGTACCAGGTGAAAAGTAATTCATAGCCTCAAATTCACCAGGAGCTAATAAATCACGAATAAATTTCCACTTAGAAAAGTCACGACCAATGAGTTGAGTAAAACCTGTGATGGCTTGTACAATAGCTGTACAGCAAAATGGATAAAGAATATATTTATAATCTGAGAATTCTTGGATTGTGGCATAGCAGTAGAACATGACCATGATGTAGCAAAGCATAATACCGAGACCTTCATATCTAGTAGGTCCACCTACTATGGCCAAATCCTTATATGGAGACAAAAAGGTAGAAAGAATAGAGAAGATAATAAAAGTAAGTCCAGCTAGTCCATAAATTTTAAAGTATCTATTACGGCATAGAGGAAATTTATCACGTTGTACAAGAAGTGTAATCAACATAACAATAGTTAAAAAAATAAAGAAGATGCCCTTGTAAAAAAAGAAAAAGTCTTGATAAGTATCATTAAGTAGTACAGTTTGATAGATTGGGTCTAGCTGAAAATAGGATAAGTGAAGCATAAGTGGTAATACCCCAAATAATAGTGAAATAGGTACTAAGTACCATTTAACCCTTTTAAGTTGTTTTAACATATTTAAACCCCCATTTAAATATTTTGAATAAATAAATTATAGCATGGGGAGTATGCTTTTTAAACAAAAAACAACAAGTCGTGACAACTTGTTGTTTTTTGTTTGTTTTGTTTAAGGTGTAAGTTCTGCAATTTTTGTAACAGCCACATAAATTTGAGAGATTTTATACCAAGTATCTTTCCCTACAATACCATCAGGATTGAGATGGAAGATTTGTTGGAAGGTCTTAACTGCTTCTTGGGTTGCTTCATCAAAATTGCCAGTTGTACGTACTTTAGGAATAAGTGGATAGTTGTTAGAAATACGGTTGAGTTGTTCTTGAATTGTACGTACTGCAGGGCCACTATCGCCTAATCTGAGTGGTGTGCCAGGGTAAGATTCAGGTACACCAGATACAACCGGTGCTTGTGGGAAGGTAATCTCTGAGCCATAGTAATAACGCAAGATTTCCTCATAGCTTCTACCTTCATCACCAAGTGCTTTACTGCCCCATTGAGTCATCCAGTTTGGACAGGTGGATTTAGCACCATCACAATATTGAGTAAGAAGAGGTTGCTCTACACCTGGACGTTTTACATACGTATCAAAAATACGGTCAACTTGTAGTGAAATGGTATCAAAAATATCTCGCCCATAGAAGAAGGCATGGTCAAAAGCGGTTGAGTTTGTAATCGTAAAATTCTTCCCTTGATTTCTATACCATTCGGTATAAACACGATTAAGTGTAAAGGATATAATTGCAACAACATTTGCACGAATCGTTTCTAGTGGCCAAGTAGGATAAATCTCAGATGAAGCAACATTTTTAATATAATCTTTAAAGAGGACAGAGTAGTTAGGAGCATTATTGTTACTTGGTGTACCTGTATGAACAATAACAAATTCAGGTACAACAACTTCAGGGAGTACAACAAAGCCTGGAGATGAAACATTTTTTATAGATGATTCTGGAATCTTAGGTGGATAGTCACCATATAAAGTAGGTGGACCAATGGTGATTTCGTCAGTTTGTTGCCTCATACCTTTTGAACGGCTTGCTGTAAACAGAATAGGCTGTTCACTACTAATGAGCTGAATAGGTTGAATAGAACGGGTATTAGCGAAAATCTGAGTACCATTTACGACTGTAGAAATGTACTCTGGTGCATTTACTTCAACAATAAAAGATGAAAATGGTGTCTCAACGGTTTGAGGCGACTGAGTAAGCTCTTCAGAAGGTGCGCTAAGAGATAATGGAGGTGTTTGACCATTTCCATTGGTTTTAAGCTGGGCAATAACACGCTCACCTGTTGAAGTTTGTTGTTTAATAGTAACTGGCACATCCGCTATAGGACGTAAAGCAGTTAGAGTAGGATCAGTTGTAACATCTACAACTAAAGTACCAGTAGATTGTCTCGACATGATGGGGGGGTAACGAAAGTTTCTCATCTTTATACCTCCTTCAATAAAAAGCATAAGGGTTACTACCTATAATATATGACAGCATTTTATAAAACTATGAATAAAGACAAAAATAAGGACAGCCAAAAGCTGTCCTTATTTGATAGTAATTGTATGGGTACATGTAAAAGTTTCATGAGGCATAAGATGATTTAAGTCTGATTTTGTACTGAGCTCACTTGCTTCATCTTCAAAATCTGCATGACCATACCATGGTTCAATACATACAAATGGTGAAGGTGAAAGAGGTGACCAAATACCTAAGAATGGGAAACCATCAAAACCAACTTCTATTTGTTTATTATGTTTTTGACTTGCTAAAGTTACGTATTTACTTGTGTAGTCCCCATAAACAAGGGCATCTTTTGCAAAAAGTTCTGCAGAAAGTTCAAGTGGTGTAGTCATACATTTTTGTACATCTCTTTTGAAATAGCCTTCTGGTGTAAGTGGCATGAAAGTGACTTCTTCTTCTTTGTCAAAGGTAATGGTATAGTCTTCCATTGTTTCGTCTTCAAAAAGTGGACATCTAAAGCCAGGGTGTGCACCGATTTTGAAGAACATTTCTTTAGTATCTTCATTAATTACTTCATAGCCAATAGATAATGTTTTATATTCCAGCGTATAAGTTACTTTTAAAGTGAAATCAAATGGGAAAAGTGTTTTAGTTTTTTCATCACTACGAAGAACAAAAGTAATTGCTGAAGTAGTTTGGTGATCTACGTCAAATACAAGGTCACGTGCAAAACCATGTTGTCCAACTGTAAATTCATTACCTTCTACAGTATATTTATTATTAGTTACTTTTCCAACTAAAGGGAAAAGTATAGGGGTATGTCTGCCCCAATATGTAGGATCAGCAGTCCAAATATATTGTACATGATCTTGATCAATAAGCTCAGTAAGCTCAGCACCAGCATCTTTGATGATGGCAGTTAAATAGTCATTTTGTATACGAAAGTTCACGATATCACATCCTTAAAAAGTCTTTATTAGCATTATAGTATATTCTTATAGGATTCGCTAGTGTGAAATGAGGAGTATGAATGCCAAAAAGTTGCATAAGCTATGAAGTATACTAGAAGGAGATGAATGACATGCCAAAGAAAAATACAAGAAGGATGCTCTATGTAATACTTATCATTTATCTGTTTAGTACGATTTTAGTAAGTGCAAAACCAAGTGCATTTATTGTTACAAATGAAATCGTATGTGGAGAAGAGACACTTCATGAATACAAACATGTATCTAGCGGATTAAGTGTAGTATGGATAGAAAATAAAGATCCTAATAAAAGTTTTACACTAGGTGTAAAGACGCCTACAACAGATAATACAGGGGTTAATCACATTATTGAACATACTATTTTTACAGGGTCCAAGAAGTATCCATCTTCTACCTTATTTTTTGATGCAAGTAGTAAATATCCTAATTTATTTATGAATGCTATGACAAGTTCAGATATGACGGTATTTCCTTTTGCGACATCTCATAATGCTTGTTTTGATACCTTAATGTCAATTTATTTAGATAGTATATTAAATCCTAATATGACATTAGATGCTTCGAGCTTCTATGAGGAATCTTTTCACTACAATCCTACAACGAAGCAGTATGGTGGGGTAGTATATAATGAAATGAAGGGTGCAAATAACGATAAAAATAGACAAGTGTTTAGAGCAATAAGAGGTGGCCTCTATGAAGGGACACACTATGCTAATGATAGTGGTGGTGACCCAAGCTTTATACCAGATTTATCTTATGAACAATTTATAGAAACATATAAAGGTTTTTATTATCCTAGTAATATGATGATTGTTTTATATGGAGATTTACCAATCAATCATGTTTTAGAATTGATTGATGAAGCGTTTAAAGATATTCCATTATCAGATAAACAGATAGATGTAAATGTTAAACCTATACTTGAACAACAAGAAAAGACACTTTATTTCAATCAAAATGGTGGTGGAAGCTATCTTATTAAAAGTTTTGTAATTGAAAAAGATTTGACCAGTGATGAAATGCTGGATATGGATCTTTGGGTGAGTGCTTATTTAGTAGATGAAAATTCTTACTTTATGAAAGAACTCAAAAGACAAGGTATACCACATGTACAAGTGATTAAAGACAGTTATGTTAAGTATCCATCTTACTCCATTGTAGTAGGTGAAATTGAAAAGAGTAAGATAGAATCAACTAAAGCAATTTTGGAATGTGTTTTAAAAGAACTAGAGAGTCAAACAATAGATATTGAGACAGAACGCAATATTATTGCTAAAAACCAACTTGTAGCATGTAGTGAAGAATTATCATCAACTAGAGGAATAGAGATTGCACAAAGTTATTTAGATGCATGGGCACATGACAAGTCTGGAGACTACTATTTTACAGATAAAGCCCATATAAATAGAATAAATCAAGTACCTGAAAGCTGTAGAGAAATTCTACTAAACAGCCCTTCTATGACTATCAAACTGTTACCTAAAAAAGCTGATGTTATACAACAAGACCAAGGAAGATTAGAAGGTAAATGGAGTGAACGTCTAGAGAAAATGGCAGTTTGGCAAAAAGAAACGAAACATTTGCCACTTCCAGACATAAACTTTAAAGATTTAATGGTTCATAAGACTGTACCCTATCAAATTAAAGAAAAAGATGGTATTAAATATGTAATGACTAAAAATGATGGACCATTAAAATGTACTTCATTTTATATACCGACAGGACATATTAAACAAGAAGATTTACCGAATCTTTTCTTATATGGACAATTTCTAAAAAAGGTATCTGCTGAAAAAACACCTTTTGAGACCATTATGAATGCAGAAATTGTGGCAAGTGGCAATGAGGGGATAGAGCCTTATTTAAAGATTACTATATTAAGCAATAAAAATTTTGATCCATTAGTTACTTATGAAGAAGCAAGGCAAAAGTTGCTTTCAAAAGATAATGAGTGGTTTGATGAACAATTACAAAACTTTATGGGGCAATTTAAAGATAACTTTACACAAGATATGTTAGGAACTTTGAAGTGGCTCAATGCATCGGGGCAAAAGGGGTATAAACGCTATTTATTTGAACAACATTATCCGCTGTATACCTATGCTAGAAAAATTAGAACTTCAAAAGATATAACTTATATTGATAAAATTAAGCAACTAAACCTTCCACTTTCAGAGGGAATGCTTATAGGTATCCAAGGTGATCAAGCATTCCAAAAGGCAACTTTAGCTCATGTTCAAGAGTATTTCAAAGAACATAAGATAGCAAGGCCTGAACAAGTAACTTATGATTTTACTCAATATGCTTCTATTAACGTATACTATAAAGATACTCCTGTAGATTATGTCGTATTTAGTTATGATAAAGAGGAAGACCTCATAGAAGGTTCGGATTATGTTATGGCTTCTTATATGACGAATCAGTATTTGCGACCAGTGTTACGTGCGGAGCATGGGGCATATGGAAGTAGTATGTTTGCGAAATATCCAAGTAGCTTAATTGTATATACTTATAGAGACCCTAATTTTTTAGAATCCATTAAAGGTATTCAATCAGCTCCTGGTATTTTGCGTGAAAATCTAAATAAAGAAGCCTTAGAAGTAGCTAAGCTGGATGCACTAGCAGAGTACCAACGTCAAATGAATCTAGTAGGAAATGCATTTGAGAAAGGCAGCTTTATAGAAAGTTGTATCTTAAGAGGAATAAAACCTGAATCTTTATTAAAAATTCAACGAGAAATTCTTGATACAAGCCAAAAAGATTTAGATGAAAAATTAAGCTTATTACCATATTTATTAGGTAATGGACAATTAGGGATTTGTACAGGAAATAAACAAATTCAAGCGCAAAAACAAATGAATATATATAGAGAGAAATAGACATAAAAGAGACAGAATAACAAGACATAAAAGTTCAGAATGATAAAGATTCTGAACTTTTATATTGAATTTTGTTCTCAATTAGCTATAATAGAAGGGAGTAAAAATTAGAAAGAAGTGATAAAATGAAGAAGAAAACATGGCTTATTCTATTGTTAGTAGTTGCTTATATAGGATTTATTTTATATAAACATAATGAACGTAGTATGTTAATGGAGCAGGCAGAAAAAGAACAGTTAGAAGTTGTGACCTCTTTTTATCCTATGTATGTACATACAAGTGCGATTATGCAAGGAACACCTCATAAAGTGATTAATATGGCAGATCAGACAGTAGGGTGTTTACATGATTATCAGTTAACTGTTCAAGATACTAAGAAGTTATATGAAGCAGATATTCTTGTGATTAATGGATTAGGGAGTGAAACATTTATTGAGAAAGCTTATAAGCAAAATCCAAACTTACAAGTTATAGATTCTAGTCGTCTAGTAGAAGAATATTTGCATGAAGATGAAGAAAATATAGATGAAGCAGAAAATCATATTCATGAGGATGAAGACCACGATCATGAAGATGAAAACGCTATACATGAAGAAGATGTTTTACATGATGAGGAAATTGGGCATACTCATGAAACAGGCGAAGCAGAGGATGGACATCACCATGAGAATGATCATATTTGGTTAAGTTTAGAAGGGACTATTGCTCAGGTTCAGGAGATCACTAATAGACTTTGTGAACTAGATCCAGCTTATAATGAAATTTATAGAAACAATGCAAACAACTATATTGCAGAAATTCAGGCACTTAGTCAGGGCGCTAATCATGAGATGGAAATGCTAAAAGATAAAAAAGCAGTAACTGTACATGATGCATTTTATTACTTAGCGAAGGACCTTGAGATAGAAGTAGTTGAGAATATACCAGAAGGCAGTTATGAGAATGCTTCTGCGAGACAAATTGAAAAGCTAATTAACCACATGAAAGAAGAAGAGGTAGAGGTTATTTTTACAGAAGCAAGAAATCAAGATTTAGCGATTCTAAAAACGATTCAGAGTGAACTCTCATGTAGGGTTTATGTGTTAGATGCATTAGTTACAGAACCAGATGAGATAGTACAACAAGGGACCTTTGAATATGTAGAACGAATGAGAAGAAATATTGAAACAATTAGAGAGGCGTTTAAAAATGAGTGAGTGTAAATTTTGTTGTACAGAAATGAAAGGTGTATCAGTAAGTAAAGAAGGTAATAGTTTATTACAAGACATTAATGTACATTTTCATTGTAATGAAATTACAGCAATTGTTGGTCCTAATGGGGCGGGGAAGACAACATTATTTAGAACCTTGTTAGGTGAGATGCCTTATACAGGTGAAATTAAACATCATATGCATGAGTATGAAAAAAGAATGCATAATCCTATTATTGGATATGTTCCTCAACATTTGAACTTTGATAAGACAACGCCTATAACAACGTTTGATCTCTTTTCAGCTTGTATGCAAAAGCGTCCAATTTGGACGAGAATGAGGACCTCTTTGCGTAAAGAAGTAGAAAAAGCACTTGCAGAAGTGAAGTTAGATTATGCCATTGATCGTAAGATTGGTATGTTATCTGGGGGGGAACTTCAACGCGTACTCTTAGCATTAGCTTTGCAACCTAAACCAGATTTACTTTTACTAGATGAACCTATATCTGGTGTAGATGTTAATGGACAGAAATTATTTTATGAAACTGTGCAAGAACTTAAACATAAGTATCATATGGCAATTGTACTTATTACCCATGAAATTGGGCAGCTAGAACTTATTTGTGACAAGGCTATCTTACTTAATAAAAAGATATTAGCAATGGGGGACCCTCTTACAGTAAGGCAAGAAGCGGTTAGACAAAAACAATTTCAAGTAGGGGGTGGATTAAATGGAAGTACTTTATAGTATAGTAGATTTTTTATTCCCTTTTGATTTTTTACAGATGGCTTTTATGAAAAATGCTTTTATAGGCGTACTCATTGCAGCCCCTATGTTAGGTCTACTTAGTACAATGGTTGTAAGTCAGAAAATGGCCTTTTTCTCTGATGCAATAGGTCATAGTGCTCTTACAGGTATTGGGATTGGTGTTATTTTAGGTTTTTTAAGTCCGACGGCTTCCATGCTGATTTTTGCAATCATATTAGGGCTCTTGATTGCCTACTTTAGTTATAAGCATCAAGAGACCACCGATACGATTATTGGTATTTTCTCAGCAGGAACAGTGGCATTAGGAACTATGTTACTTTCTAAAAATGGGAACTTTAATCAATATACCAGATACTTGATAGGAGATTTATTAAGTATTAGAGGTGAAGACTTAGCTGTATTACTGATTGTAAGTTTAATTGTACTTGGCATATGGTATTTTATTTTTAATGATTTAGTAGTAACAAGTTTAAATATATCATTAGCAAATAGTAGATCTATTCATACATTACTTTTACAGATGGTCTTTACATGTGTAGTGGCTGTAGTTGTAGTATTATGTATCCCATGGATTGGGGTAATGTTGATCAATGCTTTTCTTATTTTGCCAGGTGCTATTAGTAGAAATATAGCAGGGAATATGCGGCAATATCATTTTTATTCTGTATTTTTTGCACTTTTTAGCGGCGTTCTTGGGCTATGGCTTGCCTATACCTTAGGGACATCAGCAGGTGCAACCATTGTCGTAATTATGACCTGTTGTTATATTGCGACTTCTCTTCTAAAAAGACTAACATATTGACATCTTTCTTCTACAATTATACAATAGGGATGGTTGTTAAAAATTTAATTTAAAGATAGTCTTTAAATTGTTTGAGTAGAAAGGAGTCATAGCGATGATGTACTCACATGAAGTAGAACAAATGTGTCCTCTTGCAAAAGGACCTAATCACGGACCAGCTCCAATTCCACAAGAAGGAAGATGGGTTCAGTCTAAAGAAGTTACAGATATAAGCGGTCTTACACACGGTGTAGGCTGGTGTGCTCCACAACAAGGTGCTTGTAAATTAACATTAAATGTTAAAAACGGTATCATTGAAGAAGCATTAGTAGAAACAATCGGTTGTTCTGGTATGACACACTCTGCAGCGATGGCAGCAGAAATCTTAACAGGTAAAACAATCTTAGAAGCATTAAATACTGACTTAGTATGTGATGCAATCAATACAGCAATGAGAGAATTATTCCTTCAAATCGTATACGGAAGAACTCAAACTGCTTTCTCAGAAGGTGGTCTTCCAATTGGTGCTGGTCTTGAAGACTTAGGAAAAGGACTTCGTAGCCAAGTTGGTACAATGTACGCAACAGTAGCTAAAGGACCAAGATACCTTGAAATGGCTGAAGGTTATGTAACAAAAATCGGTGTTGATGAAAACAACGAGATTATCGGTTACCAATTCATCCACTTTGGTAAAATGATGGATATGATCAAAAAAGGTATGGAACCAGCAGAAGCAATGCAAAAAGCTACAGGTCAATACGGAAGATTCGATGACGCAGCTCGTCAAATCGACCCAAGACACGAGTAAGAAGGAGGTGCAGTAATATGCCATTATTTGAATCTTATGATAGAAGAATTAACCAAATCAATGCTGTATTAAATCAATACGGTATTAAAGACTTAGATGAAGCAAAAGCTATTTGTGATGAAAAAGGTGTAGACGCTTACAACCTTACAAAAGAAATCCAACCAATCGCTTTTGAAAATGCATGTTGGGCTTACACAGTAGGTGCAGCTATCGCAATCAAAAAAGGTTGTACTTTAGCAGCTGATGCAGCTGAAGCAATCGGTGAAGGTCTTCAAGCTTTCTGTATCCCAGGCTCAGTAGCTGACGATCGTAAAGTAGGTCTTGGACACGGTAACTTAGGAGCTATGCTTCTTAGAGAAGAAACTAAATGTTTCGCATTCTTAGCAGGTCACGAATCATTCGCTGCTGCTGAAGGTGCTATCGGTATCGCTAGATCTGCAAACAAAGTTCGTAAAGAAGATTTAAGAGTTATCTTAAATGGTCTTGGAAAAGATGCAGCTCAAATCATCTCTCGTATTAACGGATTTACATACGTTCAAACACAATTTGACTATGCTACAGGTAAAGTAAGCATCGTTAAAGAAATCGCTTATTCAAATGGCGAAAGAGCAAAAGTTCGTTGTTACGGTGCTGACGATGTTCGTGAAGGTGTTGCAATCATGCATATGGAAGGCGTAGACGTATCTATCACAGGTAACTCTACAAATCCAACACGTTTCCAACATCCAGTAGCTGGAACATACAAAAAAGAATGTGTTGAACAAGGCAAAAAATACTTCTCAGTAGCTTCAGGCGGTGGTACTGGACGTACACTTCACCCAGATAACATGGGTGCAGGTCCAGCTTCATACGGTATGACAGATACAATGGGAAGAATGCATTCAGATGCACAATTCGCAGGTTCTTCATCAGTACCAGCTCACGTTGAAATGATGGGACTTATCGGTATGGGTAACAACCCAATGGTAGGTGCTACAGTAGCAGTAGCTGTTGCTATCCAAGAAGCAATGCACAAATAAGAACTGAACCTAATATTTTAAATGATTACAGATTATATTATCTGATAATCTAAATGTAAAATAGGTAATCAATTCATAAATTATTACAAAAATGAGTTAGCCACGTCATTTTAAGCAAAATGCTTATGACGTGGCTAATTTTTTATAACAAAATAGTTCCCTTGTTTAATTACTGATAGAGTTATGACTAAAAAATGAGTTTATGTACGAAAAGTATAAAGTATACTTTTTAAGATAATTTTGTATAAGCAATCACTTTTTCGACTTTTTTATATAATATATCAGTATAAAAAAAAGGGGAGTAAATGATGATAAGAAATAGGTATAATAGATCTTCTGATACATGTTGTAATACTTATTGTTGCTGTGACTGTTATTCTTACTGGGAATCACCTTGTAGGTGTCCGGGGGGCATAACAGGAGCCACGGGAGCTACAGGAGCCACCGGAGTAGCCGGAAAAAATGGAGCCACAGGAGCGACCGGTGCTACAGGGGCTGAACCACTTATTCCTACAAAACAATTTCGTTCAGTTGAGCGCCAGATACAACCAATCAAGAAATTAGTGTTGAAGCACCACCTAAACAATTCCCAGTTGAATTTACAAATCTTTATTCAGCAGAAGGAACAGATATTACAGGTGGTCCAAATACAGTAAGTAATACTCCATCAACACCTTTTACAACACTCTCATTAGCTGGTGGACATAGTTATCTTATTAATTTCTGCCTTAAGGTTACATTTAATACGACGTCTACAGCGACCGTAATAGGTGAGATATCAGCTGGTCTGTATATTGGTACACAAGTCTTATATGCTTCTGATGTTTCTAACACAGGGCAACACGAAGTTTCTGTATCTGGTACGGCTATTGCAACGATTACAACGACTTCTAATTTACAACTTCTAGCGAGAGCAAATTCACATGACTGTAATGTTATTAATGCCAGTCTTACTGTAGTGGAAGTTTCTTAAAGATATCCTTTAGAGTGTTGAGAAAATAACCATATATAAGTTATTTTAGGGTATACATTCATGTATAAAACATCACATATACTAAAAAAATGATAACTAAATAATTAATTGATGCAATAGTTTACAAGAAAGTACAAGATAGATTTATATGGGTAATAAGTAGTTATTATTTAAAGTAATGTAAAAATAGTAAAAATTATACAAAGAGGTCTAGTGTAGATCTCTTTTTTTTGTTGAAATGACCAAGAAAGTGCATAAAACAACAAGAAAATTATATGTGAATTGTAGTATAATATAAAATCATAATATAGTTTACATATCGTGATAATTTCGCTTAATTCAAGGGGGAAGAATTATGAAGAAAATAGGTATGAGGGCTAAACTTATTAGCGTATTTTTGCTTATAAGTATGTTACCTATTCTGGTCATTGGAAGTATTGCACTTTCGAAGTCCATAGAGACTATCCAAAATGAAGTAGGGTTTTATTCAAATAAGACAGTTACTTTAATGGGGAAAAATATTGATATGATGGTTGGTGAAGTGGAGAAGGATCTAGTATCGTTAATGAGTGATCAAACAGTACTGCAGGCAGGGAGAGTGCCTGGTTTCCAAAATGAATACACAACTACACAAACTATTAAAAATGTATTAGTCAAAATATGTCAAAGTAATCCTTATATCAAAGACAATATTTTTGCAACATCGGGAGGAAATATTGTAAATGGGAGTTTTAAAAACTTAAATGACTTTAGTTGGGAGTCATTGAGAGAAGAAGGTATTTTAGGTGAAGTGCTTGAAGAGAATGATACATTGTGGGTAAAAGGATATAAAAGTGAAAATGATTTATTTGCGTTTAGGCATATTATTGACCCTTCAACAGGAAAAAGTTTAGGTATTGCAATTTTTAAAATTAATACAGCTGAATTCCAAAAACATTTAGGCGTTATTCAAGAAGAGGGAGATGATACACAAATCTTTATTATTGACAACGCCCATACGGTATTAGTGGACAAGAATGGAGCAAACATAGGAATTAAGGCTGAGGAAGCATATCCAACACTTTTTGATACAACAGAAGGATACTTATTTAATACACCGAATATATCTAACTTTGGTAACGAAAACTTTACAGTGTATACAGCATGTAATAGTGGAAAGTGGAAAGTAATTTTAACCAGCTCTGTGGAGAGTATTTTAAAGGGTACACATACTATTCAATTTAGTATAGTAGCAGTATGTATTATTAGTGTTTGTTTAGCAATTATCATTGCTGTAATTATATCAGGTGGCATTGCTAAACCTATTTATAACATGGTTCGACATATGAGGCATGCAGAAAAGGGAGAACTCAATTTTGAAGTTAGACTAGAAGGTGATAAAGATATTAGAAATCTTGGAAGTTCCTTTAAGAATATGATCCAACATATTAGTGGATTAATTAAAGAGACAATGCAAGTAGTTGGTCTAGTGAATACAAATGCCTTAGATGTTAAGGCTATGGCGAGCAGTACAAAGGAAAGTGCAAGTAAAGTTTCCCACGCAGTTCATGACATTGCAGCAGGGGCAAATAGTCAGGCCGATGAAGTACAATATTCCATGGAACGCATGCAAAATTTGACAGGATCTATTGAGGGTGTTGTCCTTAAAATTGATAGTATTACGCAAGTGACAAAACAAACAGCTCATATTAGTCATCTTACAACTGAAACACTTAAAGAACTTAATGAACAAACAGAGAGATCAAGAAAGATTACGACAGGGATTGAAGAAGATATAGAACAATTAGATGATGATGCAAAACAGATTATAGAAGTGATTCATCTAATTGAAGGAATAAGTGAGCAAACAAACTTACTTTCTTTAAATGCGGCTATTGAAGCCGCACGCGCAGGAAATTATGGCAAAGGTTTTAGTGTTGTAGCAGATGAGGTAAGAAAGTTGGCTATTCAGTCAAAAGAAGCAACGAAGAAGATTCGAACCATTATTAGCAATGTTGAAAATCAAGTAGAACAGACAGTAGAGGGTGCAAGAAAGGCATCATTAGTATTTGATCATCAAAGGGCTATAGTTCAAAAGACTACATTAGCTTTTACAGAGATTATAAAAGCCATGAATGAGATCTATAGTCAAATGGAATCCATGCATAGTTCTATTGGCAAAATGGACCAAGATAAAGATGAAGTAGTTGCTTCTGTTACACGTATTCAAACGGTAGTGCAAGAAGTGGTGGCCATTACAGAAGAGTTGCTTGAGGCTAGTGCAAGACAAAATGAGGATTCTGATAAAATGAATAAATGTGCAGATGCACTTACAGGAAATGTCCATAACCTACAAAAAACGATTGAGACATTTAAAATTGGCTAAATTATAAAAGGACACTTTTGGATTATAAAGTGTCCTTTTATATTATTTACAACACCAAAGTAAGTGCAAAATGCCAGAAAAGAACATGAAATGCCAAAAATATATATGTATATAATTATTTTAATTTAGTAGAATTTTATATATAAGTATAAAGGTTATGAAAGAGAATGGGGGAGTATTCTTGGCAACTTTTACATACATCGCGAAAGATATTGAGGGAAATGTTCAAAAGGGTAAAATGGAAGCGGAGCATAAAGAGGATTTTTTTAGCATACTTAAACAAAAACAGCTTTATTGTATAGATTTTAAGGAGTTTAGTGAAAAAAAGGCTGTCAAAGGCTCCAAGATACCGATGAAGCAATTAGTCGTTTTGTGTAGACAGTTTGCAACAATGTTAACATCAGGCGTTTCCTTAATAAAATGTATTGATATTTTATATCAGCAAGCAGAAGATAAGAAATTAAAAGATACCTTATTAAATGTATATGAAGATGTTCAAAAAGGAAATGCATTGTCAACAAGTTTAAAAGCACAAGGAAAATGTTTTCCTAATCTATTTATTAGTATGGTTGAGTGTGGAGAAGAGAGTGGTACGTTGGATCAGACACTTTTAAGAATGGCAACGCACTATGAAAGTGAAAATAAACTTCAAAATAAGGTAAAGAATGCGATGATCTACCCTATTATTTTAGGAATCGTTTCGTTTGGGGTGGTATTGCTTTTATTATTATTTGTTGTACCCACATTTGCAGAGATGTTTGCAGATTATGGTGAACTACCAGCAGTAACGCAACTTTTGCTTGATATGAGTGAGGGATTGCAACAGTATTGGTTAGCAACCATTTTTATTGGAATACTGATTGGTTTTAGCTTATATTTACTGTTTAAAACAGTAGCATTTAAAAAGGGATTTGATAAGGTTAAAATCACGATGCCTGTTGTGGGTAAGCTAAACAAAATTATATTAAGTGCTAGGTTTGCCGAGACAACAGCAACCCTTTATGCATCAGGGATGTCTTTAATAAATGTTTTAGAGATTACTCAGAGCGTTATTCATAATACATATATAGATGAAGGATTTATCAAAGCAAAGGAAGATGTAAGTAAAGGAATTGCTTTGTCAGAAGCTATGAGGCAAATTGGTATTTTTCCGCCAATGCTCTCAAATATGATTCTGATAGGAGAAGAATCGGGACGTTTAGAAGAAATACTTGATAAAACAGCAGCTTTTTATCATGAAGAAGCAGATGCTGCAGTACAGAAAATGGTGTCATTATTAGAACCAGCTATGATTGTTATTTTAGGAATAATGGTTGCATTCATTGTAGGTGCTATTTTACCACCGATGTATGAAATGATGGGGAATATTGGTTAAGAGAAAGGTAGAAAGAGGGGGGAAGGCATGTTATTAGCAATAGATATAGGAAGCCGAAATATTCATATTGTAGAAGGTGAGTACCATGCAAAGCGTTTTAAAATTGGGCGAACAGTTACGACTTTAACACCTGAAGGAGCTGTAGTAGATGGTGAAATTGTAAATGTAAATGAAATAATTACGAAATTACGTAATACGTTGCAAAAGAATAAATTAAGTAGTAAGAATGTTGTGTTTACAGTTAATCCAGGGAATATGATGAGTCGTAAATTTATTATACCTAATGTGAAGAAAACAGAGACTATCCCTATTTTGCAAAATGAAATGGAATCGCTAATGAATTTTACAGAACCACATATTGTAGATTATACAGACGTCGAGCGCACAGAAGAAGGAACCTTTAGTATAGAAACAGTAGCGCTTTCTAAAGAAACGATTAAACAATATTTTCATATTGCTAAAGCATTAAAACTAAGGCCCAAAGCATTAGATATTCATCAGAATGCAGTCTATAAATTTGTTTTAACATGTAATGAAATTGATTATAAAAATATTATTGTTGCAGACATAGGTAATAGTTATATGAATACCTATTTGTTCAGAGATCGTACAAGAGTTTTTGCAAGGCGTATGTTGATTAATACAGAACAATATGAACGGACACTTGTATCATTAGGAAAATTAAGGGCGCTCAATCACGATTTTTCATTACTGGATTTATCACCAAAGACATTAAGTGAAGATCCAGTATTAGAGAATACAATTACTTTATATTTATCCAACATTGTAGACCAGCTTCAAAGAGTTATGCAGTTTCATATGAGTATGGGGACTAAAGGGCAAGTAAGTCAAGTAAGTAATATTTATTTAAGTGGGGCCATGGCAAATATGAAAGGTATTACAGAATATATTCAGTCTTATATGGATATACCGGTAGAAAAAATTGATGATATTGCGGATCCACGAGTTTGTAAGATGGATAGATTACCACAGTATCTCAATGCAGTTGGAGCATTAATAAGACTGGATTAGGGGGAAAAAGCATGCTGATTAAAGATATTAACTTTTTTGAACGATATATGGAAGAAAAGAAAAGAGCTAAAAATATTTCAAAAAAGGCTATAGGGCAAATTTTAACGGTGTCCAGTATTGTAATTGGGACAATTGTTACTGCATCTATTATGCAAGTAGTAAATGGAGACTTACAAAGCAATATAGATCATATTAATACCTATATTACTTCGGAAGATGTAGCAAGACAAAGTGCAGAGATAGCTGCTAAGGAAGCCATTTTGAATAATGCAGTTGAATACTTTAATGCAATAGAAACTGCGAATCAAAAACTTGCAACAATTATCAAACCAGATCGAGAGATAATTACAAATCTGACATCTCTATTACCGAATGGGACAAGTATTATCAGTTTTTCAATAAGTGGGGGGAACATTCTATTACAATGTACAAGTGATCAAGAAAGTACGTTAGCAACGTATGTACATAACCTGAGAAGTTTGAAATCTGTTTTTAGTGTCAATTATAGCGGTTATCAAAAAAATGAAAGTAAGTATACAACCTCTATCCAAATCGTTTTAAATCCAGGAGGTGAGCAAGATGCAGCTATCCAATAAAGAGAAGAATCTTTTGTTTGTATTAGCATTGGTGACTGTATGTGTTGTTTGCTTAAGATTTGTTCTACTTCCGATACTTGAAAAAAATAGTGATTTGAAAGTTCAGTTAGAACAAGCAGAACAAAATCAGCATGAGGTACAAATGCGTCTAAGTAAGCTTAATACCATTGATGAAGAAGTAGAAAAGGTACTTGAAGAGACAATGATTGCAACGGAGCCATTTTTTACAGTTGTAGAGACAGAGTATCTGCATAAATGGGCGGTAAAAGTTGCTCAACAAGCCAATTTGCAAGTACAATCTCTGGCGATAGGAGGAAAAAACATCAGTGCTGTTAGCCCGTATAGTATAGAAAATAATAATCAGTCTTATCCTATAGGTGATTTTTATCACAACATGGTAAACTCAACAACTACAGAAGACCCAAGTATAGAACAGGTTCAAGGGATGAATGGAGACGGAAAAGATGCAGTAGTACAAATGCCTATTCAACTTAATGTTAAAGGGACAAAAAGTCAGTTGATTCAGTTTGCTACCAATATGGCTAGTATGGATAAACATGTAGTATTACAAGGATTAGATTTGCAGAATTTTGACAAAGATGAAGAACGAGATGTGACCTTGAGTATGGTATTGTATGGTATTCATAAAGAAGATGATGGGGTGTTAAATTATCAATTTTAAAGTTAGGTGAAAATAATGGATAAAGACCAAAAAGGCTTCACATTAGTAGAAGTTTTAGTGAGTATGGGGATATTTATGTTGGTACTGATAGCTTTTGGAAGTTTATTACAAATTAATTTGTTAATGAACCGTAGAAGTTTAGATATTGTACAAAATAGTACTAACATATCAAATGACTTATTAGAAGGAAACACAGCAACGTCATCAGTGCCCTCTTTTTTGATTGCTTTTAGCAATGGTAAGGTAATAAGTGTTGAAGGTTATAATGAAAAAATTAATGTAGAGACAGATACGGTACCGGATTTATATCAAAACTTTAAAACAACTAAAGTAGAGCCTAGACCATAGAAAGAGGGGATAGTTTGAAAAGGAGTCAACAAGGAAATATCTTATTTGTTGTAATTACTGTATTTGCAGTAGTCCTTTTATTAGGAACAGGATTATTGACGATTACAACAGCTACACATAGAGATGCTATAAGGTATGTAGATAAGAAACAAGCAAGTAATATGGCTAAATCGGCGCTAGAGATACTCTTGCATTATTTTAAAAATCAGCCGAAACAGGCAAGAGAATTATTACCTAATGATACATTTACACTTATAACAAGCGATAAATTTCAACTAAAGGATAATAGCGATAGGAAATGGGAAAATCAGTTAACGCTCCAAGGAATAGGGAATGATCAATTTAAGATAACGGCATATGTCAAACTGGATGATTCAAATAAAATAATAGAAGACAGTCAATCGGTAATTATTCAAGGGGTTCGATCTGGTAATGTGAGTGGGATTAGTGGGAATTATGTGGAAACGGTTGGTAGTTTTACAGGCTTTACCAAAGGTAATATCTTTGCAAAAGATAAGCTTATAATTAAAGATACTGCAACGGGTCAAGATATTGATATGGATAAAATAGCTTCATTAGGAGGTATTTTAGTTGAGGGAATTAGATGTAAGTTTAATGTAGAAGAGGTTTATTCTGAAGGTGATATAACAATTGATAACTGTCATATGCAAGGATATAGTCAAATAAAAACGATTAAGTTTTCATTAGATGATTATGACTATAAAGTAGTAGGAAGCAGTGGAATGAGTGATCCTAATACTATTGAAAAGCAACAGAATATGCCAGGTTGGGTAACGGAAGCGATAGATCAGGTTGATGGAATAGAAGCACCTTCATGGGTAACAACGTATGGGGGTGATACAGCTGAAATAGTAAAAGTAACTACAGACACAATTTATGATAGCAGTAGTAGCTTGCCAAATAAAATTTTTACAGATCAAGACAATATTACAATAACTATACAAAATATTTCGGGTGTAACCAAAAATTTAGAGATTTATAATCCTAAAGGAAATGTGATACTGCAGTGGAATGGTAATCCGAATCAGACTATTTTCAAGGGGGGCATTACGGCTAATAAAATTCATCTTAAGAATAATCATAAGCTTATATTTGATTGTGAACCGAGTGAGAATGTGGTAAATGGAGAATTTAAGAAATTTGAAGTTTTGCAATATATGGACTAAATAGTCTGGAGGGAGAGAATGATAATAAATAGAAAAGGCATGACATTAATAGAAGTACTTATTGTGATAGTGATTATAGGGATTATAATAGGGCCTGTTTTTGGAACAATCCACAGTAGTAGCCAAATACTAGCGAAAACAGAGCAATCTGCAAATGCTAAAATGATTGCAAACAATATATTTCAATACATAGAGAATAAGGTCAAGTATGCGAATGTAATCTTGATAGATGATATACGGATTCCTAAGTTAGAATCAACATTAGGAGATGCGACGACAAATAAAGATGCACTAACTTTAATAGTAGAAGGGGAGGAACTTAAGTATTATCAGTCTGCAGTAGGAAGTGCAGAAGTCATTTTTAACAAGAAGTATATGGAAAGAATGACCCTCGAAACAAAATACAGAAAAGTAGATGTGAATACGATAAGCGTAGAAGTAGTAATAAAAAAAGAGGGCGAAAAAATACATGTCCTTGGACCTAATAAAATTAAGCTTGAAAATATTAATACTGCAATTAGAACAGGGGATAGAATTGATGGAACAGAAGGAAATATAATTAATTATATTATGCCATAGGGTAAGTATAAGGAGAAAAAATGAGAAAAAACTTAAAAATAGGAGATATTCTTGTAGAAGAAGGTTTGATTACAGAAGAACAGTTGCAAAATGTCTTGCGTATACAGAAGACGACTTATCCAGATAAGCGTATAGGTGACCTTTTAGTAAATCTTAACTATATTACAGAAGAACAATTAACACAATCTCTTTCTAAGCGTCTAAGAGTACCTTTCATTAGTTTAAAGAGTTATCCCATTCAAAATGAGGTCGTGAATATACTGGATGAGAAAATAGCAAGAAAATATCTTGCTATACCTATTGGAAAAAATGGAAGTATATTAACAATAGGTATGAATGACCCTCTCAATCTCTATGCCATAGAAGAAATACGTTTAGCGACACGATTAGAAATCAATGCGGTTATTTGTACAAAGGAAGACATTAATAATGTTATAGAACGTTGCTATAGTGGGAGACAAGCCTTTGTAGCAGCTAAGCAGTTGCAACAGGAGTTTAATACGAGAGAAATTATTAATGTAGGTGCTGCTGTAGATAGTAATGGAGTTATTGAAAATGCGCCAGTTGTTAAAATGGTTAATTCTATTGTCGAGCAAGGGGTTAAGCTAGGGGCAAGTGATATACATATAGAAGCAGGGAGTGAAATGACTAGAGTACGTATGCGTATAGATGGGGAATTGCAAGAACAGATGAAAATCAATCGTGCAGCTCATGATGCGATTGTCACAAGGCTTAAAATTATGTCCAATATGAACATTGCTGAGAAAAGGGCTCCACAAGATGGTCGTTTTGAATTAATACATAATGGCTATCAAATAGATGTGCGTGTTTCAGTATTGCCGACAACATATGGTGAGAAGGTAGTTATAAGAATTTTAAATACTCAAGATAACGCAGTTGCAACAGTTAGAGAACTTGGTCTTACAGCATATAATAAAAGTTTGTTTGATAAAATTGTTAAAAGTCCTAATGGAATTATTCTGGTAACAGGGCCAACGGGAAGTGGTAAGTCTACAACTTTATATGCCGTATTAAGTGAGCGTAATAAACCTACAGATAATATTATTACCCTTGAAGATCCAGTGGAAAAGAAGCTTGAAGGAATTAATCAAGTACAGATTAATAACAAAGCAGGTTTAACCTTTGCAAGTGGATTAAGATCCATTTTGCGCCAAGACCCAGATGTGATTATGCTAGGAGAAATACGTGATGCTGAAACAGCATCCATTGCGATTCGTGCGGCAATTACAGGGCATTTAGTGTTTAGTACACTGCATACCAATGATGCTGCAAGTACTATTGTACGTCTCGTAGATATGGGAATTGAACCTTATATGGTATCCTCAGCATTAGTAGGGGTTATTGCACAGCGTCTAGCGAGAAAAGTATGCCCATATTGCAAGAAGCCACATGAAAGTACGCAGGAGGAAATGAAACTTCTAAAGCTAGGAGAATCCGTTACTTTTTATCGGGGTGAGGGATGCCAGTATTGTAACTTTACTGGTTATAAAGGCAGAACAGCAGTGCATGAGATTATTGTTGTAAACTCAGAGATTAAACACATGATTAATAGAGGGGCTAAAGCAGAAGAGATACGTGAATATGCACAAGCACATGATACAATGCTTCTTCAAGATAATATGAGACAGTTGGTTTTAGAAGGAATTACGACACCAGAAGAGTATGTGAAGATTACATATAGTATTGATTAGGGGGAAGACAATGCTAAGTTATACAGTTGAAGATATATTGAGAGAGGCTGCCATGAAAGGTGCTTCAGACTTACATTTGACCGTAGGGATACCGCCTATGATACGTGTAAATGGCAGTGTATTAACCTTAGGAGATTATCCTAGAGTGAGCCAGGAAGTAGCAAAAAGTTTGGTGTATTCTATTGTAAATGAGGAGAGGGCAAAAACTTTAGAAAAGGAAGGGGATGTAGACTTTTCTTTTATCTTAGAAGGAATCGGAAGATTTCGTGTAAATGCTTTTAAACAAAGGAATAGTTATTGCTTAGCTATAAGGTTACTTGTTAATCGTATACCTACTATGGATGAACTAGGCTTGCCACTTGTTCTAAAGGAATTAGCAGCTAAACCAAGAGGGCTTATTTTGGTAACGGGGCCAACAGGAAGTGGTAAATCTACAACACTTGCCTCCATGATTGACTTTGTTAATAAAACAAGACATGCCCATGTGATTACAATAGAAGACCCTATTGAGTATCTTTATAAACATGGGAATTGTATTATTAATCAAAGAGAAGTGGGAGATGATACAAGTAGTTTCTCAAGAGCACTTCGTTCTGCTATGCGTGAGGATCCAGATGTTATTTTAGTAGGAGAGATGCGTGATCTTGAAACCATTCAAGCGGCTATTACAGCAGCAGAGACAGGTCATTTAGTTTTTTCTACCCTTCATACGAAAGGGGCAGCCAGCACAGTAGATCGTATGATTGATGTGTTTCCACCAGAGCAACAACGCCAAATACGTATTCAGTTATCCAATGTACTAGAAGGTGTTATTACACAGAACTTAGTATTGCGTGCAGATGCCAAAGGGCGTGCTTTAGCAATGGAAATTATGGTCGTCAATGATGCCATACGTAACATGATTCGAGATGAGAAAGTGCACCAGATTAATTCGGCCATTCAGACTAATGCTAAGCTAGGAATGCAAACACTAGATGCACATTTAGCCTCATTGGTTAAGCAAGGCGTCATTGTCTTACAAGAAGCTGTGAATAGCTGTATTAATCTTGAAGATTTAAAAAGATATTTGTAAAAACAAAATTAAAAAAATAGTTGAAATATTCCGTTAAAAGTTGTATGATAAGTATAAATAAAACATATTGTTTTATAACATCAAATCAAAGGGGGAGATTCGAATGAAGAAAAGTTTGAAGAAGAACAAAAAGGGTTTTACATTAGTTGAAATGATTGTTGTTATAGCAATCATTGGTGTACTTGCTGCAATGATGGTACCGGCTTTATTAGGATTTGTGGACAGAGCACATGAATCAAATATGAATGCAGCAGCAGCAGGTGCCGGTAGAGGCGTCGAGGCACTGCTATTAGATCCCAAGTTTTCAAAATTAACATCTGAGGATAAGGAAATTAAAATTACAATGACCGATACAGGGGCAGTACCAACAACAGCAACGCCAGATACAGCATTTTCAAAAGAAGTTATTAAAATGTTGGGAAAAGAAGGATATGAAAAAAGTGCAACAATAAAGGTAGAGATTACCACTCCTGACACTACACCTAAATTAAGTAGAGTGACATATGCAAAGACAGGCACTACTGTTACCAGTGCAAGTACATCAAACAAGGATATAGGTATATATCCAAATAAATAAGTAATATTTAAGATATTATGTTTAAAAAAATATTTATAAATATCATCATTTATTTATAATTTATTTTGTATAGAAAGTTAGAATAAAATTAATGAAAGAGCTTCAAGGCGTATGGGAGATATGTTTTGAAGCTTTTTTATATGAAAGAGCTCATATAAGAAATATAGTGTGGAAGGGGAGAAAGTTTTTTTAAAGTATAATAAAGTAGGAGGTAAACTTAAATGTATTTAATGTTAATTTTTGTGATAGGCCTTATCATTGGCAGTTTCCTAAATGTCTGCATCTACCGTATCCCATTAGGCGAAAGCATTAATTACCCACCATCCCATTGTCAACATTGCAAGCATCGACTAGGTGCGTTAGATTTGATACCAGTATTAAGTTACATATGCCTTAGAGGTAAGTGCCGTTATTGTGGAGAGAAGATTAGTCCTCAATATGCTTGTATTGAATTGCTCAATGGATTAGGTTGGGTTTATAGTTTTTATCATTTTGGCTTTACCATTGAAGCCGTATTAGCTTGTATTTTTATATCTGTGGTCATCGTTCTTACCTTAATTGACTGGCGTTATATGATTTTGCCAACGGGAGTGATTATTTTTGGAAGTATTGTGGCAATACTTGGGAAAAGTGCATTAAGCTTCTTGCATCATGATGTCTCTATTCTTATTAAGAGTTTGGCAGGTGGCGCATTGGGATATGGTATTGTTGCTCTAGTTTTCTACATAGCTATATGGGCTATGAAGAAGGAAGGGATGGGTTATGGGGATGTAAGGTATCTAGGAATGATCGGTCTATTCACATCGCCTTCCTTAGTCTTTTTAACCTTACTGATTGGTTCTATAGTAGGATCTATTTATGGGTTAGTACTTTATATGAAGCATAAGGAAAGTCTAGAATTTCCCTTTGGTCCTTTTTTAAGTATTGGTGCACTGATTAGTTTATTTTATGGAGAGCAGTTGATCGGATGGTATTTAGAATTATGGATGTAAAGAAGAGCCAAGGAATACGAGGCAACAAGGGAATGACATTAATAGAGGTTATACTGGCACTTGCAGTCAGTAGCCTCTTTTTTTGTTGTATTTTAGATTTAACGGGTAGAGGCATAATGATGAATCAGAAGATTCAAGAGGAAAATAACTTAAGACGTGAGATGAATCGTATTAGACTTTTTGTAGAAGAGCAGTTTGACCAAGCTAAGAAGTTGACAGTATACGATCAAGAGGATAGGATAATTTTTTCTACAGAAAGAGACGATATAATTGATGAAGAGAAAGTCTTAAAGTCTATGATTTTTGAGGAAAAATTAGAGAGACACGAAATAAAATGGCTAAAATATCAAAAAAATAATAAACAGCTGTTTAAAATGACGTATGGTGGGCAAACTCTAATGGAGAATATTCAGAATATAGCTATTGTACAGAGGGAACAATGGCTTTTTATAACCTGTACTTTAGTTGGAAAGATAGGGACTTCTTTGACGGAGGAAATACTTCTTAGTTTGGTTTATAAGTAAGTATACTTAATAATCAAGTGAAAGTGTAAGGAATAATTAGAGCGTTGAAGAAGGATATAAAAGAGAACATTGAATAAGAACGTATGAGAAGGGAGAATAAAGTGTTTAAGTATTTAGGACTAGAAATTGAGGAGGATCAAATTCTCATTCTATATGCCAAGTGGCACAAGAAGCACATTAAGATTCTTGCGAGTACATGCATACACTTACTAGATACTGAAGAAGAGAGACAGAATGATGACGGAACATTCTTAGAGAGCAAGCTAAGAGCATTTATGAAACAGACAAAAGCGAGACCTAATGAGACAGGCATATGTATTCATCCTAGAGAAGTATGGAGGAGAGAAATACAAATGCCTATTTTTATGGAAAAACATATGGAAACGTATTTACCAACACAAGTAGAAGGATGGGCACACGAAGACAGGAGTACTTATACTTTTACCGGAATTCAATTAATAAGAAATAAGAAGAAAGATAAAAGATTAGAACCAAAAGAAAGTGTACCATATTGTATTATGGCATGTAAAAAGGAGAAGGTATTGGCGCCTTATCAGTTACTAGAGCATTTACATTGTACACCTCAATGTGTCACAACAATTATGGATACTTTACCAACCTATACACTATTAAAAGGACATCCTAACCATTATATGATTGTTTTAGAAAAGAAGCTGAGTTGGTATGTAGGTTTTTATCAAGACAATGTCTGTACATTTGTACAAGTTATACCTAAACATCCTGACCAAGAGTTAGGCTTTGAACTCAATAAGTTAGTGAGTTTCTATGGCGTGAATCATAACCAATTACAGGTAGAACAACTTTATTTATTGGGGCTAGTAGGGACAAATGAAGCATTGGAACAAGAGTTAAAAGAATATCTAGAAATAGAGATTGTAAGTCTTGAAATGGATCCAAGTAATGAAACAAATTATAGCGGTATAATCAGTTTGTTTCAGTATATGCATCAAATGAGGAGGCGTAATAGATGAATCTAATTCCTCCAGTATATCAAAAGAATCAAAGGTATAAGCAATGGCTAGGATATAGTCTGGCATGTTGTACTTTAATGGGATTTATAGGCATTAGTGCAACATGTTTAATGCCTCTTGAAATTCTAGCTTTAGAACAAGATATTGAGCGTATTCAAAAAGCAGAAGTTTTTAGATTGATGGAAGAAAGAGACAAGTTGCAATTTGAAACGGAACAAATAGAAAAAGAAGCCAACGTATTAGATGAACAGTATAGTTACATGCAACGTGAGAAAGAAATATTTAAAGGTATTCTAGGTGATTTATTAATGCCTCCACTTAGTTTTTCAAATATAGTGGAAATCGCATTTGAGAGTGAAACCAAGGTTTGGCATGTGATAGGTAACCATTCAGAGCTTAAAGTACTTATTGAATATGAAAAGCTACTCAAGCAAAAGTATGGAGAAAATCAAATTGTATTACAAATTGAGCCTAAAGATAAAATATGGTGTTTCTCATTAAGATTATCATTAGAGGGAGAAAATGAAGATGATTCAGCTATTTAAAGGAATAAAAGATGAAATGAGAAGACTATCTACTTTACAAGTATTACTCATTTTATTAGTAGGTATGATGAGTATCTATGGAAGTTTTACATTTCCTAGTTATTTAAGAGAAAGAAAACAACTTACTGATATAAAAGGTCAATTACTGATGGAAAAGCAAGACTTAGAAGCCTATCAAGCAGATCAAGGCCAGTGGCAGGAACAGAAAGATAATCTTGAAGAGCGAATAAAGGGATTTGAACAACTCTTTCCTTATTATGAAGGTGATTATGTTGGGTTAGAGCAGTTGAAAAATAAGATAGAACCGTACCCTATTTCTAATTTGCAAGTCAGCTTTAATAAAACAGATCAAATGATACCTTTTTATTATTCAACCTATAATCTTACCTATACAACCAGTAGTGCAACAGCAAAACAAATGATCTATGATGTGATAAGGTCTTGGGGAGGTACAAGGATTTCTAAACTTGAATGGCGTACAGGAGAAAATGGTCAAGTGGACATACAGATGATGCTAGAAGTGGTAACAAGGTGTAAGGAGGAAGTATAGCAATTGAAGAAAAAGGGGAACGAGGGCTTTAGTTTTGTAGAAGTACTTGTCAGTTTTATGATAGGGATGATTGTGATAGAAATCTTAATGGGGACTTTCATATGTACAAAAAAGATACAAATACGTGAAACAAGGCAACAAGAAGCCATTAAATATGGGCAAGAGATGATACAGTATGTATGGAATGAGAGAAATAAAAGGAAAGAGATTACACAAGCAACATTGACAGCATACTTAAGTCAAAGGACACAGGCAATGAATGACTACACCTATAGTTTTGTATGGATTCCATTTACACAAAGTGAACATACAGTAGAAGAAATTGAGCTAGAAGGTGCTATCAAGTGTTCAACAGAGGAACGGTTTGACTGGAGGGGAGTAAGTGAGGCAATAGATAATGGGAGTATTGTATTAAAAACACCTAAGCAAAAGTCAGGGTTAAATGTGGGAAGTGAACTGGGGGTAACCTATATAGATGAAGCACATTGGCTTGTTGGTATTGTATCTTATAAAAATAATGAAAGGGATAAAGCACATGAGGAGTATTTCATTGCCTACCAATAAATCAGAAAAGGGCTATGTATTAAGTATCACATTACTTATGATGTCTCTAAGTCTCTTGATTATTGCAGGCTTACTTAAATGTCAAACCTTTACCTCCGCGTATCATGCTATTTGGAAAGAAACTTCATCTGTTAAGCTGATGACAGAAAATAAGGCCATGCAAGAACAAATGGAGGTCAGTCGCATGTTCGAGCAACTACAAGGGGCATTGTATAATCAATATCACAATTTATATTCTGAAGATGTAGCTGTTAATAAGGAAGCTTTTAAGATATTAAGTGCTGCACAAGCTTATCTTTTAACAACACAAACCTTCTTTCACAAAGACTCAGGTGATGGTTATTTATATAGTACTCATTTGGTAGAAGAAAGTCTGGAAGTGCATATGCCTTATATGCAAACAGAGGCACTTATGAAGGTTAAGTGTAAAAAATATACAGGTAATGTACACTTTGCCACTAATCCTTCAAAAGATCAGTTAGTACGTTATGACGAGGTGAAAAAACATATTGCAAAGATAGAAGAAACACTACAAAAGGGTGATTCTATTCAAGTACAAGCAACAAAGATAGACGCATTAAAAACAGAAATGATAAGCCGACCACTTTATGAAATAGGTGTAACAACGCAATTAGTGCATGAAGCCAAGGGAGTCCTAAGTAAACAACAAGTTTATGTAAGATTAAAGTTAGTAGAAAATCATTTAGAACAGGAGAATTCACAAGATGAGCTGGCGTATGCATTGCAATTAGAGGATTATCAAATGATGTCTGTTGTAAATTAAAGAATTTTGAAATTCAAAATAAGAGTGGCAAGAAGTGTTGCGTCGAAAGAAGAATGGGGTATACTATACGTAAGACTATTTTAGGAACTAGAAAGGAAGAAACAAATGATAAAACGACTTTATCCAAATCTCTATTTAAATTCAATCAATGAGATTGATACAGTAGCCTTAAAACAAGAAGGCATAAAAGGCATTATTTTTGATATAGACAATACACTTGTTCCTTATGATGTATTAGATCCAACAGATGAAATTATAAGTTTCTTTGAACGCCTTAAAAGTGAAGGATTTCAAATTTGTCTTGCGTCTAATAATACAGAAGATCGTGTTGTACGTTTCAACAAAGGTCTAAAAGTATTTGCTATTCATAAATCAGGTAAGCCAAGTACAAAAAGCTTCAAACGCGCTTTAGAACTGATGCATTTAACCTCTAATCAAGCAGTTATTGTAGGGGATCAAATCTTTACAGATGTGTTTGGAGGGAATCGTGCTAACCTTAAGACCATTTTGGTAAAGCCAGTAAGTGAAAAAGATGAATGGATTACAAAAGTGAAAAGAGGGATTGAAAGGAAAGTGATTGCACATTATGAAAAGCATAACAGGTAAAACGAAAGTATGTGGTGTGATAGGGAAACCTATAGATCACACCCTTTCTCCTCTTATTCATCATACCATTGCAGCATTCACGCATGAAAATTTAGCTTATGTACCTTTTCTAGTTGAAGAAAATAGAGTAGAAGATGCTCTAAAAGGTGCTCATGCATTAGGGATAAAGGGGCTCAATGTGACGATGCCACATAAAAAAGCAGTTATGCCTTGTTGTGTAGAAATTGATTCACTAGCTCAGCAAGTGGATGCAGTGAATACGCTTGTTTGGACACCAGAAGGCTACAAAGGTTATAATACGGATGCAATGGGGTTAAGAAGAGCACTCAAGCATCAGGGGATATCATTTGAGGGGCAAAATGTTGCGATCATAGGAAGTGGTGGTGCAAGTTATGCCACGGTCGTAAGTGTAATGGAAGAGGCAAGAAGTATTCATATTTTTAATCGTACTAAAGAAAATGCGAGAGTGCTTCAAGCACATTTTAAAGAGACATGCCCAGTTCCAATTATAATTTATGAAATGGAAGAAAAGCCAAAAGTAAACATAGATGTAGTCATTCAAACAACAGGTGTTGGTATGGGAAACTTAAAAGGGCAAATGCCAAAAGGGGCAAGTGAACTTTTAGAACAGGCAAATGCTGCTGTAGATCTGATCTATAATCCTAGTGAAACCGTATTTTTAAAAGAAGCTAGGCATAGAGACTTGAAAAGAATGAATGGATTTGATATGTTATTTTATCAAGCGATTATTGCCTATGAACTGATGCATCATGTTACTATAGATGAAAGTAGCATTCAAGCCATTTACATGGAATTGATGAAAGAGATAGGATGATTATAGGTGAAAGTAGGAAAAGGTTTTACACTCATGGAAATGGTTGTGGTGATAGCAATCATTGGGATAATGAGTATAGGTGTTGTAAGTGGTAGCCAGATTTTATATAAGAGGCAAATGGAGGATGTAGCGAAAGAAGTTCAACTTATTGTGGAGGTCATGCAACAAGAGGCAGCACTTCGTAACATTCAATGTAGACTTATGAAAACGGCACGAGCGTCGCAAGATGTATTACTAGTAGAAGCAGAGGGCAGAATAGAAAAAGAATATGTTATTCCCAGTCCCATTAAACTGTATATTGGTACAGAGAGCAATCCTTTTGCATCAGGAAAGGTCATAAGTTTTAATCAAGATTTGTCCCCTTCAAATTCTGGTACAATTACCATTAGGCATCAAACTTTTCCTTATAAATTAAAAATGACAGTACGCCCAGTAACAGGGCTTGTGACAATTTATCCTTTTGAAAAGGATGAAGGGGGAATAAGATGAAAAATATTTATTTTATAGGGTTTATGGGATGTGGCAAGACAACCGTTGCAAGCACTTTAGCAAGAAGTATTCAAAGAGAATGGATTGACTTAGATGAGTGGATTGTAAGAGAAGAAAAAATGCCTATTCCTCATATTTTCGAACAAAAAGGTGAAGTCTATTTTAGAGCGTTAGAAAGTCGGTTACTTCAAGAAACACTTACACTTTCGGGTAAAGTTGTTTCGACAGGTGGAGGCATCATAGGAAAGGAAATCAATAGAACATGTCTTAACCAAGAAACATGTATTTATTTAGATTGGCCTTTTGAAGAACTCTATAGAAGAATTGATGGAGACACTTCTAGACCTCTTGTAAAGAGTTATGAACAGCTTAAGGCACTTTATGAGGCTCGTAGACCACTTTATGAAGCAAGTTGTACGCTTCAAGTAAAATGTGAAGGACATACACCTTATAGTCTTACGAATTATTTAGTGGATGTACTTAAACTTAAATAAAGATTAGAGCGTAGGGAGGGACGAAAGATGAAGATTGCAATAATGAACGGGCCCAATTTAAATTTTTTAGGCATACGTGAACCAGGTATTTACGGAAGTGGCACTTTAAAAGATTTAGAAACTTCATTAACAGAAGTGGCAAAAAAATATAAGGATATAGAGCTTATTTTCTTTCAGTCAAATGGAGAAGGTGAACTTATAGACTTTATGCAAAAATGTTATCATGAACAAGTAGCAGGTATTGTATTTAATCCAGGTGCCTATACGCATTATAGTTATGCACTTGCAGATGCAATCAAAAGTATTTCATTACCTGTTGTAGAAGTACATATCTCTAATATTCATGCAAGAGAAAGTTTTAGAAGTCACTCAGTAACAGCTGCAAGCTGTATTGGGATTATTGGTGGATTTGGTTTTAAGGGATATGAGATGGGACTTGATGGTTTAATCAACCATATTGGGCAATAATTATAAATAGTCAATAAAAGCTATTATGAATTTTTATAAGGCGGCATAATTAAAGGATTACTTAATACGGAGAGAGAGGCTAGAACATGGATCAACGTTTACAAAAGTTACGTGCACAAATGGCAGCGTTAAAATTAGAAAGTATGATGGTAGCCAATTTGACTAACATCCGCTATATAAGTGGATTTGCAGGGTCAAATGCACTTTTACTTGTAACAACCGAAAAACAATATTTAATCACTGATTTTAGATATATTGAACAAGCGACAGGACAATGCCCAAACTTTGAGATTGTCAACCAAGAACAAAAAGGTACACTTGGAAAGGCAATGGAAATTGTTGAACATGACGGAATCAAGAATATTGGTTTTGAAAGTGATTATACTAACTATAGTACGTATGTAGAGTATGAAAAATATAATCATTTCACATTTGTACCCACAAAAGACGTTGTTGAAAACTTAAGACAAATTAAAGATGCAGAAGAAATTAAAAAGCTTGAAGAAGCAGAACGTATTGGTGATCTAGCCTTTTCAAAGATTATTTCACTCATTACAATGGAGTACAAAAACGGTTTAACAGAGACTGATATTGCATTAGAACTTGAACGCATCATGCGTATGAATGGCGCAAGTGGGACTTCTTTTAGCTCCATTGTAGCTGCCGGTGCCAAGTCTTCTCTTTGCCATGCAGTACCAGGTCGTGAGACATTAAATGTAGGTGATTTTGTTGTTATGGACTTTGGATGTCGCTATGAAGGCTATTGCTCAGATATGACAAGAACCATTGTGATTGGCAAACCAAACGAAAAACATCAAGAAATTTATCAAACTGTACTAAAAGCTCAACTAGCAGCACTTGATGCGATTAAACCAGGATTAAAAGGAAAAGAAGTAGATGCAATCGCACGTAATATTATAAAAGATGCAGGTTATGGCGAATACTTTGGACATGGACTTGGACACAGCGTAGGCCTTGATATCCATGAGAATCCACGTTTTTCAAGTGCTGAAGAGAAAGTTATTGAGCCAGGAATGGTGCTTACAGTAGAACCAGGTATTTATGTACCAGGATTTGGTGGCGTGCGTATTGAGGATATGGTTGTTGTAACTAAGACAGGAATTAAGAACTTAACCCACTCACCAAAAGAACTTATTGTTATAGAATGATGTAAAAAATCGTTGAAAAAACTAATAATCTAGTTTACACTATATTAGGAAAAACATATTAGGAGGAAAACCCATGATTCAAGCAGGCGATTTTAGAAATGGTGTTACCATTGAATTTGAAGGTAACTTATATCAAATTATTGAATTCCAACACGTAAAACCAGGTAAAGGTGCGGCGTTTGTACGTTGTAAAATTAAAAACATAAAAACAGGTGGTGTAGTTGAAAGAACATTCCGTCCATCTGAAAAAGTACCAAAAGCTCATATCGACCGTAGAGATATGCAATATTTATATGCAGATGGTGAGTTATTCCACTTCATGGATTTAGATACTTACGATCAAATTGCTGTAAATGCATCTTCAGTAGGAGATTCTTTAAAATTCGTTAAAGAAAACGAAATGGTTAAAGTTATTTCTCATGAAGGTAACGTATTTGGTGTAGAACCACCAATCAACGTTGACCTTGAAATTACTGAAACAGAACCAGGTCTTAAAGGCGATACAGCACAAGGTGCTACAAAACCAGCTATCGTTGAAACAGGTGCAAGAGTTATGGTACCTTTATTCATCGAACAAGGCGAAATTATTCGTATTGATACACGTACTGGCGAATACATGGGTCGTGCAAACTAATCCTCATTCGAGCGTGAACTTAGGACGTATAAGATGAAAATCTTATACGTCTTTTTTTTATGCCTAAAAAAGTTCTAGGGGGACAAGTACTTGCATATAGTTAAGTAATCAAACTGTACAAAGGAGGAAAACGATGATTCCAAAAAGTATTCTTGATATTATGCCAAGAGGCATCAAAGAATCACTTGCAAGGTTAACTACACTTAATGCTGGTATTGTGCAAGAAATTAGAATAAGGACATTTAAACCTTTAATCATTGTTATGAATAACGAGGAGTATGGACTCACAGACAGAGGACTTGAAGAGATTGCTAAAAGTCATATCGTTACCTATGAAGAGGTACAAGCTATCTTGCAATTTTTAAGTGGCTATTCGCTTTATGCTTTAGAAGATGAGATTAGGCAAGGCTATGTGACGGTTGAAGGTGGGCATCGTATAGGAATTGTAGGGAAAGCTGTTGTAGAAGACAAGAAGGTTAAAACACTTAAATATATTAGTGGATTTAATATAAGACTTTCACATGAAGTATTAGGATGTGGGAGTAAGGTATTACCCTATATGCTTTCTAGGGACAAAGTATATCATACCCTTATTGTATCACCACCTAAATGTGGTAAGACAACTTTGCTAAGAGATTTGATTAGAAATTTAAGCAATGGATACAGTGGATATGGGCCCTATACTGTAGGTGTAGTAGATGAAAGATCTGAAATTGCAGGATGCTATATGGGAATTCCACAAAATGATGTGGGCATGCGAACAGATGTATTAGATGGTTGCCCAAAAGTAGAGGGTATGCGTATGTTATTACGTTCTATGGCACCAGATATTATTGCAGTAGATGAGATTGGAAGTAAGGAAGACCTAGAAGCTATCGAAGAAGTATTAGGCGCAGGAGTAAGTATTCTTTGTACAACCCACGGAAAAGACTTAGAAGATTGTATGAAGAAACCTCAGCTTAAGACAATGATTGAAAATGGATGGTTTGAAAAGATGGTTATTTTATCTAACCGTAATGGGCCTTGCACTATTGAAACCATACAAGACTTAAGAAGAAATCAGGTGAAGGTATGCTGAAAATAATGGGGATTTTAATGATTTTTACAGGATGTAGTTTGACTGGAATATGCATTGATATGAGATATCGTAAACGTATTAAGGAATTGGAGTATTTGATTTATGCCTTTGAGTATCTGAAGGGGGAAATTAACTATAGATTAACACCACTTCATGAAGCATGTTTTAGAGTAGGAAAGGATTGTAGACACGAAATTGGTCAAATTTTTATTACTTTTTCTACGTTACTTCAAGCGAGAAATGCAGAAGATGGTGGTGCACTTTGGAGACAAGCTTTAGAAAATGAAAAACATCGTTATCATTTAAATGATGAAGACTATGAACTCATTTATGAGTTTGGAAGAGGTCTTGGTCATGTAGATAAACAGATGCAACAAGGGAACATTGAAATGATGCAAGAGAAGCTGAAGATGACATTGAATATGGCACAAAAAGAGCAAGAGAAATCAGGAAAACTTAGAACAGGTATGGGCATCTTAATTGGTGCGTGTATCAGTATACTCATTATTTAGGGGGAGATAAGAAATGGATCAAATGATGGAGCTTTTAAAAATAGGTGGACTTTCTATGGCAGTAATGTTCATGAGCATTATTTTAAAGCAGGCAGGTAAGGATAGTTATGCGAACATGGTGTCTATAGGTGGGATTACGCTTATTCTCTTGATTATAGCATCCTATATCTTACAACTCTTTGAAGTTGTAGAAACTATGTTTATGTTTTAGGAGGCGGCTATGGATATTATCAAATTAACAGGATTTGCCTTAGCGGCAGTGATCCTGGCACTTTTTGTAGGGGAGAACCATAAGACAGCAGGTAATCTGATTCGTATTTTTGCTTGTACGTTACTCTTGATTTTAATATTGCCCCAGCTAAGTGTAATCTTTTCAATTATTACTGATTTATCAACTAAGATGAGTTTAGAAGATACTTATCTTAAGATTATTTTTAAAATTGTAGGGATTGCCTATATTGCAGAATTTGGTTATCAACTTTGTAAAGATGCAGGGGAGTCAGCCATTGCAAGTAAAGTTCAACTTGCTGGGAAAGTATTAATACTTGTTCTTGCATCTCCTATTATTTTGGCACTCATTGAACTGATTACACAATTAATTTAAAAGGTGGGGTAAAAGATGCTAAAGAAAATAAGAATACCGGTATTGGTACTTCTCTTGTTCTTTTGCTTCACAATGCCGATACAAGCTTTCTCAGATGAGGTAGATGAAGAGAGTTGGATCAGTCAGCAAGAGGAAGCATTTAAGATAGAAGATCCTTTTACACAAGAGGAAGTAGAGGCGGTTGAAGAAAAAGGACAAGAAAAAGCAGCACAAGGTAGCGTGGAGAGTGTAGAAACTTTTAGTGAAGAGCAGATTCAAAGTGTGCTGAAGCAACAATTTGACATTTTAAATTGGGGAGAAATCGAGAGCCTAGAAGAAGAATTAAAACAATCTGTTCCTTATTTAGAGGATTTTGATTTGAGTAGCCAAGTACTCAAGCTGATTTCTGGAGAAGAGCGTTTTTCAATCCAAGAGGTGCTGGCACAAATAGGACAACTTTTCGTCAATGAATTTAATACATACTTTAAAATCATTATAAGGTTTATTTTAATTGTTATATTATGTAGTATTCTACAAATTTTAAGTAAGTCTTTTCAGTCACAAAATACTGCAAAGGCAGCCTACCTAGTATGCTATATTTTAGTTATTTTTACATTATCTCAGTCTTTAATGATGCTTGTACAAGTGGCTCAGAAGACCATTACTCAGCTGTATGAGATTATGCAGGTCACATTACCAACTTTACTCGCCTTTATGGCTGTATCAGGGTATATTACATCCTCAAGTGCCCTTGCACCTGTTATTATAGGAACCTTTAACATTATGACTTTTATTATTCAAAAACTTGTTTTGCCAATGCTTGTAGCAGTAATTGTCTTACATGTAGTCAGCACAATGAGTGAAGAGATTAAGGTCGATAAGTTTATAGATCTATTCTATAAAGGAATTAGATGGGGATTAAGAGGCATTATCGTAATCAGTGTAGCTATTATGGGTATTTACAAAATGACCTTGCCTTATATAGATGTAGCACTTAAGAAGGGGGCCATTAATGTATCTACAGCCTTTTTGCCCATTATTGGTGATGCAAGTAAAGGGGCTATAGAGTTTATTTTATCTTGTAGTGCATTAATTAAGAATGCGTTTGCTATAGGGGTTATTATTTGGGTCGTTTTAATAGCAGCGATTCCACTTATGAAAATATTTATACATGTCATTATGTATAATGTTGTAGGGGCTTTAATACAGCCATTAGGAGATAAGAAGATGACAGAAATAGCAGGGGTGCTTGCTAAAGGGTGTGAATTTATTCTAAGTGCAGTAGGCGTAGTTGTGGTGTTAACCATTGCGTCTATGATTATTTGTGCAAGTATTGGAATGAGTATGACTTAAAGGAGGAGGCCATGAGAAATTATTTGCTAACGATTATTTGGACAATGCTTTTTGTTGTCATTGTTGAGATGATCTTTCCAGTATCAGAGCTTAAAAAGTATTTGAAACTGGTATTAGGGTTTATTGTGCTTGTGGTGATAGCGAGTCCTTTGATTACGTTGATATCTAGTCAAGAGTGGATTCAAGGAACACCTCCTAGCGAGTATATTACCTTTTACCAAAAGCAATTTGAAGATGGAGAGTATATTCCTTATCAAGAAGAGAAAAAGAAACAAGAAGAATCTGTAAAGCAAGTTTATCAAGAACAAATAGAAAAACAACTCACAGCATTATTAGAAGCACAACTACCTGTATCAGTAGAGTCTCTAAGTAGTGAAGTGACACTAAAAGGCAGCCATATGAGCATACAAGAAGTGAAAATAGAAGTCATACCATACACATCAGAATCCTTTATTACGATTGGAAATAAGAATGAAAGTGTGGTACTTAACCAAGAGTATTTAGAAAATGAAATAAAAAAATGCATAAAAGACTTCTATAATGTGGACAACGCTAATATATATATTATAGTACAAGATAGTTAATGTTGGGAGGAAAGTGCAGTGTCAGGTAATGAAGATGAAAAAAGACAATTTACCATCAATGTGAACAACGTAACCAGACCCGAAGGTACAATCAGAGATAAGCTTGAAGAAAAAGAAACAGTTAAGAAGCAGGAACCTAAAAGTGATCCGAAACTGGGGGATCTGCTAGGACAAGTGGGAAAGAAGGTTAAGGTTCCCGTAGCCGCTATACTTTTTGCACTTATTGTAGGTGGCATTCTACTCACTTATTTGCCCCAAAAGCCAAATGCACAGCCTGTTATGAGTGAAGGGAATGAAGTGGTAGAAGCAAGTACTCGAACAGCAAATACAACGAGTACGATGACTTATGAAGAGCTCCTTGAGATGAGAATGGAGACAATCCTGACAAGTCTTGATGGAGCAGGTGTAACAAAAGTAATGGTTACAACTTCTAGTTCCACAGAAAAAGTACTGGCTGAAGAAATTACACAAAATAGCCTAGATATAGATGAACTTACCCAATCAGGCAATAAAAAAACAAGTGAAAAACAAGATGTTGAAAGGAAAATCGTAAAAGAAAAAGGGGACACACCTTTCGTCATCAAAGAAAATAAACCACAAGTTGAAGGGGTTTTAGTATTAGCAGAAGGAGCTGATGATGTGAATATTAAAAATGCTATTATACAATCTGTATCATCACTTCTAGATGTCCCAGTACATAAAATTGCAGTTTATAAAATGGTTAATAACTAATTAGGGGGTCAATTGTATGTTCCAGTTTAAGAGAAATCAAGTTATTGTAACAGTTCTAGTATTCATGATAGCCATTGCGGCTTACTTAAGTTTGACAGAAGCACCAAGCAGTTTAACCGTACCAGAAGTAGCTGAAAATGAAGCAACAATCGATATTGCAGATGCAGAATTTGACCGTGATTTCTTTGATGAATTTGGTGTAATGGAAACATTACCTCCAGATTCAGAAGATGGTTTAATTGCTGTTGAAGTATCTAATCCAGATGCAACAGTAGGTCAAAAAGAAGTTGTAATTGCTAAAAAAGATTCAGAACAACAAAACGTAACAACAGTAGATAGCAAAAATGTAGATGTAAGTTATTTTGCAGAAGAAAAAATGCTTAGAGAACAAGCAAGAGCAAAACAAATTGAAGCTTTAAATGAATACGTAGCAGATCCAAACTTAGACAAAGATGCAAAATCAAAAGCTGCTAATGATCTTTTAACAATTCAAGAACGTATTGAAAAAGAAACAGGTGCTGAATCTCTTCTTCGTGCAAAAGGCTTCAAAGATGTATTTGTAAGAATGGATGAAGATACAGTAGATGTAGTCGTAAATAAAGAAGAAGCTTTAACAGATGCAGAAATTGCTCAAATCGAAGAAATCGTTCAAAGAAAAACGGGTTACACAGTAGGACAAATCAAAATTTCTTGTCTTAAAGTAAATAACCAAACAGCCAATAAATAAAAGTTATAAAGAGCCGGTACACTAATGGTGTACCGGTTTTTCTTTTTTTAAAGAATCTAATTTGCAACTTTGGTATATTTTGATATAATAAGGATAAAAGTAAGTATCTTTTAGAAAGCCAACATGTATAAATGATTGTAAGTTGGGTATTTCTATAATAAAGAAAAATGGGAGGCAATTACTGTGGAAGAAAATAAAGTGATTGATTTAGACATTAATGTAGATGGAGATACAGAATATAAAGAGGCAGGCGAAGTACAAATCGCTGATGATGTTATTGCAGTTATTACAGAAATCGCTACATTAGAAGTAGATGGCGTATGTGCTATTGCAGGTGCAAAAAATGATATCGTTCAAACTATTCGTGGTAAAAAAGCATCTAAAGGTATTAAAATTGAAGTAAATGCTGATGAAGTGCACGCAGCCCTTGCTATTATTGTAAAATATGGTATTAAAATTCAAGATACTTGTTTAAAAGTACAAGAAAAAGTTAAAAATTCTATTGAAACAATGACAGGACTTAACGTACAATCAGTAGATGTGCATGTTGTTGGGGTAGACTTTTCACAAACAAAACCTCAAGAAGAACACTAATTTGGTGAGCTAACCTTAAGAGGTTAGCTTTCGTTAATAAGGAGATAAATAATGACAAGACGTGAAGCTAGAGAACTAATTATGAAAATGCTCTATGAAGTGAGCTTTCAACCAGAAAAGGATACAGACACAATCCTTAACAATTATTTAAATGATGTAAAAGGCAAAATAAAAACTTTTATCATAGACGAATTTAAGGGCATTTTAGAACATCAAACAGAGTTAGACGAAATGATTACAAATAGTCTTGAAAACTGGTCAATCGATCGTATGGCTAAAGTAGATCATATGCTTCTTCGTATGGCAACTTATGAACTTAAATGGGGTGAAGATATCCCTGAAAAAGTTGCAATCAATGAAGCAATTGAAATTGCAAAAGTATATAGTACAGATAAATCACCACAATTTATTAATGGTATCTTAGGTAATATCGTAAAAAAAATTGAGGCATAGATATGAAAAGAAAAATTGTAGCTGTTTCAGAGATTAACCGTTATGTAAGTCGTTTATTAGAAGAAGATTATCTATTATCTGATGTATGGCTTTCAGGAGAAGTTTCTAACTGCAAATATCATCAATCAGGTCATATTTATTTTACGATTAAAGATCCATTTGGAAGTTTAAATGCGGTCATGTTCGCTAAGGATGCAGCTACATTAGATTTTATACTTAAAGAAGGCTTGAAAGTGTATGTAAGAGGGCGCATTGCGCTCTACGAGAAGACAGGACAGTTTCAGTGCTATGTATGGGAAATTGAAAAGCAAGGTCAAGGCACACTATACGAGCAGTTTGAAAGACTCAAAGGTAAACTTAGTGATGAAGGACTTTTCGACCCACATTATAAAAAAGCTATTCCAACTTATCCTAGCAAAGTAGGTATTATTACATCAGCAACAGGTGCGGCTATTCAAGATATCTTAAATGTTGCCAAAAGAAGAAATAATGCCATTCCACTTTATATTTATCCAGCACATGTACAAGGAGAGTATGCAACTTTAGAACTTATTGCAGCCATTGAAAGAGCCAATAAGGAAAAACTAGTAGATGTGCTTATAGTAGGGCGTGGAGGAGGTTCTATAGAAGATTTGTGGTGTTTTAACGATGAACGTTTAGCACGCTGTATCTTTGCTTCTGAAATTCCTATTGTTTCAGCTGTTGGACATGAAATTGACTTTACAATATCAGACTTTGTAAGTGACTTAAGGGCACCAACGCCCTCTGCAGCAGCAGAGTTGGTTATCCCAGATAAAGAAGCCTATCTGATGAAGTTAGAAAGAAGTCGTTCGCTGCTTAAACATCATGTTGAAAAACATTTACAAGATGAGAAAATAAGGCTTGAACGCTTACTTTCTCGTCCTGTGTATAAAAATAAAGAGAAATATTTTGCAGACCTTAGGATTACATTAGATTATAAGGTAGAAGCATTAACAAAAGGATTTGAAAAGAAATTAGCAACATACAATACCACATTAAATACACGTATTGGACAATTAGAGAAGCTTTCACCCCTTTTAACTTTAAAAAGAGGCTATAGTTTTACAACAACTGAAAATGGCAAAGTTCTTACTTCTATTGAACAAGTAGAAATAGGAAATGCTATTCATGTTGAGGTAACCGATGGCGTACTTTATGCAAAGGTAGAAAAGAAAGGATAAGAGCATGGCTAAAAAAACAACCAAGCATTTTGAAAGTGCAATGGAAGAACTTGAACAGCTCATTTATGCGTTGGAAGAAGGGAAGCTTTCATTAGATGAGAGTATAAAGAGCTATAAAAAAGGGATAGATTTAGCAGCTTTTTGTACTGAAATGTTACAACAAGCTGAACAAGAAGTTTATATTTTAGACCAGAATAAATGGAATAAGATGAATGGGGAAGAAAAAGATGAAAAATAATTTTGAAGTTTATAGAGAGCAAATCGAAAAGCATTTGAAAACAGCACTTCCAGAAAAAAGTGCAAACTTTCAAGTGCTTTATGATGCGATGCGTTATAGTCTATACGCTGGGGGAAAGCGTATAAGACCTACTCTTATGCAACTGAGCTTTGAAGCTGTAGGTGGAGAAGGAGAGATTGTACCGTACTTATGTGCAATTGAGATGATCCATACTTATTCTTTAATACATGATGATTTACCAGCTATGGATGATGATGACTTAAGACGTGGCAAACCAACTAATCATAAAGTATTTGGGGAAGCTACAGCTATCTTAGCAGGTGATGCTCTTCTTAATGAAGCCTTCACTTGGATGCTACAAGATGCTCTAGAACATGATGATATGCGTAGAGTACAGGCTGCTCATGTACTAGCAGAGGCAAGCGGTAGCGAAGGTATGATTGGCGGACAAATTTTAGATATGCAAAGTGAGAACGAAGTAATCACTTTAGAAGAACTTCAAAATATCCATATACATAAGACAGGTGCATTAATTGCAGCAGCTGTGAAAATGGGAGCAATCCTTGGAGGTGGAAGCCCAGAGGAAGTGATGGCACTTACGTTTTATGGGAAATATCTAGGTCAAGTATTCCAAATAGTAGATGATGTTTTAGACAAAACATCAACTGATGAAGAACTTGGGAAACCAGTTAAAAGTGATGTGAAAAACAACAAAAATACGTATCTTTCTTTTTATGATGTAGAGACTTGTTATAAAATTGCTGAAGAACTAACAGCTAAAGCAATTAAATGTCTTGAACGTGTACAGGGAGATACACAGTTGCTAGAAGAATTAGCAACAAGTTTAGTGCACAGGAAAAATTAAGGGGGGTATAAATGAGACAATTTACTGAAATAATGGACAACAGAATTTTATTTGCAGCACTCCTGAGTTGGCTTGTGGCACAGGTACTAAAAGTTGTTTTAACACTAGTTAATGAGCATCGCTTAGATTTTCATAAGCTGATTTCTTCAGGCGGAATGCCAAGTTCACATAGTGCAATATCTACTTCTTTGGCAATTGGAGTAGGTCAGCTTTATGGTTATGATAGTGCTTTGTTTGCAATAGCTGCTGTACTCAGTTTTATTGTAATGTATGATGCAGCCAATGTACGCCTTGAAGCAGGTAAACAAGCAGCACTCTTAAATCGTATTATTGATGTCATGCAAGACCCAAATGTTACAATGGAAGTACGTCTTAAAGAACTTCTTGGACATACACCGCTTCAAGTGGCAGCTGGTGCAGTGTTGGGAATAGTAGTGGCCTTAATTTTGATTCCTTAAATGAAAGAGTGGCGTATGCCACTCTTTTACACTATTAAATTAAATTTAAAATTAAATTTAGAAAAACGGATGGATGGAAAAATGTTGAAAACATTAGATAAAATTAAAAGTGTAGAAGATTTGAAAGCGCTAGATCTAGATGAACTTCAAGTCTTAGCAAAAGAGATTAGACAGTTTCTTGTTCAATCATTAGCTCGTACAGGAGGACATTTAGCTTCTAATTTAGGTGTTGTAGAACTCACTTTAGCGCTCCATTACATCTTTGATTCACCAAAAGATAAGATGGTGTGGGATGTAGGCCACCAGGCTTATGTACACAAGATCTTAACTGGTAGAAGAAAAGGGTTTAAAACATTACGAAAGATAGATGGGATGAGTGGATTCCCAAAACGTAAAGAAAGTGAGCACGATGCCTTTGAAACAGGTCATAGCTCAACTTCTATTTCAGCAGCTCTAGGGATGGCTGTTGCAAGGGATTTAAAAGGGGAAGATAGTCATGTCATTGCTATTATTGGAGATGGTGCCTTAACAGGAGGCATGGCTTATGAAGCAATGAATAATGCAGGGCGTGGGCATACAAACTTAATTGTTATTCTTAATGATAATGAAATGAGTATTTCAGAAAATGTAGGTGGAATGAGTAGACATCTTAATCACCTCCGTTCAAATAAAGACTATTTGCGTGCAAAAGAAGATATTGAAGGTCTACTGAATAAAGTGCCAGTGGTAGGTAGCCAACTTGTAGATGTAGTTCGTAAAACTAAAGAAGGTGTTAAAACAGTTCTTGTTGAGAATACTTTATTTGAAGAAATGGGCTTCACTTATCTTGGACCGATTGATGGACATAATATGAATGACCTTATAGAAATTCTTAATAATGCAAAAGCTATGGAAGGACCAGTACTCATTCATGTAAAAACACTTAAGGGAAAGGGTTATAGACCAGCAGTAGAAAATCCAAGTGCTTATCATGGAGTAGGGCCTTTTGACTTTAAATCAGGTGAATTACCTAAAAAATCTAATGCATATACTTTCTCAGATGCTTTTGGCTATGCCATGGTAAGCTTAGGAGAAAAGGATGACCATATATTAGGAATTACAGCAGCCATGTCAGATGGGACAGGGTTGAGTCACTTTGAAAGACAATTTCCAAGACGTTTCTTTGACGTAGGGATTGCGGAACAACATGCAGTAACGTTTGCTGCAGGTCTTGCATCAAGTGGTTATAAACCAGTATTTGCAGTGTATTCTTCATTTTTACAACGTGCCTATGACCAAGTGTTACATGATGTAGCCCTTCAAAACTTACCCGTTGTTTTTGGAATTGACCGTGCAGGCTTAGTTGGAGAAGATGGTGCCACACACCAAGGAATTTTTGATATTGCTTTTTTAAGTAATATTCCTAATATGACTATTTTATCGGTTAAAATGCCAGAAGAAATGGAATCAGCACTTAAGTATGCTTTTAGTTTAAACTCGCCGGTAGCGATTCGTTACCCACGTGGTACAGTAACCCTTGATAAAAAATATCAATTACCTTATACAGATGGTAAAATGGTAACCTTAGAAGAAGGAGAGAAGATCGCTCTTCTTGCTACAGGGAAAATGGTAGCACAAGCTTTAGAAATGAAAAAGTTATTAGAAGAAGAAGACATAAATGTAGCTGTTATAGAAGCACCTTGTATTGTTCCAGTAGATGAACAAGGACTTGAAAGTATTACAAGTCAGTATCCAACGATCTTTACAATGGAAGACCATGTACTTAAAGATGGCTTTGGTGCACAAATTGCACAGTGGATGATGTTACATGGTAAAAATAATGTATTCTATAGTTTTGCGTATGAGACAGGTATTGTAGAACATGGTGATATTCCTTCACTTCTTGAGAAAGAAAAACTATCAAATCATCATATGATTACAAAAATTAAAGAAATGACAAAGAAAGAGAGAGCATAATGGCAGATAAAGAAAGACTAGATGTGCTTATTGCAAACCGTGGACTTGCGGAATCAAGAGAACGTGCAAAAGCTTATATTATGGCAGGCGTTGTATACGTTAATGGACAAAAAGAAGATAAAGCAGGATTAAAAGTAGATGTGACTGCGCAAATAGAAGTACGTGAAAAAATGCGTTACGTAAGCCGTGGTGGCTTTAAACTTGAAAAAGCTATGGCTCAGTTTCCTATTACACTGACTGATAAAATCTGTATGGACGTTGGAGCATCAACAGGTGGATTTACAGACTGTATGCTTCAAAATGGCGCCCAAAAAGTATATTCTATTGACGTAGGATATGGGCAACTTGCATGGAAGCTTCGTGAAGATCCACGTGTTGTGTGTATGGAAAAAACGAATATGCGTTATGTAACACATGAAGAAGTACCAGATGAGATTGATTTTAGTTCAATCGACGTTTCTTTTATTTCTTTGACAAAAATATTACTTCCTGTATATAATTTACTTAAAGACGGTGGAGAAGTAGGGGCACTTATTAAGCCTCAATTTGAAGCTGGTCGTGAGCAAGTTGAAAAGCATGGCGTAGTCAAAGATCCAAAAGTACACAAGCAAGTTATTATAAAAGTATGGGAATATGCTTTAAGTATTGGATTTAGTGTACATGGTCTTGATTTCTCACCAATTAAAGGGCCTGAAGGAAATATTGAATATTTAATTTACTTGAGAAAAGATGCACAAGCAGAAAGTAGCTTAGATATGGAAGGATTAGCAGAACAGGTTGTAAAAGCATCACATGATTCATTATAGGTAGGTGAGGTGAATGAAACGTATAGGGATTGTTCCAAATCTCCTAAAAGATAAAGATCTAGAAACAACTAAGTGTGTAATAGAATGGCTGCTTGAACATGAAGCAGAAGTTTATATTGCACATCATATTGGGTGTTTGTTAGGTAAAGGTGTACACCTTGTAGAAGATGAGCAAATTTATGAAAAAAGTGAAGCCATCATTGCAATAGGTGGTGATGGTACCATTTTAAGTGTAACACAAAAAGCGTGCTTATATGATTTACCCATAATGGGAATCAATTTAGGGCGTTTAGGCTTTTTAGCAGATGTAGAAATCTCAGAAGTACAAGAGTTATTACCTAAATTAATACAAGATACTTACTCTATTGATGAACGTATGATGCTGACAGTAAAAGTGACACTCCCCTCAGGAGAAACTCATAAGTTTCAGGCTTTAAATGATATTTATGTGGCTCGAGGAAGCTCTTCTAGAATATCGGAATTTGAAATTCAAGTGAATGAACAATTTTTAGATATCTATCCTGCGGATGGTATTATTTTTGCAACACCAACAGGTTCTACAGCCTATAATCTTTCAGCAGGAGGGCCTATTGTGGCACCAAATGCACGTCAAATTATGATTACACCAATATGTCCACACTCTATTTATTCACGTGCTGTTATTGTATCAGATACAGATCGCATCCAAATTAAAACGAATAATTACGATGGTACCACTTTAGAACTGGTAGTAGATGGACAAATGAAAATGAACATTACCCCTATGCATTGTATAGAAATACAAAAGGCACCTTACACAACAAAGTTGATTAAACTTTCTGAATTGCATTTTTTTGAGATATTAAGAAAAAAAATAGTTGAGAGGCGTAAATAATCTATGGGAATGAAAGAACAAAGACAATCTAAGATTTTAAGTCTTATTCAAAAACAAGAAATAGAAACACAAGAAGAATTAGCAGAAAACCTAGAAAAAGCTGGTTTTAAAGTTACTCAAGCGACTGTATCACGTGATATTCGAGAGCTTAGATTAACAAAAGTAGCTGGCAAGAATAATGCACAAAAATATGTAGCACTTGCAAACTATGAAAACCAGATTTCTGAAAAAGTGATTCGCGTTTTCAAGGCAGGTTTTGTATCTATGGATATTGCACAAAACATTTTAGTTATAAGAACTTTAACAGGAATGGGCAATGCAGTAGCAGCAGCTATTGATGCCTTTAAGCATGAAGAGATTGTAGGAACATTAGCTGGTGATGATACAATCTTTTGTGCAATTCGTGATATTGAAGAGATGGAAAGCGTGATTAACAAATTCCAGGAAGTTTTAAACTCTTAATAAGGAGAGATAAGATGCTTACTTGTTTACACGTAAGAAATATTGCACTTATTGAAGAGATTACACTAGAGTTTCATCCTCACCTTAATATTTTTACAGGTGAGACAGGAGCTGGAAAGTCTATGTTGATTGACTCTATTCAATTTGCAATAGGAAATAGAACCTCTAAACAAATCATTCGTAAAGGTGAGCAATGCGCTTATGTAAGGCTTACTTTTGAAGATGAAAAGGGGTTTGGAATAAGTTATTTAGAAGGTGAAGGGTATCCTTATACAGGGACTACAATAGAACTAGAACGTATTCTATATATTTCAGGACGTACAGTATATAAAATTAATGGTGTAACCTGTACAAGACAAGCTGTTAAAGAACTAGCAGCACTTCTTATTGATGTACATGGACAGCATGAGCCACAATCTTTGTTAGATGTATCTACACATATAGAAATGTTAGATAGCTTTGGAGATGAATCCTTCCATACATTAAAGGAAGAATATAAAATCCAATATATGCGTCTTGTAGAGGTTAAAGCAGAGTTAGAACGTATTAGCACAGATGATAGAAAAAAACTACAACTTCAAGATATGTTAGAATTTCAAATTAATGAAATTGCAGCATGTAACTTAAAAGTGGATGAAGAAGAAAACTTAAAAAGTCAATATGATATTTTGTCTCATGCAGAAAAGATTTTAATGCAATGTCAAAAAGCTTATGATGCACTTGAAGCTTCAGAAGGGCATCAAGTAGGTGCATTAGAACTTGTTGGCCGTGCTACACAACATATTCAAGATGTAAGTAACATCAATGAAGAACTGAGCAGTTTGCATACAAGGCTTCTAGCAGCAGAAGCTGAGGTGCAAGATATTACTTATCAAATGAGACGATTTGTAGACCAAATTGAATACTCACCAGAACTTTTACAAGAAATACAAACAAGATTAGATACCATTTATCGCTTAAAGCAAAAATATGGAAGTTCTATTGCTGAGATTTTATCCTATCAAGCTAGCTGTCAGAAAGAGTTAGAAGAACTACTTGGCAGTACAGAGAATAAGGAAAAACTTGAAAAGGAAGTGGATAGATTAGAGCAAGCCTTAGGCCAATTATCTAGCAAGCTCACCACTAAGCGAAATGATATTGCTAGAACGATAGAAGTTCAAATTAATGAGCATCTTCATGATCTTCAAATGCCTCATGCTGAATTTAAGGTAGCAATAGAACCTATTTCTAGCTTTAATCGCAATGGACAAGATAGTGTGGAATTCTTGATTCGTACAAATTTAGGAGAAGATATGCACGGGCTTGCTAAAATTGCATCAGGTGGAGAAATCTCTCGTGTAATGCTTGCAATTAAAACAGTTCTTGTGTTAGGAGATACTATTGAGACAGTAATCTTTGATGAAATTGATACAGGTATTAGTGGACTTGCAGCACAAAAAGTAGGTGAGAAACTTGCTGTGATTTCAAGAATGCGTCAAGTTATTTGTATTACCCATTTACCTCAAATTGCAGCTATGGGTGATCAAAATTATCTTATTGAAAAAACGGTAGTAGATAATTATACTAAAACACATTTAACAACTATTGATCAGGAAGTACTTCAAAAAGAGCTTTGTAGATTGATGGGTGGATTAATAACAGAAAGTACCTTAAATAGTGCAAAAGAATTAAAAGAGACTGCAAATACTTATAAACAAGGCATCGTATAAGCGATGCTTTTTTTATGCAAATCTTACCTTATAATAACTGAATAAATGTATTTGGAAAGGGAGAATTTAAAGATATGACAGCTTAATTGCAAAGACAGGATGTGGCATAGAATGAAAATGGACAGACAAAATAAAAAATGGGTAAGTTTTACACTACTAATCTTATGTATTGTGCTAAGTAGCCCGTTTTTGCTTTCTCATGTATTACCTAACCATATTCAACTTGCGCAAGGTTCTTCCTATGAAAAAATAGTAGAGTGGCCGTTTTGTGCAAAGCAAGCTACAAATGATAATCTTGAAATTTCTCTATTAGGTTATATACCACTTAAGACTGTGAATGTGAATGTAGTTAAAGCAAAAACAGTAGTGCCCTGTGGCCAACTTATAGGTGTTAAAGTTGATGCCAAGGGCATTTGTGTGCTTGGAACAAGTCCATTTACAGGGAAAGAGATAGAAGTATCTCCTTGTAAGAATAAGCTTATGAAGGGAGATATGATTCTTGAGGTAGATGGGATAGAGCTAGAATCTAAAGAGCATTTAAAAGAACTGGTTGAGACATCTAAAGGTAAAGAAATGCAAATGAAAGTAAACAGAAAAGAAGAAATAGTTGACGTAAGCATCATTCCGGAGTATTGTGGTAGTGAAGAAGTGTACAAACTTGGTATTTGGGTTAAAGATAGTGCTCAAGGAATTGGTACATTAACTTACTATGACCCAGAGACAAATGTATTTGGTGCATTAGGACATGGTATTAATGATTCTGATATTAAAAAGTTATTACCTATTAAGTCAGGAGAGGTTACAAGAACAGCCATTACAGCAATTCATAAAGGTGAAAAAGGTGAACCAGGAGAATTAAAAGGAATTATAGAATATACACCTAAAAATATTTTAGGGAATATTGATAATAACACACCTCTTGGTATATTTGGAAGCCTTAATAAAAGAGGAGAAGATGTCTTTAAAAATGCATCAATTCCTATTGCTTATCAAAATGAAATTGTGGAAGGTGAAGCCTATATCTTAAGTAATATTTTAGGTAATGAAGTAAGAAGCTATCAAGTAATGATCAAAAAGGTATCTAGATATACATCAGAACCAGCTAAAGGAATGGTAATTCAAATTACAGATCCTGCATTACTCGAAATGACTAATGGGATTATACAAGGTATGAGTGGAAGCCCAATTATACAAAATGGCAAACTTGTAGGGGCTGTAACCCATGTATTTATTCAAGATCCCACAAAAGGATATGGAATTTTCATTGAAAATATGATTAATAATGAAGTAAAATAGATATTAGTGTAAAAAAAATCAAGTATGTAAGAATATGGTATTGATTTAATTTTTATAATTAGATATAATATTATTAGATTTTGGTAAAATATTGTATTTATACGAAGTAGGGGGAGTCATTTTGCAAGAGAAAAAAATAAGAATCGTCTTAGCTGATGATAATAAAGACTTTAGTCAAATTTTAAAAGAATTTTTAAACAAACAAGAAGATATGGAAGTTGTTGGGGTAGCAGCAAATGGAATAGAAGCATGTGAACAAATTAAGGCTTTAGCACCAGATGTACTAATTCTAGATGTAATTATGCCATATTTAGATGGTATTGGTGTATTAGAAAACCTTCAAAGTATGGATCCAGATCAAAAGCCTTTAGTAGTAATGCTTTCAGCTGTAGGGCAAGATAAAATTACAGAACGTGCCTTGGCATTAGGTGCTGCTTACTATATTGTAAAACCATTTGATATGGATACATTGACAACACGTATTAGACAACTTAAAAATATGACAAGTAGCATCAGACAATCAAGTGAACCTACACCAGTAACAGCTACTTCAGCACATTCTTCATCTATTTTCCAAAATGCAGGAATTAATGTGAAGGCTCAAGCCCAACAATCACGTCCAGTAGTGACTGCACATAGCTTAGAAACTGAAGTAACAAATGTTATTCACGAGATTGGAATTCCAGCCCATATCAAAGGGTATCAATACTTACGTGATGCAATTATTATGGCGATTAACGATATGGATATTCTTAACTCTATTACAAAACAACTTTATCCAAATATCGCTAAGAACTATAATACAACACCAAGCCGTGTAGAACGTGCAATTCGTCATGCCATTGAAGTAGCATGGAGTAGAGGAAAAATGGATACTATTGATCAACTCTTTGGTTATACAGTAAACAATGGGAAAGGCAAACCTACAAATAGTGAATTTATCGCATTAATTGCTGATAGACTTCGCCTTGAACTTCAAGTAGGTTAAATAATTAAATTGATAATGACTGAAAACGTTAAAAATCCCTCTAATTTGTTGGAAAATATATTCCAATAATTAGAAGGATTTTTATTTTATATAATATTAGACATATAAAAAGTTAAAATATATAAAACTACTAATAAATTAGAAGATTATTAATAAAAATCATATTTAAGCAGTATATCAGATAATTAGAGTAGGAGTAATAAAATGAATATGAAAGAGAAGCTATATTATAATGGTGATATTTTAACATTAGAAGAAGAGATGTATGTGGAAGCTTTACTTATTAAAAATGGTAAAATCTATAAACTAGGTAAAAAAGAAGATTTGATTAAAGAAACAAGTAATAATGTAGAACAAATAGATTTACAAGGCAAGACTTTAATGCCCTCTTTTATGGATGCCCATAGTCATTTTTCTGGATATGCAAGTTCTTTTACCCAAGTAGACCTTGCTGAAACGGTTAATTTTAAAGAAATAGCTGAAGCTATCAAAAAATTTATTGAAAAAAATAAGGTTCCTGTAGGGAAATGGATACAAGGAGATGGATATGATCAAAACTTTTTAGAAGAAAAGGTACATCCTACACTTGAACTTTTAGACCAAGTAGCGCCTAACAACCCACTGGTTGTAAAACATAAGTCAGGGCATATGGGGGTATTCAATACAATGGCTTTAAAAGAGCTTGGCATAACAGCAGATACACCCAATCCCGATGGTGGCGTTATTGAAAAGAAAGATGGTGTGCTTACAGGGTACATTGAAGAAGCAGCTTATATGTATTATATTCAACGTTTGCCTATGGTATCTAATGAAGCGTTTATGGATAGCTTAATGAAAGCACAAAATACTTATGCAAGTTATGGCATTACGACGGTACAAGAAGGTTTTGTTGTAGAGCAATTAGTACCTATTTTTCAATACCTTATTCAGTCAAAAATGCTTAAAATTGATTTAATAGGTTTCTTGAACATTGCAAAAGCAGATGAACTAAGAGAAAGGTTTGCTAACTGTTTACAAAAATACGATAATCATGTGAAAATGGGTGGATATAAAACCTTTTTAGATGGTTCTCCACAAGGGCGTACGGCATGGATGCGTACACCGTATGAAGGTGAGACAAAAAATTATTATGCTTATGGTACACAAAAAGATGAAGAAGTAGAAGAAAAGTTAGAACGTGCCATAAAAGATAATATGCAAATTATTGTACACTGTAATGGTGATGCAGCATGTGAACAATATATAACTCAATATGGCATAGCAAGAAAAAAAACAAATGCAACCAATGATATAAGACCAGTTATTATTCATGCACAATTATTAGATCGTGACCAATTAGATAAAGTAAAAGCACTCCATATGATTCCATCTTTCTTTGTGGCACATGTATACCATTGGGGGGATATTCATATTAAAAATTATGGTATAGAAAGAGCAAGTAGAATAAGCATAGCTCATTCTGCACAAGAAAAAGGTATTATTTATACATTTCATCAAGATTCTCCTGTTATAGATCCAAATATGTTAGAGACTATTTGGTGTGCTGTTAATAGGCAAACTAAAACAGGAGTATTATTAGGTGAAGATGAAAAAGTAAGTCCACTTGATGCATTAAAGGCAGTTACAAAGAATGTAGCTTATCAATATTTTGAAGAAGATATAAAAGGTACATTAAAAGAAGGCAAGCTAGCAGACTTAGTTATTCTAGACAAAAATATATTAAAAATAGATCCTATGGAGATTAAGGATGTACAAGTTCTTGAAACCATAAAAGAGGGAAAAACAATATACAAGAAAGCTTAAAATAAAAATGGATATGGTGAGAAGCCATGTCTATTTTTATTTTAAACAAAGTGGATAAAGGAAAATACATAATTCTATAATTAATGATATTTTTAGCAAGATTTCTTGGATTTAGTTATACAATAGTGTAAAATATGAGTAAAAAGTGTACTAAGGAGATTCAATGAGTTTAAAGAAAATAGTTATCTATAAAGGTATAATAGTATGTTTGTTATTAGCCATATTCTTATTACCAAATCAGATCTATGGAATAGATGAAAAAGAAGCAAACGTAAAAAATATAGTCATACTAGATTCTTATTCAAGTGCAAATCCATGGTCTAAAAATTTAGTTCAAGCATTTGTTGAACATCTTGAAGCAATTAGCGGTACTACAATCAATGTAAGAATAGAGTATTTAAATAGCATAGACCATAACACCGCAGAGTATCATTTAAGTTTTGTACACATGCTAAATAGCAAATACAAAAATTTTAATACAGATTTAATACTAACAATTGGATCTAATGCATTAGAAAGTATAAGGCAAGAGGTATTAAATCCACAAAGTTTATTTTATCATGTGCCCATAGTATTTTCAGGGAATTCAAGATATATAGAGCTAGATGAAGAAGAAATGAAATACATCTTTGGCAGTTTACAGGATTTATACTGGTCCAAAATGATACATTTGGTTCTAGAACTTCATACAGAAATAGATAAAATTAAAGTGATATCTCTGAATACAGACTTAGAGAAGGTACCTAAAAGTAAAGGACGTCAAGAACTTATAGAAAAGTTATTTTTAGAACAAGCAGACGTTGAATTTATAAATACAAATTATATAGAAGATATCTTAGAGAATCTTACAAGAGAAACAGATTCTAATTATGCAATAATAATAGGTAATATGTATTTTAGTAATCATACAAAAAGATTGGTATCAGCTGAAAAGGTAATACAGCAGATTAGACAAATCACAGATGCTGCAATTTATACATACGATGAAGCTTATATAAATGTAGGTGCTATTGGAGGTATTATAAGTAACTCAAGGAAAAATGGAATAGTAAGCAGAACTGGTAAATAAGGTTTTATTAGATGAGGAATCGCCTGCTATACAGGTTATACCAAGTGAGTATGAATTTGATTATAAAGAAATTTATAAAAATGATATTAATATTAGTAAAATTCCTAGACAAAGTATTATAACTAATAAATCTAGATTTCAATTATTATTGCCTAAGGGCATAAAACTTATAGTACAAATAGGCATTATAAGTTTAGAACTTATAGGATGTTACATGATTTTTTATATTTATAGACAAAAGCAAACGGCTAAAAAGAATAAGAGGCTTTATGATGAAGCCAAGCTTCATGCACAAATACGAGGAGATTTTATTACAAGTATGAGTCATGATCTTAAAGCACCTATTAATATTATTAGAAGTAGCGTACAGTTGATTCATTCTTTAGAGGATAATGTAGAGCCTGAATATCTTTCACAGAGGTTAACGGTAATTACGCAGAATGCCAATCGTTTATTAAGGTTAGTTAATAATTTAATAGATATGATGAAATTAGAAGAAAACAACTTTAACAAAATGAAATTAGAAAATGTTAATTTGGTAGAGGTTGTTGAAGAAATTTGCTTAGGTTCAGTAGATTATATGAAGCAGAGAGAATTAGAATTTATATTTGATACAGAAGAAGAAGAGATTATCACTGCAATTGATAGAGAGAAGATAGAAAGAGTGATACTTAACTTATTATCGAATGCTATTAAATTTACACCTCCATTAGGACTGATTACTGTTAATATGGCAATAAAAGATGGTGATATAAAGATTGTAATAAAAGACTCAGGTCTAGGAATTGCAAGTGACAAGCTAGAAGCTATCTTCTTAAAGTTTTATCAGATAGATAACACATTGACTAAGCCAGGTGAGGGTACAGGAATAGGGCTTTATATTGTCAAAAAGTTAATTGAATTACATGAAGGTAAGATTACTGTTGAGAGTAGAGAAGGGATAGGAACAAGTTTTACAATCAGATTACCGATTAAGCCATTGGCGTTAGAGGGAACAAAAGAATGTGAAATAAAGCATACATCAGGTCAATTGTTAGAGGTAGAACTATCTGATCTATAGTGTTTAAGTAAAACATTAAAATAGAACCCTTATAAAGAATGGAGGCTAGCCGATGGGTGAAAAAAAACAAGTAAAAGAGCAGCTAGCAGAAGGTTTTAGAACACTGATGCTAGAGTATCCACTTGAAAAAATTACAATTAAAATGATTACAGATAAGGCTGGGCTTATGCGTCCGACATTCTATAATCACTTTGCAGATAAGTATGAAGTACTAGAATGGATATGTAGAGAGGAACTTTTTAATGGAGCAGATTTATTGCTTAAAAATAAAATGCCAGATGCAGCCATGCAATTTTTATTTACAAAGCTAGAGAAAGAAAGGGAATTTTATTTAAGAGCTATTAAGACAGAAGGTCAGAATGGTTTTGAACAGATTTTCTGTGAAAATACACAGAGAGTGTTGCAAGAAGCTTTTGAACTCTATGCAGGAGAAGGTAAAAGTGGTGCAGGTATTTTTACAGCTGCAGGGATTGCGCAATACTATGCACAAGGTTTGACATTTATCATTAAAGAATGGTTTCATAAAGGTCTAACCTTAAGTGGGGAAGAGATGGCAAAAAACTATAGAATTCTCATTTCACATTCCTTAGTAGATATTGTAGAACAAATTATGTAATACATATGAGTCACAAAGAAGTTTATTTATCCTTAAAATAGAACATAGATAAGATATATTTTAAAAGCCACGACATTAGTGGCTTTTTGTATTTTCAAGAAGACAATAAGGGTGGAGTGTATATGTTAAGAAGTAATAAAGGTGGCATATAATTAAACTAATTCAAGAGAAAGGAAGTGAGACGTTGAAACTATGGGAAGTCATTGTAGTAATTATTGGATTGGCATTAGAACCTTTCAATGAAGCTTTAAAAAAGGGAGCTAATCAATGGCATTTAAACAAGGTAACACTGTGCTTAGTAAGCCTTTTGTTTGCCATAATCCAAACCATTATGCTAGGCATAGGGATGATTACAATAAGTTTACCGATGGAAAATCTACATATAGAAGGCGGACTCACTTTTATTCCTTTTTTAGCAGCACTTATCTTAATTTTTTTAAGCATGAAGATGTTTCGACGTACCTTTAGAGAACATTCCTTTGTGGAAAAAAGAGAAGAAACGATGAATTATAAGGCTTTAGTGAAGTCAGCATGCATACTGGGAGTAGACGCATTAATACTAGGCATTTTACTAGCATTATTACAGCTTGCTATTATTAAAAATCTTGTACTTACTTTTTGTATTACAAGTATATCCGTGGCACTTGGCCTTTGGATGGGCTATAGGTTAGGCATGAAATATCATGTTGTAGTGAATGGATGCAGTGGATGTATCTTATTAATTATTGCATTTAGATTAGTGATGAATTGTTTTTAAAACTATTTTTGGGAGGCGTATTTTATGCTCAATGTAAAATATCAAGTAGAAAAGACAATTTTAAAGCAAATGATTCATTATTTAAGAAAGAATCCAGAAGAAAACTTGTCAAATATTTTAAAGCTTGTACGTAAAGTGGATACAAAGTCCTACTACACAGAAATCTATGATGTACTAGAGGAACTCCTTAGTGAAGAAGATAATAATTGGATACAGCTTATGTCTAGGCTAGCAACAGAAGTGAATCCACATATATTAGAAACTGTATTCACTAATTTTTTATTAAATAGTTCAATCAAAGGATGGGAAGAGCTAGAAAAAAATCGTAAGAAATATGGTCATGATATTCCATTTACAATACTTATTGACCCCACAACAGCATGCAATAAGAAGTGTATTGGATGTTGGGCAGCTGATTATAATAAAGCATTGAATTTAAGTTACGATGAATTAGATGATTTATTTACACAAGGTAAAGACTTAGGTATTTATTTCTATATTATGACAGGAGGAGAACCTCTTGTACGTAAAAAAGATATACTACGTTTAGCTGAAAAACATAATGACTGTGTCTTTATGATGTTTACGAATGGAACTTTAATTGATGATGCACTTTGTGAAGATTTTTGTAGGCTTGGGAATATTGTGCCAACGATTAGCGTAGAAGGTTTTGATGACGCCACAGATGGTAGACGTGGCGAAGGGTCTTGGAAAGACATTATGCGTGCAATGGATGTGATGAAGAGGCATCGTGTACCTTTTGGATTCTCAACATGCTTTACCAATCAGAATAGCGAAAGTGTACTATCAGATGCATTTATTGACCTTATGATTGATAAAGGGGCTTATTTCTCTTGGTATTTTACTTTTATGCCTATTGGATGTGGTACAGATACATCATTAATGGCAACACCGGATCAAAGGGAACAGCTTTATCGTACCATTCGTGAGTGGAGAGGGGAAAAAGCCATCTTCAATATGGATTTCTGGCATGATGCAGAATATGTTGGAGGCTGTGTAGCGGGTGGAAGAAGATACTGTCATATTAATGCTAATGGGGATGTAGAACCATGTGTATTTTGTCATTATTCCAATGCAAATATTAAAGAGGTATCACTTATTGAAGCTTTAGGTCAGCCACTTTTTATGGAATATCAAAAAAATCAACCGTTTAATTGTAACCAATTTAGACCATGTCCTATATTAGATAACTCACCAAAAATTGCAGAAATGGTTAAAAATGCTGGTGCCAAATCCACAGAGTATATTCAGCCAGAAGATGTAGAGGAGCTGGCAGCAAAGACAAAAGAGTATGGTGAGATATGGGCACAACGAGCAGAGCCATTATGGGCGGAAAATATACAACAAAAGGCGGCGAGAGAAGCTGCAAAACAAAAAGTAAAATAGATGGGAATAATGTGGAGGGCTATGTGGGGCTACTCTCTAGACAGTGTTTTAGAATATTCATGCGCACCTTCTAAAACAAGTTTTGAGAGTATTCTTATGTAGCTCTCCACTTATTAAATAGAAGACATATTGAGGTTCTACTATACAAAAAGAATGAGACAAGGTATAGTATAAGAGAAGCTTTTTGAAAGGAGTTATTAAAATGAATCAAGAAAATGAAAAAACAGTTCAACCGGAGACAGTAGAACCGATTACATACGATGAGGCGTTTAAAAAATTAGGTGCTTTTATTCAAAAGACTAGAAAAGAAGAGCGTGAACAAGAAGCAGTCAAAAGTGAGGACGATCATGCTTAAAATGAGCCATATGTTAAAGGGCATAGGATTAGCTGCCTGTGTTTTCTTCGTAGGGTGTGGCAACAATCAAGCAGATCTTAAACCTATACAGCAACAAGGACAAGTTTCAGATACAGTAGAAAGCACAACTGATGAAGACACTTCAAATACATCAAGTGAAAAACCATATCTTAATGATAATCAAGCACCAGAAGGTGTAGATTATGTGATAGGTGATGAGAACTTTGTAAATGATATGGATAAAATTTATATGGATCTCGATCAATATGTTGGTACTACATTGCAGTATGAAGGCATGGTAAAAGAAATGGATCCAGGACGTTATACGGTCATTCGTCTCTATGATATGGGACACGATGACCATGCACATGAAATTTATGTAGGATTAGATACCACTTATGATGGTGAATGGCCAGTAGATGATACGTGGGTAAGGGTTGTAGGTACCATTGGCGTTGGAGAACCAACTGAAGATGAGGAAGAAGCCTTCCCAGTTCTAAATGTAACAGAAGTAACTAAGATTTCTGCTGGACAAGCTAAGGTTAATAACTAGGACGTATATAGTATAGACTGGAGAAACAATCTTTAAATTATATAAAGTAAAAAGCTAACACCCAGTGTGTTAGCTTTTTACTTTGTTACGTATTTACTTAGTATACAGATAGTCACGAGTCATTGGAAGTTCATTGTTGACACCTTTAGTAAAGAGAATTTGATGTAAATCTACAACACCGTTATTGAAGCATGCTGCACATGAGGCAAGATACATACGCCACATGCGAATAAATTTTTCGCCAAACATTTTATGCACTTGTGGGAGGGCATTTTCAAAGTTATCTGCCCACATAAGGAGCGTTTGTGTATAGTGACGACGTAGACTTTCTATATCAATGATATAGTCGTGATAATTAGGGAGTAGACTAACAATTTCACGTAAGCTAGGAATGACCCCACCAGGAAAAATATATTTTTTAATCCAGGCATCACCAGGGGATTCAATTTGGCTACTGATGTAGTGGAGTAACACAAGTCCACCATCTTTTAATACATGATCAATACAACTCAGGAAAAGTTTATAGTGATTGCGGCCTACATGTTCTAGCATACCTACGCTTACAATACGATCAAAGCGTAAATCTGAATTTGCAAGTTCTCTATAGTCCATAAGTTTAACTTCAAGATAATCTTGTAAGTTCTCTGCTTGAATACGTGCATTGAAACCATCATATTGCTCTTGACTGAGTGTAATACCTACACCATGGACTTTATAAAGTTTGGCTGCTTCAATAAGTAAATGTCCCCAGCCACATCCAATATCCAAAAGAGATTGCCCTTTTTGAAGATTCAATTTAGAAAGAATGTGATGGATTTTATTCATTTGAGCCTCATAGAGTGTATCCGTTGATGATTTAAAATAGGCACAAGAATAGCTCATAGTCTCATCTAGCCAAAGTTTATAAAAGTCATTTCCTAAATCATAGTGGCTACTTACTTGTTTCTTTTGATGGGAAGCAGAAGTAGAGGTATGAAAAAGTTCAGGTAGAAGATGAAAATGAGTATGGAAATGGTTTTTGAATTTTAGAATAGCATCTAAAGCCTCATACAAGTTACCTTCTATTTCTAAGTTACCATTCATATAGGCTTCACCAAAAGCTAATGTATAACTACGTATAAAGTCTAATGTATGGATAGGTTCTTTTAAAATGACTTTAAAGTCTGAAGGGGTATTCCCTACTTGTACACATTCACCATCCCAAAATTGTAGTGTAAAGTTAATACCTTTAAAGTTAGAAATAAGTTCTTTAATCGGTGCTTTTTGCATGTTGATTCCTCCTTCATCTAGAAAGTATGACCGAGAATAGGAGATTTCATGCTTACATAGATAGACTTGTTATTGAAGATAGATATAATGTTATGCAGTAATAAAATAAAAAAGTTTACTAATGAAGTATATTTATATATAATGAAATAAAAGAGAGAGGCTGCCGCATTTAGGATCAATGTGCGACAGCCTCTTAGTATGAGAAAGAGGAAGATTATGGAGAGAAGAATTGACTTAACCGAAGGCCATATGGTTGGTAAGCTTATTAAGCTAGCCCTTCCTATTATGGGGACATCATTTATTCAAATGGCTTATAACATGACGGATATGATTTGGATCGGTCGTGTGGGAAGTAGTGCAGTAGCAGCAGTAGGAACAGCAGGTTTCTTTACTTGGCTTGCAATGGCATTTATTATGATTTCAAAAGTAGGAGCAGAGATTAAAGTTGCTCAAAGTATAGGGGAAAAAGATATAGAAGGAACAAAATCCTTTATTACAAGTGCAACACAACTCAACTGTGTACTTGCTATATTATATGGTATTGCTTTATTAATATTGGTGGACCCTCTTATTAGTTTCTTTAATTTAGGTGATGCACATATTATTGAAATGTCTAAAACCTATTTAATTGTTATGGCATTAGGGATGGTATTTTACTTTATGAATCCAGTCTTTACATCTATTTTTAATGGACTTGGAGATAGTAAGACACCATTTATCTTAAATACGATTGGGCTTGTTTTTAATATGATTTTTGACCCCCTTTTAATTTTAGGATTTGGTCCTATTCCAGCAATGGGTGTATTAGGTGCTGCACTTGCTACAGTTGCTGCACAAATTGTGGTAACAGTAGGTTTTATCATTGTACTGGCAAGAAGGAAAGAAAGTTACTTACATATTAATCTTTTTGCAAAAGTTGATTGGCAAGCAATTAAAACATTATGTGTAATCGGATTCCCAGCAGCAATGCAAAGTGGACTCTTTACTGTATTTGCGATGGTTATTGGACGTATTGTTGCAGTATTTGGACCTGTGCCGATTGCAGTTCAAAAAGTGGGTTCTCAGATTGAAGCCATCTCTTGGATGACGGCAGGTGGGCTATCTACTGCTCTTGGTACCTTCACGGGACAAAATTATGGTGCAGATAAGTATGATCGAATTGAAAAAGGATACCGCATTACAATAGGTTTATCTATTGTGCTTGGTATTTTTGCAACGATTTTACTTGTAGGCTTTGGAGGAAGCTTATTTAAAATCTTTATTCCAGAAGCTGATGCTATTGCTGGAGGAGAAGTATACTTGCGTATATTAGGTTACTCACAGTTGTTTATGTGCATTGAAATTACAACAACAGGTTTATTTAATGGACTTGGTAGAACGTATATTCCATCAATTATGGGTATTATACTAACGGGTGCACGTATTCCTATGGCTTATATTTTATCAAGACCGGATGTTTTAGGAATAGATGGGGTATGGTGGAGCATTACGATTAGTAGTATTCTAAAAGGTATTGTGATCGTAGGGATTTTAATTTATTTAGTAAAACGTAACAAACTTTATAGAGAAAAAATTAAATAAAAGGGGGATGTTGAAAAAACATCCCCTTTTTGCTATATTCAAGGCAAGTCAACTTTTTAGAGAGGATAAAAGTTGATAGGAACTATTTTGGCAATAAAGTAGATTAATAGGAAATAATAGCCTAATAGACAAACAAAGAACAAATAAAATCAGTAAAATATAAATAGAAAGTTAGAGAATGAAAATGAAATATTTAAATTGTATGAAGGCAACTTTTATAAGTCGTCCCAACCGTTTTATTGCCTATTGTGAAATAGAGGGGCAAGAAGTAAAGGTCCATGTTAAAAATACAGGACGTTGTAAAGAATTACTTATTCCAGGGGTTACAGTTTATCTAGAGCATAGTGATAATCCAAATCGTAAGACAGCTTATTCTCTTATCGCAGTTCAAAAAGGAGAACGCTTAATCAATATGGATTCACAAGCACCCAATAAAGTAGTCTATGAAGCATTACAAAATGGTTCACTATGTCTCCCGGGTCTTGAGGGAACAATCACTTTAATACGACCAGAAAAGACATATAAAGAATCTAGATTTGATGTATACCTTGAAACGGAGGTAGAGCGTGCTTTTGTAGAAGTTAAAGGGGTAACCCTTGAAGAAGATGGTATTGTGCGTTTTCCAGATGCACCTACAGAACGTGGGAAAAAGCATTTATATGAGCTGATGGATGCATCCGAAAAAGGTTATAAGGCTTATGTAGTCTTTGTGATCCAAATGGAAGGCGTACTTTACTTTACACCTAATCGCATAACTCATGCGGCTTTTGCAGATGCTGTAGCCGAAGTAAGTAGAAAGGGAGTACAGATTTTGGCTTACGATTGTCAAGTAACGCCAGATACCTTAGTGCTCGGTCAGCCTGTACCTGTTAAAATTTAGTTAGAAATGAATAGAAGTGTGATAAATAGGTTATAAATAACTCAAAATGCCAGTAAGCTATAGATGCATAATGGAAGGGAGTTATTCTGATGAAAGAAAATTATTATCCACTTTTTAAACGATTAATTGAAGCTTACGCAGAAGGTGATTTTAAGGAAACAGTTGATCAAATGCTTAAAGAAGAGTTTGAAGATGATCAACAAGGAAGAGAAGTTTTGGCTGCATTGTGTGGTATAGATATTAATACGCTAAATCCCGATGCATTTACTTATGAAATAGCAGATGCTATTACTAAAAATCAAGTTTATACAAAAATTGTTCAAAAGGTACATCATTGTGGTGAAGATTGTGAATGTATAGAAGGCCAATCTAAATGCCAAAGTGTATGTCCTTTTTCCGCTATTATGAAAGATCCTGATAGTGGTGATAAATGGATTGATCCTGAGCTTTGTATGAATTGTGGACGTTGTGTAACCGTCTGTGACAAAGGTAATTACATGGATTTGAAACAATTCTTGCCACTTTATGAATTATTAAAAACAGGTGAAAAAGTGATTGCAATAGTAGCACCAGCCATTGCAGGGCAGTTTGGAGAACAAGTGTCTCTCGATCAGCTCAGAGAGGCGTTTATTAAAATAGGTTTTACGGATATGATGGAGGTTGCAGTAGCTGCTGATGTACTAAGTTTGAAAGAAGCATTAGAATTTAGTGAACATGTTAAGACAAAAGATGATTTACTGATTACTTCTTGTTGCTGTCCAATATGGGTAGCAATGCTTAGAAAGGTTTATCAAGATTTAGTGAAGTATGTAAGCCCTTCAGTTTCTCCAATGGTTGCGATGGGAAGAATTATTAAAAAACTTAATCCAGATGCAAAGGTTGTCTTTATAGGCCCTTGTATTGCAAAGAAATCAGAGGCTAAGGAACCAGATATAGCAGATGCAGTAGATTATGTATTAACTTTCCAAGAAGTTGAGGTAATCTTTGACGCCTTTAAAATAGATGTTCATACTTTAGAAGGTGTACCAACCATTGACTATGCATCAAGAGGTGGGAGACTTTATGCACATACAGGTGGTGTTTCACAAGCTGTATATGAAATCGTAGAAGAAATTTTCCCTAAAAAGAAAGAACTTTTTAAAGCGATTCAAATAGATGGTGCTGCTAATTGTAAACAGTTTTTAAATAAATTTGAACAAAGTAATAACGATATTACTTTTGTAGAAGGTATGGGATGTATTGGTGGCTGTGTAGGTGGGCCTAAAGCTATTGTAAATAAAGAAATAGGTAAAGAGGCTGTAGATAAAGTGGCTTATGAATCAGCTATAAAAATACCTGTTCATAGTGAAGTATTAGTAAGGCTTTTTGAACAATTAGACATTCATAGTGTGGAGGATTTAAAAGCTAAATCTAGCTTATTTGAACGTAGTTTTGAATGATAAAGTTAAATTTTGTTAAAAATTGATAACAGTTTAATAATAAATTATTGCTACACTATCCTTAACAGTTTTTCGGTAAGTGAGGGTGGCGTATGCAGAAGAAAATTTATATTGCAGATGATGAACCAAATATCGCAGAGCTTATGTGTTGCTTCCTTGAAAAGGAAGGTTTTGTGGTAGAATGCTTTGAAAGTGGGGAAAGCTTGCTAGAAGTCTTTCAGACTAATCCATGTGACCTAATCATCTTAGACATTATGTTACCGGGAATAGATGGATTAAGTCTTTGTGCACTTTTGCGTCAAACGAGTAGTGTACCTATTATTATGGTTTCAGCTAGGGCAAGTGAATTAGACCGTGTAACAGGGATTACAATAGGAAGTGATGACTATATTGTCAAACCCTTTTCACCGCTTGAGTTGGTAGCGCGTGTTAAAGCATTATTTCGAAGAAACGAGCTTATTCTTGAACAAGGACATCAAAAGAGTGAAGCACTATATTATCGTTCACTTGTTCTAAATACTAAGCTTCGTACAGCTACAATAGGTGATACACCTATTTTGTTGACACCTACAGAATTTGATTTCCTTGCTTTTCTTGTACGTAAACAAGATCAGGCTGTAAGTAAGGCAGAGCTGCTCAAAGAACTTTGGAAAGTTGATTTTGATACAGATACTAGGGCAGCAGATGACTTAGTAAAGCGATTACGCAAAAAGTTAAAAGAGGTAGGGAAAATATCTATTGAAACGGTATGGGGGTTTGGATACCGTATTGGATGGAATGATTAAATGAATGAAAGATAAGGTGCTTTTGCCAAGTTCTAGACTATAGAACCACGGTAAAGGCACCTTTTTTATGTATGATTTGCCACAGTATTGCCACAAAGTTGCCACCTAAATTGGCTAGGAAGAAAGAGATAAACAAGCTATCCTAGAGTAAGCACAAGTATTTGAAGGAGGTTTTGCACAATGCTAGAGGTGTTAGAGGTAACGAAGCAGTATGGAAGAAAAGTTGCAGTTGATCATATTAGTTTTACTGTGAATCAAGGAGAGGTTGTAGGTTTCTTAGGAACTAATGGTGCAGGAAAGTCAACAACAATGAATATGATTACGGGTTATTTATCTTGTACAGAAGGAAAGATTACTGTTAATGGACATGATATACTGCATGAACCAGAAAAAGTAAAAAAGCAAATAGGCTATTTGCCAGAAATTCCACCCCTTTATCAGGATTTAACGGTATGGGAAAGTCTTAATTTTACATATGACTTAAAAAAAGTTAAAGTGAATAAAAAAGCCCATTTAGAAGAGATTTGTGAACTTGTGCAAATCAAAGAAGTAAAGAATAAATTAATCCAAAATTTATCTAAAGGCTATAAGCAACGTGTAGGGCTAGCAAATGCTTTAATAGGTAATCCACCGATTCTTATTTTGGATGAGCCTACAGTAGGACTGGACCCTAAACAAATTATAGAGATTAGAAAGCTAATTAGTGATTTAGCTAAGACAAGAACGGTTATTCTATCTTCACATATTTTGCAAGAAATTGAAGCAGTATGTGATCGGATTATCATTATCAATCAAGGTAAAATTGTGGCAGATGATACACCAGGTCATCTGGTACAAATGAGACAAAATGAAAGACGCTTAACGCTACAGGCTTTAGGAGAGGCAGAAAAAATAAAAGATGTACTTGCTTCTATGGAAGGTGTAGATCACGTAAGCTATGCAAAGACTGAGGATGAAGATATTTATGAATACTATATACAAACTGAAGAGGATGCGGTAAGGAGGAAGGTAAGTGGCATTTTAGCAGAAGCACATATTCCACTTTTAGAACTTCATCACAATAAACCTACATTAGAAGATGTCTTTATGTATTATACAACACCAACCTACGAAAAGCTGGAGGAAATAGACTTTGAAATAATAGAAGATGATGAAGAATATGTAGGAGGTCGTGAAGATGCTAGCAATTTATAAGAGGGATATACGTTCATATTTTGTCACACCGATAGGGTATGTTTTCTTAGCCATATTTTATGCCATTGCAAGTTATTACTTCTTTGGTTATCAATTATATAGTGGAAGTGCAGATTTTAGTTATTTGTTTAATGTACTTTTTTCAATTGTTATTTTTATATCTCCACTTCTTACGATGAAAATGTTTAGTGAGGAGAAAAGGCATAGGACAGACCAGGCTTTAATTACAGCACCTGTAAGTTTAATAGGTATAGTACTTGGAAAGTATTTTGCGACTTTAACAGTCTTTATACTTGCATTAACCATTAACTTTGTTTATTTAGGAATTGTTATGATGAATGGTGCAGTAGAGCTAGGAGTGTTTTTAGGACACTGCCTTGGACTCTTTCTAGTAGGTGCGAGCTTATGCGCAGCTGGCATGTTTGTGTCTGTTTTAACAGAAAGTCAAGTTATTGCAGCAATTGGGACCATTGGTGTTGGGATATTTTTCTTACTGATTGATTCAGTTGGAAATATGTTAGGTGGAAACCTACTTACAGAAATTTGTAACTATTTATCTTTTTATATGCACTATCAAGATTTTGCAACAGGTCTGTTAAATATTGCAGATGTTATTTTCTTCTTATCTATTATAATCTTCTTTAACTTTTTAACCATTAGAGTATTAGAAAAAAGACGTTGGAGCTAGGGGGAAAGATGATGAAATTAACAGCACAAAAAAAGACAGGTCTTGTAAGTACAGCGATTACTATAGTTGTAATCCTATGTTTAGTTGTAACGAATATCGTTGCCTATGTATTAACAGAAAAATATCCAATAACAATTGATCTGACTTCGAATAAAGCCTTTAAACTTAGTCAAGAATCTATTGATTATATCTCTAAATTAGAAAATGAAATAGAAATTACAGTGATGAATAGCCGAAATAGCTTTGCTAGTGGTGGAGAGTATTTTGAACAAGCAATGTCGGTTATTGAGCAGTACGAAAAGTATAATAGTAACATTACCTTGAAATTTGTAGACTTAGTAACAAATCCTACATGGGCTTCTCAATATGGAAACCTGGATGTAGATGTAAATGATATTGTTGTCTCAAGTGGAGAAAATACAGAAAAGCTTACAGTTTATGATATATTTAACGTTCAGCAATCTTGGTATGGTGCAAGTATTACCTCTTCTAATGCAGAAAATGCTATGACTGGAGCTATTATGAATGTAGTAACAGAGGATAAGCCAGTGGTTACTTTCTTAACAGGGCATGAAGAAAGTGAAGATAGTAACTTTGAAAGTATTCTTGAAAAGAACGGCTTTGAAGTGAAACAAATCATGCTACAAACAGAAGATGTACCAGAAGATACAGATATAATTGTATCTGTAGCACCGTTAAGGGATTATACGGAAGAAGATATAGTTAAACTAAATCAATTCATGAGACAAGATACAGAATCTACACCTGTTATCATGTATTTTGCATCTTCAGAACAATCAGATTTACCGGTTCTTGAAGAATGGCTTGCCACATGGGGAATTGGTGTTGGAAATGGATTAGTTGCAGAAACAAATTCAAATAAACTCATCAGTAATAATGCATTCTATGGCGTAGCAGATATTAAAGATTTAAGTTACACCGAGCATATGGCACGTACAGATTTACCAATTGCTTTCCCATTCTCACGTCCGGTTGAGTTACTTTTTAGTACAAATATGGGCTATACAACAAGTGAAGTACTTAGCTATTCTGAGACATCAGGGTTGGTAGATGAAAAGGTACAAAAAATAGAAGACATCGTATTAAGTGGGCCTATTACAGTAGCAGCACAGTCTGTTTATACTAAAGATGATATCCAGGCTAAATTAATTGTTTTTGGGTCAGATATGTTGACTTATGCTGATTTCTTAAATAGTAGTTCACTAATGAATATGGAATACATGCTTTCTTGCTTTAACACCTTAGCACAGAGAGAGAATGTCTTTAATATTGCACCAAAAGTATTAGGTGGTGGGTCATTTACATTGAATCAAGGAAGTCTATTAATGTATACCGTATTACTTGTTATTGTTATACCAGTTGTAGTACTTGCTGTAGGGCTTACTGTATGGGTGAGAAGAAAAAGGAGGCAGTAAGATGAGTAAGCAAATAAAAGGTTTAGTGATTGCACTTGTAGCACTTATGGCATTAGTTATAGGTGGCGTTGTGGTATGGAATATAGAGCCTACTGAACAAGTAGCAGCTGAAACAACAAGTGAGAGTGTGTGGGAAGTAGCAGAAGAAGAGATAAAAAGTATAAAGTTAACAAGTTTAGGTGAGGAGATTGAATTCTTACGTAGTGGTGAAGTACTTCAAGTAAAAGGACTAGAAGATGCACCACGACTTGAAAGTATATATAGTCAATTTACAAGTCAGTGTATGAACATAGATGCGAAGCAAAAGTTAGAATTAGATGAAGGAGCAGGACTTGAACAATATGGATTATCTAATCCATGGTTACAACTTCAAATGATTACAAATGATGATACAATCTATGAGATAAAGATTGGTAATGAAGCGCCTTCTAGTATAGGATACTACGCACTTTTTAATAATCAGGTTTATATTGTGGAAAGGGCAGTAGCTAACAATCTAGAACATACACGCTATGATTTTGTAGATAAACAAATTGTACCCGGGCAGGATTCAGGTGAGCAGTTTGAAACACTTACATTACAAAATGAAGAGCAGGAGCAGATAGAACTTTTATATAGACCAGAAGAAAAAAAAGATGAAGAAATCACGGTTTTAGCGGCTTATGATATGCAAACACCTCTTAAAGCAAGCTTAGACACATATAATGTGACAAGCTGGGCAGATAGCTTGTGGGGGCTTACAGCAAGTGAGATTGCTGTTGTAGATGCCACAGAGGAGGAACAAGCCGGTTATGGATTTGAAAGACCGGTTTCTACGCTCTCTTACACAACAACACAAGGAAAGTCAGATACCCTTACAGTAGCAAGACAAGGTGATGATTTCTATATGATGAATGGTCAGACGAATATTATTTATAAAGTGATGCAGACTTCTTTAAATTGGTTAGAGATTACTCCAGAGACATTAATGCAAAGTGTATTTTTGGATACAAAAGTAGAAGATGTTAAAAAGCTTCAAATAGAAGCAGAAGATGAAAAATTTGTGATTGAACTTGGTGAACAGTTAGATCAAGAAAACTTTGATCGCATTGTAGGAAGCGTATTAGGAATGAGCCCCACATCCGTTGGAGTGGTAGAGACATTTGCATTCCAAAAAGTTGCTACAATCACAATAGATTATATAGATGGAACACAAAGCCAATTAGAACTTATTCCAACAGGAGATGGTGAACTTTATATGGTATTAGATGGGAAATGTAGTTATACAACCAGTGAATGGAGTCTGACTGGGCTTATAAGTTCTTGTCGTGCACTTAATGAAAGTGGAGAGTCTTAAAAGTAGAAAGATGAAAGGCATTGCTTAAGAAGCAATGCCTTTTTTGTATAAGAGTGTAAATAAAAAAGGAAACCGTTATTGATACGGTTTCCTTTTTTTGAATCGGAATGACCAGACTTGAACTGGCGACCTCCCGCCCCCCAGACGGGCGCCCTACCACCTGGGCCACATTCCGGAATAGTGGTGCGGGGGTTGGCATTTTTATATGAGAGTAGATACTGGGTAGGCATCTTTCCCTTTGAAATGTATATTAACATATTTGGCAGAATAATTCAATAATGAAGTTTGAAATTATGATTTAATTAAAAAAATAGCAATAAATTAAACAAGAAAAATATAAAAATATTGTGAAATATGATATTAAAACTATTATAAAATATTAATACAATCTCTATTATATATTCATATGTAAAGAGTAAAATTAAGGAGGCACATAGTATACCAAAGGAGGCAATTTATGGCGCACTATATTAAATTTAACCAAGTAAATAAATCTTTCAAATCAGAACAAGTTTTAAATGACGTAAGTTTTGAACTAGAAAAAGGAAAAATCTATGGATTTGTGGGACGTAATGGTTCTGGAAAGACAGTTATATTTAAACTTATATCAGGACTTATGCGTCCTACATCAGGTGAAATCTTCTTAGAAAATCAAAACATGACACATGCGAAGCAATTTCCAAAGTCAATTGGTGTACTGATTGAAACACCAGGTTTTATTCCTCATTATTCAGGTATGAAAAATTTAAAGATTTTAAATGGACTTTCTAGCTCACCGGCATCTATCGAAACTTTAGAAAAAAGCATGGAACTTGTAGGGCTTGATCCAAAAAACAAAAAGCCAGTACGCACTTATTCTTTAGGAATGCGACAAAAGCTAGGGATAGCTCAAGCCATTATGAATAGTCCAGAGCTCCTTATATTGGACGAGCCTATGAATGGCTTAGATGAAGAGAGTGTAAAGAAAATGCGAGTATTTTTTACTAATTTGAAGAAAGAAAAGAATGTAACAATTCTTTTAGCAAGCCACAATAAAGAAGATATTCAAGTTCTATGTGATGATTTATTTGAAATCTCTAAAGGAACTGTTAAACGTAGCAAACAATCTCAAGAAGAGGTGGTTGTATGAGATGGATGCTAACAGATTTTAAGAGAGGATTAGCTGAGCGGAGTTTTTTGTTTGCACTAGTATTAGGCTGTTTAGGAATGTTAGGAAGCTTAGTGGTATATATTTTACAAAATGAGACCTACACAGCTACAGAAGCATTTAAAGCAAGTCATTCACTAATCGTACCTTTTATTGCACCACTTTTAGCAGCATTACCCTATTCTAATATGACCATGTTAGAAGAGGATTGTGGTTACAAGAAACTTCTTATGCTACGTAATCAGGGAAGAGATTATACCTTGAAAAGATGGTGGGTAAACAATCTAATATCAGGGATTACTTTACTTATTCCAAGTTTATTGCTAATGCTAGCGTGTAGAAGTTTTTCAAGTTATGACTCATATAAAATGATTGGCGAGGTTGTAGTATTAAACTTTGTTTTTGGGGTAGTTTATGGATCACTTGCTTATAGCTTAACTTTTGTGAATCAAAAACGTTATATTCCACTGATTACACCTCAAGTATTATATTTACTCTTTATTTATGCGTTCCCTTATTTAAATTTAGAAAAGTATTTCCCACCACTTGCTTTCTCTCCATGGATTATGCCAAGTGTTGTAGAGGGACAGTTACTTATGATGCAATTAGGGATTACTTTTGCAGTATCATGTATGGTGATTTTAGCTGGAAGCTTATATAGAAAGGGTGTGGCAAAATGGTTACAGTGAAAATGTTGCGCTATAATATCTCAGAAAGTTTCAATGTAGTCAGATGGTGCCTCACTTTAGTGGCTTTTAGCTTTGTAGCTGTTGTCAGCGTGGCAAAGTATATTCAGTTATCTGATATGACGGCCATTACTTTTTCATCATTAGAGACAACTTATCTTATTCTTAATGATACGATGAGTGTGGTGTATATCTACTTACCTTTGTATTTGTTTTTAATGTGTGGCTTGATGTTTGACGATAACTTTGGGGCGTTAGAAGTGATTAAGTGTAAAAGTCGTGGAAAATGGTATTTGTGTAAATGGTTAACCTTGCTCTTCTATACGATTGTCTTTTTCATCTGTTTATTTGGAATGAACTTTTTAATATGTAATCAAGTATTCCCATATAGTACAAGCTGGAGTTCAGATTTCCTACATGTTCAAGTAATGCTTGGACAAAGTGCAAAGAACTTTTTCTATGGGCCTATTGAAACAATAGGGATGTCATTGATATCAGTATTCTTTTTATATGTAGTTGCAGGAATGATGAGTATGTTCTTCTCCATGATTACCAATAAGGAAGCGTATGCATTCTTTATTTCTCTTGTTTTAGGCATTTTAATTAGTGTAGCCTTTGTATATGGTATGAAACTTACAAGTCAGTTAAGCTTTGAAGCTTTTATGTGGCGTAATGGTATGCTGTTTGTAGGCGCATTATTTATTGGTGTACTTGGCCTATGGCATACTTATCAAAAAGACTTTAAATTAGAGAGTAAAATTTAAGGAGGAGGACAAAATGAGAAATTTAATTAAATTAATTGTTATGTGTATCGTTGCAACCTGCTCCTTAAATACTGCAAGTGAAATCATTAATGATATGGTTATTGAAGTCAATAAGAGAGAAAAGACGATTGCAGATGCATTGATTGCACAACAAGTCAAAGAAATGTTTAAAGAAGCAGAAAAAGAAATTGCCAAAGCACAAGAAGAAGCTCAAGTAGAGATTAAAGTAGAGGAAGTGAAGATTAAACCACCTCTTCCACCTAAAGAAGAAAAACCTAAAAAAAAGGAACCTGTAAAAGAAGTAGTACAAGAAGAGGTTAAAGCTGAAACAGAAGAGCCGATAGTAGCTGAAGAAGAGGTAGAAGATGCTGCAACCAATAGTCAAGTTGATATGGCTACATTAGCGACGCTAACAGTAGAAGATATGAACATAATTGGTGAGTACTTAGTGGAGCATTATTTCCTTTTTGGGTATGAGTATTACCAAAATGAAACAGATCCTACGCGTTATGAACGCAAAAAGTTAGCAAGTGATATGGAAGATCAAATTATTGCAAGTATACAAGATGGTTTTGGGTTGCTCAAAGATTTGAAAAGCCTTAATAGACAGACCTTTGTTACCATGCGTGAAAAGGCAACAGAACTGGCTAAAAACTTTAGTGAAAACTTTAAAAATGTAGGCGAAAAGGGAGAAGAATTTACGGCAATTTATGAAAGCGGGAATGCCTTCTTCACTACCTATATTGATACCTTACAAAAAGGTCAAGATACATATGCTATGGTTGAAGAAACTACAAATAAAGCGCTTATACTGCCTATTTTGTTAAAGCAAATGAATGAAAGCCTGTTACCTGGTTTTAAAGAAGTTTTAAATCAAGGCTTTACCTTAAAAGAAAAGACGAATAAAATCTATATTGAAGGTATTGATGCAAGTTTCCTTATTACACCAGAAGAAGTTATGAAGGTGATAGAGAATCCCTATAGCATCTTACCTCCAAAGCCAGAATTAGAACAAAATAGTGGGACTATTATACCAGATACACCACCAACAAAGGATGAAGGCACTGGACAAGAAGGAGCAGGTAATGGAACGACAGAACAAGTTCCAATTCCTGAAATAAGTACGCCTAGTACAAGTACATCTGAGACAAGTGGTCCAACATCAAGTGAAATAGTAGTACCACAAAATTAAGGAGAAAATTAATGAAAATAGATACCCATATTCATATTACTCCGCCTGAACTTATTCGTGATTGGAAAAAAATAGCTGAAAAAGAACCCTACTTCAAATTACTTTCAGAAACACCACATAATAAGTTTGCAACAGCAGAACAAGTAGTTGAACATTTGCAAAGTCATCAGTTTGATAAAGGAGTAGTGTTTGGGTTCTCATTTCAAGATATGGGCCTTTGCAGGTATGTGAATGATTATACAATGGAAATGGTCAAAAAGTATCCAGAAGAATTAATAGGGTTTATGACGTTTAGAGCAGGGCATAAGGATATGATTCAGGAAATTGAGCGTTGTTACAAAGGTGGTCTTAGAGGAATTGGTGAACTATTTCCAGAAGGCCAACATATGGATCTTGAAAATCTCCATAAGACAGAGCTTAAGGAAGCTGCTATAGCGTATCAGCTCCCTATTTTGTTACATGCTAATGAACTTGTAGGACATGATTATGCAGGCAAAACAAGTATAGCACTTAAGAGTATTGAGAACTTTATTAGACATCATCAAGAAATTCCTATTATTCTTGCGCATTTTGGAGGTGGTTTAATCTTTTATGAACTCATGAAAGAACTTAAAGAAGCCTTTAAAAATGTGTATTATGATACAGCAGCAGGTGTATTTTTATATGACAGAGCTATCTATAAAGTCATAAGAGAAATAGGAATATTAGAAAAAGTCTTTTTTGGAACAGATTATCCACTTTTGCCAATCTCACGGTATGAGCCTAGTCTTGCTGATTTGACAAAAGAAGAGAAAGAACAGGTGATGGGACAAAATGCACAAAAATTATTTGAAAAATGTGGCATATTAAAATGGAAAAAATAGGAAAAGTTCTTGTGGAATATTATACATGCGTTTAATATGTAATATATGTGTAATATTTTTTTAGGGGGGCGTCCAAATATGCTTAAAGAAGTACTTGGATTTTGGCAAAAGCAGTTTATTGAATGGAAGACAGAATTTTTTAGTGAGCCAACACCGCAAAATAATCCTTTTGCATTTGAACACGAAGAAGTTTTACAGGTTGCAAGTAGCTATTTAATGAGTTACATGGAAGAGGAGATAGATAAAGTCTTATATGAAAGACAGGCATTGATTTTTACTAATAATAGTAAAATGCCATTTAAGCGTGAAGATGAAGAAAAAGTCATTCATTTAAAAGCGTTACTTCATTTTATAGAAACCCACCTAGAGATGACTTTAGATGAATATGAAGTAGCCTATTTGACTTATATTTTTTATAATGATGTAGAAGAAGCAATTATGCATTCTATTTTATACCACACCCTGTTTAATACAATTCCTTATACCGAATGGAATATGTATATTGTTTTTGAAAAGTTAGGAACATTGTTGCAAGCAGGACAAGAAATTTTTATATCAGATTTACAAGAACTTTATGCTGCCTATAGTTGTAAAAAAATATGGCAGTATCATATGGGCTAAGGAATTTTTTGTAGTAAAAGCTAATATTTCATGCTATGATAAGTAGGACAAACCTATTTAAGAGCGGAGGCAACATAGATGAGTTACAAAAAAGAATTTATTGAATTTATGGTACGTTCTGGAGTACTTACTTTTGGAGATTTTACAACAAAAAGTGGACGTAAAACACCTTACTTTGTAAACACAGGAAACTATAAAACAGGTTACCAAGCTGCAAAACTTGGTGAGTTTTATGCAAAATGTATCCAAGAAAATATTAAAGAAGATGTGAATGCACTTTTTGGACCAGCTTATAAAGGTATTCCATTATCTGTAGCAACAGCAATTGCCCTTAATAACGAACATAATAAAGACGTAAACTACTGCTTCAACCGTAAAGAAGCAAAAGACCATGGTGAAGGTGGTACAATGGTAGGGTACAAACTTCAAGATGGTGACAAAGTACTTATTATTGAAGATGTTATTACAGCAGGGACAGCTATTCGTGAATGTTTCCCAATCTTAAAAGCAGCGGCAAATGTAGAACTTGCAGGATTAATCATCTCTGTTGACCGTATGGAAAGAGGACAATCTAATCGTACAGCAATTCAAGAGATTGAAGAAGAATTTGGTATTAAAACATACCCAATTGTAACAGTAAGAGAAATCATTGAAACACTTCACAACGTAGAAATTGATGGAAAAGTTGTAATTGATGATGAGATGCGTGCACGTATGGAAGCATACCTTGCTGAATACTGCGTAAAATAATTAATGATTTGAAAGACTTTTATAGAAGCTAAGCTTTTATAAAAGTCTTTTTTTGTTCTATAGAAATACTATAGTAAGGAAGAAACAGCAACTAAAATAAATATTTGGTTAAGTGTGAGGGCATGTAAGCAAGCTTATTGTATTCCAACTTCTAGTCCTCGCCTTTTAAGAGAGGCTAAGTTCATTCCATTAAACTAACGGTCAAAACTCAGAAAAGAAGTGCACTTTTCTTCAGACATTTCCCTAAAACCAGTTTGATTCCATTCTCTAAGCCTCTCTAAAAAGTCTGCGGAGAAAGTTTCCATACAATAACTCACCTTACAGCCCATCACATTATAGACCCTTCCGGTAGAGAGACAGCTAAACTACATAATCCATTTTCTAAACATCCTTCATGTGAAAGTGCCTAATCATTTCCGAGTTTAGATCAAAAGTACTATTAATTCTACAAAGTGTATCTTACTTAACTCAGTAACAAAAGATATTGAGACATGCAAGGCTTCACAGTAGCTTTGCTAACGCTCACCTTTTAGGATAGGTTGAGCTCAGGAACAAACTAGAAAGAAACCTTATCAAATACTTGGAAGTTTTCTTTCCAAAGAAGAGATGTTTTCTCTTCTTTCCTCTCCAGGGCGTGTCACTAGAAGTGAAAACTTACCTAACTGAGTAGAAGAGGGCGGTGATGCGTGGGTGACCTCCATGGAGCTTTTTTCGAGGATGGACTTAGAATATAAGCTACATGCAGTTTAGTAATCTCTCCGCCGGCGCAGTCCACAAAGTGAGGGAGGCATATTCGTAAACTTGATTCAGTGAGCTGGCTAGGTGCGTTCTCCGGAATCTGCCTACGTAGCTTTCAGATAAGAAATGTTCGAAATAAAAAAATAATGATTTTAGGTGTGCTGTTTGAGCGTAGCGAGTTCACACCGTTATTATTTTTGAATGAGTTACATTTCTCTGAAAGCGGAGTGTAGCAGGTGGAGGAGAATCCACCTAGCCAACTCACGTAAGTAGACTAAATATAAGCACCCCCTCACTTAAACAAATATTTATTTTACTAATTCGTGAGTATCTGTAAGTAACTTCCAAATATATAGCTGTATAGTTTATTTCATATTTGAAATATGATACGGTTATGTAAGTGGGAGGTGAATGAGAGTGGTCAAAGTGCACAATGCAAAAGGAGCATATGATTGTACAGGTATTATATGTGAAAACGATGTAAGACTGGTTTTCTATAGTTATGGAGTTGTGATGAATACAATTAATATTAAGGATTTTAAAGAAGCAAATAGAATGCAAGGTGAGTTTAGTCATTTTGTTACTGATACATTAAGACAATTTGCTGATGGAAAAGATATTTCTTTAGTATAAAATCAAGTATACATAGGGGGAAGACATTTACTTAAAAGTAGATGTCTTTTTTTATAAAAATGCATTGGTATACTACATATAAAAATATGTTTGTGCTTTATGTTATACTAAATTGAAGAGTGAATTGAACCTAAAAGCTTAAAAATTATACTTCAATAACGTGTAAAATATTGGTAAAAACATGGTTTTTAATAGAGTCTAAATCCATATAAAAGTAGGTAGAAAAACGTTCTCTATGAAATAGTGTGAAAAGTAGCGTATTTTTAAGCTACTTTTTTAATTGGGTTCACACTTGTTATTTAAAATGAATTGTGATAACATGAAGTTTGCTAAGAAAAAGACAACGAATATGAAAACAAAATTAATAGATTGTAGAGGTATAGATTATAGAAACAAAATATTTTAGAGACCTAGATATATCAGACGAGATTAAAAGTGCAATTAGCGATATGAAATTTGAAGAGATGACACCTATTCAGGCGAAATCTATCGATCCAATTATGGCAGGTAAAGACGTTATCGCTCAAGCACCTACAGGAACGGGAAAAACATGTGCTTTTGGGATTCCAGTCATTGAAAATATTGATGCAAATTGTGATAAAGTACAAGCTTTAATCTTATGTCCAACAAGAGAGCTTGCAAACCAAATTGCAAATGAGTTCCGTTTACTTTGTAAATACAAACAAAATGTACGTACACTTGCTGTTTATGGTGGACAACCAATGGACAGACAAATTATGGCACTTAAGAAAAAACCACAAATCATCATCGGTACACCAGGTCGTGTGATGGACCACTTAAGAAGACGTACACTTAAATTAGATGACTTACGTATGCTTGCACTAGATGAAGCAGACGAAATGCTTAACATGGGCTTTAGAGAAGATATTGATACAATTCTTCAAAGCGCACCAGAAGAAAAGCAATTCATCCTTTTCTCAGCAACTTTACCAAAAGCAATTCAAGAGATTGCAGCTGAGTACCAAAAAGACGTAGAACGCATTAGCGTTGTTAAGAAAACAGTAACAGTAGACACCATTAAGCAATATTATATCGATGTAAATGAACGTTATAAAATTGAAATTCTTAGCCGTATGATGGAAGTTACTGCATTCAAACTTGGTGTGGTATTCTGTAACACAAAACGTGGCGTAGATGAAGTATGTGAAGCACTTCAACATAGAGGATTCTCAGCAGAAGCACTTCATGGAGATATGAAACAACTTCAAAGAGATAGCGTTATGGCTAAATTTAGAAAAGGTTTAGTAAACATCCTTGTTGCAACAGACGTAGCGGCTAGAGGGATTGACGTAGATGATATTGATGTTGTATTCAACTATGATATTCCAACAGATGAGGAATACTACGTACACCGTATCGGTCGTACAGGGCGTGCGATGAGACAAGGTCTTTCATACACACTTTGTACACCAAAAGATCGCTCAAAATTACGTTTTATCCAAAACTATACAAAATCAAAGATCGAGCAAGCTGAGATTCCAACAATCGAAGCAATTAAAGATCAACAAGCTACTAAACTTATTGATCAAATCAAAGATGAGATGGGTACAAAAATGCCACGTCGCTACAAAGAATGCTTAGATCGTTTAGTAGAAGAAGGATATGAGCAAGAGCAAATGATTGAAGCACTTTTCAAAATGGTTATGAAAAACCAAACAATGAGTGCAGATGATCGTATTAAATTAGAAGATATGCAACCTAGCCGTAATACCGGTCAAGTTGGTGATCATGTGAGATTATTTATCAACTTAGGTAAAAAAGATAAATTAAAAGATATCGACCTTATCAAAATGATTACAAGAGAAACTTCAACACCACGTAATGGTGTAAGAAGAGTAGACATTATGGAGAAATTCTCATTCTTCGAAGTACCAAATGGTTGTGAAGATGAAATCCTTGGTGTACTTACAAAACAAAAATACAAAGGTCGTAAGATCAATGTAGAAGTGGCACAAAGAAAAGGTGGCTCTTCAAGAAAAGGTAGATAAGTATATAGGGGAGGCTGTTTAAGACAGCCTCTTTTTTATATCCAGTTATCCAGATATCTTTTAAAAAGTAAAAAAATTAAAATACCTCTTGCAAATAAGAGAAACATCATGTATAATAATAAATATATACAGTAAACATTTATAGATTTCACATGTAATTAGAGATTATATAGAAATTATATAATTTGTAATTACATGTGGATTTTTTAGTTTAATGCATATACAAAAAATTCATAAATAATAGGAGGTACCACAATGACAGGTACAGTTAAATGGTTTAACGCAGAAAAAGGTTTCGGATTTATTCAAACAGAAAACGGAAATGACGTATTCGTACATTTCTCAGCAATTCAAGGTGATGGATTCAAAACTCTTGAAGAAGGTCAAAAAGTAAACTTTGATGTAGTAAAAGGTGCTCGTGGAGAGCAAGCTGAAAACGTAACAAGAGCATAAGTTAGTAAAACAGATAGGACGCTAGTTCTATCTGTTTTTTTATAATAAAGACAAATGGATAGAGGTGAAATGGTGTTTGAAATTGGTGAAGTTGTTTTTTATCCTTTAAGAGGTAGTGGAGTTATTGAAGCAATAGAAGTAAAAACTATACTCAATGAATCAAAAGAACATGTAGTCATACAGATGAAAGATCCAAGCATGGTTATGATGATTCCTACTGACAGAATTGAAAACTCACGTTTTAGAAAAATAAGTGATAGGAAAGAAGTAGATAAAGTAGAGGCTATTTTATCTACAAAAGATATAGAACTTAATTATTCTACAGATATTAAGAAGAGGAGTAAAGAAAATCAAGAAAAGCTTTCTTTAGGTTCTTTTATAGGATGTAGTGAAGTGGTTAGAGAGTTAATGTGTATAGACAATATTAAACCTCTTAATAGTATGGAAAAAACAATGCTAGGGCAAGCGAAAAAACTTTTATTTGATGAGTTATCAATTATAGAGAATATTTCTGTAGAACAAGCTGAAGATAGTGTAAATAAACTTTTGGAATTATCTCAGATAGAATAAGTATTTTGGTAGAAGATAAAGAAAAACTCAATCAAATCCTATAAACAGAATAAAATACAATCTTTCTACATATATAATGCTTATACTAAATATTAAGATAGATTGTAATAATGGTAAGTTTGAAAGGATAAAAGTGAATTGATATGGCACGAAGAAAACAATTGAAAATGAAAAGAGTTGGTGTAGAGCATCTTGAGCAATATAATCAACTTTTAAGATATGTTTTTCAAGTAACCGATCAAGAATTGCAACAAATTGGTTGGGAAGAAAAAGAAATGATTAGGGCAAAGACGCCTACATTACAACAAGCAGATGTATGGGGCTGGTTCGATGGAGATAAGCTAGTTTCTCAAGTAGCTGTATACCCAATGAAGGTACGTATCTTTAATAGAACCTATGATATGGGAGGACTAACTGGTGTTGGGACTTATCCAGAATATGCAAATCAAGGGCTAATGCATAAGTTGCTAGACCAAGCCTTGAAGAATATGAAAGAAAAAAATCAGACAATTTCTTATTTATATCCTTATTCTATTCCTTATTATCGTAGAAAAGGCTGGGAGATTATATCGGATAAGATTACCTATGAAATTAATGATTATCAGTTGCCAAAGAGAAAGCAAGTTGCAGGAGAGGTTGAGAGAGTCGATGTGGAAAGTGATGAAGTAAGAGAAGCTTACAATCGATTCGCAATTCAAACTCATGGTGCATTGCTACGAGATAATTTAGCATGGAATGAATATTTACTTTGGGATTCAGATGATTTAATGGCTGCTGTTTACTATAATGAGCACAATGAGCCAGATGGTTATGTCTTATACTGGATTAGAGATGAAGTTTTTCATATTAAAGATATGATTTTTGTCAATGAAGAAGCACGTAGTGGTTTGTGGAATTTTATAAGTGCTCATTTTTCCATGATTACTAAGGTCATAGGTAATACTTATACAGATGAGCCTCTGGCCTTTTTGTTAGAGGATGCAGATATTAAAGAAAGTATTTCGCCGTACTTTATGGCACGTATTGTAGATTTAGAACAGTTTATTGCTCAGTATCCATTTAAGCCAGACACCGTTGAAAGGGAATGGACTTTTACAATGGATGATCCACTTATGGCTTGCAATCAAGGAACTTTCACTTTAACTATATCAAAAGATGGTAAGGGTAAGATTGTGCGTATAGCGGGCAAAAATCATGATAAAATAGATATTCAAACAATGACGACCATGCTTCTTGGATACAAGCGACCAGACTATCTTTATAAAATAGGGCGACTTTTATGTAGTACAGAAACACTAGATATGTTAGAGGATGCCATTGAGCAACAGACAGCTTATTTTTCTGATTATTTCTAGATTATAAAAATAAAATATAAAGTAAAAAAGTGGATCGACTAGATATCTAGTCGATCCACTTTTACTTTATTATTGTGCTAAGATTGTAATTTCGAATGCAGTTGTTTGACCTGGAAGAGATAATGTCATAATTGGTGAATGTTTTACAGTCACTTTCATACCCTTTTCAAGGTCTTCAGCTTTATAAATCATTTTATTTTTTTCATGATGAATAAGTGTATCATCATTTACATTTAAGATAGTTTGGTTTTCAGGATTCTCTGGATTTTCATTTTTTCCTACAGTTACTTGGTAACCAAAATTTGTTTTGTTTACTTCTACAACTTGAACATCTTCTAAAGTAATAGATTCAGGAAGTGTTTCACCTTCAGTAGTTGTTTTAGCTTCAACTGTGAAGGCTGGTGTTTGTGGTGGAAGAGAACGTGTCATCATTTGTGAGTGACTTACGCTAAGTTCCATACCAAGAGAAAGGTCTGCAAGTGTAGCTTCTTTACCATCTACAGTAATTGTTGTTTCTTCACTTAAGTTAAGGATAATCATATTAGCAGCTATATCTTCTTTGCCTGCTGGTAGGATAGTGAGTTGTGTACCATCTGCATCGATATCTTTAAGTGTAGCGGATTCAATTCGTACTGCTTCAAGAGCTGGTGTAGTTTCTGTAGCTTCAACTGATTCGCTACCTTTTGTACGTGCTTCATTCATAGTAGTTTCTTCAGTATCGATATAAACGACTTTATCTTTGTAGTTAATTTCAGCACCTAATTCTGTACCAATGGCACGTACTGGTAAATAAAGTGTATCATTATACATAAGTGCATTGCTGTCTTTCATTACTTGTTCACCATTTAAGTTGAAAGTAATAGTTGGATCAAGTTTAGCTGTAACATCTTTTACGATTGGTGCAGCAATAAGCGTTACACTTAATGTTCCCATTGCTGTTAATAACATTAATAATTTTTTGCTCATAGGAAGAGCCTCCTTTAGGTTGATAGTAAATAATTAGCATTATTAATTATACATAAAACTTAGACGTAAATAAACAAAAAGAGGTTCCAGGTTTTTAAAAGTTTTATAAGTTTTTTTATATGGGCGAAACATATGTTCTGTGATACAATAAAACAGAATGAATTTTTGACTAGAAAGGGTGATGATATGTTCAAAAAGTTCATGAGCTACTATAAACCTTACAAGAAATTATTCTTCTTAGATTTATTTGTAGCCTTTATTTTTGCAATGTGTGATCTTGTTTATCCGATGATGACAAGAGAACTGATTAATGAAAGTATACCGAATCAAGAGATGAGAATGATAGGTGTCTTCGCGGTAACCCTTCTCGTAATCTTTGCGATTAAATATGTATGTAGCTATTTTATGCAATATTGGGGACACGTAGTAGGGGTGCGCATGCAAGCAGATATGCGTAGAGACATTTTCTTGCATCTACAAAAGTTACCTTGTAGCTTTTTTGATCGTACGAAGACGGGAGATGTAATGTCTCGTATTATTAATGATTTGATGGATATTTCAGAACTTGCGCACCATGGCCCAGAAGATTTATTTATTTCTGGTGTTATGATTATTGGTTCTTTCCTTGTGTTAGTGAATATTAATGTACCGCTTACATTGATTATCTTTGCTTTTATTCCACTTATTTTCTGGTTTACTTGGAAAAAACGTGACAAAATGAGTAAAGCTTTTACTGCAAGCCGTGTAGAAACAGGTAAGGTTAATGCAATTTTAGAAAATAGCATTGCAGGCATGCGTGTTTCAAAAAGTTTCTGTAGCAAGGACAAAGAAGTAGAAAAATTCCAAGCAGGTAATAATGACTTCAAAAATGCTAGAGAAAAAGCTTATAAAGTGATGGCTGAGTATTTTTCAGGTTCTACACTTTGTATTGATATGCTAGATTACGTATGTATGATAGCAGGTGGGCTTTTTACAATTAAAGGGATTATCACATTTGGTGATTTTATGGCTTACCTTCTCTATATTAAGATGTTTACCCAACCCATTAAGAAACTTGTAAACTTTATGGAACAGTACCAAAGTGGTATGACAGGTTATAAACGTTTTACAGAGTTAATGGATGAGTTAGAAGAAACAGATAAACAAGATGCTAAAACGCTTGAAAAAGTAGAAGGTGAAATTTGCTTTAAAAATGTAAGCTTCAAATATGAAGATGAATATATCTTGAATCAAATGGATTTGATTATTCCAAAAGGAAAGATGGTAGCTTTAGTAGGTCCATCTGGTGGTGGTAAGACAACCTTCTGTAACTTGATTCCAAGATTTTATGAAATTGATGGGGGAGATATCTTTATTGATGGTACAAGTATCTATGATCTTCAATTAGAGAGTCTTAGAAGTCATATTGGAATTGTATCTCAGGAAGTATTCCTCTTTACAGGAACAATCAAAGAAAATATTCTTTATGGTAATCCAAATGCAACAGATGAAGAAGTAGTAGAAGCAGCTAAGAAAGCTTACATTCATGAATTTGTAAGTGGGCTACCAAATGGTTATGATACTTACATAGGAGAGCGTGGTGTAAAACTGTCTGGTGGACAAAAACAACGTCTTTCTATTGCAAGAGTATTTCTTAAAGATCCATCCATCCTTATTTTGGATGAAGCAACCTCAGCACTTGATAATGCAACAGAGTTTATGATTAAACAAGCAATCGATGAAGTATGTAAAAATCGTACAACAATCGTAGTTGCTCATAGACTATCTACAATTCGTAATGCAGATGAGATTGTTGTATTAGGTAAGGAAGGTATTGAAGAAATAGGTAGTCATGATAAACTTCTTGAAAAAGAAGGTTTATATAAGACTTTATACGAAGCACAATTTGAAGGTCTTGTAAGTTAAATTTTAGATGTTAAAAAATCCCCTCTCACATAGGTTAATAAAACCTACGTGAGAGGGGATTTTTATTATAAGGAACTTATGCGTTAAGTTCACCTTGTCCATTGTTTGGGAGTTTAGAAGCAATGATTGCTTTGATACGTTCTGGAAGTTCTGCTTGTTCTTCTTTAGTTAGGTTAGCAGTCTCAACAGGTGGGTGAATATACATATTTACTGTTGCAGGTTTGATTTTGCCACCTTGAGCTTCCATAAGTTTATAAGTTCCATCCATTGTAACGGGAACAATAAGTGCTTTTGGTTTTGTTGCAAGTTTAAAACTTCCTGATTTGAATTCACCAAGTGGGCCGCCTTTACTACGTGTACCTTCAGGGAAGATAACAAGAGAATGGCCTTCTTTAATGAGTTTAACTCCTTCTACAATAGCAGAAGCAGCACCTTTTAGTGTAGAACGATCCATAAAGACACAGTGAATGAGACGCATCCAGTCACGTACAATATAAATTTTATCTGTTTCAACTTTGGCAATATAACCTTTTGGTTTGTCAATAAAACTCATAAAAAGAGCTGTATCAAAGTTGCTTTGGTGATTGCTAATAAAGACAACAGCTTGATCTTTTGGAATATTATCAAGTCCATGAACTTGAACATTAGCGCCACTATTTTTTACTTGTGCCATTGCCCATTTCATTGTGATTTGGTTGATATAAGCTTCAGCATTCTCCGTATCTCCGCTTGCAACTAATTTTTTTGCTTTTCTAAGAGCAGGTAAAGTGAAGAGAAGGCTGATGGCAAAATAGCCATACCAATAAATTGTTCTAAACATATAAACCTCCGTTTGCATATGATGCATAGCATGTATAATTTTTAATTTTATTATACCATGAAATGAAAATAAGACAAATATAGGAAGTTTTAAAGGATAGAAAAATGATATTGACGTAAAGAAAATAGTTTTATAGAATATACATAGATTTAAAGTGCATAGATTTACGAGGTATATGAAGGGAGATAGAAACTTGGCAATTAATAAAGAGTTATTAAAAGGAACGACAACATTATTGATTTTACAATTATTGGATGAAGGAGATAAATATGGGTATCAAATGGTAAAGGAACTTGAAAACCGCTCTCAGTCTCTTTTTACTTTAAAAGAAGGGACTTTGTATCCTATTCTTCACAATTTAGAAGCTGAGAGGATGATTGAGGCTTATTGGGAGGAAACAGAAAAAAGTAGAAAACGTAAATACTATCGTATTACTAAAAATGGAAAGAAACTTTTAGTAGATAAGAAGACAGAATGGCTTGCCTATTCAAAAGGTGTTGCAGGTATTATAGGAGGAGGTGCATATGGTGAACTTGGCAGTTGCTAACTATCTAAAGAATGTTTTAAGTAAAGTAAAATGTAAAAAAATTCATAGTGCCCTTGAAGAAGAATTGATAGATCATATTGAATGTATCAAAGAATCCTACATAGAAGAAGGAATGGATGAAACACTTGCATACAAAAAAGCAGTAGAACAAATGGGGTGTGCCGCTGAAGTAGGCAAGGATTTAAATAAAGCACATGCATATCATATGGAATGGTCTGTACTTGCACTTCTTATTGGTATTGTCACAATAGGTGTTGGTGCTTTTGTATATTGGAACATACAGACAACACAAGGTGAGATAGCTTACTACTTTGGTAGGCAAGTTGTATTTATTGGATTGGGTATTTTAGGTTTTATAAGTGCATACTTCTTTGATTATAGATATTTAAAAAAGTGGTCAGTATGGATTTATGGCATAGCACTTTTACTATTGGTTTATAATAAGTTCTTTGGAATAGATGTAAATGGTAGTAGAAGTTGGATTAGAATAGGGAGCCTTTCCATAGGTGTTTATACTATGGTTGTACCTACACTGATCGTTGGCTATATAGGACTTATAAAATGTTTTGCAAAAGAAAGGTCAAAAGATTATTTTGTATTAGGTATAGTAGGTATTCTTCCTATTATATTGATCATGGATGAACAGTTTAGATCAGCTTTTCTTTTAGGTATAATCTTTTTACTTATAGTAACAAGTCATATCTTAAGTAAAGATTTTGATGGGAATAGAAAGCAATTTCTAACAATTTTATATAGCCTAACAGGAGGCGTTGGTATATTCGGAGCTTTTTGGTACTTGCAAGCACCTTATAGAAAAGCGCGCATAGATGTATTTTTGAGTCCAGAACAAGATCCTGTAGGTATGGGTTACATTCCTATGCAACTTAAAAATGTAAGAGAACAGGCAAGTTTATTAGGAGATAGTGGATTCCAAGTTGTATCAGCTAATGTCCCAGATCCTTTTGGTGATTATATGCTTACTGTTATTATTGGGTGCTTTGGCTGGTTTATAGCAGCTATACTCATTATTATGGTTGCAATGATGATTATTCGTATGTACAAGGTAGCATGGAAAATACAAGATAGTTATGGCAAGTTACTTTGTATAGGGATAGTAAGCTTATTTACGATACAGTTCTTTTATAATATAGGGATGAACTTAGGATACTTACCACTTATTGGTATATCACTTCCATTTGTTTCCTATGGAGGAACAGGTATGGTTATGAACTTTGTTTTAATGGGATTATTCTTAAATATTTATAGAAAGAAGGATGTAGTATTATTAGATAACTCTGTAGTAGGGTAGTGTTATAGGGTGTAAATGAATGAAATAGGTATTTTAGAGGTTTTATTAAATAAACCAAGGTAGAGTAAGCTTTTGTACATGGATATATAAAGCTCCTTAGTAGGTAGATGTTACTAAGGAGCTTTTTTATATTCTACTAATTAATTATCTACAGATACCGTAATGAAAGTCAGAATTTCTATTGCATCCACAATTATTGCAACCACAGTGATTACAACCACAACCATTGCAGCCTGTATTGGCAGATTTAATGCAACCATTGTCTTCAAGTGCATCAAAGGCATCCTCTAATTCATCAACTTTAGTATTAATTTTGTTAATAAGTTTGGTTACGTCTTTAGCTAATGTTGCACAAGAAGGAGTAGTTGGTCGAGAAGGACAATGATGACAACAGTGATGACGGCAGTTATTACAGCAGTTACATGCCATAGTAAAACCTCCTTAAAAGATTATTATAATTCTATATTATGTTGAGCTGGGAAAAGTGTGACAAGGTTGAGAAATTACATGTACTTTATTTTATATTTGCTATTTTTGTTAACTACCCTCTATAATAAGTGATAAGAAAAGAAACAGGAGAGAAATAGGATGAATAGAACACTAAAAGCGATAAGAAAAGACGGAGTAGCAGTAGAGCTTACTTTGAAAACTTTAGTACTTGATGATATAGATAAAATTTTGGCTTTACAAAATGAGGTACTAGAGATGCTAGAAGATAAACATCTTTATGTTCCATCTGATAGAGAGGAAATAGAGCGTAATATGACAATGGGTGGCATACACTTAGGTTATATGACACCAGAAGATGAACTAGTAGCAGTAGCTATTTACCTTAAGAGAGGTTATGATTTGCATAACTATGGCTATGATTTAGGATTAGAAGGAGATGATTTATTGAAAGTTGGACAAGTAGATACAGTACTTGTTCAAGCAGATTATAGAGGGAATAAACTTCAATATATTATGTGTGAATTGCTAGAAGAAGTGGCGAAAGAGCAAGGTACACCTATTATATGTGCAACAGCATCACCTGACAATACGTTTAGTGTGAACAATTTCTTGAAACTAGGTTATGAAATTAAGGTTGATAAGCTTAAATATGGCGGGCTTAGAAGATACGTTCTTGTAAAACAATTATAATGATAAAAAAAGCATTTTATCTTGTAGGATAAGGTGCTTTTTCTTATTAAATGAAAAAAGGATGCATAAAATAGAACATGATAATCATTATTGGAGGTATCTGATGGAACCTAAATGGTTAATATGGGCTAGAGAAATACAATCTATTGCAAGAGCGGGACTTACCTATTCAAAAGATAAGTATGATTTGGATAGATTTAATCAGTTAGAAAAACTAGCTGCTGAAATTATAAGTGAGTATACCCAGATAGGTGTTAGAAAAGTAGAAGAATTACTCGCACAAGAAACAGGCTATTTAACGCCTAAAGTGGATGTACGAGGGGCGATCATCAAAGACAATCGGATTTTACTTGTTAAAGAAAGTCAGGATGGTTTATGGAGTATGCCTGGTGGATGGGCAGATGTTAACCTATCTGTATCTGAAAATATAATAAAAGAAGCAAAAGAGGAAGCAGGGGTTAGTATTATCCCGAAAAAAATCATTGCCATATTAGATCGAAATCGCTATAATAAGCCTATTTCCATGCAAAGTATTTATACCATATTTGTATTGTGTGAATTTGTAAATGGTAAGTTTGAAAGAAATATTGAAACAGAAGAAAGTAGATTTTTTGAACAGAACCATTTGCCTGATTTATCTATAACCCGTAATACAAAAGAGCAGGTGGAAATGTGCTTTAAAGCTCATCTAAATTGTCATTTTGAAACTTTATTTGATTGAAGAAAGATAAAAGATTAAAAAATCAAGTCTTATGAAGAACTGATAAATTGGAGAAGAAGATGAATTAAATAAGTTTAGAATATAAGATACAGGGAAGATTAAAAATAATATATTTTAACGGACATCTAGGAGGAAACATGGAAAAAATATTGCAAGAAGCTATTTTACATGGACAAAAGTATACCCACAATGGGAATCCGGCGAGTTATATACCAGAATTACAAAAAGTTAATTCGTCAGATTTAGGCGTTTATATTAGAACATTAGATGGAAAGGAATATGGTGTAGGTTCCTACCAACAGAAATTTACTATTCAAAGTATATCAAAAGTGCTTGTCTTAACATTAGCCCTTATGGATAATGGATTTGATAAAGTATTTGGAAAAGTAGGGGTAGAGGCTACTGGTGATCCTTTTAACTCAATTGTGAGATTAGAGCTTAAACATCTTCAAAAGCCTCTTAATCCTATGATTAATGCAGGGGCTATTGCCACAACTTCTCTTATATTAGGCAAGGGTGGAAATGAACAGATTGAAAGAATTTTAGATTTTGCAAAGCTTGTATCAGATAATCCCCATATTTCAATTAATGAAGATGTGTACCATTCAGAAGTTCAAACGGGAGATAGAAATCGCTCATTAGCTTATTTTATGAAGAGTACAGGTGTTATTGAAGAAGATGTAGAAAGTTTGATTCAAGTCTATTTTAAACAATGTTCAATAGAAATGAATTGCCAAGACCTTGCAAGAATAGGTACATTATATAGTAATAATGGTATTTGCTTAAAAACAGGTAAAGAGATTATTCCTAAATCTATTTGTAGAACGGTTATGGCAATTATGACGACTTGTGGTCTTTACGATGCATCTGGTGAGTTTGCAGTCAATGTAGGTATTCCAGCGAAATCAGGTGTGGGCGGTGGTATTCTTGCAGCAGTGCCGAATAAAATAGGTATAGGTGTATATGGACCAGCTCTTGATGATAAAGGTAATTCCATAGGTGGGATAGAAATTTTATCCTATCTTTCAGATGTATTAGATTTAAGTATTTTTTAAGATTAAAGCCTAGCTAAAAGGGTATTTAGCTAGGCTTTAATCTTTATAATGGTCATGTCTTTGAATAAATCTAATCACAAGAAGAATAAGAAGTATAACAGCAATAATACCAATAATTTTAAGTGTAATTGTAAGAAGGCCGATGAGTATGAGGTCTTCAACAAGGGGCAGAAGCTCCATTATATAGATAACACCACCTTATAATGATGAATATTAAGAATAGACTTAAATGAAGTATAATGTTATTATAACAGAAAAGTTAATATAAGTCACAATTATCAAAATGAATTGAGGTGTTATAGAATGATTTTAGAGGACTTACAAAAGAAAATACCTCAGTATAACATAAAAGAAATTACTGAGGATATCATAGAAGATGTCTTTAAAGTGATGAGGAGCAATGGCTATTACTATTCAAAAATTCAACAACATGATGTCACTAGGGAAGAATGTATTACAGATATCAAAGCGGTACCACCTGGAATAGATTATTCTAAGAAAACTTATATAGCATTTTATGAAGAGAATAAATGTATAGCGTTGGTAGATTTTATTGAAGGCTATCCAAATAAGCAGACAGGATATTTAGGGCTACTTATGTTAGATGAAACATTACATAGGCATGGAATAGGTAAAAAAATCTTAGAGAATTTACTTAGTGTTATCAAAGTAGAAGGTTTTCAATATATGGAACTAGCTTGTTATGAGTGTAATGAGAGGGGTATTACATTCTGGAATAAGATGGGGTTTAAAGAAATAAGAAGATCAAATAGAGAAACGGATGGGAAAATCTATACGCTCATATCTATGCAGCGGGAAGTGTAAAGGGTGAAAATATGGGGAAAATTGTAGCAATTGGTGGCGGTGAACTGTCAAAAGGGGAGACCTATAAGATAGATCAATTTATCATTGAATTTGCAAACCAAGATAAGCCAAAAACTTTATTTGTGCCTACGGCAAGTTATGAACCTGAAGGATATTGTGAGCGTTTTAAAGAGCTCTATCAAAACCAATTAGGCGCAGTAGTAGAGGTGCTCTATCTTTTAGATAACCAATTATCAATTTATGAGATTGAAGAAAAAATTAAGTGGGCAGATATTATCTATGTAGGTGGAGGAGATACCAACCATATGTTGAAAGTATGGAAGGAAAAGCATGTAGATTATTTCCTTAAAGAAGCCTATAAAAGAGGCGTATTGCTTTGTGGATTAAGTGCGGGGTCTATTTGTTGGTTTAGTTATGGACAAAGTGAAGTAGAGTATGAAGACTCTGAAGATGGTTACAAATATATTGAACTTGAAGGACTTGGAATACTAAATGCTTTTCACTGTCCCCACTTTGAAGAAGGCAGACGGAGTGTGGAGTTTAGTAAGATGATAAAAGTAAGCAATAGAGTAGGAATTACTTTAGAAAATAATTGTGCAATAGTGATTGGAGATGGAAAGTATCGTATTATAACTTCTCAAGAAAATAAAAAGGCTTATAAAATTTATTTGCAAGATGGAGAATGCATACAAGAAGAGATACAACAGGTTGATCAATTTAAAAGTATAGAGGAACTTGGCATAACGGAAGGGGAGTTATGATGAAGAAATACATGCCATATTGGCCGATATTTGCACTTATTATCTTTTTGACAGGCGCTTCGATTTGGTATAGGCCATTAAGTTTACATCAAATATTGAGGATTTCAAAGAACGAGGCAATTACAGATTGTAAGTTAATTCTTACACAATGGGGGAAAAATAACGTAACCACCAAAGAGGGTAAACTTACATCGGAAGAAGCGAAGAAGCTAATGAGCGTGCTTGCAGAAAGCGAGTATGTACGATTTTATGGAAATGAAGCGTATACAACTTCAGAAGGTGAATATTATACTATTGATTTAGCTTATACATTAGGAGATGAAGAAGAAATTTATCGTATAAGTATCACAAAGCATGGAGTGTTGACAGATTACACAGATGGTAATAGAAAAGTTTATACCTTTGAGGAAGAGGAGGAAAAAACAAAAATTTTAAATCAAATACTGGATATAATTAATACGAAAGTTTAACTACTACATAGTTACTTAGAACAGAGATTGAAGTTTAAGGAGAAAGACTTGATGAGAATTTTAGAAAGCGAAAGATTATATTTAAGGCAAATGCAGCAAACAGATTTTACAGCATTATGTAAAATCTTGCAAGATAAAGAAGTTATGTATGCCTATGAGCATGCATTTGATGATGGGGAAGTGCAGGAGTGGTTAGATAGACAGATTAAGAGGTATAAGGATTATGGATTTGGGTTATGGGCGGTTATATTAAAAGAAACAGATGAAATGATTGGTCAGTGTGGCCTTACTTTACAAATGTGTAATGGGAAAGAGATAATGGAAATTGGATATCTTTTTCAAAAGGCATTTTGGCATCAAGGTTATGCAACAGAGGCGGCTAGAGCATGTAAGCAGTATGCATTTGAAAAGTTATGTGCTAATGAAGTATTCTCCATTATCCGTGATAATAATATAGCTTCACAAAATGTTGCTAAGCGTAATGGAATGAGCATATGTAACCAATTTACTAAGCATTATTATGGAATGGATATGCCACATCTTGTATTTTCGATTAAGCGTGAAAATAATTAGAATTGAAGGTGCTATGCTTAGGTTGAATAGGAGCATTTTGCAAGACGTTAGAAAAATGAAATTATAATTTATGCAGAAAATAGGAACATTTAAGTCTTGCAAACTAGAAGTGTAGCCTTTATGATTAAATGAGATTTGTATAGCCAATACTAACTTACAAGGAGGTGCACGAATGGCAAAGCAAAAATGGAAAGCAGGGAATATGGTTTATCCACTACCAGTTGTTATGATTAGTTGTGGAACAGAAGAAAAACCCAATATTGTAACGGTAGCATGGACAGGTACAATTTGTACTAATCCACCGATGACGTATATTTCACTTAGACCTTCACGCTATTCTTATGATCTCATTGCAGAGAGTGGTTATTTTGTCATTAATTTGACGACACGTGACTTAACTTATGCAACAGACTTTTGTGGTGTTAGGTCAGGACGTGATGTAGATAAGTTTAAAGAAATGAAACTTACCCCCAATTATGATAATGAGGGTAAAGTACCTATGGTTGAGGAAAGTCCAGTCAATATTGTGTGTAAAGTCCGTGAAATTAAACCTCTAGGTTCACATGACTTATTTATTGCAGATGTATTAGAAGTTTATGTGGATGATGCTTTTATGGATGAAAAAGGAAAGTTTCATTTAAATGATACAGATTTAGTTGCGTATTCTCATGGAACGTATTTAACTTTAGGTGATACATTGGGTACTTTTGGATATTCAGTTATGAAGTCTAAAAAAGCTAAGGAAGTATCAAAGTTAATTCCAAAGCAAGAGGATCAATTACAGCTTCGTACAAAGAGTAAATCACAAGGAATGGCTTCAAAAGAGAATAAGCCAAAGTCTTATAAAGATAAATTTCATAAAGACAAAACAAATAAACCAGTACGCAAAAAAGCACCTTCTAGGAAAAAATAATTCCTAGGAGGTGCTTTTTGATTCGAAGTCAATTTTAAGGTACGAATAGCCATCTATACTTAATATTGCTTTATAGGGAAATTGAGCTGTGCCCTCACCAATAAAGAAGATAGAATAGAGCCTTCCTGGTTTGAATTTTTGATTTCTTAAGATTGCCAAGGGGCCGGATGTTTCTGTATCTGACGTAAGCTCCTCTGGGCTTTGTTCTATATTTAAAGTATAGGCATTGGCTTCCCGTACAAGATATGAAGATGCCTGACCGTAGCGAATACGACGAATAGGAAGAGGAGCTTCAGGTGTAGATAAACACAGCGTACCTTCATGCTGTGAAAAGTGTAAGAGACGTATTCCTAAATGAAGTCCTTCTAACTTTTTGTTGGGTTCTTCCAAACAAAAAATATGAAAATTCTCAGGTTCTTTGTATTTGTGCGCTAAAACACCTGTATAGATTTGATGGCGTTGTAAATTTATTTTCTTTTCATATAAAGGCTCAATCTGGTGATGATAAGTAATTTTAAGAATATGTTTACCAGAAGGAAGAGGATAGTATTTGGTGAAGTCTTCATAAAGTAAATAGCTATAGACTTGCTTATCATCTAAATAAAGGTCGAAGGCATCTTTAGTAGGCCTTGCATTGAATAAACGAAAATAGCAGACTGCGTTATTTTTAGAATTTGCCATATAAGTACCTCACGTAAAAAATCTTATTACTATGTATATGAAGGAGTAGATAAAAGCATAACTTGTAATGGGTAAAAGAAAGGAAGTGATTATGATAATAAATATAAAAGATTAAATTTTCTGTAATATATATAATATAATTTATAAAATTGAATATTATATGGCTGAATTATCTGTTTTTTGTGAATGGGATATGCTAAAATGAAGACAAATAAGATTGAATTTTAGGTGAATAGTATGAATAAGACTAAACTCGCAAACTTGTTGAAGGAAGAAGAAGGCTTTAAATTGGATTTTAAATATAAGCTATCCTTAGAAGTAGATTCAGATAAAAAGGAATTCGTAAAAGACGTTATTGCAATGGCGAATACAGAAGGTGGAAGAGGTTACATTATATTCGGAATAGAAGATAAGACGAAACGTATTGTTGGTCTTCAGGATTTACCTAAAGATATAGAGGAACGTATTCAACAAGTTATTACTTATAGAAGTGTACCACCTGTACCGGTAAAGTTTGAGACACTAGAGTATAAGCAAAAGGTAGTAGGTATTCTAACCATTTATAAGAGTAGGCAGGCACCACATCAAATGAGGCAAAATGGTGCTTTTTATTTAAGAAGAGGCTCAACAACCGATATTGCAACGAGACATGAGATTGCACAAATGTTTCAAGCACAAGGTATACTTAGTTTTGAACAGGTACCATGCCGTCAAGCTACATTAGAAGATTTAGATTTTAGCCAGATTGGTTATGCACTTAAAAATTTTGAAGATCACTCAATACAACAGGTTCATATGCTTAAAGCATTAGGGATTATAAGTAGTTTAGAAGATGAAAAACAACTATATCCTACATATGGAGGCTTACTTTTATTTGGAAAGATGCCACAAATCTTTATTCCACAGGCGTTGCTTGAAGTAAGTTGCAAGGAGGGGACAATAGGCATTACAGGGAATATATCAGATATGCTTAAGCTTTTTGAAGATAAAATACGCCCTTTATTACCAGTTCATTATCCTTTTGAAGCATTACGTGAAGTATTAGCAAATGCGATTATTCATAGAGATTATTGGAATGTCTATTTATATACAAGAGTAGAAATAGGAGAAGAACAAATTCGTGTTGTAAATCCTAGGCAGTATCAATATGCTTTTGATGAAAATATGAAAGTACCTACAAATCCTTGGCTCTACTCTAGACTTTTACTCATGCAGCCTAAAGAAGCATTGCATGTAGGAATTGGATTAGGAAAGGTACAAGAGGCATTTTGTGGACAGCATGTGAAAAACTTTGAAATGAATTTAGAAGAAGGCCTATTCCAAGTACAATTACCAGGAACAGCCTATTACCAATAATTATATGTATTTATAGGGAGGATCCTCAATGGAGATTAAAGAAGTTAAGGGAATACTAGAAGCAAAGGTATGTGTAGGGGAAGAACAATTAAATTCAAATGTATATGCAGCTTGCGGTTGTGATTTAATGAGTGATGTTCTAGCTTTTGCCAAAGAAAAAGTACTACTTTTAACTGGGCTTATTAATCCACAAGTCATTCGTACAGCTGAAATGTTAGATATTAAAGCTATTGTATTTGTAAGAGGTAAATCTCCAACAGAAGATATGATAGAACTTGCAAAAGAAAAAAATATTGTGCTTTTATCTACTCATTATCCCCTTTATACGGCTTGTGGGAAGCTTTATGAAAAAGGACTAGGTGGTGGAGGCGAAGTATAGCATGAATCTATTCTATAAAGTTGACGGAGATGATTTTTTGCTAGCAGGTGAAGCTTCTGGGAAAGTCAAGAATATTCTTAAAAAGTTAGGCATAGATAGTACAAAAATTAGAAAAATTGCGGTTGCTATGTATGAAGCAGAAATGAACATGGTTATTCATGCTCATGGTGGTACTATACAGGTAGATGTTTTACCGGAAAAAATAGAAGTTATATTAGAAGATAAGGGACCAGGTATTCCAGATATAGATTTAGCAATGCAGGAAGGGTACTCAACTGCGACACATGAAATTCGAGAGTTAGGGTTTGGAGCAGGTATGGGGCTACCCAATATGAAAAAGTATAGTGATGAACTTAAAATTACATCGATTGTAGGAGAAGGAACAAAAGTACAGCTAACCGTATTTTTAAAATAGGAAGTAGGTGAAGCCTATTATGTACAGCCATTCTGTAACACTAGAGAGCGAGAAGTGTATAGGATGTACGGATTGTATTAAAAGATGTCCGACAGAAGCTATTCGAGTAAGAGATTCTAAAGCAAAGATTATTACTGAGAGATGCATTGACTGTGGAAACTGTATTGCAGTTTGTAGAAATGGTGCTAAGCGTGCTGTAATGGATAATTTTAATATGATTTATAGTTATTCTTATCGTGTTGCATTGCCTGCACCTAGTTTTTATGCACAATTTGCAAAAGGTGAAAGTGTAGAGGAGATTCTTGGAAGCTTGTATGCCATAGGATTTACTGATGTTTTCGAAGTCAGTGAAGCTGCAGAATATATTGCAGAGTACACAAATCAGTATATGAAAGAAGTTAAGGTATTTCCTGTTATTTCATCGGCTTGCCCTGTCATCGTACGCTTAATCCAGCGACGTTTTCCAGCTCTTATAGATCATATTTTGCCTATTATGTCTCCTATGGAACTTGCAGCTAGATATGTTAAGTCAGCCTATATGAGCCATGGTATTAAACAAGAAGAGGTAGGTGTTTTCTTTATATCACCATGTCCAGCTAAAGCTACGGATATCCATAAGCCAAAGGGACTTGAAAAGTCTTATGTAGATGGGGCATTTTCAATGCAAGAGATTTACCTAAAAGTAATTCATGAAATTAAAAATCACCCACACCCTATTAAGCGTAAACCAACCCCGGGGGGGATGAGTTGGGCAACTAGGAATGGAGGTATTAGTAATATAGGTATCGATAACCATATTGCAGTAGATGGTATTGAACGTGTTATTGATATTTTGGAAAAAGTAGAGGATGGTACATTATCAAAAATTCATTATATAGAAGCATTAGCTTGTACAGGTGGGTGCTTAGGTGGTGCACTTACTATAGAAAATCCTTTTGTGAGCCGTCATACACTCAAAAAATTAATAGAACATGAAGAACAAGAAGCAAAGAGAGAAAAGGTTACTAAAGCCAACCATTTATTAGAAGCTCTTCCATATAAATATAATGTATCTATTGTACCTAAACCTGTTTTTTCGCTAGATGAAGATATTGGAACAGCTTTGGAAATGATGGAAGAAATAGAACAGCTATATAGTAAGTTGCCGCAAATAGACTGTGGTTCATGTGGTGCACCTACTTGTAGATGTTTTGCTGAGGACGTAGTCAAGGGGCATGCACATGTGGAGGATTGCATCTTTATGTTGAGAAAGCGTATTAAAGAGTTATCTGAAGCCATGTTTGAGCTCACACAAAAAATATTGCCAACAACAAAAGACTAGGGGGGATTTGATGACGGTCAAAGAGCTGGCAAATCAGTACAATTTAAATGTATTATGTGATGAAGGTATAGAGCAAAACATCAAAGGAGGTTATGTAGGTGACCTACTTAGCTTTGTGATGGCTCATGCCAAGGAAGAAATGATTTGGCTAACCATACAAGGACATATTAATACAGTAGCTGTAGCAAGTCTTATTGGTCTATCGGCCATTATTCTAACAGAAAAGAGCATGCCAACGGAAGAAATGTTAGAAAAAGCAAAAGAAAATGGTATCCCAGTACTAAATACACCGCTTACAAGCTTTCAATTAGCTTATAGGTTAGGTCAAGATGGTGTGTTAGGAGGGGTTGGATGATTGTCAGTTATGACTTTCATATTCATACAGCAGCATCGCCTTGTGGAGATGAGCTGATGACTCCTAATAATATTATTAATCTTTGTGAGCTTTTGGAGAAAAAGATTATTGCTATTACAGATCACAATACTTGCTGTAACTGTGCACCTATTATGGCGTTAGGAAAAGAAAAAGATATTTTAGTAATACCCGGAATGGAAATAGAGTGTATGGAGGAATTTCATCTCATTGCTCTATTTCCAAATCTTGAAAATGCTTATGAGGCTGAGAAACAAATACAAGCCTGTATGCCTAAAATCAAAAATAGAGCTTCTATTTTTGGAAATCAGTGGATTATGAATACAGAAGATGAAGTCATAGGTGAGATAGAACGTATGCTTTTAACAGCAACACAGCTATCCGTCTATGAGCTGGTGCCATTAGTCAAAGGATTGAGTGGATGTATTTATCCTGCACACATAGATCGTAATGCTTATAGTATCTTATCAAATTTGGGTGCTATTCCAGATGATTTATATTTTGATGCTTTTGAAGTTTCAAAGAATGCTAAAGACGAACTTTACAAAGGAATATATCCAGGTATGAGGTGTGTGAAGAGTTCGGATGCGCATTACTTAGAACAATTGTGTGAAGGAGAAAGTTTTTTAGAAGTGGAAAAAATAGATAAAAAAAGTGTGTTTGAATGGTTAAAAATTGTATAAAAATTGTATAAAATTAAATAAATAGTTGATAAAAATCATAATAAGTTGACAATACTAAAAAATTGTGGTATTTTCATAAATATAATTAAAAAATTTCAGACTACTTGTGAAGTTTTTAACGAAACCTTGAAATAATAAAACATCTATTGCTAAATGTAACAAAAGCGTAAGGAGGAAGAGCGATGTCATGTGAGAAATGTAACAATCCACTTGCAACAGAAATGTATGCAGAATTAGGAGCTTTTATCGATGCATTACCAGAAAAACGAGGTGCATTAATTTCAGTGCTTCATAGAGCGCAAGCTATTTTTGGATATTTACCAAAAGAAGTACAAGAATACGTAGGTCAAAAACTTAATATACCAACTGCTCAAGTTTATGGTGTTGTAAGTTTCTATTCATTTTTTACAATGGAACCTAAAGGGAAATATCCTATTTCAGTATGTTTAGGAACAGCTTGTTATGTAAGGGGAGCAGATAGGGTTTTAGATGCTTTCAAAAATGAGTTAGGCATTGAAGTAGGTCAAACAACATCTGATGGTAAGTTTTCATTAGATGCATTAAGATGTGTTGGAGCGTGTGGGCTTGCTCCTGTTGTAATGATTGGGGATAAAGTATACGGACGTATTAATACAGCTGAGCAAGTTAAAGAAATTATTGCAGAGTACCAAGAATAGATTTCTGATAAATAAGGAGGGTAAAAGCTATGACGAAAATCATGTCACTCGATCAACTTAAAACATTAAGAGATAATGTGAAAAATAAAGTAGATCTTCGTGTAAAAGGTGAAAATGTAGATAATATGGTAGTAGTTCGTGTAGCAATGGCAACCTGTGGGATAGCTTCTGGGGCAAGAGAAGTGATGAATTACTTTGCAGAGCTTGTAAGAGATGAAAAAGTAGATAATGTTGTCATTACACAAAGTGGCTGTATGGGATACTGTTATGCAGAACCTACTATTGAACTCACATTACCAGGTAAAGAACCTGTTGTGTATGGAAACGTTGACAAAGCAAAAGCTAAGGAAATATTAGAAAAACATATTCTTGGTGGCGAAATGGTAGATGGCATTATACCAACTATCCATAAATCCCTTGATGAGTAATGGAAAGAAGGTGCTAAAATGTCTCAATATACAATGCATATTTTAGTTTGTGGAGGTACAGGGTGTATTTCATCTAGATCTCATGAAATCGTAGAAAATCTTAAGTTACATATCAAGGAAGCTGGGATGAGCGATACTGTTCAAGTTCTTACAACAGGATGTTTCGGTTTCTGTGAGAAAGGGCCAATCGTAAAAATTCTTCCAGACAATACGTTTTATGTTCAAGTAAAACCAGAAGATGCAAAAGAAATTGTTGCAGAGCATGTAGTTAAAGGGCGAAAAGTTGAAAGACTACTTTATGTAGATCCAGCGACAACAGATTGTGTATCAGACTCAAAACATATGGAATTCTATAAAAAACAAATGCGTGTAGCACTTCGTAACTGTGGATTTATTGATCCAGAAAATATTGATGAATACATAGCGAGAGATGGTTATGCAGCACTTGGTACAGTGCTTACAATGACACAACAAGAAGTGATTGATGAAGTGAAAAAAGCAGGACTTCGTGGACGTGGGGGTGGTGGTTTCCCTACAGGTCTAAAGTGGGAGTTTGCTTACAAAAATCAAAGTGATCAAAAATACGTTGTATGTAATGCAGACGAAGGGGATCCAGGTGCCTTTATGGATCGTTCAATTCTTGAAGGGGATCCAAACTCAATTGTAGAAGCGATGGCTATTTGTGGTTATGCAATTGGTGCAAATAAAGGGCTTGTATATATTCGTGCAGAGTATCCTTTAGCTGTTAAACGTCTTGAGATTGCTATTGATCAGGCACGTAATTATGGATTATTAGGTGAAAATATCTTAGGAACAGCGTTTAGTTTTGATATTGAAATTAAGTTTGGAGCGGGTGCTTTTGTATGTGGTGAAGAGACAGCACTTATTCACTCAATGGAAGGTATGCGTGGTGAACCTACAACAAAACCTCCATTTCCAGCTGAAAGTGGTTATTGGAATAAACCAACAAACGTAAATAACGTTGAAACCTTTGCGAACGTTCCAGTTATCTTTTTAAAAGGTGCAGATTGGTTCAGTAAGATTGGTACAGAAAAATCAAAAGGAACAAAAGTATTTGCTCTTGCAGGTAAAATCAATAATGTTGGTCTTATAGAAGTACCAATGGGGATTACATTAAGAGAGGTAATCTATGATATTGGTGGTGGTATTAAAGATGGTAAGAAATTTAAAGCCGTTCAAACTGGTGGTCCATCTGGTGGATGCTTAACAGAAAAAGATCTTGATACACCTATTGATTTTGATAACTTAATTGCAAAAGGTTCTATGATGGGTTCAGGTGGTATGATTGTTATGGATGAAACAGACTGTATGCCTGCTGTAGCAAAATTCTATCTTGAATTTACCGAAGAAGAATCTTGTGGTAAATGCACACCTTGCCGTGTGGGAACAAAACGTCTTTGCGAAATCCTTACAAAGATTGTAGAGGGCAAAGGTACTATGGAAGATTTAGATACCTTAAAAGAACTTAGTGCAGCAATTAAAGATACAGCACTTTGTGGATTAGGTCAAACAGCACCTAATCCAGTATTATCTACATTAGAAGCGTTTGAAGATGAGTATCTTGCTCATGTTCGTGACCATAAATGTCCAGCAGGTAAATGCAGTGCCTTACTCGAATACAACATTACAGATAAATGTATTGGATGTACTGCATGTTCTAGAATTTGTCCAGTAAGCGCTATTTCAGGTAGTCCAAAACAAAAACATGAAATTGATCATGCTAAGTGTATTAAATGTGGTGCATGTATGACTAAATGTCGTTTTGGCGCTATTGTAAAAGAGTAGGGGGATATTGAAGATGTCAGAACTTAAAATTACGATAGATGGAAAAGAAACCGTTGTAAACCAAGGCGCAACAATCTTAGATGCAGCCAGACAAGTAGGGATAGATATTCCTACACTTTGCTACCTAAACCTTCATGGTACAGATATGGAAAATAAAACAGCTTCTTGTCGTGTATGTGTAGTGGAAGTAGATGGACGAAAAAATTTAGCACCAGCTTGTGCCACACCTGTTACAAATGGAATGGTTGTAAGAACAAGTACACCACGTGTTATGCAATCACGTCGTATGGTACTTGAACTTTTACTTTCAGATCATCCAAAAGATTGCTTAAGTTGTGAAAAAGCAGGGCATTGTGGGCTTCAAGATATGGCTGTTAAGTTTGGAATAAGAGAAGCTAGATTTGATGTCAATTATGCACAATCTACTTATCCAAAGCAAGCAGGTGTATCCATTATCCGTGATATGGATAAATGTATCATGTGCCGTAGATGTGAAACGATGTGCTCTAAAGTTCAAACTGTAGGAGCACTTTCTGGTGTACATCGTGGATTTCCTTCATTCGTGGGAACTGCATTTGGTGCACCACTTGAAGAAACCGTTTGTACACAATGTGGTCAATGTGTAGCTGTTTGTCCAACAGGTGCATTAGTAGAAAATGAGCAAATTAATGAAGTTTTAGCACAGCTTGCAAATCCAAATAAAACAGTGATTGTTCAAGTAGCACCAGCAGTACGTGCAGCACTTGGTGAAGCGTTTGGTATGGAGCCAGGTACTTTGGTGACAGGTAAAATGGCTGCAGCCCTTAGAAGATTAGGGTTTAATTATGTATTTGATACAGACTTTGCTGCTGATGTCACCATTATGGAAGAAGGTTCAGAACTTATTGACCGTATTACAAAAGTAATGAGTGGAGACGAATCTGTGAAGTTACCACTTCTTACAAGTTGTTGTCCAGCATGGGTAAACTTCTATGAAACACAATTTGGTGATATGCTAGATTATCCTTCAACAGCAAAATCACCACAACAAATATTTGGTGCTATTGCAAAATCTTATTTTGCAGAAAAAATTGAAGTTCCACGTGAAAAAATGACGGTTGTATCTATTATGCCATGTCTTGCTAAAAAGTATGAAGCAGACAGGCCAGAATTTGAAAAGGATGTAGATATTGCACTTTCAACACGTGAGCTTGCTGCACTTATTAAACAGGCAAACATTGATTTTAATAGTTTACCAGAAGAAGATTTTGATAATCCATTAGGAGAATCTACTGGTGCAGCTGTTATCTTTGGAACAACAGGTGGTGTAATTGAAGCAGCAGTACGTACTGCTTATGAAAAAATTACAGGAGAAAACCTTGAAAAGGTGGAATTTGAATCATTAAGAGGTTTTGATGGAGTGAGAAAGGCAACAGTTAAAGTAGGGGATCTTGAACTTAATATTGGTATTGCACATGGACTTGGCAATGCCAGAAAGTTAATGGAAGAAATTAAGGCAGGAAATCCAAATAACTTCCATGCAATCGAAGTTATGGCATGCCCAGGTGGTTGCGTAGGCGGTGGTGGTCAACCCTATCATGGTGGCAATATCGAAGTCGTTCAAAAACGCCGTGATGCACTCTTTGCAGAAGATGCAGGTAAACCAGTACGTAAATCACATGAAAATCAAGCAGTACTTCAAATGTATGAAGATTATTTTGGACATCCAATGAGTCATAAAGCACATGAGTTATTGCATACACACTATGCAAAGAAAGATAGAATTTAATACCAATGACTAGGGGGCTATTATATAGCTCCCTTTTATTTTTAGAAGCGGTAAGATATATATTTTGATGTTAAGGAATAGGTATATAATCAGATAGAATGAATGGTGACATTGGCGATATGCGAATATGTTTTATGAAAGAGGAAGTTCACTTAGAAAGGGGATCAATTTTATGATTACAATTAAGCCCTTTAGGGCGTGGAGGCCAGATGAAAAACTTGTAAGTGAAGTAGCAGATTTACCTTATGATGTTGTAACGAATGAAGAGGTTAAGGAGAGACTGAAAAAGCATCCATACTCTTTTTTGAAAGTAGATAAACCAGAGGCATGGTGTGAAGAGAGGAATAAGGAAGATATTGCAGATGCAGCAGACTGTGCTTTGCAGGAGCTAATGGATAAGCATATCTTGATTCAAGAGGAATGTGAAAGTTTGTACATCTATGGATTAGAATCTCAGTGGGGAAAGCAATATGGTATTGTAGGATGTTTTTCGTGCCAAGAATATGTTGAGGGGAAAATAAAAAAGCATGAGAAGACTCGAGCAGATAAAGAAGCAGACAGAATAAGGCATGTGGCAAGTTGTATGGCACATACAGGACCTATTTTTCTTACTTGTAAGGAAGAAGAAGCACTTCAAGGTTGGATAAAGGCGTATTGTAAAACGCATCAAGTGCTTTATAAATTCGAAGATGAATATGGAATTAGACAAGTAGCTTATAATATTTCAGATAAGAAAGATATAGAGGTACTAAAGGGGCTATTTGCAAATCTAGAAGCACTTTATGTAGCAGATGGACACCATCGTTTACAAGCTGCTTCTACCTATGCCATATCACGCAGAAAAGAAGAGGAACAAAGTGGACGTAATGGTAATCAAGCACAAGAGGAATACGCCTATTTCTTAGGTGTTGTATTTCCAAAGTCTGAACTTAGTATTTTAGATTATAATCGCATTTTAAAAGATGAGAGTGGCTTGAATAAGGAAGAGCTTATAAAAAGGTTAGAGGTGAATTTTAAGATCACTAAAATAGATGAAGCCTATTTTAAACCAGAAACACCACATGTATTTGGGATGGGTTATAAAAAGTGTTGGTATGCTTTAAGTATAAGAGATGAGGTTCTAGCACATTATAAAAAGGATGTTGTAGGTGCATTAGACACTTCACTTTTGCAAAAGCTTGTTTTAGAACCTATTTTTCATATACAAGATCCAAGAATAGATAAGCGGATAGCGTTTGTTGGAGGCATTAAAGGTTTAGATGTATTAAATACGTTGACAGAGGAAGAATGGGATATTGCATTTACCTTATATCCTACGTCCATAGAGGAATTATTAGCTGTTGCAGATGCAAATGAACTTATGCCACCCAAGTCTACCTGGTTTGAACCTAAGCTTAGGAGTGGGCTTTTTGTACATTGTTTTTGACAAATAGGCTTATCCATTGACAAATTTATCCGAATTTCATATAATCATTATCATAATAAGCATATTAAAAGCTATACTAGGTATATAAATAGAATAAGTAACATGCGATGATAAGGAGTAGTAAATAGATAAGGGTTTTCAGAGAGGGAAACATTGCTGAGAGTTTCCTAATACCTGTTTGTTGAAGCAGCCTTTGAGCATACATCTTGAACCTGAGTAGGGATGTACGGGTGACTGCGTTAGAAGTTGTGAGTGATACCTATTTTTAGGTATAACTAGGGTGGTACCGCGAGCAACCTCGTCCCTATTTGGGAACGAGGTTTTTTTATTTGTCCAAAAAATGGGCCGAGGTGATTCGATGCATAAACTTAGTATAGTGAGTGAACAAAAACCATTAGATGCTCTTTATATTCCTACACCTTTAGTATGTGAGCCAATTATGCATATTTGGCTTGTGAAAGAGGCGTATGAAGCGTTTTATAGATTAAGTCGTGATATGCAAGATAGTGGACTCTCACCAGTATTAGGGGCTAGAGGTTATCAGTGTTTTGCTTATCAGAAGAAACTTTATCAAAATGAAGTTCAACGTCTTATAAGGCTTGGGGAAAAGAGTATCAATGCTTATGAAAAAGCTAAAACGCATATTGCGCCACCTGGTTGTAGTGAACATCAGTTAGGACTTTCTATGGATTTTACTTTATATAAGCAAGAAATGCCTAATGATCCGTTAAAGTTTGAAGCAACAAATCAGTTTTTATGGCTTAACAAATATGCTAAGGAATATGGCTTTATATTGAGGTATCCAAAAGAAAAAGAAGAAGTTACAGGGATGTTATATAAACCTTGGCATTATAGGTATGTGGGCATTGGGCATGCTAAGAAAATGGAGAAACTTAATCTTTGTCTAGATGAATACTATGAAGCCTTTTATTCACATTAAAGATGAACAATATAAGGAGGAATACTCATGAAACAATTTAGTTTAAATGAATTAAGAGAAATGTACTTAAGCTTCTTCGAGTCAAAAGGACATTTACGTAAAAAAAGCTTTCCAGTTGTACCACAAAATGATAACAGTTTACTTTTAATCAATGCAGGTATGGCACCACTTAAACCTTACTTTACAGGTCAAGAAGTACCACCAAGCAAACGTATGACAACATGTCAAAAATGTATTCGTACTGGTGATATCGAAAACATTGGTAAAACAGCACGTCACTTAACATGTTTCGAAATGCTTGGGAACTTCTCATTTGGTGACTATTTCAAAGAAGAAGCCATTAGCTGGGCATGGGAGTTTGTAACAAAAGTACTTGAACTTCCAGAAGATCGTCTTTTTGTATCTGTATACGAAGAAGATCAACCAACAGCAAAAATATGGCATGATAAAATGGGCGTACCAGAAGATCATATCGTATTTATGGGTAAAGAAGATAACTTCTGGGAAGTAGGGGTAACAGGTCCATGTGGTCCATGTTCAGAGATCTATTTTGATAGAGGACCAGAATATGGTTGTGATTCGCCAACTTGTAGCGTAGGTTGTGACTGTGATCGTTATATGGAATTCTGGAATTTAGTATTTACTCAATTTGATAGACAAGAAGATGGCACTTACTTACCACTTCCAAATCCGAATATTGATACAGGTATGGGACTTGAAAGACTTGCAGCAATGATGCAAGGTGTAAGTTCTGTATTTGATGTAGATACATTTAAAGCAATCCGTAACCATGTTTGTGCACTTGCAAATGTAAAATACGGTGAAAGTGATAAAACTGATATGTCTATCCGTGTTATCACAGATCATATCCGTTCAGCAACATTTATGGCATCTGATGGGGTACTTCCATCAAACGAAGGCCGTGGCTATGTTATGAGAAGATTGATTCGTCGTGCTGTAAGACATGGTAAACTTTTAGGGATTGAAGGGTTATTCTTAAAAGAACTTGTGAAAACAGTAGTCGATAATTCAAAACATGAATATACTGAGCTTGAAGATAAGTTTGATTACATTGTAAAACTTCTTACAGTAGAAGAAGAAAACTTTAATAAAACAATTGAACAAGGCCTTAGCATCTTAAATGGTTACATTGAAGAACTTGAAGCAAAAGGTGAAAAAGTACTTGGCGGCGAAGCAAGCTTTAAACTTTATGATACTTATGGCTTCCCTATTGACTTAACAAGTGAAATATTAGAAGAAAAAGGCTTAGGTATTGATGAAGAAGGTTTCAAAGCAGAAATGGAAGCGCAAAGAAAACGTGCACGTGAAGCACGTGGTGAGACAAATTATTCAGGCCGTGACAAAAATGTATACGATGAACTTCCAAACACACTTACAACAGAATTTGTAGGTTACAAAGAGCTTGAAGTTGAAAGTACAATCGATGCTTTAACAACAGATGAGGCAATCGTTAGCGAAGCTACAGAAGGTATGGCTGTAAATATTATATCTAAAGTAACACCATTCTACGCTGAAAGTGGCGGACAAATGGGTGATAGTGGTACAATTACAACAGCAAATGGTACAGTAGAAGTAACGAATACAACAAAAGTAGTAGGTGGTAAATTTGCTCACCATGGTAAAGTTGTAGCAGGTACTGTAAAGCAAGGTGAAACTGCAACATTTAAAGTAAATAGTACAGTACGTCTTGACTCAGCACGTAACCATAGTGCAACACACCTTCTTCAAAAAGCACTTCGTGAAGTAGTTGGTGGACACGTAGAGCAGGCTGGTTCTAATGTAACAAATGAACGCTTAAGATTCGACTACACACACTTTGAAGCCTTAACAGCTGAGCAAATTGAACGTGTAGAAGCAATTGTTAACGAAAAAGTTTTAGAAGCACTTGATATTACAACAATGGAAACTTCTATTGATGAAGCAAGGAAGCTTGGTGCAATGGCACTCTTTGGTGAAAAATACGGCGAAGTTGTACGTGTTGTAGATATGGGACGTTACTCAATCGAACTTTGTGGTGGTACTCACCTTGTAAATACAGCTCAAATTGGTACTTTTAAAATTGTTTCTGAAACAGGTGTAGCGTCAGGTGTTAGACGTATTGAGGCTGTTACAGGACGCGGTGCAATTCATTATTATCAAGCAATTGAAAAAGAATTGAATGAAGTTGCAAAACTTACAAAAACTAAAAAAGATGCTGTTGCTAAAAAAGTAGAACATATCTTAGCTGAAAGTAAAGAAATTCAAAGAGAAAACGAACGTATTAAAGCTGAAATGGCTAAAGCAGAAGCTGAAAACATTTTAGATGAAATAGGGGAAGTGGCAGGGTTTAAAGTATTAGTAGCTGAACTTCCTGCTATGGATATGAATGGCTTACGTAATATGGGTGACACTTTTAAAGATAAATTAGGTGAAGGTGTTGTTGTTCTTGCAAGTTGTATGGATGAAAAGGTTAGCTTAGTAGGTATGGCTACAAATGGAGCGGTAAATGCTGGTATCCATTGTGGAAATATTATCAAAACTTCAGTAGCAGTTGTAGGCGGTGGCGGTGGTGGCCGCCCTAATATGGCTCAAGCTGGTGGAAAAGATGTAACAAAGGTAAAAGAAGCACTTGAAACAGCAAAAGAAATCATAAATCAACAATTAAATAAGTAAAAGTTATCGACAACCTATTGACGTAATCCTAGAAGTCAATTATAATTTATGGTAGTGCTTTAATCTTTTCTCCGTACAAATGCATAAAGCACGATACTGCAGCCCGGAGGGAGGGAAAGAAATGTCAGAGGTTACTGTTCGCGAAAATGAATCTTTAGATAGCGCTCTTCGTCGTTTTAAAAGAAATTGTGCTAAAGCAGGTATCATGCAAGAAATTCGTAAAAGAGAACATTACGAAAAACCAAGTGTGAAACGTAAAAAGAAATCAGAAGCAGCACGCAAAAAAAATAGACAATACTAATAACTAGTGATGTCTGCCTGAGATCTCTTTAGAGGTCTAGGAGGCGACTAAGCTGTGCTATAATCAAGGGCTACCTTGAGCAAAGATATAAATCCTAGAAATGCTATGCATTTCTAGGATTTTTTGTTATTCTCATCTTTCTTTTTGATACAAGTTATACCTGTCCTTATTCGTGCATAAATATAATAATGATAAGGAGGGGAACACCATGAAAAAAGATATGAAAGATAAAAAGAAAGAGTGGGTACTAGGTGTAATGAGTAGCTTGGAGGTACCTCAAGAAACGGTATTAGATATTCCAATTATTTCATTCATTGGTAATCGTGAAATAGCAATAGAAAACTTTATTAGTATTGTCCAGTATGAAGAAGATATTATCAGACTGAACACAACGTGTGGAGAACTTGCTATTGAAGGGAAGAACTTAGAAGCAAAGAGTATGGATAGTGAACAAATACATATTAAAGGTAAAATCCAATCTGTGAGCTATGGACAGAAAGGGTGAGTGATTTGTTTTTAACGATATGGAATTATTTGAGAGGTTATGTTATAGTAGAAGTAAGTGGATATGCACTTGAAAAATTTATGAATTTAGCCCTAAAAGACAGTCAATATTTTTGGAATATTACACGTAAGAATAATAAAATGTATTTGTATACAACTACAAAAGGTTTTAAAAAGCTTAAACCTTATGCAAAAAAGTCAAAATGTCATATACGTATTGTAGAAAAAAGAGGATTACCATTCCTCCAATTTCGCTATCGCAAAAGATGGATGTTAGCATATGGGAGTTTAATCTTTATAGGTCTTATGTATCTATTATGTTCTTTTGTTTGGCTAGTTGAAGTTGATGGCTGCAAACGCCTTAATGAGACAGAAGTCATTGAAACATTAGAGCAGAATGGATATGAAGTAGGTAGGTTTAAAGGACGTCTTGATTTAAGAAAGGCTGAGCAAGTCTTAATTGATGCTTATCCAGAAATTATTTGGACAGGTGTGAAGTACGAAGGGACAAAGCTGGTGGTACAAATTAGTGAATCTGTACCAAAGCCAAAGTTAGTAGAAGAAACAGAACCATGTAATTTAGTTGCAAAAAGAGATGCACTGATTACTTATATCGCAACAGATAAAGGAATGCCACAAGTTAAAAAAGGAGATACTGTTAAAAAAGGAGACCTTTTAGTTTCCGGTAGTATTCCCTATAATGATGAGTCTGGTGCATTCTATCTCGCACATTCAAAAGCGCAGATTTTGGCAAAGACAGGTTATGCACTTACAGCAAGTATGCCTCTTGAAAGTGTAAAAAAGGATTATACAGAACGCGTGAGTTCACGCTATAACTTAAGATTATTTAATTTCAAAATGCCTATTTGGAAAAGTCATTCAAAAGATGTCTATAATCATTTTGATGAAATTGTAACCGTTAAGCAATTTAAGTTAACAGATAAGTTTCCACTTCCATTTTATTATGAATGTACACAAAAGGTAGAGTATGTTCCGAAGCAACAAGTGGTAGAGGAAGAGACTGCAAAAGAAAAGTTATATGGTGCGCTTTATGACGCTCTTTTAGAAAAATTAGGTGAAGGATCCAATGTACTTTATCATGAGGTAAGCTATAAACAAGAAGAAGGAAAGCTTGTAGCAACTTTACAGGCAATAGTCGAAGAGGATGTAAGCGAGCATGTAGGCTTGTCTTTAGAAGAAATAATGCCCCAGAATAAAGTAGAAGGAGAAAATGAATAATGGGTTTAGATGAAAAGAAAATTCAAATACCAACATGTTATATAGCAGGGATCTTCGGTAAATTTGATGAGCATATTAAATTACTGGAAAAACTCTTTAATATTAAAGTTGTACTTAGAAATGAAGATATTAAAATTTCAGGTGAACCAGCTCAAATAGATCTAGCGGTAAAAACTTTCAAAGAGCTTTTGAGTATTGCTGAAAAAGGTGAAGTTATTGATACACAGATGGTAGAATATACCGTAGATCTCATCAAGAAAAATCAAGAAAAAGAATTCTCACTTGCAAGCCAAGATTTAATTACTATGACTCAAGCAGGTAAGCCAATTAAAGCAAAGACAATGGGACAAAAAAAATATATTGAAAATATTAGAAAAAATATGATTGTCTTTGGTGTGGGACCAGCAGGTACAGGGAAAACATACCTGGCTATGGCAATGGCTGTCAATGCATTCAGAAAAAATGAAGTCAGCAAGATTATTTTAACACGCCCTGCTATTGAAGCGGGAGAGAAGTTAGGATTTTTACCGGGCGATCTTCAAAGTAAAGTAGACCCATACCTACGTCCACTTTATGATGCACTCTTTGAGATTATGGGACCAGAACAATTTGAAAAAAATATGGAAAAAGGACTTATTGAAGTCGCACCACTTGCATATATGAGAGGGCGTACTTTGAATAATGCTTTTGTCGTATTAGATGAGGCACAAAATACAACACCACCTCAAATGAAAATGTTCTTAACAAGACTTGGTTTTAACTGTAAAGCAATCATTACAGGTGACTTAACACAAATTGACCTACAAGCAGATCAAAAGAGTGGCTTAAAAGAAGCAGGTAAAGTACTTGCTAATGTAGATGGCATTGCATTTAGTTATTTAGATCGTAATGATGTTGTGCGTCATCCATTAGTTCAAAAGATTGTAGATGCTTACGATGATTATGAAAAAAAAATACAAAAGCATTCAAAAAATGACCGCTAATTCTAGCGGCATTTTTTGAAAGATGGAGGTAGGGGATGAAAAAATTTCGGTGGGAAGTACTATACTGTATCATTGCAATTATACTAACCTGCTTAGTGGTTACTTCGGGCGATTGCTTTAGTAAAAAAATTAAAATAGAAGTAGGTCAAATAGCTCAACAGACAATTGAAGCACCTTTTCAAGTGGAAAATGAACTGGCAACAGAACGTAAAAGGATATTAGCTGAAAATACAACACCTGATGTCTATAAAATGGACGATAAAGTACTACAAAAGGGTATTGCTAATATTGAACTTCTTTTTAACTATGTTGAGGCATTAAAAACATCAGGAATACCAGAAGAGTTTGGGACCTCACCTGTACAAATTTTACAAAGTAAATCACCTATTCCTCTGTATGAAGATGAATATAAAAATTTACTAGGTACAAGTTTAAATGAGTTAGATAGTTTAGAACAAATTTGTATTAATTTATTAACTAATATTATGGATGCAGGCGTAAAGGAAAATGAAAATAAATCTTTAGATATACGGACTAAATTAGAACGTACAGATTTAAGCACACTCCAGCAAAAAATTGCCTATGAAATAATTTATACTCAAATTAAGGCAAATTTCGTAATAGATAAAGAGGCAACAGCACTAGCCAAAGAAGAAGCGAGAAACCATGTAGAGCCTATATATATTTTGCAAGGTGAACGTGTATTGGAGCAGGGAACACGGGTAACAGAAGAAGCCTATGCTATTTTAAATACAATCGGTTATTTAAATACAGATGACTCTCAAAATTATAGCCAATTTATAGGCTTATTCGTACTTATATTTCTAATCTTGCTATTTTTATATCGTACAATTCGCATAGATAAGAGTATTATGGCTTTAACAAGAGGACAAGCCAGTTTGATCTTTATTTTATATGTGATTTCTTTAGGATTGATAAGAGTGATGATAACAGGAGATTATATTTATATACCCCTTGCTGTAGCACCATTACTCATATCGATCTTAATTAGTAAAGATATTGCTATTGTAATGCATCTTATTTTACTTGTTGTGGCAGGCGTTTCGCACAAAGCGGATTTAGTGTTTATGATCTATCATCTGCTTAGTGGATTGTTAAGTATTTCTATTATTACATCCATGCAAGAACGTAAGCAGACCATGCGCAATGCACTTTTTATTGGTGGGATCCAAGCGGCACTATTTGTAAGTCTCAACTTACTTGTTGGTATGAATATATCTAGTAAGCTACTATTTAAGGGGGCAGAAGCATTCTTGGTTGGACTTATAATTGTTATTTTAGTTGTGGGAAGTTTGCCACTATGGGAAGCTGCGTTTGGATTTATTACACCTATTCAACTTTTAGAGTTGACCAATCCAGATCAACCTGTTTTAAAACGTCTTTTAATAGAAGCGACAGGTACATATTATCATAGTTTACTTGTAGCTAATCTTGCTGAGACGGCAGCAGATGAGATTGGAGCCAATGCTTTAATGGCGAGGGTAGGTGGATACTATCATGATATAGGTAAACTAACGTGTAGTAATTATTTTAAAGAAAATCAAGTATTAGATAACCCACATGATTATCTTGATCCAAAGTCTAGTGCAGATATTATTTTATCACATGTAACATCAGGGCTTGAACTTGCAGAAGCCTATAAGCTTCCCAAGTGTGTAAAAGATATGATTGTGGAACATCATGGGACAAGCATGGCTGGATATTTTTACGTAAAAGCAAAAAATATAGAAGGTGATGAAGTAGATCCTATGGACTACTCTTATAAAGGTCCAAAACCACAAAGTCGTGAAGCAGCACTTATTATGCTAGCAGATGTGGTAGAAGCCACTGTACGCTCTATGCAAAACAAGATAGGAAAAGAGTTAAGCGTAGAAGATATCGTAAGAAAAATGGTAAGGCAAAAGTTTGATGAAGGCCAGTTAGATGAATGTCCTTTGTATATATCAGATCTTGAAAAAATTATTGAGTCCTTTACACGCATGCTAAAAGGGATGTATCATGAACGTATTGAATACCCAGATAGAAAGGTTAAATGACATGAATTTATACTTAGAAGATGACTATGATTTTTTTGAACAACAAGAGGGCTTATTAGAAACAGTAAAGGCTGTTATTAATCAATGCTTAGAAATTGAGAAGGTGCCTTATGAAGCAGAAATCAGTTTAACTGTTGTTGATAAAGAAGAAATACAAGAGATTAACCGTGAACATAGAGATATAGATAAGCCGACAGATGTTTTATCTTTCCCACAAATTGACCCGATTTCAAATGGTGTCATTGATTGGAAGAATCTTGACGAAGCGTCAATCATGAATTATGATACTAAAGACATTCTACTTGGAGATATAGTATTATGCTATGAAGTAGCGAAAGAACAAGCTGAAGAATATGGACATACATTAAAAAGAGAAGTTTGCTTTTTAGTAGCACATAGTATGTTCCATTTATTGGGTTATGATCATATGAATGATAGTGATGAGAAACTTATGATTTCAAAGCAAGAAGAAGTTCTAACTGCTTTAAATATAGGAAGATAGGAGATGTCTTTATGGAAAAGTACAAAGAGTTAGTGGCAAAAGCGAGAGAAGCAATGGAATATGCCTATGTACCTTACTCAAAATTTAAGGTAGGTGCAGCCTTACTTACTGAAGACGATAAAATTTATACAGGATGTAATGTGGAAAATGCTTCTTTTGGAGCAACAAACTGTGCAGAGCGTACAGCTATTTTCAAAGCAGTTTCTGAAGGTGTAACACGTTTTAAAGCAATTGCAATTGTAAGCAGTAGCACAGATTTTACGTATCCATGTGGAATTTGCCGCCAAGTTATTGGTGAATTTATGAAGCAAGGTGAAATTATCCTTGAAAATGCTGAAGGTGAAATAAAAGTTTATGCTTTTAATGATTTATTACCTCACCACTTTGGACAAGAAGAATTGAACAAATAAGGAGATTATTATGAAAGATACATTTAAATCAGGGTTCGTTTCAATTATTGGAAGAACCAATGTAGGGAAATCTACACTTATGAATCGTTTAATCGGAGAAAAGATTGCGATTATGTCTAACAAACCTCAAACAACACGTAATCGTATTAAAACTGTTTTAACAACAGATGATTTCCAAGCGATTTTTATCGATACACCAGGTATTCATACCCCTCAAAATAAATTAGGTGAAATGATGGTTAAAACTGCCAATACAACACTTAATGAAGTAGATATTATTTTCTATCTAATTGAGCCACATCCAGTAATTGGGAAAAATGATGCCATCATTCTTGAAAAGCTTAAAACAGTAAAAACACCAATTTTCCTTTGTATTAATAAAATTGATAGTGTATCTAAAGAAGAGGTAGCTGAAACAATCGATAAGTTTAAAAAAGAGGTAGAGTTTGCAGAGATTATTCCAATCTCAGCCTACGAAGGTAACAATGTTGATGCTCTTTTAAAATGTATTGAGAAATATTTACCAGAAGGACCACAGTTCTTCCCAGGTGATATGTTAACAGATCAACCAGAAAGACAAATTGTTGCAGAAATGATTCGTGAGAAAGCCCTTCATCTTTTAGATAAAGAAATTCCTCATGGTATTGCAGTTGAAATTGATACAATGAAAGCACGTCCAAAAGGTAATGTAGTGGACATAGAAGCAACGATTGTATGTGAACGCGATTCACATAAATGTATTATCATTGGTAAAAATGGTACAATGATTAAAGACATTGGTAGTAAATCACGTTATGATATGGAAAGACTTTTAGGCTCCAAAGTTTATCTAACACTTTGGGTGAAAGTTAAGAAAAACTGGAGAGATAGCCAATTTTTACTTAAAAACTTCGGATTTAATAACGACGAATATTAATAAGTCAAGGGTTTAAGAGGTGGAAGTTTTTTTGTAGTATTGTAAATCTAAACTTGTATATGCTAATAGTATTAAGCTTAAAGGGGGCATTCATATGTTAAATCATTTATGGAAATGTTTTGAGACTACAGGAGATATTGCAACCTATCTAGAGTTTAAGGAGTATGAAAAAACCAGATCAAGCTTATTAGAGAAGAGAGTGGATGAGACATAGAAAATTATGATAATTAAAGCAACAGGAATTATTCTTAAAGAGTATGTAGTTGGAGAGAGTGATAAATTTATCACTCTCTTTACAAAAGAATTAGGTAAGATTCAAGTAGGTGCACCACGAGCTAAAAAGTTTGATAAAGGTTTAGCTTCAGGAACAGAGATGTTTGTATATGGTGAATTTACAATGACATGTTATAAACATACCTATAAGCTTGTTGGTGTAGAGCCTATCTTCACTTTTCATCATTTAAGAGAAGATTTATTTACCTTAAGCTATGCTTCCTATATTGCTGAATTTATAAGTGAAGTAGCAGTGGAAGGTAGTGGTAATGAACACCTTTTGACGCTAATGCTATATACTTTACATAGTTTAGAGAAAATGGGAAGTGAGGCATGTGAGCGTATTAGACGAACGTTTGAAATGCGTGCCTTAGGTGTACTTGGATTTATGCCAGAACTTGACCATTGTGTGAATTGCACAACAGAAATTGTACAAGATCCTAACAAACGTTATACCTTTGTAATAAGAGAAGGTGGTATTGTTTGTGATAAGTGTAAAGGTGTAGGATTTGGTATAACCTTAAGTTATACGAGTTGGTATGTTTTGCATTATATACTAGGAAGTCCAATAAAGGTACTTTATCACTTTGAAATTAAACCTTACGTATTAAAAGAAATAGGTTTAGTCTGTGATGCACTGGTTGCTTATTACATAGAGAAACCTTTTAAAACCCTTGAGTTTATTAAGAGCTTAGAAAATTTATCTTAGATTTTCTAAGCTCTTTCTTCGCTTATAAAACAAACTATGCTATAATAAATAGGAATATTTTAGGGTATCCTTAAAACTAGGAGGTGTAGAATGAATAAAAAGATACTGTTATTCGACGGTTTAAGTATTGCTAATAGAGCCTTTTATGGTATACCACTACTAACTAATAAAGAAGGTCGCTATACCAATGCGGTTTATGGATTCTTAAATATAATGTTAAGCATTATTGAAAAGGAAAAACCAGATTTAGTAGGTGTTGCATTTGATGTCAGTGCGCCTACTTTTAGACATATTCAGTGTGAAGATTACAAAGGCACAAGAAAAGGTATGCCACAGGAGTTACGTGAGCAAATTCCACTACTCAAAACGGTGTTACGTGCTATGAATATTCATATGATGGAGAAAGAAGGGTTTGAAGCAGATGATCTACTTGGAACATTAGCTAAGAGTGGAGAACGAGATGGTTATCGCATGGTTGTTGTATCAGGAGACCGCGATTTGCTTCAAATTACAAGTGAGACGATTGAACTTAAAATTCCAAAGACTAAACAACAAGGAACTGAAATAGAAAGTTACTATGCCAAAGATGTAGAAGCTAAGTATGAAGTGACGCCATTAGAGTTTATTGATGTCAAAGGTCTTATGGGAGATGCTTCAGATAATATTAAAGGTGTACCTGGAGTAGGTGAAAAGACTGCTGTTAAGCTTATTAAAACTTATGGTTCTATTGAAAATCTATATGAGCATATTGATGAGATTACTCAAAAGAAATTAAAAGAGAATCTTGTAACTTATAAAGATCAAGCACTAGAAAGTAAAATGCTTGCAACCATTGTATGTGATGTACCACTTGAGTATACATGGGATGAGTTTAACTTAGATCTTACACTTACAGAAGAAGCAGAAGAACTTATGAAAAACTTAGAATTTAAGAAGATTATTGCAAGGCTTCCAAGAGCTTCAGCCAATAAGCCAGTAGAGCAAGTAGAAGTGCATACATTTAACGGCTTAGAAGAAGTAACAGGCGGACAAGTTTGTGCCATGACTTATGCCTATGAAGCAGATACATTAGAGCTTGGACTGGCTTTTGATAGTAAAGTAGGTCGTTTAAGCTTTAACTTAACAAATACAGAAGAGGTACAAACCTTACAAAACTTCTTTGGTAATGAAGAAGGGCTTAAGGTTATTCATGATAGCAAACAGCTTAGACATATTCTTTATCCTTATCACATAGAGATAAAAGGACAGGTATTTGATACATTTATTGCTGCGTATTTAATCGAGCCTACTAATGAAACTTATGAAATAAGTGAAATAGCAGATCGTTTCTTAGGGGTACAAAATGTAGAAAGTACTGAAGGACTTCTAGGAAAAGGCAAGAGCATGAAAGCATGGCTTACCCTTGAAGATGAAGTACGTATAAAGTTTTTAACTGAACGTGCTCATGTTTTAGATGCAGCTTATGCTGTACTCAAAAAAGAAATTGAAGACAACCATATGGAAGAACTGTTTTACAATATTGAAATGCCACTTGTAAAGGTGCTTTTCGATATGGAAGTAGAAGGCATTAAGGTTGACGTAGAAAAGCTTAAAGCCTATGGTAAAGAATTAGATGCGTTGATTGAAAATGTTGCAGAGAAAGTATATGCAGCAGCAGGAGAAGCATTTAATATTAATTCACCAAAGCAATTAGGTGTGATTCTATTTGAGAAAATGGATATTCCAGCTGTTAAAAAGACTAAGACAGGCTATTCAACAGCTGCAGAAGTCCTTGAAAAACTTAAAGATGGTTATCCAATCGTAGAAGATATTTTAGCGTATAGACAATATACTAAATTAAAATCTACTTATGTAGATGGATTACTTTCAGTTATGACGGATGAACATAAAATTCATTCTAGCTTTAATCAAACGATTACAGCGACAGGGCGTATTAGTTCAACAGAACCCAATCTACAAAATATTCCAATCAAACTTGAGATGGGTAAACGTATTCGTGAGTTATTCATACCATCATCCGAAGATTATATCTTCTTAGATGCCGATTACTCACAAATTGAGTTGCGTGTTCTTGCTTCATTAGCAGATGATGAAAAGTTAATCAATGCATTTAATCAAAATATTGATATTCATACATTAACTGCTTCAGAAGTATTCCATGTACCATTTGAAGAGGTTACGCCACTTGAAAGAAGTAATGCAAAGGCTGTTAACTTTGGGATTGTTTATGGTATTGGGGCATTTTCACTTTCAGAAGACTTAAAGATTACACAAAAAGAAGCAGCAGCTTACATTGAAGGGTATTTTGAAAAATATCCAAAAATTAAAGATTACCTAGATGGATGTGTGTCTTTTGCACGTGATCATGGTTATGTTCAAACCATCTTTAATCGTAAACGTGATATTCCAGAAATTAACGCAAAGAACTTTAATTTGAGGGAGTTTGGTAAGCGTAAAGCGATGAATACACCAATTCAAGGAACAGCAGCAGATATTATTAAACTTGCAATGGTTAATGTGCACCGTGCGCTACAAGAAGAAGGTTTACGTTCAAAAGTTATATTAACTGTACATGATGAACTTTTATTAGAAGTATATAAACCAGAACAAGAACAAGTAGCCAAACTACTTAAAGAAAAAATGGAACAAGCAGTGGACTTAAAAGTTACGCTATCTGTAGATGTACACAGCGGCTCTAACTGGTTAGCTGCAAAATAGGAGAAAGTGATGCGAACAATAGGAATTGTAGGTGGAATTGGGGCAGGGAAAAGCACAGTTGTTTCTTTGCTAACAGAGTTGAAAAAGTGCTTCGTTATTGGAGCAGATGAGATGGGACATAGAATTCTTTTAAAGGGCGACTTAGCTTATGATAAAGTGATAGAAACCTTTGGAAGAGAAATCTTAGATGAAGAAGGCAACATTGTACGTAGAAAGTTAGGTGCAATTGTTTTTGGCGATCAAGAGAAGCTTAAAGCCCTTAATGCAATTACACATCCTATTATCTTTAATGAGATTAAAACATTGCTAGAACAATGTAAAGAACAGAAGAAGTGGGATATTGTCATTATTGATGCAGCACTTTTAATAGAAATTGGATTAATTGAACTTACCGATTACGTCATAGCTGTTTATGCAGATGAAAAAACACGTGTAGAAAGATTGATGAAACGTGATGAATTTACTAAAGAACAAGTGTTAGAACGGATTAATAAGCAAAAAAAATGGGAAGAATTAGAAAAAGTCGCTGACTTTGTCATTGATAACCGTTATACACGTCAACATACAAAAGAACAAATGGTCAAAATGCTAGAACAATTATAAAGGGGTATTGGCGTGAAGGTAAAAAGATATTTAAAGATATTAATATGTGGGTTATTAATGGTTTGTATATTATGTATAAGTCCTTTTGTGCTGTATCGTAGACCTTATAAAGAGGTTGTAGATACTTATAGTACACGATATGGTGTGGATCCACTCTTTGTTTATTCTGTCATGAAGGCAGAGAGTGGGTTTGAACCCAAAGCACTTTCAAGAAGTGGTGCAAAGGGACTTATGCAAATTATGAATAAGACAGGCAGTTGGGGCGCTACAGAGTGCGAGATCCCCTATTATTCTAATGATAAATTATTTGATCCAGAGATTAATATCCAAATCGGGTGTTGGTATTTGGCAAAGCTAATGAATCAATATGAGGGGGATCAAAACTTAGTATTAGCAGCTTACAATGCTGGTTCAGGCAATGTAGCAAAGTGGCGTGAAAATACCCTTTATAGCAAAGATGGTAGAGTACTACATACTATTCCCTTCAAGGAAACAGATCGCTATGTTAAAAAGGTAAGTTTTCATTATGCCATTTATAAGTTGCTTTACAATCACTAAGGAGGAAAAGAATGATTCATAAGTTCGGTAAAATACTTGCACTCATGATGTGTATCGTTTTACTAGTAGGTTGCGGTACGGTAACGGGTTCAAATGAGAGTGAGCAAGGAGAAAAGCCGCCTACAAAAGAAGAGGTAACAACTGACCAAAACACAGATGTTTCATCTGTTCTTACTATAGGAATGCAAAACCCTACTACACTCCATCCTATTTACAATATGGACAAAAGTGTACAACAAAATCTTTATCTTATGTTTGATACACTTGTAAATCTTAATGAAGATGGAAGTGTAAGCTCCAATTTAGCTCAAAATTATGTTTATAGTGAAGCAGAAAAATGCATGCGTATTGACTTAAGACAAGATGTGAAGTGGCATGATGGTACAAACTTAACAGCAGATGATGTGGCTTATACTTTAGAACTTATACAAAAGGCTAGTGAGTCACCTTATAAACTTACAACTAAAAATATAGCCAATATACAAGTTGTAGACCGCTATACTTTAAAGATTTATTATAGACAAGCATTTAGTGGTGTTTATCAAACCTTATTTTTCCCTGTTGTTCCAAAACATATTTATACAGGAACTGAGACAGAGCAAAAAGCTATTTTACCGGTAGGTTCTGGAGCTTTTAAATATGCTGAAAGTATTTCTCATAAGGAGGCAACTTTAGTTGCCAATGAATCTTACTTTATGGGTGCCCCAAGCATCAAAGAAATTAAAGTTATGATTATTCCAGATGAAGAAAGTTTACTTTATGCATTTGAACAAGGCCTGATTGATGTGATTTATACAGATGTAATGGACTGGGGTAAATATGCTAAAGATAAGTCTGCTAATATTTACGAACTAGGTACTAATTGTTATGAATTTATGGGTATTAACCATAACAAACCTATTTTTCAAAATGCAAATATTCGTAATGCTCTTGTGTATGCTATTGATAGACAAAAGATGTCAGAAATTTATTATTTAGGACATTCTGTTATTACAGATACACTTATAGCACCTCATTCTTATTTATTTGATCCAACGCTACAAATTAAAGGATATGATGTTGAAAAAGCAAAATTACTTCTAGTAGGAGAAGGTTATACTTACGATGAAAAAACAAAGCTTTTTATGAAGAATAATATTCCATTAAGCTTTACATTACTTGTAAATGAAGAAAATAATGAACGTGTACGTGTAGCAGAAAGTATCAAAAAGATGTATCAAGAAGTAGGGATTGAGGTAACTATTGAGAAGACAGATGCAACTACTTTTAAAGAGCGTATCTATAATAAACAATTTGAAGCTTTCTTAGGTGGATGGAAGTTATCTTACGTTCCAGATGTAACGTTTGCACTTCATTCTAGTCAAATTACAGGTGGAGATAATTTTGTAAGTTATAATAATCCAACAATGGATCAATATATTCAAGCAGCCTTTAGTAGTCATCCTGATAAAATTGTAGAGGCATATAGTAAGTTACAACAATATATTGCGGAACAAAACCCTTATATCAGTTTATATTTTAAAAATGGGGCATTAATTACGAAGAAAAAGGTTGGAGGAAATATACAACCAAGTCCTATTAATATTTATTCAAATGTAGAAGAATGGCAAATTGTGGACTAGTTCTTAAGAACTAGTCTTTTTTTATTGTCTAGATGTCTCTTTAATTTTAGAAAAGGATATAGTACAATAAAACCTAAGATGAATACGAGGTGAATGATGGGATGATGTATAATGATGAAGTACTAGGTATAAGTAGCATTTTGTCAGAAAATAGAAGAACTAGACCTAATCAATTTTTAGGGGCCTCATTATGTCCTTTCTGTCTGGAAAATGCATCAGAGATAGAAATTGTAAGAAATGCAATAGTGACAGAAGAAGGGGATAAGATTCAAATAGTAAATAATAAATATCCAGCTTGTTCTGAAGAAGGGATAGTTTATGGAATACATGATGTGATTATCGAAACACAAGATCACCATAAAAAGCCCGAACACTTTACGAAAGTACATTGGAAAGTTTTATTGCAAGTGATAAGAGATAGGTGGATAACATTATCTAAAATGCCCAGAATTCACTTTGTCCAAGTTTTTAAAAATGAAGGTGAACGGGCTGGGGCAAGTATAGGGCATCCACATTCTCAGATTATTGCATTAGAAGAGGTGCCTTGTACAATAGAAGAACATTATAAAAAAATGGAAGCATACTTCAGACAAACGGATAAATGTAGAATATGTAAAGAAATAGAAGATAAAGATTTAAGTGTATTGGAACAAGATGGATGGCAACTATGTGTACCAGAAGGTGCTAGTGTACCATATGAAACGTGGATTATTCCTAAGAAGCATATTTCCAATATTGGACAAATGGACGAAGCAGATTTGGAAGCTTTGGCTTATATCACAGAGCAAGCCATAAAGATGAATAGGCAGATGTTAGGAGAAATAAGTTATAATATGTGTTTTATGAATGGTAGATATGAGCAGGATGAGCATTATCATTTCTTCATCAAGATTTTGCCAAGGACAGGTCAGTTTGCAGGATTTGAACTGGCAACTGGATGTACAATTAATGTGGTCAATCCCAAAACACAAAAAGATATAATGAAAAAGTATTTATTAGACTTAAAAGGGGGACTATAGGCAGAATGAGTGATTTAATATTTGGACTAGATATTGGTACGCGTACTGTAATAGGAACGCTAGGCTATATCAAAGAGAAGAAGTGGCATGTTAAGCATCATATATGTATGGAGCACGAAGAACGTGCCATGTTAGATGGGCAAGTGCATGATATTGAAAAGGTTGCCAATATTGTAAGGTGTATTAAAGAAAAATTAGAAGAAGAAGTTGGTTATGCATTAAAAGAAGTAAATATTGCAGCTGCTGGTCGTGTTCTCAATACGCAAATGGCTTATGTAACTAAAAGCTTTGATGAAGTACATGAAATAGGGCCGTTAGATATGCAAAATCTCCAGGTAGAGGGGATTGATCTTGCTAAAGAAATGTTAGAACGTGAACGTAAAATAAAGGCGACGGAATATTTTTGTGTAGGCCATACGGTAATTAACTATTTTGTAGATGACTATGTCATATCCAATCCAGAGGGCCATAAAGGTGAAGTATTAAGTGCTAAAATTTTAGCAACATTTTTGCCTAAAAGTGTAGTAGATAGTTTATATGCAGTAACCAATAGAGTTGATTTACATGTTTCTCATTTGACTCTAGAGCCTATCGCAGCTATTAATGCGGTGATCCCTGAAAATTTACGTCTTCTTAACTTAGCACTTGTAGACATTGGTGCTGGGACTTCAGATATTGCTATTACAAGAGAAGGTAGTGTTGTAGCTTATGGCATGATTCCTATGGCAGGTGATGAAGTAACTGAGGCAATTGTACACAAGTATTTAGTCGATTTTAATACTGCAGAAAAAATGAAGCAGGCAATGAATTATCAGGAGATCATTACCTATGAAGATATTATAGGATTTAAAAATGAGATCAGTAGTGCTGAATTAAAAGCATGTATAGAACCTATTATGGGGCAACTAGCTAAGCAAATAGGTAAGAAGATTTTAGAACTTAATGGCAAGAAGTCAACGAATGCAGTGTTTTGTATAGGTGGTGGGAGCCAGATGCCAGGGCTTATTGAAAATCTTTCAAGTGAGCTCAAACTTCCAGAAGCACGTGTGGCAGTACGCCTTGCAGATCAAATTCCTGATGTTGTATATGAGTGTGAGATGACAAAAGGACCAGAAATGATTACCCCATTAGGGATTGCAATGACAGCAGCTAAGAGTATGCAGCAACAATTTTTAAATGTGAACTTCAATGGTGAGAAAATTACACTAATGAATACAAAAAAAATGACTATCTTGGATGTACTCATGCATGCTGGTATTGCACATACTGAGATTTTTCCCACTAAAGGTAGAACTTTAATGTTTAAATGTAATGGAGAACGAATAAGGATAAAGGGTGGAAGTGGAGAAGCTGCTGTTATTTTCTTAAATGATCAAATAGCTAGCCTAGAAGATGCCATTAGTGAAGGTGATCGTATTCATATGATTTTTGCTAAGCCAGGAGTAGATGGCACAGGCTACGTGAAAGATTATATCCATTTACTTAAAGAGCCAATAACCCTTTATGTCAATGGAGAACCAATATATCTTCCTATGATACTCGTTAATGGAGATATGCGTTCACAAGAAGAAATCATTCAAGATGGAGATGAAATAGAAGTTAAAACGATTCATACCCTTTTAGAATTGTGTCAACTGTTACAGATGAAAATAGAAGAAAAATTGATAGTAGTAAATGGAAATGAAGTAAATGGTGAATACCTTTTACAACCCTTTGACCATATAGATATTTCAAATAAAGTAGAAGAACAAAAAAATAATCATATGGAATTACTTGAACAACTCTTACAACAGCAAAATGATTCAGCTATACGCTTATATGTTAATGGAGAACTTATAGAATTACCTTATAAAGAAGCAGGGTATGTATTTGTTAACATATTTGATTATATAGATTTTGACCTCAGTCAGCCTAAAGGTACGATTCAACTGATACTTAACGGTATGAAGGCTGCAGTGACCGACCCAATTAAAGAAAACGATAAAATAGAAATTTATTGGAAAAAATAAGGAGGCTCACAATGAAAGGGATTATTACAGTAGTAGGAAAAGATAAAGTAGGGATTATAGGCAAAGTTTGTACACTTTTGAGTGAAAAACAAGTGAATATCTTAGATATTTCACAAACTATTTTACATGGTTATTTTAATATGATGATGATTGTAGACCTTACAAATTGTACTGTTTCGTTTAATGAAGTTGTAGATGCGCTTACTGAACTTGGTAAAGCCATAGAAGTTGATATTCGTTTACAACATGAAGATATTTTTGACTCTATGCACCGTATTTAAGCTCAGGAAGGGGAAAAACAATGATTTCAAGATTAGAAGTATTAGAAACGAATAAGATGATTCAAGAGGCCAATTTAGACATTCGTACGATTACAATGGGGATTAGTCTTTTAGACTGTATCTCAGATGATATGGATAAACTTTGTGAAAATATTTATAACAAAATTACAACTTGTGCCAAAGATTTAGTAGAAACAGGCGAACAAATTTCTAAGAAATATGGTATTCCAATTGTTAATAAACGTATTTCAGTAACACCTATTGCTCTTATTGGTGGTGCAACAAAAGCAGATTCTTATGTACCTATTGCCAAAGCGTTAGATCGTGCAGCAAAAGCTGTTGGTGTAAACTTTATTGGTGGTTTTTCTGCACTTGTACAAAAGGGGATGTCACCATCAGATAAAGTACTTATTGAATCCATTCCAGAGGCTTTAAGTGTAACAGAACATGTGTGTGCATCTGTTAATGTAGGTTGTACCAAGTCAGGGATTAATATGGATGCAGTTAAACGTATGGGTGAGATTATTAAACTATCGGCAGAGTATACAGCAGAGAGAGAAAGTATTGGTTGTGCGAAGCTTGTAATCTTCTGTAATGCACCAGAAGATAATCCATTTATGGCAGGTGCATTTCATGGTGTTGGAGAACATGATACAGTTATCAATGTGGGCGTAAGTGGACCAGGTGTTGTAAAGAAAGCTTTAGAGCATGTAAGACAAGCAGATTTTGAAACAATGTGTGAAACGATTAAACGTACAGCGTTCAAAATTACACGTGCAGGCCAGATGGTAGCCAAAGAAGCTGCTGATACACTAGGTGTACCATTTGGTATTATCGACTTATCTTTAGCGCCTACACCAGCAATTGGAGATAGTATAGGTGAAATATTTGAAGAGATGGGACTTGAAATGGCAGGTGCTCCAGGAACAACAGCAGCCCTTGCCATTTTAAATGACTGTGTTAAAAAAGGTGGTGTTATGGCTTCTTCTTATGTAGGTGGGTTAAGTGGTGCTTTTATTCCTGTAAGTGAAGACCATGCCATGATTAAAGCAGCAGAAGTAGGTGCGTTAACACTTGAAAAATTAGAAGCAATGACATGTGTATGCTCGGTAGGACTTGATATGGTAGCTGTACCAGGAAGTACAAGTGCAGCTACATTGAGTGGTATTTTGGCAGATGAAATGGCTATTGGTATGATCAATGCTAAGACAACAGCTGTACGTATTATTCCTGTATGTGGTAAAGATGTAGGTGAAAGTGTAGAATTCGGTGGACTATTAGGTCGTGCACCCATTATGCCAGTGAATCGCTATAGTTGTGAACGCTTTATTGCAAGAGGGGGTAGAGTGCCAGCACCTATCCATAGCTTTAAAAACTAAAGGAATTTATTGGGGGCAAAATATAAAATTTGCCCCCAATTTTATAGACTAACACCATTCTGATTTCTGCAATAATGAGAACAATAGGAACGTGATTTATCTATTTTCTTACATTTACTTAAAAAAGTAGTAAAAGAGAATGGATAAATTTAGAATAATTAAGTACAATAATAAATAAAGAAGACTAAGGAGGGTTTTAACATGACTAGAGTATTAGAAAACCTAAAGCCAGAAAAGGTAATGTATTATTTTGAAGAAATTAGCCGTATTCCACGAGGTTCTGGTAATGAAAAAGCAATTAGTGATTATATGGTGGCATTTGCAAAAAGCCTTAATTTAGATGTTAAGCAAGATGAAGCGAATAATATTTATATTAAGAAACCAGCAACAAAAGGTTATGAAAATGCACCAACTGTTATTTTACAAGGACATTTAGATATGGTATGTGAAAAAAACAAAGATACGAACCATGACTTTTTAACTGAAGGCATTAAACTTGTTGTAGATGGTGACTTTATTCGTGCAGATGGTACAACATTAGGAGCTGATAATGGTATTGCTATTGCTTATCAAATGGCAGTACTTGCAGATGATACAATCGAACATCCAGCTATTGAAGCACTTATGACAACAGCAGAAGAAACAGGTATGGATGGTGTTGCAAATCTTCATCCAGAATACTTAGAAGGTACAGTCTTATTAAACCTTGATACAGACATTGAAGGAGAATTTCTTGTAAGCTGTGCAGGGGGGGCAAAAGCACATGTAGATTTACCAGTATCTTATGAAGCTACATCAGCAGAGTTTGCACTTTTCAATGTGAATATTAAAGGGTTAACAGGTGGGCATTCAGGGGCAGATATTCACCAAGAACGTGCCAATGCAAACGTACTTGTAGGACGTGTATTAGACCGTGTGCGTCAAACAATGCCTATACGTCTTGCAACATTTGTGGGTGGTAGCAAGGATAATGTTATAACACGTGAAGCAGAAGCTTCTTTCTATGTACCAGTGGATAAAAAATCAGAAGTAGAAAGCATCCTTCAAACAATGGAGCAAGCTTTTAAGACAGAATATGAAAAGCAAGATCCAGAGCTTAAAATGTTTACTCATGTAGAAACTGAAGCAAAAGCATGTATTACAGAAGGACAAACTCAACAAATTATTGATTTATTAATGACACTTCCACATGGGATTATGGCTTATAGTATGCAGATTCCAGGGCTTGTAGAAAGTTCATTAAACATTGGTGTAGTACAATTAGAACAAGATGCAATGCATATTGTATTAGCTGTAAGAAGTTCAGTACCAACTAAGAAAGAAAATATTATTCGTAAGATTGAACGTGTATCAGCAAACATTGGGGCAAAATGTACGGTAGCAGGCGATTATCCTGCATGGGTATATGCACCAAATTCTAGAATCCGTGAATTAGCAACACAAGTATTTGAACAAAAATATGATAAAAAACCTGAAATTAAAGCGATTCATGCAGGGCTTGAATGTGGTTTCTTACTTGAGAAGATGCCAGGTGTAGATATGATTGCTTTTGGACCAAATGCTTATGATATTCACTCACCAGAAGAACGTGCAAGTATTAGTTCTATGGAACGTGTTTTTGAATTCCTTTTAGACCTTCTTAAAGAAATGAAAAATTACTAAGAAGGAGTAACCCGATGAAATTTGAAAAAAATAATAAGTATTTTACAATTAGTGTTTATATTGTTGTAAGTATACTTGTCACCATCTTAGGTGCCTTCTTGCTTATTAATTTCAAACTCATGGGGGGATATATAGCGACTTTTGTAAAGTGGTTGTTTGACTTATTTAAACCGCTTATATTTGGTATAATTATAGCCTATCTTTTAGATCCACTTACACATTTCTTTGAAAGATGGATTAAAAGAATTTTTCACAAAGAGTCTGTGAATCGTAGCTGGCCAACGCTATTTACTTTACTTACTTTTATCCTTATTGTTTTACTATTTACTTTAGTCATTGTGATGAATGTAAGAAAGGTTATAGGGGGAGGGGCAATTCAGAATTTACAAGATAGTTTGACTGGATATGCACAGTATTTTACAAGTATGATTCAAAATATGGATTTTGCAACATCAAAGTTACCATTCTTACAAAATGGGGGAGACTTGATTGGACGTGTTTATGAAGGTATTAATAGTTTTGTAAATTGGCTTAGTAGCAAGGGGGTAGATACCCTTACAAATTTAGGGGGCAACTTGCTTAACCTTGGCCTTGGCTTTGTCATTGCCTTCTATACCCTTAAAGATAAAACTAAATTGCTTCGTATATATAATCGCTTTTTAAGTTTAATTGTGCCAGATAAAATGGAAAGTGAAGTAAGAGATATAGGACGTGATATAGACTATGTTTTTTCTGGATATATTAGAGGGCAATTAATTGATGCAGTTATTATGGCGACGTTGATTAGTGTGACATTAATGGTAATAGGCATAGATTTTGCGATTATCATCGGTGTTATCTCAGGAATATTTAATCTTATTCCATACTTTGGACCAGTTGTAGGCTTTATTTTAGCAGGTCTTATTGGTTTTATAGGTCCACATCCTATTAGAGGTGTCTATGCGGTAATTGCAGTAATGATCTTGCAGCAAATAGATGGCTGGTTCATTGTGCCGAAGGTAATGGGTAAAACTGTCAAGCTTCATCCTATAGCAGTCCTTTTAGCAATTGTTATAGGGGGGAAACTTTTTGGTTTGGTTGGTATTCTATTAGGTGTCCCAACGGTGGCATTTATCAGGTTATTGATTATGCGATATATGGGGGATCTATTTAATGGAGAAGAGTGCTAAAAGATACTAAGCAAAAAAGGATCGATCACTTGTGAAAGTGTAATCGATCCTTTTTTGCTATTTTAAAGCTTACCTTTAGCATGAGTATCCTTAACATATAATAAAGCTTCTTTATTTGGTTTATTAGGTTTAACTAAGAAGTTTGCCCAACTTCTCTGGTGCTCAAATACCTCAATGTTTTCTTGCCACCATAGTAAGCGATTCATATAGTACTGTATTTTTTTAGTAACCTCATATTGATAGTTCTGATAGTTATTTTTGATGACAATAGCAGTGAGCTCATAAAAAACAAGACCTAAGGCATGGGTTTCTACATGGACAGTTGCACATCCTTGACCAACAGCATGGTAGAGTGCAATAAAGTAATCATTATCTATAGATTTTGCAACAGCATGACAATCTAAGATAGCTCTTTTAGCAACAGGCATTTTGACTTCACCTCTTGCCCATAAATCGGATAGCATAAAAGCCGCTTGTGACTCAGATTCGTTTGGATAGGCTGTCTTTATTTCATCTAGAGGGATTTGTAGACAGTCAAATATCCACATGATGAGCGTGGTATGTTTTTGGAGGCAGATAAGTTTTCGAAGTTCTTGTAAACAGTCACTATCTCGTGTAAAAAGTATTTTATTATGTTTTTTTATTTTTAAATCTACATCATTAAATATAATTATCACCTCATTCTTTAAATAGAGATATAAAATAACTCATTTGAAGAAGCTTCCTAGAATAAAGTTATTGAATAAAATAAAGTAGGGCCACCAGTTGGGTAGCCCTCTTATTATCTATAGATTAAGATTAAACAAGATTTACTTGATGGAATACTTTTTTACCTTTTTGAATCATTAAAGCACCATCGTTGAATAAATCAGTAGTTACTTTGAAGTCAATGGCTTCAACAGGTTTTCCTTCAATTTTAATACCGTTTTGTGTAAGGAGACGACGTGCTTCAGAACGTGTTGCAACAATTCCTGTATGGTCTACAAGAAGGCTAATGATATCTAGACCTTCAGCAAAAAGGTCAGCATTTAAATTTGTAGTTGGTAGGGAACCACTTGCTCCTTTACCAGCAAAAGCAGCTTGAGCAGCTTCTTGTGCTTTTGCAGCCTCTTCTTCACCATGAACAATTTTTGTAATTTCAAAAGCAAGTTTAGCTTTTGCTTTATTAATTTCGGCACCTTCTACGCTGCAAAGTGCATCGATTTCATCCATTGGAAGGAAGGTAAGAAGGCATAGACATTTTCTAACGTCAGCATCAGCTACGTTTCTCCAATACTGGTAGAAGTCGTAAGGAGATGTTTTTTCAGCATCTAGCCATACAGCACCATTTTCTGTTTTACCCATTTTCTTACCTTCACTGTTTGTGAGAAGAGAGAAAGTCATACCAAATGCAGTATCGCCATGAAGACGTCTTACAAGTTCAACACCACCAAGGATATTTGACCATTGGTCGTTACCGCCAAGTTCTAATTTACAGTTATATTTTCTGTAAAGCTCTAGGAAGTCATAAGATTGCATAAGCATGTAGTTAAATTCTAAGAAAGAAAGACCTTTTTCAAGACGTTGTTTGAAACATTCAGCTGTAAGCATACGGTTTACAGAGAAATGTACACCAACTTCGCGAAGGAATTCGATATAGTTTAAATTAAGAAGCCAATCTCCATTGTCAACAATCATTGCTTGTTCATTATCAAAAGAAATAAAACGAGAAAGTTGTTTTTTAAAACAAGCTACGTTATGTTTAATAATTTCAGGAGTAAGCATTTTACGCATATCTGTCTTACCAGTTGGGTCACCAACCATACCTGTACCGCCACCTAAAAGGGCGATTGGACGATGTCCGGCTTGTTGCATGTGAGCCATAGCCATAACTGTTACGAAATGACCTACGTGTAAACTATCAGCAGTAGGGTCAAAACCAATATAGAAAGTTACCTTTTCTTTTTCTAACAGTTCTCTAATTTCTTTTTCATGTGTTGTTTGTTGGATAAATCCACGTTCCATTAAGGTATCAAATACGTTCATTCTTAAAATCCTCCTAATAAGTTGTCTAGAGTAATTAAAAAAGTTAATAAAAAAAGGGTGCCTCGCCTTATAAAAAGGACGAGATCACCCGTGGTACCACCTTTGTTCGCAAAATACATTGCCTCTAACATGATAACGGTATGTAACCGGCACATATGTGCAATTCAAAAGGTGTAATTCATAATAGATTCCTGCATACTTGCACCAACCGTATGCTCTCTGAAAAGGCAAGTCTATTACTACTCAATCTTTATCAACATTTTTAGACTATATAATTGGTTATTATTATAACATAGCGAAAGAAATTTGCAAGACTTGAATTTTATCTGTATAAAATTACCAGAATATGGTAGACTATATAATGATTTATATTTTCTAAACACACAAGTAGGGAGGGAGCTTATGTTTGAAATAGAGAAGGGTTTTCCCTTGTTGGGGTGTAAGCTAATTAGAGATCGGTGCAATTTTGGAATCTACGCAACAACTGCACGTTGTATGATCCTTAAAATTTATAGATTTGTTTACGAAGAAGTACCACTAGTAGAAGTAATTCTTGATCGTGAGACTTCTTGCATGGGGGATGTTTTTTGTATAAGTATCAAAGGTGTAGAAGAGGGATTTGCTTACACCTGGCAGACAGTTACAGAAAAAGGAGAGATGAGTATACCTCTTATTGATCCCTATGCTAGAAGTTTGTCAGCTTTTCCTAAAGGGAGTAATCATTATAAGAATATCGTTGTCAATGATAAAGTATATAAAGGAGAACGTCCTTTTATTCCATGGGAAGAAACAATCATTTATGAGATGCATGTAGGTGCTTTTACAAAAAGTCCTACAAGTCAAATTGAAAATAGGGAAAGAGGAACTTTTGAAGGCTTATTAAAAAAATTACCCTATTTAAAAGAGTTGGGTGTTACTAGTTTAGAATTAATGCCAATTTTTAAATGGAATAAGCATACACTTTCTAATAAACATCCTATTACTCAAGAAACTTTACAAGATGAATGGGGGTATAATAGTATTTCCTTTTTTGCCCTTCAAGAAGTCTATGCAATGGATAGAGGGGCCCTTGGAGAAGTTAAAGAATTTAGGAAATTTGTAGAGGCTATTCATCAAAATGGTATGGAAGTTATTTTAGATGTAGTATATAACCATACAGGTGAAGGGGGACAAGACGGGAAAGTCTTTAATTTTAAGGCATTAGCTCCAGAAGTATATTATAAATGGAATGGGAGCTATCATCGTAATGATGCTGGTACAGGTAATACACTCAATAATAAGCATATTGTGACAAAGCAACTTATTCTAGATAGTCTGCGCTATTGGGTTGTGTGTATGGGGATTGATGGCTTTAGATTTGATCTGGCATCTATTTTAATGCAAAATGAAGTTGGTAATTGGTATGCTGGTTCGATTATGGAGGATATTGCCAATGATCCTATCTTATCACATGTAAAGCTTATTGCTGAATGTTGGGATGCAAAAGGTGCCTATGATGTAGGGCGTATGCCATACCCTATAGCAGAATGGAGTGATTGTTATAGAGATACTATGCGTCGATTTGTAAGAGGCGACCAAGGTATGACTAATGCAGTTGCAAAGTGTTTAACAGGGAGTGAAATACAATTTCAAGATACTAGGAAAAATAAGACGCATACGATACAATTTATTACTGCACATGATGGCTTTACAATGTGGGATCTTGTTTCTTATCAATATAAACAAAATAGGTTAAACGGTGAAGGAAACAGAGATGGCAATAATAATAACTATAGCTACAATTGTGGAGAAGAGGGCGAAACACAGAATGAGAAAATTATCTCGATAAGAAAAAAACGTATAAAAAATTATTTTGCTTTATTGTTACTCTCACAAGGAATACCTATGCTTTTGATGGGAGATGAGTTGGGAAGATCGCAAAAAGGTAATAATAATGCTTTTTGTCAAGATAATGAAGTCACATGGGTAGATTGGAGCTTAACGGAGAAAAATAAAGAAATTCTAGAATTTGTAAAATCAATGATTAAATTTAGGAAAGAAAGTAATTGTTTTAAAGCAATAAATAAAGAACAACTAAAAATTACTTTTCATGGGGTCAATTATAACGAACCAGATTGGTCGTATTATTCTTGTAGCTTAGCTGAGCAAATAGAAGTAGGTTCAGAAAAACTGTATATTATGATGAATAATTATATTGAGCCTCTTGTATTTGATTTACCAAAACAAGAACAAGGTTGGCAACTGATTATTGATACATCACAATCCCAAAGTTTTATAGGATGTCACCTTAAAGTTCAAGAAACAAGATATTGTATGAATCCATTTACAATATGTGTTTTTAGATGTTGTACAAAATAGTAGGGTCGTCATTATAAAGTATTATAATGACGACCCTACTATTTTTATAATGAGCGTATTAAGCTACTAGATATGGTGAAAGTGCAGCAGGAATTTCTTTGCTTGAGCAAGAAGCACCAACGACGAAATTAACATCATATTTATCAGATAACTTATTAAGTTTTTCAATGAAACATGCTAATTCATCGATACCGAATTGGGTGATTTGAATAAGTTCATCAATAAAGACAAGTTCAATATCATGATTACTAGATAAGATACCACATAGAAAACCGAAGAAATCATGGGCATTAATAGGAAAAGACGTTGTTTCGATAAGACGAATGTGATGAGAAAGTGCGAAACGATGCTGGGTTGTACTATCAATATAAACAATATGACCATCTAATGATCGACATCTTTCGTTTGCTAAATCAATCATTTGTTTTGTTTTACCTTCACCTGTTTGACCTGTAATAATCTGTATCATGGTTATCACCCCTAATATGATTTATTAATATACATATTCAACATATTGCCTAAAATATCCTTTAAATTTAAAAAAAGTTTTATAAAAATTTCAATAAAAATTGGTATAAAAATAACTAGATAGATATTCTATCTAGTTATCTAAAAATTAACTATTCATACGACTATTAGATATTTTTCCAAACATAGTGAGTGCGTAAAGACCAGCAATACCCACTGCTGCATAAATCACACGACTAATCCATGATGCCATTCCGCCAAACAACATAGCAACTAAATCAAATTGGAAAAATCCAATAAGACCCCAGTTAATAGCACCGATAATAACTAAAGTAAGTGCAATATAATCTAAAGCTTTTGTATCCATGACTTCCACCTCTTTTAGAGAATTGATAAAATCTATGTTTAATAGTATAGATAAAAATTTTTTTTTTATACAAAATAAGCTAACATGGAATATATAACCAATTTGTATATATATATATAATGTAAGGCTTGTTTGACAAACAAGGTCAGTCGTTTTACCATAAAAGGAAAAACGAAGGAGCTAGAATGTTATGGCTTATAGACGTTATGCAGATACATTAAAAGAAAAATATGGTGAAAAGGTATATAAAATACCTGTAAACTTACCTGTAACGTGTCCGAATCGTGATGGTAACTGTGGCACAGGAGGGTGTACATTTTGTAGTGAAGTAGGGATAGGTTATGAACTTCTTGATACAAAGATACACATACAGGACCAACTCAAGCAAAATATTGACTATATAGGGAAGCGTTATAAAGCACATAAGTTTATTGCTTATTTACAAAATTTTAGTAATACTTATATGCCTCTCGAGCAATTTAAAGGGGTACTCGACCAAATTAAATATGATGGGTTAGTTGGAATTAGTATTTCAACAAGACCAGATTGTATCCATGAAGATTACCTAGTGGCAATCAAAGAATGGCAAGATGAAACAGGCTATGATGTATGTATTGAATTAGGTTTGCAAACAATGAATTATCATACATTAAAGCAGATTAATAGAGGACATGGTTTAAGTGAGTACCTAGATGCTGTTTTACGTATTAAACGTTATGGATTTGAAATCTGTACCCATCTCATTTTAAACTTGCCGTGGGATAATATGGATGATGTTATTGAAAATGCAAAGCTTATGAGTGTTTTAGGGATAGATTATATTAAGTTACATGCTTTATACATTACCAAGAATACGAAGATGGGACGCCAGTATGAAGCAGGTGAATTTGAAATGATTTCAAAAGAAGAATATGAAGAGCGTGTTATAACTTTCTTACGTTATTTATCAGATAAGGTTGTAGTGCAACGTATTATTGGTAGAGCACCAGAAGAATATACTTTATTTGCTAACTGGAATACAAGTTGGTGGAAAATTCATGATGAAATTATCGCCAAGATGGGTGAGGAAGGCTTTGTGCAAGGAGACTTATGCCATTATCAAAATGGAAGGGCTTTGCAACGTTTTATGACTAAAGAAGAAGCATAGTATTTATGCTTCTTTATTTTTTTATAAATAGAGAGAGGGGAGATTATATGAATAAATTTGAACGGGTTATAGGGCAAATGACTTATGATATGGGGAGAAAAAGGCAAGTTTCTAAGAATAGACGTGAAAGATCTTATGGGACACCAGTGAGATCTGCTACAAAAGTTAATAGACCATCTATGATGAGATCGGCATCTAAGTCAACAACAAATACTAGACAAAGTAGAACGCAGTTTGCAGTGATAGAGGGAACAGAGAGCTTAAAGAAGTTTATAGGTATTTTATTGATTGCAGTAGGAATCCTATTAATCCTAACGAAATGTGCAGGAAGCTTTGGGGGGGGGAGTAAAAAGGCAGAAGTAGATAGTAAAACGCCAGCGACTATACAAGTAACATCAGCTTATACTGAACATATTCAAGATTTCGAAATAGGTGGAGACACGTTAAAGCGATTGATGGAACTTTCTATTCAATACAAAAAGGACTATGCCCATACACTTGCTGTATGGGCAGTAGAGTCTTATAAGGAGACACCTTTAGCTGAAATAGAACAATCTATCAAAGAAAAAGATACAACGAATTTCTTAGATGAATTTGGAATGTATGACAATGCTACAGATGTGTACAAGCAATTTATCTATGATATTAAATCTTTTCCAATTAGGGAGAAAAATGTGTATACCTATGAAAATGGATGGAAAGACTCTAGAACTTATAATGGAAATAGGTTACATTATGGTATTGATATTATGTCTAAAGCCAATGAATCTGGACAAATTAAAATAAGAAGTATGACGGATGGTACTGTTGAAAATATAGGATGGAATCAGACAGGAGGATACAGGGTAGGTATTCGGAGTGAAAGTGGTGCCTATTTTTACTATGCACATCTTCATTCCTATGCGAAGAATTTAAAGCAAGGTGACCGGGTACAAGCAGGAGAAGTAATTGGTCTTATGGGAGATAGTGGCTATGGTGAAGAAGGAACTACTGGCCAATTTCCAGTTCATCTTCATATAGGGATTGCAGTGAAGACACCTGATAATGTAGAATTTTGGATTAATCCTTATAGTATTTTGCAATATTTAGAACAAAAATCCTAGAGGGATGGATTGTGAGGGACATTGGAATAGATAAAGACTTATGTTATAATAGCTCAAGATACTTTTTAAGAAGGCGATCATATAAAGGAGTAAAAAAATGAAAATCTATGCAATCGGAGATTTGCATTTAGCATTGAGTACAGATAAGCCTATGGAAGTCTTTGGACCTAAATGGGAAAATCATGTGACTAGGTTAACGGCGTGCTGGAAACAGCTCGTAACGGATAAAGACATTGTTATTCTTTGTGGAGATCTGTCTTGGGCTATGAAACTAAATGAGGCAAAGGTAGACCTGGATTTTATTGATCAGTTACCAGGCAAAAAGGTATGTATCAAAGGTAATCATGATTATTGGTGGGAGAAAATAGGTGTTTTAAATACACTCTATGATTCCATCTATTTTATTCAAAATACCGCCTATAAAGTAGGTAGATATGCTATATGTGGTACAAGAGGATGGATGCACTTTGATGATGCTTCGCAGGAAGATAAAAAGATTTATTTAAGAGAGCAAGAACGCTTAAAACTTTCATTTCAAGATGGAATTAAAAAAGGTGCAGAAGAAATAATAGTGGCACTTCATTATCCTCCTACCAATGACAAAAGAGAAGATTCACCCTTTACTGCGCTTATTGAGCAGTATCCAGTGCGACAAGTAATGTATGGTCATCTTCATGATGAAACAGGATGGGAAAAAGCCTTAAAAGGAAGCTACAATGAACGAATGTACCACTTAGTTGCTGCAGATTACTTGGAGTTTTGCCCTAAATTAATATTAGAAATTACAGAATAAGATAAAGAGGACATAAAATGGAATTACCAGTTAAGTTTAAAGAAAAGATACAAGGACTTCTACAAGATGAGTTTGAAGCGTATTTAGACAGTTATAGCTTCCCAGAATATCAAGGCATTCGCATAAACACATTAAAGTTAGGGAAAGAAGCATGGGATAACATTTGTCCTTTTGAAGGGCTAGAAGCTGTATCTTGGTGTAAGGAAGGTTACTATTATCAAGAAGGGGATAGACCAGGGAAGCATCCATACTATCATGCAGGGCTTTATTATATGCAAGAACCAAGTGCGATGGCACCAGGTGCTTATATTCCAATTGAAGAAGGAGATAAAGTACTAGACCTTTGTGCTGCTCCTGGAGGTAAATCTACACAAGTAGGTGCTAGGTTAGGTCAAACAGGACTACTTGTAAGTAATGATATTAGTGCGACGCGTGCTATGGCTTTGATGAAAAATATTGAGAACTTTGGTATACGTAATAGCATGATTACAGCAGAAACCTCTGAACGTTTAGCAACCAAGTTCAAAGGTTATTTTAATAAAATTTTAATAGATGCGCCCTGTTCAGGTGAAGGAATGTTTAGAAAAAATGAAAATGCAGTAAAGAGTTGGGAGACTCATGGTATTGAACATTGCTGCAACCTTCAACGTATCATATTAGAAGATGCTTACACAATGCTTAAAACTGATGGGATGATGCTGTATTCAACCTGTACCTTTTCACCAGAAGAAAATGAAGGAATGATAGAAGCATTTTTAGAAAAACATCCTGATTGTCAGATTATACCTTTAACAGGTGTTGGTGGCATTAAACAAGGCAGACCAGAATGGAGTGATTCTAAAAAAGATACTCTAAGTGGAGCGTTAAGATTGTGGCCACATCATTTAAAGGGTGAAGGGCATTTTGTATGTCTTATTCAAAAATTAGGTGAGGCTTTTGACGAAACTAAGCGTCTATCTATTAAAAAGCGTATTAAAGATATTCCTATTTTAAAAGAGTTTATTGAAACAAATACACATCTAGATATTAATACACCGATTATTGAACTTAAAAATAAAATTTACTTACAAACAGAAGATGCACCGGATTTAGAAGGGCTTCGTGTGATACGCAGTGGGATGTATTTAGGTGAGGTTAAAAATAAACGTTTTGATCCTTCACAAGTATTAGCTTTAGCCTATCCAAAAGAAATGTTTAAAAATTATATCGACTTACAAATAGAAGATGCAAATGTGATAAAATACTTAAAAGGTGAGACTCTACTTATAGAAGCACCAAAAGGTTTTAATGTAATAGGCGTAATGGGACATCCTTTAGGATGGGTAAAAAGTCAAAATGGAACACTTAAAAACTTATATGCTACGAATTGGCGTATGATGTGATAGATGCTTTACATGAGACAAATATAATAAGAAATGATGGTAGATATAAAATGATAGAAAAGAAAATGCGACTTGATAAATATTTAGTGCATACAGGATATGGTTCTCGCTCAGAAGTCCAACAACTTATAAAAAAGAAAAAGGTCAAAGTGAATGGGGAAGTTGAAAAACGTCCAGAATGTAGTATTAGCCCTAGTGAAGCAGTTGTTACACTAGGTGAGGAAGTAGTAGACTATAAGCCTTTTTATTACTATATTTTAAATAAACCAGCAGGCTATATTACTGCAACCGAAGATCCAAGACAAGAAACGGTGATGGATCTTTTAGACCCTGTAACAAAAGGGAGAAGTTTAGCACCTGTTGGAAGGTTAGATAAAGATACAGAAGGATTACTTCTCTTAACCAATGATGGAAAAATGGCACATAGTCTTTTATCACCTAAGAAGCATGTAGATAAATGTTACTATGCTGAGGTAAATGGTAAGGTAGTAGAAGCTGATATTGAAGCTTTTGAGTCAGGTGTAGAGATTGGTGAAGCAAAACCTTGTATGCCAGCAGGACTTGAAATTATAGAGGCAAATGAAGAAACTTCTAAGGTTTATATTACAATTAGAGAAGGTAAGTTCCATCAAGTGAAGCGTATGATGAAAGCTGTAGGTAAGGAAGTAACCTATTTAAAACGTGTAAGTATGGGGGATTTTAAATTACCAGAGGCATTAGCAATTGGTGAATATCGTCAATTAACAGATGAAGAACTTGGTCAGTTAACAATGAATAACTAGATAAAAAATATTAGCTTGAGGGGGAATGGTATGAAACGTACATTTGATGCAGTGATTTTTGATTTAGATGGAACATTAGTAGATTCTATGTGGGTATGGTCTAAAATTGATGAAGATTATTTAGGTCGTTATGGTATAGAAGTAGATGAGATGCTTGAATCAGAACTTGAAGGTATGAGTTTTACAGAGACGGCTGAATATGTTAAAAACCGTTTTCAGCTTGAAGATAGTGTAGAAAAGATTAAAGCAGATTGGAATCAGATGGCATCTGACTTCTATAGAGCACAAGTGCCACTAAAAAAACATGTGCGTGAGTTCTTGGAATATCTAGAATCACAAGATATTAAGATGGGCATTGCAACAAGTAATTCTCATGAATTAGTGGAGATTGTACTTGAGGCACATGGTATGCGTCAAAAGTTTGCAAGTATTCGTACCTCTTGTGAAGTAGAAAAAGGAAAACCTTATCCCTATGTATATCAGCAAGTTGCAAAGGATTTAGACGTTGAACCTACACGCTGTCTAGCTTTTGAAGACGTACCTAATGGCGTACTTGCGGCAAAAAGAGCAGGGATGACTATCTGTGCAATTCGTGACCGTCAAGTAGCGGAAATGGAAGAAGTTCTTAGGCAGGAAGCAGATTATTTTGTTGAAGACTACAAACAAATTATAGAGTATTATGAATCAGAACATAAAAAATCCTATGCATAAAATTTGCATGGGATTTTTTTATAAAACTATTGATTTAAATAAATATTGAAGTATAATATTTATAAAAATACAAATTATTAAATAAATATAAATTAGGAGTGATGATATGTTTGGATTAAAAGGTAAATCATTTTTAACTTTACATGATTTTTCAAGTGAGCAAATAGGAGAGTTACTAGAACTAGCAGCAGTACTTAAAGCAAAGAAAAAGATGGGAATTAAAGGAGAGACTTTAAACGGAAAAAATGTAGCTCTTATTTTTGAAAAACCTTCCACACGTACACGTTGTGCTTTTACAATAGCATGTACGGATGAAGGTGCACATCCAGAGTATTTAGGTAAAAATGATATCCAACTAGGTTATAAAGAAAGTGTTAAAGACACAGCGCGTGTACTTGGCCGTATGTTTGATGCTATTGAATTCCGAGGTTTTTCTCAAAAAACAGTAGAAGAGTTAGCAGAGTATAGTGGTGTACCTGTTTACAATGGATTGACAGATATGTATCATCCTACACAGATTTTAGCAGACCTCCTTACTGTCAAGGAGCACTTAGGGAGCTTAAAAAGAAAGAAATTTATCTATATTGGAGATGGACGTAATAACATGGCCAATAGTCTTATGATTGGGTGTTGTAAAATGGGTATGCATATGGTTATTATTGCACCAGAAAGTTTATGGCCTGAGTCAGGTCTAGTTACAACTTGTACAGCATATGCTAAGAAGAGTGGGGGGAGTTTAACTATAACAGAAGATCTTAATAGTGTAAAAGGGGCAGATGTACTTTATACAGATGTATGGTGCTCAATGGGTGAAGAAGAAAAAGCGTCAGAACGTATTAAAATGTTAAAGCCTTACCAAATTAATATGGATCTTATTACTAAGACTGAAAATGAAAATGTGATTTTTATGCACTGCTTGCCTGCAGTTAAAGAAAATGAAGTAACAGAGGAAGTATTTGAATCTAAGTATTCTGTTGTATTTGATGAAGCTGAAAATCGTATGCATACTATAAAAGCTGTTATGGTAGCGACATTAAGCTAAAATGAAAAAATAATAAAACTTGGCATCATTATTCTAAAAGTTTCAGAAAATTATTGACTAATTAATAGAAATTATCTATAATTTAACATTATACTACACTAAAGTGTAAAAGAATCTAAGAGGAGGATGTCAAGATGAGAGTATATAACTTTTCAGCAGGACCTGCTGTATTACCACTTGAAGTATTAGAAAAAGCACAAAGAGAACTTGTATGCTTTGAAGATGCAGGAATGAGTGTAATGGAGATGAGCCATAGGTCCAAAGCGTATATGAAGATTATTGAAGAAGCAGAGGCAAAGCTTCGTAGTCTGATGAATATACCGGATCATTATAAAGTGCTTTTTTTACAAGGTGGTGCTTCACTTCAATTTGCAATGGTACCTATGAATTTGATGGTGGGTTCAAAAAAAGCAGATTTTATTGATAGTGGTGTTTGGTCATCAAAAGCCATTAAAGAAGCTAAAAAATTTGGGAAGGTTAATGTGATTGCATCCTCCAAATCTGATACTTATAGCCATATACCAACTTATAAGAAGAGTCAATTTGACAAAGATGCTGACTATGTTTACATTTGTGAAAATAATACCATTTATGGTACGAAATTTAAAACATTACCTGAAACGGGTGATGTACCATTAGTAGCGGATCTATCTTCTTGCATCATGTCTGAAGTTATCGATGTCACAAAATATGGTGTAATCTTTGCAGGTGCTCAAAAGAATTTAGGGCCAGCAGGTGTTACAGTTGTCATTATACGTGAGGATTTGGTAGGAAAAGCAGATGAGATTATACCAACTATGTTGAACTACCAAACACATGTAGATAATGATTCTATGTTTAATACACCACCAACTTATGCTATTTATATGCTTAAACTTGTATTTGAATGGGTAGAAGCACAAGGAGGTGTTGCTGCTATTGAAGCACGTAACAAAGAAAAAGCAGCACTTCTTTACGACTTCTTAGACCAATCTGAACTTTTTAAAGGAACAGCAGCAATAGAAGATCGTTCCTTAATGAATGTACCATTTGTAACAGGAGATGAAGTACTTGACGCAGCCTTTGTTAAATCCGCTACAGCTTGTGGACTTGTCAACTTGAAGGGACATAGGAGTGTAGGTGGTATGCGTGCAAGCATTTATAATGCAATGCCTATAGAAGGTGTAAAAGCATTAGTCGACTTTATGAAAGCATTTGAGATTGAGCATAAGGAGGCGATGAAATGAATAAAATCTATACTTTAAATAAAATTTCTTCTAAGGGGATAAAGTTATTTGGAGAAAATTATCTTGTTCAAGATTCATTAGAAGAGGCAGATGCAATTTTAGTAAGAAGTGCCAAGATGCATGATATGGAACTACCAGTCCATGTTAAAGCTATTGCAAGAGCCGGTGCTGGTGTGAATAACATTCCCGTTGAAAGTTGTGCAGAAAAAGGAATCGTTGTCTTTAACACACCAGGTGCTAATGCAAATGCGGTTAAAGAAATTGTCATTGCAGGCCTTCTGCTTTCCTCTAGAAAAATAGTAGAAGGCATTAACTGGGCAGGGACATTAACAGAAAATGTAGCTAAGGAAGTAGAAGCAGGTAAAAGTGCTTTTATAGGACCAGAAATTCTAGGTAAAAAGTTAGGGGTTATAGGACTTGGTGCAATAGGTGTTATGGTTGCTAATGCAGCACAAGCGCTTGGGATGGATGTTATAGGTTATGATCCATATATATCTGTTGATGCAGCGTGGGGGATTTCACGTCATATTCATCATGCACTTTCACTTGAAGAAATTTTAACAGAGGCAGATTATATTACGATACATGTCCCCCTTACACCAACGACTAAGAATATGTTTAATGATGAAGCTTTTGCAAAAATGAAAAAAGGTGTGCGTATTCTTAATTTTTCACGTGATACTTTAGTAGATAACGAAGCCGTACTAAGAGCAATTCAAGAGGGAATTGTTGAAAAATATGTAACAGATTTCCCGGTAGATGGACTTATTGGTCATCCTAATATTTTAATCATTCCACATTTAGGAGCCTCAACACCTGAATCAGAAGAAAACTGTGCAGTGATGGCTGTTAAACAGGTGAAAGATTACTTAGAAAATGGTAATATTGTAAACTCAGTAAATTTCCCACAATGTGAGATGTCATGGAATGCTGCATTTAGACTAACAATTATACATAAAAATATACCTGCTATGATTGGAAAGATTACAAATATTATTGCAGAAGAAGGCATTAATATTTCAGATATGCTTAACAAGAGTAAAGGAGAATGGGCATACACAATGATTGATACGGATACAAAAGTAACCGATCAAAATGTTCAAAATATCTTAGATATTGATGACATTATTAATGTGAGAGTCCTTTCAAAATAGATAGGTGAAAAGAGGGACTGTTACAGGACAGTCTCTTTTTTTTGTAGCTATATCATTATTTGGAATAATAAAAGAGATGAAATAGGAATGAGGTTCTGATATTATAGAGAGAATAGTTGAAAAAGTATAAACTAATCAGGGAGAAAGGGTGCTTAAGATGAAGGAGTTATCACTACATATTTTAGATATTGTACAAAATAGTATTAGGGCAGAGGCAAATTGGATTAAGGTTATTGTAGATGAAGATCCTGAGAGTAATTGGCTGACTATTTCGATTGAGGATAATGGTAAAGGGATACCAGAAGGTATTAAGGCTACTGTGACCAATCCATTTACGACAACAAGAACATTGAGGAAGGTAGGGCTAGGTCTTCCTTTATTTAGTCAATTATGTGTAGAGTGTGAAGGAGAGCTAAAGGTTACAAGTGAAGAAGGGAAGGGAACTTGTATTATTGGAAAACTACGCTACGATCATATTGATCGTTTACCTATAGGGGATGTGGCAAGTACAATGAAAACACTGATTCTGGCTAAATCAGATATTCACTATGTTTATGAGCATCATTATAGGAAGCAAATTTTTATATGTGATACTGAAGAAATTAAAGGGATGCTAGAGGGGGTGCCTATACAGGATTTAGAAATTCTAGAGTGGGTCGAGAACTTTATTAAAAATAATGTAGAGGCATTGTATGAATGTTGGAAGAATAGTGTAAACATTGATAAATAATAAACTTATCCCAAATTGGTTGAGAAAACGGATTATTAAGTTTATAATTTTTATAGGATAGGTCAAAAATTGTCTTATTCTTATAGTTATTATACTCACATTTTACTAAAAGTAAGACAGAGAAAGGGAGGAGTACAATGAAGCACTTAAGTTTTAAAAAGGGTATACACCCTAAGTATCACAAAGAACTTACTAATGCCAAACCAATTGAGCTTTTATTGCCTAAGGAAGAATTAGTATATCCAATGCAACAACACATTGGTAGCCCATGTAAGCCACTTGTGAAAAAAGGAGATCGGGTGTTAGTTGGACAAAAAATTGGTGAGCCAACAGGTTTTGTGGGTGCCCCTATTCACAGTAGTGTATCAGGAACCGTTAAAGTGGTAGAAGAGAGAGTGAACCATCAAGGGCATCTTGTAATGTGCGTTGTTGTAACAAATGATTTTACATATGAAGAGATATTAGAGTTAAAAGATGGTGGAGTAGAGGACTATACAAAACTTACCAGTGAAGAGATTGTAGCTATTATTAAAGAAGCTGGTTTAGTTGGGATGGGTGGTGCAACTTTCCCGACGTTCATTAAGTTATCACCACCAAAAGATAAGGTAATTAAACATATTATAGTAAACGGTGCTGAGTGTGAACCCTATCTCACTTCTGACCACAGGGTAATGTTAGAAGAAGGTGAGCGCATTATAGCAGGACTGAAAATTTTATTGCATATGTTCAAAGATGCAACAGCATTTGTTGGTATTGAAGACAATAAGATGGATGCAGTAGAAAATATGAGTAGGTTATGTGAAAAAGAATCAAAAATAGAAGTAAAAGTCCTTGAGACCAAATATCCTCAAGGTTCAGAAAAACATCTGATTTATGCGACAACAGGTTTAGAAGTACCTAGTGGGAAGTTGCCAGCAGATGTCGGAGCTATTGTTCTTAATGTAGATTCCATTGTAGCCATTTGGAGAGCGGTTACAAAGGGTAGACCGATTATGAGACGAATCGTTACTGTAACAGGAAATGGTGTTAAAAATCCAACAAACTTTAAAATAAGATTGGGTATGAGTTTTAGAGATGTACTAGAAGCAGCAGGGTGGGATGAACAAGCAACTGTGAAAGTCATTTCAGGAGGGCCAATGATGGGGGCAGCTCTTAGTTCAGTAGATGTACCTATTGGTAAAGGAACTTCAGCTATTTTATGTTTAACGGAAGATGAAGTAGATGCAACACCAACATCTAATTGTATACGCTGTGGCAAATGCATACAGGCATGTCCAATGCGTCTGGTACCTAATGCCTTACATCATGCAGCCTTACACCATGAGGATGATGAGTTTAAAGCGTATTATGGAATGGATTGTATAGAATGTGGTAGTTGTTCTTATGTGTGCCCTGCAAAAAGACAATTAGTACAATCAATACGTACAGCAAAAAATAGAGTGAGACAAAAATAGCCAGGGGGAGAAATAGACATGGATAAATTACTAAGTGTATCCTCATCACCACATCAACGCCAAGCCCATAGTGTTTCTAGTATTATGCGCGATGTTATTATTGCTTTAATACCGGCACTCTTGGTAGGTACATATTTATTTGGGATGAGAGCATTATTACTTACGGTTGTATCAGTTGCATCTTGTGTGGCATTTGAGGCCATATGGCAACACTTTACCCATCAACCATTAACGATTAAAGATTTAAGCGCAGTTGTAACAGGTATACTTATAGCTTTCAACTTACCAGCTACTGCACCTATTTATGTGCCTATTATAGGTGCTTTTGTAGCAATTATTTTAGCTAAACAATGTTTTGGTGGTATTGGACAAAACTTCATTAACCCAGCATTAGCTGCACGTGCGTTCTTACTTGCAGCCTATCCACAAGCTATGACAAGTTTTGAAATACCAGAACGTTTTATTGGAACTGTAGCGCCTGTATCCGATGTAGTAGGTGCGGCCACAGCAGTTGATGCCTTAGCAGGTGCAACACCTCTAGTAGCTTTAAAAACACAAAATGTATTAGCCATGCCAACTATGTTAGATGCTTTTGTGGGAAATATTGGAGGTTGTCTAGGTGAAGTATCAGCACTTGCTATTTTATTAGGAGGCCTATACCTCATTTATAAAAAAGTAATTACTTGGCATATTCCTGTATGCTATTTAGTTACAATGTTTGTAATGACATTGCTCTTTGGAGGAGTAGGGGTACAAGCAAGCTTTACTTCTTTATTTTTAGGGGGGGCAATGCTTGGTGCATTCTTTATGGCAACAGATTATACAACAAACCCTATGACCTTAAAGGGGCAGATTATCTTTGCGGTATGTGCAGGTATTATTGCTTCTGTTATTAGACTCTTTGGTGGTTATCCAGAAGGTGTAAGCTACAGTATTTTAATTATGAATTTAGTTGTACCTATTATTGATAAATTTGTTAAGCCAGTACGTTTTGGAGGTGGTAAAGCATGAGAGAACCATTAAAACTTGGAGCAGTTTTGCTTATTATCACGACTATTTGTGGTGGTTTACTTGGATTTATTAATGCAAAAACATCACCTATTATTGCACAGGGTAAAGAAAAGTCACAGCAAGAAGCTGTACAACAACTTTTACCTAGTGCAAAAGAAATGGAAGAAGTAATAGTTACAGATACACCAAGTCTTGAAACGGTTTTTGTAACATATGACAATGGTACGTATACAGGTGCAGTAGCAAAAGTGTATCCTGATGGGTTTGGTGGAAGTATTGAACTTTTAGTAGGTATGCAAGCAGATGGAAATCTAGCAGGTATTCAAGTTCTAAGTCATGCTGAAACACCAGGTCTTGGCGCAAATATGACTCTTGATAGCTTTAAAGAGCAATTTCCAGGGCAAGTAACGCCTCTTGAAGTAAGTAAGACTTCTAGTGGTCAAGGAGAAATTATGGCAATTACAGGCGCAACGATTACAACACGTGCAGTTGTAGATGGCGTTAATGTGGCAACTGAATATATGAAAGCGCATCAAGCTAACTGGGAAAAGGGGGAATATTAAGATGAAAACGCTTATCGAACGCTTAAAAGCGGGGATTATTACAGATAATCCAGCATTTATGCAAGTATTAGGTATGTGTCCAACACTTGCTGTTACAACAAGTGCCAATAACGCTATAGGTATGGGACTTGCAACAACTGCTGTTTTACTTTGTTCTAATACAGTTATTTCTTTACTTAGAAAATGTATTCCTTCTAAGGTGCGTATACCAGCCTTTATTGTAATCATTGCAAGTTTTGTTACAATGATTGATTTACTTTTACAGGCTTATATTCCAGCATTACATGCACAACTTGGATTATTCCTTCCTCTAATCGTTGTAAACTGTTTAATTTTAGGAAGAGCAGAAGCTTATGCTTCTAAAAATAAAGTTCTACCTTCTCTTTGGGATGGCTTAGGTATGGGACTTGGATTTACCATTGCTCTTACGATGATTGGTGTTGTAAGAGAAATATTAGGAGCGGGAACGATCTTAGGGTTACAAGTCATGCCTGCAAGTTATGACCCAGCTATTATTATGATTTTGGCACCAGGTGCATTCTTTACTTTAGCGATTATTATGGCTATTTTAAATGCACTGAGAGCAAAGAAGAAGTAGGGGGCGGAATATGGAACTATTACTATTATTTTTAAGTGCTGCACTAGTAAATAACTTTGTACTTTCAAGATTCTTAGGGATTTGTCCTTTCTTGGGTGTATCTAAAAAAATTGAAACCGCATTAGGAATGGGAATGGCAGTAACCTTCGTTATGGGGCTTGCATCATTAATTTCTTATGTTGTATTTGAATTTATTCTTGTACCACTTAAGTTAGAGTATATGTATACAGTAGCATTTATTTTAGTTATTGCTTCACTTGTACAGTTTGTAGAGATGGTTATTCAAAAAACAAGCCCATCTTTATATTCAGCATTAGGGGTATACTTACCACTTATTACGACTAACTGTGCTGTACTTGGGGTAGCCATTATCAATATGCAAAAATCTTATTCACTTGTTCAGTCTGTTGTTAATGGTGTAGGTGGAGCTGCTGGTTTCACTATTAGTATTGTACTTCTTGCGGGAATTCGTGAACGTATTGAAAAAAACAATATATTACCTTGTTTAAAAGGTTTCCCTATTACACTTATTTCAGCAGGTTTTATGGCTATAGCATTTTTAGGTTTTCAAAACCTTATTAAATAGAAGGGGGAAACAAGATGAATATCATGGAAATAGTCAATCCTATTCTTGCAATAGGAAGTATGGGATTATTATTTGGTGTAGGACTTGGTATTGCTTCGAAGAAATTTGCAGTACCAGTAGATGAACGTGTAAGTGCAATACGTGATCAACTTCCAGGGGCTAACTGTGGTGGTTGTGGCTTTGCAGGTTGTGACGCTTTTTCTAAAGCAGTTGCAAATGGAGAAGCAAAAACAAATGGTTGCCCTGTAAGTAGTGATGAACAAAAAGCTGCTATTGCAGAAATTATGGGAGCTACAAATGAAGTTGGTGCAAAACAAGTTGCCATTGTAAGATGCCAAGGCACAATGGATAAAGCTAAGCTTAAATATAACTATGAAGGTATTGAAAGTTGTGAAGATGCACATTTAGTAGGCAATGGACCAAAAGGTTGTGCATATGGTTGTCTAGGATTTGGAAGTTGTGTAAAGGCATGTCCTTTTGATGCACTTACTATAGAAAATGGCTTAGCAACTGTGGATGAGGCAAAATGTAAAGCATGTAGTGCATGTGTTGCAGCTTGCCCAAGACATCTTATATACATAGGTCAGAGCGAAACAAAGTATCAAGTCAAATGTATGTCTCATGATAAAGGGAAGAATGTAAAGACTGTATGTGAGGTAGGTTGTATTGGTTGTGGACTTTGTCTTAAACAATGTGAAGTAGGCGCCATCAAACTTGAAAATGCACTTGCAACCATTGATGCAGACTTATGTATTGGATGTGGAAAATGTGTAAGTAAATGTCCAACACATGCATTAGTTGTTCATAATTTATAATGTTAAGTCAAAAGAGATTGTTTGTTTAAACAATCTCTTTTTTAGTGTAGATAATCTTCTAGAATCTTATTTTTAGTACCTATGTATAAGAATTAAAATATGGTACAATAAAGAAGATTTTTGAATGAACAAAAGATAAAAGTGAGGGGGGCACTAAATGAAAACAAAAAGCTTTTGGGTTTTATTACTTTGTATGTTAGCAGGGTTAACAGTGGGGTATTTTATAGGAGATTTATGTGCAAGAGTTCCGTTTTTAGATTTCCTTAACTATAGTCAAGTATTTGGCTTAGAGCAACCTGTTAGTGTGGATTTTGGTATTTTAGCAGCAGTTATTAAAGTGCAAATTAAAATCAGCTTAGCAGGTGTGTTAGGAATGATTGGTGGTATAGTTATTTATAAAAAGATTTGATTAAGGAGAGTCATATGTGTAAATTGATTTTAGCTTCTTCATCGCCGAGAAGAAAGGAATTAATGGGACTTATTCCTGTTGATTTTAAAATAGAAACAAAAGAAGTAGAAGAAAGTATAGATGCCCGTTTAACACCTGAAGAAAATGTTAAGACTTTAGCGAGTAAAAAAGCATATGCAGTAGCCGAAAGTTTTAAAGAAGAATGGGTACTTGGATGTGATACAGTTGTTGTACATCAAAATAAGATATTAGGAAAACCTAAAGATGCCTCAAATGCTAAAGAGATGCTTGCTGCTCTTAGCGGTGACAAGCATGAGGTCTATACTGGAATAAGTCTTTATCACATCAACAAAAATATTCATATTCAGTGTGCAGTGTGTAGTAGTGTCTATATGCGAAATATCGAAGAAGCTGAAATGAATTGGTATATAGCAACAGGTGAACCACTTGACAAAGCGGGTGCATATGGTATACAAGGATATGCAAGTAACTTTATAGAAAAAATAGAAGGTGATTATTTTAATATAGTTGGCTTGCCTATATCTACAGTGTATAAAATATTAAGAAGTCAAGGTATTATTAACCTATAAAAAGTAAGGTCTTCTGAAATAAAATCTTAAAAATTAGTATAAATCTGAAAATAATCGGTAATCATTTAATAGGTTATAAAAGGAGTTACCATTATGAAGATTGAAGATTTTCCATTAGAAGAAAGACCATATGAAAAATTTTTGAAATATGGCGAGCAAAGCTTAAGTGATCTAGAACTTTTGACTATTCTTATACGTACAGGTACTCAAACAAAAAGCAGTATGGATATAGCTCGAGAGCTGTTAGTCGATGAAAAAGGACGTACTAACTTGCTTAGACTTTATGAAAATAATCTAGAACGTTTAATGCGTATTAAAGGTATAGGAAAAGTTAAAGCAATCCAGATTTTAACTTTATTAGAAATGAGTAAAAGACTATCACAAACAACGTATAGTCATAAAATGAAGTGGCAATCACCAAAAGATGTAGCCAATTATTTTATGGAAGACTTAAGGCATAAAAAGATAGAGCAATTTTTAGTTGTCTATTTAGATACCAAATGTAAGTGTTTGGGGTATGAAGCGATATCTAAAGGAAGTTTAAATGCTTCAATTGTTCATCCAAGAGAAGTATTTAAAGGTGCTATTTTAAAATCTGCATATAGTATCATAGCTTTGCATAACCATCCGAGTGGTGATCCAACACCAAGTAGAGAAGACATTCAAATTACAAATAAGTTAAAATCTTCTGGAGAAATGTTAGGAATAGGGTTGCTAGATCACATTATTATTGGAGATGGCTTATTTATTAGTTTTAAAGAGCAGGGCTATCTCTAAAATATTTATAAAGTAAATGCAGTTTTTATGTTGAAAAACAACGAAAAAGACTGTATCATGTTAACAGTGGGATTTTATGCAAATTCTATAGGATGATGAATAAATTAGATGAATTAATTGAATTCAAATAGGATCAGAAGATGAAATTGACATGGTAGGAGGAACTAATTATGTTCGGAAGAGATATGGGAATTGACTTAGGTACAGCAAATACACTTGTATTTGTAAAAGGTAAAGGTATCGTAGTCAACGAACCTTCAGTAGTAGCAATAAAAGAAAAAACAAACCAAATTTTAGCTGTAGGTGATGAAGCTAAAAAAATGATCGGTAGAACACCAGGTAACATTGTAGCAATTCGTCCACTTAGAGATGGGGTTATTGCAGACTTTGGAACAACAGAAGCAATGATTCGTTACTTTATTGGTAAAGCTTACAAGCAATCATTATTTTCACCAAAACCACGTGTGATTATCTGTGTACCATCAGGTGTTACATCAGTTGAAAAACGTGCAGTAGAGGAAGCAACAATTAAAGCAGGTGCAAAACAAGCACTTATTATGGAAGAACCAATGGCTGCTGCAATTGGGGCTAATCTTAGAGTAGGAGAGCCAACAGGTAATATGGTTGTAGACATCGGTGGTGGTACAACTGACGTTGCAGTTATTTCATTAGGTGGTATTGTAGCAAGTAAATCTCTTCGTATTGCTGGAGATGAATTTGATGAATATATTGTATCTTACATTAAAAAAGAATATAACCTTATGATAGGTGAACGTACAGCAGAACAAATTAAACTTACAATTGGTGCAGCTTATCCAACAGGTGAAAACAATACAATGGAAATTAGAGGTCGTGACCTTGTAACAGGACTTCCAAAAATCTTAACAATCACTTCTCAAGAGGTAACAGAGGCAATTAAAGAGCCTGTTAATGCCATTGTAGAAGCAATTAAGTTTACTTTAGAAAAAACACCACCAGAATTATCAGCAGATATTATGGAAAGTGGTATTATGCTTACAGGTGGTGGTGCACTTCTTACAGGTTTAGATACACTAATCAGTTTAGAAACAGGTATGCCTGTTAATATTGCGGAAAATCCATTAGACTGTGTAGCGCAAGGTACTGGCTTAGCGCTTGAAAATATTGAAAAGTGGGCAGGACTATTTGCCGACGATAAATAGACAAGGAGAGAGGGGCCTTGAAATTATCTCAAAAAGCTAAAAAGAAAATGATTATAGTGGGTATAAGTGTTGTAGCGGCTCTCTCTGTCACTGTAGTATTAGGTGTTAAATATAATATCTCTATATTGAGCAGTATAGCAGACGTTGTAACGTACCCATTTAAACAAGGTATTCATTTTATATCAAATCAAGTGAAAGAAGTTGGCGATTATTTTGTAAATGTTGAAAACCTTATTAAGGAAAATGAAGAACTTAAGTTGCAAAATGATCGTCTTGTTTACCAAAATACAATGCTTACTCAGTATAAAGGTGAAAATGAAAGTCTTAAAGAACTTCTTTCATTAAAGCAACGATATGAAGAATATCCAACACTTGGCGCAAATGTAATCGCCAAAGATACAAGTAATTGGTATAAGTCCTTTAATATTGATAAAGGGCTTATACAAAATATTAAAGAAGATGATGTACTTTTAGCAGATGGTGGACTAGTTGGGCATGTAACGAAAGTAAATCCACTTACTTCAGTTGCTCTTTCCATTATCGATGATAGAAGTTCCATTAGTGTAAAAGTCGTAAGAACAGGGGATACAGGCATACTAAGAGGTGATGTTGAACTTGGTAATGATGGCTTATGCAAGTTAGAAATAGATGTAGAATCTGAGGTTGTAAAAGGAGACCAAATTATAACGTCTCATCTAAGTGATATTTATCCACCAGGTATTCCTATTGGAACAGTGGAAGAAGTGACAACAGGTAAAAATGGATTGACCCAATATGCCTACATTAAACCTTTTGTAGACTTCAAGCATTTAGAAAGTGTACTCATTATTTCTACAGATGATGAAGAATAGAGGGTAGACAAATGCGAATAGTCGTAATTGGAATGTTACTCATTCTAACACATATTTTAGAAATGACACTTTTTGATACCATTCGTATTGGAGCAGTAGCACCTAACTTTATGGTTATGATTATTGTCTCCTTTGCACTTCTTAGAGGAAGTAAAGAAGGAGCTATTATTGGGGCAGGTGCTGGTCTCCTTTATGATGTAACATTTGGTATGTTTTTAGGTCAACAAGCCATTCCTTACTTTCTAGTAGGTTATATTTGTGGCAAGTTTAATAAGAATTTTTATCGAGAAAATTTTATTATGCCATTTTTTTGTACACTTTTTAGCAGCTTCTTTGTAAGCCTTGTATCAGTTCTCATCTATATCATGAGGGGAAAGGTCAATCTTTTCTTTTTCCTTAAGACACTTGCTATTCCAGAAGTGATTTATACCGTTACTTTATCTCTAGTCTTTTATCAACTGATTTATTTAATTAATGAAAAACTTGAAATAAGAGAAAAGAAAACAAGGAATATATTTTAATTAGGAGGGTGACATGAAGAAGAAAGTAAACAGTATCCTCCACATTTTTTCAGATAGACTTTTTGTATTGTTTGCAGGGATATGTGTATTATTCATTGTTATAACAGGAAAGTTTTATCAGCTTCAAATTATTGAACATGATAAATACGCCAATAACTTACGAGCGAGTGTAGAGCGTAGTATACAGGTTGAGGCACCAAGAGGGTTAATCTATGACCGCTATGGCAGACCACTAGCGGTAAATAAACCTAATAATGTGATCAGTATTGATCAACAGGTACAGATGAAAAAGTCAGAGCTCAATCGCATTCTTTTAGATGTTGTAAATTTGCTTGAGAAGAATGGAGACACTTACCTTGATGAAATTCCTATTACAAAAGATGCACCTTTTGAGTATACAGAAGGTAAAACAGGGATTAACCAATTCATGTATTCCATTCCTTATAATAACGAAGAACATAGACAACAGCTATTACAAATGTCAGCTGGTGAAGTCATTGAGTATTTACGAGGTAAATATGATATCGATGAAACTATGACAGATGAAGAAGCTAGAAAGGTTATTGCACTACGTACGGAGATTTATAAAGTTGCGTATAGTAAGTACAAAACAGTTAAAGTAGCAAAAGGCGTGTCAAATGAAACAATAGCTTACTTAGAAGAACATCATGATGATTTTCCTGGTGTGATTGTAGATGTAGAGGCAGTTCGTTATTATAATGAGCCTGAGATTTTAGGAAACTTAATTGGATATACACGTACAATTACTGAAGCTCAATATGAGGAAATGAAAGAACAAGGTTATGACAAAGATGATATTGTAGGTCATGAGGGCGTAGAAAAAACAATGGAAAGCGAACTACGTGGACAAAAAGGTCTAGAACGTGTAGAAGTAGATAACGTAGGAAGACGTGTCCATACCATTGAAAAAGAAGAAGCTATTCCAGGAAATGATGTTTTTCTTACTATTGACCTAGATTTACAACGTGTAGCTTATGAAAGTACTGAAAAGAACTTAAGTGAAGCAATTGTAGAAAAATTAAAAGGAACCAATCCAAAAGCTTTTTCTTTAACAAGCAAGGAAGTTATCATCTCTATGCTAAACAGTAGCCAACTTGATATGAGAAAACTGGAGAAAGCAGAAGAAGGTACTATTCAATATGAAATTTATCAAAAACTTATGGGTAAATATAACAACTTAGATGCTGTTGTAAAAGAAACCCTAACACCTTTACAGCTTCTTACTCAATTATTAGAAGAAAATACAGGAGAATTTACTGAAAAGGATATGTTACTTGTTTTTGATGAACAAGGTGCAATAGATTTATCCCAAGATGTTGTACAGGCATTTAAGACCAATAGAAATGGAACAACAGAGTATACGTTAATTGATCAGTTTGAAAAAGGGACACTTAAGCCAAATCAAATGTCTGTGACACCATCAAGTGCATCAACAGTTGTCATTGATGTAGCAACAGGAGAAGTATTAGCGTTAGTAGGTTATCCATCTTATAATAGTAATGAGATGACTACAAACTTTAATAGATACTATAATACGTTATTTGATAATCGTAGCATGTTATGGAATAGAGCATTAATGACTGCAAAAGCACCTGGGTCAACCTTTAAGATGATTAGTGCTATTGCTGGATTAGAAGAAGGTGTTATTACTCCAGATACATTGATTTATGACTCTGGGATATTTGAAAAGGCAGGTAATCCTGCACCACGTTGTTGGATTTATACAAACAATGGACATGGACATGGTAACGTAAACTTATCAAAAGCAATCGAAGTATCATGTAACTACTATTTCTATGAACTTGCATATCGATTAGGTTTAAAAGGTGGCGCACCATATGGAGGCATTGATATGCTGACTAAATATGTTGAAATGCTTGGTTTAGATCAAAAAACAGGTATTGAATTAGCAGAATCACCACCTAATATTTCTACGCCATATAATTTGGTTAAAAATCAAATTGCAGAGCAATTTTCAGCTATTCGTAAGTTAGATGAAGATAAACTTAAAAAGTATATTGAAGAAATTGTAGAGGTTATGGAAAAGGGAATCTACCCTATTGAAAGTTCTGCAGGAGAATCAGTTGATGAGCAGATTAGTTATTTAGCACAGTATGAACTAAAGCGTAATCTTGAGCCAGTATTCCAAGAAGCTTTTGATGATGACTTATCAAAAGTAATTGAAGGTGCTTATAAACAGATGCAACTTGCATTACAATCAGATTCAAAAATTTATTTAGAACAAATTCTTGAAGGTACAATGCATGATACTAAAGAACGCTCATTACGTAATAAGGCAAAATCCCAATTAAGTATTGCACTTAATAATATGATAGGTGAGCATTTAGATGAACAGATTAGTACTGTAATCAACGAAATTGATATTTATGAAATATTGGATGCTTATGAACATGCTTATAATACTTTATACAATAGACAAATCAAGCAAGCACCAGATTCAGAAGTTGTTACAGAGCTTAAGAAGCGGTTAGAAACCCTTGATGAAAGTCAAGAATTTTATAAACAAGATATGCTCAAAAAATTCAAGACAAGTTTAATCAATAATATTGCAAATGAAATACTATCCGGTTTAAGATTAGAGTGGACAGATGGTACGACAGTACGTACAGCTATTGGACAAGGAGATAATGCATTTACACCTATTCAAATGGGAAGATATATTGCTGCACTTGCTAATGGAGAGTATGTCTATAATTTACGTATTATTGATGGTATTAATCATACTAAAACGAATCAAGGCTATGTAGCAACTGAACCAAGTATCTATAATGAACTTAATATTAAAGAATCTACATTAAAAAGCGTTTATGAAGGTATGTATCAAGTAACACATGGTACATTAGGTTCCGCAAGAAATGTTTTTAAAACTTTTGAGGTTCCTGTAGCTGGTAAAACAGGTACAGCGCAAGAAAATAATGATGAGCACAGTTGGTTTGTGGGCTTTGCACCATATGAAAATCCTGAAATTGCAGTTGTTACAACGGTATATAATGCTTACGGCCAAGGTACTTATGGTCAAGAAATTACTAAAGACATTTTATCCGAGTACTTTAATTTAGGAAAAGAAGCACCTAAAACAACACTGGATAATATGTTTGTTGAATAGTGGGGGAGGCTGAATATGGATAATCTTGTTGTATTTAAAGGTTCTGTAGATGGAATAACAGTTGTTTTAGATGAAATTGCACCTTTTGAGGCAGTCATTAATAATTTTGTTGAAAAATTAGAAAGCTCGAAGAAGTTTTTTAGTGGTGCAAAAGTTAATATGCGTTTTAAAGGGCGTAAGCTTTCTAAAGAGCAGCAAGATGAATTGATGTGCCTCTTGGCACATCAAAATATCCTTAATGTTGCATTTATTCATGACTTTGAGCAAAATGCAAGTGCGAAATCTGATGATCAAGTGAAAGCAATATTAGAAGAAATGAAAAAACCCAATGTTTCACTTACCAAATATCACTATGGAATTGTTCGTTCAGGACAACACATCGATTTTAGGGGGAGTGTTGTTGTTATAGGAGATATTAATCCTGGTGGGGTCATTACAGCAGATGGCAATATTATTGTAATGGGTACATTAAATGGCAAAGTTCATGCAGGACTTGATGAACAGTTTAAAAATCCATTTATTTTAGCCACCAATATGCATCCTATGCAAATTGGTATCCGTAATGTTATTGCACAACCGCCAGAAGATGAAGTGGTAAGTCGCAATAAAATACACATGCCACAAATTGCATATGTGAATAATGATCAAATCTATGTTGAAGAAATAGATTTTAAAACACTCAATCATATGATAGAATAATTAGAACAAAAGATATAAGGGGGATAAGTATGAGTCAAGTAATTGTCGTTACATCAGGCAAAGGTGGTGTAGGAAAAACAACAACTTCAGCAAATATTGGTACTGCATTAAATTTATTAGGTAAAAAAGTCGTATTATTAGATGCAGATATCGGTCTTAGAAACTTAGATGTTGTTATGGGACTAGAAAATCGTATTGTATATGATTTAGTTGATGTTGTTGAAGGTAGATGCCGTATTAAACAAGCTTTAATTAAGGACAAGCGTTTTGAAGGGCTTTTCTTATTACCAGCAGCACAAACACGTGATAAAGATGCAGTAAGTCCTGAGCAAATGAAAAAGCTTTGTGATAGTTTAAAAGAAGACTTTGACTATGTTATTGTAGACTGTCCTGCAGGGATTGAACAAGGATTTAAGAATGCAGTTGCAGGTGCTGACCGTGCACTCGTTGTAACTACTCCAGAAGTATCAGCAGTACGTGATGCAGACCGTATTATTGGATTACTTGAAGCAAACGGTATCTCAAATACACAACTTATTATCAATCGTGTACGTATGAACATGGTTAAACGTGGTGATATGATGGCGATGGATGATGTAGTAGAAATTTTAGCGATTGATCTTCTTGGTGTTGTACCAGATGATGAACATATTGTTATTACAACAAATAAAGGTGAGCCTGCAGTAGCAGATAAAAGTGCACTAGCAGGGAAAGCTTTTAGAAACATTGCAGATCGTATTGAAGGAAATGAAGTACCTTTCTTAGATCTCGAAATGGGGAATGGCTTTATTGATAAAATAAAGAGAATGTTTGGTTTTAATAATTAATAGCTAAAGAGGGTGAGAGGGATGCTAGATTTTAGTCAATTGTTTGGTAGAAAAAATTCGTCAAGTAACGTAGCAAAAGATAGGTTAAAACTTGTTTTAATTCATGACCGTATGAACTGTTCTACAGAATTACTAGAAATGATGCGTTCTGACATTATAGAAGTCATTTCTAAATATGTAGATATCGATACAGACGATTTTAATATTGAAGTTTCTTCGATGGAATGTGATAAAAGTGGAAACAAAGCACCAGTTTTATCAGCTAACATACCCATCAAAAATTTAAAAAAAGTAAGTAGAGGCTAATTACTTTTTAGAAGCAGGAAAGGGAAATTTAATATATGTTCAGTTTAAAGAAAGAACATCTAAAGAATATTGATTATTGGATGGTTTTATGTATGTGTGCTCTAATAGGTATAGGTATTCTTGCTATTAGTAGTGCTACAACTTATTCTGGTGATACAGAAGTATTAAAGATGCAACTCCTGTTTTTTGCAACAGGTATTGTACTTATGCTATTTGTAATGGCTATAGATTATCATTTTTTAGGTGAATGGTATATTCCTATATATATCGCCTTTAATCTATTGCTGATAGCTGTATTTTTTCTAGGGAAAAATGTAAATGGTGCAACAAGATGGATTCAGATTGGTCCGATGACTATCCAACCATCAGAGTTTGCTAAAATTGGAGTTATCCTATGTACAGCTAAATTACTAGATAAATATAATGATAAAATTAATTCTTTCAAATCTCTTATGATTGTAGGACTGTTTCATTTTATTCCTTTCATACTTGTAAATAGACAGCCGAATTTATCGACTAGCCTTGTCATTTTGGGCATATTAGTGATACAATTATTTGTAAGCAAATTGGATATGAAAGTTATGATTTCTACAGCAGCAATAGCAGTTGCTACTGCAGGTATTATACTAGTCTATATTATTACCAATCCTTATCAAAAGATTATTCCGGATTATCAACGTAATCGTATTGTTACTAAAGTACATGGTGGAGATAATTTAGATGAAAACTATCAGACCAATCAGTCAGTTCATGCGATTGGTTCAGGTGGTTTAGAAGGAAAGGGACTTTATCAAGGTGCCATTAGCCAATTAAACTATTTACCAGAATCACATAATGACTTTATTGTAGCCATTATTGCTGAAGAGTTTGGCTTTGTTGGGATTTTAATAGTACTAGGAATTATTCTTTTTATGATTGCAAGGGGGTTATGGATAGCCCATTCGGCCCCTGATGACTTTGGCCGGTTTATTATAGCTGGCTATATGGGTATGATAGCGATGCAAACCTTCGTAAATATGGGGGTTGTAACAAGTTTATTACCTAATACAGGCCTTCCGCTTCCGTTTATTAGTTATGGAGGAAGTTCATTATGGGCAAACATGATGGGATTAGGACTTGTATTAAATGTTGGGATGAGAAAAGAAAATACGATGTTTTAGGAGGTAAGTGATGAATATAGGACTTATAGCGCATGATGCTAAAAAGAAACTCATGGAAAATTTTACAATTGCCTATAGACACATACTAGCAAAACATACTTTGTATGCTACAGGTACAACTGGAAGACTAGTAGAGGAAGCAACAAATTTAAATATTTATAAATATTTAGCAGGACACTTAGGGGGGGCGCAACAACTTGGTGCACAAATTGCACATAACCAATTAGACATGGTTATTTTTCTAAGAGATCCTGTAACACAAAAACAGCATGAGCCAGATGTAGGTGCATTAGAAAGATTATGTGATATCCACAATATTCCTATTGCAACAAATCTTGCAACAGCTGAACTTTTAGTAAAAGCCTTAGAAAGAGGCGACTTAAGTTGGAGAGAAGTAATCCGTTAAAAAAAGACTTTCATAAGTCTTTTTTTTATGGATATTTATCCAAGACATTGAAAAGGCTAATATAAAAACATTCCCATTGAGGGTGAAGAATAAATTTGGAGGACTATAATGACCATTTTATCAGAGCAGATTTTAAAACAGGTAGATAAGCCAGCACGTTATATTGGTGGTGAAATGAATGCTTATGAAAAGGATTTAAGTAGCATTGATGTGCGTTTTGCTTTTGCTTTCCCTGACGTTTATGAGGTAGCAATGAGCCATTTAGGTATGCAAATCCTTTATCACTTTTTAAATAGAAGAGAAGATACTTATTGTGAACGCGTATTTTCACCATGGATTGATATGGAGAAAATTATGCGTGAAAAGAATATTCCACTTTTTTCATTAGAAACACATACACCACTTAAAGAATTTGATTTCTTAGGCTTTACACTTCAGTATGAAATGAGTTATACAAATATCTTAAATATGATGGATTTAGCAGGTATTCCACTTCTTAGCAAAGATCGTACAGAAGAGGATCCGATTGTTGTAGCAGGAGGACCTTGTGCCTATAACCCAGAACCTTTAGCACCATTTATTGATTTCTTCTATATTGGTGAAGGTGAATTTGCTTATGACGAAATTCTAGACTTATACAAAGCCTATAAAAAAGAAGGGCGTACAAGAGCTGAATTTTTAGAAGCACTTCTTGATATTGAAGGTATGTATGTACCAAGTTTCTATGAAGAGATTTATAAAGAAGATGGAACAATTTTAGAAAAGCGACCATTACATCCAAAAGCTAAAACAAAGATTCGTAAAGTTATTATGACAGATATGGATGAAGTCTACTATCCAACAACACAAGTTATTCCTTGGATTCAAGCAGTACATGACCGTGTAACACTTGAAATGTTTAGAGGATGTTTAAGAGGATGTAGATTCTGTCAAGCAGGTATGATTTATCGTCCAGTACGTGAAAAATCAAAAGATGTACTTATTAATTATGCAGAAAAACTTTTAGCTTCTACAGGTTACGAAGAAATTAGTTTAGCTTCATTAAGTACAAGTGACTATAAAGATTTAGAGCCATTTGCTAATGAACTTCTAGAATTATGTGAAAAAGAGTGTGTAAATATCTCATTACCATCTCTTCGTATTGATGCATTCTCTGTTGACTTAATGCAAAAAGTACAAGAAGTACGTAAAAGTAGTTTAACTTTTGCTCCAGAAGCAGGTACACAACGTATGCGTGATGTGATTAATAAAAATATTACAGAAGAAGAAATCCTTAGAGGATGTAACCTTGCTTTCAATGGTGGGTGGAACCGTGTTAAACTTTACTTTATGCTAGGTTTACCGGGTGAAACGCAAGAGGACGTAGAAGGTATTGCAGCATTAGCTGAAAATATTGTACATGAATATTACCAAATTGATAAATCTAAACGTCAAGGTGGGGTACAACTTGTTGTAAGTACATCTTGTTTTGTTCCAAAAGCCTTTACGCCTTTCCAATGGGAACCACAAGATACATGTGAAAGCTTTATTGAAAAGCATATGATGTTAAAACATGCAATTAAAAGTAGACAAATTAAATATAATCACCATGATGCAAAAACAAGCGTATTAGAAGCTGTTATTGCAAGAGGGGATAGACGTGTTGCAAACTTAATTTTAGAAGCATATAAATTAGGTGCTACATTTGATAGTTGGAGCGAACACTTTGATGAAGAAAAATGGGCAAAAGCGAGTGAAATTTCAGGTGTAGACTATGCATTCTATGCAAACAGAAGACGTGACTATGATGAAGTTTTACCATGGGACCATATCGATATTGGCGTAACAAAGAACTTCTTAATTCGTGAAAGTAAAAAAGCACATGAAGCTGTTACAACCCCTCAATGCCGTGTGAAATGTTCTGGATGTGGAGCAAATACTTTCAATAAAGGAGTTTGTTATGAGAATTAGATGTAAATTTACAAAGTTAGGCTATGTAAAGTTTGTAGGTCATTTAGATACAGTAAGAATGTTCCAAAGGGCAATACGTGTTGCACGTATTCCAATTGCTTACTCCCAAGGTTTTAATCCTCATGCTAAAGTATACTTTGCTATGCCACTTTCAGTTGGTGTAGGAAGTACAGGAGAATATATTGATATTATTACTAAGGAAGATGTTGATGTTACAAAAGCTAAGGAGGTACTTAATACAATTTTACCAGAAGGTATTCGTGTCTTAGAAGCTACAGCTATTACAGAAGGTACGCCATCTTTAATGAGTTTAGTAACAACTGCAGATTATAAAGTTGTGTTTACACAAGGTGCATTAACAAGTGAAGATATGGCACATATTCAAGAAAGAATAAACGCAGAGTCTTTAGTTGTTCTTAAAAAGGGCAAAAAGAAAACTTCAGAAGTGGATATTAAGCCACTTGTTAAAGCTTTTGAAATTGTAGAACAAGAGGGTACAGTAGAAATCCATATGCAAGTAGCTGCAGGTAGTGCAAGTAACTTAAGCGTTGATTTACTACTAAAAGCTTTAATAGAGAAAGAACTTGAAACATTAGATTATAGTGTTGAAAGACTAGAACTTTATGCAGGAGAAGAAAACGCTATAGTGCCTCTTATTCAAGTAGGGGCTTCTCATGCTTAAGCAAGTTATTATTGATGAAGGCTGTGCATTAACAAGGATTGCCTTGTTAGAAGACGGAAAGCTTATTCATCTTTATATTCAAGATCATGTTGAAGAGACCTTGCAAAACTATGTTTTGCAAGGTCAAGTTCAACAAGTAGTAAAAAATCTTAAAGGTGCTTTTATAGACTTTGGAAAAGAAAAGAATGGTTTACTACATTTTAAAAATATACCAAGCGCTTATGAGAACAAAATACAACTAGGTATGCGTATCCCTGTACAAATTCAAAAAGAAAATACAGGTGAAAAAGGCAATCGTCTAACTAGTTTTGTAAATATTCCAGGTTATTACCTTGTTGCCTTACCTTATGAACCAGGTATACAAATTTCTAAGAAAATTAAAAGTAGCCAAAGAAGAGATGAGCTCAAAACATTACTTATGCCTTTTGTAAATGAGGCATTAGGCTTTATTGTACGTACTAATGGTAAAGAAGCAACAGATACGGAAATTTTCAATGAAGCAACCTATTTAGCTGAAAAAGTGAAGCAATTTCATGAAATGAAAGCTAATGTACAAAAAGGGACGATTCTTTTAAAAGCAGAACCCCTTTATTGGGAAGTGGTAAAAGAGCATATCAAAGAAGATGAAGAAATTATATTTTTATGTAATAATGAAGAAACAAGTCAGCAACTACAAGAAAAAGTAGAACTTTTCTTGCCACGTTTACAAGCCAAGTATAAGAATTATCCATGTTATGAAAATTTATTTAGATTAATGAGTATAGAAAAAGATTTTTTGGAAACACTCAAAAGGAAGGTTTGGTTAAAAAATGGTGGGAACATTGTCATAGACTATACGGAAGCGATGACCATTATTGATGTAAATAGTGCCAAAGCTATTCTTGGTAAGCAAATAGGTAAAACAATTAAAGAACTTAATAAGTTAGCGATAGAAGAAAGTATTTATCAAATTGTTAGACGTAATTTATCAGGAATTATTATTATTGACTTAGTCGACTTTATATCTAAGGAAGATAGGCAGAGTGTCTATGAATGGGCACGTCAGTTTATTGCAAGTATAGATGGTACAAGGTCAAAGGTTTTTCCACCAACTGAACTTGATCTTTTACAAATAACAAGAACGAAGAAGTACTTACCTATTTATCAAAGATTATTTGGAAAAGAAAATGAATATACTTGTCAGTTTACTGTACCTAGTATGAGCTATCTTGCTTTTAAAGTAGAAAATGAAATCAAACAAATAGTAGCAACAACAGATATGAAACAAGTATTTGTATACTGTGGAAAGACGTTTTATACGGAGTTAATAAAAAGTTCTATACCAGCAAAATTAGAAGAAATTTACGATATTAAACTTAATCTCTATGAAGATGAAAAGCAAAACCAAACAAGTTTTGACATAAGGTTCCATAAACAATAAATAGAGTTGACATGTGTTATGGAGTATGATATATTAATGAAGTGTTTTAGCCGCACGAAGAGGTTTTTAAACTATTTGATAGTACCGAATTCGGCGAGTTTACGGTTTAAGGAGGTGTACACATGTACGCAATTATCGAAACAGGTGGCAAACAATACAAAGTTGAAGTTGGCACAACACTTTACGTTGAAAAATTAAACGTAGCAGCTGGTGAAACAGTAAGCTTTGACAAAGTATTAGTTGTATCTAAAGATGACAAAATGGTAGTTGGTAGCCCAGTAGTAGCTGGCGCAACTGTAAAAGCTGATGTTGTTGAAGAAGGTAAAGGACCAAAAGTTATTATCTACAAATACAAATCAAAAAAATCTTACCATAAAAAACAAGGTCATCGTCAACCTTTCACAAAAGTGAAAATTACTGCTATTGAAGCATAATTATTATGATTCGAGTAGACCTTTATTATAACAAAGATGTTTTATATCGCTTCAAATTATCTGGACATGCTGGCTATGCTGACCATGGTGAAGATATTGTTTGCAGTGCTGTAAGTATTTTAGTTATTAATACCATTAATGCTCTAGAGGCGTTAACGGAAGAAGAATTTTCTCTTGATGAGATTAATTCTAAAAAAGGTGTTATTGATTGTACTTTTAACAAGCGCAAACAAGGAATGCCAAATCAAGAAGCAACGCTTCTTTTAGAAGCAATGCAGATAGGCCTTGAGTCTGTCAAACAAATGTACGGAGAATACATTGAAATAAAAAATAAATCATTCTAAAACTTAGGAGGTGGATTAAATGATGCGTTTAGACCTTCAGTTTTTTGCTCATAAAAAAGGGGTAGGATCTACAAAAAATGGTCGTGACTCTGAATCAAAACGCTTAGGCGCTAAAAGAGCAGATGGACAAATCGTAAAAGCTGGTAACATCTTATATCGTCAAAGAGGTACAAAAATTCATCCAGGTAACAATGTTGGCCGTGGTGGAGATGATACTTTATTTGCATTAGTAGATGGTAGAGTTAAATTCGAACGTAAAGGCAGAGACAAAAAACAAGTTTCTGTATATCCAGTAGCACAAGAAGCGTAATCGATATACTTGGAAGGTTTCAACATCTGTTGAAACCTTCTTTTTATTAATGAGACAAGTTGCGATAGAAAAAAACAAAATGACATACACTATAAGATGAAAGGAGTGAGAATATGTTCGTCGATAAAGTGAAGATTTTCGTTAAGTCTGGTAAAGGTGGCGATGGCCATGTTTCTTTTAGACGCGAGAAGTACGTACCAAATGGAGGTCCAGATGGTGGAGATGGAGGTCGTGGAGGACATATCATTTTCCAAGTTGACCCAGGAATGAATACCTTAATGAACTTTAGACATAAAAGACACTATAAGGCAGAAGATGGAGAAAACGGTAGTAAGAAGAAATGCCATGGTAAAGATGGATTAGACTTAACTATAAAAGTTCCACAGGGAACAATTATCCGTGAAGCGGAAACAGGCAAAGTAATTGCTGACCTTCATAAGCCAGATGACAAACAAGTAATCTTTAGAGGCGGTCATGGAGGTCGTGGTAATCAACATTTTGCTACACCTACAAGACAAGCTCCAAAATATGCAGAAAAAGGACGTCTAGCAAAAGAATATTGGGTTATTCTAGAACTTAAGATGATTGCAGACGTAGGATTAGTAGGTTATCCAAACGTTGGAAAATCAACTTTGCTTTCAATGGTAAGTAATGCACAACCTAAAATTGCTAACTACCACTTTACAACTTTATCTCCAAACCTAGGTGTTGTTTCTAACCAATACGGTAAACAATTTGTAATGGCAGATATTCCAGGACTTATTGAAGGGGCAGCAGAGGGCGTAGGACTTGGACATGATTTCTTAAGACATGTTGAGCGTACAAAAGTGCTTGTACATGTTGTAGATACAGCAGGTAGTGAAGGTAGAAATCCTGTAGAGGATATTTATGCAATTCAAAAAGAATTAGATCAATATAACCCAGAAATTTTAGAGACTAAACCTCAAATTATAGCAGCTAATAAAATGGATATTGAAGGTGCCAAAGAGAACTTAGAAGCACTTAAAAAAGCCTTTGAACCACAAGGAATCAAAGTTATTCCAATTTCGGCTGCTGCAAATGATAATTTACAGGTTTTACTTGAGGATATTTCAGCGCTTCTTGCAACAGTACCAGATGAGGTTATTGTTTTTGAACCAGAGTTTGAAGAAGAACAAAAAATTGACCATGAAGCTTATACGATTACAAATGATGAAGAAGGTTACTTCGTTGTTGAAGGTGTAGGCGTTGAGAAGATGATGGGTTATACTTCATTAGATACAGAAAAAGGTTTCGCATTCTTCCAGAAATATTTACGTGAACGTGGTATTATTAAAGCACTTGAAGATGCAGGTATTGCAGAAGGTGATACTGTACGTATTTATGATTTAGAATTTGAATACTATAAATAGAGGAGAATGTCTATGAACATTACAAGTAAACAACGTGCTTATTTAAAGTCTTTAGCACAAACAATTGATCCTATTTTCCAAATAGGTAAAAATGGATTAACACCTGAAGTAACAGAAGCAATTCTACTTGCACTTGATGCAAGAGAGATTGTTAAAATTAGTGTACTCAATAACTGTTTAGAAGATCCAAAAGAAATGTGTCAAGTTTTAAGTGAACGTACACATTCTATTCCAGTTCAAGTTATTGGTAAAAAAATTATACTTTATAAACCAGCTAAGAAAAATTCAAAAATTACATTACCATCTTAATGCATGCGCTACTTCGGTAGCGCTTCATTACAAATTGGACAATTTTTAAAGGAGATGTACACATGAAGATTGCTATTATGGGTGGAACTTTTGATCCTATACATATGGGACATTTAGTAACAGCAGAAGCTGTAAGACATGAATTTGATATTGATGAAGTACTTTTTGTACCCACAGGTAACCCACCTCATAAAGCGAGCATGGGAATTACATCAGCAGAGCATCGTTATTTGATGACGGTGTTAGCGACAGCAGCAAATGCTCACTTTAACGTTTCTAGAATAGAAATAGACAGAGAAGGTACTACTTATACTGTAGATACAATTAAAGAGCTTAGTAGGATGTATGGACCTGATACACAACTATACTTTATTACAGGTGCTGATGCTGTACATGAAATTTTGAATTGGAAAAACTCAGAAGAACTTTTACAACTTTGTACTTTTGTAGCAGTAACAAGACCTGGATATCAAAAGCAACAGCTCTTAAATCATATTGAAAATTTACGTGCACAGTTTCATTCAAGTATTAAATTTCTTGAAGTGCCAGCTCTTGCCATATCCTCATCAGATATTAGAAAACGCGTAAAGGAAGATTCACCTATTAAATATTTAGTGACAAGTGCTGTAGAAAATTATATTTCTAAGCATAACCTTTATAGACATCCAGTTTCTTTTAATCAGGAACTTGTGAGCAAAATGAGTCATTATGTAAAAGAACGTTTATCTCAGGGACGTTATGAACATACAAAAGGTGTAGTAGAAATGGCTATAGAACTTGCAAACTGCTATAATGTAGATACGGATAAAGTTTTTATTGCAGCACTTTTTCATGATTTAGCCAAAGAGATTCCTGTAGAGGAAAGCCTAAAATTATGTAAGGAATACAGTGTAGAAATCGATCAATTTGAAAGGGAACATCCTCATTTAATACATGGTAAGTTAGGCGCTTGCTTGTTAGAAAGGGATTGGGGTGTAACGGATTCTACTATTCTTAATAGTGTACGTTATCATACAGTAGGACGTACACATATGACAGATATTGAGAAGATTATCTATTTAGCTGATATGGTTGAAAGAGGAAGAAAGCCATATCCAGCATTAGAACAAATTAGACGCTTAGCCAAACATGACCTTAATAAGGCTATGTATACTGCATTAAGTAAATCGAAAGAATATGTTAAGTCGAGAGGACAGGAAATGCATCCAATTACAGATGTATTGTTAGAAGAATATAAGACTTACGATATATAGATGAAATTTTCGGATATTTTAGACAGGGATAATCACTAGGTAAGTATGCATACTATAATAGTATAAGGAAGCTTATTTTAGAGATAGAGAAAAGGCATAGACGAAAGGGGTTTTTTTATATTGAATAATGAATCCATTTTACTAGCACAAAAGGTAGCTAGCATTTTGAAAAAGAAGAAGTTTGAGAGTCTACAGGTGTTAGATGTGCATAATATTACATCACTAGCAGATATTTTTGTTATTGTGGTAGGGAATAATACAAAGCAGACGAAGGCTTTAGCCGATGATATTGAAGATGCTTTAAGTGAAGAAGGTATTAAAGTTATACAAAAAGAAGGCTACCAAACTGCGAATTGGATTTTAATGGACTATGGACGTGTGATTATTCATGTACTCTATAAAGAAGATGCTGAGTTTTATGGATTAGATCGTCTTTGGCAAGATGGAACAACATTATTATTTTAAAAAAATAGAGGCATATAGCAAACTATAGGTTTGCTATATGCCTATTTTATGGTTTTAGAAAATTTAAGTTTCTTATGTTTAAATTTACGTTTGCGCTTACGTTTGATAAAGAGAGTTAATAAGATTAAAATAACGAGTAGGAGAATGAGCAAAATAAGGAAAGATGAAATAGGAAAAGTTAATGTAGGTTTTTCGGGTTGATTAGCCGTATAAGGAGAAGAAATATAATTGATGTTAGAGATTTTTAAATCACTTTTAGCTAATACCTTGTTATTGTGTAAATATTCAATTGAACCTACTATAGCATCTGAAGCGACGCCCATTTCTAAATACTCAGGAACATTTATATTTGTAACAATATCACGTGTCTTAATATTTTTACTTACAAGTACAGATTCATTACTAGAAGCTACAATATCACAAGTTGCAAATTCAATAAGTTTACCACTTTTAACAGAGTAAATAGGAAGCTTAGTAATGACTTCATTTTCTTTGAGAAGATCAAAAGTTTGATAAGCATTAAATCCATAATCGAGCAACTTCGTTGTATCTGTATACATACCAGATTTTGTATCACTTTTCATAATAACAGCAATCAGTTCAATATCTCCTTGTTTTGCCATTGTAACAAGGGTATGGCGTGCAATATCTGTATAACCTGTTTTACCCCCAATAACATCTGAGCGATAAAGCTTGCTGTCACTAAACTGATTCATTAATTTATGTTGTTGTGAAAGATAACGTATTTCATTTACCTTATTTGTAGGAGGTATCTGATAGGTTACATCTTTCATGATTTCTAAAAAGTACTCATTATGAAAGAGTTCTTTAGCAATAAGAGCCATATCATAAGCAGTTGTATAATGTTGCTCATCATCTAAACCATGAGGATTTTTGAAGCTTGTACCTTTTGCACCTAATGCTTCAGCTTTTTTTGTCATTGCAACAGCAAAGTTATCCATAGAACCACTCACTTTTTCAGCAAGGCCATTGGCAACCTCATTTGCGGACATAAGGAGCAAACAACGTAAAGCTTGGTCTACAGAAATTTGTTCACCTACACGCATTCCCATATGACTACTGCCACGTTCTATACCATAGATGGCATCTTCGGAAAAAGTAATCATATCTGTTGGTTTTAAATTTTCAATGACGAGTAAAGCTGTCATGAGTTTTGTAATACTTGCAGGAAAGTGACGATCTTGACTATTTTTTTCAAATAGGATTTCTCCCGTTTTTGCATCTATTAAAATAGCGGCTTCAGCACCAATGGTAGGTACAGATGTGCCAGGATCCCCTTCAGTTGCGTACAGTGGTAAACAACTGAACAATAATGATAAAATTAAAATTATATGAACTGATTGTTTCAATATACGTTTTTTCATAAGTAAAAAAATTCTCCTTTCAACAGTACTAGTATATTAAAAATAAAGCTTTTAGTAAAGGCAAACCTGTCTAAGATGTGCAAAATTTGTTAAAACTTTGTACTAGAGGTGATTATGTGATAAAATTATTAAGTAAGTATAAAATTATATTTGTGCTTATATTACTAAGTGTAACAGGTTTGCTTCTTATGAATCAACAAAGTAATCAAGAAACCATTCAGATTATAGATCAAGTAGATTCTGCTAGTGTTGTAAGTCAAGAAGAGTCTATAAAGGACGGAACACAGCTTGTGGATGAAGAAGTCAGTGTCCCTATTTATTTGTGTGGTGCTGTCATAAATCCTGGTGTCTATTATATAGAAAAAACTGCTATTTTAAAGGATGTTTTAGAAATAGCAGGAGGATTAATAGATGAAGCAGATTTAAATCAACTGAATTTAGCAGAACCCATTTATGCTCATCAAAAAATATATATACCTAAAATTGGAGAAGAAATTGACAAAATGCTAAGTTCATATGAAAATGAAGAAAGGACTCAAAAATCTTCTCTTATAAATATTAATAGAGCGAATGAGAGTGAACTTATAACGTTGCCTGGAATTGGAGAGGTAAAGGCTCAGCAAATTATTTTATATAGGGAGCAAAGTGGATTTTTTACATCTAAAGAATCGATAAAGAATGTACCTGGAATAGGCGATAAAGTTTATGAGGGGTTACAAGAATTAATTACAATAGAGTAGGAGGAAATAGGATGAATAGTAGAGTGTTAGTTGTCGATGATGAAAAACTTATCGTTAAAGGAATAAAGTTTAGCCTAGAGCAAGAAGGATGGGAAGTAGATGTGGCCTATGATGGTGAGGAAGCACTGAATTTAGTAAAAAATGGTCATTATGATGTGATGATTTTAGACGTTATGCTTCCTAAGTATGATGGTTTACAAGTATGTCAAATTGTACGTGAATTTTCTAATATTCCTATTGTTATGCTTACTGCTAAAGGTGAGGATATGGATAAGATTATGGGCCTTGAATATGGGGCAGATGACTATGTAACAAAACCATTTAATATCCTTGAGTTAAAAGCACGTATTAAAGCTATTTTGAGACGTGCTGTACAAGGTGAAAAAGAGCAAAATAAAAAGCTTTTAGAAGTAGGAAGCTTAAGACTAGAATTAAGTAGTAAGCGTGTTTTCTTAAATAATCATGAAATTAATTTAACTGCAAAAGAATTTGATATGCTTGAACTGTTTGCAACACATCCAGGTAAAGTATATAGTAGGGATCAACTGCTTGATACCATTTGGGGAAGAGATTATCCAGGTGATGTACGTACGGTAGATGTTCATGTAAGACGTTTACGTGAGAAGATTGAGCCAAATCCAGGACAACCTGAATATATTCATACTAAATGGGGGGTAGGTTATTATTTTAAAGATTAAGATGAAGTGGTTTCACAGCTTGAGATGGCGATTATTTGTCTTATTCTTCTTAGTTAGCTTTATACCATTTATGCTCTTTGCGCCTATTGTAATGGATCGTATTGAGACTTCATATATCGAACAAAGCAAAGCAGAATGGCTAAGACAGGCAAATCGTATTTCAACACAAATATCTGAGGGAAACTACTTAAAGGATTATACAAGTTATACCTATTTTGAGTCCTATATTAGAGGGCTTGGAAAAGAAAAAGGATTTAATGGCAATGGACGTATTGTTGTTGTAGATAAATTAGGCTATATTATTGCAGATTCTGCAGCAGCCGATAAAGGACATACCATTATGAGTAAGCAAGTCTTTGATGCCTTACGTAAAATAGATAGTGCAGAGCCTTATAGTCGTGAAGATCAAAAGGTTATGAGTGCAGCTGTTCCTATTACAGATAAGGATAATAAAGATGAAGTTTTAGGGGCAGTTATTGTAACAGCTAAAATAGATGATATTTATCGTTCACTGGATGAAATGCAAAATCAAGTGTACTTATTGTCGTTATTTACCAGTTTATTAATAGGTCTATTAAGCTTCTTTACATCTTCGTTTATATCAAGACCTTTGAAGGTTCTTATGAAATTTGTTCAAAAAATTACTAATGGGCAGCTTGATCAAAAGGTAGATGTGAAAGGAAAAGATGAGATTGCAGAACTAGGAAACGCCTTTAACCACATGGCAGAGCAACTTCAACGTGTGGAACATTCTAGACAAGAATTTGTATCGAATGTGTCCCATGAACTGAAAACACCACTGTCATCTATTAAGGTGCTTACAGAATCACTACTTTTTCAGGAGAATGTTCCTGTTGAAATGTATAAAGAGTTCTTTATGGATATCAACTCAGAAGTAGATCGCCTTAATAATATCATTAGTGATTTATTGACACTTGTAAGATTAGATCAAACAGAAGTACCTATGAATATTCAAACAACTAATTTGAATGATATGACACAGGCTATTTTAAAACGTTTGATTCCACTTGCTAAGAAAAAAGATATTAAGCTTATTTATCAAAGTCACAAAGAAATTTTTGTAGATATTGATGAAGTAAAATTAACACTGGCTATTTCTAATTTAATAGAAAATGCTATTAAATATACACCAGAAGGTGGAGAAGTACGTGTTGTTTTACAAAGTGACCTTCAAGATGCTCAGATTTCTGTAGAAGACACAGGAATTGGTATTGCAAAAGATGAACAGTCTAAAATATTTGAACGCTTTTACCGTACTGATAAGACTAGAAATCGTGAGACAGGTGGTACAGGATTAGGATTATCTATTACTTATCGTACTGTGATTATGCATAATGGTTCTATTCAGGTAGAAAGTGAAGAAGGTAAAGGCTCTATCTTCACCGTTCAAATTCCGATTAGGCATTTATAGGATGGAGGTAGATCAAATGAAACAAACTATACGGTTATTAGGAATTAGTCTCTTAGCGTTATGCATGCTTGTTTTGACAGGATGTGAATTAAATATAAAGCAATCATCATCTTCTCAAAAAATAAAATTATACTTTTATGATGAGCATCAAAGTACGCTTATTATGGAAGAACGCGCTATTGACTTACCAAAAGATGCTTCTAAAGAAAAGACTATGCTTGCGGTATTAGATGCATTGGCTAAAGGACCACAGGTAAACAATCAAGGGACAAGACCTATTTTATTTAATATTGACCAAGCTATTTTAAAAGAACGCACCGCTTATATTAATTTTAGCACTGCCTATAATACTTTAGATGTGCCTACTCAAATTACACATCGTGCAATGCTTGTCTATACTTTAACAGAATTAGATTTTATTGATAAAGTGGAGTTTCAAGCCAATGATATACCACTTGTAAATAGTAATGGAGATAAGATGGATGCAGTGGAGCGTAAAGATATTTTAATTAATGTATTAAATCCTACACCACCAACAAGCAGCCAAATTGTAACACTTTATTTCCCAAGTAATACGGATGGGTTATTGCACAAAGAACAAAGAGAAATTAGAGTGAATAACAATACACCTCTTGAAGAGTATGTGATTGCAGAATTGATAAAAGGACCAATGACAGAAGGTTTGTCAAGTATATTACCAGCTGATACAAAGGTTAATGATATTAAAACACAAGATGGTGTATGCCAAATCGATTTATCTTATGATTTACAAATACCGCAGGTGGGGAATACAGTAAGAGAAGAGCTTATCATTTATTCGATGGTTGACTCTTTAACAGAAATTTCAAAAATACAAAAAGTAAATTTCTTAAAAGATGGAAAAAAACAAACAGAATTTAATATTCCTAATCAATCAGGTGGTGTATTTGAGAGAAATGAAGAACTTATTTTACAAACTCCATAGGCCTTTGGTTTGGGCTATTGGAGCATATTGTATAGGAGTAATAGGGGGAACGATGTGGACTAGAGGTTCATATCGTTCCTTTTTTGTTGTTATCTTGCTAGTAGTACTTGGGCTAGGCATTTTATACACATTCACAAAGACTGACAAGATGGGTATATTAGTGGGGCTGGTACTTATAGGACTTATTAGAGTCTTAAGCCATCCTGTATTAGTTGAAGAAGAAAAATTACAAGGTGTTCTTACTTTACAAGGTACAATTGAAAGTTTAGATGAGGGGCGTTTTAATTCTAGAATGGTAATAAAAGATGTCAGTTACGAACAAGAAGGAAAACAGATAGGACTAAAAAGTAAAGTGCAAGTCCTCTATGATCAAGTCTACCCCATAGTTTGTGGCAATCAAGTAGAGCTTATAGGTAAAGTAAAGCCATCTACAAAGCCTTATAATCCTTCAGATATGGATTATGGGATGTATTTAAAAGGACAAGGGATTGTCGCTCAAATCGAACTTATCCAATTAAAAGAAGTGATACCAAGGACAACGATCATTCATCAAGTACGTACGAGTTTAAAAGCACAAATAGAGGAGATTTTTAATCATAAGGACAAGGGATTAGTAGAAGCACTTCTATTAGGTAATCAGAAAAATATCGAAGAAGACGTTAAAACCCTTTATCAAACATTAGGTATTGCACATGTCTTAGCTTTATCTGGCCTTCATTTAACAGTTATTAGCATGGTCATATGGAAGCTATTAGGGCGGTTAGGGCTAGAATATAGTAAACGTAATCAATTCTCGGTGATAGGAATATGGTTGTATTGCATTATAACAGGAATGGGACTAAGCACTGTACGTGCTTCTATTATGCTTACAGCAATGCTCTTGGTACGCAGTATATGGGAAGAAGATGACTTATTAAGTAGTTTAGCACTGGCAGCCTTTATTATTTTAGGAATGAATCCTTTTGCATTATTTCAAATAGGTTTTCAACTTTCCTTTGGTGCGATAGTCGGTGTGGCCTACCAAGAGGTCATTTATAGCTATATAAAACATGTGCTGAAGTGGTCTAAGAAGCGATTACGAGCCTGCAGAGTGGTTTTGCCCTCTATTGTGCTAACCCTTATACTAAGCCCTATTTTAGCGTATCATTTTTACGAAGTTCCTGTATTAGGTGTCTTTCTTAATATTTTAGTTATTCCGCTATTTTCTTTAATGATTCCCATTTTATTTTTAATTATAGGAATAAGTTTTATAGTACCAGCTATTAGTCAGATAATGGGGATGGGAATAGTTGCTCTATTAGAATGTATAGAGTGGATGGGCAGTTATCTTATTCAGTTACCTTATGCGACCTATATAAGTGGACAACCTACATCGTGGTGTTTAGTTTTATATTATAGTAGCTTAGGCTTTTTGTGGGTAGGAGTATACTTAGGCAAACAATTAGTAATTAAAAAGAGACAACTTGGAAACTATAAACCAGAAAAGTACTTTGTTATAGCAAGCGTATTCAGCTTAGTATTAATATGGGGAATTGCACAAATCCCTAGTCAACTTGAGCTGATGCATTTATATGTAGGCCAAGGTGATTGCTGTGTGATTACAACGCCCAAAGGTCAGACTATTTTAATAGATGCTGGAACAGAAAAAAGTGCGACAACACTCCAGCGTTATTTAAAGTATAAAGGAGCAAAAAGGATAGATTTAGCCATACTCTCACATCCTCATGAAGATCATATAGGGGGACTATTAGAATTAATAAAAGAAGGAGTATCTATTGGGCAAGTGGCATGGGCAGATACAAAGACGGAAGACGAATATAGAACGAAGCTCATCAATCTTTGTGAGAAAAATGCTATTCCGCTTATTAACCTTTATAAAGGGGGAAAAATTCAAGTAGAAGGATTACAATTTGATATCTTATGGCCTGATCAAGGAAGATTAACTTCTGATCCGAACGAAAACTCTTTAGTCTGCCTGTTGACGTATAACAACGTAACAGAACTCTTTACAGGTGATATTGGTATACAAACAGAAATGCAGCTATTAAAAGAGCTTCCGGATGTGGATTTACTAAAAGTTGCCCATCATGGTTCAAAAAATAGTACTTCTTTAAAATTTATAGAGAAACTTAATCCAGAGTATGGTATGATAAGTTCTGGTATTAAGAACAGGTACGGGCATCCTCATATATTTACACTAGAACGATTAGAGGAGCAGGAGATTAAAATATGTACCACAAGTGATCAAGGTGCCATAAAAGTCGTAACAGATGGCTTAACGTATACAGTAGAAAACAATTTGCAGGAGGATAAATGACGTGGAGAAACAGGGGATTACGCTTATTTATGGAGAAGATGAATGGGTAAAAAACGAAGCCTTAAAAGCCATAAAAGCTAAGACAGTAGATGAGAGTGATTTAATGAATTATAGCTACTTTGAAGGCAAAGATATAGAAGTTGCAAATATTATTGATATTGGTGAAACTATGCCATTCTTTGCAGAGCAAAAATTAATCGTTGTTAAAAATAGTGGTTATTTTAAAGTAGGAAAAAAGGATGATACACAAAAATTACTGGATTGGCTGAAGGTTAAACCTGAATATTCTCTTATTGTCTTTGTAGAGCAAGATGTAGATAAACGTAATAGCCTTTATAAATATATACAAAAGGATTTTACAGCAATAGAAGGGAATACACCTAATGATGAGGCACTAGTTAAAATTATAGGGAATGCATGTAAAGAGCGTGGGCTTAATATTGACAGTGGGCTTATTAAATATTTAGCTATGAATTTACCTAAGCAGGTTAGTCACATTTTAGTGGAATTAGATAAACTTGCAAGCTATGTAGGTGATGGAAAGGTTACGAGAGAAGCAATAGATAATGTATGTATTTTTTCTCTAGAACAAAGAGTATTTGAGCTTTTAAAAGCAGTAAGCCAAAATCAGACACAAATGGCACTGGGGATTTATAATAAGCTTATTGAAAGTAAAGAATCACCAATAGGTGTACTTGTTTTAATAGGAAGACAATATCGTCAGCTTTTACAGGTAAAGTATCTTCAAAGGAATAATGCCAATCCAAAAAGTATTGGACAAACATTAGGAATTCCTTATTATGTTGCACAGGATTTATGTATGCAGGCACAGCGCTTTACCTTTAAAAATCTTCAAGATATTTTAGAACTATGCCTTGAGAGTGATGAAGCTATTAAAACAGGGAAGATGGAACAAGTGAAGTGTGTAGAATTTTTAATTATTAAGTGTATCACTTTAAACCATCAATAAGAGAATAAATAAAAAAAACTACTAGCCGTAGGCTAGTAGTTTTTGCGTATCAAGAATTACGCCATTTTGTTAACTAAACGAGCTAAAGTTGATTTTTTACGACCAGCTGTTTTTGCATGGTATAAACCTTTTGCAGCAGCTTTGTCGATAGCTTTTACAGCTACTTTTAAGTTAGCTTCAGCTAAAGTTTTGTCGTTAGCGTTTACTGCAGCTACAACTTTTTTCATGTAAGTTTTAACTGCTGAATTAAGTGCACGATTACGTGCTGTTTTAGTTGCGATTACTTTGATACGTTTTTTTGCTGATTCAATGTTTGCCATGGTATGGCACCTCCATTCATATTCTATGGACACGGTTTGGGGAATTATGAACGGTTAATCATATTACATTATATAGTATGTCCAAGGACAAGTCAATGTATAGTCTTTAAATTTATGGTAAAAATAGTTTTCAGTAACTATGGAAGGATGATAGGTAATGATAAAAACAGAAACCACATGGACACCACGTACCGACTTAGCCTTGGAAATTGGGGCAACTTTGCAAGCACAGAGTCAAACTCAAACAATAGAAGGTATCGATATTCAAACAGAAAAAAACCAAGAATATCCAATTACAACAACCTCTATTGAAATCATAAATGAACAAGGTGTTAAAGCAATGGGAAAACCTATAGGACATTATATCACAATAGAATCTCCTATGATGAAAGAGAATGATCCAGATGCGCATCGTGAAATTATTAATGTAGTATCTACACAACTTCAAAAATTATTACCTAAAAAAGAAAAATTAAATGTGTTGGTTGTAGGGCTTGGGAACCGCTATGCGACTCCTGACAGATTAGGCCCAGATGTATCTGGTAAAGTACTTGTAACAAGACACTTAAAAGAGCATGCACCAGATGCAATAGATGAATCAATTAATGTAGTAAGTAGTTTAACACCAGGAGTTATGGGACTTACAGGCATTGAGACAAGCGAAATTATACAAGGTGTTGTAGAAAATACAAAGCCAGATTGTATTATTGCTATAGATGCGCTTGCAGCAAGAAGTCCAGAGCGTATTAATGCAACCATTCAAATGAGTGATACAGGCATTTCTCCAGGAGCAGGTATTGGTAATAGACGTAAACAACTTAATGAAGAAACAATGGGATGTCCTGTTATTGCCATTGGTGTACCAACAGTGATTGATACAGCAACACTTGTTAATGATACATTTGAACATCTTATTGAATCTATGCTTGAGAATGCACCCAATCATGCTTTTTATCAAATGTTACAACAAGTAAGTGAAGAAGAAAAATACGTTATGATTAAGGAGATTTTAGAACCAAAGCTGGGAAATCTTTTTGTTACAGCAAAAGATATCGATGAGATTATGGTTTATTTAAGTGAAATTATTTTTAATAGTATCAACATTGCGGTACATCCAGGTATTGGATTAGATGACATTAATAAATACTCAAATTAGTCATAAACAAGGGGGGTATTTAATACAATAGTGAGAGACAGGCTGTAAAGGGGGAGAAGCATGCAAAAGTTAAAACCCTTAACCAAGCAAATGAAAATTTATTTGGTATTAGTAGGGATAGGACTTGTTGTGAGTTATAATATTTATCAGCATTTTAATAAAATGCCTGGTCATCAAACACCCTTTTTGATTACGTGTTTAACGATGCCCTTTGCATATAGTACAACTGAGGGAAGTGAATGGTATGAAAAGCCGAGTTTTCAGTTTGACTGGGAACCTTTAAGGTTACTTACTCAAACACTTCCCTATAGTGAATTTATAGATCATTTTACGGAAGTATCAGAGCTTACTGGATATTTTAAAATACCAGAAGAAGAGGAAATGATATCTTTAGAAAAAGATAATGTTTATCAGCCAAATTTACCAACACCTGTTAAGGCTGAAATTGATTTAAACAAATTAAGTGATCCAAACTACTTACTCAGTAAAATTTATACAGGAGATCATGATGAATTAACTATTGATACCAACATGTTATCAAAATGGGATTTTGAAGCACTTGCTAAAAAGGAATTTAGATTAGATGAGTCTGTAGAAGGGCCAAAGGTACTTATTTTCCATACCCATGCGAAAGAGCGTTTCGCAGATGAAGATAAGAGTGATCCTGGTATTTTAGCAGTCGGTAGTGAAATAGAAAATATTTTAGAAAATAAATATGGTATTGAAACACTTCATGTGACAGACCATTTTTATATCAATGATACAAGTGAGGACACAAATGGGTGTTATGAAAGAATGGAGACAGTTATACAAGGCATTTTAGATGAAAACCCATCTATACAGGTATGTATTGACTTGCATCGTGATGGTGTGGCAGGTACAGGCAAAGTTGTAGGAGATCTAAATGGTGAAGAGGCTTGTAAAATTATGTTTGTTAATGGGCTTACAATGCTCAAGAACCAAGACGGTGAAAATATTCCTATGAAAACCCTTACTAATCCTAATCTTGAAGATAACTTAGCATTCTCTTTACAAGCGCAGATTGAAGGGATGAAATACTATCCAGAGCTTATGCGGAAAGTCTATTTAAAGGCTTATCGTTACAGCTTACATATGAAACCTATGTCACTTCTTGTTGAAATTGGTTCACAAAATGATACCAGTGAAGAAGCGGTAAGAACAGCAGAACCTATTGCAACCATATTAGCAAAGGTACTTGAAAAAGATTGATAGACCTAAATAGGGTATGCTATAATAAAACGAATCAATACTAGAGAAAATAATAAGGAGGAGCAATATGTCTCTTTCAAGACAAGAAAAAATTAGAAATTTTTGTATTATAGCACATATTGACCATGGTAAGAGTACTCTTGCCGACAGAATTATACAAATGACAGGAACCCTTACAGAAAGGGAAATGCAAGCACAAGTTCTAGATAACATGGATCTTGAACGTGAACGTGGGATTACAATTAAGTCTCAAGCAGTAAGACTTGTTTATAAAGCTAACGATGGTGAAGAATATATCTTCAACCTTATAGATACTCCAGGACACGTTGACTTTAATTATGAAGTTTCAAGAAGTTTAGCAGCATGTGAAGGTGCAGTACTTATTGTGGATGCAGCCCAAGGGATAGAAGCTCAAACATTGGCTAATGTTTATTTAGCACTTGATCATAACCTTGAAATTATGCCTGTTATTAATAAAATTGATTTACCAAGTGCAGATCCAGACGCAGTTAAACACCAAATTGAAGATATTATTGGATTAGAAGCACACGATGCACCACTTATTTCAGCTAAAAATGGTATTAACATTGAAGATGTACTTGAACAAATCGTTGCCAAGGTACCACATCCAGTAGGTGATCCAGAAGCACCATTACAAGCACTTATCTTTGATTCATTATATGACCCATACAAAGGGGTTATTATCTTCTGTAGAGTTAAAGAAGGCACTGTGAAAAAAGGCATGAAAATTCGTATGATGGCAACAAAAGCGGAGTTTGATGTTGTAGAAGTAGGTACATTTGGAGCAGGTGTTTTCCGTCCTATGGATGATTTAAAACCAGGTGAAGTAGGATATATTACAGCAAGTATTAAAAATGTAACAGATACAAGCGTAGGAGATACAGTAACAGATGCGCTTCATCCAGCAACTGAAGCATTACCAGGATACAAAAAAGTTAATCCAATGGTATACTGTGGTCTTTATCCAGCAGATGGTGCAAAATACGGTGACCTTCGTGATAGTTTAGAAAAGCTTCAACTTAATGATGCAGCACTTGTATTTGAACCTGAAACTTCAATTGCTTTAGGATTTGGATTTAGATGTGGTTTCTTAGGATTACTCCATATGGAGATTATTCAAGAGCGTCTTGAACGTGAATATAACTTAGATCTTGTTACAACAGCGCCTAACGTTATTTATCACGTTTACAAAACAAATGGTGAAAAGCTTGAGCTTTCTAATCCATCTAACTTACCAGACCCATCTAACATTAAGCATATGGAAGAACCGATGGTAAAAGCACAAGTTATTGTACCTTCAGATTATGTAGGGGCTGTTATGGACCTTTGCCAAGAAAGACGTGGTATTTACCATGGTATGGAATATTTAGAAGCAACGCGCGCAGTACTCACTTATGAGCTCCCGCTTAATGAAATTATTTATGACTTCTTTGATGCACTTAAATCAAGAACACGCGGTTATGCATCATTTGATTATGAACTCTCAGGTTATACAGAATCTAAGCTTGTAAAACTTGATATTCTTGTAAATAAAGAAATGGTGGATGCCCTTTCTCTTATTGTGCATGAATCTAATGCCGTTGAAAAAGGGAGAAAGATTGTAGAAAAACTTAAAAAAGAAATTCCAAAACATTTATTTGAAATTCCTATCCAAGCTGCAATTGGAAATAAAGTTATTGCCAGAGAAACAATTAGTGCGATGCGTAAAGACGTACTTGCTAAATGTTATGGTGGAGATATTTCACGTAAACGTAAACTACTAGAGAAACAAAAAGAAGGTAAGAAACGTATGCGCCAAGTTGGTAACGTAGAAGTACCACAAGCAGCGTTCATGAGCGTTTTAAAATTAGACGAATAGAGGACGACTATGAAAATAGGATTGTATGTACACATACCTTTTTGCCATTCTAAATGCTATTACTGTGACTTTTTATCTTTCCCAAAACGTGAGAAAGAAGAAGAGTATATTACAGCGTTGATAGCAGAGATTGCAAATTACGGTAAAGATTTTGCGGGTGTACACACAATAAAAAGTCTATTTATAGGTGGAGGTACCCCAACGGTACTTTCACCTTTTTTATTAGACAAATTGTGTGAAGCCCTACGTAAGCATTTTATATTAGAAGAAGATGTTGAGTGGACAATAGAGGCTAATCCAGGAACTATATTAGAAGAGCATGCTCATGTATTTAAAAAGCATGGTGTGAATCGTGTAAGCTTAGGACTACAAGCTGCACAAAATAACTTATTAAAGAGTATAGGGCGTATTCATACTTATGAAGAGTGGGAGCAAAGTATTGAAAGGTTGAAAAAGGTAGGGATTACTAATCTGAATACAGATATTATGTTTAGCTTACCAGATCAAACATTAGAAAATTGGAAAGAAACCCTACAAAAAGTGGTTAATCTTGGATTACCACATTTATCAGCCTATTCACTTATCATAGAAGACGGAACTGTATTTGGTGATCGTTATGAACAAGGTACTTTAAAAGAAGTAGAAGAAGAATTAGACAGAAGCTTCTATGAATATGTAAAAGGTTATTTAAAAGAGAAGGGGTATCATCAATACGAACTTTCAAACTGGTCAAAAGCTGGTTATGAATGTGAGCATAATAAAGTTTATTGGAATTGTGAACCCTATTTAGGTATTGGACTAGGTGCCCATAGTTATATGATGCACGAGAGATTTAGTAATACAACAGACTTTAAAGATTATCTAGCTGCACAAGGTGACACAAATAAAATTATTGTTGCAAGAGAAAAGATTACAAAAAAAATGGCTATGGAAGAATTTATGTTTTTAGGATTAAGACTATGTGTAGGAATAAGTACACAAGAATTCCAGCAACGCTTTAAGTATTCAATTTTTGATATCTATGGGAAACAGCTGGATGAATGGATGAAGAAAGCACTATTGGTTCATAATAACGATAGACTTTATTTAACAGAACAAGGTAAAGATATATCCAATCAAATCTTCGCCTCATTCCTATTAGATGAAGAAGTAGAGTAGTGCATATTATATACAAAAAACGTTATCAAATTGTTCAAAATATGTTTAAAGAATCTTATTGACATATCACCTAAAGAGTGATATCTTAAATCTATAGTTAGCACTCAAGTTTAGTGAGTGCTAACAATGCAAAAGGAAGTGATATCATGGATATAAATGAAAGAAAGCGAAAGATTCTTGAAGCCATTGTTCATGATTATATACAAACAGGGGATCCAGTAGGTTCTAGAACCATATCTAAGAAATATGACTTAGGTGTAAGTTCTGCAACGATTCGTAATGATATGGCCGATCTTGAAGATTTAGGCTTAATCATGCAACCACATACTTCCGCTGGGCGTATACCTTCAGACAAGGGCTACAGACTTTATGTAGATAATTTAATGCAGTGTCCTGATATTGCACCTGATGTACAACAATTTATTGCAGAGGTGATCAATAATAAGTTTGACAAGATAGACAAATTATTAGAGGAAACTGCGAAGCTTATTTCGGCAGTTACACACTATGCAACTATTGCTTCCCCACCAACGATTAACCAAACAAAGATTAAACATCTGCAGTTGGTACCCGTAGATGACAGAAGTGTTGCACTCGTTGTTGTAACCGACACAAACATTGTTAGACATTATGTTATTCGTACTAAGAAGTTAATAGATTATTCACTTTGCGGTATCTTAACAAATATTATTAATGAGAGCTTAATTGGTACTTCACTAGATGAACTAAGTGTTGATAAACTACGCATCCTAGAAGAGCGTATGTTTGGCTATAAAGATATCTCAGTTGATTTAATGAATGCCATTATTGATACATTAGAAATGGAAGATGTACCAAACATTTTTACAAGAGGTATGACGAATATTTTAAGCTTCCAAGAGTTTAATGACATTGAAAAGGCTAAAAAACTTCTAGAAGTGCTTGAACAAAAACCATATCTTGTAAAGATGTTAAAAGCTAAACCAACAAAAGAAGTCAGTATTAGTATTGGTGAGGAAAATGGCCTAGAACCTATGAGTGAATGTAGTGTTATTACAACAAGCTATGATATAGGTGAGTATAACTTAGGAACAATAGGTATTATTGGTCCAAAGCGTATGAACTATGGGCAGGTTGTATCATTACTTGATCATATTTCTTACCATATTCAAAATATGCTCATTGAAGCAAAAGAGTAGAGAGAGAAAGGATGCTGATTCATGGAAGATAAAGAAATGCAAACATCCACTATGCAAGATGAAACAGTAGAAACAACAAACGAAGAAAATGTAGTTGAAGAAACTACTGGCACTTGTGAAGGGGAAGTTGTAGAAGAAACAGAAGAAAAACCAAAAGCGGATGAAAACTTAGAAAGACTCCAAAGACTAATGGCAGAGTTTGATAACTACCGCAAACGTACAGAAAAAGAAAAACAAAATATTTATGACTTAGCAGTAAGCTCTACACTTACAGAACTTTTAGGTACAGTTGATAATTTAGAACGTGCGCTTAAACAAGAAAGTGAAGATAAATCTTTCTATGAGGGCGTATCTATGATTTATAAACAACTTATAAGTTCACTTGAAAAGTTACATGTAACACCAATTGAAGCAGCAGGTGAAACATTTAATCCAGATTATCATAATGCAGTTTTACACATAGAAGATGATAGTTTAGGTGAAAATATCGTTGCTGAAGAACTTCAAAAAGGTTATTTATATAAAGAAAAAGTTATTCGCTACAGTATGGTAAAAGTAGCTAATTAATCGTAAATAGAAATTAGGAGGAAAGTAAAATGGGTAAAATTATTGGTATTGACTTAGGAACAACAAACTCTTGTGTGGCAGTAATGGAAGGTGGAAAACCAGTTGTTATTGTAAATGCAGATGGAAATAGAACAACACCTTCAGTTGTAGGTTTCACAAAAACAGGTGAAAGACTTGTAGGGGACGTAGCAAAACGTCAAGCAATTACAAATCATGATCGTACAGTAGCATCTATTAAACGCCATATGGGTACTAACCATAGAGTAACAATCGATGGTAAAGATTACTCACCACAAGAAATTTCAGCAATTACACTTCAAAAACTTAAATCAGATGCAGAAAGCTATTTAGGTGAAGCAGTAACAGAAGCTGTTATTACAGTTCCTGCATACTTCTCAGATAGCCAAAGACAAGCAACAAAAGATGCTGGTCGTATTGCAGGTCTTGATGTAAAACGTATCATCAATGAACCAACAGCAGCAGCTTTAGCATATGGTCTTGAAAATGAACAAGAACAAAAAATTATGGTATATGACCTTGGTGGTGGTACATTCGACGTATCTATCATCGAAATCGGTGACGGTGTTATCGAAGTATTAGCAACAAGTGGAGATAACCACTTAGGTGGAGATGACTTCGACCAACGTATTATCAACTACTTAGTAGAAGAATTCAAAAAACAAGAAGGCGAAGACTTATCAGCTGATAAAATGGCTATGCAACGTTTAAAAGAAGCAGCTGAAACAGCTAAAAAAGAACTTTCTTCAAAATCAACAGCGAATATCTTAATTCCATTCATCTGTGCAGCAGGTAAAAACTTAGATGTAACACTTACACGTGCTAAATTTGATGAACTTACAAGTGATCTTGTAGAACGTACAATGGGACCAGTAAGAACAGCACTTAACGATGCAGGTCTTAATGCATCTGAACTTGATAAAGTATTATTAGTAGGTGGTTCAACACGTATTCCAGCTGTTCAAGAAGCTGTTAAACGTATTACAGGAAAAGAACCATTCAAAGGTATTAACCCAGATGAATGTGTTGCAGTTGGAGCAGGTATTCAAGGTGGTAAACTTTCAGGTGAAGCAGGGGTAGGCGATATCCTTCTTCTTGACGTAACACCACTTTCATTAGGTATTGAAACATTAGGTGGGGTAGCGACAGTTCTTATTCCAAGAAATACAACAATCCCAACAAAGAAAAGCCAAGTATTCTCAACAGCAGCAGATAACCAACCAGCAGTTGATATCCATGTTGTTCAAGGTGAAAGACCAATGGCCAACCAAAACAAAACTTTAGGTAACTTCAAATTAGATGGTATTATGCCAGCTCCACGTGGTATTCCACAAATCGAAGTTGGATTTGATATCGATGCTAATGGTATTGTTAAAGTTTCTGCTAAAGACCTTGGTACTGGTAAAGAACAACACATCACAATCACTGCAAGTACAAACTTAAGTGATGATGAAATCAACAAAGCAGTTGCTGAAGCTGAACAATATGCAGCTGAAGATAAAAAACGTAAAGAAGCAATCGATGTGAAAAACGAAGCAGATAGCATGGTATTCCAAACAGAAAAAATGATGAAAGACATGGAAGATAAATTAGAAGCAGCAGATAAAGCAGATGTTGAGGCTAAACTTAATGCATTAAAAGAAATCAACAACCGTGTAAATATCGAAACAATCACAGATGCTGAAGTAAATGAACTTAAAGAAGCTAAAGAAGCTTTAACACAAGCGTTCTACGCAATTTCTGAGAAAATGTACGCACAAGCAGCACCACAAGGTGAACCAGGAATGGATGGAGCAGGTGCTACAAACAATGCAAACGATGATGTAATCGATGCAGACTTCAAAGAAGAATAATAAAAAGTGAACAACCAAGTAGAACGGTCAAAGAGATTTCTCTTTGACTGTTTCTACGTTATGCTTGTATAGAGGCACAACAGTCAGTATAATGGAATATGTTAATGAGATGGGATGGTGATAACCGTGGCAAAAAGAGATTATTATGAAGTGCTTGGTGTACAAAAAGGTGCATCGGACGCAGAAATTAAAAAAGCCTATAGAAAATTAGCAAAGCAATATCATCCGGATACAAATGAAGGAGATAAAGAAGCTGAGGCTAAATTTAAAGAAGCAAGTGAAGCTTATGAAATATTAAGTGACCAAGAAAAAAGAAGTGCCTATGATAGATTTGGACATAGTGCATTTGAACAAGGTGGCGCTGGTGGAGCAGGTGGCTTTGGCGGCGGTTTCGACTTTGATATGGATGATATCTTTGGCAGTGTATTTGGTGATATGTTTGGTGGAGGCGGTAGACGTCGTCCTCGTGGTCCAAGACCAGGTAACGATATCAAACAAACCATTCAAGTTGATTTTGCAGAAGCTGCTTTTGGCGTAGAAAAAGAAATTAAAATTCAAACATCAGAAACTTGTGAAACATGTCATGGGACAAAAGCTAAACCAGGAACAAGTGCTACAACATGTACAAAATGTAATGGTACAGGTCAAGTGCGTGTAACACAACGTACGATTTTAGGTGCGATGCAAAGTGTTCAAACATGTGATGCCTGTCATGGAGAAGGAAAAGTTGTAAGTGACCCTTGCCCAAATTGTCATGGACAGGGTAAAGTAAGAGTAAGTAAAAATATTACAGTAAGTATTCCAGCAGGTATTGACCATGGTCAAACTTTACGTATTCAAGGTAAAGGCGAAGCAGGAGATGTGGGTGCACCAAACGGTGACTTACTTTTAACTGTATATATTAAATCACATGAGCTTTTTGAACGTCGTGGAATGGATGTTTATATGCGTATGCCAATCAGCTTTGCTCAAGCTGCATTAGGGGCAGAACTTTCTATCCCAACATTAGATGGAAACGTGAAGTTTAATATTAGTGAAGGTACACAAACAGGTACAACATTTAGATTACAAGGTAAAGGTATTCCAAGCTTACGTAATAAGAAACAACGTGGTGACCAATATGTTGAAGTCTATGTAGAAGTACCTAAAAATCTTACAACTAAACAAAAAGAGTTATTGAAAGAATTTGCAGATGGTACTGTTGACCATCAGCCTGAACAAATGAATTTTAAGAAAAAACTAGAGAAGTTCTTTGGTAAAAACTAAAGAAGAACAAGTAGGAGGATTACCCAGTGGATTATATTCAAATAGCTATTGAAACAACAAGAGAAGCAGTAGAGGCCATCAGTTATTTTTTAGTAGAGGAAATGTCAGGTGGAGTGGAGATTTGTGATCCACAAGATGTATTAACACAAGATCGTAGCCAAGTACTTTTTGATTTAATTGATGACAGCCTTATCAGTGAGGATATGGACACTGTGGTAGTAAAAGCTTATTTTTCAACTGAAATTAATATAGAAGAAAAAGTAGAAGCGATTAAAGGACATTTAAAACATATTAGTGAGTTTTTAAATGTCGGAACAGGTAAAATGACGTTATTAGATATCCCAGAAGAAAAATGGGCAAATGAATGGAAAAAATACTATAAACCAGTTAAACTGGGTGATCATATTGTTATTAAACCAAAATGGGAAGCATACGATGCACAAGCACAAGATTTAGTAATCGAAATGGATCCAGGTATGGCATTTGGAACAGGAACACATGAAACAACAGCTATGTGTGCAGAGCTTGTGGAAAAATATATGCAACCAAATCAAACAATCGTTGATATTGGAACAGGTAGTGGGATTTTAGGCATCATTGCAGCAAAAATGGGTGCAGAACGTGTTATTGGTGTAGACATCGACCCAGTAGCTGTAAAAGTTGCAAAAGAAAACGTGGAATATAACCACGTAGAAGATAAAATGGAAGTACATGCAGGTAATTTAATAGATGTTGTTAAGCAAAAAGGTAATATTGTTGTATCAAATATTATTGCAGATGTAATTATTATGCTTGCAGAAGAAGTAAATGAAGTAATGGAAGATGATGGACTTTGGATTGCTTCTGGAATCATTGAAATGAGAAAAGAAGATGTTATTGCTGCAATTGAGAAGAACCATTTTGAGATTGTCGAAATCCAACAACAAAGAGAATGGTTAGCGATTGTAAGTAAAAGGAGCAAGTAAAATGCCAAAGTTCTTTGTAAAACCTGCAAATATATTCGAAAAAGAAATTATTATTGATGACGAAAATGTTAATCATATGAAAAATGTGCTCAGATTACAAACGGGCGATGAAATTATAATAAATGATAGACAAGGTCACGACTATAAGTGTATAATAAGTGCAATAGAAAGTAGTAAAATTATAGCTTGTATCAATAGTGTAGTGGATTCATCTAGTGAACCTTCTACTGAAGTCACCCTTTTTCAATCTCTTATTAAAGGGGAAAAGATGGAATGGGTGATTCAAAAGGCTGTTGAAATAGGAGTGACTAGGATTGTACCTCTTTGTACAACACGATGTGTCGTAAAGTTAGATAGTCCTAAAAAAATGGCCTCTAAGATCGAAAGATGGAATAAGATAGCAGAATCAGCAGCTAAACAAAGTGGTAGGGGAATTGTACCAGAAGTCATTGCTCCTATGAACTTTAAAGAAGCACTTGCATTTGCTGCTAGCAACGAATTATTTACCATCATTCCTTATGAAAAGGAACATGAAAAGGGTATCAGACAAGTTTTACAAAATACATCATCTACGAATTTTGGGCTTTATATTGGTCCAGAAGGTGGATTTACAGAAGAGGAAATTGAAGAAGCAATTCGCAATCATGTTCACTCAGTTAGCTTAGGTAATCGTATTTTACGTAGTGAAACGGCAAGTTTAGTAACACTTACCAATATAATGTACGAAATGGGAGAGATGGGATAATGAGTGAACTCACGTTTTTGGTAGTAGATGATGCTGTATTTATGCGCACAGTACTAAAAAAGATGTTAGTTGAGGCATCTTATACGGTTGTGGGAGAAGCGGGAAATGGTTTAGAGGCCATTGAATTAGCTAAAAAACTTCAACCAGACATGATGACTTTAGATATTACGATGCCTGAGATGGATGGGCTTCAAGCAATTGAAGCTATATTACAAGTAAGTCCAAATACTAAGATTATTATGTGCTCTGCCATGGGACAACAGTCTAGAGTAGTTGAAGCCATTAAAAGAGGTGCTAAAGACTTTATTGTGAAGCCTTTTGAAAAAGCACGAGTTCTTCAAGCGATTGAAAATGTAAAAAATCTTTAAATGGGGGAATACTTCCCCCATTTTTTATGGAATAAAAATGATTTTAACGGAATAAGAGGGAAAAAGGATGAAAGAAGTATACTTAGATAATGCAGCAACAACTAAGCCGTTAGACTTAACCATAGAAGCTGTGTCTACTGTTATGCGTGATTATTATGGAAATCCATCTTCTTTGCATAAAAAGGGCATTGAAGCGGAAAATAAGATAAAAGAATGTACAACTTATTTTGCAAATGTATTAGGTTGTACAGAAGATGAAATATACTATACGTCTGGTGGTACAGAAAGTAATAATTTAGCCATATTAGGAACAGCTTGGGCTTATCATAAAGTAGGTAAAAGAATTCTAACAACAGCAATCGAACATCCTTCTGTTGGAGATGTTTTTAAACATTTAGAAACACAAGGATTTGAAGTATTAGTAATTCCAGTAGATGAAAAAGGCTACATTGATGAGAAGTTTTTAGAAGAAGCGATTAATGAAGACACGACTTTAGTAAGCATTATGCATGTGAACAATGAGATTGGTACGATACAAGATATTGAACGTATTGGAAAGCTCATTAAAACAAAAAATCCAAAGACATTCTTTCATGTAGATGCTGTACAATCATTTACCAAAGTTCCAATTTCTGTACGCAAAGCTCAAATTGATTTACTTTCTATAAGTGGTCATAAGTTTTATGGCCCTAGAGGTGTAGGCCTTTTCTATAAAAGTAAGAAGGTACGTGTACTCAATCAATTACATGGAGGTGGCCAACAAAAGAACTTACGTTCAGGAACTGAAAATGTTCCAGCTATTTATGGGATGTATGTGGCCGCACGCTATGCAATGGAAAATCAACAAACCCTTCTTGCAAGTTATTTAGAGGCAAAAACTTATTTAGCAGAACATATTCTAGGTGAAATCGAAGAAACTTATTTAAATGGAGATACAATTGATAAAAGTGCACCACATATCTTAAATATTGGTTTTAAGGATGTACGTGCAGAAGTGCTTTTACATGCACTTGAGCAACATCAAATCTATGTATCATCAGGTTCAGCATGTGCTTCAAATAAAGTAGCTAAAAGCGGTACGCTAGCAGCTTTAGGTCTTAAGGATCAAGCATTAGATAGTGCCATTCGTTTTTCCTTTAGTAAGGATATTACAAAAGAAGACCTAGATTATTGTATAGATATACTTAAGAAACAAGTAGCTTTACTTAGAAAATTTACTTTAGGAGGAAAGAAAAGATGACAAATGTTTTCTTAGTCAAATACGGGGAACTTGCCATTAAAGGTAAGAACCGATTTATTTTTGAAAATAGATTAGTAGCAACAATTAGAAAAAATCTTAAACCGATTGGGAAATTTGAGGTTAGAAAAGAACAAGGGCGTATTACAGTAGAACCTGCGGATAATAGTATTGAACCAGAAGTAATTATGGAAAGATTAAGCCGTATCTTTGGTATTATTGGTATTTCATATGGGATTAAAATGAATGAACGTTCTATGGAAGCTATTCAAACTTTAGCAGTAGCGCATATGAAAAAAGAGTTTGAAACAAAAGAACGTTTAACTTTTAAAGTAAATACAAAACGAGCAGATAAACGTTTCCCAGTATCATCTATGGAGGTAAATGCTGAACTTGGTGGCTATTTATTAGATACATTTCCTGATCAATTAACCGTAGATGTACACAATCCAGATGTACTTTTAAATGTTGAAATTAGAAATGAAACTTATGTTTATGCGGGAACTTACAAAGGTGCAGGTGGTATGCCTTATGGTACAAATGGTCGCGCCACACTTCTTCTTTCAGGTGGTATCGATAGTCCGGTAGCAGGTTGGATGATTGCAAAACGTGGTGTAGAAATTGATGCAGTTTACTTCCATAGCCCACCATACACAAGTGAACGTGCAACACAAAAAGTTATTGACTTAGCAAAAAAAGTAGCGCTTTATACTGGTCAAATGAAAGTACATGTTGTACCGTTTACAGATATCCAAATGGCAATCTATGAAAAATGTCCACATGAACAACTTACAATTATTATGCGTCGTATTATGATGGAAATTGCACAACGCATTGGACGTGAAGGTGGCAGTCAAGCGCTTATTACAGGTGAAAGTATTGGGCAAGTAGCAAGTCAAACAATGCATAGTTTGGTTGTAACAGATGATTCTAGTAGTATGCCAGTATTTAGACCACTTATTGGTTTTGACAAAGAAGAGATTGTTCAAATTGCTAAAAGGATTGATACTTATGAAACTTCTATTTTACCATATGAAGACTGTTGTACAATCTTTGTACCAAAGCATCCTGAGACAAAACCAAAACTTGAGATTATTCAACACTCAGAACTTCAGCTTGCAGATTGTATCGAAGAAATGATTCAAAAAGCAATTGACGATACAGAAGTTGTTACTGTATAAGCAGATTTCTAAAGATTTTGAGCAAAAAATTAAAAGTCTACTTGAAAAAGTAGACTTTTAATGTATAGTTATCTTTTTTAGATTAAACCACAAATTCTTTTAGGTGCATCATAAGCACACTCGCTGTTTGATCGCTATAAATATCAAGCTTAAGAGGTTTGCTTAAGTCAAGACTGAAAATACCCATTATAGATTTTGCATCAATGACGTACCTACCAGAGGTTAAATCAAAGTCCCCATCATATTTACTGATTAGATTAACAAATTGTTTTACTTTTTCTATTGAGTTTAAACTAATGGTTACAGATGTCATGCTTATTCCTCCTTACAATGTTAATTGTATCATATATGGAATATGGTAGAGTGTCAATATGTAATGAGTGAATCGTAGAATAAGTTTTTAAGAGGAGAAAAAAATGAATCAAAATACTGAAAATAAATATATAGCGACGTATACATTAGGGTGACATAAAGTGAAAGTACATATGATGTCGTCTATTCATTGATATATAATGGATAGACGACTTTTTATTTTATAGTATTTCTCTAGGAAAATCCTTATTTTCTACTAAAGTATAGTAAGTAGCAGTAGAAGCACCACAGCGTACAATAATGCCACGTTCAATAAATTCATTAATAAGCTTGCCAATGGTTACACGTCCCAGTGGAATAGTTTCTTCTACATCTTTTCTTGTCACTTGAATTTTTGTATTCAAAAGTTCTAATAGTGTATCTTCATATTTTCTATAGAGTAAATGTTCTCTGGTCCGAATTTGTGTATGTTCTTTATAAGCAAATTTGTAGGTAATGCCATTAGAAAGTTTTAGAGACATTACTTTTTTATCTTGTACGTGGATTTCTTCCACGATCTTACTAATAAATTCTTTTAACACTTCTATATCAATAAGGTTTAATATTTCACGATAATCAATGCCTATAGTATTTTGTATCTTATCCATAAGGATAAAGTACTGAATATCATCTAACCAGGATAGATCTGCAAGGTTATCTTTTGCCTGAGGGATATTAAGAGCTGCTAATTTGGCATTGATTTGTTCAAGATGTTGTTTTAAATCTCTTTGCTTAAAGATAAAATCCTTTTGGCTCATGCTATCCTCAGAGAAGAGGTATAAGGATTCTAAACGTTCTAATGCTTTCTCATATTTTTTCTTTTCTTTTTCAAGTGATTCCATTTCATCTGTTTGGATAACTTTTGATTCTGTAGCAGTGTCACTATTTAGTTCTAGCTCATCATGTAAACCAGTAGCCATACGTTTAAAGGTGCTCTCAAGTGCAAAGTGATCAATTCCTATAACATCCACAAATGCTTTACCTCTTAAGAGTGTTTTTTCAATGCTCTTTAGAGATAGATTGTTTAAAGTAGAGTGATTAAGTCTAATAAAATTAGCAATGAAGTTAAGGATAAAAGGTAAGAGTGTTACATCACTTATAATATTTTGGCAGCCATTATTATTTTTATAGCATACATATCGGCTAGGTCTATAGCCATCTTTTTTTCGAGGGCTATCTAATCCAGCCCAAAATCGAGTGCCACATTTACTACAGTAAACAAGACTAGAGAAGATATGAGTATGTATGTTTTCTCTTTGGTATTGGCTATTCCCATTATAATTATCCTCTAAGATATGTTGAACCTGTTCGAAGATAGGTTTATCAATAATACCCTCATGATTATCTTCAATGATAATCCATTCATCTTCTTTTTTGAGTTTGCGTTTTTGATCTTTCATATTATAGCGATAAGTTCCAATATAAAAAGGATTACGTAAGACATCGTTAACTGTTTTTGCTACCCATGTTCCATTACGCTTAGTAGGAATATGATTGGTATTCAGATGCTGAGCAATTTTAGTAGTAGAACGTAGCTGAAGATAGAGGTCATAAATCAATCGCACTGTAGAAGCTTCATTTTCATCTATTACAGGGAATTTAATTTCATCTGACCATTTGTAGCCTAAAGGTACAGTGGCACCATTCCAGAGGCCTTTTTCTGCACGAGAGAGCATAATAGAAGTTACACGTTCAGCAGTAAGCTTTCTTTCAAGCTCTGCAAAGACCAAAATGATTTTAAGCATGGCTTCGCCCATAGCAGAAGAAGTGTCAAATTGCTCATTCTTACTAACAAATGTAACATTATACTTTTTAAGTTCTTCGTACATGCTAGAGAAATCTAAAAGGTTACGAGATACCCTATCTATTTTCCATACAATAAGATGTGTGAACTCACCAGATCTAATTCTAGACATCATAGCTTGATAGGAAGGTCTATCTGTATTTTTAGCAGAGTACCCAGCATCTTCAAAGATTTCATAGTTGTCATTACCAAGAACGTATTTGCTGTAGTTAATTAATTCTTGGCGCTGAAATGGCAAAGAATCTTTATCTATTTGAAAGTGTGTAGATACACGGACGTATAATGCAGCTTTCATGTTATAACTCCTTTCTAAAATAAAAGAGCCCTATAGGCTCTATCTATAAATTAAATATTTTTTGTAAGTCTGAATCATCTTCTAATTCAGTGTGTTGCATATCAATACCTATTATGTAGTTATGTTTTGGACAATCCTCAACAATATGTTTAACTTCATGCACAAAGGTTCTGACCTGTGTTTCGTAATTGATATTCCCATTTAGTATAATATAATAATTTGAATTTTTGCTTAGGAAAACAAACCCATATACACTGGGAGGGAGTACAAAGGCGACCTGTGTTTGTATATTGTAAGCATTCATTACTTCATAAAAAGATATGGTTTCATCTAATAATGAGCGTATCAATGGCTCATCTAGTAATTGTATTTTATCCATTATTAGCAACCCCTTGCTTCTTCTTTTGTACGATTTCATTTAGTTCGCTTTATCTTCTATAATATCAATAAATTTAATTATTTTCTCTATATCTGAATCTGATAGTGACTTAACACGATTAAATAAAAGCTGTATACTTTTACGTTTAATAAACTGAGTTGTAAAATTTAGGGGATCTTTATCGTTATCTATAGAACGTTGATCGTTATTTTCATTACGAACACTACTGAGTCCTAGCAAATAATCAACACTACAATTAAATATGCTACTCATTTTAATCAACATGCTTTTGCCTGGTTCAAGAGCACCTCTTTCATACTTAGAAATTGCAGATTTTTGGATATTAAGAAGACTACCAAGTTCCTCTTGGGATAATCCTTTTTCAATCCTTAGACTTTTTATCCTAATAGTAGGGAGTTGGATTATATCACTATCTAAAGTTTGAGCATTACTCTTATCTTCAGTTCTACCCAATAGGTAATCAGTTGATATACTAAAAAAATCTGCAAGTTTATTTAGAGATACTTGGTCAGGCTCTGTTCTTTCCGTTTCCCATGAACCAATAGTTTGTTGGGAAACACCTATCATTTCAGCTAGATTTCGTTGAGAAATTTTTTTAATGCTACGTTGCTTTTTCAATATATCAGCGAATGACATAATGAGTTAATCAACTCCATTTTGTTTATCTTCTTCATCTTCAATGGCTTTAATAATTTTTATTATCTTACCTATATCTGAATCAGATAATGATTTAGCTTGCTTAAATAAAAGTTGCATACTTTCACGTTCCATGAGTTCTTTCGTAAAATCTACTAACTCAGGATTATTAGAAACAGCATCTAAAATTTGAGTATTACTCTTATCTTCAGTTCTACCTAAGAGGTAATCTGTTGATACACCAAAGAAATTGGCTAAATCTTTGATTATTTTTTCTTCTTTTGGGAATCGATTATTAGCTTCATAATAACCAATAACTCTATCTGATATACCAATTATATCTCCAAGTTGTTTTTGAGTAATGCCTTTATCTAAACGTAGTTTTTTTAAAATATCTCCGAATAACATATTCTATCACCTCACAAAAAGTATAACATATTGTTCGATTACTAAAATATTTTAGAACAAAATGTTCTTAAAAAGATTGACAACGAACAATATGTTCTGTTATTATAGTCTCAGAACAAAATATTCGACTAAAAAGGTGGTGATGAATTGCAAGAATGTAGATTAAAGCAATTTAGAGTAGAATCTAAATTAACACAGGAACAATTAGCAGAAAAAGTAGGGGTTCATAAAGATTATATTTCTATGATTGAACGCGGTAAAAGGACTCCAGGATTTGCTCTTTCAAAGAAAATAGCAATTATATTAAATAGAACAGTAGATGAAATTTTTTTTGCAAGTTAATCGAACAAATTATTCGAAGGACACTTGCAACAGGAGGTAGCAGTGAAACCTAAACAAGTAGACTTAGTGAAACGTGAGGCTAGGCGTCAAGAACTAGCAAAAATGGGTATTTACACAGAGGAACAAGCAAGACAAGCTGTTAAAGAAGCCAGGGAAAGAGGTCTCTTTAGAATTGGCTTCTTAACAACACCTCTTAGTGAGGATATGGATATAGAAGTGCCTAATGATTAGTACATATTTAAATGCGTATCAAAAGAAGTTAGGACTAGTATAACTGGAAGTAACTGATAAAAGAAGAGCTGACAGAGACACATTTTTATTTAGAATGTGACTGGATCAATTACATATAAGGAGGCAAGTAGATGAACAAGGAGTATGGCAATATTTTTAGGCTGGCACGTAAAGAGGCTGGGTTAACACAGGAAGTGGCAACAGGGTTATTACTCATTAAGGACAGAACAACACTTGGAAGATATGAAAATGACCAAGTAGTACCCAATGATGATATGGTGTTCCAAATGATGCACGCCTATGGGGCAAAGTGGTTAGGGTATGAATACTTAAGAACTTATACAAAGATAGGTAAAGCAATCTTGCCACCAATCTATAGGCGCAAGGTAGGGCATTTAACTTTGATGTTCAAGAAGGAGTGTGATGATCTAGAGGATATACAACGTGATTTAGTACGTATGGCATATGATGATGAAATCACAGAAGATGAGGAAGAAGATTGGAGGAGTTCAACGAAGGAAATAGAAGAAGTTGTAGGAGCAGGTATGTCCTTGTTACTCACAGAAATAAAAAAGCCCTCACAAGATTGCAGTCTTGTAAGAGCAAATGCTTAGTAAAACTAAATTGGTGACATCAGTATAGCATGTTTTTATATTGGTGTCAAAGGGAGTGAATTGAATAATGACAGTCAGAGAAAAAAGAGCACTTAAAAATAACCTCAGCAGATGGTTTGACCAAACAATGAAAGGGTTATTTGAGTTGATGATAATCGTTGGACTCAGTACAAGCTTCATGATTTATCTTTGGTGCTGTATTTAATAAATATTAAAAGGAGGCTTTGATATGAGGGGGTATATACAATGTCTAAAATGAAGAATTACATACTTGCAAAAGTATCGAATGTAATCCCTTATTACCCAGGCTTAAATGAAATTACGGGTTCTGTAACAGCTAGCATTTTAATGATGCAGCTGGAATATTGGTTTGCAAAGCAAGAAGGTGGAATGTTCTTCAAATTTACAGAGCCTTGTGAACATGACTTATACCGTGAAGGTGATAGTTGGTTAGAAGAACTTAACTTTGGTAAGGAAGAATTTAAAGGTGCATTCAATAGGATTGGCAAGTGCTATAAGAGCAAGAGCCAATTTGTAAGTCAAAAAGATGGCAACTTATTTGAAGGTAAATTATATGCATCTTACTATGATCGTCAGAAGCGACTTACATATTATTTTAGAAATAATGACTTTGTAGACAAAATATTAGAAGAGTGGATTTCTAATAAAGAGAGTATTCCCATTTCTAAGAAACGTGAAAAAGCTATTTCTAAGAAACAGGAAATTCCGATTTCTAGCAAACAGGAAAATACAATCTGTGTAGAGGATAAAAACCAACCTCTGGAAACAGGAAATTCTGATTTACAGAAACAAGAAAACCCGATTTCCACAGATGGGAATTTCCCGTTTCCTCATATATCAGTAGATTACTACAGTAGATTACAACAGAAGACTACAACAAATAAAAATAAACCTGCACAGGTGCAGGAATACATTTTGAATCTTTTTGGTACATATGCAGGACAAGATGTAGAACTTCTTGAAACATTAATTGCTTTTAACGATATGCGAAACGGGTTAAAGAATGGGAAGATGACACAAAGAGCAGCTGAGCTCATGTTAAAAGAATTAGATAAGTTAGGTACAGATAGAGTTACCAAGATAGCCATTCTAAACCGTAGTATCCAAAACAACTGGAAAGGGATATTTGAACTTCCACAAGGTTATGCGTTACCAGCAATGCAATCCATTCAACTAGATGATGGCACTGTTGTAGAAACTGGACAAGTTGAAAGCAAAAGTGCTTTTGACAAATTACGAGAAAAGTATGGAGAGTAGGTGCAACAATGACAGTTGGAACATTTGAGAGATTAATCAATATACTTGAAAAAGCTTTTATGAACTTTAAGTTTAACATCGAGGACGAAGATCTTGTAGAGGTTTGGTTCAATGAGTTAGCTTACATGGATGATGCTAAAGCAGTTCTTGCAGTAAAAAAAGTGATTGGTACATGTGACTTTGTAACCATAAAGAATATTAAACAAGCTTATGCAGAACTAGACATGCCAGTTCAAATTGATAATGAAGAAGGCTGGGGGCTAGTAGAAAAAGCGATAAGGCTCTATGGGTACATGCGTTCAGATGAAGCAATGAACAGTTTGCCAGTACAGGTACAAAAAGCTATCACATACATGGGAGGATTCCAATCCATATGTGAGGCAGAGAAAAAAGAAGTCATACGAGGACAGTTTAACAAGGCAATGGCATCTGTGAATATACGAACAAGGTCAGAAGCTACTCTTGGAAATACATTATTTGAGCAGATATCATTGTACCAAAACAAGGTAGAGCTAGAAGCTAAGAATATACTACAGCTTGAAAAAAGTAGACAGATGGCAGAATTAAATGATGAAAAGATTGCTAACAACAAAGAGCATATAGCAAACCTTAGAGATATATTTGCAAAGAGCATAAGCAATAAGACTAGCAGCGTAGGTGTAGGCGCATGAATATGAAATTGGGATGCAGAGAAGAAGTAAACAAAGCGTGGTTTTATTACCTCATGGATGGCACTAAGCTAACCAAAGAAGAATGGACAAGCATTGTTAAAAGGCATATCAAAGAGCATGGGAACGAACAGGCTCTAAATAAGATTATGAACACCATCAAGTTATGGAATAAAAAAGATTCCATTGAGGATGTAGCATTGCATGTTTATGCTGCTAAATATTGTGCAGATGTACAGCAAGTAGCAAAGAGAGAACGAGTAAAACCTAAGTTTAAACATGAACTTACAAGAAAAGAAAGTGGGCAATTGATGCTGGGAGGTATCAGCTAATGGGTAAAATCAGAGAGTTTGAACAACTAGATTATGAGACAGGTGAAGTGATTAAGAGATATAGAACTGTCAAAGAGGCATTAGAAGAGCACGGAATAGATAGGGCAAAAATGAGACTAGCATTTATGGGGCACGATGGAAAGTTCCCAGATAAAAAACTATGGTTTAGATATGGTGATGGTGTAAATAAACCACTTCAAAGATACCAAGTTGGAAAATTAAATGATGCAGGTGAAGTTGTAAAAGTATACAACAGTGCAGAGCAAGCAGCTATAGAACATTATGTAACAGAAAAGACAATAGGTATAGCTATTAGGACAAGGAATGGATTTGTACCAAGTCTTGGAATGAGATTTAAATACATGTTGGGATGATAAGCAAGATTAGTCTAAACAGACTAATTGATTAGTCAAAAAAGACTAACTAAGGAGAAAGTATGGATAAGCAGTATTATAACTATTTAGCAAAATGCAAATTAAAGGCAACAGAATACAGAATTATCCTCATGCTCCTAGTAAAACCTTGTACATCTTCACAGTTAGTTAAAGAACTTGGATGCATGAAGAATAACACAGATAGATATATTAGAAATCTTAAAAGTCATGGATTGATAGAAATAGATTATATAGAAGGGGCTAATAAATTTTATAAGCCTGTTACAGATATCAAAAAGCTCATGGCAATTATGCCGGGGCAAATGAAAATTGAGTAAAACAAAAGGATAGGAGGGATGGCATGTATCTAGGGCGTAATGGGAAATTATACACATACGGGATACTGGAAATGGACTTATGGGTATTACAAGGCTTACGTGATATGGATAAAGTGGAAGTTAATATTGATGGTGAATGGACTGATGTAAGATTCAGAAATGAAAGTGGTAGATGTTGGATAGAGAGTCGTAATGAATCAGCAGAAGTAATTGCATCAGGATATGACCTTGAGGGTATACCAGTAAGAATCTAGATAAGTTAGAAGGTGAGAAGATGGTTAGATTTATACAATGTGTTAAATGCAATTCTAAGGAGATAGATCTAGAAGAAGATGTAACAATAGGATTCAGAAAAATAGCAGATAAAGCTACATGCCGTAATTGCGGTAACACTGGGTACATCCATGAACGTGAAGAACTAGATTGTGAAGAGTGTACTAAGAATAAATCTGAATGTACCAGTTGCCCTAATTATGAAGAATGGTATTAGATTAAAAGAATAAGCCACTCTTATCTTATGATAAGAGTGGGTCAAATAAATTAAGAGTTTGTCTAGCGCGAAGTCTAAAATAATAAAATCTTTCTAGTGTAGTTGCTTTTTCAGATGAAGATATATGATCAGCTAGAATTTTCAACTCACAAATAGCACATCTCATATAGTTTATGACATTTTTTAAAAGCAATAGATCTCTATAGAGATAGGCATCATTTTTATATTTTACTAATCCTTTAGATAATGCAACTTCTATGGAATTTCCTGTATCCTCGAAATTATCAAGTGTAGAAGTATTGAATTCAGATGAACAAATAAAATTTTGAGAAAAGGTATATATTTGATTTTGTAAATCGGTTAATGCTTGAACATAATTGAGTATTTCATCAGTTTGTGCAGTTGTTAGGTTGGGTGAAGAAGCTAATAAATAGTTAGTCATTAGCATTGATGAAATAAGGATAAATACAACTAAAACTTTAGAATTAAATTTCATTTATTATCTCCTATCATAGTAGTTAAAAGTAGGATATGAAAAGAGCCAAGCAATTATACATATATTATTTACTTTGAATGTATAAACATAATGGAAATAATTATTGGAGGAATGAAGAAGATATTGGGGATTAGCTAAGGATTAATAGAATAAAAGTAACTATTGAGAAAAAAATATAGATAGAAAAATAGTTACTCCTAATAGCAATATACTTACTTTAAGAAGTAACTAAGAAATAATCAAATAAAAACATAAGTATATTCTTACTTGATTATAGTTTTAAAAAATAACTTGTGTAAAATCATAATACGAGAACAATTGATATATTAAAGAATTAATAGCTGAAGAATTAATTAGATAAATATACTGATCACGAGGGGTTACTGAATCTGTTAAGTTTTGTAATTGATTTTCATTATATAACAAATATGAAGTTATATTTAATAAGGTTTGTACCTGGATAGCTTCGTTATCTGTTAATTTAGTTGATAAAATGTCATTCAAATCTTTTTTTATCGAATCTAACTGTATAGTAAATGCAGACAGTTCTTTTTTAAATTCATCAGTAGATTTTCCATTAACAGCATTGATATAAATATTTTCACTTAGTCCAAAAAACTGTCTTTGAATATTTGATAAGGATGTGTAAGCTGTTTCTAATTTATCTGCATAGGAGAATGTACTTGCGCCAAATACAGAAATTGCTAAAAGGATAGAACATATCAAAGTAAGTAGAGTAACTTTATATCTTAAGTTTAATTTAAACATAATATGAAACCTCATTAAATTAAAGTAATTTATAGCTAGTATTATCGGGAAAACATATTTGTATTCTTAGAGTTAAATAAAAATAATTTTTGGTGGTGCTAGCATTGATTGCTGGCACTAAGAGGAGGAATTAGAGTGAGTATTCTTTTTGATAAAGTCATTATGCATACCCTAGATATGGGGTATGGTCAGCCTATACTTTCAAAAGAGTGTTTAGCACTAAATGATGAGGTAGAGGCATATATCACAACGTACATAGTAGATTTATTTAATAGTCATAGTGTTTCACATGCTATTTTTGAAGAAACTTCATCTTGGGAAGAAACAATTAGAGCCAATGTACCCGACTTCTATAGTTTTTCTTGTGAATTAGCACGTCAATTCTTTGCTTACATGCAAACGTTAGAAAACATTCCTAATGGTGATTTAATCGTTACAAAGTTTAAACGTGACCAGGTACCGTATCTAGCATTCTTTAAACTGAACTATAAAGAAGCATATACACATGTTATAGATCAAAATGTGGAACGTCCTGTTAATCAAATTATCAAGCATAAGACTATTTTCCCAGAGACTTCAAGTAAGATTCAAGAAGCTGCCATTATTAATTTAGAGACGTGTGAAATTCTTCTTTTAGATGGGCATAAAGAACACTACTTACATAATTTACTTGGGACAACAACGTCACTATCTACTAAGCAAAAAATTAAGTTAGTAGAGCAAGTCATTACAGGAGCAATTGAAGAAAACTTTGATAATAAGTTAGAGGGACTAGCTTTTGCTAAAGCAAATATTGCCAAGAGCATAGATCATACAAGTAGTATTTGTGTTAATGATGTATTAGAGGAAACCTTTGGAGAACATGAGCACATTAAAGAGCAGTGCTTATCTATATTTAAGGAACAAGGCATTGCAGAAGGGGTCATTGAAATACCTAATGCTGAAAAAGTAGGTAAAAAATATACCTCACATAAAATTAAAACTAATACAGGGATTGAAGTTAAATTACCTACAGAGATGCTCAATGATCCAGATAAGTTTGAGATAGTTAATAATCCAGATGGGACAGTTGAAGTAAGGCTTAAGAATATAGGGACATTAATTAATAAGTAGAAGATAATTTGCTGGTATCGACTTTAAGCCAGTACCAACAAATTATTACCACACATCTAACTATTTTTGGATATGTAGATATCGAGAGCCTTTATTAATCTACGTAAGGATTTTATTAGTAGAAAGACTATATAACCGATGGTACCGTAAATTAATAAAACAATAGGTAGCATTATAAGTGAAAATGACATTATAGTTCCTCCTCTCTATAGATTAATTAAATCATATAGTGAGCAATTAATAAATGAAAAATAGAGTAGTGAGCAGGTCAAATCTAAGTTTGTTTGGATGAGGGTAAATGATAATATAAAGCCTCACTACTTAAATGAGTGAGGTCTTAAGGGAAAAGAGTGTAATTATAGTTGACGCTTTTTTGTTATTATAACTCCAATAATAGTTCTTATAACTTGAATAATAGCTCCTATAATCCCCCCTATAACTACGATAAATACGTTTAAGAATCCGCCAAACATATTTGGTGTATCTGCGTTTGATAAATTTACTAGGTAATCTGCAATTAAGCCGATTTGGGAGGCAATAAGAAAAATGTGACCAAAATAATATTTTTTAAAAAAGATTGCTATAGCTGATAATAAAAATATAGGTAAATAAAATTCGCTAATTAATTTTAAGTTTATATAATTTATGTAACTAAAGAAAATGAGTACTAAAATATACGGGATGATATTAAATAGTAATTGCTTTATACGAGAATGCATGATAGTTCCTCCTAGTATATAGATAATTGAATCCTAACATACACATAAAGAGTATTCGACTAAACAAATAATTTTTTGAATGTATAGTGAAAATAAGTTTTATAGGAGAAATTTTATTAATGCAATAGTAGCAATTATCAACCAAGAAAATATGTAAAAGATTTTTTCTCCGATAGCTTTATTCTGCTTATGAAATTGGTAAGCACGTAGTGCATATATAGCAGATATACTAAATCCTCCAATTGAATACCAGAGGTCTCTATCAAGATCTAAGAAGAATGTTAAATAGATATTTGCTATTACAATAAGAATTAAAAAACAGTAGTAAATTAAATTGGAATTATTAATGTTTTTAAACAAAACTCTAACCTCCCTTATATATATATATTTAAACATAAAAGAGAGGACAATTCAAACACAATAAAATAATTTTTTGGAAGATAAATAAATGATATAAAAAAATAAAAAGGCACTAGATAGTAATCTAGCACCTTTAATCTATTAAAACAAAACTCTAAAAGGGAGTATATAGTATGCATGGAATATTATGGATGATAATGTAATGAAATACATTAATTATGTTATAAACGCATCATTTTAATATGGTGGATAGTAAAATAATTCTTTGAGAAGAACATATATTCTTCTCAAAAAAGGCTAGAACCAATAGAAAGAATCAAGGAAATTAGTATAGGAAGAAGAAATGTACCTATTACACATAGGAAGAAAAAGATAATAAACAATGCAACACATCTTTTTGCATGATATGTCGTCATACTGGCATCTTCCTTAATCCTAGCATTAATTGAGTCAAGTAAGCTATATAGAAATTTAAGACCAGATTGAAACATAAGAATGGGGAAAAGTAATATTAAGATAAGAAAAATAGTAGTTCTCATAAAAGCACTCCTTATATGTTTTAAAATAATTATACAGAAGTTAAGAAATACACACAATAAAATAGTTTTTTCATGGTTTATTACTTTTCTTTATATCTTTAAAGAACTTGATTATTACATCAAGTCTAAAAAGATGCAGGAGTATGGCATATAGCAATAGGTTACTAGTAGCTACTAAAAATCCAACTCCTACAAATAAATTATAAATGTATCCAATTAACCCCCATATAAGGTTTAGGGTATAAAAGTAATAGAAGAAAATTTTGCTAAGTCTTTTATCTTTTGGTTTAGTAAATAAGCATGTTAAAAAATGTTTAAATAGATTTATTTTTAGCAGAGCAACCACCCTTTTTATTTTTTTAATATATTCAGGTTCTATTATAAAAGAATATAGTATGTATGACAATAAAATTAGTTTTTGTAGAGAAGGGTGTTAAAAAGGGATAGTGTAAATATCCCTTAAAGTGAAATTATACTCCATTAAAATTTGATATTTATATGCTTAATGAAGATGATTATAGCTAAAACAAAAGAAAATAATATAAGTATAGAGCCAGTAATTACTAAGGTATAAACAACTAAAGTTAGAAATAGATAGGAGTTAATGTGTGGAAGGTTTAAGAATATGGCTAAATGTGTAGCTATATCAGAACCGCTTCCAACTCCTAAACACAGTAAGATAAGACCTGTAATGTAGATGGCAATTATAGTTCCACATAAGTGTTTGAATTTAATATCCATAAGTAGTCCCCCTTTTTTGAATAATTAATGTTTGTATAAATATTAACATAATTGTTTGAGAAGGACAATTTAATAAAATCAGTTTTTAATAAAAAATACCATCCAATGGATGGTACTTAAATAGCCTAAACTTCATTATCTGACGTATTACTACTAGAATTATCAGATTGGATTTGTAATAGAGAACGATTTAATTTTAAGTGTTCTATAATTATATCACTTTTGTTTATAAGTGTTTTTTGATTCTCTATGACAGTAGATAATGCTATAAGTAGTATACCAATAGCTGGTAATAATATATTACCTACTAATGGAGTCAAAGAGATTAAGATAATACCAACGGTGAGTAAAAAACTAGACATAAAATTCCCCCTATTTTATGGACTATGTAGAACTTTAGTATAACACAATGTATAGGAGGAACTAAATAAAAAATGTTTTTGGGAGGTGTAATTTATATTAGATGGATTTGTAGGAGGGTTGCTAGTAGCATGGATTTTAACATGGTTTGATGTGGATATTATGATGCTAGAAGTAATCCAGCCTTTTATGAATATAGAATTAACAACAAGTCATTATTACATATTGATAGCAATGATTGGACTAGTTGGTGGAGCATTTAATAAAAATTGATTTTGAGAGGAGAAAACAATGGGAAATCAAAAAGTAGTAAGAACTAATCACACGGTGGGAATGGTAAGAAATGAAAATAGGGCATACAAGGAGCTAGAGAATTTGTTGGAAGAAGGATATAAGGTTGTAATGTGTAACCCTATAGTCAATGAGTTGGAATATATATTAGAGAAACAAAATCAACCACAAGAGTATGTAGCGAATGTAAATTGTGAAGTAACACGAGGAAAAGTTGATGCTAATAAAATATATGATGAAATTGTCAAACATTTGGAAAAGTAGTTTGAAATTCATGGAATAGCCTATAAGGGAAAAATTAGGCTATTCCATAAGGATGAATCAACAAATGGTGCTAACTACATGAAGTATAAGATCCATTAATTATTATGTATAAAATTAATAAGATGTATTCAAGACATTGAATAAAATTTACTTTTGGCTAGAAGTATGGAGGGTATAACGATGAATACACAACAAAGGATAGCAGCACAAGTCATTGAAAAACAGAAGCGCGCTGAAGAGCTTAAACAAAAAGAGCAACGCAGGATGTTTGATAAAGCATTTGCAGATTACCAACATAGAAAAAAGATGAGATCTCAAGAGTACATAATAGGAGGAAAGTTTAGACATGAATAAAGTGATTTTAATGGGACGCTTAACACGTGATCCAGAAGTGCGCTACTCACTGTCAGCGAATCCAGTTGCCGTAGCAAGATATGGTTTAGCTGTTAGAAAGCCATTTGCTAAACAAGGAGAACCAGATGTTGACTTCTTCAATATTGTAGCATTTGGTAAAGCTGGAGAATTTGCAGAGAAGTTCTTTAGGAAGGGCCAAATGGTATCAGTAGTAGGCAGACTTCAAACGAATAGATGGGATAAAGATGGCATCACACATACATCAGTTGATGTTGTAGTTGAAGAGCAACATTTTGCAGAGAGTAAGAAATCAGTTGAAGAAGGGACGCCAACTTCAAGTAATACTCAAACATTAAGTGAATGCCCAACACCAGATATAGAAGAAGATGATGACTTACCGTTCTAGAATGTGTTTTAAGCAGTTAAAGCATGGTTATGTATTACAATGTATTACATTGTAATACATATGAAGATGAAACGGTATTACAAGTAATACATTGTAATACAAATTATGAAATTTGGAGGGATTAGGATGAAAGTAATAGCAATTGATGCAGGAAAGCATGCAACAAAGGGGTTAGGAGCAAGTGGAGAGAAAACTCTATTTAGAACAAAGAGTACACAACTTACATCCAGCCTAGATATTGAAGCAACTGGGAATAGCAATAAAGTGATTTATGAAGAAGATACATATATTATTGGAGACCAAGGCGAGCAAGTAGATTATAGCCTTGAAAAGAACACATTACTTCACAAGCTAGCTATTTATACAGCAGCACATAGATTAGGATGCAAAGGTGAAATAGCAGCTGTTATTGGATGTCCTACTAATATTTATTTGAGCAAAGAAAATCGCAAAGCATTTCAAGAGAATATTAAAGAGCAACCAAAGAAATTTGTAGTAGATGGAAAGTTTCAAAATATCCAATTTACTAGGGTTTTAATTATGCCAGAATCATCAGGAGTAGTTTATACCAATAAAGAACTTTTTATAGAGAAGAGAGTGGGTGTTATAGATCTGGGTGGAAGGAATATGAACTTTGGCATTTATGACAACCTTATACCTCAACCAAGTTCGATGATGACAACTAATCAAGGGTCTATGCATATAGAAGCAATGATTAAGAGGAAATTTGAAGCAATGTATAAGCGAGGGCTTACTTCAAGAGATATAGAGGATATTATTTCAAATGGTGGCATTAAATATCAAGGGAAGATTGAACTAGAAAGTCAAAAGGCATTAAGTGAAATCTATAGGGGTTATGTGCAAGAAGTTGTTGCAGACTTAAAGAAGGAGTTTCCTTTAGACTTAATGGATATCGTTGTTACTGGTGGGACAAGCCTATTGGTTAAAGATGCACTTAAAGAAATAATTCCACATGTGCAGACAGTAGCTGAAACACAATGGACAAATGTTGCAGGGTTTCTTGAAATAGGGAAGGTGAAGTTTAAGTGAGCAAATCAAGAGATATCGTTCCAGTCGGATTTGATAATGATCCAGAGCTACATGAGTATGTGAAATCTAAATGTAATGGGAATAAATCAGAATTTATCCGTTACTGTATTAGAAAAGAAATGATGGAAGAAAGGAGAGTATTAACAAGTGAAAAAGACTTGGACACCAGGATAGAAAAGATTGTTAAGAAGTATCTTGAAGATTTTCAGCCAATACTTCAAGTGAAACACGAGGATAAAGAAGAGGATAATGATTTAGTTGAGGCTGCAAGCTTCTTTGATGAGGACTAATTGAATAATGACCAGCACACATGAAGTAAATTTTTATAGTTTATTTCATGTGTTTTGGTGCTTATTCAAGCAAACAAATGACAGTTTGACTAATAGGAGGGATTAGGATGAAAGATTATTTACAAGAGACAAAGAAATGTTTAGAGGAATACAAAGCTAATAAGGATATGCTAGAGTCAAATATAAAATCATTAAAGAGATTAAAGGAAAATCGTAAGAACAGAGTTGAGGGAGAAACAGGAGTAACAGGGATTAGATATGATGTGATACCAGCGAAGAACAATAAAGTTACATCTAAGGTAGAAGAGATAGCAATCAAGAATGCACAACTTGAACTAGATCTTGAAGAGAAGATAGAAGCATTAAGTTATTATGTGAATCGCATTGACATGGGACTAGAAGAGATTAAGCCAGAATGGAGAGAGGTATTAGTTTTAAAGTTTCTAGAAGGGTATACATGGGCGAACACAGAAAGGAAAGTTGGACTAAGTGAATCAACATGTAAAAGATATGCAAAAGAAGGGATTAAAGCGTTAGCAGATAAGTTGGCAGGGCAAAAAAGTTACATAGACTTGCCTCTATTTAGAGATATTTATTTAGGGCAGGTAGTAGGGGAATAGAAATAAAAAGAAATGATTTTGCATTCTTTAAAATCTTAAATAACCCCAAAAAAATTTTATGTTCAGAATAGCTGTTACTGTATTGAGATGCGCCATGACATTATCCAAATGAACTGAACAAAACATAATTTAATCGAATATATTCTCTAAAAAAGACCGCTAATTTAGCGGTCTTCTTTTATTCATTTTATTGCTTTATGAATTTATATTATTTTAGTTTTGCATTTCACGAACTCTTATACCAGTATACAGTGGAGAACCATCTGTCGCACATAAATAATAAGAATAACTTCCTGCCCCTGATGTAAGTTCTATTGTTTTACTGCTACCTTTTGAAACAGTTACTTTAGGCCATGTTTGTGCTCCATGAGATGAATTACCTGCTTTGCGTAATGTGAATTCAACAGAGCTATTACCATCAGTATTATCTATAAAAATTCTTATTTTTGGATCGGATACACTAAATGAACCATTAGTATCACCATCTGCATCACGATGTAAAACATCCGATACAATATCTCTAGTTTGTATTTCATTTTTATCATATAATCGATTTCCATCCATTATAATTATTTCACTAGATAGTTTTTCATTCTCTACAAAATTAATTGTTAGAGGTGTGTTTGCAAGTACAGGTATCATTACACTTGATAAAGTTAAACATGTTAATCCTAAAACTAAAACTTTCTTAAATTTTTTCATTTTTAAATCCTCCCTTATTTTCATATATATTTTTATGTAATGAATGATGATTTTTTGAAATTATTTTCATCTGTTATATATGGTTTATATTTTTATCATCTTATTCACTTACACTTACATAACGAAACAAATTATGATTTTAGGACACATTAAAAAAATTTTTAGATTTAAAAAAATTACATAGATTTATCTTTATTTAGAGATATGTATCTAGAGAGATATACTTGAAAATGCCCTAATAGTCTTTTAAACTAAGATTAAAGGGGGAAGATAATATGTTATCAACATTTATAAAACCATTATTAGAAATGATACCAGGTGAATATCTAGGGGGCATATGCATAATTGGAATATTAGTAGGTATATTTTTTAAGCCAATACAAGAAAATATTCTAGATGGTGAAAAGTTATTTTTGTGTGATATAAAAGTAATTATTAATAAAAAAAATGACAAGATAGAGAGAGCGATATTTATATATTATATATTTGCGATAATAGGTATATTTATAGCAGCACTTATACTGGTAGTTATATATGCTGTATTATTAATATATCATATAAAATTTATCGAAAATTTAAATAAAGAAATTATATGGATAGGGATTATTATTATATACATAATACTATCTGAAGTATTGGTAAATATACTATACATATATGTAAAAATGGAAAAGAAAATAAAAAATATGTTTAGAGGTGTAGGAATATTATTTGCAGTAAATTATATTGGTATTTTAATTAATTTACAAATGTTTCAATGGGTTACCGGAATAGGAATAATAGGTTTATTAATATATATGCTATTTTATAATGGTGTAAAAATTAAATACCCTAGTAAAATGAAAATATTTCTTAAAAATAATCAAGTATTAGATGCTAGATATAAAAATGTTAAGATAAATTCACACGTTCTAAAGATTAAAGAAAGAATTGGTAATAATGTTGCAGTAAAGATAAAGGTATATAAAATGTCAGATGTAGAGAGATGGGAGTATTATTATTAGATGTACATATAGCATATCTTTTTTGAAATATAGAATAGTTATTTAATAGAAAATTAAGTGAGGCGAGTCTTAGGACTTAGCCTTTATTTTTGACCAAATACTGATTTTATTAAATTTATCTATTAAATAGATAATATATTCTTTTGTAATCAGATAAAGTTGTAGTATTGTATAAAATATGATAAAATGTGTTAAGACAAATATACAAAAGGAGATAGAAATGCCAAATTGGAGTCAAATTTTAGAAGAGATTCAAAAACAACCTAGCAAACTTGATATAGTTAGACACAAGTATTTAGAGAGATTATCAGAGTATACAGGAAGAAATACTATAGCATATTATTCATGTTTTTTAAATGGGCTAAATGATTTAAATACTTCTATAAATGATCAAGATATGTGTGGATTTATGAATTGTCTAAATGGGATGGATCCTAGTAAAGGGTTAGATTTAATTTTACATACACCTGGTGGTAATATAACGGCTACAGAATCAATAGTAGCATATCTTAGAAGTAAATTTGGGGATGATATACGAGCAATAATTCCACAAATGGCTATGTCAGCAGGGACCATGATTTCACTTGCATGTAAAACAATAGTAATGGGAAAACATTCAAATTTAGGCCCAATAGATCCACAGATCAATGGAATACCAGCATATAATATTATTAATGAATTTCAAGAAGCCAAGGAAGATTTAGACAAAGGTGTAAATGTTAATTATTGGAGTATGCAACTAAATAAATACCCTCCAGCTTTTGTTATACAATGTGATAATGCTATTAAACTGTCATCAGAGTTGGTAACTGGATGGCTTGAGACTGGAATGTTTAAGGATGAATATAAGGTATCAACGATACAAAATATTGTAAATAGCTTAAATGAAAATCAAAATTCTAAAAATCATTCAAGACATTATAATGTTGATTTTTGTAAAAATTTAGGGTTAAAGATTGAAGATTTAGAGGAAGATGCGAATCTCCAAGATTTAGTACTAAGCCTTCATCATGCATATACGCATACGTTTTCTAATACAGGGTGTATAAAAATTATAGAAAGTAATATAGGAATGCCTTATATTATTACACAAAAATAAAACACTCTATGAGAGTGTTTTATTTTTGTGTAAATTCTTGTATTTAATAATTGTCGTTAGTATTAATGGCTGTTTTAGTAGGCACATTTTCATAGGCACTTGGATACTGGAAGTTATTAATGGTAAAGTTTGAGCACTCATTATTATCATATTTGATATTTAATTTGTCATATAATGCTTGGATATCTTGGATGTTCATAGTATACATCTCCTTAATTATAAATTATAAAATGTATGGTATAAGTATTGGTAATAAGTTAAATAAATATACTTATCCAGTTAGAGTGATATATGATTGAGTTAATATTAGTATGATAATACCATATAAAAAATAAATGTGGTGAAAAATTTATAAATAATAAAGTAAATCATTAAAATGTAAATTAATTGTGGATAAATATAAAGGGGTGATAGGTTTGAATAGTATTGGACATACAATAAAAGAACTGCGGTTGCAAAGAGGGTTAACACAAGAGCAACTAGTAAATGAATTAGTTAGTAAATTTCAGTATCCTATTAATGTAGCGACCTTATCTTTGTGTGAAAATGATAAAAGAATGCCCAGTTTGGAATTAGTACGATATATCGCACAATATTTTCAGTGTTCTATGGACGATTTATTAGGCATAAAGAATATTAGAGAAGATAATATAAATGATTTAAAGTATTTAGCTGTGAAGAAATTCATAGAGATTATTGATGAGGTAGATTTAGATAAACTTTTAGAAATAATAGAGTTTTTAATTGAAATTGATAAAAAGGATATTAAAGGTAAATAAAAATATCATTTGGTGAGAGAAATCTCACCTTATTTTTTTGCGAAAAATCGTGACCTGTTTGTGACCTACTTTGACCCGATTATGACCTGTTTTGACCTGATGTTGACCTGCTACTGACCTGTTTTACATGTTAAGATGTTAATGGGTGAACGAAAGAAATCATCCTAAATATTGAGTTCATCCTAATTCCCCCAATATTAAAAAGATAGGGCAACCTATCAAATATCCGTTTCAGAAATACATCTAGTATATTGCTAGGTGTATTTTTGTTTTTAGATTAATTATAGAAAGGTGAAAGGATGGCATTAGCTTTTATAGTATTCATAGGATTGGCTATTATGTTAGGCCTACTTATCTACTATGCAGCAGATCATGTAGGCAATTTTATAAGTAGCATTATTAATTTCTTTAAAGAAGAGGAGAATGAGAGATGAAAGCAAGAAAAGTAGGAGCAAGTATATTAACTTTATTATTAGTTTGTGCAGCAGTAGCAACATTTACATGTTTAGAAAAGGTACCAGCAGGATATGCAGGTGTTGTTTATAGCTTAAATGGTGGCGTGACAGGAGAGGTATTAGGCCAGGGTATGCATTTTATTAGCCCATTTGAACATGTTGCAGAGTATCCAGTATCAACTGAAACAATGTATCTTTCAAAAGATAAGGTAGAAGGTTCAAAAGGTGATGATAGCTTTAATATCTCAACTAAAGATGGCAAACCAGTCAATGTTGATGTTGAATTAAGTTATAGATACGATCAAGACAAAGTAGATGAAGTATATACAAAGTGGAGAGGTAAGTCACCAACTGAAATTGAAGATACATATATTAGAGCACGTATTAAATCGGTAGCAAATGAAGTAACTAGCCAATACGGTGTTATGGATGTATACGGAGAAAAGCGTACAGAACTTAATCAAAAGGTATATGAGCAATTATCTAAAACATTAGTTGAAGATGGAATTGTCATAGAGACATTTAACTTTACAAGAATTGAACCAGATGAAAACACATTATTATCCATCCAACAAAAAGTAGATGCACAACAAAAGCTAGAGCAACAAAAGATTGAAGCTGAACAGGTGAAAATTGAGGCAGAAAAGAAAATTGTAGAAGCAAACGCCCAGGCAGAGGCTGAGCTAATCAAAGCTAAAGCAAATGCAGATTCACAAATTATTAAAGCTGAGGCTGAGAAAAAAGCAAATACATTAGTATCTGAATCATTGGATGAAAAGGTATTAAGGTTAAAAGAACTTCAAAAATGGAATGGATCATTGCCTATGGTACAAAGTGAATCAATACCAATTATTAAAATAGGTGAATAGGCAATGAAATAGTAAGAAAATCCTTGTTCAAAACGGTGTGTAATAACCCAATCAAAAACTGTTTTGTAAAGGAGAATATAACAAATGATGAAACCACCAATACCTCGTATGGGAGGAAAATCAAAATTAAGAAAGACTATTTTAGAAAGAATACCTGAGCATACTTGTTACATAGAGCCATTTTTTGGAGCAGGATGGGTATACTTTGGAAAAGAGCCTAGTAAAGTTGAAGTGATTAATGACGTTGATAAAGAACTTATAAATATGTTTCGTATCATCAAGTACCATGCGCCAGAGATAGAAAGAGTATTAGAGTATGAGTTCTCAGGAAGAGATATGTTTGAGGAATATAAGCGCTGTACTATTGAATATCTTACCGAGATTCAACGGGCAGTACGTTTTCTTTATCTTATCTCACAAAGCTTTGCAAGCAAGGGTGAGACCTTTGGTTATGGAACAACAAGTAAGCCAGCGCCACAGATATTTTATCAAGATGTGCTAGGTAATATAAAAGAAAGACTTAGAAATACATATGTTGAGAATAAAAGCTTTGAGGATATTATCAAAAGATATGATAGACCTCACAGCTTTTTCTTTTGCGATCCACCTTATTTTGAAACTGCAGGTTATGGTAATGAATTTGGAGAGCAAGAACATCTTTTGTTAAGGGATACATTATCTCAGATAAAAGGTAAGTTTATGGTTACAATCAATGACCATCCTCAAGTAAGAGAATGGTACAAAGGTTTTAACATAGAAGAAGTACAAGTATCCTATTCAATAGCCAAAGAACAAAAGGCTAGGAAAGAGTATGGAGAACTAATCATTACAAATTATTAGAAAGGTTGTGAGAGCATAGGAAGAAGAACCGAACCCATAGATAATGAAAGGCAATTATTTAGGTTATTAGATTACTTAGAAGAAAATGACATAATGATTTATGTTCTTTCATCTATTATGCTTTACACAGCCTTTAGAATAGGTGATGTTTTGCAGCTAACGGTGAGGGATGTAAGAGGCGATACACTTGTAATTGAAGAGAGCAAAACAAAGTATCTGAGTAGGTTGCATAAAAACGATTTAAAAGAAGGCAAGAAAAGACCAAGACAACCTAAGCCTCCAAGAGAGATAGATATACATCCGGATTTAAAAAGAATACTTAAAGAGTATACATACGGTAAATCAAATAGTGAATACTTATTTCCAAGTCCTAGAGATAGAAATGTACCTCTATCTTATTCACAAGCCAATAGAAGGTTAAAAACAGCAGGTGCTGCAGTAGGGATTTATGATATGGCTACACATGTTCTTAGAAAGACTAGTATTACGATGGTCTATGAAAAAGATAATGACTTAGCTGAAGCACAGAATTATGCTGGGCACGTATCACCTACTGAAACGGCTAAGTATTTAGGACTTAATAAGGTGCTTAGAAAGCGTTCTATTAAGAAAATGGATAACTTAACTGAAAGGAGAAAGAAAAATCGCATTTAATAGGAAGGAATTTTTTAAATGCATCATTTTCAGTTATGAGATGCAAGTAGTAAATTAGAAAGTATAAAAAGTCAAAGAAATCAAAGGCTAGGCAAGGTTTTATAAAATGCAATAGACCTTAGTTATAACGTGCATTTTAAAATATAAAAAAATAGGGCTTAAAGCCTTGATACATAAAGCACAGGTAGTGATTTAGTGTGAAACATCAAAAAAATGCATCTAAATCTTTTTTTGTGCAACATTTTTCAAAATAAATAGCGTCTCGACTTGAAAACGCTACAAAATTAGGAGGTGAAAAGGTGGCAGATTCGGCAGAGGAAAGAGTGATGCAGAACCTTAAAACCATTGAGGAATGGGCGTTACAGGGAATGCCACAAAAAGAAATGGCAGAATGTCTCGGAATCGGAGAATCTACATTTAGGAAGATAAAGAAGCAAAATGTAGCGCTTATAGCGGTTTTGAAACAGTGCGCTAATACAAGAAAGAAAGTAATAGAAGAGCAGGTTAAATCTGTAGAAGTTTCATTGTTTGAAAGAGCAAAAGGATATAACTACACGAAGCAGACGCCTATCAAGGTAAAGGAAGATTACTACAACAAAGATGGCAAGAAGTGCACGAAGGAAACAGTAGTAATGGCAGAAGAGATTGTGCATGTACCAGCGGACATAGGAGCAGCTAAGTTCTTCCTACAGAACAGGGCAAAAAAAGCATGGCAAGACAATCCTCATAAGGTTGAGAATGACAGAGAAACACTCAAACTAAGGAAGAAAGAAGCAGAGGCAAAGGAGTTTTAACATGGCACAAGAGTTTGCAGAACGTATTTATACGTCAAAAGAATGGAGAGAGTTACGTCATAACTTGATAGTAGAACGTACGCCAAAGTGTGAACGATGTAGCAAGGTATGCCTAGATACATCCAAGTTAGTAGGACACCACAAGATAGAATTAACGGAGCAGAATGTTCATGATCTAGACGTTGTATTTAATCCTATCAATATAGAGATTATCTGTAGTGATTGCCATAACAAAGAGCATAGAAGATTTGAGGGCAAATCAGCAAGAAAGATTTATATTATCTATGGTCCACCTTTAAGTGGAAAACGTGCTTTAGTCAATCAACTTTCTACGTACGGTGATTTAATACTTGATTTAGATAGTATCTATCAATGCATTAGTGGCCAGGAGATGTATCACAATCCTAATAACCTAAGATTCAATGTATTTAGTATAAGAGATAAGATCTTAGACATGATTAAGACAAGATACGGTAATTGGTACGATGCTTATATTATGGGAGGCTATCCGAGTAAAGCAGAAAGAGAACGTCTGCAGAAAGAATTAAATGCAGAGCTTATTTATTGTGATGCTAGCAGACAAGAATGTTATGAAAGATTAGTTGTTAGTGGCAGAGGCGGTCAATGGTGCAAGTACATTGACAAATGGTTTGATGAATACACAGAATAATATCCCCCCTAGGGTACTTCAGAGGATCATACACCCGGGAACCGGGTGGCTACATGATTTACACACACACTAAAAATTTGACTTTTTCTTAGAAAGTTTGAAAGACGTTTGAAAAAGGAGTGATTCACATGGAAGTCAAACAAGAATACGAAAGAATCAAAGCATTATTTACTGGAATAGATGAAAAGCAACTTGAATTAATAGATGGGACCATTTGGGAAGCTGCTAGATTAAGAGTTGAGTTGGATGATCTATACGAGATTGTTAAAAAGAGTGGCCTGGTAGCTGTTAGCACGAAGAACCCGTCTATGCAAAAAGAACTTCCGGTATCAAAAATGATTATAAAAGTAAGAGCCAACTATCTAAACTACATTGCAAAGCTATCTAACATATTAGGTAAGAACATTGAAGATGATGATAATGACTTATCAGACTATGAGGATTAAAGATGTGGATAGAAGCATATTACAAGGAATGTAAATCAGGAAATTGTATTATAGGCAAGGAGTTAATGAGCCAGTTAGAAATGCTTATGGAGGACTTGAACAATCCATTTGTCCAAAAAGATTACAAGGCTTCAGATAAGCGGATACAATTCATAGAAAAAGAATGTAAGCATTATGAAGCGCCCCATGCTGGAAAGCCATTTAAGCTTATGTTATGGCAAAAGGCTTTTATAGAAACTATATTTGCGATTAAGATATTCGATGAAGAATTAGGGAAGTATGTTAGGAAATATCAAGACATACTTTTTTTAGTTGGAAGAAAAAATGGTAAGACACCACTTATAGGAGCAATATGCTTGTCTGAATGGTTTTGTGGTGAAGAAGGTAAAAAGGTGCTTTGTGCAAGTAATGACTATGAGCAAGCAGATCTAATGTTCCAGGCTATCAACTCTATGCGTGAAGAAAGTAGAAGTCTTGCGAAGTGTACAAGAAAAAATATAAAAGGGATTTATTTTGGCAATCCAAAACAAAAGACCAAAAAAGGAAAGTTTAGCTATCAAAATAAAGGTAATATCAGAAAGCTATCAGCTAAAACAGGCGCTAAAGAAGGTAGGAATATAGGGATTGGTGCAGTAGATGAAGTATTTGAAATGGTCGATGATAGAACAGTCATGCCTATTCGTCAGGCACTTTCTACACAGGATGAACCCCTATATTTTGAATTAACAACAGAAGGGTTTACTTATGATGGCTATCTAGATAAAAGGCTTATAGATGCTAGAAAAGTATTAAAAGGTGAACTGGATAGGCCACGTTGGCTTATTTGGCTTTACACACAAGATAGTGAAGAGGAAGTTTGGCAAGATGAAAAGTCATGGTCAAAGAGTAATCCGGGCATAGGGACTATTAAGAAATGGTCATTCATGAGGCAAATGATTGATGAAGCCAAAACGGATAATAGTACAAGAGCCTTTGTATTAGCTAAAGACTTTAATCTTAAACAAAATGCCTCAAGTGCATGGCTATCTGAAGCTGAATATACCAATACAGAATTTTTTGATCCTGAGAAGTATAGAGGACAGATGTATATCGGTTCACTAGATTATGCAGAGACGACAGACTTATGTAATGCCAAAGCTTTATTTATAGATCCATTAACCATGAAGGTGGAAACCCTTACAATGTATTTCATTTGTGAAGAAAAAGCAGATGCAATATTAGAAGATAACGACCTAAATCCTGAAAAGAAAAACTATAGAAATTGGGCAGCAAAAGGGTTAGTAACCGTTTGCCCTGGTAGCGAAGTAGATGCTATCTATATTGTTCAATGGTTTTATAGCCTCTATAAAGACTATGGTATGCTGCCATTTAAAGTAGGATATGACAACTGGCACGCTACAGACTTTAAAAAGCTTATGGCCAGTCATTTTGGAGAAGGCATATTAGAACGTATCAATATGGACTTCTTACAATTATCAGGACCTATGCGTATTGTAGAAGCAGATCTAAAAGCGAAACGTCTTGTCTATAACAACCATGAGATTGACAGATGGTGTTTAAAGAATACTTCCTATAAGACCAATAACTTAGGATTAATTATGCCTGTTAAGGTACAAGGGCAAAGTAAGAACAGGATTGATGGTAGCCTTGGGTTTATCATAGCCTATGCAACATTGAGTAAGTTTAAAAGTGACTATTTAGACAGAATTAGGAGGTGATAAGTGGGTGCTAGGTGAAAATTATTTTAATAAGCTATTAAAACAGTATAAGCAGCAAAAGGTACATAAAGAATTAGTTTCAATTATGAACGATGGGCAAGCAGTATTCAGTGAGTTCGGAAAAGATGTTTATCTATCAGACTTTGTTAATAACTGTATTGACCGTATAGCGACAGAAGTCAGTAAGATTAATGTTATATCAGTTGTTCAACAAATAGACAGTGTAGCGCCACAAAATGACGATATTACAAAGTTATTTAGATTCCAACCTAACCCGTTGCAGACAACAAAGGACTTCTTAGCGTGTTGTGAATGGTTAAGAAGAAAAGATTATAACTGTTTCATCTATCCTCAATATACGCTTGTAAGAGGCGCTAATGGAAAGACGTTTAAGAAGTATACAGCATTCTATCCATTAAACCCAACTCAAATAGAAATAGGGGTTAATGGTGATACAGGTGAAACATGGGAAATAAAATTCTACTGGAAAGATGGTACCTGGGACATCATACCCTATGCAGACATTATCCATTTAAAGTGGCGAAGAGGTAAAAATACTATAATAGGCGGTGGGGATGATTCCGGATCACCGGACACGAGAGACTTATTAAAGTCAGTTAAGGTGTTAGATCAAGTTATACAAGGATTGCCTAAGTCTATAGAAGCAAGTTTAAAGGTTACAGGCGTATACAGTGCTAAATCACTTATTGATGCTGATAAACTAGCGGCTGAGCGAGATAGTTTTGAAAAACATATTTTTAGTAGCAATGCTGGTATTGTAGCCACTGATTTATCGGGAGAGTTTACGCCAGTGAATATTAAGCCAGCTACAGTTAATGAAAATATATTCAAGTTCTTAAAAGCTATCTTACGTGAACGCTATGGTATTAGTGAATGCATTGTTAGTGGAGACTATAACGGGGAACAGCATAGTGCTTTCTATCAATCGTGTATAGAAGATTTCATCATAGAGCTTGAGCAAGCAATGAGTAGCACATTATTTTCACAGAGAGAGCAAGACGTAGGGCATAGAGTAAAAGGCTATTACAACAGAGTGTCCTATCTGAGTACAGAGAACAAAATTAAGATAGCTGAACTTGCTACGAATACAGGCTTAATATCATTAAATGATGTATGCGACATGTTCGGATTACCACCTTCAGAAGCTGGAAATAGAAGAATACAATCTCTAAATTATTCAAATGTAGAGTTAGTAGATAAATATCAATTAGGAAAGGTAGGTATAGAAAAGGATGAATAAAAAGCTACAAGGCGAACAACGCTTTATAGAGTTCAGAGCAGTTGACAATGATGATGGCAAAATGATTATTGAAGGTTATGCCATTGTCTACGATCAACCAGCAACACATCAATACGGTACCAGAAAATTTACTGAAGTTATCAAAAGAGGTGCACTTGATTATACAGATATGAAAGATGTACCATTAAGATACAATCATAATGACACCTGGTGCATTATGGCTAGAACTAGAAATAATAGCCTACAGCTTATTAAGGATGCAAAAGGTCTTTTGATAAGAGCTGAACTAATAGATACTCAAAGCAACCAAGACATATACAAGTCAATTCAGGAAGGATTGATTGATGGTATGTCTTTTTGTTTTTCAGTAGCAGATAAAGGTGATACGTGGACTTATGGAGATGATGAAACCTATCGTGAAGTAACAAACATTAAAAAGTTGTATGACGTAAGCGTTGTGGATACACCGTTTTATGATTCTACAAATGTTTTTGCAAGAAGCTTTGAGTTGTTGGATAACAACTTACAAGCAAAACAGGATAGTTTTGAATTGCAAAAGCGTAAGTTACAAATGCAGTACCAATATAACAACTAAAAAAATTAAAGAAGGATGGTAAAACCATATGACATTAGCAGAAAGATTAGCAAAAGCAGTAGAAGTAAGAAAAAGTTTAGTAGCAAAGATTACAAATGCAGAAACAAAAGAAGAACTTGATAAAATTGAATTAGACCTTAGAAAAGCAGATATTGAAATCAAAGAATTAGAAATTGAAGTAGCAGCAGAGCAAAGATCATTAGATGATGGCCAGTCAGAAAGAACACATATTGTTAATGGATTTGTTGCTGAACCAATTACAGGGTCAGAACAAAGAAGCTTTACACCAGGAGCAGGGTTCACACCTTTAGGAACAGCAGACTTCACACAACGTTCAACAGAAACAACAGATGATATATTCGATACAGTAGAATATCGTAATGCATTTAAGGATTATGTAACAAAAGGGACACCTATTCCAGATAAATTTGCACCTACTCAAGAAATGCGTTCGGATCAACTCACAGTAACAGATAACATCGGGGCAGTTATTCCAACAACCATTATGAATCGTGTTATCACTGAAGCTACAAAAGAAGGTAAAATCCTACAAAGAGTAACACAAACATCATTCCAAGGCGGCGTTTCAATTCCTAAATCAGACTTAAAACCAGTTGCCACATGGGTAAGTGAAACAGTATCTTCAGATGAACAAAAAGCAGATGCAAACGCAACTATTTCATTTGGATACCACTTATTAGAAGCAAAAATTGCATTATCACTTGTAAGTTCAGTTGTAAGCTTGCCAGTATTTGAATCAACAATCATCAAATGCCTTAAAGCTGCTATGATTAGAGCCATTGAAGCGGCAATTATTTCAGGTGATGGTACAGGCAAACCAAAAGGGATTACTACAATTACAGCACCAGCAGAACGTACAGTAGAAATGACATTAGATGAAATTGGAACAGTTAAAAAATGGGCTGAACCTGAGAGTGCTATTCCTGAAGCGTACGAAGATAAAGGTATTTATCTTATGAATAAGAAAACATGGGAAAAATACTTAAATGCAATGACAGATACAACAGGACAAAAAATTGGTCTTGGTAGAATCAATGAACGTGGTGAAAAACGTTTAAATGGTCGATTAGTTGAAACAGTTGAATATATGAAGTCATTTGATGCAGCAGTTGCGGGCGATGTATTCGTCGTATTAGTGGACCTAGAAGAATATTGCTTAAACTCAAACTTAGCAATGTCTTACAAGAAGTATTTTGATGAAAAAGCAAACAAGTATGTACATAAATCACTTATGATCGTTGATGGTAAAATGGCAGATGATAATGGCCTAGTTATTATCAAAAAAAAATAGATAACACTGTAATACCAACAATTCAAGCTACATTCACTAGGAATGCCCCGGAGGATGTAGCTTTTACAGTGGATCAGAAGGATGGGGCGAAACTTAAGACTATCAATGTAAATGGTAAAAAAATTAATAAGACAGGAAACTATGTAACGTCAGAAGAAAGCGTTAAGTTTGAAAGCACTTATTTAGAGACATTAGAAAGTGGCCACAACATGATCGAGTTTGTTATGGACGATGGAAGCAAGAGTAATGTTGAAATAACCATTAAAGAATAGTTTTGAAGAGGTAGATATATGGAAGATGCAAAGCAAGCAATAGATCCAGAAATAGAAGTAAATAACTATTTGAAAGAATACTTAAAAGTAGAAGATAATGAAGATGATCGTATTATCACGCTACAAATGAAAGCGGCATTCGCTTATTTAAAAAACGCTGGTATAAAAGTAGAAGTAGTTAAAAAGGATGTAGACAACTATGAATTATACAAATTGGCGGTATTTATGATAGTTGGTAGCTGGTACGAGAATAGAAGCACAGTAATAACTGGTACTGTTTCAAAAGAACTAGAACATAGCTTAACAAGTATTATTATTCAACTTAAGAATGTCAGCGTAGAGGTAGTATAATGCAATTTGGGAAACTAAACAAACGGATTACAATCCAAAGAGCCGACAAGAAAGAAGATATTAATGGTATTACTAAGGCCGGATGGTATGATTTAAAAACAATATGGTGTTCTATGAATGGCTTATCAGGCAAGGAATATTGGACAGCCAAAAGCTATAATGCTGAAAATACAGTAGTATTTATTATTCGGTATGGATCATGCAAGGACCTAACAGTAAAAGACAGAATCATATACAAGGGTAGGGCTTTTAATATCGTACACGTTGACAATGTGCTTTATAAGAATGAAACACTAAAGATTAAAGCTACTGAGGTGATTTAATGGAATTAGATGGTTTAGACAAACAATTTGAAAGGCTACTAAAGGAATTTCCAGAAGCCAGAAAAAAGCTTATTGTTAGAAATGGAGATAGACTCTATAGAAAAGTAATCGCAAATATTGAAGCAGCAGTAGATGAAAAAAGTGGCGATCTTAAAAAAGGCGTTGTAAAGGTACAGGGTTCTGGTGGTGGTTATGTAGCTGTTAGATGTAACCACTTAAGAGCGCCCCATATGCATCTTATAGAAAATGGACATAAGATTGTACGAAATGGGAAAGTAGTAGGCTGGGTAAGTGGAAAGCATATGTATAGAAATGCAATCAATGAACTGGCCGATGAACTAGAAAGAAGTGGTGAAGAAATGATAAATAATTTGGTAGGTGAGATATTTGGTTAATGTACTAGATGTTATTTATGCAATCATTAAGAAGATTAGGGAACAAGTACCACAATCTGAACATTATTTTAATCTACCTGAAGATTATAGTCCGCCATGTTTTTTGTATAGAATGGTATTCAATAGCGACACCAGGAAAACAAAGTATACAAAAGATGTAAAACTAGATTTGCAGATTATTTATTTTGGTGATAAAGATCTCTATGGAATAAGTGATTATGAAGAAAAATTAAAAGTAATGGAGCAGCTTAGAGGATTTCTGAGTTGCTTTTTTATTCAAGTTGGAGATAGGTATCTAAACTTTGAGTATTCATTTGGAGAAGCAGATGGCCAGTTGACTACAAATATGTTATTTAAGTTTAAAGATGGCTTAATAGACATTAAGTATGACGAAGAACAGGCTAGAGAAATGATGCAGAAAATTTATATAAACAAGGAGGAAATCGTATAATGGGTTTACCAAATATACTGATTCAGTTTAAATCAAAAGCAAGTACAGCTATTAAACGTGGTGATCGTGGGATTGTAGCAATTATTGTTATAGATAGTGAGGTAGGCGTAACGAAGCTAGAAGATGCTACACAGATTCCAAAAGCACTTACAGAAGATAACAAGGCATATATCGAAAGAACATTCTTAGGAGGCATTAAGCCTGTAAAGGGAGTGGTGCTAATTGTAACAGATACTATTGAAAATGGATTGAATACATTAGAGCCTCTTAAGTTTGATTATGTGGTAGGTCCGCATGATATTACAGCTGAGAATGCAACAAAGGTTGCTACTTTTATTAAAGGATTAAGAGATAATAAAGGTATTAAAGTAAAAGCTATTTTGCCAAATACAAAAGCAGATCACGAGGGTATCATCAACTTTACAACAGATGGTATTGAAGTAGGAAAGAGTACGTTTACAACAGCACAATATTGTTCACGTATTGCGGGACTATTAGCTGGTACGCCATTAAAACAAAGTGCTACCTATTATCATCTATCAGAAGTTGACGATGTGCCAAAGTTTACAAAAACAGAATTAGATGAAAAAATTAATGCGGGAGAATTTATTATTTTCCATGATGGCGAAAAAGTAAAAGTAGGTAGAGCAGTAAACAGCTTGACAACTGTAGGTGCAACTAAGAGTGAGGATTATCAGTCTATTAAGATTGTAGATATTATGGACCTTATTTATTCAGATGTTCACAGAACATGCCAAGATAGTTACATTGGTAAATATCCTAACAACTATGGTAACAAGTGTAATTTAATTGTATCTATTCAAGCTTACTTAGAATCGCTTAGAAATGATGAATTGCTAGATGAAAATATTAAAACGGGCATTGATATGGAAGCACAGATTAATTACTTAAAAGGTAAAGGTGAGCCTGTAGATGATATGTCAGAAAAAGAAATCAAAGAAGCGAATACACAAAAATTAGTATTCATTGAATCGTCATTTAAAATCTTAGATGCGATTGAAGATATTAATATTAATTTCAATATTTAATGAGGTGAGCACAGATGAATAAAGGATATGATGAAAGAAAAGCCATTAATGGGACGTTTGGTACAGTAACGCTTGAAGGCGATGTTGTGCGTGAAGCAACAGCATTAAAAGCAGAAGTAGGGTTAAAGTACTTAGATGTACCTATGTGTGGAAGTTTGGCAGAACATAAAAAAGTAAGTGGTTTATCATGTAATGGATCTATTACCATGACAAAGACCAATTCACGTATGGCCATTAAATTATCAGATATGATTAAAAAAGGGAAAACGCCAGTATTTACAATTATATCTGAATTAGATGATCCAGACGCCTACGGTGCAGAACGTATCGTACTTAAAAATTGCCAGTTTAGTACACTTACACTTGCAGACTGGACAGCCAATCAAATTGGCAGCATTACACAGAACTTTACTTTTACCGATTGGGAGTACTTAGATATGATTGAACCACAATAAAAGGAACAAATGTTAAGAGAAAATTCGCATATAAAAGGAGTGCAATATGAGCAGTATTATTGATTTACTATTAGAGACAGATCCAAAAAAGTTTGAAGAAAACAATAAGAAGGACTATGAAATTAAAAGGTTATCTGAGTTACTTGGTGAAAAGTTCATGATTACGTGTCATGCACTTACAGATGAACAGGTTGACCATGTCGGTGAAATCAGCAGTAATCATTCAGAGACAAAATATAATACCGTAATTGAATCGTGTAGAATAGAAGGTAAGAGGTTAAATAACAAAGAATTAATGGATAAGTTCGGTGTATATACACCGAAAGACTTGCTTAAAAAAATATTAAAGCCAGGGGAAGTATACTCACTTTACTTAGAAATCAACACATTAAGTGGATATGGAAGAGATGTAGTAAAAGAAGTAAAAAACTCCTAGAGGAAGGCGATACAATAGCAAATCTCATGTATTACGCATGGGTAAAGCATGGATGGGAGCCTTCCAAAGTATACAATATGTCAGACGGTGAACTTAAGATTTTAAGAGCAATGTACATAATAGAAATTGAAGGTAAGCAACAGAATAGATAGATATAAAAGGTTCTGTTATGTGAAATTAAAGATAATTGAATCTATGTATGATATGCTCAAGTAAAGAAATGGATATATTATTGTTTACAAAAAAATAATAAAATGAACTAAAGAGAGGAGTCACTATTGTGACTCCTCTCTCTCCATCTCTATTATATAATAATATTAAGATTATTACCAGACTGTTAATTATTCAGAAAGTAAGATAAAATTGGTATCTAGGATAACGTATACAGACTATTATGTGAGGTTAACATCATTAATCTTAGCAACTATTTAGGAGGAGTTTTATGAGTGCCAAAAATAAAAATGAAGAAAAGTCAGGTGAACTTAATAGTTTACAAAGTAATAACGTTTTAGACACAGGTCCTTTTTATCATGGTACAAAGGCCAATCTAAAATTAGGTGATTTGTTAGAACCTGGATATAAATCCAACTATGGCAAACAAAAAAAAGCAAATTACGTCTATTTGACAGCTACAATGGATGCCGCTATTTGGGGAGCAGAACTTGCATTAGGAGATGCTACTGGTCGAATCTACTGTGTAGAACCACTAGGTAATATTGAGAACGACCCTAATTTAACAGATAAAAAGTTTCCAGGGAATCCTACTAGGTCCTACCGTACCAAGCAGCCATTGAGAGTAATTGGCGAAGTTTTGAATTGGGAAGGTCATTCTGAAGAGTTGATTCGAAATATGCATGAGAACCTTAATAAATTAGAAAAACTGGGGATAGAAGCAATCAATGATTGATGTGGTTATAATTCTATTTAGTATTGCGTAGAATTTTCATTTTTAATAGATAAGATAGTTATTTTATTTATTAAAAATGAATTAAATCTTGTAAAGGGACAAATAAGAAGAAGTGCATAACTTGGTTATGTGCTTCTTTTTTATAGAAAGGAGGGAGAAAATGAGTAAAGATGTATCGATAGCATTTAAGGCCAGTGATAATTTGACACATTCAGTTCAATCTATGCGAAAGTCTGTAGGTGGATTATCTAGAGATGTATCAGAGTATAGGAAAATACAATCACAAGCATTTGATAAAAGAACTGAAGTTAAATTTGATATGACTAAAGCAAAGCAAGAGCTTAAGGAACTTGAAAAAGCAGTAAAAGAGAATGTCTCAGGTTCGGAACAAGCTTTTAAAGAGAAGCAACGTGCTCTTGAAGATTTACAAGAAGAGTACAGAAGGTTATCACAAGCAGCTAAAGAAGCAAGTAAAGCGGAAAAGCAACTAATGGATGATATGAACAAGTCCAAGAATTTTAATAAAACAATGGAGGGCCAACAGTCTTCTTGGTTGAAGAGTATAGCGAGTGCTGGTCTAGCAGGTATGATAGGAAATGCTTTTACTGGAAGAATCAGTCAAGAAATAACTTCTATGTTCGGTGCGAACACAGGTAGCATGATTAATGGTGTGGTTGGGGGTGCTGCAACAGGGGCTGCACTAGGATCAGTAGCAGGACCAGCTGGTATCGCAATAGGAGCTGCAGTAGGCGGACTTGCTGGAGGCATAACATCTGGAACGGAGAAACGACAAAGGCAAGATGAAAACTTTACTGAAGAAGTACAACGCATTTATCAAAAATTTGAAGGTGAACAAGAAGAAAGTTTAACAAATGGTAGAGATCTAGCAGCAAAACGTGAAACCGATATGATTTCATATGGTACATTACTGGGTGGGGCTGAGCATGCAGATAAGTTTTTAAAAGACATTCAACAATTTAGTGCAAAGACACCTTTTGAAATGAATGATTTATTAGATACATCGAAAGTATTACTAAGTTATAAGTATAAGCAAGAAGAAATTATACCTTTCATGACAAAGATAGGAGATGCATCAAGTGCCTTAGGTATAGATAAAGAGGGACAAAATGTTGTAGCAACAGCGTTAGGTCGTATGAAATCTAGTGGTAAAACGAGCTTAGAATATATTAATCAACTTTCTGAAAGGGCAATTCCGGCTATAGACTATCTAGCAGAGGCACTTGGTAAATCCAATGGGCAGATTTATGAAATGATTAGTAAAGGATCTATAGATGGCGCTAAAGCTTCTCAAATCATAGTAGAGGCTATGGGTAAAGAGTTTGAAGGTAATATGGCTAAGCAATCAGAAACTTACTCAGGTTTGGTATCTACGTTAAATGATTCATGGGCACAATTAGATAGTGCAATGGGTAAAGGTTATACAGAAAAACGTAAAGAGGGCATTGAAAAAGAACTAGGGATATTAAATGGTCCCATGCGGGAAGAAATGGAAAAAGCTTATAATTTAATAGGTGAATTTCAAGCAGATGTAGAGAATCAACATCAAAAAAGCATTGTAGATGCTATTAATAATGCTATGAAAACAAGTGAATTCTCAGAAGCAGAAGCTGCTGGCAATGGTGCCAAAATGGGTGAAATTATCTTTAATGCAAAGACAGAAGCCGAAGTGAATTATCAAAAAGGCGAGGGTATGCAGAAGTTAAGAGAATCACAAATGAATGTTATTCAAAACATACAAGAGGATGTAGCACTTAATAATGAATATCTTATATTTGGAGAAAAGATGGCTGAGAAATTTTCTGAGGGTTATGCAAGTGTTATTGAAAAATTAACAGCATCTGGACTCTATTCCCCACAGGTTTCTGAACTCACCAAAGAGCATGGAACATTTGTGCAAAAGTTTAAAGATAAATTTACAGGTAATGGGACAAATACATTTGGAGGTATAGACACTAAGGCAGTTGCTGGATATGCAACAGGATTAGATAGAGTACCAAGAAATGATATGCTTGTGCGTGTACATGAAGGTGAACGAATAAAAACAAAAGTTCAAGCAGATCAAGAAGATAATGCAAAAGTTTCAGGTGGAGTTAATATTAACATAGCTTCAATGACTGTAAGAGAAGAAGCCGATATCGAGAAGGTAGCAAATCTTTTGTATATGAATCTAGCAAAGCATTCAATGAATACATCAATGGGATAGGAGGAGCATATGGATTTTTATTTATCATATAACAACAATGAAGAACAATTAAGATTACCTGTTATACCTGGTGAATTTGAACTAACACAAAGACATAATAATACGGTTATCAATATAAATTCACTAGGAGAAATAAATTTGATAGGTAAAAAAGGCCTTGCATCCATTTCCTTATCAAGCTTTTTCCCGGCACAAGAATATTATTTTTGCAAGTATACAGGGTTTCCTAATCCTTATGAATGTGTAAAGAGGATTCAAAAGTGGAGAGATTCAGGTAAGCCTATCCGGTTAATTATTACAGAGACACCGATCAATTATGCCATGACTATTGAGAACTTTACATTTTCAGAACAAGATGGAACTAGAGATGTTTACTTTACACTAGAACTTAGGGAATATGTTTTTACAAAGCAAGTTAAACCTACACAGATTACAACTTCAAATGGTACTAAAGTTATTGTTCCACCTACTAAAAGAGAAACTAAACCTGTATCTTCTACACAAAAAGCTCAAAAGGGAGATAACATGTATACGATAGCGAAAAAAGCTACTGGTAGCATGAGTAATGCCAATGCCATAGCAAAAACGAATAAAGTAGACCAGCATAAGGGCATGGACCTAATTAAAGGAACGGTGGTGCTGATCTAATGCCAAAAGTATATTTACATCAAGAGGATTTATATAGTGATATTACGCATTATATAGGCAAAATAACTTGGGCAGGAAGTAAGAATCAAGTTGCAAGAAGATTAGATATAGATTTAATCAATAGTGTGTTAGATAAAAATATACCAGACCTTTATATTAAGAACGGAAGCATATTAAAACTCTTTAATGATGATGGAAAACTATTATTTAAAGGGTTTGTTTTTTTAAATACTAGGGCAGGGCAAGCAAGTACAGTCAATGTTACAGCTTATGATCATTTAATATACGCTATTAAAAATAGAGGGGTATATAATTTCAAAAAGAAAACAGCAGAAAAAATTACTAAAACCATATGCAATGACTTCTCAATACCTATAGGTAACATTGTTAAGACAGGAATTAAGCAAGATATAAAATCAAATAACAAATATATTTATGATATTTTTATGAGTGCCTACACAGGAGCAAGTAAGCAGAATAATAAAAAGTATATGGCTAAAATGAGAGATGGCAAACTAGACGTTATAGAAATTGGTGCTGTTATGAGTACGTTCATGTTATCGGACGAAAGTAATATTATTGATAGTGGCTATACTGAAAGTATTGAGAACATGGTGAATAGAGTACACATTTATGATGGCAAAGGTAACGCTATTGGAATGGTTGAAAATGCTGAATGGATCAAAAAGTATGGATTACTGCAAAATATTTATACGAAAGAAAAAGACAAGCAAGCTAAAACTATTGCACAATCAATGCTGGTAGATGTTCAAAAAACTGTTAATGTTACAGCACTAGGCTATGTTGATTGTGTTACAGGGAATGGTATTCAACTTAAAGATAGTGCCAGTGGGCTAACAGGCGTATTCTATATTGATAGCGATACACATACATGGTCCAATGGCCAGCATATTATGAAGCTGAATTTAAACTTTAAAAATATCATGGATGAAAAGTAGGAGGTGGATGCATGACGGAAGATCCGTACGAAGGGTTATTAGGAATAATGCAATCAGAAGGTGCGAAGTTTAATCCACCTTCTTTTTGCTTGGGGGAAGTCGTGTCCGTATCGCCTTTAAATATAAAGGTTGATGAATTGATATTATATCCAGACGATTTCCTAATAGCTGATTATTTATTAGAGGGATATAAAAGAAGCCTAAAAGTATCATCAAAAGGGACTATTACAAATAACGGTAAATCAAGCATGAATGGTACTTTATTATCAAGTACGCAGAATACATCGGGTGGATCAGGTGATGATTCTTTTGCTAGTCATAATCATACTATCAATGATCAAGCAACTTTAAATGGTACATGTGAAGCAAGTGGTCAATATACATTAGAGGGTGAATCAGAAGTTGAATATGAAGGCTATTTGAAAAAGGGAGATATATTAGCATTAATGCCTATGGATGGGGAGCAGCTTTATGTTGTGTTATGCAAGGCGGTGAGTATTGAATGAGTTTATTCCCTTTTATAGATCAAGAGGATAAGAAAGAAGCAATCATAGAGGAAAATAAAATTCCTGTAGAGTATGAAATTGACTTTGAAACAGGCAAGTTAACAGGCAGAACAGTAAAAGGAAAAGAAGCGATTAAAGTATGGATTTATAAAGCGCTTATGACAGAAAGATATAAATATCTTATTTATACCTGGGATCATGGCGTAGAGTTAGAGGAATTAATTAATAAGAATTTTGATAGGGCATTCATAGAAAGTGAAGTGCAAAGATATATCAAGGAAGCACTATTAGTTAATGACTACATAAAAGGAGTGAATAACTTTAGTGTAACATTCAATAAAAAATTACTTACGTGTGATTTTACAGTAGTCACAGAGTTTGGGGAGGTAGATATACATGATAAACGTTCCAACTTATGAAGAATTACTTGATAGATGCTTAAGCAAAGTACCGGATGAAATATACAAAGGAGAAGGTACATTAATCTATGATGCAATCGCCCCGGCATGTTTTGAACTAGTGCAAGTTTATTTAGAACTTCAAAATGTATTAAATCTAACTTATGTGGATACTAGTTTTGGCGATTTCCTAACAAAAAGATGTAGCGAACGTGGCGTGTATAGAGGTCAAGCAACTAATGCGATTAGAAAAGGCGTGTTTAATGTTGAAGTCCCTATAGGCAAGAGATTTGCATTTGAAGATACTACATATCAAGTAATTAAGCATTTAGTAGGTTTTGAATATGAATTAAAGTGTGAGCAGCTTGGTAGAGTCGGGAATATATATTCGGGTTGGTTGATTCCATTAGATAATATAGAAGGTTTAACAAGTGCTATGCTATCAGACATAATTATCCCGGGTGAGGATATAGAAGATGATGAAAAATTGCGTAAACGCTATTTTAGCAGCATAGAAAATGAATCATTTGGAGGCAATATTGCTGATTATAAGCAAAGAACAAACCAAATTAAAGGGATAGGTGGGACAAAGGTTTATCCAACTTGGAACGGTGGCGGAACTGTTAAGCTAGTAGTTATTAACTCAGAATATAAGAAGCCTAACAATGAATTAATTAACCAGGTGCAAACGCTTATAGATCCTACACAGAATCAAGGCAAAGGAGTAGGGATAGCACCTATAGGACATGTTGTAACTGTTCAGCCAGTAGATGAAATGGTTGTAAATGTTGAAAGCAATATTACTCTTCTAGATACACATACTTGGGAAGATGTAAAACCGTATATAGATAAGGCTATAGATGAATATCTAATACAGTTATCTAGTACATGGGAGAATGCAGAAAATATAGTAGTAAGAATTGCGCACATAGAAACACGTATCCTTCAGGTTACTGGCGTATTAGATGTTCAGTTTACTAAGATAAATAGTTCATTAAATAACCTAATCTTACAACCTAACAGCATACCGAAGCTTGGGGCGGTGACAAAGGTATGATAAAAGACTATTGGATTGAAGCTATACAAAATATAAAAGAATTTGAATCAATAGGTATTATTGAAGATGGAGAAATAAAAAAAGTAAATGATGAACTAAGCAATATTATAAATGACCAGTTTATACAAACAGCTACAGAAGAAGGTATTGCACGTAGGGAAAAGATACTTAACCTTACACCATTTGCAGATGATACGCTAGAAAGTAGGCGCTTTAGAGTGCTTAGTAAGTGGGGGGACGGATTGCCTTATACATATAGGAGCATGATAGAACGTCTTACACAACTATGTGGTGAAGATGGATTTAGCGTACAACTTAATTCTAATGAATATACAATGCTTGTTAGAGTAGAACTCACAGTAAAAAGAATGGAAGATGAAGCTAGAAATTTAATCAGAAAAATGGCCCCGGCGAATTTAGTTATAAACGTAGAACTTAGATACAATCAACATGGTACATTAAAACGATATACCCATAGACAGCTTAAGGCAATGACACATAAACATATTAGGGAGGAGGTACTTAAATGAATACAGAACGCACACAAAAGTATGGGTTTGAAACGCCAACCGAAGATGATTTTTATGATATAGAAGTACATAACAGAAACATAAGGAAAACAGAAGAAGAGTTAAGTAAAATATCAAGTGCTTATGTTATTCCTGAAGGTACGGATATACCAGTAAAAGATAGGGTTGAAGGGAAGATGTATTTTAAGGTTTCAAGTAGGCAGATCACAGGGGGAACGAGTGAAGCTATAAAAGTAAGTCCAACAATGGGACTTAAGATACAATAAGGAGGTTGTAAGGTATGGCAAATAAAAAGGTACAAGTACAATTATTAGATGAAAAAACAGGGGCAGTAATAGAAGATGTAGATGTATTAACTACAGCAGAATGTGTCCGGTTTGCAGATGGTAAGACATTTCAAGATAAACTCAATGATGGAAGTCTAAGAGGGCAAGCAGGAACAACAGGTCAGCAAGGACCACAAGGAGTGCAAGGGCCAAAAGGTGATACTGGAGCCACAGGGCAACAAGGGCCAAAAGGGGATACTGGTGCACAGGGCGCAACAGGTACTAGAGGACCAGATGGAAGTAAATTGCACAATGTCACAGCAGCCCCTGCAAATTCATTAGGATCAGTTGGGGATTGGGCATTAAATACTACAAATGGTGATATGTATGAAAAAACAGCATCAACAACATGGACTAAAAGAGGAAACTTTAAAGGTCCACAAGGCACACAAGGTCCACAAGGCGCTAAAGGTGATACTGGACTAACAGGTCAGCAAGGCGCACAAGGCCAAAAAGGAGATCCAGGGGAAACAGGCGCACAGGGTGCTAAAGGTGACAAAGGAGATCCAGGGGATTCAATAAAAGTAGGAACGAGTACAGAGAATGCAGTATCTAGAAAAATATTCTTTAAGGTAATGGGATAGGAGGCGAAAGGATGGCAAGATTAAAGGGAGCATTTCAAGCAGATAATGGGGATGAATTATATCCTCATACATCGAGTGATGTTGTATTCGGCCCGGATGGTAAAACAGTAGAAGAACAAATCAATGGTTTTTCTACAGGGTTAAATGACAGAGGGATATGGGATTTACCAAAAGATATTAATTCGGGAAGTTGTAATAGTTTAACCACAACAGGGTTGTATCTAGTATCTTCATACTATGTAGATAATTGCCCTACAGCAAAGGGAACTGATTGTGCTTATATTGTTGATGTGAAAAAAGGCACAGCTGGTTCATTAACTCAGATAGCTTCAAGCTATTATGGTGCTTTGAGTAAGGGAAAGATGTATTATAGAACATGCTTAAATGGGACTTGGCAAGAATGGGATCATATAGGAACTACAAGTAAAGTAGATATTTTGTTTGATGGTTCTACCACAACCACATTTAATCTCTTAAAATCATTGGTTGGCTATGATGAGTTTAAAGTAATGGGATATACAGAATCATATACGCACTCACAATTTACATATAATAGCTTCACTTTTAGTAAACTTGCTGATGGAGAAAGTGGATATTTATTATTTGGTGTAGGGAATGTTCAGTTTAGATGTTCCGGAACAACATTTACAATAATGCATAACCCTAATAATATTAAGATAACAAGGTTAATAGGAATTAAGAGAGGTGATGTATAATGAAAATCTATGTTTTAATAGATAGTAACTTTATTGTTAAATCTTGGGGAAAACCTCTATCAGCAGATCATATTCCTATTGAAAACAGTGTAGAGGTAGAAACTAATCTAGATTTAGGTAAAGTGCAGATTATTGATAACTATAAGCTAGTAGATGGTAGATTAGTTGAATTAACAGAAGGAGAAAAGCCAGTAATAGATGCGCCAATAGATGAAATGAAAATCCTAAAACAACAGCTAAAACAGCAAGAAGAAGCAATAGGAATGTTAGCAACACAAACAGCAAAAAATACTTTATTAAATGGAGGAATTAGATAATGAGTGAAAAGTTAAAAGGAATGGTAGAGAAGAACATTTTTGTAAGAATTGCAGTAGCAGCAACAGATCAAAAAACACAAGATTTAGTAGGTATGCAGGAATTGGCAGCGTTATATTTAGCTATGGGATGGATTAATGCAGATGAAGCTGCAGAGGTTCTAGGATATGCACAGGAACAATTTACACCAACTTCAGAAGAAGTACCAGCATAAAGTAAAGGATAGTTTGAGTAGAGTATAGAAATGAAGTTATCAATCCGATATAAATATTAGCAATTTGTTTTGAAAGGGGAGAGTATGATGATTCGATTAATTAATTTATTAGTACTAATCTTGAATGTTTTTATACTTATTTTAAACCAGTTACCAAAAGATTTAACACAGACGCATGAATATAAAAATATAGCGTATATGACTATAATTATGACTATTGTACTAATACTAGCAGATATATTTCAAATATTCACAGGAGCAATATTTAAAATATTAGGATATTCAGACGAACTAGAAATAGCATCTGGAATAATAGCTGTGATGCTATCACTTGGAGTATCATTTGTAATTTTTAATATACCGTATGTAGCTAATATTTTAAATCTATTAAAGTAGTATGGATTACAACCATCTTTATGTTAAATATGGAGGTGGTTGTACGTGCTTAATATAAAAAATGGAAAGAAAAATAACATAGAGTAAATAAAAGAATGATTTGAGATAAGACATAGAGAGCAGCTTAAAGGCTGTATTTTTTATGTCTTTTTTACTATATAAGAGAAAAGAGGTTTGTTATGGACATATCAACAGTAGAAAGTTTAATAGCAAGTTTAGGCGTTCCTATTTTTGTAATGGTAGCGTGTGGCTTTTTTGTATGGAAATTATGGCAACAGCAAGTGGCTGATAAGGATAAGCTTTATGTTGAACTTGCTGAGAGTCGGATGGTCAACCAGAAAGCAATAGAGACAATTGCTATTTATGCAAGTAAGTTAGATGACATTCAAGATGATGTAAAAGAAATTAAACAGAAAGTAGGTGCTTAATATGAGAATATCTAAAGTAGGTATTGATTTAATAAAATCATTTGAGGGATGTTACCTTAAAGCATATAAATGCCCGGCAGGTGTTTGGACTATTGGGTGGGGAACTACAGAACCTATTAATGGGATTAAACCACATGAAGGAATGGTTATTACTCAGAAACAGGCTGATGATCTTCTTATTAAAAATCTTAAGTCATATGAAAATGCAGTAAATAAATATGTAACTTACTCTAAATTAAATCAAAATCAATATGATGCTCTTGTAAGTTTTACATATAACTGTGGAGCTGGCGCACTTCAAAAAAGTGATTTACTTAACAGAATTAATAAAGGAGATGTGTTAGGTACAGCAGATGAGTTCCTACGTTGGAATAAAGGAGGAGGAAAGGTACTCCCTGGTCTAGTAAGAAGAAGAGAAGCTGAAAGAAAACTATTTTTAGAGGAGGAAGAAGAAGTGATTAAAAAAGTTAAAATTAAACTTAATGGTGTAGAGAAAGATGTTGATGCTATAGAAAAAGATGGGCACAACTATGTGAAGCTGCAAGACATCAGAGATGAGAAGATTGATATTAGCTACGACGGTGTACCTATTATCAAAGTAAAAGCACAATAATACAAAACAAAAAGTCCTACTAGTAATTAGTAGACTTCTATGCATAGAATACGCTCGCAACGTTTGCTATATACGTAGATTGTATTTGTTTACAAGTTGTTTTTGTCTATAGGCTTTGTTGAAGTATGATAAAATATGTGGTACTATTATGGAACTAAAAAGTTTAACTGACAAAAATGCATTTTTAAATTACATAAAATACATATAATAAATACACTGAAAAGCACTATACAACAGAAAAAAATAAGCCCTGGTCATTCAAATGGAATATTAACTATAATAAAAGTCATCTAACCAAATAGTTATTTAAGAAGCAAATAGAAATAAAAGGTAGAGCCTTGGCCCTACCTTTTATTTTTTTACCTAAATATTTTAGGAACATCCTTGTCCAGTGTTGCATAAATTATTATTGTAAAACAATTTAAGAAAGGAGATGTTATAATGGCTTGTAATTGTAGAAGATGTAACGATTGGCGTAATGAAGAAGTAAGAGAAGAAAGAGTAAGAGGAGAAAGTGTAAGAGGGGTACGTAATTGTCGACCATTAGTTAATGACATAAATCGACTTATTAAAGATATCAGAGAAGACGCCGAAGCATTAGATCGTAAATTTGATGAGTTAGAAGATAGAGGATGTATTAGAGGCGTAAATTCAGGGGATGATGACTGGAATTGGGACTGCCATTGGGATTGTTGGAATTGGTGCAATAGACACTGTAACAACAGAAGAGGATAAATATAAAACCGTAGATAAACTAAGAAGTAGGTTAGGAGAACCCTTCTTAATTTATTAAATAATTGCTAGGGCTGTATTTAAAACTAGAACAAATTCCTCCTTATTAAAAATACAACAATGTAATATGCTATAGAAAGAAAGGTAACCTGATAAAATCCAAGTTACCTTTCTTTTTAATTATCAATTTAAACGATAAAATAAAATAATTACTATTATGTAGAAGTACAAAGGTATATATTTATTTTATGATAAAACCGATAGTATTAGTAAACAAATATCAATATAAAATTTGAAAGAGGAGAAATTAGATATGAAAATTAGTACTAATATGAGTTATGCAGAAGCATTGAATCTACATAATAAAGTGAATAAAACTACAGAGGAACAAGATAAACTCTGGAATGAACGAGCAAATAATCAAGCACTAGACAGGGCTCTATACCTTAATGACTTATCTAAAGTATATGAAGAACAATTTAAAGCAGAAAATCTAGCGAAAAAGCTAGCTAAGGGAGAAAGCTTAACAAAAGAAGAAAGAGCATATTTAGAAAAAGTAAATCCACAATTGCTTAAAGATGCTGAGAAAGCAAAACAAGAGGCAGAAAATCTGAAAAATCAACTAAAGAATGCAAAAGATAAGCAGACTGCTCAGAAACTTATAGAACAAGCTAGTTTTCAGGCAAATGCAGTAGCTAAATATAATAAGCAATATGCCGATCTCTTAAAAGAAGCAATATCAAAAGTATGTAGTGACGAGCAAGGATATAAACATGATAATGATAAAACAAATACTATAGACAATCTATTTGTAAGAGATTCAAATGAATCATCAGTTGATTTCTACTCCTAAATAAAGGGTATAAATTAATTAAATGTCGTCAATGGTATGAAATATATGGAAAAAAGTAGTTTATTAAAAGAATAGATTATATAAAAAAAGTATAGAAAAAGTAGTCCTAAAAAATATCTTATGTGTAAAAATACAAAAGAAAGGCAATGTGCATTAAAAAAAGGGTTGTTAAGGGGACACATTGCCTTGAATAAGGGTTTACTCTCTTCAAAAGATATAGAGATAAAGAGATAACATTAATAGAATATAATATAAAGGGTATAAATGGACAAAAAATGTAGTAAACAGTAATAAAAATGTACTGAAATTAATATTATTAAATAAAAAACGTTGAAATAATAACATATGTTATGTTTTAATAGGTGTAGGGGAAGTAAGGGTTACATAAATAGATATTAATAGGTAAAGAAGATTATCAGCGAGAAAAAGAGACTAACTGGGGAGCTAGTCTCTTTTTTTGTATGTAACCTTCTATATAAAGAGTAATATAAGCATAATTAAATACACAAAACATGCAAATAATATCCTATAAATATAAAAGTATATAATTATGATTAAAAAGAAGAAAAATCTAAATAAGGTTATTAGATTAGGTAGAGGATAAACTCTACCTTTTGTTGCCTTTGACAAGAGTGTTATGTATAGTATACTAATAAAGAATAAAAGGATAAAAGTAGATTATAAAAATAAGTTACTTCCTTAATATATAAAATTATTTAAAGAGATAGATGGAGGCAAATATATGGATTTCCAACCAAAAAGAATTAGTACATTTACTTTAGGATGTAAAGTTAACCAATATGATACAGAAGCAGTTGTAGAATTATTTAAAGCTGAAGGTTATGAAGAAGTTGCATTTGATGAAAAAGCAGATGTTTATATTGTTAATACATGTACAGTAACCCACTTAAGTGATCGTAAATGTAGACAAATGCTTAGAAAAACTAAAAAATTGAATCCTAATAGTGTTTTAATTGCTATGGGATGCTATGCACAAGCAGCTGGTGAACAAATTAAAATAGATGTACCAGAGGTAGATTTAATTGTAGGAACTAATAAGCGAAATGAAATTATTCAACTTGTAGAAAACTATAAGATGAATCAAGAAGAATATAACTTTGTTGGTAATATTATGGATGTAGAAGAATTTGAAGAACTGCATATTAGTAATATGGGCGAACATACAAGGGCCTATTTAAAAATTCAAGAGGGCTGCAATAATTATTGCACTTACTGTATTATTCCTTATGTAAGAGGAAAAATTCGTAGCCGTAAAATAGAAAATGTAATTCAAGAGGCTAAACGACTTATAGAAGCTGGTTTTAAAGAAATTATCTTAACAGGAATACATGTAGCTTCTTATGGGAAAGATTTAGGTAATACATCGCTTATTGAGGCTATTTCTGCTATTCATGATTTAGAAGGATTGGAACGTATCAGATTAAGTTCTATTGAGCCAGTTGTTGTTACACAGGAATTTTTAGAAGCTATCGCAAAACTTCCTAAGCTTTGTCATCATTTCCATCTTTCTTTACAAAGTGGTTCGGATACCGTACTGAAACGTATGAATCGTAAGTACACAACTGAAGAATATAGACAAAGTGTTGAAGAACTGAGAAGGATCTGGCCAGATGTAGCGATTACAACGGACATTATTGTAGGGTTCCCTGGAGAAACAAAAGAAGAATTTGAAGAAACAGCTCAATTTGCACGTGAAATAGGTTTTGCTCAAGTTCATCTATTCCCATACTCAGTACGTGAAGGCACAGTAGCAGCAAAGATGAAAGAGCAATTAGATAGTCAAGCAAAAGATGAGCGCCTTAAAGCACTAAAAGTGATAACAGATGCATCACAACATGCTTTTATGGAACAATTTGTAGAAACAAATATGGAAGTCTTATTTGAAAAGTCAGAAGCAGGTAAGGCACATGGTTATACAAGTAATTACATTAAGGTAGAAGTAGTGACATCAGACAACCTCGTGAATACTTTAAAAACTGTACATGTTGAATGTAAAGTAGGAGAAGCTTTAGAAGGAAAATGTATCGATTAATACGATGATTTTGTATTTGCATATAGGCTAGGATTGTATTATCATATAGCTAAGATAGAAAGTGTAAATATTGGAAGGTGATGCAAATGAAGAATTTTAACGAAACTGTGCAATTTCATTTTGATATGCCTGAAAAGGCATCAACACGTGATATATTAATGGATGTTTATATGGCATTAAATGAAAAAGGATATAATCCTATTAATCAAATTGTAGGATATATTATGTCAGGAGATCCTACCTATATTACAAGTCACAATGGAGCACGCAATAAGATTAGAAAACTAGAAAGAGACGAAATATTAGAGGAACTTGTAGCTTATTATTTAAAAAAATAAGATGAAGGACCACGTATAGGAGGTTATTCGAATTTGCGCATATTAGGACTAGATTTTGGAACAAAAACGACAGGCGTAGCTGTAAGTGATCCTTTAGGTTTAACAGCACAAGGCTTAGAAATTATTAGACGAACTGATACTTATAATCTCAAACCAACCATAAATAGAATACAAGAGATTTGTATAGAATATAAAGTAGAAAAGATTGTATTAGGCTATCCAAAGAATATGAATAACACTGAAGGTGAAAGATGTGAGCATACAGTTGTCTTTAAGAAAAAACTAGAAGCAAGCTTAAATTTACCTGTGGAATTATGGGATGAACGTCTTACAACAATGGAAGCAGAAAATCTTATGATTAGTGCAGATATGAGTAGGCAAAAGAGGAAAAAAGTTATTGATAAAATGGCAGCTGGACTAATTTTACAAAATTATTTAGATGCACATTACTAAAAGGGGATTACTATGGAAAAAATAGAATTTTTTGATGAATTAACAGGTGAAACAATTTTATTTGAGCTCGTTGATTATGCTGTAATTGATGGTCACAAATACTTATTAGTAGCTGATGAAGAAGATAACGCAACCATCTTAAAAGAAATTATTGATGATGGTGACGAGATTACTTATGAGCTAGTAGAAGATGATAATGAATTCCAAAAAGCAGCTTTAACGCTTATGGAAAGTGATGAATACGATATCGAAATTTAATAAAACACATTAAGGAAAAGAATTGGTTAGAGGGGCGAATAAGATGAATGCAGCAACATTTAAAGAGAGACTTAAGGAAAAAGGTTGTAAGCTAACAACACAACGTAGGGCAGTATTAGATATTTTAGTAGAAAATTGTGAAAAGCATCTTTCTACTGAAGAACTTTATACCTTAGTTAAAGCACGCTATCCTGAAATTGGCCTTGCAACCGTTTATCGTACAGTACAACTTTTTGAGGAAATGGGCATTATCGATAAACTTTATTTTGATGAAGGATGCAGTAGATTTGAGCTAAGTCATCAAGAAAACCATCATCATCATCATTTGATTTGTTCAAAATGTAATAAAGTATTTGAGGTAGAAAATGATTTGCTTGCTGAAATCGAATCCCATATTGAAGATAAATACAATTTTAAAGTAATGAATCATAATGTTACTTTTTATGGTTATTGTGAAACGTGTGCAAAAAATATGTAAAATGGAGGTGTAGTTTTGGTGCCCAGAAAAGCAAAAAATAAGTTACGCATTATTCCTCTGGGTGGTCTGGGTGAGATAGGTAAAAATATGACAGCGTTTGAATATGAAGAAGATATTATCGTTGTCGATTGTGGCTTAGCTTTCCCAGAAGACGAAATGCTAGGAATTGATTTAGTGATTCCAGATGTGACTTATTTAACTAAAAACTATGAAAAAATTAGAGGGATTGTACTGACACATGGACATGAAGATCATATTGGTGCTTTACCCTATATTTTACAAGAGCTTAATGTTCCTTTATATGGAACACGCCTTACCATTGGTTTAGTAGAAAATAAACTTAAAGAACACAATTTATTACGCACAACAGAACGTCACAATGTCACACAAGGTGAAACAATTAAATTAGGTAATAGTTTTAAAATAGAATTTATCAGATCAAATCATAGTATTGCAGATGCAGTGATGTTATCTATTTGGACGCCAGTAGGTACTATTATCCATACAGGAGATTTTAAAGTAGACTATACACCAATCCGCGGAGAAAGTATTGACCTTCATCGTTTAGCAGAGCTTGGTAAGAAAGGTGTATTAGCATTATTAGCAGATAGTACGAATGTAGGACGCTTAGGATTTACTCAATCAGAAAAGATGGTTGGACTAAGGTTTGAAGATATTTTTAACAAAGCTCAAGATAAACGTATCATGGTTGCAACCTTTGCTTCTAATGTAGATCGTGTTCAGCAAATTATTAATGCAGCAGATAAGTTCAAACGTAAAGTTGCTATAATAGGACGTAGTATGGTGAATGTAGCAAAGACAGCTGGTGAATTAGGCTATTTAGATATTCCAGAAGGAACTTTAATTGATGTCAATGATGTAAAACGTTATAATGATGAACAAATTGTTATTATTATGACTGGTAGTCAAGGTGAACCAATGGCAGCCTTATCACGTATGGCAGCCTCAGAGCATCGTCAACTTGAAATTAAACCAGGTGATGTAGTTATTTTAAGCTCTACACCTATTCCAGGAAATGAAAAAACAGTTTCAAAAGTAGTCAATGAACTAGCAAAAAAAGGTGCAACAGTTATACAAGAGGATACACATGTATCAGGCCATGCGGCTCAGGAAGAATTAAAATTGATTCATGCATTGGTAAGACCAAAGTATTTTATTCCTGTTCATGGGGAATATAGGCATTTACAAAAACATGCAGAACTCGCAGTAGAAATGGGGATGCCCAAAGACAATATCGTACTTGCTTCAGTAGGTGATGTAATTGAGCTTACTCGTGAAAGTTGTAAGATAACAGGTACTGTACCTTCAGGTCAAATATTAGTAGATGGCTTAGGTGTTGGTGATGTAGGAAATATCGTTTTACGTGACCGTAAGCACTTATCTCAAGATGGTTTATTAATTGTTGTCATGACACTAGAACGTGAATCAGGTATAGTGGTAGCAGGACCAGATATTATATCACGTGGTTTCGTGTATGTACGAGAAGCAGAAAATCTTATGGATGCTGCGAGAGTAGTTGTTCGTAAAGCATTAGATCGCTGTGAGACAAAACACATTGTAGAATGGTCACAAATTAAGACCATTGTTAAAGATGATTTAAAAGAATTTGTATGGCAAAAAACAAAACGTAGTCCTATGATTTTACCGATTATAATGGAAGTATAAAAAAAACCTAGCATTTTGCTAGGTTTTTTTATAGAATAGAGAAGGACTAGTTGAGCCTGCCTAATTTGGCATTAGAAAGGATAAAACAATGAGTGAAATCAATTATGATTATATCGTTCAATATATTCGTGCACTACATACACCACCAGAGGGTGTGTTGCTAGAAATTGAACAGTTAACAGCATGTGAAAAGGAAACATGGCCAATTATAAAACCAGAAGTAGCAGATTTTATGAAAGTACTTTTAACCATGCATAAACCTAAACAAATTCTTGAGATTGGGGCAGCAGTAGGCTATTCGGCAATGCTTATGAGCCAGTTTTTAGAAGAGGAAGGTCAAATTATAACAATTGAACGTTTTTCATATATGTATGAAACAGCTTCAAAAAATATAAAACGCGCCGGTTTAGAAGATAAAATTCAAATTATAGAAGGCGATGCAGCAGAAGTACTGACCACATTAGAAGATGAAAAGTATGATGTTGTTTTTATGGATTGTGCTAAAGGACAATATATTAATTTCTTGCCTCACTGTATTCGTGTATTACGTCCAGGCGGTATACTCATTACTGATAATGTACTTCACAAAGGTACAGTAGCAAGGTCAAGATATTTAATTGATCGTAGACAACGTACAACTCATGCAAGATTAAGAGATTTTCTTTATACCATCACACATGATGATCGTCTAACCAGCAGTGTTATTCCTATTGGAGACGGTGTAGCATTAAGTTATAAAAAGCAGGAGGAACAATAATGAAAAAGAAAAAAGTAGAATTACTTGCACCAGCAGGTAGTTTAGAAACTTTAAAAATAGCAGTATTATATGGAGCAGATGCAGTTTATATGGGTGGAGGAAGCTATGGCCTACGTGCTAAAGCTAAAAACTTTACACCAGATGAAATGCGTGAAGGAATTAAATTTGCTCATGACCATAATGTACAAGTTTACGTTACAGCCAATATTTTCGCTCACAATGATGACTTTGAAGGGATGAAAGAATACTTCATGGAAATTGAAGAAATGGGTGCAGATGCGATTATTGTAGCAGATCCAGGGGTATTTGCGATAGCTAAAGAAGCTGTTCCAAATATGGAGATTCATATTTCAACACAGGCAAACAATACTAACTACCATACAGCTAAGTTCTGGGCAGCACAAGGTGCACAACGTATTGTACTTGCACGTGAATTATCTTTCCCAGAAATCAAAACAATTCATGATCATTTACCAGAAAGTATTGAACTTGAGGCCTTTGTACATGGTGCAATGTGTATGGCATACTCAGGAAGATGTCTTCTAAGTAATTACATGACAAATCGTGATGCAAACCACGGTGAATGTGCACAACCATGTAGATGGAAATACCATGTAGTAGAAGAAACACGTCCAGGTGAGTATATGCCAGTAGAAGAAAATGAGCGTGGTACTTACATCTACAACTCACGTGATCTTTGTATGATCGAATATATTCCAGAACTTGTTGAAAGTGGTATCTATAGCTTTAAAATTGAAGGGCGTATGAAAACACCACTTTATGTTGCAACAGTGATAAAAGCATATCGTGAAGCAATAGATACTTACTTAGAAAATCCAGAAGCTTTTGAAGCGAAAAGAGGCTACTTCCTTCAAGAAGTAGGTAAAGCAAGCCATAGAGAGTTCTCAACAGGATTCTATGAGCATAAACCTACTTCAGAGGATCAAACGTATACACATAACTCTTATGTACGTAACTATGACTTCTCAGGAATGGTTATTGATTACGATAAAGAAACACAAATGGTAACTATTGAGCAACGTAGAAAATTCTCTGTAGGGGATACAGTGGAAATTTTATTACCAGATAGACCATTTATTAGTGTTAAAATTGAAGAAATGTGGGATGAAGAGGGAAATACAATAGAATCTGCACCACATCCACTTCAAATCGTGAAATTTAAAGTAGAAGAAGAAATAAGTGTACCAGCTCTTTTACGTAAAGAACAACCTCTTTAAAAAGAGTCTTAAAAAAAGTATAAGCTAGAAAAAATAAAAATCAAATTGTACGGGCACATTTTGGTAACACCTTCATACAATAAGTATGAACCCATTTTTTATGGAGGTGTGCCGAAATGTTGCCTTTTTTTTGTTTTTCTTATTTTAGTAGCATTTCTTCTTTTCCGCAACCTTTAACAGCTGAAGAAGAAAAATACTATTTGGATGAGCTAAGTGCAGGAAACGACCAGGCAAAGAATATTCTCATTGAACGTAATTTACGCTTAGTGGCACACATTGTTAAGAAGTATAGCAATTTGAATAAAGATATGGATGATTTAATCTCTATCGGTACCATTGGCTTAATTAAAGGAATTACTTCTTTTGATACTTCAAAAGGAACAAGACTTGCAACCTATGCTGCAAGATGTATTGAAAATGAGATTTTGATGAGCATTCGCTCAACGAAGAAACAGAAAAATGAGACATCTCTTCATTCTCCCATTGGAGTAGATAAAGAAGGAAATGAGATAAATTTACTCGATGTATTGTGTACAGAGAATGAATCTATTTTTGATCAAGTTGATTTTGGAATAGAAGTAAAAAAATTGTATGATAAAATTGGCCACGTACTTAAGCCTAGAGAGAAGCTCATATTAAGATTAAGATATGGATTAGACAATACAGAGGAAAAAACACAAAGAGAAATAGCGGAAGAAATGGGTATCTCTAGGTCATATGTATCAAGGATTGAGAAGAAAGCACTTAAAAAATTATTCCAAGAACTTAATAAGAAATAGCTGTCAGGCCTTATCAGAAGTAGATAAACAAGGTAATAAAATAAGTTTGCTAGATGTGTGTAGATGCATAAAAGAAGAGGCTTTATTGCCTCTTCTTTTATGCATCTAATCAATAAAATTTACATCTTGGGATTGCTTGTACTGAGCTTTATAGCTTGCATGTTCCTCAGCGGTACTGCTAAAAGCATGTGAACCTTCAGAAGAATTTTTTAGTACAAAGTAGAAAAAGTCATTTTCTTCAGGTATAAATGCAGCTTCTAGAGCGTTTTCACCAGGGCAACAAATAGGCCCAACAGGTAAGCCAGAGTAAAGATAAGTATTATAAGGAGAATCAACCGTTAAATCTTCACTTGTTAAAGTAACTTTACGTTTTTCCATAGCATATTGTACGGTTGAACACATTTGAAGAGGCATTTCATTGTTGAGACGGTTATAAATAACGCCAGAGATTGTTGCTCTTTCTTCATCAAGTTTTGCTTCACGTTCAATAATAGAAGCAATGGTTAAAATATCGTACAACGTATAGTTAGAACTATATAAGTACTGGGTATAACGACTAGAGATTTCTGCAAAGCGATTAAGCATCATCATAATAATTTCTTCCGCTGAAGCACCTTTATGGATGGTATAGGTATCGGGAAACAAATAACCTTCTAGACGATATTGTGTATTTTCTGGAAGATCTCTTAAAAAAGGATAATCAAAAGTTTTGTTATTGATTGCATCAAGAAAGTCTTCTTTTAAAACAATATTTTTATCATCTAATCGATTAGCAATTTGTAAGACGCTAAAGCCTTCAGGAATTGTAAACTGAACTTCGTCTTCAGCTTTTGGTATGGTTGTAAAGAGTTTAAGCATTTCAACATTTGTCATAGTACTAGCAATATGATAAGTACCCGGTATAAGGCAATCGTCATAGCTATATAGCTTAGATTCTAGTTTGAACCAAAATTTATTTCCAATAAAACCTTCAGCATATAACTTGCTTGCGACATCATCCATGGTAGTAGAAGAGGTGATAGTCAAAGATAATTCGCGAATGGTTGAAGACATAGGGCGCATATTATTTTCATCAATAATATGAAAACTATAGCTATAAGTTTTTGAAAAAGCTAGAATGCCTCCACAGGCTGCCAAAATAATAAGAAATAGGCAAAGGAGTAAATTGTACATTTTACGCCGTATTATTTTGTGTTTCTTCATCTTTTTCCTCCTTTATATATTTATATAAAATTATAACTATTTTGACTCTATAATTCAATCATTTTAATTTTGTATACAACTTGAAGAGGAGAATTAGTTTTGTTATACTAAAATGGAAAAAAATGGGATAAGGAGTTAGTAAAATGAACTATAGAAAATTTATGCTATGGAGTTTGACAGGTACACTCATGATTCAGCCAATTCAGTGGGTGTATGGGGAAAATATTCAAAATGTAGTGGTACAAACCATAGAAGATACCCATCAAAATCAAATAGATGATTCATTTGAAGGGGTTACCCAAGATCCATCTATAGAAAATTCAGAAGAAATAAAAGAAGTGATACAGCCATCAAATGAATGGCCTATGACATTTGAATATGTGGGACAAGATGTAAGATGGCAGCCTTATATAACACGTTTAGATACAATGAAAGGAGAACAAAGCTTTTTAACACCGCCCTTATTTGCTCAAATGATTTGCTATCGTTTAAATTTATCACCTATAAAAATTGAACAAAGTAATGGATATATTGAACGTCTTAAATATGAAGGATTGTGGATCAATGATTTAGAAAAATTAGAGACGGTTTCTAATGTAGCATATGAAAGCGTAATGGAATTAGTTGCACAATTTAATAGGAGTAAGATGACTCATCCATTTTTAAAAGAAGTACCGGCAGGTTTTATAAAGAAAAGTAGTCTACAAGCTTATGATAAAAATGGTATTTATACGTTATATACTTTAGGTGATGTGAATTATATTTGCTTATCCGATCTACGAACAATGGGATTTAATATTTCAGAACAAGAAGGTGTACTGAAGTTAGAATACGAATATTTAGGGCAACAAGTAGGAGAACCAGAAAATAAGTCAAAAGCATTAACTACTCAAATTGCTAAGTATAATGGGCAAAAAGTGTATATAGGAAATGTACTTACATATAGCTTGAAAATGGGAGATGAAGTTTTAGTACCACTTAGAAGTACAGGCGAGTATTTTGACTTAGTTGTTCAGCAGAATAAATGTACCCTTGTACCTAATGGTATTTATAGATCAGAAGGAGTATCTCTTGCACCAAACAAAATAACAAATACAGCTACTCTACCTGTGAATGTAGAAATAATTAGTGTATTTTGGAATGGAAAAAACTTTATAGAAGAAAGTTTGAAAATTGAGGATTTACAGCCAGGAGAAACCTATCCTCTGATCGAGGAATTATATGGTTTAGATGAAAAGGTTATACATACGAGTACAATGGTAAAAGCTATACAAAGGGAAAAATTAAATTTAACAATCCCTTATAAAAGCTATGGACAACATATTACAAATGTGATGAGTAATTACGTAAAGAATCAAAACAGTGATGTAAATACTTTCGTAAGTCAGCTTTTCCCAGCGACACAAATTATTGGGACTATGAAATACGCAACAAATGGGTTTGAAAAAGGTGAAAAAGTTGTGGTATGGGCAGCTGAGGATGGACAATCTTATCATCTCATAAAAAATGGTAAAAAGATTACAGTGCCTTGGAGTAGTGTATCTATACCTGCATCACCTAAAGCTTGTAAAGAGCAAGTGCCTACAGAAGTCATAGAAGCCTATTTTAATAGTTTAAGTAAAACAAGCAGTAGCCCTTACTATATATGGACCGATCTTTATCGTCAAACAACCTATGTTTTTAAAAAGCAAAGTGGAGAATGGAAGCTGATTAGAAGAATGGCAACTTCATCAGGGCTTAATAAAACGCCTACACCTACAGGGGAATTTAAAGTGAGTGCTTATGTACCTGCTTTTGGAATGAATAAAGGTTATAGGTGTAAAAATGCGTTGCTTTTATTTGGAGATTATCTCTACCATTCTGTACTCTATGATGTAGAAGGAAAATATATAATAAGTGGTATGGAATCATTAGGTGAAAGAGCTTCACATGGTTGCTTGAGACTTTCACCAGAAGATAGCAAATGGCTCTATGAAACAATGCCTCTTGGAACATCTGTTTGGATTAACTAGCGAACAAAATTAAATCTAAATTAAATTTGGAATATGATAGGTAATATGATAAAATAATGAAGACAATTACATTTAGAAAAACTCAAGGAGGAACGAAAATGTCAGACTTAAAAAAAGAATATAAGTGTGCATGGGATGCGTATACTGAAGAAGACAAAAAAGCACTTTTTGCTTATGGTGAACGCTATAGAAAATTCATTTCTGAGAACAAAACAGAACGTGAATGTGTAAAATCAATGATTGAAGAAGCAAAAGCACATGGTTATGTAGATCTTGAAGAATGTATTCAAAAAGGCCAAAAACTTCAAGCAGGGGATAAAGTTTACGCAAACTACTGTGACAAAACATTACTTATGTTCTGTATGGGTAGTGAACCATTATCAAATGGTATGAACTTACTTGGTGCACATCTTGACTCACCAAGACTTGACCTTAAACCAAATCCACTTTATGAAGATTCAAACTTTGCAATGTTCAAAACACACTACTATGGTGGTGTTAAAAAATATCAATGGGTAGCATTACCATTAGCTATTCATGGTACAGTTGTAAAACAATGTGGCGAAGTTGTAAATGTTTGTATAGGTGAAGATGAAACAGATCCAGTTGTAGGTATTTCAGACTTACTTATCCACCTTTCAGGTGAACAAATGCAAAAGAAACTTTCTGATGCGATTGCAGGGGAAGATCTTAACATTTGTTTAGGAACATTACCACTTGATGGAGAAGAAAAAGATAAAGTTAAAGCAAATATCTTAAAACTTCTTAATGACAAATACGACATTACAGAAGAAGACTTCGTATCAGCAGAACTTCAAATCGTACCAGCTGGTCCTGCTCGTGACTATGGCTTAGATAGAAGTATGGTTATGGGATATGGCCAAGATGATAGAGTTTGTGGTTATGCATCATTTGAAGCACAACTTGAAGTAACAAATCCAAAACGTACAACAGGTACAATCCTTGTAGATAAAGAAGAAATTGGTAGCGTAGGTGCATCTGGTATGCAATCTAAATTCTTTGAAAACACAGTAGCAGAATTACTTGCTTTAACAGAAGGTGATTCAAATATTCTTGTAAGAAGAACTTTAGCACGTTCAAAAATGCTTTCTTCAGATGTAACTGCAGGACATGATCCAAACTATCCATCAGTACTTGAAAAAAATAATGCAGCATACTTTGGTAAAGGTGTTGTATTCATGAAGTATACAGGTTCTCGTGGAAAATCTGGTTCAAATGAAGCCAATGCAGAGTACATGGCATACCTTAGAAAAATTATGGCTGAAAATAATGTAACTTGGCAAACAGCTGAGCTTGGTCGTATTGACCTTGGTGGTGGCGGTACAATTGCATATATTTTAGCAAGCTATGGTATGGATGTTATTGACTGTGGTGTACCAGTTCATAGCATGCATGCACCATGGGAAATTACAAGTAAAGTGGATCTTTATGAAATGAGAAAAGCGTATATTGCGTTCCTAATTAATGCATAATAATTAACTAGATAAGAAAAAAGGAAGTGTTTAACATGGAAAATTTAAATCCAATCGTAACAATTACTATGGACGATGGCAGTGTAATGAAAGCAGAACTTTATCCAGAAGTTGCACCTAACACTGTAAATAACTTTATTAGCTTAGTGCAAAAAGGATACTATGATGGTCTTACATTCCACCGTGTTATCCGTGGATTCATGATTCAAGGTGGTTGCCCACAAGGTACAGGTACAGGTGGTCCTGGCTACTGCATCAAAGGTGAATTCAGTGGAAATGGTTTTAAAAATGATTTAAAACATGCTAAAGGTGTTCTTTCTATGGCACGTGCAATGAGTCCTAACTCAGCAGGTTCACAATTCTTCATTATGCATGAAAACTCACCACATTTAGATGGTCAATATGCAGCTTTTGGTAAAGTGATTGAAGGATTAGATGTTGTAGATTACATTGCTACAACAAAAACAAATCATATGGATAAACCACTTAGTCCAGTTGTCATTAAATCAATGACAGTAGATACACAAGGAAAAACATACGAAGCGCCTGAAAAAGTAGGTGAATAATTAATGTCATATATTGATTTGCACTGTGATACAGCAAGCCTTATTTATGCAAATAAGACTTCTCTTCTTCACAATGACTATCATGTAGACATTCAAAAGATGAAAGCAAGCCACTATCTCGCACAGTGGTTTGCTTTCTTTATTGAAATGAAACCAGATAGTGAAGAAGATCTTTTTAGTTATTTTAAGAATATGTATGACTACTTCATAGAAGAAGTTAAGAAAAATGAAAAAGATATAAGTATAGCTAGAACCTATCAAGATTATTTACGCTGCAAAGAGGAGAAGAAGATTGCTGCCTTTTTATCTCTTGAAGAAGGAGAAGCAATTGCAGGTTTAGAAAATCCTATTGAAACATTGGTGAATATGGGGATTACGTTAATGACTTTAACGTGGAACTATGAAAATCGCTTAGGTGCACCTCATTCTATTGATAAAGGGCTTACACAGAAGGGGCGTGACCTAATTAGTGGATTAAATGAGGTACCTATTTTGCTTGATATTTCTCATTTATCAGAAGCAGCTTTTAAAGATATAACTGAGCTTTACAAAAAGCCAATCATTGCTTCTCACTCTAATGCAAGAGGTTACTATAATCATACGCGTAATGTGACTGATCAGGGGCTAGGCATTATTGCAAATAGTGGTGGAATAGTTGGAACCAACTTCTATAGCTATTTCTTAAATAACTCAGATAATAGTAAGATAGACCATATGATTGCTAATATGGCATATATCTATAATCAAGTTGGAGAAGATGTATTAGCACTAGGAACAGATTTTGATGGAATAAGTTGCAATTTAGATGTATGTAACTGCGAAGAAATGGATAAACTTAAAAGTAGTATGACACGTTTATTTAGTTCACGTATCATTGATAAAATCTGTTATGGCAATGCAGAGCGTGTAATCCGCGAGAACTTGTAAAGTTTTAGTTGGAAAAATTTCACTCTAATGCTATAATGGGACTATAGTTCTTTTAAACAAGAAGGGAGACTAGTACAATGGAAGAAAACAAAACATGTGGATGTTCACACGATGAAGGATGCTGTGGAGGCGGACACGATCACGCTCATGAAGGATGCGGTTGTGGCGGACACGAAGAACCAGTAATCTACGTAACATTCGAAGATGAAAACAAAGAAGTTGCATGTGACGTATTAGGTATTTTCGAAGTTGACGATATTGAATATATTGCTTTAGCACCACAAGATGAAGAAGAAGTTCTTATCTACCGTTATTCAGAAGATGGAGAAGACATCAAATTAGATGAAATTACATCAGACGAAGAATACGAAAAAGTAGCTGGTGAATTCGACGATTTATTCTTCGGTGACTTAGAAGACGAAACACAAGAATAATACACATAAAAACAGGATGATACGTCATCCTGTTTTTTTACGTCTACATTGTACATACTAATATTATGATGAACCGAAAAAATATAAAAAATAAACTTCAGACCATTTTAGATAGACCAGGGGTTTATAAAATGCTTGACGAAAAGGGGAATATCTTGTATATTGGGAAATCTATTGCCCTTAAAAAGCGAATAAACTCTTATTTAGCCAAAGAAATTAAAAGAAATAATAAAATTAAGCAGATGCTTGCATGGCTATGGGATGTAGAAGTATTTTATACAGATACAGAACTAGATGCTTTGCTTTTAGAATGTAAATGGATTAAAGCATATCGCCCATTGTACAATACAGCACTGATGCAGACCGAGCGATATGGGTATCTTATATTAGAAGATGGGCCTCATTATAGATTGAGATGGAGCAGAACAAAACTAGATAAAGCGCTACGTATTATTGGACCACTTACCCATCCCAGTTTAAGTAGGCAAGCAGAGGAATTCTTTAAAAGCCAATACCCTTTTATGGATTGCAAAATACAAGAAGAGGCATGTGCGAAAGTTGTTTTTAATAAGTGTCAAGGCTATTGCAAAGAAGCAGAGCGGAAGAAACGCATAGAGTTTATCCATGAGTTACTTAGTCCCGGAAGTTCTTTGCCAAGTATGCTTATGAAGCAAATTGAAACCTATTCTGAAAAGTGGGAATTTGAAAAGGCACAGCAGTTTTATGGTTACTTAAAATCTATAAATTATATTCGTGGTATAGAGCAAATGACGAATAAACTATGTTCGCAAAATGTCATAGGGAGACTCCCTATTGAAGGCACACTATTTTATAAGTATTACTTAATTATAAATGGAAGTATTCTCTATACAAAAGTAGGTATGCTTTATGAAGAAAATGAGATTATTCAAGCTTTAAGAGCCTATAAGAACAGTCAACAAGAAAAAGAAATTTTTAATATTCATAAAGAAAATATTGATGAAATCAAGATTCTTTATAGCTTTATAGAACGAAAAATGCATCGCATAGAAGTATAAAAATTCAAACAATCTCCAATACTATAACAAAATACAGATGAAAGAGGATTGAAGTGAAGAAGATAGTATTTTGTTTAAGTATTGTGTGTATATGTTTAACGTTATTTATTATGAATCGTACAATAGAGGTTAGTAGTTCTAATGTGGAAGAACACCCTATTGTAACTATATATTTAAGTAATAATACTCAGTTTAAAGTTGAATTGTACCCAGAGGAAGCACCGAATACAGTCAATAACTTTATTTATTTGGCATTATCTGATTATTATATTGGCACTCAAGTCAATCGTGTGATCCCAGATTATCTTATTCAAATAGGTGATCCTATTGGGAATGGAAAAGGATTTCCTGGGTACTATATAAAAAGTGAGTGTAAGTACAATGGGGTAAATAATCGTTTAAAGCATAAACGTGGTACATTATCTATGGCAAGAGGACGTAACTTTAACACAGAGGGTAGCCAATTTTTTGTTTTATTAGAAGATGATTGGCAATTGGATGGTAAGTTTGCAGCGTTTGGTCGCGTATTAGAAGGTATGGAGCAACTAGATACGTTACAAGACAAAGGCGTATCTGGTGAGTATTCACTTATAGAGCCTGTATACATTGAAAATATTGAAGTTCAAAATTATGAAGCGTGTTATAATCCACCAGAGATTTTAACCGTTCAAGAAGTTATGGCTCAAAATGACTAAATTTCAACATGTCCTTAAATGGTGTCTTTCTCCAACCTTATTTTTTAGTGAGCGCTACAAACAAAAGGCCATTCATCAGCAAGATAGGGGAAGGCGTGTAAGACGTCTCAATAAAACCTATTTTGGCATTTCCATCGTTATGTTACTCTTACTGATTGCTGAAAATGGATGGCTAAACTATACAGGAATAAAAAAAGTATTTTTGATTATCATACCTTTATGGTCACTCTCAAGAGTCAATGAAATTTTTATGGCATTTATTAAAGATGTTTTTGATAAGCTTATCCCTTCTAAACGTCAAAAGAATGGTTTAGAGTATCATGAGAGGGTGAGTATGGCATTTAGAAGTTTTATTGAGCTAACCATTCAATATGCTATTTTATACTTTTTACTCGATACACATTATCTAGAATATAGACTAACAAGTGGCTTATTTAATCAACCATTAAAAAGTCCTTTTACAGCGCTTTACTTAAGTTTAATTACAATAGCTTCTGTTGGATATGGAGATTATGTCCCCGTACATCCTTTGGCTAGGGGCTTAATTATGTATGAAATTATAACAGGATTTTTACTTATAGCTGTATGCTTTACAGTTTATGTAAGTTTAGATCTAGATGAAAAAGAGGCGCCCTAGCCTCTTTTTTTATCCGGTAGAATATGTAGATAGAACAAGTGTTTGGTGTGGTAAAATCGTAACTATAGCTACTTTTTTATCGGAAGCAAAACTTGACAAGATTTAAAGCATATTTTACAGTATTAAAATGAGAATAATTGTGCAGGTGATAAAATATGAAAAAAGATAATTATGGAAATCAAAGTATTTCCTCACTGAAAGGTGCAGACAGAGTTAGATTGCGTCCGTCCGTTATATTTGGTTCTGACGGGATTGAAGGATGTCAGCATTCCGTATTTGAGATTTTATCCAATGCGATTGACGAAGCAAAAGAGGGATATGGCAATGTGATTGATGTGACACTTTGCAAAGATCACTCTATTATCATACAAGACTATGGCCGTGGTATGCCTCTTGATTACAATGAGAAGGAAGGCCGTTATAACTGGGATCTTATTTTTTGCGAGCTTTATGCAGGGGGAAAATACAACAATAACGAGGGTCAAAATTATGAATTTAGTTTAGGCCTCAATGGTCTTGGGGCATGTGCAACACAGTACAGTTCTGAGTTCATGGATGTAGAAGTACATGTAGATGGCTATGCTTATGAACTTCACTTTGAGAAGGGTGAAAATATAGGGGGACTTCGCAAACAAAAAGCCAACTATAAAACAACAGGAACACGTATTCACTGGAAACCGGATAAAGATGTTTTTGCAGATATTCATATTAGTAGTGAGTACTTCCATAATGTTTTAAAAAGACAAGCGATTGTCAATCAAGGAATTACTTTTAATTTTGATGATCAAATTAGAGAAGAAAAGAGTACCTATGTTTATCCAGATGGTATTTTAGGTTATGTTAAAGAAGTAGCAGATGGCAAGCAATTTACTGAAATGGTTCTTGTTAAGCAAGAAACAAGAGGACAAGACAGTCCAGACAGACCAGAGTATCGTGTGAAGTTTGAAATAGCCTTTACATTTTGTAATGAAGCAACCTTACTTGAATACTATCACAACTCTAGTTATTTAGAATATGGTGGTGCACCAGATAAAGCAATCAAAAATGCTTTTGTCTACAGTATCGATCAATATTTAAAAAATGAAAATCTTTATAACAAAGATGAGAAGAAGATTACTTTTGTAGATATTCAAGATAGTTTAATCTTAATTACAAATTCTTTTTCAACCATTACCAGCTATGAGAACCAAACCAAAAAAGCAATTACTAATAAATTTATTCAAGAAGCAATGCAAGACTTCTTAAAAGATTATTTAGCCATTTACTTTATTGAAAACAAAGACGAAGCAACACGTATAGCTAAGCAAGTCTTAGTTAATAAACGTAGTCGTGAAAAAGCAGAACGTACGCGCATTAATGTGCGTAAACAATTAGGTGGGACAATTGATATTACAAATCGTATTAAAAAGTTTGTAGACTGTCGTACAAAAGATGTGACAAAACGTGAACTTTACATCGTAGAAGGTGATTCAGCTCTTGGTTCATGTAAACTTGGAAGAAATGCAGAATTTCAAGGGATTATGGCTGTAAGAGGGAAAATTCTTAACTGCTTAAAATCCGACTATGACAAAATCTTTAAAAGTGATATCATTATTGATCTTTTAAAAGTTTTAGGTTGTGGAGTAGAAATTACAAGCAAACATAATAAAGAATTGCATACTTTTGAGTTAGATAATTTAAGATGGCAAAAAGTCGTAATCTGTACAGATGCCGACGTGGACGGATTCCAAATTCGTACACTTATCTTGGCGATGCTTTATGCCCTTGTACCAACACTCATTAAAGAGGGAAAAGTATTTATTGCAGAGACACCATTGTATGAAATCAATACAAAAGATAAAACATACTTTGCGTATTCTGATTATGAAAAAGTACAAATCCTAGATAAAATTAAGTCTAAATATACCATTCAACGTTCAAAAGGACTAGGTGAAAATGATCCTGAGATGATGTGGGAAACAACTATGAATCCTGAATCAAGAAGACTGATTCAAGTCATGCCAGAAGATGCTGAGCGTACACAAGAAGTCTTTGAAAGATTGCTCGGTGATAACTTAGCTGCAAGAAAGGCCTTTATTGCAGAAGTAGGGCACGAATATTTAGATCAATTGGATATGAGTTAAGAAGGGAGGGTCTATGATGGATGAAAAGATTATTAAACAGAATATATCTGAGACGTTAGAGTCTAACTATATGCCTTATGCCATGAGTGTTATTGTCTCACGTGCCCTGCCTGAAATTGATGGATTTAAACCATCTCATCGTAAGTTACTCTATACGATGTATAAAATGTCATTGCTAAAATCAGCAAGGACAAAGTCAGCCAATATTGTAGGGCAAACAATGAAGCTTAACCCTCATGGAGATTCTGCTATTTATGAGACGATGGTACGTTTAACAAAAGGGTATGCAGCACTGAATACCCCATTTGTAGATTCAAAAGGAAACTTTGGTAAGGTTTATTCACGTGATATGGCTTATGCGGCTTCACGTTATACAGAAGCAAAATTAAGTGATATTTGTGAAGAACTGTTTAGAGATATTGAAGAAAACTCAGTTGTCTTTGTAGACAACTATGATGGTAAGATGAAAGAACCAACACTTTTACCTGTAACTTTTCCTAATATTTTAGTCAATCCAAATCAGGGGATTGCAGTAGGGATGGCAAGCAATATTTGTAGTTTCAACTTAGAAGAGGTATGTGATGCAACGATTGCTTATCTTAAAGATCAAGATATAGATATTGCAGATTACATTTTAGCACCAGACTTTTCAACAGGTGGAGAAATTTTCTATAACAAAGAAGATATGCGCCATATTTTAAATAGTGGACGCGGTTCTTTTAGAATGCGTGGGAAATATCAATATGTTAAAAAGGAAAATTGTATTGAGATTACAGAGATTCCTTATACAACAACAGTAGAAGCTATTATCGATAAAATTGAAGAAGCTGTTAAAGTGGGTAAAATCAAAGAGGTTTCGGATGTACGTGATGAAACGGACTTATCAGGTCTTAAGCTGACTGTAGACTTAAAACGTTCAGCAGACCCAAGTATAGTTATGCAAAAACTCTTTAAGCTTACAACATTAGAAGATTCATTTAGTTGCAACTTTAATGTTCTTATTGATGGTGCACCAAAAGTACTAGGTGTTAAAAGTATTATTGAAGAATGGGTAAGATTTAGAAAGGATTGTCTCATTCGTAAGTTTACCTTTAATATTGAGAAGATGCAAAAGAGACATCATCTCTTATTAGGTCTTAAACAAATCTTATTTGATATTGATAAAGCAATTGAAATTATTAGGCATACAGAAAAAGAAAATCAAGTTATTCCAAACTTGATGCGCGCTTTTGATTTAACAGAGCTTCAAGCAGAGTTTGTAGCAGAAATCAAATTACGCCACTTAAATAAACAATATATTTTAAATACCTTACAAGATGTTGATAAATTAGAGCAAGAAATTGCACGTTTATCTGAGATTATTGAAAGTGATAAAAAACTTAAAAAAGTTATTAGTGACGAACTTAAACAAACTAAGAAAAAATACAGTGCACCAAGACGTACAACACTTATTGAGCCTAATAAAGAAGAAGCCTTACCAAGTGATGCACTCATTGAAGACTACAACTTAAAAATCTTCTTTACAGAACATCAATATTTGAAAAAAATCTCATTAGCTTCTTTACGTAGTAGTGGTGAACAAAAAATGAAGGATAACGATACAATTATCCAAGAAGTTGAAACAGCCAATAAGAGTGAGCTTTTATTCTTTACGAATAAGTGTAATGTGTATAAAATAAAAACGTATGAAATCGAAGATTGTAAAGCCAGCCAGTTTGGTGTATACTTACCTAATATTTTAGATTTAGAACCAGATGAAACGATTATGTATGTGCATCCAACCTTAGATTATACAGGATCTATTTTATTTGGATTTGAAACAGGCAAGATTGCACGTGTACCTTTAAATGTTTATGAGACAAAGACAAACCGTAAAAAACTTGTGAAAGCTTATTATGGTAAGAGTGCATGTGTAGGTATGTGCGTGATTGGCGAAGAAGCCTTTATAAAATGTGTTAGAACAGATGGACGTTCAGCTATTGTTCCAACAACATTGATTGAAGAAAAGGCAAAACGTGATACACCGGGGATTCAAGCAATTACAATTACAAAGAAACATACAATGGCAAGTCTGACATGCCTAAATGAAGGCACTGAAGAAATAGAAAAATTAGCAGCTAGTTCGTTGCCAGCTCAAGCGAAACTATAGATAGGCAGGAAGTAGCGGGAGGAAATTATGAGAAGTGATCTTTTAGAGAGCAATCGTATTATTGTTAAAATTGGTACATCATCACTCACACATCCAAATGGTCAAACCAATCTTAACAAAATGGAAAAATTAGCACGTGTTTTAACAGATTTAAATCATCAAGGTAAGGAAATCATATTAGTATCATCTGGTGCTATTGGTGTAGGAACAAGAAGACTTGGTCTTACAGAAAGACCGCAAGAGCTTGAGATGAAACAAGCAACAGCAGCAGTAGGGCAAGCAATTTTAATGCAAATCTATGAGAAATTCTTTGGGGAATATAATCAGGTTATTGCACAAGTCCTTCTTACAAAAGATGTGATTGAAGATCCAATTAAAAATCAAAATGCTAAAAATACTTTGTTTGCTCTATTAAAATTAGGGGTTATACCAATCATTAATGAAAATGACTGTATTTCTACAGCTCAAATTGAAGGTTATCGCTTTGGAGATAATGATACCTTATCTGCTATGGTTGCAGAATTAGTAGATGGGGATTTACTTATCTTACTTACAGATATTGATGGTCTTTATACAGATAATCCAAAAGAAAATAAAGATGCGACTTTAATCAAAGAAGTAGAAGCAATTACTTCAGATATTGAAGGATTAGGCAAAGATACAGGTTCTAAATTTGGAACAGGTGGTATGACAACTAAGATTACAGCCGCTAAGATAGCTAAAGCAAATGAGACACATACAGTTGTTGCTTTAGGAGATGACATCAATGTACTCTACAATATTCTAGATGGTGAAGAAGTAGGGACATGGTTTAAAGCCAAATAAGAGAGGTAATGAAAAATGGAAATGGATAAACTTATTGCACGTATTAATGAACTTGCGAAGAAAAAGAAAGAAGAAGGTTTAACACCAACTGAACTTGATGAACAAGCTAAATTACGTGAGCAATACTTACAAATCTTTAGATCAAATTTCAAAGGTCAATTATCAAACACAAAAATTCAAACACCAGATGGCAAGTTACATCCACTTAAATATATGCCAACTGACAAATAGAATGAAGGGGGCTGTTGCACACAAGTTGCAACGGCCTTTTCATATATAACAGGGGATGAGAGATGCAACAAGGCTAGACTATTAAGGTGGATTGGTGTACAATAAGAACAAATGTTCTTTTTGAAGGAGAAGTTATGATTGCGTATTTAAAAGGTGAAATTACAGAGATACATGATAATGATATATGGATAGAAGTAGGACAAATGGGATATGAAGTTTTTGTACCCTATGAGCAAAATGCCAGTGCGTTACAAAGAGGCAAAAATGTTAAGCTTTATATTTATGAAAATATTAAAGAAGATGCTCATGATTTATATGGTTTTGTAACGGTGCAGCAGAAAGAACTTTTTAAAAAGTTAGTGGGCGTAAATGGTATTGGGCCAAAGACAGCGTTGCAAATGATGAATTTATATGATGTAGATCATCTCATTGAAATTATTATGATGCAAGACCATAAGGCATTAGGTAAGGTAAGTGGTATTGGGCCAAAGACTGCTCAGCGTATTATTTTAGAACTTAAAGATGTGGTTCAAAAACTTGCAATGCCAGATTTATCTCATTTAGAAAAAGGTTTACCAGCATCAACAGGACAAGCTAAAGAAGAAGCCATTGAAGCACTTGAGGCTTTAGGCTTCCCATTAACTGAAGCGAGAAAAGCTGTTCAAGCAATCTTTGATTACAATGATACAACTGAAGTGATAATTAAAAAGGCTTTAGCATTACTTACAAATTAAGGGGGCGATTAAATGGAAACACGTATGATGTCAGCGGACTTACACATTGAAGACACAGACATAGAAAATAATATTAGACCCCTGACACTTGATGAATATATAGGGCAAAGTACCATTAAAGAAAATCTTAAAATCTTTATTGAGGCAGCAAAAGGCAGGGGAGAAGCACTTGATCATGTACTACTTTATGGACCACCAGGACTAGGGAAGACAACACTTGCAGGGGTTATAGCTAATGAAATGGGTGTTAAACTTAAAGTGACAGCGGGTCCTGCCATTGAGAAACCAGGAGATATTGCAGCGATTTTAAATGGGCTACAACCAGGTGATTTGCTGTTTATTGATGAAATTCATCGTATGCCACGTCAGGTAGAAGAAGTACTTTACTCTGCAATGGAAGATTATCATATAGATATTGTTGTGGGGAAAGGTCCAACAGCTAAGTCAATCCGTCTTTCTTTGCCACCATTTACATTAGTTGGTGCGACAACAAGAGCAGGGATGTTAAGTTCTCCACTTCGTGACCGTTTTGGAATAGTGCAACGTCTTGAGTATTATTCTTTAGAGGAACTCATGCAAATTGTAGAGCGTACAGCACGTATTTTAGGGGTGGGGATTACTACAGAAGGTGCAAGAGAAATTGGAAAGTGCTCTAGAGGCACACCTAGGCTTGCAAACCGTCTCTTAAAACGTGTACGTGATATTGTAAGTATTAAATACGACAGCATGATTACTGAAGAAACTGCACTTGCGTCTTTAAAATTATTAAATATTGATACACAGGGATTAGATGAAATCGATCGACGCATTCTAAATACAATCTGGAATCAATTTAAAGGTGGGCCAGTTGGTCTTGAGACCCTTGCAGCAACTATCGGGGAAGAAAGAGAAACACTAGAAGATGTGTATGAACCTTACCTGATGCAACAAGGCTTGCTCCAGCGTACGCCTAGAGGACGTATGCTGACAGAAAGTGCAAAGAATTTTTTGCAAATTCCAGAGGAGTTAAGATAGTTTTTTGAATATAGATATGTTATAATGACAAAAAATACTAATAGGCATAGCCATTTATAATGGGGTGTTCAATATGACAAAGAATAAAGTAGAGGTCATTATCGGGGGACAAGTTTTTGCATTACAAGGAAATGAATCACAAGAACATATTCAAAAGGTGGCAAGTGTATTAGATCAAAAAGTATTAGAAATTCATAAACAAGATCCCATGCACAAGCTTAGTTCTGCTCAAAAGCATATGATGGCAGCACTGAATATGGCAGATGAGTATTTAAAAATGAAAACAGATTTAGAAAGATTTAGTCAAGAATTAGAGAAATGTAATGCAGAAAATTTGGCGCTTCTCGAACGTATTGAAGAAATGTCACTTGAAATGAACAGGCTTAAAATCATGAAAAGAAGAAAATAGAACTTATTGAAGGGGGTGCTGTTAAGTTACCCCTTTTATGATGAAAAAAGAAAGAAGGACACAGTGTGAGACAAGTAGAATTATTAGCACCAGTTGGCAAGTTTGAAAATGCTTTAGCGGCTATTGAGAATGGGGCCAACGCTATCTTCGTAGGAGGAAAAGTTTTTAATGCAAGACAATTTGCAGATAACTTTGATGAAGATGAACTCGAAAAAATCGTAAACTATTGCAAACTTCGTGGAGTGAAAACACATATTACAGTAAATACTTTAATTAAAGAAGACGAGCTTCCTGAACTGATGCAGTACTTAGAAAGTTTAGCAAGACTTGGTGTAGATGCGGTGATTGTCCAAGATCTTGGAGTTGCTTATCTTGTTAAGCGTTACTTCCCACAGATTGAACTCCATGCAAGTACACAAATGAGTGCACATAGTTTAGAAGATGTGCTTTTCTTAAAAGCATTTGGTTTTAAACGTGTTGTACTTGCAAGAGAAATGCAACTTGAAGAAATTAAACAAATAAAAGATGCTGTAGATATTGAAATAGAAACATTTATCCATGGTGCTCTTTGCTATTCATACTCTGGACAATGCTTGTTTAGCAGTCAAATAGGAGGAAGAAGTGGAAATCGTGGGCGCTGTGCACAACCATGTCGCATGACATACGATTTATTAGAAGATGGTGAAGAAAAGATTAAATCCACTTATTTCTTAAGCCCGAAGGACCTTTATAGTCTTAGTTTCTTACCACAACTTATTGAGATAGGTATTGATTCATTCAAAATGGAAGGGCGTATGAAGTCTCCAGAGTATGTGGCATCTGTCACACGTGTTTATCGTAAATATGTGGATCTAGCTTTAAAGGATCCAAAACACTATAAAGTAGAACAAGAAGATATTGAAATGCTTCAATCAATATTTAACCGTGGTGGTTTCTCAGAAGGCTACTACTTTAAAAAAGCAGGCCTTGATATGATGACAGAGAAGACACCAAAAAATATTGGGCTTCGCGTAGGACATATTGTAAAATACGATAAACGTAATAAGCTTGCAACCATTTATACAGAAAAAACATTAAACCCAGGAGATGGGCTTGAAATTTGGAATAAGAAAAAACATACAGGAACAGGGATTTCAAAAGTCTATCCAGGTGGGCAGACCTTTACTGTACGTGTAGAAGATTGGGTAGATGAGAAAAGTCCAGTTTACCTATCTAAAAATAATACACTTCTTAAAGCTTTACGAAAAACCTATGAAAAGGCACAACGTAAAGTACCTGTACAAGGAAAACTTGTTGGAAAATTGGGTGAGCCAGTAAGCTTTACACTCTTTTATGAAGGGCTTGAGGCAACAGCCCTAGGCGAAATCTTAGAAGCGGCTCAAAGTGCACCTCTTACAAAAGAAGTAGCAATAGAGAAACTTTCAAAACTTGGGACCACATCTTTTGAGCTTACTCATGTAGATGCAGAGTGGGATGATGATGTGTATATGACCATTAGTAAGTTGAATGAATTACGCCGCGAAGCAGTGGCTCATTTAGAGGCTTTAATTTGTGAAAGTGGTACGCAAAAAACCTATGCGCCTTATACACCAGATAGCAATCAGCGTTATGAAGGAAAGCCAAGTTACCATGCACAAGTACGTACCATAGAACAACTTCAAGTAGTGCTTGATTACCCACAACTTCAAGCAGTGTATTGGGAATGGCAATATAATGATCGAAAAATGCAAGAGGCTTTAGAGCTTTGTGAGGCAAAGGGGAAACCAATGTATATTGTGTTTCCGGCAATTACAAAAGAAAAGGCACTTGAGAGAATTAAAAAAAGCTTGCCAAGCTTTGAAGCAAGTGGCTTAACAGGCTATGTCATTCGTACATTAGGAGTCTTTTATATATTGATGTCTAGTCACAAAGAGAAGGTCATTGATTATAATTTAAATGTAATGAATAATGAAGCGGTTTATCAATGGAGTGAAAATGGCGTAACACGTATAACTACTTCAGCAGAACTTGCAAAAGAAGAGTTAGAATCCTTAGAAGGTCCACTTGAAACCATTATCTATGGTAGATTGCCTGTAATGACAACAGAACAATGTGTACTAGGTAACCATGAGCTTTGTCAAAAGAAAAAACAAACTGGAAAATATAGTTTGCGTGATCGTAAAGGGGCTATCTGGCCACTTACAACAGATTGTGTAGGTTGTAAAATGCAAATTTTAATGCATGAACCGCTTCTTATAGAACCAGAAAAGTACTTACAAAATATGTCTTTAATGGTTTATCGTATTTGGTTCACTGAAGAAAATGCCAAGGAAACAAAAGAAGTTTTAGAAAGTTTATTGAATGGTAAAAAAGTAACTTTTGCTAGTCAAAAAGCAAGTTTCTTAAAGCCTATAGACTAAAGAAAAAGAGGTGATGAAATGGCCTATTTAGAGTTGATGATTTTACTGAGTCGATTTGTATTTGCAGGATTTGCAATACTTTTTATTGTGCTGATTTTTAGTTTTATGAAGCCATTTATCAGTTATTCACTTGGCCAGCCTATTTATAAGCATTCACTTATGTTTTCATGCATCCTCTTTTTCCACTTAGGGGGAACCGCTATTTTATTTGGTAAGGCGCCGAGTCTTGCTATGAGACAGGGGATCATCTTTAACAGTGTGATTTTAGCTGCTGCATTTATCTTTATTAAGTGGTTACTTAAAAGACTTAAAAGACAAGATGAAATGGTTATCTGGTATATTATCTTTTTCTTAGTAGACATAAGCTATATTATGTTAGAACGTCTTAATCATGCTGAAGCAACTAAACAAATTGTATGGTTTATACTTGGTATGTGTATTGCTATGTTTTTACCAACTATTTTTGGAAAAATGCTACAACCTAAATATAAATTACTGTATATGTTCTTGACACTAGGTATGATTATATTACCATTTATCTTTGGAGAATCTAAATATGGTGCCATGAACTGGGTAGAAATTGCAGGTTTTGGTTTTCAGCCTTCTGAGTTTGGGAAGGTTACCTTTGTTCTCTTTTTAGCTGCTCATTTTGATGAATTCGAGTTTAAGAGTCATAAGTTAACCATAATCTTTCAGTCTATTGTATTTACAGGTGCTATTTTGTTAATGCTTGTTTTTCAAAGAGATTTAGGCGGCGCACTTTTATACGGATTAACCTTCCTAATTATGCTTTATATTGGAACTAAAAATGCATTTTTACCGTTAATAGGTATAGCAGGAGGCGCCGTAGCATCAATATTAGCGTATTTTTGTTTTGGGCATGTACGTGTCAGGGTTGAAGCATGGATTGATCCATGGGCAGATATTGCAGGAAATGGTTATCAAGTTGTACAAGGGCTATTTGCAATTGGGACATGGGGATGGTTTGGAAGTGGATTAACCCGTGGTATTCCTAATAAAATCCCAATTGTTACAACAGATTATATCTTTGCGGCCCTTTGCGAGGAGTTGGGGAACATAGTAGGAATTGTTGTACTTTTAGCCATTTTAGGTCTTATACTACAAGGCCTAAAAGGTGCACTTATTCAATTACATGATTTTGAAAAGTTTTTATGTATTGGTTTTGTTGTAATTATTGGCTTACAAACTTTAATTATTGTAGGCGGTGTACTTAAGCTCATTCCTTTAACAGGAATTACCCTACCTTTTGTGAGTTATGGTGGAACATCTTTGTTTGTATGCTTAGGCATGATGGGGATCGTCACCTACTTTGTACGCAAAACACTTAAGTTTGCAAGAAAGGAAGGGAAAGAAATTGAAGAATAATCGTTACATCTACCGTGTAGCTGCTGTTTTTATCCTACTTTTTATAGGGGTAGCAGCTTATGTAGGCTATTTTACAGTCGTAGAAAGTAAGAAGCTTATTGTAAATCCATATAATAAAAGATTAGACCATCTAGAAAACGAAGTCGTAAGAGGAAAGATTTTAGATACAAATGGTGTTGTGCTTGCAACCAGTGAAAATGGAATAAGGGAATATCCTTATGGAAAAACTTATGCCCATGCTGTAGGTTATGTAGGCCATGATAAAACAGGTGTTGAGTCGAGAGCTAATGTAGAGCTTCTTTATCCTAACTACAATCTTAAATCAATTTTTGCCTTTGCTTTTGCAGAGGAAAAGTTTCAAGGGCATGATGTGTATTTAACACTAGACCATAAGTTGCAGCAAGCATGCCGTGATGGACTAGGTGATTATCGTGGAGCAGCAGTTGTTATTGAACCACGCACAGGTAAGATTAGAGCACTTTACTCTAATCCGGGCTTTAATCCGAATACAATTGGTGAGAACTGGAATGATTTAGTAGAAGATACAGATCGCAGTGTACTTCTTAATCGAGCAACACAGGGGCTATATCCACCAGGTTCTACCTTTAAAATACTTACAACCATTGCGTATCTGCAACAACTTGGTGATAGTGCTTTTGATTATGAGTATGAGTGTAAGGGCGTTATCTCAAAAGATGGCCATGAGATTAAATGTAATAATGGAAAGGTTCATGGAAAGGTAAACTTAGAATCAGCCTTTACTGTTTCATGTAATACTTATTTTGTATCTTTAAGTGAGCAAATTTCTGCAGGTGAACTAAGAAAAGTTGCAACAGAGTTATTATTCAATCGTGCTCTTGGTGCTCAAATAGATTACAAGCAAAGTTTATTTAAATTAAATGACCAAAGTGATACATTCAACAAAATGGCTACCTATATGGGACAAGGTGAGACACTTGTATCTCCACTTCATTTAGCAATGATTGCCTCTATTGTTTATAACGATGGTGTGCTCATGTCTCCATATATTATAGATTATTCCCTTAATAATAAAGGGAATGTAGGTCTTAAAAACCTTCCACAATATGAAGGAACTTATTTAGACGAAAAGCTTTGTAAAACTTTAAGAGAAATGATGATTAATGTAGTAACAAATGGTACAGGAAATCGAATTTATAGAAACGATTTGGTAATTGGTGGGAAAACAGGTACAGCTCAAAATGAAACAGGTGCAGATCATTCACTGTTTGTCGGCTTTGCAGAACCTAAAGAAGGCAATAAGGAAAGTATTGTATTTGCAGTTGTTGTAGAACAAGGTGGCCAAGGTGCTAAAGCGTTAAACGTAAGTAATGAGATTTTAAATGCTTATAAAAATGAATAGCCATTTGGATTTGGTTGAAAAATAAGAAGAAACAAGCTATACTAAAATCAACTAGAGTATAAAAGAAAGACAGGTGGCTTTATGATTGAAACTGTCAGTTGCGGTGGCGTTGTCGTGCATAAGGGGAAAGTCCTTGCTCTTTATAAAGATTTCAAAGGGAGAAGGGAATATAAGTATGTTGGTTGGGTACTTCCTAAAGGAACTGTTGAATACGGCGAAAGCAATGAAATGACCGCAATTAGAGAAGTAAAGGAAGAATCAGGTGTGGATGCAGAAATAGTAGAGTACATTGGGTCTACTCAATATACTTTTCAAGGGAAAGAAGACCTTGTAAGTAAAACTGTACATTGGTATTTAATGCGTGCACAGAGCTTTTATAGCAAACCACAAAGAGAAGAGCATTTTATGGATAGTGGATATTACAAATTTCATGAAGCGTATCATCTCATGAAGTTTTCCGATGAAAAATATATCTTGAAAAAAGGGTATCAGATGTATTTGGATTTAAGAAAAGATAATATGTGGGATCAAAAAAGAAAAGAGATAAAAATGAACTGCTGGTAATAAATTTATCAGCAGTTCATTTTTATATTAAATGTGTATGATTATGTCCAACTAACTTTATAAAACATTTAGACCATTTTCATTTAAGTATAACAACAGAAAGCTAATAAAAAAAGAGGTTATAGTCCAAAACTATAACCTCTTTTTTAAATGATGCGGATAAAGGGAATCGAACCCTTACGATGTTACCATCGGCAGATTTTGAGTCTGCTGCGTCTGCCAGTTCCGCCACATCCGCTTGATGCTTGTTTAGTATAGCATAAATTGAAAAGTGGTGCAAGCATATTTTACCAATAAATGATGCTGTTATCTAAAAAATTGAGAATAAGATGTAATAAATATGGAAATATGATATGATAGTGAAGATGCGAAAAAGGCTATGATTTGGGTAGGAAAGGAGTCAGTCTTTTGGATGAAATAATAGAAAGAAACTTAATTGAGAAAGCCAAGCAGGGTGATGTTGCAGCTTTTGAAACGTTGATGCTAAGTTATGAAAAGCATATTTATAATATTTGTTTAAAAATGCTAGGCGATGAACAGGAAGCATTTGATGGTGCGCAAGAAGTTTGTGTGAAGCTTTGGAGACAGCTTAAAACCTTTGAAGGGAACTCTAAGTTTAGTACATGGATGTATCGTATTGCTACTAATCAGTGCTTAGATTTAATTAGAAAAAGAAAAAGTCGTTTAGAAGGTGAAGTGTCTTTGTATCAGCCTTCTAAGGATTCAGAAAATGAATGGGTATTAGATGAGGCCCCTAAACATGATGTAATGAGTGAGCATGTAGATCAGCTCGCTTTAAAGGATATTATGGAACAAGCCTTAAAAGAGGTTAAAGAAGAGTATAAACAGATTCTGATTTTAAGAGATGTAGAAGGCTATAGCTATGATGAAATAGCAGAAACATTGGAAATGAATAAAGGGACCGTAAAATCTAGGCTTTCAAGAGCACGTTTAGCAATGAAAGAGATTTTAATGCAAAATAAGGAACCTTATAAGTCTTTCTTTCGTCAAACTATTAAGAAGGAGGGCAACATATGAAATGTGAAGATTACCAAGAATTAATATCCCCTTATTTAGATGATGCCTTATCATATGACGAAAAAATGCAGCTTGAAGCACATCTTAAAGCTTGCCCTACATGTCAGGAAACGTTAGAAATGATGCAACTCATAATGGGAGGATTAAATGAGATGGAGGAAGCTCCATTACCAGAAGGCTTCCATGAAAGACTACATGAAAATTTAATGGATGAATTAGCTATAACCAATAAGCAAACTGCAGCAACAACTACAGTAGTTACAGAACTACCTAAAAATAAAAAACATCCTTACAGATTTTTAACTTATGCTTCAGGACTTGCTGCTGCACTTATTATAGGCATTGCACTTGTACCTAGGGGAACAGGGCAAGAACTTGATGGTGCACCAATAGAACAAGCACCACAAGTTGCATCTTCTAGAATGCAATCAGAAGATTTAGTAAAAAACCAAGTAGCACCAGTACAAGAAATTGCGCCATTTAGCATGGAGAGTCAAGTGATGCCAATGTCCCTTGAAGAAGAACAATGGAATATTACAATCGAGGATTTAGAACAGTTTGGTGAATTTATAACAGGTTATTGTAAAGAGAATCAAATAACATTCACCAGTTGGCAAGAAAATGCCATTATCCATTATACGTTACAGCCATTATCTAAAGAGAATTTCAAAGAAACACTTATGGCACAGATGAAAGATAATGAGCATATAGACATTGTAAATCCAGGTGAAGAACCACAACTTCACCTAATTGTGACTATAAAAGAATAAAGGAGACTTGACACATAAGAGGCTTTTTGTTACATTATAGTCATAAATGCATATTTATGGTTGCAATGATAAAGAGGAGTAATAGAAGAAGAACGTTTTAGCGAGACTGGGAGAGTGTAAGCCAGTTACGAGTTCATTTTATGAAGGCGCTTTGGAGCAATATATGAAAGTGGGATATTTATTATCCAATTAGGGTGGAACCGCGGAAGTTACCTTTCGTCCCTTGCGTTAAGCAAGGACGGAAGGTTTTTTTATATTTATTTTTATTAGGAGGATAAGATTATGCAAGAAAAATCAATGCAACAGGTTGTTGCTGTAGCAAAATCTAGAGGATTTGTATATCCAGGTTCAGAAATTTATGGAGGACTTGCAAATACTTGGGATTACGGCCCATTAGGTGTAGAACTTAAGAATAACGTTAAAAAAGCTTGGTGGAAAAAATTTATCCAAGAGAGTGCATATAACGTAGGTGTTGACTGTGCAATCCTTATGAATCCACAAGTATGGGTAGCTTCAGGCCACGTAGGTGGATTTAGTGACCCACTTATGGATTGTAAAGCATGTAAAGAACGTTTCCGTTCAGATAAAATTATTGAAGATTTCATGCATGAAAAAGGTGAAGATCTTGTTGTTGATGGTTGGTCAAATGAGCAAATGCAACAATTTATCGCTGATAATCAAATTCCATGTCCAACATGTGGTGCACACGACTTTACAGACATTCGCCAATTCAACCTTATGTTCAAAACATTCCAAGGTGTAACTGAAGACTCTAAAAATACTGTTTATTTAAGACCAGAAACAGCTCAAGGAATCTTTGTTAACTTCAAAAATGTACAACGTACAAGTAGAAAGAAAATTCCATTTGGTATTGGTCAAATTGGTAAATCATTTAGAAATGAAATTACACCAGGTAACTTCATCTTTAGAACACGTGAATTTGAACAGATGGAACTTGAATTCTTCTGCAAACCAGGTACAGAATTAGAATGGTTTGATTACTGGAAAAATTACTGTAAAGACTGGATCCTTAACTTAGGTGTTAAACCAGAAAATATGCGTATGCGTGACCATTCAGCAGAAGAACTTTCACACTATAGTAATGCAACAAGTGATATCGAATTCTTATTCCCATTCGGATGGGGAGAACTTTGGGGTATTGCATCTCGTACAGATTATGACCTTAAACAACATAGTGCACATTCAGGTGAAGAAATGCTTTACTTCGATCAAACAACAAATGAGAAATACGTTCCATACTGTATTGAACCATCACTTGGTGCTGACCGTGTAACATTAGCATTCCTCTGTGAAGCTTATGACGAAGAAACACTTGAAGATGGCGATACACGTACAGTATTTAGATTCCATCCAGCTCTTGCACCAGTAAAAGCTGCTATCCTTCCACTTTCTAAAAAATTATCAGAAGAAGCAACAGCTGTTTACCATACATTACTTAAACACTTCAACGTAGAGTACGATGAAAGTGGTTCGATTGGTAAACGTTATAGAAGACAAGATGAAATCGGTACACCATTCTGTATTACTTTTGACTTCGATTCTAGAGAAGACCAAATGGTAACAGTAAGAGATCGTGATACAATGGCACAAGAACGTGTAGCAATTGCAGATCTTGTAAACTATATTGAAAGTAAAATGGAATTTTAATTCCTAAAAATAATAAACAAAAGTCCTAGAACGTTCTGTTCTAGGACTTTTGTTTATTATTTTTAAACTAAACTAAAATAATCATAAAATTTATAAAAGTAAATAAAAAGTACTTATTTATTTATATATGTTAAAAAAGTAGAATAATAATGAAAAAAATCAGCAGATATAGATAAAAAAATATTTTATTTTTGTGTACAAATTATCAAAATAACAAAATTGATTATAAAATAATAAAAAACTATTTTAAAATCAATATTTTATGATATAATGATACCGAAACCAGAAAAATTAGTTATTTACTATTCGTCGCAAAAATAGTTATAACAATTTCTAATGAAAATCTAGGAGGGTACATACATGAGCCAAAAATGGGTATATATGTTTAAAGAGGGAAATGGTCAAAATAAAAATCTTCTTGGTGGTAAAGGTGCAAATCTTGCAGAGATGACACAATTAGGATTACCAATTCCACAAGGATTTACTGTTACAACAGAAGCTTGTACAGAATACTATAACAATAACCAAAGTTTATCAGAAGAAATTCAAGATCAAATTAAAGTTGCTTTAACAGAACTTGAAGAAATCTCTGGTAAAAAATTCGGTGATAATACAAACCCACTTTTAGTATCAGTTCGTTCAGGGGCTAGAGTATCAATGCCAGGTATGATGGATACAGTTCTTAACTTAGGTCTTAATGATGAAGCTGTAGTTGGCCTTGCAACTAAAACTCAAAATGAAAGATTTGCATATGACTCATACCGTCGTTTCATTCAAATGTTCTCAGACGTAGTAATGGAAATTCCAAAACCACGTTTCGAAAAAATCATTGATGGAATGAAAGAAGAAAAAGGCGTTACACTTGATACAGATCTTGATGCAAACGACTTAAAAGAAATGGTTGTTCGTTTCAAAGCTTTATACAAAGAAGTTAAAGGGGTAGACTTCCCACAAGAACCTGAAACACAATTAATGGAATCTATTAAAGCAGTATTCCGTTCATGGATGAACCCACGTGCTATTGTTTATAGAAGAATGAATGATTATCCATCAGATTGGGGTACAGCAGTAAACGTACAAATGATGGTATTCGGTAATATGGGTGAAACATCAGGTACAGGTGTTGCATTCACAAGAAACCCATCTACTGGAGAAAATGCTATTTACGGCGAATACTTAATCAATGCTCAAGGTGAAGACGTAGTTGCTGGTATTAGAACACCAAACCACATTTCACAACTTGAACAAGATATGCCAGCAGTATATAAAGAGTTCATGGAAATTTCAAATAAACTTGAAAATCACTTCCACGACATGCAAGATATGGAGTTCACTGTTGAAGATGGTAAACTTTACTTCTTACAAACACGTAATGGAAAAAGAACAGCAGCAGCAGCTTTAAGAATTGCTGTAGATTTAGTTGCTGAAGGTCAAATCACAGAAGAAACAGCAGTGCTTCGTGTAGAACCAAAACAACTTGATCAATTACTTCACCCAATGTTTGATAGTGCAGCACTTAAAGCAGCTAAAGTAATCGGAAAAGCACTTCCTGCATCTCCTGGTGCAGCGGCTGGTAAAGTATACTTTACAGCGGATGAGGCAAAAGAAGCTGGAGCAAGAGGAGAACGCGTAATCCTTGTTCGTCTTGAAACATCACCAGAAGATATTGAAGGTATGGCAGCAGCTCGTGGTATCTTAACAGTACGTGGCGGTATGACATCACATGCAGCTGTAGTTGCTCGTGGTATGGGTACATGCTGTGTATCTGGATGTGGAGAAATTAAAATTGATGAAGAAGCTAAAACATTCACACTTGGTGGTATGACATTTGGTGAAGGAGATTATATCTCATTAGATGGTTCAACAGGTAATATCTATGGAGAAGATGTAGATACAGTAGAACCAGAAATCACAGGTGATTTTGAAACATTCATGGCATGGGCAGATAAATATCGTACACTTAAAGTACGTACAAACGCTGACTCTCCAAAAGATGCACAAAATGCTGTAAGATTTGGTGCTGAAGGTATCGGTCTTTGCCGTACAGAGCATATGTTCTTTGAAGAAGATCGTATCATGAAAATGCGTCGTATGATCGTTGCTAAAACAGAAGAAGAAAGAAGAGAAGCACTTGATGCACTTCTTCCACTTCAAAAAGGTGATTTCGTAGGTATTTATGAAGCAATGGAAGAAAGACCTGTGACAGTACGTCTTCTTGACCCACCATTACATGAATTCTTACCACATTCAGATGAAGACATCACAGAACTTGCAAAAGAAATGGGTATCACATTCGAAGATCTTAAAGCTACAGTTGAATCACTTCATGAATTCAACCCAATGATGGGGCACCGTGGATGTCGTCTTGCTGTTTCTTATCCAGAAATCGCAGAAATGCAAGCACGTGCTATCATTGAAGCAGCACTTCAAGTAAAAGCTGAAAAAGGATTTAACATTGTTCCAGAAATCATGATTCCACTTGTTGGTGAAATCAAAGAATTAAAATATGTTAAAGAAGTTGTAGTAGCAGCAGCTAACAAAGCAATTGAAGCTGCAGGTGTAGAACTTGAATACCATGTTGGTACAATGATCGAAATTCCACGTGCTGCTGTAACAGCTGATCAAATTGCTACTGAAGCAGAGTTCTTCTCATTCGGTACAAATGATTTAACACAAATGACATTTGGGTTCTCACGTGATGATGCTGGTAAATTCTTAGAAGACTACTACGGAAAAGGTGTGTATGAATCAGATCCATTTGCAAGACTTGACCAAACAGGTGTTGGTGCTCTTGTACAAATGGCAGCAGAAAAAGGACGTAGCACAAGACCAAACATCAAACTTGGTATTTGTGGTGAACATGGTGGAGATCCATCATCAATCGAATTCTGCCACAAAGTAGGATTAAACTACGTATCTTGTTCTCCATTCCGTGTACCAATCGCACGTTTAGCAGCAGCTCAATCTGCTATTAAAAATAAATAAGATCGGATTGAAATAACCTAGAAAGGATAATCCCTTTCTAGGTTATTTTTTGTATAGAGTAAGGAAAGAGAAACCAATAAGCGTTATTATACATTTGTTGATTGTTAAATTGATGTAAAGATAGGCTTTTCCAAGTTCTATATGCTATAATGGCTTCATATAAAGAAATGAGGTTGAAAAGATGACACAAATTATATTAGGTGTAGATGTAGGTGGAACAACCACGAAAATTGTTGGATATAGACAAGATAAGACCCTAATAGGCACTTTACAAGTGTGTGCAACAGATCAAATGACTTCTTTGTATGGTGCAATAGGTAATTTTTTAAAGACCTATCAGTGTTCTTTAAAAGAGGTAGTAAAAATTGTTTTAACAGGTGTAGGTGCATCTTTTATAGAAGATAATATTTATGATATCCCAACGTATAAAGTTAAAGAATTTGAAGCCATAGGGTTGGGTGGGACAAAACTTGTCAAGCTTGAAGAGGCTTTAGTTGTAAGTATGGGAACAGGAACAGCTTTTGTACGTGTACAAAATGGCAAAGTGAATCATATTGGTGGAAGTGGCGTCGGAGGTGGAACCTTAATGGGATTAGCATCTTTGCTCATAGACAAAAGAGATAGTCATGTGGTTGCAACAATGGGAGAAAAGGGAAACTTAGGCAAGGTTGATTTAGTAATCCAAGATATTACTCATGAACTTATTCCTTCTTTGCCTCAAGACGCTACAGCATCTAACTTTGGATTAGTAAAAAGTGACGTACAAGAAGAGGATATTGCACTTGGACTTATGAATATGATTTTTCAAACAGTGGGTATGATGGCAGTGTTTGCTTGTCAAAATACGCCAATCAAACACATTATCATAACAGGTTCACTCGCTACATTGTCTAGTGCACAATCTATTTTAGATGGTATTGGGCAGATTCATGGCATACAATTTATTATTCCAGAGCATGCTGTTTTTGCAACAGCTATAGGTGCGGTGACGCCTTATTTATAGAATTTATTCCTTTGTCAAGGAAAATTATTAAAAAAAGAGGAAATGGGTCGTTTATGTCGTATAATTATAGTGTGTAAGGAGGCGATAAAGGTGTGTCAACGACAAATTCAAGAACAGTTTGAAATAGATTACTTACAGTCGTTTAGTCAAAAGGCTCGTTATTCAAAGGGGAGAGTACGTATGGATGAAGAATGTGAAGTGCGTACAGCTTTTCAACGAGACAGAGATAGAATTTTGCATTCTAAAGCTTTTAGACGTCTTGCTCATAAAACACAGGTTTTTATATCACCAGAAGGTGACCATTATCGAACAAGGCTTACACATACATTGGAAGTAGCGCAAATTTCGAGAACACTTGCAAGAGCTTTAAGATTAAATGAAGATTTAGTAGAAGCTATTGCATTAGGACACGACTTAGGGCATACACCTTTTGGTCATACTGGCGAATTTATGCTACAAGAACTTACAAATCATCAATTTCATCATAATTATCAAAGTTTACGTGTTGTAGAGTACATTGAAAATAAAGGTCGTGGTCTTAATTTGACATGGGAAGTTAGAGATGGGATTATGAATCATCAAACAAAAGGGAACCCTGCTACATTAGAAGGAAAAATTGTTCAAATCTCCGATAAGATTGCCTATGTGAACCATGATATTGATGATGCTATAAGAGGTCAAGTACTAGAAGTATCAGATATACCTGAAATGTACCGATCCGTATTAGGAGAAACCTCTTCTAAAAGAATTGATACCCTTATCAAGGATATTATTGAAAATAGCTATGGTTTGCCACAAATTAGAATGAGTGAACAAGTAGAGATTGCTTTTAAAGGACTTAGAGCCTTTTTATTTAAGCATGTCTATGTAGGTTCAGCAGCCAAAGAGCAGGAACAAAAGGCGAAACATGTGGTCAAACAATTGTATGAATATTATATGGATAAACCTGATAAACTACCACAAAACTACTTGAAAGAACTTGAAGACGGAGAAGATAAAATGAAAGTTGTCTGTGATTATATCGCTGGGATGACAGATCGTTATGCACTCCATACTTATTGTGAGTTATTTTTCCCGACATCGTGGAATATTTATTAGATTATATAGAAAAGAGGAAGCTAGATGTATTATTCTGACGAGATTATCGAAAAGATCAGGGAACAGAGTGATATTATATCTATCATTTCCGAATATACTGCCTTAACAAGGAAGGGAAGTTCACATGTAGGACTTTGTCCTTTTCATAATGAAAAAACACCGTCTTTTTCTGTAAGTGATGATAAACAAATGTATTATTGCTTTGGATGTGGTGCAGGAGGAAATGTTTTTACATTTGTGATGCAGAAGGAAAATATGACGTTTCCAGAAGCAGTACAATTTTTAGCTGAAAAAGCCCATATTGATCTTGATGGGATGGAAAAACAATATGATGATGGAGGAAGAGCCAATAAAAAAGCACTTTTTCTTGAAATCTATAAGAAAGCAGCAAGATATTATTATTACAGTTTAAATCAAAGAGAAAATGAGCATGCATTAAATTATTTCTATCAAAGAGGCATTTCACAAGAAGTAATTAAACATTTTGGTTTAGGTTACGCACCTGCGGATTATAACATCTTTTATCGTATGATGAAGCAAGAAGGGTATGAAGATGAAGATTTAGTTGAAAGTGGGTTATTTATTAAAAGTAAATCAAAAGGTGTCGTCTTTGATCGTTTTTCAGACCGTGTCATGTTCCCTATTTTTAACATCAATAAAAAAGTTGTAGCTTTTGGAGGGCGTATTCTTGGAGAAGGGCAGCCTAAGTATTTAAATTCACCCGAAAGTCTACTTTTTGACAAAAGTCGTACACTCTATGGGCTTCATATTGCAAGACAAGAAAAACACCCGTATTACATTTTAGTAGAAGGTTATATGGATGTTATCGCCATGCATGTAGCAGGTTTTACACAAACGGTTGCTTCACTTGGTACAGCTTTTACAGAAGGGCATGCAAGGCTTTTGAAACGCCATACAGAGCAAGTGGTTATTTTATATGATAGTGATGGGGCAGGTAAGAAAGCCGCATTACGTGCCATTCCAATACTGCGTTCACAAGGTATCCAAGTTAAAGTTCTACAGCTTGAAGATAGTAAAGACCCAGATGAATTCTTGAAAAAGCATGGAGCAGATGAAATGCGCAAGCTCCTAGAGGAAGCAGAAAGTCATGTTTGGTTTAGAATTAAAGAAATCGAAAGCCAATATCATCTTGATTTACCAGATGAGCGGGTGAAGTTTTTACAAGAAATTGCAAAGTTACTTGGAAACTTAGAAAGTAGTATTGAGCAAAACATTTATACAAAAGAGATTGCGATGAAGTATCAAGTTAGTCTAGATGCTTTAGAAGCTGAAATCAAAAAATACTTTGTGGCAAAGCGGAATATCCCAGTCAAACAAGCGCCACAAGTAAAAGAACAACTAGGAACAGGTACAATTCCAATGCAACTAGAGTTCTTATGTGCAGTCTATAACTATCCTAATATCTATTCATATATCGCGTCCTATATTGAGGCAGATTTGTTTGAAGAAGGACTTATCCGTGAACTTGCAGCAGCTTTATTAAAAGCCCGCAGTGAAGGAAGAGAAGTAGATGCAAGTTACTTTAACAATCGTTATACAGATGTTAAAGAGCAAAAAATTATTTCTACTGTATTTATGAAAAAAGATGCAAGGTATGAAGATGAAGATTTGATGCATAAGATGTTAGTTGAGACCATTAAAAGGCTAAATAGTAACTATATAGAAAAAAGGCTTAAAACAACTGCAGATATCCAAGAAGTGCAAGCGTTACTTATCAAGAAGCGTGGCATTGATAAACTGCATATTGATTTTATAAATGGTTAGAATAGGAGAAGGATAAATGATAGTAAAAGAGGCTACAGAGCAAAAAGTGACTTTTAAATCGAGACTGGAACAACTGATGATACTGGCTAAGGAGAAAAAAGGCGTTTTAGAGCAATCAGACATTGCAGATGCCTTTACAGATTTTGAGTTAGAAGCTAGCAAAGTTGAACAAATATATGAGTTTTTAGAAGCTCATAATATTGATATCATGGGAAGTATGAGTGATTTAGACGAAGAAGCGAGTCTTGACTTTACTTTGCCTGCAGGTATCAGTATGGATGATCCAGTAAGGATGTACTTAAAGGAAATTGGGAAAGTACCTCTTTTATCAGCTGAAGAAGAAATTGAACTGGCAAGACGTATGGAAGAAGGGGATGAAGAAGCTAGAAAGCGATTAGCCGAAGCCAACTTAAGGCTTGTTGTAAGCATTGCCAAACGTTATGTAGGGCGTGGTATGCTATTTTTAGACCTTATTCAAGAAGGAAACTTAGGGCTTATTAAAGCGGTAGAAAAGTTTGACTACAGCAAAGGCTATAAGTTTAGTACTTATGCAACATGGTGGATTAGGCAAGCCATCACAAGGGCAATTGCGGATCAAGCTCGTACGATTCGCATTCCAGTACATATGGTTGAGACAATCAATCGCTTAATGCGTGTCTCAAGACAACTCTTACAAGAATATGGTCGTGACCCACAACCAGAAGAAATTGCACAAGCAATGGATATGTCAGTGAGTAAAGTACGCGACATTATGAAGATTTCACAAGAACCTGTATCTTTAGAAACACCAATTGGTGAAGAAGAAGATAGCCATTTAGGTGATTTTATAGCAGATGACGATGTACCTATTCCTTCTGAGGCTGCAGCCTTCACTCTTCTAAAAGAACAACTGATAGAAGTGTTAGATACATTAACTGAAAGAGAACAAAAAGTACTCAAACTTCGCTTTGGCTTAGATGACGGTAGGGCAAGAACCCTTGAAGAAGTAGGGAAAGAATTTAATGTAACACGTGAGCGTATTCGACAAATTGAAGCAAAAGCGCTTCGTAAATTACGTCATCCAAGTCGTAGTAAAAAACTAAAAGATTATTTAGAATAGAAGTTGAGTCTTCAACTTCTATTTTCTATTGACTTAAATAAACAGACATAAAGTAAAGAGGTGTAAATGTGCAATTATCAAAAAGATTAGGAGCTATTGCAAGCTTAGTACCAGAAGGGGCTAGACTTGTAGATGTTGGAACAGATCATGGGTATATCCCAATTTATTTAACACTTAATAAAAAAGTAAGTTATGCCATTGCTAGTGATATTAACAAAGGTCCACTAGAAAGCGCCAAACGTAATATGGATAAATACGGCCTAACAACCATTGAAACAAGACAGGGAAGTGGCCTTCAAACTATTAAAATAGAAGATGGAATGGATACGGTTGTTATTGCAGGTATGGGCGGTTACTTAGTTCATGATATTTTAGAGTTAGACTTAGAACTTGTAAAAACAATGAAAACTTTAATTTTACAGCCACAAAATAATATTCCTGAAATACGCAGATATCTTCATCAAATTGGTTTTAAAATTGAACAAGAAAAGTTCTTAGAAGAAGAAGGTAAGTACTATAACATTATTGTAGCAGTGCCAGGTGAAGAAAACTATAACAACATTGTGGACTATGAATATGGGAAATATCTTTTAGAAGAAGGATCAAGTTTATATAAAGATTGGTTACAACATAAAAGTAAAGGGTATACTGATATTATTGAAAAACTTAAAAAAATTGAGGGCGACCAGGCTACAGAACGTATAGCAGAATTGACTGAGGTGAATACTTTAATAGAGGAGGCATTAAAATGTATACATTAAAAGATGTGATGACATGTCTTGAACAATTAGCGCCTACTCATTTAGCAGAAAAATGGGACCATGTTGGACTGATGATTGGTGGGCGTGGACAACAGATTTCACGTGTTCTTTGTGCTTTAGATTTAAATCTTGATGTTATAGATGAAGCAATAGAAAAGGGCGTAGAGCTTATTGTAACTCATCATCCTTGTTTCTTTAAGCCCATCACAGGGATTGACTATGACACCGTTATGGGTCAGATGATTCAAAAGTTAGTTAAACATGACATCGCAGTGTATGCGATGCATACTAACTTAGATATTGCTAAAGGTGGTATCAATGACTATTTAGCTAAACAGCTTGAACTAAAAAGTGTAAGTGCATTGGCAACAACTGCACGTACCTCACTTCAAAAATTAGTTATTTATGTACCACAAACCCACTATAATGTGGTAAGAGATGCTCTTGTAAACACCAATCAGTGTACAATAGGCAACTATAAAGGCTGTACATTTGGTACACAAGGTAAAGGTACTTTTATGCCATTAGAAGGTAGTAAGCCTTATATTGGCTCACAAGGTGATTTAGAAACGGTAGAAGAGGTTAAAATAGAATGTATGATTCATCCAAAAGACTTATCTTCTATTATGGACGCAGTGAAGCAAGTTCATCCTTACGAAGAAATCGCTTATGACGTATTTACACTTGAAAATATTGCCGAGACAGAAGGCTTAGGCCGAGTAGGTATGTGTGAACCAATAGAGATAGAAGCACTGATTAATAAACTCAAACAAGTTTTCAATATTCCCTATGTAAGATTAACAGGTAAGATGGAAGGGAAAGTATCAAAAATTGCATTGTGTTCAGGAAGTGGTTCCTCTTTTATTGGTGTAGCAGCAGCGAAAGCTGAGGTTTATATTACAGGAGATGTCACTTTCCATGAAGCACAAAATGCATTAAATAGAGGACTTACTGTTATAGATGTAGGGCATTATGCTTCAGAAAATGTTGCAATGCCATTAATTAAAAATTATTTAGAAATACATTGCGATAAGTTAGAAATATTATGTTCTACAGTAGATGGTGAAACCTTTAAAACAGTTTAAAGACGATAAAAGGGGGCATGGAAGATGGTAAAAATTCAATTTAACGATGGTCGTAGTATAGAAGTTCAAAAAGGCACAACATTTGCAACCTTAGCAAAAACATATCAGCTAGAGAGTAGTACGCCGATTGTGGCAGCACGTGTAGGTAATGTACTTCGTGAACTTTACATTAAGATAGAAGAAGACTTACAAAATGTAAGCTTTGTAAATCTCTCACAAAAAGATGGGATGCGCATTTATCAACGTACGGCAACATTTTTATTAATTGCAGCAACTCAGAAATGTTTCCCACATGTTACCGTACTTGTTAATCATCATATTACAGGTGGATACTTCTGCGAATTTGACCAAATGGCAGATTGCACACCTACCAATTTAGCACGTATAGAAGCTTGTATGCGAGAAATGGTGGCCAAAGCACTTCCTATTACAAAGACTACAGTACCTATTGATGAAGCATTAAAGTTATTTAATACCTTAGAGATGCCAGACAAAGAAGCACTTTTTAAATATAGAAGAACATCTACGATTAATGTATATCATCTAGATGGGGTAGATAATTATTTCTATGGTTATATGATGCCATCTGTAGAGCAAGTAACTTGTTTCAAACTTCAACCTTATGCACATGGATTTATTCTTCTATTCCCAGACGAAGCAAATCCAACAGAGCTTGCTAAGTTTGTACCACAACCTAAATTATCAGCAGTATTCCGTGAATCTGAAAAATGGGCACGTATTTTAGATGTGGATATTGTAGCTTCTTTAAATAAGGTTATTACCCAGGGGCGCTTACCAGACTTGATTCGTGTATCAGAAGCATTACACGAAAAGAAAATAGCAGGAATAGCAGATCAAATTGCGAAGCAATCTAATGTAAGATTAGTCATGATAGCAGGGCCATCATCTTCAGGTAAAACAACTTTTGCTCAAAGATTATGTATTCAGCTACGTGTAAATGGGCTTAACCCACATGTGATTTCTATAGATGATTATTTTGTTAACCGAGATCAGACACCATTAGATGAAGATGGAAAATACGACTTTGAAGCTCTAGAAGCTATTGATATCCAGTTATTCAATGAGCATATGTCTAAATTGATAAAAGGTGAAACTGTAGAAATTCCTACGTTTAACTTCAAGACAGGGCAACGTGAATACAAAGGGCATAAACTTGCACTTGGAGAAGAAGATGTATTGGTGATAGAAGGCATTCATGGTTTAAATGAACGTTTAAGCTATGCCATTCCAAGAGAGAATAAATTTAAAATTTACGTAAGTTGTTTAACACAGCTTAATGTAGATTACCATAATCGTATTCCAACTACAGATACACGTTTAATCCGTCGTATGATCCGTGATAACCAATATCGTGGCATGAGTGCGGAACAAACCCTTGCACAATGGTCTTCTGTAAGACGTGGTGAAAATCGCAATATTTTCCCATTCCAAGAAGAAGCAGATGTCATGTTTAATACGGTTTTAATCTATGAGCTAGCCGTTCTCAAACAAAAAGCAGAACCACTTTTATTTGGTATTGATCGCAAGTCTCCATACTATAGTGAAGCGAAACGTCTGCTTAAATTCTTAGAGTATTTCTTAACAGCAGACACAGAAGATATTCCAAGAACATCTATTATTCGTGAATTTATTGGTGGAAGTTGCTTTCACTAGTTGACACACGTTAAGGAATATGGTATTGTATTAAAGTTGTTAAGTAAGTCAGATGGTCGCGTCTACAAAGTCGAAAGGCTGTAGATGAGGAACGTCCGGGCTCCATAGAGCAAAGGTGCTGGGTAACCCCCAGTGGAGGCGACTCTAAGGAAAGTGCAACAGAAATAAACCACCTGCTGGTTTCAGTAGGAAAGGGTGGAAAGGTGAGGTAAGAGCTCACCGTGTCTTAGGTGACTAAGATAGCCATGTAAACCCCACCTGGAGCAAGACCGGATCAAGACATATGTGGCTGCTCGTCACGTCTTAGGTAGGTTGCTAGAGCATGCAGGTAACTGTATGTCGAGATAGATGACCGTCAAATACAGAACCCGGCGTATAGACTTGGTTAACAACTTAATAAGGATTTAATAGGCAAGAGATTGAGGAAAATCATGAACTTGCCTTTTTTATTTTCGGCATAAGAAAAGAGGTTGCAGAAATGTAACCTCTGTATCTTTAAATTTTTCTATGGATTATTTGATGACAGAACAAGAAATATAACATTAGTTTACACAACAAAAGCCAACCTAAGCTGCCTTTTCCCCTCCAGAATACAGGCAAACTTAAGTTGGCTTTTATAGGTGACAAATGTATGTAGAATACATGAAATAAGTAATCAACAACAACGGGTATGTAAATAGTTATTTAGTCCCTTCCTAGCCAGTTCTCGTTCTTACTAAAGTAACTAGTATCTGGTTGATGAAAGAGGTCATAGGACTTTACACCATTCATGATCTAGTAGTTTGTAACCCATAAGTTGGCTATCCGTTTCATTTAAACTTTTTAAATAAGTAAGTGTTGTTAATTGTATAAACATGAATTCTTGTAAAACATATTCATCCGGCTACTGTGATGTCACCGTCAAAGTAGGGATGTCTAAGAAAAAGTTGTTTGCTTTTGGGAGGGGAGACAAAAGTTTTCAAGCTTCTTTCCTAGTAGTATAGGAGACTAGTATCTAGAATGTAGTCACTCTATACTTTTATATTTTGATAAATTTATTATATGTGAATGGAAGGTTTGTTGCAATTGACTAAATATATAAAATAATTTTCAAGGATTTGTCTAATAAAAAGATTGTATTTTCGAAAAACTTTCTTCGAAATCAGGAAAGTTAATTTCTAGATTTGACATAAAATGAGGAAAGACTAACAAAGTGCACAAGTGAAAGATAGAAAAGTATACAAACTAACAAATAGAGAAATAAAATTCTCCCTGTAGTACAATCAAAAAATTAAATTTCATAAATTCCCTTGTTACCCAATAGGATGAAACCATTTTTTTCGTAGAAATGAATGCGGTCTTGCTGTGTTAAAGCATTTTGAAGAATACCATAAGGTACAGCATTAACTAAAACATATTTTATAGGATCATTAATAGGTCTATGATGGGTGTTGAGATAAGGAATAATTTCTTTGAGTAGAGTTTGTACTAAAAAACTTCCCATACCTCTACGTGTCATGGAAATGTCTTTGGCGATAATATCTAGGAAGCAAAGTTCGCTATGTCCTTTAATGGGCTCATAATGGGGGTAATAGGCCTGAATATTACCATCTATAGTTGTAAAAAAGCTATTTGAAGTAAATTGTGCTCGAACATAAGAAAGGGTATCGTAATATTTTCCCCAAAATACTCTCAAATAAACATTGTCATCGGTACCTGTAGAATCATATTCACAAATAAGAAGAAGTGGATTACCGTGATGATCAAGACCTGTTTTAATCAACAAGTTACTTAAGTTACACTTTTTTCCTACTTGAGGAAAGAGTACAGTATCGGCATCTTTTAAGACGCAATAAGCTGTATTGGCTGGGTAGCCTTTACCAGGTTTAATGGTGGTGTGAATGAGCTTTTCTAAATCGCTTATTTTTGTACAGTTTAATAAATCATTACTTAATTTCTTCATAAATACTCCATATATTAATTTATTTTAATCATTAATAATAAAATATACGGGAGACAAGAGCAAAATATGACATGATCCAATAGAAGATGTGACGAGAAGATAGGGTAGTTAAATGGGGGTCATAGGACATGCCAAAGAAAAGAACGTGTTCAAAATGTAGCTATGGCTACCTCCTGTTCATCAAGAATGATGTAAGATGGATGCATATTACACATAGAAAGTAAGAAAAGGAGAATGATATGAATAAGATAAATGATAATCAAGTGATAACAAGTATTGAGATCATGAAACAAGAACACGAAGAAATTAGGCGTATGCTAAAAATAGTCCGTAAAGCATGCAATAGAATTTTACAAGGTGAACCTATTAATTTTGAGCATTTTAAGATGATCATTGATTTTATTATGAATTATGCAGATAGTCATCATCATGGTAAAGAGGAGAAGTTCTTATTTGCAGAAATGGAGAATCGTTTAGGGCCATTAGGAAGTAAACTGATTCGTAATGGCATGTATGTGGAGCATGATCTAGGAAGGTTATATGTGAAAGAATTAGGAGAGGGGCTAGAACGTGTTAAAGAGGGCAATGAAGAGAGTAAATTAGATGTGATTGCCAATGCAGTGAGTTATACCCATCTTTTAGAAAGACATATAGCTAAAGAAAATGAGGTTGTATACGGCTTTGGTATAAGTAAGTTACCAGTGGACGTCTTAGAGGCAATTAATCAGCAAACAGCACTTTTTGAAGAAGAAGCAGCAGATAAAGGGATACAAATTAAATACTTAGAGATACTCAAGATACTAGAGGCGATTTATTGAAATAATGTAATGTATCATCTATAATCAACTATATCATTATACTCATTCAGGGGGATAGCGCTTGCCATATGCATAAAACTTTTGAGTGTTGGTGTAATAGCTTTTTAGAGAAGAAGTAAACTTAAATAAAAATGATAATAATAAAAAGCTGCCAATGGCAGCTTTTTATTATTGTTCTGAATTTTGAATTTGAATAGTTTGTGTTGGAAAAGCAATATCCACATCTAGTTCCTCAGCCAGACGCATGATTTCTAAGTTAACTTGTTGCTTGAGAGCAGAATAACTTTTTAAATCGGTTTGGAAAGTGTAGAAAAGGACAATAATATTTAAAGAGAAGTCGCCGAAGTCATCAAAGTAAACAAGGCTAGTATCCTTTTCAATTGTATCAAATTGAGCTAGACTTTCTTTGAGCTTGCTCATAAGAAGCTCTAACTTCTGTCTTGATGTTGAGTAGGTTACACCTAAAGAAAAGCGAACACGTCTTTTTGGCATAGTAGACCAGTTGAGAATGTTATCGTTAGCAAGAGTAGCATTAGGCACAATGACTAAACCTTGCTCAAAAGTACGAATACGTGTACTTCTAAAGCTTACATCTTCAATGATTCCTTCAATAGAACCACATTGTACCCAATCACCTATGGTGAAAGGCCTATCAACCATAAGGACAACACCGCTCATAATATTGGTTAAAGTATCTTTTGCAATAAATGTAAAGGCAACTCCTCCTAACCCAACTCCAGTAAGAATACCAGCAATATTTATATTAAGTTGAGAAATCATGAGCATAGCACCTAATATAATGATGGCTAAACGAATAATTTTAGAAGTAAAGCGAATGAGTAAGGTATGATCAAGTGTGGTAAATCTTGAACCAATACCAACAAGGGCCATTTCATAGAGATTGACACTATTATAGGTTCCCCAAGTAATTAGAGCGATACAAATAAGTCCATAGAGGGTATGTACTAAGGTAGTTGGGAAAATGGCAAAGCTAAGTTGGAGCGTTTCGTTGATATACAGTTCAGTCTGAGTGAAATGTGTATAGATGACAAAGGGCGACATCAATAAACCAATATAAATACTGGTTAAGCGTAGCCAGTAATCAAGTGGTTTAGCAATGGCCATATTCAGTTCTTCTAAAAAGTTAGGGATTTTGTTATCGAAGTGCGTAAAAAATTTAATAATCATTTTACGTAATGTTTTGCTCAGTAAGAGCAATGCTAAAGTTACAAATAAAGCTAAACCTAAATGAATGTAGAATTGATAAGGTTTAGGTATAGAAAATAAATCAAATAATTTCATATCAATATTCCTTTCCATGATGTAAAACTTAGAGTGTCCTTATCTATTATAGTAAAATTTTGCAAATATGAAAAGCATCATATAGTCAAAATATGATGGTTTATGATATAATCATTTATAATTAGCTAAAACTATATGCTAGTTAAAATTAAGGAGGAGGAACATGAAAACGTCAAGGTATATTCAAATAGACCCTAATCTTCCTTACAAACGTTTCTATCCTAAATTAATTAAAAAGAATAAAGGGCCAAAAAGTATATATGTGCTTTGTACACCACCAGGTGAAGGTAATCTATTTGAAATCATTACGTGTAATCAACTTGGTAAAAAATATAATAATAGTTTTATCTTAGGTATTAGTAAAGATAAAACCTGGCTCGTTAACTATACTGTTACATTGATTGATCAGCTTTATAACACTAAAAACTTATCTTATGATATGTTACAGTCAGAGTAAAGAGGTGGGTAATGACTATATTATGGCTTATATTAAAAATTATATTATGGATTATAGCTATTTTATTTGGGCTTATTCTACTGATTATTTTAGGGTTGCTCTTTTTACCTATTAGTTATTGGTTAGAAGGAGAAAAACGAGAAGAACTTATAGGACGTATACGTTTGAATCTGTTTGGGGTTGTACAGATTGATTATGATACTGACCGAGAAGAGCAACTAAAGCTAAAGCTTTTTGGCATCTATACACCGAAGCTTTCTAAAAAGTTACTAGGTGCTGCTGATGATTTAGAAGAAGAAGCTGTACATCTAGGCAAAGTCATAGGGAAAGAAGCTGTAGATCAAACAGAAGAAGTAGCTGAGAACACAGTCACAAACGAAGAAAACCGCATAGAAGGACAAGCATCACAGATACAAGAGGATACTTCAACTAAAACACAAAAAGAAATATCTACAAATGTGGATAGCAAAGAGCAGAAACGACAAAATATAGATAGAAAGGCTAATAAGGAATCTAAAAAAAAGCCTAAAAAACATCCAACAATAACAAAGCCTATTGGTGTAAAAGATATATGGAGTGAACTAAAAGCTTTATGGTATGCGGATAGTCGTAGGCCATTCTTTAGAGCATGCAAGAAATTACTCAAAAGCTGGTGGTATGCCTTAAAGCCTAGGGGTTTTTATTTTGAAGTGCTTTTTGGACTTGAAGATCCATCAGAAACAGGATTGTGGATTGCTAAGCTTATGGCACTCTATCCATTCTATGCACCGTATGGGAATATTATGGGTAATTTTGAAGAAGCTATATTTGAAGGGTGTATCCAAATGAGAGGGCGCACAAACTTATTTAAGTTTCTATATCCTATGCTTGTATTTATCTTAAATAAAGAAGTAAGAACTATGATTAAAATGATAATGAACTTTGGAAAGGAAGATGAAGATGGACTCAAAACTCAACAATAATTTAGAAGTATTATTAGGTCAACTTGAGCACTTTATTAATACAAAAACAGTAGTAGGTGAACCTATTCATATTGGAGATACAATTCTAGTACCACTTGTAGATGTAAGCTTTGGTGTAGGAGCAGGTGCGGCAGCTGCAACTAAACTACAAGAACGTAACAAAGATAAAGAAAAAAGTATTGATGGAAACTCAGATAAAGGTGCTGGCGGCTTAGGTGCACGTATTACACCAAGTGCAATGCTTGTTATCCAAAATGGTACAACACAACTTATTAATATCAAAGCTCAAGATAGTTTGTCAAAACTTATTGATATGGTTCCAGGTATTGTTTCAAATTTACCAGATACATTATCTAAGTTTACCAATAAAGGTGGAACACCAGAAGTACAAGAAGATAAATATCATCACATGGATAAATAAATAAAAAGAGAGGTTACATGATGTAACCTCTCTTTTTATTTATATTAAGATTATACGTTGAATCTGAATAGGATGATATCCCCATCTTTAACAACGTACTCTTTACCTTCAAGACGTACTTGACCTTTTTCACGAGCAGCATTGTATGAGCCTGCTTCTACTAAGTCATGGAAGTTAACAATTTCAGCACGGATGAAACCACGCTCAAAGTCGGAGTGGATTTTACCAGCAGCACCAGGTGCTTTTGTACCCTCTGTAATTGTCCAAGCACGTACTTCTTTTGGACCTGCTGTTAAGTAGCTGATAAGACCAAGAAGCTTGTAACTTGCTGCAACAAGAAGATCAAAACCAGTATTGTGGAGGCCAAGGTCTTCTAAGAATACAGCTTTTTCTTCGTCAGATAAGTCAGCAAGCTCTTGTTCGATTTGAGCACAGATTACGAATGTTTCTGAGCCTTCGCTAGCAGAAAACGCTTTAACTTTTTTTACGTACTCGTTATCTTCACCACTAATTAAGTCGTCTTCAGATACGTTTGCAGCATAAAGTACTGGTTTTGCACTGATAAGACCAAGTGATTCAATAAATGCATCTTGATCAGCATCTTCACCCATAAGGCTACGTGCTGATTGTCCTTCTTCTAAAGTTGCATATACTTTTTCTAAAATAACAAGTTCAGCAGCTAATGCTTTGTCGTTTTTAGCAACTTTTTTTGTTTTAGCAATACGACGTTCAATAAGTTCCATATCTGAGAAGATAAGTTCTAAATTGATTGTTTCAATATCACGAAGTGGATCAACGGTTTTGTCAACGTGAATAATATTGTCGTTTTCGAAGCATCTTACAACTTGTACGATAGCATCTACTTCACGGATGTGTGAAAGAAATTGGTTACCTAAACCTTCACCTTTACTTGCACCTTTAATAAGACCTGCAATGTCTACGAATTCTACAGCAGCTGGTAAGATCTTCTCTGAGTTGTACATTTCTTTTAAGACATCTAATCTTTTATCTGGTACGGCTACAACACCTACGTTTGGTTCAATTGTACAGAATGGGTAGTTTGCTGATTCAGCACCTGCTTTTGTAAGTGCGTTAAATAATGTACTTTTACCAACGTTTGGTAGTCCTACAATCCCTAATTTCATTTGTTTCATCCTTTCTATGTGTATACCGAAGTATAAATGGCTTATTGCACTAATTTTAAATTATAAAGGATATGGAATGAGGTTGCAATGGCGATTATAAGAAAAAAACTGCAACAGTGTGCAGTTTTTAGGGTTTAATCATTATTTCCGACAAAATAACCTACGGCAAAACTGAGTAAAATACTAGAGATATAAATAAGTCCAAATAAAAATGACATTTCTCTTAAAGAGTCTTTTGTAAGGATTAAATCTTGGTTCTCTAATTCTTTAGTACGTTCTGCTACACGGTAATGACGTTTTGACTGTGCCATAATTAGCCCTCCAATCCAATGAATTAAACGCTTATTCATTAGTATATTATAGGAAAGAAGAGATGAAAATATGCAAGCCATCTGTTTACAGAATGTTTATTCAGGCATATAATAAGTAAAAAGCGGACAGGAGGAAACATATGCCAAATATTTATTTTCCGTATTTAAATCTATCATTTCATATTGACCAGGTTGCCTTTACTGTATTTGGAATTCCAATTTACTGGTATGGCATTATTTTAACATCAGGAATATTACTAGGGCTGGCAATCAGTATGTATATAGCTAAGAAAGAAGGTGTTTCACCAGATCATATTTTCGACTTTCTTCTATATGATATTGTTTTTGCCATTATTGGAGCGAGGACATACTTTGTAGCATTTAATTGGGAGTACTATAGTCAACACTTAGGTGAAATCTTTAATCTGAGACAAGGAGGTATTGCTATTTACGGTGCTATTATTGCTTCTTTTATAGTAGCAGTCATTTATACACGTATGAAGCACATTAACTTATGGCAGTTTGGTGATATTGCAGCTTATGGTTTATTAGTAGGACAAGCCATTGGTCGCTATGGTAACTTTGTTAATAAGGAAGCTTTTGGTGACTACACCGATAATCTTTTTGCAATGCAGATTATGAGAGATGAGGCAGCGACAAGTATAACACAGACAATGCTTGATAATGCAGTTATAAGAAATGGAGTAGAGTTTATTCAAGTACATCCAACTTTCCTTTATGAATCATGTTGGAATTTTGTATTACTCATTATTTTACTTATTTATAGGAAGTATAAAAAAGCTCATGGAGAGATTTTCTTCCTTTATATAGCTGGTTATGGTGTGGGGCGTCTTTGGATTGAAGGACTTAGAACAGACCAACTGGTTGTACCGGGTATTAACATTGCAGCATCACAAATTGTAGCAGTCTTTTCTATAGTTGCTGGAATTATTGGAATCATTTGGTGTCGAAATAAATCTAAAATTAAATTCAAAAAAATGTAAATTAATGTTGATTAATTCCAAAAGTAGGACTATAATAAAACATATAGAGAGAGATAAAGAGAAAAACAGAGAAATATTTACTTTTGGAGGGATTGAAAAATGAATACAACACAAGGACAAATCGTAGACCTACAAGTACGTCTAAATGGTTTAGTAGAGAACAGTTCGGCTTATACAGATGATATGATTGAACTTTATAAGGTCAGTCAACAACTAGATGAATTAATTGTAAGATATTATAGAGAATATAAAGCTTAAACTAGTGCCTTAGGCACTAGTTTTTTTTTATCTTTTAATCAAAATGACTTGAAATGTTAGCTAGAAAGCAATAGAATAGAAGAAAGTGGTTGAAAGTGGTTCGAAGTGGGGAATAAAGGGGGAGAAGTGGGGCATGTTCATTGGTGAGTACCAATATAGTTTAGATGACAAAAGTAGAGTTGTCGTACCAGCTAAATATAGGGAACAACTAGGAACAAGCTTTATACTTACAAAAGGCTTAGATGGATGTCTATTTGTTTATCCCCAAGATGAATGGACAAGCTTTGAACAAAAGTTAAAGGAACTTCCTTTAACGAATACGAATGCCCGTAAATTTGTACGATTTTTCTTAGCGGGAGCTGTAGAATGTACACCTGATAAACAAGGAAGAATTTTAATTCCTAGTCATTTGAAAGTATATTCCAGTATAGAAAAAGACATAGTATTTATAGGTATGGGAAATCGCATAGAAGTTTGGAGTAGTAGTCAGTGGGATGCCTATAATGACGATGCTTTTGATGCAAATGCCTTAGCAGAACAAATGGAATCATTAGGAATATAGAGGTGAATGACAATGAATTTTGAACATGTATCAGTATTATTAAATGAATGTATAGAAGGACTTGATATTAAAGAAGATGGCACTTATGCTGATGGCACGCTAGGTGGTGCTGGACACGCTGGAGAAGTATGCAAGAGATTAAGTGAAAAGGGACACTTTATTGGCATCGATCAGGACACAAACGCACTAAAAGCTTCAACAGAAAGGTTAGCACATGTGAAACCACAAGTTACATTGGTTCATAATAACTTTTCAGAGGTGGCAGAAATTTTAAAAGAGCATGCTCCAGACGGAATAGATGGGATGCTTATTGACCTTGGTGTATCTTCTCATCAATTAGATGAACCTTCTCGTGGTTTTTCTTATATGCATGATGCACCACTTGATATGCGTATGAATCAGGAAAGTGATTTTTCAGCTTATGAAGTGGTCAATGAATATAGCGAAGATGAACTCTTTAAAGTAATTAAGTCTTATGGTGAAGAAAATTGGGCTAGACGTATTGCGCAATTTGTTGTAGAGACAAGACAAGAAAAGCCTATTGAAACAACACATGAACTTGTGGATGTCATCAAAAGAGCAATTCCAGCAAAAGCACGTAAAGACGGTCCACATCCAGCTAAACGTACATTCCAAGCTATTCGTATTGAAGTAAATAAAGAATTAGATATTATTAGACCTACTATTTTAGATGTAGTACCTTACTTGAAAAAAGGTGGAAGACTTTGTATCATTACATTCCACTCTATTGAAGACAGGATTGTAAAACACACTTTTAAAGAATTAGAAGACCCTTGTACATGCCCAAGAAATATACCAATGTGTATATGTGGTAAGACACCACAAGTGCGCGTGATTACAAGAAAACCTATTCTACCATCAGAAGAAGAACTTGAATTTAACCCTAGAGCAAGAAGCGCGAAATTAAGAATTATAGAGAAATTATAAAAATAGAGTATCGGGAGGGAATTTAGATGGCTGACTATCCAAAACGAAGATATCATTATCAATACGGATCTGAAGCACCTAACTATTTAGACTCACCTTATCGTTTACCAGAAACGAAACCAGATTCTACACCGTTAAAACGTCCAAAGCCACAAAAACGTTCAAAAGAAGATATTATTTTTGGATGTAAAATGTCTGTATGTGGACTTGTTCTATTTGTAGGCGCTTTTTGTTTTGTAAGCGTAACTTCAGATTTAGCTATTAAGCAGCGTGAGTTAAAGCTTATTAATACGGAGTTACGTGAAACACAAAGCGCTATCAATAGTGTACAAGCTACAATTGCGGCAAATCTTAACTTAGAACATATTCAACAAGTAGCAAAAGAGCAACTTAATATGTCTGAGCCACTTCCACATCAAGTGGTTTATCTAAGTTTAGATCAGGAAAGTTATACGGTTTATGATGAATAAGAGGCTAGAAAATGAGTAAAAAAGTAAACAAAAAGAAGAAAAACGTCTATGGAACAAAGCAATCAGATTATATGAAACGTATGCAAATACGTATGAGGTGGGTCAAAGGACTGATGCTTTTTTGCGTAGCACTTTTAGTATACCGTATTGGATACTTTAAGATTGTTAAAGGGGAAGAGTTTGAAAAGCAAGTAAGATCAAGGTTAATGAGTACAGAAAAAGAAGTAGATGCTCTAAGAGGAAGTATTGTAGATCGTAATAATAAGACGATTGCAACAAGTATGCTTTCTTATCATGTTATTTTAGATCCGATTAACATTTTGAAGCTAGTAGATGAGCAACAGGAACATACTTATAATACCCTTGCTGAATATAGTAAGAAGAGTGTAGCGGATATTAAAGCTATTGTTGAAGGTGCACCGGATAGTCATTATCGTATATTGATGAAAGATATTAGTGCAGAAGATATGATGATGCTTAAAGATGCTAAAGTAAAAGGTATTTATTTTGAAGAAAGTTTTGTGCGTAATTATCCAAAAGGTAGCTTAGCAGCTCAAACTATAGGGTTTTACAACAAGACGGAAGGTCAATATGGAATTGAACAAGCATATAATCAAGAAATGCTAGGGAAACCTGGGCGTATCTATTCTAAGTTACAAGAGGAAAGTATTGTGACAACAGAAGTAGCTGCACCACAAAAGGGAGATACAATTGTACTTACTTTAGATGAGGTGATTCAACAATATGTTGAGCAAACTATGAATAAGTATGTAGAAGAGGTTAAACCACTTAATGCTGCAGCAATTATTATGAATCCTAAAACAGGCGAAATCTATAGTATGTATTCTTATCCATACTATGACCCTAATACATATACTAATTTAACTGAACAAATGGGTAAAGCGGCTTGGGATGCACTAACAAGTGAAGAACAAGCTGCAGCCTTAAACCGTGCATGGAAGAATTACAATATTCAAATTCCATATGAACCAGGGTCCACATTTAAACCTCTTCTAGTAGGAGAAGCTATAGAAGAGGGATTGATTGATTTAAGCGCACACTATAACTGTACGGGCGTAAGTCAAGTAGGACCAGATAAAATTAGATGTTGGAAACGACAAGGACATGGTGTACAGACATTAGAACAAGCTATTGCAAACTCTTGTAACTCGGCGATGATTGAAATTAGTCAACATATTCCCGATGAGATTTTTTATGAGTATTTTGTAAAATTTGGATTTGGTGAAACAACACAGATTACTTTACCAGGTGAAGCAGCAGGGATGATTCATAGCTTAAATGGATTAGGACCAGTTCAAAAAGCAACAAGTTCTATTGGACAGACTTTTACAGTGACACCGGTTCAGCTTATTACGGCATTTTCATCATTACTTAATGGCGGGAACTTAATGCAGCCTTATATTGTTTCTAAAGTGATTGATAATGAAAACAATGTACTAAGTGAGGCAATACCTCAAGTAAGACGTCAAATTTTCTCAGATGCGACAACAAGTCAAGTTCAGCAGTATATGGAATCAGTAGTAAAGACAGGTACAGGTGCGGCAGCTGCTGTGCCAGGCTACTCCGTTGGGGGTAAAACAGGTACAGCGGAAAAATTACCACGTGGTGAAGGAAAGCATATCTTATCCTTTATGGGATATGCACCAGCAGATGACCCGGAAGTAGTTGCACTCGTCTTATTTGATGAGATTGGAGAAACAGATCCGACACCTAAATTGGCATTTAAAGAGATTATGGAAAATGTACTCCCTTACTTAGGCATTGAACCAACAGGGGATGATAGTCTTCCAATTGTAGATATGTCAATTGTGCCAAGTGTTGTAGATTTAGATCTATATGATGGTATTAAACGTCTAGAAGTTGAAAACCTTAACTATGAAGTGATAGGGGTAGGAAATAAAATCGTCAACCAATATCCAGTAGAAGGAACGAAGCTTCCATTAGAGGATACAGTTAAACTTTATCTAGAAGCGGAAGAAGGAAAAGAAATTTCTCTTGTTCCAGAGCTAGAAGGTTTAACAGTAGATGAAGCAAGGCGTATAGTAGATGGTGTCTTTAGTTTAGAAGGGGCATCCGATGGTACAATTAGCCATCAGGTACCTAAAGCAGGAACCAAAATTGAAAAGGGTAGTAAAATAATTGTACAAACAATGCAATAAATGAGCATAAAGCCTCCCTTATAAAAATACATTTAATAGAAGATGTATTTTTATAAGGGAGGCTTTTGCAGTGAAAAAACAAGTACCAACAACGATTAAAAAGCGTATTATGATCTGTAGTGTTCTATTTGCCGTGGCTTTAATTGCTCTCATTGTAAGGCTAGGATATGTGCAAATTGGCATGGGGGGCTTTTTACAAGATAAGGCATTTGAACAACATACAAGGGACCGATTAATTTCACCAACAAGAGGAACAATTTACGATCGAACAGGGAAGGTCCTTGCACAAAGTGGTTCTGTATCCACTATTGGTGTCGTACATGCTCAAATAACAGACCCTGCAATGGTAGCAAAAATTCTATCCGAGAAACTGGAGATGAACTATGACGAAGTGTACAAAAAGGTTACCAAGCGTGTGGCATTTGAACGTATTAAGACTAAAGTAGATAAAGATATTGCAGATGAAATTCGAAATATGAATTTACCAGGGGTTAAAGTAGATGAAGACTCAAAACGTTATTATCCATATGGCTCACTTGCAGCACAAGTTATTGGATTTGTAGGAAAAGATAACCAAGGTATTGTAGGCCTAGAAGTTCAATATGATTCTTACCTAAAAGGTACAGAAGGTAAAATCTTAATGGAGACAAATGGACATGGAGAAAGAAGAGAAGAAGAAGTAGAAGTACGTATTGACCCTGAAAATGGTACTAATTTAGTAACCACACTAGATGTTACCCTTCAAGAATATGCAGCACAAGCAATAGAAAAAGTTGTAACAGAGAAACAAGCCAAACGTGGTAGTATTGTATTGATGAATCCTCAAAATGGCGAAATCTATGCAATGGCCAACTATCCTACATATGATCTTAATGAACCTTTTACCATTAATGATCCCGAGCTTTCTGCCAACTGGCATACATATACATATAAAGAAAAGCAAGATTACTTAAATGCAATGTGGCGTAACTTTACGATTAATGATACTTATGAGCCTGGTTCTACATTTAAAGTATTTACATCAGCTATGGGACTAGAAAGTGGTGTTATTACACCAGAAAGTGAATTTAACTGTAATGGAAGTAAAGTAGTAGGTGGACGTACGATTAAGTGTTGGAGAAGTCCAAGGAATCATGGACATCAAACTTTCGTACAAGGCGTACAGAATTCTTGTAACCCTGTATTTATGGAAGTAGGTGAAAGAATCGGTGCAACTAGATTCCATGACTATATGGTCCAATTTGGATTTAAAAAGAAAACAGGTGTTGATCTTCCAGGAGAAGCTGTAGGTATTATGTACTCAGCAGATAAGATGGGGCCAGTAGAACTTGCAACTATGTCATTTGGTCAGTCATTTCAAATTACACCCCTTCAACTTCTGAGTTCTGCATCAGCCATTATCAACGGTGGATACACTATTACACCTCATTTTGGGAAAGAAATTGTAGATGATTCTGGAAACGTCTTACAGGCATTTGAGTATGATAAAGGAGAACAAATTATTTCAACTAAAACCAGTGATCAAATGCGTGTTATCTTAGAAAGTGTAGTAAGTGAAGGAACAGGTAGCAAAACTTATATTCCAGGTTACCGTATTGGTGGTAAGACAGCCACATCACAAAAATTACCTCGTGGTTCTGGAAAATATATTGCTTCCTTTATGGCATTTGCACCAGCAGATGACCCTCAAGTGATAGGGCTTGTTCTGATTGATGAACCTAAAGGTGTTTACTATGGTGGTGCTGTAGCTGGTCCAGTTATGCAAACAATTATGGCAAATACGCTTCCTTACTTAGGTATTGAGCCAGTCTATAATGAAGCAGAACTTAAGTTAGATGAGACTCAAAAAGTAAAAGTACCTGACTTTAGAACACTACCTTTGAAAGATGCCAAAATTTTAGCAAATTCATCACAAGTTTTAGTAGAATTTATTGGTTCTGGAGACTTAGTGCTTAACCAATTCCCACTTCCAGGAGAAGAGATTAATAAAAATAGTAAAATTCTTCTATATACAGAGTAACTTCTCTTTTTAATCCTAGCAAGTCATGGTATAATAACTAAGATATTTGTATATTTACATGAGGAGGACATTATGAAGCTCATAACGTTATTAAAAGATATTTCCTACGACTTGATTATGGGTCAGCCTAATCAAGAAGTTGATTCAATCATATATGACTCACGTATTAAGACAACAAACGGGCTCTTTATTGCTATTAAGGGGTTTAGTACGGATGGACATAAGTACATTGATGCAGCGATTGAAAATGGTGCCAAAACCATTGTGGTAGAAGATGAAGTAGAAATTAAAAAAGAAGGTATTACAGTGATTAAGGTAGATAATACACGTACTGTAATGGCACGTCTTGCAGTGAATTTCTATGACAATCCTTCTAAGAAACTTAGTCTTGTTGGGGTAACAGGCACAAATGGTAAAACAAGTATTACATTTTTACTTGGTCAATTATTAGAAGCTTACAATAAGAAGATTGGTATTATTGGTACCATTGAAAATCGTATCGGTAGCACCATTTTAAAATCACAACATACAACACCAGAATCAGCAGATCTACAAAAACTTCTTGCTACAATGGTAGATGAGGAAGTAAGTCATTGTTTAATGGAAGTATCTTCTCACGCTCTTGCCCTTCACAGAGTAGATGAATGTGCTTTTAAAGTAGGTATGTTTACAAATTTAACACAAGACCATTTAGATTTTCATAAAACAATGGATGAATATGCAAAAGCGAAAGCTTTATTATTTAACCGTTGTGAAGTAGGTATTCTCAATGAAGATAGTGAATATGTTCAAGTAATGAAGGAGAATGCAACATGTAAAGTTATTACCTATGGTATTGATCATCCTGCAGACTATAGAGCTTCAGACATTCATATTACAGCTCAGGGTGTAACCTATACACTTACAACAGATGAAGGAACGTTCAAAGTAGAAATTCCAATTCCAGGTAAGTTTACAGTTTATAATACACTTGCAGTGATTTGTGCTGCTAGACAATTAGGTCTTTCAATGGACTTTATTGTAGAGCACTTAAAAGGTGTAAAAGGCGTACCAGGTCGTGTACAATCTTTCACTTCACCAAAAGGCTATAGTGTACTTGTAGACTATGCACATACACCAGATGGACTTGAAAATGTACTTGAAACCATCAAGCAATTTGCAAAAGGTCGTATTATCACAGTATTTGGTTGTGGTGGTGATCGTGATAATACAAAACGTCCACTCATGGGAGAAGTAGCAGCGAAATACTCTGATGAAGTCATCATTACATCAGATAATCCAAGAAGTGAAGATCCCTTTGCCATCTTAGATCAAGTTGAAGTAGGCGTAAAGCGTCATCAAGTAGACTATATTAAAATGGAAGACCGTAAAGAAGCAATTTACCATGCATTAAACCGTGCAGGAAAAGATGATGTTGTATTGATTGCAGGAAAGGGACATGAAAATTATCAAATTTTGAAAGAACGTATTATTCACTTTGATGATTCAGAAATCGTGCGCGCATTTATACAGGGGGAAGAGTAATGAAACTGCTTTTACAAGATATTATTGCCGCTATTGGGGGGAGATGTTTAAACACTCCTCCTGATGGCAATAACTTTATAACAGCCATTGAAACAGATTCAAGAAAAGTAAAAGAAGGAAGCTTATTTGTTCCTTTAAAGGGGGAACGCTTTAACGCACATGACTTTATTACGTCAGTGGCAGAACTTGGTGCAACTGCAACGTTGACAGAGGAATTAACAGTTAGGGATGAGCGTCTGTTACATATTTTTGTTGCAGATACCAAGAAGGCATTGTTAGATCTTGCGGCATATTATAGAAGTTTATTTGAAATTCCGGTTATTGGGGTAACAGGGAGTGTTGGTAAAACTTCTACGAAAGATATGATTGCTGCAGTTCTTAGTGCAAAATTTAATGTTTTAAAAACACAAGGTAACTTTAACAATGAGATAGGTTTACCACTTACATTATTTAATTTAAGACCTGAACACCAAGTAGCAGTTATTGAAATGGGAATGAATCATTTTAATGAAATTCATCGTTTAAGTGTTACAGCACTACCAGATGTAGCTGTTATTACAAATGTAGGAACTTCCCACATTGAAAATTTAGGCTCAAGAGAAGGCATTTTAAAAGCTAAACTGGAAATTCTGGATGGCTTAAAAGAAAATGGGTTACTTTGTCTAAATGGAGATAATGATTTATTAAGTCAAGTAGAAGTGACTAAATGGCCAATGATTAAATTTGGTGAAGGAGAAAACAACCATTATCGTTGTGAAAATGTTTCAGCAAAGGGACATGATACTTATGCAACGATTATTACACCACATGACAAATATGATGTAGTGATACCAACACTTGGTATTCATATGGTTTATAACAGTTTAGTAGCCATTGCTATTGCTGAAAAATTAGGTATGACACAAGATGAAATTAAAGAAGGTCTTAAGTTATATACACCGAGTAAGATGCGTATGAATATTTCTAAGACAAAAAATGGTATTACTGTACTAGATGATGCGTATAATGCTAGCGTGGACTCTATGTGTGCTTCTTTAAAAGTTTTAGCTGAATACGAATCACAAGGAAGAAAAATTGCAATTTTAGGAGATATGTTTGAAATGGGAGAATTTGCTCCAGAGCTTCACGCACAAGTTGGTGACTATGTGGCAGAGCTTCCAATTGATGTCCTCTACGCAGTAGGCGACCTTGCAAAATATATTGCAGATGGTGCAAATAAACATAAAAAAGATACTTTAATAGTAAACTACTATAAAGACAAAACAGATTTAATTCTTGACCTTCATAATATTCTTCAATCAGAAGATGTCGTGTTACTTAAGGCATCACGTGGCATGCAATTTGAAGAGATTGTGAAAGCAATAGGAAAGGTGAATGATAATGAATAATCAAGTTTTTTATGCAGTTATTATTGCATTTTTATTAAACATCGTTATCAGTCCATTTGTCATTCCGTTTTTAAAACGACTGAAATTTGGGCAAAATGTACGAGATGATGGACCGAGTACTCATCTTAAAAAATCAGGTACACCAACAATGGGTGGAATCATTATTTTGATAAGTATGACACTTACAAGTTTACTTTTCATAAGTGGTAACAAATCATTACAAACTATTTTGTTTGTTACACTTGGGTTTGGATTTATTGGTTTTTTAGATGACTACATCAAAATTGTTAAAAAGCGTTCTTTAGGTCTTACACCTATGCAGAAAATTATAGGTCAGCTTGCAGTAACTTTTATTTTTGCATACTTATTATACTTCTATGTAGGTATAGACACTCAAATTTTATTACCCTTTACAAATGGACGTATGTTAGATGTTGGTATTTTATATTGGCCACTTCTTATTGTAGGTGTCATTGCAGTAGTTAATGCGGTTAACCTAACAGATGGATTAGATGGTCTAGCATCAAGTGTTACTGTTCTTGTAGCGACATTCTTTGCAGCAGTAGCATTTGTTACATTGAGTGAAGTGACACCTATTGCAGGAGCAGCAGTAGGAAGCTTACTTGGCTTCTTACTCTTTAATACGTATCCGGCAAAAGTATTTATGGGTGATACGGGTTCATTAGCTTTAGGAGGCTTTGTTGTTGCAACGGCTTTTGTTATGAAAATGCCACTCTTTATTTTAATTGTAGGACTCATCTACGTAATTGAAAACTTATCTGTTATTATTCAAGTGGCTTACTTCAAGAAAACTAAAAAACGTTTCTTCAAAATGGCACCAATTCACCACCATTTTGAGTTATCAGGTTGGCCAGAAACAAAGGTTGTAACAGTTTTTTCTATTATTACAGCTATGTTATGTTTAATTGGTTTAATTGCACTATAATAGGGGGCATAGATGATGGAAAATAAAAATGTAATTATTGTGGGGTGCGCAAGAAGTGGTCTTGCAGCAAGCAAGCTTGCAAAACGTAATGGATGTGAAGTGACCGTTTATGACCAAAAGGCATATAGCAATTTCCACCAAGACGTACAACAAGATATTGATGATTTAAGAGCAATGGGCATTCAATTTAAATTGGATGAAAATATATCACTCTTAGATTATGATCTTATTATTTTAAGCCCAGGAGTGCCAACTGATCTACCATTCTTGGAAGAAGCAAGAAATAGGGGTAAAAACATTATAGGTGAATTAGAATATGCTTCAACTTTTTGTAAAGCACCTATTGTAGCTATTACAGGTACAAATGGAAAAACAACAACAACAACACTTGTTGGTGAAATAATGAAAGCTTATAACAAACATACCTATGTGGTTGGTAATATTGGTAGAGCTTTTAGTGAAGATGTACTAGATATTCCGGAAGATGGAATTGTTGTAGCGGAAGTAAGTAGTTTTCAATTAGAAACAACCAAAACTTTTCATCCTAAAGTGGCTGCTATCTTAAATATTACACCAGATCATTTAAATAGACATAAAACAATGGAGAACTACTGTCAGGCCAAGTATGATGTATTCAAAAATCAGACGGTGGCAGATACTATTGTATTAAATGAAAAAGATCCTTATTTTGAAGAGGCAAAAAAACTTGCACCTTCAAATGTGATTACCTTCAATAGTGATGTGCAAACAGCACAAGGGGCTTATAAAGAAGCAGATGCACTTTATGAAAATATTGGGCAACAAACTGAAAGAATTTGTGCAGTATCAGAATTAAAAATTGTTGGGGCGCATAATATAGAAAATGCCCTAGCGGCGATTGCAATATGTACAGCTTTTGGAGTACCACGTTCTATTATCATAGATGAACTTAAATGCTTCATGGGTGTAGAACATCGTTTGGAATATGTGTGTACTAAAAAAGGTGTAGATTATTACAATGACTCAAAAGCAACTAATGTAGATGCTGCTATACGTGGTCTTTTAGGAATGAGTAAGCCAATTCACTTACTTGGTGGAGGAATGGATAAAAAGATTTCCTTCGAAGAGTGGGTAAAACTTTTTGATGGACGTGTTAAGAAGCTTTACGTAATTGGTGAATGTAAAGACCAAATTATAGATGAGTGTAACAAACAAGGTTTCATAGCTTATGAAGCATATGAAACTTTTGCACAAGCGATTAAAGCGGCTTATAGCGAAGCACAAAAAGAAGAATGTGTCCTTTTATCACCAGCTTGCGCAAGTTGGGATATGTTTGAAAGTTACGAACAAAGAGGAGATTTATTTAAAGAAATAGTGAATCATTTGGAAGGGTGATGTAAATGGAAACATCTAAAGCACTTACCAAAAGAAAAAAGCCACCGGTCAAGCATTCACCGGACTATTTACTTATTGCAATGATTGTGCTCATTGTAGGATTTGGAGTGGTTATGGTTTATAGTGCCAGTCACTACCATGGAATGACAAACTTTGGAGATGCATTTCATTTTGCTAAAAAGCAATTAATCTTTGGAATTGTAGGGATAGGAGCTATGATGTTTGTAACCTATTTCTTCAACTATCGTATGTTAGCTAATATTAAGTTAGCAAGTATACTTTATGTGGTGTCTATGATTTTAGTAGGATGTGCCTATGTATTTGGTACAGAGGTTAATGGTTCCTCTAGATGGATTAACCTTGGACCAATTCAATTCCAACCTTCAGAGATTGTTAAGATTGCGGTTATTATTATGCTTGCGACTTATATTATGAAATACCGTAAGAAGATGGATCAATTGAGTTATGTTATTGGTGCATTTGCACTTGTAGGTATTCCGGCATTACTTGTTGCAAAAGAAAACTTAAGTTCTGCAATTGTTATTGCTTTTGTAGGTTTTTTAATTATTTTCATCTCAACGCCTAAATGGTGGTATTACATAGCGTTAGTTATAGTAGGTACCGTAGTGGTATTTGCAGTATATTACATAGCCGTAAATAACGTACAGTTTGAAGGACCATTAGGTGAGATTTTAGCACCTTATCGTCTTGCACGTATACGTATTTGGCAAGATCCATGGATCGATCCCGTAGGAGGGGGCTATCAGCCAATTCAGTCCCTTTATGCTATTGGTTCAGGTGGACTCTTTGGAACAGGGCTTGGGCAAGGCATCCAAAAGCTAGGCTTTATACCAGAGCCTCACAATGATATTATCTTTGCAGTTATCTGTGAAGAATTAGGACTTGTAGGTGCGGCATTACTTTTACTTGCATATGGTGTACTCGTTTTAAGAGGATTTAGTATTGCAGCACATGCGCAGGATTTCTTTGGTGCACTTGTTGCAACAGGCATATCAGGAATGATTGCTGTACAAGTACTCATTAACGTAGCCGTAAATACAAATACCGTACCAACAACAGGGATGCAGCTGCCCATGGTCAGCTATGGTGGTACAGCTCTTTTGATTTTATTAGGATCTTTAGGGATCTTGGTTAATATATCGAGAACGTCAGCGATTGGCAAACCGAAAGAGTAAGTAAATAAAGGGGTTGTTACACTAGTTTTATAGTGGAACAACCCCTTTAAAAAAACTTAAGATAAGTAGAGGAGGGACTTATGAAGAAATATAAGACAGTAGAATTTACTAAATGGCTTTATGGCATTGGAGCAATTATATTATTTGTAGTTATTATTCTCTTTTTACCAGTATGGTATATTCAAGAGATTGAGCTTGTTGGAAACTATTATTATAATGGAAATGAAATTTTAAAGGTAGCGGCACTGGATAAAGGGATGCATCCTTTAAGTATTGATACAAAGGATGCAAAAAAAGCTATTGAAGGCTTACCTTTTATAGAACATGCAAATGTAAAATATCAATTTCCGAATACACTTAGAGTAGAAGTGAATGAAAAAAGACCATTAGGTTATGTAGCTTTTCATGATAGTTATTTATGTATTAACGGAGATGGGACTGTTTTAGAACAAAGTAAAGAAAAAAGACTTAAGCTTCCAGTGTTAGAAGGGTTACAATTTGAGTACTTTGTGTTAGGGGAAAAACTAGGTACAGAGAATGCAGAAAAGGTCAGTACTATGAATGAAATGATGGGTGTATTGGATAAATATGGTTTTACAGAGAAGGTAACGAGCATAGACCTTTCAAATCTAGAAGAAATCCACTTGTATGTTGATAAATTAGATGTTATAATTGGTAATATCAGAGATTTTGACAAAAAGGTAAAATGGTTAGTAAAGGTAAATGATGGGTATTCTATGGGTATATTAGATTTAACATCTATCGCACATGGACAAGCTGTACTTACACCATTAGACTAATACGACTTTTTATCCTACATAAAGTTGAATTATATTGAACCTTAATATAGTGAAGAGAAATTAGCAGAGGGGGAGTCAGTTGTGCTCGAATTTTGTATGGAAAATGAATGCCAAGGGGCGCAAATTAAAGTAATAGGTGTTGGTGGCGGTGGTAACAATGCTGTAGATAGAATGATCGAAAAAGGTCTTGCAAGTGTAGACTTTATTACAATTAATACAGATCATCAAGCGTTAGCACGTTCTCAAGCACCAACAAAAATTCAAATCGGTGAGAAAATGACAAGAGGATTAGGTGCAGGTGCTAATCCAGAAATAGGAACAAAATCAGCCGAAGAAAGCCGTGAAGAAATTATCCAAGCTATTAAAGGAACAGATATGCTCTTTATTACAGCTGGTATGGGTGGTGGTACAGGTACAGGTGCTGCACCAGTTATTGCAAGTATAGCAAAAGAACAAGGGATCTTAACTGTAGGTGTTGTAACAAAACCTTTTGGTTTTGAAGGTAGAAAACGTATGCTCAATGCTGAAAAAGGTATTGAAGAACTTAAAAAATCAGTTGATACACTTGTAATTATTCCAAATGATAAAATTCTTCAAGTTATTGATAAGAAAACAACAATGCTTGAAGCTTTTAGCAAGGCGGATGATGTACTTCAACAAGGTGTACAAGGTATTGCAGACCTTATTTCAAATCCAGGTGTTATCAACCTTGACTTTGCCGATGTACGCACAATTATGAATAACAAAGGTGTTGCCCATATGGGTATTGGTCGTGCTTCAGGTGAAAATCGTGCTGAAGAAGCGATCAAACAAGCAATTAGCAGTCCACTTCTTGATACAACAATTGACGGTGCAAGATGTGTACTTATCAACATGGCAGGTGGTGAATCACTTGGCCTTATGGAAGCAAATATGGGAGCAAACCTTATTTGTGAATGTGTTGACCCAGATGCAGAAATCATCTTTGGTACATCTATTAATGAAGAACTTGGTGATGAAATTATCATTACTGTTATTGCAACAGATTTCCACAATAAAGAAATTATTCCTCAACGTTTTGAACAACCAAAACAAGCTGAAGAAGCACCAGTTCAACGTGTAAGAGCAGAAGAACCAGCTCCAGCTAGAAGAGAAGAATATGGTAGAACACAAGAAGTTCAAGTGGAAATTCCACACTTCTTAAGAAGATCTAGATAATCACGAAAAAAGATACGATAATTGTCGTATCTTTTTTTTATACTTTTCTTTGTTTTTACAAAATTTGTAAGGGGAATACTATACAATAGTGCTGTAAGGAGGGAGGGTCTTGCAAGTTATATATTTAGATGTGTTATTTATAGTTAATTTTGTAATGGATTGCATGATCTTTATGAGTGCTGCTATCTTCCTAAATAAATCTCCTTCTAAAATACGCTTTCTAGTAGGAGGTTTTATCGCAGCATTACTTTATTGTTTAAGTATCTTGGTACCCATACTTAGTCAACTACCATTTTATATTTATGATTTTTTAATTCCTATTATACCTATTGTGATTATATATAAGGTAAAAAACTATAAGGAATTTTTCAAAACTTTTATTGCATGTCATTTTGCTTCTTTTTTGATAGGCGGAGCGATTTGGAATGGTTACTATATGTTTCTAAGTCAAGGTAAAGATCAAAACTTATCTCTTGTACTTGTCTTAGGAATAGGTACATTAGTTTTGATGATGTTATATGGCATGAGTGCTTATATTAGAAGGCGATTTATAATGCCACATTTTGAATATATAATGACACTTAGCCATAAGGGAAAGCAAATCTGTGTAAATGGATTTTTAGATTCAGGAAACTGTCTCTATACACTTACAACCCATAAACCTGTTACAGTAATGACTTATGAGGCAGCGAGTGAACTCTTATCTACAAAAGAAAAAGAATTGATACAGATATACCAGACACAAGGCATAGAAGGCTTGTTAGAAAAGAGAGGACATGAAAAAGTATATCTCATTCCTTATGAAAGTGTGGGCTGTAAATCAGATATCTTAGTAGGCTTTATGATGGAAAAAATTATTTTGGAAAAGGGGATGTTTCAAAAGACATTAGATCATTGTGTAGTAGGTATTGTATCTCACGAACTTTTTGGAGGACAAGATTATAAAGCATTGATTCATCCTGATTATATGATGGTATCTTAAGGGGGCAGAAAATGATTTGGAATAAGTTTTTAACAAAATGTAAAGGTTGGATAAATAAGATAATTGGACGGTTTATAATAAGTAGAAAACAACCTGTTCACTATATTGGAGGAAGTGAAGTTTTACCACCACCTCTTACAAAAGAAGAAGAAGAATCCTTAGTAATGTGTATTACTAAATACAAAGATGATTTAAAAACTTTAGGGCATGTTAAAAATGTACTCATAGAAAGAAATTTAAGACTTGTTGTATACATAGCTAGAAAATTTGAAAATACAGGTATTGGTATGGAAGATTTAATATCTATAGGAACTATTGGTCTTATTAAAGCAATTAATACTTTCAATCCTGAAAAGAAAATTAAGTTAGCAACTTATGCATCAAGGTGTATTGAAAATGAAATTTTAATGTATTTACGTCGTACCAATAAATTAAAAATAGAAATTTCTATTGATGAACCGCTTAATGTAGATTGGGATGGAAATGAACTGCTGTTATCAGATATTCTGGGAACGGAATCAGATATTATTTATCGTAATATTGAAGATGAAGTAGATAAGGCGCTTTTAAAGCAGGCACTAGAGAAGTTATCCTCTAGAGAACGTGAAATTGTTGAACTTAGATTTGGATTTAATACTCAAGGTAAAGAAAAGACACAGAAAGAAGTTGCTGATTTACTGGGAATTTCTCAATCTTATATATCAAGATTAGAAAAGAAGATTATATCCAGATTAAAAAAGGAAATAACTAGAATGAGTTAATTGGATGAATAAAATAATATGGGATGGAAATGCTTATTTATATGCTTATGTAATACTTAATGGTATGACTAGGAGGAATCTGCATGGCTATTAATAAAGTAGAAATCTGTGGTGTAAACACAGCAAAATTACCCATCCTTTCCAATGAAAAGAAAGAAATCCTTTTTAAACTCATTGAAGAAGGTGATTTACACGCTAGGGAAGAGTATATTTACGGAAATTTAAGACTAGTACTCAGTGTGATTCAACGTTTTAACAACAGGGGAGAGCATGTTGACGACCTCTTCCAGGTCGGTTGTATTGGGCTCATTAAAGCAATTGATAACTTTGATGTTACACAAAATGTTAAATTTTCCACGTATGCAGTACCTATGATTATAGGGGAAATCAGACGTTATTTAAGAGATAACAACTCTATTCGCGTTAGTCGTTCATTAAGAGATACGGCTTATAAAGCTTTACAGGCAAAAGAAAGACTTACAAAACAAAATGCAAAAGAACCAAATATACAAGAGATTGCTGCAGAACTTGGTATACCAAAAGAAGATGTTGTATTTGCATTAGATGCAATACAAGATCCTATTTCTTTGTTTGAACCTGTATATCATGATGAAAGTGATGCCCTTTATATTATGGATCAAGTAAGTGACGAGAAGAGTCAAGATGATATTTGGCTCGAAAATATTTCTTTAAAAGAAGCAATGAAACGTCTTAATAATAGAGAAAAACATATTTTAACTTTACGTTTCTTTGCAGGAAAAACTCAGATGGAAGTTGCTGATGAAATTGGTATTTCTCAAGCACAGGTTTCTCGACTTGAAAAAACAGCACTTAAACATATGAAGAAATATATATAAAAGAGTAGAGGGGGAATTAGCGAATGCGTATAGGTGATATGAAGCACAAAGAAATTATTAATACGTTAGATGGAGCAAGATTAGGTTATATCTGTGACGTAGAGATTGACTGGACAACAGGACAGGTTAAAAAATTAGTGGTACCTGGACCAGGAAAAGTAATGGGCTTATTTGGACGAGAAACAGAATATTTAATTCCTTGGGAAAATATTAAGAAAATCGGAGAAGATATTATACTGGTTGAACTTCAGGGTAGCATGCCAATTAAGTCAGATGAATATTGACTTTAATAAGATACATATGTTATGTTAAAGTATAATACATGTGTAGGAGGATAACCTATGAAGTGTCCTTTTTGTGGATATGCTATGTCTAAAGTACTTAATTCAAGACCTACTGAGGACAATAAGTCAATAAGAAGAAGAAGACAGTGTGAAAAATGTGAGCGTAGATTTACCACGTATGAAAAGATTGAAAGTATGCCTATTATGGTGATTAAATCTAACCAAACAAGAGAAACTTTTGACCGTGATAAACTACTCAAGGGTATTTTACGTTCCTGCAATAAGCGTCATATTAGTTTAGAGCAAATAGAAGCAATGGTAAGTGAAATCGAAAACCAAATCTATGCATCTGAACGAAAAGAAATAAGTTCATCTGAAATAGGTGAAATTGCTATGGAGTATCTTAAGCAAGTAGATGAAGTTTCTTATATTAGATTTGCTTCAGTCTATAAGAAGTTTAGAGATATTGATGAATTTATAGTAGAACTTGAAAATATTAAAAAGAAAAAGCACAAATAAAAAGAGTTATTGCATCTTAATGCATAGCTCTTTTTATTTGTGTCTAATTAGGGAGGATTTGCATTATTATCTAATATGTTATATCATGTAATGGTTAATATAAAAAATATGCTAAGTCATTCTTAGTATACTAAGAAGGTAGTTGTTAAATACATAATATAAGGAGAACTAATGGAAGGGATAAAAAATTATACGGAAGATATTGTAGAGTTAATATTAAATAGTGTATTAGATGAATATAAAGATATATGTAAATGTGATTATTGTAAAAGGGATATTGCTGCTATTGCTTTAAATAGTTTACCGACTTATTATGGATCAACAAAAAAGGGTGAAGTTATCGCTAAAAGTCATTTACTAAGTTCACAAATGGAAATTGACGTGATTGCAGCAATTACAAAAGGTGTTGAAAAGGTATCAAGAGATGTAAGACATGATAAATAAGGTGATTGATAGGGAACTATTTCATTAATGAAATAGTTCCCTATTTATATAGAAGGAATTTAATAAAACTTGCGATCAAGTAGTCTATAACCAATGGCTTCACACATAACATCTTCGTCAATTAGTGCTTTATCTTCTAAATCACTAATAGTTCGAGCTATACGCAGAATTCTAGCATAGCTTCTAGCGCTTGCACCTACGGATTGAAACCAGTGGTCTAAAAGACGCTCTGCATCAGAATCAAGCGGACAGTATTTACTAAGAAGATGAGTAGGGATTTGGTGATTAGAAGTAAAGGATTCACCTTTATAACGTTCTTCTTGGCGTGCCTGGGCTTGCTTTACGGACTCACGAATTTGGGATGAAGAAAGACAAGAACCTTTTTTTAGCGATAAGAAAGAGACAGGTTGTATTTCTAAATGTAAATCAATACGGTCTAAGAGAGGGCCAGACAATTTACTTAGATAGCGTCTAATAGTAGGAACATCACAATGGCATCTTGTTGTATCAGGGTAATAACCACATGGACAAGGGTTTGTAGCTGCAATAAAGAGAAAATGAGCAGGGAAAGTCATGTGATCATTAGAGCGTGCTAAAGTAATACAACCATCCTCTAGTGGTTGTCGTAAAGTTTCTAAAGTCTTTTTATTAAATTCAAGGAGTTCGTCTAAGAAGAGTACGCCTAAATGGGCAAGGCTTAATTCTCCAGGTTTTGGGTGCCTGCCTCCACCTGCAAGGCCGGCTAGAGTAACTGTATGATGAGGTGCTCTAAAAGGACGCTTTATAATAGGAAGAGATACGTCCAAATAGGAAGCTAAACTATAAATTTTAGTGAGTTCAATTTGTTCAGATTCAGTAAGAGGTGGTAAGATTGTTGGAAGACGTTTAGCCATCATTGTTTTGCCACAGCCAGGAGGACCGATAAGTAGTGTGTTATGATGACCAGCAGCAGCGATCATTAAGCCTCTTTTAACATTTTCTTGTCCATGTACATCAGAGAAGTCTAGTGAGAAATCAAGTGAGGAATGAGATGGAGAAAGTTGAGAACTAGGAAGTGGTTGGGTAGGAAGTATATTTCTAGATAAATAATCGACGACTTCTTTTAAAGTATGAAAATAAAGTAGAGTCTGGTGTTTAGCAATTTGAAGTTCAGAGGCGTTTTCAAAGGGGAGAATATAAGGAAGTGTATGAGCCTTGCCATAAACAATAGGAATAGCACTGCTTACATGTCTTAGAGTGCCATCTAGAGCAAGTTCGCCTAAAAAGATTTTGTTTTCAAAATGAAGGGGATCAATGATACCCATACACCCTAAAATTCCAAGAGCAATGGGAAGGTCGTAAAGACTTCCTTCTTTTCTAATATCAGCAGGAGCTAAATTTATGGTAATGCGTTTAATGGGGAATTCATAACCACTATTCTTAATAGCGCTTTTAACACGTTCTTTAGATTCCCGAACGGCACTATCAGGTAGACCGACAATATCAAAAGAAGGGAGCCCGTCACATAGATCAACTTCTACTCCCATCTGTACAGATTCTAAACCATTTAAACAATAACTGATTAATTTGCAAAACATAAGGGTATCCTTTCTAAAAATTACTATTAAAGCTTTAACCCAAAATTTAGAGTTTTAATCATCTTTATCATATTTTTAGAGATTTATTAAAGGAGTTTTTTGAATGGAAAATAGAATGAATGAAGTTTTGATGTATTGCCTATGGTTTCATCTACTACCAATAAGTGAAAAGATCAAATATAAATGGTGGCAAGAAACAGGTAGTTGTAAAAATTTTTTTGAAGCAGATAGTAACATTTATATAGAATTAGGCATAGATTTAGAAAATATACACATGATAGAAGCAACTAAGGAAAATCATAAAACTGTTATACAACTCTATACAAGTATACAAGAACAAGAAATTCATGTCATAGGTATAGATGAAAGTGAGTATCCTATTTATCTAAAAGAGATTGTTGACCCACCCTTTGTTCTATTTTGGAAAGGAAATACTTTTATCAATAAACCAGCACTTGCAATTGTGGGTTCAAGAAAATGTTCAGAATATGGTTATCAAGCAGCTATAGAACTTGGATATGAATTGACTAAAGCAGGTTTCTTAGTAGTAAGTGGTATGGCAAGAGGTATTGATGAAGCAGCACATAAAGGTGCTTTAAAAATAGGAGAGACACTAGCAGTCTTAGGCACTAGCGTAGATATCTGTTATCCTAAGCAAAACTATAAGTTATATCAAGATATTTTGCATACAGGATGTGTCGTATCAGAATTTGTACCCCCGACAGAACCAAGGGCATATCAATTTCCTAAGAGGAATCGCATTATTAGTGGAATGACGTTAGGTACGATCGTAGTAGAAGCTTCTGAAAGAAGTGGGTCTTTGATCACTGCACGTTTAGCTTTAGAGCAAAATAGAGAAGTTTTTGCAGTGCCTGGGAATTTTAACAGTGCACTGAGTAAAGGCAGTCATAGACTTATTCAATCAGGTGCGAAATTGGTCACTTGTGGGAGTGATATTGTACAGGAAATTATGCCTCAAATATCGATTCATATGACCAATTTTACAAATAATTGTGTAAAGATTCCTACACAAATACTTGATAAAGTTGAAATAATGGTATATGATTACTTAAGTTGGCAACCTAAAGAATTAGTAAATATTGCAAATCAAATGAATATGACAGAAATAACGATAGAAAAAATCTTATTAAAATTAGAGATAAAAGGAATTATTATGCGTCTACCTGGTAGGCGATATGTTCGTTTGAATTAGAGTATTAGGAGGTTATTATGGCAAATAACTTGGTTATTGTGGAGTCAGCTGCCAAAGTAAATACAATAAGTAAATTCCTAGGGAAAACTTATAAAGTAGAAGCTTCTATTGGACATGTTAGAGATTTACCTAAGAGCCAACTTGGTATTGATGTAGAAAATAACTTTGATCCAAAGTATATTACCATTCGTGGTAAAGGGGACTTACTCCAAAAATTACGTAAAGAAGCTAAAGCTGCAAAATGTATTTATCTCGCAACTGACCCCGATAGAGAAGGGGAAGCGATTTCATGGCATCTATATCATGCCTTAAAATTAGAAGGAAAAAAAGTTTACCGTATTACTTTTAACGAAATTACAGAACAAGCTGTAAAGGAAGCAATTAAACATCCACGTGAAGTAAATATGGACCTAGTAGATGCACAACAAGCTAGAAGGGTGCTAGACCGTTTAGTAGGGTATAAAATTAGCCCGATATTATGGAAGAAAATCCGTAAAGGTCTAAGTGCAGGACGTGTTCAATCTGTTACATTACGTCTGCTCTGTGACCGAGAAAAGGAAATTCAAGAGTTTATTGAACAAGAATATTGGTCGATAGAATCTTTATTTAAACAAGGGAAAACTAAAGGTTTTGAAGCAAAACTTGATAAAATAGGTGATAAAAAAGCTGATATCAAAAATGAACAAGAAGCCCAAAAAATTGTGGATGCTTGTATGAATCAACCTTTTGAAGTTATTTCAACAAAAGTATCAGAACGTGTTAAAAATCCAGTATTACCTTTTACAACAAGTACAATGCAACAAGATGCTGCAAAACACTTAGGATTTTCAACACAAAAAACTATGAATATTGCCCAACAGCTTTATGAAGGGGTTAAAATAGGTAAGAAGGAAGTCGGTATTGTTACTTATATCCGTACAGACTCCGTAAGAATTTCAGAAACAGCTAAAGAACAAGCAGTAGAGTACATTACATCTAAATTTGGTAAAGAGTACGTACAAGACGGAACAGCAAAGAAGCAAGTTAAAGCAGCTAAGATTCAAGATGCCCATGAGGCAATTCGTCCAACTTATATTACGTATGAGCCACAAGAAATTAAAGAATATTTAAGCCGTGACCAATATCGTCTGTATCAAATGATTTGGAGTAGATTTGTGGGAAGTCAGATGACACCAGCACGTTATGAATCACATGCAATTAATATTAAAAATGGTGAATATACTTTTAAAGCAACTTACTCTGTACAACTTTTTGATGGTTATTTAAAAGCATATGCACTTGAAAATGAGCAAAGCGGTAAGGTTACTACGATTAAAGTGAATGTAGGTGATCAATTAGAATGCATTACACTCACACCTAATCAACACTTTACACAACCACCAGCACGTTACTCAGAAGCGAGTCTTGTAAAAACGTTAGAAGAGAATGGGGTAGGTCGTCCAAGTACCTATGCACCAACTATTACCACTCTGCTTGCAAGAGGCTACTTAACAAAAGAAAATAAGGTACTTTATCCAACTGAACTTGGTGAAGTCGTAAATAATATTATGCTTTCTCATTTTGATGAAATTGTAGATGTTGAGTTCACAGCACAACTTGAAAAAATATTAGATGAGATTGCATCTGGAAATGTACAATGGAAAGAAATCATAAAAGCCTTCTATCCAAACTTTGCAAAAACTGTTTTAAAAGCAGAAGCAGAAATAGAAAATATTGATTTAACAGAAGTGACAGATATTCCTTGTGATAAATGTGGTGCACATATGGTTGTACGTTATGGAAAGTATGGTAAGTTCTTAGGGTGCCCGAATTTCCCAGAATGTAATTTTACAAAACCATGGTATGAAGAAGTTGGCGTAAAATGTCCTCTTTGTGGAGGAGAAGTTATCCTTAAGAAAACGAAAAAAGGCCGTACCTATTATGGGTGTGAGAACAATTCTGATAATTGTGATTTTATGTCTTGGCAACGTCCGACAGGAGATAAGTGTCCAGTATGTGGTGATGTACTCATTGAAAAAGGTTCAGCCAAAAATAAACACGTAGTTTGTCGAAATAACACTTGTAATTATGGAAAAAAAGGTCAACAAGTGACAAATGAACAAAATGCACAAGAAAAAATGTAAACTTATGTAATTCTTTGTAAAAGAAAGGGTTGAGTTTTCTTTTTATTTATGATATTATGATTTATGTGTAAATGATGATTTTTTGGGGGGACAAAGTTGAATATTCAACTTTGTCTTTTTAGTGGAGATAAATGTATAAAGTGTATAGTGTTTAAATTTTTCGAACATACTAACGGTAGAAACTATTAAGGAGGAATATTTATGTCAATGGAATTACTACAAAAAATGCGCAAAGTGAATAGATTATTACAACGTGTAGGATCAGATCGCGTAATCTTCTCAGATATTTGCGAAGTAATCAGTGATGTAGTTCAATCAAACGTATTAGTAATTAGCAATAAAAGCAAGGTGTTAGGTATTCATAACCTATTTGCAAATGACATTGTTAATGAAGAACAATATATCGGTTATGCAATTAATGACCAACTTATCTCTATGATGGACGTAAGAGATAACATTTCTATGGAAACTATTTTTGCAGATAGTGCAAATAGCGGAAATTACATTGGGTGTGTTGTACCAATCGTAGCAGGTGGACAAAGACTTGGTACATTCGTACTTTACAAACAAAAAAATCAAGGAAGCTATGCAACAGAAGATATGATTCTTGCTGAATATGGTGCAACAATCGTAGCTGTTGAAATGCTTACATCTCTTAAAGATGAAACAGATGAAGAAGCTCGTAAAATCGCAGTTGTTAAATCTGCAATTGGTACATTATCATACTCAGAGCTTGAAGCAATCTTCCACATCTTTGAAAAACTTGATGGAACAGAAGGTTTACTTATCGCAAGTAAAATTGCTGATAAAGTTGGTATTACACGTTCAGTTATCGTTAATGCACTTCGCAAGTTTGAAAGTGCTGGTGTAATCGAATCACGTTCTCTTGGTATGAAGGGAACATACATTAAAGTATTAAATGATGCTTTAATTGAAGAATTAAACAAGCTTAAAAAATAATATAAAATGATTAAGAGTCTTAGGCATTTAGCCTTAGACTCTTTTTTATTGTTTAAAAAGTTTGCAAAAGAATAACTTTAATACTTATACTTTTAAGTTTTAGAGGTAGAAAAAACTTTATGCAATTTCTTGAATACAGGACTATAAATTTCTGAATAATTAGTTAGGTTGAATAAAAGTATTTATTGCACATTGTTATAAATACTATAAATCCTATAGAGATTTATAAATATAATGCGTAATTTATAAAAAAAATGAATTTTACTAGACAAAAAAAATCATTTTAGATATAATTACTGTATACATAATAATTTATATTTATACTATATATAAATAATATTATAGACAAGGGGGGGTCACATTTATGCAAAATGAATTAGCTTTGTTCTTATCCTATTTGAATGATGTTAAACATTCATCTGTCAATACCATTCAATCTTATGAGCGTGACTTAAAATATTTTTTTAAATTTTTAAGTGAACATCAAATTGATCAAGTGAATGAAATTAGTTGTGAATGGATTCAAACATACTTAGATTATATGAGAAGTTTGAATAAATCTTCATCTACTATTTCAAGAACCTTAGCTTCTATTCGAGCATTCTTTTTCTATCTCATTAAAGAAGGTAAAGCTTATGAAAATCCAGCAGTTGCTATTGAAATGCCAAAAATAACAAAAAAGGTGCCGAAAATTTTATCTGAAAATGATATATCTGTATTACTAAATGAACCACATACAACAGATATTAAAGGAATACGTGATAAAGCCATGCTAGAACTCCTTTATGCAACGGGGATAAGAGTGACAGAACTCATTACATTAAAGGTGACTGATATTAACCTCAATCAAGGGTATATTATTTGTAGGGATCAAAATAAAGAACGCTGTATACCAATTGGCAAACCAGCCATTACTGCATTGAAAAATTATTTAACAGATGTACGATATGCTATGATTCGCGATCAGCATGAAGAAGCACTTTTCGTTAATTGCAATGGATTACCATTAACGCGTCAAGGCTTCTGGAAAATATTAAAAACCTATGCAAAGAATGCACATATTGAAGCAGAAATTACACCACATATGCTGAGGCATTCATTTGCAGCACACCTTATTCAACATGGGGCAAATTTAAAATCCGTTCAACAAATGTTAGGGCATTCGGATATTTCAACAACACAAGTTTATACTCATATAGCTAAATAAACTATAAAATAGAAAATAACAGGGATAAAACCCTGTTATTTTTTTGTTATTTGGTATACAATACGACTATAACCAAATAATTGAAATATATGGATAAGGATGTGATTGACGTGAACAGAGTTATTTGGATTGTCTTAGATAGTGTTGGAATGGGTGCTATGCCAGATGCCCATTTATATGGTGACGTGGATACAAATACACTTGGTCATGTTTATAATATGAATAAAGGTCTTAGCTTACCAAACCTTACAAAATTAGGACTTGGTAATATTGAAGGGATGCAAGAACTCGATAAGGCTGATCAACCTATTGGGACTTATGCAAGACTTGGTGAACTTTCAAAAGGAAAAGATACAACAACAGGACACTGGGAAATGGTTGGTATTCATACTGAAGTACCGTTCCCAACTTACCCAAATGGTTTCCCAAAAGAAATTATGGATGCTTTTGAAGCAGCTATTGGTACTAAAACACTTGGAAACTGTACAGCATCGGGAACAGCGATTTTAGATGAACTTGGTGAAGAACATATGAAAACAGGATATCCTATTGTTTATACATCAGCAGATAGTGTATTCCAAATTGCTGCACATGAAGAAATTATTCCACTTGAAAAATTATATGAAATGTGTGAAATCGCTAGAAACCTATTAAAAGGTGAGCACGAAGTATCTCGTGTTATTGCAAGACCGTTTTTAGGAACACCAGGCAACTTTACACGTACACCTAACCGTCACGACTATGCAGTGACACCACCAGCAGACAACTTACTTGTTTATGCTAAAGAAAAAGGTTTAGATGTAATCGCAGTTGGTAAAATAGAAGATATTTTTGCAGGTCAAGGTGTAACTTATGCAACACATACCAAATCAAACGAAGATGGGATTAAACAAACGATTGATTTAATCAAAAAAGATAGTCATGGACTTATCTTTACAAATTTAGTTGACTTTGATATGAAGTGGGGCCATCGTAATGATTGGGAAAACTATGGTAAAGGCTTAGAAGAATTTGACCGTTACTTACCAGAAATCATGGCTGCAATGAAAGAAGATGACCTTCTAATCATTACAGCTGATCATGGCTGTGACCCAACAACCCCAGGAACAGACCATACAAGAGAATATGTTCCATTACTTGCTTATAGCAAACAACTTAAAGAAGGTCGTGATTTAGGAACACGTAATAGTTTTGCAGATATTGGTCAAACAGTATGCGAAATCTTTGGATTACAACCACTTAAAATTGGTGAAAGTTTCTATTCACAACTATCTAAATAAGAGGGGGAGGATTCCATGAGAATTTATGACATTATTGAAAAGAAAAAATTAGGTGGTACTTTAAACCATGAAGAAATTCAGTTTGTTGTAACAGGCTATACAGATGGAAGCATACCAGACTATCAAATGTCAGCCCTTTTAATGGCCATTTACTTCCAAGGTATGAACGATGATGAAACTGCTCACTTAACAGAATGCATGGCTAAAAGTGGGCAAATGCTAGATTTATCAGCTATCTCTGGTATTAAAGTGGATAAACATAGTACAGGTGGTGTAGGTGATACAACAACGATTGTACTTGCACCTTTAGTTGCAGCAGCAGGTGTACCAGTTGCCAAAATGTCAGGTAGAGGTCTTGGACATACAGGTGGAACGGTAGATAAATTAGAATCTTTCCCAGGTTTCAAAGTAGAACTCGGTCTAGATGACTTTATTAATAATGTGAATAAACATGGTGTTGCAGTTGTAGGACAGACTGGTAACTTAGCACCAGCTGATAAAAAAATCTATGCTCTTCGCGACGTAACAGCAACTGTGGACAATGTATCTTTAATTGCGGCATCTATTATGTCTAAGAAAATTGCTGCAGGTTCTAATGCAATCGTACTGGATGTAAAATGTGGAAGTGGTGCCTTTATGAAAACACTAGATGATGCTAAATTACTTGCAGATACGATGGTGCGTATTGGTAAAGCAGTAGGTCGTGATACAATTGGTATTGTAACAGATATGAACCAACCTTTAGGTAACGCCATTGGTAATAGCCTAGAAGTTATTGAAGCCATTGAAACATTAAAAGGTGAAGGACCAGAAGACTTAACACTTTTAACAGTGACTTTTGCAGCAAATATGTTCCTTTTAGCACATCGTGTTGAAACATTAGAAGAAGGTATTCAACTTGCAGAAGAACTTATTGCTTCAGGTAAAGCCATGGATAAACTTTGTGAATGGGTAGCCTCACAAGGAGGCAATCCAGATTCAGTACGTGATTATAGCCTTTTACCATCAGCTTCAAAAGACATGGAAGTTGTGGCAAAACAAGCAGGTTTTGTAGAAAGTATTGAAACAGAGCTTATTGGAAAAGCGGCTTTAGTACTTGGTGCAGGTAGAGAAAATAAGGAAAGTGTTATTGACTTAGGTGTAGGCCTTATTATGCATAAGAAGATTGGTGATCAAGTAGAAGCTGGTGATTCACTAGCAACACTTTACTACAGTGACCAATCTAATACAGAAGGCGCAATGCGTTACATCTATGAAGCTTATAAATTCAGTCAAGATAAAGTGGAAAAACCACAACTTATTTATACAACTATCCGTTAGGATACAAGCAGAGAGAAGAGTAAAATCTTCTCTCTTTTTGTATACCCTTTAATCAATTAAATACTTGGTTAGGTGTAAGGGCGTGTAGGTGATCTTATCACATGCTTGAAGGTTTTGCCTTCTAAGAAGAAACATTTACTTCTATCTCTTCACCACGGTGTACTACTGGAAGTGAAAACTTACCTAACTGAGTAGAAAAGTACGGTGATGGGTAGGTGATCTCCATGTAGATTTTTTCCAGAATGGACTTAGAATGTGTTAACGAATATGAAGGAAGGGTTTATGCGAGTGTGTGAGTGATAGCGAGTTTTCACGTGTTCTAACTGAATAGGAGTTTACACATTCTTAATCCATTTAAGCAAAAGTGAAAGGGGGAAAATATTTATTTTATAAATGTAGACTAATTTCTTACAATACATAGTATATTTTGACGTAAATAACAAATAATAGAAATAAATTGTAAGGAGGTAGAAAGATGTTAAGAAAAAAAATCATTGCTACCATACTACTTCTTACATCCCTTGCTAGCGTATTTAGCGTATATGCAGAACCAGCAGCAACTGGAGCTGGTATGGCTGAAACAGCTAGAAGTTATGTACTTATGGAAGCAAGTAGTGGCAAAATTTTGCTAGAAAAAAATATGGATGATGAAATTCCACCTGCTAGTATTACAAAAGTTATGACGCTTTTACTCATTCATGAAGCAGTAGCAGCAGGGAAAATTAATTGGGATGACCCTGTAACAGTAAGTAGCCATGCTGCTGGTATGGGTGGTTCTCAAATCTTCATGGAAGAAGGCGAACAACAACCTGTACGTGACCTTGTCAAAGCAATATGTATTGCATCTGCAAATGATGCTGCTGTTGCAATGGCAGAGTATATTGGTGGAAGTGAAAGCCAGTTTGTAGATATGATGAATGCACGTGCAAAAGAACTTGGTATGGAACATACAACATTTAAAAATGCTTGTGGTTTACATGTAGATGGACATGTTTCTTCTGCTCATGATGTTGCACTTATGTCTAGAGAACTTATTAGCAAATTCCCAGAGATTTCTAAAACACTTACAACATGGATGGACACCATTACACACCATACACGTAAAGGTGATACAGAATTTGGTCTTACAAATACAAATAAAATGATTAAATGGTATAATGGTCTTACTGGTCTTAAAACAGGTTATACACCACAAGCCAAACACTGTGTAAGTGCAACAGCAAATCGTGATGATATGAACTTAATCGCTGTTGTTATGGGGTCTCAAGATGGTAAAATTAGATTCCGTGAAGCAGCACAACTTTTAGATTTTGGTTTTGCAAACTACAAAGTTAAAAAGGGCCCAGAAGTAGGTGAAGTACTTGGTAGTATGAAAGTTAAAAAAGGTGATATGAAAGCAGTAGAGCTTACAATAGAAAACTCTATGGCCTTTGTCGTGCCAAAAGATCGTACAGAAAAAGAATTTTCATATGAAATCAAATATGATGATGAAAATGTCATCGCACCAGTCTATAAAAATCAAAAGCTTGGAACCATTGTTTATAGCTTAGATGGTGAAGTGGTGGGTGAAGCACCTCTTGTAGCAGCTTTTGATGTGGGTAAAGCTAAATTTAATGATATGCTCCCTTATATGGCGATGCGTTATTTCAGATTAAGCTAGATAAATATGCCTTAGAAGGTAGAGACTAAACAAAAGGTCTCTACCTTTTTTATAGTTTATCTTGCAATATGGTGTCGAAATAGCTTAAACTGTTAATAGATTGTTGTCAGTAAGGAGAAAATGAATGAGTGTAACATTTAAATTAGAAGATTTTGAAGGTCCTCTGGACTTACTCCTTTATTTGCTCGAAAAGAACAAAATGAGTATTTGTGATATAGAAATTTCTTCTATTACAGACCAGTATTTAGCTTATATAGAAAGTTCAAATACACTTGAATTAGAACAAATGAGTGAATTTATCGTGATGGCGGCAACTTTACTCTATATTAAATCTAAAATGCTTTTACCTAAGCCTCCTAAAAATGAAGAGGTTAACGAAGAAGACCCTAGGGAAGAATTAATTAGAAAGCTATTAGAATACAAAAAGATTAAGTACGTTTCTCATGAATTAGATGAACGCCAAAATGGTTCTTCAGATTTCTGTTTTAGAAATCATGAAAGTAACGATAAGATAGAAGTACCCGTACCAACTACAGAAGATATCTTAATTGATGTTACCCTTGAGCAACTTTATGAAGCTTTTCAGAACTTAATGAAGCAAAAGCAAATTTTGGTGCATCAAAAATCTAAGAAAATTGATTCTTCTATATTAAAAAAGGATACCTATACAATTGAGCAGAAAGCACTCTACATTTTAAACTTATTAGAGTTAAATGGAAGAGTATCTTTTTTTGAGTTGTGTACAGTAAGTATGCCAAAAGTAGAACGTATTGTAACTTTTATGTCCATCTTAGAATTAGTACATAAAAAACAAATTCGAATTGTACAGGAAAAGCCTTTGGCAGATATTATTATTACAGGAGTGAAAGAAGATGCAAAAGACTGAACTTGAGAGTGCATTAGAATCCATTCTTTTTTATGTAGGTGATAGTGTGCCAAGTGGCAAGCTCTCAGAAATTTGTGAAGCAGAAGAAATTACCATTCATATGGCAATTTACAGGCTAAATGAATGGTATGAAAAGACAGGAAGTGGCATTGAAATCATAGAAGTAGACAATGGTTATCAAATGTGTACAGTACCACGAAATATTGGTTATATTCAACGCTACAAGCAAAAGCCAGTGAAGAAGCTACTTACCCAAGCCTTGCTTGAAACATTGGCAATTGTGGCCTATTCTCAGCCGATTACAAAGGCACAAATTGAGGATATTCGTGGTGTAAGATGTGAGCACGCTGTTAGTAAACTTTTAGAATATGATTTGATTGAAGAAGTAGGAAGGCTCAATGTTATTGGACGTCCTATTTTGTTTGGTACCACAACCAGCTTCTTACGTCACTTCGGCTTTAAAAACATTGAAGAACTTCCTAAAGTGAAGGAAGAGTTAATTGAGCGTTTTAAAAAAGAAATAGAGGAAGAAATGAATTATATTTCTGAAGAAACAGCCAATGAACAATTAAAGAATGAGCTAGAAAATAGTGAGGAAACAGATGCAAACGATAAAGAATAAGCTCTAATAAACCTATTAAAATGTATAAAATGGAATAGTATGAGGTATGCTGAATCATAGAATATACATTGGTTTTGAGGAGACGATTAGAATGAAAAAACGACTTAAAAGTATCGTTGCGTTAACACTTTTAATGACACAATGTGTTTATGCGAGTGAAGGTCCAGGAACAATCTATTCAAAAGGATCTGTTTTAATAGAGAAAGATAGTAAGCGTATTTTATATGAACAAAATGCACATGAACCACTTCCTATGGCGAGTACAACAAAGATTATGACTTGTATTGTAGCCATTGAATCAGGTAAATTAGATGAGATTGTGACAGTATCTAGCCGTGCGGCACGTGCGCCTAAAGTAAAATTAAACCTTCAAACAGGTGAAAAACAAAAACTAGGTGACTTACTTTATTCACTTATGTTAGAATCACATAACGATACAGCTATAGCTGTAGCAGAACATGTAGGCGGAAGTGTAGAAGGCTTTTGTGAAATGATGACCGAAAAAGCAAAAGAATTAGGTGCTGAAGATACTTGTTTTGAAACACCTAACGGTTTAGATGGTCCTAATCATCATGCAACAGCTTATGATATGGCCCTTATTGCAGCATATGCCTTAGAAAATCCAAAATTTGTTGAGATTATTACAACACCTGAAAAAAGCATTCCAACAGAAACAGTTGAAGGAAGCAAACCTCATCAACTTAGAAATAAAAATCGCTTTTTAAGTCAATACCAAGGTGCAGAAGGTGTTAAAACAGGATTTACAAACAAAGCAGGTCACTGTTTTGTAGGTGCCGTTAAAAAAGATGGTATGGAGCTTATTGGTGTTGCACTGGGGGCAGGTTGGAATGATAAAGGTAAATCACGTAAGTATACAGATGTGATCAAATTAATGAATTATGGTTTTGATAACTATAAAAAGTATCAAGTTATTGAAGATGGTGAGAACTACGGTGTTGTTCCTGTTATAGAAGGAAAAGAAGAACAAATTGAAGTGCATCCAAAAGAAGATATTATTTTGCCATTATCAGCAGAAGAAAAAGCAAGTGTGGAAATCAAAAAAACACTTCCAAATGAAATAGAAGCACCTATTGTAGAAAATCAAGTGATAGGTAAATTAGAAGTGGTATGTGGCAATACTATTATTGAAAAAACAGAGCTTTTAGCAAATCGCAGTATAGCGAAGGCTACTTTGATGGATAAAATCAAGAAGTTTTTCAATATAGAAGATAAATAAAGGTATAAACACAGAATAAATAGGCAACAACCCTAATAACATAGACATACAATACAGACAAAATAGTAGGTAACAAAAGAAAGGGTAGATTTATGCGACTACAAAAATATTTAGCCCAATGTGGCGTTGGATCAAGAAGAAAATGTGAGCAGTATATTGCAGAAGGTAAAGTAAAAGTAAATGGACAAGTTGTAACTGAACAAGGCGTACAAGTAGAGGAAGGGGATGAAGTCCTCTTTGAAAATCAGCCTGTACAAGAAGAAGAACAATTAGTATATTACTTACTTAATAAACCAACAGGTTATATTACATCTGTAGCAGATGAAAAAGATCGTCCAACAGTTTTAGACTTAGTAAAAAACATTCCTTATCGTATTTTTCCAGTAGGACGTCTTGACTATAATACAACAGGACTTCTTATCTTAACAAACGATGGAGAGCTTACTTATGCCCTCACACATCCAAAACACCATGTAGATAAAACTTATGTTGTTAAAGTAAAAGGTGATATACGTCCATCAACACTTCAAAAGCTTCAACAAGGTGTAGTCATTGATGGTTATTTAACAGCACCAGCAAAAACAAAAGTTATTCGACAAAATGGTGCAACAACAACTTTCAGTTTAACTATACATGAAGGTCGTAATAGACAAGTTAGAAAAATGTGTGCAGCAGTAGGTTATGATGTCCTACGTTTAACACGTGTATCTATGGGATCACTTGAACTTGGCGATTTAGAATCAGGATCTTATAGACCACTGACCAGACAAGAGGTTAATTATTTAAAAGGATTAGGTGAATAAAATGCTCAGTCGTAATATGACCAATAACTTACATCTTCTTATTGAACAACACCTCAAAATGTGGGGGAAACAAAATTTAACAGCAATGGACGGAACTCTAGGTAATGGTTATGACCTAGAGTTTTTGCATAGTCAAGAACAGGTTTCAACCCTTTATGGCTTTGATATACAGCAGCAAGCCTTAGATAATAGTAGAGAGAAAATAGTTAGTTCTACAAAGGAAGTACATCTTATTTTAGATTCTCATCATCATTTAGAGCAGTATATAGAAGGCGAAATTGATTTAGCCGTATTTAATTTAGGGTATTTGCCTGGAGCAGATAAGGGTGTTGTGACTCATACAGAAACCACTTTAGAAGCCTTACAAAAGGTAATGGACAAACTATCAGATGGTGGCCTTTTAGCTGTTATGACTTATCCAGGGCATGAGGAAGGCCGTAATGAACATGAACATATTGAAACCTTTTTGCAAAGTTATCATGTTAGGGAATTTTCTATTTTACATTTGAATGTAATGAATGTAAAAAAGCCTTGTCCTAATTGTTTCTTAATTTTGAGAAAAAAATAACGATTTGTTTGAAAAGTCGAGTTAAATGTCACAAAATATAATATATAATATAAAAATATATTGTATATTATATTTTTGTTTAGTATACTGTAATTGGCAATCTTTATACTTAGTTTTTCAAATTTTTTTACTAATTGGAGGGTATCAGATGAGCACATTACAAAAATTATCTGAACTGGAAGCTCACAAATCAGCCATTCAAAATGGTTATGATGAAGCAGCTAAAAAGGCAGTTTTAGATAAAGGTAAACTAACTGCTAGAGACAGAATTACACATTTACTTGACGAAAATAGTTTCGTTGAAATTGGTGCTTTCATTACAAGTAAAACCACAGCTTGTAAAGGGGAAAAAGTACAAGCACCAGCAGACGGTGTAGTATGTGGCTATGGTACAATCGAAGGCAATCTTGTTTATGTATATAGCCAAGATCCAGCTGTATTAGGTGGATCAATAGGGGAAATGCATGCGAAAAAGATTGTTAAAACATATGATGATGCAATCAAAATGGGTGCACCTGTTGTAGGCTTTATTGATACAGTAGGACTTCGCCTAGAAGAAAGTATTGAAGCACTAAATGGGTATGGAATGATTTTTGGTAAAATGTCAGAAGCTTCAGGGCTTATTCCACAAATCTCAGTAGTATGCGGAGATTGTGCAGGTGGTGTTTCCTTTATAACAGGATTATCTGACTTTACATTTATCTCAACTAAAAATGGACAGATGTACTTAAATAGTCCTAATACCCTTGAAGATAAAAAAGCATCGTTTGATACAGTAGCAGCATCAAATGTACATTTAAGTCAAAGCGGACTTGCACATTTTGGCCAAGCTGATGAACAGGTGTTAATTGAAGAAGTACGTAACCTTATGAGTTACTTACCTGCAAATAGTGACGATGAAGCACCTTGTTATCAATGTGTGGATGATTTAAATCGTGTAGACGAAGCACTTAATCAATTTGACTTTGAAGTAGCAAATGCCAAAGACATTGTAACTTCAATTGTAGATGACTGTACATATGTAGAAGTAAGTAAAGAATACGGTGCAAAAGCTTTAACAGCGTTTGCAAGAATGAATGGTGTAACAGTTGGTATGATTGCAAATACAGAAAAAACTGTTGATCTTCAAGCAATAGAAAAAATAACTCAGTTTGTAAATTTCTGTGATGCATTCAATATTCCACTAGTAACCCTCTCTCAAATTGAACGTATTGAATCCACAGTTGAAACAGAAAAATCGGGTATTATTAAGGCAGCTAGTAAATTAGCTTTTGCTTTTGCAAATGCCACTGTACCTAAAGTCAATGTCATCTTAAAAGAAGCTTATGGAATGGCATACACCCTCATGAATAGTAAACATTTAGGTGCGGACTATGTTTATGCATGGCCAACAGCTGAAGTTTCTACAATGAATAGTGAAAGTGCTGTTAAAATCATGTATGGGGAAGAACTTGAACAAGCTACAGATAAAGTAGCAGTAATGAATGAAAAAATTGCTGAATTTGAAGCAACTCATAGTAGTGTTTATGCAGTAGCTGCACATGGCTACATTGATGATATTATTGAACCAGCTGCAACAAGAAAACGCGTTATTGCTGCCCTTGAAGTGCTTTATACAAAACAAGTGGCAAGTACACTTAAAAAGCACCCAACAGTATAAGGTAGGTGAGCCAAATGGAATTTAGTTTGAATTTTGGTGCCATGGTAGATGGATTAAGTGTTTTCTTAATCGGTGTGTCAATGGTATTCGTAGTGCTTCTTATATTAATTGCTTTAATCAAAGTAACAGGTATGATCGTTGCAACAATTGAGAGTAAGAAGGATACTAATAAAGAAGTAGCAGTTACAGTAGTACAAGAAGAAGTACCTGTTGTAGAAGCAGTAGATGAAACTTCAGAGCTTGAACTTGTTGCTGTGATTACAGCAGCTATTGCAGCAAGTCTTGGTACAACAGCAGATCAGTTACAAGTTCGTTCATTAAGACAAATTAACAGACATAGAGCATAAGAAAATAGGGAGGGTTCAAAAATGAGAAAATTTCAAGTAACAGTTAATGGGAATACATACGAGGTAGAAGTTGAAGAATTAGGTGCAGGTGTAAGCACATCAGCAGCGCCAGTAGCTCAAAGACCAGTGGCACCAGTAGCAATGCCAAAAGCAGCGGCACCTGTGACACCAGCAGTTCCAGCGGCAACAGGTCAAAATAAAGTTGTTGCGCCAATGCCAGGTAAAATCGTAGATGTAAAAGTTAAAGTAGGTCAAGTTATTAAAGAAGGTGATCTTGTTGCTATTTTAGAAGCTATGAAAATGGAAAATGAAGTTTTTGCATCTGCATCAGGTACTATTGCATCTGTAAATGTATCTTCAGGTGCTATGGTAGAAGCAAACGATGTGATTGTTTCTATTAACTAATCTTTTGACCTAACGCTATAGAGGGGGAAACAAAAATGAATATATTGAATGTCTTCGTAGACGCGGTCAAAGAATTCTGCATGAGTTCGGGTATTGCGCAAATGGACTGGAAATATGCAGCCATGATTATTATTGCCTGTGTATTACTTTACTTAGCCATTGCAAAAGGCTTTGAACCACTTTTACTTGTACCTATTGCATTTGGGATGTTACTTGTTAACTTACCAGGCGTGGGCATTACAGCACATGATGCAATGAATGAGGTAACAGGTAAATTAGAACCAGGTGGACTTTTATACTACATAGGTATGGGTAAAGAGTTAGGAATCTTCCCACCACTTATTTTCATTGGTGTAGGTGCGATGACAGACTTTGGTCCACTTATTGCCAATCCTAAAAGCTTACTTTTAGGTGCTGCAGCCCAACTTGGTATTTTCGTAGCTTTCTTAGGTGCACTTTTACTTGGATTCACAGGTCCAGAAGCTGCATCAATTGGTATTATCGGTGGCGCAGATGGTCCTACATCTATCTTCGTAGCAACAAAGCTTGCACCACACTTACTTGGAGCAATTGCAGTATCTGCTTATTCATATATGGCGCTTGTACCACTTATTCAACCACCAATTATGAGATTGTTTACAACTAAAGAACAACGTATGATCAAGATGGAACAACTCCGTCCCGTTTCTAAAATAGAAAAAATTGTGTTCCCAATTGTTGTTACAATCGTTGTATCTCTTATTTTACCATCAGCAGGCACTTTAGTAGGTATGCTTATGTTTGGTAACTTATTAAAAGAAGTTGCTTCTACAAATCGTTTAGCGGATGTAGCAAGTAATGCAATGATGTCTATTATTACTATTTTATTAGGACTTTCAGTTGGTGCTTCAACAAGTGCAGAGAAGTTCCTTAACATGAATACACTTGGTATTTTATGTTTAGGTTTATTTGCATTTATCGTGGGAACAACAGGTGGCGTACTCTTTGGTAAGATTATGTACTATGCAAGTGGTAAGAAAATTAATCCACTTATTGGTGCTGCAGGGGTATCAGCTGTACCAATGGCTGCACGTGTTGTTCAAAAAACGGGTCAAGAAGAATGCCCAACAAACTTCTTACTTATGCATGCAATGGGTCCAAATGTTGCAGGGGTTATTGGATCAGCGATTGCAGCGGGTGTACTACTATCAATTTACGGTTAATAAGGGAGGCACATTTACATGTCAGAGAATATTGCAAGACCTGTTAAAATAATGGATACAACCTTACGTGATGCGCATCAATCACTTATTGCAACACGTATGACAACTGAAGAGATTTTACCAATTGCTTCTAAAATGGACCAAATTGGTTTCCATGCAATGGAAGTATGGGGCGGCGCAACATTTGATGCTTGCCTTCGCTTCTTAAATGAAGACCCATGGGAAAGACTTCGTAAAATTCGTAAAGAAGTTAAAAATACAAAGCTTCAAATGCTTTTTAGAGGACAAAATATTTTAGGTTATCGTCATTATGCAGATGACGTAGTAGAATACTTTGTACAAAAAAGTATTGCAAATGGTATTGATATTATCCGTATCTTTGATGCTTTAAATGATATGAGAAACTTAGAAACAGCAGTAAAGGCTACACATAAAGAAAATGGTCATGCTCAAGTTGCGATTTCTTATACATTAAGTGATGTACATACTTTGGAATACTATATTAAACTGGCTAAAAATATTGAAAATATCGGTGCACATTCTATCTGTATTAAAGATATGGCTGGGCTTTTAGTACCTTATGAAGCAGAACGTTTAGTAAAAGCTTTAAAAGCAAATACAAATCTTCCTATTCAACTTCATACACACTATACAAGTGGGGTTGCTTCAATGACTTACCTAAAAGCAGTTGAAGCAGGATGTGATATTATTGATACAGCTATGTCACCACTTGCTATGGGTACATCTCAACCAGCTACAGAAGTTTTAGTTGAAACATTTAAAGGTACACCATATGATACAGGTATTAATACAGAAGCATTAAGTGAAATCACTGAGTACTTTAGACCAATGCGTGAAGAAGCACTTGCAAGCGGTCTTATGAATACAAAAGTATTAGCTGTAGATATTAATACACTTCGTTACCAAGTACCAGGTGGTATGCTTTCTAACTTAGTATCTCAATTAAAACAACAACATGCAGAAGATAAATACTATGAAGTATTACAAGAAATTCCAAAAGTACGTGCAGACTTTGGTTACTTACCACTTGTAACACCAACAAGCCAAATTGTAGGAACACAAGCTGTACTAAACGTACTTGCAGGCGAACGTTACAAAATGGTTTCTAAAGAATCTAAAGGGATTGTACGTGGGGAGTATGGTTGTACACCAGTACCAATCAAAGAAGAAATTGTTAAAAAAATTATCGGTGATGAAACGCCAATTACTTGTAGACCTGCTGACTTACTCACTCCAGAACTTGATAAACTTGAAAAAGAAATGGCTATTTATAAACAACAAGATGAAGATATCCTTTCTTATGCTCTATTCCCACAAGTTGCAATGGACTTCTTTAAGTATCGTGAAGCACAGGGGAAGAAAGTTGACCCAACAATTGCGGACAAAAAGAACAAAGCTTATCCAGTGTAAGTAGTAAAATGCCAAAAAGACTACAGGAATACCTATCCTGTAGTCTTTTTATGCGTTAATTCATAAAATATCGTTGTAAAAAGTAAAATATAATATATAATGATACTAGATAAAAGATAAAGAAGGTATTTGAAAGGAAATGAATATGAATAATGATTTAATTCATCGCATTAAGAAAAGTATGCCTAAACTCAGCAAAGGGCAGAAACTCATCGCTAATTATATTTTAGAACACTACGAAAAAGCAGTGTTTTTGACAGCGGCAAAACTAGGAACAATAGTGGGGGTAAGTGAGTCAACAGTTGTACGTTTTGCAAACGAATTAGGATATGACGGGTACCCTAAGTTCCAAGACGCATTAGAAGAGCTTGTAAAGAGCAAATTAACTGCGATGCAAAGATTAGAAGTTACTACAGATCGTATTGATGTGAATCACGTTCTGAAAAGTGTACTTCAAACAGATCAAGAAAAAATTGCATATACCATTGAACAAATAGATGAAGAAACTTTTGATATGGCAATTGATAAGATACTAGCAGCAGACACGATTTATATCTTAGGGGTAAGAAGCTGTGCAGGTCTTGCAAGTTTCCTAGGATTTTACTTCAATATTATTTTCCCAAGGGTTAAAGTGATTAATACAAATAGTATTAGTGAGATCTTTGAGCTTTTACATCATATTAGTGAAAACGATGTCATTATTGGTATTAGTTTCCCTAGATATTCAAAACGTATTCTCAAAGCATTAGAATATGCACGCTCAAGACAGGCTGGTATCATTGCGATTACAGATAGTTATATTTCACCGATTGCACAATACGCAGAGCATACTTTAATTGGACGTAGTGAGATGGTATCTTTTGTAGACTCACTTGTAGCACCACTTAGTATCATTAATGCAATTATTGTTGCAGTCAGCTTACGTATGAAAGATGAAATTTCAACCAACTTAGATAATCTTGAAACAGTTTGGATGGAATATGAAGTTTATGATGATACAAGGGAAGTGAATACACCACATTATACGACCCCAACAACAGTTAAGGAAAAATGCGATTAAAGAGAGGGATAAGATGAATAATACTATTGCCATTAGAGGTGCTATTACAGCTGAAAATACAAGAGAGTCTATTCTATGCCAGACAAAAGCACTCTTAGAAGCTGTATTAATGGCCAATCAGGTAAAAATAGAAGAAATTATACAAATTACATTTACTTGCACAAAAGATTTGGATGCAGCTTATCCAGCTATTGCAGCACGTGAGTTAGGTATTACAGAAGCTGCACTTATGTGTATGCAAGAGATGGAGGTAGTGGGTTCACTTGAACACTGCATCCGTATTGCACTCATTTGTACAAGCAGCATAGTAACACAAAAAACTGCAAGGCACCAATATTTAGGTGAAGCCTGCAAATTACGTCCAGACCTTGCAACTTTTTCTCTTGCATTAGACGGGCCAGCAGGTGCAGGTAAAAGTACCATTGCTAAACGTATTGCGGGAGAATTAAGTTGTACATACATTGACACAGGTGCAATGTATCGTAGTGTAGGACTATACTGTATACAAAGAGGTATTGATTATACAATAGAAGCTTTAGTTAATGAAGCTTTAGAAGATATACACATTGATTTAACCTATGAAAATGCGAATCAACGTATTTACTTAAACGGTGAAGACGTAAGTGAAGCCATAAGAACACAAGAAGTAGCAGCTTCTGCATCTAAAGTAGCAACTTACGAAAAAGTACGTATCGCCTTAGTTGAGATGCAAAGAAAATTAGCACAAACGAAGTCTGTTGTTATGGATGGACGCGATATTGGTACAGTTGTACTACCTAATGCTACATTAAAAATCTTCTTAACAGCATCTAGTAGTGAGCGTGCAAAAAGAAGGTTAATGGAGTACCAAGCAAAAGGTATGGAGGTAAGTTTTGAAACATTATTAGAAGAAATTGAAGCACGTGACTATCAAGATATGAATCGTAGTGTTTCACCACTTAAAAAGGCAGAAGATGCAGTAGAAGTAGATACAACAAGTCTTACAGTAGAGCAAATTGTTGAACACATCATAGGATTACTTAAACAAAAGCAATAGGAGCTGATAAGATGAAAGTTTTACTTGCAAAAAGTGCAGGATTTTGTTTTGGTGTAAAACGTGCAGTAGATATGGCATTTGATACAGATGCTACTAAAACAACTTATACACTAGGACATATTATTCATAATGAAGCAGTAATTAATAAGCTTCATAACAAAGGAATTCATTCAGTAGAAGAATTAGACAATATTCCAATGGATCAGGTGATTATTCGTGCCCATGGTGTACCAGAAGATGTGTATAAAGAAGCGAACGATAAAGCCATTCATGTTGTTGATGCCACATGTCCTTATGTAACTAAAATTCATAAGCTTGTCAATAGACATGAAAGGGATGGATACAAAATTATCTTGATTGGTGATGCAAAACATCCAGAGATTATTGGGATTAATGGATGGACAAAAGAAGGTTGTATCATATTAAAAAATATTGATGAACTAGACTTAAGTAAGTTAAGTAAAGAAGAACGCTATTTTGTTGTTTCACAAACGACTTATAAGAAAGCAGTAGTAGACGAAATTGTGAACACCTTAGAACAAGCAGGTTATGACATCAAATTTACCAATACAATTTGTAGCGCAACATCAGAAAGACAAGACGAAGCACGTGAAATAGCTGGTCAAGTAGATGCTATGGTTGTAATAGGAAGTCGTTTGAGTTCTAATACGCAAAAACTTTATGAAATTTGTCAATCCATATGTCCGAATACACATTGTATTGATGATGCTTCTATGTTAGAAAAAGAATGGTTTGATGGAGTAGAAGAAGTTGGTGTAACAGCAGGTGCTTCTACACCTAGTGATGTGATTAATGAAGTCCTCACAAAACTAGAACAAATCTAATAGATGCATGGGAGAAGAGCATGAACTATACAGAATTTAAGACAGGTATATTAAGGCTTACCGGTGTGGATTTAAATGCTTACAAAGAAAATCAAATGAAAAGACGTATTGATGCTAATATACGTAAGCATGGATGTAAAGAATATGAGGACTACCTAGCATTACTTAAAACGAATAGAACCCTTTATGATGAATTTTTAAGCTATATTACGATTAACGTATCAGAGTTCTTCCGTAATCCCAATCAGTGGGTCACATTAGAAACAGAGATTATTCCCATGTTGCTTAAAAAGAAGGGGAGCATTAAGATATGGAGTGCAGCATGCTCAACAGGTGATGAGCCTTATTCATTAGCTATGTTGTTATCCAAGTTTATGCCCCTTCATCAAATTAAGATTATTGCTACAGACATAGATCAAGAAATACTTGCCAAAGCTAAAGCTGGCGAGTACATAGATAAACATTTAACCAATGTACCTAAAGATTTACGAGACCGTTTTATCATCCAAGAAGGGGATAAATACGTGATTTCTCCTGAAATCAAAAAATGTATTCAATTTCAACAGCACGATCTTTTAAAAGATCCTTATCCGGAACGTATAGATCTTATTGTATGTCGTAATGTACTGATTTATTTTACAGAAGAGGCTAAAAATGATATTTATACAAAATTTAGTCGTTCTCTAAATAAAGAAGGTATTTTATTTGTTGGAAGTACAGAACAAATCATTGGTTCACAAAAATTTAATCTAAATCCTTATCGTATTTTCTTTTATGAAAAACAATAAAAATAGTATTTTAATATAAAAGCCCTATCTTACTGGCATACGATCGCGAGTAAGGTAGGGCTTTTGGTTATTGGGGTGAATCACTAGTAAGTTTAGATAGGCTCTTTAGAATTTGTCTAAGAAGGGAAGGAATATGAGGTGCAAATGTATTTGGATCATATGGAGTATAGCATACCTTGTTACAATCTTGCCAGGAGCGTTCAGATTCTTCTAAGGTATAAGGGAGATAATAACCTTCTTGTTCTAAATAGCATTGATCTTTTGCAACCTTTTGGCGCATGGAAGCTGGAAGAAGTTTAGCTAGGGATTTGTGCATCAGTTCACCTTCAATAAGATAATAGTCTTTAGCTGGTAAATAAGTTTTAAGAGTGAGAAGATGTGCTTCTAGTTGAATCTGAAAAATGTTTTGTTCTGTATCATAGTGGCATACTACATGCTTACACGTTAAATCAAAAGATTTTGAGTAAGTAAGTGTAGGGGAGAGGCGAAAAACTAAAGACTGTTCTTTTAGAACTGTTTCTTTTAAGTCATTGCTACTTAAGTGTTTAAGAAACTGTAAGTAGTTAAAAAGAGCTTGTAAACTTAAAAGTTCTTCTCGGTTGTGTTCTAAGATAAGTGTTTGATAGGCCTCGCTTGGTGTTTGTAAGGAGAGTTTTGCAAGTTTTGCTAGTTCTTTACCTGTACTTGTTTGTAAACGCTTAAATCCTGCTTGAGACTCTAAGGTGGTACGTTTAGCCTTAGATGGCTTAAGATCTACGAGATGACAAGCAGTTAAAAAAGAAGCATCCAAATCATAAGCTTCTAATTTAAAAGTTAGAAAAGGCCATTCAAAATGTTTACCGCCATAAGTGTAAATACGATTGAATTTGTGTAATGTTTCCATAAGTGTATAAAGAAGTTTGATTTCTTCTTCAGTGTTTTCAATGAGCCACTGTTCAAGGAGAAAATCTCCTTCATTTAATGAAGCAAGACCGATGCACATAATGTGATCATTCTGTTTTGATAAACCTGTTGTTTCAAAATCTAAAAAGCAAGTGTCTTTAGAAATGAAAGAATCCGTCACAGGTAAAGACTTTTTTATGTAAATCATCAAAGAATCATCCTTTCTTGTATATTTTTATTTTACAAAGACTTTATAAGGCTTTCAAGAGGTATTAAGAAAAAATATAAGGTTTACGTAAAAATGATATAGGTGAAATGAATTATCTGTAAAATGAAGCATTTTATATTTTTTAATTCATTAAAAATAATTATATCTAACATAAATCGAATAAATATATAAAATTTATTATAAATTTGTCTTGAAATTGAAATATATATTAAGTATAATTTCAAATATAAATATAAAGATTGACGGAGGGATATTATGAAAACAAAAAGATTATTTGCTATGGGATTAGCAATGATGATGAGTTCGATGAGTTTTGTAGGATGTCAACAATCAGGAGGAAATGGAGATACCATTAGAATTGGTGCAAGCTTCGACTTAACAGGTTCTTGTGCACAATACGGTATTGCAGCAAGTAATGGGGCAAAACTTGCTATTGAAGAGTACAATGCAGCAGGTAGTATACTAGGCAAACAAATTGATTTTATCTTAGAAGATAATAAGGCAAATCAACAAGATGCAACCAATGCTTTCAAAAAATTAGTAGAAAATGATAAAGTCGTGGCATTCATTGGTTCTGATATTAGTAGTACAACAGAAACCATTGCTCACTTAGCAGCAGAAAAAAACATTCCAATGATTACACCAACAGGTACCAAGGAAGGGATTACCGCAATTGGTAACAATATTTTTAGAGCATGTTACATAGATCCAGCACAAGGTGAACTTCTTGCTAAGTTTGCAACAGAAGATCTAAGTGCAACAAAGGTTGCAATGCTTGTAAACTCAGAGTCTGATTATTCATCAGGTATTGCAGAAGCATTCGAAGAGCTTTTTGTAGCAAATGGTGGTGAGATTGTTAGAACTGAAAAATATGGAAGTAATGATGTAGACTTTAAACCTATCTTAACAAATATCAAAAATGCCAACCCAGAAGTTATTGTTATTCCAGATTACTATGAAACCATTGCGAATATTGCAACACAAGCAAGAGAAATTGGTATTACAGCAACACTTATTGGTGGTGATGGATGGGATGGTGTAACAGAAAAAACTGTAAACAACCCAGAAGTTGTAGAAGGCAGCTATTTTGTTAACCACTATACGGTAGAAGATACATCTGATATCGTACAAAACTTCATTACAAGTTACAAAGGGAAATACAATGAAGAACCTAATGCTTTCGCAGCACTTGGTTATGATGCAGCACGCATTATGCTTGAAGCGATTAAAACAGCAGGTTCAACAGAAGCGGATGCGGTGGTAGCAGCTATGCAAAATACATCTTTAGCTTGTGTAACAGGAGATGTTACATTCGATGAAAACAGAAACCCAGTAAAATCTGTATCTGTTATTCGCATTGAAAATGGCGAAAACAAACTTTACAAAAAGTTAGATGCAGTTAAATAGAAAGTAGATTGATGAGGGGTTGTTGTATAAGTGCAACAGCCCCACATTTTAAAAGTTTAGCACGAGTTATGTAAAATCAAGAGGAGAGGGGACTTTGTATGGACTATGGTACACTTTTTATTCAGCAAATATTAAATGGTCTACATATCGGTAGTATTTATGCGTTGATTGCATTAGGATATACGATGGTATATGGGATTGTAAAACTTATAAACTTTGCACACGGAGATATTATGATGGTGGGGGCATATATTGCTTTTGTCATGATTGCCGTATTTGGCTTGCCGCTTCCAGTTGCTATTATTATTTCTATGATGTCTTGTGCAGTGATTGGGATGGGGATTGAGAGGATTGCTTATAAGCCTCTTCGTAATGCACCAAGAATGTGGGCGCTTATTACGGCCATTGGTGTAAGCTTTTTCTTAGAAACGTTATTCAATATTTTATTTGGAGCAAGCTCTAAACCCTTCCCAACCATTTCTTTAGAACCTATTCAAATTGGCCAGCTACAAATTAGTAAGATTATGTTGATTTCTTTAGGTTTATCTCTTTTATTAATGGTTGCTTTAGAACTTTTCATCAAAAAGACAAAACTTGGGAAAGCCATGCGTGCAGCATCAGAAGATGCACAAGCAGCATCACTTATGGGAATTTCAGTTAATAAAACCATTTCTATTGCTTTTGCAATTGGTTCAGCTCTTGGAGCAATGGGAGGGATTCTCTTTGCCATGGCCTACCCACAAATTAAACCTCTAATGGGGGTTATGCCTGGACTTAAAGCCTTTATTGCAGCTGTACTTGGTGGTATTGGTGTCATACCAGGTGCCATGCTTGGCGGTTTCTTACTTGGGATTATTGAAAGTTTGGCAAAAGGATTTTTCTCTGTATTTTGGGCAGAAGCTTCATCTTGGGCAGATGCCATTTTATTCTTAATCTTAATTTTAGTACTCTTACTTAAACCATCAGGTATTTTAGGTAAGAATATACGAGAGAAAGTGTAGGTGAAAAAAATGGAAAAACTTAAAACGAACAAAACACTTACCTTTTTAATAGGAACTATCTTGATTTATGCACTTTTGATGCTTGGTATGAGCGTAGGCATTATTAATTACTACTATACAGGTGTACTTATTTCTATTTTAATTAATGTGATTATGGCAACTTCATTAGCACTTGTAACAGGTTACTTAGGGGAACTTGTACTCGGGCATGCAGGGTTTATGGCAATTGGTGCGTATACTTCTGCACTTATTACAATGAACTTAGATTTGCCTATGTTTATTGAGTTTCCAATAGGACTTATTGTGGGGGGAGTATTTGCTGCTTTTATAGGGGTTTTAATAGGGATTCCAGCACTTAGACTACGTGGAGATTATTTAGGTATTATTACACTTGGTTTTGGTGAAATCATTCGTATTGTCCTTAATAACCTTAAAATTACTAATGGGGCAAAAGGTCTTTCAGGTATTTCTAGTTATAGTAATTTTTCAATCACATTTGTTATTACAGCTGCAATTGTAGCAACTTTATTCTTACTTATTAAATCCAGACATGGCCGTGCTATTATTGCTATTCGTGAAAATGAGATTGCAACAGATTGTATTGGAATTTCAACGTTCTATTACAAAACTTTTGCTTTTGCTATTGCCGCCTTTTTTGCAGGTATTGGTGGTGGATTGTATGCCCATTACTTACAGGGGCTTACGCCAAGTAGCTTTGGATTCTTAAATTCGATTGAGTACTTAATTATCGTTGTACTTGGAGGAATGGGCAGTTTAAGTGGTACCATTATTGCAGCCATTGTTTTAGGCATATTAAATGAAATGCTACGTGCTTTTTCAGAATACCGTATGCTTATTTATTCAGTAGTACTTGTTGTAATGATGATTTGTAAAGCAAAAGGAATTACTTTTAAAAGTATCTTAGGGAAAGTGGGATTAGAAGGTAAATTCAAAAAAACAGTAAGCTTAGGAAAGGAGGAATAGTATGTCACTATTAGAAGTCAATAAAATGAGTGTCAACTTTGGAGGGATTAAACCTGTTTCTGAATTAGACCTACATATAGAGCAAGGGGAACTCATAGGACTTATTGGTCCAAATGGCGCAGGCAAGACTACAGTATTCAACCTCCTTACTGGTGTTTATACACCTACAGAAGGCTCTATTACATTTGATGGTGAACGTATTGATCGACTTAAAACCCATCAAATCGTAAAGAAAGGTATTACACGTACATTCCAAAATATCCGTCTTTTCAAACAGATGACCGTTATTGATAATGTTAAAGTAGCTTTTAATAACCGCTTAAGTTATAACACGGTAGAAGGGATTTTAAGATTACCACGTTACAAAAAGCAAGAAGAATGGTTACAGGAAGAGGCTATGAAATTGCTTAGGATTTTTGAACTAGACGGTTATGCCAATGAGCTGAGTATGAATTTACCTTATGGTAAACAACGTAAGTTAGAAATTGCAAGGGCATTAGCAGGGAAGCCAAAGCTTCTTTTGCTTGATGAGCCAGCAGCGGGGATGAATCCAAATGAAACCAACGAGCTAATGCATACAATTAAAATGATTCGAGATGAATTTGGGATTGCTATTTTGCTTATTGAGCATGATATGCACCTTGTCATGTCTATTTGTGAACGTTTAGTTGTTATTGATTATGGGAATGTGATTGCACGTGGAACACCAGAAGAAGTACAAAATAATGAAAAAGTTATTGGAGCTTATTTAGGCCAGGCTTAAAAGGAGGTAACTATGTTAAAAGTAGAAAATCTAAATGTACATTATGGCAATATCCATGCCTTGAAAAATATCTCTTTTGAAGTGACAAAAGGTGAGATTGTAACGTTGATCGGTGCTAACGGTGCAGGGAAAACCTCTACCTTGCAAGCTGTAAGTGGGATGCTTAAACCAAGTGGGGGCAAGATTACTTTAAAAGAACAGGACATTTCACATATTGAAGCACATAAGTTGGTTCCTCTTGGAATGGCACATGTACCTGAAGGCAGACGCGTATTTGCTCAAATGACAGTAGAAGAAAACTTAGAGTTAGGTGCTTATATTCTCAACAATAAAAAACAAATAAGTGAAGATATTGAAAAGATGTATGCACGTTTCCCACGTCTTAAAGAAAGACGTAAACAGTTAGCAGGGACCATGAGTGGTGGGGAACAGCAAATGCTTGCTATGGCACGTGCACTTATGTCTCGTCCAGAAATTGTTTTAATGGATGAACCCTCTATGGGACTTGCACCTATTCTTGTTCAAGAAATTTTTGATATTATTAAGGAAATTAATACTACAGGCACAACTGTATTACTTGTTGAACAAAATGCGAATATGGCCCTTCAAATAGCGCATCGTGCTTATGTGCTAGAAACTGGGGAAGTCGTTCTTTCAGGAGTAGGTAAAGAATTGCTCAACAATGCTCAAGTTAAAAAAGCTTATTTAGGGGCATAATGCTCAAAGTAGAAACTTTGTCTATAACTATTATAAAGACATTTAGAAGGAATGTAATAGAGATAAATAGAGGCTGTCACAAATTTTGTGGCAGCTTTTTTTAATTAATTTCATATACTGAATACAGGGGAGGGATAACGATGATTCGAATTCTATCAATAGATGGAGGCGGTATAAGAGGTATTATTCCTGCAACAATATTAGTAGCTTTTGAAAGTTATCTAAAAGAGTATAGTGGAAATAGTGAAACACGTGTTGCAGACTATGTAGACTTAATAGCAGGAACAAGTACAGGTGGGATTTTGACTGCACTATATACTTGCCCAGATTTAAAAAATCCAACCAAATCTAGGTTTAGTGCACAAGAGGTTTTGGATTTTTATCTTCAACATGGTCAAACTATTTTTAAGAAGAGCTTTTGGCATAGTCTCTATGCAGTATTTGGTCTTGCTAATGCAAGATATAACAATAAAGGTTACTTAGAGCTGTTAAATAGTATTTTAGGAGAGATCAAACTAAGTGAGCTTATTCGTCCTTGTCTCATTTGTTCTTATGATATTGAGAGGAGGCAGGCTGTTCTATTTAATCAATTAGACCCTTATCGCAGTGATGAAGGTGATTTCTTTGTAAAAGATGTTATACAAGCAACGAGTGCAGCACCTACGTATTTTCAGCCAGCTCTTATCCGAGATTCTAAAGGAGAGAACTATTCTTTAATAGATGGTGGTGTATTTGCCAATAACCCCACACTTTGTGCCTATGCAGAAGCTAGCAAACTTTCTAGGGATAGAGGAGATAACTATTCTATTTTTTCACTTGGAACAGGAGCCATTTTACAACCTTACCCTTATTCTGAAGCTAAAAACTGGGGAGGAGCAGGATGGGCTAGACCTTTATTTTCTATTCTCTTAGGAGGGGTAGCAGAGACAGTTGATTATCAAATAAAAGTTATGTATGAAGCAGGAGGAAATGTTAAAGATTATTTGCGTGTCCAAACTTATCTAAGCAAATCAGAAAAAGAATTAGCACAGATGGATAATGTAGATGAGAAGAATATGCAAAATCTAAAAGCCATTGGAGAACAGTTGGTGAAAGAAAATGAAAAGGAATTAAGAAAGATAGCAGCCAGATGGGTTAAAGAAAGTAATAGGTCAAGATTGAGTATTCAAAGATAGAAAAAGCTGTTGTTACAATCAAACCAATAGGTGAATTGTAACAACAGCCTTTTCTATCTTTGAATATTTATTTTACAGAGAGTACTAATTCTGTACTTGTACTATTATTAGCGAAGTCTGTTACAGTAAGCCCAATGGTATAGTCACCTTTAGTAGTTGGATCTAAAGTGCTGAGATCTGCAGTGATTGTTGATAGAACATTGAGACCGTCTGCATCAACAGCAGATTCTACAAAGTCGTTCCAGTTGATTTTAGAAGTGTCTTCATCAAGGCTGATACTTCTGTATTCTTCTTTGAGTGTAAGGACAGGTGCTTCTTTGTTGGCTGGGTCGTAAACAAAGATATTAGCTTTAGCTTTGCCTGTATTTTCTGAGGCGTCATTGATTGTTACAACAATGCCGTCTTTGTACATACCTACTGTATTGAAATCGGTAAGGCTTGTGTCAAAGGTAGCAGTGGTAATATCAAGTGGACCATCTAAATTATCTGTTGCACTGAACTTATCAGTCCAAGTGAGTGTACTCGGATTTGTACCTACAGGAATAGAGAATACTCCTTCTGCTGTTTTGTCAACTTGTGGAGAGATGTTATCTTTGATTTCTTCTGTATTTAAAAGGGCTTCAATGGTAGACAGTTTATCTGTAATCTTGTTTTTATTAGATTCCCAAGCCACATCGAATCTTGGAGAACCATTAGCTCCCCATAGAGAATCACCTGCAATCTCCATGAAGTTCCAGTACACACCAACCATGATACTATATTCGTTTACAGGAGCACACCAGTTATTGTAGATTTCTGCAGTATCGGCACCAATTTTTTCATGGAAAATATCAGTACCTTTTAAGGTTTTTGTATCGTCTTCCCCTAAAGCAGCTTTAAGTTCTGCTTTTGCCTTGGTAACTTTTTCAGTAAAAAGGTTATAGGTAGCGATGGCAATTGGAATTTTTTCTTCAGATATACCTTTTGGAATGATTGTACTACTACCTTTTGTTACAGAAGGTTGGTAGTTAGGATCATCTGCTGCCATATGATCTGGTCTTGGGAATGGGATAAATCCTATAGATTGACCACGATCAGCAGCTTTACTAGCAGCTTCACCTAAACGCCAGTCTTCAATTTCAGTAAAAACTGTTTCGCCCAGGTTGAAGTTGGTTGCTTGAGAGGCCCAAGGTGTGTTACTTGTTCCTTCTATAATATTAGCTTTAAGTAAGCCTTTGTTAATTAACTCTTCTACGTAAGCAACAGCTTGTTTAACTTCAGGGGTATCAATTTGAAGACCTTCATCTCCATAAAGTGCACCACCATTTGCGTGGATTGCTTCAATAAGGGTCTCTGTGTAATCTGTCCTAAAAGCATCAATGCGATATTCAGGCCTTTCAGGTGCTTGACTATTGGCATAGTGTGCATCGATTGTAGCAAGGTAATCGGTAAATACACTCCATGTCCAGTTGCCATCATTGAAAAGGTCTGTTGGATACACGGTCTCACCGTTCACTTTGAGTGCTTCAACAGCTTCAATATAATCAATATTGTAAACAAGAGGTGAAAGTGTCCATGCCATGCCACTTGCTGCTGACTCTAAGAAGAAGTGTTTGCCATAGATTTTAGGAGATGGATTATCACCTAATAAGTCAAGATAGTCATCTAAAGGTTGGATAACGTTTTGAGCTAAGATTCTACCTTGTGAGTTGATTTCTAAATCTACAAGATCAGCGAGAGGATCACCGGCTAATACACTTTGAAGAAGTACTTCCCAGATTAAACCAGGGATGGCTACAAACTGAAGGTCTACATTAAGTTCTTCTTTAATTTCTTCTAAGATTTGGATGTAGACTTGGCGTTCATTTTCTTTCATGTAGTATTCACCAGTAACAGGGTCTTTGTAATAAGGATCTTTTTGATCCCTGTTGGTACAAGCGTAGGTAATGACTATAGGTGATTCAGATTTATTTGCCGATTCTGTCTGTTTGTTTGATTCAGCTTTTGGTGTAGTTGTCTCAACGGCTTGTTTGGTACTACAGCCTGTTACCAATACAGCTGATGCTAAAGTTAACCCCATAATACGTCTCATTTTTTTAAACACGTTGCTTCCCCCTAAATTTAAAAATTGAAATGCAGTTAAATTAAACTAAAAATTAATATTAATTTATACTAATTTATTAAATAATATTAAATTTATAATTTAATAAAAATATATTAACACAAAGTTAATAAAAAAGTAAATATATTATTTAAAAATTTGTGCAATATGTTTTTGAAGTGAAAGAGGTATAAAAAAGTTAAGTAACAAATAAAGGTTATAATTGGGTGATTTCTTATAAAGAAAAATTTTAAAAAGCGCTAGCACTTAGAAAATAACTTTACCAAGATGATGCAACAAGAGCTTTTGGTGTTTTTAACGGAGAAGGCAACTATTTAAAAGTTGTATTTATTAAAAAGCATTGGATAGAGAATAGCCCACACATTTCGACAAAGATGTTGAATGGTGTGGGCTATTTGAGGTTAGTAATACTTTTGAATGATTTCTACGAAAGCATGAGGGTTTTCTTTGATAGCCCAATGTTTGCATTTGGGAAAAATATAGAGTTTGCCATTGGGAACCTTTTTGAGTGCAGCCTTAATATCTTTTAAAGGAACAAGAGGATCTTTTTCGCCGGCAAAGAAAATAACAGGCATCCTTAATCTTTTGAGTTCATCACTATAAAAGGGGAGAGTACCTGTTTTACTACAAGAGCTACGTTGAAAATCTTGCATGGATTTACCGGCACCATCACGAGCACAAGCTTGTAAGACTTCGTCAATAAGTGGTGCTGTAATATTTTTTCTGTTTCCTATAAGGGAGTAACCAATAAAATATTTAGCTAGGTGTTTACGCTTAACAAGCCAGTTATATTGATAAAGTGTACCATTAGTTTTGTAAATATACCAGTTAGCGACTTTTTGGAAGGGAAACCTAGGTGAAAGTCCCCATGAAGCGACAGGAATTAGATATTTGACCCTTCTTGGATATTGTAAGGCAAAGCCAATAGCAATGGCACCACCCATAGAGAGTCCAACTAGAGCAAATTGATCTAATCCTAGAGCGTCTACAATTTCCTTTAGACAACCAATATGAGTAGAATAAAAAGCTGTACCAATGAGATTTGTTGGTTTGTCACTAAGTCCATAGCCAAGATGATCAGGTGCATAAATGGTATAGTCATTAGGAAAGGCTTCCATGATTTCACGCCAAGAAAGCATGGCACTGTCACAGCCAGCTCCATGAAGGAGTACAAGTGCCTTTGGACCATTACCTCTACTATAGAGATGAATCCTACCATAGGAAGTAGTGATATATTGTTCTTTCAAAGTAATTTCCTCCTTTGAGAATTGAGAATCGTAAGTATAGAGTAGGTAATTAAAACATTGTGTTTCTAGTATAGCATAGTAAAAAAAAACTAGATTGAATAGGTAGGGGAGATTATAAAAAGAAAGCTTATATAGAATCTAAAATACATAGATTCTATATAAGCTCAAATAAAGTTTACTTAACAAACTGCTACGTTGTAATCATTCTACAAACAAAAGGAGTGCAATTACATATAAAATAAAAATCTTAATATATACTTAGATGCCAACGCTTACAGATTCGGGTAAGGTGCTTCCACCATCAATAACATTTTGAGTACCTGTTAAATAACTTGACTCGTCACTACCTAAGAAAGCAGCTAATTCACCAACTTCTTGTGGAGTGGCGAGACGCCTTAGTGGGATAGCCTTTGCCATTTCAGTAAGAACAGATTCGGGATCAGAAGGATTTGATTGTTGGGCGATGGATTCTGCCATAGGTGTTCGCACATAGCCTGGACAAATAGCATTAACACGAATACCTTGTGGAGCAAACTCTACAGCAAGGGATTTAGTAAAGCCAATAAGAGCAGCTTTACTTAGTGCATAAGCGGTTTCACCAGGATCCGCTACCATATCACCTGTTACAGAAGAAGTGATGACAATACTTGCACTTGGATGGGTACAAAGTTCAGGTAACACTGCCTTAACTGTATTCCAAGTCCCTTTGATGTTGATATCAATATGAAAATCTCTATCCTTATCACTCATTTCTAAGAAGTTACCAAGTCTACAGACACCAGCATTGGCAACCAACACATGAATAGTACCATAGATTTGTTTCGCTTTATCAACTGCGATTATAAGATCTTGAAGTTTAGTAACGTCGGCTATAATTCCTGTTGCTTCAAAGCCTGATTGAGTTAAAGTGTTAGCTACATCAAGAATTTTATCAGAAATATCCACTAAAATAAGCTTAGCACCATGCTTAGCATAGACTTCAGCAATACCTTTTCCGATACCATTTGATGCACCTGTAATAAAAGCTACTTTTCCGCTTAATTTACCCATCACATACACCTCTTTTGATATATTATATAGAATAGTCTAACAATAATTGAGTGGATTAGCAAGCTACCTTTACTTGTATAGATGTCATAAATTGCATTAATAAAGCAGTAGGCAGCCTTGGTTTTCTATTGCCAGCTTGAGTGTTTCCGAAGGTTCTTGATCTGTAACAATTGCATGTAGCTGAGAGAAGGTACAGATTCGATGAAAAAAGTGGGTGCCTATTTTTGTATGGTCAACGAGTAGAATTGTTTTTTTAGCATTCATTAACATAGCTTGTTTAATTTTGGCTTGTCGAATATCTGCATCATAAATACCATCAGCATCTACGCCTCTACAAGAAATAAAGGCAAGATCTGCTTTCATATGAGTAATCCAATCAGTTGCTTCTTCTCCTAATAGGGTAGCAGAGCGATTAAGTAGCTGCCCACCAGTAATAAAGGTATTAATATGAGTAGAGTTACCTAAAAGTAAAGAGGTATGTAGGCCGTTAGTGGCAACTGTTATATTGCGTAATTCGTCTAAATAAGGACAAAGTTTTATAACGGTGCTGCTAGAGTCTAAGAATAAAGACATGCCATTGGTTACAAAATCACGTGCAATATCTGCAATATGTTCTTTTTCTTTAACTTGAAGATTATTTCTAAATTGAGATGAGTAGTCGAAATTTGTCCCACTTACTAAGGTAGCGCCTCCCCTAATACGTCGAATAGAACCTGTTGCCTCTAAGTCAATTAAATCACGACGTAAAGAAGAAGTACTGCAAAAAAGTTCTTCCTTAAGTTGATGAATGGACATGGTTCTATGTATTGCTAGTAAGTCTAAAATCTTTTCACTACGTTGCATGTAATATACCTCCTGAACAAAAATGAATGATTCTGAACTAATTATACAATTATAAGTAGCAAATAGTCAAATTGTATGCAAAGTATATCAAAAATAGAACGATATTGGTATAATTTCAACACATACATAATTACCAAAAAAGAGCTGTATAAGTACAAATTAACTAGGTAAAAACACAAATTCAGAGGGGGAATAGTAATGAGAAAGTTTTTTGCATTAGGAATGGCAGTTTGTATATCAGCAGGAGCAGTGGGATGTAGTACAACAGAACCAAAACCAGCCACTACGACGGAAACAGAAAAAACAACGACCACTACTACAGAGAAAGTAGATACAACAACACCAACAGATAAAATTGAACTAACTTATTGGTCTATGTGGAATGAAGCAGAGCCTCAGGGACAAGTGATTGGTCAAGCAGCTAAGCAATATATGGAAGAAAATGAAAATGTAACAATTAACATCAACTGGCAAGGGAGAGAGATTAACAAAATCATTCCAGCAAAATTAAATGCTGGTGAAAAAATAGACATTTATGATGGTCCTCTTAATGTGGTATTGCCAGCAACTATCGACCATGTATTAGATGTAACAGACTACTTTAAGCAAAGTTATCCATCTACAGATGGAAAAGCTTATGAAGAGGTTGTTTTAAAAGCAACTGTAGACACTGCAAAAGTATATTCAAAAGAAGGTGAGTTAAATGGAATTCCTTATCAACCTTATGTACAATGTATGTTCTACAACAAAGATCATTTTGAAAAAGCAGGAATCACTGCCTTACCAGCTACTTGGGAGGAGTTCTTAGGAGCTTGTGAGAAATTAAAGGCAGCAGGTTATGCACCGCTTACTGTAGATGATGCTTATATGTTAGCATTACCAGGATACTACTTAGCAAGAGCTAAAGGTGGAGATTGGGTATCTCAATTAGTAACAGAAAATAATGATGAAATGTGGAAAGATCCAGCTGTTTTACAAATGGCAGAAGCTTATGCTGAACTAGCTCAAAAAGGTTACTTCCATCCAAATGTAAGTTCTAATATCTTCCCAGCAGGTCAACAAGACTTAGCAAATAATGCAGCATCTATGTATCTTAATGCAACTTGGTTAGTTAATGAATTAATGCCTGTTACAGGTCCAGACTTCCCATGGGGGCAATTCCAATTCCCAAGTGTACCAAATGGAGAAGGAAATCCTAAAGCAGCTAACTATGCTTCTCAAGCATTCTATATTAATAAAAACAGTGGAAATCAAGATACAGCGTTTGACTTCATTGCTTACTTAACAACAGGAGAATGGGATGGGAAAATTGCAGAAGCAACTTATGGTATTCCATCAGGTATCAATAGTGTGTGGCCAGCACAGTTAGTAGATGCAAAAGAAGTATTTATAGGAACAGAAGAATGGCTACCATGGAGTGGTGGTATGGAAGATAATGGGGATTTAGCAGCAACAATTAGTGCAGCATTTACAGAGTTAATTAGTGGGAAAATCACACCACAACAATTTGTAGATCGTATGGTTGGTATGTAAACCAAGACTAAATAGAATAAATGACTTTTTCAAAGAGACGTATCATTTGATACGTTTCTCTTTGAAAAGGGTAAAATGGAGAGTGATTAAAATGAAAATGGATAAAAAGACACTCTGTATATTTTTAGCTCCAGCTTTAATATGCTTTATCATTATGTTTTTATATCCCATCATTGTAACAACAGGTATGAGCTTTAGTCAGGTAAATAATATTGCAGACCCCATTTCTAGTTGGAAATGGATAGGGATTCATAATTATAAAACCCTTTTTGCATCACGTATGTTTAGAATTTCTCTTCGAAATATTGCAGGGATCTGGAGTATTGGTGGTGTTTTATCTTTGCTATTTGCTATGCTATTTGCCATTATATTGACATCTGGTGTGAAACTTAAGGGGTTTTGGCGTGCGATTATTTATTTACCTAATGTTGTATCAGCAGTTGCATTAGGGACCATGTGGGTGCAATACGTATATAGTGCAAAGTTTGGGTTACTCAAATCAATAGGTAAGTTATTGGGAATTGAAAAGATGGTTAATGCACAATGGACATCACCTCAAAATATCTTTATGTGTATGGTAGTTGCTTTTTCCTTTGGGATTGTAGGGTACTTTATGTTAATTTTCATAGCAGGTATTGAACGTATACCGGATACCTACTATGAAGCAGCCATGATAGAAGGTGCTGGTGTATGGCGTAGATTTTTCTCTATTAGCTTACCCTTGTTAAAAGATGTTATTAAATCAGTTATTACGCTATGGACAGTTATTGTAGTTGGTTTCTTTATTTGGACACAAGTATTTACGCCATTTGACTTATCAGAAGGAACGATTACACCAATGGTCTATATGTATCAATTAGTATTTGGTGGAAGTCGGGGAACAACGGAGATCAATGTTGGAGCAGGTGCAGCCATTGGCGTTGTTTTATCAATTATTATTGTGATTGTGTTTAGTATTGTAAACTTTGTATTAAAAGATTCAGAAATTGAATTCTAGGGGGGAAGCACATGAAAAACTTAATAAAAATGAAAGAAAAAAAACAACTTGCATTGGCTCCAGCTTATCTCCTGCTCATAGTATGGACCGTTTTTATTTTTATCATGATAGGTTGGGTTGTTTTAGCTTCCTTCTCCACAACAAAAGAAATATTCAATGGAACTATGTTGAAATTTGAAAGTGGGATAAACTTTGTAAACTATAAGAATGCACTCTTTTCACATAATGTTGCAAAGTACTTTATGAACTCAGTCATTTATACATGTGTAGCAAGTATTGGGGTCATTTTGGTAGGTGCACCAGCCTCTTATGCATTAGCGAGAGCACGTTTTAAAGGAAGAAGCTTATGTCTTAATATGTTTGTAGTAGGTATGAGTATTCCGGTTATTATGATCATCTTACCTCTTTACTCAACACTTTCTAAACTGGGTGTAACGAATAATAGAATAACAATTATTTTCTTATACATCTGTATGACGGTTCCTTTTACAGTATTTTTCCTTTATAGCTTTTTTCAATCATTGCCAGGAGATTTTGAAGAAGCGGCAGCTATAGATGGATGTGGACCTATTAAAACATTTTGGAGTATTATGTTTCCATTAGCACAGCCAGGTGTAATCACTTTGCTTGTATTTAACTTTATTACTATCTGGAATGAGTATTTTATTTCATACATATTGATTGACGATGTTAAGCTAAAGCCAGTAGCAGTAGGGTTGTACTCTATGGTGCAATCTATGAAGTACTCAGGAGATTGGGCAGCTATGTTTGCAGCAGTAGTTATTGTATTTTTGCCAACTTTTATTCTCTATTTATTCTTATCAGATAAGATTATAGCAGGTGTAACAGGTGGCGGAGTAAAAGGCTAGATAAAATAGGAGGAAAAAATGGAAGAAAGAATTAAACAATTTCAAAAGCGTGGATTTGGCCTATTTGTACATTATGGTGCTTATGTACAATATGAGAATGGTGAATGGGTAATGAATTTAAGACAACATGACCCAGAAAACTATGAAAAAAAGGCATTGGAACTAGATTATAGTAGTTTTGATGCAAAGAAAGTAATCCATGCTGCTAAAATTTCAGGTGCAAAGTATATCACATTTACAACCAGGCATCATGACGGTTTTTCATTATATGATACCCGTGGATTGACAGATTATGATGTGATGCATACACCAAATGGAAAAGATATTGTAAAAGAATTTGTAGATGCATGTCATGAAGCGGATATTATGCCATTTTTATATCATACAACGGTAGATTGGCATCATCCTGATTTTGATAGAGATTTTCCAGCATACTTACAGTATTTAAGAGATTCTATAGAAATTCTTTGTTGTCACTACGGAGAAATTGGTGGATTTTGGTTAGATGGTAACTGGAGTAAGCCTGCAGGTGCATGGGAGCTTGATGTACTTTATGGAATTATACGTAAATATCAACCTCATGCAATCATTATTAATAATACGGGATTAGAAGCCCAAGGGGTATTTGGACATGAAGAAATAGATTGTGTAACCTTTGAGCAAGGTCATCCACAAAAACTAGACTGTAGTGAGATGGAAAAAGAGTATATGGGTGAGATGTGTTACCCGATATGTGAACATTGGGGCATTGCAACAGATATCAATGTCAAGTCTATGAAGCAGATTTTAGAAGCCATGGTTGCTTGTAGAAGAGTAGGTGGAAACTTCCTTCTTGGGATTTTTACAAAGTTAGATGGCAGTCAGCCTTTATTGCATGAAGGTTATTTAGAAGCAATAGGCAAATGGGTGCAAAAGAACGAAGATGCATTTTTTGAAGGACAGGTATGTGCGATCAAAGGTTATGGCAAAGATTTTGCTTTAGAAACAAAAGATAAGGTCTATTTGTTCTTACATGATATTCCTACATGGGGAGATCAAAATGTGATTAAGCTCACCGAACGTCAATATAGTACTTTTACCAATGTACAGCATGAACTTAAAGAAGGTAAATGGCTAGATAATGAAGCATCTGTAGCATTTGCACAAGATAGAGAAAAAGGGTTGTTAGTTATAGAACCTACACCTTTCCAATATGGAGAAAGTTGGGTTATTCGTGTAGCTGTATTTAATAAAGAGAATAAATAAGCATTATAAAAGCCCTCAAACTTAAAGTTTGGGGGCTTTAGTGTGCTCCTAATATAAATGAACAAAACTGAACGCAACTGAAAAGAAAGTAGCCATGAAGGAGAAGAGATATCAAGTAAGATTCAAAATATGGTATGAAAAGTAAATAATTGGTAAAATTAGGAAGAATAGTACTCCATAAAACATATGAGCACTTATTTTAGAGGTTACTGTACAAATTGAAGGTAAAAAGGAAGGGGATGTAAAATGGTAAAAAGAATGAAGCAAAAAATAGTAGCAGCAACAGTAGCAGCGTTTATGACATGCACAAGTCTAGGGGGAGTTGTCTATGCGGATACAGTTGATCTTACTTATTGGATAGGAGATGGATTAACCAGGTATTATGATACACAAGCGGCTCCGGTAACTCCTAATAGAGAGATTAAGTTGCAAGCAGCACGTAACGAATGGGAAACAGGGCAAATTGTTTTAAAATCAGAGACACAAGGTTTTACCATTAACAATGTACGGTTATCCGATTTAACAAATGGCGTACAAACAATTGAAAGTTCAAATTTAAGCTATAATTTTGCACTTTATCAATTTGATATGTTAACCAATACAGCGGGACAATGGGGACAACATGGTAAACCACTCTATCCGTATAGTGGCATACCAGATCCTCTATCAAATGCTAAGGATATAGAAGTAACAAAAGGAAAAAATCAACCCATTTATATTAAAGCCTATATTCCAGAAGGAATAATGCCAGGAACATATACGGGAATGGCTGTGGTTGAAACAACATTAGGAGATATTGAAGTACCAATAGAAGTTGAAGTATTTAGTGCAACGGTTCCGAAGATAAAGGATGCAGGATTTACCTACTACAATTGGATGAGCGATATTGTGCAGGGGTACTATACAGAATGGAATGTATTTAAAACTTATTATGAAGTAGAGGATGTTATAAGAACACCAGAAGGACTAGATTTTAGTACAGACTTCTATGAAATTGTTAATAATTGGGCTCAGAGTATGATTGAGCATCGTCAAAATTCTGTACTGATACATACTGTAGCTATGCTAGATGCAGCGGATACAACAATAGATGAAAAGGGCACTTATACTTTTGACTGGACTTTATTTGATAAGTATATTGATTTATGGCTAAGTAATGGCATGACGAGCATTGCGAATATTCACTATGGCTATCATGAAAAAGATGTTATGTTGAAAGACGATGGGAATGGAAATGCTGTATTTACCTGGGATAGATACTCTATGGGTAATGGATTAGATAAAGAAAAAGATAATTGGTATAAACAATACCTACCAGCCTTAGCCCAACACATTGAATCCTATGATATTACAAAGTATCCTCAGTTTGCTGGTACAGATAAAGAAACCTTGTTTGATATTTGGTCACAACAACTTTATGATGAGCCAACAGCAACTAATTTATGGGTATATTATGCACAGCTTACAAGAGAATACTTAGTTGTTAGAAATGAAACAGGGGAAGCAATTAAAAATGTAAAGATATTTGATGCAGATATGACGGGAGCTACACGTAATAAACCTTATACAGATTATACAGATATACAAGTGCCACAACTAAAATTTATTCCAGGCAACGAAGGTATTTATCAGAACCTTCAAGATCAAGGGCAAGATTTCTGGGTGTATGTATGTGTATCGCCAACTAAGCCGTGGTTAAATCGTTTTGTGGGGCAACCTGATACAACTTATCCCATGCTCTTTTGGTATGAAGCACAGGTCAATGCGACGGGCTATTTGCACTGGGCATTTAATGTGTGGAATATAGGATATGCAGATGATGGCGATTGTTATATGGTTTATCCAGATGTGGAGAAGAATGATATTTTAAGTAGTATTCGTTATGAAGGACAAAGAGATGGGATAGAGGATTGGGAACTATTCCAATTAGCCAAGCAAACAGATGATGTGAAAACACAAGAAATTTTAGATAGAGCTGTTTCTCATCCAAATGGAACCTATCTACAAGATATAGAGGATTATCGTGCATTACGTCATGCAATGCTACATTTAGCAAGTGGAAATGCTGACATAGAGGTACCTAATGTAGGAGTACCAGGCACTGTAGTGGCACCACAACCACCACTTGGAGCCTATTATGTAGATAATCTTGACCCAGCAATTAAGTATACGGATATGGAAAAGTATGCACATTCTAGTGAAACAGAATCTTACCGTAAATCTGTGCATTTCCAAAACTATTCTGGACCAGTGGGAAGCTATGGGGGATCGGCTGAGCTAGATTTCACGGGAACTGGTATTGAAATTATGAGTGAACAAAGAGGCAATAAAGGTGATATATTAGTAGAGCTTTATCAAATACTAGAAGATGGAACAACACAAGAGATAGAACGTACAGTAGTGAGCTGTCTATCCCAAAGCACAAAACCATTCTATTTTCCATATAAGAAAACAGGATTAGAATATGGGGACTACCGTATACGTATGACAAATATTCGTACTGTAAATGGTGATTCTAAAACACAAATGTTACTAGATGCTTTTATGGTACACACCCTTCAAGAAGATGGTTCAAGTGCCATTGCTAAGGTGGATTTACTTGCTAGTGATCAGGGCGTATTAGTAGCAAGTAGTGAGGGTATAATCATCGAAAGTGGCGACAGTGTAAAAAGAGGTAAAGAAGTAACTATTACAGCAGTGCCAGAAACAGGTTATTATTGTAAAGCATTAAATATTAATGGTATGCAGTACCCGGTCACAAATAATACCTATATCATAGAAGCCATTGATAAAGATATTATTGTAGCAGCTGTATTTGAAAAAATACCTGGTGAAACAATACCAGCTACTAATGTAGCATTAGGCAAAAATGTAGTAGCAAGTAGTACGGATACAGCTAATGGCTACCTTACAGAATATGTAGTTAATGGAAATACAGATACAACATCAAAATTAGCATGGTCAAATGATGCGAATGTAAATAATTACAGAGAAAGTAACTTATGGATTCAAGTAGAATTAGATAAGGTGACACGTATTGATACAGTGAATTTATATTGGAATGGATGGGGCACGACCTATGTACCTAATACTTATGAAATCCAAGTATCTACAACAGGAGAGGAAGAAAGTTTCCAAACTGTTGCAACACAAACCAATCATGTAAATGGCAAATCAGAGTTTGTATTTGATGAGGTAGATGCAAAATATGTACGCATTTGGATGCCAAAGAATGCAAGTGCTGGACATACAGCTATTTTATTACATGAGTTTGAAGTGATGAGTGCTCCACAAATTATTCCAGAAGAAGTAGATAAGACTGCATTGCTAGCACTTATAGAGGAAGTCGAAGGAATGGATACTTCTATATACACTAAACCCAGTGTAGAAGTGTTGAATAAGGCACTTCAAGAAGCAAAAATATGCATGCAAAATATTTATGCGACGCAGGGAGAAGTAGCTGATGCATTTGCAACTTTAACTAGAGCAAAAGAGTCTCTTGTGATTATAAGTGAAGCACCAGTATTTTATACAGTTGGCGAAGAAAAGGTATATGCAGGTGAGGACTACCAATTAGGTATTGGGATTGATGCAAAGGATAAGGCAATCTATGCTCAAGAAATCTATGTCACCTATGACAAGGGACTTGTAGAATATGTAGGGTATGAAATGTTAAATGATACCGTAGAGGTGCTAATAGATGATGAGACAACAGAAGGATTACTACACATCTTTACTGTGACGCCAGATGGTGGTGTGTCATCGGATAAATTACTTATGAATCTTAATTTTAAGGTAAAAGAAGAGAGTAAGAAAAGTACAAAGATGCAAGTGGCAGGATGTGTAGGTGTTATCAAAGAAGGGGATGTAGTAGGAAGTAATGCAGAAACGCTAGAAGCAAAAGAACATACAATTATCATTGAAAATGATCTACAACCAGGAGATATTTTAGATGTTAATAAGGATAGCACAATAGATGTAGCCGACCTTGCTCTTATAGCATACTACTACAGAAAAGTAAACTCAGATCCTAACTGGAATGCAATTAAACATGTAGATATCAATAAGGATGGAATTATTGATATTAAAGATTTAGTAGAAGTAGCAATGAAAATTAAGAATAAGTAAAGTAATCTATAGGGGTTATAAAGAGATGGCTATAACAAGGAGATGCCACACTATATCATATAGCCATCTCTTTTTTAAAAGATGCTTACTCAAATGAATGAGGGAGGAAAGTAGATGAAAAAAAACATATGGATAACAATCATTACTATGAGTATAATCATGCTATGCTTAGTACCAGCACAGCCTGTTTGGGGGGCGACAACAACATTTAAGTGTGATGAACAAAAAGTAAAAACGAAAAGCAATATGCCTTTTAGCCTTAATGTTAAAGGAGAATATATTACAGATTTATATGGGTTTGAAGTGGTGCTAAGCTTTGATGAAAGTCAGTTAGAAATAGTAGGGAAACCACAGGTGAAATTTGCTGAAGGTTTTTTGGCAGGGCCGACTAAAGCTACCGATGATAAGGTCTATTTTGGTTTTACTAAAATGGGTAAAAAAGCTGGTGACAATGGGGCAATTGATTTAGCTGAATTTAAGTTTAAAGCGAAAGAACCTGGCATATATACTATAAAATTAGAATCAGTAAAAGTAGTAGACTCTAAAGGTAATGCAAAAGACTTTAAAGTAGAGCAAACTATTCCTATTAAAGTGATCGATAAAGGTCAAAATTTAGAAGATATTAAAGGGCATTGGGCTGAAAGCTGTATAAGTCAAGTTGTAGATGAAGCATACATGATAGGAAAAACAGAAATATTATTTAAGCCAAATGACAAATTAACCCGTGCAGAAATGGCCATGATTCTTAATAATATTCTTGAAGAATATAACATAGTAAGTAACATAGTGGAAAATAAGAAAGTTAGTACTTTTGAAGATATTAATGGAGATGAGTGGTATGCAGAAAGTATTTTCAAAATGGCAGATAGAGGTCTTTTAAAAGGATATGAAGAGGGTACTTTCAAACCACAACAATCTATTACAAGAGCAGAGACATTAGCTATTCTAGCGAGAATAGAAAAAGAGAATGGAACGTATGAAGAACTTAGAGGGTATGAAAAGATATTAGCACCTTATAAAGATGCAGATCAAGTACCAGCGTGGGTAGAAGTGGATGTAGCATGGGCTATTGAAAAAGGCCTTATTAGAGGGGATGAAAAGGCAAAACTTAATATGCAAGGAAACATTACAAGAGCAGAAATCGCTGCTATTCTTTGTAGATATCTAGGATTAGAAAATCATGGATAAGGGAGAAAAATAAATGATAAAAAAAAGATTGATAACTCTTGTGATTTGGGTATATGTACTTACAATGATTCTACCAGCCCAGGTAACAGTGACTTATGCTATACAGCCACAGTCTACTGTAGTTATAAAAAAACAAGTAGAAATGGCAGCAACTACAGAAGGACAACTAGGTATAAAGCCGGAGGATGAGCAGACTACTCCAGCAGCCATTATCTTACTAGATAAACTTATTCAACATGCTGATTGGCTTGTACAGGAAGCACCCATAGGAACGACTCCGGGGGCTTATAAAATAGAAGATAAAGAAAAATTGAATACAGTATGTAGAGAGGCAAAAGAGGCACGTATACATATACAAACAGAAGAAGCAGGACTAGAAATAGTAGTTGTGTTACATAATGCTATTGTTATTTTTAAATCCAGTAGACAGACAGATATTGGGCAATTAGCTCTTGCAGCATATTATTATGGTGAGCAAGAGGACGAAGAAATGTGGAAACAGGCTTTGTGGTTCGATATGAATAATGATGGGAAAATAGATATTGTAGATTTATCTTGTATAATAGGCCTTATATATATTGAATAGAAGAGAACGCTGCCTATAAAAAATGAATGTTAGTGAGTTTATGAGTAGAGTAAAAGTCCAAGTATTTCTAACAAATAGATAGAAATACTTGGACTTTTCTATTTTAGAGATTTAGTTACATTTAAGAACAGATTTCGTTCTGCAAATGTTGTTCTCTTTTATAGAAGCATAAGGTAAGTAAAATGGTAATGAATAACCCTAGAATCATATACCCAAAACGGATAGATATAGCAGAAAGAGAACCTATAGCACCCATGGCAGAAGCTAAAGCGAGCATAGTGTTGAAACTCACTTTAGGGATATAGCTTGATACGACACTTGAGCAATAACCTCCTATAATAACACCCATTAAAGTGAGTGAAGGGGGGAGAATGAGATTAAAAACGATGACAAAGAGTAGGATGCCTATAAGTGTTCCAGTAATACGTTTTGGCATACGTTCTTTTGTTTCTTTGTAAGAGAGTTGTGTAAGAGAGAGAATGGTTACATTAATCCACATCCCTTTTTCAAGGCCTATAATATTGCCAAGAGCCATTCCAATAGTGAGTGCAAGTGTCATTCTAATAATAAAGAAATACCTTGTTGGTTCTTTCTCTTTTAAGTGGTGAATAAGTGCTTTTAATTGTGTTGGACGAGTTGGGTTGGTATAGTCAGCTGGCGTACATTTATAAATAATCAAGCTAGCAAGAATACCGCATACAAGAATACTTGCAACTCTTAAGAAAACTGTACCATCTACAATAGGTGTACCTTCCATAAAGACATAAAACAGAAGGAAGAGTGAATAAAGTCCACTAGGAATATCTTCAGTTGTAAAGTACATAACAGTAGCAATAGTTATAAAGTTAAATAAGATACCTAATACTAAGCTGTATTGGCTCACAATGGTTGAAATACTGATGATGAAGTAGAGAAACAAAACAATCTTAGCAGAAGTTTTCTTATCATAGCAAAGATTCTTTTTAAGAAACATCATAGACTGAGCAATACATATAATACTGACTAATTTATTATCATTGCCAAAGAAAGAGGAATAAAGTCCTACAATGAGCATAATGGGAACGAGAATAATGAGATTGAAAATAAGTTTTTGCTTAGTAATAATAATCACTCCTTAATATAAATATAAAATGTTTATAAGTTTAATGATTCAGCATCGTTTTTTGAATGAGAAAGTCCATTGAGCTTCTTAAGTGTTGCAACGCAAAAGATGATACAGACACACAAAGTAATCAGGTCAGCTAGAGGCTGAGCAAGCATTAGGCCATAAAGTCCAGATTCCATAGGGTAACTACCTAACTTTTCAATGAGGGGTGGTACACCCTGTTGGAAAATACGAGGTAAAATAAGTGTAAAAGGAATAAGGAGCAAGCCCTGACGTGCAATAGAGATAAAAGTAGGTTTTTTAGATTCGCCCATAGCTTGGAAAACAGCGGTCATGACAAAAATAAAAGAATAGCCTACTAATAAATAAGTTTGCATTTTAAGGCAGTTTACACCTAGCTGAATCACTTCTGGATCCTTTGTGAAAAGTTGAATAAAGAATTCAGGAACGAGATTAATGATGCCAATAATACCTATGCTATATAAAAAGGTAATGCCAAGTGAGAAGAAAATGGACTCTTTCACACGAAGATAAAGCTTAGCACCTATGTTATAGGAAGCAAAAGGTAAGAAGGCATTGGTATAACCGCCTACCATTTGTGTAATAATGGTATAGATTTTATTGACAATGCCCATTGCAGCTAGTGCAGGCGCACCAAATACAGCAGCAGTTGCATTGAGTACAGTAAAAGCAATAGCCGCCAAGAACTGTGTCATAAAAACAGGAAAACCTATGGAGAAGATTTGCTTTACAATAGAAAAATCCTCAGGAGTACGCGTGAGTAATGTATTGAGGTTAATCACAATAAGCGATTTTTTTCTAAGATAAAAGCTAAGCATCAATACTGTAGAGATAGCTTGACTAATGACAGTAGCAATGGCTGCACCAGCGAGACCAAGACCAAAGCTCCACATAAAAATAGGATCTAAAATAATATTTGCAACAGCACCTATGATAATTGTAAACATGGACATCTTAGAAGCGCCCTCAGTACGTAACAAACTATTGAAAACTAAATTGGAGATGGTAAAAATGGCTCCAATAAGTAACCAATTAGAATAGGATTTGGCATAAGGTAGTACTTCTTGTGAAGCACCCATTAGGGTCATAATTTGATTCATAAATAAAAATCCAATAATCATAATACCTACGGAGAAAGCAATACAGAGCAAAAGTGCCAATCCACTTGCACGGTCTGCCAAAGCTTTTTTATTAGCGCCTAATAGGCGTCCAACACAAGAAGCCGCACCTACACCAATCATTGTTCCGATAGCCATTAAAATAACAAAAAACGGAAATGAAACCGAAACTGCGGCCATAGAATTGGTACTATTAAGCATCCCAACGAATATTGTATCTACCAAGTTATAAAGTGCCGAAGCAAGCATACCAATCATAGAAGGAACCGCAAGTTTTAATAAGGTACTTTTTACAGGATAGTCACGCATTAAAGTTTCTTTTGAACATTTATTAGTCATACATATACCTCCCTTGTGACTTTATAGTATAATGTAAACTATGGGGTTAGCCCATAGTCAAGATGGTGTTTTGAAATGAGAAGGTGAGTGTATGATAGAATTAAATAGAGAAGAATATTTTTTTGAACCAAGATATACAAGAGGACAAGTTTGTAAAGTAATGGGTATAGGGAAGGACACTTTAAGACACTATGAAAGTTGTGGAATACTTAGCCCAAAAGAAAACAAGAAAAATAAATATAAGTATTATGCCATTGCAGATATAGAGATACTTAATGTGATTTTATTTTTACGTTCCATAGATGTACCTATTCAAGACATTCCTAAATTCATTGAATGCAATGATATAGATGATTATAGTGGTCTTATTGGTAAACAGATTAAGGAAATCACACAGAAGATTAATTATTGGACATATGCTAAAAAATTACTCTGTTATTTTCAGGAGATGTTAGAAGAATATAAGAAAAATCCTAATACCATAAAATATGTAGAACAAATTGTTTTTAGATTTAATGAAGCAACCTTTGATTATAAAATGGATGATATAGAAGAAATGGTACCAAGTAAGAAAACGAATAGAGGTGTAGGAAGAATCACTCAGCTGAAAATTGTAGGTGAAAAGTGGATCTATAGTAATAGAGAGGATACTTCAGATATGGTAGTAGGACATTTATGTGATGAAAAAGAGGGTGGATGTGAGGTGGTCCTGCCACAAGCCTTACTCATGAACACGCTAGAACCATTAGATAAGATTCCGAGTATTATTTGTAGTGCACAACAAAACTATGAAAAACAATATGTTTTTGAAAAAAAGGTATATATTATAGAACATAGCTTTTTTAATATTTTTAATCAAGGAAAATTAATGAGAAATATTTATTTACCTATTCAATTGATTAAAAAATAAATTGAAACTAATGATTTATTATATTGAAAGATATTTCAGAACATATAAAGATCATTTCATTACAATAAAAAGCAAAAAGAGTTTTTTTAGACTATAGTAGTAATAATATGTAAATATATTATTGAGATCAAAATTGTTATTATTCTTAACTAGGATATTGAATTATGTTATAGAAAATTTATAAATAAAGAAATGGAGGTAACGATGACATTTAGCTGGAAAAGGATGATCATCTTAGGTGTTATTATTTTTTTAGGTGGATTAATATGTATACAAAAGGGAAATACCCCCATTACCAATACAATAGATGAATTTACTCAACTGGTTTTAAATAACCAAGAATATGATCTTACACAAGAAGAATTATTACAGTTTAAGGTTGATATACAGTCTTTGGAGTTTGATAAAAGTAGTACTGATATATTACAAAGTCAGTATTTTTTCTTAGGATATATAGAAAATCTTTTAGGAAATTTAGAAGAGAGCAAATCTTATCTAAAGGTAGCAGGGCAATTAGGAGAAAATAGTGACCCTATTATCCAAGTCTTAATGTTAACTTCACAAATAAAAAGTTACTTGCAGGTAGGTGAGAAGGAAAGAGCACAGGAAGTATTTGAAGAGGCCATAGAAGTTGCCCGAAAGCTTAATAATGATATGGTTGCCAAGGTGTATCAAGCTTATGCGAGAAATAGAGTAATCTATAACAATGAAATGGATGCAGCAATCCAACTCATGCAAGAAGCGTTTAAGATTGATTGCTCTGCAGATACAACTGCCTATAATCATCTTTATTTATCACTTATCTATTTAGTAACAAATGATTATGCAAGTGCAATTCAAGAATCTATTATGGCATTAAATATTTGTGAAAAAAATGAATTAGAGTTATTAAAAGGTGCAAGTGTTAAAAGCCTAGGGGATATTTACTATGTTGAAAGAAAATATAATCAGGCTATTTCTATTTATGAGGAACTTTTAAAAGGCAATTATGAAGTAAGTCTTTTAAATGAACTCACCTATCTCTCTTATTTGGCCGATTGTTATGCTATGATTAATCAATTTGATTTAGCACAAGAGATGATAGATAAATTTATTGGATTAACTAGCAGGTTAAATGAGCGAGAGGCACAAAAAGAGCTTAATTGGATTTATTTATTGCGAGCTAAAATTAATATTTTACAATCAGATATTGAATCTGCAAAGCAAGCATTAGGTGTAGCAAGAAGATATTACAATCTTCATCCGGATGAGATGTATGCTAATGTAGATCTATGGGAACAGCAATTAGTTTTAGATTTGAAACTTTTCGAAAATGAAGGGGATAGGCTAATATTAGAAGCATATATAGATGTATTAGAAAAGATAAAAGCAAGAGGTGTGCGAGATGATTTATATTATACAATTAGAGATAGAATTATCTATGTTGGTGACTTATTAGGGAAAAGTGAATTAACAACACTTTATAGAAAAGAAAAAATAGATGAACTGGAAAAAAATGAAGCGCTTAATTATGGTACAGAATTAGGAGCGATTATTAAAAAGTTACATAATGAAAAAAGTTTAAAGATTATTCTATCATGGAAAGCTTTAGTATGTATAGTAGGTAGTATTGCTTTGGTTATATTAGTAAATACTATACACATTCATTTAGCTGATAGAAAAATTAAAAAATTAAATGACATACTATACCAACAAAGTATTACAGACTACTTAACAAAGACTTACAATAAAAAGTACTTGTATGAATATGTGAAAAACTATCATGAACAGGCGTTAATCTGTATGTTAATAGATATTGATTATTTTAAGTTATATAATGATACCTATGGACATGTTGCAGGAGATAAAATACTGGAGAAAGTAGCTCAAGTATTAAAAGAGATCTTTATAGAAGATGCCGTATTTAGGTATGGTGGTGAAGAGTTCTGTATTATTTCAGCAGCTCCCATTCATGAATTTGAGCAAAATATAAAAATATTATATGAAAAATTAGCACAGCTAAGGATTGAACATAAATCATCTAAAATAGCCAGGTATCTAACGGTGAGTGCTGGTGTATATTATGAGGAATTATATAAAGTAGATGCAATAGAGACTATTTTAAAACAGGCAGATGAGAAGCTGTATCAGGCTAAGTCCTTAGGACGTAATCAGTTCGTTATTTAGAGAAAAAAGAAGAGGTTACGATATCAAGAACCTACATGGTTTGTAGATGTCGTAACCTCTTCTTTTTAGTTTTTAAAATAAACTTGAGAGCCAATAATCACAGCTTTTGAGTCAGAGCCATGTCCTATTTGGTTTGTTTTAATAATAGGCAATTGTTCACCTGTATAGTGTTTTACTAGTTCTACAATAGAAGGTACACATTGTTGTTCTTCCATTTGAGTAAAGGTCCCCAGTATGATACCACTTATTTTATCAAATACACCGATTTGTTTAAGTTGATTAAGGTACGTAGTCATTTGAGGTACTGTCCCACCAAAGCTTTCAAGTAATAAAACTTTGTTTGCCATATCAGGCCAAAAAGGTGTACCGGCTAATTTGAGCAAGCATCTGATATTGCCACCTAATACGATGCCTTCTAAAGTGTGACCTTGAATGAAAGTATAGTCAAAGTCATATAAATCATGGGTTCCATCAAAGAGTGTACTGTAGAAATGAGCAATTTGAGTATCGGCATGGTCATAGATCAGATTTCTGACTTGATAGAGTACAGATGGCATACCTGTTTGGGCATAGATAGCATTGAGAATAGTAGTAAGGTCACTATAGCCCCAAAAGTACTTAGAACTTTTAGCAATACAATCAAAGTCTAAGTAAGGAAGTACTTCATTGGCTAAATCACCACCAGAGATATCAAAAATAGCTTTGATTTCATCATCATGATAGAAATCCATCAATGCCTTTGCTCTTTCCATACCAGACCCACTGAAGACACCATCTCTTTCGTAGATGAATGTACTAAAAACAGGAATGAGACCTACTCCAGTTAAAATCTTCTCCAGCACTGCAATTTTACCTTTATTGGACTTAGATTGGCCGTTAGAACAACAAACAATACCGACTTTACTGCCTTTATTTATGTTTATCATCTTTATCATACCTTTCAAAATTAATGATTCTTGTCAATTAAGTGTGGGAGGGTTAAATCAAGATGCATACCTTCGCTTAATGCATGATAAGTTTCAAGTGCTTTAGGGTTAGCAGTATTAGATTTAATCGCTTTGATGAGGATATTTTTAGGTGTATGTTGCATATCGATAAATTCCATTACATTAACTTTGTAGCCCATACCTTCTAAATAAAGTGAACGCATGCCATCTGTAATGAAAGAGGCAATTTTTTCTTTTAAGATGCCATGATTTAAGATAGGGTCAAGTAATGGTGTATGGATTTGAGTATAACACTCATGATGACAACAAGGTACAGCTAAAATGACTTTGGCATCCCAACCAACAGCTTTTGCAAGGGCAGCATCTGTTGCAGTATTGCAAGCATGAAGGGAAACAACCATATCAATCGCTTGGTTTGTAGTATATTTTCCAATGTCACCTACTTGGAATTTGAGATGTTCATAACCTAAATCTTCTGCAAGTTTGTTACAAAAAGCAATGACATCTTCTTTTAAGTCTAAACCAACAATTTCAACTTGTTTATTTTGAATTTCTGTAAGATAGTGATACATTGCAAAAGTTAAATAAGATTTTCCACATCCAAAGTCAATAATACGGATAAAGTCTTGTGCCAGGCTTGGCATTACGGCTTCAATCGTTTCTAAGTACTTATTGATTTGTTTATATTTATCGTATTTAGAAGGTTTAATTTGCCCATCTTCACTCATTAGACCCAGTTTCATTAAGAATCCTTTAGAGGAATCTGTATTTAAGATATACTGCTTTTGACGGTTATGAGAAAGGGTAGCGATTTGCTGTTTTGTTGGTGCTTTACGCTTCATGTTGGCTTCGCCTTTTTTATTCACTAAGGCTTGATAATCTGCAGTCGCTGTATAAAGTTGAATTTGTTTGAAATGGTTACAGTTCGTACGAACAAAATCACCCATTTGATCAAAGCTTACATTTTCGTGGTAGGCTTTATTTTGTTTATAAAGGGTACACTGAACAAGGATAGTACCTTTAAGTTCAATCAACTTAGCTGTAACTTTTTCATATTGGTCTTGTTTCACACGTGGATTACTCCAGATGGCATCTATAAAGTGTCCTTCTTGTAAGGACGTTTCAATTAACTGAATCACTTTTTCCATTTGTATAAATCGCTCCTTCGTTTAAGTACTCCTATGATACTATGAAAAAGGCATGGATGCAACGCTACCTAGACTATACTTTAAAGGAAAATGGCTCTATAATAAGGGTACAAGAAAGGAGGCCAAACATGTTTGAAGCAGATTGGAAAACACTTAATGATACCCAACAGAAGGTTGTGCAAAATATAAAAGATGCCTTATTAGTACTGGCACCTGCTGGTACAGGTAAAACAAAAGTCATTGCCATGCGTACAGCCTATTTATTGCAACAGGGTGTAGCACCTTCATCTATTTTGTGTCTTACCTTTACCAATAAAGCAGCAAAAGAAATGGAGCAGCGTATTTCACTTTATGATAAGGCAAGTAGTAGACAACTTACGATTAAGACCTTTCATTCCTTCTGCTACTATTTGATCAACCAAGAAAAACAAAATGCTAGATTTGCTTTTCCATGTACCATTATTGATGAAAGTGATACGGAAGACATCATTAGGCGTATCGTATTTGCCCTCACAACGGAAGAATGGAAAAAAGTTAATACATTGACCACTTTTCTTGAAAATGTGAAAAAGCACAGGTTACAGGTAGAACCAGCACATCGTCATGAGGATGCTTATGTAGTGAAGGACTACATTGCTATTCATAAGCCAAGAGATCCTTTTATACGTCAATATGGCTTGAAACTATTAGGCAATTATGAGCGATATTTAAGAGATAATAACTGTGTGGATTTTACAGACTTAATTTTAGAAGCGACGTATCTCTTAGAAGACTCAGATATCCGGACGAAGTGGCAAAAGCGTTATCCTTATATTCAAGTGGATGAAATGCAAGATACGAGTATTCGCGAGTATAATATTATTAAAATTTTAGCACAAGAGAATCATGTGGCTTTGTATGGGGATTTTAATCAAACTATTTACGAATGGCGTGGTTCAGCCCCGTATAAAATGATTGAAGATTATAAAAATAATTTTAAACCTATAGAAATATCTCTTGAAACGAATTATCGCAGTACACAGCTTCTTTTAAAAGCAGCTAATGGCTTTATTCGCAATAGTAACCTCTATCCAACCCTTTCTATGCCAAGTGTGAAGGAGATAGGAGAACCTATTGAAGTCTTTTGTGGACGAACCAAGACGCGTGAGATGGAACTTATTACGCAGTCTCTTAAGCAACACTATACAGGCGGAGAAAAAGAAGTTGCTATTTTAACAAGAACCAATGGACTTGCTAAAGATGTATACCGTTATTTAGAGCAAAGGGGGATTCCTTGTATTAAGGTTGAAGATATCAGGCTGATGCGCAGACCAGAGGTCAAGGATCTACTTGCTGTATTTAATTATACAGTGAATCAAAGAAATAGTTATGCCCTTGAGAAAGTCATCAAGCATCAAGTGATACATATGGAGGACTGGCTCATTAAGGAGCTTAAGAAAACAAAATCAGCTTATATGTCATTACATGATTGGTTTTTAGCGGAGAATAATGATCCTTATTATGCGCTCATTAAAGGTTTTGAAAATAATAAAGTGGTTGTACTAGATGTAGAGAGTACGGGACTTGATACAACAACCGATGACATTATCCAAATTGCGGCTATTTGCTATGGGAAAGATGGTGTCAAGGAGCAGCTAGATGTGTTGGTGAAGCCAACGAAGTCAGTAGGTGACTCTTTCTTTGTTCATGGTTTTAGTGATGAACAGTTAGATGCAGAGGGAATGGAGATTAAATGCGCTTTAGGACTCCTTCGAGAATTCGTAGAAGGAAAAGTTGTAGTAGGCCATAATGTAAAATATGACTTATCCATTATTGAAAGTATGTGTGCGAGGTATAAACAGCCAGTGATTGAACATTTAGAGGTATACGATACCCTGGATTTAGCCCACAAAATGTATCCTAAACTTCCAAATCATAAGTTAGAAACCCTTTCCAAACTTATTGAGACAAAGGCAAAGCCAAATCATAATGCATTGCAAGATATTTTAGCAACCAGTGAGGTGTTAACACACTTTATAGAAAAATTAATCAAAACACAGAAGGTACGCTATAGTCAATTAGAGGCCTATTATCCTTATGTAGCCAATTATAAAAAGCAGATTCAAAATATAATTGGTGAAGTTAAAAAGCGTAAAACCTTTGAAGCAATTTCGTATTTAATGAATAGTTGTGGCTATAAGACACATTATAATGATGAGGCATTAGCAAACTTACGCGATTTCTATAAAATGTCTGAAGCACTTTATCAAGAGGATTTCTGTGTAGAAGATAATCGCATGAAATTATTAGCTTTTTCGGCTTTACATGCGAGTGAAGTGGAGCAGAGTGCACTATTTAAAGGCAAGGTCCCTGTTATGACTATGCATCAAGCCAAAGGGTTAGAGTTTGACTATGTCTTTATGGCAGGGTGTAATGAAGGGGTGTTCCCATCTTCAAGAAGTGTACAAGAAGGTTATGTAGAAGAAGAAAAAAGACTGTTTTATGTAGGGATGACAAGAGCACGTAAAAAGCTTTATTTAAGTTATAATAATAGCAAACCTATGAGTTTTCTAATTGAAGAAATTGAAGAAGAGTTCAAAAAGTATAGGCAAGACCATTAGGTATGCTTTATAATACAAGTGAAGACAGAAAAAGAATAAAATGACTTAGGAGGAATATATGTCAAATCAACCAAATGACTTTACCATTGTGCCTATGAACAAACAAAAACGTATTGCACTTGTGGCACATGATGGCCGTAAAAGAGATATTATCGAGTGGGTAAAAGTAAATAAAGATAAACTTTCAAAACATTTCTTATGTGGAACAGGTACAACAGCTAAACTTTTAGCAAATGAAACAGAACTTCCAATTACAGCTTTTAATAGTGGACCACTTGGTGGGGACCAACAAATTGGAGCACGTATTGTAGAAGGTGCTATTGATTTTATGATCTTCTTCTGGGATCCACTTTCATCACAACCACATGATCCGGATGTAAAAGCATTACTTCGTATTGCAGCCCTTTATGATATCCCTGTAGCAACAAACCAATCTACAGCAGATTTCTTATTAACATCACCACTTATGGAACAAGAATATAATCGTAAAATCATTGATTATACAAAGAGAATTCATAGTCGTACAGAAGCTTTTGACAATAATCAACCAATGGTTTAAGACAAAAATATTAAAAAAATTTTTAAGCCGAAACATCCTAAGAATGGCAAATGTTTCGGCTTTTTCAATGTAGTTTTTTAGGAAATTTTGGAAAGAAAAGGATTAGACAAACCGTCTCAAAAATGATATATTTTTTAAGCAGTCATCCATATATAAGAATAAATATTAATTAAGAATGACATTATATAAGACGCTAGAATTTTACTGGGGTTTAATATTAAATCCTATATATTATAAGGGATTGTGAGGGAGAGGTTTATGCAAGTTATTAAGCGAGACGGACAAGAAGTCCAATTTGACGAGACAAAAATTTACAATGCCATTATGAAAGCGATGAAGTATGGAAGTGGTATTGTAGACGAAAAGATTGCCAAAAAGATTGCCGATGAAATTGAAAGCTTTTTTGCTAAGTCACAAGTGAAACCTACAATTTTTCAAATAGAAACGTATGTTTATTTGAAACTTATTGAAAATGGTCATGAATTAACTGCAAAAGCTTATGAAAGTTACCGTGCAATACAATCCTTTAAGCGCGAAACCAATACAACAGACCAAAGTATTATGGGTCTCATTAACTTAACGAATGAAGAAGTCATGAATGAAAATTCTAATAAGAATGCCATGATGGCTTCGACACAACGTGACCTTATCGCAGGGGAAGTATCAAAAGATATTTCAAGAAGAAAAAAATTACCAGCACGTATTGTACAAGCTCATGATGAAGGGGTTCTCCATTTCCATGACATGGACTATTTCATGCAATCAATCTTTAACTGTTGTCTAATCAACATCAAAGATATGTTAGATAATGGTACAGTGATTAATAAACGTATGATTGAAAGTCCAAAAAGCTTCCAAGTTGCATGTACTGTTATGACACAGATTATTGCACAAGTTGCAAGCAGTCAATATGGTGGACAATCTGTAGATGTCAGACATCTAGGTAAATACCTAAGACGTAGTAAAGATAAGTACTACAGACTACTTGAAGGAACAATTGAAGACCCAAAACAGCTTGAAGATGCAGTGATGCGCTTAACAAGAAAAGAGCTTGAATCAGGTGTTCAAACTATCCAATACCAAATCAATACATTAATGACCACAAATGGTCAGAGTCCATTTGTAACATTATTCTTAAATATTGAAGAAGAAGATCCTTATGTAGATGAAGTTGCCCTAATTGTAGAAGAAATCTTAAAGCAACGTTTACAAGGTATCAAAAACGAAAAAGGTATTTATACAACACCAGCTTTCCCAAAATTAATCTACGTGCTTCATGAGCATAATGACCTTGAAGGTGGTAAATATGATTATGTAACAGAGACAGCTGTTAAATGTAGTGCAAAACGTTTATATCCAGATTATATCTCAGCCAAAGAAATGAGTAAGATTTACGAAGGTAATGTTTTCTCATGTATGGGATGTAGAAGCTTCCTTTCACCATGGAAAGATAGTGAAGGAGAATATAAATTTGAAGGTAGATTCAACCAAGGAGTTGTAAGCTTAAATTTACCACAAATTGGTATTGTTGCAGATGGAGATATGGATAAATTCTGGCAGCTACTGGAAAATCGCTTAGATTTATGTTTTGAAGCACTTATGTGTAGACACAATGCTTTAAAAGGTACATTATCAGATGCATCTCCAATCCACTGGCAACATGGTGCCATTGCACGACTTGAACAAGGAGAAGTCATTGACCCACTTTTAATGGATGGCTATTCAACCATTTCTTTAGGCTACATAGGTCTTTATGAGCTAACAAAACTAATGAAAGGTGTCTCTCATATTGAGCCAGAAGGTGAAGCCTTTGCACTAGAAGTAATGCATAAATTAAATGATACAACGAAACGTTGGAAAGATGAGACAGGACTTGGATTTGGTTTATACGGAAGTCCAGCAGAATCTTTATGTTATCGTTTTGCACGTATTGATAAAGCAAAATTTGGTGAAATTGAAGATATTACAGATAAAGGTTACTATACAAATAGTTACCATGTGGATGTAAGAGAAAATATTGATGCTTTCAGCAAATTAAAGTTTGAAAGTCAATTCCAACCTATTTCAACTGGTGGATGTATTTCATATATTGAAATCCCTAATATGAATCATAACTTAGAGGCCTTAAGACAACTCGTAACTTATATTTATCATAACATTCAATATGCTGAATTTAATACAAAGTCAGACTGTTGTCATGTATGTGGTTTCGAAGGTGAAATTACAATAAATGATGATTTAGAATGGGAATGTCCAAGTTGTCACAATAAAGATCAAAACAAGATGAATGTTATTCGTAGAACCTGTGGGTATCTTGGAGATAATTATTGGAATAAAGGTAAAACGCAAGAAATAAAAAGTCGTGTACTTCACTTATAATCGATAAGTACACACCTTATAAGATAGGAGAAAGGCCTAGAGTTTCTAGGCCTTTCATTCATAAAATATAAAGTGAGGTGTCTGTTATGCATTATGCTCAAATGCGTAAATTTGATATTGCCAATGGCATAGGAATACGTACAACGTTGTTTGTATCAGGTTGTACCCATAGATGTCCGAATTGCTTTAACCAAGATTATCAAGCTTTTGACTATGGTAAGATTTGGGATCAAACAGCAGAAGACACTTTTATGAGCTATGTAAAAGATGCAAATGTTCATGGTGTAACAATCTTAGGTGGTGAGCCTATGGAACAAACACAGGATGAAGATTTATATAACCTTTTTAAGCGTATCAAAACAGAAACCAATCAAACTATTTGGGTGTATTCAGGTTATACTTTTGAAGCTATTTTAAAGGATGAAAAGAAACGTCGACTCTTAGAATGGTGCGATGTACTTGTGGATGGACCTTTTATTGAAAGCTTGAAGGATATTAAACTTAAGTTTAGAGGAAGTAGTAATCAGACAATTATTGATGTAAAGGCTTCATTAGTACAAGGAAAAAAGGTACTTTTAGACATAGAATAGAAAGACACAAAAGAAAGAAGCAGGTGGAGAAGATAGATGAATAACCGTATTATTTATTTTGCAAAAGTGAAAGAACAAGCTATTATCCCAACAAAACGAGAAGAAGATGGTGCATTTGATATCTATGCATGTTTTGAAGAAGACTATATGATTATTGAACCACATGAAACAAAAATGATCCCAACAGGCTTGGCATCAGCTTTTTCAGCAGATTATGTAGCTATCTTAAAAGAACGTGGTTCTAATGGGAGCAAAGGAATAGGACAACGCGCAGGCGTTATTGACTCAGGTTATAGAGGAGAATGGTTTGTACCACTCACTAACCATAATCCAGTACCCGTTGTAATCCTTAAAGAAGGGTATGAGGGGGATCAAGAAACCTTTAAAGATGCGATTATCTATCCTTATGAAAAAGGAATGAGCCAATGTATTTTAGTAGAAGTACCAAAGCTTAGAACAGAAGAGATTAGCTATGAAGAACTTCTTAAATTTGAATCTGAACGTGGAACAGGCATGTTAGGTTCATCCGGTAAATAATATAAAGACTTAATATAAAATAGAAATCGCTACTATCAATTTAGATTATGTAGCGATTTTTTTATTTTTTTACAGAATATCTTTTTATAAGTGATTAAATAATAATTAACTATGTTTTTAGATTATTTTTAGGCCTATAATAATTGATTGGATTAAATGTATGAGTATAGGAGAGGAATATGATATAAACATATACAAGGATTAAAATGTATTTTATAATATAGAATATAATATTTTAAACTATAGAATAGAGAAGGGGACTCAATATGATTTATAAACCTTATGGGAAAACGGGAAAAATGGTATCAGCAATAGGCTTTGGAGGCATGCGTTTTAGAGATGATTGTTCTATAGAAGAAGGTGCTGAAATTGTACGTTATGCCAATGAGCTTGGTATCAATTATTTTGATACAGCACCTAATTATTGTCAGGATCGAAGTGAAATTATTTTTGGTGAAGCCTTTAAAGCGATGCCTAAAGATTTTTATGTGTCTACAAAAAGTAGTATTGGCTCAGATCCTACAGCTGATGATGTAAGACGTCGATTAGAAACCTCACTAAAACGTATGGGACTTGAAAAGATTAACTTCTATAATATGTGGTGTATTTTAACTTATGAACAATATAAACGTGTCATAGCAAAGGATGGACCTTATTGGGGAGCATTAAAGGCAAAAGAAGAAGGACTTATTGAGCACTTAGTTTTCTCAACTCATGCTAGTGGGGAAGAAATACGCATGATGGTTGAAGATGGACTTTTTGAAGGTGTGACACTTGGGTATAATGCAGTTAATTTCCCTTATCGTCAAGAAGGGATAGAAGCAGCTTATAAACATGGTCTCGGTGTAGTGACAATGAATCCTTTAGGGGGAGGATTAATTCCACAAAACCAAGATTATTTCTCTTTCCTTAAACAAGATGTAAGTGAATCAACTATTCAAGCAGCGCTTAGATTTAATGCAGCTCATGAGAGTATTTCAGTTGTTCTTTCTGGTATGGGTAGTAAAGAAGAAGTGAAGCATAATATTGAAGCCATGCAAAAGGTGGAAGTCTTTGGGAAGGATCAAATAGATGCTATAAAGGGACAGTTAAGAGAAGAAATGAACGGTTTTTGTACAACTTGTCAATACTGTAAACACTGCCCAAAAGGTATTAATATTCCTGTCTATATGGAGATCTATAATAGCTATATTTTAAAAGGATTAGATGAAGCACGTGCAAAATACCAAGATAACAAAAACTGGGGTGTGATTAAATCAGATATGCCAGGTGCTAAAGACTGTATTAAATGTGGTAAGTGCGAAAAATTATGTACACAGAAATTAGATATTATAAATCGTCTAGAATGGATTGTAAAAGAATTGGATGTACTTTAAGAGATAGACTGAGATTTCATAGAAAAAAGGCTCCTTAGGACATATGTCTTAAAGAGCCTTTTTTCTATGAAGATTTAATATTCCTTAAATGCATATAAACGGTATTTTTAGAAATATTGAGCAGTTCAGCTACTTTAATGACAGCATCTTTAATATTAAAGATACCTTTTTCATAAAGTAGAACGATGATTTCCTTGTTTTTATTTTGAGAAGTGATGTTGTAATCATTGTAAACTTCTTCTTTGGCTACAGTAAGAGCAGAGACAATAACATCATCAATATTTTCAGAGAAGGTTTCCTGATAAATAGGTTCTGGGTTTGTATAGTTATCGATCGTCATAAAGCTACTCAATAAGTTATAAAGGGGAACGTCGGTGTAAAAATTAATACACACAAGGCCAATGATTTTCTTTTTTTCACCTACAATGGGGATAGTGGTAGATTTGAGAACGGTACCTTTTTTATCTTTATTTAAATAGATAATAGGTGAATAATCTTTGTTCTCTTGAATTTTTTTGAGCATGGAAAGGGCAAAGTCAGTAATGGGTGCACCTTCTTTTCTACCAGAATAATGGCCATTTACAATTTTGATAACTGAGTGGTCTAAGTTCTCTAAGCTGTGTAAGATGACTTCATAGCCTATTCCTAAATATTCTCCTAAACCAGACAGCATATGTTTATAGGATTCTAAAATAGAATGATCTCCTGCTGTTAAAACGACATATGGTTCATTTATCATGTTGTCTCCTCCTAGAATGGTATGTTTTTATTATACTATTTAATTAAATTAAAACAAGTATAAAATATTAAAAAAATTCATTGACTAAACTTTTTTTTATTGGTATTATACAAATATAACAATAGTATGAATAAAAGGAGGTTGTTCATAGTGGAAATTGTCAATACAATACATGCTCCAAAAGCCATAGGACCTTATTCTCAAGGTATGATTTGGAATGAACTTATTTTTAGTTCGGGTCAAATTCCAATTGATCCAATAACAGGGAAAATGGTGGAATGTGACATTGAAGGACAAGCTGAGCAAGTTATGAAAAATGTTGAAGCTGTATTAAGAGAAGCAGGAACTACGCTTAGCCATGTTGTCAAAACAACTTGTTTTTTGCAAAACATGGAGGATTTTGCTACTTTTAATAAAGTCTATGAAAAATATTTCATTGGTAAACCAGCAAGATCATGTGTAGCAGTAAAAGCATTACCTAAAAATGCATTATGTGAAGTAGAAGTCATTGCAGTAAGAGAAAAATAACAGATAATCTAGGGAGATGAAAGTTATGAAACAAGAACGCAAACGTGTTAAAAAGGAAACTACTTTTTTCTTAGCAGTCTTACCAATTGTTACAATGATTTTATTACTTGGTGTAGGGTATGGTGTAATGGGACTTAGTCCAGAGATTTTAATGTTAGTATCAGCGGCAGTAGCAGGCATCATCGCTATTTACTTAGGTTATAATTGGAATGATATTATGGATTCTATTGTAGGAAAGTTATCTAAAACTATGCCAGCTATCTTTATTTTGATTATTGTAGGGCTTATGATAGGCACATGGATGATTGGTGGAACGATTCCAATGATGATCTACTATGGTCTTAAAATTATCAGCCCACAGTTTATTGTTGTAACAGCATTCTTAGTAACAGCCTTTGTATCTGTTTGTACAGGTACATCTTGGGGATCAGCTGGTACAATTGGTGTGGCACTTATGGGTGTTGCAGCCGGCATGGATGTTTCCTTACCAATCGTAGCTGGTGCAGTTGTTTCAGGTGCTTATTTCGGAGATAAAATGTCACCTTTATCAGATACAACAAACTTAGCTCCAATTGCAGCAGGTTCAAAACTCTATGATCATATTGGTCATATGCTTTATACAACAGGGCCTGGATTTATTATTTGCTGTATTGTTTATACCATTGTAGGATTTACAATGGGTGGAGATGTAGCCAATGTAGGTACACCAGAAAAAGTAACCACAATTTTAACAACTTTAGAAAGTATTTTTAACTTTAATCCTTTAGTGATTTTACCTCCTCTTATTGTTTTGTATGGTTCAATTCGCAAAAAACCAACGATTCCAGTAATGTTATTATCAAGTGTTGTTGCAGTATTGAGTGCAGTGATCTTCCAAAACTTTAGTTTGCAACAAAGCTTCCAAGCTGCTATTAGTGGTTTTGACTTAAGTATGGTAAGTGTAGCTGGTTTCAGTGCAGATAGTTTAATTCCTGATATTCCAAGACTACTTCAACGTGGTGGTATGACTTCTATGTTAAATACTGTACTGATTGCATTTTGTGCATATGGTTTTGCAGGTACATTAGCTGTAACAGGTTCATTAAATATTGTTCTTGAACGTCTCATGAAAGGTGTAAAGAGTACAGGTGGACTTATTGTTTCAACCATTACAGCTTGCATTACAGCGGTATTTGTAACATCAAATGGTCAGCTTTCTATCTTAGTACCGGGTGAAATGTTCAAAGATACTTATGTAAAAAGAGGTTTAGAACCTAAGAACTTATCTCGTACATTAGAAGATGCAGCAACAGTTATTGAGCCAATTACACCATGGACAGCTGCAGGTGTCTATATGGCAACCACTTTAGGCGTACCTACTTTAGAGTATTTACCATGGGCAATTATTTGCTATACAGGTATTATCTTTGCAACTATTTATGGATTTACAGGTATTGGAATTGCTAAGATCAATAAAAACAGTGAGTACTATGATGACTATGTATCTTTAAATCAAAATCTCTAAGATGAGGAAGTGAATGGAATGACAGAGAATAGAGCATACTTTGAAACTATCTTAAATCGTAGAGGCACCAATTGTGCCAGATGGGATACTATGGATAAAAAATACCAAAAAGCTAATATGATTCATCTAGGTGTAGCAGATATGGACTTTCAGTCACCTTTACCCATAAGAGAACACTTTAAAGAAATTGTAGAACATGGCATATTTGGATATAGTGATTTGGATGAGGGCTTTTATAATGCTATTAGACGATGGATGAATAGACAATATAAGTTAGAGGTGCCAAAAGAATGGATTGTATTTTGCCCTAGAATTAATGTGGCATCAAGTATAAGTGTGGAAGCGTTAACAGATAAAGGATCTGAAGTCATGATTCATTCACCTGCATATAGTCCTCTTTATCAAGCAATTATTAAAAATGAACGTATTGCTGTAGAAAGTCAACTTATTCTAACAGAACAAGGTTATAAAATAGACTTTGAAGCCTTAGAACAAAAAGTGACAGATAAGACCCAAATGCTAATCGTATGTAGTCCTCATAATCCTGTGGGACGTGTATGGACAAAAGATGAATTAGAACAAATAGGAGCATTTTGTGTACAACATAACCTTGTACTATTTGTAGATGAAATACATAGCGATATTTTAGCCAAAGGTTACAAGTTTACTTCCGCTCTTAGTTTATCAAGTGAAGTATTAGAGAGACTGGTTGTAGCCACTTCTTTAACTAAAACGTTTAATATTCCAGGTGTGATTATCTCTTATATGATAATTCCAAATTTAGAATTAAGAGAAAAAATACAAAATTATATTGATCGTTTAGGGATGCATAACCCTAATATTTTTGCAGCGACAGCAGTTGAAGTAGCTTATACGAAATGTGATGACTGGTATGAAGAAATGCTTCAGTATATTGATGAAAATGAAGCATTTACAAGAACCTATTTTAAAGCACATATGCCTAAATTTACAATTTTACCAAGGGAAGGAACCTATTTACTTTGGATAGATTATAAGGATGTAGGGTGTAGTGGTGAAACACTTGAAAAATGGTTTTTAGAAGAAGCGAATGTATCTGTCTATATGGGAACCAACTTTGGTGAAGCAGGAAAAGGATATATTAGAATGAATATTGCTAGTCCAAGAGCTTTGCTTGAAGAAGCTTACGGAAGAATGACTAAAGTTTATCATAACTTACTGAATAAATAATGAATCCATAAAAGCGTAATCTCTTAAATAGATAGGAGGTTACGCTTTTATTTTTGCCATATTATTAAAAATAATAGATGTACGAGAAGATTGTTATGAAGCATACTACTTTAATTAAAGCAAGATATTAACTGAATAAACAGGGATTAATACAATAGAATATTTAATAATTGTATGTTTAGTATGATGATTGTATTTATAGAATTGATGAATGCAATTAGAATTTATGATTATCTACAATGTATAGATAAAAAGGAAGATGTATTATTTTATACTAAAATTGATATGTGAAGGAATAGTATTTATAAACCTACAAATCCTAAAATTAATTCGGAAGTCAAAAGTAGGTGAAATTTTATGTACCAAGTGCGTATTCATGTTCTGATTTTTACAAAGGATCAGACATTGCAAGTAGAAGAACTATATGTAATAGAAAAAATTAAATTGAAAATAACAGTAGTAAGCAAACCTATTAGGAGCTTAGAAGTCTATGAGACAGCAGATATGATTGTTGTAGATGGTGAGAATAACACACAAACATTAGAATATGTTGAGCAGATACGGCAAAGAGGTATACCATTAACAGTACCTATTGTTGTATTAGTTGAAGAGGGATGGGAGACGTATAAGCAGGTATTAGAAGTATTGGGTGTAACAGGATATCAACCTAAAGCTTTTGCTAAACAACATATGTCCTTGGTATTACGTACTTATATAGAACATATTAGTGCAATTAAAAGATGGAAACAAAAGGATATTCTCTTTAATGCCTTACTAAATAATATTCCATATATGTCTTGGTTTAAAGATAAGGATAGTAACTATATTAAGGTGAACCAAGCATTTATTGAGCATTGTGGAAAGACAGAAGATGAAATAGAGGGAAGAGGGGACTTTTATGTTTGGGATGGCAATATAGGTAAGCAATGTAGAATTTATGATCAAGAAGTAATGGAGAAACTTAAAAGTATTGTTTTTGAAGAGTGTATACCAGGGAGAAAAGGTAGACGCTATTTCAATATTTATAAAGCACCTGTACAAGCTGAAGATGGTGAAGTGATAGGGACAGTAGGTGTAGCAAGAGACATAACGGATCAAAGGGTAGCACAGTCTCAGATAGAAAAATTGGCTTATTGTGATTATTTGACGGATATAGGGAATAGGAGGGGATTATATCAATTTATTGAGCAGATAATACAAGGAAACAAAGAAGAAATAGCCATGATGTTTATTGATTTAGATAACTTTAAGCAACTCAATGATATTTATGGACATTATTATGGTGATAGAGGTTTACAACTTATTGCTCAAAAACTTCAAGAAGTGTGCTTGGATGCGTATGTATCACGAGTAGGTGGAGATGAATTTGTTGTTGTATGGGAAGGGGGTATTTCAGAAAAATGGCTAGAACTAAAAGCAGATGAAATTTTAGAAGCTATAAGAACGATTTTTACAAAAGATGATATAAAATTTGTTGTATCAGCAAGTATTGGAATTGTGACAGGAAATATAAAAAAAGATACCCTAGAGAATATTTTATCTAGAGGAGATATGGCCCTTTATCAAGCAAAAGAAGGTGGAAAGGGACAATATGTGTTTTATACGACAGAGTTAGAGATAAAACAGCAATTTAATATTCAAATTCAACACGCTTTAGAGCAGGCACTATTAAAAAATGAGATTGTACTCTATTATCAACCACAATATACAACAGACAAAAAGCTTATAGGATTTGAAGCCTTAATGAGATGGAACAATGACGTATATAGAGATATACCTATACTAGAAATTATTAAATTACTAGAAGCTAGTACAATCATTACTCAGGTTGGTGAGTACGTGATGCAGCAAGCTATGAAATTTGCAAAAGTGATTAATCATGATTCGAAGAATAATCTTGTAATTTGGATGAATATTTCGTGTGTTCAAATTATGGCAGAAGGATTTGTAGATAGATTAAGAGAATTAATGTATGATTTGCAGATTAAGCCTGAAATGATAGGTATAGAAATTACAGAAACAGTATTATTAGAGAATACAGAAAAAAATATGGAAAAACTTCATATTTTAAAGGAAATGGGTATAAAGATTGCTATTGATGATTTTGGGATGGAGTATTCATCTTTAAATTACTTATTTAGACTTCCTTTATCAGAGCTAAAAATAGATAAGGATTTTGTTGAGCATATTCATACAAAGGATGAGCATGCAAAATTAGTAAAGCTAATTATTGATATTGCCCATCACCTTCAATTAGATGTTATTGCTGAAGGTGTAGAATATGAAGCCCAGTTAGAGATTCTAAAGAATATGAATGTGGAGGGAATACAAGGCTATCTTTTCTCTAAACCTTTATCAGAAGTAGAAGCAAAAAAAATAGCTAATAGGTAAATATGTAATGATTTTTTTGAAAAGTTTAAAGCACTAGTTCTTGTATCTTATCAATTAAGGATATGGGGAGTAGTGCCTTTTTTATAAGTATATCAATATAACGTTATATCGATATACTTATAAAAAGAAAGATGTTTTGTTTACAATATAACTAGGATGTAAAACAAATAGATACAAAATAAAAATAAAATGAAACTAAAGGAAAAATAGTTAAAAGCTATATGAGTCATAAGGTTATGTACTAATTTAACATGAAATTATAAAAAAACATTAAAAAAGTATTGCATAATGACTATAGAAGAGGTATAGTAAAAATATAAATGGAAAAAAATTCCATAAAAGTGTAAAAGTGTTTCTGTTGCATTATTTACATGTACCTATTAATTTTTAGGGTTAAGAAAGGGGAAAATAAATGAGTCGTCTTATTAAAAGAAAACTAGGTTACATAGTAGCAGCATTATGTGTTACATCAATGACATTTTCACCTATTTTAGTATCAGCTCAAACACCAAATGAGGATGTACAGATTATCATGCCTTATACGAATGACCAGTATGAAGAACGTACATCTCTTCAACCATTAGCAGATGGTTACAGTGTAGCAGATATGCTAGCTTGGTCACCTGCAAGTGACCCAGATGCAAGATATGCACGTTCTGTTGTACCACTTCAAGATCGTTTTATGGGAGACGTAGTTAATCCAAATGCTAATCCAGATGCAAAAATCACCAACTGTGCTTTAACAAATGCAGATAGTAACAATGCACCTACACAAGGTGGTGACATTGCGATGAACTATATCTTCTCATATTGGCAATATATAGATAGTTATATTTACTGGGCTGGACGTAAAGAAGGGATTTTTGCAATTCCTTCACCAGATGTTATTGATTCAGCACATAAAAATGGGGTACCTGTTGTAGCAACTGTTGGTTTCCCTTGGGGAAGTGGAGCAGGGTATGTTGATGAAGTTCGTGCCTTCTGCCAAAAAGATGAAAATGGAAATTTTCCAGTTGCAGATAAAATGCTAGAGATGATGGAATTCTATGGCTTTGATGGTTGGTTTATCAATCAAGAGTCTTATGGATGTAATTCACAAGATGCACAAAATCTTGTAGATATGATGCTTTATATGAGAGAGAAGAAACCAGATATTTATTTAAGCTGGTATGACTGTATGAATAGTTCTGGTAATGTTACTTACTATGATTCATTAACAGATAGCAATTCTATGTATTTTGATTACAATGGTAAAAAAGTTATGGATGATTTCTTCCTTAACTATAATTGGAATAAGTCAAAAACGGATGTAACGGTTGCCACTGCAAATAAATTAGGTAGAAGTCCGTTTGATGTATTCTCCGGTTTAAATGTTCAAGAAGAATCTTATAATAAGTACTTTAATGTAGGTGCCTTATTAGATGAAAATGGTAAACTTCGTACATCACTTGCAATGTACTGTCCAAACTCTACATTATCTATGGCTAAAGACGTAGAAGATTTTTACAAACATGACCAAATTTTTTGGGTAGGTCGTACAGGTGATCCAGCAAATACAGATACATCACAAAGTTGGGTAGGGCTTGCAAACTATGTAGCAGATAAGTCTGCCATCAATCAAACACCATTTGTAACCAACTTTAACACAGGTCATGGCTATACCTACTCTATCGAAGGGGAAGTATCTAGAGAGCGTGAATGGAATAATCGTTCTAACCAAGACTACTTACCAACATGGAGATGGATGGTTGAGTCTACAGGCTCTAAACTTGCAGCAGACTTTGACTTTAAAGATGCTTATGAAGGTGGTAACTCTGTTAAGTTTACAGGTAATTTAGATGCTGCAGCACCAAACCATGTTAAACTCTTTAGTACTGATCTACCAGTAACAAGTAGTACACCTGATTTTGCTGTAACGTACAAACCATCTAGTACAGATGTAAAAGTACAACTTGGCCTTTGTTTTGGTGATACATATGATGAAAAAAATTTCACGTTTATTGACCTTGAAGCAGGTAAAGCAGGTACATGGAATACGGATACGGTTTCTTTAAAAGAATATGAAGGGCAAATCATTAAAGGTATCTCTATTCGTATAGCATCTGAAACCGATGTTAAGGACTATACTTTAAATCTTGGACGTTTTGCAATGCAAGATACAAAAGTGGATACAGTAGCTGCAACAGATAAAGTAACTCTAGATGAAGTGATGTTCCATGATGCATACAATGCAGAAGCACGTATTTACTGGAATACTGTACAAGATGAAGACTTATATGCTTATGAAGTTTATCGTGTTCATGAAAATGGAGACAGAGAATATATAGGTATGTCTCATAATAATGCTTATTACATTTCACCATTTGAAAGAGATGGTGAAGAAAAAGTTTCGACCTTTGAGGTTGTTTCAGTAGATAAGAACTACAATAGAGGAGAAACAGCAACAGTTGCAATTGATTGGCAATTAGCTGTAGGTGATACAGAAAAACCAATTACAGAAAAACCTATTAACTTAGCCCTTAATAAACCTGTTAAAGCAAGTAATGCAAATACGGGTGAACCAGCTATGAAGGCAGTAGATGGTACGGTAGAAAATAACAGTAAGTGGTGTGATACTAATGCACGTACAGGATGGTTAGAAATCAATCTTGGAGAAGTAATGAGCATTCAACGTTGGGTTGTTAAACATGCTGAAGCAGGTGGAGAAGCTTCGAATATGAATACTGTTGCTTTTGATTTACAAGTGTATGATGAAGTAACTGGAGCTTGGAAAAATGTAGATGTTGTAAACAATAACACTGCTGCAGTAACAGATAGAAGCTTAGCTGAACCTGTAGTAGGTCAACGTTTTAGATTAAATATACGCAACTCAGGAAGTTCACCTTGGGGAGCAATTCGCATTTATGAATTTGAACTCTATGAAGAAGCAGGTCAAGAACAATCACAACCACATCCAATGCACTTTGTAAAAGCAATTAATAAAGAAGGTGCTATTGATTCTGTTATATTTAGCCGTGTAAAAGAAGGGCATACAGTACGACTTTATAGTAGTATTGATAGTGCAGAAGCCATTGCAGAAGCAGTAGCGAATGGAACAGGTGTTGTACGTTTTGAAAACTTAGATTTAGGTGTAGATGCAGGTCGTATTTACTATACAACTCAGGAAACTGATAAAGGTGAAAGTGCTAGAATGAGTGTAGCTTATGATAGTGAAGTAGGCGATGCAGTAGCAATTCCAACAGAGCTAAAGATTACAGACTATGAAATCATTAAAGGAGAAACATCTGGTAATTACTATGCTAATGTTGAAATTCATGGATTAGAACCAGGTACGATTGTTAACTACTATGAGTCAGAAGATGATATGGTAGCGAAAAAATCAAGTATACCTGTAGCTGAAGGTTCAACAACGGCAGTATTAGAACGTATTTTATTTAACCGTGATGGAGGTTCTATTAACCTTGAAGTACAACATGAAGGTCTAAGAACAACAAGGTTCAATGCTGCATACAACTATAAGAAAGAAATTGCTACAACAGGTAAGATTCAAATTAATGTAACAAGTACAAATGGTCACGCAATGCAAAGCGCACTTTATGATGTCTATAAAGAGGGTGAACTAGTAGGTACAATTGGTACAGATAATGCAGGTGTTGGAGTAAGCAAAGATTTACTACCAGGTATTTATACTCTTAAATTTAACCATATCCCTGGTGAAACTTATGTACCAGATACAAAAGAATACACCATTGAAATTACTGAACCATTCCAAGTGATTGAGCAAGACATTGTACTTGAAGTAAAAGTAAAACAAGTTGAAGATGTAGTAGCAACTGTAAAACAATTTGAAGCTTATACACTCCCAGAAACAGTGACAGCTACAATGGCTGACCTATCTATAGAAGAATTGCCTGTAATGTGGGATAAAGTAGTAGATACAACTGAGGTAGGTGTGTTTGAATTCTTAGGTACAGTGAAAAATTATGATAAACAAGTAAAATTAACACTTACAGTAGAGTCAGAAACAGAAAATGAAATGAATATTAAATCTATTATAAACCCACAAGATGTAACTGTAGAATACGGTACAGTTGCTAGTGCGCTTAACTTACCAGAACAAGTAACTGTAGTTCTTGAAAATGATACGGAGGTAGAAGTTCCAGTCGCATGGGATACTACAGGTTATGATGGTAACAAAGCAGGTACTTATACATTAAGTGGTGAACTTAACTTAAGTAGAAGTGTAACTAACCCAGAAGGGCTTAAAGCATCTATTCATGTTTTGGTTCAAGAAGAAGGTCTTGCTGCACCAGTAGCAACTTTAACAATGGAAGGTAAAATCCAAGCAGGTGTAGAAAATCGTGTAAGCTATACAGTTAACCTTGCTAACTTAGAAGATGTTAATATGTATGAAATAGGATTAACATATGATCCAAAACAACTTACAATTACAAATGCACCATTAGACTTACCAACAGGTGTTAAAATCCAAACGACCAATAAACCAGGTCAAATCAAAATCACATTTGGTACAATAGATATCCGCGACTTAATCGAATCTACACCAGTTATTTCATTTGACTTTAAAACAAGTAAATCTATTGAAGAGGGTGAAAAAGTTAAGGTTGAGCTTGAAACTGTAAAGGTTGTATCTATTCATGAGGATGATAAGACAAAACTTCATACTGTTATAGGTACTTCATCAGATAATGAAGCAACAGGCAAACCAGCAGGTACTGATATTAATGGTGATGGAAAAGTAACACTTGAAGATCTTTCTATTGCAATGAAGTACTATATGATAGATAGCACAAGTGATAATTGGAGTAAAGCTAAGAAGTGTGATGTAAATGGAGATAACATCATTGACTTATCAGACCTTATTGCAATTTCAGCTAAAAGAACAGATAAATAAATCATAATCCTAGAAGCTACTTTAAATTTTCTTAAAGTAGCTTCTATTTAAAGACTATAGGGGGGGGAAAGATGAAGAGGCAGTTAGGGACATGTTTAATAGCTATGCTGATGTTGGGTACAACTTCTATCGATGCTAGTGAAATAGGCATACAAAATAACCAACTTACTATACCAGTAGGAGAAAAACATTTTTCAGTTCAACTTAATGTAAAAGAAGATGAACTTTATGCAGGAGTAGAAATGGGTGTTGATCTTACACAAGGACTAGAAATTAAAAATATCAATTATGGAATAGACCAAGATTATATGAATGTAGGTCCTGTACAAAATAGTGCAGGTACGTATTATTTTGGCTATTTTGATGGAGAAAATAAATTCTCAGGGAATTATACAATTACCTTAGATGTTGAAAAAGTAGATGAAACTATAAAAGAAGCTTCGATTAGTCTAAAAGCATTAAACATTACGCGCTTAGATGACCAGCAAAATGTTGAAACAGATAAAAAAAGTCTAGATCAACAAGTATATGTAACGTTTAAGGAGGAACAAGCACCTATAAAAGAAGAAACGGTTATACTAGAAGAAATACCTAATGACAGACCACAACAAAAAGAACCAGTAACAAAGCCTACAGTAGATAAACAACCATTAGTAGAACCAGAAGAAACAATACAGATAGAAGAAAAAGTAGAGCCAGAGCAACCTAAAGAAGAAGTGAGTAGGCCTATAGAAGTAGAAAGTATAGTAGATCCAGCTCCAGAGCCTGAAAAGGAAATAGTAGAAGTTAAGACTCCTCTTCCTTACGGAAAGATGACATTAGGTGGGATACTCATTGCGGCTTTAGCATTTGTTATAGGAAGGATAACAAAGAAAATGAATTTACCAAAGGAGGATAAACATGATCAGCAACTCTAAAGCCTTTATAAAACGTATAGCTTTTTTAATATGCTTGACACTGGGGGTAGCAGGTGGATGTCCTCCAGTTTTAGCACAAAATAGTCAAACTAATTATGAAAGGCCTTTTATTGTATTAGAAGATGTTCAAGTGCCTGTTACGACAGGGGGAGCATGTGAGCTTGTTCCAGCTACTACGTCACAAAGTATAGAGGTCAAATTTGATACGTTACAAAAAACAGTCCAAGCAACTACTGAAGCCATGATTCAATTAGATATTGAGATAGGTAATGTAAGCCAGGTCAATTTATTTGAGATAGAGTTAGAATATGATAAGGAGCGGGTTTCATATGTAGAAGAAACGCTTTGTTTAGAGGGGGGTGTTTTGATTAGTAAAGACATTTGCGACGGAAAAGTAAAACTTCTATTTGGAACAATGCAAGTGCAAGATTTACAAGAAGTTCAAAAAGTCATGAGCCTTCAATTTGAGACTAAAGATAATCTTAAAAATGGCGATGAGATACAAATTAAGTTAAATCAATGTGATGTAGTGAGCATTAATGATAAGGATGAAACTCAGCTTATAAAAGGACTCAATCAACCAGAAGTCATTACCATTTATGTAATAGAAGAAGAGCCTACTCCAGACATCAATAAAGATGGTGTAGTTACTTTAGAAGATCTATCTATAGCTATGAAGTATTACAGTATAGATTCTACGCAGGACTTGTGGGATAAAGCTAAGAAATGTGACGTGATACAAGATGGTATAATAGACATGGCTGATTTAATCGCCATACGTTTAGCTATGAAATAGATATATAAAAAAAGGATGTTAAAAAGCATCCTTTTTTGTTAATAAGCAAAGGATACGTGATTTGGGAATAAAAACTTTTAAACTAAGGGTTTTTAAAAGTATTATAAAATAAAGATTGAATAAACATATTAATATTCAAATAAGAAAAATTTTCCAATACTAATTGATAAACAAATAACGATATGGTAAAATTATGTAAACAGCATCAAGGAGGAGACTTTAATGAATAAAAAATTTATAAGCGTAATGTTAGGGCTAAGTATTGCAACAGGAAGTTTTACAACTTTTGCAGCAGATGCGGTTTCGGGGGCATCTAGCACAACAACAAGTACTACAAAACCAAGTACAAGTACTGCAAAACCAAGTACAAGTACTGCAAAACCAAGTACAAGTACTACAAAACCAAGTACAAGTACTGCAAAACCAAGTACAAGTACTACAAAACCAAGTACAAGTACTGCAAAGCCAAGTACAAGTACTGCAAAACCAAGTACCAGCACTTCAAAACCATCAACAACAACTTCAAGTGTAAACAAACCTGGTGAAGTTTATGTGGTTAAAGCAGGAGATGTGCTTTCAAGAATTGCTGTTAAATATGGTATGACTTATCAAGAAATTGCTACTTACAATAATATTAAAAACCCACATTTAATTTATGTAGGTCAAAAAATTGTTATTCCAGTAAAAACAACACAAACAACACCAAAACCAGCTGAAACAAAACCAACTACAACAGTTGAAAAACCAGTAGAAGTAAAACCAGAGGTTGTTACACCAGCACCAGAAGTAGATGTAGTAACAAGTGCATCTGTAGCAAATGATATGATTCAGTTAGAAAAGGCTTTAAGTACAGAAGGTACATGGATTATTTGTGCAAAAGGCGATCTTACAATAGATAAAGAAATTATTGTAGAAGGTGAGTTTAGAAATAAAAACAACCCAGAAGATAAAATTGCTCGTAAACTTGCTTTATATGATCAAGATGAAAATAAAAATGTAACAGCTTCACATACACTTACAACACCAAAAATGATAGTAAAAAGCGAAAACTTCAAAATCCAAGAAGGTACATTTGTAGGAGATATCTATGTAGATGCACCAGGTTTCACACTTGTTAACACACAAGTAGAAGGGAATATCTATTTTACAAAAGAAGCTTATAGAAAATCATTTGTACTCCAAAAAGAAGCAAAAGTAACAGGCTCTATCATTACTGGAACAGAAGTTGACTCTGTATCAGGCGCATCACTTGCAACAGACGAAGCATCTCTTGAAAAAGCTTTAGGTAACAAATGGATTATTACTTTAAAAGAAGATATTACAACAGATAAAGAAATTGTAATGTCAGGCAGATTTGAAAAACAAGATAAAAAAGATGCTACTAAAGTAGTAGCAGGACGTAAACTTGCTTTATACGATCAAGATGAGAATAAAAAAGTAACAGCATCTTATACACTTCAAGCACCAAAATTAACAGTAAAAAGTACAAATGCTAAAATCCAAGAAGGAACATTTGTAGGGGATATCTATGTAGAAGCACCAGGATTTTCACTTGTAAGAACAACAGTTGAAGGTAATGTTTACTTCGCAAAAGAAGCTTATATGAGAACAGCTGACTTATCACAAGGTACAGTTAAAGGTGAAGTAGCTGTCAAAACAGAAGGAATAGATGCAGTAACAGGTGCATCATTTGCTACAGAAGAAAGTAAATTACATATGGCATTAAGTCAAGAAGGTACATGGATTATTTGTGCAACAGATGACTTTACAACAGATAAAGAGATTGTAGTTGAAGGTGAATTTAGAAACAAAAATAAACCAGAAAATGATATCTATCGTAAGCTTGCACTTTACAACCAAGATAGTGGTAAAAATGTAATTGAAACCTATGTACTTACATCACCAAAAATGATTGTAAAAAGTGAAAACTTTAAGATTCAAGAAGGAACATTTGTAGGAGATATTTATGTAGAAGCACCGGGCTTTACACTTACAAATGTAACAGTAGAAGGTAATATCTACTTTGCTAAAGAAGCTTACAAAGAAACTTTCAAATTAGAGCAAGATGCAAAAGTAATAGGTTCACTTTTAGAAGCTAAATAATAGACTATAAAATAGAAAGCGGCATACCTAAATCTGGGGTATGCCGCTTTCTATTTTATAGCTTGTATCTTTTCTTCTTGCTATTCATTTTAAAATATATTATTTAAAGAAAATCATATATAAAGGACCATGGAATAATTTGATTTCTTTGTTATAATAAAGATGAGATTAAATTGGGAGGAAAATGAAATGAAAATAGGTATACTAGGTGCAGGGAATATTGCAAGAACAATGGCAACAACATTAAATAGAATGGAACAGGTAGAATGCTATGCAATTGGAGCAAGAGATCTAGAACGTGCAGAAGCGTTTAGAGAAGAATTTGGACTTGCTAAAGCCTATGGCTCTTATGAAGAACTTGTGCAAGATTCAGAAATCGATTTGATTTATGTGGCAACACCTCATTCACATCACTATGAGCATGCAAAACTTGCGTTAGAACACAATAAACATGTACTATGTGAAAAAGCTTTTACATCAAATGCAAGAGAAGCTAAGGCGCTTTTAGATCTTGCTAAGTACAAGAATAAGTTATTAGCAGAGGCTATATGGACAAGATATATGCCTTCATGTCAAATGCTGAAAGAAACTATTGAAAGTGGTATAATAGGTAAAGTAAGCAACTTAACGGCACATTTAGGGTACGTAATAGGTGATGTTACAAGAATTGCAGAGCCAAGCTTAGCTGGTGGAGCGCTTCTAGACATTGGTGTTTATAATATCAACTTTGCGAGTATGGCTTTTGGAGATAAAGTAGTAGATGTTCAGTCAGCAGCTGTTGTATCAGATAAAGGTGTAGATCTTCAACATAGCATTATCTTAATCTATGAGGATGGAAAGATAGCAACGCTTAATAGCACAGTTTTAGCACAAAGCGAGTGTCAAGGTGTGATTGCTGGAGACAAAGGTTATATAGTAGCAAATAGTATTATTAATACACAAACTATCAAAATATATGATTTAAGTGGCAAAGAAATTCAATGTTTACAAATTCCAAATCAACATACAGGTTTTGAATTTGAAGTAGCAGCTTGTATTGAAGCTATTAAACAAGGTAAAATTGAATGTGAAGCAATGCCACATAAGGAAATTTTACGTATTATGGAATTAATGGATAGCTTAAGAAGTAAATGGGGTGTTAAGTTCCCTATGGATGAAAGAGAAATTTGAATTTAGAAAGAGGTGTATTAGAATGGAGAATACACAACAGTCAAAGTTAGATTTGATTTATGAAGATACCAAAACACGTACGTTAGAGCATTTAGAGAGATTAAAAAAGACTGAAGATAAGGAAGTTATAGAATCTGATAGGATTTTTCAGTATCTCCAACAAACAATAGACTGTTTACAACTGTGTATAGAGCATTTGCCACAAACATCTATGACAAGACAACGTTATGCCAAGTATAAAGATGAGCTAGGTGAACTTGGTGAAGACGTGGTGAAATTAACTAGCCCTAATAGATGGTAGGATATAGAAATAGAAAAGAAGGGCTTTCATATATATGAAAGCCCTTCTTTTCTATTTTTTATTTTATTAATTAGGTTGAATAAAATAAAAAATGAATAGAATTATTGCATAAACTCTACAGTTGAAAAAGTGCTCTAATGTAGTCAGCTTTTCGGAAGATGAAATTTGAGAAACGATTAAATTAAGCTCATAGAGAGAAGCTTTGATATAGTTTCCGCCATTTTCTAGAAATAACAAATCTCTATAGAAAAT
>NZ_LN875035.1:385000-1965000 GCF_001282685.1 Niameybacter massiliensis | reverse complement strand
GTAGCCAAGCAGTCTTTGGAGCTTTTTGTGAAGAACAAGGATTAGAAAAGGATATCGCCATGAAAATTGCCTCAGGATTTGGTGGTGGTATGAGATGTGGAGAAGTTTGTGGAGCTGTAACAGGTGCTCTCATGGTCCTAGGATTAGAAAATGGACAAGCTATAGGGAGTGATCAAGAAACTAAAAAGAAAATGAATACTATCGCAGCAGAATTTCAAAAACATTTTAAAGAAAAACATGGAACAAATATTTGTAAAGAACTATTGGGATATGAAATTCATACTAAGGAAGGTATGATACAAGTACAACAGAAAGGATTGTCACGTTCTCTATGCGACCGCTTGATTGAAGATGCAGTAGAAATTTTAGAAGTAATGTTAGAATGTTATTAGTTAATAAAATATCTCAAAATTATAGAAGTCTATAAGGTTATTAGCATGCAATAAAAGAAAATAAATGGGTTATTTTAATAAATACGTTGACATAAGTAAGTGAGTAGATTATAATAATAAAGGTCAGTAAGGCCCATTGGTCAAGCGGTTAAGACACCGCCCTTTCACGGCGGTAACAGGGGTTCGATTCCCCTATGGGTCATATATGGGTCACTAGCTCAGTTGGTAGAGCACTTGACTTTTAATCAAGTGGTCCGGAGTTCGAGCCTCCGGTGGCTCATAAGTTTAAAGGTGGTTGTATTATTACAACCACCTTTTTTGTATGTTTAAAAGTTTTTATAAAATTAGAATGCAAAGATTTCTTAATATTTTAACTAAAGTGTTGATTTAGCTAATAATTTTTTGATATAATAAAATATATAAAGTAAATTTAAGTAAAAGGGAAGAAATCTATGAAGAAAAATATAACAATGAGTGATATCGCAGAGCGATTAAATATAAGTACAGTAACAGTATCTAAAGCATTATCTAATAAAGACGGAGTGAGTGAGAGTCTACGTGAAGAAATTAAAAAGGTTGCAGACGAAATGGGCTATCGTTGTAATATTGCTGCTAAAGGTATGAAAGAAGGCTGTACCTATAATATTGGAGTGATTACAGCAGAGCGTTATATGATGTCTGGGAACTCTTTTTATTGGATGATGTATCAAAAGATTATTCAAAACTTAAGCTTATATAATTATTATGCAATCTTAGAGATTATCTCTAAGGAAACAGAATTAGAAAATAAGCTACCTAATATGGTGCAAGATAGAAGGATTGATGCACTTATTGTACTTGGTCAAGTTAGAGAAAATTATATTGATCTTATTTCAGAGCAAAACATTCCTATTATCTTTTTAGATTTCTATGATAGACATTTTGATATGGATGCAGTAATTGGAGATAATATGTATGGCGCCTATATTATTACTAATTACTTAGTAAGTAAAGGGCATAAGGAAATAGGATATATAGGGAATATTTATGCAACAAGTAGTATTTTAGATCGTTATTTAGGTTATTCTAAAACATTGATTGAGCATAGAATTCCTATTAGACAAGAATGGACTATTAGTGACAGGGATAGTGATGGTGTATTTTGTGAATTTGATTTGCCAGATAAATTACCAACAGCTTTTGTATGTAACTGTGACGAAGTGGCGTATCATTTTATACAGTATCTTAATAAGAAAGGTATCCGTGTACCAGAGGATGTTTCAGTTGTAGGATTTGATGATTATCTTTATGCAACAATTTCTAGTCCACAGATAACAACTATTCAAGTAGATGTTGAGAATATGGCAAAAGAAGCAGTAGAAGGAATTTTTAAGAAAATCGAAGATTCTAACTATAAATTAGGTAGAAAAGTAATTACAGGTAAGATTATATTAAGAGAATCTGTACGTTCATTATGTTAATAAAAAGGAGTAGATTATTCATATGGAATAATCTACTCCTTTTTATTATATATATGTCAGATAATATAAAATATATATGATATAGTTAACGTTAACTTAAGTATCTGTGACCTTTAATTACGTGCATCGCCAAGGAAGATTACACCAATAGCTCCTGGACCAACATGTGTTCCAATAACTGTCCCGATTGGATTGATGATAATATCTTTAACAGTTGTTTGCTCTAAAAGCATTTTTTTAATAAGTTGAGCATTTTCTTCTGCATCAGCATGACAAATATAAATAGTTTGGGTAGATAAATCAATACCCTTTTCTAGAACTTGATTAACGAGATACTTCATTGCATTTTTATTTCCTTTTAGTTTAGTACCAGGAAGTACATGGCCTTCGTTATCTAATTTAATACTTGGTTTAATGCCGAGTAGGCCACCAATAGCAGCAGTTGTGCCAGAAATACGACCACCACGCTTTAGGAAGTTAAGGTCATCTACTGTAATGGTATGGATCACCTTTGTACAATTTGTCTCTATCCAGTTTACGATTTCATCTTTTGAGCAACCTGCTGCGATCATCTCATTTGCTTTTGCTACAAGCAACCCTTCTCCAAGAGAAGCGCTTTTGGAGTCAATGACAGAGATATCTGCATCAGGGTATTTTTCTAAAAGGTTAAGGCGTGCTACTGTTGCACTATTCACAGTTCCGCTTAAAACAGATGCTAAACCAATGTAGATAATGGCATAACCATCTTTAATAGCTTCTTCAAATAGTTCTTCAAAAGTATGGATGTTAACTTGAGAAGTACTTGTCATTTCGCCTTGACGGAGTAGTTCATAAAATTGTTTGTGTGGTAGTGTTTGGCCAAAGTCATCTTTAATGAATTCCCCCTTTATATTTACTTCTAAGCTTGCATAACCAATGTGATTGTTTTGAATATATGATAATGGTAAATCAGAAGCGGAGTCTGTAAAAAGTTTGATTTTCATAATATAAATCCTCCCGGATGATTTTGTTTATTTGTATAAAAGGAGTATATATCAAAATGGTTTGAAAGTCAAATGATTTGATATTAAAACTATTTGAGTGTAAAAATTATCTATGATAAATATCATAGATAATAGATGCCATTTGTTCTGGAGATTGAGTTGTATCATTTAATGACCAAGAGACAAAAACATTAAAGATAGAACCTGCAAACGCTAAGAGTGTATAATATCTTGTTATGTCGTCAGATTCTTTATACCACTTATGAATAATGTAATCACTTAAACTGGTTAAAAAGATATTTCCATGACCGTTTTTGAACAGTGCCTGTATAAGTGTTTTATACTTTTCAAAATATAAGAAACAGTGATTGAGATTGTGAAGGTCATAGAAGTTACCTTTTTCAGGTAAGTTATTAAATTCTTCATGATAATTGTAGAGCAGATCATCAAGAAAGGAAGAAAAAATATCTTCTTTATTAATATAGTTACGGTAATAGGTCATTCTAGATACGCCAGCTTTTTTTGTAATTTCAGAGACTGTTATCGCTGAAAGGGGCTTGACTTCTAATAATTGTAAGAGGGCGATGACCATACATTCTTTAGCAAGTAGATTGGCTTGATTTTTATTTTTTTTCTCCATGAACAAAACTCCTTTATATGTAACAGTTATGATTAAGAATATTGATTTAAAAAATCTAGAGTGATACAATATGTCACACATATTATATTTTAAAAGTGTGCTGATGTGCAATCTTTAAATATAATTAATCCTATAAAAGGAGGTGAAAAACGTGACAAAAAGAGAAAAAATAGCTCAAATAATTCGTGGAATTACTGTACCACCTATACTTGTAACAGCACTTATAATCATATTAGCTTTTAATAGAAAAGATATTTTTCAAAGTTCTATTGAAGTCGTTCTTTCTGTTCTATTTTTAGGCTTTATTCCTATACTTGCCTATCCACTTCAACCTTTATTACCTCATTTTAAAAATAAAGGAAGAGAGGGGCAAAGAAACTTAGCATTTATATTAAATATTATTGGTTATGTAATGATAGTGATTATAGGCTATTTTATGAATGTAAGCATGAATTTGCAGATGATTTATCTTACATATTTTTTCTCAGTTATTGTACTCACATTATTTAACAAAGTGATTCAGGTGCGTGCAAGTGGACATGCATGCGCTGTTGCAGGACCATTTTTGCTATTAATTTATTTTCAAGGACTAAAAGTAGTTATCCCATGTATAATTATTGCCGTTGCAGTAGCATGGTCGTCATTAGAACTAAAAAGGCATACAAGGCAAGAACTTATTATAGGCACAATGAGTTGTTGTATTGCTTTTACATGTGCATTGGGTATTTCGCTGTTATGAGTGACAAGAAATGGGCATAATTAAAGATAGTTGCAAAGAGAGGAGATTTACACTATATGAAAACGGCTATTATAGCAGATAGTAATAGTGGAATATCAGCGGCAGAAGCAAAAACGTTAGGCGTTTATATTCTTCCGATGCCAGTTATTATTGATCATAAAACTTATTTTGAAGGACAAGATTTAACACAGGAATTCTTTTATGAAAGCCTACTTTCAGGAAAAGAAATTTCTACATCTCAGCCAGCACCGGGAGATGTTATGGCGTTATGGGAGGAAGTATTGGCAAAAGGCTATGACGAAATCGTTTATATTCCAATGTCTAGTGGACTAAGTAACTCTTGTCAAACGGCATTAGCATTAGCAATAGAGTATGAGGAACGTGTACAAGTTGTAGATAACCATAGAATATCAGAACCGCAAAGGCAGTCTGTATTAGATGCCTTAGAACTTGCTAAAAAAGGTCTAAGTGCTAAAGAAATTAAACAAAATTTAGAAGAAAATGCATATGAGTCAAGTATCTATATTGCAGTTGATACAATGGAATTCTTAAAAAAAGGAGGACGTGTTACTGCAGCCGCAGCTACGATAGGTACAATTCTAAATATTAAGCCTGTACTAACCATACAAGGAGATAAGCTAGATGCTTATGCAAAAGTAAGAGGAATGAAAAAAAGTAAGCATAAAATGATCGAAGCTATAAAAGAAGATATACGTACACGATTTGCCGATGCAGAACCTTCTGAGCTAGCAATTGGTATTGCAGGAAGTGCACTGGACAATGCAATCATTAAGGAATGGGAAGAGGAGATATTTAAAGCTTTTCCTGGTATGGCAAGTGGTTATGTACCTTTAACAGTAAGCATTGGTTGCCATATTGGTCCTAATGCACTAGGCATCTCAGTTTCAAGAAAATAGAAAGATAAAGGAGATAAGGATGAGAGAGAATTTTCAATTTAGGGATAGCGATGGTGTAGCATTAAATGTATATAAATGGAGCCCAGTAGATGAAGCCATAGGCATAGTACAAATCTCACATGGCATGACTGAAACTGTTTTAAGATATGATGAATTTGCTCATTTCTTAAATGAAAGAGGATTTATTGTTTATGGACATGACCATAGGGGACATGGTTTAACTGCAAAGACAAATGAACATTTAGGTTATATTGCAGATAATGAAGGATTTGAATGGCTCGTTGAAGATTTATTTCAACTTATGAAACATATAAAAAATGAAAATAAAAATTTACCTATTTTCTTATTTGGGCATAGTATGGGTTCATTTGTTAGTCAAAGATTTATGGAATTACACGGTAAGGAAGTTGATGGTCTCATCTTATCAGGAAGTAATGGTGAGCCGCCTAAGCTTACATCACTAGGTATCTTTTTGAGCGGATTAGAAGTTAAGCTTTTTGGTAGAAAACATACAAGTAAGATGATGGATAAATTGTCTTTTGGAGACTTTAATAAAAATTTCAAGCCAAATAGAACACCATTTGATTGGTTATGTAGTGTAGAGCAGGAGGTCGATAAGTATATAGCTGATGATAGATGTGGATTTGTTTGTTCAGCCTCCTTTTATTATGACCTATTAAGAGGATTAAAGACTATCCATGTTAAAGAAAATTTTGATGCTATTCCAAAGGATGTGCCTATTTATATTATAGCAGGAGATAAAGATCCCGTTGGAAATGCCGGTAAAGGCATTATCAACTTATATGATAAGCTGAAGCAAACAGGTATAAAAGATGTTCAATATAAACTTTATCCTAATAAACGACATGAAATTCTTAATGAAGATAACAAACAAGAAGTCATGAATGATGTTGCAACATGGCTAATGAATAAACTATAATTAAATTTATCAAGCTAACATAGAATCACCGTTCGCTTTAATAAGGACGTAGCTTTATGTTAGCTTTTTTGTTCTAAAAATAAATAATTAATTGGTATAGAACTATAAATAGAAGGTAACACTCTAGTAAAAATTAAGGAGTGTATCTAATGGAAGCTGAAAAGTATTATAAATATGAAATTCGTTTTAATAGGAATACTTGTACGACAGAAGAACTTGAAGCAGATGGTTATACGATATTGGGATTTGAAGATGAATGGATCATTTGTACAGTTTTATAAAGGGTAATAAGTATTAAAACATACTAAATGGTATTAAAAACCAGTTTCTTAAATAAGTATAAGGACAGTTGAACTTGTACATAATACTATTGTAAAACCAAACAGAATGTAGGAGGGAACAAAGATGTCAAATCAGAGTAACCAAAGCATTCAAAGTTCTGAGGCTTACGAAGGAAATTTATCTGGAGATGAGCCAATTAACACGTAAGTCGCATAGGGCTTATATGCTGTATGCGACGATAAAAAGGTTTTATATTTATAAAGACCTACTTAATAAGCATAATATTATGCTTTTAAGTAGGTCTTTTCCTTTATACATAAATGTTGAAAAGGGAAGTTTTATTCAATAATGGGTATATTTGTAATTTAAATGGGAAAAAGTAAAGATGTTAAAGAATAATGAACGGCATATAGGAGGTGTCAGGTTGAATCTTTTAGAAAAAGTAAGAGAAGCTGGCGTAGTAGGAGCTGGTGGAGCAGGTTTCCCAACTCATGTTAAACTAAATGCACAGGCAGAGTACATCCTTCTAAATGGTGCAGAATGTGAACCCTTGTTACGCGTAGATCAACAATTAATGGCTATTTATCCAGATGAGATTATTAAGGGCTTTGAAGCTGCTGGTAGACTAGTTGGTGCACAAAAGGCTATTATGGGTGTGAAAGGTAAACATAAAGAAGTTATTAAAATCTTGAGAGAACGTATAAATGCTTTACAGTTACAAGATTTTGTAACTGTGCACGAGTTAGAAGATGTTTACCCTGCAGGGGATGAACAAGTTTTAGTTTATGAAATAACAAGAAGAGTCGTACCAGAGGCAGGTATTCCTCTTAATGTAGGATGTGTTGTAGTCAATTCAGAAACTGCACTCAATATTTATAAAGCTTCTCAAGGACAAGCAGTTACTGAAACATATATTACTATAGCAGGAGATGTTCCACAGGCATTAACTTGTAAAGTACCAGTAGGAACACCCATTATTGATGTTTTAAAAACAAGCGGAATTGAAAATTTTGATGGATATACCATTATTGATGGTGGTCCTATGATGGGTCCTTTATTAGAAAATATAAATGGAGTCGTTACTAAAAAAGATAAAGGTTATATTATTTTAGATAAAGATCATGCTTTAGTAGTAAAAAAAGGTGCAACTTTTAATCAAGCTGAAAGAGGAAATAAAGCATCTTGTGAACAATGTAGAATGTGCACAGATTTGTGTCCACGTTATTTGTTAGGGCATAACTTGCAACCTCATAAAGTAATTCGAGGATTGAATTATGCTATACCTGAGCTTGCAAAAGGTGGCAATCCTCAGTTATGTTGTCAATGTAATTTGTGTCAATTATTTTCTTGTCCAGCAGGTATCTATCCAAAGACAGCTAATATGATTGCAAGGAAAACACTTGAAGAAGAAGGATATAGATATAAACCTACAGAAACAGAATTTAATGCACGTAATAGTCGTGAATATCGCTTAGTACCGAGCAAACGTCTTGTAGCTAGATTAGGTTTAAGTAGCTATGATAAACCGGCTCCAATGACTGATATTCTTTTTAAACCTGATATCGTACGTATTGCAACAAGACAGCATGTAGGGGCACCAGCAATTCCTATTGTTCAAGTTGGAGATAAGGTAAAAGAAGGTCAACTTATTGGGAACATTCCAGAAAATAGTTTGGGTGCAACAATACATTCAAGTATAAATGGAACAGTAACAGAAGTTAGCGATACATTTATTGTGATAAGGAGGGACTAAAATGCCAAATGCTATAGGAGTTGTTGAATTTATAAGTGTTTCACGTGGTATATATGTAACGGATCAGATGCTTAAGACCTCAGAGGTAGAAGTGGTAAGTGCGACATCCATCTGCCCTGGAAAATACATGTCTATCATCCATGGTGATGTAGCAGCAGTTGAAGACGCTGTGCGAGTGGGTATCAAATTAGCAGGAGAATTTGGAGTAGATTCGACTTTTATTCCTAATGTGGATCCAAACGTATTTCCAGCTATTACAGGCGCTACTATGCCAGATCATATAAGTGCTCTTGGTATTATGGAGACTTTTTCTGTATCCACAATGATTATTGTAGCAGATGCAGTTTTAAAATCAGCAGATTTACAACCAATAGATCTTCGTCTTGGAAATGCGCTAGGTGGAAAAGCGTATTTTACTTTTACTGGAGATGTAGGAGCTGTTAAAGCAGGGATGGAAGCAGGAATTGAAATTGCAAAAGAAAAAGGCTTTTTAGTCAATGCAGAATTTATTGCTTCACCTGATAAGGGACTAGTAGCAACGCTATTATAATGTAAATAAAGGAAGATTAAAGAAGACCTACTGATAAACTCTATCGATGAGTATTGAAGTAGGTCTTTTTATTATAGGAAGATTAAAATATGAATGCAGTATGTAGTTATTATAGAAAAATGATGGAATAATCAATGATTTGATAAGATGCAAGTAATTATTTAGTAAATGGTATAAGATAATGTTATAATAAGATAAAAATATTAAGGGGGATAGTCAATGTATCAAGCAAATGAGACAAGATATGAAAAGATGAAATATAGAAGATGTGGTAATAGTGGACTTAGGCTTCCTATGATTTCTTTAGGATTATGGCATAACTTTGGAGATGTGGATCGCTATGAAAATAGTAAAGCTATGATTCGTAAAGCTTTTGACTTAGGTATTACACACTTTGACTTAGCCAATAACTATGGTCCACCAGCAGGTTCAGCAGAAACAAACTTTGGAAGGATCTTAAAAGAAGATTTTACTACCTATAGAAAAGAAATGATTATTTCAACCAAAGCAGGTTATTATATGTGGCCAGGACCATATGGTGATTGGGGTTCTAAAAAGTATCTTATTTCAAGCCTTGATGAAAGCCTTATGCGTATGGGACTAGACTATGTAGATATTTTCTACCATCATAGACCGGATCCTAATACACCATTAGAAGAAACGATGAATGCTCTGGATCAAATTGTCAGACAAGGCAAGGCACTTTATGTGGGCATCTCTAATTACAAGCCAGAAGAAGCAAGAAAGGCAATACATATCTTAAAAGCATTAGGCACACCTTGTGTTATCCATCAGCCAAGTTATTCTATGATGAATAGATGGGTAGAAGATGGATTATTAGATGTCTTAAATGAAGAAAAAGTGGGTGGTATTGCCTTTTCACCATTAGCTGGAGGCAGATTAACAGATCGTTATTTAAGTGGTATCCCATCAGATTCTCGTGCAGCAAGAGTGGATAGTCCATTTTTAGGTACATCGGATATTACACAAACACTACTCGAAAAGCTGCATGCATTGAATGAGATTGCACAAGCACGAGGGCAAAAGTTATCGCAGATGGCATTAGCTTGGGTACTTCGACAAGAAACAATTACCTCTGTTTTGATAGGAGCAAGTCGTGTGTCGCAAATTGAGGAATGTGTAGGGGCATTAGATCATTTAAACTTTACAGATGAAGAACTTAAGCGTATTGATAGCATTATAGAATAATAAAATAGATAAAAAGGTTATAGGTGTATAAATTAACTGAATTTATAGATATATAGCTACACATTTGATATAATTAAGATATAGACTCATAGAGGGGAGTGATGAAATGAGAGAGCGTCAAGAAATAATAGAGAATGTTAAATACTGGCTGATTATGAATTTGATTATTTGTCTCGTCTATGGGTGGTTTTTTATCGTAAATTCAGTACCCTTAAAACCTGATCAGCACATTAACTTAGCATTAAAGATATTTATAGAGACAGGTCCATTTTTAGTAGCTAGTGGAATAGCTATTGCTTATACAAAATGGGTGAAAGATGCTCATAGCAAGTTACCTTCTATACCTTTTTTAATTGTTGCGCAAAGTATTATTTGGTTTTTACTTATTATTTGTTAACTATAGAAGATATAGTTTTTAAATGAACCTAATAGTTATAAAAGAACATATACAAAATGAATAAAGAGGTGAAGGGTATGAAAAAGTTATTGAGCTATGGAGACGCCTTTATTAAGCAATCTAATTGGAAAGATCTCGCACTGATTAAATTTTGTCTGTGTGCAATAGGTATATTATGGGGGCTAGCACTTCCAAAGAAGGCGCATAAGCCTGCAGCGATGAGTGCAATGTTTGTTTTTATAGCAACATATATTCCATTAATGCTTAAATTTTTTAGCATTGTTAAACAAGAACAATTGGATAATCAATCTACTAGTGACGTGATTGAAAATATTTAATAAGAAGGCTTGGAATATTTATATTCTAAGCCTTCTTTAACAGTTATAATAAAAGTCACCAAAGGGTTTATAAGCTATCTTTGCTAGTCTTAAAATGGCTAGGGTAACAATGACTTAAAAATAATAAAGAAGTTGCCGATATAAATTTATATAGACTGAAAGGAAGAATACATATGCAGCAAAAGAAAAGAAAACCTATTCCTACAACTGTATGGTTTAATATAGGAATGTTGGTAATTGCAATGGGATTATTTGTTTATGAGCAATATATATCTGCCGTACTTATTATTATGTTGGTGAGCATCGTTGGCGTTATAGATTTACTTATGCTACCTTGTGCAACTGTTCTTTTAAGAGACAAGGTTAAGAAAAAAGAACTTAGAGTATATAAAAATTTTGCTAAGTTTTATTTAAGTAATCGAAGACTTGCTTATTCTAAAGGAAACTTTGAAAAGGCGATAGATAATAATTGGATTGATATTGCCACTATGTTTATCTTGTTAGGCATACAAAAAAACTATGAAAAAAGTGAAAGAGATACTTTGCTTTTGAAAGTTTTTAAGAAAGATTATGGTAAGATTTTTGAAGTACTTACTAAGGGGGGTTTTAAGGGTGACTTTAGAATAGAAGAGACTGGTGAACCTTTTATTTTTGAAACCTTAAAGCAAGATAATCCTTTATATTTAGAACTCTTGTTAAAAGGTAAAGTAGAACCGGATCAATTAAATTTAGAAAATGAAACCCCTATTTACATAACTATAAAAGAAAGTTTAAATGAGCATTTACAAGTGCTCTTGAAATATTCAACAGATTTAAATCAATTAAATAAGGAAGGTTTAACCCCGCTGTTTTATGCAGTAAAAGAAGGTAATATAGAAGCCTGTGAACTTATATATGACAAAATTCAAACTGAAAAACAACCTCATGAAATAAAGTTTGAAGCATTGAAGGATCCCCTTTTAATGAATCAACCACATGCTAAGGGAGATACAGAATTAATGATTAAGCTCATTGCCTCAAAGGATAGAGCAACCTTAGAAATTTTAGAACAATACTTTAAAAATAAGAAAGATTATAGACTAGATATTCAAACAGGAGTAGAACTATATGTACGTTTAAGCCGCATTGAAGCCACTATGGAGCAGCATGAGGCAGTTACTCATGAAGTGCAAGAAATGAGTAGTGAAGAAGAATGTAAAAAAGATTTATATCACTATATTTTAAAGCGTTATAAGTTTAGTCCTGTAGGAAAATTTAATATCGATAGAATATATAAAACCCCTAAATGTATCGATAGTTTTAAAGAACCTTGTAAACAGTGCAATGGAAGTGGGGAAATGACTTGTTCACATTGTGATGGACAAGGAGAAGAACCTTGTGAGACATGTCATGGAACAGGTGAAACAGTATGTACAAAATGCCAAGGAACTTTAAAGATGTCTTGTAAAGCGTTGAATAAGTACATAGAATGTAAAACATGTCAAAAAGGAAATTATACTTGCGTACATTGTGATGATAAAGGTATAGCAGAGTGTCCCGAATGTAATGGGCGTGGTGTAGCAAGGTGTACTTGTCCAAAAGACAAGAAAATTAAATGTCCACATTGTGATAAAGGTTATATCTTTATTAAAGATGGTATGTATAAAAAATGCCCACATTGTGATGGTGGAGAAATGTGTGGACTTTGTCAAAATACAGGCTGGGTAAATGAGAAGTTTAAAGATAAGGGGTATGCTTGTAAAGTATGTAAGGGCACGAAGAGGATTACTTGTCATAAATGTAAAGGAACTAAAAAAATTAAATGTAAAAAGTATTATGAAATGGATTGTGATTGTGAAACAGGGAAGCAAGTTTGCGAAACCTGTGAAGGAAGCACTAAAGTACCATGTAAACAGTGCTTAGGGAGTAAAAAGGAAAAATGTACTGAATGTACAGAAGGTTATATTTATACCAATATAAGTATTGATTTTAAAGCAAAGCAAGTATTACAAGATGAAATGATTGTAGGACAAAATAGTAAGAAAGTAATCCTTAAAGATTTATTACCTCATATGGTAGATAAAGTGTGTAGTGCAGATGAGATGATTAATAAAGTCTATACTTTAATACGTGTAGACTTAAAAACGTCAGATGTACTTATTCGTAATGCTTCTATGCAAGAGCAAGTACACCAGATGATTAAGAATAAATCTGAGGAAGGTATGTTAGATATTTTAGAACTTGTTCCACTTGAATACACACGTATTACTTTTGAAGAGCGCTCAGGTAATCGAATGGAGAGTATTTTAGTTGGAGAAAACTTCTTTAAGAGCTATAATGGATAGGGTATGACTTGAGAATTATTGAATATAAGTGTAAAATTACATATACTAACCAATCATACGACTTAAGGAGTTATCTCATATGAAAAGATGGCAAAAAATAGTGGGTACCTTATTCATTGCAAGTGTGTTAAGTGTAGGTGGTATTAGTTATTGGCAACGTGAAAATATCCATACACTTTTGACAGGTCTTCAATATTCATCTGAAGTTTTGCAAGAACAAATGATTGCAAGCCAAGACGCAGTCAATCAAATTCTTACACAGTATCATTTAGATACAATGAGAACGTTAACAATAGAAGAGATGGAGCAATTAGAAACAGGTGAACTTTCCATTGAAGAAGCAACCAATCGCCTTGTTGCATCACTAGGAAATAAGGGAAATGGACAAGAAACAGAGCTAGAAAATAAAAATCTAGACCAAGTCATAAATGAAGAGGCAAAAGAACAAGTAAGCCCAGAGGCTCAGCTTGTGGCAAGTTATACAGCAAAGATGTATGCACTACGTGGTAAGTATATGGGACAGTTAAAAGGAATAGAGTCACAAGGATGGGCACTTTTAAATCAATATAAAAGTGGAAGTCAATCTATTTCTAAATTAACTTCTCAAGGTATGAGTCTTATGGGACAAGCAACTAAACTAGAATCACAATGTGATCGTGAGGTAGAGGATGTATTAGCAAGTTTATTGCAAGAACTCAAGGCAATAAAAGGTGATACGCAAGTAGTTCAAACGATGCGCCAAGCTTATTATACAGAAAAGAGTGCACAAAAGGCTTATTATGTTTCACTCATTCCAAGTAGAAACTCATAATATACTTTAAAAAGAGTTGAAATGCAGATTAGTACTCTAAATAATAGAAACATAAAAGTACAGTACTCAAAGCGTTAATAGGAGTATTGTACTTTTTATTTGATATCTTATAATTGTCTTATATGAAAATAGTTATAGAGTTTACCAGAAAAATTATAGACTCCTCTAAATAGATAAGGAGATAAAAGGGAGACAGATTAAGATGGATACGTTAGAAGCAATTAACCAGTTAGCAAAGTTCCTTGCAAGAAGAGATATTGAAGCAGTGAATGCAAAAACAGTTGACCTTATTATATTACTTGGAAATGCCTTGCCTTATACCATTGAGTTTGTGGCAGACTTGTATCATAAAGGTATAGGAAAACAGGTGATGATTGTAGGTGGAAAGGGGCATTCAACAACCTATTTATGGGAAGCCTTAAAGCAGGATAAACGCTATACACACATGGAGGTAGAAAATCAAGATGAATCAGAACTTTTTAAAAGGATACTGGTTGAACAGTATCATCTACCCAAAGAAGCCTTATTTATTGAAAATCAGTCTACAAACTGTGGCAATAATGCAACCTATGCCATTGAAAAAATGGCTGCCTATCATCTTGATCCTAAATGTATTTTAATTATACAGGATCCAACAATGCAGATGCGTAGCCATCTTACTTTTATGAAGTATTTAAAAGAGGTTAAGTTGATTAGTTTTGCACCTTTTATACCTTATCTTAAGCAAGAAGGAGAAGAATATTTTATAGAACCCCGTTCTATAAATGGATTATGGGATGTAGAACGGTTTATATCCCTCGTGATGGGAGAAATCCCAAGGCTTAGGAATGATGTCAATGGCTATGGTCCAAAAGGAATGAATTTTATTTTCCCTATTGAACTACCACCAGAGATAGAAGCTTGTTATAGCTATGTTCAAGACTATGGACTTCAAAACTTTGGTCACACTGTAAAGGACAGGCCCCGTGAATCTCAATATGAAGTATAAGATTGGTGATATTTGGTATAAAAGTTTTCGAGACTACATAAGGTGTAATAACTCTAAAGAGAGGAATTAGACCTATGCAAATTTGTTATATTCCAGCAAAACAAAAATCTTCTAAAGAAAATCAGGTACTACTCTACAGCAGTAGTATAACCTATTTATTAGGCGCTATTTCTAGAATAGGTGATCCGCAAGTGCGGCTTTTACTAAACATATGTCTTATATTAGGAGCTGTAGCAGGTACTCAAGGAATGATGAATGTGATAAAAAAGGCAAAAAAGTAACTACATAATAAAAATAGACACTGCCTACTGGACAGTGTCTATTTTTATGTGCTTATTTATTTAACAAAGCTTCCAATAACTTCATTAACCATTTTACCATCAGCTTTACCTTTGAAGAGTGGCATTAAGTTTTTCATCAAAAGCCCTTTATTAGATGTATCAAGGCCTTGTTCAATAATTGTTTTTTCAACTAAACTTCGTACTTCATCTTCACTCATTTGTTGTGGTAAGAAGGCTGATAAGGCTTCTAATCTTACCTTTTCTTCTTCTACAAGATCAAGGCGACCACCAGCAGTATAGGCATCGATAGATTCTTTAACTTGTTTTACTTGCCTATTAAGCAAAGCAAGTTCTTCATCTTCAGTTAAATCTGCATGTTTTTCCTTTGAAGCTAATTTAATATCTGAAACAACTGCGCGCAGTGCATCTCTTTTTATGGCTTCTTTATTACGCATGGCCTCTTTAACGGCATCATTTAATATTTCTAATAACATCTTTTGTCCTCCTAAAAAAATTTTTAATAGATAAAATAAATTATAACATATTGTTGTCAAATTTATAGATAAAATTTCGTTTAATATAGATAAATTTCAGATGTAGTATATAGAATACATAAAAAATGTTAGAGATTAATAATGATTTTAATCTCTAAATAATAAAATAGTAATAGGAATAAATAAAATGCACAAGATTAGGGGGGAGTCACAATGAAAAAGTATGATGTAGGGTGTAGGAAATGGATGCAACTCATGAGAAGGGGTAAAGGGGTGGAACTTTTAACAGAAGAAAGTTTAACACTAGATACAGTATTTTTTCATGGCGTTATTATTAATAGTCATGGTGGACATTATGAACGTTGGATTCATTTATCTACATTAGATGAAGTTATTGGCTTTCTGACTTATGCTTTTTTACCTACTGCATTCTATAGTATTATGAATAAAGAGAATATCTTTTGTATGCCTACAGATTGTTCCTTTGATGAGATGATTGAGCTTTTAGAAGAAGATTTGTCTATTTATAAGGCTGAATTGTTACCTTATATGAAAGTGGTAAGTCATCAATTGGATCAGCTAAAGGCTGGTACTTGGGTAGAAAAAAGAGGAGTACTTAAGACCATAGAACGTCTTATAGAACAAGCCTTTAAAGGTGAATGTAGCCGATTAATTGGTTTTCAGATTTTCTACTCCCCTCTAGAAGTAGGGGAATGTTTAGTACGTTGTTATCGGGATGATGATTTGTTTGAAGAAGATGTAATAGAGCAAGTGATAGGTTTTACACAAGCCCAATGGCTATCTATTTGTCAAGAAGCGCTCATTAAACGAAGCAGTAAACAGAAGTTTATAGAGATTATGAATCAATATATGTTGGATATTTTATAGATGTTTTATTATAGAACTAAGCCCTAACACCTAAAAAGAGAAGATACTTAAAATAAAGTATCTTCTCTTTTTAGGTGTTAAGTTCTTCAACTAGGCGTTTACAATTTCTCCACCATTAATATGAATGGTTTGACCTGTTATATAAGAAGCTGCTTCTGAGGCTAAGAAAACATATGCTCCAGCACATTCGATAGGTTGCCCAGCACGAGCAAGTGGTGTATTCATTCCAAATTGAGCGACTTTGTCTGCTTGGAATGAAGAAGGAATGAACGGTGTCCAAATTGGACCTGGGGCAACAGCATTGACGCGTATGCCAGATTTAGATTTGGCAAGAGAAAGAGAAAGGGAACGTGTAAACGCTGTCAAAGCACCTTTGGTCATGGAATAGTCAATGAGTGTATCGTGTCCATGGAAAGCGACAACAGAAGTCGTATTAATAATACAAGCACCTGATTTAAGATGAGGAAGGGCAGCTTGTGTAATGTGGAAGGTACCATAGACATTTGTTTTAAAAGTGCGATCAAATTGTTCATCTGTAATGTCTTCTAGTTTTTGCGCTTCAATTTGAACAGCAGCATTGTTGACTAAAATATCAAGCTTTTGAAAATGATTAAGTGTTGTTGTGATGACACGTTCACATTCAGCTTTTTGGGTAATGTCTGCTTGAATAAGAAGACATGTACGCCCAATTGCTTCGATGGCTTGTTTGATGGTTTCGGCATCGCGAGATTCGTTGAAATAGGCAATGGCCACATGAGCACCTTGTTTGGCATAAGCTAAAGAGACAGCACGACCAATACCACTGTCACCACCTGTAACAAGTGCGACTTTATCTTGAAGTAAGTTACCTTTTAATGCATAGGCATCAGCATCATAGATTGGTAAAGGATTCATCTCAGCTTCTAGTCCAGGATGTTGGTTTTGATGTTGCGCGGGAAAAGCTGTAGGGAAATCGATCATAAATAACCTCCAATAATGATAATTTTTCTAAGGTTATTATGAGTCAAAAGATGAAAAAGTATATTGTAAAAATTATTCAGACAAAATATACTTAAAGAAGTTAGATGGATATATGAGGATTAGAACGCTTAAAATATGAAAAGGCAAAATATGTAAATAGAAAAAGGATGAAACAAGGTCAGTAGCAAAAATAAATAATTTTGAAGAGGAGTATAAAATGAATCGATTAAAATTAGTTTTACCAACATTGAAATATAAAGAATGTGTTATAGACTACAAAGAAGAATTTATTCGTAACAATGAACGTATGGATGGTTGCGCAACATTAAGAGAAGCAAGCACTTTTGAAGAATGGTACGAAACATTCCAAGATACTTTAAAAGAAGAAACAGTAAGACCAGGATTTGTACCAGCAACCACTTACCTTGCAATGGATATAGAGGAAAGATTAATAGGGATGATTGATATTCGCCATCGATTAAATGAGTATTTATTAAATTATGGTGGACATATAGGCTATAGCGTGAGAAAGTCTGAAAGAAGGCAAGGATATGCGACCCAAATGTTAGGTTTAGCATTGGAGAAATGCCTAGAACTAGGAATCAAAGAGGTTTTGGTGACTTGTAACAAAGAGAACATTGCATCGGCTCAGACCATTCTGAACAATGGTGGGCAATTAGAGGATGAACGTCTAGAAGGCGATGCATGTATTCAAAGATATTGGATAAGCTTAGAGTGAATTTCCAACTTGTGTTGATTTAAAGCGTATGTATTAGTAAAAATAGGATGTTGAGGTGACTATAAATGCTAGAAAGTATGCTAATATTAATCAACCAAGGTGTAAATATGATATTTCAAATTATTTTATTTGGAATAATCCCATTTGGATGGTATGCCCTATCACATAGAAGTTGTAAAGGTTTTTTTGAATACATAGGTATTAAAAGGACAAAAAAGCAAAGTTATACACAAGCCTTCAAGATTACGGCAATAACCTATATATTTTCCATCATCGTATTACTTATATTGAAAGCCGTTCAAGGTGGAATGAGTACAAATGCTTTGATAAAAGTATATGATAAAGGGATTGTAATCTATAGTATATCTCTTATATTATTTGGATTACAAACAGGTATAAGCGAAGAAATTCTTTTTAGAGGTTTTTTTGCCAAAGGATTAATCAAAAGATATGGATTCCTTAGAGGCAATACCTTACAAACATTAATTTTTATGTGCCCACATATAATGACTTTTGGTCAAGCATCTCTTTTAGAATGTGCTTTAGGTATGATTAATTCAGGTGTAATAGGATTTGCTTTTGGGTATATCATGCATGATAAAACAGAAGGAAGTATTATTCCTATAATAGGATGTCATATGGCTGTTAATATAATTTCAAGCATTATAATAAATGTGCTTTAAAGAGAATCATTTATCATAAAAAGAATACGTTTGTAAAATTGGATGAGATTATTAAGGGTAGGATCTGTAGATATAGAAACACATAATGAATTTTTAGGAGAAAGAAAAAATGATAAGAACCTATAAGTTAAATGAGGCCTATAGTGAACAATTAGCAAGAATATTAAGTACGGATGTGAAATTACACTATGCCCTATCTCCTAATACAAAAATGGAGAAGATTAGTGGTGCAGAATATCTACAGAACTGTAAAACATGGGCAGCTAAAAGACAAGGAGAATGCTTTGCAATCGTACAAGATGATGAAGCAATAGGATCAATATCTTTTACACATAAGGAAGAACAAATAGCAGGTGTAGGTTATTGGATAAGAAGTGATATGTGGGGAAATGGTTTTTGTACGCAAGCATTTTTACAAATGCTTCAGATTGTCAAAAAGGCAGGTTATACAAAGCTTACAGCTAGTATATTAAAAGGAAATAGTGCATCCAAGAAAGTATGGGAGAAATACAATGCCGTTTTTGAGAGGGATGATGAAAGATACTATCCTTTGATTGATTTGGAACAAGTAGAGAGGATGATGCACATGATTTACTATAGTGATGAAAAGTTACTTATAAGAAGTATGAACGAAACAGATGGTGAAGTTTTTTATAACACCTATTTATCTTATAAGTGGCATCCCGATAGGAAGACTTATAGCAATTACTATAAGGAGCAAGAAGCTGGTAAGAGGAAAGTTTTTATAGCAGAATATGAAAATAAAGTAGCAGGAATGTGTACCCTCATTTTAGAGCCAACCGAAGGGCCTTTTGGAAGTAAGGGTATTCCAGAAATCGTTGATTTATGCGTGTTTTTCCACTTACATCATAAGGGGATTGGAAATAAGTTACTTGATGTTGCAGAGTCAGAAGCGGCTAAGAGAGGCGATGAAGTCTATCTAGCAGTGGGGGTACATTCAGGTTATGGAACAGCACAACGCATGTATATCAAACGTGGCTATATTCCCGATGGTACAGGTGTATGGTATCAAAATAAACAGCTTGAACAATATGCAACATGTTGCAATGATGATGATTTATTGCTCTTTCTTTCAAAGCGATTTAAAGAAGTATCATTGTAAAATAAGCCCCTTCATAGAGGGGCTGTTTTGGTTTATAACCAAGTAATCTGGGCATTTTTTCTAGGTGCTGTTCGCTTATAGCTCACATCGGGATAGCCAATGACTAAGCAAGAAATAAGTCTTTTACTATCTTGTAAGCCCAGTAACTCTAGAATGGCTTCATTATCTTGAGTAGCATGTAAGAAAAAGCCGCTATAGAAAGTACCAAGACCTAAAGCATTGACCATTAATTCCATATTTGTAGAAGCGAGGCCTCCATTAATAGGTGTTGGAGAAGTAACTAGGATTGCCAATGGTGCATTGAAGAAGAGACTATCATTTTTTGATGGGTCTTTCTGATATTCATTGTAGCTATGAATCCAAAGGTTGGCATATCTTTTAAGATGCTCGGTCTCAGGCGTTAGGTTTGCAAGAATTGCTTCACCTTTTTGTTTTAAGCTTTCATAAGCTAATGCTTTTAACTCATTAAGTTTTTCTGAAACCACAATATAAGACACATCTTGACTATTTCTTGATGTTTGAGTAAACCTGCCTGCATCGATTATTTTAAGAACTTTATCTTGTTCTACTTCTTTGTCCTTGAATTTTCTTACACTTCTTCGGAACTTAATAAAGTTTAAAAGATTGTCTGCGCCCACAGTAAAAGTATCCTTGTTGTAAGGAAGAACTTCATCCATATTATAAGTATCTGTTGAAACAGCATCTACAGGACAGATTGCCACACAGTGACCACATTCCGTACAGCCTTCATTATGGATTACAGCTTTTCCTTCTTCTAAACCAATGACATGAACAGGGCAATCTTTGATACATTGTGTACAAGCAATACATTTATTTTTATCTACTTTGAACATTTTCACACACTCCTAAATAAGATTGAGAGCTCCCAACAACTATAGAATAGACTGAGTGAGTCATTTGACATTTATATGCCTAAAATTTATAATTTTTCTATGAGAGATTGATGGCAGTCTACGGAATAATAGCAGTATAGCACTGCATAATAACAGATGTCTAATTTAAAAAAAATATTAATCTATAACTAATGGTTATAGATTGAAGAGAGATATAAATAATAGAATAGATAAAGGAGAGCCAATGAACTTACAACAATTAGAATACTTTAAAGTAATAGCGAAGACCCAAAACTTTACGGCAGCGGCTCATATACTCTTAATTACACAACCTGCGCTTAGCAAGACGATTTCAAAATTAGAAGAGGAATTAGAGGTTCCACTTTTCGAAAGAGAAGGACGTAACATCAAGATTACACCATTTGGAGAAACCTTTTTGAAATATGCAGATGCCGCATTGAATGAAATAGAAAGAGGCAAAGAAAAACTTCAAGAAATGAAAAGGCATGATGATTTTATTTTATCTATAGCATCAACGAACTGTATAGGTGCAACATTCATTCCTTTTTTAATAAGTACCTTTTTGAGTAACCATTTACAAACAAGGTTCAACCTAAATACTCAATCTAGCGAAGAGATTTTAAAGCATCTGAAGTATGGTAGAGTAGATTTTGGATTTTTTGATGACTTAAAGGAGATGGATGCTTATCCTGAAATTGAAGCAGTATTTGTAAAGAAGGAAGCATATGTTTTAATTGTACCTAAAAATCATCATTTAGCAAATAAAGAGGAAGTTGCCTTAGAAGCTTTAAGGGAAGAGAACTTTATCGTCTATAAAGGGAAATCCCAAGATGAAAAAGTATCCTATGAGAAGATGATGGGGTATACACCTAAGATTATTGCAGAACCCAATGAAAGTAGTATTCTTTCAGGGTTAGTTGCTGCAGGTGCAGGGATTGCTATTGTTCTAGATACGCCAATGATTAATACCAATAAAATATCAATTGTAAAAATTAAAGATGATATAGGCTATAAAAAGATTTATATGGGATGGAATAAACAGACCGCTTTATCAGCACACAAACAGGCCTTTAAAGCCTATGTGCTCAATTTAAATGAAGAGAGAATGGAATAGAAACATATGTATTTTGTTGATAAAAGCATTGTGTTGTGAAGAGGAGGTATAAAATGATAGGAAAGCGTGTTACAGTAAAAGTGGATCGAGCAATGGGTACCTACCATCCGAAGCATAAAGATTTATATTACCCGATTAATTATGGATATATAGAAGGCATTATGGCACCAGATGGTGAAGAGCAAGACGCTTATCTTTTAGGGGTTTTAGAACCGGTGGAGACCTTTACAGGTAAAGTTATTGCAATCATTCATAGAACAAATGATGTAGAAGATAAATGGGTGGTCGCACCGGATGGTATGACTTTTACAGTAGATGAAATAAGACAACAAGTTCATTTTCAAGAACAGTATTTTGAAAGTGAAATATTGCTTTAGGCACTATAGAAATTCAAAAGGGCATACGTTTAATGACAGATTAATTAATAAAATTGTAAGGGTATGGAGGATGTATGGAATACAAGCATATTATTATTGTGGGAAGTCCAGGAAGTGGGAAAAGCTATCTGTCTAAAAAAATAGCAGAGGCCATAGGCTACCCTTTGATTCATTTAGATAAAGAATATTGGAGACCTAACTGGGTGAAAACACCGAGGAATGAATGGGTAGAAAAGCAGCATAAGATGGTGACAGGCGATAAATGGATTATTGATGGGAATTATGATAGGACTTTAGAAATGCGCTTTGAAGCAGCTGATGTAATTATTGATTTAAATATCAATCATTACCTGTGTATGTGGAGCGCAATCAAAAGACTTGGCAAGCAACGTTCGGATTTACCTAATGATTGCATAGAAAAAGTGGATAAAGAGTTTATAGACTTTTTAAAGTTCATATGGAAGTTTCCTCAAACAGGTAGAAAGAACATACAGAGGCTTAAGACTAAATATCCAGATAAGGTCTATGTAGAACTAACAAGTAGAAAAAAAGTGAATCAGTGGATTAAAGAAATACAGGAAACAGGGGTTATAAAGAGATGAAAAGAAACTTGATTAGGTGTTGTGTGCTATTGGTAAGTTTCCTTACATTAAGCTTTAGTATCTTGGCGGGAGATATCCCAGAAGCACTGATGGAAGGCGACCAGAAAGCACTATTTATAGGAGAAATCAAAGCTATTCAAGATACATACTGTACCCTCATGCCGTTAACCCTTATGATGGGGAGCATAGATGAAGAAGTGCTACAAGTTCAAAAGTTAACAGCGTATTACGGAACAGATGAAATACCTCAACAAGGAGATTATATTGTGGCAGTCTTAATAGACGCGCAACAAGTCGATCCATCATGGTTATTTAAAGTAACTTCTAGTGATTATGAAACGCTTAAGTTGGTGAGTGAAAGATACAATATGGTTGAAAGATATGAAGGGTATATTAATGAGGGAGCTTACTTTGAAGCCCAAAGAAAATTAGATGAGGTAAGTGGAGAAGCAGCACAACCTACACAAGAAGTTCAAGCAAGCAATCAGCCAAACAATGAAGTGAAAAGTTATCAAGGAATACTTATAGGCATAGGGATTATCGTCATCATTGGAGGACTCGTTGTGTGGTTTAAGAGAAAATAACAATAAAAGTGAGGATGAATAATGGATATTATTGAATACATAACCTATGACAAAAAGGATGAATTGATAAAGTACTTAAAAGCATGTGAATGGGGAGCGAGTAAATTTCTAGCTCAGTTAATCACGGAGCAAACATTTGAAGAGATGTTGGGGAAAGATGGAAAGGTTTATTTTCTTATGGATCAAGAAAAGGTTGCAGCTTTTTTAACGCTTACTCAAAAGGACTGTATTGATGAGAATAGCTTGTTCCCGTGGATTGGATTTGTTTATACAGATCCAACTTATAGAGGACACCGCTATAGCGGTAAGCTTATCCAACATGCTTTAAAAGTTGCCAAGGAGCAAGGGTATGAAAAGGTTTATTTGGCGACAGACCATGTGGGATTATATGAGAAGTATGGTTTTGAATATGTAGAAAATAGAATGGATGTATGGAATGAAGAAAGTAGAATTTATTCTATCCATCTTTAAAATAAGGATTGAATACTAGAGAGCATCTTCTTGTAAAGGCGATGCTCTTTTTGTGTCTTGAAAGTTAAGAGATATAAAATACATAAATATATAAACACATAGATATGAAAACACATAATATGCAAACAAAAATGAGAAATGTTTATTTATATATAGACTAAATGCGAAATTAGTTTTATAATAGAAATCAGAAAATAGTAAAAGCATCTATAAAAAATACTATAAATACACTGTAAAACAGGGTTAGGAGATAGGTTTATGGAAGAGAATAATCGTATGTGGGACGAGGATATTGAAACGATTGTAAAAGGATATAGAGAAACAAATGAGCATTTTGTTTGCGTTTTATGTGGGTGCACATTTGAAAAGGGAAGAATCTATAAAGTGGAGGGTGAACTTTATGATGCCTTTGGTGCAGTAAAAAAACATATGCAACAAAAACATGGTGAAACAATCGATTACCTATTGAGCCGCAACCCTGAACTTATGGGGATTTCTGAGATTCAGCAAAGAATACTAACACTTATGTCCCAAGGGAAAGATGATAAAATGATAGCTAAGGAAGTAGGAATTGCTCATTCTACAGTACGTAATCATCGCTACAAGCTCCGTGAAAAGGAAAAGCAAGCCAAATTGTTTGTAGCCTTAATGCAATCTTTAGAAGAAAAAACAAGCAGATGTATGAGCCAGTCTGATAATGGTGTTATTGAGCATCTACACGATACTGCGACAATGATGGATGATCGCTATAATATTACAGATACTGAAAGAGAAAAGACCATCAAAGCTTATATGGATACCAATGGTGCGATTAAACAGTTCCCAGCTAAGGAAAAGAAAAAAATTATTATACTCAGAGAAGTGATGAAAAACTTTACAAAGGACCGTGAGTATCCTGAAAAGGAAATCAATAGAACACTGGGACGTTTATATGAGGACTATGCAACCATTAGAAGAGCCCTTATAGAATATGGTTTCTTAGATCGCTCAGATGATTGTCAAACGTATAGGGTAAAAGAATAAAATAGGATAGAAGGCGCTTGAATGTGCCTTCTATCCTATTTTTGTACGCTAGGTAGAATATATCCTTTTTCTAACCATTTATCTAAAGCTTTTTGATTGAAAATATAAGCAGTATCACTTATTTGTATATAAGGTAATTCAGATATAGGATCTTGAATGATCTCCTTAAGCTGTTTTTCCGATACATCTAAATATTTAGCTGCCTCACCTAAATACATATTCTTAGGATTATTTAATAAAGAAGTGATGCCATTAGCAGATTTATTATTTGAAGTAGAAGTTGCTTTTTGAAGTATTGAATTCAGTTGATTCAACTGATCTGCAACCCTATAATCTGTATTATTACTTGAAGTAGGTGCGTAAAAAGTAAGATTATTAAGTGCATCTTTAATCCATAATCCACTTAATAAAATAGTACCAGATAAAGTAAAAAGAGCAATCGTTAACCATTTATCCTTTAACATAGTTATCCTCCATAAAATTTTAATTATATATAATTTTAGATTATAGCATGAAAATAGAGTGTGGAATAGTGGGGCTATAATTTTAGTGATTCTGGCTAAAAATGAACCCTTTGTGCATATTGCTAGAACTCTATTTTTTGAGTATACATTTTGCACAAACGCTAAGATTTTAGCCCCTCTCCCTTCCAAATTCACTTTTATGATTTCTAGGAAAAAAATCACCAAAAGGGCATTGTTTTTTGGTTCTGAATATTTATAAAAATTGTGAATATTTAAGACTAGACGCAGTTTGTTTTTTCTTGTATAACTATAGTATCAAGACAAGCACAAGAAGACGGTAATCCTAGGCCCACTTCCTTCTTGTACTACTAAAGATAAATAGTGAAATCCTAGTCCCCTCTGCTAGTATGAAGCGATTTATTTTTAGGCACTGTTCTTAGAGGCGGTGGCAGCTTCTTAGATCAGTTACTATACGAAGTCTACATAGTTCTTTAAATCCTATTCAATAGGTATTAAAATTACCCCATGTCAGTTGCTACGAAGCACCTTAATACGGCCAGCCGACTTGGTAACCAGCAGTGATAACTATACGATAGCTCTTTCACCTAAGGTCACCCAACACAGGCGCACCAACTTAAGCCTAGTCAAGGCATCCTACAAGGGTAATGGCTAAATCTTGAGCATATGGATTACCTCTATGAAGTCTTCATATTTTGCCACAACATACAAGCCACTCTAAATCTACCTATGTTTTATCAGGGGGAGGTCGATTTAGAGTGGCTTGTTGTGCGTAAAATGATTTTATGATAGAAAGTTAAAAGATGAATTGTTGTAAAATTTAGTTTTTTAATATAAACTTGTAAGTAATCCACTTTAAAATAGAATTTTTATAAATGATAGGACAAGGGGAGTAAAAATAATGAATAGGACATTGCTTAGTAGTGAAACAATCCATGGGATTAAGGAAATATGTCAGAATAAGCCTGAAGTAAGTATTACAGTAGGCTTATATAAGAAGGGGGTAGAGGCCTATCACCTCTTTCAAAATGAAGGAAATGAGGTACCTTATGAGCAATATAAGTATGAGATAGGTTCTATAACAAAAACATTTACAAGCTATATTTTAGGTAAGGCAGTTATAGCGGGAAAGGTATCATTAGAAGATCGGATCAATAAGTTTATTTCTAATTTACCTTCAGGAAAGCTCTATCCCACATTAAGAAGCCTTGCAACACATACATCAGGATATCCTAGTGATACGCCAGAGTTTGAGGAACGTTTTAAGCAAAATATTGCAGAGAACGAATATAATAAAATCAATTATACAGAAATGATTAAAATGCTAGAGGATATTGAGCTTGAAGATAAGACTTATCCAGCAGTAGGTATTTTAGGGTATTGTCTATCATAAGTGTATCATCAACCTATTGACGCTTTAATTGAAGAATACATAGAAGACTTAGGCTTAAATCATACATCTATAGTCAATAAAGCTGACATTAGCGAGCTCATTAGTGGATATGAAAAGGGAAAAGCATTAGGCAATTTAATATGGGATAAAGAAAGTATTATCGGAGCAGCAGGTTTTTTATGCTCGACAGCAGAAGATATGTTGAAATATGCTCAGTCACAATTTGATTCAAATAATAAAGTAACAAGGCTTTGTCATATGAAACATGCAGAATATCAAAGAGGGAAGGGGCTACCGCTAGATATAGGTTTATGCTGGATATTGATACCAGATTTAGATATTTCATTTCATAGTGGAGGAACGAGATGTTTTGCGAGTATCTTATGTATAGATACAAAAAGAGAAGTTGCTGCCGTTATACTAAGTAATTGTTACATGGAAGAAATTATAAATCTATGTATTGGGCAAGTGCGGGAGTTAAGCAAATAGATATTTTATAGGTCGATAAATTAGAATTTAGCTGAATGTATGGAGGGTAAAAATGATTGATGGTCATATTCGTATTGAGCGTGGAGATTACTCATTAGAATGGATTGAACAATTCGTAAACAAGGCAGTTGAAATGAAGCTTGATGAAATTCGATTACTTGAACATTGTTATATATTTGAAGAGTTTATTTCTATGTATGATTCAGTATGTGCATACAGTAAATATGTAGATAATTGGTTTCAAAGAAGTGCGGGAAAGCATAAGATGTCGGAGTATCTTGAACTTATTGAGAAAGTAAGAAATCAAAAGTATCCTGTTAAGATAAAATTTGGACTTGAAATATGTTACTTCAAAGAGCATGAAACATTTATTGGAGAGATGACGAAAGATAAAGGTTTTGATTTTTTATTAGGTAGCATTCATTTTGTTAATAAATTTGCCTTTGACCATAAGCCTGAGCATTGGATTGGAATTGATGTAGATACGATATATCGTAGGTATTTTGAAGATTCTATTTCACTGGCAAAAAGTAAACTATTTGATGGTATTGGTCATCCAGATGCAATAAAATTATTTGGTCATAGACCGTCCTTTTCGCTCTTGGGTTACTATGAATGTTTAGCAAAAGAGCTTTTGAATAGAAATATGTATGCAGATCAGAATAGTGGTGTGGCTCGAAGATGTTCAGAAACTTCTTCTTTGGGAATGGATACAGAATTACTTCATATTTTGAAGAATAAAAATGTAAAAATTATTACTTCATCCGATGCCCATTGTCCTGAGGATGTAGGTGACAAAATTCAAGAGCTAGAAATCTGCGTTGCAAATGCTTAGGAAAAAAAGATAGTTTATTTATCTGTCGAAGTGGACAAATTCCAGTTTATTAATCAATATGAATATAGCTTCAACCAAACAAATAGTTATTTTATTAGGTGAAGATAAGACAAAAGATTAAAAGGGGATAGATAATGAATATAGCGGTTTTATCGGATATTCACGGTAATTATATTGCATTAAAAAAGTGCATTGATTACGCAGTGTCAAGAAATATTAGAACTTTTATTTTTTTAGGCGATTATGTAGGGGAATTAGCATATCCTAATAAAACAATGCAAATAATTTATGCGATGTCTACTAAGTATGAATGTTATTTTATCAGGGGAAACAAAGAAGATTATTGGATAGACTATCAAAATAGTGGAGAATGTGGATGGCAGGACAAAGATTCAACCACAGGTTCTTTGCTATATACATATAAGCATTTATCTAAAGAGGACATAGATTTTTTCAAAGGATTGCCCATATCACAAAAAATTACTATTAGGGATATGCCTCAGATTACTATATGTCATGGTTCGCCTTATAAAGTAAATCAAAAGTTATTACCTAATAATGATAAAACATACGAGATTATGGAATCATTAAATTCATCTATCATCTTATGCGGACATACACATATTCAGAGTAAAACCGAGAATAACGGGAAAATGGTATTGAACGCAGGGGCTGTTGGAGTTCCATTATATAGTAATGGAAAATCACAATTTATAATATTACATGAAGTAGATAAGCAATGGCAAGAAGAATTTGTTAGTCTTGAATATAATGTAGAAAAGGTAATTGAGGAACTTCATATATCAGGATTGAATAAACGTGCACTATATTGGTGCATTGTAACAGAAAATTTATTGCGTAATGGAAATATATCGCATGGCACAGTATTAGCAAAAGCAATGTCATTATGTAATGATGAAGCTGGAAATTGTATATGGCCTGATATTCCAGAAAAATATTGGAAGAAGGCAGTAGCAGAAATTATATGCAGGTGACAAATTCCAAGTTATCCGAACAAGTAGTTAGTTTGATATAGTATCTTAACTGGTTAGTGGTATATATATTGTTGTATATTTATGGGGGGGCTAGCATAACTTAGAAATTAATAAAAATATTATTTGATAAAGGATAGGTATTGATGGGCTTATCTTTTATTTTTTTGTTCAAATAATGATTTCAACAGGAAAATATGATAATATTTAGAATGGTTATTTTATTGCAAAAGAGTTAATCATACACGAATAAAAATGGGGAATTCTATGAAAAATAAAATTATTTTTATAGCTTTATTTATTGTAATTTTAATAGGAATTGGAATGTTTTGTTTTAGTAATATTTGTGGGGAAAGACCTTTTATGAATCTGACAAATGATGAAGTGGTTAGTATTAATTTAATAGTGCGTCCACCTGAAACAACTATATCTATTACTGATGAAATCCAAATTAAGGAGTTAGTAGATATCCTAAAAACGATAGTCACCTATCAGAAAAAAGATTCCAGCGGGTATGTGGGACAACTAATGCAGTTTAATTTATATCTAAAAGATGGAAATACATTAGAAATAGGAGTATATAATCCGTTTATAATTATTAATGGAACTAGCTACAAAACGAAGTATGAGCCATGCAAACAATTAAGTGTTTTAGGAAATAAGTTAATAAAATAGTTAATAGATTACTTGAGATATAGAGATAGTTATTTAAAATGTGAGGGGAAAACATGTTAATAGAGATATTTCAAAAAGAACATGCAGTAGATGTAAATAGATTAATAGTAAATGTACTGGGGTATCAAAATTCATTGAATGAGCAAGGCATTAAACGTCTAGAACGAATACAAAATCATGAAGACTACTACACAATAGTAGCTATTGAAGAAGGGTGTGTGATTGGATTTATAGGCTTATGGAAAGGTATGGCATATGAATTTGAGGAGACGTACATACGAGTGATTGCTTTAGCTGTAGACAAAGCCTATCAAAAACGAGGAGTTGGAAGCAAATTGTTGAAAGCAGCGGAGCAGTATGCTTTGGAACAAGGGATACATGTTATAAGTTTAAATAGTGGACTAGAGAGAGAGGAAGCACATAGGTTTTATGCAGGAAAGGGTTATAGGAAAAAAGGATATAGTTTTATAAGAAGAATAGGTTGAGTAAAAGTGATCAAAGAGATTAAATATTTTATGAGGAAATGTAATATGAAAGAGAATTTTGCATTTTTAATCAACACTTTTGTTTTATTTCTATGTATAAGAATTTGGATGGTAATAGCTAGGTATATAGGAGAGCAGCTAGGGGTATCGCAATTTATTAATTATGTTTTAAGGGTAATTAAAAGCAAAAAATAGTTAATCTTGAAATTAGATATTTGCAAAGGGGAAAAAGTATGATAGAAAAAACATTTGGATAGAAAAAAACAGATGAAATATATGTAGAACGAGTTGGAGCATATGGTATTGGATTTGATGAAAACGGAAAAATACCTGTAGCTATGACGCACCTTTATAATGGAAAAGAAGGATACTTTTTACTTGGGGGTGGAATTGAAAATGATGAAGAACATATTGCATGTATAGAAAGAGAGTGCCTAGAAGAGGCTAGACTTAGTGTTACGCCTAAAGACTTTGTTTGCAAGGGTGAATACTATCAGTTTATTGAACAAACTGAAGCTAATTTCTATGGGGTAGGATACTTTTATTACATGAAAATTAATAAAGTTATAGCAAACCCAACCGAACCTGATCATATTCTTGTTTGGCTTACTCTTGATGAAATAAGGGAAAACGCTTCCTTCCACATCAAGTTTGGGCAGTTGAACAAGTATACATAAAATATATAGATGAACATAATGGGAAGTTATAAAAAGAGAGTTATTGACCAGACGATTAGATAGTTGTCTTGTAGAGATTATTTATATAATGAACAGGGGGGACTTATTATGAAAAGAAAATACAGCCAAGAAGAAGTTCAAAAATGTATGTCTGGTCGTATATATATCAATAGAGATGATTTAAATATTTTCGTAAGAAGAAAAGGTGTTTATTCTTGGACGATGAATTTAGGGAATAAGTGGTCTTGGATAATTATGTGTACGGAATTATTGGTTATAGCGATTATACTATCATTCATATTATGAACATAATACGAAGTTAACAATAGGGTAGTTAGTCAATAAAATAGTTACTTGTTTGATGAGTATTGGTTATATTTAGTGGAGGTAAATGGATGGAAGTAAAATTCTATGATGTTAATGAAATAGAAGATTCTTTATTATTTGCGGCTGTAATAGTAGCACAATATAAAGGTAAGTGGATTTTGTGTAAACATAAGGAAAGGGATACATGGGAAGTGCCAGGTGGACATAGGGAAGAAAGTGAGTCTATTTTAGAGACGGCAAAAAGAGAACTTTATGAAGAAACGGGTGCAAAACAATTTGATATAGTTCCTATTTGTGCCTATTCTTTGAGGAGGTATGCCATGCTTTTCTTTGCAGAGATAACTGTATTGGATGATTTACCACCCTCAGAAATTGAAAGAATAGAGTTCTTTACAGAAATACCAACTCATCTTACATATCCATTATTACATAGTCAACTTATAGATAAAGTCAAAGAGAGTTTTACTAAGTAAAAAGGTTGTAAAAAACACAACGATCAGTGGTTAGGCAAAATCTTATGTATCTCTTATAATGAAACTAAGAAGGGTTAACACTTCAAAAGTGAAAGGGTTGGTAAGATGATTCATATAGGAAATAATATTATGAAATACCGTAAAGAGAGTAGTACCACACAAGCCGCCTTAGCAGAATATTTAGGGGTATCACCTCAAGCTGTATCTAAATGGGAGCAAGAACTATCTGTACCAGATGTATATTTGCTACCTAAAATAGCACGTTTTTTCAACATTTCTATAGACACCTTGTTTGGTAATACCGAACTGAGTACAGCCGAAGCGCTAACTTCAAAATATACGGTACAGCCTAATGACAAGCATTATAAAGAAGCCATTCAGAGTATATTAAGTAGAGGGCCTAAAAATACAGAAGGTCTCAAGCAGCTTATTAAGCTAGAAAATTATAGAGCACATGAATTTTTGAAAAAAGGTCAAGTTGCTTGTCAAGAACTCTTAGAGGTAGCGACAGATCAAGAAGACATTAAAAGTGCAACAATCCAGCTTATCCGTACAAAGGCAATGTTAGGTGATTTATCTTTTGTAGAATCCTATGTAACACACTTTGAATCGACCCAGACAGCCGAGAACTTCAACTACTTACTTAGAGCAATTGACCATCTACCCAAACCTTATGGAAGCAGCCTACATGGTAGGAGATAGCACCTATGTGAAAACTGGCTTTGACTTTATTCTCATGCATAGCAACGATGTACACCAACGCTTTAATGCATGGTGGTTACTTTGGAAGACCTCTTTACAGTTAGGTGATCAAAAAGGGGCAGCTAAATGTAAAGAAGCACTTTTAAAACAATTACCAGAGCAAGGTTACAATGAATATATTTTAGAACAAATGACTAAGCAGCTTATAAGTGGTGGGGATCCACTTATGAATGTATTATGAGATAGGGTATAGAGGGAACATAATGAAATATATGTATTATAGTATGTCTTGTTCTTATGTAGCACTTGCGAGCTTATTAGAAGACGTTGAAATAGTAAAGGCAATGACTTCATCTAAATAATGAAGTCATTGCCTTTTTCTATGCCCAATTTGAGCTTTCTATTTTTCTTCTTCACCTACAAATTTATAAGTTTCACTTACAATACGTTCCATAGCATTGAGGATATTATTATAGCCTGTGCAACGGCAGAGATGACCTGAAATAAGTTTACGAAGCTCATCTCTAGAGTAACGTTTGCCACTTCCTACGATTTCAACAGCACTCATAATCAGTCCTGGTGTACAGAAGCCGCATTGTACAGCTGCTTCATCTACAAAGGCTTGTTGAATAGGGTGGAGGAGTGATTCTTCTTGTTGAAGGCCTTCCACTGTTAAAATAGATTTACCATCTACCCATAATGCAAGATAAATACATGAATCAATAGCTTCTCCATCTACCAGTACGGTACAAGCACCACATTCTCCAACTTCACACCCTTTTTTTACACTTGTAAGACCCAGACGATTGCGAAGGGTATCAGCCAGTGACTCTTTAACATCTATAGCCACCTCTTGTTCTTTACCATTAACAGTGCAGTGAATAATTTTAATCATTGATTTGACCTCCTCCTAAGTGAATAGCTTCCATAAGACCTCTGTGACTCAGTTCCTTTACAAGTTGTAAGCGGAATTCTTTTGACGCACGCCATGAGGTACGTGGATTGACTTCTGTAAGTGCTGTTTCGCTAAATAATTCAAGTGTATGTTGATTAAGGGGTTGCCCACAAACAGCAGCTTCTGCAAGAGGGCAGCGCATTGGCGTAGGGCCGGCTACTCCAAAGGCAAGTCTTGCCTCTTGGATGGTCTGTTTGGTTTCGTCTAGTTTCACATTAACGGCACAGCCAAGGGTTGCAATATCCATGGCATTACGCATAGCATATTTAATATAATGCCCATGGAATCCATCATAATCTTCTTTTTTGATATAAATGGCAGTAAGAAGATCAATGTGGTTCAAATCCACTTTTCCAGGACCTTTATAAAAATCATGAATAGATACACGACGTCTTAAGTTGTGGTAGTTCACAATTTCAAGCTCAGCATTATAGGTGAAAAGGGTAGAAGCGCTATCTGCACTGGTTACACCGTTACAAATGTTTCCACCAATGGTTCCCATATTTCTGATTTGTGGACCACCTACTTGATCCACAGCAAGACCGAGCATAGGGAGATGTTTCTGTATAATAGGATCATAAGTAATATGGCTGAAGGTAGTGGCTGGACGAATGCATATCATCCCTGCGTCATCTATGGTTACACCTTTTAATGCTTTGATATCATGAAGACTAATTAAGGATTTACCAGCTAATTTGCCTTCTCTCATTTTAATTAGAACATCGGTCCCGCCAGCTATAAAAACTGCCTCTGGATTGGTATGCTTGCTTTTTACAGCCTCCATAAGTGTGGTGGGTACTTGCATGTTGTCTAAATCGTACATAACATTCCCTCCTAAATAAGCCCGTGAGCTCGGAATTTTTCAAAAAGAATATGTGGATTAAGTGGGATATCATTAACAGCTACACCTGTTGCGTGCAAAAGTGCATTGCGTAGGGCTGGTGCAACGGGGATAGCAGGTGGCTCACCTAAAGATTTATTGCCATAAGGTCCACTTGGATCAACGGTTTCTACAAAGTCAGTCATAAGGTCAGGTGTATCCATACTTGTTGGTAATTTGTAATCCAGTAAGTTTGGATTAAGCGGTTTACCCTTGGCATCAAAGAGAAGTTGTTCACTTAAGCCATAACCAAGTCCCATACTCATACCACCATGAACTTGTGCAGCTGCGAGCTGAGGATTGATAAGTACGCCACTGTCATGAACATTGATAATGTCTAAAACTTTAATTTTAGCAAGCGGCATATCCACTTCAATTTCTACAAAGCATGCCCCAAAGGAAAGGGTGTTATTTTTACATTGAATTGTTTTTTCAGCAGTAATATGCTGGCAATAATCTAGGCTATAAAAAGCTTCTAATGCCAATGCATCCATACCTATGAGTACTTCATTTGTTGTACGATGAACTATGGCATTATGCTTAATATCTAAGTTACTTGAAGGCAACTTTAAGAAGTAACTGGCATAGGCAATAACTTTTTCTTTAAAGAGGGTAGCGGTCTCCTTAACAGCCATACCACTTACATAAGTTTGTCGTGAAGCATAGGCACCTGTATCAAATGGTGTAATGTCTGTATCTTGCTGAGAGACAATATTAATACGGTCAAGGGTTAAACCAATGGTATCGGCAGCCATTTGGCTAAAGACGGTATCGGCTCCTTGGCCTATTTCAGTAGCACCTAGTTGAATTTGAATTGAACCATCTTGATTTAAGATCATCCTACAACTAGCTGTTTCAAGAGAAATAGGATATACACCTGTCTTATAGCTAAAAATAGCCATACCTACACCACGTCTGATAGGTCCTGTTTGCTTTTGGTAAGCTTTTAGCTTGTTATCCCAGTCTATATAATGGCGGCCCTTTTCAATACATTCTTCAAGACCAGAAGAGTGGCATGTGATTCCTAAGAAAGGATCTTTGTAACCCAGTTTCATCATATTTTGCTTTCTGATTTCTATAGGATCTAAATTCAGCTTATAGGCGATATCATCCATTTGTGCTTCAGAAGCAAAGGCTAATTGAGGAATACCGTAACCACGCATTGCACCTCCGGCAGGTAGGTTAGTAAATACGGTATAAGCATCTGCTTTAACGGCTTTTTCAGCTTGATAGATGTGTCTAAAGCCTGTTACAGCGTTGGCAACAATGGCATGCCCATGAGAAGCATAAGCACCTTGGTTAGAAATAGCTTCCATAGAACGACAGACGATACGACCATCTTTTCGAACACCAGATTTAACTTTAAAAGAGATGCTATGTCTTGTTCTTGTACAATGGAAGGTTTCTTCACGAGAAATTTCTAATTTAACACATTTACCCCCTACCTGTGTACACAAGAAAGCGTTGAGTGGTTCATAAAGTACATCTTGTTTATTTCCAAAACCACCGCCAATATAAGGTTTGATTACACGTATTTTCCCAAAAGGAATACCTAAAGCCTGAGAAATGACACGTCGCATAATATGTGGAATCTGAGTAGAGGAAACAACTGTAATACGGTGATTTTCTTCATAGGCAAAGGATACAGGTGGTTCAATATGACAATGCTGTACAATTTGAGTTGCATATTCATCCTCAAACCAAATCAAATCAGTATCTTTTGCGGCTTCTTCATAGTTGCCCACTTCGTAATTGGTATGTGCTAATATGTTATTAGGATAGGCTGTATGAAGTGGTTGAGTATCAGAGGCTAAGACCTCTTTGGGGTCTAGAATAGGTGGAAGTTCCTCATAAGTTACTTCAATTAGGCTTAAAGCCTTTGTTGCTGCAACTTCATCTTCAGCGATAACAGCAGCAATGTCATCACCATAGTAGCGTACACGCTGATTGAGCAGTAGACGATCGGCTACATCTTGATGCTTAGGATCAGTAGACCATGGATGACCAGCTGTTGGGAAAGGATAGTTTGGGACATCAAAACAGGTAACAATTTTGACAACACCTTTTACTTTTAAAGCTTCATCTATTTCCAGTTTTTTGACCCATCCGTTTGCTATTGTACTATGAAGTACTTTGGCAATAAGAGCATTTCTAGGGCATAAATCATCTGTGTACTTTGCACGTCCTGTCACTTTCTCATAGGCATCCACACGTTTAACACTTTCACCAATACTCATTTTATCCCTCCCTTGTGATTTATAAAAATTATAAGATTTTAGTGCTGTCATATGTAGTTTCAGTGTTTTGTTTTACGTGATGCAGGTGTATAAGGTGTATCAAGTAGTGGGAGCTGTGTACGGAAATTACCGTCTAATGCATAATAAGCAAGGGCAACAGCGGGAGCAGTTGGAATAGAGCAAATTTCACCGATACCCTTTGCACCATAAGCTAAAGAAGAGGTACTTTTTTCAATTAATTGAACTTCAATATCTGGTACATTAGGGGATTTAAAGAGACCAAGTGTACCGAATTTTGCAGTTGGAATAGCATGATCTAAAGGATAATCTTCCGTAAGTGCATAACCTAAGCTCATGGTCACACCACCTTCTACTTGACCTTCAGTAGCTTTAGGATTGATGGCACGGCCAACGTCGTGAGCAGCTACAACTTTTTGGAGCATGCCATGTTGATCTAGAACAACCACGTGTGTTGCATAACCATAGGCAATATGACTAATAGGGTTAGGCTTATCAGATCCCATTTTATCAGTAACACCTACATATTCTCCTTCAAAGACTTCACCATCTAATGCTTTAAGAGAATGTTTTTCTAAAGCAGTAGCAAGTTTTAGCGCTGCGAGTCTAGTAGCCTCACCTGTAAATAAAGTTTGACGAGAAGCAGTTGTATTACCTGAGTTAGGTGTACGCATTGTATCAGGTGGATCATGAATGATTTGTGCTGGGTTTAAATGAGTAGTCTCACAAACTATTTGAGTTAAGATCGTACCAAGACCTTGGCCAATACAAGCAGCACTGGTTAGAATATGGACCTGTTCATCTTTGACTTCAAGTTTGCAACGGCCTGTATCTGGGATACCAACACCTAAACCTGCATTTTTCATAGCACATGCAATCCCTACATAAGGATGGGCATCATAGGTAGGTTTAACAGCTTCTAGTGTTTCGACTAAGGCTGTAGAATCGTCTGCAATTTGTCCATTGGGGAGTACTTGACCAGGTCTTATGGCGTTACGATAGCGAATCTCATAAGGGCTAATGCCTACCATTTCAGCTAATTTATTTAAGTTACATTCGGTAGCAAAGCAGCTTTGGGTTACACCAAATCCTCTAAATGCACCGGCTGGTGGATTGTTGGTATAAACAGCATGACCAACAATATCAATATCTTGATAGTTATAAGGACCAGCAGCATGGGTACAGGCACGTTGTAATACAGGTCCCCCTAATGAAGCATACGCGCCAGTATCTGAAATAATAACTGCTTTCATCCCAGTTAAATAACCATTTTCATCACAAGCTGTTGTAAAGTCCATTTCCATTGCATGGCGTTTAGGGTGTACCTTAATACTTTCAGCACGGGTAAGGCTGACTTTGACAGGAGCCTTTGTATGGTAGGCAAGAAGCGCCGCATGATGTTGTACACTCATATCTTCTTTTCCACCAAAGCCACCACCAACGGTTTTACCAATGACACGTACCTTTTCAGGCGGGAGACCAAGCATACTTGCACATTCTGTACGGGTCTGATAAGCGCCCTGATCAGCAGAGTAAATGAGTATACCCTCTTTATCAGGAAGGGCTATGGCTGTTTCAGGTTCTAAGAAAGCATGTTCAGTAAATGGTGTGCTGTAATGGGTGGTTACAACATATTTAGAACTTTGAATGCGGCTTGTGGCATTCCCACGAACCAGCTTTTCAGTTTGTAGAATATTACCGCCTTCATGGATTAAAGGGGCGTTGGGTTGCATAGCTTCAGTAGGGCTTGTGATAGGATCAAGGGGTGTATAGTCTACGTGGATCAGCTTTTTAGCTTGTTCCAAACTTTCCTTTGTCTTTGCAGCAACAAGTGCAAGGGCATCGCCTACATAACGTGTGGTATCACCTTCTTTAATGAGTACATCCCAATCTTTTCTAAGGTGGCCGATAATAGGGTTACCAGGAATATCTTTGGCTGTTAAAATACACACAACACCATCTACTTTAAGCGCCTCTTGGAAATCAATATGATTTACAACCGCACGTGGATAAGCACTGCGAAGGGCGGAGCCATAGAGCATAACAGGGAATGTCATATCATTGACGTACTCTGCACGTCCTAGAATTTTATCTGAGGCATCAATACGGTCAAAGGCTTCACCAACTAGTCCAGAAGGAGAAGAAGAGGGAACCACCGTTTGGTTGCTAAAAAGCTCAGCCGCAAGAAGAATTGCTTTTTCAATCTTTTTATAACCTGTGCAACGACAGATATTATTTTTGATTGTAGCTTTGACTTCAAAAGGCGTAGGAGACAAATTTTTATCAAGAAGAGCTTTAGCTGAGATGACCATGCCAGGAATACAGAAGCCGCATTGAACGGCTCCTGCTTCTAAAAAGGCATAGCGATATACATCTTGTTCACGAGGTGTCAGACCTTCTACAGTTATAATTTCTTTGCCATCAAGTGTACTAAGTTTTGGGATACAGGCTTTTGTAGCTTTACCATCAATAAGAACCATACAGGTTCCACAAGCACCTTCTGAGCAACCATCTTTGACAGAAGTAAGTCCTAAGTCATCTCTTAAGAAGGGCAATAACTTCTTTGTTTGGGTTGTTGTAATGGTCTTGCCATTTACACTAAAAGTAGGCATTTTTTCCTCCTATTTTCCTAGACCTATTAAATAGGTGTAATTCTTCAAAAGCGTTGTAAGAAGGGCACGAAGCTTTGGTTCTTTATTCCATGTTTGAAGGTCAATAATTGAATCTTCGCCGTTAAGACGTAAACGTAAACGCTGGGATGCTAGATCTACAACGAAGCAACCTGGATTAGTACTGGATTCGAAATCTTTCAAAGTATTAAAAAGTGTAAATTTTGTAAGATAGGGTGAGCTTTCATAAGGGCAGAAAGCACTACAGTTACCACAAGCATTACACAGTGCATCAAGATGTACAATTTGGGTTTGACCATCAACTTCTAGTGCAAGGTTTGCTCGATTAGGGCAGACATCTACACAACAGCTACATGTTGTATCACATCCTAGGCAACGATTGGCTTCTTGATGCCCCGTCTGAGCTTTTTTTAGAATGCCATAGCAAGAAGAAGTAGGATGAGCGATTGTTGCCATATCTATATTTAGTTCAAGAGAAGGATACGTAAGTTGCTCACGTTGTAAAATGGTATCTGCTACTAGACGTCCATCAGCAATAGCTTTGACGATTGTAGCTGGACCTTGTTTGACATCTCCTGCTATAAAGACGTTAGGTGTCACTTCTAAAGAACTTTCATCGTATTGAACCATTCCACCATCGGTAAGTGGTATTTGGTTTTTAGCAAAGAAGTCTTGATCAATTTGATCACCTATAGCAGAAATAATAGTATCAGCGGCTAATGAGATGACTTCTTCAAGAGGAATAGGGCGCATACGGCCACTGGCATCCGCTTCACCTAATTGCATACGTTGGCAAATCAGTTGATTCTCCTTGTAGTTTTTAGGACTTAGGAGTTCTTCAAAAAGAATACCTTCGCTTATAGCAGCGTCTAATTCTTCTACATCAGCAGGCATATAGGCTTTTGTTCTACGATAAACAATAGTTACTGTTTCTACGCCCGGAACACGTTTAGCTGCTCTTGCGGCATCTATAGCTGTATTACCACCACCAATAACGATGACATGGCGCCCGAGATTGAGTGCACCTTGACTTTCTTTATACTGTCTCAAGAACTCTAGAGAAGGAAGTGGTGTCATACCATTCAATTTTAAAGTGCCAGGGACAGTTGCACCTGTTGCAACAACAATATAGTGATAGCCAGCATCTTTTAGGGACTGGGTAGAATGAACAGTTTTACCTGTTTCAAAAGAAATACCCCATTGATTGATGAAGCATAGGTCACTGTTAATAGCTTTAAGGCTGATTCTAAACTCAGGAATAATATAGCGTACTACACCGCCAAGACTCTTTTCTTTTTCAAAAACAGTAACGTCCATACCTGAACGTGCTAAGAAGTAGGCTGCACTTAGTCCGGCAGGACCACCACCAATAATGGCTACACGATGGTCGCAAAGGTGAGTAGGAGGTGTACCCATAGAAGTCAGAAGAGACATTAATCCATTTTTTGCAGCTTCTAGCTTCATTTCTCGTATGGCAAGAGATTCTTCATAGAAGTTACGTCTACAAGAGCGGGTACAAAGGTGATTACAAAGTGTACCAGTCATAAATGGAAGTGGATTCTTATCTGTAATGACTTGTAAGGCTTCCTCGTATTTTTCAGAAGCAACAAGACGTGTATAAAGCGGAATATCTTGTTCAATAGGGCAGCCTTTTGTACAAGGTGCAATCGTACAGTCTAAAAGTGGGCTTGCATAAGGGAATTTCTTTGGAAGTGTTGGTTTGAGTGGCTTAGTATAGTGAGAGTCTGTGACCATAGTAGAGGTTAATTGACGGAGTGTTTCACAATGAGTAGGTAGAGCGGGTGTGCCAGTTAGGGTGTTTGTTTCTAAAGCTTGGATAAAGGTTTTTGCTATTTGACGGAACCTATTGTAGCCTCCTGGTTTAAGTAATGTAGTTGCACATGTAATAGGATAGAGACCTGCTTTGAAGAGTTCCATTAAGTTAAAGGCATCTGCACCACCAGAAAAAGACATAGGAAGCATGCCTGAAAAGGCCTCACTTAATTTAGTAGCTAAGCTTATACTAAGTGGAAAGAGTGCACGTCCTGATAAGTACATTTCTTCACCTGGTAATTCATTACGTGTAATTTTAACAGGAAAGGTATTGGTAAGTTTGACTCCAAAGGTTAGCCCTAGGTCTTGGGCTAGTTGCTGCATACGACGAATAAGTGGTACAGCTTCATTAAATTGAAGGTCATGGTCAAAATGATGACTGTCAAAATCCATGTATGCATAACCCATTTCGTTAAGCTTCTCACGTACATAGGTATAACCTAAAAGTGTAGGATTACATTTAATAAAGGTATGCACTTGTTTACTTGTAAGTAAATAGGTTGCAATACGCTCAATTTCATCAGGAGGGCAACCGTGAAGTGTAGAAAGTGTAATGGAACGAGAAACATGAGGTGAGATCTGTTCAATATAATCTAAATCAATAGAAGGAAGACAGGCTAGATTATTTTTAGCCCAGTCCATGCAAGTTTTCCAGATTGTAGTATGACTGGCATCTTTTAAACCTTCAATAAAGGCATCAATTTTAGGTGAACGAATGCCTGTTAAGTCATAGCCCACGCTCATATTAAAGATAAAGCCATTTGGGTCACCTAGGTGATAGACTTTTGAAAGGAGCTTGAGTGCAAACCAAGCTTTAATGTATTCGGCTTGTGCCTCTGGTACGGTTAATTCTGTAGACCATTCTACGTTATAAGCTTCATCGCTGGCTAAAATACAAGGTTTAGCGACAGGTAAATCTTCTCCATCTAATGTTTGAACCGTTTTAAGTTCAAAAAATCTAGCACCACCTACATAGGCTGCAATAATATTTTGAGCCAATTGTGTATGAGGTCCTGCAGCAGGTCCAAAAGGCATTTCAAGACTTTCTTCATAAAGTTTAAAAGGGGGTACTGAAACTTTCTCACTGATAGCAATAGGGGTTACGCCCATAATGTGTTTAGGGTCTTTTAATGCCCATTGCATAAGTGCATCAAAGCTTAGGGGTGTCATACGATCATTCATTTTATTCCCTCACATTCTTTTTTGTAATCAATAGATTAAGCACGTGCCCACAAGGCAGCAGCTTTTTCACGAGACTTAGCCATTAGAGCTTCTTCATCAGCAACTAGAATTTCACGATCCTTCATAAGAATTTGTCCTCTTGCAACCGTTGTTGTGACTTGGCGACCTGTAAGGCCAAATAAAATATGGCTCATATAGTTTGTAGCGGTAAGTGGTGTTTGTGGTACATAATCTACAACAATGACATCTGCACTTGCGCCTACTTTTAAGACACCAACTTGTTCATTAAAGAGACGATTTATGATCATCGGATTACCTTTAAAGAGCATATGAGGCATTTCAGTCCAAGCGACAGAAGGATTACAAGTATGATGTTTATGTAAGATATTTGCAACTTTTAAAGATTCAAATAGGTCATTGGTATAACCATCGGTTCCAAGTCCAAGTAAAATGTCCTTATGATAAAGTTCGAGTACAGGTGGACAACCTACAGCATTGCCCATATTACTTTCGGGATTGTGTACGACCATGGTATCAGTAGCTTTTAAGAGGTCCATTTCGCTAGGTGTAATATGAATACAGTGACCACAAATTGTATGTGATCCTAAAATGTTATGGTCATGTAATCTAAAGAGTACACGTTTGCTGTATTTTTTTAAGCTATCATAAACGTCATCCATACCTTCAGCTACATGAATATGATAACCAAATCCATCAGGTATCTGGCTCGCACAGTAATCAAGCGTAGCATCCGAAAGGGTAAAGGAAGCATGAAGCCCCATCATACCTTTTTGTGTTTTTTTATTTTTAGTTGCTTTCATAAAAGCTACATTTTCTTCTACTGCTTCACGCATTTTAGCTGTCCCATCACGATCAGAAACTTCATAACAAAGAGAGGTACGTAAGCCTAATTCTTCCGCTACTTCAGAAATAGCAAAGAGACTTCCTGGTATTTCTCCATAACTTGCGTGATGATCACATACAGTGGTTACCCCATTTTTAATCCCATCTAAATAAGTCCAGTAAGCACTATATCTGGTATCTTCAACCGTTAGTAATCGATCTAGTTTCCACCAGAGTGATTCAAGAATATCTAAAAAATTATGAGGTGTGGGACCACCTAGATTGGCACCACGAGCAAAAGCGCTATAAATATGGTTGTGTGTATTAATAAGACCTGGCATAATCATCCCTTTTTTGGCGTCAATAAAGGAGGCACCAAGGTATTTTGCTTTCAACACTGTGGTCGGACCAATGTCAATAATCGTGTCATTTTGTATGGCAATACATCCATTTTCTAGAAGAGGGCTTGAAGTATCATGAGTAATTAGTGTTCCATTTCCAATAAGTAACATAATATCCTCCTTGAATTTTTCTTGTTACTTTAAAATATGACTGTGGAACAAGACTCATTCCAAAAACTTTTTAAGAACTGCTAAAAATTTTTTAGAAAATTTTCGTATTTCGTTTCTACTCTTGGAAAGTATGCATATATATTTATTAACCAATGTGTGAGACATCATTATGACAACTAAACAGCCAGTCCACTAGGCACATTGAATCCATAAGGTAAGGAGAAAACTTATGCTCAGTGAGATACCTGTAGAATTTCTAGATCGCTTAACCCAAGCATTGGCCAAACAATTTGGAACAGATTGTGAGGTGCTCATCCATGATTTGACCGTAAAGGATAAAGATCATACCGTTAAGTGCATTGAAAATGGTCATGTCACCCATAGAAAAGTAGGAGATGGACCTTCAGAAGTTGTACTGAATGCGCTTCATAATCCGCAAGTAGAAGATGAAGCAGGTTATTGTACTGTAACAGAAGATGGTCGCCTACTTAGGTCAAGTACTATTTACATAAGAAATAAAAGTGGACAAATTGAAGGTATTTTATCCATTAATTATGACCTTTCTAAACTTCAAGTTGCTCAAAATATTTTAGAGGGTTGGATGGGTGGTACATCTCATAAACCTTTAGCACCTCAAAAGATTACAACACGTGTAGAAGATTTATTAGAAGAACTCATTGAACGTTCTATTCAAATCGTGGGTAAGCCGATTACAATGATGAACAAAGAAGATAAAATGCGTGCCATTCAATACTTAGAAGAATCTGGGGCATTTTTAATTACAAAATCAGGTGATAAAGTAGCAGAATGCTTTGGCATTTCTAAATATACGTTATATCACTATATGGATAAGACAAAAACATAATTGCATAGAGAAAGAGAGGATCATATGGAACAGATTAAATGGGTACACAATCAAATGGCAAAGACAGAAGATGAAACACTACCAGTTATGGCAGTAAAAGAGATTGAGAAGGTTCAAAATTTTCATCAAAGTTTTCCTATGTATGAGGTAACGCCTCTTCAAAGTTTACAGCACTTAGCAGGGTACTATGGATTAGGTGGCATTTATGTTAAAGATGAATCTTACCGTTTTGGTTTAAATGCTTTCAAAGTACTAGGTGGTTCAGCAGCGATGGGGAAACATATTGCTAAAGTTTTAGGTAAGGACTTAAGTGAACTCACCTATGATTCTTTTACTTCTGATGACACCAAAAAGCAAGTTGGAGAAATCACCTTCTTTACAGCAACAGATGGTAACCATGGAAGAGGTGTAGCTTGGTCAGCGAACAAACTAGGGCAAAAATCAGTAGTCTTTATGCCAAAAGGCTCACAAGCCATTCGCTTACACAATATTCAAAAAGAAGGTGCAATAGCAACTATAGAAGAAGTAAACTATGATGAATGCGTACGTCTTGCTACAGCAGCAGCCAACAAAACACCTGGTGGTGTCGTCGTACAAGATACAGCTTGGGATGGCTATACTGAAATTCCGGCTTGGATTATGCAAGGATATGGAACTATGGTTAAAGAAGCACTTGATCAACTTGGGAAAAAACCAACCCATGTTTTTGTGCAAGCGGGTGTAGGTTCACTAGCGGGTGCGGTAATAGGCTACGTTGCTAACCGTTATCCTGAAGGTGGTATTACTAATGTTGTGGTCGAAGCTTCAGAAGCAGCCTGCCTTTATAAGTCAGCCAAGGCAGGAGATGGGCAGATACGTATTGTAACAGGAGATATGCCAACCATTATGGCAGGTCTTGCATGTGGTGAACCAAATACCATTTCCTGGGAAATTCTGAAAAATCACACAGATTATTTCGTTTCTTGCCCAGACTGGGTAGCTGCAAAAGGGATGTGTGTACTTGGCGCACCATTAAAAGGAGATCCACAAGTGATTTCTGGTGAATCGGGTGCAGTCCCATTAGGATTTTTAGCAAGTTTAATGGAGGATGAAAATCTTAAGTCACTTAAAGATGAACTCGGTTTAAATGAAGAATCTGTTGTCTTACTCTTCTCAACAGAAGGGGATACAGATCCTGATCATTATAGACATATTGTATGGAATCATCATTTTGAGGAGGAGTAAAAACATGGAAACAAACCGTATTAAAGTATTAGCAGAGCAGTACAAAGAGGCTATGACAGCATTTTTAAGAGACTTAATTGCTATTCCTGGTGAAAGTTGTACAGAAGAATTGGTTATTCATCGTATTGCAAAAGAAATGAAGCAAGTAGGCTTTGATAAAGTGGTCGTTGATCCAATGGGAAATGTATTAGGCTATATGGGTACAGGAGAAAAAATTATTGGTTTTGATGCACATATTGATACGGTAGGCATTGGTGAACGTAGTAACTGGACATTTGATCCTTACTTAGGTTATGAAACAGAAGAAGAGATTGGCGGACGTGGTGCATCTGATCAACTTGGAGGTATTGTTTCATCTGTCTATGGGGCAAAGATTATGAAAGATTTAGACCTTATTCCAGAAGGCTATCAAGTCTTAGTAACTGGGACTGTTCAAGAAGAAGACTGTGATGGTTTATGCTGGCAATACATTATACAAGAAGACAAAGTACGTCCAGAATTTGTAGTTATTACAGAACCTACTGATGGCAATATCTATCGTGGTCAAAGAGGGCGTATGGAAATTCGTGTAGAAGTTAAAGGAATCTCTTGCCACGGTTCTGCACCAGAACGCGGTGATAATGCGATTTATAAAATGGCCGAAATTATCAGTGAAGTGAAAGAGCTTAATAATCGTCTTCATACAGATGCTTTCTTAGGGAAAGGGACTCTGACCGTATCACAATCTTTCTATAACTCACCTTCTCGTTGTGCAGTTGCAGATATGAGTGCAATTTCCATTGATAGACGTCTTACAGCTGGTGAAACGTATGAAATGGCTTTAGAAGAAATTCGTAATTTGCCATCTGTTCAAAAATACAATGCACAAGTAACGATGTATACTTATGACTCACCAAGCTGGACTAAGTTAGTGTATCCAACAGATTGCTATTTCCCTGCTTGGGTTGTACCTGAAGAACACCCTGCTACACAAGCTGTTGTAGCTTCATATACAGATTTATACGGCACACCATTTGTAGATAAATGGACCTTCTCAACAAACGGTGTATCTATTATGGGACGTTTTGGTATTCCTTGTGTTGGTTTTGGCCCGGGAAAAGAATGTGAAGCCCATGCGCCAAACGAAAAAACTTGGAAAGCAGATCTTGTTAAATGTGCAGCAGTTTATGCTGAAATTCCATCACTATATGCTAAGGGGGACAAATAATTATGTTTCAATTTGAAGAGGCCATTAAAAAGTTAGAACATCTCCACATTAAAGATATGTATCAAAATGACTTTTTCCTTACTTGGGAAAAAAGCTTTGAAGAACTAGAAGCTGTTTTTACAGTAGCAGACACTTTGCGTTATTTAAGAAGTCAAAATATCTCTACTAAAATCTTTGATAGTGGACTTGGTATTTCACTCTTTAGAGATAATTCTACACGTACACGTTTTAGTTTTGCTTCAGCTTGTAACTTACTTGGATTAGAAGTTCAAGATTTAGATGAAGGCAAGTCACAAATTGCTCATGGTGAAACAGTACGTGAAACGGCTAATATGATTTCCTTTATGGCAGATGTTATTGGTATCCGCGATGATATGTACATTGGAAAAGGTAATACTTACATGCATGAAGTAACGGAGTCTGTAGAAGAGGGCTATAGAAAAGGGATCTTAGAACAACGTCCAACACTTGTGAATCTTCAATGTGACATTGACCATCCGACACAAGCTATGGCAGATATGTTACACATTATTCATGAGTTTGGCGGCATCGAAAACTTAAAAGGTAAGAAAGTTGCCATGACATGGGCTTATTCACCTTCTTATGGTAAACCACTTTCTGTGCCACAAGGCATTGTAGGACTTATGACACGTATGGGTATGGATGTTGTACTTGCCCATCCAGAAGGTTATGAAATTATGAATGATGTAGAAGAATTAGCTGCTAAACAAGCAGAAGCTTCAGGTGGTAGCTTTACAAAAACATACTCTATGGCAGAAGCCTTTAAAGATGCTGATATCGTTTATCCAAAGAGCTGGGCACCTTATCACGCCATGGAAAAACGTACAGATCTTTATGCTAAAGGTGATGCCGAGGGAATTAAAGCACTTGAAAAAGAACTCCTTGCTGAGAATGCAAAACATATGGATTGGGAGTGTACGGAAGAACTAATGGCAACCACTAAAGAGGGTAAAGCACTTTACCTTCACTGTTTACCAGCAGATATTAGTGATGTAAGTTGTGAACATGGGGAAGTAGCTGCTTCTGTGTTTGATCGTTATCGTGACCCACTTTATAAAGAAGCTTCTTATAAACCTTATATTATTGCTGCTATGATCTTCCTCGCTAAAGCACAAGATCCAGCTGCTTTACTTAAAAAGTTATATCAAGAAGGGAAAGAACGTCGCAGGCATTAAAAAGACGTGGAGGTGTTTAAAATGGCAAAACGTGTTGTCATTGCTTTAGGGGGAAATGCTTTAGGAAATAATTTAGCAGAACAAATGCTTGCAGTTAAACATACAGCCCGGGCAATCGGGGATTTAATTGAAGCCGGATATGAGGTGGTCATTTCACATGGAAATGGCCCTCAAGTCGGCATGATTAATGTAGCTATGGGTGAAATGCATAAAGCCAATCCAGAAACCAGTGTGATTCCAATGTCTGTTTGTGTAGCCATGAGTCAAGGATATATTGGATATGACCTTCAAAATGCTTTAAGAGAAGAGCTTTTAAATCGAAGTATTACAAAGTCTGTTGTTACATTAATTACGCAAGTAGAAGTTGATCCTAATGATAAAGCTTTTGACAATCCTACTAAACCCATTGGGCGCTTTATGACCAAAGAGGAAGCTGATGAACTTGTTTTAAAAGGGTACTCTGTGATGGAGGATGCCGGACGTGGTTATCGACGTGTCATTGCTTCTCCTAGACCTAAGCGTATTATCGAAATGGAAACAATAAAGACTTTACTTGATGCAGGTCAAGTCGTCATTGTTGCTGGCGGAGGAGGTATTCCAGTCATTGCAAAAGGTAACCATCTTTCAGGTTCAGGCGCTGTTATTGATAAAGATTTTGCAAGTTGTGAACTCGCTAAAGCCCTCCATGCAGATTGTCTTATTATTTTAACTGCGGTAGAGAAAGTAGCGATCAATTTTAATAAACCTAATGAAAAATGGTTAGATACCCTTACTGTTGCTGAAGCTCAGAAATATATCGAAGAAGGACATTTTGCTAAAGGTTCTATGCTTCCCAAAGTAGAAGCAGCTCTAGATTTTGCAGCTTCTAGTGTAGGTAGAACAGCTATTATTACTTTACTTGAAAAGGCTAAGGAAGGTATAGAAGGTTCAACAGGAACCCGTATAGTGGGGGTAGACCATGAAAGCAAGTAAGGAAGAAGATAGGAACCTTATTTATCAGCTGGAGGGGCGTCCTAGTCTTTCAGTTGCTGTTCCACTAGGATTACAACACGTTCTAGCTATGTTTGCAGGAAATTTAGCACCTATTTTTATTGTAGCAGGTATCGCTGGTGTGAGTATGCAAGAACGGGTATTAATGATTCAATGCGCTATGCTTGTATCAGGGCTTGCTACGTTTATTCAACTTTATCCTATAAAGCTTGGAAAGAATCTACAAATAGGTGCCAACCTTCCGATTGTCATGGGAACAGCTTTTGCTTTTGTTCCGACCTTATCAACTATAGCAGCTAGCTATGGGATTCAAGCAGTTTTTGGCGGCATCTTAGTTGGTGCATTTGTTGAAATTATTATGGGGCTTCTTATAAAGCCAGCCAAAAATATTTTTTCTCCTGTGATCATTGGTGCTGTACTTGTAACAATCGGTATTAAGCTCCTTGGGATAGGTGCCAATTACTTTGCCGGAGGTGTAGGTGCAAGTGACTTTGGTTCGTTAGAAAACTTATTCCTTGGAAGCTTGGTTTTTCTCATTGTTATTGTTTTACAGCGCTACGGAAAGGGCTTTTTCAAAGTGACAGCGTTACTCATTGGTTTAGTAGTAGGGTTTATAGTAGCCCTTATGATGGGCAAGGTAGACTTAACACCGGTAATGGAAGCAAGTTGGTTTACCATTCCAATGCCTTTATATTTTAAACCAGAATTTAGATTAGATGCCATTATGGCTTTTGCTGCTGTTTATATTGTTTCTGGTTTAGAAACATTAGGTAATACAAGCGGTATTACCATGGCAGCTTTTAATAGAGAAGCAACGCCAAGTGAAAATCAAGGTGCTATTTTGGCAGATGCTATTGGTTCTCAGGTAGCAGGACTATTTAACTGCCTTCCAAACACAGCATTTGGTCAGAATGCAGGGATTGTAGCTATGACTAAAGTAGTCAATAAATTCTGTATTGCTATGGGGGCAGCTGTACTTATACTCGCAAGTATTGTACCTAAAGTAGGTGCAGTCTTTGCAGCGATGCCTTCTAGTGTTTTAGGTGGAGCAGTGATTACAGTTTTTGCGATGATTTTAATTAATGGTTTTAAAATGCTTGCCAAAGCAGGATTTACTGAAAAAAATGTATTAATTTTATCTGTTACTTTTGCAATAGGATATGGACTTACAGCACTTCCAGAAGTAACAGCGCATTTTCATCCATTTTTACAATTTATTTTTAGTGATGCTGTAGCAAGTGTATGTATTGTAGGCATTATTGCCAACATCTTTTTAAATCTTTTAAGCCACAAGAAGGGGTGAAAATGTGTCTTTACTGATTAAAGGTGCAATTTTAGCAACGAACCCTGAAGTAGGACCTACTGATTTATTAATAGATGAGGGGGTGATCAGCGGTATAGGACAAATACGTACGGCTGATCAGATTGTTGAAGCTTATGGAAACATTATCTTTCCAGGCTTTATAGATGCTCATACTCACTTAGATATGGATACAGGCAAGGCACATACTTCGGATGATTTTTATACAGGAACAAAAGCAGCATTAGTAGGTGGCACAACAACCATTATAGATTTTGCTACCCAAGAAAAGGGTGAAAGTCTTATGGATGCTATCAAAGTATGGCATCAAAAGGCAAATGGAAAGAGCTGTGCAGATTATGGCTTCCATTTAGCGATTACGGATTGGAACGAACAAACACGTAAAGAAATGCTTTTTATAAAAGATATAGGCGTCACTTCGTTTAAAGTATATATGGCTTATGATGCCTTAAGAGTAAGTGATGATATACTATTTGAGATTTTACAAGCTGTTGATCATATAGGTGGCATTGTAGGCTGTCATTGTGAAAATGGAGATTTAGTCAAGGTACTTACTCAGGCTCAAAAAGACAGTGGGCATTTTGGGCCCCGTGCCCATCCCGCTTCACGCCCTGATATTGTAGAAAGTGAAGCAATAGGAAGGTTCTTAGATATTGCTTATTTAGCAGGTACACCTGTTCATATTGTCCATTTGAGTACTCAAAAGGGGCTAGAAGCAATCGAGCGTGCTAAAGAAAGAGGACAAATCGTTTATGTGGAAACTTGTCCGCAATATCTCATTTTAGATGAACATGCTTATCAGTTAAAGGAGTTTGAAAGTGCTAAGTATGTGTTATCACCGCCTCTTAGAACAAAACAAGATCAACAAGCACTTTGGCAAGGCATACACACAGGGCTTATTCAAACCATTAGTACGGATCATTGTGCCTTTAACTTTGCCACACAAAAAAGGCAAGGATTAGCAGATTTTAGTGAAATTCCCAATGGTATCCCAGGTATTGAGCATCGTCCACAACTGATCTATACATATGGTGTAGATAAAGGACATATAAGCTTGAAGCAAATGGCAGAGCTACTCAGCACAAAAACGGCAAAGCTATTTGGACTTTATCCAGCTAAAGGGACTATTGAAGTCGGAAGTGATGCAGATTTAGTCATTTGGAATCCTAACTATGAAACGAAACTTTCAAGTACGACTCAGGTACAATCGGTAGATTATACACCCTATGAAGGTCTTTGTGTTAAAGGGCGTGCGGAATACGTTTTCTTAAGAGGAGAACAAGTGGTGAAAGAAGGAAAAGTGATTAATGAAAGAAAAGGGCAGTACTTATTTAGAGGCCCATCAGGAAATATTGAATAATTTATTTAGCTACCCCTATGCAAAGCCCTCACTCTTTTCTAAACTTTAAAGAGAAGACAATAATCATGAGGGAGCAGCTTATGTATAATGAAAGATTAGTTGAGGCTCAAATAGAGAAAGTAGAAAAGAGTTTGAAGGAAACTTTCTATCAAAAAGGTGATAAACTTAAGGTAGGTGTGGACTTAGGAACTGCATATATAGGGATAGTCGTTTTAAATGAACAAGATGAACCAGTGGCCTCAGAGCTTCAAGAAGCACATGTATTAAAAGATGGTATTATTGTAGATTATGTAGGTGCACTTAAAATAGTCAAAAATCTCAAAGAGAAGTTAGAAACAAGACTAGGTGTAAGATTACTTAGAGCTTCTATTGCAATGCCACCTGGAACGGAGTCAAGTATTAAAACACATTGTTATGTTGTAGAAGGTGCAGAAATGGAAGTAAGCCAAGTTCTAGATGAACCTACGGCTGCAAATAATGTATTGCATATTACAGATGGTGCGGTTGTAGATATAGGAGGTGGCACCACGGGACTTTCGATCTTCAAAGATGATAAAGTCGTTTATGTTGCAGATGAACCTACAGGTGGTACGCATCTTACTCTTGTACTAGCAGGGAGTCATCATCTGCCAGTAGAAGAAGCAGAAGTTTTCAAAAAGGATCCAGCCCATCAAAGAGAAGTATTAGGGCATGTTAAGGCCGTTATTGAGAAGATGGCTACCATTGTTAAAAATCATATTGAAGGTTATCAAATCGATGCTATTTATCTTTGCGGCGGTACGTGCTGTTTACAGGGAATGGAACAAATCTTTGAAAAGACAGTTGGTGTTAAGACCATTAAACCAGCGAATCCACTGCTTATTACACCAACAGGTATAGCCATGAGCTGTGAGGCTTTTATACCAGAAAAAGAATATTAATTGAAAATAAAAAGGGTCCCTCAAAGTAAAAACTAAGAGTGGCCCTTTTGCTCATATTATATGAATAATATAACTTTGTGTGACAAGCTAATAAAATATAAGACTAAAAATTGTATAAAACATTAAAAATGGGATATACTCTTAAAAAATTTTAGGAGGTTATCTATGAATCAAGTTCATTTACTTGGCAATCTTACAAAGGATTTAGAGTTAAAAGAAGGCAAAGAAACACAAACACCTTATGTTCAATTTACTTTAGCAGTTGATGACAAAAAGGCTAAAAAGGATCAAAAGACCTACTTTATTGATGTAGTTGCTTTTAGACAAAAAGCAAAACTTTTAGTGAAATATGGGGTAAAAGGAACCTCTTTAATTGTACATGGAAAACTAATGAGTTATAGCTATACAAACAAAGAAGACGACAGAGTTTATGCAACAAAAGTCCTTCTAGAAGACTTTGAATTTATAGGGAATACTAAGCGTGATGAATCTCTAATAGCTGAGATAGCAGCAACAACTGAAAATGTAAATTCAACGAATGAAGTATATTAAATAATCTCTTAGCCATACTAATTATGATTGTTAATAAGTTAGGAGGCACACAAATGAAAAAATATGTTTGTACAATTTGTGGCTATATCCATGAAGGAGACCAGCCACCAGAAAAATGTCCAATTTGTAATGCACCAGCTAGTAAGTTCGAAGCCATGGGTGAACAGCTTGCTTGGTCTGATGAACACCGTATCGGTGTAGCTGAAGGAATCGATCCAGAGATTATAGAAGGATTACGTGCAAACTTCATGGGTGAATGTACTGAAGTGGGAATGTATCTTGCTATGAGCCGTCAAGCTGATCGTGAAGGTTATCCAGAAGTTGCAGAAGCTTATAAACGTATTGCCTATGAAGAAGCAGAGCATGCATCTAAATTTGCAGAACTTTTAGGTGAAGTCGTTAAAGCAGATACAAAAGCAAATTTACAAGTACGTGTTGAAGCAGAATATGGTGCATGTGATGGTAAGAAAAAACTTGCTACACTTGCTAAACAACAAAATCTTGATGCAATTCATGACACTGTTCATGAAATGGCTAAAGATGAAGCACGTCATGGCTGTGCTTTCAAAGGATTATTAGAAAGATACTTTAGTAAATAATAACATGGTATAATTCTATAATTATCAATAGGTACGTGTATCTTGAAAATATATACGTGCCTATTTGTGTTTATCTATGAAAATGTATTTTTGATAAGTTTTGTGGGCAAATGTGTGGACAATGACAAAAAATATAAAAAAATATATGCCCACTGCCCACTAATCTAGAGAAAAATTAAGAGCCTCAACGGCTTGCTCATCCATCCCTTTAGTTATATGAGTATATAATTTAAGAGTAAATTCTAATTTAGAATGCCCTAGTCTTTCAGATACATATTTAGGATTTAATCCTTGCTCTAAAAGAAATGTGGCATGTGTATGTCTTAAGTTGTGCATTTTAAAGTGAATATTTAAGTCAGACTTGCATACCGTAGAGATAAATTTACAACTATCAGTATTAAGCATTTGGCCATCTTCTTTTTTATTAACGAAATCGTGAACAACGATTACTGTTTCAGTTTTTGAGGTCTTATCTAGTATCTTATTAGACTTATAGGTGGCACCAAAAAACTCCTTGTCAAATTCCTGTTTATCTCGTAAATCTAGAAGGTAGTTTTTTAATTCGTTATCAAAACGGATTTTTCTATAACTATTAGATGTTTTGGGTGTTGTGAAACACCATTTTTTATTTTGTTTTTGAAGTTGTTTAGTTATATGTACTGTATTGGTTTCGAAATCAATATCTTGCCAACGTAAAGCATAGATTTCACCAATTCTTAATCCGAGCTTTAAAGCTAACATAAAAGCATGAGAATTGTTTGTTTTCTCTATCCGCTTCCAGATTTGTTTTAACTCATCCATGGTGTATATTTTTATATCTGTTGTAGAGCGATAAGCCTTGGGAGGTTTTATAGCTTCTACAGCATTATCCAAAATATATTTATTCTTATAGGCATATCTCCAAAGTAGCAGGAGGAAGTTATACATGCTCTTTACATAGTCATTACTTAAACTCTCTTGTATTAATTTATTAGTTATAAATTTTTGAAGTTCTTGAGCTGTAATTTCATTTATCATACGTGCACCAAATACGCTAATATGGTTATTATATAAGCTTTGATAACGTACAATAGTTGCGTGTTTACGTGTTATAGGTGCTTCGTATAATATAAATTCTTCAAATACTTCATTAAGTGTTATTTTTTTACTTTCTTTAAGCTCACCTTGTTGTATTATTTCAGCAATAGCAAGTTGCATAGCTTGCTTAGCTTCTTTTTGAGATTTAAAACCACCTTTTTCTTTTTGTTTACGCTTTCCATTAATGGTACCTAAATCTATACGATAAGACCAGGTATTGCCACGCTGTCTTATAGATCCATTCATATTATATCAACTCCTTTATTGAAAATTAGGAGTGTATACGATATACTGATTTTGAATAGAGTGTATATCATATACACCAATTTATATAAAAGGCTTAGTGTTGGTAGCACTAGGTCTTTTTTCATTTTACTAATTCTTTTTATAAGTAAAAGTATTATTCGAAAGTTTTAATAAGGTGCAGAGGCTCGAAACAAATAATATACTGGTTAAATTGGTAATATAGTCCATATTTTTCTTTGTAGTATCTAAGAGCTTCAACTAAAAAATCTTCGGTAACCTCCAAATATTCGGCTAATTCATACTGCGATTGAACTTTATAGTCTATAGCTTCGGCCAATGCATGTAAAGGAACAAGTTTATCATAGCCCCATTTTCTAGCGATTCTTTCTTGTTTTCTATTTTCAACCTTAGATTGATCACTAATATCTCCAACTGTAGTAAAGTGATGTCCTAGCTCTTCAATTAATACGCATCTTTTCGCTACAGAAGTAGAGAGTTTTTTGCTAATGCCTATTTTATTACCCTTACAAAGTCCATCGGCTTTTGACTTAAAGTATTTTTCTGTTACTTCAATTCCGTTGTTGTGTGCATAATCTAATAATCTTTCGTAATTCAAAAAAATCCCCCTAAAACAAGTATTACAATTCGTCTAAATCTTGTCTAAGTAAATCTAAGTCGTCTTCATTATCAGCATGAGCAGCAACAGGCATTAAATAATCCTTTTCCTCTTCACTCGTAGCTGCTAATTCAATTACATTACTATACCTTGTGTTATGAGTTAAATCTTCAGCATTCTCTATAAGCTTATTTTTTCCTAAATCATTTAATTGATTGTAGTAAGAGAGAAGAACTTTTTCTTTAGTAGAAATAGATAAGTTAAGTTCTTCATTCGTTTTTGAAATGGGTTCAAATGTTTTGATATCAATGTCAAGCACATCACATATTTTAATTATCCTATCAATAGCCATGCCACCAATTCCTCTTTCTAAAGAGCTAATTAAGGTCGTACTAGGTATATTTACAACTTTTGAAAATTCTCTAATACTACTATATTTACTAAGGATTATTTCTTTTAATTTTTTTGTTTTATCCATTATACACCTCCGTATATGTGTGAATATTAACACACTATGTACGAAAAATCAACACAATAAAACTCAATTGCGTTTATAAAAAGTGATTTTTAATGAAAAAATAAAAAAAATAGTTGACTTTAAACGAAATAGAGTTTATATTTGTTTTAAACAAACGCAAAAGCGTTCAAAAAGAAAGAGAGGTGATAGAAATGTATGCCAATTTAGAAGCAGAAATTGTAAGGAAAAGGATTAAGAGAGGAACTATCGCAGAAGCGATTGGAAAAACCTATAATACATTAAATTTAAAAATTTCTGGTAAATATCCGTTTACTTATGATGAAGCCTTAAAAATTCATGAACAGTTTTTTTCAGAATATGATTTCAAACAACTCTTCAAAAAGGAAGAAATTCAAAAGGTAAGCTAGGAGGAAAAACAAAATGCCAAAGAATGCGTTATGTAAAAAAGAGGAAGTTGAACTAATTAAAATAACAGAAAGAGAAGGAAGAAAAGTAGTAAGTGCTAGAGAGTTATACATAGGACTGGGGTTGAAATCTGCACATTGGAAAAGATGGTATGAGAGTAATATTGAAAATAACGAATACTTTAAAGAAAATGTTGATTGGGTAGGGTTCACCATGGTGGTGAACGGTAATGAAACAAAAGATTTTGGTATCAGCTTAGACTTTGCAAAACATATAGCAATGATGGCTAGGACAGAACTTTCACATCAGTATCGAAATTATTTTATTAAATGTGAACAGGCATTAAAAGAACAGCAAACTAAGCCAAAAGTAGATACCAAGTTCAAAGACACAGAAGCAAGACTTATTAATGCAAAAGTAAGACAAGCAATTGTCTATCTAAAGATAGCAGATAAGGTAAACATTCCTACATATCAACAGATTTGTTATAGCAAGGCTACAGAGGTGTTAGATGGTACGGCACTAATACCATTACCTAAAGTAGAACGTAAAACCTATTCAGCTACAGAGATTGGCGAGAAACTAGGGATAACATCTAACAAAGTCGGTTTACTTGCTAATAAGCATAACCTCAAAACAGAAGAGTACGGTGAGTTGGTTTGGGATAAGTCAAAACATAGCAATAAACAGGTTCAAACATTTAGATATTATGACAATGTTATTCCAGTTATAGAGAATTTATTAAAAGAAGAACAGAGAGGAGCATAAAGAATGGCTAAATTATATTCCATTGATGGAGCATTAGGAGAACTTGAAATAACAAGAAATAAACTCTATGCGCTTATAAGGCATGGGTATATAACCTGTATTAAGTGTGACACTCTTAAAATACCAGAAACAGAAATAGATAACTTTATAGAGAAATGGACAGGCTGGGACTTAACAGATTTAGATAATCCTAAAAAATTAAATAAGACAGAGGAGGAAAATTAAAATGCAATCAACATTAATAGTACCAGTAGATAACGATCTACATTTACAAACAGAAAACGGGCAAGTAGTAGTTAGTAGCCGAGTAGTGGCTGAAAGATTTGGGAAAAGGCATTCTCATGTGGTGGAAGCCATAGAAAATAAAGTAAAAAATCTAACTGCCGAAAATTCGGAGGTTGACCTTTCAACATTATTTATTCCTACAACATATATGCATAACGGAAATGAGTATAAAGAGTACTTACTGACACGTGATGGATTTACTTTTATAGTAATGGGTTTCACAGGAGCAGAAGCCGACATATGGAAACTTAAATACATAGAAGCATTTAACAAGATGGAACAGATATTAAAGGAACAGCAATCACTTCCACAAGACCTAAGCCCACAACTTCAATTCATGATTAACATGGAACTAGAACAGAAGAAAATGCAACAACAACTTAATCAAGTAAATCATCATGCATTAGAAGCTAAGGCAACAGCAGAACAAGCTACTAAGCAAATGAAAATAGTCAAAGATGCAATGCTACTAGACCATGATAGCTGGCGAAAGGATTGCAATAACATTATCAATAAAGTAGCCAAAGAGCGTGGAGGAACTAAAGAGGCTTATCAGCAAGTACGTGATGAAGTTTACAACTTACTTCAACAACGAGCAGGTGCGAGTCTAAAGACGCGAGTCATTAATAAGCAAGACAGAATGAGGCGAGAGGGTATCTCCAAAAGCAAGGTTGATAAAGTAAGTCAAATTGATGTTATTGCAGAGGACAAGCGTCTTAAAGAAATCTACATAGCAGTCGTAAAAGAAATGGCTATCAAGTATGGAGTAGCTTAGAGAGGAGCATAAATATGGAGAATGAAAATGTCAAAATCGATTTTGTAGAACATGCATATATGTCTATGCAACAGACAGAGAGTTTGGATGAGGCTAAACTAGAGTTTTGTAAAAAATTCATAGAGGAAATTAGCAGTTTAAAAGCATATGAACTAGAAAAACACTTAAAAACTGCTAATTTCAATTGCTTAGAAGGTAAAACTACTATTGTATTAGAGTTTTAGATTAGATTTGCAATAATCTAAGCCCTTTTCGGTCAGCTCAAATTCTAATAAGTTATCAAAGATACTTATAGAATCTTCGAGGATATTGTCAGATAGTGCTTCTAAGTATTCATTATCACATAAGTAGCTAGCTGCTGTGTGATAATACATAAAATCATTTCCATTACGCATACGAAAGCTACCATATGTAGAATCAGTTTGAAGATAATTTTTATAAGCTATAGACAAGAGTTCAGATTCAAATTTATTCATCTATATCACCACCTTTCATTTTATATTCCAACTTGGCAGAGTTGGTAAGTAAATTATATGGCAGTTAAAAAATTAAATCAAATAATAAGGAGTGGATATGCAAACAACAACATTAATCATACCAGTTGATGATATTGAACTTAGAACAGAGCCTATGAAGTCAACTGTAAAGAGCAGAAAGCAAAAATGGACAAGCTATAAAGGACATAACGTAAAGGAGGTACGTAGATGTTTGAATACGTGTTCGGCTTCATTGCAGGAACAGTAACAACTTACATATGCCTAAAAGGGCAAATGAAACATTTTGAAAAGATGACCATGAATAATGAGAAGAGATTAGAACGTATAGAAGCATTGTTATTAGAAAGAGTAGAAGTTGAGGAGGATGTAGCATGAGAACAGCAGAAGATTTAGTTGTACAACGTATTGACCAACTTATAGGCATTGTTAAAGCAAAAGCTTTATTAGAAGTGCCACAAATTAGAACCAATACCCTTGCACATAACCTTGTGTTATGCATGTGTGAACAAATAAAGGTAGGCATATGGAACCTTGTTGATGTAGGTAATAAAAGGATTGATAGAGGTGTGAATTCTTTGTTGGTACAAGCTATTGAGCAGGTTGGAGAATATAAACGTCATCCTTATTTTTTAGAAGATGAGATATCTCTTTGTGATGAATTTATAGAGGCAGTAGAGGCTATCAAAGCTGAATATATGAAGCTTAAACAAGGAGAAAAGCAACAGAAGAAAAGTTTAGTAATAGAGGTTAGAGAGTATGTATTACAAAGATTATAAAGGTACTCTAATAGAAACAGGAGATAAGATTAGGTACAAAAAGAAAAAAGGAGTTATTGTATCTGATGAATTTGAAGGCCTTTATGCAGAACTAAAGAATGGTTTTAAAGTTCGTATTAAGGATGTACATCGAGATATTAGAGTTGTTTATAAGAAAAGAAAAAAGCATCACAACGTCGGCAAACGTAAGTGATGCACATACAAAATAAAATCAAATTCACAATACCACAAAGAGAGGTGGTTGTAAATGGCTGAGTATGCAGAAATAAAAAAATTAGAAGTTGATGAATTATTAGAGCTGATACATAAAAGGTATGATTTACAAATAGAAAGAGTTATTAAGGAAAACAAAGTGTTATTAGTGTATAAGGAGCTCTTTGAAGAAGGGATTACGGATAAAAATTTATTAGAAAAACACATAGAACTATGGAAAGAAGTTAAGTCTTGGAGAGAAAACGGGACACCATTTTAGGAGGTATACATATGGCAAAGAAAAAAGAAATCGAATTAGATTTAGAAACAATACAAAAAAAGGCTCGTATGGAGGAACTTTATGAGGAAAGAATGGAACGTGTTGCTAGAAAGGCTGAACGTAAAGCTATTTTAGATGAATTGTTTAGAAGAAAAACGGAACAGGTAGAAGATAAAGATGTATGTGACGATGTTCGAATAAGACAAATTGATGAAGAACTTATAGTGTTAATTGATGAAGTACCGAGATCAGAAACAAAAACACGCTACAAAGTAAATCTTCTTTGTGGGGATGTAATTCTTAATAAGGCATATAAGGATTTTGATAAGGATGTGAATAAACTTCTTCAATGGGCATTAGAGAACAATCTAACAGAGTTTGTAAAGATTAAGCAGGAGTTTGATTGGGCTAAGTTCAAATCCATGTTAACAATTACAGGTGATGGCACAATTATTATCAATGATACTGGAGAAGTTGTGGAAATAGACGGATTAGGTGTTATAGAAGTACCAGGGAAGTTGGTGATTAAATGAGAAGCGAATTTAGAAATATAGACAAAGTTTGCGGTCATGAAATAGACGATGGAACTTACTCTAGAGATAACTATTACATAGATGAAGATGATTACGAAAGTCGTATAAACGACATAGAGGGAGCAGTGCAAGCAATAGAAGAAAAATTAGAAGATGTACAAGGAATTGACCTAATAGATGAAGTAAAAGAGATGCTGAAACGATTAGCAGACAAGCTTTATTAAGGAGGGGGACTGATGGCAACTGAAAAAATCTATGGTGCAATATGCAAAATTATAGAAGAAATGAATCCTATCAGTAAAGATAAGAAGAACCAACAACAAGGATTTGCATACAGAGGGATAGATGATGTAATGAACACATTAAAGCCTTTATTAGCTAAACACAAAGTATTTATTACACCTGAAATCATGGAGCAAAGACGTGAAGAAAGGCAAACATCTAAAGGTGGGAATTTAATTTATTCCATATGTACAATGAAGTACACATTTTATACAGATGATGGCAGTCATGTATCTGCTGTAGTGATTGGTGAAGGAATGGATAGTGGAGATAAGGCTACAAATAAAGCTATGTCTATAGCATTTAAGTATGCTTGTTTTCAAGTGTTTTGTATCCCTACTGATGAAATGAAAGATCCAGATGCAGAAACACCAGATGAAAGTAAACCTGTAAAAAAGACACTTACAGAGAGGCAAATAAAAAGGCTTTATGCAATAGCACAAAAAGCTAATATAGACAATGATACTGTTGTTGATCAGGTGAAAAAGAAATTTGGCTGTATGCCATGCGAATTAACAAAAGATCAATATGATTCGGTATGTGAAGCATATGAAAGAGCAGCAACACAAAGTGTATAAAATAAAATCTGATTTTCAAGAGATATTGCCAGAGGATTGCAAGCAATATAACGAAATAGTTAGACGTTATAGATACCTTGGACAAGAAGATGCAGACGAAGCATTTAAACTAATGCAAGATAGTTGGGCAGTTGCTCAGAGGTGGTCTGAAATACAGGCTGCCTCTAGAAAAATACGAGATTTAAGTGAAAAAGACTTTAATATTACGGACTTTAAAGAATGGTCACGTCAAAGATATAGACAAATGCAGTACCTACATGAAAGTAGCAGAATGATATGGAAACAGGCAAATGAATATTTAATGTGGTCAAGAAAGAGTACAGAGAGGTGACAATATGGCTCAAAGGAGAATGATAAGCTTAAAAATAACAGATACAGATATGTTTTTAGATATGCCATTAACTGCTAGATATTTATATTTAGAATTTTGCACTAGGGCAGATGATGATGGTTTTATATCATCTCCTAAAAAAATTTTGAGAATGGTTGGATGCTCAGATGATGATTTTAAAATATTAATGGCCAAACAGTTTATCTTTCCGTTTGAAAGTGGAGTATGTGTTATCAAACACTGGAAAATACATAATTATATTCGTAGTGATAGATATACAGAGACTATTTATTTAGATGAAAAATCAGCATTAGATATTGATGAGAATAATAGCTATATTAGGCTAGAGCAAAAAGAAAGTACACAAAATGTCATACCAAATGTCATACCAAGTGTCATACCTGCGGGATACACAGGTAAGGATAGGTTAGGTAAGGATAAATTAGAGATAAAAAAATATATAGTGCAACAAGTTGACACTGTTTGGGCTAGATACCCACTTAAGAAAGGTAAAGCTACAGCTATTAAAAAAATTCCTAAGCTTATAGAGCAGTATGGATATGAACAACTGATACGTTGCATAGAACGTTATGAGTTAGGACTTCAAAAAGAAATGTGGAGAAAACCACAAAATGGTAGCACGTTCTTTAATAGTGGATATGTAGACTATCTAGATGAAAATTATCATGAAGGAGTGAATGATAATGGAGGAAATAGCAAAACTCATACAACAGAAAGTAATGACCCATACAGCGGGCTTGGACTTACAATGCAAGATCTGCAGTAATTGTGGAACACCCATGGAGCACATTATTACTTTTAATGGGGCGCCTAGAAAGATTTCAGCAAACTGTAAATGTAGAGCAACAGCATATAAGAAAAAATTAGCAAATGAAGCAAACCAAGAACGCTTGCGTAAAATTGAGAAGTTAAAAGTATGCTCATTGATGGATGAGGGATTTAAAAAGTGCACCTTTGAGAAATGGGAACACACAAAAGAAAGTGAGTGGCTTTACAATATAGGACTAAAATACTGTGAGAACTGGAAACAAGCTAAAGAAAAAAATCAAGGAATGTTATTGCATGGCGTACCGGGCACAGGAAAATCATATTTAAGTTTTTGCATTGCAAACTACTTAATAGATCAGTTTGTACCTGTTATTGCAACAAGTAGTATCAATATCATCAATAAAATTTATGAAGGTTATGGGAGAAATGGTGAGTTAGGTGAATTAGAAATTATTAATCTCATACAGGAAGCAAGTTTATTGATTTTAGATGACTTAGGTGCAGAGCATAGTGGCAGGAGTGGAAAGGAAAAACAAATTATTTACTCCATACTTGATGCTAGAATACGTGCTAAAAAACCTATGATTATTACAACAAATTTAAATGTACAACAGCTTAAGGAGAAGCTTACAGGCTCAGATGGAGTAGCAAGAAGTTTTGATAGGATTGTAGAGGCTTGTCAACCACTTGAAGTAATAGGCACTTCAAGAAGAATTAAAAAGGCAGCAGACAATCAAAGATGTTTTAAACAATTAATAAGTTAAAAGCCAAAGATATATTAGAGTAAAGAGCTGATGGAGGATTAACATGAATAAACGAAAGAAAACAACACCAAAGAACTTAAGCAATAGACAAAAGGTGAAGGAGCAGGCTAAAAAGATTAAACGATTACAGGCAGAGCGCGAAGAGTATCGACACACAGCAATGTTATACAAAGACATAGCCTTTGCATTGGATGGAGCAATAAGAGACTTAAAAGTAAAAAATGAAGCATTGAAAGAAAAGTTGGGAACAAAACAGCCGTTTTGGAGGAGGATGCTAGGATGATACTTGCAATTGATCCAGGCAATATTCAATCAGCCTATGTCCTTACATATGATAATCTAGTTGTTAATGATAAGGGAAAAGTAGAAAATGGTAAGCTACTTGAAAAGATTTATGAATCTGCAGAGATTTATGGCGAACAACTTCATGCTGCTATTGAAATGGTATCTTGCTATGGCATGGCTGTAGGAAAGGAAGTATTTGATACTTGCGTAATGATAGGACGTATAGTGCAAGTGCTTGATGATTTAGACATACCCTATACATATATCTTTAGAAAAGATGAGAAGATTACACTTTGCAATAGTATGAAAGCTAAAGATGCTAATATAAGACAAGCATTGATAGATAGATTTGCGAAATATGATTTGAAAAATGGTAAGGGGACAAAGAAGGAGCCAGATTTCTTTTATGGATTTAAAGCAGATATATGGGCTGCAATGGCAGTAGCTGTAACTTACCATGACATGTATTTGAAAGGAGAATATCGAAAATGAAACAAATGTTAAAGCTAGATAATTTAGCAGGGGGAGCAGTACAAGAAAGATTTAATCAAGCCCTAAAAGAGGTAATGGAGAATATTGCTGATCCTAATACTGATTGGAAAAAGAAAAGAAAGTTAATTATCAATCTTACCTTTGAAACAAAAGAAGATAGAGATTTGACAGAAGTTACGATTGATACAAAAGTTTCATTAGCACCAAGAAGTTCTGTAGGTACCAAGATTCTTATTGATAGGGATTTAGACGGTGAGATTCTTGGCACGGAATTTAAGAAACAAATACCAGGTCAACAAGCTATAAAAGTTAATACAGATACTGGTGAAGTAATTGACAGTAGAGAAGAACAATTAGAACCAGGATTACAATTAGTAAAATAATAATTCTTAGGAGGAAAATAAAATGATGAATAGAGAAACGGTGGAATATTTAGTAGGTTTAGGTAAAGAGCATGTAGTGATTGAAGCAAAGAATGGTGGACAATATACACCAGAGCGTTTAGCAAGAATTGTAGAGCCAGTTGCAGATGCAGTAGAAGTACATACATTGACTGCAGTAGTAGATTACATTAAAGAAAATATTGATAACCTAGGTCCAGTAGTTATTAATGTTAAAACACCTACAAAAGTAAAAGTGATGTCACCACTTAATGGAGATAGAAACAGAGAGCACTACTTAGAGGCAACAGCGATTACACCAGATAATCTTAGGTTTGATACATTTTTAGATACAGAGAGATTTAACATTATGATGCAAGCAGGGTTTGTTAATCGCCCAGTAGAAGTAGGTGAGCAGTGTATTGATTACAAAAAGATGCTGTTACAAGTTACTGGGTTAGTGAGAGAGGAAGCTATAAAAGAAGTTGGAGATGATGGGGTAAGTCAAGCAGCGACAATCAAAACAGGGATAGCAACAGTTCAAGAGGTAGTAGTACCAAATCCAGTACAGTTAGCTCCATATAGAACATTTAGTGAAGTAGAGCAACCATTAAGTAAGTTTGTGTTTAGAATGAAGAGTGGTCCAAGTGCAGCGTTGTATGAAGCAGATGGTGGAGCTTGGAAAAATGAAGCAATCTTAAAGATTAAAGAATATCTTAAAAGTGAACTTTCAGAAATTAAGGGTGTACATATTCTAGCATAATAAAAGGGGCTTATAGCCCCTGCGATATAAGTGGTAATGTCTTTTTATAAATATATTGATATAATAAATTTACTTAGATTAAAATAAATAAATCGGAGAAATTTATGAAAAAACTTTATAAACAATATAGACAGTTTAATTCTATTGCTGAGGCTAAAGATTTTGGAAGAAAATATTATAATGATTGGTTGCAAGACTTTCAATTAGGACAGAAGTTTTATAGATGCTATGATATCAGGGATATAGATTGTTTGCTTTTAAAAGAAGAAAAAGGTGAGGATTACACAGATAAGATTAAGCAACAATCTTTAATTTATAAGACGTTTTCATATTATTGCGGTGGTAATTATGGCCTAGCTATTAATGAGCTATGTAGATATGGTTACAGTAATATAGGATTTAGTAGCGATACTCTAAGGGAGATGATCGCGATTATGGATAGTGAAATTAAAATACATTCAATTCAGGAAGATATTATAGCTTATAGGACATTGGCGTATAAAGATTTGAAAAAATCACAGGGGAAAAAGAGGATCAAGAAAGGTGATATTATTATTGATCAAGGATTTATGGGATGTGGACTAGTAAAGGAAATGTTATTACTAGAGCATAACTATGATACTGTTATGCAGATTTTTATTCCTAGTGGAGTTCATGCACTATATCTTGACTTTATAAGTAATAGGGATAGAGAGCAAGAAATACTGTTTGAAAGGAATACAAAACTTAGAGTTATATCAAATAGAAAGATTCTATTACAAAAGAAAAGAATTATAGTATGTGAAATGGTATATACAGAATAATGAAATAGTTTTTTATTAAAAAAGGAGTATACATATGAAGAGTGAATTTATGGAGCTATTGTCACAATATGAAGGGATATTTGGCGTATTAATAGGATTTGCGTTAGCTGAGATGTTTAAGCGAATTGGAAAAGTAAAGATATATCCAAGTGTTACTAAAAGAGAGTATGGCATACATGATGAATATGGGTGTTATTACTATGTTTATGAGAGTGACGAAAGATATGAAAAATATCAAGATAAGTTAAATGATACAAGAATTGAAGCATGTATGGATATTACAAATACATTTCAAGAGAACAAAACGTTTAGAAACGTTCGCACTCAGTGTATTTTTGAAAATGGTGAAAAACTAGATATTGTTGCATATGATGTATCTACAAGAAAAGTATCTAGTGGAGCTGTTATTATGGATAAGCTTACAATATTAAACCTGCAGGCAAAAACAACTTGTGAATACAAAATTAGTATTAACATTCCTGAAGAATATACAAATATTAAGCTCAGTAAAGTTTACTTTATCGCACGTAGACCGAATGGAACAGAAATAAAGAAAAGAATAATGTAAATTTTGAATTTTATAGTACAAAACAAATATAAGTTTTATAAAGTGAGAGATTAAACTTTTAGCTATTTATAAGGCTATAGTATTACTATTTAAGAAAAAGCTATTAGCAGGGTTATAAAAAAGATGCTCATTATACATATCATTAAAATTTGGTGTTTATTTTTTCTAGATGAATTCATTTCTGCATAACGTGTATTCTTAACTTGCTGTTTTTTTTGTAGATAAGACCCTAAAATCATGTTTATGGTCGTCGCAAATAGGACACAATATCCAGCCACAATTACTATAAGAGTATCTACTTTCCCCATGATACAAAGGATGTTTATAATAATTGAAATAATAGCAGGTATAAATATAATTAAATTTCTCCTCATTTTAAGAATCTCCTTATAAAAAATCTGATCGTTAACTAGAGTATAACAAATAAAATGAAATAAGTTCAATTAATAAAATAATTTATTTAAGAAGGTGAAGAAATGGAATATAGATGTAAGAAATCATGGTTTTGTGAAGTATGCGATGGCGATGGGCTTACTGTAGAAGGTGAGTACAATGAAATAAAAGAAGGTTCTATATGGATTATAGATGAAGATGAGTGGAGGCTTATTGGTGGTGAGGTAAGACTTATAAATAAAGATGAAGAACTATGGTGGTTGGAGATACAGAAAGAGACATTTGAAGAGCATTTTGAGTTAATAAAATAATTCTTCTATAAAAAATAAGTACAAGTAGTAAGATACCTGTACTTATTAAAAACAACTAAAAATATAGAAGAGTGGAGAGAGTAGTATTAGTAATGAAATTGCAGCTAGTATTCCATTGGACTTAATACTTTTTGATTCGGCATTAGTAATAACCCCTTTGATTGCTGATAAGAGGCTAAAGATAAATATGAATACTAAAAAAGGAGCAGTAAGATATGCTAATTGTGTTAAAAAAAGATACATTTTTATCTCCTATCCAAAGTTTTATTAATAATTTAAGTAAGCAGATAACAAAATAATAAAATAGTTCTTTGTGCTTAAAGGTATATTTTCTAGATATGAGAAAGAGGTACTAGATAAATATCCAGCACCTCTTAGCAATGTGAAAAAACTATTTTTAAGTATAAATGAAAATTATTAATTTATTGAGAAAATGTAGTAAAACATATTAAGTTATGTCATCAAATAAATTTTTATGTTCGGTTTAATAAAATAGTTTTTTAAATTCATCTAGGTGGGTTAAACAAAACTTGCATAAAAAATAGATACATTTCTTATGCAAGTTAATTAGAGAGGGAATGCTGATAGACTTTGAGTTAATAATTCATCAGTAGCAAAGAAAGATTTCAATAATTTATATTCCATTTCATAATCTTTATTTATCGAAAGTTCATTTAAGGTAAGATTCAAGTTATTAAGTAATTCAATAGCTATAATAAGAGTCTTTAAACGAATTTTATTAATAGAAGAAATATCATTATTTGCTACATAATTAAATATTTGTGAATTAAGGTTTTTTATTTTTGCGTTATAGACAGATAAACTTTGCAGCAGTGATGTTGAAGATTCTCCTTCTTGATCAGCGATATATAGTGATTGAGAAATTCCATTAAGTTGAGTTTGAATATTAACAATCTCTTCATAAAAATTATTTAAGTCTTTAGTGGTATTGAGTGTAGAAGCCGTTAAATATAAGGGAACAGAAAGAACAACTATAATTAAGATAAATTTAGTAAAAGAATATTTTTTCATAATACACCTCATATCAGATAGTCTTTTATTATAAGGATTAGCAATACTAGAAAAAATATGTAAAAACTAGTTAGATAGGGGGTACGATAAATAGAATTTGTTCTTGAACAAAAAAATACCCCTTGGCAGATAGATATAATAACATGCCACGGGAGGTGGATCTTAATTTTATAATCGCCAGGGGTATTTAATTAAGATAGGTAGACATTTAGGAGTGTAAAACCTATCTGATAATTATTATAAAGTATAACTTTTTACTATTCAATAGAAGTGTTTGATAAAAATGTTTTTGGAGGTGTAAGAAGATGGATAGATTAATAACAATTATGTTCTGGGTAGCTTTAATGAACTATCAATTATGGGCACTGGAAAATGATAAGGCATCATGGCCCTGGTTATCAAAAGCAAATGTAATTTTAGCAATTATATGTTTATTAAAGATATAATGTATAGTTCAATAAAAATTGATTTTGATATGTATAGAGTAGCTATGAGGGAGTCGACAACTCAAGGCTACTCTAGTAAATCATTCAGCAGTAAATGTGAAATATAGTAATTATTATGGTCAAATACGTTAAATATATGTATTACATAAAAATTAACTTTAACTGGGCAAAAAAAATAAGCACTAACTTGAGCTAGTGCTTCCCAAATCGGGAGGGAAATGTTGAAACAATATGTATTAATCATGTCAAAATAATAATAACATAAAAGAAAATGAAAATCAATATCATTTTAAAAAGATTAGGTTAAAATTTCTTTTAGGAGGGATATTTTGCAAGATATTAGACTGATAGAAGAAAAATTAAAATCATATAAGTTATTAAAAGTAGAAGTTGATAACCTTGAAATTGATTTGGAAGGTTATAGACCTAGTTATGGCTCAGGAGCTACAGAAGTATATGCAGGAGGGAATAAAAGTAATAATCCTATACCAGGGAGAAGTACAGCACGATGTGCAACCAGCCTAATAGAAGATACATTAATGGGACGTACGCAAGACTTAGATGAAAAGTATTTTAGGCTATTAGAGTGTAGGCGCCTAATTAAGAAGATAGATAATATATTAGAAATGCTATCTGATAGGGATAGAAGGTTAATAAAGGGTTTTTATATTGAAGGAGTAACACTTATAGATTTATCTATAGAATTAGATAGAACCTCACAACATTTATGTTTTGTAAAGAAGAATATATTGAGAACCTACTTCAAAAGCTTAATTAAATAATAAGATAAAATTAAGATTATAATAACCCAATATTATGATAAAGTAGTATAATGATATTAAGTAAAAGACTAGTTGAGGATTTAAGTGTTAATTGTATTTTATGCATATTGTGTAATGAATAGCTAGTGTTTTATATAAATGGTAGATCGGTCTTTCATAAGTTGAAGGACAAGCATCATCGCCCGCAGAATTTTGTGGTCTATGATGCTTTTTTATTTTCACTAAACAGGTGTGTACATTGTGTATTAACCCAAATAAATCTGTTTATGGAGGAAATAAAAAATGTTAAAACCACCAATTCCACGTATGGGTGGAAAATCAAAATTAAGAAAAATAATCTTAGAGAGAATACCTGAACATACTTGCTATGTAGAACCGTTCTTTGGAGCTGGATGGGTGTATTTTGGTAAAGACCCCAGTAAGGTTGAAGTAATCAATGACATAGATAAAGAACTTATAAACATGTTCCGTATGATCAAATACCATGCACCAGAGATTGAAAGAATGCTTCAATATGAGTTCTCGGGTAGAGATATGTTTGAAGAATATAAGCACTGTACACTTGAGTATCTTACAGATATTCAAAGAGCAGTGCGTTTTTTATACCTTATTTCACAAAGTTTTGCAGGTAAGGGAGAGACATATGGTTATGGTACCAATAAGGCCCCCTCACCACAAATATTTTATCAAGGTGTATTAGGAGAGATAAAAGAACGCTTGAGAAATACATATGTAGAAAATAAAAGCTTTGAGGATATTATCAAAAGATATGATAGGTCCCATAGCTTTTTCTTTTGTGATCCACCTTATTTTGAAACTGCAGGTTATGAGAATGAGTTTGGAGAGCAAGAGCATCTTTTGTTAAGAGATACATTATCTCAGATAAAAGGTAAATTTATGGTGACAATCAATGACCATACTCAAGTAAGAGAGTGGTATAAGAATTTTAATATAGAAGAAGTAAAGGTAGCCTATTCAGTATCTAAAGAGCAAAAGGCTAGAAAAGAATACGGTGAATTGATTATAACAAATTATTAGATTAAGGCATAATAGATAATTAATATAAAGATTATGTATATTGTTATAAAAGCTAGGTAATGGATAATTTAATTGATTTACAATTGTTGATGTTTATCCTATACTCTAATTAATAAATGTTTAAGGAGAATAGGAATGATAGGAATAGAAAAAACAGATTATAATAAGGAAATTGATAAATTAATTGAAGACAATAAGGAAATTACTAATATAAGAATTGAACAATTAAAAGTTACACTGAAGGAAATGGATAGGACATATTTAAGTAGACTTAAAGTTGTATTAGAACATAGAATGCTCAATATAAATAAACTAGATCCATTTAATGTTTTTCTTGTATTCATGACTATGATAATGTCTACTTGGATAACAATAATTGGTTGGGAAGTTACTAATAATGTAGTAATAAGGATGGTTTTAATTAGTATTGTAGGAGTAGTAATGCTTATTTCAATACATAGACTTACAAAAGATACTGATAAAATACACCAAGATATAAAGGGAAAAACCAATAGATACATAGAACTTAAAATTGCAATAGAAGAATTATTAAGTGAAGATAATCAATTATAAGAGCCAAATAAGGCTCTTTTTTATTTTAAGAAAGGGGTGGTATTATGGCTAATGTACAAAAGTTAATAGGTAAAGTATCTAAGGTATTAAATGCAAAAGGTATAATGCCACTTATAGATCAAGAACAATTTTATGGAGATAATGGTCCAGTTACTAAGTACGTTTTACATTATGGTAGAGCCAAGGGAAAGAAGAATGATGTAGTGGCAACAGCATATGGTAAAGTGAATTTACTTAAATCACTTATAGAAATACTTAAGGCAGGTGATAACAGTGAGTAAAATAACTGATAGACAGAAGGCCTTTTGTGATTATTATTTGGAACTGGGGAACGCTACAGAGGCTTATATTAAAGCAGGATACAATGAAAAAGGAGCAAGGGCTAATGCTTCAAGGCTGATAGCAAATGATAGCATAAAGTTATATTTAGAAGAGCGAAGAAAGCAAATTGAGTCTGATAGGATTGCTGGGCCACAAGAAGTATTACAATATCTAACTAAAGTAATGCGTGGAGAAGAAAAAGATCAATTTGATATGGAGGCTTCGCTTCAAGATAGAACAAAGTGTGCAGAGCTTTTAGGAAAGAGATATAGAATGTGGACTGACAAAGTAGAGGCAAATGTACAGCAACAGGTGGTGTTCTGTGATGAGCAAGAGCTTGAGGATTAGTTTACCTGAAAAAATAGGTAAGGGATATAAATCATTTTGGAATTTTAAAGGGCGTTATAGGGTATGTAAAGGTTCAAGAGGTTCAAAGAAATCTACTACAACAGCTCAAAACATTATATACAATATGATGAAATATCCATTAGCAAATACACTTGTGGTAAGAAAGGTATTTAATACGCATAAAGATTCTACATGGACACAACTTAAATGGGCAACATATAACCTGAGTGTATCTCATCTATGGCATTTTAGTAAGTCGCCACTTGAAGCTACATATTTGCCTACTGGGCAAAAAATATTGTTTAGAGGATTAGATGATCCAATGAGTATCACATCTATTACTGTAGAACATGGCTATTTATGTTGGGCATGGTTTGAAGAAGCTTATCAAATAGTAGATGAAGATGCATTTAATAAAGTAGATATGTCTATTCGTGGTAAATTACCGGATGGATATTTTAAACAAATAACGCTTACTTTTAATCCTTGGAGTGAAGAACATTGGTTAAAGAAGCGTTTTTTTGATGTGAAAAATGAAAATATATTAGCTATAACAACGAACTATATGTGTAACGAGTGGTTAGGAGAAGATGATTTAAAGCTTTTTGAGCAAATGAAAAAAGACTCTCCTAGAAGATACAGGGTTGAAGGACTAGGTGAGTGGGGAATAAGTGAAGGTCTATTATATACAAAGTTTACGATATATGGTCCAGGAACTGAGATTGTAAAGCCTAATAAGTTTGAAAAGATATGTTGTCAAATAGACTTTAAGGATAAAGGAAGTGATTATTTTTGTGCCATTGTATATGGTGTATATAAAAAACAAGCTTATGTATTAGATGTTTATTACTCAGATGCAACATCAGCTGTAGCGGAGCCTAAAATAGCTAAGATGTTATCAGAAAATCAAGTAAGGTATGCAAGGATAGAAAGTAATGGAGCAGGTGATGTAATTTGCAGAAACATAAAAAGAATCTTAAGAGAAGATTTTAATTATGCTTGTAATATTGATTCCTTTCATCAATCAGTAAACAAAGAAAGTAAGATTTTAAGCCAAGATATGTGGGTTATGAATAACTTATTATTTCCAATAGATTGGGATACAAGATGGAAGAGTTTTTATGGAGCTATGTCAATGTTCCTAGCGAACTTTAAAGAGAATGAACATGATGATGCACCAGATTGTTGTAGTGAAATTGCTTTATTATTCAATAAGGGTAATAAAGTTAAAGTTATGAAGAAACCAAAAGGGTTATAGGAGGTTACGATATTGTTTAAATATAAAATACCTAAAGGTACCCAAATGACACCTAAGTTGATAGAGAGTCTTATAGAAAGTCATAAAAATGAGAAAAATAGGGTTGTACAGCTATTTGAATACTATGAGAATCATAACAGTATTTTAAATCGTAAGATGAGAGATAGTGACAAGCCTAATAATAAATTACCTCATTCCTATGCAGCCTATATTACGAATTTAGCTACAGGGTATTTTGTAGGGGAGCCTATTACTTATACTGTAGAGGCAGATGAACAGGCTCAAAAGTTTTATGATGAACTTCAGAGTATCAATAAGTATAACGATGAGCCTAAACATAATGCTACCTTGGCTAAGTATGCAAGTATAGCTGGTTATAGTTTTGAGTTGCTATATACAGATACAAATAAGAAAACACGCTATAAAGCAATTAGACCTTATGAAGTTATTTATATTGTAGATAGTACACTTGAAGAAGCACCACTCTATGCGATTAGGTACTATAACTTAAAAGATTTTATTACAGGTAAAGACAAGCTACATATCGAAGTGTATAGTCAAACGAATATTTCATACTACATTAAAGAGGATGAAAAAGAGGACTTACAGGTTGAAAGGGATCCAGTTGTACATAATTTTAATGATGTACCAGTATCTATCTATGAAAACAATGAAGAAGGTATTGGTGATTTTGAGAAGGTTATACATCTTATTAATTCTTATGACCAAGCTCAATCGGATACAGCTAATGATTTCGAATATTTTACAGATGCTTATCTGGCGTTTTATGGTACAGAGGGCCCAGTAGATTCTAATGATAATGAAGATGTTGATATGAAAGAAAATAGAATGTTAATCTTTCAAGAGAACGGTAGTAAGGCCGAATGGCTTATTAAGAATATTAATGATACAGCCACAGAGAATTATAAGAATCGTTTAGATAGAGATATTCATAAGTTCTCGATGGTCCCACCTATGACAGATGAAAACTTCGCAGGCAATGTGTCTGGTGAAGCTATGAAGTATAAGTTATTAGGCCTTGAGACTTTAACAGGCTTTAAAGAGCAATCTTTTAGAATGGGATTAGCAAGAAGAAATGAGCTTATTGCTAATACTTTATCATTTAAAAATCAAGTTATTAATAAGAATTTGCCAACTTATGATTACACTGTGATTGAACCTGTATTTACACGTAATGTCCCTAAAAATAATAAAGAACTTGTAGAAATGTTTAATAACCTATCTCAAGATGTTTCACATGAGACAAGATTAACATTACTTAGTGATATTGTTCCAGATCCTAAAGTTGAGATGGAAAAGATCAAGAAAGAAGAAGGGAAAAAGATTCAAAAAGGCGTTCCGTATCCAGAGAAAGAAGGTGATATAGATGGCCAAGAGTAGTGACTACTGGAAGAAACGTCTTGAAAATATAGCAGATACTCAAAATAAAAAGGCAGATGAATATATAGAATCCTTAGAGTTTCAGTACAAGAAAGCTATGGCAAGCATACAAAGGGATTTAGAAGCCTTTTATATCAGGTATGCTAATGCTGAAGGTGTAAATATGGCGACAGCTAGAAAGTTATTATCAAATGCTGAAAAAGAAAAGTGGGAAGTGTCACTTGAAGAGTATCGAAAAATGGCGCTGGATGAAGAGTTTATAAACCAAATAGAAAGTATGTATAGTAAGAGTAGGGTAAGTAGATTAAAAGCCTTAGAGCTGCAAATAAGAGCACAATTAGAAACATTGTATAGTGACCTTAATACTGAATTAGGAGCATTGCTAACAGATACTTTTGCTGATACATATTATCAAACAGTCTATGAAATTCAGAAGGGCACTGGAATAGGTACCAATTTTGCCCTATTCAATGAAGATGCAGTAAAAAAGATTGTATCAAAACCATGGAAATGGGGTCACTTTAGCAGTACAGTTTGGACTAATAAAGATTTATTACTTGGCGAGCTCGAGACAGCATTATCCCAAGCTTTTATACGTGGAGATCGTATAGACAAGGTAATCAAGACATTTGATAAGAGGATGGGAGTAGGTTACAGTAGAGCAGCTAATATTATTCAAACAGAACACGCATACATAGCAGGAGAAGCCACCTTTAAAGGATATGAAGAGACAGGTGTTGAAAAGTATGAATACTTAGCAACACTAGATACACGAACCTCACAAATTTGCAGGGATATGGATGGGAAGACATTTAATCTCAGCGAGAAGGTTGTGTGGCTAAACTATCCCCCATTACATTGTAGATGCAGAAGTACGACAGTCCCATATTTTGAGGATGAAGAATCCTATGGTAAACGTATAGCTAGAAATTATGAAGGCAAAGTATACTATGTACCAGAGGATATGACCTATCATGAATGGTATGATAAATATGTTAAGAGTAATCCGAATGAGCTGTTAGCAGAGAAGAAACATCAAAATAGACATGCTGATAAGAAACAGTATGAAAACTATAAGGAATTGCTTGGTAAAGAAGTTCCTCGGTCTCTTGATGAGTTCCAAAACTTAAAGTATACTGATGATAATAGATGGGAACAAAAGAAGAGAGAATTTGAAACTATAGCTAAAATTAAAAACAAGGAATCCTATTCAGATACGTATAGGCAGAAAATGAGAGATACCTATTATGATTTTAGAAATGCTGGATATGAATTTACAGATCACTCACTTAATAGATTTTTAGGGCAAAAAACAGGAAAAGGCAAAAAGTTATTTACCAAGGAGGATTTATTAAGTGTGCTTGGTGGAAAAGCTAACTATTTAGATGGAGATGAAAGAGTAGTTAAGTTTTATAATGATATAGCTGTTATACAAAATAAAGATACTAAGGAAATAGTGTCAATAGTAACTAGGAACAAACCAAAGGAAGGATGGGAAACATTATGAAAGAAAAACTATTAAAAATGATGAAAGATTTAATAGATGGAAATTATAATTGTAATGACTTCTCTTATGATTTTCCAAATGAAATGCTTGAGTTAGAAGATGAGAATCTACTTCTTTTGTTAGATGAAATGCCAGAAATATGTGCAGACTATGATCCATATAAAGAAGATGAAGAAGATTTATTGAATGATGAAGAACTTAAAACAAGGGTGGAAGAAGTATATAATAAAATATTGAATATGTAGTAGCACCTTACTTAGAAAATGAGTAGGTGCTATTTTTATGCCCTGAAATAAGGCATTAAACTGTTTCAAGTAAAAATACATAATGAACTTCATAGAGGGCTTAAATGAACTCATAGAAGGGCATAGGAGGTATAGAAATGAAATTAAATAAGAAAGCTTTACAGTTTAACTTGCAATTTTTTTCAGAACCAGGCGAAGGAGATCCAGCAACACAACAGCCACCAACAACAGAGCCTACATCACCAAGTGAACCACAAGGGAAGACCTACACAGAACAGGAATTTCAATCAGAAATTGATAGGCGTGTAACACAGGCCTTAAAAACTTCTCAAGAGAAGTGGGAGAAAGATTATCAGCAGAAGTTAGAGGCAGAAAAACAAGAGGCTGAACGTCTTGCAAAGCTTAGTGCAGCAGAAAGAGAAAAGGCTGTCTTTGAGAAACAAAAAGAAGAGTTTGAGAAGCAAAAACGTGAGTTCGAAAGAGAGCGCCTTACAAATCAGACACTTAAGACCCTAGCAGCAGAAGATTTACCAGCAGAATGTTGTGATTGGATCATGGCTGGGGTAGAAAAAGCAGAAGACATTATGACACGTATTACGGACTTCAAAAAGATGTTTAGTGAAGCGGTAGAAAAACGTTTAGAAGAAAGAACTCAAACAACAACACCTGGAAGTGGAAATAATCAGGTGAAGAGCAATTACACACTAGAAGATGTAAAGAAAATGAGCCCAGAAGAAATTAATAAGAACTGGGATCAAATCAAACATTTAATTTAAAGGAGATGAAAGTATATGGCAGTAACAAATTTTATCCCACAAGTTTGGGAAGCGAGATTAATTGAAAAATTTCATGCACGTTCAGTAGCAAAGGCAATTACAGTGCCACCAACAAAGATTGAAGGGAACAAAATTATTTATAATGTTGTATCGGATATTGCAGTAAAGGATTATTCAGGAACAGTAACATTTGACGAACTTACTACACCAAAGCGTGAAATCAACATGGATCAAAAGAAGTATTGGGCTTTTAAAGTAGGAGATGTTGATAAGGTTCAAGCAGCAGGAGAGCTTATTGACCCTCATGTAAGAGAAGCAGGTGCAGTGCTTCAAGAAACAGCAGATAAGTTTGTATTAGGACTTTATGCAAGTGCACATGCAGATAACAAGCTAGGTACACAAGAGTCACCTATTGAAGTTGATAAAACAAATATTTATGACACAATTGTTGATATCAATAAAAAACTTGATAAGAAACGTGTGCCACGTTCAGGACGCTTTATTACAATTAATGCTGATATTTTAGGTATGCTTGAAAAAGATGATCGTTTTACTCGTAACTATACAGTACTTGAAAATGGTATTTTAGATGGTGCTAAAATTAACGGTTCGCAACTTGTATTATCAGAAGATGTGGACACAACAAGTGACGTTATTAAAGTAATTGCAAATCATAATACAGCTATTGGCTACGGTGAACAACTTCAAGAAACAGAAGCTTTACGTCTTGAAAGTGACTTTGCAGATGGTGTTCGTGGGCTTGCTGTATATGGTGGACAAGTATTAAGACCAGAAGGTGTAGCTGTAGGGTTTCTTAAAATTAAGACTACACCCTAGTCCAGCTACATTGGATGTAGCAGCTAGTGATGGTACCAGACAAGAAGATACTCACTATGAAACTATGTCAGTGACTCAATTAAAAGCACTCTGTAAAGAAAGAGGGCTAGAAGGTTATTCTTCTATGACAAAATCTGAATTAGTGGAGTTATTAGGGGCTACTCATTAAGAGTAGTCTCTTTAAGAAAGTAGGTGACAAATAGTGGATGAATTGGTTGAAAAACTACTTGTAAGCATTAAAAGAAGATTGTCCATAGTAGATGAAGATCAAGATGATTTAATACGAGAAGAAATTGAAGATTTAGTAGTAGAAGTATTAGAATACTGTAGTTTAAAAGAACTACCGAGAGCTTTGGAGCCTTTTGTAAAGAGAAAGGTTATAGCTTATATCAAAAGTGGTGCAACAGGTGTTATAGGTGAATGGGATGAAGAAGTTAAATCTGTCTCTAGAGGTGATACGACTATCAATATGCTCACGACAAAAGAACGTTTGACTGTTGAAGATGTACAGATTTTGGACAAGTTTAAGGATAAAAGGGTTCGGGTGATGTAAGTAATGAATACCAGTCTACAAAGAAAAATTTTAGAAAAAACTTATGAAGCAATTTGTACCATTAAGAACATGAAAAGTATAAAGGTAGATGGAGAAACAACAACTCAAGAAACAATTGTTGTTGAAAATCAGCCATGTGCTTTATCACATAGTTCAAACACTCATGCAAAACAAGGCTCTGTTCATGCAGAAGCCAGTCAAATGGTTAAGTTATTTTTAGCACCAGAGATAGAGGTTAAACCAGGAAGTAAAATAGCAGTTATTCAGCATGGTAGAACCTATAACCTTGAAGCTAGTGGCTTACCAGCAGTTTATTCTACACATCAAGAGATTAATCTTGTTGAAGTAGGTAAAGCATAATGGCCAAGTGGGGTAAAATAGATTATAAAGCTTTTGAAAAGATGGCTATAAACTTTGAAGAAGCTGTTAAGAACGAAGTCGGTCAACAACTTATAGAAGCTATCTTGAAAGAAGCCAGTAATAGGGTACTGGCTAAAACTAAAAAAAGAACGCCTGTAGGTGACTATGGAACTTATGAATATAGCATTAAAAATGGAAAGAACAAAGGTAAAAAAGTTTTAAGAACCAAGGCAAGATATGATGGACATTTAGGTGGTACACTCCGAAAAGGTTGGTATATTACAGGTGTAAGAAAAAATGGTAACACACACTTTATTCTTATCTATAACAACGTAGAATATGCATCGTTTGTTGAGTATGGACACCGTAAACGTAATAATAAAGGGTGGGTAGAAGGGCGCTTTATGCTGACGATTTCCATGAAAGAGGTTGAACATTCTCTGCAACAAATAGCAGATAAACATTGCAAGAAGGTGTTAGAACAATTATTTAAATAGGAGGGTATAGATTGGATATAAGACAAGAAGTCATTAAACAGTTAGATGGGTTATATCCTGATATACCTATCTATGGTGAATCAATATCGCAAGGTTTTGAGGAGCCAAGTTTCTTTGTAAAGGTACTTGATGGCTCAAGAGCGCAACAATTAGATAGACGCTATATCCACGAAGTAAGTATAGATATACATTACTTTGCAACAAGCAATAAGGATGCTGAAAAGATGGCCGATAAGCTCTATGAGCAAATGGAAGTATTAGAAGCCATTAAAATAAAGGGTAAAAAGATGAAGCATGAGGTATCGGATAGGGTACTTCATTTTTTTATTGATTATAAAGTGCATTTAATGAAAGATGCGAAGCAATATCCAAAGATGAACCGATTGGAGGAACATGTTTATGGAAAGTAAATTTACAAAAGATCAGTTCTTAGATAGTAAACAATTCGAACAAGAAGAACGTTATCTTTTAGAGGTGTTGCTAAAAGAAAACAAAACATACACCATGAAAGAAGTTAAAGAATTATTAAAAAAGGAAAAGAAAAGGAAGGTGAAATAATGGCAGGAGGTACATTTACTGTTCAGAACAAGGTAAGACCAGGTGCATATATTAATTTTAAGAGTGCTGGCAAGCCACTTGGGACGTTATCCGATAGAGGGATTATGACAATGCCTTTATCATTAAAATGGGGACCAAGTAAAAAGGTTATAGAGATTACTAATGAAACCGATATTCAAGAAGTATTAGGTTATAGTCTTTTAGATCAAGAACTTTTACTTATTAAAGAGGCCGTAAAAAGAGCTAGTAAGATACTTCTTTACCGAGTAAATGATGGTACAAAAGCAACAGCTACAGTAGAACCCCTAACAATAACAGCCAGGTATGGTGGAACAAGAGGGAATGCTATTTCAGTGACATTGACAGAAGATGTGGATGCAGAGGGTACATTCAAGGTCGTAACCCTTTTAGATGGTCGCTCTGTACATGAACAACTTGGTAAAAAGGTTGAGGATTTAAAAAATAATAGCTTTGTGACCTTTAGTGGAACAGGCGCTCTTGCAGCAAGTTCTGGATCACCTTTAACAAATGGGACAGATACAGAAGCAGAAACTCAAAGTTATCTAGATTACTTTAAAGCGATTGAGGTCCTTACATGGAACACTATGGCTATTCCTACAAAAGATAGTACAGTAAAAGGTGCAGCCGTATCCTTTATTAAACGCATGAGGGAAGAGGAAGGGAAGAAAGTACAAGGGGTACTTGAAAACTATCCTACTGCAGATTATGAAGGGATTATCAGTGTCAAGAATGGTGTTAAATTAACGGATGGTATAATCATTGATGCCGTAAAAGCTACAGCATGGGTAGCAGCAGCTACAGCAGGTGCAGAGGTAAATGAGTCCAATACATATACAACTTATGATGATAGTGTAGATGTGGATGTCAGATACACTAATACACAGATTATAGAAGCCTTACAAAAGGGCGAATTTGTCTTTGTCGAGCAAGGTGGAAAAGCGGTTGTCGAGCAAGACATTAATACGCTTACAAGCTTTACTGCAGATAAGGATAAATCCTTTAGAAAAAATCGAGTGATTCGTGTATTAGATGCTATTGGGAACGACATAAATACAATCTTTGGTCAGTATTATCTTGGGAGCACGGATAATCATGCAGATGGTAGAAAACTCTTTAAAGGTGAGTGTATTAATTATCTAGATACGCTTCAAGGGATTAGTGCTATTCAAAACTTTGATAGTACAAAAGATGTTGAGGTATTACCAGGACAAGAAAGTGATGCAGTCGTAACTAATATCTATGTGCAACCAGTAGATAGCATGGAAAAATTGTATATGACTGTAACAGTAAGATAGGAGGGAGACTATGGGATTTTTTAAAGCAGGTGATACGATTAGTGGGCAAGAGGCTAGAGCTTTCATCACAATTGATGGGAGGGTGGAGCCTCTTTTTTATGCCAAAAATTTAGAAGCTACAGCTAAAAAGAAAAAGACAGAAATCAAGACTTTAGGGCATAGAGGAACACAACATAAGGCCAATGGTTGGAGTGGTGAGGGAAGTATGACGGTGTATTATGCCACATCACTTTTTAGAGAACTTATGATCAAGTATATGAAAACAGGCGTGGATACCTATTTTGATATTCAGGTGACTAATGAGGACCCAACCTCTTCAATTGGTACACAAACTGTACTACTTAAAGACTGCAACTTAGACAGCGTTGTTTTAGCAAGCTTTGATGTAGATGCAGATGTCCTTGAAGAAGATTTAGATTTTACATTTAGTGATGCAGATTTATTAGAAAAATTTAAAAAGCCAACATTAGGCTAAGGAGGAAATAAAGATGAATTTACAAGCATTTATGGCACAAAATGCCAGACAAGTTGGTACAGAAAAAAGAGTAGTAAGTGACCGTTTTATTGATGAAGGTGGGAAACCTATTCCATTTGAGTTTAAAGCTATAACGGGTGAAGAAGAAGCAGCAATTCGTAAAAGCTGTATGGTAAAGGTTAAAGTTAAGAAGCATATTACAATGGACCAAGTAGATCAAGCAACCTTTTTGGGTAAGGTAGCAGTAGCATGTATTGTTTATCCGGATTTGAAAAATGAGGATCTACAAAATTCCTATGGTGTGAGGGGAGATGATGTGCTCCTTAAGACAATGCTTTTACCAGGAGAATATCAAGAGGTTCTTAATATCGTACAAGAAATTAATGGGTATGAAAAGGATATGAATGAGCTGAGAGATGAAGCAAAAAACTAATTAAGGAGGGTGATGGTGAGGCAAATTATGCCCACTACGCCCTCCATAAGCTTGGAATAAAACCGAGTGAATTATTAAGTATGGATAGGCTTGAAAGAGCTTTTATTTATGCAAGTATTGATATGCATATTGAAGCTGAGAAAAAAGCAGCTAGAAGAACTAAAGGAAAGTAGGTGTGAGACATGGCTACGATTCAACAATCTATGAGCCTTTATGATGGTGTGACAGGGCCATTAAAACAAATGCAGCAAGCCATGGCACTTACACTCAATGCTTTTGAAAGTATGCAAAATAGCATTGAACAAAATGTTGCTATAGATTTTGGTACACATGAGATCGAACTTGCAAGAAGTGCTGTTAACCAACTTGGTGCTGAGATGAGAGAAATACAGGTACAGCAAGACCGTATGACTCAGAATCAGGATGAATTTACCCAATCAGTCCGGCGCAGTGAAAGTAGGATGAACAGATTAGGCAGTGCTACCATTGCAGTGAATCAAGGTCTTGAATTAATACAGCGTGTAGGTAATGGCATCAATATATTTATGAATTATAACGATGAATCTATGATGATTAATTCAAGAATTGGTATGATGAATGATGGGTTAATAAAGCATTATGAGTTGCAGAAGAAAATTCTTCAGATGGCTAATGATACTCGTAGTGGTTATGCAGAGACTGTAGATATGATGAGTAAATTAACTATGTCAGGCGCTTTTGATAGTACAAAAGGGGTTATGGATTTTACAGAGCAAATTAATAAAGCTATTCGTATCAGTGGTGGTACTGAGGAAATGAATAAATCAGCTATGCTACAGTTATCACAAGCATTAGGTAGTGGGGTTTTACAAGGAGATGAATTACGTTCTTTAAGTGAAAATGCACCTTACTTAATGAAAGTTTTAGCAGATGGTTTAGGCGTAGCAAGAGGTGAATTAAAAGGTATGGGGGCAGATGGTGAGCTAACAACAGATGTAATCATACAGGCCTTTGAAAATCAAAAAAATGTCATTAATAGCACTTTTGAAAACATCCCTAGAACATGGGGAGATGTCACAACCAGATTAGGCAATAGTTGGACAAACTTTTTACATTATCTTGCTAATGATCAGGGGACAGGTATTCTAAATCCTTTGATTAATCAATTCTATGCATTTGCTGAGTGGTTAGATACGCCACAAGGCATGAGCTTTTTACTTATGATAGCAACTGTTATTGAATGGATAACAAATGGATTGGTATTTATGGGGAATGTTGCAGGGAGTGTAGCATCCCTATTTATAGAAAACTGGGATTTCGTTAGTATGATGTTGTTAGGAGCAAGTATGATTATAGGGAGTATGCTATTGCCGAAATTATGGGCAATGGTACCAGCATTAATAGCACAAGCTGGTGCGTGGATTATAATGAATTATCCTATATTAATGGTGATCGGTAGCGTAATATTGTTTATGACTATGTTGCATAGTATGGGTGTAACAACAGAACAAATTATAGGAACAGTTACAGGGATATTCTTTGGGCTCTACGCATTCCTTTACAACTTAGTTGCTGACATCTGGAATTTATTTGCTGTATTTGGTGAGTTTCTTGGGAACTTTTGTAATGATCCTTTAGCAGCAACTGTTAGATTATTTATAGGCTTTGCAGACACAGTATTAGGTATTTTAGAGAGTATAGCAAATGCTATGGATGCACTTTTTGGCTCTAGCATGGCTGATACACTAGCAGGGTGGAGAAGCAATATGCAATCATGGGCTGATGACACCTTCGGAGAACAAACAGTTACTATAGAACGTATGGAAAGGCTTGATGTAGCGGATAATTTTAATAAAGGTTATGACTTTGGTGTGGATTTATCAAATGGAGCAATACAAATCTTTGAAGACCTTACAACATCTATGAATAGTATGGGCTTTGAAGGTGGACATATTGATTCAGTTGGAAGCATTGAAGATACAGTAGATGTATCCAATGAAGACCTTGAAATTATGCGCGAACTTGCTGAAATGGAATCTATCCAGAACTTTGTTACACTAACTCCGAAAGTTAATATCAAAACAGGGCCAGTAAGTAAAGAGGTAGATATTGATGAAATTTTAAGACGTATAGAGAAATCCATAGAGGAAGAAATGGAAGCAAGTACAAAGGAGGTGTATGGAATTGGCTAAAATCTATTTAAGTTTCAATAATCAAGCAGAAGCCTTCGAGTTTCCGGTATTACCAGAAGAAGTTGAAGTTAAGGAAAAAGGAAATAATAAAAGCCACATACTTCAAAATATAGGTGAAGTAACAATAATTAATAAGGTTAAGGCATACACCTTAACTTTAAAAGGTCTTTTCCCTATGGAGAATGGGCCATATGTAACAAGCAAATATTTATTAAAACCAGCAGTATATGTTGAAAAAATAAAAAGATGGAGAGACACTGGCAAACCTGTAAGACTTGTGATTACAGGTACCAGTGTCGATTTATCTTGGGCTTGTACCATTGAAGACTTTAGCTATAAAGAAAAAGCTGGTGCTGTCGGTGATATTGAATACACCATAAGTTTTAAGGAGTATAGATGGTTTAAGGTTAAAAAGGTTGAAATAGTTAATGAATCTAAAACCAATCAAGCGTCTGTTACAAAAACAGAACAAAGACCGGTAGAAAAAGAGATTCCTAAGACTTATACAGTACAAAAAGGAGATACTTTATGTAGTATAGCTAAAAAGTGCTTAGGGGATAGTGGCAAATATAAGGACATTGCGAAGAAGAACAATATATCAAATCCTAATGTAATTTATCCAGGTCAGGTGTTAACATTATGACGACTCAATTACTTATTGATAATAGACAAGGCAGTATTTTTGAAGTTCCACACGGGAAGGTTATTTATAAGACTTCAAGAAAAGGAAGAGCAGGAAGCTTAGAATTTGATTATATAGGCGGAGATGTTTTTACCCATAAAATCACTATAAATAATGGTGATGTTGTATTGTTTAAAGTCAATGAAGTCGCTCTATTTTATGGTTATGTTTTTAAGGTAAGTGACGAAGAGGAAAAGAAAATCCTTGCTTATGACCAAATGAGGTATCTGAAAAATAAAGATAGCTTTGGTATGGCCAATAAGACTGCAGATGAGATTGTAAAACTTATTGCAAAGGTTAATCAGATAAAATTAGGCAAGGTTGCCTCTACAGGTTATGTCATTCCTAAGACCATAGCAGACAATAAAGAGTACTTTGATGCGATCTATGGAGCATTAGAGAAAACACTCCTAGCAACGGGTAGAACTTATTTTCTTCAAGACAATGTAGGTGCTATGGAACTTCTTGATATAGCAGATACAAAGCTTGACCTTGTTATAGACGGCGATACACTCCTATTGGATTATGAGTCTATTAAAGATATTGATTCAGATACTTATAATCGGGTTAAGCTGATACAAGACGGGGTAGAAGGCGAAGTTGTAGTAGAAGACAAAATAACTCAGGCGCGTTGGGGGAGATTGCAGTATCATGATGTGCTTGATAAAGAATTGAATAAGGCACAAGTCGTGGAGCAAGCGCAGGCCCTATTAAAGCTTAAAAATCGTGAGAAAAAATCGCTTAAACTAGAGTGTCTAGGTGATATAAGATGTAAAGCAGGTTATAGTCCATATGTTTCTATTCCAGAAGAAAACATAGAGGGCTATTTTTTAATTAACTCAGCAGTACATACATTTACAGATCAAGAACACACAATGAGTTTAGAAATGGTGGTGATATAAATGAGTCTATTTGAAAAGATGCAAAGAACTGCAAAGCATCAATATGAAGGGATGGGGATTAGACTTTTTACATGTAAAGTGACAGGTATAAATCCTCTAAAGGTCAAAATTAATGAAAATCTAGAATTAACAGAGGAGTTACTTATATTCCCAGAAAGTCTTCAAGAAAGAGTTCTTCAAGTAAAAGACTATAAAACGACAGCAAGTAGTGGTGGGGATATATGTAGTGGGAGCTCTTTAACGGAAGTTATCCGTACTTGTATTCTTCAACCTAAGATAAAGATAGGTGATAGGCTTATTGTAAGTGCGGCAGGTGAAGAATATGTTGTTTTGGATAAGGTAGGTGATCCTAATGCCACAATCTCTTATACCGCAGAGTAATTTACTTGATCTTAGTACAGAGCAACCATTTGAACATATGCCTTCTAAAACTTTTTATATAGATTTTGAAAGTAAGAAAATATTAGGAACGATAGATGATAAGAAGGCTATGGAACAAAGTATCTACCTTGTATTAAAAACAGGAAGATACAATCATCTTATTTTCAGTTGGAATTATGGTGAAGAAATGAATAAGTTGGTAGGTAAGCCTAAAGATTTAGCAAGAGTAGAGTTACCAAGATTACTAAATGAGTGCTTATTAGTAGATGACAGGATATCAACACTAGAGGATGTTGCCATAACTGATATTGAAGAGGGGCTTTACGTAAGCTTTACTGCAGTAACTGTACATGGAGATATCCGGATAGAAAGTGAGGTGAAAATATGACCTTTGAAGAATTGATTAAGAGTGCTTTAGAAAAAGTGCCTAATGATATGGACAAAAGAGAAGGAAGTCTCATGCATATGGCGTTAGCACCCGCTTGTTTCGAATTGGCTCAAGTCTACATGCAACTTGCGTATATGGCAGATAGAACCTATGTTGATACAAGTACAGGAGAAGATTTAGATAAATGCTGTGCAGATATGGGCATTTATAGAAAACAAGCTACTCAAGCAATCAGAAAAGGTGTTTTTAATGTAGAAGTACCAATAGGCAGTAGATTTGGTCTAGAAGATGCAACTTATTGTGTAGTAGAAAAGATAAAAGACTTTGAGTATAAGCTTGAATGTGAACAACTAGGAAGAATAGGCAACCTATACAGTGGTAATTTACTACCTATTTCTTATATAAAAGGTCTTACAACAGCAGAGTTAAAAGATATTCTGATAGCAGGTGAAGATTTAGAATCAGATGATCGTTTAAGAGAGCGATTTTACTTAAATGTTCGTATGCCTGCTACTTCTGGGAATGTTCATCATTATAAAATATGGGCAACAGAAGTTGAAGGTGTAGGCGATGCTAAAATATTTCCTTTATGGGATGGACCAGGGACGGTGAAGGTACTTATTACAGATACAGACAAACTTCCCGCTGACAGAGGCTTGATAGATAAAGTGGCTTTACATATAGAAAAGGTAAGACCTATAGGTGCAAGTGTATCAGTAGTCGCACCAACGCCTAAGAACATTGATATTAATGTAACCTTAGAGATAGGAACAGATGTATTGCTAGAGAGTGTTAAACAGAATGTAAAGGTAAAGATACAAGAGTATTTTAAAAGCATTACTTTTAAGAAAAATATTATCTCGTATGCTATTATAGGAAGTTTAATTCTAGATGTAGATGGAGTTATAGATTATACCCATTTAAAGCTTAATAATACTCAGGCCAACATAAGGTTAACAGAAGAAGAAATACCTGCTATAGGAAATATAGTAGTGGAGGTGTAGTATGAACCTAAAGCAAATTTACAATTTTGTTGCCAGGTTAAATAAACGAGATAAACCTTACATAATTGCAGATGAACAAATTACATTAGAGGCTGGTAAGTGGGAAGGTTTTTTGGAGCATGATCATGTTCTAGAAAAAACTATAGAAATTTATACGTTGCCTAATAAGGAAGGGGAACGTGTACTAGCTTATACCTTAGAGAAAAAAGAAGAGGTTTGGAAGACTTATCTTAAAGTATTTAGTCAATCTGATGTCTTATACATTACCTATGAGACTTATGGAGATATGGTAGAAGCTGAAGATATTAATAAATTGCAAGGTGCAGCTTACTACTTAGAAAATCTTATAGATCATGTAAAGAATAAGCTAAATTTTCATCATGGGGATAAGGTAAGTCATATTACAGGTAATGAAAGAGAAAGCTGGAATAGTAGAGCCTTTCAAAGGGATTTAGATATAACAAATGAAAACTTACGAACTACGAATGAAAATTTAGAAGCTACTAATCAGAATCTAGGATTAGCACAGCAAGAAATACTGAATCATAAAAATACAAAGGATAACCCACATGCTGTAAATAAACATCAGATTGGACTTGGAAATGTAGAAGATATCCAACAAGCTTCTAAAGCTGAGTTTATTTTACATAAAGAAGATTTGAGTAACCCACATCAAGTCACTAAAACTCAAGTAGGTTTAGGAAGCGTAGACAACATTCAACAGGCCTCTAAGGCTGAGTTTAATGCACATGATCAAGATACAGCAAGGCATTTGACTTCTACAGAGAGAGCTAACTGGAATGACAAGTATACACGCAATGAAATAGATAATAAATTGGCTGCTTTGGAAATGAACATAGATTGGAAAGAATCAGTTGACACCTTTGCAGATATTGCAACGACTTATCCAGAGCCTCAAGATGGTTGGACAGTTAATGTGAATGACACAGACTATACATATAGGTTTAATGGCACGAAGTGGATTGCTGTTAGTGCGAATGCTATTCCTAAAGCTACAAGCCAGATAGATGGACTTATGGCTAAAGAGGATAAGAATACTCTAGATGATATGAATAGTAAAAAACACACCCATAGCAATAAGGGGATTATAGATGCACTAACACAAACAGTGATTAATAATTGGAATGCAGCTTATACACATCTATCAGATGCCATTAAACATATAACTGCAGCTGAAAGAAATTTATGGAATACAGTATCCAATAAAGTAGATAAGGTAAGTGGAAAAGGATTAAGTACTGAAGATTATACAACAGCTGAAAAAAGTAAGTTATCTGGTATAGAGGCTAATGCTAATAGATATGTACATCCTAATGATGCTAACACGCGTCATGTTACAGATACGGAAAAAGCTACATGGAATGGAAAAGCCAATGCTTCCCATGGTAATCATATTCCTGCAACTCAAACAGTTAACAATAAGAAATTCCTAAGGTGTGATAATACCTGGCAAGATGTAACACCAGGTAATATAGGTGCAGCAGCACTAGAACATGATCATGATAGTAGATATTATACAGAAACGGAGGCTAATGCTAAGTTTGTCTCAAAAGAGGATTTAGGTGCTGCTGGTTATGGTGATATGACTAAGGCCGTATATGACACTAATGGCAATGGAGTAGTAGATAAAGCTGAATCTGTAGCGTGGACAGGTGTTACTGGTAGGCCTTCTTCATTACCAGCAAATGGTGGAAATGCTGATACCGTAGATAATTTACACGCTTCTAGCTTTACAAGGGTACATTCAGGTTCAGTAAACTTGGGTGGGAATAATAATGAAATTACAACGACACAGTTTATTAACTTACTCACTAACTTAGGAGCTTTTCAACAGCCACACTGGATTGCTAGAGGTAGTTGGAGTTATGCTTCGAATCAGATTATAACTGATTCTGGATTTGGAAAGATTCATTTAGCAGGTTGCATAGTAGAAGTGCTTGGAACATCCACAGCCTATACAATTAGAATTCTTACGCCTACAACATCAAGTGGAGGGAGTGCACTTACTCTTAATTCGGAATTTGTTTATATCAATAATGGAAGTAGTTATTCACCAGGATGGAGAAAAATTTGGACAAGTAATAATGATGGGGCAGGTTCAGGGATGGACGCTGATTTGCTTGATGGTAAACACGCAAGTGATTTTTTGCCCAGAATAGGACTTACTTGGAATGATTTGAAGGGGGTGTAATGGATGGGTTATGGCCAAAACTTATATGGAGAATCCTCCTATGGATCATCTCAAGAAAGTACACATGATGAAATCATAGAAGTTGACTTAATGAAGTATCTACCTACCTATTGGTATGAAATTGAGCAAATGAAAGTTCTTCAAGAGATTTTAGGAATGAACGTAGCTGAGGTAATAGCTTTTAAACAAGATTTATTTAATCAGATGTTTATTGAAACAGCTACTTGGGGGCTATCAAGGTGGGAGAAAATATTGGGTTTACCTACTGAAATAGAAAAGAATTATGAATTCAGAAGAGAACGCATTAAATCTAAGATTAGAGGTTCAGGAACAACAACTAAACAAATGATTGTAAATCTAGCCAGTGCCTTTTCAAATGGAGAGGTAGAAGTGATAGAGTACCCTAACGAATATAGATTTGTGGTTAAATTTGTAGGTATAAAAGGTGTCCCTGCTAATATGAAGGATTTAACAAGTGCAATAGAAGAAGTAAAACCTGCACATCTAGCCTTTACTTTTGAATACACCTATAACTATTGGAATAATCTAAAAGCCTACACTTGGTCAGCTTTATCAATACATACATGGGATAAAGTTAAGGTTATATAGAAAGGAGCAATGTAATGAAAAATACTACAAATTATGGGTTGAAGAAACCTGATGGTACAGATGCAGTGGATATTGCTATTATCAATGAAAATATGGATAACATAGATACAACAATGAAAAATAATGAAAAACAAATTAATGCTCTAGCTGGGCAGATTGAAAATATAGATGTTTCAAGTGACGTTAGACAGGTTATTAATGAGAAAGTTAATTCTGATCCATCTAAACCACTTAATACTTTAATTAATGAATGGCTTAATTCAGCTAAAACAGCTATTTTAGAGAAAATAAGTACTCTGACAACCCATGTTACAAGTCAGCATACAGCTACTAAACATCATGTGAGTACTGAGTTAAGTGGAACTAATAGACATATTACAGATAGTTTAACTGGTACAAATAACCATGTAACAGCTTGTAAGGATAATATCAAGGATCATGTTACTGCATCCATAGCAAACGTTTCTGAGAAAAAATATACTATTAGCAAACATTCGTTATTGCAGACTATCTATGACGGACCCATTAATAAAATATCGGGTAACTGGACTTATTTAGGTAAGTTTGTAGCTAAACGTTCAGGTACTGTTGTACTTTATTTTAATATTCGTCAAGGAGTGACAGGAACATCAAAGATAGCAGTACATTCACCGTTCTCGTTGTTACCTTTAGATGGGTCACAATATCAGGGAGTAAGTACACCAACTTTAGATTCTACAATGATTGGATTTCCCGTCAATACCGCAAACCCCAACTTTGGCGAGGGTAGAAAATTAGTATATGAATATGGTGCATCACGTGATTCTAATTTAAATCAAGGTACGTTCTGTAGTGTTTATTTGTTTGCTGGACAAGAGTTACATTTCCACTCTTGGGTAATAGATAATGCACAAATTTCAATTTTTGGTGTGGAGGAAATTCTATGACAATATATTTAAGTGGTGATGTTGTTGTTTGGGCACACCCTGATGACACATTCAAAGAACATGAAGAGTATAGGGATGATGAAAACTGTGTTACTACCAATGGTGTGACCTATGGTGAATCCCCCAATGATGGTTATGAGTACCAATTAACTTATAATAGGGCACAAAATGAGTTTTCATGGTGTAAGTTAGGCAAAAGACCTGATGATTTAAAATTAATTATACCGATTATTCACTCAAACACTGAGGCTACTGCGAGTGATAACTTACTTAATATGGAATTGAGTACAGATACTAATACTAAAGTCGAGAGTGTCGAGAGTGATTCAATTCTTATTATGGAGTTGCTTATGGCGGTGGATGAAAAACTAGACCTGATATTAAATCCCAAATAGAATTTATATAAATAAAATAATTTAAAGGAGGTATCACAATGATTGATACAGCACAATATCCAGTACAAGTAAGAGCAAATGCAAGATTAGTAGATGCAGGAAGAAAGAAAGTAGAAAAGTGTCCAGCTGCACAACAAACAGAGATTTGTGTAGTACTAGTTGCTGATTATGAATGGCAGTTAGAAGGAATAGGGGAAAAAGTTATTCCAGAAAAGTATCAAGAAGAAGTCAAAAAGGAACTTGGATTAGTAGGATAAAACAATGATATGTTATATAATAAATATTATTGACTAAGGATGTGATTTGATGAGAAATATTAAAAGTAAAATATTATTATTAGTACTAAATAGTATATTATTTATGACGATCTTACTATCTGAATATGTATATACTTCATACTACCCACAAGTTTCTTGGCATGAAAATTCAGGAACTCAATTTTTGGTAATAGTAATGATTTCGGTCCCAATGCTTTTAGTGTTAAGCATTATATATTATTTTGTAGGGAAAAAAGGAGTAGTTAAAGGACTTAACAAGAACTTGCCCCTTTTAGCTCTGTTGGTATTTATGTTACCAATATTATTAGATGGTAGTTTGTCTTTTGTTTTAATAACAATAGGAACTATACTTGGTGCTATATTAACACTAATATCCATATGGAGTGTAGTGAAAAGTATAATAAGTAAAGAAAATAATTAGATTAAAGATATAACGTATGAAAATAAACACAGAATTTAGAGCATCTCATTTGAGGTGCTCTTTTTAGTGCCTAAACACATAAAATAAGGAGAGAAAAGATGAATATTGAAAGAGTTTTTGAGATATTAATAGCTTTTATTGCAGCGGTATTTACATTTTTGTTTGGGGTAGCAGATAAGCTTATTTTATTTCTATTGCTGTTATCGGCAGTTGATTTTTATATGGGATTAAGAAAGGCCTATAGAGGTAAAAGTGATAAAACTAAAAATGGTAGATTGAGCTCCAGAGCAGCAGCTGAAGGATTAGAGAAAAAAGGAAATATGTTTATGGTTTTGATTGTGGCCAATGTATGTGACCAGATGTTTAATACGGGTGGAATGATTCGAACAGCAACACTTTGGTTTTATATTACAACAGAGGGGATTTCTATTATTGAAAATGCGGCGCTACTAGGTTTGAAAATTCCTAAGGTTTTAGTAGATATTTTAGAAGTAAAAAATAGATTAGCAGATGAAGGAAAGGTAAATGAAAATGAGTGATTTAACAAAACAATGTAGAGATATAAAACAATTATCAGCACAGGCTCAAAAGGCTTGTGCTCTTTTTATGGAAGAATGCCAAAGACAAAAATTAAATGTGCTCATAGTAGAGACATTAAGAACAAAAGAAAGACAGTACTATTTAGCATGCCAAGGTAGAACAGTATCACAAGCAAAAGCTATGGGCATACCTGTAACATTTGCTGAGAAATATGCTAATCCATCACAGAAGCAAGTTACTTGGACTTTAGATAGTAATCATTTAGGTGGTATGGCTTTTGACTTCTGTAAGAATGTAAAAGGGCAAGAGTATAGTGATAAAGTATTCTTTAATAAATGTGGAAAGATCGTATCTGATTTAGGGTTAGAATGGGGTGGAGCATTTGGAGATTCACCACATGTTCAAGTGCCTAAAGGTTGGAAAGAACCAGTGATAAAAGAAGATCCAGAACTAAAAAAGGCAGTAACTAAAATCATTGATAGTGGTGTGCAGATAAATGATGCAAGCTGGAATAGGCTAGACAGGATTAATTTAAAGAACGTACCAGCGTTGCTGAGTAAGTTGGGTGGAATAGATAGGCTTATGAAAGAAAACGTCATATCAGATGCTACACTTTGGAATACAGGCAAGTATAACGTGAATCATGTAAGAAGTCTTTTAATTAAATATGCTGGTAGATTGTAAGGTAGGGCTTAGACTCTACCTTTTATTTTTTTGCTTAATAGAGCTATATTAATAGAATTAAAAATTCATGAAGTCATGAAAAAAGGAGCAGTGTATAAACTGCTCCTTTGACATAAAACGTTTAGTTCCCCCAGAAAGAGCGAGTTATTAGAGAATGAAAAGATAGAATAACTCAACTCAATAACTCGCAAGTTGATAATATCATGTATGCAGATAAATATAAAATATATGCTATAAAATGTTGAAATGATGAAACGAATAACAAGTGTAGATGGGGAAATGGAAAATTTGAATTTGTTATGAAAAATTATAGATAAAAATATAAATTCTGCTAATATATTATTATATGATCATTAGGATTAGTAATCCGTATAGCAATGAGATAGCGCCATATTCTCACTTGGGGACCTAAAACTACAAGAGCTGCCCGATTACTGGCGTAAGTAATCTGCTATCTCAAATATTAAAACCAGTGTAAGTCCTTAATGCTCGCAAGAAATTATAAGCTACATGTGCCGTAGTCGACTTAAGGTAAGGTTCTATTTTTTGTCATTTATAGATGTTGCTATTTAACAGCAATTAAAATAAAAGTCACTTTTTTAATAGAAGCTGGATTTTGTAGTTAATAGACCTATATCTACAGCAACAATAAGTGAGTATGCAAAAAAAGAGTAGCCACATCTGGAAAGACTACTCTTTTTGTACTTTATTTTACTACATTATTTGGCATAATAAGCTATCGGGATTCATAAGAAATTAAAAAATACGAAGTGTTTTGTAGTATTTTAAAACGGTTGAATAGCTTGTTAGTTAAATGCTACCATAGAATAAGGTGAGAAAGGGATAACGTGGTGTAAAACATATAAATATTATAATGAATAACAAAAAAGAGTAGCCTTTGGGGAGACTACTCTTTTTGTTACTAATCATTAAAAGGCAACAAGCTATTGTGGCTCATGGAAAAGACAACGTGTAGTATACTGAATTTTGATGTTATTCAATAGCTTGTTAGCTAAATGCTATCATAGAATGAAAAACTAAAATATAATTCGGTGTAAACAGTAAAGATATTGTAGTAAACAACAAAAAAAGTAGCCATGAAAGGCTACCTTTTTGCAGCATCTCGAAAACTAAAAATAACATGAATTAAAGACAAAAATAAGATATAATGATACAAGATAAAAAGCAACTGACTATTAAAAGTAGAACGCTTTTTATGGATTAAATAGAATACTGTTTTAAGAGATTTTAGTTCAATATTGATTTGTTATTTAAATGCTACTCTATATAAATATTTTCTAAAACTCTTTTAAAATACTGACAAAATTATTTAATACTAGTATAATTATATAAAATTACGTCATAATTATCCTCAAAAGGTAAATTTTTATAAGGAGATAGAATGTGAAAAAGCGATCATACTACAGATATAAGAAACTTTTAATATATAAAAGGAGAACTCGGAAAGTATATAAAAAGCGAGCAAAAATGAGATCTAAAAAGCCATTAACTATTAGGAATAATTCTATAAGCGATATCTTTTTTTTACAAGAAAATAATTTTACTCAAAAAAGCAGAGGACTGAACAATAGAATAGCAACTATTTATATACCCAAAGTATTTAGTATTACTAGTAATCCGGATGAAACTTTAAATGTATTACAACGGATTGTTTTCTTGAATAAAAAACCTAATATTAAAGAAATACATATTAAACATATTAATTGCAAGGAAATAGGAATCGCTGCATCAACAATAATGGATACGATAATACTAGAATTAGAGTCAAGTAGAAAGAAGAGTAGGAATCCCGTTGATTTTAAAGGTACTGTTGAAGGGGCTGATGATAGAATTAAGGCTTTGTTAGAGGCTAGTGGAATAGTTAAACATTTAGGATTCAACTTACCAACTAGAGAAAATATAGTAACATTAGATTTATTAAAAGGAAGCCACTCGGATTCTGCTAGAGCAGCTACTAAAATTACAGACTATTTTGTTGAGTGTCTAGAACAAAATAATTTTACATTAGAAATGGAAGGCTATAGTTTGGTGAGTAATTTTTTAGGTGAAATCCTAGATAATTGCAGTAAACATGCAAAAATACAAATTCGTAAATTGAATGAAGAATATTTAAGATGGTATGCATTAGGACATTATTACCATCACGAAGAAGGATATGGAGAATGTCATCTAGTTATATTTAATTATGGAAAGACAATATATCAAGGGTTACAAGATACAACAGATGAATATGTTAATGAAATATTGGAGAAAATTACAAATGCTCATAGTAATAATATAGAAAGAGGAAATAGTACAAAAGAGTCTATTTGGACATTGGTAGCATTGCAAGAAGGAATTAGCAGATTAAAACATCAAGATAAGACACATGGTACAGGAACCATAACTTTACTAGAAGCTTTTAAGTCTATTTCAGGAAATAGAATTGGTGAACAAGCAATTATGAGTATTACTTCTGGATCGACTCAAATTATATTAAATAATAAGTATTCATTAGGTAAAGAAAAAAATGAAATTCTTGGGCAAGGCTTTAAAAGTATTGCATTTAATAAAGAAAATAGTTTATTAGAAAAACCTGATAGTGAGAACATAAGGGTGTTGAAAAATTTTTTCCCAGGAACAATTATAGAAATGAAATTTCCATTAGATGAAAAATATATAAAAAAAATTAAAGAAGATAAAAAATAAGAACATATGTTGATTTAATTAGCATATGTTTTAATAAGATAATTTGAAAGAGAGTGTAAAGTATGAGCCTAAATAATCAAAAAATAATAAAATTAGACAAAATGTTAAAAGAGGGTTCAAAAATTTTATCAGGAAGAGATGAGGGTAAGATAGCTAGACAAAAAGCAAATCTTGATCAATTAGATACTAGTAATAACATTATCAATATAGAAATAAGTGAGAAAATATATAGTATAAATCCTTCATTTTTCTTAGGGATGTTTAGTTTGAGTTACCAAAAATTAGGAGAAGATAAGTTTAGAGAAAAGTATAAATTTATATGTAATAATATCATTAGAAGAAATATTGAAGAAGGTATAGCTAGAGCTAAAAAGGAATTTGATAAATAATTAAGAGGAATATTTATGAGTATAACTATTGAGTTATTGCAAGAGACAGGACTAGATGTTTATACAATTTTAGATTTAATTATAGCATTTTTAAATATATGTGTTATAGTATATATTTTTACAAATGATAAAGTGCGTTACAAGAAGGAATATGAAGCTACTGTTAGACAATATTGGATGCGTAAATTACTATTAGAAGAAAATTATGATAAAATATTACATTTTTATGATGAAAATATAAAGGTACTAAAGAATGCTGGTAAGTCTAAGAAAGCTATTAGAAAGCAAATAGATAGATTAAGCACGTTAAATTATGAGTTTTATACAGGTGTATGTAAGATGATTGAAATAATAGATCCAGAATTAGAAAAAAAAATTAGAATAAATACAGAAAATTTAAGAGATGAGCTTACGGAGGCTATTGTGGATGGCAGTTCTAGTGAAGCCATTAATAAAATCTACGAATCTAAAAATGAAGTAATTACATATATATATCATAAAGATATTGGGAATTCACCATATATGAATAAAAGAAAAACTTGACTAAGGAGATACATCATAAATTAAATAGAAGCAATAAGAAAGTGAAAAAATTTATTGGCGAGGGCAGGCTTAGGCTTGCCTTTATTTTTTATTTAAGATAGTTTGTCAAGTTAAGTGCGACATTCATTGAGCTCTCTTAAGAAGACCTCGTTAGGTGTCTTATATCCTAGACATTTTTGAGGTCTATTATTAATTTTAGCCACTATCTTATTTAAATGATCTTGAGTTGTCCCACTAAAGTTATATTTCTTAGAATAAAATTCACGAATGAGGCCATTTGTTCCTCTTTGCCATGATGCATAAGGATCTGCAAAGTAGACTTCAGTATTTAAAGTATTTTCCAACTTTCTATACCCTGCAAATTCTTCCCCTCTATCAACAGTTAAAGTTTTTACAAGTTTACGTGGAAAGTGCCGTAGTACTTAAAGGTTTGAGATTGTCTATTAGGCATAAGTTTTGCTACATAGATGATAAGAGGATTGTGAGAATATTTTCCTTTAGGGCCATAATGTTGTCTCCTTAAAGCATAGGATTCTTGTACAATGGCAGCATTATATTTATGATTCATTTTATTACGAGAAACTTCTCTTGATATAGTAGAAACATTTCTACTAAGATGATTGGCTATTTTCCTAAGACTCCAACCTAATTCAATAAAATTTGCTATACAGCAACGTAATATGTTGATAGCTCATATATTTATGTCCTTTAAAGTGATTTTGTGGTGAGTTTACTTTAACATAAGCGTAACTATATAGGCTATTTTTATTGTTTTGAAAGTGTTGCACTTAAAATGTTAATTTATCATACATAAAAAAGTAAGGCAACATGCGATGAAGTAATATAGGGGGTGCATGTTGCCTTGATAGATGTATGGAATGTATAATATTATAACACATTATAAAATCGAACTTGAAAACATAACATATGTTATGTTTTAATATGTGTGGGGATAAAGGGTTACATAATAGATATTCAAGGAGTAAAGAAGTACTATCAAGGGGTAAAGAGATCAGTTGAGGGACTGGTCTCTTTTTTGTATTTAATTAAAATATGATACGAATAATAAAAAATAGATGAGATATACTATTCTTATAGTTTGCCCACAAAATATAAGGATGTGGGCAAATGTGTGGGATGAATATTATAAAAGTTTTAAAAATCAAAGGTCAAATATAAAGTTCTAAGATGAAGCACGTCATGGGTGTGCTTTCAAAGGATTATTAGACCGTTATTTCAGCTAGGAGGATTACAATGACAAAAGTAAAATGTAGTGTATCAAACTGTTCCTACAATAAAGATCATGTATGCTATGCAGAACGTGTAGCAATTGGCGGACAAGCAGCGGTTGTAGATGAAGCAACTTGTTGTGGTACTTTTTTAAATGAAGATGCTTATAGTAATTTAGCAGAACATACTGCTTACAAATCAGCTTGTAAAGCTGTAAGTTGTACTGTTGCAACTTGTGTACATCATAAAAATGATCAATGCATGTTAGATTGTATTGCTGTAGAAGGTTCAGGAAATGCAGCCGCATACGTGGAAACATGTTGTTCAAGTTTTAAAGCTCAATAAAGTCAGTAAAAAGGTATTCTTTAAGCTAAGCTTGCTAACTTAAGGAATACCTTTTATACTATAATAATAGGCTTATTTAAAATAAAGTATAAAATACCGTTTTAAGGAATATACTAAAAGGGGAGTTTATAAGATGAAAAAAGAAAAATTTTTACAAGAAGCCTTAAGTATTCCTAACCTTTTAAGTTACTTGCGGCTTATAATGATTCCACTTTTTATTTGGACTTATTTTACTGCGACAACGACCACAGATTGCTTAATAGCTGCTGGCATCTTAGTTTTATCTGGAATAACAGATTTTTTAGATGGCTTTATTGCTAGAAGGTACAACCAAGTCACAGAACTCGGTAAATTTATTGATCCATTAGCAGATAAACTTACACAAGCGTCCATTGTGCTGTGTCTTGTTTTTCGTTACAATATGGCGTTCTTGTTAACAATCATTTTTGTTGTAAAAGAAGTGACACAAGGTTTAAGTTGTTTATTCTTATATCGTAAAGGTAAAAAGTTAAATGGCGCACTATGGTATGGAAAAGTTTCTACTGCAGTATTTTATTTTGCAATGATTATTTTAATCGCAGTACCAATGCTTAGTACAACTGTTGTTAACCTATTGATCTTAATAACAATGGGTGTTTTGATTTTTGCTTTTATTATGTACATGATTATCTTTATACGCATGAATAAACAGTAATACATACTTGACAAGTTGGTAAATATATGTAATGATAAGCCGACAATATCAATAATAATCCACTTATAAGGTGCTTGAAAAAGCTTAATAGGGAAAGTTAAAAGCTGCAGCCCCCGCTACTGTTACTAGGGACGAAGGTGAAAATGCCACTGTAAGGTTACTTATGGTAAGGCCACCGGAGGATGAACTACGAGCCAGGAGACCTGCCTTATAAGTTAAACGTATTCTTTCGGAGGGAAAGACGTATGCTTTACAAGTTAATTCTGTACGCCTATTCAAGTTAGTAGAAGGAATATTCTGCTAACTTTTTTTATTGTAAAAAATTAAAGGAGAATTATATGCATAAACCGAGAGTGATGTTTCAAGGAACAGCTTCATCTGTTGGAAAAAGTGTACTAGTCGCAGGGCTATGTCGTGTACTTCATGAAGATGGATATAAGGTAACACCTTACAAATCACAAAATATGAGTTTGAACTCTTATATTACTGAAGAAGGTAAAGAAATGGGGAGAGCACAAGTGATGCAGGCAGAAGCCGCTGGTATTAAGCCCCATGCACTTATGAATCCTATACTGATTAAACCAACTGGTGATATGAAAGCGCAATATATTATCGAAGGTGAAGTTTTTAAAGATATGACAGCTATGGAATATCAACAGTTTAAGCCAGAACTTAAAAAGCGTCTTAAAACATTATATGAAAAATTAGAAGATGATTTTGATGTGGTTGTTTTAGAGGGGGCAGGTAGTCCGGCAGAAATCAATTTAAGAGAAGGAGATATCGTTAATATGGGGATGGCAGAACTTATTGACTCCCCAGTAATTTTAATTGGCGATATTGATAAGGGAGGCGTATTTGCGTCTTTAGTTGGAACCCTTATGCTTTTATCTGAAGAAGAACGTAAACGTGTTAAAGGTGTTGTCATTAATAAGTTTAGAGGTGATCTTGAAATCTTAAAGCCAGGACTTAAGATGTTAGAAGATATCATTCATATTCCAGTTTTAGGTGTGATCCCTTACTTTAAATTAGCTTTAGAAGACGAAGATAGTGTAAGTACTGTTTTTGAGCAACATCCAAGTACACTAGAAGAAAAACTTATTATTAAGATTATAAGGCTTCCACATCTTTCTAATTTTACAGATTTTAATCGACTATTTGCTTTAGAAGGAGTAGCTGTAAGTTATGCATCCAAGCCTCATGAGCTAGAAGATGCAGACTTAATCATTTTGCCAGGATCAAAAAACACAATCGATGACTTGAACTTCTTGAAAGAGGAAGGTTTTGTGCCTATTTTACATAGGCATAAAGCAGCAGGTAAAACATTGTTTGGTATTTGTGGCGGTTATCAGATGCTAGGTCGTAAGTTGTATAATCCAAGCTTAATGGAAACAACCATAAGAGAAGTAGAAGGTCTAAATCTTCTATCTATTGATACACAATTTGAAACTGAAAAGACCATGACACAAGTAAAGGGATATATAGTAAGTGACAAGGGCCATTTAAAAGGGTGTTTAAACCAACCGATAGAAGGGTATGAAATTCACATGGGTCAAACCATTTGGTATGATGAAAGTCTTGTACCTTTTGTGGCATTAAACGAAACATTAGGAAGTGCAGACCATCGTATAGAGGGTTATCATGATCCAGATGCATTGGTTTATGGTACTTATATACATGGTATTTTTGACAAACTCAGCTTTACACTCCCATTTTTAAATGCACTAGCCTGTGCCAAAGGGCTTGGAGCAGACAGCATTAAGCTTGCTGGAAGTACACATACCGATTATGCTGCTTTTAAAGAAAGTCAATATAGTCAATTAGCTAATTTATTAAGAGATCATTTAGACCTCGAAACAATTTATTCCATTTTATTTAAATAATTTATTACATCTTAGGAGGACATATCCCATGAAAAAAAGAAAATTTTTACAAGCATTCCTTATTGCAAGTTGCATTAGTTTAAGTTTAGTAGGTTGTACAAGTAATGAACAACCAACACCTGTACAAAATGAAACAGCACAAGACAGTGCAGAAGATACATCAGTAGAAGAAAGTACCCCAGAAGTAGCCACTTACCCAGTAAGTATTGTAGATTCTACAGGTACAACAATTACATTAAATGAAGAACCACAAAAAATCGTTTCATTAGCACCAAGCACAACAGAAATCTTAGGTGCTCTTGGTGTAACAGATAAAGTAGTAGGTCGTACGAAATACTGTAACTATCCAGAAGCTATTACAGAGGCACAAGATGTAGGAGGCACATCAAATCCAAACGTTGAAACAATCGTTGCCCTACAACCTGATCTTGTTGTAGCATCTACTCATGTTTCAGATGAAGTCATTAGCAAATTAAGAGAAGTAAATATTCCAGTAGCATTCTTAAATGAACAAGAAAACTTTGAAGGCACTTATTCAGCAATCGAAAATATTGGTTTACTTGTAGGTCGTACAAAAGAAGCTGAACAAGTTGTTGCAGGAATGAAAGCACAAATTGAAGAAACGATGAATAAAGTTAATGCTTTAAATAAAGAAGTTAAAACTCGCGTTTACTATGCAGTATGGTATGGAGATAGCGACTCAACAGCAGGTGGTGATACATTTATTGGTGAAATGATCACATTAGCAGGTGGTGATAACGTTGCTAAAGATGTAGAAGGATGGAGTATCTCAAAAGAAAAAATCGTAGAAGGTGATCCAGATATGATTATTGTACCAGCTGGAAATGGTCTTAAAGAAGCTTTTGAAACAACAGAGTTCTACAAAGATTTACGTGCAGTACAAGAAGGACATATTTATGAAATTAATCAAGATATGATATCAAGACAAGGTCCTCGTCTTGCAGAAGCTTTCAGCAAACTTGCTCAAATCATTAATCCAGAATTACAATAGTGTGTGACGGTTATGAAAAAACCACAAAGTGCCAAGACCTTTTATAAAATTTATGGCATCCTTGCGGTAGTAACCCTTGTGCTTGCCATTCTTTCTATTGCAATTGGAGCTTCTAGAATCCATCCTTTTGATGTATGTAAAGTATTATTTTATAGTTTACTCGGAGGAGACTATAAAGAGTTAGTGGATGCTGGGCAGTTAATGGTGATTATCCAATTGCGTATTCCACGTATTTTAATGGCCCTTTTAACAGGAATCAATTTAGCTGTAACTGGCGCGATTTACCAAGCCTTATTTAAAAATGATATGGCGGACCCTTTTATGCTAGGAATTTCATCAGGGGCTTCATTAGGCGCTGGAATTGGCTTTATGTTAGGCGGGTTTTCACCTCTCTATGCATTTTTAGGTGCATTAGTTGCCAATATACTTGTCAATACCCTAGCAGGGACAAAAGGGAAGACGTCTACCATTAGGCTTCTATTATCAGGTCTTGCCATTAATTATTTCTTTTCAGCTATCTTATCTTTAATAAGAACTTATTCGGATAATAAAAACTTAACCTTATTTGCTTGGGGAATGGGCTCACTTAGTGGAGCCTCTTACCCACGTGTTTTATTACTAAGTCTTCTTACCTTTCCTATTTTGTGTTGTTTCTTCTTTTATCGTAAAGAACTTAACTTGTTATTGATGGGAGAAGATGCAGCCAAAGCTATGGGGGTAGATGTGTTAAAACTTAGAAAAGTTTTCTTGATTCTAAGTAGCTTACTTATTGCGACAACCGTAAGTTTTACAGGAACCATTGGTTTTGTAGGGCTTATTATTCCACATATGGTAAGACTTTTATTTGGAGCAAATTATCGTAAGACATTACCCATTACGGGGCTATTAGGCATGATTTTTGTTCTATGTTGTGATAATCTATCTAGGGCACTACTTGGGTCTTCGGAAATTCCAATAGGGATTATTACCTCCTTATTTGGTGCCCCATACTTTATGTATTTAATTTATAAAGAACGTAAAAGGAGCATGCTATGATTAAGGTTCAAAATTTGTCTTATCAGATTGGAGATAAACCTATTTTAAAGGACATATCTTTAACTTTTAAACCGCATACGATCTACGGCATTATTGGACCTAATGGTGCAGGGAAAAGTACATTACTTAAGCATATGATGCGTATTATTGAACCTTCTTCCTCTACAGTGTTTTTAAAAGATCAAGATGTCACGAAAGTAAAAGTCAAAGAATATGCCAAACAGTGTAGCTTTGTTTTTCAAGAAAATCCAAGAGATCTAGACTTTACAGTTGAAGAAATGATCGCTATGGGACGTTATCCTTATTTAGATTATATGGGACATACAACAAAAGCTGATGAAACAGTGATTGAACGTATTATTCATGAATTATCATTAGAAAAGCTACGTGAGCGTTCTATGCTTAACTTAAGTGGAGGAGAAGCTCAGAAAGTTTTTATTGGCCGTGCTTTAGCCCAAGAGACACCTATACTTTTATTGGATGAGCCTATTTCTATGCTAGATGTGCATAATAGTGTAGAGTTGTTAAATAGACTAAAGACTATTAAAGATCAACATCAATTGACCATTATTATGGTGATTCATGATTTGAATTTAGCTTTTCAATATTGTGATGAAATTGTTTTACTCAAAGAGGGAGAGGTGCTCCTTGCTGCATCTAGACAAGAGGTATTAGAAAGTGAGATACTACAACAAGTGTATCATCATCGTCTAAAGATTATTCACGATCATGGGAATACTTATGTTGTTCCTAGAGCAAATGAGAAGGAGGCTTAAGATGATTCTTATATTAGGAGGCGCCAGAAGTGGCAAAAGCTCATATGCTGAAGAAAAGGCAAGAGTACTTAATGAAACATTAGGTGGAGATGTACTTTATGTGGCAACATCTATTGCTTTTGATGAGGACATGAAGGACCGTATCAAGAAACATCAAGCTTCACGTCCCAGTCACTGGCATACATTAGAGCAATACAAAGATTTTGAGACATTAAGTGAACAGCCTGATTTTATTGGGGCAAATGTAGTAATGATGGATTGTGTAACTTTAATGGTTAGTAACTTATTATTAGAATATCAGGTAGACTTTGATCATGTCGATCGCGGCACAATTGATCAAATGGAACAAGATATTACAAAACAGGTATTAGCATTTGTTTCTGCCTGTAAAAAGGCCAACAAGGCATTTATTCTCGTATCTAATGAAGTAGGGTTAGGCATCGTACCAGCCTACCGTTTAGGTAGTATTTTTAGAGATATTGCTGGACGCATTAATCAACTTTTAGCAAGAGAAGCTGAGGAAGTTTATTTCTTAGTTTCTGGTATCCCTATGAAAATAAAATAATTTTAACTTTCCCCAAAAGATTGGTCTAAAAATATAACGCTTATTATAAATATATTATTAGAGTTTAAATGGTCAGGGGGAAGAGCATGAAACAATGCATTGAAAAAAAACAATGTATAGGTTGTAAGCATTATATGGAAAATCGTTATCATTATTACACACATGATAATCGTGTGGTTGAGTATCATGTGCATGAATGCCAGAGACAACAAGGCATAGGTCACACCACAGATGAAATAAAGTGTAAGAGTTTTGAAAAGAAAAAGAGATTTTAGGCTAGAACCTAAAGTCTCTTTTTCTTTACTTTTGAAAACGATTTAATTATAATGTTAATTGAAAAAATTTGACTAGATGGTGAGAGACATGATAAAAATTGCAATTTGCGAAGATGATTCGCAGGAGCGAGCAAAATTACGGCGATATATTACAGCATTTGCCGCAGAAAGAGGCGCAGAGCTTAGCGTCGATGACTATGCAAGTGGTGAAGCATTTTTAGAACAATGGGATGGTGCCCATTACCATGTATTGTTCTTAGATGTTTATATGGGTGGAATGACAGGTATTGAATTAGCTAAACATGTTCGTACAATTGATGAAAAGGTCATGATAATTTTTGTTACATCTGATACAAGTCATGCATTAGAAGGATATAAGATCCACGCCTATGACTATATTATAAAGCCTATACAGCATATAGACTTTATACATACGTTGCAAGATATTATGAATCATATTCAAGTAGATGATGAACCCGCCTTTATTTTCCCTACAACTGGCGGAGATTTAAGACTCAAGCTTAAAGATATCTATTATATAGAAAGTAATATACGTAAGACGAATATCTATTTAGATGGTGAACAGTATACATGCCAATATAATATTAATACCCTGGAAGAAAAACTTTTAAAGTCTGGTTTTATACGTACCCATCGTAGTTTTCTTGTAAATATGGCAAGGTTAAAGCTGATTAAAGGAAATGAAGTTTTTTTAGAAAATGGACAAACTGTCTTTCTAAGTAAGTATAAACAAAAAGAAGTAAAAGTAAGATTTATGCACTATTTAGGAGGAACACCATGAATATAATCATCCTTTTAAAGCTTGGGACAGTAGTAGTAGGCTTAGTTGAATTGGTTGTTTCTTGTAGAATTGCAAACCTTTTACTAGAAGAGAAAAATAAAGAAGACGTTAATAAATGGCAATTAATAATAGCTATAGGCTTAATTATTTTAGTGATGGGTATGTGTAATATTGTAATAGGACCATCTCCTATAACGGCTTTGAGTGTCTTAACTTGTTTTTTTCTTTTTCATTTATTACTTTATAATGGAAGTATTGGAAAGAGACTTTTGGTTGTAGCATTATGTGGTATTATAATTTCTCTGAGTGATGTAGCTGCTATTATGTTGTTTGGTAAATATAGATTACTGTATCCCCCAGCATCTCTTGTTTACGAAACTTATTGGACATTAATGGGTATAGGGAGCAAGGTCATTTGCTTTATGGTGATTAATACCATTTACCGTATTGTAAAACGTAAGGAAAAGGGCTTTACACCTGTAGAACTTGTTTTACATGTAGCACCTATTATTACCCTTTATACGATTGATTTAGTCATTCAATGTAATATACAAAGTATAAGTTTTAATGTGGCTAATGCAGTGAGTTCAGTACTTATAAGTATTGGGCTATTATTAGTGAATATTTTAACGTGGTCTGTATTTGATACTTTAATAAAGAATGAACGTGAGAAACAATTTTATTTAATGTGTCAAGAAAATGTTAAACAACAGTATGAGTTTTATCGTAACCAAGAAGCTAAGGAAGAGGCCACTAGACGTATTTGGCACGATATTCATAACCATCTCCAATGTGTTCACGATTTAATTCGTGAAGGGTATAGCACTGAAGCTAATCAGTATTTACATTCTTTAGAGAAAGATATTGCTATGTTGCGTGGACAGATTAGAACTGGGCATCTTATTATAGATGCGATTTTAACAGATAAGTATGGTATGGCGTTAGCTTATGATATAAGCATGGTCATGAAAGTGGATGGACAGCTTCTAAATGCCATACAAGATATAGATTTATGTGTCATCTATAGTAATTTAATTGATAATGCCATTGAAGCCTGCCGAAAAAATGATATTAAAAGTCGTGAAATTCTCATTATTACTAAACAGATCAAACAGTATATAGCTATTGAAGTGATGAATAGCTGCAATGGTAATATTATTGAGAAAAATGGAAGATTTATAACAACAAAGACGTCTTCAACAGGACATGGAATAGGTTTATCCAATGTACGTCATGTTATAGAGAAGTATGAGGGAGAAATGAAAGTGAACTATAATGCAACAACTTTTAATGTTCAAATCTTTCTTCCTCTTACTAAAACAGTCTAATTATGTATGATTTTGGTCCAATCATGTCAGAAGTATTGAATGGTGATAATCCCTATGGTATATTTTAGTTACAGATATCTGAGCACACTTGTAACAAATAAATGTAACAAAAGTAAAAACGTAATGGGTTTATGCTATTTAGTCAAAATATGATCGGATACGAATAGAAGGCGTAGGGACCCTTCTATTCAAAAGTAAAAAAGTGGCGGGGGCCACTTTTTTTTATCTTTTTATTTTTTTCCTTAAGTAAATATGTTATACTTTTTAAGAAAAATAGGTATTTAAGGAGTGGAATAATGGAAAGCTTTAAAACAAAAGGTGTATGTGCGAGCGAAATTCAATTTGAAGTAGAAAATAATATGATTAAATCAGTACAATTTATTAATGGGTGTCCAGGTAATACACATGGTGTAGCTGCTCTAATTAAAGGGATGGAAGTTAGTGAAGCAATTGAACGCCTTAAAGGTATTGACTGCCGTGGACGTGGAACATCTTGTCCAGATCAACTTGCAAAAGCATTAGAACAATTTGTACAAGAAAAGTAGAGTGATTCTACTTTTTTTATTGTCATAATATATATGATAATGAGCTAATTTTTCTTGAAAGGATTACAGACTATGAATATCATCGTTCAAAAATTCGGGGGAACCTCAGTTGCTACACCAGAGGCAAGGGGCCAGGTTATACAAAAGATACTTAAAGCAAAAAAAGAAGGAAAATCACCTGTTGTTGTGGTTTCGGCAATGGGAAGAGTGCCATCACCATATGCTACAGATACCCTTTTACAATTTGTAAAAGATGAGGCGGGTGAAATCAAAGATAGAGAATATGATTTACTTCTTTCTTGTGGAGAAATCATCTCAGCCGTTACGATTGCAACGATGCTTCAAGCAGCAGGTTATGATGCAGTTGCACTAACAGGTGGCCAAAGTGGTATTATTACAGATGGTGTACACAAAAGTGCAGATCTTTTATATGGAAAATCTGATGCACTTGTAGGATATGTAGAAAAAGATATCATTCCAGTTGTTGCAGGTTTCCAAGGTATGACTGTAGAAGGTGAGATCACGACACTAGGACGTGGTGGAAGTGATACAACAGCAGCAATGCTTGGTGGATTAATAGGTGCTGAGTCTATAGAGATTTACACGGATGTAGATGGTATTATGACAGCAGATCCAAGAGTTAGTGAATGTGCAAGTATTATTCCTGCTATTACGTATAACGAAATTTTCCAAATGGCAGATAGTGGTGCTAAGGTAATTCATCCACGTGCGGTGGAATATGCAATGCGTGCCAATATTCCACTTATTATTAAGAATACTTTTAGCGATGAGCCAGGTACAGCGATTGTACAAAGTGTGAAGAAAAGTTATCCATCTCAAACTGTTAAATTAATCACAGGTGTTGCACATCGTTTGAATCGTATTCAATTTAAAATCACAGAAAAGCTTGATGCAGACTGTGATTTATTAGAATGTATGGCTAAAGAGCATATTAGTATTGACCTTATTAATATTTTCCCAGAGTATAATGTCTTTACAATTGACGGCGAAGATAAAAATAAATTAGAAGCAATCCTTAAAAAAGATGGCTATGAATATACAATGGTAGAAGATTGCTGTAAAGTTACAGTGATTGGAGAACGTATGACAGGTGTTCCTGGTGTTATGTCTCGTATTATGAAAGCACTTAACAAAGAAGGCATCCAAGTACTTCAAACAGCGGATTCATTAACAACAATAGGTTGCTTAATTCGATCAGAACAAGTAAGCCGTGCCGTTACAGCACTTCTTTTAGAATTTAATATCTAGATGTATAAGCCTCTCTTTTTTTTGCATACTAAGTTTAAAAAGCAAAATAAAGAGAGGCTTATTTTAATGAAAAAATCACAATTTCTTAACGAAGATGGACCAAAACAACCTCAAGAAAACAAACCAAAAAATGAATCTACACAACAAAATGAAAATACTTCAGCCAATGATACCAACAATGAAATAAAGGAATTTGGACAACTCCCTACAAGTAAAGAAGAAGGTAGCGGTATACACTGTATTACAATCATTGGACAAGTAGAAGGCCATGTAAGTATGCCACCACAAAATAAGACAACAAAATATGAGCATCTTATTCCGCAATTAGTAGGTTTATCCGATGATCCAAAAATAAAAGGTGTTCTAGTTGTACTTAATACTGTAGGTGGTGATGTAGAAGCAGGGCTTGCGATTGCAGAACTGATTACTTCTTTTGAAAAGCCAGTCGTTTCACTTGTGTTAGGAGGGGCACATTCTATAGGGGTCCCTATTGCAGTATCTAGTGACTATGCCTTTATTACTCCAAGTGCAACTATGACCATTCATCCTGTACGTATGAATGGAACAGTATTAGGTGTGGCACAGACATTTGAGTATTTTGATCAAATGCAAGAGCGTATTGTAGAATTTGTATCAAATAATTCTGGTATTTCTTCAGAACGTTTTAGAGAATTGATGCTAGATACAGGCAAGCTTGCAAAAGATATGGGAACTATTCTTGTTGGCAAACAAGCAGTAGAAGAAAAAATTATTAATGAAGTAGGAGGGCTCAAAGAAGCACTTCACAAATTGCACCAATTGATAGAAGAAAAAGAAGGTGATAAGTAGTGATTCATTACGCTGTTCAACCTATTTATATACCACCAGAAGCATCGCCAGATTTTCATATTTTAGATTATATGGGCTATGAAGTGGTTGCATGTAAAACAGAAGAAGGGTTTATACTAGATAGAATATTTTCTACAAATCCTGGAGATTTTTTAGTAGATTCGCTCCAACCTGGAACTTTATTGCAAAATAGCCTTATCAATAAAATTATTCAATGATATAATGATAGATGTATATGGGATTTTTCCTTTATACATCTATTATTTTTTATAAGCTTTATGCTTGTAGACTGTTCAAAGGGGTTTATACATATGAAAAAGAAAACGACTAAGAAGTCGTCAGCATCTAAGAAAAAGACACAAAAGTCTAAGGCTCTTGGTACTGACTTAACAAGTGAGGTTATAGGGGTCACTTTAATTGGCTTTAGTATTTTGATTATTGCAAGTGTATTTACCAATCAAGTTGGTCTTATAGGGACAGGTATTAAAAGACTGTTTATAGGATTACTTGGAATAGGAGGTTATATTTTACCTTTTGGTATGATTATTATGGGATATTACTATATTAAACATCGTTTAGACAAAATGTTTGATTTCCTATTTTATACTATTCCATTATTGATCATGCTTGTTTGCTTTTTCCACCTTATAAGTTATGGAGATCATTCTACTTTAGCATTATGGAGTTTGGATTACTTTAAAACAGCTTCTTATTTAAATGGTGGTTACATAGGTGCACTGATTGGACAAGTTTTCTTAACCTTATTAGGTTTACTAGGGAGTTATATTGTTCTTTTTGTATGTTTTGGTGTTTGGATTTTGATTGCAACCAGATTTCCTATTCTAAGCTGGCTAGGTGAAACTTTCGAAGAGGTTAGATCAAAAATTCAAGAAACCTTAGCAAATCGTGAATGTAGACCTAGAAAAGAGAAGAAGGCTAAGCAACCTACACGAGAAATTCTTGTATCAGAAGGAGATCTTACCTATGAAGAAGCAAGATTTGAAGAACCTAAATTTGAACATCCACCTATTTACTTAGGTGTAGAGCCTGTAAAAGAACCTCCATTAAATGAGGCATATGAAGAAGCAGCAACTTATGAGGAACCTATGATTTACAACGAACCTGAAGTAGAAAAATCTATGTCTAAACCTAATCATCATGAGCAAGAGATGAAACATCTGATGACAGATCCTGAAGCGCCTGTAAGTAGTGTGTTTGATGCAGATGAGGAAATGGATGGTTCTTTACACCATGAAATACCTTATACATTTCCTTCTATTCAATTACTTAAGAAAAGTGAGGCAACAGCACAAAAAAGCAGTTCTCGTGCTTCCTTAGGTAATGCGAAGAAGCTAGAAGAAACTCTTCTAAGCTTTGGCGTAGAAGCAAAAGTAACACAAATTCATAAAGGTCCAACAGTTACACGTTATGAACTTCAACCTAAACAAGGGGTTAAAGTTAGTAAGATAGTTAATCTAGCAGATGATATCGCCTTAAACTTAGCAGCATCAGGTATACGTATTGAAGCACCTATTCCAGGGAAAGCTGCTGTAGGGATTGAAGTACCTAATGAATCTAGTGAAATTGTTTATTTACGTGATGTCATCGATACAGACCAATTTACAGCTTTTCCATCTAAACTTGCTTTTGCCTTAGGGAAAGACATAGGTGGTAAACCAATCGTTGCGGATATTGGTAAAATGCCACATATTCTCATAGCTGGTGCCACTGGTTCAGGAAAAAGTGTTTGTATCAATACACTGATTACAAGCATTCTCTATAAGGCTTCTCCAGATGAAGTTAAACTAATTATGATTGATCCTAAAGTAGTAGAACTTAATGTTTATAATGGGATTCCGCATCTTTTGATTCCTGTTGTAACTGATCCAAAGAAAGCTGCCGGTGCACTTTGCTGGGCAGTAAATGAGATGACCAAACGTTATCAACTCTTTGCCGATAATAATGTACGTGATATGAAAGGGTATAATAACAAGGTAACAGACCCATCACAAAAAATGCCAAGCATTATCATTATCATCGATGAGCTTGCAGACCTTATGATGACAGCCGCAAAAGAAGTAGAAGATGCGATTTGTCGTTTAGCGCAAATGGCACGTGCTGCTGGTATTCACTTAGTTATTGCAACCCAACGTCCTTCAGTAGACGTTATCACAGGGGTTATTAAAGCCAATATTCCTTCAAGACTTGCCTTTGCTGTATCATCTGGTATTGACTCAAGAACCATACTAGATACTAATGGTGCAGAGAAACTCTTAGGTAAGGGAGATATGCTGTTCTGCCCAATTGGTGAATCAAAGCCTTTACGTATTCAAGGGGCTTTTGTTTCTGATCAAGAAGTTGAAAGTATTGTAGAGGCTGTTAAAAATACAAGAACAGCTCAATATGAAGAATCTGTTATTGAAAGCATTGTAGCACCACCCGTTGCCATTGAAAGCTCAGATGAGGATGAACTCGTTGTTGAAGCAATTAACTTAGCAAACGGTAAAGACAAACTCTCTATATCTATGTTACAAAGATATTTTAGAATAGGCTTTAATAGAGCATCTAGATTAATGGAAACATTAGAAGCAAGGGGCGTTGTTGGCCCAGATGAAGGGAGTAAACCTAGAAAGGTACTAAATACTACACCAATTACAAAAGGAGATGAATAGAATGTTTAAATCTGATATTCAAATTGCACAAGAAGCTGTTATGGACCCGATTAAAGAAGTTGCTAAAAGAGCTGGTATACCAGAAGAAAGTCTTGAACTTTACGGAAACTATAAAGCAAAACTCTCACACGAATTGTTCGAAAATGTTAAAGACAATAAAGATGGCAAGCTCATCCTTGTTACAGCAACCAATCCAACACCAGCAGGTGAAGGCAAAACAACCATTACAGTTGGGCTTGGACAAGCACTTTGCAAACTTGAACAAAATGCAATTATTGCACTTCGTGAACCATCTCTTGGACCTTGTATGGGTATTAAAGGCGGAGCAGCAGGCGGAGGGTACGCACAAGTTGTACCTATGGAAGACATCAACTTACACTTTACAGGGGATATTCATGCAATTGGTGCTGTAAATAACCTTTTAGCATCTATGATTGATAATCATATTCACCAAGGTAATGTACTTGAAATTGACCCAAGAACAATCACTTGGAAACGTTGCGTAGACCTTAATGACCGTGCGTTAAGAGATATTGTAGTAGGTCTTGGTGGTATGCTTAATGGTATTCCTCGTCAAGATGGCTTCATGATTACTGTAGCATCAGAGATCATGGCTATTTTATGTCTTGCAACAGATTTAATGGATCTTAAACAAAAACTTGGTGATATTATCATTGGTTATAGCTACTCAGGTAAGCCTGTAACAGCACGTGATTTAAATGCACAAGGTGCTATGGCTGCACTCTTAAAAGATGCGATTAAACCAAATCTTGTTCAAACATTAGAACATACGCCAGTTCTTATGCATGGTGGACCATTTGCAAATATTGCCCATGGATGTAATAGTGTGCGTGCAACAAAACTTGCGCTTAAACTTGGTGATATTGTTGTAACTGAAGCTGGATTTGGTGCAGATCTTGGTGCAGAGAAATTCTTTGATATCAAATGCCGTAAAGCAGATTTAAAACCAGATGCAGTTGTCCTTGTAACAACAATCCGTGCCCTTAAATACAATGGCGGTGTAGCAAAAGAAGACTTAAAAGAAGAAAATTTAGAAGCACTTCAACAAGGTATTGTAAACCTTGAAAAACATATTGAAAACGTACACAAATTTGGTGTACCGGTGGTTGTAACACTTAACCAATTCATTACAGATACAGAAGCTGAAATTGCTTTTGTTAAAGAAAAATGCGAAGCACTTGGTTGTGACTTTGCACCAGCTAAGGTTTGGGAACATGGTGGAGAAGGAGGTATTGAACTTGCTAAGAAAGTACTTGAAGTACTTGAAACAAAGCCAAGTGAATTTAAATACCTTTATGATGATGCTTTAAGCATTAAAGAAAAAATTCACACCATTGCAACTCAGATTTATGGTGCGAAAGATATAGCTATTGAAGCAAATGCAGCAAAATCTATTGCACGTATTGAAAGTCTTGGCCTTGGTCATCTTCCAGTATGCATGGCGAAAAACCAATACTCCTTATCTGATGATCCAAAAGCATTAGGAAGGCCAGAGGGCTTTACAACAACAATCAAAGAAGTTAGGATATCAGCAGGAGCTGGATTCATTGTAGCCCTTACAGGTAACGTAATGACTATGCCAGGTCTACCAAAGAAACCAGCAGCGGAAGCAATTGATATTGATGAAAAAGGTGTTATTACAGGTTTATTCTAAAGATCAGAAAAGAGGGATAGTATATGGAGACAAAAATCATAGATGGTGCTCTTATCTCTACCCAAATCAAAGATGAACTCAAAGAACAAGTTCTAGTATTGCAAGACCAAGGTATTTATCCTGGTCTTGCAGTTGTTTTAGTAGGGGAGAATAGTGCGTCAAAAGTATATGTTGGAAACAAGAAAAAAGCATGTGAGCATGTAGGTATTAAATCTTTTTCTTATGAGTTACCAGAAGAAACAAGTGAAGAAAGTTTATTAGAGCTTATTGAAACACTTAACGCAGATGAAAATGTTCATGGTATTTTAGTACAATTACCATTGCCACGTCATATGGATGAGCAAAAAGTAATTGCAACCATTGCACCATATAAAGATGTAGATGGTTTCCATGTAGCTAACACAGGTGCACTTTTAGTAGGAGCGCCTGGATTTGTAAGCTGTACACCAGCGGGGATTATGGAGCTACTCAAACGTTATGATGTAGAATTAACAGGTAAAAAATGTGTTGTAGTAGGAAGAAGTAATATTGTTGGTAAACCAATTAGTTTGCTTTTATTACGAGAAAATGCTACAGTAACTATGTGTCATTCAAAAACAAAAAATTTACAAGAAGAAATAAAACAAGCAGATGTGCTTGTAGTGGCTGTTGGTGTAGCTAAAATGGTTACAGGAGATATGCTTAAGGAAGGTTGCGTTGTCATCGATGTAGGTATGAACCGAGATGAAAATGGCAAACTTTGTGGTGATGTAGATTTTGCATCTTGTGAAGGGATTGCAAGTCTCATGACACCTGTACCAAGAGGCGTAGGTCCTATGACTATTGCTATGCTGATGCACAATTGCGTACAAGCAGCCATGAGGAAGGAGAAATGAATTTGAAACATACAATTGCCTTTGTATCTTTAGGATGTGACAAAAACTTAGTAGACAGCGAGCATATGTTAGGCCTCTTAAATGCAGCAGGCTTTACACTTATTGCAGATGAATCTGAGGCAGAGGTCCTAGTAGTTAATACATGTTGCTTTATTGAAGATGCTAAAAGAGAAAGTATCGAACAAATATTAGAAGTTGCTAAATATAAAGAAGAAGGTGCATGTAAAGCCCTTATCGTAACAGGATGTATGGCGCAACGTTATAAACAAGAAATTTTAGATGAAATGCCAGAAGTTGATGCGGTAGTAGGAACAACTTCTTATGACAAAATTGTTGAAACAGTTTCTGAGGTGCTTAAAGAAAACGGTGTTAAAGTTCAAAACTTTGATACAATTGACCGTGAACATATTGAAAATATGCCACGTATCTTAACAACAGCAGGTTACTTTGCTTATATGAAAATTGCAGAAGGCTGTGATAACAAGTGTACTTACTGTATTATCCCATCTCTTCGTGGTAAATACCGTTCACGTCCAATGGATCAACTTGTAAATGAAGCAGAACGTCTTGCAAAAGATGGTGTAAGCGAACTCATCTTAGTTGCTCAAGATACAACTTTATACGGAACAGACTTACCGGGTGATGAAACGTTAGCAAAACTTTTACGTCGCCTTGGACAAGTAGAAGGTATTGAATGGATTCGTATTCTTTACTGTTATCCAGAAAATATTACAGATGAACTTATTGAAGAAATCAAAACAAATGATAAAGTGTGTAACTATTTAGATATTCCAATTCAACACGCGGCAGACCCAGTTCTTAAACGTATGGCAAGAAAGAGCACAAATGCAGAGCTTATTGCTAAAATGACAAAATTACGCAAAGAGATTCCAGGTATGGCGATTCGTACAACTTTAATTGTAGGATTCCCTGGAGAAACAGAAGAAGACTTCGAAGTACTTTGCAACTTTGTAAAAGAAATGCGTTTTGACCGTTTAGGTGTATTTACTTATTCACAAGAAGAAGGCACACCTGCTGCACGTCTTACAGAGCAAATTGATGAAGAAGTTAAAGCAAAACGTAAAGATATTATTATGGCGATTCAACATGAAATCTCAGAAGCTTTAACACATGAAAAAGTGGGACAAAAAATGCGTGTACTCATTGAAGGTAAACTTACAGGCGAAGATGTTTATATCGCACGTTCTTACCAAGATGCACCTGAAATAGATGGACAAGTATTCATTCCATTTGAAGGTGAGTTAATTTCTGGTGATTACGTAGACGTAGAAATTACTGAAGCAAGTGATTACGATTTAATTGGGGCTTTAATCTAACAAGTTCACAAAGAATGGGGATGAAGTTATGAATATTGCTAATCAACTTACGTTAGCAAGAATACTATTAGTGTTTGTTTTTATGGCTGTGATATGGAATCCATGGCTAAGCTTGCCGGTTACTTTATGGATCGCACTTGCTATATTTGTGATAGCAAGTTTCACTGATTTTTTGGATGGTTATTTAGCTCGTAAATATAACCTTGTAACCAATCTTGGAAAGTTTATGGATCCTTTAGCAGATAAAATGCTTGTAACAGCTGCTATGATTGCGATTGTTGACAAAGGTACAGTCCTTCCAGCAGGAATTTTACCAGCTTGGATTGTTGTAATCATTTTACTTCGTGAATTTGCAGTATCAGGCTTGCGTCTTGTAGCTGCTAATGAAAATATTGTCATTGCAGCAGGTTCACTTGGAAAGATTAAAACAGTTGTGCAAATGATCATGATTATTGTATACTTAGCTCCAATTCAGTTAAGTATTTGGCCATTGATTGCTACTTTATTAGCTTATGCAGCATTAATTTTAACTGTTGTCTCAGGTGGGCAATACATTTGGGATAATCGAAAAGTATTCAAAAGCGAAGCAAAGTCTAAATAAAAACTAAATTTACATTCTAAAATAAGAGGTTGATTGGAAGATTCCGATCAACCTCTTATCTATTTAGCAGTACTTATGCTGTATTAAGAATGGGTAGACAGTATAAATTTAGGACACTTGTGGAAGAATTTAACTATAAATGAAGTTGTACAAAAGTGAATAGCTCTTAGAGAGACTAGAGAAAAGAAAAAAGTTGATAAAAAACATTGCATTTCGACAGCATTCTTGTTATTCTATAAAGGTTGCTAAAAAACAACTAAGATATAAATTTATGCGATTCAAATAGATTAAATCAAACGAAGGAGGACGCTATGCATTATCATACCATTGTTATAGGTGCTGGACCAGCAGGGCTTTTTGCTGCGGGTCAAATAGGAAAATCGGGTAGAAAAGTGCTTGTTTTAGAGAAAAATGCACAGGCAGGTAAGAAGTTATTAATATCAGGAAGTGGGCAATGTAATTTTACGCATAGTGGTCCTATTGAACATTTCTTTACACGTTATGGTGATCATGAGAAGTTTATCAAAGGTGCACTTACTCGTTTTACCAATGAAGATACTATTCGATTTTTTGAACAGGCAGGAATAAGTAGCGAAACAAGAGAAAATGGTAAGGTCTTTCCTAAAAGTTCAAAAAGTATAGATGTATTGAATGCTTTATTGATGGTGTGTAAGAAATGCAATGTAGAAGTAAAATACAATCAAGGCGTATCACATATTGAACGCTATGATGGTATTTTTACGTTGGAGACACAAGATGGCGAACGTTATTTAGCAGATCATGTGGTTGTCGCAACAGGCGGAAAATCTTTCCCTCATCTAGGAAGTACGGGAGATGGTTATCGGTTAGCAAGTGCTTTAGGACATACAGTTGTTGAACCTAGGCCAGCACTAACTTATGTAACAACTCATGAGCGTACCTATTGTGCACTTTCAGGTATATCTTTTAAAGATGCAGGCGTTACTTTGTGGCACGAAAACAAGAAACAAGTAGAACGCCATGGAAGCTTACTTTTTACACATAAAGGGCTCTCTGGTCCAGTTATTTTAGATGCTACAAGATGGATGATGCCAGGGGATCAACTCACAGTGAACTATCTTTATCCTATGACTTATGAAATGGTACGTGATCAATTTGCAAAAGAAATTCCTGAGCGTGGAAAAGAAGGGGTATTAACTTATTTAAAGCAATTTGATACACTTACACGTAGTTTTTGTGAGACGGTTTTAGAACATTTAGGTATTCCAAATGACCAGACCTGTGCAAGACTTTCTAAAAAGGAAAGGGAGATGCTTGTAACAGAACTGACAAGATGTACCTTTAATCTTTCAGGTATTGGTGGAATGAATTCTGCTATGGTAACAGCCGGTGGTATTTCTCTTAAAGAAATTAATCCAACTACAATGGAAAGTCGTAAACAAAAAGGTCTTTATTGTATTGGAGAAGTGTTAGATATTGACGGTGATACAGGTGGGTACAATATACAAGCAGCTTTTTCAACAGCTTATGTATGTGCAACCCATTTAGCTAAATAATAGAAGATATACAACTATAAAATGGGCAATTATTTCCAGGATGGAGTAATTGCTCATTTTATTTTGGCTATTTTTTATTTTCTTAATTCGGATAAGGGTATGTACGTGTGTTTTTGTAATTTTATATGTAAGATAGCTAGAACATCTTTAAAATATTTAGATGATATTCCAAAATTTGAAAATAGCACTTGCTTTTATCCTATCACTCACGTATAATTGTATACAATCATACAGAATACAAACGGAGGGAAATATATGAAGAAATCACTAGGTTTATCGAGCAAAATTTTTATTGGACTTCTGGCAGGGGTAGTGCTAGGAATTATTATCCAAATGGGACAATTTAATGGGCTACTAGAATATGTGATTCAGCCTATAGGAACGATCTTCCTTAATTTAATGAAGATGGTTATTGTACCACTAATTTTATGTACATTAGTTTCAAGTATGACTCATGTAGGGGATATGAATCGTTTAGGTCTTATGGGTAAGAAAACACTTACATATTATATGACAACAACAGTTTTAGCAGCATGTATTGGAATGACTCTTGCACTTATTATGAAACCGGGTGTAGGTGTGCTTCTAGGAAATGCAGAAGCACCTGTTATTCAAACAACAAATTTAATGAGCTTAATCGTTGATATTGTACCAAGTAATCCATTTAAAGCCTTAACAGATGGTAATACACTTCAAGTTATTATTTTCGGAGCCTTTGTAGGTGTAGCAATTAATAGTTTAGGTGAAAAAGCGAGTGCAGCAAAAGTACTCTTTACAAATTTCTCTGATATTATGTACAAAATCGTTGAAATGATTATGCGTATTACACCAATTGCTGTATGTGCACTTATTGCAGATGTTGTAGCAACAAATGGTTGGAGTGTACTTGTTTCATTAATTAAATTAATTCTTGTAATTTTTATTGCATGCCTTGTACAATGTTTCTTTGTATATGGAATGAGTGCAAAAATCTTTGCAAAAATGAATCCAATGCAATTTATTAAAAGTATTTTACCAGCACAAATGCTTTCATTCTCAACAGCAAGTAGTGCTGCAACTTTACCGGTATCACTCAAATGTGCAAAAGAAAACTTAGGTGTTAAACAAGAAGTTGCACAATTTGTTCTTAATATAGGTTCAACAATCAATATGGATGGTGGTGCAATTTACCAAGCTGCTTGTGCGGTATTTATTGCTCAAATCTATGGTATTCAACTTTCAGGAAGTCAATTAATCATTCTAATTGTTACAGCATCTTTAGCATCAATTGGTGCGGCAGCAATTCCTGGAACAGTAATTGTTATGATGACAATGGTACTTTCGTCAATTGGTCTACCACTTGAAGCCATTGCACTTATTGCTGGTGTAGATCGTATACTAGATATGATGACTACATCAGTTAATGTAACAGGTGACTTATCAGCTTGTCTCTTTGTATCAAGTACAGATGAAACAATTATCATGACAGATGATGAAGCTGTTATAGAAGCCTAATCTTTTTAGTCCTTTATCTTTTATCTATTTAAAGGAATTATATATAAACACCGAGGAGCTGAGACCTCGGTGTTTTTTTATAAAAAAATATTTTAAACCTGAATTGACTTTAAATGGTAATAATTTTACAATTTATTCTTGGATTTTAAATAGAGAATTTACACAAACTAGACATATAAGATTATTTCATAGAAATCTAACTTTCTACAATTAGGAAGTTGATGAAATGAATATAGAACTGGCATATTAAAATTAAGAATGGAGATGATTTTAAAGTGAATCCTTTTTTAGAGAAACCTATCAAAACAGATAATTTATTTAAAGATTGGAAGAAAATTTATCCAAAGCCTTATAATAAAAATGAAGTAGATCCCTATACAAAAACCCGTATCATTTTAATGAATGGTACGGAATATGAAGCAGTATGGTTCTCGCATAATTTTTCAAGACACTGTACGAATAATGAATTACGGAGAGAAATTGCTGTAACTAGGAGAAGTGAACAGCAACAACAAAAAATGATCAGTGTTCTTAAACCAGCAGATGAATCTATTCTGGAGACTACTATAAGTTATGAACAACTTGCAGTAGATCTTACAGCAAGACTCGCACAAAGAGAACCTGATAAACATGTGAAGATGGCTTTAGATTTTGCTTTGCTAGAAGATTTTGATCACCTTTATCGCTATTCAGATTTATTAGAAATGGAAAAAGGAATTAAAGCTGAACAATTGGTAGGGCATTATACAGAAATTATGCCAGGAAGACCTACTATATCAGAACATCGATATCCAGCTGATAATATTAGGGCATGTGTAGATTTTTGTAAAGCCGATCCTATTACTAAACTTAATATTGGTATTATTACGGCTGCAGAACAGCAGACAATGAACTATTATATGAATATAGCAGGTTTTTATGACTCAGATAGGGGTAGAAGCTTATATCAGGAGATTGCACTTATTGAAGAGCAACATGTTAGTCATTATGGTAGCTTACTTGATGCAAAAATGACTTGGCTTGAAGGTCTTTTACAGCATGAATATACAGAGTGTTATTTATACTATTCTTGTTATGAAGATGAAACCGATCCATATATTAAGAAAATATGGGAACAACATTTTATTGAAGAAGTAAATCATTTACATCAAGCTGCGAATCTACTCAAGAAATATGAAAATAAAGAATGGCAACAAATTATTCCTGATGGATGTTTTCCACAACTATTAACATTAGGTGAAAATAAAGAATATGTAAGAAATGTTTTAGGAACTACAGTACAATTAACTTCCATAAAAGATAATTATCCTAATGTATCAGAATTATCCTCTGAATCAGAGTTCTATAAATTCCAAAATACTTTAAATCATGATGTTGATCAAGTTCCGAGTCACAGAGTTATTCATGATTATATTTGTCAAAAAGGTCGAGACTATCGTTATGAGGATAAGGAAAATCCTATATATGAATTAAGGGATAGAGCTGCTGATAATACAAGTGTAGGAAGATAAACAAAAAGCAATATTTTCTAAACTACCTTTATCTATAGTACATGGATAAAGGTAGTTTAATTTTGTTTAAATATCTTCATTTGTTTAAATCTTTATTGTACGATCTTATCTAGAAAGTGATGATTCTCTTTAAATTTATACTTGAGTTTGCTTTATTAAAGAATTTGATTTATATCACATTGGCTATATCACTGATGATAGAAATAGTTAGAAAATTCATACCTCTACTTTTTTATTATTTCTTTTTATCCCCATTTTACTTTTTAATCCTTTCTTCTATCCTTTTATCAACTTCTTATTTTTAAATTAAAAACCCACCACAGATAATACATAATTATCTGTGGTAGGTTGTGCTAATTATATCCACTATGCTAATATATAAATAATAGTTAACTTTGGTTAACTATGTTGAAAATAAAAGAGTTAACTATAAAATATATAGGTTAACCTGGATAGAATAAGGTTAACCTTAAAAGGAGAAATATAAATGGCAGATGTAACATTTGGTGTAAAGGTACCAGAAGAGATGAAAAATGAGTTAGCAGAGATGATGAAAAACACTCAACTAACAGGGAAAGAGTTTATGAGTGTGTTATTGAGTGCCTATAAATTAGAACGTCAAAAACAGTCTGAAAGTGTATTGGTTCAAGATATAGATGAATTGCAAAGACTATTAAATCGTATTCAAAATATGTATTTAAATATGGGTGAAAGGGTTAACCTTTTAGTAGAAGATCGGGTAAATGAAGTAGAGGAGCTGTTAAGTGAAAAAGAAAAAGAAAAGATTGCTTTATTAGAGAAACAAGAAATGTTTAAAGAGACATTAAAAAAGTTAGAAGAAGAAAAGGAAACTGAGATAAAAGCTTTAAAGGAAGAAAAGAAAAACCTAGAAGCACAGATTTGTGGATTAAAAAAAGAAAAAGAAGGGTTAGAAGAAGTTGTTAAAGAACAAAAACAACAAATGAAGCAACATCATGTACTATGCGACAAGTATGAAGAAGAAATCGAACGCTTAAAAGGAGAAAATAGTAAATGGGAGCGCTTAGAAATAGAAATAGAAGAACGTACTAGTGAAAATGAACGTTTACAAGTACGTAACGATGAAATTGCATCAGAACTTTGGTTTAGTCAAAGAGAAATAGAAAAAAGTAAAGAAGTACTTCGATTAGAGATAGAAAAATATACACAAGAATTAGCTACCGTTAAAGAAAAGTATGAATTAGAACTTAAAAATTCCTTACTAGAACAAAATATTATATTTAATGAAGAAAAGACAAAAATACAAGAAAAATATTATAGCGATATGCAACAACTTCAGACAAAAATACAACAAATTTTGTTGAATAAGGAAAATGAGAAAGAATAATGTTGAAATGAATAGGCATAGGTGGTATACTCTTTGATTGGAAAAGGAGTGTATAAAATGGCAAAAAATTATTTAGCACCAAATGAGATTTTAGATTACACAACAGATGCAGGTGTTGCAAAAGTTAATCGTACGGTACTTGCAATTTTTTTAATGGCAGTTATGGCGGGTGTTTATATAGCACTTGGGGCGTTAGCTTCATCAACTGCAGCACATGCTATTCATGATAAAGGTGTAGCAAAACTTGTAACAGGTGCAGTATTCCCAATAGGGTTAATGTTTGTTGTACTTAATGGAGCAGACCTTTTTACAGGTAACTGTCTGATTGTCTTATCTACTTTAGAAAAACGTACAAGAGTAATTGACTTCTTTAAAAACTTAGTGATTGTACTTGCTGGTAATTTTGTAGGTGCAGTATCTATTGCTTTCTTGCAAGCAAATACAGGTTTGTTTAGAATGAGTGATGGTGGCTTTGCAGCTTATGCTTTAAAAACAGCCATTACAAAGTCGAATTTACCTTTTACTGAAGCACTTTGTTTAGCAATCATTTGTAATATCTTTGTATGTGCTGGTATTTGGATGATTTACTCAGCAAAAGATGTAACAGGTAAGATATTAGCAGGTTTCTTCTCTATTTTTGCATTTGCAATTAGTGGAGCAGAACATATTGTAGCTAATATGTACTATGTTCCAGTTGGTTTATTTATTAAAATGAATCCAGAACTTGTAGAAATGTCAGGAGTAGCTGCAGATAAGTTAGATACTTTAACTTGGGGAAACTTCTTTGTCAATAATGCAATTCCAGTTACGATCGGAAATCTTATCGGTGGGGTATTTATTGGGGTTATGTACTATGTAATCTACAAAAAATGCACAAAACCTGCTCAATAATAAGAAAGTAAGGGCTGTTTTTAACAGCCCTTTTATAATATAATTTTTTAGGAGAGGAGGTATTGAATGACGATTCAAAAGAGTATTCATTATTTTAAAGTCTCATTAGAAGGCATGCAGCTTTCACCTCATACACTTAAAGCTTATATGCAAGATCTTAATCAATGGCAAGAGTGTATAGAAGCTGTGAATCTTGAAGAAATTAACTTTGAAATGATTCAGGATTATTTAATTGAACTTCAAAGTCAAGATCTAAAACCTGCAAGTCTTAAACGTAAACGCGTCGTATTACATCGGTTTCTTAAATTTTGTTATGAAAAACGATTATGTGATGAACGTTTGTACGAATATATTGATCCTATTAAAATGCGTAAGACTAAAGCACCCAAAGAAATTTTAACTACAGAAGAAATAGAAGAACTCATTGATTACATAGATGGTCAAATTGGTGAAAATGAAGTACTATTAGGGAGTAGCAATCATTTTGATTATTTATATTATTGTTGGATCAGAAATAGGCTTCTTATAGGTATCTTACTTTATACAGGATGTCGTGCAACGGAAGCTGTAAGTATAAAAAAACAAGATATTAATATCCAAACCAATAGTATTTTGCTTTTAGCAAAGGGATTTAAATATAACAATATTCCTATTCATCCTCAGTTATTGGAGTTTTTAGGTGTTTATCAAATGCAGCTTAAAAAACTTGAAAATAAAGAGATTCTTTCAAACTTAGAAGCTTCTCCTTATATATTTCCAAGTCGTCAAGATAGCAATAAGCATTTAGCATCACGCTCTCTTCATGATTTAATGCTTAAACTTTCTACAGTACTTGGAAGACATATTCATGCCCATATTTTTAGACATACCTTTGCTTCTTATTGTATTGCAGCTAAAATGGATATTACAACATTATCTTCATTAATTTCCCACAGTAATCCATCTATTACACTATCTATTTATACCCATGAAATAGAAGCGAGTCAGAAACAAAATGAAATTAAAAAGTTAAATTTTGATAGACGTTAAGATGTATAAAACCCCTTGATTTAGGTTATTTTAACTAAATAAAAGGGGGTTTTTTTATGCCAACAAATGTAGATGCTCTCAAAGAAAAATATAAAGAAGGCTATCGTTGTATTCATAAAGACGATAGTAATGGATGCACGTATGTTTTAAGAGATTTTAATAAAGGTAAAATCTATGATGTGCATACTAATGATCGTATGGAAATTGGTGAGATAGATGATTTCTTAGATCAACTTAATAAAATTAAAAAACAAACGGGTCATGATTGTATTTGCACAGGTCATGAGTGTGATGATTAGAAATGAAACTAGATCTTTAAAAGTAAAAAAAGAGGCTGTTAGAAAACAGTCTCTTTTTTTATCTAAAAACGTTTTGTAATGTATTGCTTTAAAAGTGGAAGTGTACGATCGTAAGGAGGATAACGAAGAGGAAGCTCAAACTTAGAACTATAACAAATGGTTTGTGGACGTGAGAAGGTTTCAAAGCTATATTTACCATGATAAGCACCTATTCCGCTATAACCTACACCACCAAAGGGTGCTTTTGAATGGGTTAAATGCATAATGGTATCGTTAATACAACCACCACCAAAAGAAAGATTTTTCAAAAGATGATTGGTACGCAACCTATCTTCACTAAAGATATAACATGCGAGTGGTTTAGGAAAACGTTGTACAGTTTCGATAGCGGTTGAAAGTTTGTTAAAAGTAAGGACGGGGAGCACTGGTCCAAAGATTTCTTCTTGCATACATTCATCACTTAACTTTGTTGGATATAAAATAGTAGGTTCCACATAAAGATCTTCAGGATCAAAATGACCACCATAGTAGATGTTATCTTCGTTGATGCATTTTAAAATGTGTACATAATGGCCTTCATGAATGAGGCGAGAAAGATTTGCTTTATCTTTAAACATACGTTCTGTCTCAGTTTTTAAGGCCTCTAAAAATTCATCTACCACACTATCATGAACTAAAACATAATCAGGTGCGACACAAGTTTGGCCTGCATTCATAAATTTGCCCCATGCAATACGTTTAGCAGCTATTTTTAGATCCGCACTATAATCTACAATAACAGGATTTTTGCCCCCTAGTTCTAATGTAAGAGGAATGAGATGCTTTGAGGCTTGTGCCATTACTTTCTTGCCGGTAGCTGTACTGCCTGTAAAGAAAATGTAGTCTAAAGGCTGGTTTAATAGCGTTTCGCAGATAGTCGCATCACCTTCTAATGTCCATACTAAATGAGGTGGGAAAACTTCGGATAAAAGACGTTTAAGCACTCTAGAAGTATGTGGTGTGTACTCAGAAACTTTTAAGATCACACAATTCCCTGCTGCAAGTGCACCAATTAAAGGAGAAAGAGAAAGTTGAATAGGATAGTTATAAGGTGAAAAAACAGCACATAAACCAAAAGGTTTAGGGGTCACTTGTGTTGTGCCACTTAAAAGAGGGAAAGGAGCTGTATAGTTTTTTGTCTTTGCCCATTTAGGAAGTGTTTTAATGGTTTGATCAAGTTCTTGAAGGACCATATAAATTTCAGTCATATAAGTTTCATAGTATGGTTTTTTAAAATCTGCATAGAGAGCTTTAGCTAAATCTTCCTGATGAGCCATAAGATATCTTTTTAATTTTTTTAAAAAATAAAGTCTAAAATCTATAGGTAATGTTTTGCCTGTTTTAAAAAAACGATGCATATATTGAATCTGTTCAGTCATATCTTTCATTTCCTACACCTCAAATTATTTAATCATTCTATCTTTTATAGTATACTACTCATCCAATATTTATCCAATAAAATTACAAATAAAACCTTATTTTTACCTATACATTGAAATAGAAAACAGTTCTGCAAATGTTTGCTTATTATAAAGTGTCATAAATTACACATACTAAATTTGTAACTTCATCAATGAACAGGGGGATTTTAAAATGGCTAGGAAAATGGCTTTGATTTTATTTTTAAGTGTTTTTCTAAATATAATACCTTGTTATGCTGAAGAAACAAGCAAAGAACGTACAAATGATACACCTGGGACAGCTATATTTGTTATGGCTGTTCCAATGGAAGTACAAGTAGAAGAGCAAAGTAATATGCAAAATGAAGAAAAATGGCATGTACAAATTCAGTATCCTGCTATTAGTGGCTTAAAGGATAAAAAAGCTGAAAAAAAGATTAACGCCATCCTAAAGAAACATGGGACAGATTTACAAAAGAAGCTTGTTAAAGAAGCGAAACATGATTCATCTAAAAACAAATATGAACTGATTAGTCAATACACTATAAAAGAAACTAAAAGTCCATATTTTGTTATCAGTTTCTTTGACTACCAATATAAAGGCGGTGCTCATGGGCTTTCTACCTATAAGTACGTAACGTTAGATTTACAGACAAATCGTATTCTCACACTGGATCAATTGTTTAAAGATGAAGCAAATTATAAAGATAAACTTCAAGGCCTTATCCTTAAACAAATTGAAAAACGAGCGGACGCAAAAACTTTATTAAATGACGAGATTTATGGAAATCTTAAGATTCAAGATGACCAAAATTTCTACATCACACCTCATGGAGACTTAGTTCTTGTATTTAATTTAAATGAAGTTGCACCCTATACATCAGGAACTATGGAATTTAGCATTAGTGAAAAAGATTTACATTAGAGCCTAATTGTAATTATTAGGCTCTTTTATCTTATGGATACATTGAAAAATGGCAATTTTTATTGTATAATGAGTAATCATTAAAAGGGGGCAAGACCATGTCGACTTATAAGTCTACTAAAAATAAAAAGAAAAATTCTATAAGCCGTATTATTATAGGGACAATGTGTCTGTTAGGTATAGGTGGGGGATGCTTATATACGATTGAGCAATATAATGAACCTAAACTGGTTGGAACCTGGATTTCTAAGGAAACAGGAGAGGAAGTAACTTTTAACTCAGATGGAACAATGACTTTGAATGAAGTCATTGAATCGCCAACATATCAAATTCTTTCTCCAAGTAAAATGTTATATAATATAGATGAAAAGCAGTTTGAAATGTATTATAACTTAGATGGACGTATACTAAGCTGGGGACTTAATGAAAATAATATAGAAAACTTTGACCGTAAATGATTTTACATAATTAAATAATCCTAATAAAGGGGTGAAGATATGAATCAATTAGAGCTTGAAAATGTTTACGAACAAGCAAATAAAAGTGCTAAGCAATCTTGGAATGCTATGGTAAACAAAGGAGAAATTGGTTATTTACCATCATTAGATGGCGTTATGCAATCTAGTGAAATTTTGTCCGAAGTTTCTTTAGGACTTGTAGAAATTCCAATTAATAAAATTACAGGAACCTATACCCATTCAAGAAGCATTTCATTTGCTCATAATTTTATGCCACTTATGGGGATTAATACTGAGTTTGCAAATAAATGGATGAGTTTATATCGTGCGCATGTTAATGAAGGTATTCGTGACCCTATTAAAGTATATGAATATTTAAATAGATTTTTTGTTGTAGAAGGTAATAAACGAGTAAGTGTACTCAAATATGTGGGTGCCACGTCTTTTAATGCTTATGTTACACGTTTAGTACCTAAAAGGGATCCAGGTAATAAAGTCAATACCATTTATTATGAGTTCTTAGATTTTTATAAAAATACTCATATTAATATCATCTGGTTTACACAACCAGGACGTTTTAAAGAATTAAATGAATTTATTAATCAGTATAAATGGAGTAAAAATGTATTTGACTCTAAAGAAAAGCAATTTATAGCAGAGATTTATCGACCATTTAGAAATATCTATCTTAAAGAAGGTGGCGCAAGACTTAAAATTACCACAGGTGATGCACTTCTAAACTTCCTTAAGATCTATGGCTTACCAGAAGAAATTACTGCAAATGAGCATAAAGAATATATTCAGAAGTTAATCGCTGAATTAGAAGCGATTGAACAAGATGAGGCTAATGTTAAAACAGACTCTTTAGAAGTGCCTAAGAAAAAAGGTATGTTGAGTTCTATAACAGATCGCTTAAGCTTTAGACGTACTTTGAAAATTGCTTTTGTTTATGCAAAAGCACCAGAAACTTCTGGTTGGGCCTATAGCCATGAACTAGGACGTTTACACATTAATAATATCTTCAAGGATCAAATTCAAACAACAAAGATTATTAATGTTCCTGAAAGTGCAGAAGCTTATGAAGTATTTGAGCAACTGGCCAAAGAAAAATATGATATTATTTTTACGACCAGCCCAACTTTTGTTGCACCTGCTTTAAAGGCAGCCATGCAGTATCCAGAGGTTAAATTCTTCAACTGTGCCGGAACACATTCTTATAAATCTTTAACGCTCTATTTTGGACGTATTCACGAGCCACGATATATTTTGGGGATGATAGCAGGTGCAATGACAAAGACTAATATTATTGGATATGTAGCACCTTATCCTATTTCAGAAGTGGTTTCTAGTATTAATGCTTTCACTCTTGGTGTACGCGCAGTAAATCCTTATGCCAAAGTTAAAGCGATGTGGACATATAGATGGGATAATCCAGAGCAAGGTAAAGATGTTGCAAAACATTTAATAGAAGCAGGGGTAGATATTATTTCAAATGAAGATCTACCGGTACCAGGTGATATGTCAAAAGAATATGGTGTTTATGCAATAGGCAAAGATGAACAGGATAAAAAACATTATGCAATGGCTATTTGGAACTGGGGTGTATTTTATGAAAGTGTTATCCGTAATATTTTAACAGGTACTTGGAAAACACTTGCTGATATCTCAGCTGGAGACCAACCAATGAATTTCTGGTTAGGGATGAATACAGGTATTGTAGATGTGCTTTATTCAAATCGTAATATTAATCAGCCAATGAAATCATTAGTAGAAGGCGTTAAAACTGCTATTATAAGAAATGAATTTAATCCATTTATAGGACCTATTTATGATCAAAATAAAGTGCTTCGTGTGAAAACAGGTCAAGTATGTGACTATGAAGATATTATTAACATGGATTGGCTTGTGGATGGGGTAGAAGGAGAACTTCCTAATACTGAAGATCTAAAACCAACAGATCCATTTAGTTATATGAAAAATATTGTACACAATGAAGGATAGATATTGAAAATAAAAAAGCAAGTACATTTAAATGTACTTGCTTTTTTATTTATTCAGGATTCGGATAATCAAGAATGTAATAAGAAAAACCATTAATAACTTGTGTTTCATTTACGATAAGCTGACGTTTATTTTTAGCTCCGTAATTCAGATGTTGGTGACCATGTAAATGATACTTTGGTGAAAGTTTCTCATAAACATCATGAAAGCAGGCAAAACCTTTGTGAGCCCAATCATCGCCATCCCCTATGCCTAATGAAGGTGAGTGAGTTACAAGTATATCTAAACCACCTTTTTTTTGACAAGCCTTCATAAGTTTTTTGGTGCGTTTTTGCATAACCTTTTCAGTATATTGGAAAGGGCCACCAGAGTATTCGATACAACCGCCGAGACCGGCTATTTTTATATTTTTATAGATAAAGACTTGGTCATCAATGCTAATACAACCTTCAGGTTCTTGATCTAAATACCTTACATCATGATTACCTGGAACATATAAAAGTGGTGCCGGTATCATTGTTACAAGGAAAGAAAGATAAGATGCCTTTAAATCGCCACAAGAAATAATCAGTTCAATGTCTTTAAACTTTTCTTTATCAAAAAAATCCCAAATATATGTACTTTCTACATCTGAAACAATTAGTATTTTCATAGTCTTCATCCTTTGCCGTAAGTGTGCTTCTTCATTATACACTAAACATAATGAATTTTGAACAAGATTTTTACAATTTATAGGTTGACAGCGAAAGTATTAATTGGTAATATAAACAAGTGCTTACGAAATAAGCATGGACAACTTAATCAAATAACCATTAAACCAGTCGATTCAAAATGAATCTTAAAGATTCGAGTCAGTACTACTTAACAGTACAAAATGTCAGATGACAAACTTTTTAATTGAGAGTTTGATCCTGGCTCAGGATGAACGCTGGCGGCGTGCTTAACACATGCAAGTCGAACGGACTGCGAGGAGCTTGCTCCTCAAAGTTAGTGGCGGACGGGTGAGTAACGCGTGGGTAACCTGCCCTATGCAGGGGGATAACGTTTGGAAACGAACGCTAATACCGCATAACNCGGTCAGAATGGTCAAGACGGTCAGAATGGAGCAGATGGTCAGAACGGCCAAGATGGTCAGAATGGAGCAGATGGTCAGAACGGCCAAGACGGTCAGAATGGTCAAGATGGTCAGAATGGTCAAGATGGTCAGAATGGTCAAGATGGTCAGAACGGTCAAGATGGTCAGAACGGTCAAGATGGTCAGAATGGTCAAGATGGTCAGAACGGTCAAGATGGTCAGAATGGAGCAGATGGTCAAGGCGGTCAGAATGGTCAAGATGGCAAAGACGGAAAAGACGGAAAAGATGGGACAGATGGAGCACCAGGAGCACCAGGCGCACCAGGTGTTTCAGGTCCTTCAGGAGCACCAGGAGCACCAGGCGCACCAGGTGTTTCAGGTCCTTCAGGAGCACCAGGAGCACCAGGTGCAGCCGGTCCAGCCGGTCCAGCCGGTGCAGCCGGTCCAGCCGGTCCAGCCGGTCCAGCCGGTGTTGCCGGTCCAGTTGGCCCTCCCGGTCCAGTTGGCCCCCCAGGTAGAGATGGTAGAGATGGTAGAGACGGTTGCTGTTGTTGTCAACAGCCGATAACCGGACCAGTCGGTCCAATCGGTCCAGTCGGTCCAATCGGTCCAATCGGTCCAGCTGGTCCAGCTGGTGTCGCTGGCCCTACTGGCCCAGCCGGTCCTGCTGCTCCATGTATTTGTCCTTGTGAAATTACTCTAAATAAGGTAGTAGCTTACCTTAAAGGATTAAAACAACCGAAGCCTGCAAATATTATTGTTAACTCTTTTAATTATCCAGATCTTCCTACTGCAGGAGGACTTCCTATTGATGATAATCTAGATGGTATGTTATCTTTTGTTGGTAGTGATTTATATTTCCCAATATGCAATATTGATGCAATAAAAGTCTATTTTGAAAAACAAGAGGATCTTAACAATTTTATTACAAGTATTCAAACTATTTTGAATTATACGCTTTGCTGCCAAAAAACGTGTGAAGCTACAGTAGATCTTGATAATAATGGTGAGCCTATTATTAAAGATCCCCTTTCTCCTTGTAGTTATGAATATTATGCATCTTGTAAATGTGCAACTGGTAAGAGTATTAGTTGTAGTGCATGTATTAGTGATAATGCCAGCTGTTGTGATTGTGTAGCTCAGCATATTGACCTTTGTCAATTTAACAACTGCCCATCAGAAAGGTTAAGAAAGTTCTTTTTAAAACAGCAATTCCTTTTAAACCAAGTAGGTACTATTTCTACTAATATGGTTGACATTCTTCCAAGCAGTCCGCTCAAAAATATTGCAGCTTCAGGACTTTCTACTGTAGTATTAACCTATCAGGAGTCGAAGACTAATAAGTATGTAGCTGCGATTGTTTGTTTAAAAAATGTAACAGCTGTAGAATTTACTAGAAGCTAAAAGAAAAGATGAATATTTTATGAGGTAAAGTTTAAAAATGGTTGTCTTTATGCAAGCTTCTTAGTCATTGAAATAATTTAGGAACTTAAAGAAAAGGTATATCAAGAATTTATTTGATATACCTTTTTGTATAGAAGTGAGTTGTGCAAATTAGAAAGCAGGTATATGCTAAAAAGAGATATAGAAATAAAAAGGAGATTAACCATGTACAATATCTATTTATTTGATTTTGATTATACGTTAGCAGACTCAGAGAGAGGTATCGTAATGTGCTTTAGACATGTTTTAGATACCCATAGTATTGAAGATATAACAGATGAGGCCATTAAACGTACAATAGGTTTGACACTTAAAGACGGATTTAAAGTATTAGTGCAGTCCAATGATGAAGACTTACTTAATCAGTATGAAAAGGAATACATAGTTAAAGCAGATGAAGTAATGACAGCGCATACAACACTTTATAAAGAAACAATTCCAATGCTTAGACGCTTGAAAGAAGCAGGGCACAAAGTAGGGATTATCTCAACTAAATATCGTTATAGAATAGAAGATACTTTAAAAGTATATGAAGTAAGTCATTTAGTAGATTTAATTATTGGAAGAGAAGATGTACAAGAAGCTAAACCAAGCCCGGAGGGTATTCTTAAAGCAGCTGAATATTTCCAAGCAAACAGTAGTGAAATCCTTTATGTGGGAGATAGTTATATTGATGCACAGGCTGGACAAAATGCAGGTGTAGCATTTGCAGGTGTAACAACAGGGACAACAACTAAAGAAGATTTTAAAGCATATCCACATATTAAGATTATGGAAAGTTTAGATGAAGTAGAGGGATAATGTAATAAAAAATAAAATATAGCTTAAGATAGGTACTTCAATCATGGAGTGCCTTTTTTTAGAGCTAAACAGGGACAGGTAACTCTTGTAAAAAATTATATATAATCTATAATTAGTAATTAGTGTAAAAATTTTTATAAAAACTTAAACTAAACAAGATCATGCAAACTACATGGGGGATTGAAAAATGCAGTCAAATGTAATGTTAATGACAGAAGGTTCTATTTATAAAAAAATAATAACCTTCGCAGTTCCTATCTTTTTGGGAAACTTATTTCAGCAGTTATACAATATTGTGGACTCACTTATTGTAGGAAACTTTTTAGGGAAGGAGTCTCTTGCTGCGATTAGCTCCACGGGCTCATTGATTTTTTTACTAGTAGGATTAGTTGGAGGTGTATTCTCAGGGGCAGGGGTTGCAATTTCACGCTATTTTGGGGCAGACGATAAAAAGAATGTAGAAAGAGCAATTCATACAGCTGTTTGTTTTGCCTTAATTTCAGGAATTGGACTTACTATTATAGGATCTATCCTAGCACCACAAATTCTAAAACTTATGGGGACACCAGCATCAGTATTTGAAAATGCTGTGACCTATGTACGTATTTATTTTGCTGGGATTATAACTATTGTAATGTATAATGCTGCTAGTGGGATATTCCAAGCAGTAGGAGATAGTAAGAGACCTTTATATTTTCTTATTGTTTCTTCTATTACTAATGTGGTATTAGACTTATTATTTGTTGTTGTCTTCAAAATGGGTATAGGCGGAGCAGCTTTAGCAACTGTTATTGCACAAGCTGTAAGTGCAATTTTAGCTTTCCGTCATTTAATGCGCACCAATGAGGTGTACCAAATAAGCTTTAAGAAGCTTGCTGTACATATGGATATGCTTAAACAGATTTTACAGTTTGGTATTCCATCTGGTGTGCAAAATTCAGTTATTGCACTAGCTAATATCGTTGTACAGTCTAATATAAATGCTTTTGATGCAGTAGCAGTAGCAGGGTGTGGTTCTTACTCTAAGATAGAGGGTTTTGTATTTATTCCAATTACAAGCTTTACTATGTCTATGACCGTATTTATAGGACAGAACTTAGGAGCAGGAAAATATGAACGTGCTAAAAAAGGGACACATTTTGGAATTCTTACATCTATGCTATTAGCAGAAACCATCGGTATACTTTTCTTTATAGCAGCACCGCAGTTAATTAGCCTATTTAATAGAGATCCGGAAGTTATTGCTTATGGTACATTACAAGCAAGAACTATTGCTCTTTTCTTCTTCTTACTTGCCTTTTCACATTGTATTGCAGGTATTTTAAGAGGTGCTGGAAAGTCTATTGTACCAATGCTTGTTATGCTTACATGTTGGTGTGTGATAAGGGTTATCTATGTAACAGTAGCTACTCACTTTATCAATGATATTCAAGTAATATTCTGGGCATATCCATTAACATGGTCGTTAAGCTCATTATTCTTCTTGGTTTATTACTTAAAAGGGAATTGGATGTATGGCTTTAAAGGAAAAGAAGCTACAAGTAATGAAGAAATTGTAGCATAGTAAAAAGACATAATAAAAAATTGTTATATAGTTAATGTTAGATTAAGAGGAGCTTAGATAAGCTCCTCTATTTGTTTATCCACCTAGTGTGATATCTTGTCCATTGTACCAGTTAAGGGCTGCTAAAAAGTGATCTTCATTAAAGTCAGGCCACATATCATCTAAGCAAAAGATATCAGCATAGACCGATTGAACGGGTAGGAGGCCTGAAAGGCGAGAGCGCCCACCGAGGCGGATGACTAAGTCTATACGAGAAATGTCTTTGGAACGAAGGGAATCATAAATACTTTTTCGATTCTTAGTATCAGTATGCATAGCCCCAAGATCCCATTCCCATCCGTAATTGACAAGAAAGTTAGCTTTAATATCACCGCTGTCTGGATTAGTACGGGTGGTATATGGAAGTAGTTCTGATGGAAAACAGTCTGATTCCGTATTTCCTACAACAAGTAGGGAGACATTTTTATCTTCAATAAGTTTTACAGCTTCAACACAAGCTTTAGAGAAAGCCTCAACTTGTGTTTTAGGACGTTTGCAATTATCAGTTGTAAAACCATAGTAAGTAACTTCTTCAACTCCATACTTTCTGCAGAGTTTAAGAAAGAGAAGTCCAGGGTCTAACCCGTGGTTATAGCCCTCATGTTTCTCAAGACCTGCGGATTTTGCCCAGCGTCTATTGCCATCTGGGATAACAGCTATATGTTTTGGAATGCGCATCGGCATACACCTCCTTATCTTATAGAGTTTTAACCACATTAAAAATAATATACATAGGTTATTGCAATGAAGGGCTTAAAAATTATACACTACGGAAGTATTTATACAGACAAAAAGGACTTTGGAGGAAACAAATGAAAAATAAGTGGAGTATGTTTGGTATACTGTTTTTCTGTGCGATAACAGTTGCCATTAGCCAGCTTAAGGTACCACCAATTATGGGGATGATTAGTGACAGTATGAATATCTCTCTATCACAAGCATCATGGTTGATGTCTATCTTTACGGTTGCAGGTATTATATTAGCAATACCGAGTGCGACCATTATGAATAAGTTAGGGCCTAAAAAGTTATTATTATCATTAATGATGTCTTTGTTGATAGGGAATGTACTAGGGGGATTAACCAATCATTATAGTGTGCTTTTAATAAGCCGTGCTATAGAAAGTATTGCATTTGCAATGATTATCCTAGTAGGGGTTGCAATGATTAAAGGGTGGTTTGGTGAAAAAGCAGGATCAGCTATGGGAATGTTTAATACATTTGCAGCACTTGGATCATTTGTAATGATGAATGTAGGATTAAGCATTACAAGTAGCTTAGGTTTAAAAAGTTTATGGTTTATTACAGCTGGGATGAGTGTGATTTGCTTTATACTTGTTTGGTGCTTTATTCAGGTGCCAGAAGAAGAACATGAAGATAATAAACAGGAAAAACCTTCGTTAATAGAAGCAATGAAAAACAGTAGATTATGGAGTGTAGCACTTGCAAGAGGATGTGTAGCATTTGTATTATTCACATTTGTTACGACTTACCCTCAGCTGTTTATGGGATTCTATGGATTGGATGCTGGAACAGCTAATTTCTATGCAGGACTTAATGGACTATTTGGTATACCATGTTGTATTTTATGTGGGATTATTGTGGACAAAACAGGTAAGCCATTATTGACTGCATTATTAGGTTTTATAGGTTTGATAGGAACAAGCTATATGGCAACTATATTAGGACCATCGACTTATATTTTACATACCCTTTTAGTAGCTATATTTGGAGGATTTACCATAACAGCATTATTCTGTATCGCACCTGCCATAGCTAAAAAGCCAAGTTTAATTGGTTATACTGTTGCGATTATGAATCTGTTTTATTATATAGGTGTATTTGCTTGTGGGCCTGTAATATTAGGGACTGCAGAACAGGCAAGCTGGCAAGTTGCAACTTATATTCTTATGGGAATTAGTTTGGTAGGTGTCTTACTTGTATTAGGTCTAATGATCTCACCAAAAAAGAAAAGTCATTAGATAATTAGATAGGTATAAAAAGGAGCTGTCACATTATAATGTAGCAGCTCCTTTTATGTTATTTACGTTCTTCGAGATTATTTTTTTCTTTAACACGGCTAGATGAGATTAGTTTTTTACAGTGATTACAAAAATAATTGCTTGCACCACAAGCATTAACTTCTTCTACTTCTTTTTGATTACAATCTGGGCAAATAAGCTTTTCTTTCATCGTTAAAATCCTCCTAGTCATTAAATAGAAATTAGATAAATGTACCCTAGTTATAGTATATGACTTAATAAAAAGGTTAATCAACTAGGAAAAAATAAAAGAATAATTATTGTGAGAAAAATATATAAGATTAAAATTTAAAAGAAGTATAAGCCTTATGCTTGCAATTTATAGTATAGGGGCGTATAATAAGCTCATAAAATTAAATAAAGAAGCTAACTTAATTCTTCAGGGCAGGGTGAAATTCCCGACCGGCGGTGACAGTCCGCGACTACATTAGAAGTAATGTATTGATTTGGTGAAATTCCAAAACCGACAGTAAAGTCTGGATGGTAGAAGAGTTGCATGTAAGCATATCTAATAGAGAGTATTATTTCTTATATAGAAATATTTCATAAAGTATGCAATGATTATACAAAAAACGGCAACCCTAAGAATGAATGGGTTGCTTTTTTATATTCAGGAGGATGCTTTATGCAAAAAAAATCATTTAATACACAAGTGCTTATCAAGGTTGCACTTTTAAGTGCTATAGCTTTTATCTTAATGAGAGTATTTAAATTCCCATTACCTGCTTTTCCAACATTTTTAGAAATCGACTTTAGTGAGTTACCTGCTATTGTAGGAAGTATCGTTGTAGGACCATTTGTAGGACTTGGCGTAACGGTTATCAAAAATGCATTAGCATTCTTTAACTCTTATACAGGTGGTGTAGGTGAACTTGCTAACCTATTAGTAAGCCTTGGTTATTTATTACCATTAGCATTTATGTTAAGAAAAAATAAAAGCTTTAAAACAATAGTAATTGGTTTAGGGTTAGGTACAGTTGCAATGGCAATCGTAGGTGCATTTGCAAACTACTTCATTCTTATTCCATTATACGGATTAGAAGTTGAAAAATTACCATTCGTATTAACTGTAATTATCCCATTTAACTTAATTAAAGGTGTGATTGTTTCTATAGTAAGTGCTGTTATTATTAAAGCAATGCAACCAGCACTTAGATACTTATCACTCAAAAAATCTAATTAATAAATTATAAAACAAAGCAAATAAAAATGGCACTTAGCAATAAGCTAAGTGCCATTTTTTGTCTATGAGGTTAAGGGAGAGGAATAAGTGAAAGCAAAATTGTATGTTGTTGATGTAAACTTAGTATGTGCCGTAGTTTTTAAAATATGCATAAAATAAATGTCATTCAGTTATACTTTGAATACATAAAAGGGCGTAAAGAGTTGAAAGTTATAGCAAACAGTATTAAAATAATGCTTAATGACATAAAGAAAGGAAACCCCTATGGAATGGATTAGTTTATCAGAAGAAGAAACTTTTAATAGAGGTTATGAAATCGCCAAGAATGCCAAGAAAGGGGATATTTATTGCCTCATTGGGGATTTAGGTGTGGGTAAAACTGTTTTTTCAAAAGGTTTTGCAACTGGACTTGGGATTACAGAACATATTACAAGCCCAACATTTACAATTGTACAAGAATATGAAGGCGAAATGCCATTATATCATTTTGATATGTATCGTATTGAAGATCCAGATGAGTTAGAGATGATTGGATACGAAGATTATTTCTTTGGAGAAGGTGTATGCTTAGTAGAATGGGCAAACAATGTACCAGATGCTATCCCAGATACAGCAAAATGGATTACAATAGAGAAAGACTTAGAACAAGGTTTTGATTATAGAAAAATTACAATGAAGTAGGTGAATACATGAATATATTAGCGATAGATGCTTCAGGTTTATCAGGAAGTGTAGCATATATTAGTGATTATAAATTAGTAGGTGAATACTATATTTGCCATAAGCTTACACACTCTCAAACCATTATGCCAATGCTTGAACATCTTAAAGGCTTAATTGGTTTTGAAATGAATGAGATAGATGCAGTAGCAGTAACAAGTGGGCCAGGGTCATTTACAGGCATCCGTATTGGTGTAGCAACAGCAAAAGCTATGGCACTTGCTATTGGTGTACCTATTATTGGGATACCTACATTAGATGTTATGGCACACAATATTTCATTTGCAAGTGAAGTGATTTGCCCAATTATGGATGCCAGAAGAAATCAAGTTTATACTGGGATTTACCAATGGAAAAATGGAACACTAGAGCGTGAAGGTGACCATTTAGCTGTTGAAATCGATGAGTTATTAGAGAAACTTGCAGGAAGACAGACCATCTTCTTAGGTGATGGTGTAGATGTGCTTAAAGGTAAAATTACAGATGTAATGGGAGACGCAGCCCAGTTTGCACCAAGTTTCTTACACATGCAAAGAGCAAGTGTACTTGCTCAGCTAGCTTGTGAAGCTTTTGAAAAAGGTGAGATGGTAGATGCAGATGAATTTGTACCAATCTATCTTAGAAAGAGCCAAGCAGAAAGAGAGCTAGAGGAGAGAGAACAAAGTGGTCATTAGAAAAGCGTCAAAAGAGGATATTGAAGCAATTTATGCTATAGAAGTAGACTCTTTTAGCGTACCATGGTCTCTAGAATCTATAACCAAAGAACTTGAAAATCCAGTAGCTTATTATCTTATTGCAGAAGAAGATGGACAAGTACTAGGTTATGCAGGTCTATGGGATGTAGTAGGTGAAGGGCAGATTACCAATATTGCAGTACGCCCAAGTGGTAGAAGAAAAGGTATAGGGAAACAACTTGTAGATGGACTGATTGCATATGGTAAAGACAAAAACTTAGAAGTACTTATACTAGAAGTACGTGCAAGTAATACACCTGCTATCAATCTTTATACAGGAACAGGTTTTACAGATATCGGTAGAAGAAAGAATTATTATACGAAACCAACAGAAGATGCTATCCTAATGGCCTATAGTATTAATTAGGACCAAAGAGTTTAACTTCTAAAAGCCATTCTATAGCTATAAAGAAGATAATAACTAAAGCATAGTAATTAATATCGAAGTTAGGATATGTCATAAGAAGGGCTACAGCAATCTCTAAAATCAGAGATATACAGCAAAGTTCTATACGTTTAAATAAAGAGTACTTCTTTATATTTTTATGTGGGTAATCTCTGTGAAATCTACTGTTTAAGATGAATAAGATTGTTTTATCAGAAGCAAATAGAGAAAATAAGATAGGAATACCACATAGTATAAAAAATAAACTATAGTCATTGCTTAGCATATAGATCCCCCTTGTAGTTTAATTAAATATAGCTATAGTATAACATAGTAAAAAGGCTTTTAAGTTATTAAGTAGAATGACTTAAAAGCCTTTTTTATTCAACTAAGGGTAGATTACAATCAAATATGCCTCCATTGAAGCCTTAGAAAATAATCCTTATAATAGCATTATCAGCTGATACATCAAATCAAAAACTACTAAAGGTTGAATGTGGAGGGGCGTAATGAATATAGGTAAGCAAATCAAATCCTTAAGATTACAGAAAAATGTAAAGCAAGAAGAGCTAGCAAATTACTTAGGTGTATCGCCTCAGGCAGTTTCAAAGTGGGAAACTGAAATGAGTGTACCAGACATAGCTCTATTACCTAAGTTAGCAACTTATTTTGGTATTACTATAGATGAATTATTTCAATTACCTAATGAAACTGAATTTGAGCGTATTGAAAATATGTATTGGAATGAGAGAAGGATAAAAACAGAGACCTTTGATCATGCAGTTCGTTTTTTAGAAGGGGTGCTCAAACAAGAGCCAAACAATGTAAGAGCATATGAAAATCTAGCCTGTCTTTATAATCATAGAGCTCACAGTGATCACGAATTAGCATCTGAATATGCAAAAAAAGTACTAGATTTAGAGCCAAGTAATAAAAGTGGATGGTGTGCCTATTTAGAAGCAAACAGAGGTGTTTGTGGTGATGAATGGTATGATAATCATTTTACGGTAATTGAGTATTTCAAAACCTTTTTAGAGAAGAATCCAAATAGCTTTCTTGGACTTTATGCAATCATTGAAAACTTATTGGATGATGAACGTTATGAAGAAGCTGTACCTTATATTGAACAGATAAGAAAGGTAAAAAATAATTATCAAGCCAATATGTATATGGGAGATGTGGCATATGGCAAAGGTGACTTAGAAAAAGCAAAAGAACTGTGGAATGCAGCAGTAGAAGAACATCCTAATACATGGCAGGCTTACTGCTCAAGAGCAGATCGCTATAAGAAGATAGGCATGATTCAAGAAGCGTTAAATGATTATGAAACGTGTTTTAATATACAAGAATCTCCACGTATTACAGATGGGTTGCACTCTCTGGCGCAGATGCATGAGAGAATGGGAGATTATGAAGCAGCTATTAAAGATAGGGAACGTATTGTACAGTGCTTAAAAGAAGATTATCAGAAAACAAGTGGAGAAAGTATTGATATCCATAAGCGAGAAATTGAAAGGCTAAAATCCTTACGTAATGAATAAATAAAAATACCTTAGTAAAGATGTATGATACACTTTACTAAGGTATTTTTATTTATTCATCAAAAAGTCCTTCTAGACCTTCGAAGAGCTTTTCACTTGTTGCAGCCTTTACTTGAAACTCATAAGGTTGAGTTGTATGTTTTGCTAAAAGTTCATCTAAAGAAGTAAAGGTTGCACTACTAAATTTATCAATAAAGTTTTCCATAGAGTTTTCATCGTCAAGTGCTTCTAATGTAGCACAAATCTCGGCGAGTGAGGTAGGAGCTTGTAAAATATCTTTGTTAATCGTAATACTATCTGTATTGATAGATTCTTGATTACCAATTAATTTTTCAAGACTTAATTCTGCAATAGGTTCATCTAAAATTGTGTGTAACTGACAAATAGGTTTCGCTTTTTTCTTCATAACTAGGACCTCGAAAAAATTAGATTCTCCTATTATGATAGCTTACTTGACAAAATGTGACAAGTGTTAGTTACGTTGTTTCTTTTCATAGCTATAGTAAAGCCATAAGGCAACAATAGCGAAAAGTACTGGTCCACCACCGGCAAAGAGTGTATCTATCCAATATCCTTTTGCAAGTCCAGGTTCAATAATAGAAAAGATATTTGCAAAACCAACAGTAATCGTAACGATGATAGACGCTACAAGAGCAACACCATAACCTTTATAAATAGTAAAAGGTTTAACAATGTTATCTTTTTTCTTAAAGAATGGGAAGGCAATCGCTAAGAACATATAAGGAATAGTCATTGCTACATTGGTCATTGTAACGAGCTTATTAAATAATGCAGATGCATTGTCACCACCAAAGGAAATAAGCAAGATAAGAATAGCGACAACAGTAGCTTGTATTTTCATAGCATATGCAGGCATACCATCTTTTGTTTCTGCAATACGGCCTGGCCAAAGTTCTTTAGGCGTACCTTCTATTAATTGTTTAAGTGGTGAGTAGATTAAAGTAAAGAACGCACCAGTTAAGGCAAGAAACATAGAAAGTCCTACAAGACGAGCTACCCAAGCACCAACTGTTAAGCTAGCAGCTTCAGATAATCCAAAGCCATTTGCTAAAGTGTAACCTAGGTTTTCCATAACAATATAAGTTACATTTGCTGTATTAACTGAAGGAAGAGAAAGTATATTACCCCAGTTAATGAAGATACCCATAATAAAGATACCTAGAGAGTATCCAACAGAAATAACAATAGCAGAAATGGTTACACCTAGAGGAAAAGTTTTTTCAGCATTTTTAGTTTGGTCAACAAGACCACCGACAGCTTCAATACCACCATATGCGAAAATAGCATAAGTCAAGAAAGAAATAATAGATAATGGAGATTGATAAGCTGGGTTTGGAGATACAGTAAATGTTTTTAAGCCATCAGTAATAGGTTGGGCAAATTGTCCACCATGAAGAGCCAGTACAACAAGTCCTCCAATAAGTAAAATAACATTTAAAAGCATTACGGCAAAACCACCTACAGAGGTAATTTTTTTGATTTTATCTAGTCCACGTGTTGAGATAAAAGTAACAAATAAAATCCAAATGGCACCAAGGATTCCTAGCCATTTCGTTGCACTCATTCCAAAGAAATTCATACTTTGAGTCATATCCCGACCAAATATAGCGTTTGATAGAGGGACCCATATAGTAGTAGAAACGTTTACTTGCCACACAAGATAAGAAGCATACCACATGAAAGTTCCGACAAAAGCAAATTTTGGATTTACAGCACTTGCCATCCAAGAATAGATTCCACCTTTTTCATGTTTATAGGCTGCACCATACTCAGCCATCATAAAAGCATAAGGTAGGAAGAAGAAGATCGCACCGGCTAAATACCAAGGAATCGCACCATAACCCATTAAGTAAAAGGCTCTTGGCATATTAGCAAATCCATATACAGATGTAAAAATCATCAGTACAAGAGATAGGAGTGTAAGTTGTTTTTTTGCATCTTGAGACATAAATGTCCTCCTTCTAGTCTGTCATTCAGTTAGTAATTAGAATGCACCAAAATATAAAAAACATGCTTTAATGATAAAAAAACAGTTTAAGAGATTATTTTTTATCATTAAAACAGCAAAAAACATAGAATGGAGTATAAACATAAAAGGAGGAGTAGATATGAGAAGGTATTGTCAGCAAAATAATTATTGCTATGAAGAATGTTATTGCTGTTGCCTTAAATGTATAGAAGGACCTATAGGCCCACAAGGAATCACAGGTCTACAAGGAGCCACAGGCCCACAAGGAATCACAGGTTCACAAGGTCCAAGAGGTACAATTCAACTTACAAACTGTGCTACTTATAGGTCTACAGGTACGACTTCTTCAGTAGCACCCAATGGAAGTATTAATTACGGAAATCTAATTAGTGGGAGTGGAACAAGTATCACTCATACTAACGATACACCTCAAATAGTTTTATCTGCTGAAGGAATTTATAAAGTTGATTTAGCTGTAGATGGAGTAGATAATATAGTAGGGCAAGGTCTTATATTTGCTTTGGTAGTAGATAAATTTATTACTGATGCAAGAGTTGTTTCACAAAATACACAAGATAAAACACATTATAATAGTGGTTGGGTCAGCTATTTTGTAAAAGTAAAAGCAGGAAAAACAGTAACAATTACTGTTCAAAACATAGGATTAGATACAATAGATCTTGTAAATTCCAATATTAGTATTTTGCAAATTTCATCTACGGTAGGATAGAATTTGATAAAAAGAACGTTTTATGTATATAATAGAAGATACAGCATGATAAATGGAGGAAGCACATGGAACAAATGGAAAAGAAGCCTCTTACAACAAAAAAGGCAGTACTTGAGGCTATAGATGATACAAGAAAACAAGCAAAAGCAGGTTTAGCTGTAGAAGAAGTAGAAAAACTTTATAAAGAAATTTATGATGCCATTGAAGTAATGAGTGCAAATGTAAAGCCTAATACTATTGTTTATTTAAAGACTGAGCTTAACAAGACACTTATTAAATATCGCCCAACTGAGATTACTCAAAAGTCAGATCCTTTTATGGAGTTCTTCAAGCAAGCTTACCCAGAAGGGAAACGTCGTAAAGATTTTACTTATACACTTGTTGACCCAAGTAAGATAACAGTAGATCAAATTGTTGAGACATTAAAGTTTGTTAATGCCCACTGCAAAACAAACAAAATCTCAAAAGAAGAAAAACAAGCTATTCTTCCAATGATTGAGAGAGTAGCAAAAACAGATAGCTTAAGACACATTAATCAAGTACGTAGCATGGAGTATTTAAGAAATGCAATGCATATACGTATTGAAAAATCACCAAAAGGTCATAGATTAGTAAACGCTTAAGTAAGATATAGAATAAAAAGCTCCATATCCTAGGGCGAAGTAAACCTAGATAGGTGGGAGCTTTTTTGTTTCTCATCATCTCAATAAGCGTCCTTGCAAAAAATGTAAAAAACATTGACCTTCACATTTAGGATGTGTAGAATAGCATTAAATCATACTCGGAAAAGGTAAGGTGTTAGGACGATGAATATATATGAATCAGCAAGTAAGGCACGTGAAGCCTCTATTATGCTACAAGCAATAGATGGCGATGCAAAAAGAAAGGCATTAGTTGCCGTTCAAGAAGCATTAAAGGCCAATAAAGAAGCAATCTTTGCAGCCAATCAAAAGGATATAGAAGTAAGTGAAGCGCAGAACATAGCAATGCCAGTGCTTAAAAGATTACGTTTTGATGAAGGCAAATTACAAGATGTATTAGATGGTATTGAAAGTTTAGTGCATATGGAAGAACCAGTTGGCAAAGTACAAATGCAAACAGAATTAGATGAAGGATTAATTCTTACACGTATTTCTTGTCCTATAGGTGTTATTGGTGTTATTTTTGAGTCTAGACCAGATGCACTTGTTCAAATTTCAAGCTTATGTCTAAAGAGTGGTAACAGTGTACTCCTTAAAGGTGGTAGTGAAGCTAAAGAAACAAATAAAATTCTATTTGAAATTATTAAAAAAGCTTCAGAAGAAGCAGGTATGCCACAAGGTTGGATTACACTTATGGAAACACGTGAAGAAGTAAGTGAGATTCTTAAAATGCATAATTATATTGACCTTCTTATTCCAAGAGGATCAAATGAATTCGTACAATACATTATGAAAAACTCAGATATCCCTGTAATGGGACATGCAGATGGAATTTGTCATAGTTACGTAGATAAAGCTGCTGATTTAGAGTTAGCAGTAAAAGTTGTAACAGATTCAAAAACACAATATGTATCAGTATGTAATGCACTTGAAACATTACTTGTACATGAAGCAGTAGCAAGTGAATTTTTACCTCGTCTTAAAGCCTCTTTAGAAGATAAAGGAGCAACAATCAAAGCTTGTGAAAAAACAAGAGCAATCATTGAATGTGAAGAAGCTACAGATGAAGACTGGCAAACAGAATACTTAGATTATATTTTATCTATTAAAATTGTAAGTAGCTTAGAAGAAGCGATTAATCATATTAATACGTATGGTTCAGGTCATACAGATTGTATTGTTTCTACAGATGAGGAAGCTGTTAAGAAATTTATGATGCTTGTAGATTCAGGAAATGTATTTTGTAATGTATCTACACGTTTTAGTGATGGATTTAGATACGGATTTGGAGCAGAAGTTGGTGTAAGTACTTCTAAGATTCATGCAAGAGGGCCAGTAGGTATTGAAGGGTTATTAATTTATAAATATAAATTAATGGGTCATGGTCATATTGTTGGAGATTATGCTTCAGGTACTAAAAAGTTCACTCATAAAAAATTAATCTAAGAACTTGAACTAAAGTATATTGATGCCGAAATAACTTATAGACACTATTATGAAAGGAGAACCTTATGATACAAAATGTAGGGCTTCAGAGTGGATATCAAGCTATAGCACAGACGCAGCAAGTAGCAGCAAGGTCTGTACAGGCACAATCTGCACCACAAGAACGTTATAGTATTTCGCAAAGTTACTATAAGAATCAATTAGCAGCAAAGGATTTAAATTTTGTTAAAAACTTTAGCAATCAAATGAGTACTTTATATGGTGCCGCTGCTAAGTTACAAAATCAAAAGGGTAATGAATCAGCAGATAAAATTGAAAAAAATACAAAAGAATTTGTAGATAAATTTAATGAATCTGTTGATTTTCTGGAAAAGAACAAAGGAAAAAATAAAACTCTTAATCGTTTACATGATTCATTAACTTCTGTAGGTAAAACCTATGAAAAATCTTTACAAGATATAGGGATTGGTGTTGGAAGTGATGGTAAATTAGCTATAGATGAGACTAAATTTAAAGAGAGTTTAACTGCTAGTCCAGATAGAGTAAAAGATACATTATCTACATTAGTAAAGAAAACGGAAGATTTCGCAATGAGAGGGATTAATACATCCTCTCAATCTCTTTTAGCAGAGTCTAGTAACAAGCTACAGAATGTAATGGATGAAGAAACATATTATGCTGGAATTCGTAAAATGGCGAGTAATGCTCAGTTTATGAATATGTATTATTCAGCTCAAGCTACATTTAATATGATTAATTTATTTGCATAAGCAAAGAGCGTCACATAATGTGTGGCGCTCTTTGTTGTATCTATAGAATTTTAATGAGGCCAAAGGATTTCACAATTATTTTGGCGTGCAGCTTCAAAAATAGAAGAGGTAGGTTCTTGATCGGTTAATAAATAGTCCACTTGATTAAAAGAAGCTAAGTTAAACTTATAATTATTGAGGAATTTAGTATGATCACAGAGCATAAGCGTAAGTCTTGATTGTTCACACATTTGTTTTTTTGTACAGGCTTGTTGCATACTTGGATCAGTAAAGCCTTTATGATCTACACCTGCACAAGACATAATACAAAGGTCTAGGTTGAATTGCTTAATATACTCAAGGGCAGACTCGCCAACAATGCCACTAGAACCTTCACGGGCATATCCACCAACAACAAAAACTTCACAAGCAGTGTGTTCGATTAAACTATGAGCAACTTCGATACCATTGGTAACAACGGTAATATTTTTATAGTTATTGAGTAAGGGACAAAGCTGTAGGACTGTTGAACTAGAATCTAAAAACATGGAACTACCATCGGTGATAAAATCAGTAGCAAATTGGGCTAGGGTTTGTTTGATAGAAATATTTTCTTGGTTACGTAATTTAAAGTGTTTTTCTTTAGTGGTTGTAACGATAATACTTACATTTCCTTTATCTCTTTTTACTAACCCCATTTCTTCTAATAAAATAAGGTCACGACGAATGGTAGAAGCACTATATGAGAGTAGGTCAGCAAGATGAGGAATAGCAATTGTTTTCTTTTGCTTTAATAAATTTAGTAATTGTTCTTGTCTTGTATTTAGCATAAATTCCCCCAAATATGTTCATAAAAATTGAATTATTTTTCATTATTTTAAAGCTAATAGTGAAAAAAATCAATATGAGTATCATCACTTTCATTTTCTTTAGAAAGCTTTAGAATAGGCTTGAAGGAGAGTGGAGGTCGTGCAACAAGATTTAGTAAAAAAACTTTTTAAAGTAAGTTGGCTTGTGTATTTTATTTCATATATAGGCAGATTGAATTATGCAGCATCAATGATTGAAATTGGACAAACTGAGGGCTATACAACGATTCAATTAGGCGCAGTAGTTACAGCTTTGTTTATAAGTTATGGGATAGGACAATTACTAAGTGGCTTAATAGGGGATCATTTTTCGTCTAGAAGGTTAGTTTTAGTTGGATTAATTGGATGTGGTATATGTAATATTGGTATGTTTACTTCTAATAGCTATTGGCAACTACTACTGATTTGGTCACTTAATGGATTAAGTTTATCTTTGATTTGGCCACCTATCGTAAAGCTTTATACACAGTATATGGATGAAGACTACTTACATAAATGCTGCTTTAATATTCAAACATCTGTAGCGTTAGGAACTTGTTTTACCTATTTAATGTGTTCAAGTCTTCTCAAAATATCAATCTGGAGAAATATTTTCTTATTTACATCAGGCTTGCTATTTATTGCAGCGCTTATATGGCACATGACTATAAAGCAAGTTGAAAAACACTGTGTAAAGGTAATAGATAAAGCTCAAGTAATTGATAGTGAAAAACAAATAGTTAACAATGGAAAAGAGATAATAGAAACTGAAGAGAAACAGTTTAAGAAAGTTCTATTTAAATCTGGGTTAGTGGTCATCTTTATTGCTATTTTGATTATGGGATTCTTAAAAGATGGGATTATGACTTGGGTACCTCAATATATTACAGATACATTTGGGACTCATGCTTATTTTTCTGTATTTTTAACAGCACTATTACCACTTGTCAATTTAACAGGTATTTATCTTATTAAATATATTAATGAAAAAAATTCTGGAGATGATTTGAAGACAACAGCTATATTTTATGGGGTAAGTGTAATAAGCTTAGCATTGCTTGTAGTATGTGGTAGGGCAAATATCTATGTGAGTGTTTTATTATTTGCAGTGGTCACTTCTTGTATGCTAGGGATTAACACCATACTTGTAAGTGTGCTACCAACCTATTTTGCAAAGTATAATAAGACAGCTTTAGTGGCAGGATTAACCAATTGTGTAACCTACCTAGGGAGTGGACTATGCGGTTATGGCTTAGGTGCACTTGTAGAAGGATATGGATGGCAAGTGACAAGTATGGTTTTAGTAGGTATATGCTTATTAGGAATTATAAGTTGTATAGTGGCAAGACCTATGTGGCAAAAATTTAAACATTAATGGTAAGTCCACTTATCTAAAGTTTAAAATGATGATAAATAGATTTAGGAAATAAAAATAAGAAAAGATCTTAACACTTAGAGTGATAGAATAAAAGGAGACTAATAATGAAACTTAAATATTTAGGGACAGCAGCCTATGAAGGATTTCCAGGACTTTTTTGTGAATGCGAAGCTTGTAAACAAGCTGAAAGAGAAGGTGGGAAAAATATTCGTACAAGAACAAGTATGCTTATTAATGAAGATACATTAATGGACTTTTCACCAGATGCTTATTTGCATAAACTTAAATATAACCTTAATCTAGCAGCGATTAGATATTTTGTGATTACCCATTCACACTCAGATCATTTCAATCCTTGGGATTTAGTTGCAAGATGTGAAGGGAACTATGCACACTTTGATGAAGCCAATAAAGGATCTACAGTACATGTATATGGAAATGATAAGGTTGAAGCATATTTAGACCAAGTAGTACAAGTAGAGTTTGGAGGTAACCAAAACTTTATTGATTATCATAGAGTGACACCGTTTGAAACTTATGAGGCTGGAAAGTTAAAGGTTACACCACTTCTCGCTCAACATCAAACAGATGAGCAGTCATTGATTTATCTAATTGAAGAAGAAGGAAAAGTACTTTTATATGGAAATGATACAGGTATATTCCCAGAAGAAACATTTGAATATCTTAAAAATATCAAGTTAGATGTGATAAGTTTAGACTGTACACATGGTACACGTCATAAAGGTGGATATGGTCATTTAGGTTTAGAAAGCTGTGTAGAAATTAAAGAAAGATTATTAGAAATGGGAAGTGCAACACAGCAGACAACATTTATACTAACGCATTTTTCTCATAATGGTGGACTTTGTCATGAAGCGTTAGAAGAAAAAGCCATACCACACGGATTTATAATTTCATACGATGGTATGGAACTTACAGTTTGAAAAAAAAATAAATGTTTAAAAGAAGAGGTTGTTGTAGAACAGCCTCTTTTTGCTCCTTTTTTGCTTAAAACTTGAAGAAATTGGCAATAATTCACAAATAATATTTAGAATTGTGTAGAAAAACAATAATCGTCAGGAAAAACATTCTATGTTATAATAAAAGGAAGAAAAAAGGAGTGTCGTATAGGGTGAGAAAAAATAAGATTAAACTTTATGGAAGCTATTATAGGTACAAACGCAACAAAGTGATAGTTAGAAATTTTATTACTGCTTCTATACTATTAATAGGAGTAGCTGCCACCTTAATCTTTACAAATAAATTAAAGCTACAAGATGTAGCAGCACTTTTTAGTATGGGGATACAAAGTAGTAAGCAAGCTATGGAGCCTTTCTTCTTAGAACAAGTGGATACTAAGTATGAGGTACATACAGCAAAGCCACCAATTAAGGGGGTATATTTACCAGCGACAAATATGGCACGACTTGATGAACTCATAAAACTAGCAAATGAGACAGAAGTAAATGGTATGATTATAGATATTAAAAATGATAATGGATACTTAACTTTTAGTACTGACAATCCAAAGTTACAGAGTGCAGTTAAAGAAAAGCCGGCTATTCCCAATATGGATGAAGTCATAGATAAGCTTTACGCTAATAATATTTACCCAATTGCACGTATTGTAGCTTTTAAGGATAACGTCTATACCAAGGTAAATCCAGATCAAGCAGTGCAGACAGCAGATAGTAGTGTTTATCAAACAAGCAAAGGTGAAAGTTGGTTAAATCCTTATGATAAAAGAAACTGGGAGTACCTTTTAGAAATAAGTAAAGAAGCGATTAACTTAGGATTTAAAGAAATACAATTTGATTACATTCGTTTCCATGAATCTATGGAAGGAAAAGATTTAAACTTTCCAACAGATAAAAGTAAAACAGAGATTATAACGGAATTTGTTGCATATATGACAGAAGCGTTACATCCTTATGGTGTAAATGTCTCAGCAGATGTATTTGGAACAATTATTACAAGTAAAATTGATGCAGAAATAGTAGGACAAGATTACAGAGAACTTATTAAGCATCTAGATTATATTTGTCCGATGATTTATCCTTCACACTATGGAGAGGGCTCATTTGGAATAGCACATCCAGACTTACAACCGTATGACCTTATATTAGAAGTTATGCAATACTCTAATATGATTATAAGTGAAATACCAAGAAATGAGAGAATGGCAGAAGTAAGGCCTTGGTTGCAAGATTTCACAGCATCGTGGTTAAGTAGTTATCAAGAATATGGAGATGAACAAGTGCAAGATCAAATAAAAGCAACTTATGATGCATTAGGTAGTGAGTGGCTTTTATGGAATGGTGCAGGCAAGTATCATTCTAATGCGTTAGAACAAGAGTAAAGGATGTGATGGGGGACATGGATAAGAATAAAATTATTTTAATGTCGAAGTTAGCTATAGAGGAAAAGCAATCGTTAAATAAGGATAAAAAGATAACAAGTTACTTTTCAGAAGACTATATATACGTTAATAATTTTAAAACAAGATTACTGGTGTTTATAATGACCGGTATAATCATGTTCCTTTACATTTTTGCAAAGCTACAAATAGGGGGAACCTTGCCAACCAATCTTGAAGAAGTAGTAGGACAGTATATCATACCATATGGGGGGAGTATGATTGCTATCATACTGGCTTATAGTGTAATTTCAAGTCAAATTTATCAAAAGAAATATAATTTGGCACAAAGTAGAATCAATAGCTATAAGAAGAATTTGAAGGCACTAGAAGAACTTGAAAAAAGTAGGGATAAAGGGGATGAAAGAAATGAAGCCAAATGAAAGCCTTTTGATGTTTAGAGAGCGGGCAATACAGTTTTATAAGATGTATGAAAAGATTTTTATTGCCATGGCAAAGTTCATTACTGTAATTTATATGCTTATAGAAATTAATAGTACCATTGGCTATGCACCTCTTTTAACTAGGGGATATATGATAGGGGTAATAGCTTGTATAGGTGCAGTGCTACCTATACAATACATAATGATTGGTGCCATGTTTATTATTACTATTCATTTATTAAGCTTTAATTTATTTATAGGGCTAGGAATGGGATTGATTTGCCTATGTTTGTACATATTTTATATAAGGCTTTATCCTAGAGAAAGTTTAGTAATTATATTGACAATCTTAGCATTTAGATTGAATTTACATTATGCAGTGCCGATTATTGCAGGGTTATTTGGCGGATTTCAAGTTGTTGTTGCAATATTAATAGGCATTTTAAGTGTTTTTTCTATTCAATGTATAGAACCTATTGTACAAGTAGCTTTAAAAGCAGAAGATAGTTTGAAATTATGTTTAGATAGCTTAAATATAATAGGAACACAAGTTGTTCAGAATCCAACTATGTTAGCAACAATGAGTATATTACTCGTTGTATTTTGTATTGTATTTATTGTAAAAAGGCAAATGATAGATTATGCACCGTACATGGCTATTGTTATTGGTGGTGCAATGAATATGTTAGGCTTTGTTATAGCGATTCTATTTTTAAATGTACAGGTCAATGTATTATTAATGGTTGTTATGTCCATACTAAGTGTAGTCATAGCAAGTATTATTCAATTTATGTCTAAGTCTCTAGATTATTCTAGAAGTGAAACAGTACAATTTGAAGATGAAGATAACTTTTACTTTGTAAAAGTAGTACCAAAGATTAAAGTACAAGTAGATTGTACAAAGATAGAAAAGATTTATACAGGGCATAACAAACAGGATGCTATGGAAATTGAGGAGTAGAGGTTGGGGCAAAATTAATCAGATATTAGATTAATTTTGTTACCAACTTTTTTTCTGGTTAGTAGGTTAAAATTAGCACAAGTTCCAGATGTATTTTGAATATAATCATGATATAATAAGTGTAAAATAAGGAAAAGGGGTTGCAATACTTGGACGTAATAAGTGAAGCACTAGATAAGATAGGGTACCTTAGCCTACCACATATTGGGATAAGAGACATTATAGATATATTAGTTGTAGCATTCTTTATTTACAAAGTTCTTATGTGGATTAAGGATACGAGAACATGGGCACTTCTAAAGGGCGTTGTAATTATTATTGTAGTGGCTGTCGTAGCTTTTGTATTTCAATTGCATACTGTTTCGTGGATTATATCAAATGCGATCACTTTAGGTGCCATTGCAGTACTGGTATTGTTCCAACCGGAGCTTAGAAGAGCTTTAGAACAAATTGGGCGAGGCAATTTATTGGGTTCTATTCTTTCTACAGAAGAGGGAATGATAGAAGGTCTCCTAGATGAAACGGTAGAGGCTATTGTCAAAGCAAGTGTACAAATGGGAAAAGTAAAAACAGGTGCACTAATAGTAATTGAACAAGAAACGAAACTTGGAGATGTAGAAAGAACGGGTATTCCTATTGATGCCGTTGTTTCTAGCCAATTACTTATTAACATATTTGAGAAAAATACACCTTTACATGATGGCGCGGTAATTATTAGTCACAATAGAGTATCAGCTGCGACTTGTTTCTTACCATTAAGTGATAGTCTAGAAATTAGTAAAGATTTAGGGACAAGACATAGAGCAGCAATTGGTGTATCAGAAGTAACAGATGCACTTGTCGTTGTTGTATCAGAAGAAACAGGACATATCTCATTTGTGAAAAATGGGAAAATTAGAAGAGGCCTTGATGGTGAAGGATTAAGACGTATATTAGGATCATCAAAGAGACGCAAAAAGCATGAAAGAAAAATGATGCTATGGAAAGGAAAACAAAAAAATGAATAGATTTTTATCCAATAACCTTCCTTGGAAAATAGTTTCTTTTTTACTTGCAGCTCTACTATGGTTCTTTGTTATTAATTCTCAAAATCCAGTTTTAACTAAAGAAGTAAGAGTACCTTTAACCATTAGAGGTATTAATGAGTTAGAAGCTAAAGGATATGTATTACAGAATGAAGAAGAACTAAGAAATATGCAAGTACGTGTACTTCTAAAAGGTCCAAGGCTTGATATGGAGCGTCTAGCAAGTGATGCGGTGCAAATTGATGCAAGACTCGATCTTACTCAATATGCGAATATGCTTACAGCTGAAGATGCAGACTCTATAGATAAGACTGTAAGAGTACCTGTATATATTAGTGTAGATAGTATTACAGCAGAAGATATTAGACCAAGGGATATTAGTGTAATCTTTGAAAGAGAGAAGTCAACAACTAAAGAGATTATCTATAATATTGAAAATGAGAGTAGTAGTGAATATGCAGCCCTCGATCCAATTTTAAAGCCAAGTGAAGTGGTGATAAGCGGACCTAAGAGCGGTGTAGAAAGTGTTGAAACTGCAGTTATCAATATTAATGTAGAGAACTTTTCAGAAGATACATTAAGCTATACTGTACCAATTACTTTATTAGATAAAGATGGACAGGAAGTTACTGGTGTTAAAAAAGTCCCTGAATATGTAGAGGTTACATTGCCTATAGGCAAGAAAAAGAAGGTTCCATTAGAACCACAATTTAAAGGTACACTACCAGCAGGCTATATTCAGACTAATATTATTATTAATCCTAAAGAAATAACTATAGTAGGAAAACCAGAAGTTGTAGATCAAATCAACTCAATTAAACTAGAAAAAATTGCATTAGATAATATTATACAAAGCAATACATTTAGAGCAGATTTTATTCTGCCTGAAGGTATAGAGTATATTGATAATATAGAATCAAAGGCTAATGTAACATTAGAGATTCAAAAAGAAACAGATTATAGTTATGATATTAGTCTAGAAGAAATGAAACTACAAGTTTTAGGGCTACCTGAGGATTATAAATATGAGATGGTAAATCCTTCAGTCAATGTAATTTTAGCAAGCACAGCTGAAAAATTGCTAGGATTTACATCAGATCAATTAAAAGGAACAATAGACTTTAGCAAGATTCGCCCACTTTCAAATGGTGAATATAAAATGCCATTACAGTTAGTTGTCCCAGAAGGATTTAAAGTAGTTAATACACCAATTTATCTAAATATCAAAGTAGAAAAAATACAAGAAGAAGTTATACCTCCTGTAACAGAAGAACCAGTAGAGACACCTGTAGAAGGAGAAGTGACACAGCCAGAAGGCGAAGAATAAAGAATGTAAAAGTAGCTAGAAATCTAGAATGAAGTATAGATTTCTAGCTTTTTGTTTTTAGACGTGCATTAAAACCTTGTCAGTGTAGTAAAATGGTATTATAATTTTAAATGGGCAAAATAGACATATAAATGACAAAATAATTGTATAAAATTAATGAAAAGAGAATGGAGAGCGATAAAATGGGTAAGTTATTTGGAACTGATGGTGTACGTGGTGTAGCAAATAAAGAGTTAACAGGACAACTTGCATTCCACTTAGGGCAAGCAGGAGCTTATGTATTAACAAAAGAAACAAAAAAACAACCTAAAATTTTAGTAGCACGCGATACACGTATATCTGGAACAATGCTTGAATCTGCACTTGTAGCAGGAATTTGTTCTGTAGGAGCAAAAGCTATTTGTGTAGGTGTTATCCCAACACCAGCTGTTGCCTACTTAACAAAAGAGTTAGGTATGGATGCAGGTGTTATGATTTCTGCATCTCACAATCCACTTGAATTCAATGGAATTAAATTCTTTAATTCTGAAGGTTATAAATTAAGAGATGAATTAGAAGACGAAATTGAAAACCTTATCGTATCTAGACCAGAAAGTATTCCACTTCCAGAAGGTGAAGAAGTAGGAACATGGTCAATTGATGAAAGTGCAATAGAAGCTTATATTGACTATGTATGTGATACAATTCCTGGAGATTTAAAAGGAATCAAAGTACTTATAGACTGTGCAAATGGCGCTGCATCAGAAGTAGCACCAATTGCTCTAGAAAGATTAGGGGCAGATGTAGAAGTCATTCATAATAAACCAAACGGTGTAAATATTAATAAATTATGTGGTTCAACCCATATGGATGACCTAAGTAGACAAGTTGTAGGACGTGGTATGGAAGTAGGGATTGCCTTTGATGGTGATGCAGATAGATGTCTTGCAGTAGATGAAAAAGGCGAACTTATTGATGGTGACCAAATCATGAGTATTGTTGGTTTAGACATGAAAAAAGATGGTCGTTTAAAACAAGATACAATTGTTGCTACTGTTATGAGTAACTTAGGTTTTACTGTTATGAGTAAAGAAGAGGGGATTAATCTTATCCATACACGTGTTGGTGACCGTTATGTACTTGAGAACATGCTTAAACATAATTATAATTTAGGTGGAGAACAATCAGGGCATGTAATCTTTTTAGATTATAACACTACAGGTGATGGACTTATTACAGCAATTCAACTTCTTTATGTTATGAAGAAAACAGGTAAGACACCATCTGAGCTTAAATCTATTATGCAAGTATATCCACAAGTATTAGTTAATGCTATTGTTAAAAATGAACATAAGCATGACTATCTTGAAGACTTAGAAATTCAAGCATCTATTACAGCCCTTGAAAATAGATTTAAGGGAGAAGGACGTGTGCTTATTCGTCCATCTGGTACAGAACCTCTTGTTCGTGTTATGATCGAAGGAAAAGATAAACAAGTTATGCAAGAAGAAGCAGAAAAACTTGCTCGCTTAATTGAAGAACGATTAAATTAGTTAAAAAAGGCTTATTTTATATAAGCCTTTTTAATTTTGTATATTTTTATGCAATTTATATTTATTATTTCCTATATAATATGATAAGATTAAAGAAGATTGTTGTATAAGTTGGTGGAAAAATGAAAAAAAAGATAATAAGTACTGTATTTTTTGTAATATTAACGACAGGCACACTAGGATATGTAAAAAGTCATTACATAAAGGAATTAATATTTAAAACAGAAAGTTTACAAATAGAAGATAATTTTTATGACAAATATGAAATGAATACCTTACAAGCTGTAAAAAATCATTTATTACATAATCAGTTGCTCTATAGTAATGATAATATCAATACAAAGGTTCAAATTTTATATCTAGAATATCTTCTTAAGAATAATCAAGAAAAAGAATTTAAGCAAATGGCTGAAGCAATCATGAAAAGCCTTATGACTAAGGAAGAATTGATTGCAGTTGGTGGCTATATTCAAGATGAGTCTATTCAACCTGTTCATAAAGCATCTCTTGAAGATAACTTAAAAATGTATAAATTGGCAGTAAGAGCACACAAAAATTGGGATGATCCACTATATCAAGAAATAGCTAATCTTTTAGAAGAACAAATGTATAAATATAATGTAGTAAAAGGAAAGTTATATTCTTATTATGACTCAATGAATGATATAAGAGAGGGAGAAGTTGAGCTAGGAGATATAGATTTAAAGGCATTAGCGGTATTAGAGAATCATAGTGTAGATTGGAAGGGCCTCCTCCAAAAAGGTAAAGATATTGTAGAGAAAGGCTTTATTAGTCGTTCTTTTCCGTTATATTATACTTACTACAATTATGATGAGAAAACTTATAGTACACAAGAAAAGCTAGACACTTTAGAAAGCTTACTTATTGTGCAGGATCTATCAGAAAATGGACTATATAAGTCTGAGACAATTAAATGGCTTAAAGAACAGATAAAAGCCGGAGGGATATATGAACAATATGACTCAAAAACAGGGATGATTACAAGTCACCAAGAGACAATTGCCATATATGCAGTTATTAGCCAAATAGGAAAAAATGTGGGTGACATAGAACTTTATACACTAGCTATGGAAAAAATGCTTAGTTTTCAAGTGAAAGACAAAGAGAATAGGTATTTTGGTGCATTTATAGAGAAGGGGCACGATGAGTTAAATGAATATGATATTGTACAAGCACTGTTAGCATTTTAATTAGCATATATGCTAAAAAAGATGGGGGAAACTATGAAAAGAACAGAAGGCACGATAACAATAAAGAGATTAATTAGCCATCCTATTACGGTATTAATAACTTTATTGGTAGTAGCAGTATCTTTAACTTGGGGAAGTTATAAATTATTAAGTCATTACATAAGAGGTGATTTTGCTGAGCAGATGGAGCAAGTAGTCTATGGTTTAGAAAAAGATATTAATGAAGTTAATCTAGCGATAGGAATCATTATAGTAGGTGTAGCAAGTATTTATATTATTTTATGTTATAAATTTTTAGTAGACTATAGAAAGTATCGCAATGAAATAAGCCAAATGGAAAAATCAAAAGATTTAATGGTAATTAAGGTTAGTCATGATGGAAAGATTACTTACTGTAATAGATATGCAAGAGAAACATTGGGCTATTCTTCAAAGGAAATTAGAGAAAAAGCAATTTTTGATGTTTTATTTAAAAGTGAGTATGGGAAAATTGAAAAACTTTTAAAAGCACAAAAACTAGGAATTATAACAATAGATCTTAATTTCTTATCTAAGAACTACAAGAAGCTCTATACTATTTGTACTGTAAAACAAATAATGAGTAAAGAAAGAGAAAACACTGATTTTCATATGGAAATTTCTGCAGTAGATATTACTCTATTTGATTTAACAGAGAAAGATAAAGACCAAATTAATGAGCTCTATGAAGAAATTGCTCGATCAGAGGAAGAATTGCAGAAAAAATATGAAGAGCTATGTGATAAGAAAGAAGCCTTACAAGTTAGTGAAGAACGCTATAGTATGGTTATTGATACCGCAAGTATTGGAATTTGGGACTGGGATCTTAAAGAAAAGAAAATCTATTGCTCACCCAAAGTACAAGAAATTTTTAATTGTCAAACTATGAATGAACAAGAAAATATTGATTTAGGATGGATTCATCCAGATAATAGAGAGTTAGTGCAAAATAGTGTAAAGCTTTGTACATTACAAACAGAAGATCAATATGACTTTGAATGTCGTGTTCTTAATAAATATAACAAGTACATATGGGTATATATTGTAGGGAAAATTTTGCGTAATCAAGATAATACCCCGATAAGAATGACTGGTTCTATTGCAGATATTAATGATAAAAAGATTAATGAAGAACGTATTAAATATATGGCTTATTATGATGAGTTAACAGGTTTAGCAAATAAGAATTATCTTAAGGAAATATTTGAAGAACATAAAGAACAAGAGAGTACGTTCCTTTATCTAGATGTTGATAATTTTAAATTTGTAAATGATTCTTTTGGCTATAAAGGTGGAGATCAAGTTCTAGCTGAATCTGGTAAACGATTTGAATACTTACAAAATGATAAGGTTACTATTGCACGTGTAGCAGCAGATGAATTTGCTATTTTATTAAAAGAAACTATAAGAGAAGAAGAAATAAAAGCATTTATAGAGAAGCTGAACAGATGTTTTGAAGAGACATTTATAATAGATCAGATTGACTTCGGTATTTCCTTTAGTATAGGTGTAGCCATTTATACTAAGGAAAGTAGTGATACGTTTGAGGATGTACTTAATAAAGCTTGTACAGCAATGCACAGGGCTAAAGATAAGGGGAAACGTAATTATATTTTCTTTGAAGATGAATTTAAACAGCATACATTGGAAAAAATTCAAATGGAGAGTGAATTAAGACAAGCCATTCAAAAACAAGAATTTGCTCTTTACTACCAACCACAGATGAAAATAGAGACAGGTAAGGTTAAGGGCTTTGAAGCACTAATTAGGTGGATCAAAGAAGATGGTACAATGATACCACCAGATAGGTTTATTAGTGTTGCAGAAGAAACGGGATTAATGGTACCTATAGGATCATGGGTAGTAGAAGAAGCCTGTAGATTTATTAATAAATTAAAGGAATCTGGATTAGATGATATTTATGTAGCTGTGAATATTTCTGTTGTTCAACTTATACAAGATAATTTTGCAGAAAAGATTGAAGAGATTATAGAGCATACTCATGTTGAACCCGAAAGGCTCCATATAGAAATTACAGAGACAATGTTAATGGAATCTATAGACGTTAATATTGAAAAGGTAGAAAAGATTAAGGAAAAGGGAGTTAAAATATCTTTAGATGACTTTGGAAAGGGATATTCTTCGTTAACGTATCTTAAACAACTTCCTATTAATGTACTAAAAATAGAAAAAGCATTTGTAGATGATATTTTACAAGATGAAAAGAAAAACATTACAGGAGCTATTATTAATTTAGGGCATGAACTATCTTTAGAGGTTGTAGCAGAAGGTGTAGAAGAAGAAGGTCAGTTAGAGTATTTGAAACAGTGTAATTGTGATTTAATACAGGGATATTTATTTAGTAGGCCTATTCCAGAAGAAGAGGCCATTCAATTTATTCAAGATAGGATAAAATAAAAAAAAGAAAGCGACAGGGGAGCTATCGCTTTTGAAAATAGATATTTAGGGTTTTAATATTTATACAATTAATGTTGGGGTTTGAGATAATGTTCAATGGGGAGGAATCACAATTATCTCAGAGCTAGTTTAGGCAAAATCAAAAGAACTTATGCAATAAAAATTAAAAATGTTATATACTAAGTCTATCAAAAGTAGAAAGGGAAAATGAATGTCAAAATACGATTTATATAACATTTTAAAAGAGAACTTACTCAGTCAAATAGAATATGAATTTCAAGTTGGAGCTTATCAGGAAATTAATTATGGAATTCAATTTGATGTAATAGAAGGTGATAAAAAGTCAAAAGTACGTATTTACGAAAGTAAGAAGAAGGGTGTTACTTTAGATTTATCACAAGTGAAATATGAGGAATTAAAAGCAGTTATTCATAATATAAATAGTAATGGGACAAGTAAGAATCAAGAAAAAGTAATCAGCAAATTTATGAGTGATCGTCTAGAAATTCCAATGATAGGAGTAGATGAGTCAGGTAAAGGAGATTACTTTGGTCCACTAGTAGTAGCAGGAGTATATGCCGATGAAGCTTTAAAAATAAAATTAAAAATGTTAGGTGTAGCAGATAGTAAGGCATTAACAGATATTAAGATTGCTAAGTTAGCCGAACAAATAAAGGTTATTTGTGATTATAAAATTCTAGTGTTTGATAATGTAAGATATAATACTGCTTATAATAAAATAGGAAATCTGAATCTTCTTCTTGCAGCAGGGCATGCTAAAGTCATTGATGAATTAGTTGTGCAAACAGGGGCACAAGTAGCGTTATCGGATCAATTTGGCGATGAGAAGCTGATTAAAAATTGTTTAAGAGAAGCAAGTAAAGGGATTACTTTAGAACAAAGACCACGTGCAGAACAAAATGTAGTTGTTGCAGCAGCAAGTATATTAGCAAGAGATGCCTTTGTAAGCAACATGCAAGGGTTAGAAGAAGTTTATGGTCAAAAGTTCCCAAAAGGAGCAAGTGCCCAAACAGTAGAAGCAGGTAGGAAATTTGTATACCAATTTGGCAAGGAACGTCTAAATGAGGTTGCAAAGTTACATTTTAAAACTACAGATAGCTTATAGAATAAGAGAAAATTTACCTATATATTATTGTGTATAGAAAGTATATAATAGATCTAAGGATAACTAGCATGCTTATTTTAGCAAATGTTATCCAAGGACGCAGTATCCATTTACTTCGATGAGTTGATCATGAAGTATTATGGATAATAGTCATCGGATGAAAGATCATGCTTGAAATATAGGCCGCTTGAGCGGTGGGGGGTGCCTAAAATGCAAGAAGAGATAAAGTGCAATTGTTGTGGACAGCCTATCAAGAAACCAGATGGGCGTAACTGCGAAGATTATCTACAAGTTGAAAAGACATGGGGGTATTTTTCTTCAAAAGACCTTACAAGTGATTCATTTATTATATGTGAAGCATGTTATAATAAATGGATTAAAACTTTTGCCATACCTATTAAAGAGGCGCCAGTTCTTGAAATCTTTACAACTGAAGACGAATAAAAGTTTGAAAGAGCTGTTGTATAAATACAACAGCTCTTTAGTGTATTTAGGAATATAGAATACAATATAAAAAAATGTATAAGATAGGAAAGTTGTAACAGTTGGAATAAAAGGATATAATACAGTTATAAGTCTAGAAAGGATGTAGAACATGTTAGATATTTGTTTGCTTGGAACGGGTGGAATGTTGCCGTTACCAGAGCGTTTTTTGACAGCAATGCTTGCAAGATATAATGGAAGAAAACTTTTAATTGATTGTGGTGAAGGTACACAAGTTACCATGAAGATGTTAGGATGGGGATATAAAACTTTAGATATTATTTGTTTTACACATTATCATGGAGATCACGTAACAGGACTGCCAGGATTACTTTTAACTTTAGGCAATGCAGGACGTGAAGAACCACTTACTATTATTGGACCACCAGGGCTTAAGAGAATAGTAGATGGTTTAACAGTAGTATGTAGAGATATTACATTTCCATTAAATTTAATAGAATTACCTTATGAGAAAAATGAATTAGTAGTAGGCGAGTTTCATATTAGTGCGCTTCCTGTACCACATAAAGTACCTTGCTTTAGCTATGCTATAGAGAATAAAAGGCAGCCTAAGTTTGTAGTAGAGAAAGCACGTGAGAACCAAGTACCACAAAAGCTTTGGAAGAAGCTTCAACTTGGTGAAACTGTAGAAGAAAGCAATAAGGTATATACGCCAGATATGGTACTAGGAGAAGCAAGAAAAGGAATTAAAGTATCTTATAGTACAGATTGTAGACCAACGGAAGAACTTACAAAGTTTGTCCAAGGGTCAGACCTATTCATTTGTGAAGGAATGTACATTGAGGATGAATTAGAACAAGTGAAAAAATATAAGCATATGCTAAGTAGTGAAGCAGCACAAATTGCTAAAAAAGCAGAAGTAAAAGAACTTTGGCTGACTCATTTTAGCCCAGCGGTACCGAATTCAAAGATAGATGTATCTGCCATTTGTGAGATTTTTCCAAATACAATTGCAGGAACAGATAGAATGACAACAACTATAGGATTCGAGGAGTAGACATTTCTAAAAGGGGGACAGGCATGAGGAAAGCTATAGCTGTATTAATTATGCTAGGCGTATGCAGTATTTATTTTCTAGCGATGAAAAGTCAAGACGTGGCAGATGTAGTAGATACAGTAGCTATACAAGAGGAATTAAAGGCTGATATGAATGAACGTATTGAACGGATTATTGAACAAATTGAAGCAGAATATCCAGCTACACCTAAGCTACTAATAGAAGTAAGTAATGAGATTATGGAAGTACAGTATAGTGAAGCTTGGGAGCCAGACAATGAGTTAGAAAAACAAACACTATTAGCATTAAGACTTCTATGCAGTAATAGACTACTAGAACTAAATACTTACAATAAGCAAATAGAAAATTTACGTACCGAGCTTATTAAGAACCATACAGAAGGTGTATATCTAAATAATAGTAAAATAGAAAGTATTAATTTCTTAACCCCAGATGATGCTTTTGTAGAAGTTATTTACGATACGACTAAAGGGACTCAAAAAAGGGAATATACTTTAGTTAAAGAAGAAGGACTATGGAAAATATACAGTTGGAAAGACCTTGGGCCTGTAAGTGAGGACCAGGTTGTGGAGGAATAAAAATGAAGGATATAAAAATACTTGCGATAGAAACATCTTGTGACGAAACAGCAGCAGCAGTAGTAGTTAACGGAAGAGATGTACGTTCAAATGTTATTTCAACTCAAATTGACTTACATACTAAGTTTGGAGGAGTTGTACCAGAGATAGCATCACGTATGCATGTTGAAAAGATTAATGTGGTGATACGAGAAGCGTTAGAAAAAGCAAATATGACATTAGATGATATTGATGTAATTGGTGTAACATATGGGCCAGGTTTAGTAGGTGCCTTATTAGTAGGTGTAGTAGCGGCTAAGGCGATTGCCTTTACTAAAAATATACCATTAGTAGGTGTACACCATATTGAAGGGCACATTGCAGCTAATTATATTCAAGAGCCTACATTAGAACCACCATTTTTATGTTTAGTTGTATCAGGAGGACATACGCACCTTGTTCATGTTGCAGATTATAATACTTATGAAATTATGGGTAAAACAAGAGATGATGCAGCAGGAGAAGCTTATGATAAAGTTGCACGTGCTATTGGCCTTCCATATCCAGGGGGACCAAAGATTGATGCATTAAGTAAAGAAGGAAATAAAGATGCTATTGCCTTTCCAAAGGCAATGATAGGAGATGGCTATGACTTTAGTTTTAGTGGTCTTAAATCATCTGTACTAAACTATGTTAATAGCGCAAAGATGAAAGGAGATGAATTACCAATAGCAGATATCGCAGCCAGTTTTCAAAATACAGTAGTAGAAGTACTTGTAACGAAAACAATGGCACTTGCGAAAGAAAAAGGCATTACTAAAATTGCCTTAGCAGGTGGTGTAGCAGCTAATAGCGGTTTATGTGAAGGTATGGAAGCAGCTTGCAATAAAAATGGTTTTGCATTCTATCATCCAAGTAAAATACTTTGTACAGATAATGCAGCAATGATTGGTTCAGCAGCGTACTATGAATATTTAAGAGGTTCACGTGCTGATATGACATTAAATGCTGTTCCGAACCTACCACTTGGTAAAAAAATATAACAAAGGGGAGGGGGTAAAAAATGGAGAAAATAATTAGGTTTCTCATCTCTGGTATTATTGCAGGGATAGCTTCCATAATGGTAGTAGATCTACAGGAGAAACAAATTATTCCTAGTAATTTTGGCGATACATTACAAGGAAGTTTGAAATTTTTATATGAGTATAAAGAACTTATAGTATTTATAATTATTTTTGGACTTATGTTTATAACAATAGGTGCGTTTATATCTAAAAAAATCACACCTAAAATAGAAGCTAAGTTAGCTAAAGCTTCTATGATTGAAACACTCATATATATTATTGGATTTGCTATAGGATTAGGCATTGCAAATTTAATAGGTAATCCTCTTCTTACAAGCCAATCAGATATGATGAATATACTATGGGGAATATTACTCTATTTAGCGTTAGGCTATATTGGTGTATATATCGTACACATTAAAAAAGATGAAATAAAAGGTTGGTTTAGTAAGAAGGATAATAATACACTATGGAGTGCACCTAAAATTCTAGATACAAGTGTCATTATAGATGGGCGTATTCTAGATATTATTAAGACTCAGTTTATTGAAGGTAAAATTATTATTCCCACATTTGTATTAGATGAACTTAGACATATTGCAGATTCATCTGATAAGTTAAAGAGAAATAGAGGGCGAAGAGGTTTAGATATTTTAAATGAAATGCAAAATCTTAAGCAGCCACCAATCGAAGTGATGGATATAGATTTCCGTAATATTAAAGAAGTAGATGTTAAGCTTATTAAGTTAGCAGAACAAATACATGGAGCAGTTGTAACTAATGATTTTAACTTAAATAAGGTGGCACAGCTACAAAAGGTTACGGTATTAAATATTAATGATCTTAGTAATGCGGTAAAACCAGTGGTTCTTCCTAATGAAGAAATGGTGATAACGATTATAAAAGAAGGTAAAGAACAAGAGCAAGGTATAGGCTATCTTAATGATGGAACAATGATCGTTGTAGAAAATGGTAGGAAAGCAGTAGGAGAAACAAAGACAGTACAGGTTACTAGCGTACTTCAGACTTCTGCAGGACGTATGATTTTTGCTAAGATTATTAAATAGAGGAGTTTTATAAATGAATAAAATAGCTGCAGTTATTGTAGCAGGTGGAAGCGGTTCACGTATGGGAACAAAAGTTAAAAAACAGTATTTAAAGCTAAAAGGCAAAGAAATACTGACTCATACTGTGGAACGCTTTTCCACTATTGCTCAAATAGAAGAAATTATTGTAGTAACAGGTGAAGAAGATATTGAATATGTTACTACATTGTTGAGAGATACTTATAAGATCAAAAAGGTTAAGGCTGTTGTAGCAGGAGGAAAGGAAAGACAAGACTCATGCTGGAATGGTATTAGTAATGTAAGCGAAGAAATGGATTATATCATGGTACATGATGGAGCAAGGCCGCTTATAAGTGAAGCAGTAATCAATGCCAGTATAGAAAAAGTAAAAGAATGTAGAGCTTGTATTGTAGCTGTACCTGTAAAAGATACAATTAAACAAGCTGATCAAGAGGGGAAAATCATTAACACGCCTAGAAGAGAAACTTTGTGGGCAGTACAAACACCTCAAGTGTTTGAAAAGGGATTATTAATAAATGCCTATCAAGAAGCTTATGAAAAAGCTCTGCAAGTTACAGATGATAGTATGATTGTAGAAGCCTTTGGAGAAGCTGTTCATATTGTTCAAGGGGAATATACTAATATTAAAATTACTACACCAGAAGATTTATTATTAGCAGAAAGACTGATATAGATAGGTGTTATCAAAAGGTATATTTATAGTTACTAAAAAGGAATGATCTATCATTATAAATATGGAAAAGCTATAAAACTAATTTGAATCGTTAGTTTTATAGCTTTTGTATTTAATTCTTATGATCAAAAAGATTCGTCGAACTTAAGAGAGCCTGAAGAAAATCTAAAGAGAATAGAGTAATGAGGATAATTATGAGAAGGCTGATGAATAGATAGAAGAGATGGTAAAAGGCCTTCTAATACAAGTCTATTTACTAGGATGATTATAATAAATAGGCTTAATGGACATATAGTTTTATAAAGAAAGTTATAGATGAAATAGGGAATAAAAGAAAAGATGAAAAAAGTTTAAAAAACATGTTGACGTATGACAAATGCCATGTTATATTAAATAAGCACTAAGGGCAAGCAAGCACTTAAGGCAAAAGTTAAGAACTAATAACTCAAATAAAAAGTAGAAATTAGTGCTTGACAAACAACATACAAGTTGATAAAATAATCAAGTGTCAAGTCGAAAGACAAGCACTTGAGAATTAAATCTGGAGAGGTGTCCGAGCGGTTTAAGGAGCTGGTCTTGAAAACCAGTGACTCCGAAAGGGGCCGTGGGTTCGAATCCCACCCTCTCCGTTAATCCGTTAAAGTGTAAGACCACTGTGGAGAAGTACCCAAGTGGTTGAAGGGGCTCCCCTGGAAAGGGAGTAGGTCGTTAATAGCGGCGCGAGGGTTCAAATCCCTCCTTCTCCGCCATTTTAATAGGATGTTTGAACATTGAAAATAAAATAGTAACCATTAAACCAGTCGATTCAAAAGTCACTTCGAGTGACAAAGTCAGTACTACTTAACAGTACAAAATGTCAGATGACAAACTTTTTAATTGAGAGTTTGATCCTGGCTCAGGATGAACGCTGGCGGCGTGCTTAACACATGCAAGTCGAACGGACAGAGGGAGCTTGCTCCNAACATTATTAATAATATTTAAATCTACAATTTAACCGAAAATAAATACTTATTCTGTTATATTTAACAAGAACAAGGCAAATATTCAATGACATAATCATTGTATATAGGTCAAGCTACTAAGAGCGTAGAGTGGATGCCTTGGCACCGAGAGCCGATGAAGGACGTGATAAGCTGCGAAAAGCTACGGGGAGTTGCAAATAAACTTTGATCCGTAGATGTCCGAATGGGGAAACCCGACTGAGCAAACCTCAGTCATCATACAGCCAATCCATAACTGTATGAGGGGAACGTTGGGAACTGAAACATCTAAGTACCAACAGGAGGAGAAAGAAAAATCGATTTCCTAAGTAGTGGCGAGCGAACGGGAAACAGGCCAAACCAAAGTGCTTGCACTTTGGGGTTGCGGACTGCGACATGGCAAGATAGAGGATAGTCGAAGCGTCTGGAAAGTCGCATCATAGAGGGTGATAATCCCGTAGACGAAATCTGATTGAAGCCTAGCAGTATCCAGAGTACCACGAGACACGAGAAACCTTGTGGGAAGCCGGGGGGACCACCCCCCAAGCCTAAATACTCCTCGGTGACCGATAGCGTATAGTACTGTGAAGGAAAGGTGAAAAGAACCCCGGGAGGGGAGTGAAAAAGAACCTGAAACTCTATGTTTACAAGCAGTGGAAGCACCATATGAGTGCGACCGCGTACTTTTTGTAGAACGGTCCGGCGAGTTATTCGTAGTGGCAAGGTTAAGTACCAGGAGGTACGAAGCCGAAGGGAAACCAAGTCTGAATAGGGCGCAATTTAGTCGCTGCGAATAGACCCGAAACCGGGTGACCTACCCATGGTCAGGATGAAGTTACCGTAAAAGGTAATGGAGGTCCGAACTCACATCTGTTGAAAAAGGTGGAGATGAACTGTGGGTAGCGGAGAAATTCCAATCGAACCCGGAGATAGCTGGTTCTCCTCGAAATAGCTTTAGGGCTAGCGTTGTTAGGAGTCTAATGGAGGTAAAGCACTGAATTCCCTAGGGGGCCCACAAGCTTACCGAAGGATATCAAACTAAGAATGCCATAAAGATACCAACAGCAGTCAGACTACGAGTGATAAGACACGTGGTCAAAAGGGAAAGAGCCCAGACCATCAGCTAAGGTCCCCAAGTGTATGTTAAGTGGAAAAGGATGTGAGATTTCGAAGACAACTAGGATGTTGGCTTAGAAGCAGCCATACATTCAAAGAGTGCGTAATAGCTCACTAGTCGAGAGATCTTGCGCCGAAAATGTCCGGGGCTAAAACATACCACCGAAGCTATGGAATGATACTTAGTATCATTGGTAGAGGAGCGTTGCATCGACACAGAAGCAGTACCGTAAGGAGCTGTGGAGTTTATGCAAGTGAGAATGCCGGAATGAGTAGCGAGATAGAAGTGAGAATCTTCTAGGCCGAATATCCAAGGTTTCCAGGGTAAAGCTGATCTGCCCTGGGTAAGTCGGGACCTAAGGCGAGGACGAAAGTCGTAGTCGATGGACAACTGGTTGAAATTCCAGTACTACCTATTATCAGAACTGCAGGGACGCAGAAGGATAGGGAAGGCGCAGAATGGAAAGCTGCGTGTAAGTACAAAGCTACATCTAGTAGGCAAATCCGCTAGACGAGAGTGAAGTACGATACGGATCGAAATTAAAGTAGAGAAGTTCCTGAATCCACACTGCCGAGAAAAGCTGCTATTGCGTGATAGGTACCCGTACCGTAAACCGACACAGGTGGATGAGGAGAGAATCCTAAGGCCGACGGGAGAAGCGTTGTTAAGGAACTCGGCAAAATGACCCCGTAACTTAGGGAGAAGGGGTGCCTACTTCGGTAGGCCGCAGAGAATAGGCCCAAGCAACTGTTTAGCAAAAACACAGGTCTCTGCTAAACCGAAAGGTGAAGTATAGGGGCTGACGCCTGCCCGGTGCTGGAAGGTTAAGGGGAGAGGTTAGGAGTAATCCGAAGCTTTGAACTTAAGCCCCAGTAAACGGCGGCCGTAACTATAACGGTCCTAAGGTAGCGAAATTCCTTGTCAGGTAAGTTCTGACCCGCACGAAAGGCGTAATGATTTGGGCACTGTCTCGACAGCGCACCCGGTGAAATTGTAGTACCAGTGAAGATGCTGGTTACCCGCGACAGGACGGAAAGACCCCGTGGAGCTTTACTGTAACTTGATACTGAGGTTGGGTATTACATGTACAGGATAGGAGGGAGGCTAAGAAGTGTGGACGCCAGTCTGCATGGAGCCGCCGGTGGGATACCTCTCTTGTAATACTTAACTTCTAACCATAGCCCGTGATCCGGGTTTGGGACAATGTCAGGTGGACAGTTTGACTGGGGCGGTCGCCTCCGAAAGAGTAACGGAGGCGCTCAAAGGTAACCTCAGAATGGTCGGAAACCATTCGTAGAGTGCAAAGGCAGAAGGTTGCTTGACTGCGACACCGACGGGTGGAGCAGGTACGAAAGTAGGACTTAGTGATCCGGTGGTATGAAAGTGGGATTGCCATCGCTCAACGGATAAAAGCTACCCCGGGGATAACAGGCTTATCTCCCCCAAGAGTTCACATCGACGGGGAGGTTTGGCACCTCGATGTCGGCTCATCGCATCCTGGAGCTGAAGCAGGTTCCAAGGGTTGGGCTGTTCGCCCATTAAAGCGGTACGCGAGCTGGGTTCAGAACGTCGTGAGACAGTTCGGTCCCTATCCGTCGTGGGCGTAGGAAGTTTGAGAGGCGTTGTCCTTAGTACGAGAGGACCGGGATGAACAGACCGCTGGTGCATCTGTTAGGCTGCCAAGCCTATAGCAGAGTAGCTAAGTCTGGAGCTGATAAACGCTGAAGGCATCTAAGCGTGAAACAGACCTCAAGATAAGACTTCCCATCCAGAAATGGAGTAAGACCCCTTGTAGACTACGAGGTAGATAGGTTGGAGGTGTAAGCATGGTAACATGTGTAGCTGACCAATACTAACGGTTCGAGGGTTTGACCTAAAAAACAGGTTAAAAAATGGTTATGTTTAGTTTTGAAAGTATAAAAAATACTTGACATAGTTCAAGTGAAATGATATACTTATCAAGTATTCCTCGATAGCTCAGCGGCAGAGCATTCGGCTGTTAACCGAAGGGTCGTAGGTTCGAACCCTACTCGGGGAGTTTAATAAGGCCCATTGGTCAAGCGGTTAAGACACCGCCCTTTCACGGCGGTAACAGGAGTTCGATTCTCCTATGGGTCATTGTAAGTTAATAGCAACAGTTCACAGAATACGCCGACGTGGCTCAATTGGCAGAGCAGCTGACTTGTAATCAGCAGGTTATCGGTTCGAGTCCGATCGTCGGCTTCAGTGAGGGCCCTTAGCTCAGTTGGTTAGAGCATCCGGCTCATAACCGGACGGTCCTGGGTTCGAGTCCCCGAGGGCCCACTGTAAAACTATTAAATTACATATTTCAGCAAGGCCCAGTGGTACAGTTGGTTAGCACGCCGCCCTGTCACGGCGGAGGTCGAGGGTTCGAGTCCCTTCTGGGTCGTTTTGGTCGCTTAGCTCAGCTGGGAGAGCACCTGCCTTACAAGCAGGGGGTCATAGGTTCGAGCCCTATAGCGACCATTAATATGCCCGAGTGGCGGAACTGGCAGACGCACAGGACTTAAAATCCTGCGAGCTAACCCTCGTACCGGTTCGATTCCGGTCTCGGGCATATTTACCAAAAAGATTAAAAATAATATTGTGTGCGCATAGCTCAGCTGGATAGAGCGTCTGACTACGGATCAGAAGGCCGAGGGTTCGAATCCTTCTGTGCACGTTTCTTTTAATCAAATATAAAAGAATATAGAATTAATATCATGTGCGCATAGCTCAGCTGGATAGAGCGTCTGACTACGGATCAGAAGGCCGAGGGTTCGAATCCTTCTGTGCACGTTATTTTTTTGCTCAAAAAGCAAGAAAAGTGCCGACGTGGCTCAATTGGCAGAGCAGCTGACTTGTAATCAGCAGGTTATCGGTTCGAGTCCGATCGTCGGCTTAATATAAAAGAGGAATTAAAGTAGAATTTACTTTAATTCCTCTTTTTCGTTTATCTTGTTAGTATTACTTTTAAGCCTACATCGAGAGAAAGTAAAAAAAATATATATTAAGGTCAATAAATTGCATTTCCAAGTATAGAGATTACCAGTATGATTAGAACATAAACTAAATAAATCTATATGAAGCATATGGAGGCCTATATGGAAAATACAAAGAGAATGGGAAGAGTTACAATTCCTACACAAGTAGGATTTGACCAAGAAACAATAGAGCTGATTGCTAGATGGGGAGCGGATGCAATAAGAGATTGTGATGGTACTAAGTTACCAGACTCTATTAAAAAGGAAGTTGAAAAAGTATATACAACTTACTTCTTAACTAGAGGTGACCAAGAATGGGCTTATAGTAATCAAGAAGATCTACAACAATTTTATTTAATGAGTGAATATACCTTAGCTGAAGGGAATACATTAGAAATTGATTTATTAAAGGGCTTTTTTGAGCAGCAAATTCGTATTGATGAATTACATGATGCTAAAGAATGGTGGGAAGTTATAGACCGTACAACAGAGGAACGTGTAGCAAAAGAAAGCTGGTCTTATAATAATGGAAAAGTAACCATTGAGGATGCTATTCCTTGGCATGAATATACAGTAAGCTTTTTATCTTATGCTATTTGGGATCCGACTCAAATGTATAATCATATTACAAATGATTGGGGCGATAAGCTTCATGAGATGCCCTATGATGCAAGAAAACCTAAAACACGTGACCACATGCTTAAAATTCTTAAAGAATGGTTGGATGAAAATGAAGATTGTACAGTAGTTCGTTTCACAACATTTTTCTATCATTTCACATTAGTATTTAATGATTTAGCTAAAGAGAAGTTTGTAGACTGGTTTGGATATAGTGCAAGTATTAGTCCAGATGCTTTAGAAGCTTTTGAACAAGAAAGAGGTTACAAATTAACACCAGAAGATATTGTTAATAAAGGATACTATAACTCACCATTTTGTGTACCTTCAAAAGCCTATTTAGATTTCTTAGATTTCCAACAACAATTTGTATGTGAGCTTGCTGCTAAATGTGTAGAAATGGCACATGAAAGAGGCAAAGAAGCTATGATGTTCTTAGGTGATAACTGGATTGGAACAGAACCATATGGTAGACACTTTGAAAAGATTAAGTTAGATGCAGTAGTAGGATCTGTAGGAAGTGGTGCAACACTTCGTATGATTTCAGATATTCCTCATGTTAAATATACAGAAGGGCGTTTCCTTCCATACTTCTTCCCAGATACATTCCATGAAGGCGGGGATCCAGTAAAGGAAGCCAGAGAAAACTGGCTTTGTGCGAGACGTGCGATTATGCGTAAGCCAGTTGACCGTATTGGTTATGGTGGTTATTTAAGTTTAGCTGCACAGTTCCCAGACTTTGTAGAGTATGTAGAGCATGTATGTAATGAATTTAGAGAAATCTATGAGAATATCAATGGAACAAAACCTTATGTAGCACCATTTAAAGTAGCAGTATTAAACTCTTGGGGTAAACTCAGAAGTTGGCAAACACATATGGTAGCTCATGCATTATGGTATAAACAAATTTATTCTTATATTGGAATTATTGAAGCTTTAAGTGGTATGGCAGTAGATGTAGAATTTATTAGCTTTGACCAAATTAAAGAAGAAGGTATACCAGAAGGCGTAGGTGTTATTATTAATGCTGGTGACGCTGGTACAGCATGGAGTGGTGGTGAAAACTGGAATGATGAGAAGGTTATTACTACAATCCGTGAATGGGTATATAATGGTGGAGGCTTTATTGGTGTTGGAGAACCATCAGCTTACTTAAAGGGTGGCCGTTTCTTCCAATTAGCTGATTTACTCGGTGTAGATAAAGAAGTAGGGTTTACACTAAGTACAAGAAAGTACAATCAAACACCAATTAAGGAACACTTCCTTCTAGAAGATGTAACAGATTCTTTAGACTTTGGTGAAGGTATGAAAAATATCTATGCTAAGCCAAATACTACAGTACTTAATATAGAAAAAGAAGATGTAGGATTAGCAGTTAATCAATATGGTAAAGGTAGAGGTGTCTATATAGCAGGATTACCATATAGTGCTCAAAATACAAGGCTTTTATTACGTGCATGTTATTTTGCAGCATCGAAGGAAGCATTATTTAATAGCTGGAGTACGACTAACCCATATACAGAATGTACATATTATCCAGAGACGAAGAAAATGGCAGTTATTAATAACACTTATGAAGAACAAATAACAACAGTATACTTTGAGGGCGGCAATAAGCAAGAAATTAAACTTGAGCCAATGGGTATTAAATGGTTTAATATCTAATATTAAATAAATAAGTAAATAGAAAAAAGCGAAAGGCTATAACTTAACAAAGATTAGGTTATAGCCTTTTTGGGTTTATAAGTAATTTATATAAAAAAAGATATAAAATAATAAAATTTTGCTAATTTTAAGCTTATAAAGTATAATTAAGGGTGAACATAATTGTATAAAAGAATTTTAATTATATATAAATAGCTTTATGTAAAAATGTATAACTCGGGGGAAGATACTTTGCGTAAACAACTTAAATTAAGATTGAGAAATATATCTATTGAAAAACGGTTAGCGTATGCATTTTTTTTACTTTCATTAATTCCAATATTATTTGTTGGGATGTTATCAACGACTATAGCTAAACATTCTATTATTGAGAAAAGCACCAATTATATTGTTCAGCTCATGGATGCAGTAGAAGATAATCTACAAAACAAATTAAAAGGGTATGAAGGTTTTCTAAATGAATTAATGGTCAATTCATTAGTACAACGTAGTTTTCAAGTTGATGATATAGCCACTAATGCAGATAAGGCGAAAATGAATAATCAAATTAATGACATGCTCATTACAAAGATGTCATCCTATCCTTATATACGGGATATGAAAATGATTAATCTGGGAGGAGAAGTCATTTATCAACGTGGCTATCTGTTAAATGATGATACCCATATAAAAAGTATTGTTAACTCTATTAACCATATAGGTGGAGGCGTACAATGTTTCAAGCAATCGATCTATGGAGAAGACTATATTGTACTATCTAAAAAGATTAATTCAGTCTATACGCAAAAAGAAGTAGGATATATTGTTCTTATTATTAAAGAGGATGCCGTTAGAATAATCTATGAGGAAATAGATTTAGGTAAAGGGGCAAATGTTTATTTAGTAGATAACAACCAACAAATTATTTCGTCACAATATGAAGTAGAAGAAGATATATTTAGTGAAAAATTATTACAGAGTTATAAAGAGTCTAGAAAGCAGGGAAAGGAATATTTTGAGTATGTAGAAGGAAAAAATCACTATACTGTTGTAGGGGGAAGTATAAAGACGTTTGGAATAGAGTGTATAGCCACTATCCCTAATGATCATTTCTTAACGGAGATTAAGGAAATGCAAAGGAATGTAGTAGGCATCATTATTATATGTTTTTTCCTATCCATTGTTTCGTCAAAGATTATTTGTAAAAGTATTATTGATCCTTTGAAAAAGTTAAAAGGTTATATTAGTAGTGCTATGGAGGACAAGTTTAATACAGTTTATATAGATGATAGTCCTGATGAACTAGGGATGCTGGGAAGAAACTATGTCCAGATTACTAATGAGATGCATGAGATGATTCAGAAGATTGCAAGGGATGAAAAAGAGCGTAGAGAACTAGAGTTAAATATGCTACAAGCTCAGATTAACCCTCATTTCCTATTTAATACATTAAATTCTCTAAGATGGATTGCTATGATGAGTGGTGCAGATAGCGTAAGTGAAGGTATTTTAGCACTTTCTGACCTATTAAAAAATACGATTATTCAAAAAGCACAGTACATAACCATTGCAAATGAGCTAGAAAATGTTAAGAACTACATACTTATTCAGAAACTACGTTATGGAGATTCTTTTAAATTAGATCTACATGTAGATAAAGGATTAATGAACTATAATACATTAAAATTTATTTTACAACCTATCGTTGAGAATGCTATTATTCATGGTATTCGCTTAGATGAAAGTTTATTGACAATTAGTATAAGTATTAAAGAAGAAAAAGAGGGTCTATTTATTGAAGTAAATGATGATGGTAAAGGCTTTGATATCACACAGATGGAGGGTAGTGAAGGAAAGGATATTAGATTATCAGGTATAGGTATTAATAATGTTATTGATCGTATACGTATTAACTTTGGAGAACCATATGGCGTACAAATCAACAGTCAAATAGGAGAAGGTACACAGGTTAAACTATATATACCAAAACTGGGGGAGGTTTAAATGTATAACGTATTAATAGTAGATGATGAGAAGATTATTCGTATAGGTATGAGAACGATTATAGATTGGGAAGCTTATGGATTTAGGGTAGCAGACATTGTAAGTGATGGAGAGCAGGCCCTAGAGGTTATAGAAAATCAAGAAATTGATTTGGTTATAACAGATATTAAGATGCCTAAGATGGATGGTATACAGCTGGTGAAGGTACTTAAGGAGAGAGAGTTTGAAGGACAAGTTATTATGCTTACGAGTTATGGCGAATTTGACTTAACACGTGAGTGCCTTAGATATGGTGTACATGATTATTTATTAAAAGGAACATTACGTTCTTCTGAACTTACTCAGGCCTTAGAAGCTGTACAGCCTAAGTTGAAGAAAAGGATAGCTAAGACACAAGAAGTAGACCAAGAAGGGAAGCAAAAAGAACAAGAACTTATAAAAGAAATTATTCTCAAGGTACTAAAAGATACAACCTTTACACCACCAGTAGCAGCATTTGGAAAGAGCTATCAATTTTTAGTAATTAAACATATCAAAAGTAAGTTTGAACAAGAAAGAAATATGGATAGAACACTTAAAGATTATAGTACAGCTATACAAAATATTATATCTGAGGTTCTACCTAAGAGAGGCAAACCTTTTTTAATATTTGAGGGGGATTGGTGTTTATATAGTTTACCAACAGTAAGTGAAATCAGCCATCCAGAGGTACTTAAAATCAGTTTACAGATACAAAATTTAATTAAGTTATATACAAATATTAAGGTTATAAGTGTAGTTGGACGACCAATTTATACAACACATGATCTAGTAGACTCTATAGAAAAATGTAGGCAGGTTGCAGGAATGGCCTTTTACTGTGGGTATCAAGATGTATTAAAAGAAGAAAAAGTTCATGGGCTTAAAGACTATAAATTTAAAGATAAAAGTATCTATGAAAAGCAATTACATAATGCTATGAAAAAGGGAAGTTATGCAGAAGCAGTACATACGTTAGAAGCTTATATAGAGAAGTTAAGAGAATACTATATTCCGCAAAAACAAGTAGAGCAGATTCTAAATAATATCTTACATCGGTTTATATTAGACTATGGTATTTACTTAGATAAAAATAAGGAACACTTAGAAAATATTATTGATAAATATAGAAAGAGTACCTTATTAGAGGAATATCACGGATTGATTAATGAACTTATTTATACTATTTGTACTTATATGGAACAGGTGAGAGATAAACATTATCGCAAAGAGATTGTAGAAATCATGGATTATGTAGAAGGGCATATTGGGGAAAAGATTACTTTAGCCTCTATAGCAAGCCAAGTAAATATGAATGAGAGCTATATAAGTAGGATGTTTAAGAATGAAACAGGCATGAATATTATCAATTATATTAATATACGTAAAATGGAGAAAGCCAAGGAACTTTTAGGGGAGAAGAATATGATTGTCAAAGACGTGGCTTATGCACTAGGATTTGAGGAACAATCTTATTTTAATAGGATGTTTAATAAATACTTTGGTGTAAATCCGAAAGAGTATAAAAAATGTACAAATAGTTAAAATTAGGGTAAATTTTAGTGTAAAAAATATACAAAAGTTAGTAAATAAAGTTTATTTAAATTTAAACTATTGTCTACTATAATTTAACTAGAAAAGCGAAACAGCTTCATCTAAGGAGGAAATTACTGTGAAAAGAAAATTTATTGCAACTTTAATGGCAACAGCAGTTATGGGATCAATGTTTACAGGATGTTCAAGTACGGCACAACCAGAGACACCAAGTCAAACTCCAGATACACAAACAACTCAGGAAGCTCCAAAAACAGAAGAGCCAACAGATTCAGCAGAAAAACAAGTATTAGATATTGCAGTATTTGAAGGTGGATATGGTAGAGCATACTGGGATGCAGTAGCAGAAGCTTTCGAAAAACAAAATCCAAATGTAGATGTAGTAGTAAATGCAAACCCTGAAATTGGTGAAATTATTCGTCCAGACTTATTATCAGGTAATGCACCAGACTTTATCTACTTACCATCAACTAATAAATCAGGTATTACAGATGCATTAGTAAAAGATAAACTTTTAGCAGATCTTTCAGATGTATTTGCAGATTCTGAGATTAAAGATAAAATGTTACCAGGGTTTATTGATAACGTAGCAACTCAACCTTATGGAGATGGTAAAGTTTATTTAGCACCACTTTATTACTCAACAACAGGTCTTTTCTATAATAAAACAGTATTCGAACAAAATAATTGGGATGTACCAGTAACGTGGGATGAATTCTTTGCTCTTGGAGATAAAGCAAAAGAAGCGGGCCGTTCACTCTTTACATACCAAGGTCTTGCACCAGGTTACTTAGAAGCTGTACTTTTACCAGCTATTACAGCTAAAGTTGGTCCAGATAACTTTATCAAAGCACTTAACTATGAAGATGGTGCTTGGGAACAACCAGGTATTGTAGAAGCTATGGACAAAGTTGCTCAGATTGCAACAGGTGGTTACTTAATGGATGGTACAGTAGCACTTAGTCATACACAAGCTCAACAACAATGGTTAAAAGGAGATGCTCTTTTCATTCCATGTGGTAGTTGGTTAGAAGGTGAAATGGCAGATTCTCCAAGAGAAGATGGATTTGAATGGGGATTCACAGCTGCACCAGTATTTGATAAAAATGATACAAAATATGTATTTACTACAGTGGAAGAAATGTTTATTCCAGCAGCATCTGATAATGTAGACCTTGCAAAGGAATTCTTAAAATTCCAATACTCAGATGAAGCAATTGCACTTAATGCGCAAAATGCTAAAGGTATCCCACCAGTAAAAGATGCAGCAGAACAACTTAAAGATGTTGTATCACCAGCAACTTATGAAACATACAAATTATTTGACCAAGGCTATGAACCATCTATCTTAAGATTTGGTAGTGTTCAAGGTACAGAAATTAGCCCAAGAAGTGAATTATTTGGTCAAGTTGCATCTGTAATGAACGGTGAAATGACAGGAACACAGTGGGCAGCACATATGGAAAGTGTATCTGATTCAGTTAGAGATTATGTAGTAAAATAGTAAAACTAGAAGGCGCAAATGACGGGAGAGGTATGTTTTTTTACCACCTCTCCTTTTTTTGCCCAAAATACAGAAATTCGATGGAGGAGATAGCGATATGATCAGTCTAAAAAAGCTTATGCCTAAAAAACAACGTACCCGCAATAACATAGCCATTGCGCTATCATTAATACCTGCGTTATGCCTCTACACTTTATTTGTGATTTATCCAACGTTTGATGTATTTAAAACCTCTCTTTTTCAATGGAGTGGATTATCACCAACTAAGACTTTTGTAGGATTTGATAACTTTATCAGGCTATTTAATGATCCAAAATTTTGGTTAGCACTTAAAAACACATTATTCTTATTACTTGTATGTACGATTATTACAATGTTTTTATCTTTATTTTTTGCAGCAGCACTTACGCAAACAAAACTTAAGGAGAAGAATTTCTACCGTGTACTTTTCTTCTTCCCTAATGTTCTATCTATCGTAGTTATTGGTGTACTTTTTAGTAATATTTATGAACCGAATACAGGAATCTTAAATTCATTATTAAGAGGGATAGGACTAGATAATCTAGCCAAACCATGGTTAGGATCAGGTAGCACGGTACTGTGGGCAATAGCAATTGCTATGGTATGGCAAGCAGTTGGTTACTATATGGTTATGTATATGGCTGGCATGGATGGTATCTCACCAGAGTTATATGAAGCAGCAGATATTGATGGTGCAGGTAAAGCGACACAATTCTTTAAAATTACCATTCCAATGATCTGGAGTATCATTCGTGTAACTATGGTGTTCTTCATTACTTCTACACTTAATATGAGTTTCTTATTTGTAAATGTTATGACAGATGGTGGACCTAATAGCCAGTCAGAAGTACTTCTTACATATATGTACAGACAGGCATTTACAAATTCAAACTTTGGATATGCAATGGCAATTGCAGTAATTATCTTTGTAATCGCCTTTACACTTGCAATCATCAGTAATCTTTTAACTAAAAATAAAGGGGCATAGGAGGTGACCTTATGGAAAAGAAAAACAATCATAACTTGGGGAGAATTTTAAATAACACATTACTTCGATGTGTACTTATTATAACAAGTGTACTTGTCATATTGCCTATTACTTGGGTAATCTATACGTCTTTCAAAACAAGTGCAGAATTCCTCAAAAATCCTTGGGCACTTCCAAGTACACTTAATTGGCAAAACTATGAGAATGCTATTGAAAAAGCAAATATGGGGAGTTACTTCCTTAACTCTATAGGCGTTACATTAGGGTCATTGATCTTATTATTTATCCTAATAGTGCCGGTAGCATATGCTTTATCACGATTTGAATTTAAATTAAACAAATGGATTGTTATGCTCTTTATGGCAGGACTATTCATTAGTTCTAACTATATCGTTGTTCCAATCTTTATGATATTAAAAGATTTAGGTGGATTAAATAAATTATGGGTTTTATGTTTTGTATATGCAGCAACGACTATGCCGTTTAATACCTATCTTCTTACTGGATTTATGCAAGGTATTCCAAAGGAGTACGAAGAAGCAGCGCAGATTGACGGATGTGGTTATTGGGGAACTTTATTCAAGGTAATTATTCCAATGTCAAAACCAGGCTTTGTAACAATAGGGGTATTTGCTTTTATGGCATATTGGAATGAATATATTATGGCATTAACTGTACTTAAACCAGACAACTATACATTGCCAGTAGGACTTAAGAACTTAATGGAAGTTCAAAAGTATGCTACAGACTGGGGTGCAATGTTTGCAGGGCTTGTAATCGTAATGGTACCAACTATGATCTTCTATGCACTTGTACAAAAACGATTAACATCTGGGCTTAGTATTGGAGGATTAAAAGGATAACACAAAAATTTGAGGAGGTAATTTATGAAAAAGAATTATCAGAAATTATTGGGTGGAGTAGCGATAGCATCTGTACTTGCTTCACAACTCACAGGTATTGTGGCATCACCGATTAAACCTTATGTCATTGAAGGAGAGTATGTTATTAATCCTTTAACAAGAGATGACATTCTTTCAGTTGAAACAAGTAATGAATGGAAAAATCCATCTGGGGAATATGAAGGTAAAGACTATAGTGGAAGTATGTTATTTGACAACAACTTAGGAACAGTGTGGCAAACAACGGGCGCAGCGCTTACTTTAGCAAAACCTGAAGTGACAACTGATGCAGCACTTTCAATTAATAATATAGAGGAACCTGTTACACTAACAGTAGAATTGAAAGAAAAGAAATCTATTAAACGTATTGAAATTATGCCTAATCTTAAAGCTGATGCAGGTGATTTTAATGGATCAGTGAGAGAGTATGAAGTCTATATGGGTTCATCCTTAGGAACATTAGCAAAGGTTAAAGAAGGTACATTAGATAATGAAGTAGAGACTCAGACAATTGAATTTGAAACATCTATTGAAGACGTAAAAATCATACGTTTTGTAGCAAAATCAGGAGTAAGTGAAAACTTATCATTAAAAGATATGACTATCTATTCATCAGAGTTAGTTAATCAAAATGAGCAAGCAGGACGTACTAAGCTTAGTTCAGAAACTATCATTGATATCAAAGCAGATAGTGTAGATGGCAATCACACAGCTAATTTAGCTGTTGATGGTAATAACAATACTTACTGGAAATCAGCAGATGGAGCAGTAGGAGCAGGGCTTGGTACATATTTTAGTTTTGAACTTGATAAAAGTTATGATATTAAAGAACTTGCTTTACTTCCAATTCAAAATGATTCTAACAATGGTGGTATAAAGAGCTATGAACTTTATATAAGTAATGATAAAGATCATATGGGAAGCCCTGTAAAGGTAGGTGAATTACCATCTACAGGTGGTTTAAATAGACCAGCACAAAGTATTTTATTAGATCAAGCAGTAGAAGGGAAATATGTTAAGTTACATATTAAATCAGGAGTAGGAGACACTGCAGGTATAGCTGATTTAGGTGTTTATGTAGATGCAAAAGAAGAAAGTGATACAACACTTCGTTATGCAGCAGTAGATGTAAAAGGAGTTACTCAAGAGTTTGAAGTAGGATTTGGGAAAACAAGTTTTACTTACCAAGTACCTTTTGTAATATCTGAAGGGGATGTAAAGCTTTATGTAGAGGCAAATTCTCCAACAGCAAAAGTATCAGCACCAGTAAAGTTAGGTAACACCTATACAGTTACAGTTACTGCAACAGATGAAACCAAACAAGACTATACGTTCAGTATAAGTGAACTCTCACAAAGAGGACCAGAAATTGAAGTTATAGGGGTATCAGGAACAGGTTCACATTATGGTAATGATACACCTGATAAAGCTAAAGATGGTAATTTTAATACTAAATGGCAAGCTTACACACCTGCACAAGGTTATTCAAAACCAACTCTTCTTTTAGAATTAGATAAACCACAGCCAGTTCAATCCATGACGATTCACTTCAGACAGGATCATAAAAATGGTGGGGTAACAGCATACGAAGTATGGGCAGGAAATGATCCAGCAAATCTTAGATTGTATAAAGTTGGAGAACTAGATACACCATATACAGCAACAAAAGCACCTCAAACAATAGAGTTAAATATTCCTGATAATGTTAAATATGTACAATTCTGTCCAACAGCAGCACATGAAATTGCAGCTTTAACAGAAGTGTTTGTTTATGAGCCAATACCATTAGGTACAAGTGCAGAAATCACAATGGCAGAGTACAGTTTAGACGAAGGAAAGACATGGAAAGAAATTTCTATGAATCCAGATGTTACAGATTATAATATTACCTTAGATCCATTTGAAACAAGAATACCTAAGGTACGTGTAAATACACGTAATACAGAGTCACAAGTAGGTATTAAAACAATTTCTACTACAGAAGGTAGAATAGGTATTCAAGTTACTTCACAAGATGGAACAGTGACAAAAGATTATACATTTAACTTTGCAAAACGTGCTGCAGATAAAAATGTAGTACTCAAAACAGTACTTTATAATAATGAAAGTTTAGCACTTACAGCAGGAAAAACAGACTACAATGTAGTACTTCCTATGGGAACAACAGAAGTAGATATTGTGGCAGTGCCAGAAAGTACTTATGCAACTGTAACCGTAAATGGGCAAGAAGTTGAAGTTGTACAAAATGCTAAGGCAAATAGATATGTAAAAGTTCCAGTAGCAGATGGTAAAGCAAAAGCTGAGATTGTTATAACAGCTGAAGATAAAGAAACAGTAGGACGCTATAATATTAACTTTACAGTAAGTGAATCAAATGAAACAGCCCACTACATTCAAAATTTCTCTAATGCAGAATTAGTAGATTGGAAAACTATGAATGATAGTGATAGAGAAAAAGTAATAGCTAGTATTATTGATGTTGATGATGATGCTAAATACCAAATCAATACAAAAGATTTAACAAGCTCACGAATTGCTTATATGGATATGAATTCACCAAGTATCCAAAATGGAACCATATCAGTAGACCTTACAACTACAGATGTTGTACCAAATCCATTTGGTATCATTCTACGTGGAGATGTTCAAGCTAAAACATATACTAGTTTAGCTTATGAAAGTTATAACGGTACACATAAATGGTTTATTCAAAATAATGCAGGTTGGAGTAAGGAACTCTTTAGTATGGAATTAGAACCAAATACAACCTACAAATTACAAGTAGAGATGGAAGGACCAGCTCTTAAAGTGATGATTGATGGTGTAGAACAATATAGTGGTACACCTGAAATGCAAGGTGGTTCAGACGGTAAGTTCCTTGATATGAAAGGTCAATTTGGATTCTTATCATGGTATAGTACAGGTATTGGCTTAAAAAATCATACAGTTATTTTAGATAATATTGAAATTCAAGAAGCAGCAGCTAAAGTTGGAATGCAACCAGCTAGACCAACTGATGCAAAAGATATTCCACTTACATTAGGGGAGATGGAAGTTGTAGTAGATTCAGCATTCCCACGTATTATGGAATACAAATTAGATGGTAAGACAGCTTTTATAGGCCAAGAAAAGTTTGTAAGTGCTGTAGCAATTAATAATAGAGTATATTATCCATCTTCAGTAGTATGCACAGAAGGGGAAAGCCAAATTGACTATACATTAGCATTTGAGAAAAAAGATGAAACAGGTAGAGCTATCCCATTTGCCGAAATCGATGTAACGATTGCTCTTACACAAGATGGTAATTCAAAAGATCCAAAATATACGAATAATACGAATGCACAAGATCGCAATATTATAGAGTATAAAGTGACTGCAATTAGAGAGTTACATGAAACAGAAAATGTAGAAACTGTGGAATTTGTAGGACAAAACTTAATTACTGTATCAGGTGAAGGTGCAGGCTATGGAGCAATTAAGGCTCAAGGTGGTAGTAGCGGTATTAGTGAAGTATTTGGGGATATGAGTGGTGTAGTACCTTATGAAGTAAAAACTGAAAAAGTTACTTATCCTTTAATCTATAACAATAATTATGCAGCAGCTATTGAGAATAATGTGATTACTCCATCTGATAGGATTGTTTTAACCAAAGATGGTATTTATGACAATATGAGTTTTGCAAATGGTCCATTTACCTATAGATATCGTGAAAGTGTATTTGCAAATAATGATCAAACTGAAGCGCTTCCATCAGCACGCATTATCATTGGAGCAGAGCAAAATAATGATAATCAACTAGATTGGCAAGATGCGGCTATTCTCTTTAGAGAAATTATGCCAATACCAAAAGGTTCAGAAGATATCAAGGACCAAGTATGGTGGATCGCAATGAACTTTACAAGTTCAACATCAAATCCATTCTTACGTGTTTTAGATAATAGTAAATTACTTAGTCATTATTATGATGGATTTGGCCAAATGATCCTTAACAAAGGTTATCAAGGAGAAGGCCATGATGATTCACATCCAGATTATGCAGGCGTAGGTATTCGTCAAGGCGGAGCAAAAGATTTTAATATCTTAGGTGAAGCTGGAGATAATTATAATGTTAAGACAGGTATTCATATCAATGCAACAGAGTATATGTTGGATGCAGTAAGTACTAAGCTTGAAAATCTTCAAGGAGGAGAGCTTGGTAAATTAGATCATGGATGGGCGTGGTTAGATGCATCTTATCATGTTGACCAAATGAAAGATTTACAATCAGGTGAACTTGAACGTAGATTAGATGAGCTAGCTGAAGCAGTACCTACATTAGATTTTACTTATGTAGATGTATACTATCGTTCAGATTATCATTCACAAAAATTTGCTGAATTACTTAACCGTAATTGGACAGTAGCAACAGAGTTCTGCGGGCCATTTGAAGGTAATCAAGTATTTACACATTGGGGCACAGACCTTTATTATCCAGGATCAGGTTTAAGTTCAGATATTTATCGCTTCCTTTACAATGGTTATAAAGATGCATTTAATCCAGATGAGTTACTAAAAGGTATGCAAATGCCAGGAGTAGCTTCATGGCGTGGTGTAACAAATATGTTTGAAGGTGTAGAAATCTTCTATAACCAAAACCTTCCAACTAAATATATGCAGTATTCACCAATTGTAAAGATGGCAGAGGATAGAGTAGATTTTGAAAATGGAAGTTATGTAGTACGTGAAAATGGAAGTATTAACTTATATAGTAAAGACAAAAATCGTATTGCAATCATGACAGAAGATCCAACAAGATGTAAATCAACTGTGTTCATTCCTTGGAACCCAATTGAAGAAGATAAGATTTATTATTGGAACAATGATGGTGGAGAAACAACTTGGACACTTCCAAATAGTTGGAATGATGTAAATGAAGTTTATGTATATGAACTTACTTCTACAGGTCGTGAGTTTGTGAAGACAGTAAGTGTATCTAATCATCAAGTAACACTTGATTTACCAGCACAAGTACCATATATCATTGAAGATAATGCGACAGATATAAATGGGTTACCTCAAACAACTGAATGGGGTGAAGGTAGTCTTGTAAAAGATCCAGGATTTAATAGTCTGAAATTTGGTGATGGCAAAGGAAGCTGGCAAAAACTTTCAAAAGCAGATAGTACAGATCATATTCAAATGATCAGAATGGAAGAAACAGAGCTTTATGATAATAAACTTAAAGTAACAGGTAAAGAAGATGCACTTATTGCTCAAGAGGTTACAGGTTTAGAAGCGGGTAAAACTTATACAATTTCTGCATGGGTAAATTCTGATAGACTTGTAGAATTAGGTATGCTTATGGATGATAAAGTGTATGTTGCAGATATTGATGATAATACAATCAATAATAAAGTTAAAGATCATAAATATACAGGAAAAAATTATCAACGTATTCGTTTCGATGTAGTAGTACCTGAAGGTGTAACTAATGCTCAGCTTTATTTACATTTACCAGCAGCTGAAGAAGAAAGCATAGCTATTATTGATGATGTTCGTATTTTCGAACAACCAGGAAATACAGATCGTAATAAGGATGGAGCTATTTACTTTGAAGACTTCGAAAATGTTGATGAAGGATGGGGTGTATTTGAATATGCTCTAAATGGAGGAGCATCTAAAGTTCACCTTGCTCAGAAGGATCCAGAAGGTCGACAAATTAAGAGCTATGCATTTGACGGGCAATGGTCACTTAAGGTATCTGATAATAAGACTGGAGAAGTTATTATTACTTATCCATCACATGTTACTTTCCAACCTAATACTGAATATACAGTAGAATTCGATTACACACTGTTTGCTGAAACAAAAGGTGAGACATTGTCAGCAGATGAAAGATATCCATATACATTCTCTGCTAAAACTAAGAGTGGCACTGTATTAGGTACAGAAACATTAAAACCTAGTACATTAGGTAATGGAGAGAATGGTGGTAATAAGAATCATGACCCAAGTGTAGAAAAGGTAAGCCTTACATTCACAACACCAGATGAAGAAGGCGTATATATTACAGTATCTACACCAAATGGTATGCCAAATGGTGCAGGAGGATCAACTTCTACAGCACTTAACACACTTATGATTGATAATGTAGCAATTTATAGTGAAAATCATAAAGTGGAAGAGCCAACATTACCAGATTATCCAATATTTGATGAAGATAATAATGGTGGTGGGGATGACAACAATGGTGGTGGAGATGACAATAATGGTGGGGATGACAACAATGGTGGAGATAACAACGGTGGTGGTAGCAATATTACAAAACCAGAAGAATCTAAACCAGAAGTAGAACCTACTAAACCACAACATGCTCTTGATCAACTAGTGCCAGGTAATGCTGCTCTTATTACTGATATTTCTTCACATTGGGCTCAATCAAGTATTGAAAAGGTTATTATGAGAGGACTTATGGTAGGAAAAACAGAATCTAAATTTATGCCAAATGAACAGCTCAGTCGTGCGGAGATGGCCATGGTTATTAATCGTATAGTAGGTGAAGTTGAGACTAAAGAATCAACTTATACTGATATTGTAAAAGATGCATGGTATCAAGATGCGATTAATACGGTTGCAACTTTAGGTATTATAACAGGATATCCTGACCAAACTTTCAAACCCAATGCTTCTATTAGTAGGGCAGAAACAATTGTAAGCTTAGTAAGAACATTAGATTACTTGGGCTTATATGAAAAAGTAGATACAGAAGTAATTTTAGGAAACTTTAAAGATGGTGATAAAGTACCAGAATGGGCAAAAGAACAAGTAGCTTGGGCAATTCAAAACAAACTTATAAGTGGTTATCCAGATGGCACCTTAGGTTTAGAGGAGCTAGTAACTCGTGCTGAAATGTCTAAGATTCTAGATAGCTTTATAACAATTATAGAATAAATTAGTTTTGATAAATAAGGTATGAAAGGAGACTTTCATACCTTATTTTACATATAAGTAAAAAACACTAAAAAAATGAAAAAAAATTTACTTAATGAGTAGTAATTTCAGATTAATTCAACTATAATATAAGAGAGGATGAAAGTAAAAAAACAAATCCTCCTTTAGTAAAGGTAAGTTCAGATCAATTTGAGAGAGGGAATGAAATGACAAGACCTAATATTATACTAATAGTAGATGACCAGCACCGGGGTGATTGTCTAGGGATAGCAGGACATCCAGATGTTAAAACACCTTACATCGATAGTTTAGCTCAGAGGGGGATATTGTTTGAGAATGCTTATAGTGCATGTCCAACATGTATACCAGCTAGAGCAGCACTTATGACTGGAATGTCTCAGGAAAATCATAAGCGTGTAGGCTATCAAGATGGAGTAACATGGGATTATGAACATACTTTAGCAGGAGAACTTTCAAAAGCGGGTTATTATACTCAATGTGTCGGAAAGATGCATGTGAGTCCATTAAGAAATTTACTAGGATTTCATCATATAGAATTACATGACGGATATTTACATCATAACCGTTATGCATCAACACCTTATTATGAAAATCAAAAAGTAGCAGATGATTATCTTTATTGGTTAAAAGAAGAAAAAGGTATTTCTTGTGACATAATAGATACAGGTATTGAATGTAATTCATGGGTAGCAAGACCTTGGATGTATGATGAACAGCTTCACCCAACCAATTGGGTAATCAATCGTTCATTGGATTTCTTAAGAAGGAGAGACCGTCAAAAACCATTCTTCTTAATGACTTCATTTGTACGCCCACATCCACCATTTGATGCACCACAATGTTATTTCGATATGTATAAAGATAAAAAACTAGCCACACCATATGTAGGAGAATGGGCAGATCAAGAAAGCTATAAGAAATGGGGAAGAGTGTATGATTCTTCAGAAGGTATTGCCGATCCAGAATTATTAAGGCAGGCACAAGTAGGATATTATGCATGTATTACCCATATCGATCATCAAATAGGTAGATTGATTCAAGCCTTAATAGAAGAGCAAATTTATGATAATACGATAATCTTATTTGTATCGGATCATGGTGAATTATTAGGCGATCATCATATGTTTAGAAAAACAAGACCTTATCAAGGAAGCATTAAAGTACCATTTATCTTATCAGGATCAGATTGGCTTGTACCAAGAAATGGTGAAGTTACGACTAACTTAGTTGAACTAAGAGATGTAATGCCAACATTACTTGATTTTGCTGGAGCGGATATTCCAGATAGTGTAGATGGAAAAAGTGTCAGAATACAACCTAAAGACAAGGTAAAAGAAAGTAAGACATCCTGGAGAACTTATATTCATGGTGAGCATTCAGGTGGTCATATGGGGAATCAATATATCGTCACAGAAAGTGATAAATATATTTGGTATACCCAATCAGGCAAAGAACAGTTTTTTGATTTAAAAGATGACCCACATGAAGTGGTTAATCATATAGATACACCTGAGTATCAAGAAAGAATAGGACAATTACGTAATATTCTCATTCAAGAGCTCAAAGATAGACCAGAAGGTTATTCAGATGGGACTAAGCTTATTGTAGGATGTCCAGAAAAAGCAATACTTTAAAGTATACCAAGGGAGGAAGAAACAATGGAAAAACAACCTATTTTAGTAATCATGGCAGCAGGGATGGGAAGTCGTTATGGAGGATTAAAACAAATTGATCCAGTAGGAGCACACAAAGAACTTATTATTGATTTTTCTATTTTTGATGCTATTCAGGCTGGATTTAAAAAAATTGTATTTATTATTAAAAAAGTAGATGAAGAAGCATTTAGAGAAGCTATCGGAGATCGTATTGAAAAATACATAGAGACAGAATATGTTTATCAAGATTTAGAAAATATACCTGCAGGTTATAGTGCACCAAGTGAGCGTACAAAACCATGGGGAACAGGTCATGCTATTCTTTCTTGTAAAGAAAAGGTAGATCAACCTTTTGCAGTTATTAATGCAGATGATTACTATGGACCAGAAGCCTTTAAGAAAATCTATAATTTCTTATTAGAAGCAGAAGATGATGACAAATACCGCTATGCAATGGTAGGATATACATTAAGTAATACACTTACAGAGCACGGTCATGTAGCGAGAGGGGTTTGTAGCTGTATAGGGGACCAACTTGAATCTATTTGTGAACGTACACACATTGCTTATCATGAAGGGCAATCACAATTTTTAGAAGGTGAGACTTGGACACCAGTAGATAAAGATTCTATTGTATCTATGAATTTATGGGGATTTACACCAAGTATATTTAATACTTTAGAAGAAGAGTTTATAAAGTTCTTAGATAGAGAGCTTACAAATAATCCTCTTAAATCAGAATTCTTCTTACCTTCTGTAGTGGATGCACTTATTCAAAAGGATCAAGCTACCGTAACCGTATTACACTCAAAGGATAAATGGTATGGTGTAACTTACAAAGAAGATAAACCAGTTGTAGTAGCAGCTATCCAAGGTTTCCAAGCACAAGGCATTTATCCTTTAAAACTTTGGGAGGAGAGATAGTATGAAAGTAGAAGTCACATCAGAAGTTCTTAATCAAATGGTAAGTAAATTTAAATTTGAAGGTACTGTTAAGGGTGCAGAACCAACAGGAAATGGGCATATCAATGATACTTATTTAGTAACAATGGAAGATGGCACAAGATACATTCTTCAGCGTATCAATCACCATATTTTTAAACAACCTATAGAACTTATGGAGAATATTGAGAAAGTATGTAATCATGTACGTGCAAAAATCGAAGCAACAGGTGGAGATGTATCTCGCGAGGTACTTACATTAATTCCAACTGTAGAAAATAAAACTTACGTTCAAGATGAAGTAGGCTACTATTGGAGAGCATACGCATTCATCACAGATTCAGTATCTTATGATGTAGTTCCAAGTAATGAAATTTTCTATAACTGTGCAAAGACATTTGGTACATTCCAAAAGCTTTTAACAGATTTTGATGCATCAAGTTTATATGAAACAATTCCTTATTTCCATAACACAAAGAATCGTTTCAAAAACTTTATGGCAGCTTATGAAAAAGATGCACTTGGACGTAGTGAATTTGTAAAAGATGAAATTCAATTTGTGCTTGATCATAAAGCAGATACAGAAAGACTGTTAGATTTATATGAAGCGGGCAAATTACCACTTCGTGTTACACATAACGATACAAAAATTAATAACGTTATGGTAGATGAAACAACACATGAAGGTATTTGTGTAATTGACTTAGATACAGTTATGCCAGGTCTTGCAGCTTATGATTTTGGTGATTGTATCCGTACAGGTGCAACTTCTGGAGAAGAAGATGAAAGAGATTTAAGCCTTATTAGATTTATGCCTGATCGCTTTGAAGCCTTTACAAAAGGATTCTTAGAAGCAGTTGGAGATAGCTTTGATAAAGAAGAAATCTATTCATTATTAGTAGGATCAAAAGTAATGACATTAGAATGTGGTATGCGTTTCTTAACGGACTACCTTGAAGGGGACCATTACTTCAAAATTCATAGAGAAAACCATAATTTAGATCGTGCAAGAACACAATTTAAATTAGTTCAAGATATGGAAGCACAATGGGAACAACTAGAAAATATCATTAAAAAATTCATGTAAACTTAAGGAGTGAATCAAATGGCAATTCTCGTAACAGGTGGTATGGGTTATATCGGAAGTCATACAACAATACAACTTATTGAAGCAGGATATGATGTTGTAATCTTAGATAACTTATGTAATTCAAAAGTAGAAGTATTAGACTATATCGAACAACTTGCAGGTAAACGTCCAGCCTTCTACAAAGCAGACTTATTAGATGAAGAAGCAACAGAACAAGTATTTAAAGAAAATAAAATTGATGCAGTTATCCACTTTGCAGGTCTTAAAGCAGTAGGAGAATCAGTACAAATTCCTTTAACTTACTATCACAATAACCTTACAGGTACATTAATTCTTTGTAAAATGATGCAAAAATATGATTGTAAAAAAATCGTATTCTCATCTTCAGCTACAGTATACGGCATGAACAACGAAGCACCATTCGTAGAAACAATGCCACTTAGTACAACTAACCCTTATGGAAGTACTAAACTTATGACAGAAATGATTCTTTCAGATCTTAATGTAGCAGACAAAGATTGGAGTGTTGTATTACTTCGTTACTTCAACCCAATCGGTGCACATGAGTCAGGTTTAATCGGGGAAGATCCAAATGGTATTCCAAATAACTTACTTCCTTATATTGCTCAAGTAGCAGTAGGCAAACTTGAAAAACTTAGTGTATTTGGAGATGACTACGAAACAGTAGATGGTACAGGTGTAAGAGATTACATCCACGTATGTGACCTTGCAGCAGGCCATATTGCGGCAGTAGACTATGCAATCAAACACACAGGTGTAGAAGCAATTAACTTAGGTACAGGTAATGGCTACAGCGTACTTCAAGTAGTTAAAGCTTTTGAAAAAGCTTGTGGACACCCAGTAAATTATCAAATTTCTCCAAGACGTGCAGGTGACATCGGTACATGTTATGCTGATGCTGCAAAAGCAAAAGAATTATTAGGTTGGGAAGCTAAGAAAAATATCGATGAAATGTGTGAAGACACATGGAGATTTGCTTCTAGACATTACCAAACAAAATAAGCAGGTAAATGAAAAATTCCCTAGTTACAGGTCTATATAGAAGTGTAACTAGGGATTATTTTATAGAAGCATTTAATGTGCTTTTTTGAAAGGCTCATCTTGTACATAAATGCCAGCTAGCTTCTGAATACCGCGAGGAAGGGCATCTTGTGAGTTTTTCCATGGAGCAGATGCATTACGGTAGTCGTTTTTGTCGATAAACCAACCAATTTCATCTTCAATACGCTTAAGATTTTCTTTCATCATTTTTTTACTTGTTTCTAAGAAGAATGTTTTATTTTCTCCTTTTAATTGTGAAGGTGCCATTTCAAGAAGCATAGTGAAATGCTCTAGACACATCCCCTTACTATTTAAGAAGAGTGCTTTAAACTCATCGTTCGTTTGTAAAAGGTGGAAGAAAGTTTCCATATAACGTGTAAAGTTACGGTCAATACGTTCACAGATATAGCAACTATCTAATTGTTTGTGTAAAGAATCTGTAGTAGGTGAAGAAGCTGGCGTCGAACGTTTCATACGTTCAAAGAAACCAGGGCTTGGCAGCTCAGTGCTACTAAGAAGCTTATCTAAATCTTTTTCGAGCTTTTGATAATGAGTATGCAAAATAAAAGCTAGACCTAAACGGTTACCATAGTCATAAAGTTTTTTATAATGGTCTTTGCAAAAGCCTAGGTGATCTGTTTCAGCACGTATATCATCTTCCATATAAGAGGCACCTAGAGTAAAGCTAATGGCATCTTGTTCAAGAGTACGATGAATAAAGCAAAAAGGGCACTCATCATGAGCAGTAAAAGCATCTGTTAGAGGTATGGTATAAAGGTTATCTTTCATAAAGGTCTCCTATCATAGTATAATAAACAGAGTTTGAGTGAAGTAAGTATATTAATCTGCTCTAGAACTCAACTCTATATGGTATTTAGGGTATAGCCCTATTATAACATATTGAATAGACTTATTAAGAATATTAAAGTCAAATTTAAAAAAGATTATTTTGGATAAAAGAGTAGTAAATGGTAATAATATGAAAAGTATTTTCAAGCATTTTACTGAAGGATGTGAGTCGATGGTAAGTAATCTAATAGTAGAACAAGTAGAGTGTTTTGATATTGGACAGATATTAGAAAGTGGACAGGTTTTTAGGTTTGAACAAATTAATGAAAATAGTTATATCCTTATAGCTAAGCAAAAGCGCATTAAGTTAGTTCAGCAGCCAGGTAGTAATAATCTTATGATCCATCATACAACAGTAGGTGAGTTTGATGAGATTTGGAAAGCATACTTTGATTTAGATACGGATTATAAAGGAATAAGTAAAACGTTATCTGATAAGGATGCTTATATGAAAGCCGCGATAGAATTTGGTTATGGTGTCCGTATATTAAAACAAGATCCTTGGGAAATGCTTATCTCATTTATCATTTCTCAAAATAAAGCAATTCCTCATATCAAGCAATGTATTGCTAACATTACAGAACGCTATGGTGATGAGATTGGTTATGACCATGATACTGATAAGACTTACTATACCTTTCCAACACCAGAGCAACTTTTAAGAGCTACAGAGGGAGAACTTAGAGAATGTAAGGTAGGATTTAGAGCACCTTATATTGTAGATGCTTGCAAGAAAGTAACAAGTGGTGAAGTAGATCTTAATGAACTCTATGTCTTATCTGCCAGTGAGGCAAAAGAGAAGCTTATGCAAATTAAGGGAGTGGGACCCAAGGTATCCGATTGTATTTTACTTTTTGCCTACAGTAAAATGGATTTGTTCCCTACAGATGTATGGATTAAGCGTGTTATAGAAGGTATGTACTTTGAAGGGAAGGAAATCTCTTTAAAGGCGATTCAAACTTTTGCAAGAGAGTACTATGGTGACTTAGCAGGCTATGCACAACAGTATCTCTTCTTCTATGGTAGAGAGAACAACTTATATAAATAAGTAATGAGATAGCTTAATCATATATGTAAATATAGAATAAGGTCTACCCTTTCTAATAAAAGTAGATTTTTATTCAAAACCTAGCAGAATACCTATGTTTTTACAGAAGTTATATCTATTAAAAATAGATATAAACATAAAAAATTCACGAAACAATAAGAGAATTAAAGAAAGCTATAGTAAGGATGAAAAATTGTAGTAAATAAATTAGAAAATAATTAAATTTAGACTTGCAATCTTTGAGAGAATGGCATAATATTATAGATGTAATTAGCACTCTAGATAGGTGAGTGCTAACAATTAAAAAATCATATACTTTATCTATAGAAGGAGGGTATTTTTATGAATTTAAGACCATTAGGCGACAGAGTCGTACTTAAACATTTAGAGGCTGAAGAAAAAACTCAATCAGGTATTATCTTAACAGGTGCCGCTAAAGAAAAACCACAAGAAGCTGAAGTTATTGCAGTAGGTCCAGGTGGAATCGTGGACGGTGAAAAAGTTGAAATGCAAGTAAAAGTAGGCGACAAAGTTATCTATTCAAAATACGCTGGCACAGATGTAACTTTAGATAAAGAAGAGTATATTATCGTTAAACAAAGCGATATCTTAGCAATCGTTGAATAATTAATCTTTATTATATAGAAAGAGCACAGGGAGGTACTAAAAATGGCAAAACAAATTCGTTTTGGAATGGAAGCAAGACAATCACTTCAATCAGGTGTAGATCAATTAGCGAACGCAGTAAAAGTAACACTTGGACCAAAAGGTCGTAACGTTGTATTAGATAAAACATATGGTACTCCACTTATTACAAATGATGGTGTATCTATTGCTAAAGAAATTGAGTTAGAAGACCCATTTGAAAACATTGGTGCACAACTTGTAAAAGAAGTTGCAACAAAAACAAATGACGTTGCTGGTGATGGTACAACAACAGCTACAGTACTTGCTCAAGCAATGATTACAGAAGGTCTTAAAAACATTACAGCTGGTGCAAACCCAATCATTATTCGTCGTGGTATGCAACAAGCTACAGCAAAAGCTGTAGAAGCTATCAAAGGTATGAGCCAAACAGTAAATAGCAAAACACATATTGCAAGAGTTGCTGCAATCTCTGCTGGTGATGATGAAGTAGGTAACTTAATTGCTGATGCTATGGAAAAAGTATCAAACGATGGTGTTATCACAGTAGAAGAATCAAAAACTATGACAACAGAACTTGATGTTGTAGAAGGTATGCAATTCGACCGTGGATACTTATCTGCTTACATGGTTACAGATACAGAAAAAATGGAAGCTGTAATGGAAAATCCATACATCCTTATTACAGATAAGAAAATCACAAACATCCAAGAAATTTTACCAGTTCTTGAACAAATCGTTCAATCAGGAGCAAAACTTCTTATCATTGCAGAAGATGTAGAAGGTGAAGCACTTGCTACATTAGTAGTAAACAAACTTCGTGGAACATTCAACTGTGTAGCTGTTAAAGCTCCAGGTTTTGGTGATAGAAGAAAAGAAATGCTTCAAGATATTGCAACACTTACAGGTGGTACAGTAATTTCTGAAGAAGTAGGTCTTGATCTTAAAGATGCTACAGTAGCACAACTTGGACGTGCTGCAAGTGTTAAAATTACAAAAGAAAATACAGTAATCGTAGATGGTGCTGGAAATAAAGAAGAAATCACTAATAGAGTAGGTCTTATCCGTCGTCAAATCGAAGAAACAACTTCAGATTTCGATCGTGAAAAACTTCAAGAACGTCTTGCTAAACTTGCAGGCGGTGTAGCAGTTATTAAAGTTGGTGCTGCAACAGAAACAGAAATGAAAGAAAGAAAACTTCGTATTGAAGATGCTCTTGCAGCTACACGTGCAGCTGTAGAAGAAGGTATCATTGCAGGTGGTGGTAGCACATACATCCACATCATTAAAGCAGTAGAACCACTTCTTGAAGAAACAACAGGTGATGAAAAAACTGGTGTACGTATTATCTTAAAAGCACTTGAATCACCACTTCGTCAAATCGTTGCAAATGCAGGTCTTGAAGCAGCTGTAATCATTGACAAAGTTAAAGCTTCAGAAGTAGGTGTTGGTTTCAATGCCCTTACAGAAGAATATGTTAATATGATCGATGGTGGTATCATTGACCCAACTAAAGTAACAAGAAGTGCACTTCAAAATGCAACATCTGTAGCAGCTACATTCCTTACAACAGAATGTATCGTTGCAGATATCAAATCTGATGAACCAGCTATGCCAGCAGGTGGCGGAATGCCAGGCATGGGCGGAATGGGTATGATGTAATAAAAGTAAAGGGACTGTATAATACAGTCCTTTTTTTGTGCAATCATTTAGATTAGAGAATGAGTAATTGTATAAATGATTCAGAAGTGATACCATGTGGTAAAGAAATGTTTACTATAAAATATATCTTAGGACGAATTGAGAGATAGCAAAATTATATTAGTAATATAATAAGGGGGAAGATAAAATGGTAGAATTAAGAGTATTTACACTAGATAAAGTAATAGGTGGAGATACCTATGAAATAGCCTATGCACATTCTTATCCTAAGCAACATTGGTCAAAAGACTCTTTATATTTTGCAGATGAAGAAGATGGAATAGGTGTACTTAGCCCGTATTTTGATGATATTTTTAAAGTGTATGCGTACTATGGTGATCAAAAGATAACTCTTTTAGAATGGCAAGAAATTGAGAAAAGATGTAGAGCAGATTATGAGGATAATGCATCAGTAGATAAATTCTTTGCAACGATTACAGAGTGGATAGAGAAAGGGAATAGAGGGGCCGAATATTTTTGGATATTAGGAATCTGAATAAAGTGATTAATAATCACAAGTAATATCATATAAGATGAGTCTAAATTATATACAATACAGCAAAGAGGAGGGATGACATGAAAGAATTGGATATTAGGCAAATGGTGAAGTATATTGATGAACATATAACCGACCATATTTCTTTAACAAATGTTGCTCAGCATGTTAATTATTCACCTTATTATTGTTCAGTATGTTTTAAGGAGAGCATAGGAACTTCCATAAAAAGTTATATTTTAAAAAAGAGATTGCAATATGCTGCAGAATCCTTATGTAATACCAATTTAAGAATTATAGATATTGCATATCAATATGGCTACTCCTCTCAAGAAGCATTCTCAAGAGCGTTTTCAACTTTTTATGGCATCTCACCTTATGAATATAGACAAAAAAGAAGACCTATTTCTAGATACTATTCTAAGTATGTTGGAACTAATCCAGATGAAGGGATGAAAGAAAAAATGATCACTACTTATGTAATTGATAAACTTCAAGAAGACGTAGAGGCAAAGTACTCTAGTAAGGTATTACATATACTAAATGGCGGTTGTATGTTAGAACGGTTTCAAAGAGAAGGTAAAATGCGAGAAGGGTGTACATATATCTCATTTAATGAAGCCATGTGCTGGGGAGAAGCTGATGAAGTCATATTTAGTGAGGCCTTTATCAAGAATAGAGTAAGGTCTTTAAAGGGAACCAAAGAACAGTATGAAGATATTGTACTCAAACCATTAGAACCGCTATTTAAAGAGAAGTTTGATACGATAGTCTTATGGTTTGGCGACGATATGTTTTGCCAAATCAATATGTTAACAGTAATAGGTTTTTTAGAACAAATAAGTTATACAGGTGATTTGTTGCTGTGTATGGCTTGCGAAAGTATGGATGAAATATTACCAGAGGCTTATGAGCTTGAATTAGAAGGAAGTCTAGAACGATATAGAGATATAGTATGTAAGCGCAAAATGCCAGCTCTAGAGCTATTACCTGTTACCTATCAAATGGTTAAGTTATATTTAGAGTATAGGGATGAAACAAGTGAAATAAGTAGATATATTATCAAAAACATCAATAAAGATACAAAGGAATTATTAAGGGAATTGTTAACAACATTTTCTCAATATGGACTTGGAGATTTACAATATGAGATGATGATAGAAGAACTTAGACGCAAGAATATAGATACCAATAGCTAAGATGAGTAGCAGATAGTAAGAATAGTTAGAATAAATATGAGAGGCAAGAGTTAACACTTATAGAAAGTGTTAGCTCTTGCCTCTTTTATGGAGATGGTATTGCTTGGGGACTTATTAATATGTACTGTCTAAATAGCAAGAAGACCAAATAGACCGGCAATTAGCACAACAAATGCAAAGATAATACGATAGAAAGCAAAGTAACGCATTGGTTTCTTCTTAAGGAAGCTTAAGAAGGCATCAATGACAAGTAAGGCAACGATAAAGGATACAATAAATCCTACGCCTAAGGCTCCCCACTGACTCGCATTAAGCGGTGTAGGCATTTTAAGAAGCTTAATAAAGTGAAGAAGAGCTTGACCTACCATCACGGGAATAGCAAGGAAGAAAGAATACTCAGCAGCGGCTACAGTAGACATACCACATGCCCAACCACCAATGATAGTAGAAGCAGATCTAGACATACCAGGAATAATTGAGAGAACTTGGAAGAGTCCTACACATAATGCTTTTCCTGGTGTAACAGGTGTAGCAGATAATGGTGTAATTGTATTTCCTTTAAATTTACCTTCAGCGTAAATCATCCAGAGTGCACCAAAGAATAGGGTACAGGCTACAACAGGAGGATTAAAAAGATACTGCTGAACCATATCATCAAAAGGAAGACCAATAGCAGCTGCTGGAATACATGAAATAAGAATCATACCCCAGAAATATAATCCACTTTCAGCTAAAGGCGTTTTAGATGATGGAAAAAGGTGAGTCACAGTAGACCAAATCTTTTTCCAATAATAAACGACTACTGCAAGGATAGCACCCAATTGAATAATCATGTTGAATAAGTCTACAAAGGCTTTATCAGAGTGCTTATAGAAGTCAATAAGATTAGAAAAAATAATCAAGTGACCAGTTGAAGAAACAGGTAGAAACTCTGTAAGACCTTCTACGATTCCAAGAATGCCCGCTTTAAGCATCATTAGAAAATCCAAGTTATAACCTCCTTATGTACATGTAACTTAAGCAATATCACAGAACTCAATTTTAATGTTATGTGATGTATAAGTTGCTTGGTAAGGATAATCGATTTCTATATCCCCTAAAGTAGGAGTAGGTAGCTGAATGATAAAAGTAGTACCTTCACCTAATACACTTTCACAGTGAATAGATCCTCCCATGAGGTGGATAAGATCCCTTACTATAGATAAGCCTATGCCGCAGCTATGTTCTTTAGAACTAGTACCTTGGTCAGCAGTGATAAATCTATCAAAAATATTATCTATTTTATCAGATGCAATACCAATACCAGAATCTTTGATATGAATTTCAATATTTTCATTTAAATCTATTATAGCAATAAATAGTTCACCATTATTAGGTGTATATTTAATGGCATTAGAAAGTAGATTGAAAATAATACGTTCAAATGCAGCAGCATCGGTACGGATAAATTTCTCGTCTAAGTCAGTATCAAAAACGTACGTAATATTTTTTTCTTGCATATACAAATAAGACATTTCACAAAGCGTTTCCACGGCATCGACTACATTAAATATTTGTGGAGCGAAATTAATCATGTTATTTTCAAGTTTGGTGACATCCAAGATATTGTTAATTAATTTGAGTAATCTAAGAGAATTGGCTTGCATCATATCAGTATAATGTAAGCATTCAGTCAATGTAGTAGCATGAGACTGCATTTGAAGTGCACTATAAATAATATTAATAGGCATCTTAATATCATGAGAAATATTAGAAAAGTAGCTTAGTTTTAAGTTTTGTTTTTCAAGAGCTTTTTCTGTTAATGCTTTTTGCTTTTTCTCTGTAATGTTACGCAAAATACATACTATATTTATAGATTCATGCAAATATGTAGTTGTAAACAAATACTCAATGTCGTAAATTTCATTATTCAAAGTAATAAGAGAGGTTTCACCTTTTAGAAGGCTACCGGGATGAGCAGGAAGTTGCTTATAGGCTTCTAACAAATCATCATCTAATTTCAAATAACTTAATAAGCTACTTCCTGTTAAATCATGTTTATTAACAGAATGGAAAAGATCTAAAGCAGCTTGATTCGTGTCTAAAATTTTATCATCTATACAAAGAAGAAATGGCTCAGGAAATAAGCTTAGTATACGTTCATAATGAGTCGTTTTTGCTTTTAAATTATGTTCTAGTTGTTTAGCGTAGATAGAATATTGATAAAGTTCTTTATGTGTGTCTTCTATATCTTTTTCATGTATCTTATGTTCAGAATATAGTTCTTTAAAAGGTCTTAAAATACAGCAATCAATTTGACCAATGATAAAGAGGTAAAGTGTAGAGATTTTGAAAAGATATGGAATAATACGGGGTGCAGTTAAGGGTTCAAAATATAAGAAATCAATAAGTTCCATAATACTAGCAAGTACTAAAAAGATAATCATAATCAATTTATGCGTATATGGAAATTGGTGGCGTAAAGGAAATAAAATTTTAAAGGTTATAAAGAGTGCAACAGGTGTAAAGAGATTAGTTAGTAAATTAAAGAAAAGTGCACCTAGAGAATTTCCTTTAATAAATAGAATAAAGTTGTCTGTCATCATGGCAGGGATTGCTACAATACAAGTAAGAATAAATACTACCATGAGGTACCAACTTACCCGTTCTAATTGATCTTTACGATGTACATAATAATAGGCAAGCAATACGAGAATAAAAGCAAAGCTTAATCGCCCAGCATGATAAGTTGCCATAGATAGGTAGTAGCTATTGACTTTTACGCCTAAAATAGAAGTCAAAATAAATTGAAGTCCTTGTAATGTATTAATGGCACCATAAAATATAGATGTATATGAAAGAAATGGGTTTTGAGTGATATGTCTAGTTGAAAGTGAGTTAATAAGTAAATAGATTGCCATAACAAACATAATAAACTTACTGGTTGATATAAACAGTGCTGAATTAAAAGTATAAAGAAAAATAAGTAGTAACGTAAATGTGGTTATAATCAATAGATGTCTATGTAAATAATTATTGATAAATTGATCGTTTTCCATTGTAAATTTGGACATGACTACTCCCCTTAAAAATATTTAGATATTAAACATCTCTTATATTATAGTATAAAATTACTGATTTTACGACATTAATTTTAAAAAGTTTAAGTTTTTTAACATCTTTATTTCGACAAATTGTAAAGGCAGAGTAATTTGAAAAAAATATAAAGCTATGGTAAAATAAAATAATAAAAAACATAGTAAAATAAAAGGAGAAACAGTAATGGGTGATGTTTTTAAAGAGCAATTAGTACCGATGACAATGAGTAAAAATGATAAAGCACAAAAAGGAATTATATGGACTGTTGCAGTTTTAGTATCTTTAATTTTATTTTTTGTACTTCCTATTTTTATGGCACCAATCTTAGTTTTAGCAGTACTTTGGTTAGCAACATTTTTATCAAGTAAATTAAAAAAAGAGCATGAATATAGTTTAACTAATAATCTTTTAGATATTGATGTAATCTATAATAAAGAAAAAAGAAAACGTGTTATAGAATTAGATTTAAAAGAGATGAATGCTATGGCTAGTATTAAAGATGAACGTCACCAAGATGAACTTGCACGTGGTCAAAAAGTAATTAATGCAAGTGATGGTAATGGAACAAAAGAAACTTATGCGATTATGTACCCAAAAGATGGTCAATTACAAAAAATTCTTATTACACCAAATGAAGAAATGCTAAATCTTATGTACAAACAAGCGCCTAATAAAGTTTTTAAATATAGAGGTTAATAAAAAGAATAGTTTGAAAAATTTAAGAAAAATATGGACTAGTTGTATATAGTCCATATTTTTCTTGTATAAACTTGTTATTATTATATTAAAAAACACTACTAACATTTTTACAAAGGATATGCTATAATAGTCGATAATAAAAACAGAAACAACATTTTTCGTATATACTTGGCAATTGGGCCGAGAGTATCTACCCACTTACCGTAAATAAGTGGACTACGAGGAAGTTAATAAGGTATACTGTAGCTTATAGGGTTAACATAAGTTGCTGGTTGCCTGTACATTCCTCTAAGCACGCTGGAGGAATTTTTTTATATCGTCTATTATTACAACAAACACTAGGAGGAACTTCACATGTCAAAAATTATTAAAGAGGGCATTACATTTGATGATATTTTACTTGTACCTAATTACTCAAATGTATTACCACATCAAGTATCACTTCAAACACAGCTTACTAAAAAGATTACACTTAACGTTCCAATCATGAGTGCAGGGATGGATACTGTAACTGAAACACGTATGGCTGTTGCAATTGCTCGCCAAGGTGGAATAGGTATCATTCACAAAAATATGTCTATTAGCCAACAAGCAGAAGAAGTTGATAAAGTTAAACGTTCTGAAAATGGTGTTATTACAGATCCATTCTTCTTAACACCAGACCACTATGTATATGATGCAAATGAACTAATGGCAAAATACAGAATCTCTGGAGTTCCTATTACCGAAGGTACAAAATTAGTAGGTATTATTACAAATCGTGATTTACGTTTTGAAACAAATCATAATCGTAAAATCAAAGAAGTTATGACAAGTGAAAACCTTATTACAGCAGAGGAAGGAACAGATCTTGCAAAAGCAAAAGAAATCCTTTCAACACACCGTATCGAAAAATTACCTATTGTAGATCAAGAAGGTAACTTAAAAGGACTTATTACAATTAAAGATATTGAAAAAGCTATTCTTTATCCACAAGCAGCAAAAGATGAGCAAGGTAGACTTTTAGTTGGTGCAGCTGTTGGTGTAACAGGCGATGTTCTTGAACGTGTAGACGCTCTTGTAAAATCAAAAGTTGACGTAATTACAGTAGATACAGCTCATGGACACTCACAAGGTGTTATCAATACTGTTAAACTTATTAAATCAAAATATCCAGACCTTCAAATTATTGCAGGTAATGTAGCAACAGCAGAAGCTACAGTAGCACTTATTGAAGCAGGTGCAGACGCAGTTAAAGTAGGTATTGGACCAGGTTCAATCTGTACAACACGTGTTGTTGCAGGTGTAGGTGTTCCTCAAATCACAGCAGTAGAAGATTGTGCAAATGCAGCTAAACCTTACGGTGTACCAGTTATTGCTGATGGTGGTATCAAATATTCAGGAGATATCGTTAAAGCAATTGGTGTAGGTGCAAGCGTATGTATGATGGGATCAATGCTTGCTGGTTGTGAAGAAAGTCCAGGAGCTACAGAACTTTACCAAGGAAGAAAATACAAAGTATACCGTGGTATGGGATCTATTGCAGCTATGGAAAACGGAAGTAAAGACCGTTACTTCCAAAATGATGCGAAAAAACTCGTTCCAGAAGGTGTTGAAGGACGTGTTGCATATAAAGGTCGCGTGGCAGATACAATCTTCCAAATGATGGGTGGATTACGTGCTGGTATGGGTTATGCAGGTGCAGAGTCAATCGAAGAACTTCAAGAAAAAGCTACTTTCGTACGTATTACAAGTGCTGGTCTTAAAGAAAGCCATCCACATGATATTCATATTACAAAAGAAGCTCCAAACTACAGTGTAGAATACTAAGAAAACATAACCTAGGCACATAGGTGCCTAGGCTATAGTTTGTTAAGTAATATAAAGATATAGACAACAAGAGATTAGCACATATTCTGAGGAGGAAATAGAAATGAACCACGAGTTAGTTATCGTTTTAGACTTTGGTGGACAGTACAACCAACTTATTGCAAGACGTGTTCGCGAAAACAACGTATACTGTGAAGTACATCCTTATAACTTAAGTATTGAAAAAATCAAAGAGATGAATCCAAAAGGCATTATCTTTACAGGGGGACCAAATAGCGTATACGCCAAGGAGTCACCAATCTGTGATAAAGCAATCTTTGAACTAGGCATACCAGTACTTGGTATTTGCTACGGATCTCAGCTTACAGCACACCTTTTAGGTGGTAAAGTTGCAACAGCACCAGTAAGTGAATATGGTAAAACAGAAGTAAAAGTTGATACAACATCAAAATTATTTGAAAATGTTTCTGACTCAACAATCTGTTGGATGAGTCATACAGATTATATTGAAACAGCACCAGTAGATTTCAAAATTACTGCACACACACCAGTATGTCCAGTAGCTGCAATGGAAAATGCTGAGAAAGGGCTTTACGCAGTTCAATTCCACCCAGAAGTTATGCATACACAAGAAGGTATGACAATGCTTGCTAACTTTGTAAACAACATTTGTGGTTGCAAAGGTGACTGGAGAATGGATTCATTTGTAGAAACAACAATTGAAGCTATTCGTGAAAAAGTAGGTAACGGAAAAGCATTATGTGCATTATCAGGTGGTGTAGATTCATCTGTAGCAGCAGTTATGCTTTCAAAAGCAATTGGTAAACAGCTAACATGCGTGTTTGTAGACCATGGCTTACTTAGAAAAAATGAAGGTGATGAAGTAGAAGCAATCTTCGGACCAGAAGGTAACTATGACCTTAACTTCATCCGCGTTAATGCACAAGAAAGATTCTACGAAAAATTAAAAGGTGTAGAAGATCCAGAAACTAAGAGAAAAATCATCGGTGAAGAATTCATTCGTGTATTCGAAGAAGAAGCACAAAAAATTGGTGCAGTAGACTTCTTAGTACAAGGAACAATTTACCCAGACGTTATCGAAAGCGGTCTTGGTAAATCAGCTGTTATCAAATCACATCACAACGTAGGTGGACTTCCTGACTGTGTAGATTTCAAAGAAATCATCGAGCCACTTCGTCTTCTCTTCAAAGATGAAGTACGTAAAGCAGGACTTGAACTTGAAATTCCAGAATACTTAGTATACCGTCAACCATTCCCAGGCCCAGGTCTTGGTATCCGTATAATCGGTGAAGTAACAGCAGAAAAAGTACGCATTGTACAAGATGCAGACTGGATTTATCGTGAAGAAATCAAAAATGCAGGTATCGACAAAGAAATTGGTCAATACTTCGCAGCTCTTACAAACATGCGTTCAGTAGGTGTAATGGGTGACGAAAGAACATATGATTACGCTATCGCATTAAGAGCAGTAACAACAAGTGATTTTATGACAGCAGAATCAGCTGACCTTCCATGGGAAGTACTTGGGAAAGTAACAACAAGAATTGTAAACGAAGTTAAAGGTGTTAACCGTGTACTCTATGACTGCACAGGCAAACCACCAGCAACTATTGAGTTTGAATAATAAACAAAAACCCTACAAGCCTTGTAGAATAAAGGCTTGTAGGGTTTTTGTTTATAAAGAGATACTGAAACGATACTATTATATCAAAGCTTGTAATTTTTCAGCTACTTCACTATGTTTATTTGGGTATAAATGTGAGTAGGTTTGAAGCGTAGTTTCTACTTTTTCATGACCTAATCTTTCAGATATTAAAAGTGGTGAAAATCCCATTTCAATTAGGAGTGAAGCATGAGAATGCCTTAAATCATGTATTCGAATACGTTTTACTTTGCTCTTCTTACTTCCTCTATCCATTTCATGGTGAAGATAATATTTTGTAACATGAAAAAGTCTTTCATGTGGCTTATAATCATAAAGCTGTTCTTTATATTCCTGTATGATTTCACATAGAAACAGGGGTATTGTGATTACCCTTTTACTTTTAGGGGTTTTAGGCTCAAGAATTAAATCCTCACCATTTAATCTCGAGTAATTTTTATCAATATTTACAGTTTGGGTTTCAAAATCAAAATCATTGTAGGTGAGTGCTAGAAGTTCCCCAGTTCTTATACCAGTCCAAAATAATAAGTTAAATACAGCTTTTGAAAGGGGTTTATCCTCTACACAAACTATAAATTTTTTAAATTCATCAGTAGTCCAGAAGAGCATACTATCAGCTTTATTTTTTCCCATATTTCCACAAGTACGAGCAGGATTTGAAGGAAGTTTATAATACTTTGTAGCAAAGTTAAATATGGCAGATAGTTGATTATTGATAGTTCTTAAATAAGTTTGACTATAGTTTTCTTCACTAGAAATAAATTCATTTTGCCATTTTCGTACAGTTGTTGGTGTAATTGTATTTATAGGCATCTTTTCAAAGTAAGGCAATATCTTTAAATTAACCACATATTGTTTATTATCTAAGGTAGTTGGCTTTAATCTACTTTTACAATCTTCAAAATATAATTCTACTAAGCTTTTAAAACTCATATCACAGGAAGCATGGGCCTTACTTAAAAAATCACGTTCATAGGCTTTAGCTTCTTTCTGAGTTTTAAAGCCTTTTTTCATTTTCTGTTTTTTTACTCCATCCCAATTAGTGTAATAAAATTTACAGTACCAAGTATTTAATTGCTCATTCTTATATACAGGCATTAATTATCACTATCCTCACTTGTATATTTAAGCGATAAGAGGTTCATTAAACTTCGAAACTCATCTGAATAAAGCATATTTAAAGTATCATCATAATTCATCTCGTAAAGTTTAAAGAGCCCTAGTGAACAAGAAATTTGTTTAAAACTTTGTACAATATCTTTAGGAAGTAATGGATCAGGGTAGCCCTTATCTCTCATAGTAGTATCGTCAAGGGTTGCATACTTAAGAAAATCAAAGGCAATAGCTTGATTTCTTAAATCCTTATATTCATCTAAAGATTTATTTGAATTCAAAAAGTCTAGGTTAAGGTCTTGGTTTAAGTAACCGTCGGGAACCAGTGTAGAGGCATGAACATCAAATGCATCAGCAATTTTCACCAAAGTTTCTAAACTTGGGGTAGTACGATTTCCTTCAATTTTTGAAATCATCTGCCCACTCATACCTATTCGACGCCCTAATTCTCGTTGGCTTATACCTTTTTGTATACGTAACTCTTTAATTTTATCGCTTAAATTCATATTTTTCACCTCAATTAATATTATAAAAGTGCAAACTGTATTTGTCAAAATGAAAATAAAGTTGACAACTATATTTTGCAGTGGTATATTTATAAATGCAAACTACAGTTGTCAATATGAGAGGTGAATTATAAAAAAATGAATCTAAAAGCATTGAGAATTCAAAAAGGGCATATAAGAGCATATGAATTTGCTAACAGAGTAGGAATAACAAGACAGTATCTTAGTATGCTGGAAACAGGAAAGGCAGTTAATCCAAGTATAAAAGTGGTAAAAAAAATAGCTAGTGAATTAGGTGTAGCTCCTCAAGAAATATTTTTTGGGGGGAGTGAGTTAAAGAGTAGAAAATTCTAACACATACATATGCCAGCGCCAGACGTTAGGGAGTGTTGGATTAAACTCCACAGTGAAAGAAAGGAGAAATAGGTTATGAGTTTTACAATAAAAGGGACAAGTAAAGAGATTAAAGCACAATTAAAGGTAATGCTTAAATTAATACTAGTAAAGAAGGTAAAGTAGTAGATCAAAGAGATTTCATTAATAACTTAATTCAAAAATTAGATGATAGTAACACGTTAAATAAACAAAATTACAATGATGAAACACACCAGTTAAGTGATATCTATAATTGATGGATGAATATATTGGGGATTTTACAATTATAAGAGGGAAAATTATTTAATAAAGGATGTGAATATATGATGAATAACAAAATATGGTGTTTGTTTAATGCTTCACAAGAAATGAAGAAACCTTTCGTTTTTGAAGGTGATGGAGAAATTGAAGCAATAGAAAAAGAATTAATGAAGATTTTAGGATATAAACAGTTTTGTAAATATGAAACTTTATGTAACCAACGAACAGGGGTTGCAGAAGAAAGAGCATATGTAGAAGGATTTAAGGATGCTCTTAAATTATTTATGGAAGTACATAGTTAAATGTGTTGGAGAGGAGCAAAACATGAATGAAGTAATTAGAGAGGAACAAAGATTTTTAGGGGCAGAAGATGTGGCGAAGACATTAGGAGTATCAACTGTCACAGGATATAGAATTATTAAGAAACTTAATGATGAGTTGAAGGCACAGGGCTACATTGTTGTAGCTGGGAAAATATCAAAAAGATATTTCAATGAAAAGGTGTATATGTAAGCAAAAGAAGGTGATGTAGTGAACTACAATAATATACCAGATGAATTAAAAAGCATTAATAGATGGCTTTGTTATCAGCTAGAGCCAAAGGAAGATGGTAAATTTAATAAGATACCTAAAAATCCGCATACCGGTGGTAATGCCAGCAGTACAAATGATAATACATGGAGTAATTTTGATACAGCATTAAAAGCAACATATACATATGGTTTTAGTGGATTAGGTTTTGTTTTAGGTAAGGGTGTTTTTGGAGTAGATATTGATGATGTGGATTTAGATAATCCTATTGTAGATGAAGTATTAACTACTCTAAGAAGTTATGCAGAAATAAGTCCTTCTGGAAAAGGTATTCATATTATTTGTTATGGTAAAAAGCCAGGAGGTAGATGTAGAAAAGGTAACTTTGAATGTTATGATGCAGGGCGCTTCTTTACTGTAACAGGAAATATGATACAGGGCTATGAAGCTGTAAAAGATTGTACGGAAGCTATCAGACCTTTATTTGACAAATACCTAAAGGAAGAAAAGCAAGCAAGCACTATGACCACACAACAGGGGAATTCTGGTAGTGAGTATTTATCAGATAGTGAAGTTATAGAAAAGGCTAGTAAAAACAGTACATTTAATGACTTGTTTTACTATGGTTTTGGGAGTGGTGATGCTTCAAGGGATGATTTAAGTTTAATAAACTATCTTATTTTCTGGACCAATGGAAGTACAAGTCAGATTGATCGTATTTATAGACAATCAGCGCTTATGCGAGATAAATGGGATAGAAGGCAGACAGGTACAACTTATGGAGGATTAACCATAGAAAAGGCATTAAGGACATACACAGGAAAATATTATAATCCAGATTACTATAAGAAGGGGGTGAGTTAGTGGAACAGCCGCAGCAACTTACACCAAACCTATCAACAGTAGATTTTAATGATGAAAAGACCTATTCTTTTATGATGATAAGTGACGATATTCAAAAAGCTAAAAGACATAAACTATTTGAAGCCGAAGCTATAAAAAGAGGACAAAAAGACATATTTGATAAAAAAGTTGAAGATATGAAAATTAAGTTTAAAAATCAGCAACCTACAAGCATTAAATATGAATGTAATGCAAGAGGAACACCACTTAAAATATGGGAAAACTTAAAAGTGCTATATGACAATAAAGGAATTGAACTTCAATATAATGAATTAAAGCGTTGTATTGAAAGTAATCAAGAGTGGTATATGTATGATGACTTTCTTACTCAAATAAATAGTGATTGTAGGCGAACAGGATTAGTGCTATCAAAAGATGATTTATGGGGGTTTAGTTCTTACATAGCTAATACAAAAGCATATAATCCGATTAAGCAGTATCTAGAGGATGCACACAAGAAATTTAAAACAACAAATGCAGAGGTAAGTGAGTTAGGAAAACTATTAAAAACAATTAGTTATCCAAATTATTATAACCAAGAAGATATAAAATTTAATGAATGTATGATTTTAAAATGGTTACTAACAGGCGCTAAAATGGGATTAAATAATGGAAATGATAATGCAGAGTTTTCCCTTGTATTAAAGGGGAAGCAAGGAGTTGGAAAAACTAGATGGTTTAGAGCATTAATGCCTAAAGCACATGTGAAGGATTTTTTTAAAGATGGTATACAGCTAGACCTTAGTAGAAAAGATGATATTATTCAAGCAACATCTTATTGGTTGTGCGAGTTAGGAGAATTAGGTGGCACAATGAGAAAATCTGATAGAGATGCTTTAAAGGCATGGCTAACATCTCCATCAGATGAAGTTAGGACACCCTACAGTAGGAAAGCAGAAAAATATCCAAGACGAACATTTTTTGCTTGTACTGTAAATGATAATGAATTTTTGAGGGATGATACAGGGAATAGACGTTTTGTTGTAATAGATGTTGAAAAACTAGACCATACCCATAATATAGATATTGATTTGATGTGGGGTGAGGTTATGGAGTTGTTGCTACAAGGTAATAAAACATATCTGGAGCAAAATGAAATAGAGTACAACAACCATAGGAATAAAGGTTATATGGTAAAATCGGATGAACAAATGCTTCTTGAAGAATATTTACCACTTAACCAGCCAAAGGAGCAATGGGGATATATTACTTCCACAGCTATATGTTCTTATATGGAAGAAGTGCATGGTAAGATGTTAAAACCAAGATCAGTTGGAAAGGCTTTGTCAGCAATGGGATTTGAAAATCAAACATCTAGAATTAATGGAAGCTTAGGGCGCTATTATAAATTACCACACTTACCTAATTATAGTATGCCTATTTAGTGTTACAGTTGTTACATTAAGTTGCATTGATAAATAAAATTACTGTAACAGTAATAAGACCATATACTTCAAGTCTTTAAAGGGGATGAGTTACATTGTTACATTAGAAAACATTAAAAGTATAAAATAATGATAGATATATGAGGTATCAAACATACTTTAAAATGTTTTAAGTTTTTTGCGCTTTTTAATGTAACAATGTACAACATTGGGAATACAAGGTTTGTAGTGTGATTTGCAACGTAACAGTTTAATGTAACAGATGAAAAAGTAGAGCAACGGACTAATAAGTATATAGTGTGGATATAAATAAAGAGCTAATGATAAAGGAGATTTGATTATATGGATAATAAAGCGCTAATAGAAATAAATGAAGTTATAGAGAAGTATATGGATTGTGTAATTTACTTGGCTATTACATATAGGTTAGATGAAGAAATTAAGGTAATTTCTAGGAAGGTTTGGAATGAGATTACTGTATATATGAAAAAGGAGTCAGTTTTAGCAAAGTATAAAGAAGTTAAAGAATTATATCCAGACAGTCTATTGTATATGAAGTATATGAAGATATTTATATAACGTTGGTAGAAGAAAATGTAACAGGGAGAGAGCTAGAACATGAACTAGAGTATTTTGCAGATAATGTGATTTTTAGGGAGCAAAGTCAACATGATTTAGAACAAATGATACTGCCTTGCTCAGTATCTAAGTTAGATGATTGAAAGGATGTGAAAGATTGAGGTGAAACCAATTTAAAATAGATAGCTAGAAAAAGACTTTGAGCAAGCATTGAAGGATAGAGATGTTAGAGTATATGTTTTTTATTTGTTGGCACCAAGGACAGACTTTAGACAAGGTGAATTATTAAGGTGAAGAATAAAGGATTTTAAAGACAAAAGATGGCTAGGACTAACAGTGCAGAAAACAGGGAAGTATAGGGAAATACCTATTCCAAGTGAAATTAGAAAAGCATTAGTAAGATAATATTAAGGGGAAGAGAGAGCATGCCTATTTATTCCAAATACTAGAAAGAAAAAGAAGTCTTTAGACGATACAACTATTTATGAGATTATGAAGGAAGAAAGGAAGAATGTAGGACTTGATCAGATAGGTACACATATAGCTAGAAAAATATATGGTATAGGATATTTTCACGCATAAAAAACATTGAAGAAGCCCAATAAATGTTAGGACAAAACAACTCAAGTGATACAAAACAGTACATAGAAGAAGATGAAGGTTATAGGAATGAACTAATAAAAAGGTATTTAGATAAATATTGAATCAATATATCTGAATAGAAGTGGAAAAGACAAAAGGGGGTGTGAATAAGGTTTAGTGATAATAAGGGATAGGTGGATAAAAATAAATTCAAGGATTAGATAGCAATATTGAATTGCTAGTGAGAGCTTGAAATTATAAAGATAGCACATAAAAGTATCATGAAAATATTAGATAGAAAAGAAATGTTGAAAAATAAAAAGAGGATAATGCCACTAGGAATTTAAAATAAAGGGATTGCTAAAGAATGTTGGGGTGATATTTGAAAACCTTTCCATAAAAAATTTTCATTAAGGGATAAATTGTTTTCAAGAAAATTAAGTTTTAGTATTAAATATTAGTTATGGTTTTCTTTTAGTGCTACACAAAGTGAAGAAGCTTTATTAGATGATTACTTAGAACATTTCAATTATATATGATGATCAAATTTGTAGTAATATATTTAGATAAACAGACATATAAGTGGATTATTATAGATTTAAATACACTTGATAAGGTTAGGAATAAGTTTTTGGAGAGAGTAGTATGTAAAGGAATACAGATGCAGGAGAATTAAAAAAGTAGAATGAGGAGGCAATATGCTACCCTCATTCTACTTTTTCGGCTTGTATTATAGGGAACGTAGTTCCTGTTCGCATTTTAGGGATTAGAAAGAACTTTAAGGGTTATTTAGATACCCTTTTTTTATTATGCTCATATATTAGGTCATTAAGTTCTCCTAAAGTATTTATTGATATATCCTTTACTTTCAAAGTGTCATTTATGTTATTTATTAGCATGAATAGTATTGTGCTGAGTTCCTCATTGTCTTGACTTATTAAGTTTTGAATAGATGCTTCAAGTGTTTTATAAGCATTATTCACTATATGAGAGTGTTTTTTATTTGATGAACCTATAAGGTAGTTAACGTCAACATTAAGAGCATATGATAAAGCAACTAATATCTCATAATTGGGCTTTCTTGCTCCAGTTTCATACATAGTAATAGCATTTCTAGTAAGAGTGTTGTTACTCCCACTCAAATAATTATTATTTAGAATATCACAAAGCTTTTGTTGAGTATATTTTTTATTTAACCTAGCTTCTTTTAATCGTATACCAAAATCATTTTCCATAATTCACCTCAAAATAAAATTCGCATTGACTTGTAACATTATGTTACAGTATAATACAATTAAAATCAATGTAACACTTTGTTACATAATATTATATGAAAAGAGGTGATTTATGGAGATTAATATTAAAAAGATAGTAGTTGCACGTATAAGAGCAGGGCTATCACTTGTAGAGTTAGCAGAAAAAACAGGCATAAACAGGATAACATTAAGTAAGATTGAAAAGGGCTATCAAAAGCCAAAGATACAAACTATAAATAAATTGGCAAGTGTTTTAAATATAAAATTAGAAGATATAATTCAATAATTATTTAAAGAATTAATTGCAGGCATTGAATAGGTGGAAAGGAGTGTATTAGATGAGAGAAGAAATAAAGAAGCCTAGCAAGTGTAGCCTAGAAGAGAAAAAGCAATACCGTATTAAATGCTTTGAAAATATGCTATGCCTATTAAATTCAAAGGTAAGTGGTGAAAGAAGTATTATTGTTTGGATAAGGTCAATTATTTATAAATTAAATACTTTAAAAGGTGATGAATTGAAAAAATGTATTGATGCCCTTGAACCGATCTATGCAGAAGAATAGAGGGTGAATATGTATGAGTAGAGGAATGAGAGAAATTAGGGAGAAAGATTTAAAGGCATTTCCTAATTCTACAAAGCCCTTTAAAGATATAGAACATGAACGTGTCTATATGAGATATTTGCAACAGAGAGATAAGAGGTTATTTATATACTACATAATTGCACGAAGTGGTGGATTTAGATGTAATGAAATTAGAACCATGAGAGCAGGAGAGTTAAAGGAGCATATAGCCAAGAGAGAGTATTATATCTATCAAAGCAAGACCGATTCTAATAGAGATGTTCCAATCATTAGTCAAAAGACCGTAGAAATCCTAGAGGAATATATAAAAGACATGTACGACCATGAATATTTAATTCCATCAAGGCAAATGAAAGACGGACAAAGGCAACCTTTATCATATAGGCAGATACAAAAGCTTTTATCAAAGTATGCTAAGGAATTAGGCTATGAGAGGATAGGAACACATACACCACGTAAGACCAATGGATATAATGCCTATCATTCAAACAAGCAGTATGGAGAGATTTTCGCACTGGAGCAGGTGGCTAAGACATTAGGACAAAAGTCTATAGCATCGGCTTCTAGGTATGCAGACATATACGAAGATGTACAGAAATCGAGAGTAGAAGCAACAAACAACCCGATAGATATGTTTTGGTAAGGGGCAGACTTTTGTATGGTTTTTAGCTTAATTGGTATCTTCAGGTAGAAAAAAAACTAAGAAGCAGATTTTTATATAGTGGTGTCACTCGGTTTAGGAATAAGTTTGATAAAGTTAATGAAATCAAAGGGTTGAGGGCAATTTAATGAGATTCATACTCTTATATATATAAAGATGAATTGACAGATAATTAATAAAACGTGTGTAAACCTAGTAATGGCAAGGGATTGAGTAGGTTAAAACAAAAGTGTGAATCTCGACCTATTTAAGAAGCTGATTGTGCAAATTCACGAGAGGTAAAATCATTTCCGATTATTGAAAAGTTGTAAGGAAGCAGTAGCAAGGCAAAGGGGTGAATATCAACTATTATGAGGGTAAGAAGTAACAAATATACATGCATGAAGCCATTGATATATCTAGGTTCTTTCAGTAGTAAAAAGTGAGTTGCGGTTCCTTGTCGCCCGAAAGTTCCCTAGTTTTTTATAAATGAAAATGGAGGTTTCCTTTTCCGTTATCAGAAAATTAATTGCATTAATAGAGAAAGGATAATTTAATATGAAATTTTTAGATGAAATGAAGAAAAAGATAAAAGATAGAAGCAACCTAATGAAGGTTCAAGAAGCAAAAAACGAGCAGTTGAGAAAAGAAATAAAGAATTTAGGACAAAGCATAGAAGTAAAAGAGCTTAAATATAAGCAGACATTAGATAGCAGCTTATTGGATGAGATAGCAAGAATCAATGAAGATATAGAGAAATTAAGTAACCAATTAGAATATCAAGAGAGGCTACTTGAAGAAGCAAAGAAACAAAAATTACAAGTGGATTTAAATAATATGCTTGAAGAAGCAAAAGAGCAAGCTAGAGAGATAGATTTGAATGAAGCAATAGAAAATATCGAACTAGCAAAACAAGCTTATTTAGAAGCAATAACACAAGCTATTGATAAAGCAAATAGAATAAATGAATTATTTAAAGAGATAAAGAACCAAGAAGAATATTTAACATTAGATGCACAAAAGGCATTACAGGAAGTATGGGGATCAACCTTGTGTATAAAACTTCCATCTAAGATAAGTGAAAGAGAGGTAAGCGATTTAGATAATCAACTTTATTCAACAACATTAGGGTACAGACCAACATTTAGGAAAATAGAAAAGCAGAAGGAGCAAGAGTGGGTCGAGGAGCGTAAAAGGACTAGGGAAGAGTTCGAAAAACAAGTTGTAATTAACAATAAAATGTATGGTCGTGGGAAATATGACTTTTAATAAAGGGGGAATTCTTGATGTTTGAAATGTACGGTGGAAAAGATGATAAAGAAAAAAAGCTTGGAAAAAATAAAGCAAGTGAAATTATGAATGGACTCAAAAGCTTTACTGAACTACATAATAGAACCAAAGAAAATAAGGTGGAGAAAAATACTGTTAAAGGAGACACAGGGAAAGTAATAAAATTAGCAGGATACTTGAATAAAGGTAGATAGATAAAAATCTTATATCCGACATTTTGGTGGATTTAAATTTTAATAAAACAATTGTGATAAAAGTGTCATTACTTAAGATATCAAATGTTTTTTAAGTAAAAAAATTATGCAAAACAGAAATTTATTGACTTAATAACAATACATTAGTATATTCTTATTAAGAATGTAAAATAGATTGGATGGTTAGGGATAATATGAAAAATAGCACTAAAAAAATAAAAAAATATTTAAGTTTATCAATAATAGGCATATTTATTGCAGTAAGTGCGATACCGCTTTATGAACACTATAGGAATAATACATATGTATCCGGAAATCTTGGATTTAAGAATAAATCCTTGCACACAATAAATCTTGATTATAGGGGAAAAGAAATTTTTGATGATTACGAAATAGGGGTTAAAAATATAAGCGGTAACTATACTGCTACTCTAAATGAACGTCTAGAGTATATAGAATTTATAGTACAATTAGAAAATCTACCAGAAGACGTTCATTTAGAGGATGTATATATACAAGAGTGGACTGGGGGAGATTTTCCGAGAGATTATTCTGACTATAACCCTGATTACATAAAATTTGAATATGTAGTTGATAATGATACTGATACAATTAAAATTATAGGGAATGATTTTAATGCCAGATATCAATTTGATGACTTTGATAGAGTAAGAATAGGTGTTACATTAGCAGGATTACAGTTCGATAAAGGTCATGACACACGTGTATGGGTAAAATTAGGAAATCTAATTATAAATTAATAAATCTATTATATTAATTTTTTGATGCTTAATGATGGATAGTATATTGATTATATATCATTTCGAGGTGAATAATGATTGTTTAAAATCAGAGGGATTAAATGCAGGTGCTGGAATGGGTAGGGTAACATTTCGGATGAGGATAGTTAGGATATAAACAAAAGACTTTGTATTAATACAAAGTCTTTTGTTTACTGGTAGCATAGTCATAACTTAAAAGTATTGACACCGATAAAAAAGCAACATATAATCAATACATACAACGTATTCAAAACTTAGTGTCAAAATAAAAGGAGAAAAAGTTATGATTTATGGATATGCAAGGGTAAGTACAAAGGGACAAGCTAAAGATAGTAATGGTTTAGAGAGTCAGGAACAACAGTTGAGAGAAAATGGAGCAGTTGAAATTTATTCAGATAGCTTTACAGGAACAAAGATGGATAGACCACAATTTGATAAGCTACTAGATAAGTTAAAAGATGGAGATACCCTTATAGTTACTAAATTAGACCGTATAGCACGTTCCATGACACAAGGTAGTGAATTGGTTACAGAGTTAATAGAAAAGGGTGTAAAGGTTAATATCTTAAATATAGGCATGATGGATAATACACCATCTTCTAAATTGATAAGGAATATCTTCTTTTCTTTTGCAGAGTTTGAAAGAGATATGATTGTAGAACGTACCCAAGAGGGGAAATCTATTGCTAAGACTAAAGATGGATTTAAAGAGGGTAGACCAAAGAAGTATACAGACACTCAATTAAAGATGGCATTAGACTTATTGAAAGACCATTCATATACAGAAGTTGAGAAGATGACTAGAATAAGCAAAAGCACATTGATAAGAGCAGTGAGAAAACTTAAAGAACAAGGTAGATAGTTTTGTTCTTTTGCTATACAACTGAAAAGAGGGGAATTATGGACTTTAAAACTATAGTGATTAGAGAAATTTTAAAAAGAACAGGAAATAAAGCAGACGAATTATGGGAAAGAAATAAATTTGAAAAGGATTACCCAGGATTAAAAGAAGAAAGATTAAGAAGAGAACAAGAAGAAGTTGAAAGAGAGGGGAAGCAGTTAAAGATAATTTTCTTAGCTATTTTATTTTCAATTGTACCATATATGATATTACGAGAAATTTTCTATATGGATGATGCATTGACACCTATACTCATTGTAATGGTATGGATACATATTTTTAGTATATGTTTAAATGAAGAATTAGAAAGAATACCAAAAATTATGTTAGTACTTACTCCAATAGTTTGTAGCATACTTATAACTATTGGAATAATAATCTATAAGTATTCAGTAGAAACATGGTTGTTCTATGAAGAAGAAATGGTGCTAATATTTATACTTACATATATAGTTCTAGGATATTCATTAGAGTACATAAGAAAAAAATATAATGAAAATAGGTAACTGGTTTATAAATTAGCTATTTCGTGTATCCTGCTCTTCAATAATACGTTGAACAGTTTTTTCATCTAATTTAGTGTAATAAGATGCACGTTGGATATATTCCTTTTTCTTATGTTTTTTGTATTCATCAACACTAGGGTAATTTTGCATTTCTTTAAGTATTCTTTGTTCTTTTGCTTCATTAGAAGTAAATTTTAGTGATAGATATAAATCAATTATTCCATCAGCAATAGCATATAAAATTTTTTCTGTAATTAGCATAAAATCATCTCCATAATAGTAATTAATTAATTGTATCAAAGGTTATTATTTATGGCAATATAACATAATGATTAATATTATATTAATAGATGTATGAATGTAGAGGGAAGCCTGGAGCTTCTCTTTTTTTTGTAGAGACTCCCCTAGATTAACACTAAATTCACGTTTAGAACTATGCAGATACAAGTAAGTTGGTGTAACTATACATCATAAAATAAAACCTTATATAAGCTAAATATAGACGATTTGAGAGCGTTTTAAAGCTAGTAAGTAGTATTAAGGGTAGATATAAAAGTACATTGAAAACATGATAAACTAATCGAGATCTAAAACAAGAAATAGGAGATAAATGAGCATATATGGGTAATGGGGGTTCACTTAAATTTGAGTGACAAGTATAAGAGATCCATATATGTAGAGTAATTGTACCTATACACCAGAGTTTTAGAAGCAGTGACACGATAATTATTTATTTTAGATAGGGGGGATAGTTGTGAGTACAGATTATAAGGCTACAAATAAACGTATATATAACACACCTAGTCAGAGAGCTAACACTTTTTTATTTCACGTACTCACTTTTTAAACGTGTAAAAATAGCTGTAATCGTTAGGCTAAAATAGTTCGATAAACGTAAGAAAACGTCTGTATGAGCCTATTAGAAGCCTAAATAGAGGAGTAATCATCATTAAATAAAAGTATGATTTTAAGGTATAAAGAACAAGACTACAATATAGTTAGTGTTGACGATTTTGAAGGTGGAAAGAAGAATTTTAAATTAACAGTTACATAGTTAAAAAATATCGTATTTACATGAATAGACGCTTCCATGTAGATACGATATAATTATTTCATAATAAGATAAAGGGGGGAAGATGTTTGTACAATGCTAATAAAGATTTTAATAAAATAAAAGTTTGGGTTAATTTTGATACTAGATATGAACATCCAAAGGAAACAGCTAGGAATTTATGGGCTATTATAGAAACGATATATGAGCATTATAATGAAATTCAATATACTAACTTAGAGAAGATTGATCGTAATCTATTAAAATATGTTATGGATAAATTAGAGGGATATTATAATGATTTAAGGGATACGGATAGTGTATTAGAGGAGACAAAAGAAGCCATGTCCAAGAAGTGGCAATGTGACCCAGAATTAATTGCAGTTGGAACATATGCAGTACCATTGTCAAGGGTAGAGTTTACTCTATCAGAATTGATAACCTTATATAAGGTATTAGAATTTGCTAAAAAACATACATCTATACTGAAAGAATATATTTGGATTGTACGTGATGAATATAGTAATATAACATTCATAAATCAAATTCAGGAACAAATTAGTGATAGACTTACATATGTACTATGTTTATCAGATAAAGATTAGTTTAAGTTTATTATGTTATAAGTGCATTAGAATGTTAGAGGAAGGATGAGGGTAGATGAGGTTATCAAAAGAAGAAAAGGTACAATTAAAGGTATTTAAATTACAAGAAAAAAAAGATTTTATTATTTATTTAAATGAGATTATCGCAAGAACATATAAATGTCTCCATAGATATAAAGAATACTTACATGAAATGGATGAGTATATAAAAGAACATAAAAAAGAAGGTAAGGAAAAGATATATATAGATAATAATGATTATGGTAAATTTCAAGATTGTATAAGTAACATAGATGGATATATAGTAAATTTAATTGGTGATACACAAAAGGAATCAATATCGTATATAAACTTCAGAACCATCATAAAAAAAAGAAAAAATAAAGGAAGTTTAGGTTTTGAGATAAAAGACTTGGATAAAGAAGTAGAAGAAATGATATTACATATAACTAAAACTAGGAATTGGATAAATCATGTTCCACAATCTTTACTTTGTTCGGAAGAAAAATTAAGGGATGAAGGAAAAATTAACTTTAGAGATATAAGTCCCATAATAATATATATGTTTGAAGAATGCGAATTGGAATTACTAGAAGATTTGTACAATCAAAGCGAGGAAAACTATGGATATATAAAGAAGATTTTTTCGCATATTAAAAAAGATTATTCAAACCTAATAGGAGAGAGTGTGAGAATATTTACTAAATATGAAAAATATCCTAATAGTACTAGAAGAGCTACTGGGACAAAGCTTTCTGCTCATGTACAAGGATTAATAGAAGAGGTAGATAAAAAGTAATTTATTTTGTTTATGTGAAGATACTAAAACGATACTAATAATTTATGAAGCATTAGAAAATCACAGCGAAAACATGATAATAAAGATAAGAAATATAATAAAATCAAGGCCTGTAAATACTGATAAAGTCTAAGCAATTGAGTTTGAATAGTCGCGAAAGCTACTAGCAGCGCGCTGACAAAATAAAAAAGTTCCAATGAGAGCTAGCTCTCATTTGGAACTTTTTTATTTTGTCAGCATAGGGCGAAGCCTGTGCACTCAGTAATATTACATGATTTTTGTAATATTACTGAGTGTGAGCAATGTGACTTTGGAAAGTATATGACGCTAGCTATCATGAGCGTAACGTAGTGTAGCGAATGGCATTACTTAATAATTGGAGAGTAAATATTTTAGGGGTTCACTCTTAAAAAGTCCTTGTTTTTTAGTTTTGAGAGTATATGGATTGAACCATCACCAGTGGAAAGAAATTGATACAAGTTATGAAATAATGCATTATAAAAATTTATATGATATATTAAAGTAAATGTATTTTAAAAATATACTACAACATATAATTGCATAGTGTAAGGGGGATAAAGCCATGATTTATGTCATGAGTGATATACATGGGGAAGTAGAATTATTTGAAAAAATGCTAGAAAAGATAAATTTAAAAGTAGATGATACATTATATATACTAGGGGATTTAATAGATAGAGGAGAAAAGTCTATAGAGACCCTTAAATTAGCAATGGAGCATCCCAATATAGAATTTATTATAGGTAACCATGAAGATATGATGCTTAGTCTATATACGGGAGAAGAAAAAATCTTTAATAATTGGTTAAGAGATTGTAATGGTGGGCAGGTAACATTAGAGCAATATAATAGGCTAAAAGTAGAAGAAAAAGAAAAAATTAAAGATTTTTTAACACAGGCTGTTTTATATAAATTCATAGAAGTGAATAATAGAAAGTTCTTGCTAGTACATGGTGGAATTCGTGCTTTTAGTGAGTATGAATTGGAAAAGGCTATAGATCAACAAAGTAGAAGGGATATGATTTGGATAAGGGATGAGTTTACTCAAGCCCCTTGTAGAAAAGATATAACAGTTATATTTGGTCATACTTTTACCCACTCTCTATGTAATGAACATAAAATATGGTATAGCTATATAGAGGATGATGAAAAACAATATAATGATAAAATAGGAATTGATTGTGGATCATATGAATCTAAGAAACTTGGCTGTCTAAGATTAGATGATATGATGGAATTCTATGTAAGCAATTGAAAAAATTATTTATAAAAAACCATTTTATCACTTTAAAAAGAGCAATAAGAATATCGAATATTAAAAAGCATAAATCTACATGGATTTATGCTTTTTAATATTTCTACTACTTTGAAGTAACATGTATTTGGGAGATTCAATACTATATATAATCATTTCATCATATAGATACCATAGCTTAATACTTAAAAATACAATAAGTAGGATAGAAGTAAATAATCATAAGTTGTATGCAATCGTGAGGTTTAGTATAATAAAAATAATAAGTTTATAAATAGAATACATAAATAATATAAAATGTCTAGTTCTTAACCGTTAAATATAAAGGCGTTCAGTATATAACCATAAATATGAAATTTGACTAGAGGATACTATAAAAATGATAGAAATACAAAATATAAATAAAATAAAAGAAGCAATACAATATATGGAACCGTTTTTTGATGTAGTTCGTCTTGTTGACACTCGGGAAACAAAGGTAATGTCCTTTAGGGCAAAGACAAAGAGTATAGAGAAGACACATCAATGTTATAAAATGTGGAATAAGAAAGCACGCTGTGAGAATTGTACAAGTATGAATGCTCTCTTAACAGGAAGTCCAAAAGAAAAATACGAATTTCGAGATGATGAAGTTTATCACGTTGTTTCAAGACCTGTTAAGGTAGTGGATGAAACGGGAAAGGTCCATGAGTTAATATTAGAAATTGTTAATGGAGTTGCAGATCATTCACTGTTTGAAAAGTTTGGAATGAGTGCTGAAGGAGATAAAACAATTATTGAACTTATAACAGATACCTATCGTAAGATTTATGAGGATGCGCTCACTTCAGTATACAACCGAAGATATTTAGAAGAATTCCGTTTTCTTTATCACAATAATAATGAAGTATCGAAGCAAGTAGCATTTATTATGGTAGATTTAAAGGCATTTAAGAAAATTAATGATACAATGGGACATGAAACAGGAGATCATGTATTAATAGAAGTCGCCTCTCTATTTAAGAAAAATATAAGAAGCCAAGATTCTGTTATTCGCTTAGGTGGGGATGAGTTTGTAATAGTATTAGTGAATTACCCAAAAGATCAGATTGTTTCTAAAATGAAATTACTACAGAATGAAATAAGGAAGATACCTCTTGAATCTAAGGAACAAAGTCATGTAGATATTGACTGGGGGTATACCTATACAGAAAACTTTAAAATTTCGAAGAAATACCTAGATACAATATTAAAACAAGCTGATGATGCCATGTATATCATGAAAAAAGATCAATTATAATAAATTACTTATGGAGGGGATTATGGAGAATAATAAGCTAACAGTACTATGGGTAACAAGAGACAAAGAAGCAGCCTTGCATATGGTATTTATGTATGCTAAAAATGCAAAAATTCAAGGATGGTGGGAAGAAGTAGAAGTGATTATATGGGGGCCATCGGCTCAACTTACAGCTATAGATGAAGATATTCAGTTAGAAATTCAAATGGCTAAGCACGCAGGCGTAGAAGTACGTGCATGTGCAACATGTGCTTCTAGATATGGTGTAGAAGCAGAATTAATAAATCAAGGTATAGAGGTGATTGGAATGGGGATCCCATTGACAGAAGCTCTAAAAGCAGGAAATAAGATTTTATCAATTTAAGTAGACTATATAAAAAAATAAAGAGAATAGAGTAAGCCATCTTAAAAATAACATTTTAGGATGGCTTTTATAGAGTGCAGAAATGATTAAATTATATTATGGGATAGGATAGAAATATAGCACTTATTAGAGATACTATGTAATGATATATTTTTATTATAAACAAAGTTTTAAAGATAGATATTTTAAACATATTGACATTTATCTATATGTTGGATAATATACTGATATATAGATGATTATCTATGTGTTTTATACACAGGAGGAATGATGATGAAATATAGTTATAGTGAGTATGTCCCTTTACTTAAAGCACTAGCTGATGAAACAAGATTGAGGATTTTAGATATGCTTTCTTGTGGTGAACTTTGTGCATGTAACCTTTTAGAAGGATTGAATATTACACAGCCAACCTTATCCTATCACATGAAGATGCTTACACAATGTGATCTTGTTCTTGCGAGAAAAGATGGGATATGGATGAAATATAAACTTAATGAAACTAAAGTGACAGAGTATAAAGAATTTATGGATGAACTGTTATCACATAAAGAACAATGTAGTTGTAAGATAGAGGAGGGGTGATGGTGTTTGAATGGTTCAATGAACAGTTGCTCCAGATGAAGTGGTTATATAATTTGATACAATGGCTAGTAGAAGATGTATTTGAGTTGGATATGGCAACACGAGTAGGCGGTAGTATACACTTTTTTGTATATGATACTATAAAAATTTTTATTTTGTTAGCAGCACTAATTTTTATGATTTCTTATATTCAGAGTTATTTTCCACCCGAAAGAACTAAAAAGATTCTAGGTAGATTTAATGGTATTGCCGGGAATGTTATGGGTGCTTTATTAGGAACAGTTACTCCATTTTGTAGTTGTTCGAGTATTCCACTTTTTATAGGGTTTACACAAGCAGGATTACCAATAGGGGTGAGCTTTTCATTTTTAATATCTTCTCCATTAGTAGACTTGGCATCGGTGTTATTATTAGCCAGTATTTTTGGATGGAATATTGCCATGGCTTATGTAATTGTTGGGATTATCTTAGCTGTAGTAGGTGGAACTATTATTAGTAAGCTGAAATTAGAAAAGTACGTAGAGCCTTTTGTCTTTGAACATGTGGAAGGGAGAATAGATATTACACTCCCTACTTTGACAAAGAGAGAGAGACTAAGTTACTCCAAAGACCAAGTAAAAGAAATTTTTGTGAGAGTATGGAAGTATGTACTAATAGGTGTAGGAATAGGCGCATTAATTCATAACTGGATACCTGAATCGGTAATTTCAGCAGTTTTAGGTCAGGAGAATATCTTTTCAGTTCTTATTGCTACACTCGTAGGTGTTCCAATGTATGCGGATATTTTTGGAACCATACCTATATCAGAGGCTTTACTCTATAAGGAGGTAGGGCTAGGGACAGTTTTATCATTTATGATGGCAGTAACAGCATTATCTTTACCATCAATCATTATGCTAAAAAATGTAATCAAGCCCAAGTTACTTACTATATTTGTAGGGATTGTTGTAATAGGTATCATGATGATTGGTTATGGATTTAATGCTTTTTCATTTTTAATCATGTAAATAGGAAAGGTGATAGGAATATGAATATTAAAGTGTTTGGGGCATGTTGCTCAAAATGTACAATGATGTATGGTTATGCAGAAGAGATTATTAAAGAGCAAGGCCTTGATGCAACCCTTGATAAAGTAACAGATATTAAAGAACAAATGAAGTATGGTATCATGAGTTTGCCTGCGCTGATGGTCGATGAAAAGGGTGTTTCATCAGGAAGAATGCTTTCAAAGAAAGATATGGAAAAAGCAATATGCAAAAAGTAAAAGTAGCATTTATCTGTGTACATAACTCATGTAGGTCTCAAATGGCTGAAGCACTTGGAAAACATTTAGCAAGTGATACATTTGAAAGTTATTCTGCAGGAACCCAGCTTAGAAGTCAGATTAACCAAGATGCGGTTAGAATTATGAAGCAACTTTATAATATAGATATGAATGAAACACAAAGAAGCAAACTTTTAGAAGATATACCAGAGGTAGACATTGTTATTACTATGGGGTGCAATGTACAATGCCCAAACTTACCATGTAAGCACAGAGAAGACTGGGGGCTTGATGATCCATCTGGAAAAGAAGATGCTGAATTTATTCAAACAGCAAGGATGATAGAAGAGAAAATATTAGATTTAAAGTGTAGAATGGAAGCAATTTTACGATAAATATAAGAAAATATAACCTCCTCTTAAGGGATTATCTTAAGAGGAGGTTATATTTTCTTAGTGAGTTTATATTTATTGTAGGATCTCGATGGTACAGTGTTTTAATTGAAACAAATAATATTTATAATCATTATAATTATGGATAACCATATCAGTAGAATAGGAATAGAGTAATACCACTTTTTAGGCCTCCCATTTTTCCAGATCCCCTTAGCCTCTAATTTACATCGTTCAAAGGTTTCATGAGGTATGAAATGTATCGTAAGTGTAACCAGTACAGGAAGTAAAATTAAATCATCTAGATATCCAAGGATAGGGATGAAATCTGGGATTAAATCTATGGGTGATAATGCATATCCAACAGTAATAGCTGCAAATATTTTTGCAATTATTGGCGTATCCTTATCTTTTAATGCCATAAATAAAGCAGGTATATCAGTTTTTAATTTTTTTGCTTTATCTTTTAATGTCATCTTTATTTCCTTTCGAGAATTTAACATGGTTGGCTACAAGATTATATTAATGCCTAGTACTAGGCATCAAGTTGATGATTACAACGATAGAGTTTTGGCGTGGTGCCCACAGCTTCTTTAAAGAGCTTACTAAAGTATTTTGGACTTTCATAACCTACCATTTCACTAATATCATAAATTTTGAAATGAGTTTCACGAAGAAAGTATTTAGCTTTTTCAATTCGAATATGAGTAAGATAATCTATAAAATTTTGCCCTGTTTTTTCTTTAAATAACTTACTTAAATAAATAGGATGGATAAAGAGTAGATCTGCCAAAGTATTAAGTGTAAGATTCTCGGCGTAATGCTCATGAATATAATTTTGAGCTGTCTTAATACTATCTCCTGAGCAAGGACTTATATCTTGTATGTATTGTTTTTGATTTTCAATATAAAGTAATGTGTAATCAATAATATCCTCAATATTTTCTCTAAAGATAAGTTGTCTTAATAAATCATGAATTTCGTCATGCACCATTTCTGAATGGTGATTTTTTAAAAAGTTATGGATGAGTAGATAGAGCTCAATACAAAAGGAGTAAACAAGGTTCAATGTATCGCTGTGCTCACCAATATGTCTAATCTCTTCTATAACCAGTTGAGTAAGGGCAGAAATATCTTTGAGAAGTAAATAATGGAGTAACTTTTCTCTTAGCTCATAAGACATGACATCTTCAACATAAAGGATATTTTCAATCTCTTCAAATGCAATAATAAGAGAATTTTTTTTAATAACTTTATAGTCTAGAGCTTTACCAGCTTGAAAGTAGGCGGCATGAAAAGCATTTAAATGGGTAAAGCTTTTGCTAAGTCCTATAGTAACTAAATAAGGTAGATCCTGGGTGAAAGACTCTAGTAAGACTAGGCCAACTTCTTGAGGAAGATCGTAGATGATTAAGGTTACTTCATTAAGTGTATTATTAAAACTTATGTAGTAAGGCACTGTTAAGATAGCAGAGAGCGTTTGCCTTAAGATAGATTTAGCCTTAGTCATATCCTCATCATCCATATGCTCTATTCTTATTCTAGCAACTTGAAGCATATTTGAGGTAAGGGGAATTTCTAGCTGCTTTGCAAGCAGAGGATCTATTAGTGCATTTTTACGAGTAAGATTATTCAAGAAAGTTGATTTTCTTAGTTCTATAAATTCTTCATCTTCTTGACGCTTAGTCATATCCTCCTCTAAAACTTCATTTAGACGCCTAAATGTTTCATGGAGTGTATTAAAATTAACTGGTTTTGTGAGAAAATCAAAAGTACCATATTGAAGCGCACGCCTAGCATATTCAAATTCTTCATAGCCACTAAGAATAACAGTTTTTATAGCTGGATAATCTTTGGCAAGTTGAGCAATTAGATCGAGTCCAGTTTCATATTCCATACGTATATCTGTTAAGACTACATCTACAGGATTAGACTCAATAATTTCTAGGGCTTCGGCCATAGAATGTGCAGTTCCAACAACTTGGAAATTAAGTATATTCCAATTAACATATTTAGATAGACCATTAAGGATGATATCTTCATCATCTACAATAATAAGATTAAACATGATGAGCCTCCTTTGTTTGCATAATACCGTTAAGAGGTAATTTAAGCTCTATTGTTGTTCCCTTTGAGGGACTCTCTGCAATACATAAACCATACTCAGCTCCAAAATATAGTTGGATACGCTCACATACATTATATAAGCCAATACTTGTTTGGGATGAAGTATGAATATGAGATAGATGTGTATTTATTTGATTAAGACGTTCTAATGGCATACCAACTCCGTTATCTGTAATATAGAGAAGTAACATATCAGTTGTAATATGACTTGTTACAGTAATGATTTTATTATCTAAATGGCCTTTAAACCCATGTACAATACAATTTTCTACAATAGGTTGCAAGGTAAGCTTAGGTATATAAAGATTTAAGGTATTATGGTCTAAATTATTACATAATACAACCTTAGATGTATAGCGATAGTTAATAACTTGGAGATAGCTTTCAATATGTTTTATTTCCTCGGAAATTGTAACCAGTTCTGAATGTTTAGGGATACTAAGTCGAAGAAATGCAGAAAAGGATTCAATCATTTCACTGACCTTACCATTGCCTTCTTCTAGAGCAATGACTTCCCAACGAATAATGTCTAAAGTATTATAGAGAAAGTGGGGATTAATTTGCATTTGAAGAGCATTGAGTTCGGCCTCTTTCTTTTTAAAAGCTAAATCTTTTGCTTGTATTTCGGATAAGTAGACCTTATGAATAAGATCTTGAATTTGCTTAACCATTGTATTGAAATGTTGACCAAGTATACCTATTTCATCATGATTAGTATCATTAAAGGTAGCATTAAAACTTTTACTAGGTAATTTATCTAAGGTATGTTTAAGTTTATTAAGTGGAACAGTAATACTTAGTGTTACGATATAAGCAATTAAAATAGAAATACAGATAACAATTAGCATAGATAAAAGAGTGAAGTTTCTAATACTTTTAGCATTTTTTATAAGAGCATCATAATAGGCAAGGTTAAGAATGTAAAAATCACTATTAGAAAGCTTTTCAAAGGCAACTAAGCAAGTACTATCATTTATTTCTGTATAAAAGATGCCTTCAAGCTGATCGCCTATTTCTGAAATAAGTTGTGGCACATTAGTTGGAATAGGACCTTTTAGCTTAGAGTTGATAGAAGCTAAACTACCCTGTGGACTAACTAGTACGAGATGTCCACTCCTGTTAAGTAATGATGCATTAATATCTTCAATAATCCCATTTAGATAAATATTCATTACAATGACACCTACAGAATCCTTTAAATAATAATTAGGAATAGATTGCATAAGAGAAAGTGAGTCAACTATAGGCCTATTAACTGTTTGTCTATAAAAGAGATTATCTTCTAGTGTGGTATCAAACCATATAGGATGGCCTTTAAAAGCTTTGGCCTTTGTATAATAAGATGAATTAACAAAAGTCATAGGATCTTTAAGATATCCTCCTCTTTGGCTAGAAGAATAGGAGGTTTGGGTAAATTGTCCTTTTGGAGTAACAATTTGTAAGTTCAATATTTTACTATCTGAGTTGGGAATATAGGAATAAAGATAATTATTAATTGTATCTTGTATAGACTGTTGTTCATCAAATGACAAATTATCAGCTAATGAGTCAATTACAAGCTGCATAAGATTATCATCTAGATAGAGATTATAAACTAGATTTTCATAATGCTGCATTTGTTTGGTAATAGATTGAGCTACATTATGTGTTGTATAAGATAAAAGTGTAGAGATATTGTTTTCAATTTCTTCAGTATATGTATTATAGGTAATGATGGTAATGGCTAAGGTTGGTAAAGTAATAAGGATAAGAAAAGAAATAATCAGTCTCTTGAATACATTTACTTTACGGATTTGAAAGATAAGCTTGTACATTGTAAAAGCCAATCTATTTTTGGGACTAAACATAGCTCCTCCTAGTAGAGTTGTAAGTAGATTTTGATAACATTATAACATTATAAAAAATAAAACAAAAGGTACATCTATAAGTCCAAACTATAGATGTACCTTTTTGTATTAATAAGAGGAATTATTTATTTTCTAGAATAGCTTTATTAAATTCATTAACAACTTCTTTATATGCAGCTTCTTGAGCAGCTGTAAATTCTACAAGAGGATCAGCGTTAGGATCAGAAAGAAGTTTTTGAACAACACGATCAACATAGGTTCCAATAATATCTTTACCATAGAATTCTAGACGTCCACCTCTAGCAGCTTCAATAACAGGAGCATATTCAGGGTTAAGAGATGTAATAGAGGAAATATCAAAATCAGTATATGGATAAGTAACAGCATTTACGGCGCCCTTACTTTCTAGATTTTTAAGTCTTTTTTCAATAACTTCTCTAGAAGTGTAGTACTCAATGTATTTCCATGCAGCATCTTTTTGAACTTGAGTGGTAGTTGCATTGATGACATAGCAAGCACCAAGATCTGTTGTTACAGATTTACCAGAGGGACCAGCAGGAAGGAGAGCAAGGCCGATATTATCAGGATCTGCACCAAGAGATGTTGCCCAAGATATCCAGTCACCTGCAAATGGCATCATAGCTAGTTTACCTTGTGCAAATTGTTGAATCATATCATCAAAAGTAAGGGTAAGATCAGCTTGCATAACTTTTTCACGTTTAAGTTGTTGGTAGTACTCAGCTGCTTGAATAACAGCAGGGTCAGTAAAGGTAAGCTCTAATGTACCATCTGGATTTTGAACGGTTAAGTCTCCACCAGCTTGCCATACATAGTATTGGAAGAACCATTCGGTCCACTGAGAAGAAAGGACACCATAGCCATATTGTTGTTTGTCAGGATTAGTAAGTTTCTTAGCAACGTCAAAGGCTTCATCCCAAGTAGTAGGAGCAGCAGTAATGCCAGCTTCTTCAAATAGTGCTTTATTATAGCCTAGATAGAAAGTACTTGAGAGAATCGTGATACCATAAAGATTATCATTTTTAGTAAAACGGTCTACATAAAGGGGATTATAGCTATCTTTTTCATCCCAGTTATCAAAGTATGTATTAAGTGGCTCTAAAATGCCAGCATTGATGTATTTATCCATCATAGTGAAAGAAGTTGATACTAAATCAGGTGCATTGCCAGCAGCTACAGCTTGATAAAATTCGTTGCCAGGGTCTCCTTCTTTAATAACTTTGTTAAGTTTAATATTAGGATTTCTTTTAAGAAATTCTTCTTCAATGCTTTCCTCTACATCATCTTGTTCTCTACTTGTAAGCCAAAGAGTAAGTGTAACAGGGTCGTCTTGAGAAGTTGAATCATCCGAATTAGTAGAGGATTGATTAGTATTTGGGTCTGCTGTTGGAGTAGATGTGGTATTAGTAGATGCACATCCAGTAAATGCCATACTTGCAATGAGTGTAGCTGTTAAAAGTGCAGTTGCTTTTTTAAACATAATATACCTCCTAAGTAAATGATAATAATATTATAAACAATTTTGAATAATAAGAGTAACCTAGATAATTAAGCAAAAAGTATCTTAAATTAATATCTTCACTTATAAAAAGAATTAGATTAAAAAGAGATACCTTTTTCTTTAAAATGTACCATTAAAGATAAAATTAAAAAAATATATAATGTTATTAAACAGATTTAGGAATATGGGAGGAATATAATGAAAAAGTCTAGTTACTTAAAAAGAAAAGATCTTTTTTCGGCAGCAGCATTTTTATTACCAGGTATTATTTTTACAGTTTGGTTAAGATATTATCCTATTTTACAATCTTTTTATATGTCTCTGTTTACGTATGACCCTGTTAATCCACCAGGAAAATTTGTAGGACTACAAAACTATCAAAATATTTTTCAGTCAGGATTTTACTGGGGTGCATGGAAAAATACTTTTATTTTCTTACTTTTACATATAGGACTTATATTCTTTATACCTCTAGTCCAAGCTATCTTTTTAAATGAGTTGACAAAAGGTAAGAAGTTTTTTTCAACAGTGTATCTGACTACAGCCCTTATTCCTATTTCAATTAATGTTATCATATGGAAATGGATTTGGCATCCTGACTATGGTCTTGCCAATCAAGTTCTTAAATTCTTTGGAGCAGAGCCACAAATGTGGTTAAGTGATCCAAGTCTCACCAAGTTTGCAATTATCTTCCCGGGTATTATAGGTGGAGGTGTAGGCGTACTTCTTTATTTAGCGGCTATACAAGGCGTGTCTTCTGATATATATGAAGCTAGTGAGATAGATGGTTGTACAGGATGGCAGAAAATTGCTCATATTACTTTACCTAACATTAAGTTTATCATTATTATTCAATTAATTCTTGCTACGATTTCTACAATGCAAATCCTTGATTTACCTTATCAATATACTTCAGGAGGACCAAGTGGTGCTGCAACCTCTATGGGGATTTATATCTATGATATGGTCAATAAGGACTTGTCTTATGGTAAGTCTACAGCTGCAGCTTGTGTACTTTTCATCGTAATAGGTATTTTAACAATTGTTCAAATGAAACTTGATCAATCAGAGGTTGAATAGGGGGAAGAATATGAAAAAATCCAGTTTGACTATTACATCATATATTGTATCCATTCTTTTTGCATTATTAATTTTGTATCCTTTAATTTACATTATAAGTAATTCAATGAAAGACAATGTAAAGATTTATGATATACCACCTAAACTATTACCAGATACTGCACAGAGTTTAACCATAGAGATGGACTACTCAGCCTTCGAACATTTAACTGATGAACAGTTATTAGATAAGATTCAGCAAGATCAAATATTAGCTATGTTTTCATCCGTTTATGAGTTAACAAGAGATTCTTTATTTGAACTTAAGTTTGTAGGTACTATGAATGGAGAGGATATCTTTTACTCAAGGGCACATCGCATGAAATTAGAACTAGAAAAAGACACAGGGGTTTATGCAAATGCTAGTATTAATAGAAAGGTTTTATTATATGAAGACCGTTACATACGTGCATCAAATAAGATAGGCTATACATTTGATAGAAATGGAATTCAAAAGGCACATAATATTACGACTGTAGAAAAAGATGAGATCTATGATAAAGTATCTAAAAATTTAGCAGATAAATATGAGACAAATGGTGTATTAAAAGGTACTAAGGTAAAGAAAAATAACTTACTTCTTTTAGAAAGTTTTATTTATTATTTCCAATTACCTTCATGGATGTACCCCAAAAATGAAGTAGTTGCTAAGTATAGCTTTTTAATTTTTATTATTAATACTTTAATCGTAGTATCTTGGGCAATTATTACTCAAGTAGTGCTAGGTGCTATTACAGCGTTCCCCCTTTCTAGGATGCTTAGTAAGAAGGCAGCAAACTTCTGGTTATTGTTCTTCCTAGGAACGACAATGATTCCCTTTGTATCAGTTATGATTCCTCAGTTTACTATGTTTAAACGACTTGGATTTTATGATAACTACTGGGCACTTTTAGTGCCACATTTATTACCTTATGGTTTCTTTGTATATCTTTATAAAGGCTTTTTTGACCGTATACCGAGTAGCTTGTTTGAAGCAGCTCGAATAGATGGCGCTTCTAACCTTTATACATTTACAAAGATCTGTATGCCACTTTCAAAACCAATTATTTCGATTGTTGCTTTACAAACCTTCTTGTCTAACTGGAGTGACTTCTTCTGGGCATGGATGGTAACGGAAAGACAAAATTTATGGACATTGAATGTGGCACTGTATAATATCTCTCAGAATAAGGCAGTTAAGCAAAATTTTGTTATGGGATTATCGGTATTAACCATATTACCAGTACTCTTTTTAACAGTAATTTTTTCAAAACATATTAAGGCGAGCCTTGCATCGTCAGGAATTAAAGGATAGAAAGGTAGACAGCTATGAATATAGGCGTTATAGGATATGGATTAAGAGCAGAATATGTGCTTAGAAATTTTAATGACTTTGAGATGGGGGTTAACTTAGTGTGTGTGTGTGACCCTTGTGTTGAGCAGGCTAAGGTGCGTATTCAAAGTAGTGGTTATAAGGTGGAAGAGGTTACTTTTTATGAAGATGTAGATGAGATGATGCAAAAGGAGGCATTAGATGGTGTCATGATTGGTACACCTTGTAAGTCTCATACAGATATTGCAATTAGAGTCATGAAGTACAATATCCCTATGTTCTTGGAGAAGCCAGTAGCCATTAGTCTGGAACAAGTTAAAGCGTTAGAAGAAGCCTCTAAGTCATATACGGCAGAGGCAGTAGTCTCTTTCCCACTTAGATTAACACCTATTTGTCAGTTGGCAAAAGAGATCATAGATAGTGGGAGATTAGGACGTATTGAGCATGTAGAGGCAGTCAATAACGTGAATTATGGTAGAGTGTACTACCATGATTGGTATCGTGATGAAAGCTTAACAGGTGGCTTATTCTTACAAAAGAGTACCCATGACCTAGATTATATTAATTACTTACTTGGTATTAAACCTATTGCAATTTGTGCGATGGAGTCTAAGCAAATCTTCAAGGGTGATAAAGACGCTGGTATTACTTGTAGTACATGTGAAGAATATAAAGTATGTCCAGAAAGTAGTTATACTATTAGAAATCAATACCATGAAGGAGTAGATGGAGAAGGATGCGCTTTTGCAAAGGATACTGGTAATCATGATAGTGCAAGTATATTAACACGTTATGAAACAGGGATGCACACTGTATATACTCAGAATTTTGTTGTAAGGAAGAAAGCAGGCAAAAGAGGGGCAAGATTAATTGGCTATAAGGGCACATTAGAATTTGATTTTGCAACAAGTGAACTTACTGTATTTTCTCATACAACTGGTACTGTTGAAAAACATTATGTTGACACATCAGGGCTCAATCATTTTGGCGGAGACAAGGCATTATGTGAGAACTTTGTGGAAGTAATGAGCGGAACAGGTGCATCAAAGGCGTCACTACAAGACGGTATTTTAAGTGCATTGATGTGCCTATATGCAAGAGAGTCAGCAGGTCAAGATAAATTTTATAACATTGAGTTATAATTAAACTAATAACTAAAAAATATATATAAGAAAAGAGAGAAACTAAAAAATGTGGTATAAAGAAGATTACAGACGTATTTTTATGGATATGCATTTAGATGATTCACAACCAGAGGAGTATTTATCTAAATTAGATATAGACCATTTTGTAGGAACTTTAAAAGAGGCAAATGTAAACAATGTGGTTGTAAAGGCAAAGTCACATGTAGGCTTACATTACTGGCCAAGTAAATATGGTAGAATGCATGAAGGACTCAAAAGACGCGGGCTTGACTATGTAGGAGAAATGATTAAAAAGTGTAAGGAAAATGATATTAGTGTTGTCGTATACTTCTCACAAATCTATGATAATTATGCTTATGAGCAACATCCAGCATGGCGTATTGTAAATAGCGAAGGTACAACTTCAAGAGAAAATAATACAAGATATGGGCTTGTATGTCCTAATAACTTAGAATATCGTGCTTATGTACGTGAAATCCTACAAGAGTTAGTAGCTACCTATGATTTTGGCGGGATGTTTTTAGATATGCCATTCTGGCCAGGTACTTGTTACTGCCCAGCATGTAGAGAACGTTACTGGAAAGAAACAGGAACTTATATTCCACATAGAGAAGACTGGAATAATCCACAATGGGTAGACTTTGCAAATAGAAGACAGAGATGGCTTGAAGAGTTTGTTGCAGAAAGCACAAGAGCCATAAAAGAAATCAAGAGTGCAGTAAGTGTGGAGCATAACTTTGCAGCAGTAGGTTGTGGCTGGATTAATGGGGATACGGAAAACTTACTTGAATCTTGTGACTATGCAGGAGGGGACTACTATGGTGGGTATTTAGAACAGACTTTTATGTGTAAATATTATAATAATGTTACACCTAATAAACCTTTTGTATATATTACATCTAGATGTGATCCAAATCTCTATGCCCATACTGTAAGTCGTTGTGAGGAAGACTTGTACATCCATGCAATGAATGCATTAGTACATAATGGTGCATTTTCTGTATGTGATGCGATGAATCCAAATGGAACGATTAATACAGAAGTTTATCATGATGCTATTGGACCAGTATTTAGAAACAGCTGTGATTATGAGCAGTATGTAAGTGGAGACATGATCGCGGATGTATCTATTTGGTACAATACGAACTTAAAGGCAAATGACAATTTCATTCAGTCTCCATTTGCAATTGCAAGAGTACTACAAGAATATAATATGCTCTACGATGTAGTAGGTAGTAAAAATCTGAAAGATATAAAGACAGAGGTACTTGCTATCAATGGTGCATATTCTATAACAGATGAAGAGATGGATGCAATCGAAGCCTATGTAAGACGCGGCGGTAAAGTATTTATTACAGGTAAGCTTGGACATAAGCATTTTGAAGAATTATTAGGAATTAAAGAATTAAAAGGAAGCGAATATGGCTATACCTATTTAAATCCTACAGAAGCAGGCAAAGGTTTATTTGAATCCTTTAATGCAAGTAGTCCTTATCCAATAGAGAGAAGAGCAATAGAGTGTACACTTAAGGAAGAGGCAACAATCCTTGCAACACTTACCTATCCATATACAAAGGCTGGAGATAAAGAGTTTTCTGCAATCCATTCTAATCCACCAGGGATTCATACAGATATGCCAGCAGTTATGGAAAAACAAGTAGGGGAAGGGAAAATACTTTGGGTTGTTACACCTCTAGAACTTGCTTATGCACATTACTGCAAAAAAGCAGTATTTAGTTTAATTAATTCATTAGTAGAGAATAAAAAGATTGAAAGTAATGCACCAGCCTTTGTAGAACTTACACATTGGCATAAAGAGGATAAAGACTATGTAGGGATCATCAATCAACAAACAGTATCACCAGTATATCCAATTGATGCAATTACGATTACATTACCATTTGTATGCAAGGACGTAAAACTAAAAACACCTTCAGAACAACCGATACAAGTTGAATATGAAGATGGTAAAACAATTATTTGCTTACCTAAGCTTCATATGTTCCATCTAGTAGAAATAAGTTATTAGTTCTAATTAAATAAAAGGTCTTAAAGGAAAATATGGTATAAAGTCAGCTAATGATTTTATGCCATATTTTTTATTTAAAAGAAATATTGATTATATTAAACTAAGTTAAAAATGCATTATAAAGTGAAAAGGTGGAAATAAAAGTATTATATAAGCATTGGATGAAATAGAAGAAGTATGATATTGTTAAAGATACCTAAATACTGGGAAAAAAGAGAGAATGCAATATGACTAAAAGAACAGTAATCATTATTATATGTTTATTAATAATTGTATTAGGGGGAAGTGTGTATCTTAGGGAGCAAAAAGAAAATAGCACTGAGAGAGTACAAGAAATATATAGGTATAAAGCTTTAGCAGAAAGTAAGATACAAGAAGGAGCAACACAAGAAGCGCTAGAGTATATAGATAAGGCTTTTCAAGAATTCACTATAAGTGAATATAACAGTAGCTATCAAAATATATGGGATATTCTGATGGTATTAAATAAGATTCCTAATAGTAGCTATAAGTTAATAGACTATTTAGATGTAATCTTAATCACAAAGGGGCTAGATAAAGATGCAGAAATATATTTTTTAAGAAAAAAGGCGGGCCTATGTATTTTAAACGTGAAATATATAGAAGCAGTCGAATGCATTGAAGAGATATTAGAACTTAGCGAAATGCCACAACAATATTATTATAGAGGTAAGGCATTAGTGGATTTATCTATTGTTGCGAACCATTTAGGTGCAATGGAAACAGCAGTTGAAATATTAGAGAATATTCAACTAGATACAATAAACAAACTTAGGCAGGCAGACCTAGAAATATATAGGCTACTTAATTTGGTGAAAAATAGAATAGAGTTAGAAGAGTATGATACGGCGCTTAAAGATTTAGGACAAATAGAGAGATATATAAATCAACTTCCATTAGAAAAAAGAAAGGAAATTGCCTGTTTTAGTACTTTGAATAAAGCTAAAATCTATATAGGGCAAGGACAAATAGAAGAAGCTGAGATATTATTAGGCGAATTACAGGTTTCTAATATTTGGGACAGTACGCAGGCATATCAAACGTTCCAAACGGAGTATGTGACTGCACTTGCCAGGCTCTATACAGCTAAAGGAGACTATGATAAGGCAATAGAAAACTATAAGCAGATTTTAGAGCAAAGATTTAGAGGTAGTAGCTATGGTGATTACCAAGATGCCATTAATGGCATAAAAGAGATTTGCCTAAAAAAAGGAGATTTTGAGAGTTACTATTTATATGAGGAGTATTGGGAAAAGCTAGGTGAAAAGAGGAAAAAGGGCCAAGCTGAAATGCTCTATCAATATGTAGATAAAAAATATGAATTAGCACAAATAAAACAAGTTAATAATAGAGTGAATATAAAAAATCAGATTTATCTGGCGATCTTATTAGGTATTATTCTTCTATTGACGAAGATCAGTCTATTACCAATGGGGAAAAGAGCATATAAGCAAAGAAAAATTAAAAGATTTATGAAAAATAATAATTATTTTTTAGTCTATCAACCCATTGTAAATCCAAAAACAAATCAGATTATGGGGTTAGAGTGTTTGTTAAGATTAGAGGATAAAGGCAAAATGATCTATCCAAATATATTGATTCCATATATAGAAGAGACAGATATGATGGAAGAAATAGTACTCTGGGAAATACAGGAGATCACAAAGAATTATTCTATGATTAAAGGAATAGAAGGCTATGCAAAAGATTTTTATGTGTCACTGAATATATCTTATAAAGAAATTGCTCATAAAGAATTCATTGATATTCTAAAAAAAGAAGCAGAACTATTACGAGAGAGAGGAATATGGCTGTGCTTAGAACTTACAGAGAATACAAGTATTATAGATGAGCAATGTGTGAAAGAACATATTGAGGAGTTAATAAGAGTAGGCTTTCTCATTGCCATTGATGATTTTGGTGTAGAATACTCTAACATTTCTTTGTTAGATTCCTTTGATTTTCATAAGCTTAAACTAGATAAACATTTTATTGATAATATAGAGCAGTCAGTAGTAGTACAGAATGTAATGAAAGTAATCAATGAATTATCTATTGAGCTATCAATAGCAGTAATAGTAGAGGGTGTAGAAGAAGAATGGCAAAAAGAAAAAATAGAAAAATTTGCATCTGATAATTTTTCTATACAAGGATACTATTATAGTAAGCCACTAAAAATAGATGAGATTAAGAATTATCGAGTGAAAGAATAAGTAAAAAGCTTAAGTAGTTTATTCCAAATAACAGGAAACAGCATATAACTATAAAAATTGCTAATATTAAAAGTGTAAGAAATACAATATGTGAGGTGATTCTTTATGGTATTAACAGAAAAAGAAACAGCTACAATTAAAGATTTACAAACTCAAGAACAAGCTTGTATTGAAAAATACGATAAGTATGCAAATGAAGCAACAGACCATGTGCTTAAAGACTTATTCACTACTTTAAAACAGCATGAAGAAAAACACCATCAATCTCTAGGACAAGTACTAAATGGACAGGTACCAAGTTGTGACTGTAATGATAGTGAAGGTAAAATGTATACCCCTGTAGCAAGCTACGGAGCAGGTGTAGAATCAGATGCTAAAAAACATGATTGTTTCTTAGCTACTGACAGTATAGGAACTGAAAAATTAGTTTCTGGTGAATATAATACAGATGTATTTGTATTTGGAGACTCTGATGTACGTAAATTATTAGCTGATATTCAAATAGAAGAACAAAATCATGCTGAAATGCTTTATAAATATAAAGTAGCAAATAGCATGGCATAATCAATATATATAAATTTTTAAATAAAAACATGGTATAAAGTCAATCAATGACTTTATACCATGTTTTTCTATTTAACGTACTTGCTTAATGAATGACTATTGCACTTGCATCTAATACATTATCATAAATCCATTGTGCATTTTCCACTGCAAGTCGGATACATCCATGGCTTATAGCTACTCCTAAGCGAGCATCAATAACTTCTGTTCCGGCAGCATTAAATAAAACGGTGTGATAATAATAGCTACCTTTAATTCGAGTGGCATATTTGGCTCTGTAATTATCCGTACCAAAGTAAGGCTTCCTCCCACTTACATAAAAAGTACCTTGTATAGTAGGTGTACTAGGTTTACCAACAGTACATAACCATTGATAAAGTAATTTCCAAGAGCCATCGTTAACTTTTTCAAAGACATAGGTAATCTTATTTTCTAAATCCGTTGTAATCAAGTTCACAGTAGGACTTTGAATATTGTTTTCATTGACAAACCTAGTCATATTGGTATTGAAATAAGTATAGTCGTATTCAGCTGGAGGGTTTCCATCATCTGTCAAAAAATAATTAAAGATATAGCCCTTTACACTGTTATACATAACAAGACTCCAAGCTCCAGTTACAGATAAAACTTCTACTTCAGATTTAGGAGGAAGTGACGCTATAGGATTAGATTCGGCAGAAGGATAGGAACGTAATAATACATCTAACCAGGTATATTTGGTAGTTGATAAGCTAGAAGCAGGGACGTATCCTGTTTGATCATCATAGGTTACTAAATACCAGTCTTCAGCACTATCAACAACTTGGACAAGAGCATTGGTAGGTATGACAGCTATAATGGGAGCTGTAAAGGAAGCACTTTCTAGAAGATTAGTATTAGACAAGGTATATTTAGAAGGATCAGAGGGCTGTGCTTGAGCATTGTTCATGTTTCACCTCATACGCATTTATTATTTTTATATTATGAAAGAGTTAGGCTATTGGTGCTAGATAAAGAGTAAAAATATTCTGAGATATAAGAAGTGATGAAAGAAAATTATGGTAAAAAATGAACCTTTTATAATTTTGATTGGTATATACAGTGTAAGAAGAAAGGAGGAAAAAAATTGAAAGGCGCCATTTCAAGAGAAGAAGCAGAAGAACTCTTTAAAAATTATAAGGATTATATATATCGCTCAGCATTCTTTTTAACCCAATCAAGGGAACTAGCAGAGGATATTACTCAGGAAGTTTTTATTAAAGTAATAGTGTATTATCACACCTACAATGAGCACAAGCCTATTCAGCCTTGGTTGTACAAAATTATGCTGAATGTAACGCATACGACGATGAAGAAACAAAGATATGGATTCACATTAGAAACAATCTTTAATACACCTTCAAAAGATAACGTAGAAATAAGTATTTTAGACAATGAGATGAACCAAGAACTTTGGTACATAATAAGCAAACTTCCATTGAAAATGAAGGAAGTACTCTATATGCACTACTATTTAGAAATGAAGTTAGAAACCATTGCTGAAGTATTGGAAATACCTGTAGGCACATGCAAGTCTAGATTGAATACAGGACTGAACAAATTAAGAAAGAATAAGAGTATACCTATACTTAACTATAGAAGGGAGAGGCAAATAGAATGAAAGAAAAACGAATCAAAGCAGCCATACAAGATGCTCTAGGTAATGAACATACAAAGCTATCATTTGATACAATATGGGAGAAGAGTCAGGTAATAAAGAGTAAGGAAGTACCTAAAAGAGTGAATAGAAAAAAAGTCATAGCTATAGTTGCTATAGCAGCAACATTAATGACAGCAACCCTTTCGGCGCAGTACCTACTAAGAGTAGATGATATAAGTTATACCTTTAGACTGGATCAAAACGTAGTAGGCACATGGAAAACCGTAGACTTTGTAGAGAATGAAAAAATGTTTGCCCCCAACAAGAGAAGTTGGGATGGGGAAGGCTATTTACAAGAGTTGACCTTTTGTTCTAACGGGGATCTAATTCAAGTTGTACAGGATAAAAGAGGATCTATAACCTCTAATTATGAACAGGGATGGACAAAAGGGCATATTGTCAATAGAATAAATGAAACAAATTCAGCTTATACTATCAAAAAAATAGACGGAGAAAAGTATATGTTCTATGAATGGAAGTCAGGGGATTATACCTATAAACGTCTTGAAAAACCATATTTATATGTTCTCAAGCAAGCAGAAGATGTACCTATACTAGATAAAGCACCAGAGCTTGTACAAGTGAAAAGAGATGATACCAATATTCCTTTTGTAAACAATGATGCAATGAAAGGAATTTGGAAAAGTATAAATGTGATAGATGAAATACAAGCCTTTAACCCTAATGATAAACAAGAAGAAAATTTATTTATTAAATCGATGGAGTTGAAGGAAAACGGGGAAATCATTACGAAGTTTAAAGATGGTTCACTAGTAGAGAGTGAAGAAATTTATTGGAGTCAAGATATGGTTGTAAATCAGTATGAGGATACAGTATCTAAGTGTATCATTAAGGAAATAGAGGGAGAAACATATATGTTTTATGAATTCAAAAATGGAGATTATATATTTAATGGCGCTAGACCACTTTATTATGTAATGAAAAAACAATAAAAAATAATAAAAGTTGAGCAAATAAAAGTGATTGGAAAGTACAGCTAATTAAAGGCATTACTTTCTAATCACTTTTTATTTTAAAAAATTGTGTTGACAAATCAATCAGTCAATAATATTATTGTATTAAGTGATTAATACAATAAAGAGGTGATACAATGCCATGGGATTTTGATACAACAAGACCTATTTATATGCAACTCGTAGAACGTATCAAACTAATGATAGTAACGGGTGAGTTACCAAGTGGAAGTAAGCTTAAATCTGTAAGAGATTTAGCAGAAGAAGCTGGAGTCAATCCAAATACAATGCAAAGAGCATTAGCAGAACTTGAACGTGATGCATTAGTCTATAGTCAAAGAACGAGTGGAAGATTTGTAACAGAGGATAAGGAGTTATTAGCAAAAATGAGAGATGAATTTGCAGAGGAAAAAGTCAAATCATTTATTGAGTCATTAATGCAACTTGGATACAAGCAAGATGAAGTGATCACATTGATCCAACATTATTTAGGGGGAATGAAGTAATGCAACCTATATTAGAAATTATCGATGTAAGAAAAAATTATGGTAATAAGGAAGCGCTAAAAGGTGTTAGCTTAAGAATAGAACCAGGTAAGGTTATTGGATTATTAGGACCTAATGGAAGTGGTAAAAGTACATTAATTAAATTAATTAATGGGCTTATCCAACCAACAAGTGGTGAGATTATAGTAGCAGGCAAGACACTAGGAATTGAAACGACAAAAATGATTTCCTATTTGCCAGAAAGAACATACTTAAATGATTGGATGAAAGTTAAAGACTTATTAGGATTCTTTGATGATTTCTATGAAGACTTTGATAAAGATAGAGCACGTGAAATGCTTGGTGTACTTAAAATTGATGAAGAGAGTAAGCTTAAGACGTTATCAAAAGGAACAAAAGAAAAAGTTCAATTGATACTTGTTATGTCTAGAAAAGCAAGACTATACATTCTAGATGAACCAATTGGGGGTGTAGACCCAGCTGCAAGAGATTATATTCTTAATACGATTATTAAAAATTACTCTGAAGATAGTTCAGTTATTATAGCAACACATCTTATTCAAGAAGTGGAAAATATTTGTGATGATATTATTTTCTTAGGCTATGGTGAAGTGATGTTACAAGGGAATGTGGATGATATTAGAGCAGAAAAAGGTCAATCTATTGATTCATTATTTAGGGAGGTATTTAGATGTTAGGGAAATTAATGAAATATGAATTTAAGGCTACAGGAAGAACTTTCTTACCTTTATATGGGGCAATTTTGGTAGTAGCTTTATTAAATAGATTCTTAGGAAGAAATACACAAGGTGTATTTGAAGAACTTAATAAAGTAGGTGACTTCACAGTTGTTGCTTTAGTAGCATTATTTATAGCATTAGGGGTCATAACTATTGTTGCAACAATCCAACGCTTCCAAAAGAATCTTTTATCAGATGAAGGTTATCTCATGTTTACCTTACCTGTTAAAACAAGAAGTTTAATACTTTCTAAAATGATTGTAGCTATAGTATGGATTATTTTAAGTGGATTAGTAGGAATAGCAGCTTTTGGAATCTTATTTATAAGCAAAGAGTTTATAACAGAACTCATGCCTCTCTTATCAGAGCTTATGTCACAAGCTATATACCTTCTACAAGAAGAAGTTGGTAGGGTGAGTATACTCATTATTGTACAATTTATCGTTGCAGGATTTTTAAGCTATATCCAATTTATTGTTTCTATTTACTTAGCATTAGCTATTGGACAGTTCCCTAACTTCCAAAAGCATCGTACAGCAGCATCATTTATTGCTTTCTTTGTGATTAACCTAGTAGTCAACTGGGTATTAGGCTTAGCAATATTTGCAGGAGACTTTACAGCGAATGTTAATATGAATATGTTTATAGGTAATCTCATTGTATTAGTACTTACAGTAGGTATGTTTGAAGCAACAAATTATATATTAAGAAATCATCTTAACTTAGAGTAAATCGTATTAGAGGTTGTTATGAAAGTATCATTTCATAGCAACCTTTATTTTTATAAGTAATGGGTGAACATAAAGAAAAATAAATATATTTTAATTGTAAATATGAGGAAAATATGAAAAAATTGTGATTTTCACTAGATTTTCTACGTAAGATAGAGGTGTATCTAGATTGATATAATTCTATCATAGAGGTGAGAAAAAAGATGAAGTATACAAAGCTATTTGAAAAAGGTAAGATTGGAAGTTTAGAACTTAAAAATCGTATTGTAATGTGTCCGTTGGCAATGGGAGTATCAGATGATAAGCAATGTGTAGGTGAGGCATTTCGTACATATTTAATGGAACGTGTACAAGGTGGCGTAGGTATGATCATTTTGGAAAATACCAGAGTAGATGATGAACATGGCGTTGCAGCACCTTGGCAGGCGAGCCTTGCACGAGATGAGCAAATCGCATCCATGAAGCAAGTTGTAGAAGAAATTCATAGCTATGATGTAAAAGTACTGGCGCAGTTGCACCATCCTGGACGTGAGACATTTTCTAATTTAAATAGTAATGAGCCAGTATGGTCTTCTTCAAATAAATCTTGTGGTGTATGTAACCAAGAAACGCACGAGATGACAACAGAAGAAGTAGAACAAGTAATAAGCAAATTCGTAGAAGCTGCAAAGCGTGCTACCCAAGCAGGGCTTGATGGAGTAGAATTACACGGTGCACATGGTTACTTAATCTCACAATTTTTAAGTCCTTATACCAATCAACGTACAGACCGTTTTGGTGGTTCTTTTGAGGGGAGACTTCAGTTTGTAAAAGAAATTTATGAAGGAATACGTAATGTATGTAACCAAGATTTCGTAGTAGGTATTCGTCTTACAGTGGATGAATTATTAGCTCCAAATGGGGTAGAAGAATATTTAAAATTAGAACAGGGTATTAAGGTATGTCAGGCATTAGAAAGCTTAGGGATAGATTATATCAATGTATCAAATGGTATCTATGAATCTTTTAACTCACTATCAGAACCTATGACTTATCCTCAAGGCTGCCGATCATCACTTATTCAGGCAGTTAAGGAGGCCATCCATATTCCAATCATTGCAGTAAATATGATTAAGGAACCTTGGTTTGCAGAGAAGATGTTAGAGGATAATTTGGTTGACTTTGTTGGGCTAGGTCGTGCAGTAGTTGCAGATCCAGAGTGGGCAATAAAGGCATTAGAAGAGCGTGAATGTGAAATTAATAGATGTATTTCTTGTACCTTCTGTTTTGAAACCTTAGTAAGTGATGCGATTGCAGGGAAGGGACCAGTAAAATGTGCAGTGAATCCAAGAGCAGGTCGTGAATCACTTTACCCAGACTATAAAAGAGATGGGGATGGGCGTACGGTCATTGTTGTTGGAGCAGGAGTTGCTGGATTAGAAGCAGCAAGAGTGTTAGCGGAGAGAGACTTTAGAGTTATCCTTGTAGAAAAAGAAGGTAAAGTGGGGGGACAGATTAATATTGCTGATAAACCACCTCATAAGAGAAAGATAGATTGGATTGTAGAATATGAACTTAACCAACTTCAAAAGTTAGGTGTAAGTATTGTATGCAATACAGAAGTCACCGAAGGGGTGCTAGAGGCATTTAATCCCTATGCTATTATATTAGCAACAGGTGGAGAGCCTATTAAACCAGCTACCATCCCAGGTATAGAGCTAGAAAATGCTTTGACCTTTAAAGAAGTGCTTTGCCAAGATAAGGAGTTAGAAGGCAAGAAAGTAGCTGTTATCGGATCTGGGGCAACAGGACTTGAGACGGCTGAATTTTTGTGTAGTAAAGGCAATGAAGTTACTATAGTTGAAATGCTAGACTCTATTGGTAAAGGTGTTTATGTACAACATTATTTAGATGCAATGGATAAATTATCTCATTATGATGTAAAGTATATGCCAAAGACAAAGCTCATAGCTATTCACAAAGAAGGTGTACTCTTAGAGAATATAGAAGAGAACAAACAAGCAATGTATCCAGTGGATTATGCAGTGCTTGCGCTAGGTGTACACTCTGTTAATCCATTAGAAGAAATTGCAAAGGGGATTTGTAATCGTGTCTTTGTCATTGGAGATGCCGCTAAAGTTGGCCGTATTGAAGGGGCAGTAAGGCAAGGATTTGAAGCAGCTTATACATTATAGAAATCAACATATAAGATTATTTATATTCATCAATAAAAGAAGGTACCTTCCGTAATGACGAAGGTGCCTTCTTTTTATGTTACAAATACACTTACGCTGGCGTATTTAACGTTTCTGGTGTATCTAATGTTTTCATATGATTAAGTTCTTTTCTAACTAAGAAGATAGCTACAAAGAATGCAAGCGCATCTGCTATAGGAGCTGCAAATAAGATTCCATCGATTCCAAAGAAAAGAGGAAGAATGAGAATAAGTGGTATTAAGAAGATTACCTGACGAGAAAGTGATAAGAATACCCCCTTAATCGCCTTGCCTGTTGCAGCAAAGAAGTTAGAAGTAATAACTTGAATACCATTTATAAGAACCATAAATAAGAATATCCTCATGAATTTTACAGCAAACTCAAAGTAGAGTTCATCACCTGTTCCAAATAAGGAGATGACTTGTCTTGGGAAAAACTGAAAGGCAATAAAGCCAATAAGTGAAATTACCAAGCTACAACAGATGGCTAGCTTATAAATACCTCTTACACGATTATACTTCTTAGCACCAAAGTTAAAGCTGATGATGGGTTGTGAGCCTTGAGCAAGCCCAATAATAATAGAAAGTAAAATAGCATTTGTCTTCATAACAATCCCGCTACATGCAAGAGGTACATCACTACCATAGATAGATAAGGCACCATAGTATGTAAGAGAGTTATTAAGAACAATTTGTACAAAAGTAATGGCTAATTGATTAAGACTATTACTCATACCTAAGGATGCAATCTTGAAGCATTCTACTTTTTGTAATTTAAAATGTTTTTTCTTTAAGTCAATATGTTTAAAGCGATGCACATAACTAATAGCCATTAAGAAAGAAATAAATTGCCCAATAATAGTAGCAAGGGCAGCACCTTCAATCCCCATATTAAACACAAAGATAAAAAGAGGATCTAAGATGGTATTGATAATTGCACCAACGATCATACAAATCATGGAGAATTTAGGACTTCCATCAGCTCTTGCTAAGTTACTCATCCCATTTGTAATAATAAGGAGTGGCATCCCAATGGCAGTAATACGTGTATAGCTTTTGGCATAAGGCATAACATCAGGTGTGGTACCGAATAAAGTTAAGAGTGGATGTAAAAAGAGCTGAATAAATACTAAGTAGATAAGTCCAAATAGGATCATCATACTAATAGCATTACCTACAGCAAGTTCTGCCTTTTCTTTTTCTTTTGCACCCAGTGCCATAGAAAAGCGAGCAGCACTACCAACACCAATTAATAAGGCAATGGCAAGACAAATGGTGGTAAGGGGATAAGCTACATTAGTTGCAGCATTTCCAAGGTAGCCAACACCTTGCCCTATGAAGATTTGGTCAACAATATTGTATAAAGAACTTACTAACATAGCTATGATACTAGGTACAGCATAGCTTCTTAACAGTGTAGGGAGCTTTTCATAACCAAGAGGGTTTTCAGATTTCATTGCATTCATAATATGTTCCTTTCTTTGATTATTGATTTTCTATTTCTTTTGTTACTTCAAGAATAGCTTTTTTTCCTGCTTTATGAAGAAAGGCAAGGAAAAGTTCTCTTTCTTCTGGAGAAAAATCGGCAAGAAGTCGTTCGTGCCAATTACTTTGTATATTCAAAATATCAGCATAAGCTGCTAATCCTTTTTCAGTAGGATAGAGACAACAGGTACGCTTATCTTTTGGATGGGGTTCTTTTCTAATGAAATCAGCCTTTTCCAAATAAGCAATAGAACGTGTTACATTACTTGGATGAATGTAAAATACATTAATAAATTTATCTTGTGTTATACCTGGTTCCTGACAAATTTTCAGAATATACATATGCTGACTACTATTAAGTCCGAGAGGAGCAAGTTCACGGTCTAGATGCATTTTAGTATAGCGGTCAGAAATAGAAAGCCATTTTAAAAGTTCCATATAATCACCTCGATTGTTAATTATATACCTAAAAGTTTGCGTGCGCAATGATTAATTTGCGAGCGCAAATAGATACTTCTTACGAAAACTTAAGAATAGTATTTGTAGAGACTTAAGAAGTGAAAGATAAAATGTAGATATAATAGATGGAAAAAGAGGTATCCTATGGAAAAGAAAAGCCTTAATGTAGGTTTGAAAATATTGTTTGTTATTTATATCATGGCTATGACTTGGATTATAGTTTTTAAAATGTCGTTACCTTCTAATTTATATAAAATAGTAGGTGTAAGAAGCTTGAATTTAGTTCCATTTAAAGGAACAGGGCGTATGAATGAAGCGCTTAATAATATTATTATCTTTGTACCTTTAGGAATTTATATAGGCATATTGTGTAAGAAATGGTCATTTGGGAAGCAATTCATAGCTTGTATAAGTCTAAGTTTGTTATATGAAATCAGCCAATTTATATTTGCAATTGGTAGAACAGATATAACAGATCTGCTTATGAATAGCTTAGGAGGACTTATTGGTATTGGACTCTATATAACCATTGAAAAAGTTCTGAAGAAAGAAAAGCATATAGCACTATTTATTACGATTTGTGCCACACTTGCTACCATACCCACGGTTGGGCTATTAACTTTACTAACAGTATTAAATTAATTTCAATTGTGGTAATAAGAAGAGACAATATGATATGATGAAAAATAAGAATAATCTATGATTTTTTCAATAAATTTAAGCTGAAAGTAGAAAGGGATATATGATGATAAACTATACACAAGAAGAATCAGTAGCTTTAATTGAAGTATTGTCTAATGCCAAAGGGGCGCCAGGATTTGAAGATGAAGTAGTAGAGATTATTAAACAAAAATACGGGCATATCTTTAATATTCAAGAAGATAGCATGCGTAACCTTGTGATTTATAGAAAGAATCATTCAGGTAATAAGCCTGTTATTATGTTAGATGGGCATTCAGATGAAGTAGCTTTTATTGTGCAGAGCATTAGACCCAATGGTACGCTCAAATTCTTACCTTTAGGTGGATGGGTAGCACAGACAGTACCTGGGCATAAAGTATGGATTAAGAATAGTGAAGGTACATACATAGAAGGTGTAATGGGTTCTAAACCACCTCATTTTGGAGGCGGAGATGGGCAGAAGTTAGAAGATATGATTATTGATGTAGGGGCTACAAGTTATGAAGAGGTAGTTGAGCTCTTTAAGATTGAAGCAGGTGCCCCTGTAACACCCGATGCAACTTTTAGTTATAATAAAATCACAGAAGTGATGTTGGGAAAAGCCTTTGATAATCGCTTAGGGTGTGGATGTGTTATTGAAACGTTACTTGCGTTAGAAGGGTTAGAGCTAGATGTAGATGTAGTGGGCTCTATTTCTGTACAAGAAGAAGTAGGATGTAGAGGTGCAAAGGTTAATGTAAAAACGATAAAACCTCATTTAGCTATTATATTTGAAGGCTCTCCTGCAGATGATACATTTATGGACAGCTATAGTGCACAAGGTAGCTTGAAAAAAGGCACACAGATTAGACATTTTGATAGGAGTTTTATCGCCAATCCACGCCTTATACAACAGACTAAAGATGTAGCGAAAACACATCAAATTCCATATCAATGTGCAGTGCGTAGTGGGGGTGGCACAGATGCTGGTCCAATTCATTTAGAATTAGGTGCGGTACCTTGTTTAGTGCTTGGTGTACCAGTACGTTATGCACATACACATTATGGGTATTCAGCAATGAAAGACTACAAAGCATCGATTCAACTTGCGGTAGAGTATATTAAGACGCTAAATCAAGAAGTAATCAGTACATTATAATAGGAGTGAAATAGAATGAATCTAACCATAAGAAGAGAGCAAGAAGCAGACTATAGAACGGTAGAAAACTTGACAAGAGAAGCTTTTTGGAATGTCTATAAACCAGGATGTGATGAGCATTTTATATTAAATCAATTACGTGGTCATGGGGACTTTATCCCAGAATTAGATTTAGTTGCAGGGCATAAAGGGGAAATAGTAGGACATATTGCATATAGCAAAGGTACAATTATTGATGATAAGGGGAATGCAATAGAATGTGTTGCTTTTGGACCATTAAGTGTAGCGCCAGAGTGCCAAGGTAAAGGTGTTGGTGGAAAGCTTATAGAACATTCTCTAGAGGTGGCTACCCAGTTAGGTTATAAGGTTGTGTTTATTACAGGGAATCCAGCATATTATCATAAATTTGGATTTGAATCAGCAAGTAAATATGGAATACATTTAGAGGACATACCACAAGAAGACGAAGCACCATTTTTTATGGTGAAATTATTGAATCAAGAGGCTTTAAAAAATGTTTCAGGAACTTTTAGATTTTCTTCTGGCTTTGAAGTATCCGCTGAGGATGTAGCGGCATTTGATCAAGCATTTCCTCCAAAAATTAAAGAGGTAAGAGAAGGTCAACTAAGCTAATCAATAGATAAAAATGAAGAGTGGCAGATATTCTATATGGAGTATCTGCCACGTTTGTATTATAATGACAAAAGACAATTTTATGAGTAAGCCTAGGAGGTACTATGAGTCATACAATTAAAGTAAATGATTATGATACATTTCATTGTATTGCAGATAAATGTTCTTTCAACTGTTGCCAAGAATGGCGTATTGCAGTAGATAATCAGACAGCAAAAAATTGGCAAGGGTTAAAGTTAAATCAAATGCAATTAGAAGGTGAGACGTTACCTGAGCTGAGTTTATGTAAGTGCTTAGAAAAAGAAGAGGATGGTCAAATTATTACCCTAAACAAAGAGAAAAAATGTCCATTCTTAAATACTCAGAAGCTTTGTAGATTGGTTATAGAATTAGGAGAAGAAACTTTATCTAAAACATGTACAACCTTTCCAAGACAAATCAATCAATTTGAAGATAGAATAGAATATTCACTTTCTATAGCCTGCCCTGTAGTAATTGACTTACTAAATGAAAATCCAGTCCAGTTTTATCATGAAGAAGAAGGCAAGTCTTCATTACTTTATGTTGTTCGTGAGATGATGTTCACACTTATGCAAGATGAACATTACACTTTAACAGAGCGCATCATGATGATCTTCTATGCATTATTAGAGCTGTTAGAAGATCCAAAACTTACAGTAGATAAGATTAATCTCTATACAGATGCAAAACAAATGAAACCCTTAATAACCGCCATTAGAAAGATGAAGTTCAATTTAATGGATTCCTTCTGGGAAAGAAATGAACTGTTTTTAGATGTAGTAGATAATTATCGTAAGCAAAAACTTTATGTAGCGTTTTTAGAAGACATAGCTACAAAAGCAGAACAATTGGAAACTCTTTATTCTAATAAAGAGCTAATAAAAAAAATTGAAATCTTTAATCAAGAAATTAAAGCTTATGAAAGACTTTTGACGAATTATTTATTAACAGAGATTTTTGCTAACGGATTAATGGCAGAGATGGAACTTGAGGATATGGTAGTTGCTTTTGAATGGGTCACTCTAGAATATGCAACTATTAAACAGGCTATTTTCCTTAAATGGTTAACAGATGGAAAAGAGAAATTAGAGTATTATACGGTACGTGACTATATGATGATTGTTGCACGTGTAACAGGATATGATCAAAGTGATATTCGTGAGTATTTAGAAAATAGTTTTGAAAGTGCTATTTGGGATTGGGGTTATCTTGCGCTTGTAGTAGGAAATAGTGTACTGTAAGGAAGATTAAGCAGGGCTTGCAAGTTATAAAGACTTGTGAGCCTTTTTATAAATCAATAGAAGCAAAGTGAATATAGGTGGTAGGAAATAATATAAGTTATAAAGTAATAAAATAGGAGGATGGTATGCAGTTACAACAGCTCAGATATGTACTTGAAATAGAGAGAACAAGATCTATGAATAAAGCGGCTAAGAATTTATTTGTTTCTCAACCCAATTTAAGCAGTGCAATAAATAACTTAGAAAAAGAGTTAAATGTCCAAATTTTTAACCGTACGAATAAAGGCGTAGAGGTAACTAAAGATGGAAAGTTGCTTGTCCAATATGCTAAATCGATATTAGGACAAGTGGAGCAACTAAAGAAAGCATATGGAGTAGAAGAAAAGAAACATGTAAATTTTCTAGAGATATCTCAAACAGGAATGCTTCATCTAACACCTGTTATTAGTAAAATTTATAACCTTTTAAAAGACAGCCGAGTGCAAATTATTATTAAGGAAGATAATCTAGGTGCTGTTATAAAGCATCTTTATTATATGAAGTCAGAAATCGCTATTATCGTTATGAATACGACTCAACTAAGTCTTATAGAAAAAGTGCTGGATAAGAGAAAAATAGAATTTAATATACTTGATAAAACAAAATTAGGTGTAGCGGTAAGCCCTAAAAGTAGTTTATATAACCGTGATCAGGTAGCTTTTGAGGAATTAGACAAATTAACTTATATCGAATATCTAAAAGAAAAAGATCTATCTGTAAATCAAGATTCAGAGTTGTTAGATATATGGTCTAAATTTGTGGGAAATACGATTCATGCAACAGATAGAGAAACAGTGAGTGATTTACTTTGGAATTTAGATAGCTATAGCTTTGATATAGAGAAAAATATAGAGTACCTTAAGAAAAGGGGACTCAAGTTTATTAAGTTACAAGAGAATATTGATATGTATGTAGGGTGGCTTAAAAGAAAAAGAGAGCCTCTCTCTTATGAAGCTACTCTTTTAGTGGAGGAATTAACAAAAAATATTGGGTTATAAATTTTAGTTATAACCCGCACATTGAAAATAAGTATTATTCTTTAGCAATCTTTCTATATTATAATTACTTTCAGCATAAGACAAACAGATTGGTAGAAAGGATAATAGTTTATGAAAATGGAAGAAACACAAAATGAATTAGGCACACAGAGTATTCTAAGCCTACTTATTAAATTCTCGATTCCAGCAATTATTGGAATGATTGTTAATATGCTATACAATGTTGTAGACCGTATTTATATAGGAAATATTCCCAATGTAGGAGGTCTTGCAATTACAGGGGTAGGCGTTACAATGCCCATTACTCAAATTATTACAGGATTTGGTATGCTTTTAGGAATTGGAACATGTGCTAACATTTCTCTTGCTTTTGGGAGAGGGGATAAAAAAGGTGCACAGAAAATATTAGGAAATGGTTTTAGTGGAATTGTTATAACAAGTATACTTATTGCTGTATTAGGAAATATATTTGCTGAACAAATATTGAAGCTTTTTGGTGCAAGTGAAAATACATTATCCTATGCGTTGGCTTATATTCGACCATTATTTTGGGGAACTATTTTTAATATCTTTACATTCTCTTTGAATAATTCAATACGCTCAGATGGTAATCCTAAAATGAGTATGTATACAATGCTTATAGGTGCAATAATTAATATTATATTAGACCCAATCTTTATCTTTGGCTTGGGATTAGGCATTCAAGGTGCTGCTTATGCAACTGTTATTTCACAATGTGTAGCAGGTTGTTGGGTACTATATTACTTTACAAAGAGTAAAAAATCTTCAATTAAACTTACCTCAGAAAGTGTAAAAATTGATACTAAGATTATGAAACAAATCTTAATTGTAGGTATGGCACCATTTTGTATGCAAATAACAAGTAGTATAGTAAGTGTTATTTCCAATAAGTCACTTATGACATACGGAGGAGATTTGGCAATTGGAGCAATGGCAATTATCTCTTCTTTGTCTAGTATTTTTGTGATGCCTCTTTTTGGAATTAACCAAGGAGCACAGCCTATAATAGGATATAACTATGGAGCAAAAAAATATGATCGTGTAAAACAAACTTATAAATATAGTTTAATGGCTGCATTAGTGATTTTGCTTGTAAGTGCTGCATTTATTCAAATATGTCCAGAAATGGCAGTGGAAATGTTTAATAATGATCCAAAACTTACAGAAATTACTGTATCAGGTATGAAGTTATTCTTATTTGCGATTCCTTTAATAGCAGTTCAAATAACAGCATCTAATTACTATCAAGCTGTTGGGAAATCTAAGAAAGCAATGCTTATTAGCCTTTCAAGACAAATCATATTCTTTGTTCCAGCACTTCTTATATTGCCTAATATATTTGGATTAAGAGGTGTATGGCTAGCAGGGCCAGTAGCGGATTGTCTATCTGTTATAATATCTACTGTAGCAATTTATTTAGAAATGCGTAATCTTGGAAAAGATAAGATTGATGAAGTAGAAGCGCAAGAAACTATGAAGCAAGTTGCTTAAGGTTAGTATCATAAGATTATTTAAATAGAATTAGGATGAATAGAAAGCCTTGTAGATACTTTATGATTAAGTACTACAAGACTTTTTTATTTTGGCTAAAATAATACATTCTAAATTAGAGAGGAATGGATGTATAATAACAAAGATATTAAATTAAGTTAGGGAAGAAGGGACAACATGATTACTAGGCTATATGACCGTGCACAGATCAGTAAGGAGACAAGGCTATTTAGTAATAAGAATCTGAGAATATTACTGATTCCGCTTATTATTGAACAGCTACTTAACTCATTTATGGGAATGGCAGATACCATGATGGTAAGCAATGTAGGAAGTGCAGCTATCTCTGCTGTATCTTTAGTAGACTCTATTAATGTACTTATTATACAAGTTTTCTCGGCTATGGCAGTGGGGGCAACGATTATATGTTCTCAGTATTTAGGTCGAGGGGACGAGAAAAAATGTAATGAAGCAGCTAGACAAGTATTTATATCTATACTGGCTATAGCTACACTTCTTATGATAGGTGCAATAGCTTTTAGAGCACCATTACTTCAAATGATCTTTGGAAAAGTAGAGCAAGACGTTATGTCTAATGCACTTACATATTTCTTCATCACAGCATTATCCTATCCATTTCTTGCGCTATTTAATGTAGGAGCAGCGTTCTATAGAGCAAGTGGAAACTCTAAATTCCCAATGAAAGTTTCTGTACTGGCTAATTGCTTAAATATAGTGGGAAATATCTTATTAATCTTTGTATTTAGAATGGGCGTAATGGGAGCTGCTATCTCTACATTATGTTCTCGTATCTTTTGCACAATTGTTATTTTTTATTTTTTACATAAACCAAAACAACCTATTGTACTTAATGGATACTTTAAAATACGTCCAAACTTTAAACTAATTGCAGCAGTATTAGCTGTAGGGATTCCGACAGGTATTGAAAATGGTATGTTCCAATTTGGAAAGTTAGCTATTCAATCTACGGTATCTGAGATGGGAACTATTTCGATAGCAGCTCAAGCTATGACGAATACATTAGAAGCACTAAATGGTATGGCGGCCATGGGAATAGGAATTGGGCTTATGACAGTGGTTGGGCAGTGTATAGGGGCAGGAAGAAAAGAGGAAGCTAAATACTATATTGTGAAGCTGACTGGGTATGCAGAAGTTGTCATTATTATATCTTGTTTTTTTGTACTCCTTATCACTAAGCCTGTTACAATGCTTGCAGGTATGGAAGTGGAAAGTGCAAGAATGTGCTTTAGTATGATGCTTGCTATAACTATTGTCAAACCACTAGTTTGGGGACTTTCTTTTATACCAGCGTATGGTATGCGTGCAGCAGGGGATGTAAAATTCTCAATGATTATTTCTACATTGACTATGTGGTTCTGTAGAGTAGCATTATGTATCTATTTATGCAGAGTTTGGGGATTTGGACCAATGGCTGTATGGATTGGTATGTTTGCAGATTGGACACTTCGTGCCATCATCTTTACAGGGAGATTTTTAAGTGGGAAATGGTGTGAAAAAAGTGTTGTGTAGCATACTAATAAACATAAGGTAAATGGATAAAAGGAGTGGACGCACTTGGAAACCTTTTTATTAATATGTAATCTTCTTATTCCACTGATGATGTTGGGATTTGGGATAATGTTTGAGAAGAATCCTCCTAAAAATATTAATGGAGTATATGGATACCGTACATCTATGTCCATGAAAAATCAAGATACATGGAATTTTGCTCACCAGTATTGTGGGAAAGTGTGGAGAACATGGGGCTTGATGATACTAATTGTGAGTATTTTCTTCACTATCATTTCTTATTTTCTTGGAGAAGCTGTACAGGGTATTATCTGTAGTGGACTGGTAGTGGTACAAACAATTATTCTAATTGTATCTATCATACCAGTAGAGAAAGCTTTAAAAAGAACTTTTGATAAGAATGGGAAAAAGTATAATTAGCAAGGGGCTGTTGCTTATGCAACCGCCCCCCTTTTTCATATTTTAGTATTCACTTTTAGTATCTGCAAATGGGTTCTTCCCACCAACCAAATGCGACTTTTATATTAGCAGTATTTGTAGTAGTACTAGGATTTGAGAAGAAAAGTGCAAAGTTACCACCAGGTGGAATGATAAACTTACCATCTTCTTCATCAGCTAATGTTTGACCAGGTACTGAGAGTCTTGTATAAGCGATGGCACCACCAGTAGGTGTAGCATTGGTATTAGAGGCTTTGAAAATTTGAACTTCGGGTGTAGGTAAAGGGAAAAAAGCTGTATTTGTAGGAGTTACAAATGTCGAAGGAGTAAGGGGAACGGGAAGTGTAGCATTTAACCAAACTTGAATGTTAAGAGGTGTAGTAGAAGGTTCTGTGACTGTCCAAACATTTACAAAGAGATTTACGCCAGAGCCAATAGGATTAGAGAGGGAAGCCCAGGCATTGTTGCCATTATTTAAGGAAATATTATCGGCGTAACCTACAAAGTATTGACCTTGTAAAGCATGGAATAAGGAGTTTGGCATAGAAGCAGTTTCAGGGGGAAGACAATTAAACATATAGAAAATTCTCCTTTCTGCTATGAATTATATTATAGTATATGATTAATTAGACAAAAATGAAATTCGTAACATAGGTTAATTTTGTTTTGGTTTGAATTTGTTATAATTTAAACATACTTATGACACAGACTAGGAGGTCTACATTATGTCAGTTATTTATAAACAATTTAAACACATTATTACAGAGCAATTTGAAAATGAACAAGCATTTTTAAACGAGTACAATACAGGGGAATTCACATTTGAAAAACCATATGTAAAACTTAATCCTTACCTTATTGCACCGCTTACAGCAGTTGTAATGTTCAAAACAGAAGAAGAAGTAGCAGGACGTGTTGTTGTAAAAGGTAAAGAAGAAGCAGGAGATATGTCTTTTGAACTTCCTAAAGCTAAAGAACATGTTGTACAAGTATTAGGTCTTTATGCTGGATATAACAACCAAGTTGTTATTGAACTTGAAGGGGGTCGCACAACGACTCTTGAAATTCAAACAGAGGAAGCTCCAGAAAAAGTAAAGCAACCAACTAAAGTTGAAACAACACCAGAATATATGGGAAGTAATGTAGTATTTGTATCACCAACTTCACCAGCGATGACAGCTGCATATGACTATAAAGGTGATGTACGTTGGTACATGACATTAAACCTTGCATTTGATATTAAACGTGTAAAAAATGGGCGTTTACTTATCGGTACCAATCGTCTTGTAGCACCTCCATACCATACAACAGGTTTATATGAACTTGGTATGATTGGTAAAATTTATAAAGAATACCGTCTTCCAAGTGGATACCATCATGACCAGTTTGAAATGGAAGATGGTAATCTTCTTATCTTAACACAAGACCTTCCAAGAGGTACTGTAGAAGATATGTGCGCGCTTGTTGACCGTAAAACAGGTGAAATCCTTAAAACTTGGGATTATCAAAAAGTATTACCACAAGATAAAGGTGGTTCAGGAAGCCAAGATGCTCATGACTGGTTCCATAACAATGCTGTATGGTACGATAAGAGAACAAATAGCTTATCATTATCAGGACGTCACCAAGATATCGTTATTAACTTAGACTATGAAACAGGGGAACTTAATTGGATTCTTGGGGATCCAGAAGGTTGGCCACAAGAAATGGTGGATAAATATTTCTTTACTCCAGTAGGTGATGGTGACTTCGATTGGCAATATGAACAACATGCATGTGTTGTTTTACCAGATGGTGATATTATGGTATTTGATAATGGTCACTACCGTTCTAAAGTTAAAGAAAAATATGTACCAGCAGACCAAAACTTCTCACGTGGTGTTAGATACCGTATCAACACAGAAGATATGACTATTGAGCAAGTATGGCAATTTGGTAAAGAACTTGGTAAAGAATTCTTCTCAACATATATTTCAAACGTAGAATATTATGGTGAAGGCCATTACATGGTACATTCAGGTGGTATTGGTACAAAAGATGGTGAAACATGTAACTTCCCACCAGTAGCAGTGAGTGTAGACGAAGTAGAATTCAATTCTATTACATTTGAAATTAAAGATGATGTAATTATGTTTGAAATGCGTATTCCAGCAAACTACTACCGTGCAGAAAAACTTCCATTATACTGTGAGGCAGATGCATTAACATTTGGCAAAGGTGAATTATTAGGAACACTTGGTGTAACAGAAGAAATGATGACAGAAGTACCAGCTGAAGAAGTAAAAGATGTACCAGATACATATAATGTAAGAGTTGGTGAAGAAGAAGACCGTATTATCTTAAAAGCAACATTTGAAAAGGGTCAACTTGTAATGCTTATCTTAGAAGGTGAAGAAGCAACACACCGTTACTTTGTACCAACAACTAAGAGACCATTCCTTGCAATGTGTGTAGGAACATTCCAAGAATCTGACGAACGTGCAGTAGAGTTCCCAGTAAGCAAAGAAGGTTTAAAAGGTAGCTTGAAAGTTAAACTTCTTATTGATGATACTCAATATGATACAGGTATTACAATCGATTGCTAATTAATAGATAGAATATAAATGAAATGGAGTTTGTGCCTGTTACATGGCATAAACTCCATTTTATTTATGCTTCTAATGAGAAATGTATACAATGTTTAATACTATGCATTTAATAGTAGAAATTTGGTATAATAAGGATAGAGTTTATAGATATAAGGAGTGTTTTTATGAAGAAACGTTTAGTCTCTATTATTCTTATAATCATTTGTGTATTGAATGTAGTACCTTGTACTTCTTTATACGCTAAAGAGGAGCCAGTAGAACCTATCATTACAGTTAAATATGAAGATATAGATGAAATATTTAAAGATAAAGATGGCGTAATTATGTTATCAGTACAAGGTAATAGCCCTAGCGTGACTATACCTGAAAATAAAAAGGCAAGTTTAAAGATTAATACTTACTATAAGAAACTACTTAAAGTATTTAAACAAAGAGAGAAGGAATATATTAAGCTAGCAGAACAGGATTATCAACAAAGGACTAAAGAACAACAAGAGTATTGGCATGGATATGAATTAGGTGAAACATACTCAACAGGTAGAGCAGATGATAAAGTTATAAGCTTTATAGATAACTATTATGAATATACAGGTGGAGCACATCCTAATGGGACACGTTTTGCTCAAACCTTTAGTACAAAGACAGGTGAAAGATTAACTCTAAATGAAATTTTAACAGATGTACCAAAGGCTACAGAATTTATCAATAATTTTATTTTAAAAGAAACAAAGAAATATGAGTATAAAGATTATTTCTTTGAAGGCTATGAAAAGGATATTAAAGATATTTTAACAGAAGATACATGGTATCTTTCAGATAAAGGTCTTGTTGTCGTAGCAAATGAATATATTATTTCACCTCATGCAGTAGGCATATTAGAATTTACTATTCCTTATGAGCAATTCTCTTATTTGAAATTAGAGTATTTACCACAATAATGTAGAGTAATGACTAAGTCTATACAGTACGTAGACTTAGCCATTTTTATATAATTACACTAGTAGATGAGTAAGTCACTAGTTATAATAAAGAAAAAGGAAGGAGTAAATGAAATGAAACATAGATTTAATAAGCTTTCAGATACATTTACATTAGTAAATGGTGTAGAAATTCCATGTGTTGGATTTGGAACATGGCAAACTCCAGATGGAGAAGTAGCAGTTGAGTCTGTTAAGGTAGCATTAAAAGAAGGATATATTCACATTGATACAGCAGCCTGCTATCAAAATGAAGGCAGTGTTGGAAAGGCAATTAAAGAATTAGGTATTCCTCGTGAGCAACTTTTTATAACAAGTAAAGTTTGGAATACCGAAAGAGGCTATGAAAAGACATTAGCTGCTTTTGAAGAGACAATGAGCAAATTAGAGTTAGACTATTTAGATCTTTACCTTATTCATTGGCCAGCTATCGAAAAACAATTTCCAAACTGGAAAGAGCTAAATGCTGAAACTTGGAGAGCACTAGAAAAGTTATATCATGATGGACGTATCAAGGCTATTGGTGTAAGCAACTTCTTGCCACATCACTTAGAAGCGCTATTAGAAACAGCGACTGTGAAGCCGATGGTAAACCAAGTAGAATTCCATCCAGGTTTTACACGCTTTGATTTAATAGAATATTGTGAAGCACATAATATTCTTGTAGAGGCATGGAGTCCACTTGGAACAGGCAATGTACTTAATAATGAAGTACTTATAGATTTAGCTAAGAAGTATAGCAAAACAGTTGCACAAGTTTGTATTAGGTGGTGTTTACAGCACCATATATTGCCACTTCCTAAATCAGTTACAGAAAGTAGAATTATTGAAAATGCTAAAGTATTTGATTTTGAGTTAACAGTAGAAGATATAAAGGTTATTGATGAGATTCCATTCTGTGGTGGAGCAGGTATTAATCCAGATGAAGTAAACTTTTAAGAGATAGACAGTCCTAAATCATGTGGGACTGTCTATTTGTTTTTAGAATCTGGCATACTATTATTTAGTAAGAGGGTGTATAGTAAAGGAAGAGAGAATGACAGATTGCAATAAACATTAAATAGACATAGGATAGAAAAGAGGGGTAAGATGGTTGAATTACTAGAAATTTATCAACTTGCTCAAAAAATGAATAACCTTTTAAAGGACAAAAGAATCAGTGACATTGATATCTTACAGCCTAGATGTACTAATCTTTCAGTACGAGAGTGGAATAGGAAGACTAGGGGCGTTTTAGTCAAAGAAGTCTATCATAAAGGCATATGGATTTGCATTGCGTTATCTAATGATAAGACAATTTTAATTTCATTAGGACTTGGAGGCGATTTAAGTTATTTTACAAGTTTAGGTCAGATTAAGAAAAAGCATCACGTATGTTTAGTAGTAGATGATGAAGAGGGTTTTACCATCAAATTTTGGTGCTTTGGAAAATTCTTGCTTAGTTCAAATGCAGATTTAGAGAAAGAAATTAGCCTAAAAGATATAGGTGAACATTTATGGAATAGACGCGTAGGGCTTGGATATATTGAGATACCCAAAGATAAATGTAAAGTGAAGAAAGATGAGCTTTAAGGTAATATAAATAATAAAAAGAGTAGGGTTAACCCTACTCCTTTTATTATTTATATTATTTTTTAAAAATGCCAAATGGTTTACCTACTGGTAAGAATACACGTCCAAAGTGTGTATTAAGTACAGCAGCGCCACATCCGTAGAATGATACAATTGCAATAGCAAGTTCAGCATAAGCTGCTAATTGATGCATTCCATGTTCCATAATACCAAATGAAGAGAATGCTAAACCGATGAATAAGAAATCAATAAGTACAAAGATTGTAAATAATACTTTGTGAGTTTCCATAGCACCAATTGTCATAAAGATAGTGAAGATTAAGTAGCCTAAGAAGGCGAAACCTAATTGTTTACCATCTACGCTAGCTGCTAATGTTTCACCAAATACTCCGTTTTGAATTAACCATGTAAAGCCCATTGCATACCAGAAAAATGCATATGCACCAAAAGCTGTTGCACCGAAAGTGTTATTGTGTTTGAAGTCATGGATACATGCCATAAGCTGAGCAGATGCACCAAGGAAGATTGCCCATGGTAAAACAAGTGATACACCAGATGTAAGTCCTAACTTTTGTGAAGATGCTACTAATGTAACAATAGCAAGCCCGAAAAGACCTAATGCCGAAGGATCAGCAGTGATTACTTTTACTTTAGTCTCGTTCATATTAGTTCTCCTAACAAGTTATTTTAAATGTCCGTTTAATTAAGTCAACAGTAGTTAAAATATCAAATTTTAATGTAATTGTCAATTGAAAATATTAGAAATAACAGAATAGGAACAGAGAATTAAATTTAGGGAGATGATTAGTCACCTCCCTAAATTTATTATTCAGCTAATTTATATGCGCCTCTGTTTAAACCATCATTAAGTGCAGAAATGATTTTACCACTTCTAAGTGTAGCTCCTGAAAGTGTATCGATTACTTCACCTTCTTTGATAGAAGCACTTGATAAACCATCAATTGTTTCAGCGATTTCACCAGGATGGTATAAATCATCAATGGCAGAAATATTTTTACCTACTAAGTGATCAATAAGAGATTGATATTGACCTGCTAATAATACAGTTGTTTCACTTGCATCTTTTGCTAAGAAGTCTGTATCTTTATATTTAAGTTTTCTGTATTTTACTGATTCAATAACATTATCAGTTAAAGCAAATTCTACTTCAACAGTTCCGTCTAAGTATCCCCCACGATATGTACCATTTTTGTAGGTTGGTGTAGTTGCAACAGATGTTTCAGATGTAGGTGCCGCACACCCTACAAAAGATAGTGTAGATAGGGCTACAGTAGCCACTAATAGAAATTTTTTCATTCTAGCCTCCGCTTATAGTTCGTATAGTGCATAACAGATTATGCGGTAAAAGTATAGCATATGTTAAAAGATGGGGCAATAGGAAGAAAATAACAGGATGTATAATGGAATACATAACAGATATGTGACACAGTTACAGAATGAACCCATAATTATCTGTAAGATAAAGATACATTATGAGTTTAATTTTGGGAGGCAGGTATGAGCGATAAGAGAAAAAGAAAAAAAGCAGTAGTAGACTTCAACTATTGTGCAGCTTGTGGTGTATGTATGAATAATTGTCCAGTAGGTGCTATTTCTATTCCAGAAGGAGTAACGGCAATTATTAATTTAGATAAATGTGTGGGATGTACTAAATGTAGTAAAGTATGCACGGCTTCTACAATTGATATGAAAGAGGTAGACTAAATGACAAATAATAAAAAGAAGAAAAAATGGTGGGAATACTTATGGATTTTAACTAGCTTGTATTTTATTTTAGGATTTTTTAATGTTTTATTTGGTTGGCTAGGTATGATTTGCTTTTTGACCCCACTAATGATTTCTATATTTACAGGTAATAAATCATATTGTCATCATTATTGTGGACGTGGGCAACTTTTAGATTTATTAGGAAATAAGCTGAAATTATCTAGGTATCAATCTATGCCAAAATGGATGAAGCATAAGTACTTTAGATATGGATTTTTAATATTTTTCTTAGGAATGTTTGTAAGTATGATTTTTAATAAGTACCTTGTATTTCAAGGAGCACAAAGTCTTAGAGGAATAATTACACTTTTATGGACTATTAAAGTACCTTGGAATATATCTGATGTAAGTATAGTGGCACCATGGATAGCTCAATTTGCATTTGGATTTTATAGTATGATGCTCACTTCACTTATTATAAGTATTATTACAATGATACTCTATAAACCTAAATCTTGGTGTGTATATTGCCCAATGGGAACAATGACACAACTTATATGTAAGACTAAAAAGAGATAACTATTAAGCGGCACGTAGACTGGAACTTATTGCATAATGTTCCCATATACTGGTATAGAGAACATCAGATAAAAGGAGTAGAGCAAATGTATAGACGTGAAGATATGGATAGGGCAAATGGTATTCCACCTAGTCCTCCTCCAAACTTTGTACCAGAAAAAGGAAAAGGTAAGAAGGTTAACTCAAAAGGATACAATGAAACAAGTGAAATCCAACAAGGTGGACCTAAGGGAATGGGACCATCTGTTAAAGCTGTTGACCCAGGTGCAGTGTTCCCATGTCTCTATAGATTTACCTATATATGGCCTGAAAATGGTAGGGGATTCTGGGCTTTTATTACCTATGTAGGAAGGCGCTCAGTAGCAGGTTGGAGATTCATGCGAGGCAGATGGAGATACTTTGGGATGGACTTAAGAAATATTGATGAATTTTATTGTGACTAATTTATAATAACCATAAAAGATAGGGCTATAGGTTGAGAAACTTATAGCCCTATCTTTTATGATCGTTTTCTAGAACATTTAGGTAAAATAGTTAGATGAAAAGAAAGTAATAGATTGAAAATTTCGTCCAATAGTCATATCATGTATAGGTAAATATTAAGTAAAGAAGGAATGAAAATGGCATCTATAACAGATATGACAGAAGGAAAACCAAGCAAAATACTTTTTAAATTTGCTATTCCTATGTTAATAAGTGTAATTTTTCAACAGCTTTATAACATTGCAGACAGTGTAGTAGTAGGACAATTTGTTGGAGCTGATGCGCTAGCAGCAGTTGGGGCATCCTACCCTATAACAATGATCTTTATGGCTGTAGCCACGGGTTCTAATATTGGTTGTAGCGTTGTAATCTCCCAGCTATTTGGGGCAAAACAGTATGAGAAGCTTAAAACTGCAATAAGTACTTCTCTTATATCTATTATTACATTAAGTATATTCATTACAGGATTAGGCCTTTGGGGTAGTGGGCTTTTAATGACTTTATTACATACACCAGATAATATTTTTCAAGATAGTGCACTTTATTTAAATATTTATATTGGAGGATTAATCTTTCTCTTTTTATATAATATTTGTACAGGAGTATTCACAGCATTAGGTGATTCAACTACGCCGTTATGGTTTTTGATTGCTTCTTCTATAGGGAATATAATACTAGATATACTCTTTGTGGTTGGATTTAAATGGGGAGTAGCAGGTGTGGCTTGGGCAACTTTTATTGCACAGGGTATTGCATCTATACTTGCGGCTTTAGCTCTTGTTAAAAGAACGAAACAAATTCATACAGAAGAACATTATCCGAAGTTTTCAAAAGAGATGCTAGGACGTATTGCTAAAGTAGCTATCCCAAGTATTTTACAACAGAGTTTTATATCAGTAGGCAACCTGTTTATTCAAGGGCTTGTAAATAGCTATGGGTCGAATATAATTGCAGGCTATTCTGCAGCTATAAAACTTAACACGTTTGCAATTACATCATTTACCACGATGGCAAGTAGTCTATCTAGTTTTACAGCTCAAAATATAGGAGCAAAAAAAATACAGCGTATAAAAGAAGGATTTAAAGAAGCATTGAAGCTTATGATTTGTGTTGTTATACCTTTTATATTTTTATTCTTCTGCTTACCAAAGCAAATGATACAAATTTTTATGAATGCAACTAATATAGAAGCTATAAAAGTAGGTGAAACTTTTCTTAGAATTGTAGCCCCTTTTTATCTAGTTATTGCAGTTAAGCTTATGGCTGATGGTATATTAAGAGGAGCAGGTGTCATGTGGGCTTTTATGGTTACAACTTTTTCTGATTTAATTTTACGTGTTATCTTAGCTTTTATTCTTGCTATACCATTTGGATCAACAGGTATATGGCTTTCTTGGCCAATTGGATGGGTAATTGCTACAATTATTTCATGTATTTTTTATTTTAAAGGAATCTGGCATAAAAAAAATGAAATGTGCGAATAACAAATATATAAGCGATCATTTAAGGAGGCAAAAGAGATGTATGACTTAGAAGATGATGGTTTACCTCTTGGACTCACAATGCAACTTGCCCAAGATGAAGATGCGATGCGTTATTTTGCAACACTACCTAAAAGTGAACAGGAACATTTGATTGAATATATTAAATCCTCAAAGACAGGTGATGAAGCTAAAAGGCGTATTGACGAAGTTGTTGAGCTTTGCCAAAGAGGAGAAAAATTTTATTAAGCTTAAATAAACCGTAGACAAAGGAGGTAGAAATACCTCCTTTTAATTATTTACTAACCGATATAAATAATATATAGTTAAAATATATAAATTAATATAAAAGAAAGGAGAGAAAATACGAATGAAGAAGAAATATGGATGGTTAATAGGGATAACTCTATTTTTAGGCATACCATTAATAAGTTTTGCACAAACAAATCTTTTATTTAAATCACCAGTAGAAGGCATATCAAGGATGTTAGCACCTTTTGGTGAAAATAGAGGTGGATATACTCATGAAGGTATAGATATTGATATACCAATGTTAACACCTCTGTATGCAGTTGAAGCAGGTACTATCACAAAGGCAGCACCAGACTCTAAAGGTGTGAACAATGGTGGTGGACATATGGTATTTATTGATCATGGAGATGGTATTGAATCTCGCTATATGCATATGAGTTTATATGCAGTAAAGGCAGGGGATAGGGTAGAAGCAGGAGACTTGATTGGATTTTCAGGAGATAGTGGAGATGCAACTAAACCACTTTTGCATTATGAACTAAGAGTAAATCAAGTACCGGTAGATCCGGCATTTATATTTGAAGTAAAAGAAGAGATAGTAGAACCTGTGGTGGAACCATTTTTAATACCTCAGACTTAAAGCACTATACATATAGAAAAGACGAGTATCATCCTAGAATGATACTCGTCTTTTCTATATATTACTAGATGAATCCTGTGTGGTAGAAGTGGGTGCTTCAGGTGTATATGAAAGTATATTATAGATTAGATCAGAAAGAGAGGAAGAGGTTACAGGAAGACCAAGATCAAAGTAAAGTTTTTCTGGGAAAGATAAGCAGAATTTTGGGAGTTGTAAATTAAGTAAAGCACATTTTATAACTTCAAAGTCCTCGCAATTTTGGGACCAAGTATTAATGAAGGTATTATAAAGTGGCTGAGTAGGGAGTAAATTGATATAAGTACTATTAGCAAGTAAGGCTGTAGGTAAATCACAAGCAGTAACAAAAGTATTGAAAGTGTATAGGGGAAGTTTGAAAGTAGCGTGATAGTAATCTAATAATTGAGTAGCTTGAGTAATAAGCATTTGTGCACGTCTATTTTCGGTCTGATATCTCGTTGAATTTATTGTCAAATCAGTGATGCCAGTTGAATGAGTATCAGTATCAGATTTAACACATTGATTGGCATTAGTATTTGAAAGGCTATTGTTTAATGTATCTGTATTTCCTTTATTTGAAGAGGTATTATTATTTTGATTAACTGTAACAGAAGTGCTTTTATTGGAGTTTAGGGTTAATGCTTGGGTGCATGAATTAGAGTTGTTATGGGCAGAAGTTGTTGTTTTCCCTTCAGTACAGCTTGTATTTTGGCTCTGATTAGTATTAGTCGTATGGGTATCAGTACAGGTAGTGGTATGATGATGATGATGATTACATTCATAATTTCTAAAGGGTGTAAGGGCAGTAAATAGTTCTTGTATATTGTTAGCGGATTGATTATAGATAGTGTTGCATAGAGGTGTAGCAAAAAGAAAAAATTTAAAGCATTGTCCCTTAGTTTGATTTAAAAAATCAGTGAAAAATGAAGAGGTAAGTTGTGTAGAATCAGGAGTTAATGTTGTAGATACAATACTATTTATATTTTCAGGATGTAAAGATGAAATATCAATCCTATGATTTTTATTATAGAATAACTTTTGAAATAATTGTACAGAACAGTTAGTATTAGAATCAGAACGTAAGCCTATATAAAAAATAATTTGAGTTGATGTTACATCTATAATAAAAGAAAAGGTAGTGCACATTGAATAAAGGCTAATAAGTAAAGTACTTATAGTAGAAAGTTCATAATAGGTTGGAGAAGTAGAAAGCTGAAGTTTAAAATAGCTAGGACAATTGCAATCAGATAATTCCTTAAAGGGGACGAGAGTAGCAGTGTGCAGATTACAATAATAATTTTTATAAAAATGAGTTTCACTTTTAAGAAAGAGATCATTGAGTCTTTGATCTTGGTAGAAATCAGTCATAGCGAATACCTCCGTCATATACTCATATAAATATATGCAGTTCTTTATATAAACTAGCACTGAATAGATTGTACACAATAGACGAATAATAAAAAAGAGTAGATGATAGGACATCTACTCTTTTAAGGATATGCTAATTAGTGAGTTATTTTAAAGATAAACTCAATAGAATACTTATAATAAAATATGTGTGTAAATAATAATTCTTTTAAAGAAAAACTTTTATCGTAAGTATTTAAATAATTGACAAGAGTATTATATAAAATAAGAAATTTAATTGCAAGAATAAATTAAATAAAATAAATTAATTATTTTGTATTTGAGTTTTTAGTTAAGCAAAGTAAAAGTAAAATAATAAAATAGGTTATAAAAAGATTAAAAAACGAATGAATTATTTTGTAAAATTAAAAATATAATATTAAAAATATAGTTACTATTTCATGAAAATGGTTTATAATATAAGTATTAATTAGACATATTAAATAAAAACATGATCTGGAGGGAGTGTTGTTATGGGAGTAGCTACAACTATTGCATGTGTACCTGTTGGTGAAGAAGGAGAAGAACAACGTTCAAGTAGAAATTTTTGTGTAAATCATTTACCACATGATAAGCATTTGGTATGGCACGTTATTTCACAAGTAGGAGACAACAACATAAGTTTTGATGTAAAGCAAAAAGGACCTTCTGGTATTAATGTACTAAAATATGAAAATATTACCGATGGAATGATTACAGATTATGAAGCACTTAGAAATCTGTATATTGCCAATCCGCATAATGCAACAGGACATTTTATGGTAAGGGTAGAGACATGTGAATAAATCATTATAAGTACAGGTTATAAAGGATCTGTACTTATTTTATTGCAAAAAAATATTTTTTTACTTAAAATATACTTAAGAAATGTTGTAAAATCAAGTAAAATGTAGTAATATGAAGAATACTGATGTAACAGTTATAAATTACATATTCTAATAGTAGAACACCGCAGATGGTGTCAAAAAATTCAGTTAAGAAAGTGAGAAATACAATGAAAAAAAGATTATTTCTAGTAGGTTCTCCACCAGCAAGTGGAAAAACTTTTGTATCAAAAAAATTAGCAGCAAAATTAAATAATCCAGTTTATCTTGACAAAGATACGATTATTCCACTCTCAATGGCAGCTTACAAAGCAGCTAATGAGCCATATAATAGAGATTCAGAGTTCTTTAATAAATTCTTAAGAGACCCTGAATACGTAGCTATTCTTGACGTAGCATTTGAAGCATTAGAATTCAACGATAATGTTATTGTAAATGCACCATTTACAAAAGAGTTTAACAATGAAGCATACGTAGCTGAGCTTAGAGCTAAACTTGCTGAAATTGATACTGAACTTGTTATGGTTTGGGTATACTGTGATTTAGAAACAATTCATCAACGTATGATCGAAAGAGCTTCTGACAGAGATACTTGGAAACTTGAAAATTGGGATGAATATGTAAAAACAAAAGATAATAGCAAACCAGCTAATAAAGAAGTTGTTGTTATTGAAAATAAAGATGAAGAAAGCGTTGAGAGACAACTTCAAGAAGCATTCTTCTAAGTCGAATAATGAAAATATAGGGTTTGTAACACTCGGCGCGCGGGTGTAACAAACCCATTTTTTGTTTAACCAAAGACTAAAACAAGAAGAAAAATGAGCGTTACTAAAAAAAGAATATAAATGATCCAACTGGATCCAAAATCACTAGTGGGATTGCCACAATAAGGACAAAAACGGGTCATAGGTTCTAAGTGTTTACTACAATGGAGACAGTTCAAAGAGATTCAACCTCCTCGCACTCGGCAATTTGAACAGCATATAAGGATTTTTCAAGATGTCTCTTAATAAGTTCAGCGCCTATTAAGTAAAAGGAGCCTAAAACCACACAAGCAAAAATAAGGCCAAGTAAACTTTGGGTATAAGTATAGTAGCATAAGCAGAAATTCATAAAACCATGAAAGAATGAAGCGAAGAATAAACCTTGTAAGAAGTAGCCTATTTTATATGTATGATGTTGTAGATATAATGTGTAGAAGAAGCCAAATACAATACTATAAAAAAGATGACAAGGTGTAGAGACAAAATTACGCAATAAAGCTAAAAGTAAATCACCATCATAAATAAAGATGTAGAGTAAATTTTCCAAAGCTGAAAAGATGCAAGCAGAGAAAAGAAGATAAAAAAGTATATCTTCTTTACGCCTAAGTGATTTAAAACCTTTAGTAGCAATATAGACAGCGATGAATTTTGCAAGTTCTTCTAATGGTGCAACAGTAATCAAGTTTTCTACAAGTATATAGGTAGCACTAGAGGATGTAAATAAATTACTTAAAGGTTCTTCTAAAAAGAAACTGCTTAGAGAAACAAGAATGGCAGCAATTACTTCATAAAGAATAATCTTAAATATAATTTTATCAATAGGGAGAGTATATTTGGGATTCTTAAATAGTAAGTAGATAACAATAATAATAAAACTAATGGAAAGTAAATAGCTCACAGAAATCCCCCCTTCTTAATCATATCCTTTGATAGGAGGGAGTATGACTTTTTTTATAACAGTAGGTATGTTATTGCTCTTTAATATAAGCGTTCGCATATACTATTACTATAAGAAAAAATTGGGGGGATACTATGCAAGATTCAGAAATGATTAAGTTGATATTTCACTTGCATAAAATAGGTATAAGTACTAGGGATATTGGCTGGCTTGTTCACTTAGATGCAGAGGAAGTTGAAAATATATTATTCTGGAGAGATTAATAGAAAAAAGGAGAGTGCGAAATTCGTATATGAATTTCGTAACTCTCCTTTTTTGATATAGAACAGTTAGAAAACTTGGATACTAGTGGCAACGATCACAAGGATCAAATTTGCCACTTTCAGCTTGGGTACCACTTAAGATTGTTTTACTTTTAGAAAGTGCTGAACAGTCTTTAGTGGTATGATAGCTTTTACCATTTGGTGTCCAGTAAATAGTTTTTTCTGTAGAACCTGTAGCATTAGTTATGCTTTGTGTGTTGGTAGTAGTATTGATATTATTAGTACTGTTAGTGTTACTGCTAGTAGTATTGTTGCTATTAGTACTGCTAGCAGTATCCGCTTTTGAACCACGGTTATAGCTACCAACAGGGCACTCAGTAGTAAGCCCATTTCCTGTTGAAGTAAAGATAATATCACCACATTCATCTGAACGATGTACTTCAATTTGTGCTTTTTCAAGTTTTTGAACTGTTTCTATATGAGGATGTCCATATTTATTTGGATTAGCGGCTAAAATAACGGCATATGTAGGACTTAATTGCTCTAGGAAACCATCAGTTGTACTACTATGAGAACCATGATGACCAACTTTAAGTAAATCTACTCCTGTCATTTGATTTAAAATTTCAGCTTCAGTTTCTTTTTCAGCATCTCCTGTAAAGAGGAAGGTATCCTCACCATGAGTAAGACGAATAACTAAAGATTGTTCATTAGTTGTTGAACCACCATTTGTATTAAAGACTTCAAAATAGCTATTTTCTAATTTAAATTGTTTGCCTTCTAAAGGAACACTAGGCTGAAGGTTTTTATCCATAGCAGCATTAATAAAGTCTCTATAAACTTTAGTATCAGCATCACCATTTGCTACAAATAGATATTGAGTAGGAAATGTTTTAATAACAGTGTCTAGCCCGCCAATATGATCAGCATGTGGGTGTGAAGCAATAATATATTCAAGTGATTGGATATTTTGAGCCTTTAAATACTCCATAACTTTTTGGTCATCATCAGTATCTCCACCATCAATAAGCATAGCTTTTACCCCGTCTTTAATCAAAATGCTATCACTATTTCCTGTATTGATGAAATGAACCTCTACTTGACTAGTTGAAGTAGAGCTATTTGATTCAGATACAGCTGAATCAGGTAAAGTGGTATCTGGTAGGCTGACTTCAAGTTCACCGACTTCAGAAGTAGTAGAATTTTGTGTAGTGGATTCAGAGGTAGCTGAGTCTCCTTTAGGTATTTCGGTTGTAGCAACTGGTGCACAACCGGATAAAAAGATTAAAGAACTTAAAAGAAGTACTTTTGTTTTGCAAAGTGAAGAAAGTTTTTTGTTTAATTTAGTCATGTGAAGCTCCTTGTAGTAAATAGAATGTAAATATTAAGTCGATAAAATGTAAGTATAACAATAGGATTAAAAGACTAGTGTTATAAAGATTACAGTTTATAATATCATAAATTATTTGAAGTTAGACATAAAAATTGGGTTATGGTGAAATCCTATAATAAAATAATGTCCATTCTGAATTATAGGAGGAAAAACAAATGATGAGTAAAGTCTTTGGAGTATTACAACGTGTTGGTAAGGCATTTATGTTACCAATAGCACTCCTACCAGCGGCTGGGATCTTATTAGGAGTAGGTGGAGCACTTTTAAATCTAACAACCCTCGAAAACCCACCTGCCATTTATATAGGACTTATTCAATTTATTAGTATTGGATGGGTTACAGCCATTTTAACAATTATGAAAAATGTTGGTGATATTGTATTTGCCAACTTACCTTTATTGTTCGCAATTGGTATAGCAGTAGGTCTTGCGAAATCAGATAAAGGTACAGCAGCGCTTGCTGCAGCTATTGGATTCATTATTATGCATCAATCTATTTCAACAATGCTATCTTTAGGTGTAACATCATTAGGCGTTCTCACACCAGGTAATGTGTCAGATGCATATAGTACTTATGTTACAACAACATTAGGTATTTTTACATTAAATATATCTGTATTTGGTGGGATTGTTGCTGGTGTAACAGCAGCTATTTTACACAATAAGTATCATAAGATTCAGTTACCCCAAGTATTAGGGTTCTTTGGAGGTTCAAGATTTGTACCTATAGTAACATCTGTTACTATGTTAATTATTGGTGTTATTTTAGCATTTATTTGGCCATTCATCCAAAATGGTATTGCAGTAGTAGCAGGATGGGTAAATAGCTCAGGTCCAATTGGTACATTCTTATACGGTACAATAGAACGTGCACTTATACCTGTAGGATTACACCATGTATTCTATACACCATTCTGGTTTACTGGATTTGTAAGATCTAATGTATTGCTTGATGGTGGTGGTACTATGCTTGTAGATGGTGCTAATACAGCTTACTTTGCACAGTTATCTAACATGGGGGCACTTGTTGGTGCACCACAAAGTGTTATGAATGAAGTTGTAAGTACAACCACTCGTTTTATGGCAGGAAAATTCCCATTTATGATCTTTGGTTTAGGTGGAGCGGCTCTTGCTATGTATAAAACTGCAAAACCAGAAAGAAGGCAACAAGTAGGTGGATTACTTGCTTCAGCAGCACTTACTGCAGCGTTAACAGGTATTACTGAACCAATGGAATTTGCTTTCTTATTTGTTGCACCAGTTCTTTATGGTGTGCACTGTGTGATTGCAGGTTTATGTTATATGCTTATGGATATCTTAAATGTATTTGTAGGGATGACATTCTCTGGTGGTTTAATTGACTTTAGTTTATTTGGCCTATTACCAGCAGGAGCAGGTGTACCAACTAACTGGTTCTACATTGTTATAGTTGGGGTTATTTTATTCCCTATTTATTATTTTATTTTCAGCTTCTTAATTAAAAAGATGGATTTAAAAACTCCAGGTAGAGAAGATGATGAGGATGTACACGGCTCACCGGAAGCACTTGGAGAAGAAGGGAGCCTACCAGAAGCTATCCTTGTAGCGTTAGGTGGTAAAGAGAATATTACAAACCTAGATGCTTGTATTACCAGGTTACGTGTCTCTGTTAAAAATGTAAAAAATGTTGATAAAGGACGTATTAAAGAACTAGGTGCAAGTGGTGTTATGGAAGTAGGAGATAACATACAAGCTATATTTGGAGGACGTTCTGATAATATTAAAAATGATATTCAAGACATTATAGATAGATCATCTAAATAAGCGAGTAATTAAGTTATTAAATGATAGAAGGAGCTGATGCATGTTTTATGCACTAGCTCCTTTTTGAAATTTATTATAGAGATTCTGAAAGTGCACATTTAACGTTATCAACGTGTCCAGCCACTTTTATTTTACGATAGATTTTTACAAGTTTTCCAGTTTCATCAATGATGAAAGTACTTCTTTCAATACCGATGCCTGTACGGCCGCACATTGTTTTTTCTTTTAATACATCATAGAGTTTACATACCACTTCTTCTTTGTCAGAAAGAAGCACAAAGGGTAAGCTATATTTATCGATAAATTTAGCATGAGCAGTAAGTGTATCACGACTAACACCTAGAATTACTGTATTTTCGCTTGAGAAATGTTCATATTGGTCACGGAAAGCTTCGGCTTCTTTTGAGCAGCCAGGGGTATTATCTTTTGGATAAAAGTAAAGAATTACTTTTTTACCGATATAATCACTTAACTGATGCGTTTGTCCATCTGAGCCTGGTAAAGAAAAGTTTGGTGCTTGCATACCTTCTACTAATTCGATATTTTCCATATTAAAACCTCCGAGCAAAGAATTTATTTAATAATAATTATTATATAAATTCTTTTGTTTGTAAAGTGGTAAATAAATTTTATATAATAGAATAAGTAAAATAATAAATTGTTTAATAAATTAAATAGATTAAATCAATTGCTTAATGCCATTAATAAAGTGAGTGAGAAGAACAGGAGAATGAAATGATTACAATTATATCACCAGCAAAAATTTTTAGAACGTTAGAAAAACAAGAATATAAGACATACAACCCTTTGAAATTTCATGAAGAGAGTGTGGAACTTATTGAACTGTTAAAAAGATATACAGAACCAGAACTGGCAAAACTTATGAAGATGTCCGATGAACTAGCCAAGATAAACAGTGAACGCTACAAGAATTTTGCAGATATAGAAGAGGTAAATGCGTATGAGGCACTTTTATATTTTTATGGAGAAGCTTATAAGGGATTAGAAGCATCCACATTAGATCAGCCAACGTTAGCATATCTTCATGAACATGTTTGTATTTTATCAGGCTTATATGGAGTAATCCAACCTCTTGAATGTATTAAGCCTTATAGGTTAGAAATGGGAACTAAGTTTACTAATTCAGTAGGAAAAGACTTGTATGCATTTTGGAAGGACAGGCTTACAACGCATATGATGAAGGCGCTGGAACGAACAACAGGCGATCAAATACTTTTGAATTTAGCATCTGATGAGTATAGTAAGGCACTTCAATTAAAAATAATACAAAAGCAATTTCCGGTTATAAAAGTAAGCTTTAAAGAGAAGAAGGGAGATAGCTATAAAGTAGTAGGTATGTATGCTAAAAAGGCAAGAGGCTTAATGGTACGTTATATAGGAGAAAATAGAATAGACACCATAGAAGCTATCAAAAGCTTCAAAGAGGATGGATATGAGTTGAATATAGAAGAGTCGTCTGAGGAGCATTTTGTATTTACAAGATAGGTACGTACATTTCTTGATTTATCAGAGTCATATAGGAAGTTAAATGAAATGTTGACATAAGAAAAAACATTTAAAAATTTCATAAAATTTATTGACAATTAAGGGGTGTAGGAATAGAATCTTTATCATAAAAGTAGGAAATAAAAACACCATAGAGGAATCCTTATGAAAATTTCATTAAAGGCACAATATGCAATCGAAGCAATGGTATATTTAGCACATCTATCAAATGGTAATCCTATTCAATCTAAAGTGATTGCATCAAAAATAGGAACTACAGAAAACTACCTAGAACAAATTTTCTTTAAGCTAAGAAAAGCACATCTAATTACTTCTGTAAGAGGAACTAAAGGTGGGTATCTTATCAAGCAACCATTAGAGGAAATTACAGTAAGACAAATTTTAATGGGGGTAGACGAAAAGATAGCTTTAGTTCCTTGTGTAGAAGAAGGGAGTAAATGTAACTGTAAACTTGGCGACATTTGTACAACTAAAAGGTTATGGCAAAAGATGAATCAATCAGTAGCTGCGTATACCGAACAAGTTACAGTATTTCAACTATTAGAAGAGTACTTAAAGATGTTACAAGAAAGGTATGGAGAGGTAGAATACTATCTTTAGGAGGACATGAAGATGAAAATATCTACTAAAGGAAGATATGGACTACGTGCAATGGTTGATTTAGCTACCCACTCAGACAAAAAGCCTATATCTTTGGGAAATATAGCCAGTAGGCAAGGTGTATCTATTAACTACTTAGAGCAAGCTTTTGCACTTTTAAAAAAGGCTAAATTAGTACAAGGAACTAAAGGACCATCAGGCGGATATCAATTAGGTAAAGCACCCGAGGTGATGAAGGTCATAGAGATACTAGAAGTACTAGAAGGTAATTTGTGTATTGAAGAGCCAGAGATAGATGACGGAGATGACTTAATGAGATGTTGCATTAAGAAGCTGGTTTGGCAACCTATTGATGAAGAACTTCAAGAAGCATTAACAGATATGACCTTACAGGATTTACTACAGGATTACTATCAGCAAAAAGAGTGTGAAGGACTTATGTTTTATATCTAAATTTATGAGTAAAGAGGGGATGAATTTATGGAAAGAGCATTACATTTTGAAACATTACAATTACATGCAGGGCAAACACCTGATCCAGTAACAAAATCTAGAGCAGTACCTATTTATCAAACTACGTCTTATGTATTTGATAATACAGAGCATGCGGAGAACTTATTTGGGCTTAAAGAGTCAGGAAATATTTATACCAGATTAATGAACCCAACTACTGATGTGTTTGAAAAAAGAATGGCAGCACTTGAAGGAGGTATAGGGGCACTAGCATTAGCTTCAGGAGCCGCAGCGATTACAGCAGCAATTTTAACCATTTTAAGAGCAGGAGATGAAATTGTAGCAGCTTCAACTTTGTATGGAGGCACTTATAATTTATTTGCTCATACATTACCTCAGTATGGTATTCATACAAATTTTGTAGATCCAGATGATATAGATAACTTTAAGAAGGCATTAAATGAGAATACAAAAGTGATTTACATAGAGTCAATAGGGAATCCAGGTATTAACATTATTGATATAGAGGAAGTTGCAAAAATTGCACATAATCATCATATTCCACTTATTGTAGATAGTACTTTTGCGACACCTTATTTATTAAGACCTATAGAACACGGTGCGGATATTGTAGTACATTCGGCTACAAAGTTTATTGGTGGGCATGGTACATCTATTGGAGGAATCATTATTGATAGTGGAAAATTTGATTGGTTAGCTAGTGGAAAGTTTAGTAATATGACAGAACCAGATGAAGGCTATCATGGTATACGTTATGCACAAGATCTAGGAGAAAGTGCTTATATATCAAAAGCAAGGGTACAGTTTTTAAGAGATACAGGTGCATGTATTAGTCCATTTAATGCCTTTTTACTTCTACAAGGATTAGAAACATTATCTTTACGTGTAGAAAGACATATAGAAAATACACATAAACTTATCACATTTTTAGAAAGTCATCCTCAAGTTGCTTGGGTGAATTATCCAAGTAGAGCGGAGAGTAAATATGAAGGACTTTGCAAAAAGTATTTTCCAAAGGGAGCAGGATCAATTTTTACTTTTGGAATAAAAGGCGGCGAAAAAATTGTAAGAAAGTTTATTGATAACTTAGAAATAGTATCTCAGCTTGCAAATGTTGCAGATGCAAAGTCTTTAGCTATTCATCCTGCAAGCTCAACACATCAACAACTTACAAAAGAAGAACAAAAAGGGTGTGGTGTAACAGATGACATGGTGAGATTTTCAGTAGGACTCGAGAATATTGAAGATATTATTATAGATATCAAAGAAGCAATTGAAAAAGCTATAGCCCAGTAGTCATTAATCTTTTACGTTGTCAAAGATAGAGGAGTATGTTAGTCTTAAAGCACAAACGTATATTATTTTAAATATAGATTAGGTGACGATATGAACATAAGTAAAATTGCTACCTTAGCAGGTGTATCCAATGCAACTGTATCAAGATTTTTAAACAATGGATACGTAAGTCAAGAAAATAGGGAAAAAATACAAAAGATAATTGATGAAACAGGATATATTCCTTCAGCTCATGCGCAGACATTGAGAACTAAAAAGACTAATTTAATAGGAGTGATATTACCTAAGATTAGCTCAGAAGCAGTAAGTAGAATTATAGAAGGGGCTGGCAAAGAACTTACAGAAGCAGGCTATCATATTTTACTTGGGAATACAGATCTTAACATCCAAAAGGAAATCGAATACTTAAATATTTTTAAGAATAACCAAGTAGATGGTATTATCTTTGTAGCCACAATCTTAACTCCAGCACATTTAGAAGTTATGGAGAAGATTAAGGTGCCTATTATTGTTGTTGGGCAACAGGTGGAAGGATATTCTTGTGTATATCATGATGACTTTGGTGCTGCTTATACCCTTACGAAAGAATTTATCCAAAAAGGTTGTAAACGTATAGGATATATAGGTGTAACTGAAAAAGATATAGCAGTTGGATATGAGAGAAAAAGAGGTTTTATGCAAGCATTACAAGATAGTGGAATTGAGGTACAACAAGAGTTAATTAAAATAGGTGATTTTTCAGAGGAATCAGGTTATCAAGCTATAAATGAGTTAATGCAGCTAGATAAACGTATAGATGGTGTATTTTGTGCAACAGATAAAATTGCAGTAGGTGCACTAGAATGGATGAAAGAAAAACAACCTGAACAAATAGAGAGAATCAAGTTTGCAGGTATAGGAGATTCGGTTTTAGCAAAAGCTATTTCACCTAAGTTAGCTTCTATGCATTACTACTATAAAACGAGTGGTAAGGAAGCTGCAAAGATGTTATTAGATGCTATGCAATCAGAGACTAAGATGATTAAGGAAGTTAAGCTTGGGTATGAACTAAAACTCCGAGAGAGCTTTAAATAAAGAGAGACTGTTTTAATAGTCTCTCTTTTTTTATTTAATAAAAAATTTAGTGAAATCAAAGATGTATAAGTGTATATCAAAGATAGAAATTGTGCAATTTATACAATGTAAGAAATTGTTTTTGTATAAATACATCTATTTACAAATAGAGATAGAGAATCGTATAATAAAAATATAAAATGTGAAAACGATTACACATTATACATAAGAAAACAATAGAAAAATTAAACGATAAAAGTAGTTTTTTTTTACAGACTATGAAATCGATAACACATTAACAGGGAGGTTTAAAATGGATTACAGAAAAGTAGCAGAACTCATTTTAAAAGGCCTAGGCGGTCAAGAGAACCTAGTATCAGCTGCACACTGTGCAACAAGACTTCGTTTAATTATTGCTTCTAACGAAAAAGTAGATAAGCAAGCTATCGAGGATATTGATGGTGTTAAAGGTGTATTCTTTGCATCAGGTCAACTTCAAATCATCATTGGAACAGGTACAGTTAATAAGGTTTATGCAGAACTGATGTCTTTAACAGGAGGCAAAGAAGTTTCAAAAGAAGAAGTGAAAAACATGGCAACAGCTAATACAAATAAGTTTAAACAATTAATTAAAACATTAGGAGACATATTTGTACCAATTATCCCAGCGATCGTTGCAGGTGGGTTAATGATGGGGCTTACAGAAGCTGTAATGTTTGCTGTAAATAATGGATTCATTGATTTTAATACTCAAAGTTCAGTGTTTGTATTTTTAAAATTATTTAGTAACGTAGCTTATATTTTCTTACCAATCTTAATAGGATTTAGTGCAGCAAAAGTATTCGGTGGAAATCAATATCTTGGAGCGATCATTGCTATGATTATGATCCATCCAGACCTACAAAATGCATGGACCGTATCCACAGAAGGTTATCAAGTAATGCAAAGTGTATGGGGTGGCTTATATGAAATCCCAATGGTAGGTTATCAAGGACACGTTATTCCTATTGTTATAGCAGTATGGATTATGAGTAAGATCGAAACAAAACTTCATAAAATTGTACCAGAAATGCTAGACTTATTTGTTACACCACTTGTGACTGTTTTTGTTACAGGATACTTAACATTAACAATGGTTGGACCAGTATTTGTATTTATTGAAAATGCAGTATTAACAGGTGTACAACAACTTATTGCATTACCATTTGGTGTTGGTGGATTTTTAATGGGTGGTATCTATGCATCAACAGTTGTAACAGGTATTCATCATATGTACTCAATTATTGACTTAGGACAGATTTCACAATATGGATATACTTATTGGTTACCAATTGCTTCAGCAGCAAACATTGCTCAAGGTGGAGCAGCACTTGCAGTAGCAGTTAAAACAAAAAATACAAAATTAAAAGCATTAGCTTTCCCAGCTGCACTTAGTGCAATGCTTGGGATTACAGAACCAGCAATCTTTGGTGTTAATTTAAGATATATGAAACCATTTATTGGTGCTTCTATTGGGGCAGCATTTGGTGCACTTTATGCATCTATTGTAGGACTTGGTGCTACAGGTACTGGTGTAACAGGAATTTTTGGAATCCTTCTTCACTTACATGCACCAATTCAATACTTAATCCTCTTTGCTATTTCATTAAGTGTGGCATTTGTAATGACTTTAGTACTAGGATGGGATGAAGAAACAAAATAAGATATTAAATATATAGGGCTGTCATAATGTACTTTTATTTCATATAGAGAAGGAGTATTTTGTGACAGCTTCTTGTAGTTGAACAGGAGAATAATCATGAATGCTTTAAATAGAGACTTAAAAAAATTGACACAAATAATAGAAGAAAAAGAAGCAGGGAGAATTTTGAAAGACTCTTATGCACTCAAATTTCACATTATGCCAAAGGTAGGTTGGCTAAATGATCCCAATGGACTTTGCCAGTTTAAAGGAAAATATCATGTATTCTTTCAATACTCGCCTTTTGATGAAAAGGGTGGATTAAAATTCTGGGGGCACTATACAAGTATAGATATGATACACTGGAAAAATGAAAATACAGCCTTATATGCAGATCAACCATTTGATTGTCATGGTGTTTACTCAGGTTCAGCATTAATTGACGAGAATAAAATGTATTTATACTATACTGGAAATGTGAAACAAGTAGGTAAGCATGATTATGTCACGACAGGTAGAGAGCATAATACAGTCATGGTTGTCAGCGAAGATGGTAAAACTTTTACACATAAAGAGCTTCTTATGACAAATGAAGACTATGGAAGCGAGATGACTTGTCATGTACGCGATCCTAAAGTATGGAAAGAAGATAATATGTACTATATGGTTCAAGGGGCAAGAGATAAAAAGGATAGAGGACAAATCTTACTCTTTGCATCAGAAGATAAAATAGTCTGGAAAGTTATTAATAAAATTCAAAGTGAAGATGTGTTTGGATATATGTGGGAGTGTCCAGATTTCTTTGAACTAGATGGGCAAAAAGTTTTATTATTATCTCCACAAGGGATTGAAGCTGATGGAATAAAGTATAATAATATTTATCAAAGTGGTTACTATGTTGTAGAAGGTGATATTACAACAAGTGAATATGCCTTAAGTGGCTTTGAGGAGATGGATAGAGGATTTGACTTCTATGCACCACAGACATTTATAGATGAGCAAGGAAGACGTATTTTGATTGGGTGGATGGGGTTACCTGATATTGATGATCTATATAGCAATCCAACGACAGAACATGGTTGGCAACATGCCCTTACAATTCCTCGTGAACTTCATATGAAAGAGGGCAAACTGATTCAACAACCTATAGAAGAGTTAAAGAATCTAAGAAGTAAAGTAGTTGGCCTAGAATTAAAGGAAAATAATACAAAGATTCAGCTACCAGCTCATACATTTGAATTAGAACTTATGTTAGAAACGCTTAAAAAGGATTTAAAGATTATTATAAGAAAAGGTGCAGTTCTTGAATATAAAGCGGAAGAAAAAGTAATTTCTTTAATATTTGATGAATGTGGTTATGGACGTGACAAGAGAAGTGTCCAAATAGAAGTAGTGAAAAATATCCGTATATTTGGAGATACATCATCACTTGAAATTTTCTTAAATGACGGAGAAGAAGTCTTTACATCACGTTACTATCCAAGTACAGAAGAAAATCAAATTGAAGTTGAAGGAATAGAGCTAAATGGAAAATTAAATTTATGGGAAATGAAGGCGATAACTATTGAAAACTAAATTAATTAGTAGAATAGGAGCAGTACTTTTCGATAATATAGCAATCTATGCATTAGGACTTGGAGTACTTATACAACTAGGTGTACAAACAAATAAGGCACTTTTTATGATGAGTTTGATATTTGTACTTTATAGTATTCTTACACCTATATTTTGTAGAGGGTATCAGTTAGGTAAATATTTATTGGGTATGAAGATTACCACAGAAGATTACAAGCAACCTAATGTGTGGAGGTTTATAGTGAGAGAACTGAGTAAAATCATGTACGCTATACCATTAATAGGTATTGGATTTCTGCTTGTTTCTCAGTTTTTGATGGCAAGAAGAGAAGATGGAAAAGCATTACATGATTTAATTGCAGGAACAAGAGTTATTCGTGTATAAGAAATAGAAGATAAATAGGAGAGTAGAATATGAAAAAAATCTTTGCTATAGGTGAAGCATTAATTGATTTTATCCCAAACCAAAAAGGGTGTGCACTAAAAGAAGTAGTAAGTTTTGAACGTGTAGCAGGGGGAGCACCAGCTAATGTATGTGCAGCAATTTCTAAGTTAGGTGGAGAAGCTAAATTTATTTCTCAATTAGGTAAAGATGCCTTTGGAGACTATATTATAGAGGTATTAGAAGAAGCAGGTGTAGGATGTGAGTATGTTCTAAGAACAAATAAAGCAGGCACAGGACTTGCATTTGTATCCTTAAAAGAAGATGGTAATAGAGATTTTTCTTTCTACCGTAATCCAAGTGCGGATATGTTATTAGAAGCAAATGAGATTAAAGAAGAATGGTTTGAAGAGTGCTATGGTTTACATTTTTGTTCAGTAGATTTAGTGGAATCACCAATGAAATCAGCTCATAAAAAAGCTATTAACAGTGTATTAGCACATGGTGGAATTATAAGTTTTGATCCTAATGTACGTTTACCATTATGGGAATCAGAAGAGGCATGCCGACAAGCAATATTAGAATTTTTACCCTATGCTCATATTATTAAAGTTTCAGACGAGGAACTTGAATTTATTACGGGATTTGACAAAATAGAAGATGCACTTCCTGACTTATTTAAGGGAAATGGAGAAATCATAATTTATACAAAAGGTGGAGATGGTGCTGAAATTTATACAAGAAACAAGAAAGCACATGTCCCAGGCAATAAATTGAATGTAGTAGATACGACAGGAGCAGGTGATTCTTTTATTGGTGCATTTTTATTTATGCTACTTAATAATCAAGTAGATCAAGGAGCACTAGGAACACTTAATGAAGAAGAACTAGTAGACTATTTAAGTTTTGCAAATGATTATGCAGGATATAGCACATTAGGAAAAGGTGCTATTGGATCGTATGCAACATTAGAAGAAATTATAAAGTTTAGAAGCAATAAGTAAGAAAGCAACAGGAAAATCTAAAACCTCCTATATAACTAGTTATTACGCTAGTTATATAGGAGGTTTTTAGTGTTTGATGATTATAACATTATTGAGCAGTTGATAAAGCCATATTAACAGCTTCAAATACAGCTGAACTTGAGTTAGAAGCACCTGTTACAGCGTCAATACCTTCTGTAGATTGGCTGTAGATAATGCTTGGAATTAAATCATTTTGAATAGACATAAAGATTGTAGATGTTTCATGATGTTCAAGTACTTCAATTGTATCAATGAAACCATCTTTTACAGTAACTTCGACTGAAATTTTACCATTATTTCCTGTTGCTTCACCTTGGTATGTACCATCTTTATATTGAGGTTTAGCTTCTTCATTAATTTTTGGTTGGTCAGCTTTATCTGTTTCAGTAGAAGTAGAAGTAGTAGCAGCACCGATAAAGTTATTATCAGACTTAGCAAGTGCAGCAGCATTTGTACCAGCTTCACGACCAAATACGATAATATCAGCTAAAGCATTTCCACCTAAACGTTCAGCACCATGTACACCACCAGTTACTTCACCAGCAGCAAATAGGCCATTTATTGGATTACCTTCTTTATTAATAACTTGTGCATCAGTGTTAATTTTGATACCGCCCATTGTATGATGAACACCAGGAGCCATAGGAATAGCATAGTAAGGTGCTTTAGTGAAAGGAATTTCCATGCCTGCACTACGATTAAATGCAGAATCTGTACCACTTTCTACAGCTTTATTCCATGTATCAATGGTTGTTTTAAGTGTAGTACCATCCATGTTAAGTGCACTAGCAAGTGCTTCAGGTGTTTCACCTTCTACTGTTAGGCCTTGAGCTACATATTTTTCAATAGCTTTTAAGCTTTCACGAACAGTTTGATCAAAGACTAAGTAAGCAGAACCACCCTCTTGTTCTAAGATAGCAGCAGATACTTTGTCACGAGTGGACATTTCATCTGTGAAACGCTCACCTTTGGCATTTACAAGGATAGCTCCGTTACCACGAACAGCTTCAGTAATAAGTGCTGCAGTTTCTGTATGTACTGTTGGATGAATCTGAATTTGCTCAATATCTGTTAAGTCTGCACCAAGTGCTTCAGCAAGAATAATACCATCACCAGTTGCACCAGGTTGATTTGTTGAAATAAAACCATCTAATTGTGGTTGGTATTGTGTATAAAGTTCTGGGTTGTTACCAAAACCACCAGAAGCAATAATAACTGCATCTGCTTTAATTGTATAATTTACTTTTTCTCCATTTACAGTTTCAATTGCTTTAATCCCTGTTACGTTATCGTTTTCATAAATAACTTCTGTAGCTTCTGTATTAAGCATTGTTGTAATGTTACGGCTGGTTGTATTTTGGAAAAGTACATTAACTAAGTGGTCGCCAACAGGAGCACCACCAGTAGGCCTATGAGCACGCTTAAATGATGCACCACCTAAAGAACCTACATCAGAAAGGTCTGCACCTAAATCTGTAAGCCATGCTATAGCTGGAGCTGCATTTTCTGTCATAAACTTAACAAGTTCAGGGTCATTAAGTTCTTCTCCACCTTTCATTGTATCAGCGAAGTGAACTTCTACTGTATCTTCAATACCAGCTTCTTTTTGGAAAGCTGTACCAGCAGCATTAATACCACCAGTTGCACGAGCAGTATTTCCTCCTACGAATGGCATTTTCTCAACAATAATAACATTTGCGCCTGCATCATGGGCTTCAATAGCAGCGCTTAATCCGCCACCACCAGCACCAATTACAATAACATCTGTTTCAAGGATATTTTCCTCAGATGATTCAGTTGTCTCAGTTTTGATTTCAGTTTGTGTGCCAGAAGGTGCATTTGCACATCCAGCTAATAGGGATACTGATAAACCTAAGCAAGCTACGAGTGATAAAAGTTTTTTTATCTTCATGTTGTCTCTCCCTTTAATAAAAATTTAACAATAAAAGTATAACATAAGTTATTTATAGATAAAATAGGATTACATAAAATGGCAAAAGTAAAAATAATTAGGTATTAGTTTAAAAATATAGAAGAAAAGGTATGGAGTACTTATAAAAGTCTTAAAATAATTTTGTTAATAATTTTATAAAAAATAATAAAAAATATTGATTTTATTTATAGGCAGGATTATAATAAGTAAAGAAGTTAAGCATGGCCCATTGGTCAAGAGGTCAAGACGTCACCCTCTCACGGTGAAATCATGGGTTCAATTCCCGTATGGGTCATAACAAAAAGGAGATTCTGAGTGATATCACTCAGAATCTCCTTTTTGTTATATCAATAGATATTTTTTTAGTAATCTTAATAAATAGGAAATCTATTATTAAAATTATAGGTTAAAAATAAAGAATTAAATATTTTTGAATAAAAAATACAGAAATTATATGTATAAAAGTATATTTATATAATACTGTAATTAAATTCATATCCCTTTTAGAGGGAAGTTTTTGGCAATACTCACGATTTCATTACGCAAATCAAATTGTAACTAGATTTTTTTACTAGAAAATGACATAATAGAGTTGAAAAAATATGAGGAGGGCATACTATGGATTTTAAACAAGGGTACAATAGATGGCTTACAGAAGAAAAAGTGGAAGCAGGTTTAAAAACTGAATTAGAGCAATTAACTGATGAAAAGGAAATAGAAGATAGATTTTATAAAAATCTTGAATTTGGTACAGGCGGTTTACGTGGTAAAATTGCTGCAGGTAGCAATCGTATGAACGTACATACAGTAGGAAAAGCAACTCAAGGATTAGCTACATATTTATTAAAACATAAAAAGCAACCAAGTATAGCAATTGCCTACGATTCAAGAAATATGAGTAAGGAATTTGCAGATACAGCAGCTAGTGTACTTGCTGCGAATGGGGTGAAAGTATTTCTTTATCCATCATTAAGACCAACACCAATGCTTTCATACACTGTAAGACATTTAGAAACTGATGCAGGGATTGTTATTACAGCATCTCATAACCCTAAAATTTATAATGGATATAAAGTATATGGTAATGATGGTGGTCAAATTACAGATGAAGCAGCAAAAGAAATTTTAAACTTTATTGATGAAACAGATGTATTTGATGGTGTACATACAATGTGCTTAAAAGAAGCAGAAGAAAAAGGTTTACTCGAATACATAACAGAAGAAGTAGATAAAGCTTATTACAATAAGGTAGCAACTTTATGCATCCGTAAAGACCTTATTAAAGAAAAAGCTTCAGGGCTTAAAATCATTTATACACCAATACATGGTAGTGGTAATATTCCAGTACGTACAATGCTTAAAAAATTAGGCTATGAACAAGTAGATGTTGTAAAAGAACAAGAATTACCAGATGGTAACTTCCCAACAGCACCATACCCAAATCCAGAAGATAAAGCAGTATTTGAACTTGCTATTGAAATGGCAAAACAAACAGAGCCAGATTTAATTTTTGGTACTGATCCAGACTGTGACCGTATTGGGGTTGTAGTGAAAGAAAGTGCAACAAGCTATAAAGTATTAACAGGAAACCAAGTAGGTATTCTTTTAAGCGATTACATCTTAAATGCACGTCGTGAGATGGGGCTTTTAAGTGAACAAGATACTATTGTTAAAACAATTGTAACTTCAGATATGGTAAAACCTATTGCTGCTCATTATGGAACACAAGTTATGGACGTTTTAACAGGCTTTAAATATATTGGGGAAAAGATTAAAGAGTTTGGAGAAACAGGTGCAAATAATTTTGTATTTGGATATGAAGAAAGCTATGGTTATTTATCAGGTGAGTTTGTACGTGATAAAGATGCTGTTATTGCTTCTGTTCTTATTGCAGAGATGGCACTTTACTATAAAGAACAAGGCAAAAATCTTTACGAAGCACTTGAAGACTTATTCCAACAATATGGTTACTATAGAGAAGACCTCATTTCAGTAGAAATGGAAGGAAAAGATGGACAAGAAAAAATAGCTGCTATCTTAAGTGCACTTCGTGACAATACACCAGTAGATGTAAATGGTGTGAAAATAGCAACTGTAGAAGATTATAAACTTTCTACAAGATATAACTGCTTAGAAGGAACACAAGAAACAATTTATTTACCAACTTCGAATGTTATGAAATTTATTTTAGAAGATGGTAACTGGTTTGTTGTAAGACCTTCAGGAACAGAACCAAAAATGAAAATTTACCTTTCAATCATTGGTAAAGATTTAGCAGATGCAAATGTAGTACTTAATAATTTCAAAAAACAAGTTTTAGCAGTTGTAGGTGTAGATTAAATAAAAATAAAGGACTAGGGAAATCATTAAAGTGAGGAACCTAGTTCTCTTTTTTTATAAGGAACCAATAGGACAATTTTATAAATTATCGATGGCAATACTGTAACAAAATAAGGAGGAAAAAGGATGAGATATGTTATTGTATGTGAAGTAGGAGGGGAAGGAGGGAGATTTAATAATCAACTTAGAAAAGAAGTATATGAAAAGTTAGGAGCAAAATCATCTACCTTACCAGCTCATTTTACTATTAAGGCACCTTTTGAATATGATGGCATTCCAAATGATTTAGATATGAAGCTGGAACAATTTTGTAAGCATGAAAAGGCAGCACCATTTAGATTAGAAGGATATAATCACTTTGATGATCGTGTTATTTATATGGATGTAGTCATGTCTAAAGAGGGAAAAGTATTACATGATAGGTTAATTGATACACTAGAAGAGTTACCTTATCTAACATTTGATAAAAAGGATGGTAAGGATAAGGTCTTTCATGTAACAGTTTCATCTAAGAAAATTCAACCCATTTACTCTAAGTTATGGGATTATGTTCATCAATACCCTTGCCAATTTGAATGTAGTTTTGATAACATAACTTTATATAAATGGGAAGAACATAAATGGGTAGTTCATAAAGCCTATCATATATCAAAATAGAAGAGAGAAAAGAAAAGGTTATTACAGGGATTTAGATTATATTTTCTGTAATAGCCTTTTCTTATTTTAATTATTAGAAAAATATTAGATATAAGTTGACTTATGATATTATACATCATATAATATTGAAGAATTAATAATATAAGACGGTTTATAGGGACTAAAGAGGAGGTAGTATTTGTGGCAATTCCATTAAGTGGTAGTTTGCTAGATGCTTGTGTATTAGCTGTAGTACGTAAAGGGGACGTATATGGTTATAGACTCACACAAGAGGTAAGAGCAGCATTAGAAATATCAGAGTCAACATTATATCCAGTACTTAGAAGGTTACAAAAAGAAGGATGTTTATGCACATATGATGAACCTTATCAAGGACGAAATAGAAGGTATTATCAAATAACAGAATTAGGGCATGCAAAGTACGATGCCTTTTTAGAAGAATGGACAATATACAAAGATAAAGTAGATAGGGTATTGATGGGAGGAAATAATAATGAATAAAGAGGAATTTCTAAGAATCCTAGAACAAAATTTATATAAGTTACCATTGGAAGAACGCGAATCAGCAATGCAATATTATGAAGAATACTTAGAAGAAGCTGGTGTAGAGCATGAGCAAGAAGCTATAGCTGCATTAGGGAACCCAGCTCAAATAGCTAAACAATTGCTGGCTGATTTCGTAGTAAAAGAAGCAGAAGTAAAATCCATGAAACCAAAACAAAGTTTTCAAGCGCTTTGGATTGTTATAGTAGCATTATTTGCTAGCCCAATTGCATTTCCACTTGCAATAGCAATTGCAGCAGTAGGATTTGCAGCAGTTGTAACAATGATTGCTTTAATTTTTTCAGGGTGTTTAGTAGCAATTGTAATGTTAGGAACATCTTTGATTTGTGGCGTAGTAGGAATTGGGGCATTATTTGTTCAGCCAGCAACAGGTGCAGTTTTTCTTGGCGCAGCATGTACACTTCTTGGTATAGGCATATTATCAGGTGTACTTATGTATGTAGTAGTAGGTAAAGGTATACCTATGATTATAAGAGGAATTAGTAACTTATGCAGTAAAGCGAAAAGGAGGAATGCGGTATGTTAAAAAAGTCAACACTTATTGTATTAGCAGTATGCCTTATTGTTGGAGGAATAGGGATAAGTGTAGCAGGCCTTGCATTAGGGGGGAAAAGCTCACTTTATTCTGATGATACAGGGATACATTTTAGAGGATGGAACGAAGAGGTAGGATATAGAAGTGATAGAAATGATTTAGAGGTTATTCGTACACAAGCTTTTAATGGAGATGTTAAAAGTGTGGAGCGTTTTAGTAAGATAGATGTAACAAGTGGAACAGTAGCTATTAATATTCAAGAAGGTAATGACTACGCTATTCGTATGAATGTAGGTTCAAAGGTAGAGCTTAATTATGGGGTAAGAGGTGATACACTTTATATTGAACAAGAAGGCGACAAGATGAAGTGGGGTTTATTTGGTAATCATTCAATGTCTGAATATAGTGGAGAAATTGTGATTACGATACCAAGTGGAACAAAGTTAGAAAAGACAACTGTTATGTTAGGTGTAGGAGAAGGGAACTTTAAAAATATTACAACAGAAAAGTTCAATCTTATAGCGGGTGTAGCAAGTACTAATATTGAAGGCCTTAATACAGCATATGCTTCTATAGAAGGTGGTGTTGGGGAGGTTAATTTAGAAGGAAGTAATCTTGGAGAAGCTAAAATTACAATGGGTGTTGGAAGTGTAAGAATAGAGACTGCTCTTGAAGGTGATATGGAAATAGAAGGCGGACTAGGTGACTTAGAGATTATATTAGAGGGTAGAGAAGAAGATTATAACTACCAAATTTCAAGAGGTGCTGGAGAAATTGAAATTAATGACCAGCATTATAATGGTTTAGGTGATGTGAATATCCTTAATAGAAGTGACCAAACAATAGATATTGAAGCTGGTATTGGAAGTATTAAAATTGCAACAAGATAGAGTAACCAAGGAGCTAATGCAAAAATGACTGCAATGGCTCCTTAGTTGTTTGTAGTAGAAAGGAAGAAGAGAATATGAGTTTTTTAATAGGACTATGTATAGTGACAGTATTAATAGGGATAGCTGTATTATACGGATTAGTTAAACTAAAAAGCGCTAATAAGTTAATATTTTATTTAGTATTAGGTGGACTAGCAATCATTGTTATATTGGGTTTATACAATGGATTAGTGATAAAAAAATATCAAGTATCTACACATAAATTCAAGTTAGAACAACCTATAAAAATAGCCTTATTAACGGATCTGCATAGTTATAACTATGGGAAGGAACAAGAAAAGTTATTAGAGAAACTTAATGAACAAGAGCCTGACCTTATTTTACTAAGTGGGGATATTGTAGATGATGAAGAGCCTATTAAGGGTGTTACTTATCTTTTAGAAGGATTACAAAATACAGTACCTATTTATTATGTAACAGGAAATCATGAATACTGGACAGGAGAAATAGAACAGATTAAAACTTTTCTTGAAAGTTATGGTGTAATTGTATTAGAAGAAGACTATAGAGTAGAAATGATAAAAGGGATGCCTATTATAATAGCAGGTATAAGTGATCCAGATAAATGGCGTGGGCTATATAGTGAAACTGGATTTGAATTAGCCTATGTGGAGTTAGAAGAAAAAGTAGTAAAAGAGCGAGGCTACAAGATACTTCTTAGCCATCGTCCAGAATTTGTTGACCTTTATAGTAGAGGAGAATATGACTTAGTCGTTTCAGGACATGCCCATGGTGGCCAAGTAAGAGTACCAGGACTTATTAATGGTTTATATGCGCCAGGTCAAGGGGGATTTCCTAAATATGCAGGAGGAAGTTATAACCTGCTAAATGGGTCCAACTTAATTGTAAGTAGAGGGCTTTCTATTAATAAAAGATTACCACGTATTTTTAACCCACCAGAGCTTGTGATGATAGAGATAAATGGAACTAGATAAAATGTGAGAATAATAATAAAAATATATAAAATTTAGACTAGAAATAAATAATAAATTAGGCTATGATAAAGTTAGTCATCGATTTTTAGGAATATTTCTTAAGAATGGATTTCGAGCAATCTAGACCCTCTTGCGAGGAAATTTCTAAGCAATGGGCAAAGGACACATAGCGCTAATCAATCCAGAAGATCATTTACATCTACATGGATCAGTATGCCCTTTTGCACTCATGCAAAAGGGCTTTTTTAGTGAATGGAAGGAGAAAATATGGTAGAAACAAGAGTTGGAGTGGTTGGAATTGTTATTGAAGAATTAGAAAGTGCTGTAATGGTCAACCAAATTTTGCATGAATCAGCAGATAAGATTGTAGGTAGGATGGGGATTCCCTATAGGGAGAAAGGTATTAGTGTTATTTCTGTAATAGTAGATGGGACGGTAGATGAACTAAGTGCAATGACTGGAAGATTAGGAAAGATTAAAGGTGTTACAGTAAAATCAGCTCTTACAAAAAAATAGATGAGGGGGGAATAAAGAATGATAGGATGGGAAAATGTTAACTGGTCTGAATGTGCTAATGAATGGTTTGAGGAAGGTTACATTTATGAGGTGTTAGATAAAGCAAGAGACAAAGCTAGTAACAAAGAATATGTGACTCAACTTATAGAAAAAGCAGCAAATTTAAAGGGACTTACTCATAAGGAAGCTTCAGTGTTGCTGATGGTAGAAGATGAAGATTTACTCCAGCAGATGAAAGAAACAGCTAAGCAGATTAAAGAAGATATCTACGGGAAAAGAGTAGTACTTTTTGCACCTTTATATGTAAGTGATTATTGTGTTAATGGCTGTGAATATTGTGGTTATAAACACAGTAATTGTGAATTAGAACGTAAAAAACTTACAATGGAAGAACTTAAAAAAGAAGTTCAAGCATTAGAAGAGTTAGGGCATAAACGTTTAGCTTTAGAACTTGGAGAAGACCCTGTTAATAATCCAATAGAGTATGTACTAGAGTGCATTGATACAATCTATCAAATGAAATTTAAAAATGGTCAGATTAGACGTATTAATGTCAATATCGCTGCGACAACCATTGAAGAATATAAGATGCTTAAAGAAGCACAGATTGGTACGTATATTCTTTTCCAAGAAACTTACCATAGACCAACTTATGAAAGTGTTCATCCTAAAGGACCAAAGCATAATTATAGCTATCATACATCTGCATTTCATCGTGCTATGTTGGGGGGGATTGATGATGTAGGATTTGGAGTACTTTACGGTTTGTATGACTACCGTTATGAAACAGTTGCCATGTTGATGCATGCAGAAAAACTAGAGCAAGATATGGGGGTAGGACCACATACTATATCTGTACCACGTATTAAGGCAGCAGAAAATGTAGAAACCAGTAAATATCCAGGTGTAAGTGATGAGAATTTTAAACATATTGTTATGGTACTAAGGCTTGCAGTACCTTATACAGGGCTTATTATTTCTACTAGAGAGGATGCTGCACTTCGTGAGGAGGCATTAGAACTTGGAATATCACAAATGAGTGCAGGGTCATGTACTGCTGTTGGGGGCTATCAATCTCCAGATCACAAGCCGCAATTTGAAGTAGATGATCATAGATCACCTGCAGAGGTTATAAAAGATTTATTACTGAGAGGCTATATACCAAGTTATTGTACAGCATGCTATAGACAAGGGCGTACAGGGGATCGTTTTATGCGACTTGCTAAGACAGGACAAATAGGTAATATTTGTACACCTAATGCACTCCTTACTTTAAATGAGTATCTAGAAGACTACGGAGATGAGAAGTTAAAAGTAATAGGTAAACAAGTTATAAAGAAACAACTTGAGACAATTCAAAGTGAAAAGGCTCGTGCACAAGCAGGGGAATGGATAGAACGCATAAATGCAGGAGAACGAGATTTTAGATTTTAAGGAGGCGTGTATATGCAACAAACCCCGAAAGGAAATCAACTCCATATAGGACTATTTGGAAAAAGAAATGCAGGAAAATCTACATTGATGAATGTATTACTTGACCAAGAGCTGTCGATTGTATCTCCAATTGCAGGAACAACTACAGATATTGTACATAAGAGTAAAGAGTGGCATCCATTAGGACCGATTGTATTTGTGGATACTCCAGGTTTAGATGATGAAGGTACACTAGGAGAACTAAGGATACAAAAGGCAATGGAGATGTTAAGGCAAGTAGACCTAGTATTATGGATAACTAAGGAAGAAGAGCTAGAGGAAGAAGAACAACAAGTGTTATTGCAACTGGACCAAGCAAAAACACCTTATCTTATTGTGTATAATAAGTATATAATAGAAGAAAATAAAGGTATAGAGATAAAAGAAAGTATTACAATTAGTGCAAAAGATCAAATAGGAATAGATACATTAAAGGTAGCTATTACGAATAAACTCATGCAGATGGAAGAGCCAAAATGTATAGGTGATAAGGTGGGAGTGGGAGATAGGGTATTATTAGTGATGCCACAGGATTTGCAAGCACCTAAAGGGCGACTTATCCTGCCACAAGTTCAGATATTAAGAGAAATTTTAGATGCACATGCCATTCCTATTATGACCACAAAAGAAACACTAGAAGAAACATTAACATCTTTAAAAGAACCACCTGATTTGATTATTACAGACTCACAAATTTTTAGTGAGGTATATGAAGTATGTCCAAAATCCATACCACTTACTTCTTTCTCTATATTAATGGCAAGGCGGAAAGGTGATCTAGAGCAATATGTAGAAGGCGTTTATGCATTAAAGCAATTAAAGTCAGGAGATAAAGTGCTTATTGCAGAAAGTTGTAGTCATAATCCTTTACATGGGGATATTGCAAGATGTAAAATTCCTCAGGCCATTAAGAAGCAGACACAGGTAGAAATTCAGTTTGAAAATGTATGTGGGAATAGTTTCCCGGAGGATCTGTCTGCTTATGCGCTAGTTATTCAATGTGGAGGTTGCATGCATACTCCTAAACAAATTAAGACTAGATTAAAAGGTGCAAAGTTACAACAAGTACCCATTACAAATTTTGGTATAGTACTTGCTTATTTATCAGGAATACTAGATAAAGTATGGATTCCATAGTAAAGTAAGGCTATTTCATTAAGTTATACTTATAGCATAAAGTTATGGTATAAGTATAACTTATAATACTAATAAAAAATGGTAATTATACTTATAGATGGATTTATAGTATGATAAAGACAACAACAGTGTAGGAGGTACATGTAAATGGTTAGTGCAATTGTAGGTGGAAACTGGGGCGATGAAGGAAAAGGTAAGGTAACAGACTTATTAGCAGGAGATGCAGATATTATCATCCGCTTCCAAGGTGGGGCGAATGCAGGTCACACAATTATTAATGAGTATGGAAAATTTGCTTTACATCTTTTACCATCAGGTGTATTTAGAAAAGATGTAGTAAATATTATTGGACAAGGTGTTGCACTTGATTTAAGTAAATTATTTGCAGAATTAGATGGTCTTACAAGTCGCGGGGTTCCAATGCCAAACATTCTAGTATCTGACCGTGCACAGATTTTAATGCCATATCATGTACGTCTTGATGAATTAGAAGAAGAAAGATTAGGGGCTAAAAGCTTTGGTTCAACAAAATCAGGTATTGCGCCATTCTATTCAGATAAATACTTAAAAATTGGTGTACAAGTTGGTGAAATGTTCGATGATGAAATCCTTATGGAACGTTTAGAAAAAGTATGCGAAATTAAAAACCAAATGATTAGTGCACTTTATAATGGGGCAAGCTTACTTGATCCAAAAGAAATTTTTGATGAAGTGATTAAATATCGTGAACGTCTTGAACCAATGGTAACAAACATTGCTTATTATTTAAATGATGCAATGAAAGCAGGCAAAAATATTTTACTTGAAGGACAACTTGGAGCGTTAAAAGATACAGATAATGGTATCTATCCATATGTTACTTCTTCATCACCTCTTGCAGGTTTTGCAACAGTAGGAGCAAGTATCCCACCACATGCAATTGAGAAAATTGTAACTGTTGTTAAATCTTACTCTTCAGCAGTAGGGGCTGGAGCTTTTGTAAGTGAGATCTTTGGTGAAGAAGCTGAAGAACTTAGAAAACGTGGAGGAGACTGTGGTGAGTACGGAGCGACAACAGGTCGTCCACGTCGTATGGGATGGTTTGACGTAGTAGCAACAAAATACGGATGTATGCTTCATGGTACAACAGATGTAGCTTTATCATTACTAGATGTATTAGGTTACTTAGACAAAATTCCAGTATGTACTGGATATGAAATTGATGGTGAAGTAACAGATGTATTCCCATGTACACCAAAACTTAATAAAGCAAAACCAGTTTTAACTTATTTAGATGGATGGAAATGCGATATTAGTGGTATTAGAAACTACGAAGACCTTCCAGAAAATGCTAGAAAATATGTAGAGTTTGTTGAGGAGCAACTTGGTTACCCAGTAACTATGGTTTCAAATGGTCCAAAACGTGAAGACATTATCATGAGAAATGTCAAATAAAAAGTGTGTATAAATTAAAAAGTGTGTATAAGTATGAGGCTATCCTTAGGGGGGAGAGCCTCATTTTTGTATTTTTAAATTTAAAATAATAGAAAATTAAATATTGACTTAGAGGTCTAAATGTTGGAAAATAAAATAGATCTATGGGTCTAAAATGGAGGAGCAATTAATTATGAAACGTGAAGAGCAAAATGAGAAAAGCCGTAATCGTATTTTGCAAGCAGCATTAAAAGAATATGGAACTAAAAATTACAGTGAAACCTCTATCAATACTATTTGTAATGAGAATGGAATTTCTAAGGGATTGATTTACCATTATTTTGGGAATGTAGACCAAGTTTTTTTAGCTTGTGTAGAAGAATGCTTTTCTAAAATGTATCAGTATCTAGAAGAGAATATTTGCTTCATACCTGAGGATCGTGATGCTACAATGGATTCCTTTATGAAGGTAAGATGTGCGTTTTTTAAGGATCACCCTGAGCTTGCTCATATTTTTAGTATTGCATTATTCCAGACACCATCTCACCTTAGAGCTGAAGTGAAACAAAGAAAAGTACAACTAGATGCCTTTAATAGAAGTTTTCTTAGAGAATTTCTTAACTTAGTAGAGTTAAGAGAAGATATTACAAAGGAAGAGGCTATTGAATATATTATGTCCTTCAGTGAATTTTATAATAGCACATTTGAAAGTGAAGAGATGTCAGATTATACAGAGCAAGAACGTTTAGAATTACATGAGAAGAAAATGAAAAAATCAATTGATTTATTATTATATGGTATTGGTAAATAGAAAGAAGGTATATTAATGGATTTAGTGAGATTTCTTTTACTCGTTGTTATCGGTTTTGGAACAGGTAAGTTAATGACCAAAATGAAAATGCCTGCTATTTTAGGATGGCTTATAGCCGGAATGGTTTTTGGGCCTCATGCTATTGGGTTATTAAGTCAAGAGGTTATGGAAGCAGGTTGGTATGAAATACTCATGCATATCTTTGAATGTGCAGTGGGTGTATTGATTGGTAGTGAATTAATATGGAAACGTATTAAAAAGTCAGGAAAGCAAATTATAATGATTACTTTAATGCAATCACTAGGAACTTTTTTCATTGTATCCTTAGTCTTTGGTATAGTCTTTTACTTTATGAATATCCCAATTTATTTAGCTGTAATCTTTGGTGGAATTGCTCTTGCTACCGCGCCAGCACCAGCTTTATCTATTGTAAATGAATATAAGACAGATGGGCCTGTTACTAAAACGCTTATTCCCATGGCCGCTCTAGATGACTTAGTCGGTGTAACAGTATTCTTTACAGTAATGGGCATTGTATCGGCTAATATTTCAACACAAAAGTTACCAGCTTATATGATTTTTTTAGTGGTATTACTACCATTAGTTGTAGGATGTTTAGTAGGGCTTCTAGGTGGTGTAGTTCTTAAAAAGGATAGGCCTAAAGGATTCACTTTGGCATTAACTATTTTATTTATTTTATTAGCAACAGCTATTGGATTTGGAATCAACAAATTTATTTTTGAAAGATCTGTACTGAACTTTATGCTTATAGGTATGGCGTTTACAGCAACTTTTGCCAATATGGTGCCTGAAGAGCGCTTAGAAGCTATACTAGAGGCTTTCCAACCTGTATTAGGCATAAGTTTAATCTGTGCTATTCTAAATTTAGGTGCACCTCTTAATTATCATCTTATATTTGGTGCAGGGCTGTTTACAATCATTTATATTGGCGCACGTGCAGTAGGTAAAATAGGAGGAGCAACATTAGGGGGAAAGGTGATGAAGGCACCTGAGCCAGTAAGAAAGTACCTTGGATTCACACTTTTACCTCATTCAGGAGTATCCTTAGTTTTTACAGGTATTGCAGTTGGTATATTAAGTGGGCCAGCACCTGAATGTGCTCAGATTATTCAAGGAACAATAGCAGCAGCAGCTGTTATCAATGAAGTAATTGCTGTATTTGTAGCTAAACAAGCCTTCAAATGGTCAGGAGAAATGCAGGAGCGGAATGGTGTAGCTATGTAGAAAATTATATAATCATCTATTAATGTTCAAAAAACTAACTTAACTAGACTTTATCAGTGAGATTTTGGTATACTGTAATGTGAAGTAAAAGATAGAAAACTACAAAGATAAGAGATGAAGATATGAAATATATAGACTTAACATTAACAGTAAGAAAAACAAATAAAGCTTATCAGTGGGCACAATCCCAATTGAAAAAAGAAATTGTTATGGGGCATGTAGGAACACATTTTGATGTGTACGATAGGCCGAATGTTCCTCTTGAATATATGCAAACCAGAGGGGTTTTATTAGATGTTAGCCATGTTCAAGGAAAAGAAATTACAAGTGATGATGTAGATCTAGATTATGTAAAACCAGGAGACTTTGTTTTAATACGAACAGGAACTATTGAAAAACACCCGTATGGAAGTGGGCTGTATTTTAGAGAAAGTCCTGTTTTATCTTGGGAACTTATCGAGGAATTAATTGATTGTAGAGTAAGTTTTATTGGTTTAGACACACAAGATATTCGTCGTAATCATGAGCATATAGAGGCAGAAAAGATGTGTGAAGCTAAAGGTATCTATGTTATCGAAAATCTAAAGAATTTAGATAAGATTAAACCAGATGTAGTATGTAAAATGCTTACCATGTGGCAAGATGATCCTGAGGCAACAGGGGTTCGTTGTAGAGTTGTTGCTGTACAGCCTGAAGATGAAGAATAGAAAACAAGAACTTATAAGAATAAAGATAGAAGGGATGTTGAATGCGATAAAGTCAACATCCCTTTTAATTTATTAACATAGGTTATGTAATGTTTTTCTATTATCGAACGCTACGTTAAAAATATGTAAAATCTCATTTTTTTGCATAAAACTTTACTAAAATCTCTTGTGCTTTGCGTATTTATACATATAATAGGTAGAGGAGGGAAGAAAAATGGCAACTTTAAAAGAAATTGCAGAACGAGCAAATACCTCGATGGCAACAGTATCAAGAGTACTTAATCAAGATAAAAATATTTTAATCAGCGAAGAAGTACGCAACAGAATCTTTGATATTGCCCATGAACTTAACTATGTACCACCTAAAAAACGCCGTATAAAAGCAGAAAAAGGAATTAAAATTGGAATAGCAGATTGGCATATTATCAGAGAAGATAGAGATAATATAAAATTAAGAGATTATATTAGCATCGCAACTAGATTTTGCAAAGCACCTGTCGAATTTGAGCGTATGGTATATGGCGAACCTATGGAAGTTGAAGGCATTATTGCTTTAGGTAGTTTTAGTGAAGAAGAAGTTATGTATTTAAAGAAACAGAGCTATGCTATTTTATTTATTAACTCCGATAGACACGATTATCAATATGATAGAATTATTATGGACTATAATGAAGGTCTTATGCAGATGGTTCATTATATTTTAGAGACAAAGGCCTATGAAAACATTGGCTATATAGGTGGTTATTATGAAAAAGGCCCACTTGTTATAGGCAAGACAAGGCATCATGCTTTAATGCGTATACTCAAAGCGCAAGATAAGTATAAAGAAGAGAATTTCTTTATAGGTGAACTGAGTAAGGAAAGCGGTTATCAGATGGCGAAAGAAGCCATAGTGAATAAGAGATTAGCAAGAGCAGTACTTCTTGGCAATGATCAGATCGCAGAAGGCGCTCTTGAAGCTATAGAAGAGGCAGGACTTAGGGTACCGGAAGATGTAGCAGTAGTCGTGTATAAGGATATTGAAACTTTAAGATCTAAGTTTCCAACGTATACAGCCATACAGATGCTACCAGATTTTGTGTGGGAAACAGCTATTAAGTTACTTCTTGAAAGAATAACAGGCGCACGTTCAGAGACCATGACTGTCATTTTACCTTCTAAGTTTTATATAGGTAATTAAAAATATTAGAAATGAATAGAGACTTTAAGGACCCCGGTCTTTAAATAGATAACTTGGGAAACCAAAACTTAAAATAAATGGAGGATACCATGAAAAAGTTTTTAAAATTGTTTATGGCAACAACATTATGTTTATCAATCTTTACAGGTTGTGCAGGTACACCAGATAATGGTGCAACATCACCAGCACCAGAAGCAACAGGTAACAAACAAATTGAAAAGTTAACAGTAGCTTTCGTACCTTCACGTGATCCAGAAGAAATCGTAACAGCTACAGCACCTTTAAAAGGGATGTTACAAACAGAGTTAGCTAAAGAAGGTTATGATGTTAAAAATGTAGAGATTACTGTAGGAACAAACTACGAAGCAGTAGGGGAAGCACTTAGTGCAGGTACTGCAGATATTGGTTTAATCCCAGGTGGTACTTACGTATTATACGATGATAGTGCAGAAGTTATATTAACTGCAACACGTGATGCTTTAAACAAAGACTCAGATAATGCTAAAGATTGGAATGATGGTTTACCAACAGAAGGTATTGAGGACAAAGCTGTTTCTTACCGTTCATTAATTATTACTGGTCCATCAGAAAAAGGTCAAGCACTTGCTGCTAAAGTAAACGCAGGTGAAGCGCTTACATGGGAAGAATTAAATGATGCAAACTGGAGCATTATGTCTACAACATCTCCAGCAGGTTACATTTACCCAGCGTTATGGTTACAAGAAAACTTCGGTAAAAGCATTACTGATTTAGCAAATGCTGTACAATCAGATTCTTATGGTAGTGCATTTGCTCGTCTTGCATCAGGACAAGTTGATATCGTATTAACTTATGCAGATGCACGTCGTGACAATGAAGAAAAATGGACAAGCGAGTTCGGTAGAACAGCATCTATTTGGGATGAAACAAATGTAATCGGTGTAACACCAGCTATTTACAATGATACAGTATCTGCAAGTATGACATCAGATATTATGGATGAAGACTTCAAAAAAGCTGTACAAAATGCATTTATCAACCTTGGTAATACACCAGAAGGCCAAGAAGTAATTTCTATCTACAGTCACAAAGGTTACCAAGTAGCAAATCCTGCTGATTATGATAATGAGCGTGCTGCCCAAAAATTAATTCAAGAACTTAATGCAGGAAAATAATCTGTATAAATAACAGGATGGGTGGGTTTAATAAACTCACCCATTTTTACGTATATGTTAATTTAACGATAGTATAAAATTATGCCTTATTCGATAGGAGAAGTGGAGCACACTATGATTAAATTTGAAAATGTAAGCAAAGTATATCCGAATGGTTATAAAGGATTAAATAATGTATCGCTTGAAATTGAGCAAGGCGAATTTGTAGCCATCATTGGTCTTTCAGGTGCAGGGAAATCCACATTAATTCGTACAATTAACCGTATGCATGATATCTCAGAAGGAAAACTTACAGTAGATGGAGTAAGTGTAAATAGTCTAAAAGGAAAATCACTTCGTAAGTTTCGTAGAGGAATAGGGATGATCTTCCAATCCTTTAACTTAGTAACAAGAACAACAGTTATTAAAAATGTTTTAACATCTAATATACCAGATATGCCATTTTGGAGAGTGCTCCTTGGGGCTTATCCAGAGTCTAATAAAGTAGCTGCTTTAGAAGCTTTAGATAAAGTAGGAATTTTAGATAAAGCTTATACAAGGGTAGATCAACTTTCAGGTGGACAACAACAACGTGTTGCCCTTGCTCGTACACTGGCACAAAATCCTAAGATTATCTTAGCGGATGAGCCAGTTGCAGCTCTTGACCCAGTAACAGCAAAACAAGTTATGAATGACTTTAGACGTATCAATAGAGAGATGAACATCTCTGTACTTATTAATATCCATCACGTAGACTTAGCCCTTGAATATGCAGACCGTGTAATTGGTGTAAAAGGTGGGGAGATTGTATATGATGGACCAAGTAAAGAGGTAACAAGTGAAATCTTAGACCGTATTTATGGAGGACAGGAACCAGATACAATGGAGGGGATACAATGAGCCTGTATGACAAAATATTTCCACCTAAAAAGATTATTCTCTCTGATGGAAAGGTAGTCAGTGAGAAACACTCACGTATGCCACTTGTCATATTGCTTCTCGTTATTGCTTCATGGATTGCTATTGATGTGACAGGGTTTAATTTAACTGTACTTATAAAAAGAGGGAAGCAGTTTTTTGTTATTTTAGAGCAAATGTTTCCACCAAATTTAGATTATATGAATAGTATTTGGGGACCTCTATTTGACACTATTAAAATGTCTTTATTAGGTTCAGTAATAGGTTCACTATTAGCTATTCCTTTTTCAATTATTGCAGCGAGTAACGTAGTAAAAAGTCGTGTAGTTATTAGTCTATCTCGCCTTTTCTTAAGCTTAGTAAGAACTTTACCAACACTTGTTATTGCATTAATTGCAACTTACATCTTTGGCCTTGGGACACTGGCAGGGACAACAGCTATTGCTGTCTTTACATTTGCTTATGTAGGAAAGATTCTTTACGAGCAAATTGAAACAGTAGATATGGGTGCCTTTGAAGCTATGGAAGCAGCAGGTGCTACAAAGCTAAAGGCTTTCCTTGCTGCTATCGTACCACAAGTTTTACCAGGTTATATTGCAAATTGTCTCTTCTGCTTTGAGGGGAATGTAAGATATGCCTCTATTTTAGGTTATGTAGGTGCTGGAGGCTTAGGCCTTATCCTTAATGAGAAAATCGGTTGGAGAGAATATGGAAGTGTAGGGATGATCCTAGTAGCTTTATTCGTAACCGTTATGATTATTGAAGGTATTAGCCATTACTTACGTAAAAAATTAACTTAAAAGGAGGATAACAACATGAATGAACGTATTCAAGCACAGCTTAATAAACAACCAAAAACATGGATCTTTCAAGTTATTTCAGTATTAATTGTTGTCATTCTCATTGGATGGTCTAGTAGTGCAGTGAATTTCAAAGGGGTTACAGCTGGTGGTATGGATGTAGCAGGTAACATTATCAAAGGAATTTTTAATCCAGATACACAGCTTCTTTTCAACTTTACTAATCAAGGCGTGCCTTATTTATTATTAGAAACAGTATGTATTGCTTTCCTAGGAACTATAGTAGGTGCTATTTTAGCTATTCCAATAGCTTTCTTAAGTGCAACAAATCTTGTGCCTAAACCAATTGCTCTTATTGGGCGTGTACTTATTATGGCAATCAGAACAATTCCGACTTTTGTTTATGGATTAATGTTTATACGTGTAACAGGCCCAGGACCGTTTGCAGGACTTTTAACCATGTCTGTTGCATCTATTGGTATGGTTTCAAAAATGTATATAGAATCTATTGAGGATTTAGATACAAAAATTCTTGAATCTTTTGAAGCTAGTGGTTGTACAACTTTCCAAAAGATTAAATATGGCATCCTACCACAGCTCATGCCAGATTTTGCATCAACTATTATTTATCGTTTTGATATGAACTTAAGAGACGCAACAGTACTTGGATTAGTAGGTGCAGGTGGGATTGGTGCACCACTGATTTTTGCTATGAATGCTTATAAATGGAATCAAGTAGGTGCTATCTTAGCAGGACTTATTATCCTTGTATTAATAGTAGAATGGATTTCATCTAAAATCCGTGTCAAACTTGCACGTGGATAAAATGAATAGAAAATAAGAATAGATACTAAAAAGGAGCTATTACATAAATGATATGTAATAGCTCCTTTTCTATGTCAAGAAACAAGTTGATCACAGAAAATAAGGCCTTTAGGATCACCTAATAATGTATTTAGGAAGCCCTCATAAATCAGATTTAAATCAGAGTGGGTTCTAAAATCTTTGGCAGTTGTAAGAATAGGTTCTTTATTAAATTCTAAAATGCCAGCTTCACTTAATATGTAAGAAACAAATTGAGAACAAAAATAACTATGTTTAGGTTGAATCTTGATATTAAAAAGGCGTCCAATAACACCAAGGATATTATATTTATATTTTTCTTCTTCTAAGCAAAACTCGCTAAGTAAAGAAGTAAGCTTTTCATATTGGACATCACTAATAGTTAAACGGTACATTTGACATTCTGTTTTTGGAAAAGCAGCTACCCATTTGATATAGTTTTCGCATCTAAACCCACCAATAAAAGGATTACGAATTTTTTTGCGGCTAAAACTATAACCATGTGTAAAGTCATCTGTGAAAAGTAAAGAAACATGAGCATAAGGCTCACGAGTATACTTTTTTATTAAATAACAAAAGATGCTTTCAGTCTTAGTAAGCATAATATAGATTGTTTTCATACATACCTCCCCCATATCCTTTTATAAAAAGATATGAAGATATTATAAAGGAAATGTTGAAGAATATCAAATATCCTAAAGAAATAAAATTAAATGCTATGAAAAAAAGTATTTTGACTCATACTAATTTAAAAATGACATTGAGGTGACAAAATGAATGAAAATGTAGAAGTACTTAACTTTATATATCAAAATTCAGAAATGGGAACAAATACTTTGACAGAACTTATTGAAATAGCAGGAGATGTACCTTTTGAACAAGTACTCCTTAAAGAGCTAGAAGGATATAAAGCAATTAATAAAGAAGCTATTAGCTTACTTGAGGCAGAAGATCATGAACCAAAAGGTATAAAGAAATTAGATCAGATTAAAACATACATTATGATTAAAGCATCCACATTAAACAATCAATCAGCATCTCATTTAGCTGAAATGCTTATACAAGGCAGTACAATGGGTACAGTAGATATGTGTAAGAAGTTAAATAGTTATAAAAATTTAAAGGATGAGGTACGCGCTTTAGGGCAGCATCTTTTAGAATTTGAAGAAGGAAATATCGAAGAGCTTAAAGAATATTTAAGACAAGGTCATGAATAAAAGGAGAGTACTATAAAGCACTCTCCTTTTATATGAAAACAAGGATAAAATAAACAATCTAGGGAATAAATAAAAGATGAATAGATACGTCAAAGATTATATAGTAAAGGAGAAAATTTCTATGAAAGACGAAATGGATTTAACACTTTCAGGTACACACAACAAACGTCTTAATAATGTAAATGCACAAAATAGTAATACAACAGCAGCCCTTAATGATACAAAAGAACGATTAAAAGATTCTAATGTAAGCATTCCTACTGAAGCAGGTGTTATAAATGCTAAGGAATGGGTTGATAACGGAAGTAGATTATAAGTTAAAGGAGTTTACAAATGAGTAAAATTAAGATGACATTAGATGGGAATACTGCTGCGGCTTATGTAGCTTATGCCTATACAGAAGTTGCTGCCATTTACCCTATTACACCATCTTCTACTATGGCGGAGGTGGTAGATGAATGGGCTGCTCAGGGTAGAAAAAATATATTTGATCAAAAGGTTAAAGTAGTAGAGATGCAATCTGAAGCGGGTGCTGCAGGTGCATTCCATGGTTCACTACAAGCTGGTGCTCTTACCACTACTTTTACAGCATCTCAAGGTTTATTACTTATGATTCCTAACATGTATAAGGTAGCAGGAGAACTTCTACCTGGTGTATTCCATGTAAGTGCTCGTGCCTTAGCAGCTCAAGCTCTTTCAATATTTGGTGATCACCAAGATGTTATGGCAGCTAGACAAACAGGGTGTGTACTCCTTGCAACAGGTTCAGTACAAGAAGTCATGGACCTTGCTCCAGTTGCCCATTTAGCAGCGATTAAAGGGCGTCTACCTTTTATCCATTTCTTTGATGGATTTAGAACTTCTCATGAAATTCAAAAAGTAGAAGCACTCGAATACGATGATTTAAAAGGCTTAGTCGATCAAGAAGCACTTAAGGCTTTTAGAGAAAATGCCTTATCACCAAACCATCCAGTAACACGTGGTACTGCACAAAATCCAGATATTTATTTCCAAACACGCGAAGCATCTAACAAATACTATGAAAATATCGTAGGAATTGTAGAAGATTATATTCATAAGATGTCTGATCTTACAGGCAGAAAATATGGTCTATTTGATTATTATGGGGCAAAAGATGCAGAGCATGTTATTGTAGCTATGGGATCAGTGACTCAAACAATAGAAGAGACAATAGACTATCTTAATGCTCAAGGTGAAAAATATGGTCTTGTAAAAGTACATCTTTATCGTCCATTCTCTATGAAGCATTTCTTAGAGGTAATGCCAAGTACAGTTAAACGCATCGCTGTCCTTGACCGTACAAAAGAGCCTGGTGCTATGGGTGAACCACTTTATTTAGATGTACGTAACTGCTACTATGAAGCAGACACAATGCCTCTTATTGTAGGGGGGCGTTATGGACTTGGCTCTAAAGATACAACACCAAGTCAAATTAAAGCAGTATTTGATAACCTTAAACAAGATCAACCTAAAGATCATTTTACTATTGGAATCTATGATGATGTTACCCATACTTCTTTAGATGAAAACGAATTGATCGTTACAGAGCCAAAAAACATGATTCGTTGTAAATTCTGGGGTTATGGATCAGATGGTACAGTAGGTGCTAATAAACAAGCAATTAAAATTATTGGTGAGCATACTGATAAATTTGTTCAAGCATACTTTGACTATGACTCTAAAAAGTCAGGAGGTCTTACAGTATCTCACCTTCGTTTTGGTGATGAGCCCATTCGTTCAACTTATCTCGTAAAAGAGGCAGACTATATTGCATGTCATAACCAATCTTACGTGAATCTTTATGATTTAGTAGAGGGATTAAAACAAGGTGGTACATTTGTACTTAACTGTCAATGGAGCAAAGAAGAGTTAGAAGAAAAGCTTCCTACTAAGTTAAAACGTGGAATAGCAGAAAAACAAGCAGAATTCTATATTATCAATGCAACTAAAATAGCAGAAGAAATTGGACTAGGTAATCGTATTAATATGATTATGCAAGGTGCATTTTTCAAACAAGCAGGAATTATATCAGAAGAGGAGGCGGCTGAGTATTTAAAAGGTGCCGTAAATAAAGCTTATGGTAAAAAAGGTGAAAAAGTGGTTCAAATGAACTATAAAGCTATTGATGAAGGATTCGGTGCTGCAGTTAAAGTAGAAGTACCAAGTAGTTGGAAAGATGCTGATAGTGCAGATGAGAAAAGAGCGAATGAACCAGAATTTGTTGAAAAGATTATGCGCCCAATGGAAGCACAACAAGGTAATCGCTTAAAAGTTAGTGCCTTTGATGGTATTGAAGATGGTACCTTCCCATCAGGAACAACAGCTTATGAAAAACGTGGAATAGGTATTAATGTACCAGAATGGATTCTTGAAAACTGTATTCAGTGTAATCAATGTGCGTATGTTTGTCCACATGCATGTATCCGCCCATTCCTTTTAACACAAGAAGAACAAGATAAAGCACCAGCAAGCTTTGAGACTAAGAAAGCTATTGGTAAAGGCTTTGATGGATTAGGTTACCGTATGCAAGTAGATACAATGGACTGTACAGGTTGCGGTAACTGTGCAGATATTTGCCCAGCAAAAGACAAAGCACTTGTTATGAAGAAACTTGCAACACAAACAGATAAAGAGGTACCTAACTGGGAGTATGCAGTAAGTAAAGTAAGTGATAAAGGTCATCTAGTAGCTGGCAAGACTGTTAAAGATAGCCAATTTAAGACACCTCTATTTGAATTCTCAGGTGCATGTGCAGGATGTGGTGAAACACCATATATCAAACTTGTAACACAACTCTTTGGAGATCGTATGATGATTGCCAATGCTACAGGTTGTTCATCTATCTGGGGTGGTTCAGCACCATGTACACCATATACCTCTAATCATGAAGGTAAAGGGCCATCATGGGCAAATTCACTCTTTGAAGATAATGCTGAATATGGATATGGTATGTATTTAGGCGTAAAACATATTAGAGAAGGACTATCAGAAAATATTACTGCCTTAAAAGAAAAAGTAGGAGACAGTGAAAAAGCAGTTCTTGAAAATTGGCTTGCAAATAAAGACGATGGTGAAGCTTCTAAAGAGGCATCTAAAGCAGTCAGCGAACTCTTAGATAGCCTTTCAAATTCAGCTACTAAAGAACTTGTTGATAAAATTAAAGATAAACAAGATTATCTTGTTAAACGCTCACAATGGATTGTAGGTGGAGATGGATGGGCATATGACATCGGTTATGGCGGTCTTGACCATGTCCTTGCATCTGGAGAAGATATTAATGTCTTTGTATTTGATACAGAAATTTATTCTAATACAGGTGGGCAAGCATCTAAAGCAACACCTCTTGCTGCCATTGCCAAATTTGCCGCTGCTGGTAAACGTGCAGGCAAAAAAGATCTAGGTCGTATGGCTATGACTTATGGTAATGTTTATGTTGCGCAAGTGGGCATGGGTGCAGACAAAAACCAATTTATCAAAGCACTCATTGAAGCTGAAAGTTATAAAGGACCATCTTTGATTATTGCTTATGCACCATGTATTAGTCATGGTCTTAAAGAAGGTATGGGTAGAAGTATGGCCAATATGGAGCAAGCTGTTAAAGCAGGTTACTGGCATCTTTATCGTTATAACCCAGACCTTAAAGAACAAGGTAAAAATCCATTTATACTAGATTCTAAAGAACCAACAGAAAGCTTTAGAGACTTTATTATGAATCAAGTACGTTACTCAGCACTTGCAAAACAGTTCCCAGAAGTAGCTGAAGGTTTGTTTACTGAAACAGAACAGCAAGCAAAAGAACGTTATGAAATTTATAAAAAATTAGCAGAACAATAAAAATAAAAAATCCATCTTAATAAATTATTTATTAAGATGGATTTTTTATAGAAGAAATATATAGAAGATAATATTGTATTTGACAAAAATGTATAAAAATGTAATAATTAAAATTAAAAATAAACAATAGTTCAAAGATTTAATTACTTATAAGTTATCATTAATTTTTTACTTATTATAAATAGAAAATAGTAATGTACATGGGGGAAATATGAAATTAAAAACAATCAAAAAGATGATATTAGTTATGGGGATGAGTAGTTGGTTATTTAATCATACAGTAACTCTATATGCAAATGATTCAATAACAATCAATAGTAAGATTACTAAAATAAATAATATACCAGTGATTAATCAGTTTCCAGAATTGCCTACAGGGTGTGAGGCAACAGCACTGACTATGTTATTAAGATATTATGGTGTGGATGTGACAAAACAGCAGGTAGCAGATAGTCTTCCTAAAGAACCCGTATCTTACTATAAAAATGGTGTAAGATATGGAGGAGATCCTAATAAAGGATTTGTAGGAAATCCGTATTCAAAATCTAGCTATGGTGTATTTGAAAAGCCTATATTACAAGTCATTAATAAATACTTGCCTGAGCGAGGGGAAAACTTAACAGGGAAGACACTAGATCAACTCTTAGAAGTTGTAAAGGATGGAAGACCTGTTATGATATGGGCTACAATAAATATGCTAGACGTAGTTTATCAACAAAGATGGAGGTTGGATACGGGAGAAATGTTTAGTTGGCCTGGTAATGAACATGCTTTATTATTAGTAGGCTATGACTCAACATATATTTATTTAAATGATCCTTATACGGGACAAGAGAAAAAGTACAAACGAGAAGTCGTTGAAAATCGTTATAATACATTAGGCAAAAGAGCAGTAGCCATTTTACCAGAGGAAAAAGTATTAAAACTAAGCGTGAATGGAAGAGTGATTGAGGAGGTAGATGCACAAGAGATTATATATAAAGAAAATAAAGTATTTATACCTGTAAGCTATCTTACATATATAATGGATGATGTATCAGCTACTTATAGAGATAGGATAGTATATTTAAATATCAAAGGTAGAGAAGTACAGCTAGATACGAGACAAAATAAAATGGATATAGTATTTAATGAAAAGAAAACAACAGAGCTATCTTATGAAGTTAATAAAGGTATTACACGAATAGAACTAAATGGCTTAACAGAACTTTTGCCTATTACATACAGTGTGCAAGATGAGCAATTATTAATGGATGTATATAAAGTATTGGAAATATCAGTAGATAACGAACTAATCGTTACAGAAGAGGGGAAGGATATACTATTAAAAGATGAACATATATTTATTCCAGTCAGTTATATAAGTCAATTTATAGATTCCTTTAACTATGAATATAAAGATAAAAAAGTCTATATACAACTAGAGGGTCAATCTTATATATTAGAAAGGGAACAAGATTATATTGATATAGTATTAGAAGATGGAAGTGTAGTTCCGCTACATTATTGGATAGAAGATGGTATAACTAGAATAGAACTTGATGCATTAATACAATATATGGGTTACGAGTATGTTATTCAAGATTCAACAGCTTTTATAAATAGGTATTTAGATGAAGAAGAAAATGAAGAATATGAACAGTGTATTTAAGGCATAAAAGGGAATTAAAAAAGGAGCAGAAGAATTAAAAGATAATTCTTCTGCTCCTTTTTTAATTTTGTGGATAATAAGTGTAGGTACTCATATTGCTTAAAAATTTGACAAGGTCGGCAGGAGATTCTTTTAAACCATTTTGAAGCCAAACTTGGATAACTGATAAGATCCCCCCAATAGAATATTTGATTAAATAATCTAGAAATATGCCATCAAGTTCTGGACTTTGTACGAGGGATTCAATATCAGCCTTATGGGCAATATAAAGTATACGATCTAAGAGTTGGCTGCCTCTTTGATTGCAAAAGAGTATTTTGCATAAAGACTGATTCTCAGCAATTAGCTCAAAGATACTGATGAGTAACGTATTAAGATGAGTTTCTAATGGCATTTCTAATACGTATTCTAATATTTGATTAAAAAGTTCATCTTCCATAGATTGTAAAAGATCATAAGCGTCTTTGTAATGAGAATAAAATGTGCCCCTATTAATATCAGCCTTTTTACAAATATCTGTAACAGTGATCTGATGAATTTCTTTATCTTGCAGTAATTCAATTAAGCTCTCTTTAATTACTGTTTTGGTATATATAATTCTGCGATTTCCTTTAATTCCAGCCATTTTGTTCACCTTTTATGTGTTTTAGTCATTAACAATTTAAAAATAAATGGTATTAAATAGACATATTTTTATAGAATGTCTATTTAATATCAATTTGAATAGATGTGATTATTGTTCTAGATAAGGCTATTCTTTATACTAACTATTATACTTATTATTGTACTATTAATCATACGGGGTGTCTACTTAATGACAAGAGTATGATTAATAATTTGAAATGAATGGAGTTGAATATGAATATGTCATATATACAAATTACCGATGAGTACAAAAGATATAAAATAGGAGAAAATGTTGTTGTTGCCAATGATGGTATTACTTTTTCAGTAGAAAAAGGTGAATTAGTTATTATATTAGGACCCAGTGGAGCTGGGAAGTCTACTGTACTTAACATACTTGGAGGTATGGATACTTGTGATGAAGGACAGGTCATTATTGATGGTACAGATATTGCCAAATTTAATAATAGACAGTTAACCAGTTATAGAAGAAATGATGTAGGTTTTGTATTTCAATTTTATAACCTAGTGCAGAACTTAACGGCAAGAGAGAATGTAGAACTTGCTACTCAGATTTCAAAAAATGCTTTAGATGTAGACCAGACTCTTGAGCTTGTAGGCTTAAGTCATAGAAAAGATAATTTTCCCTCTCAACTTTCAGGTGGAGAGCAACAAAGGGTATCTATTGCAAGAGCTATAGCTAAGAATCCAAAACTTTTACTTTGTGATGAACCAACAGGTGCACTTGACTATAAAACAGGTAAACAAATATTAAAAACGCTACAAGATACTTGTAAAAATACAGGTACAACAGTTATTATTATCACTCATAACTCAGCACTTGCTCCTATTGCAAATAGAGTAATTAAGATTAATGATGCAAAAGTTAGAAGTGTGGAAATCAATCAAAGTCCTGTACCGGTAGAATCTATAGAATGGTAGAGGTGATCAAAGATGAAAAATAGTACACATAGTAAATCTATAGTAAGAGAGATTCTATCATCAAAAGCAAGATTTGCATCCATATTGGTTATTATCTTTTTAGGGGTAGCTTTTTACTCAGGTATTAAATCAAGTGGACCAGACATGGAAGCAACTATTAATGAATTTTATAGTAATCAGAAACTTATGGATAGTAAAATTGTATCCAGTTTAGGTCTTACTAAAAATGATTTAATGTTACTCGCAGAGGATGAAAGTATATTAGAATATGAGGCAGCACAAAGTTTAGATGTGAATCTAACAAATAAAAATAGTGTTGTTAAATTTATGAGCTATAACCCTAGAAGTATAAGTGGTATTAATCAACTTGTTATAGTAGAAGGGCGCCTTCCACAAAAGCCAGGAGAGATTGTACTTGATGAAAAGGCGTTGCAATTTGATAAAGAATTAAAGATAGGTGATCTCTACAACATTGAGTCAGATGAAGATACAATGGAGATGTTTAATCGTACAGCATATGAGATTGTTGGCTTTGCAAAACATCCAATGTATATCGATAAAGATTCTAGAGGTAGTACAACTATTGGAAAAGGTAGTATAGATTACTTTGCAGTTGTTAATGAGTCTGATATTGCAATGGATGTTTATACGGAAGTTTATGTAAGGTTTAAAAATGTAGAGGGTGTTGCCCCTTATAGCCAAGCATACAAAGAAAAGATGGAAGAGAATAACAAACATTTAAAAACATTATTTTCAGGAAGAACAAAAGCAAGAATAGAAGAGGTTAAGGCAGAAGCAAAGATAGAAATTGATAAAGGGTATAAAGAAATAGAAGATGGTGAAGGAGAACTTGCCAAAGGGGAAAAAGATATAGCAGAAAGTAAGCTAGAGCTTGCAAAGGCACACAAAGACTACGAGCAAGGCTTATTAGATTATGAAAAAGGTATTAAAGATGGTGAAGCACAATTAGCAGAAGGGGAAAGTCAGCTTGTACAAGGTAGAAATGAACTTACTACACAAAAACAACAGTTTGAGACAGGTGAAAAACAGCTTCAAGAAGCTAAAGTACAGTTAGACCAAGCGAAAGAAGAACTTTTAGCAGAAGGTATTGATCCAGACAATGATTTAAGTACGTATCAAGAACAAATTAAGAACTTAAATCGTTTAATCAATACTTATGATGAACTTGCAAAAGATATAAGAAATATTGCAGGACAAACGTCACAAGGTAGTGCAATACCAAGAGAGAAGATTCAGTACTGGAAAGGCATGATTTTGGATGCTAGTTTAGGTCTAGGTGAATTAAATGGTTTAATCGATCAACTAGCAAAGGCACCAACTCAGATTGATTTAGCTATAAATATAGCTCGAAATATTGATGTAATTAAGTTAGGTAATGAGGAAAATAGAGCACAACTACAAAATGTAGTTGAAGGAATAATCCAGTATCACAATGGACTCACTCGGTACAAAGAAGAACTAAAAACTTTCAATGATGGAAAAGTACAGATTTCGCAAGCCGAGAGAGAATTAGATCAAGCCAAAAGCGAGCTAGAGCAAGGAAGAAGAGAGCTTGAAAAAGGTAAGATTGAAGGGAAAGTAGAGCTTGAAGAAGCCAGAGTGCAATTAGAAGATGCTAAGATTCAACTTGCTGATGGTGAAAAGAAAATTCAGGATAATAAGCAAAAATTAGTAGAAGCTAAAGAAGAAATAGAAAATGAAAAGGCTAAATTAAATGATCTAGATAGTAGCAAGTATTGTTTCTTTGATCGAACAGATAACCCAGGGTATTCAACCTATGGCGATTCTATACAAAGTTTAGATAATATTGCTTCTGTTTTTCCAGTATTTTTCTTCTTAGTTGCCATCTTAATTTGTTTAACTACAATGACAAGAATGGTAGAAGAAAAAAGGGGGGAGATAGGTACATTGAAGGCTCTTGGATATACTAACTTAGAAATTGCTAAAAAGTTTGTAGTGTATTCAGCCTTAGCAAGTATTATAGGAGCAATTCTTGGAATTTTAGTAGGAAGTAGTGCACTTCCTTATATTATTAATAGTGCTTATGCAAGTATGTTTGATACACCAGAACTTAAGATACACTACTATACTTCATATATTGTACAATCTATGATCTTGTCTATATTATGTACAGTAGGAGCTTCTGTGTTTGTATTAATGGAAGAACTAAGAGATCATCCTTCAAATCTCATGAGACCTAAGGCACCAAAGCTAGGGAAAAAGATATTCTTAGAGAGAATTATACCTTTATGGAGAAGGCTGAATTTCAATCAAAAGGTAACCTTTAGAAACTTATTTAGATATAAGCAACGTATGATTATGACTGTACTTGGGATAGCAGGGTGTATGGCTATGCTTGTAACAGGTTTCTCTTTGAAAAAGTCTAATTCAGAGTCAATGGAGAAGCAGTTTAGTCAGATGATTCAGTACGACGCGATGGTTGTATTTAATGAAGATGTAACAGAAGAAGAGAATCAGGCTTATGAAGAAACATTGAATCAATTACAAGGTTATGAGTCAAGCTTAGATATACATCAAGAATCGATCACATTTAGAAAAGAAGGAATGAATAAACAAACAGTTATGTTATATGCTCCTAAAGATGTAGAGGCATTAAATAACTATATGACACTCCGAGATAGGAAGACTCAAGAGACCTATCACCTTTCTAATGATGGAGCAATTATAAACGAAAAGCTAGCAAAACTATTAGGTGTATCTAAAGGTGATATAATAACATTCCAAGATTCAGATGCAAATACTTATGAAGTTAGAGTAGATGCTATAACAGAAAACTACTATGGACATAATCTCTATTTATCACCACAGTACTATGAAGAGGTATTTAATAAAGCAATTACTTATAATGCACAACTTCTAAAATTTAGTTCAGAACAAAATGAAGATAGTGTACAAAGCATATTAATGGATACCGATAAAGTAATCAATGTAACGTTAGTTTCAGTATTAGAGAATTCTAGTATGGATTCTAGTTTAGATATGGTTATGTTAGTGTTAATTGTATCTTCAGGGTGTTTAGCCTTTGTTGTATTATATAATCTAATTAATATTAATGTATCTGAACGTATAAGAGAGTTGTCAACGATTAAAGTTTTAGGATTCTTTGATAATGAAGTGACCATGTACATCTTCAGAGAAAATATTATTTTAACGCTATTAGGCATACTTGTAGGCTCAGTTATGGGGAAAGTACTTTTTAGTTTTATCTTAATGACTGCAGAGACAGATACAATGATGATGGTACCAGATATTTATATGAGCAGTTATATCACATCAGGATGTATGACACTTATGTTTGCATTTTTAGTTATGATTATGATGCATATTAAATTGAAAAATATTGATATGATTGATGCATTAAAATCAGTTGAATAATTTAAAAAATATAAAAGCCCTCTTAAGGAACCTTTGCATAAAGGTAAATCTTAAGGGGGCTTTTAATATAATAACTAAAAATACTATTTAAGAAAATCTAGCATAGGTGAGAGCATTTCTATACCCTCTAATAATTGTGGGAGATTTTCTGGTGGAACGCTTTGTAGTTTAGAGATAAGGCGCTCTTTTATGATTTGACGCTGACCTTCTAAGACCTTTTTAGCTTTTGGTGTGGCTGCTACAAGGATGACACGTCTATCAGTAGGATCTTCAGAACGAGAAACAAGATTCTCTAAAATAAGTTTGTCAATAATAGGGGTCATATTAGGTTTTGAAATACAGAGTTTATCTGCAATATGAGATACAGAGGCAGGTCCATTGTGCACTAGGTAGAAAATAACCTTTACCTGAGATGGAGGAATAGGCAAACTTTTAAGGAACTCCTCTTGATTAAAAATTTTAGTGTTTAATTTTACAACCAATTCAAATAATTGATCAGATATATTAGGTAAATTGGTAGTACTCATAATAAAGTCTCCTTTGTAAACGGCTAATTATTTTTAGTATACCCCAAACATCTTAGTTACACAAATAAAAGTTATTGACTTATAATAGTTATGAAAATATAATTAATACAAAATCATAATTAAAAGAGACAACTTTGAGGAGGAAAAGCGATGTTGAAGATGATTAAGTATTTAAAACGATCAGCTTTGTCTATATTAGTAATCGTTGTATTACTTATGGTGCAAGCAATTTGTGACCTTTCATTGCCAGATTATACATCTAATATTGTCAATGTAGGTATTCAACAAGGTGGCGTAGAAAATGCTATACCTAAAGTAATTCGCAAGACAGAGTTAGATAAACTCACACTATTTATGTCAGACGAGGAACAAGAGTTAGTAAAAGCAAATTATATACTGGTTGATGGAAGTGAGGTCAATGAGTATCCTCTTGCAGCAACGGAACAAGTTTATAAATTAAACACTAAAGATAAAGAAGTTAAGGAACAACTTAATAATATATTTGGTAGAGCTATTTTACCTCTTTCAGCCCTTTCAAAAATGGATGAACTACCTTCTGGTATAACTATTCCAGAAGGTACAGATGTTACACAAATGATTGCTCAGATGCCAAAAGAGCAATTAGTAGCGATGCAAGAAAAAATCAATGAGCAATTTGCTAATATGCCAGAAAGTATGATTACTCAATCAGCAACACAAGTTGTAAAAGCTGAATATGAAGCTATTGGACTTAATATGGAAAAAATGCAATCAAATTATATCCTATACTCTGGTGGATTAATGTTACTAATTGCTCTTATAAGTATGGCAGCTACTGTAACAGTAGGGTTCTTAGGTGCACGTGTAGCAGCAGGACTTGGACGTGATTTAAGAGGAAAAGTGTTCAACAAAGTTGTATCTTTCTCAAATGCAGAGATTGATCAATTCTCAACAGCTTCTCTAATTACAAGAAGTACAAATGATATTCAACAAATTCAAATGCTTATGGTTATGCTCCTTAGAGTTGTATTCTATGCACCAATTCTAGGACTTGGTGGTGTAATTAAAGTCCTTGGTACGAATACTTCTATGGCATGGATTATTGCTGTAGCAGTTATGGCTATTTTAACACTTGTATTAGTATTATTTGCAATTGCTATTCCAAAGTTCAAAATGGTTCAGAAGTTAGTAGATAAAGTAAACCTTGTTATGAGAGAAATTCTTACAGGTATGCTTGTTATTCGTGCATTTAGTACCCAAAAACATGAAGAAGAACGTTTTGATAAAGCGAATAAAGACTTAATGAAAACAACATTATTTGTAAATAGATCAATGGCAACAATGATGCCAATCATGATGCTTATTATGAACTGTATCACCGTACTTATTGTATGGAAAGGTGCTCATAGTGTAGATGCAGGAACAATGCAAGTTGGTGATATGATGGCATTTATTCAATATACAATGCAGATTATCATGAGTTTCTTCATGATTTCTATGGTATCTATTATGCTTCCAAGAGCATCAGTATCTGCATTACGTATAGAAGAAGTCTTACAAACAGAAGTAACCATTAAAAATCCAAAAGCAACAAAAGCTTTTAATCAAGCACAAAAAGGTATTATAGAATTTAAAAATGTATCTTTCAGATATCCTAATGCGGAAGAAGATGTACTTACGGACATTAACTTCGTAGCAAAACCAGGTCAGACAACAGCGTTTATTGGAAGTACAGGAAGTGGTAAGTCTACATTGATTAACCTTATTCCAAGATTTTATGATACTACACAAGGTGAGATTCTTGTTGATGGTGTCAATATCAAAGATGTAAGTCAACATGACTTAAGAGAAAAAATAGGTTACGTACCTCAAAAAGGTGTATTGTTCTCAGGTACAATTGATAGCAACTTAAGATATGGTACACAAGATGCCACACAAGATCAAATTGAAAAAGCAGCCAAGATTGCTCAAGCATCAGACTTTATTGCTGCCAAACCAGAAGGTTTTGACTCAGAGATTGCACAAGGCGGTACCAATGTTTCAGGAGGACAAAAACAACGTCTTTCTATTGCAAGGGCTATTGCAAAAGATCCTGAAATCTATATTTTTGATGATAGTTTCTCTGCACTTGACTACAAAACAGATGTGGTACTTCGTAAAGCACTTAAACAGGAAACAGCAGATAGTACGGTACTCATAGTAGCTCAACGTATTAGTACAATTCTTCATGCAGATCAAATCATTGTATTAGATGAAGGAAGAATTGTAGGAAAAGGAACACATGAAGAGCTTCTTAAGAACTGTGAAGTTTATGAGCAAATTGCTTTATCACAACTTTCAAAGGAGGAGCTAACTCATGAGTAATCAAAGACAACAACCAAAAAGAGGGTTTGGTCCAGGTGGTGGACACGGTCCAATGGGGGCTATGGGTGGTGAGAAAGCAAAAGATTTCAAAGGCACAATGAAAAATTTAATTAAATACCTAGCTCCATTTAAAATTTCTATTATTACAGTTGTTATTTTTGCAATAGGAAGTGCATCTTTCTCTATTGTAGGACCGAAATTATTAGGTAAAGCAACAACAAAGATTTTCGAGGGACTTGTAAGCAAAGTAAGTGGTGGAAGTGGAGGAATCGACTTCACTTACATTGGTAATATGCTTTTATTCCTATTAGGTCTATATATTATTAGTGCATTGTTCTCTTTCATTCAAGGTTTTGTAATGTCAGGAATATCACAAAAAGTATCTTATAATCTTAGAAAAGCAATTTCTGAGAAAATGAACCGTATGCCGCTTAAGTATTTTGATACTAAAACACATGGTGAAGTACTTTCAAGAGTAACAAATGATGTAGATATGATTAGTAATAACCTTAACCAAAGTATGACACAAATGATTACATCCATTACAACTTTAATAGGGGTACTCATTATGATGTTCTCTATTAGTTGGGTGATGACACTTGTTGCTTTATTAGTACTTCCATTATCTATGGTGTTTATCACACTTGTAGTTAAGAAATCACAAAAATACTTTAAATCACAACAAGAATACCTTGGTCATGTAAATGGTCAGGTAGAAGAAATATATGGTGGTCACAATATTGTAAAAGCTTTCAATGGAGAAGAAGCAGCAGTAGAAGAGTTCAACAAACTTAATGATACACTTTATAATTCAGCTTGGAAATCTCAGTTCTTATCAGGTATGATGATGCCAATTATGAGCTTTATTGGAAACCTTGGCTATGTAATGGTATCCATTCTTGGAGGATGGCTTGCAATTAAAAATACGATTGAAGTAGGGGATATCCTTTCATTTATTCAATATATGAGATCATTTAATCAACCGATCGCACAGACAGCTCAAGTTGCTAACTTAATGCAGTCAACAGCAGCTGCAGCAGAGCGCGTTTTTGAATTCTTAAATGAAGAGGAAGAAGAACAGTTTGCGAAAGAACCAGTAAGTATAGATAATCTATCAGGATATGTGGACTTTGAACATGTTCACTTTGGTTACAATCCAGAAAAGATTATTGTTAATGACTTTACAGCACATGTAAGACCAGGTCAAAAAGTAGCTATTGTAGGACCAACAGGAGCAGGTAAAACAACAATGATCAAGCTTCTTATGCGTTTCTATGATGTAAACTCAGGAGCTATTCGCCTTGATGGTCATGATATCAAAGATTTCAATAGAAGTGAACTTAGAGATGCTTTTGGGATGGTACTCCAAGATACATGGTTATTTAATGGATCTATTATGGAAAATATCCGTTACGGTAATTTAGAAGCTTCAGATGAACAGGTTATTAAAGCAGCAAAAGCAGCTCGTGTACATCACTTTGTAAAAACACTTCCAGATGGTTACAACATGGTGCTTAATGAAGAAGCAAGTAATGTGTCTCAAGGGCAAAAGCAACTTCTTACTATTGCAAGAGCAATCTTATCAGATCCTAAAGTACTTATTCTAGATGAAGCAACAAGTTCAGTAGATACACGTACGGAGGTACTCATTCAACAAGCAATGGAAAACCTTATGAAAGGTCGCACAAGCTTTATTATTGCCCACAGATTATCCACTATTCGTAATGCAGATCTTATTCTTGTAATGAGAGATGGGGATATTGTTGAACAAGGAACACATGATAATCTTCTTGCAGCAAATGGATTCTATGCATCACTTTATAATAGCCAATTTGAAAATACAGAAGAGGCTTAAAAAATAGTAAATTCTAAAGAGGGTGTTACACAATAACCAATGAGGTTAACTGTGTGACACCCTCTTTTGGTATCAAATGAATTCAGATTTTAAAATTTAATGGTATGTCATTAGGACTTGCAAAAAATGTGTTTTTATACACTATGGAAAATGTACGTGGTTTGAAATTAAAGTTTTAGGATAAACTTATTTTAGACGATCACGTAGTTTTGAAATGTACTCTTCAAGATGAATAAAGTGAAAGCTAGGAAATGCATCTAACAGACGGTCATGGAGAATATTTTTAATAGCTACTTTTTTATTCATTTCATTTTCAAGATAAGTAATGAATTCAGCACACCTTAGGTTACGCTGTCCTTCTGAGAGTAAATGTTTTTCTTCTAGAGATGAAAGTTTATTTTCGAGTAAATACAACTTTTCTTTCAAAGTAGTGTTTAGTTCAGAGATTGAATGAACACGGTCTTTGAGAGATGTAATGGTGTAGAGCGTTACAACAATATCTACACACAAAATAATATTAAATCCCATCACAATAAGTGGGAGAAACGTACTAGGTATATTGAAGATTCCTTTAGTCAAAAAAGGATGGATCCCATAGACAAGTATCAAACAAAGTAAGCCAAATAGTGTAGAATTAAGTAGGCAGACACGTCCATGAATATTAAAGTGGTGCTGAGAATAATCCCACCAATGGGCATGAAAGAGCTTTTCTAAGAGAAAGCTTGTTATGTATTCTAATAGACTTGTAACTATAATACCCAATAGAAATACCAGTAAAGGATAGGGATAAAAAGGCCATAAAAAGTGAATAACAAGTAGTGCGCCAAATCCATAGACTGGACAGTAGGGACCATTTAAAAAGCCTCTATTAATAAATTTTTTTCTAGGAATAGAACAATAGATAACTTCAGACAACCAACCTAGCATACTATAAAGTACAAAGTATAAACTATTAATATAGAAATTCAACATTAGGAACCTCCTTTTTACTTTTTCATCTGAACGAAAGAACCTTGTTTATGATATGATAAGAGATGACTAGATTAGACTATGGACATTTTAAAGGAGAATAGAATTATGCCAATGTTACGTATTCGTGGTATTCAAATGCCAAAAATAAAACAAGTAAGCCGTGATCTTGTAAATGATCTTGCAATGATTGTGGGCTGTCCAAAGGATTACTTTACACTTGAATGTATGCATACTACTTTTATTTTGGAAGGTAAAGAAGTAGAGCCTCCTGCAATTATTGAAGTAGCCTGGTTCGACCGTGGTCAGGAAGTACAAGATAAAGTCGCAGAATGTATTACAAAATACTTTGGAGCAGGTATATCATGTCTTGAAGTATATTTTGTGCCACTTAAGGAAAGTAGTTACTATGAAAATGGTCAACATTTTTAAAGTATACGTATTCTACAAAAGAAAAGAGATGAGAACAGGTGATTGATATTCCTAGTATCTATCAAGAAAGACTTTTAGCAGTCTATGAGCATTTTAAAGCTTTAGATCTTGGAGAGTATGAAGTTTATCTCTTTGGTAGTTATGCTAAAAGAGAAATTAAATCCACCAGCGATATTGATCTTCTAATCTTATTAGAGAGACCCTTAACACCGAAAGAAGCTAAGATGCTGCGTATGGATTTAAGAGAAGACTATGAGGAAAAAATACACTACACTTATGAAGTAGATGTGAAAATTTATAATAAGGCACGTTTTTATGAGTTAGCCAGTAAACTCTCATTTGAAAGTGAAATTACAAAATATATGCTGCCATTAAAGGAGGCGGTGTGTGGTGAATAGGTCTATGCTTGACTTTGCCAACACTGATTATGAACTGATTCAACACATTAAAGATGTAAAGGGGATGGAAGATCCTACAATCGTCAACTGCCAGCAGTGTGCAGAAAAATACTTAAAACATCTTGTACGTGAACATGCAAATGAAGTTATGCGTAGTCATAGTCTTTCAGCAATGATTGCTAAACTTGAAGAGGCATTTCCTGAATTACAGGATTTTAAACGTATTGCCAGGTTTTTGACAGATAGTTATTATGATAGACGTTATGAGAGTGAAGATTATGTCTTGCTCGAGCCAGACGAATATGAAGACTATCTCAATCAAAGCTTAGAACTCATAGCTTATCTTAGAAAGTTATGTGGTCTTGAATAAAATAAATAAATCTTTAGAAAATCCTTAGAAATGCTCCTTATACTATTAAACAGATGCCAGTCATCAGTTAAAAAGATAAGGAGTGTTTTTTATGGAGAAAAATGGTCAATGTATAGATTTAGTAAGTGAAGTGAAGCAACAAGAGGGTGTAAATAGGAGTGTAGTACCAATATGGAAAAATGGTTTAACGGGATTTCAGATTAAGGTTATTGCATTAGTATTGATGGTATTTGATCATATTCATTATTTCTTTGAGTATACAGGGCAAGTGCCTACATTATTTTCACAACTTGGGAGGATATCGGGGTATCTCTTTTTATATATGGTATTAGAAGGATTTAGTCATACACGTAGCCGAAAAAAATATATAGGACGTATGTATGGTATGTCTGTTTTGATGGGAACGATTAATTATTGTATTGCAACCTTTGGGCTCAGCAGACCAGATGGATTTTATCCGATAAATAATATTTTTGCAACGTTTACACTTATTCTAATATTAGTAGAAGGAATAGAGTGTTTGAAACAGAAGAAAAGAGTACAAGGTATAGCATTTTTAGCAGTGGGGATATTACCAAATTGTCTAGCCTATTTGTTACCAATGAGTATGATGCCAGTATTAGGATTAGTGATGACAACAGTTTTACCTTTACCAATGTTTGTTGAAGGAGGAATCTTCTATGTAATAGCAGGTTTAATTCTTTATGGCTTCAAGAAGCGTAAAGTACTTCAAATAAGTGTATTTGGGATATTTACATTACTATGGACAATAGGAATGCCTCTTTTAATGGGAATAGACCTTACAGTAGCCAATTTATTTACAACTTACTATGAGTGGATAGGAATCTTTGCAATTCCTTTCATGTGTTTATACAACGGCCAAAGGGGACGTAGTATGAAAGGATTCTTCTATGCCTTTTATCCAGTTCACGTTTATGTATTTTACATTTTATCTTTTATATTTTTCAAAGGATAAGAGAAACCTTAACTCAATTTTTAAAAGGATTCTATAGGGATAAGACATATCAAATGAATAAGATATAATTGATTAAATGGAGCTTTCATAAGGATGTATAAAGGTGTAGACTAAAGGTGTTAAGATGAGTTCCAAGAGAAATGAGTAGGATAAAGATAGGAAGTGTGCAATGAGTAGGATCTTGGTGGTAGATGATGAAGCAGATTTAGTAAAGCTAATTGCAAATGTATTAAAAAAGGCAGGACATGAAGTTGTTACTGCCTTTTCGGCATATGAAGTATTAGAAAAAGACTATAAGTTTTATGATTTAATATTATTAGATGTGATGATGCCAGGGATGGATGGCTTTGAGCTTTGCAAGCAGATACGTCACCAAGTAGATGTACCTATTATTTTCTTAACGGCAAAGAGTATGGAAAATGATATTATGTATGGATTATGTATAGGAGCAGATGACTACTTAACTAAACCTTTTGGTACAGGTGAGTTAAGAGCACGTGTAGAAGCGCATTTAAGAAGAGAGCAACGAGAGAAAAAACATACTTTGCATGTATCGGGGGTGGACTTTGATCTTTCAGGCAAAGAAGTGTTAGTGAATGGGGAGAAGATTAATTTAACTAAAAGTGAATATCTTATTTGTGAATATCTTGCTCATAATAAGGGACAGGTTTTTACAAAAGAAAGTATATATGAAAAGGTCTATGGGTACGAGGGAGAAAGTGATGTGAGTACGATTACAGTGCATATCAAAAATATACGTATTAAGCTGAAACCTTATGGCCTTGTGCCTATTGAAACAGTTTGGGGGATTGGTTATAAATGGGTATAAGAAAAAGAACACTTAAAAGTATTTTTATAGAATACATGATTGTTATTGGCACTACCAGTTTGCTAATCTTAGCCATTGTATCTTTAGTCATGAATATACTTGTACAGACACAGTTTATTTTGCCAGCTAACTATGAGGAGCAGAAGGTATTCAAGGTACGTGACACATTAGGAGGAAAAGAAACTATAAGCCTAGCGGATATACCAGGTGGATGTCGTTACGCCTTATTTGATATAGAGGAGAATTTATTAGGAACAAATCTAAAGGCATCAGAAGTAGAGCGTGCAAGATTATATGTGCAAACTGGAGATAAACCAGATGGACTAACCCAATATATTTTAGTGGAAGGTAAACAACAATGGTGCGTATTACTATATAGAATAGGTGCACACTATAGCTCTCCTATTTTAGAAAAGTATCTTCCTAATGTAGAGCTTTTATTTATACTTATATTAGTAGGGAGTATAGTGTTAGGAGTAAGTATTGTATCTGGTATTTATGTTAAAAGAATTAAGCGTGCGCTTATCCCTTTAGAAGAGGCTGTAGAACAAATTAAAAATCAAAATTTAGACTTTCAGGTAGCACCTACTTCTATAAAGGAATTTAATGAGATTAGTGAGTCTCTCGAACAACTAAAGGAAGCTTTAGGCGATGCACTTAGAGTGCAGTGGAATTTGGAAAAAAGGAAAAGAGAGCAAATGGCTGCCATTGCACATGATATTAAAACACCTCTTACAATTATAAAAGGAAATGCAGAGTTACTTGTTGAAGATGATACATTAGATGAAGAACAAAAAGAATATAGTGGATATATCTTGAAAAATAGCAAGCAGATCCAAGACTATGTGACATTATTATTAGATATTTCTCATTCGGATGAAATAGGCACATTAAATAGAAAAAGGGTGAGCCTTAAGACATTTATGGAAGAGGTAAGCCAGCAAGGTGGACAACTTGCTGAGGTTAGACAAGTTCAATTTGAAGTGGCAGATAGAACTGAAGAATATAAGATAAATATTGATAAAGAACTTTTGAACAGAGCTGTAATGAATATTATTAGCAATGGAATCGATCATACAAAAGAAATGACAAGGGTAACAATGGAAGTTGATGCAATAGGAGAGCATGCATATAGACAATTAAGTATAATCATCCAAGATGAGGGAAAAGGTTTTAGTGAGCAAGATTTGCAAAACGCTTGCAAGGAATTTTATATGGGAGAAGAAAGTAGGTCGCGTAAAGGGCACTACGGAATGGGACTTCATATTGCACGTCAGATTATAGTATTGCATGGTGGAAGTTTAAAACTTATGAATAGAGAAGATAGATCGGGAGCAAAAGTGATTATAATCATTCCACTAGTATAGGCAGAACATCAGTAGGGGGGAGATTAAATCAAATATTATAACGAGTCATGATGAATGAAACAAGCTAAGTAATAACTAGGACTTTAGGTGTGATAAAAACTAGAAGAATATGGTATACTATAGAAAAATCTATAGATAAAATGAGGAATGACAGATGTATTGCGTATTAGGAGATAAAGTACTTCAATGTGAAGTAAAAAGAAAAGATGAGAGAATGTCAGTATGTATGGTGGGTGCAGGAGCAAAAGAGCAACGTGTACCTAACAATTGCATCTTTTTAAATGAACAAGAAGCAAGAGAGTGTTTAAAGAAAAAACGTAGAAGCCAACAAGAAGAAGGTCAACAAGTTGCAAACAATGTACAACGTTGTAATGAACTCTATGAAGAACTGTTCAATGAGACAGGTATTGAAGTTCGTATGATTGATAGACAATGGACTATTAATATGGCAACTAAACATATTACAAGTCTCAAAAAGAAGTTAGCAGATAAGCCAGAAATGCACGCTAAAAATGTAAGTAAAGCCTTCCAAGCAGCGCCAAGCAAGAAAGAATCAGATATTAGAAGAGGGCGTAGTGGCTTTGATAAAAGACAAGCACCAGGCAAAAGCAAGGGCCAGGGTGGAAGCAAAAGAGGCAATAAATAGATTTAAATTGAGCTTATAAGAATAAACAACAAAAAGCTAACCCAAGACTGTCTCCCCCTTTTATCAAATGGACAGGTTTAGGTTAGCTTTATTGTTGTGTGGCAAAGTGCTCACGAAATAAGCTAGGTTTAACTTCAAAGTGAATGAGGCTTTTGTAAACTATGACTTATAAGTGGATGGTCTTGTAAGTGACTTAAGTAAGCGTCTATTAGTGAAAGGATGCAAGGCATAGATCACGATAAGTTGCTAGTTAAATAACTTTTAAGATTGTGCACATTAGAAACATAGACTACAAGAACTTGAAATTCTAAAAGAAGCTTAAGTTTAGCTAAAAAAGAGTGAGGCATATGGATAATGCAATGAATTTCTGAAGTTTGCCACAGCTAACAGAAATTCAATCCTAAGAAAAATAATATACATTTTAGGTAAGAGGGGGACCTAGAAATATAAAACTTTTCTTAGATAAAGAAATGCTATAAAGAACAGCCTAGGATGAGTTCTTAGTAGCCCATCTTTGCATTATATAAAAACTTTTAAGAGGTAAAAAGGTCATACTTTAGAAAGAAGAGTTAGCATTGTTTTAACCTCTAACCTATATATACAAATGAGAAGATAGAATCCGTCACATTTTTTGATGGAAGAATAGAGGATTGTAAGATATTTATAAAAAGATAAGTTGTTAATTGTACATATTGCTGATGAAATGAGTATAATAACTATTTTAATATATTCGCAGTATAGGAACAAAAATGGAATAGTGGTTGCACAAAAAGGTGATATTATTTTTGAAAAATAATATAATAGAACATTTTATGACTTTACGAGTAAATATTTATTTGCTTTCATAGAGATGCAGGTTATTTTTAATTATGAAATAAAGAAATTTGGATATAATACATTATTTGAGGATAAAATAAAAAAATGGGATATTATTAAACAATATATTTTAATCTATGTAGAGAACTAAGTAAAAATAAAGTATATGAACAAAGAGATACATTTATAAAGTACTTAAATAAACAATAAAGATAGATGAAGTAAATAGAAATAGGCGTAGGAGGAGAGATGATATGCAATCTATAACAAACCAAGAAGAAGTAAAAGAACAGATTAAAGCACATGACTTAGTGGTTGTCTACTTTACAGGAAGTGCTTGTGGTGCTTGTGAAGTGATTAAGGAGAAAGTAGAGAATATTCTTGCTAAATATCCAAAGATAAAGGCAATAGAAGTTAATGGTGAAAAATATCCTGAAGTGGCAACAAGTTTTGAAGTATATGCTCTCCCTCTTATGATTTTATTTGTACAAGAAAGAGAAAGTCTAAGAGTAGGGCGGAACTTAGATTTAAGGGAGTTTGAAGCAAAGCTTGTACGATATATAAAAATGATGTAAGAAGATTAAATAGAAGCACCATTAATGTTGGTTGATCTAACATTAATGGTGCTTCTATTATGGCTTTACAATAAGTTTAGTGGTATAAGAGACAGAGCCTTCAGGCCAAGTACCGATAATCTCGAAGATATATGTACCCTCTTCAGAAGGTAGGCCAAAACTATCAGTAGATGTGGAATAAAGGGTAGAAGACTCAGCAACCCAAGAGTAAATCTTTACATCAGTTGGTATAGTTGAAAAATTTAAAGAGATATTAGCTGATGGAGTGATCATAGTTCCACCCATTTTAAGGGCAATTTGGCTAGGGCTAGCAGCATCAGCAACAACGCTCTTACTTGTCAATAAGCCAGTTTGATAAGTCCAATGATAACCACCTTGAGTAATTGGAATTTGCTGATCGTTATATGTGAGTTGAAGTGTAGGAAGAGGGGGATGGGTATTTTTGCTACAGCCAAGAAGAGACAAGGTGATTATACATATTACAATTAATAATAGTTTTTTCATCTCTAGACCTCCCTATATATGATAGTTTAGACGCATATTCTTATAAAAAAGTTCCTAAAATTAATGAAATAATGCTAAAAGGATTATATTAGTTTATAATATTTTTATTTGGTGAGAAATTTTATAGGTTGAGAGAGGGGAATATGAAAGTATGAATAGACACTTTACAGTATCTATTTATGTTGTAAATAATAATAGAGTTTTACTTCATAAGCACAAAAAAGCCCAAATATTATTACCTGTTGGAGGTCATATAGAGTTAAACGAATTACCTGAGGAAACTGCTAAAAGAGAGGCTTTAGAGGAGACCGGAATTAAAATAGAATTATATGACATAGATAGCTTAAAGGATAAAAATGTAGATAATGAGAGAGAAAAGGTATTGATTAATCCCATACACACGATATGGGGTGAGATTGAGAAGGGACATGAACATATAGACTTTGTATTTTATGCTACAAGTATGACTGATGAGTTAAGACCACAAGAGGATGAATCTCTTAATTTAAGGTGGTATTCGGAAAAAGAATTAAAAGAAATTAAAGATCACTTATTAAAGGATGTTTACTATATGGCACAAGAAGCTATTGAACTATGCAGATGCAAAAAGAAGTAACATCTATACATATCTAAACTAATAGTTAATCTTAGAAGGAACAATTTCATTTAAAATGAAGTTGCTCCTTTTACCCAAGGTTAATTCAATAAGTCTATCTTTGTTTCAATATCTTTTAGGAAGTCTTTTCTAGTTTCGTAGATAGTACTTTTAAAAAATTCGGCAGTGAAATCATCTTTAAAAGCATCGATTACTTTTTTAACAATAAGTAATTGTGTTTTTGATTTTTCTTTTTCACCTGCTTGGTTATAGAAATCAGCAAGTTTTATAAGCATTTCTATAAGAGAATCTGCAGATAGGTTTTTTTGTTTATGAGCTGCTTCATACATATCCTCTCCATCAAGCAATAGAGCAGCAACTTCTAACTTAGTAAAATAAATCTCAGGAATCTTATTTATTGTTGCTTTAGCAAGACTGTATTCTCCTATAGATTTATATGCTTCTGCCAGAATACGGTATGCATCATATTTAATATCATCATGTTTTGTACATTCAATTAATATCTGACACATGTCTATAACTTCTGAGCTTCTTTCTGGTATAGGTATAACCCCAATGATGCAATTAAGTAGGATGTCATTACCAGGATATTTCTTTAATCCTTCACGTAATATTTTTTCACACATTTCAGGATCGCAATAATAATATTCACTTGATTTTAGAACAATGTCATTAACATTGTTTTCGATTTCATAGAGATTAAAATCAAAGAGTTCATCTGTTGATACACCAAAGAATGAAGCAAGTGCAGGGATTAAACATACATCAGGCATAGTGGCGCCATTTTCCCATTTAGAGACTGCTTGAAATGAAATACCAAGATAATTTGCAAGTATCTCTTGAGAAATATTTTTCTTCTTACGTAAATATTTAATTTTTTCACCTAGTTTAATATTCATAAGTATTGCTCCTCATTATAAAGTAATCAGCGCTGGTTCTTATTAAAGTATAGCAGTTACTTTTGAGATATGAATAACTTATTTATTGAGAAATTTTCAACTATAGGTAGAATGATATATTTTATCAAAGACCTAAGTTGCTTTATTTGAGATAGATGAATTTATTAATAAAATATAGTGAAAAAATAGTAAAAATATAGTAAAATTTAATTTAATCAATCGTATATAAAGAATACTTAGAGAGAAGGAGAATTTACGATGATTCAATTAAATGTAGTTGGTTTAGAGGAAAGTTTAAAAGAACCTCTTAGTTTACTAGGAAGACGATTTGAATTTGAAATAATAGAAACAGGAAGAATTTTAAAGTGCCTAGAAACTTCTATAGATGGATTGAAAGTAAAAGTGACAGGAGAAAATGCTGTTATAGAATATAAGAATATAAATACTTTATTTAGGGCAATAGGGTATGTTATTCAAAAGCTACAAGAAGGCGTTCAAGAGTTTGAAATAGAAGAGAAGCAATATTTTACTTTTAATGGTTTGATGGTAGATTGTTCAAGAAATGGTGTTCTCAATATAGCGTATGGAAAAGAACTAATTGAGCGTCTTGCTATTATGGGGCATAGTGTCATGATGCTTTACATGGAAGATGTATATGAGCTAGAAGGTGAGCAGTATTTTGGTTATATGAGAGGACGTTATACAAAAGAAGAGTTACAAGAACTTGATCAGTATGCTCTCAAGTTTGGTATAGAACTTATTCCATGTATTCAAACATTAGCTCATTTAGAACATTTCTTAGCATGGGATGAGCCTAAAAATAAGTATCTAGATATAGATAATATTTTATGCGTAGGTAATGAAGAGGTTAAAAGATTCTTAGATAACATGCTTAGACAACTTTCAGATACCTTTACAAGTAAACGTATACATATAGGAATGGATGAAGCTTTTAATCTAGGGAGAGGAAGATATGCAGATAAACATGGACTTGAAAGTAAGTCTACCATCATGAATAAGCATCTTGAGGATATATTAAAGATTTGTAATCGTTATGGGCTACAGCCTATGATTTGGGATGATATGTTCTTTAATCATGGATCATTAGATGACGCAGGAAATATTCCTAAAGAAGTAGATCTAATGTATTGGGATTACTACAACAATAGTGAAGCGCATTATACATATAATCTTAATAGGAGAACAGAATTAGATAGAAAGGTAATGTTTGCTGGAGGGGCATGGCGTTGGATTGGGTATGCACCGCATCATACTAAAACCTATGTATCCACTAATGCTGCACTGATGGCTTGTAAAAAAGCAGGTGTAAAAGAAGTTTTAGCTACAGCATGGGGAGATGAGGGAAGTGAGGCACCTCTTAGCACTTGCTTATTTGGAACAGTGCTTTTTGCAGAACATGGTTATCAAGAGACGGTAGATTTAGAAGACTTTAAGAAAAGATTAGCATTTTGTAGTGGATTAAGCTATGAAAACTTTATGAAACAAGAAGCCTTTGATATTTTACCAGAGGTCAGTGACCCATCGGCTACAGTAAATCCAAGTAAATATATGTTTTACGAAGACCCACTTTGCAGCATGTTTGTCTATCATACAAGAGCTATCCAAGAAGATTTAACTTCATATTACCAAGAGCTACAAAATTATTTTGAGAAAGAAGCTGATAATGAATTCAATATACTTTATAAAAAAGTAGACGAAATGTATGCTGCATTTGCCAAGGTATTAAAATTAAAGTGGAATTTAGGTGTAAATCTATTAGATGCTTATCAAGTACAGGATAAGATAAAATTAAAAGAAATTATTAGTAGACAAGTTGAGCCATTAATTGATGTCTTAGAAGTATTTGGAGAAAAGCGTTTTAATGAATGGCAAATGACGAATAAAAGTATTGGTTATGAAGTATTAGATTTAAGAATAGGTGGGATGCTTCAAAGGCTTCGTACAACAAAGCGTATCGTGAATAGCTATATAGAAGGTCAATTAGACCATATTGTAGAATTAGAAGAAGTGAGATTGCCTAAAACACCTTATAGACAAGAAGGTGCGGGGGAAATGATGCAGTATAATGAGGCACAAAAAAGTATGACAGCTAACAAAATGTGTTGGTAAGAGGTAGAAGTTAGATATAAAAGGCTATAAAACGAATTTTGTTCTCGTTTTATAGCCTTTTGTCAGTTATATAAGTGGTTTTATAGCTATTATTCAATAGGTAAAAGGCGGTGAGATAAATAGTCTATACCAAAGGCTCCAAGAGGTGCTGTAAGTACTATTGCAATAACGGAAATAGTAAGTACAATAGGCCCACAACTAAGTCCCATTGTAAGAGGAATACTTCCTATAGCGGCCTGTACTGTAGCTTTTGGCATATAAGCCACAATACAAAAAATACGCTCTTGCTTAGTAAGAGGTGTCTTAAGTAGTGCAAGCCATACACCCAATGCTCTAAAGACAAGGGCAAAGGAGATGACTAATAAGGCTGGGATAGTTGACTTAAGTGCATAGCTTAAATCTACTGTCGCACCAACAAGAACAAAGAGTATCAGTTGGGCGGCAATCCACAGCTTGGAGAATTTATTAGAGAGCCTACTAGCGAGTGGACAATAGTTACGATAGAGTGTAGCACCTAAAGTCATAATAGCAATAAGGCCTGAAAAGGGAATAGTTGCTTTAATTGTACTTTCCAGACTAACAAGTAAAAAGGCAATACTTAAGATAATAATAACTTTTATAGAATCTCTAAGATGCATAGATTTAAAGCATTTTGTAAGTAAAAGACCAACAACAAGTCCGACAACAATTCCAAGTAGAATGGCAAGGGGGATACCTAAGAAACTTTCTATGCTAAATTGCCCACCTTCTGCAATACCTGTAAATGAGGTAAATAACACAATGACAAAAATATCATCTACAGAAGCGCCAGCCATAATCAGTTGAGGAATACTATGATGTGTACCTCGTTGTTCTTCGATAAGATTTACCATCCTTGGCACGATAACTGCAGGTGAAACAGCAGCAAGTACAGTGCCAAGAATAGCTGCATCTAATAAAGAAATTCCAAGTAGAGTAGGTGCTATGATTAGAGTACCTAATAATTCTAGAGTAGCAGGTACAAAACACATCAAAAGTGCAGGACGCCCTACCTTTTTGAGTGCCTCAAGGTCAAGAGAAAGACCGGCACGAAGTAAAATAATGACTAAAGCAATTTGTCTTAAATCAGCAGAGAGTTGTAAAATACTAGGAGCTAGTAAGTTAAGAGCATAAGGACCAAGTATGATGCCGGTTATGAGCATACCAAGTAAGTCAGGTAAACCTAACTTTTTCATTAGTCCACCAAGTAGTAAACCACATAAAAAGATTAATGCTAAGCTTGTAAGAATCATTTTATTCCTCCTTTTAATCACGCAAAAAAAGCTGATAACCCTGCTTGTGGCAGAAGTCATCAGCTTGTAAGAGCAGTTTTGGATACTAAGTCCAAGGGAGACATTCATTCCCTTCGGTCATAAAGACACTAGTATTAGATTGAAGTTAGTGTAGCATAAAATAAATAGGAAATCAAGGAACATCTAGAAATGTTAATAAGCGTAGAAAATTGAATTGATAGAAAAAAATGATATAATATGATTATTAAAATAATAAGGTTGGGAGAAACAAAATGATGAAGTGGGGAACAAAGAAGGTTTTGTTAGGAATAAGTATGGCTGTTTTTATCATGCTAGCAGGGGTGTTGATTTATAAGCAGCAAAGCTATAATAAAAGAGATAAAATCTTGGAAACACCGTTACAGGCACTCACTATGGAAGAAAAGATAGAGGATTTTGAGTATCTCTATAAAACGATAGAGGAAAATTATCCTTATCTAGAAGTGAACAAAAGAATGAATGGTGTAGATTGGCTAAATAACAAAGAGCGATATTTGCAGCAAGTTAAAGAAAGTAGGAATGATAAGGAATTTGCACAGGTTATCAGTGATAGTCTAGACGATCTTCATAACGGTCATACACAGTTACTTAGCAAGGAAGAAGTTGAATGGATGAGAGAAGTCTACCATAATATGAAAGTTGAGGGATATTGGCAAGGTATCAATTATGATACAGTTAACAAACCATTAGCACTTAGAAGATATAATATACCATTAGCGGAAGAAGAAAAGCAGGATGAAGAGATAGGACAAGAAGTACAAGAGAAAATAAAGCAATCTAGGGTAATTGCCAAGGATGCTTTAGAAGGAAGAGTTGGTTATATACATATTCCCCAGATGCTAAATCCTTGGAATGCCAAAGCTGATTATAAGATCATTCAGGCATATTTACAAAACATTAAAGATTACCAAGCACTCATTATTGATATCAGAGGAAATGGTGGCGGTGATACAAGATATTGGTCAGACTTTTTATTGCCCCAAATTATTGATAAATCATATGTATCTTGGGAATATACTTTCTATAAAGACGGCGTGTATTTACAACGATATATGCAAGCAAACCATATGCCTAAAATGTATGCTAAAAAAGTTAAGGATTTAGATACTGCAAGCTTGCCGGAACTTCCTCCAGAGGTAAGCGAAGATTTTACTTACTATGAAAAATATTGTGTAGAAGTAAAGCCAGCGGAGGATTCTATACAATTTCAAGGGAATATTTATTTGCTTGTAGACCATTATGTATACTCATCAGCAGAAGGACTTGCAATGTTTGCAAAAAGTTCAGGGCTTGCTACGTTAATTGGTGAAAAAACTGGAGGAGATGGCATTGGTTCAGATCCTATTTTGGCAATGCTTCCTAAAAGTGGATATGTTGTAAGGTTTACAAAGGAAATGGGAACGAGTGAAGAAGGGATATGTAATGAAGAGCATAAGACTATACCAGATCATGAAGTACAACATCCAATGCGCAAAGATGATTTAAGTATAGATACTTGTATACAAAAAGTTTTGGATGTAGAAGGTTTAGAGTAATAGTAAAATAAGTTATAAAAACAAAAAATAGGCATGGCGTATTGCATATGAGCAATACGTCTTGCCTATTTTAAAAGAAAAATCAACCTATTTTACAATTTCCTCAGGCCAGTCAAGAATACCACCTAAGTTATAGGTCTTTGTATAACCTAAGCTATTTAGAATATGGCATCCTACTTTGCTACGTACACCACTACGACAGTAAACGTAGATTGGTTGGTCATAATCTGTCATTTCACCTTCAGCTTGGGCTTCAAGTGAGTTCAGTGGAATATGAAGGGCATCTTTAATATGGCCTTCGTTGAATTCACTGTTTTCACGTACATCTAAAATAATTGGGTTTGTGTCATTTTTTAAAGCTTCGTATATAGTCATTTAATTGTCTCCTCGTTCGTCTCATAGTGTATACCAAATAGGTATCAAATATGTTAAAAGTAATCATAAACCAGTCTATTCTTAGTCATAATATAATAGAGAGCTAAGAAAAACAAGTTAATCGAAATATGTTTAAATAATAAAAATTATCATTTAGCTTGTGTAAAACTATAAAAGTATGGTATATTTAAATGTTTGGTGAAGTTAATCAAACCTAAAACATGACTTGAAGGAGAAAAACTATGACTAAAAGAATGCTTGTTATTTCATTGGATGCTATGATTTCTGAGGACTTAGAATATATTAAAACACTTCCTAATCTAGGACCTATTGTACAAAATGGGGCAATCGTAAAAAACTCTCAAACAGTATATCCATCATTGACTTATACAGCACATGCTTCAATGATTTCTGGTACATATCCAGATAAACATGGTGTTGTAAATAATGAAATATTTAATCCATTTATGAAATTTGGAGATTGGTTTGAAGAACGTAATGGAATTCATGCAGCTATCCTTCCAGAAGAATGTGAAAAACATGGACTTAAAGTACTTATTAATAGTTGGCCAACAATGGTAGGGGCAGATGTAACTTGGAATCTTCAACGTGCAGGGATTCACCAAGTGGCTGATGATAAAAAAGCATCTATGATTGCCAATTCTACACCAGGGCTTATGGAAAAAATGTATGAGATATGTAGTGATGCTTGGAAAGAGGAAAAATACAAGGATTCAGATAAATTCTCTGGGCTTGCAAGTAAGTATCTAATCGAAACAGAAATGCCAAATATTATTTTTATGCATATGACATTAATTGATCATTACAGACATGTATATGGTGTATATAGTGAGAAAATTAAAGAAGCCATTAAATTTATAGATGATATGTTAGGCTATACTTTTGATGCACTTAAAGCAAAAGGTATCTATGATGAAACAATATTTGTTATTTGTTCAGATCATGGACAAGTGAATATTGATGAAAGCATCAACTTAAATCGTGACTTTATGGATAAAGGATGGATTACAGTAGATGCAGAAGGAAATGTAATAGACTGGAAAGTATTTGCACATTCAGCTGCAGCATCTGCACAAATATATGTAAGAGACCATGATGAAACACTTAAACAAGAAGTTGCCGAATACTTAAAACAAAACAAAACCCGTTTTAGAATTGATCAAATGTTTACAACAGAAGAAGTAAAAGAAGCTTATAAATTAGATGGAGACTTTGACTTTGTACTTGAAGCTGAAGAAGGTGTAGGCTTTAATTATATGTTAAGTGCACCATTTATTAAAAAGGTAGCTAATGAAGATTACCGTACAAGTGTAGGAACTCATGGACATATACCAACTCGTGGTTCTCAACCAGCCTTAGTATTATGCGGACCTGGAGTAAAATCAGGGACTGTATTAGAAAAAGCATACAATGTAGATATTGCACCAACTTGTACTGCACTTCTTGGATTTGAAATGCCGGGAGCAGATGGCCGTGTGCTTGCAGAATTAATAGAGCAATAGTATTTTGTAGATAAATAAATAAGTTTTTAAACATTGAATAATAAGCAGTCATTAGGGCAAATACTCTAACAAATATGTAAAGAAGTTTGGAAGGAGAACTTTTACATCATGAGGAAGAGGAAGCATACTAATGACTGTTTATTGCGTTTATTGAACCTTTGTGCAAGTATTAGCTTTGTATTATTAATAGGTTTATTTGCTGTATATTTTTTGACAGAGAGGCCAGAGGTTTATACTGAAGAACAATTAGCTAATTTAACAGAAAATTTAACAGGGAAAAAAATGAAACAAGAAGTAGTAAGTGACCAAGTAGTTACGGAAGATATAAGTGGTAAATCACAATTATCACAAGAAGAAGAGCTAGCAAGTCAACAAGATAATGACAAGTTTCCTAATCAGAATAATATACAATCAGAAAATGATATAAGTATAGAACAAGAGTCTACAGATGAGGTAAGCTCTACAATAAATGTGGATCAACTAGTAGAAGGAGGAGGGAATACTCAATCTATAGACAAAGCAGAAATAAGTAAGCAAGTAGAAGAAACAAGAGAACAACCAACAGATGAAAAGTATGAGCAAGTACCTATTTATGATGCCTATGTACTTATGTTAGATGATCATATTGTGAATCAAATGGAAGGTGTCTATAATAATGGGCGCATTGATTATCAAAATATAGTAAATAAGATGTTTAGTAATTTATCTTTAAGTGATCAATTAAAATTACTTAATATGATTTTATCTAAAGTACAAAACATCAATATAAACGAAGTATGGAATATGATTAAAGATGGCATAGATGAAGAAGATAGTAAGAAGTTGCAAGAGCTTGTCCAAGAGAATTTTACCTTAGAAGAGTTAGATGAACTCTATATGTATTATCAATCCATGGAAATAGCAGACAATCAATGAGGTGGTTTTAACCGCCTCATTTTTTAGTCTACATAATGAATAAAAATTCATTAAATATAATTTTTATTAAAAAATATATTGCATATTTAAACATTAAAAAGTATAATAATTAATAAATTAAGAAAAATGAATAATCTGATTACAGAGATTACTGAGCTAAGGAGGAGATTAGAAATGTATAAAGTAGCAATATTAGGTTCAACAGGATATGTAGGAGAAGAGTTAGTACGGCTTCTTTATAATCATCCTAGTGTTAAACTAACTCATTTATCTTCTCATAGTTATCAAAGTGAGCCATATAGCAAGGTTTATCCTCATTTTAAAGATTTAGTAGATGAGGTTTGTATAGAAGATGACTTATCTAAGATAGATGCGGATATATTATTTATTGCTTTACCTCATGGGATTGCAAGCAAAGTGGTTACAAAGGAACTACTAGCAACGACGAAGGTTATTGATTTAGGAGCAGACTTCCGTATTACCAGTGAAGCATATGATACATGGTATAAGGTTGAACACTTTGGCAAGGAAGTATTAGAAGAAGCAATATATGGATTATGTGAGTGGAACAGAGAATATATCCAAGGGGCAAGACTTATTGCAAATCCAGGTTGTTATGTAACATGTAGTTTACTAAGTCTAATTCCTCTGATAAAAGAAGGACTTATTGATACAAGTACGATTATTATTGATGCCAAGTCAGGTGTTACAGGAGCAGGGCGAGGACTTAATATAGGAACACATTATACAGAATGTAATGAAAGCATTAAAGCTTATGGATTAACATCACATAGGCATACACCCGAAATTGAAGAAAAACTAGAAGCATTTGGTGGCAAGAAGGTAACACTTACTTTTACGCCACATCTTGTACCTATGAATAGAGGCATATTAACGACTATTTATGCAAGCTTAAAACCTGGTGTAACAAACCATGAAGTTAATAAAGTATACAATACATATTATGAAAAAGAGCAATTTTTAAGGTTGCTTGGAGATACAAGTATAGCAGAAACAAGATGGGTTAAAGGTTCTAATTTCTGCGATATTAGTTTTAAAGTAGATGACCGTACCAAACGCTTAATTATTGTAAGTGCCTTAGATAATATGATGAAGGGTGCAGCAAGTCAGGCAGTACAAAACATGAATATTATGTTAGGTCTAGAAGAAGATACAGGCATTCATTATGTACCACTTTTCCCAGCATAAGTGGTCAAAGAAAAGGTGGGGAATTATGAAATTGAATAATAATGGGATTTTAGCAGCAAAAGGCTTTCAAGCTGCTGGCACACATACAGGAATTAAAAAACAGAAAAAAGATATGGCTATCATTTATAGTGAGGCACCTTGTACTTATGCAGGAGCGTTTACTCAAAATGTAGTAAAGGCAGCACCAGTTATATGGGATCAAAAAGTATTAAGTGCAGAAAATACTGTGCATGCAGTAGTTATTAATAGTGGAAATGCTAATGCAGTAACAGGGGCAACAGGGCATAATGATACTCAAACAATGGCAGAGGTTACTGCATCTTCATTAAATATCCAAAAGGAAGAAGTATTGGTATGTTCTACGGGCGTTATAGGTGTACCACTTCCTATGGATATTGTTACACAAGGTATTTGCAAGGTAGCAGAACAACTTGAAGATACAAAAAAAGCAGCAACTGAAGCTGCGGAAGCTATTTTAACAACAGATACATTTGCAAAAGAGATTGCATTAGAAGAACAAATAGAAGGTTATACCATTCATGTAGGAGCCATGGGGAAAGGCTCAGGCATGATCCATCCTAATATGGCAACAATGCTTGCTTTTATAGCAACAGATGTTAATATTACAAAACCCATGTTACAAAAAGCTCTTAGCAAATGTGTCAACTTGTCCTTTAATATGATTACGGTAGATGGCGATACAAGTACTAATGATAGTGTGATTGTGCTTGCAAGTGGGCAAGCAGGTAATCCAATTATAGATCAAGAAGGAGAAGCATTTGAACAGTTTCAGAGTATGCTGTTTGAAGCGCTTAAGTATATCGCTATCTCCATAGTCAAAGATGGTGAAGGTGCAACTAAATTATTAGAAGTAGAAATACAAAACGCAAAAAGTTTTGAAGCAGGTAAACTCTTAGCGAAAAGTATTTTAACTTCTAGCTTGGTTAAGACAGCGTTCTTTGGGGAAGATGCAAACTGGGGAAGAATACTTGCAGCCATGGGGTATGCAGGGGTACCTTTTGATCAAGAGAAAGTGACTTTGATATTGGAAAGTTGTGTAGGAAGTATTACTCTATTTAAAGAAGGTATGCCTATTAAATTTAGTGAGCATAAAGCTAAAAGAATTTTAGGAGAGAATGAAATTAAAATTTTTGTAGAAATGGGTGAGGGTGTAGAAAAGGTAACAGCATGGGGCTGTGATTTAAGCTATGACTATGTAAAGATTAATGGGGAATATAGAAGTTAGGGGATAGTAAAATGACCAATCAAATTATAGAAAAAGCAAAAGTATTAAGTGAAGCATTGCCCTATATTCAAGCATTTAAGGATAAGATTGTTGTAATCAAATATGGTGGGAGTGCAATGCTTAATCCTGAGATTAATAATACAATTGTGCAAGACATGGTGATACTCAAATCAGTGGGGTTAAAACCAGTAATTGTACATGGGGGTGGGCCTGAGATTAATCAGACATTAGCAGATATGAATATAGAATCTTCTTTTGTAGAAGGCTTACGCGTCACTACTAAAGAAACAGTAGATGTGGTAGAAATGGTTTTAGCTGGTAAGGTTAACAAACGTATTGTTTCTATGATTCATCTTCAGGGTGGAAGTGCTGTAGGACTAAGTGGTAAGGATGGTATGATTATAGAGTCAACAAAAATGATTAAGAAGGATATAGATTTAGGCTATGTAGGGGAAATTGTAAATATCAATACAAAGCTTATTAATACTTTAATTGAAGGAGACTTCATACCAGTTATCTCACCTATTGGGACAGATCATGAAGGTAATACCTATAATATTAATGCAGATTATGCAGCAGTAGCTATAGCAGGTGCCTTAAAGGCTGAGAAATTAGTATTTTTGACAGATGTTGAAGGGGTATTAAAAGATAAAGAGGACCCAAGTACTCTTATTTCTTATTTAAGCAAATCAGAAGCCAATAAATACTTAGAAGATGGGACGATAGCAGGTGGGATGATCCCTAAAGTAACTTGTTGTCTTGAGGCAATGGAAAAAGGTGTTAAGATGGTCCATATCTTAGATGGAAGAGTTGAACATTCTCTTATTTTAGAGATCTACACCCACGAAGGAATAGGAACAATGCTTTATGATGAAGGGGAGGGGGGAGGATGCTAAAAGACTTAGAAAGTCAGCATGTGATGCATACTTATAACCGTTTTGATGTGGTACTTGACCGTGGGGAAGGGTGTTATATCTATGATAATTATGGGAAAAAGTATTTAGATATGGGAAGTGGTATTGCAGTGAATAGTTTGGGATATAGTCATCCAAAGCTTATGAAAAGTTTAGAAGGTCAATTACATAAACTCATGCACACTTCTAATCTTTATTATACAAAGCCACAAATAGAAACAGCGGCACTACTTGCAAAATATAGTGGATTTAAGAAAGTATTCTTCTGCAACAGTGGTACAGAGGCCAATGAAGCGGCTATTAAAATAGCAAGAAAACATGGAGTAAGTCAATCACCCACTAAGACACAAATGATTTCTATGACAGGTGGATTCCATGGTCGTACTTATGGTGCATTGACTGCCACGGCACAAGAGAAATACCAAGCACCGTTTAAACCTATGGTGCCTGGTTTTAACTATGTAGAATATAACAACATACAACAGTTGAAACAAGTAATCACTCATGATACTTGCGGGGTTATTCTAGAAGTGATTCAAGGGGAAAGTGGTATACATGTAGCTGATAAGTGCTACCTTCAAGAAGTGATGAAGCTATGTCATGATTATAATGCCCTTCTTATCATAGATGAAGTACAAACGGGTGTAGGAAGAACGGGGAGTTTATTTGCATATAGTCAGTTTGACATTGAGCCAGATGTGATTACAACAGCAAAAGGTTTAGGAGCGGGATTGCCAATAGGAGCAGTACTTGTGAAAGAAAAAGCAGATGTACTTGTACCAGGCGACCATGGCACTACTTTTGGTGGGAATTTAATGGCAACAACAGCAGCTCAGGTTGTTATAGGGGAGCTATGTGAGAATAACTTATTACAGCACGTGCAAGAAATAGGTAACTACTTAAAGGAAAAGTTAGAGTGCTTAAAGAAACGTAAAAATGAAGTTGTAGATGTACGTGGAATGGGATTAATGATAGGAATAGAACTTTCTATACCAGCACGTCATGTTATTAATCAATGTATAGAAGAGGGGTTACTTGTTATAGGGGCAGGAGAGAACGTTATACGATTTTTACCTCCACTAATTATAGAAAAGCAGCATGTAGATGAAGCGGTAACTTTATTAGAAAAAGTTATAGAACAGTATAGTTAGAGAAAAAGAGCGCCAATGGCGCTCTTTTGATGTATGGATTAAATTAAATATGGTATTTTGATCGATAATGCCCTGGTGTACAGTGCTCGTATTCCTTAAAGTAAGAAATGAAACTAGAGATATGCACAAACCCTACTTGATTAGCAATGATTTTAAGCGTATATGGTGTTGTCTTCAGTAGTTCCTTAGATTTTTCAATACGTAAATGATACATGTAATCTAAGAGCGATTGTGAAGTATGTTTATAAAAGTAGTCTTCTAAATAAGAAGTAGGTATGGAAAATTCTAAAGCAATTTGTTCTGTAGATAGATTAGGGTCCTCATAATGCTCTTTAATGAAATCTTTAATAAGTGTAATAGATGGCTCAAGAATACGATCATTTCGAAAATCTATAATAAGATTTAACATTTCAGAAGAAACTTCTAAGACAATCTCTTTTAGTTCTTCGAAGGATTCTACCTTAAATAAGGAGACTAAATCTAGTTTATCATATGGAATAGAATATTTTTGTTTAGAAATGTAGTTGTTAAATGCCATCATAATTTCTATACAAATAACCTTTTGTAATGAAAAAGGAAGTGTTGTAGCCTCTAGAGATTGTATAGTTTGTAGGAGAAGTTCAGGGATTTTTTGATAGTCTCCAACTTGTAGAAATGTGGTAAGTTGTAATGCAATAGCTTTATAATCTTGAAAAAGAACTTGTATAGAATCAGCAAGTTCTGGTGTAGATGTAGCAAGTTCACTAAGAGCACGTGCATTAATATAAGACTTAGAAATATTAGAAAGTCTTCTGGAGAAACTGCCAAAGTACAATGTTGCTTGGGGTAGAACAATTGTCGAAAGTTTAATATTTCCTTCAGTTCCAACTAAATAGATATCTATATTAGGATAAATATGTTGGATGAGATAACTTTGTTTTAATGAAGTTTGTTGCATACTTTGTAGTGTATCAATAATAGTTTTATCAAATGCAAAGTGATTAATTTGTGCTTTAACGACTATGATGCCATGATATGGGGATGTTAAATCCATATTCAAGGAATGACAGTTTTCTATGAAATCAGGAATGTTATTGATATTCCCATTAATAAGCTGATTTAATAGGAAATATTGACGCATAGGAATACTTTGAGTTACTTCTCTTTCTAATTTAGAGTAATCTTGTTTTAGCATAGTAAGTGAATAGTTCATTTCACGAAGTGGTGCAAAATTACGTTTAACAATATAATAACTACAAAGTAAACTAAAGAGTATAGCTCCTACAAGGCTTACTAACATAATCAGATTAAGGGTATGTAATGGTGCAAAGACTTTTTTGTGTGAAGCCGTACTTAAAATTAATAAGTTATCTGCAGAAAGAGAAGGCTTAGATGCATAAATTAGATATTGATCTGAATGTGTGGAGAAAGAATCGCCAGTTTTAGTAAGTGTACTTAGTGAGCGTATTAAACTTTCGTAATTAAGTGTAGGCATATGGCTAAGATCAAAGGAATCTAATGAGTTTTCTAAATCTAAAGTATTTACAAAGTAAAATTGTCTATTATCTTCTTGCGAAGCAAAGATAGAGTCATACAAAAGATTTTGATCAAATAAAAAGATGCTACATCCAATTTGTTCGTAATAGGCAGAAAGAGGTACTAAAAGAGCAAAGTAGTTCGTGTCGTTATATTTTAAGTCATTAAAAAATATAGAGTCAGTACTGGTTTCGACTAATTCTTTTAAAGCATTAGGACTATAAGTACTTGAAGAATATTGCTCATAAAAATTTTCTACAGACAAGCTACTCTTACTGGTATACACATAGTCAGTATTATAAAAGTATACAGCTGCCTCATTCAAAAGTTTATTAGAAATAATATAATTAAATAATGTATTAATCAATCGCGAACCTTCAGAGGGGGTTTCATTTAAGTTAAAGGGTTTAAACTCGTCTTTGTTCGTCAAGTGATGAGCAATGAGTAGACATTCATCTAATTCATTATTAAGATGACTCATAGATAATTCAATATTAGTTATTTCTTTAGAAAAAAGTTCTTTAGAAAAAATGTCATAACCTACGCTAAATAAAGTGGCTATAATGCATGATACTGGAATCATAAAGATGAGTAAAAACGATATTAAATATTTTTTAAATAAATTTAGTTGTGAAGACATTTACTTTTTCACCTCAACGACATTTTAAGCTAAATATATAGGAAATACAAGCATAAATGCTTTAATATATTATAAAATTTTATAATATTATTAATTGAAAAATAATCTGACAAAGGTTAAGATAAATTAGGGGGGGAGTTATGAAAAATATTAAAAAAAATATTATTACATTTATAATATGTATCCTTTTAATTTGTATAGGATATAAAATATCTATAGATATACAACCTATGCAGGTTATACAAGAGAGTAAAATCACATTGAATGGTGTTGTATTTTCACCAGTGGGATTAGGCAATTATAATGAAATGGAAGTTTTAAATAACATTAAAAAGAAAATGGGTATTGAGGTTAATTTTAATCAAATTAATAGTGCAAGAAGAGATTTACAAAAGATACATATATTACAGATGGAAGAAGTCCCAGATTTTATTATGGGAGGAGATTTGCAGAATACAGATATTTTAGGATATATACAAAGTGAAAGGATTATTCCTTTAAATGAACTTATAGAGAAGTATGCTCCAAATATTCAAGCATTATTAGAAGAAAAGCCTTTTATAAAAAGTGCCTGTACATTTTTAGATAATAAAATTTATACGTTACCGTTTTATAATGAAATGGATTCAGCATTGGTAGAAAATTATCTTTTTATTAATAAGGTATGGTTGGATCAGCTAGGACTACAAATACCAACAACGATAGACGAGTTTTATAATGTTTTAAAGGCATTTAAAACACAAGATCCTAATGGAAATGGTAAAGCTGATGAGATACCCTTTAGCTATATAGATGGGGTATACAATTACAGTATGAATTCATTTATAGGATCATTTGGCGTGATTAATGGAGATAGAATGATGCTGGTGCAAGATGAAAATGTATTATTTACACCAGCACAAGAAGGTTATAAGGAAGCAATACTATATTTAAGGAAGTTATATCAAGAAGGTCTATTAGATGCGGAAATTTTTACACAAGACATTGAACAGTATGTAGCAAAGGGGATGAGAGAAACACCTGTTGTAGGAGCATTTCTTGCTAAAGATAGTACAATTGTGGTAGGAGAAGAAAGAGGAAGAGATGAATATATAGTTATTCCACCACTAAAAGGGCCAAGTGGTACACAGTTATGGGGAAAACAAAATAGTAAGATTACAACAAATCAATTTATGATTACATCTAGTAATCTTTATCCAGAGATTACTATGGCTTGGATTGATCAGTTTTTTAATCCTGAAAATATACAAGAGTTAATATGGGGAGCTGAAGGTGTTACATTTGAAAAGAGTGGAGGAAATTATAGATTTATCTGTCCACCTTTAGGAAAAAGTTATGCGCAATATAGCATGGAGAATAGTCCATTAGGAGCATGCCCGGGTATATTCCCAAGAAGTGAAAAAAGTAAGTTTATTTTTAATCCAATGTTAGTACGTCATGAACTAAACTATAAAGAGTATAGCCCTTATTTGATAGAAGATAATATTTGTCGTAGGACTATGTTTATGACTGATTTTATGGGAATGGGTAAAATCTATAATAGCTTAAATAGATATGTTGTAGAGATGAAAATAAGGTGGGTTTCTGGAGAGTACGATATAGAGAAAGAATGGGAAAGTTATTTAAGTGCTCTAGAAAATATGGGGATGAAAGAATATGTTGCATTTTATCAAGAAAAGTATAATAAATGTAAGTGTTCAGAAAAGCATTCTATAGATTAAAAGTGGTCATTAGACCACTTTTTTAGTTAGTTGGATAGACCAAGTTTTCAGATGTTAAGTTATGAAGTGTTTCTAAGTATTTTTTAGCTTCATAACGAGCCATACCTAAATTCATATCTAAATAGTTACCACAGTCATGAGCACTTGCACCTGGAACTTCTTCTTCATAGTTTGCAATAAACTCAAACATTTCTGTGATAAGAGGTGCAATTTCACTAGAAGGGCGATTACCTTTTAAAATAAGATAGTGACCAGTACGACATCCCATAGGACCAAAGTAGATTACTTCACTAGCATACTCATGATGATTGCGTAAGAAAGTAGCACCTAAATGCTCCATAGTATGGATTTCGGCTGTATTTAAAACAGGTTCCCTATTTGGTGCTTTCATACGAAGATCATAAGTCGTAATAGCATGTCCCATCATATCATCTGTTCTAGAAACATAGATACCTGGTAATAATGTTAAGTGGTTAATTGTAAAGCTTGGAATTTTCTCCATAGTTGTAAGCTCCTTTCAGTTGCTATTAGTGTTATTATATACCGAAAGGCATTTTGCTTTCTAGAAAAATATGATATGATAACTTTAATTCATAAAAAGATAGAAAAATGAGGTGCGATAGATGGAAAACGAAAAAAAGGTCATTTTTAGTGGGATGCAGCCTTCAGGTGTTATTACACTTGGGAACTATTTAGGTGCCCTTAAAAACTGGACAAACTTACAAGATGAATATAACTGTCTTTATTGTATAGTTGATATGCATGCGATTACTGTAAGACAAGATCCAGCTACACTTAGAAAAAATGCTAGAAACTTATTAATGCAATATATTGCTGCTGGTTTAGATCCAGAAAAAAACGTTATTTATTATCAATCACATGTACCAGCTCATGCTGAACTTGCATGGATTTTAAATTGCTATACTTATATGGGTGAGCTTAGCCGTATGACACAATTTAAAGAAAAGTCTTCTAAACATGCAGAGAATATTAACTCTGGACTTTTCACATATCCAACACTTATGGCAGCAGATATTTTACTTTTCCAAACAGACCTTGTACCAGTAGGCGTAGACCAAAAACAACATCTCGAGCTTGCACGTGATATTGCAGCACGCTTTAATAACTTATATAGCGATACTTTCAAGATTCCAGAACCATATATTAGTAAAGTAGGCGCAAAAATTATGAGTCTACAAGATCCAACAAAGAAAATGTCAAAATCAGATGAAGATAATAATGCAAGTATCTCATTAATTGATGATCCAGACACTATTATCCGTAAGTTCAAACGTGCAGTAACAGATTCGGATGCTCTGGTACGCTTTGACCAAGAAGCAAAACCAGGTATTAGTAACTTGATGACAATCTATAGTGCGGTAACAGGTATGTCTATGGAAGCTATCCAAAACGAGTTTGAAGGTAAAGGATATGGTGACTTCAAAATGAGAGTAGGGGAAGCTGTAGTAGAAGAACTACGTCCTCTTCACAAACGTTTTGAAGAACTTTCAAAAGATAAAGCTTATATTGATGGAATCATTAAGAAAAATGCAGAGACAGCTAACTATCTTGCAACAAAAACACTTAGAAAAGTACAAAAGAAAGTGGGATTCCCACCAGTTGTACGTTAATTAAAGCTAGAAGGAAGGGCTGCCATGATGGCAGCCTTTTTAACTTTTAAAGTAAATATTTTATAGAGTAAAAACTTTTAGTATGTGAGGTCGTCCGGTCGGCACTACATGGGTGCCTCCCTTTCGCTTTTGCTCAAATGGACTAAGACTGTGTAAACTCTTATTCAGTTAGGATATGAGAAAACTCGCTAACGCTTACTCTGAGGGGCACACAGCAAACACTCGCACAACCCCCTTCCTTCATATTCGTTAACACACTCTAAGTCCATCCTCGAAAAAAAGCTACATGGAGGTCACCCACGCATCACCGCTCTTTTCTATTCAGAGAAGTAAGTTTTCACTTCCAATGGTATGCCGAAGAGAAGACAGAAGAGCAAACGTCTCTTCTTTAGAGAGAATACTTCCTAGTGCTTGATAATACTCCTTCATAGTTTGCTCTTTATCTCAACTTAGGAATGATTAGGCACTTTCACATGAAGGATGTTTAGAAAATAGATTATGTAGTTTAGCTACCTTTATACCAGAAGGGGTCTATTATGTGATGGGTTGTAAGGGAAGTTATTGTATGGAAACTTTTCCACAGGCTTTTTAGAGAGGCTTAGGGAATGAAATCAAACTGGTTTTAGGGAAATGTTTGAAGAAAAGTGAACTTCTTTTCTGAGTTTTGACCGTTAGTTTGATGAAATGAAATTAGCCTCTCTTAAGAGTTGAGGACTAGAAGTTGGAATACAATAAGCTTGCCTACATGCCCTCACACTTAACCCAATATTTATTTTACGTACTTATAGCAAAAAGAGCAGGATACTTATCCTACTCTGTAGAGTTAATCTGAGATATTTGGCAAGAATCCTTTTCCGTTTCCAATAACCTGAGCGGTTGGGGTTATGGTTACAAAGGCGGTTGGGTCATGTTCAGCAACGATGTGCTTAATTTTGGCTACTTCTTGAATACTAATTGTAGTATAGAGAATAAATTTATCCTCTTTAGTGTACGCACCTTTTGCCGGTATGATAGTCACGCCGCGGAGAAGTTCAGACATAATATCATTGGCCATGGGTTGGTAGTGGTCTTTGGTGGTAATAATAAATAATGTACGTTTGTAATTAAGACCATCTACTACAAAATGGGTAATTCTACTAGCTACAAACATGGTTGCAAGGGTTAATACAGATAAGTCTAATCCGAAGAAGAGAATAGAACAACTAATAATGATAGCATTAATAATCATATTGACAGTAGCCATGCTCAAAGAAAAGTTTTTATTAACGATTTTAGCGACGATATCAGAACCACCAGTAGAACCATCTCCTCTAAAGATAATACCGCTACCTACTCCATTGAGTAGACCACCCAATAGTATGATACTAAGGGTATTGGTTGTAGCAATTTGTATATCTTTTGTTACTTGTAGCCAAAAGGAAAGCATCAACATACCAAAGAGGCTTGAAACAAGAAAGTGACGTTTTAAAAAAAAGAATGCTAATAAAAATAGTGGAATATTTAAGAGGAGAACAAGTATACTGACGTTCCAATTAAAGATGAAATGTAAGAAGGTTGCAATACCATTTACGCCGCCACTCAATAGATGATTAGGAATAAGAATAGCATTTGTAGATAAAGCTATTAAAAAAGTACCTATAACAATAAAAAGTGCACGTTTAATATCCAGTTTAATCTTTGGCATCATCATTCCCCCATTATAAATGTTTTAAAAAATATAAATTTTTGTGTACAAATATATTATAAGGTTAGTTTATGATAAATGGAAAGAATTTATTGCTAAAAAGGTGAAAATCATTTTGTCAAATTAAGTCTGAGCGTGTAAGATAAAAAGAGACAAGAAAAAGAGACTAAATAAAGAAGGTGATTAAATGAAACTTTTAACAGATATGCATATTCATACTGTTTCAAGTGGACATGCTTATAGTACTGTAGATGAGATAGCAAGATTTGCAGGAGAAAAAGAACTAAAGATTATTGCTATTACAGATCATAATAGTGGATTACCAGGTGGGGCACATGATTTCCACTTTCATAATTTAAAAGCGATTCCAAGACAATTATATGGTGTAACTGTCCTTAGAGGAATGGAAGCAAATATCATTGATTTTGATGGAAATATTGATGCAACAGAAGATACACTTGGTGGATTAGATTTTACCATTGCAAGTATGCATCCACCATGTTTAAGATTTGGTGATAAAGAAGAAGTAACACGTGCAATGATTGGTGCAATGGAAAATCCTTTCGTAAAAATATTAGGGCATCCAGGGGATGATCGCTACCCATTTGATCATGAGGCAGTAGTCCTTGCGGCAAAACGTACAGGGACTATACTAGAAGTAAATAATGCATCTTTAAAACCAGGTGGATTTAGACCAGGGGTACGTGAAAATCTTATTAGTGTACTTGGTTTATGTAAGCAATATAATGTACCAGTTATGGCAAATACGGATGCTCATATTGCTTATGCAGTAGGTGAATTTGAAGAAAGTATACGTTTATTTGAAGAGGTTGATTTCCCACAAGAGCTTATTCTCAACTTGCATCCAGAACGAATTCTAGACTTTATTGCGCTAAAGAATTGAAATGTCCTTCCTGATACGGTAAAATGAGGAGGAGAATAGGACAAGGGGTGACTTAAGTGAATAACAAACTCAAAGATGATATGACAGATGGTTTGTTTGAAGCAATTTTGAAACTAGAAAATATTGAAGAATGTTATGCCTTTTTTGAAGATATATGTACAATTAATGAGATTAAATCTTTGGCACAACGTCTAGAAGTTGCAAAGATGCTAGAAGCAAAAAGAACCTATACAGAAATTCAACAGATAACAGGAGCATCAACAGCAACAATAAGTCGTGTGAATAGATGCTTAAGTTATGGATCAGATGGATATAAATTAATTTTAGAACGTATCAAAAAGTAAAGCAGCTTAATAGGCTGTTTTATTTTTGTACACAGGATGAAGGAGGAAGAATAATGGATTTTACAGCAGGATTAAATGATAAACAAAAAGAAGCTGTATTGCATACAGAAGGACCACTTCTTGTTCTAGCAGGGGCAGGATCAGGAAAGACAAGGGTGCTCACACATCGTATTGCACATCTTATTAAAAATAAGGATGTATCTCCATGGTCAATACTCGCAATCACTTTCACCAATAAAGCAGCAGCCGAGATGAGGGAACGTATTGGTGCACTCATTGGAGAAGAAATGGTTAAAGATATGTGGATTAGTACATTCCATGCTATGTGTGTACGTATTTTAAGACGTAATAGTGAACGTCTTGGATATGGTAGATACTTTACTATTTATGATACTTCGGACCAAAAAGCCCTCCTTAAAGATATTATGAAACAGCTTAATATAAATGAGAAAAATCACCCAATATCAGGTGTGCTTGGAGAAATTAGTAATCAAAAAAATCAGTTCATTACAGCAGATGAATATGCAAAAACAGCTGGAGAAGATTATAGAAATAAAGTTATTGCTCAAATCTATGCCCATTATCAAAAGAAGCTTAGAGAAAATGATGCAATGGACTTTGATGATTTAATGCTTAATACGTGTATTCTTTTTAGAGATCATAAAGATGTATTAGAGTTTTATCAAAATAAATTTAGATATATCTTAGTAGATGAGTATCAAGATACTAATGGTGTTCAATACCAACTTGTACAAATGCTTGCTAAAAAATATAAGAACCTTTGCGTAGTAGGGGACGATGACCAATCTATTTATGGTTGGCGTGGGGCGGATATCCGCAACATCTTAGACTTTGAACGTGACTTTGATAATGCAAGTGTAATTCGACTTGAGCAAAATTATCGTTCTACACAAAATATTTTAGATGCAGCCAATAAAGTGGTTGCGCATAATCATGGGCGTAAAGTAAAGAACCTTTGGACTGAAAATGACAAGGGTGAACCTATTACCATCCTCCAAATGGACAATGAATATCGTGAGGCAGATGCTGTTTCTGAGATTATTGTTAGGGGTATTGACCAAGGTGAATATGAATTTAAAGATTATGCCATTCTTTATAGAACCAATGCACAGTCTCGTGTAATGGAAGAAAAAATGATTAAAAATGGTATTCCATATAGATTATTAGGTGGTACACGATTCTACGAACGTAAAGAAGTTAAAGATATGCTTGCTTATTTACGTACAGTAGCCAATACAAAAGATGATGTTTCTATGAAACGTATTATCAATGTACCCAAACGTGGTATTGGTGCAAGCAGTCTTGAAACGATTACACGTTATGCCAATGTACAAGGAATGGACTTCTATGAAGCAACAAAATTAGTTAAAGAGATGAGTATCTTAGGTAATGGACCAGCTCTTAAGGTGTTAGGCTTTGTGGCATTAATAGAAGAGCTACGTGAAGTTGCAGAAGATGGCAATATCCCTCATTTACTTGAAACAATTATTGAAAAGACAAGTTATAGAGATTACTTACGCCAAACAGATGGTGAAGATTATCAAGACCGTATTGCCAATATTGAAGAACTTGTATCTAAAGCAGCTGCGTATATGGAGATTGCTGAAGAGCCATCTCTTGCTGGTTTCCTAGAAGATGTTGCCCTTGTTGCAGACGTAGATAACTACGACCAACATAGCAACTCAATAGTACTGATGACACTTCATAGTGCAAAAGGATTAGAGTTCCCAGTTGTATTTATGCCAGGGATGGAAGAGGGATTATTCCCAAGTTATATGAGCTTAACAGAAGGTGAAGATAAAGTAGAAGAAGAACGTCGCCTTTGCTATGTTGGGATCACACGTGCACGTGAGAAGCTTTACATGCTCTATGCACAACAACGTACATTATTTGGACGTACACAAGGTTGTACTAATTCACGCTTTATTAAGGAGTTACCAAGGGAACTTACTAATTTATCAGCATTAGATAGAAAACCTGCTCAAAAGCCACAGTACACACAAACTATGTCGAGTCCTGCAAATAAACAATCCTTAAATACAGGTGTTGCAGCCCGTGGTTCAGCAGCAGATTACTTTGCTGGTAAACTTAACACGCAATCAGCTAGTGGGACAACAACACGTTTAGCCACACCAACGTCAACAAATGGTCAAATGAAGCTTAATACAGCATATACTAATCCACTTTCACCATTTAGTCGTAATGCAATAGGAGGTAATCAACCTTCTAATTATAAGGCAACAGTAGGTGGTGTAGGTAAAAAAATAGAAAATCTACCTACAGTGAGTGATTCTTATACTGTTGGAGAGAAAGTTAAGCATAAAATGTTTGGTACAGGAACGATCAAAGATGTGGATCATACAGAAGATGATGTCTTTGTAACAATAGCTTTTGACAAAGGTCAAGAAAAGAAATTGAGTGCACGTTTTGCAAAGTTACAAAAATTGTAAGAAAGTACTTGATGGAATTATCTGTAAATGTTACAATATTCCTATAACGCTGCTAAAGTTATTGTGGTAAGGGGGAAATAATATGGATAAAATGTATAAAAATGATGAATTAAGTTTAGATGAACTTGTACAAGTCACAAAAGATTTTATCAAATTAGCGGATAGGTTGTATAGTAAGGGGAAAATTACTGAAGCGGAATACGATGAATTAACTTTTGTAAAAAAAGATTTTTTAACACAAGCAGCAGCGGAAAAACCAAATATAGAGTTTTGCTAAGGGGAAAAGGAGCGTTGTTGACGCTCCTTTTATTTTTATATCATATAAGGCGCTTTGACTTGAAAATAAGTTGAAACTCATGCAATATAGAGAATATACATAGTTGATCTGATGATTGCCATCTAGACTTTAGAACTCACTTTATCTGAGATTAAAAAAGATTATAACGGCAAACTATATAGGATGAAGAATGTACAAAAGGAGATAATGATGAACTACGAAGAAACGATGAAACGTATGCAAGAATTAGTTGAGCTACTCAAAAAAGCAGCCTATGCTTATGAACAAGAAAATCGTGAGCTGATGAGTAACTTTGAATATGATAAATTATATGATGAACTCTTAAAACTTGAAGAAGAAACAGGGACAGTACTTGCTGGAAGCGTAACGCAAAAGGTTGGTTATGAAGTAGCAAGTAACTTGAAGAAAGTAACCCATCCATCTAGAATGTTATCTTTAGATAAAACCAAGGAAATAGAAAAGCTAAAAAGTTTCTTAGGAAATCAGCTTGGTATGCTTTCTTGGAAGTTGGACGGTCTGACTATTGTATGTACTTATGAAGAAGGAAAGCTCATACAAGCTGTAACCCGTGGAAATGGTGAAATAGGGGAAGATGTAACAAATAATGCGAGAACATTTCTCAACCTTCCTCTTACTATTTCTTACAAAGAGCGCCTCGTAATTCGTGGAGAAGCAGTCATTACCTATAGCGACTTTGAACGTATCAATGAAAAGTTAGAAGGGGATGACAAATACAAAAACCCACGTAACCTTTGTAGTGGAAGCGTACGACAACTGAATTCAGAGATTACAGCTAAGAGAAATGTGCGCCTTTATGCATTTGCGGTTGTAGAAGGTGATGAAGCTTGCAATAGTAAAATGGAAAAGATGGAGTGGCTAAAAGGCCTTGGATTTGAAACAGTAGAATACAAAGCAGTCACACAAGAAAATATTGAAGAAGCTGTAGCCTACTTTGGAGACGAAGTTAAAAAACGTGATTTTGCCTCTGATGGACTTGTACTTGTTTATGATGATATTGCCTATTCTAAAAGTTTAGGAACAACGGCTAAGTTCCCTAAAGATGGTATTGCTTTCAAATGGCAAGATGAAATCAGCGAGACACAGATTATAGCCATAGAATGGAATACATCTCGTACAGGGCTTATTAATCCCGTGGCTATTTTTGAGCCAGTAGAATTAGAAGGAACAACGGTAGAACGTGCAAGTCTGCATAACTTAAGTATTGTAGAAGATTTAAAAATTGGTATTGGAGATCAAGTAACTGTTTTTAAAGCCAACATGATCATTCCACAAATAGCTGAGAATTTAACTCAGTCAGGGCCAATTGAGCCACCTCATGAATGTCATGTATGTGGTGCAGAAACTGTAATCAAACAAGATAAGACAGCTAAAACAGTTTATTGTCCAAATGGTAACTGCCCAGCACAACGTCAGCAAGCGTTTGTTCACTATGCAAGCCGCGATGCTATGAATATTGAAGGACTATCAGAAGCTACAGTAGAGAAATTCTTAGCAAAAGGTTTTTTAGTAGACTTTGCTTCTTTATATCATTTATCAGACTATGAAGAAGAGATTAAAGCTATGGAAGGCTTTGGACAAAAATCTTATGATAAATTAATTAGTGCTATTGAACGTACAAGAGAAGTTAACTTACATCAATTTATTTACGCATTAGGCATCCTACAAGTAGGGCCAATGAATGCAAAACTAATCTGTAAGCATTTTGAAAATGACTTGGAAGCTATTCAGAAAGCAACACCAGAGGAATTAGTAACAATAGAGGGAGTCGGACCAGTTATTGCACGTGAGATGCATGACTATTTCCAATTGCCAATTAATGTAGAAATGCTAGAGCGTTTAACAAAAGAAATCAAATTTAAACAAGTAGAGAAGGTAGAAACTAGTGCACTTACTCTAGAAGGGAAAACATTTGTTATTACAGGAGATGTAAATCACTTTGCTAACCGTAAAGCATTAAGTAATAAGATAGAAGAATTAGGTGGAAAAGTAACAGGCTCTGTAAGTAAGAAGACAGATTACCTTATTAATAATGATAATACATCTGCTTCTAGTAAAAATAAAAAAGCAAAAGAACTTGAAATACCTATTTTAACTGAAGAAGATTTCTTACAAATGATACAAGAATAAAACATTAAATAGTTTAATGCATTTCTAATATTAGATATAAATTACTTCTACAAATACTATAAATAGAATTGTAAAAAGTCCTGAAATTTTAAATGATTTTGGGACTTTTTTGCACAAATATAATATATAATAGACGTATACAAATATATAGGGAGGTCTAAAATGCTATCTATTTATAATGAAAATGAATGGCTTTATCCAGATACAGAGGTAAATAAGAATACGCATGCACATTTACATACAGCTCAAAATGCCTATATAGGCTTTCAGTGTATTCTAGACCCTCTGGAAAAATTTAAATTATGTCATATTCAGATGAACTGGGAAGTAGAACAACCTATAGAAACAGAAGTATTTTATTTAGAGTCTATTACTGTAGATGAAAATACAGATTTAGAGTTTATGACCACCCTAGACTATGAAAGATGCAAAACCTTTGTGACTCGGCAAGCACCCTTTAAAGTTTATGATTGTCTCATACCTTGGGAAAAAGTAGAAAGTTATGAAAAGCGTATCCCTCTTTATATACAGTTTAAGGTAGGAGAGGGAGCAGTAGGAGAAGTAAGGGGTATCTTAAAACTTTTTATAGAAGATGAAAGCAAACAACAAAAGGTTGTAGAGATTGTTATTAAATTACAAGTGTATGATAAACGATTGCCTGAACAAAAACACCAAAAGTTGGGGATGATGAATTTTTTTTGTTACGATAATATCGTAAAGAACCATGGGGTTACATTAAATTCTAAAGCATACTGGGCACTTTATCGCCTTTATGTACGAAGGCAGTTAGAAATGCATTGTACCCATATTATGCTCCCTTACGCAAAGTCTATTAGAAATGAGAAGAATGAAGTTGTTGATTTTGATTTTACAGAAGTTATTAAAGCAGGTGAGATAGCCTTAGAAGAAGGTGCACCATTCATTGTAGGGGCATGTATAGCACATTGGGGAGAATGGAACGATAAAGGATATTACTTACTGTGGGAGCCAAGTATTGCAGCAGAAAGCTTAGAGGGGTATTACCAACTCAAAAAATATTTTTGCAAATGGCAAAGTATTGTAGACGAAAAAGGATGGAATAGAAGAATTATGCAGTCCTTAGCAGATGAGCCTCAAGTATATAATGCTTTAAGCTATAGAGCCATTGCTTCTGTATTTAGAAAGTGTGTACCAGGAGTAAACATTATAGAGGCGGTAGAAACTTTTAATTTAGGTGGAGGCATAGATATATGGGTGCCTAAACAAGATACTTATGAAAAACATAGAGAAAAGTTTCAAGAGATTCAAGATGCGGGTGAGCAAATATGGTATTATACCTGTGCTTTTCCAGCTGGGAAAATTATGAATAGGAGTATGGACTTACCCCTGTTAGTTTCTAGATATATTTTGTGGATGGTTTTTTATTATGGACTTAGTGGCTTTTTACACTGGGGATTTAATTATTATATAGGAGAAGATCTATACCATGAGGCATGTTGTCCTCATAAGGGAAAGAAACTTCCAGCAGGAGATGCACATATTATTTACCCAGGAGAAAAAGATGTTTATAGAAGTATGCGTTATATTGCTCAAAGGGCAGGTGCACAAGACTATGAATTATTCAAGGCATTACCCTGTATACAACAAGAACAAGTGCGAAGATGGATGCAGAAGTTGTGCCCATCCTTTAAAGTGTATAATACAGAGGTGGAACAATTTGAAAGTATTAGAAAGTTGATATTAGAAAGTTAATATGGAAAGGGCTATAGATTAAAGGGAGTGTTGAGCATGAATCAATCAATCATTGTACTTATTGTAGATGATGAAGGTGCTACAAGACAGATTTTAGTCAAACATATTCCGTGGCAACAGTTAGGGGTAGAGCAGGTATATAGTGCTGAAAATGGTATGGAAGGCTTAAAGTTAGCTAGGGAACTCAAGCCTCATATTATTATTAGTGATATTAAGATGCCACATATGAACGGAATTGAAATGGCAAAAGCAATTAGAAAGGAACAACCAGATAATTGTTTTGTCTTTTTAAGTGCTTATGCAGATAAGGAATATTTAAAAACGGCTATTCAAATTAAGGCCACTAATTTTATAGAAAAACCCATTGACCTTGAAGATATTACAAAGCTAATGACAGAGCTAATACAAGAAATAAAGATCCGTGTATTTAAAATGGAGACGAATTTGTTAGAGGAACAACTTATGACCAAGGTGACTCTAAATGAAGAAGATTTTGTGAAACTTGTTCTAGAAGCAAAACCGAGTTTTGCAAGTAATCTTAATTATTATATTGCTGCGTTTAAATTACATGTTGCTATGCCTTCTAATGAGTATTTAGCTTATCAAGAAATTTTAACGTATAATTTTCCAAAAGAATCTTGTATTAAAAGTATGGATAGGGTAGGTATTTTGTTTTTAATTGTAAAAGGTGGAGAGAAATGGAGTCAATTTAAAGAAAAAATTCAGAGTGTAGTCAGTCAAATGGTTGAGATTAATAAGGAAGGACTTATTTTTATATCGATTATTAACCAGAGTGTTAGGTTATCTGATTTGCAAGAGGCCTGCGAATTTGTAAGAGAAGGGATAAATAGGTGTTTCTTTGAAAAAGAAAATCAAGTCTATGTTGTTCAAGCAGCACAACCAGCTTATGAAGTTGAACATGAGTTATTTGATACTTTTGAACATGAGTTAAAAGAAGGAAGAGAACATGAGTTGATGATGCTCTTACACACGCTTTATAATCAGTTTGAACATTCCAATGGAACATCAATTAATTATGTTAAAAATGTCTACTTTAAATTAATTTTCTATGTCTTACAAGAAGTAGAGTCACGAATGTTAAGCTCTAAACTAGAAAGAAGAGAAATAATACATAGGCTCAATCAGTCAGAAACTTTATATCGTACAGCAGGTGTTGTAAAAGAAACACTACGCAAATTTTTTGAAATGGTACAACGTGCACCTACTGAAGTAGATGATCCCTTTTATAAGATGCATCAATACCTGGAGGAGCATTATCAAGAAATTGAATTTAGCATCAAAGATATGGCAAATTATTTTAATTTTACACAATGTTACTTATGTGTCATGTATAAAAAGAAAACAGGTATAACCATTAATCAAGCACTTACTCAGCTACGCATTGATAAAGCAAAAGAATTGCTAAAAAATCCAAAACTTAAACTATATGATATTGCTTATAAAGTAGGCTATGCAGATGGAAAGTACTTTACAAAAGTTTTTAGCAAAGTAACAGGGATTACACCAAAGCAATTTAGAGAAAGGCATTGGGCGTATGAGGATGAAATATAGGTTAGGGAAAAAACTTTATAATGGTCATATTAAAAATAAATTGTTAGGCATGTATTTTTTCTTACTTCTTATACCCCTTGGATGCTTTTCCATAGTAACTTTTAGCAAGTTATCCTATATGATGCATGATCAAACCTTATCTGCAGCAACAAAGACATTTAGTAATACTCAGTTTATGATGGAAGAAAATTTTAGACAGATAGATGAAATGATGAATACCTTAGCTAAAAATAAGTTGATTTATCGTATGGCAACAACTGATTTGTCAGGCTATCCAATCTATAATCAGTTGATAGATAGTAAGACACTTGTAGAGATTTTTAAGCATTTTAGAGATGTTACAAATGTAGAAAAAATAAGTTTCTATGTTAATAATGAAAGTATCTATGCAGGGCAAAATAAAGAAATTTTTAAGCTAGAAAGTATCCAAAATAAAGATTGGTTTGTGAAGGCAAGTGAGTCGAAAAAGGTAAATTACTGGTTTGATCCAGAATTATTTCAAGATACGAGTGAAGAAGAGAAAGAATGTTTTTCTATGGTTAGATTGCTCTATGACCCTAGTGATTTATCAGAGATTTTAGCAGTACTGCGCATAGAGATTAGCAAAAAATATTTTATGGATTTAGCAATAAGGACACCTGTTACAGAAAATAGTTCTTTTTTTTTAATTGAGCAAAATCGCTTGTTAGTTACCTCTAATAAGCACTTTGATAAAGGTTTTTATACCACTTTATTTTTGCGTATGAGTAATGAAACACAGGAACAGTGGCATGAAACACTCATTGGTAAAGAAAAATATTTCTATCGTTATGCCTCTATTTCAGATACACAATGGTATATGGTAAGTGTCATTCCTTATGAAGATGTATATGGAGAGATAACAAGATTAATAGTCAGTTTATTGTTGCTTGTGATAGTGGTAGGCGGTATGGCATATTGTATAGCCTATGCATTATCTAGCTTAACGCTTAATCGTGTCATTAAGCTTACACAGTCTATACAAAAGGTTGAAGAAGGAGATATGAGTATTACGATTCAAGCAGAGGGTACAGATGAGATTGGTGTGACCATGCAAGCGTTTAATAATATGATGCAACGTATCAATATCCTTATGCAGGAAAAAGAAGAGGCAGGTAAAGCAATTAAGAGCCTAGAGCTGAAGGCGTTACAAGCCCAGATTAATCCCCATTTTCTATATAATTCCCTAGATCTTATTAATTGTATTGCTATAGATAGAGAAATTCCTGAAATTGTAACCATGGTAAAAGCATTAGGACAATTTTACAAAATTTCCTTAAGTCGTGGTAGAGACTGTATCAGTATTAAAGAAGAACTCCGTCATGTAGAACTCTATGTACAAATTTTAAATTTAAGGTTCAATCAACGGGTTGAACTAATGATACAAGCAGATGAAAAGCTTATGCAGTATAAAGTGATTAAAATTATTCTTCAGCCTATTGTAGAAAATGCAATTATACATGGTATTTTTGAGAAGGCAAGCGGAGAAGGCATGATTTTAGTAACGGTGCTAGAAGAAGGAGAAGACATTTGCTTGAATGTACAAGATGATGGGATTGGTATGAGCGAAATGACTTTTAAGAAACATTTTAGTTTTGATAAGTCTATGGAACAACAAAGGAGTGGTTATGGCGTAAGAAATGTACACGAAAGAATCAAACTAGCCTATGGAGACAAATATGGTATCACATGTACAAGCAAAATAGATAGTGGAACGATTGTTACATTGCGTATTCCGAAAATATTAGACTAAAAGGTTGCTTTATGAGTAACCTTTTTTTGTTTATAACAACACAAAAAATTCTACTTATCTAAAAATAATCCCGTTAATTTACTATGCAGAGAATCGTATAATAAGAGTAAAGGAGGGGGGGAGAATACAGTGAAACAAAAAAAACACAGCATATTTTATGATTTAAAAGTTAACAGGACCAAATGGCTGATGTTACTGCCAAGTGCGCTGATTCTTATCTTAATGTGTTACATTCCCATGGGTGGTATAGTTCTAGCTTTTAAAAATTTTAATTATCATGATGGCATATTTGGAAGTCCATGGGTAGGATTTGATAACTTTGAGTTTTTTATTAAATCAGGTAAGATCTGGAGTATTACAAAAAATACTATTCTCTATAATATTTTATTTCTTATTCTTGGAACTTTTTTTGCTATTATGTGTGCAATTTTATTGGCAGAACTGACTAATAAGTTTTTTAAACGCCTGACACAATCTTTAATGTTTTTACCCTATTTTATTTCATGGGTTGTAGTAGGTGCTTTTATCTATAGTTTATTTAACTATGAGTTTGGGGCTATTAATACATTGCTTGAGGCCTTTGGAAAGAAACCGATTGATGTGTATTCAAACCCGGCAGCATGGATACCCATACTGGCAGCGGCGAGTGTCTTTAAGGGAGTAGGCTACTCTACAACAATGTATTTGGCAAGTATTATGAGTATTGATGAAGAACTATATGAAGCAGCAAGTATTGATGGTGCAACCATGTGGCAGAAAATCTGGAATATTACTTTACCTTGTATTAGACCAACCATTGTGATTTTATTCTTACTTGCAATTGGAACCATTATGAAAGGGGACTTCCAAATGTTTTGGCAAGTAACAGGTAATAACCCTATGGTTTATGAAGCCACAGATGTTATTGATACGTATGTCACAAGATCTATGCTCAGTATGCAAGAATATGGTATGACAGCAGCAGTAGGCTTTTATCAATCAGTATTCTCGTTCATCCTTATTATGATTGCCAATACCATTGTTAAGAAAGTAGAACCAGATTATTCACTGTTCTAAGGGGGAAACATGATGAAAAGAAAAATTAAAAATGTACCAACATCACTAGATCGTAAAATGTTCAATGTGTTTTCCTATCTGTTCTTAACCGTGCTTACTATTTACTGTACCATACCTTTTTGGCTTATTATTGTAGGTTCATTGACAACACAAGAATCTATTTTACTAGATGGCTACAGGCTATGGCCAAAAAGTTTTTCAGGAGAAGCCTATGAAATTTTGTTTAAAGCACCAGGTGCACTTTTAAATGCTTATGCGGTCACCATTGGTGTTACAGTGATTGGTACAATAAGTAGTCTATTGATGATGAGTATGGCAGCTTATGTTTTAAATAGTAAAGATTTTAAATACCGTAACAAAGTTTCCTTTTTCTATTATTTTACCTCCATTTTTGGGGGAGGTTTAGTACCTTGGTATATTTTATGTATCAAGTATCTCCATTTCAAAAATAACTTCTTATCTTTGATTTTACCCATTGTTGTAAATGTTACTTATCTCCTTATACTAAAGAGTTATATGAAGTCTATACCAGATTCTATTTATGAAAGTGCTAAATTAGATGGAGCAGGAGACTTTACGATTTATGCCAAAATTATTTTGCCACTTTGTAAGCCAGGTATGGCAACGGTAGGACTTTTTACAGCACTTAACTACTGGAATGACTGGTATAATGCAATGCTTTTTATCGATAATGAAAAGATGTTTCCACTTCAATATTACTTAAATAATATTTTGACCAAGGCAAGTGCTTTGCAAGCTGCTGCAGCAAGAAGTGGTATTGTCGTTGCATCTATACCGAGTGAACCGATGAAACTGGCTATGACAGTTATTGCTATTGGACCTATTATATTACTTTATCCATTTTTGCAAAGGTATTTTATTAAAGGCGTTACAATAGGAGCAGTAAAAGGTTAATGAAAAAATAAAGGGGGCACAGTTATGCATCGAAAAAAATTATTGTCAGGAGTTATCTCAGTTTTATTAATGTTATCTATGGCACTTGGAGGGTGTAGTAGTAGGACGGAAAGTACAAAACCTACACCGAATCAGGAAATAAATCAACTAGCAGAAGGAGATAAGACCCAAGAACCTGATATTGATCTTTCAAAAGAAGTTAAATTGACCATGTACCTATTAGGAGATCGTACACCTGATTTTGATAGAGTATTTGGAATGATTAATGAAAAATTAAAAGAAAAGATTAATGCAACATTAGATGTGAAATTTATGAGTTGGGGAGAATATGAACAAAAGTATCCGCTTCTTTTCGCTTCAGGAGAAGAGTTTGACATTATTTATTCAGCAGACTGGGCATTTTATAATTCTCAAGCCGTTAAACAAGGATTCTATGAAATTACACAAGAAAATTTAGAAAAGTATGCACCGATGACAGCTTCTACAATTTATAAAGAAGCTTGGGAACAAGCAAAGGTAGAAGGTAAAGTTTATATGTTACCAATGAATTATAAAGAATTATCAGGTTATGTTTATATGGCACGTGGAGATTTAATGGATAAATATGGTGTAGCAGATGTAACAGGGTTAGAGGGATTAGAAAAATATCTTGATACAATTGCTAAAAATGAACCTCAATTGATCCCTATGGATGTTGGATCAGATTATGATGCAACATTTATGTTTGATAGAATGTGGAATCAAGAGGTTTATGGTAAAGTTACAGGTGTAGGACCATGGCAATTAAGTGGCTCCATGGCAGTAGGAGATAAATCTTACACAGTAAAACATGTAAGCGAGAATCCTGAATTCCTTAATGTTATTACCAAATTAAAAGATTGGAAAGACAAAGGATACTGGAGCAAGAGTGCAGTTGTTAATACAACAGACAATCGTGAAAGCTTTGCATCTGGTAGAAGTGCAGCAGCCATTATGAACTTAAATACAGCTGTAAGCCAGTACTCTTCTGTCAATGAAGCACATCCAGAATGGAAAGTTCAAGTATTTGATGCAATGGATGAGATCCCTGCTACACTTGTATCCTTTATGGGAAATGGAATGAGTATTTTCTCAAAATCTAAGAATCCAGAAAGAGCACTTATGGCATTAGATTTATTGAGAAATGATGAAGAAATTCATGATTTATTCTGTTATGGTATTGAAGGTGAACACTATACAAATAATGGAGATGGTACAGTTACTTTATTACCTGCTAATGCAAATTATGGTTATGATGCAAATTGTAACTGGGGGATTCGTAATGATGCTTATTGGAAACGCTTAAAAGGTGGTATTCCTAATTATTCAGAACTCTACAACAAATGGCTAGAAACGGCAGTATCTCCTAATGAGTATTCAACTTTTAACTTTAATAGTGATCCTGTTAAGAACCAAGTAGCTGCAATGAGTGATATCTTTGCTTCTGACTATAAGTTACTTTGCTTAGGCTTTACAGATGATCCAGCAGGTGATATTGCTAAAATGCAAAAGAAGCTTAAAGCAGCAGGTTCAGAAGACGTATATAAAGAAATGGCTATAAAATTCAAAGAGTACGCTGAAGGTTTAAATAAGTAAATTAGTGTAAAGTATAAATAGGTTAGAAGCTATTACATACAAGTGTAGTAGCTTCTATTTTTGTAGTTAGATTTATATAAGAGAATAAAGCGTATTTTCTGAATAATAATAGACAACACTCCTGTCCACTTTGTATAATAGAAAAAAGTGATAAGCTATAAGGGGAGATACTATGGACACAAAAAATAAGGATAAGGCTTATATGATCTGGGGAATTGCTGCCTGTGTTTATGTCATTGTCTTTTTTCATAGGGTAGCTACAGGTGTAGTAAAAGATGAAATGTTTGAGGCTTTTGGATTAACGAATAGTGAAGAAGCGGGGAGTCTTTTTGCACTGTTAGGATCTATGTATATGTACGCCTATATGTTTATGCAAATACCAATAGGTATCTTAGCAGATACATTAGGACCTCGTAAAACGATTACAATGGGAACCATGCTAGCAACAGTAGGCAGTTTAATTTTTGCTTGTGCACCACATATTGTTGTAGCATTTATAGGTCGTTTCCTAGTTGGTATTGGCGTGGCAGTCGTATTTGTATGTATTCTTAAAATCATTGCAGAATGGTTTCCAAAGGAGAAGTTTGGAACTATGTCAGGATGTACTTCTTTTATTGGAAACTTAGGCGCAATTTTAGCCATGGCACCATTAGCTTATTTGAATAGTTTTATAGGTTGGAGAAATTCATTTTTAATGATTAGTGGAATCACATTGATACTAGGTATATTAGGGTGGTGTTTTATTAAAGAAAGAGAACCTGTAAATCCTGTAGAAGAAATGAATGTAGAATGTAATGAATGGTCTCGAATTTGGGAGGTTATCAAAAAAATATTAAAAGATAGAGCATTATATCCTATTATGATAGCTTATGCTTTAACTTTTGGTTCAACAATGGCATTAACGGGGACATGGGGAGTAAGTATGTTCCAAGATTTATATAAAGGAATTAGTAAAACAACAGCAGCTAATGCTATGAGTTTTATTACCCTGGGAGTAGCAGTAGGTGGAATCATTATTGGAAAGCTTTCAGATACCATGAAAAGTAGAAGAAAACCAATGATTTTATTTGGTGGTATGCAATTAATATGTTGGTTGATAGTTGTATTTATTCCTATGCCTTGGATTGTACTCAATATAGTATTTTTTATCTTAGGTCTTACCGCAACAAGTTTTGTTGTATCTTGGGCCTATGCGAAAGAACGCCATCCTAAGCAATATGCAGGTATTACTATGTCAGTAGTAAACTTTGCAGGTTTTTTAGGGGGGGCGATAGTTCCTCAACTTATTGGTGTCGTATACGATAAACTACCTCATGATAATATGCAAATGGTATGGCAGACAGCATTAGGGGTATTGACTGGATTAATTAGTATTGCGTTTATCTGTATCTTGTGTATCCCTAAGGAAAAGGAAGTAGAACAAGAGAACTATGATTTCAATAAATTGGATAAAACGACTTGAAAATTGTGGAGATTATAAATTATTACAAGTTTGTTAAGAAGTATAAAGAAAATGTATGTACCCCTAAAAAATTTGCTATAATGTGGATAGATTAGAAGCAAATGTTGACATTTTTAGGAGGAGACCATGCAAAAAACGACGAAGAAGTTAGTGCTTAGTACAGTTATTGCTTTAATGAGCGTTAGCCCTATATATGCAAGTTCTATGGAATTAACTTATGATGGAAAAACACATCAATACAATTTACCACCAATTACACTTTATATTAATGGGGAGGAAAAAAAGACAGAGATTATGCCTCCTGTCCAAATAGATGAACGTGTATTAGTACCTGCTCGTGAAGTATTTGAACCATTGGGAGCAGCGGTAGAATGGAAAAGTTATGAAAGAAAAATATATGTAAGTTATAAAGACTCACTCATGATTTTAGAGCCAGATAATGATGAAGTATGGTTAGATGGTAAAAATGTTCAGCTAGATGTACCAGCTAAGATTATTAATGATAAGATTATGGTGCCTTTACGATTTATAGGGGAGAATATTGGATTAGAAGTAAAATGGGTAGGTGGAGATGAACGTGCAGTTTACGTATCAGAAAGTAGCACAAAGCCAGATGGTGGTAATAACCCAGAGCCACTTCCAGAGACTAAGCCAGAAGTGACACCTGAACCAGAGCCAACGCCAGATCCAGTACCGGAAGAAAAGCCAGAAAGTAAGCCAACACCTATATTACCAGCTATAGGTAATAAATTAGAAAATGCAGTAGATGGAATTAAGCAGTTTTATGAAGGAGATAGTACGGGGTTAGTTGTAGATAAAGCGGCAGCAAGTTACAATATGACAACAATTGACCGTGCTACAGTATTAGGTGGACGTAATGATGCAACATGTATGATTGAAGCAAGTACACCAATTAGTGATTTTGAAGTAAGTCGCTCAGAAGGTAAGCTTATTATTGATATTAAAAATAGTAAGAATCAATTAGGTAGTACAGTTCAAGTAGCAAGCAATAGCTATGTTAAACAAATCCGTACAAGTCAATTTGCAGCGGATAAAACGCGTGTTGTATTAGATTTAACATCTGGAGCAGAGGCTCTTGTGAGCCTAAGTGATGATCGTACAGACATTATTATTCAACTTTCAAAAGAAGAAATTCCTGCACTTGCAGTAGGAGAAGATTTAAAAGGTGAATATTTAGGAATTCAAGGATTTGCGCCAAGTCAGATGACAATAGAAGAAAATGCAAGTCAGCTTATAGTGACTTTACCAAATACAAGTTTAGTAGAAGATGTTGAGTGGAATCGTGTTAGAGGCAATTACATAGATAGTGTATATGCAACGGAAAGTGGCAATAACGTAAAAATTACAATTAATCTACAAGATGATGTGAAATTTACACATACAACAGAAATTGTAAAAGAAAATACAATCATACGCTTTAGCAAACCACTATTTGAGTTTATTGAATACACAGGAGAATATAGACCAAGCTTTGAAATTACTATGCCAACAAGTTTTAGTATAAGCGATATCACTGTTGATGATAGATATAGAGAGAAGAAATTAGTTATCGATTTAGGAGATAACTACTCTAGTCAGTTTAGTGAAGGGAAATGGACTATTAGAGATAGTGCAGTCTCAACGTTGACAGTAGAAAATAGAACAACAACACGTTTTATTATCGAAGAGCAGACTATAAGAGCTGTTAACTTAAGTAAAAAAGATGATAAGCTTGTGATTGAATTGGTTAAACCAAAAGAGAAATATGGAAAGATACTTGTGCTAGATGCAGGACATGGTGGAACAGATGGTGGAAGTAGTGGTAATGGGGTAGTTGAAAAAACAGTTAACTTAACTCAGACATTAGCCATTATGAACTATATTCAGGCAAACTCCGATATTAAGATCTATATGACAAGAGAAGAAGATACCTATCCAGGGTTAAGAGATCGTACGAATATGGCAAATGAAATCGAAGCGGATATGTTTGTTAGCGTACATAATAATTCTCATACAGCAACAAGTAAAGGGACAGAGGTACTTTACTATCCAAGCACAACAGATGGCAGAAGTAAACAAATGGCTCAAATTGCACTAGATCATATTATAGCTGAATGTGGAACTTACAATAGAGGTGTTAAATCACGACCAGATTTAGTTGTACTTAATACAAGCAAAATGCCAGCTATATTATTAGAGGGAGCATTTATTTCTAATCCTACAGAGGCAGCTCTATTAGCAAGTAGTAGCTTTAATCAAACTTATGCAAGAGCAGTAGGAAATGCGATTATCGAGATGTTTAATACAATCTCATTTAGATAAGAAATTGGAAGGAGTTGTTACACGAAGTGTAATGACTCCTTTTTTGTGTGTCAAAGAATATTTAATTTATAGAATGGAGAGGTTGAAAGGGACTATAATTTAGCTGATTGAATCGGAACCTAGACTTCACAAATAGATTATTTAGCTTTACAATAGAATATATTTAAGAAATTTGTTTATAACAATATAAAAATAGATTAACGAGGGTAAACTAATGAAAAAAATTATATTTGCTACACAAAATCAAGGAAAAGTAAAAGAAATCAAGAAAATCTTAGAGGGGCTTCCTGTAGAAGTATTAACTATGGGAGAAGCAGGGATTGATATAGATATTGAAGAGAATGGCACAACATTTGAAGAGAATGCGGTGATTAAGGCAGAAGCTTTAACTGCTTATACAGATGCTATTATTTTAGCAGACGATTCAGGTCTTGAGATTGACTGTTTAAACAAAGAGCCAGGTGTATATTCAGCACGCTATTTAGGGAAGGATACACCTTATGAAGTTAAAAATCAGATTATACTGGATCGTATTAAAGATATACAGGATGAAGAGCGAACAGCAAGATTCGTATGCGCTATTGCAGCAGCAGGGAAGAATATCCCTACAATGGTAACACTTGCTACAATAGAAGGGCATATTGGACATGAAGCAAAAGGCAAAAATGGTTTTGGATATGATCCTATTTTCTTTATTAATGATTTTAAAAAGAGCACAGCAGAGCTTTCAGCTGAAGAAAAAAATAAAATTAGTCACCGTGCAAAAGCTTTAGAAGCTATGAAGGTAAAACTAATGGAATATTTAGGTGAATAATATGAAGATACTTGTTATAAGTGATACACATGCTCGTACAGGCCATGTGGAAAGTTTAATAGAAATGTATTTATCACATGATCTTACACACATTATACATTGTGGAGACTGTATAGATGATGCTAGACGTCTTGAAATGATATATCCAGAATTAACGGTCTATAAAGTGCCAGGGAATTGCGACTTTTCTTCTTATGGTATAGAAAATACTATTTTGGTGCACATTGATGATGTACCGATTATGATTACTCATGGTCATCAGCAACATGCAAAGCATGATTATGAGGAATTATGGATTGATGCAGAGGCTTATGATGCAAAGATTGCTATTTTTGGTCATACGCATATTGCCCACAAAGAAACAAAAAATGGCATTACCCTTTTAAATCCAGGAAGTATGACTTTACCAAAAGATAGCACAGTACCATCTTTTGCTATGATTGAGATTAAAAATAGTCGTATTATGGATATTGCACTCTTACAAATGCTTGATGAATCAAGGGTTTCTAGAAGATTTTAAGAAAAAATAAAAAAGGTGTTGACGTAGAGTGTTTATTTATGTATAATACATTTTGTCGGTTGAGGCCGACGGTGTAAAAACTAAAAGTTTTACGCGGGTGTAGTTCAATGGTAGAACTCCAGCCTTCCAAGCTGGCCACGTGGGTTCGATTCCCATCACCCGCTCTTTGTATCCATAGCTCAGCTGGATAGAGCAACGCCCTTCTAAGGCGTGGGTCCGGGGTTCGAATCCCTGTGGATACGTATGGTGGGGATAGCTCAGTTGGTTAGAGCGCCAGATTGTGGCTCTGGAGGCCGTGGGTTCGATTCCCATTCTCCACCCTTAGTTTTTACATATAGGGTTATCGCCAAGCGGTAAGGCACAGGATTTTGATTCCTGCATTCGGAGGTTCGAATCCTCCTAGCCCTGCTGTCCAGTAGGACAAACAATTAAATTTGGGTCACTAGCTCAGTTGGTAGAGCACTTGACTTTTAATCAAGTGGTCCGGAGTTCGAGCCTCCGGTGGCTCATATGCGGGTGTGGCGGAATTGGCAGACGCACTAGACTTAGGATCTAGCGCCATTGGCGTGGGGGTTCGACTCCCTTCACCCGCATCTTTTAAAATTTAATATTATACATGAAGCAATTTATGCGGGTGTAGTTCAATGGTAGAACTCCAGCCTTCCAAGCTGGCCACGTGGGTTCGATTCCCATCACCCGCTTTATGTATCCATAGCTCAGCTGGATAGAGCAACGCCCTTCTAAGGCGTGGGTCCGGGGTTCGAATCCCTGTGGATACGCTATATAGGGTTATCGCCAAGCGGTAAGGCACAGGATTTTGATTCCTGCATTCGGAGGTTCGAATCCTCCTAGCCCTGTATGAAGAAAAAAGACTACTAAGGTAGTCGATTTTTTTTGCTCTCTTGAGTTTTTAGAAAATTTATGATAAAATTATAAAAGTCAAACATAATGGGTTGTCGCCAAGCGGTAAGGCACAGGATTCTGACTCCTGCATCCGAAGGTTCGAATCCTTCCAGCCCAGTTATAAAAAATAGAGGTTAAGCTACTCAGTTGAGTAGTTTAACCTCTATTTTTTATAAAGTATTTAAATTAAATCACTTAATTTATATTTGGTAAGGTAATAAAAATTATAGTATATCTAAAGCTTCTTTGTTAGAAAAGAGATTATCATACATATATTGATTACGGTATTTATATAAGAATACTATAGAGAATATTAAAGTTGAAAATTCAGCAAAGGGTACAACAAGCCATACACCATTAATGTGGAATAGGAACGGTAAAACTACAATGCCCAATGTAAATAATATAAAAGTTCTAAGCAGTGAAAGCAGGGCAGAAACTTTTCCGTTAGAAAAAGCGGTGAACATACCACAGGTAAAGATGTTTAATCCACTAACTAAGAATCCTATTGAGAAGATAATAAAACCATTTAAAGTAATATCAAATAAGCTCGTTCCTTTAGCTGTAAAAGTGGCAATAAGTGCTTCTGATAAGCCACGGGCTATGACAAAAGAGCTAATAGAGAAAATGAATATAATGATATAACTATATTTAATTAGTTTCTGAACTTGTTCTTTGTTTTGGCTTCCGTAATTAAAGCTAATACGAGGTGAGGCGCCAGAAGTAAAGCCTAGGTATGCTGCATTTAGTAAGAATTGAATATATAAAATAATTGTAATTGCAGCAATGCCATCTTCACCTAAAAATTTAAGCATTGTAACATTGTAAAGGAAAGTTGTGACGGCTGAAGAAAGTTGAGTAACCATTTCAGAAGATCCATTAATACAACTATCTTTGATAACATTAAAATTAAACTTTGGTTTTACGAAATAAAGAGTATTTGTCTTTTTTGTAAAATAGATAATAGCGATGATGGAAGGCAGCACATAACCGATACATGTTGCAAGAGCTGCACCTGTAACGCCTAAGTTAAAAGATACAACGAATACATAATCTAGAATAATATTGACTATGCCTCCAGTTACAGAACTAATAAGCCCTAATTTAGGTGCCCCTGCTGTGACTAAGAAATAATCAAAATACACTTTTAATAAGATAAAAGGTGTAAAAATAAGCATGGTAAATAGGTAATTGTGTCCATATGAATATAATAAATCAGTAGCACCTAAAGCATAAATAATATCTTTAATAAAAAAGAGAGCAAGTATTGCTACAATCCCTCCACAGATTAAAGTACTTAAGGTAATAAGAGAGAAGCTTTCTTTAGCTTCGTCATTTTTACCTTCACCCATATATTTAGCTACAATAGCGCTCCCACCAGTAGCAAACATAATTCCTATCCCTATTAAAATACTAATAATGGGATAGACAATGTTGGTAGCAGATAAGGCATTGGCTCCTACAAATCTGGAAATAAACATACCATCTATAATGGTATATAGAGAGAAGAATACCATCATGACTACAGTGGGGAAGGTATATTTTATAAGTGATAGAAAAGAAACTTTGTTTTGTAACGCATTCTGCATACAATCCTCCTTGGAATAATAATGTCTGTAATGTATAATAAGGTATCCTGTTACTGGATAGTCAATAAGGAGATTTAATATGAATGATAATAAAATAAAGTATTTTTCTACGGGTGAGTTTGCAAGGTTATGTAGAGTTAATAAGAAAACACTTTTTCATTATGATGAGATAGGCTTATTTAAACCAGATAAGATTCTGGATAATGGGTATAGATACTATTCAGAATATCAATTAGAAGTATTTGATTTCATACTTGCGCTTAGAGATATAGGCATGCCTCTTAAAGAAATAAAGGGACTTATAGATACAAGGAATATTACAAGTGTTCTTGAAGTATTTGAATTTGAAACTAATAAAATTACTGAAGAAATAAAAAAATTGCAGCGTACTAAACAAATGATAGGGAATAAAATAAAAACATTACATGATAGCTTTCATTATACAGAGCAAATAATAATACAAGAGCAAGAAGAAGAAAGCCTTATCTTAAGTAATTCATTAGATGGGACAAAAGAACCTTACGATATGGAAAATTATATGGCTCATCTAGATTATTGCTATGCAAATGAACTAGCTATAGGATATCCTGTAGGGGCAATGCTTACAAAGGAAAAATTGGAGCAGAGTAATTATTATAAATATGACTATTACTATACTAAGACAGATAGACATCAGAGAAATGAGAAATTAGAGATTAAACCTAAAGGGTTGTATGTAGTAGGATATATAAGAGGGTATTATGATAAGACACCCTTATTGTATGATAAGATAATGAAGTACATTAAGGCACATAATTTATGTATTATTGGTAATGCCTATGAGGATGTGCTGGTAGATGCAGTAGCTGCAAAAGAGAAAAATGATTATATGATCAAAGCCTCTATACAGATTCAAGAAAGGTAAAATTTAATCGTTACTCCTGAACATATGACATTTTTGAAATAAGTATAATAGAGGTAGTAATACCTACCTTGTTGTATGAATTAAAATAGAGAACTTTTTTAGGGAAGTATACGTCTAAAGTGATAAAATGAATGGGAATTGGAGAGGACTAGATATGAAGAAGAAAAGTCTATTGGCTGTATTAACAATATGTATAGGGGCATTTGCTATGCCAGTATGGGCAGCGGAAATTATTCAACCTATTAATGTTCCTGTAAGCCAACCAGTATCAACAGATTTAATAAATATAGAAGTACCTATTTCAAGGGCAGAGTTTATAACTATTTTAATTGAAGCAGGTACAGGTAGAGAATTACCACTTATAATGGATACACACTATGCAATGTCTGCTATGCAAAAGGCACAAGAATTAGGGTTGATTGATTTGACTCAATATCCAATGGAAATATGGTTAGAAGACATGCTCATAGAAGAGAAAGTAGAGATACTAGACAAAGCTAAAAAGAATAATGGTATCAATATGGAGCAGGTCTATAAAATTTTAAAAGAAAAATTAATAGAACAAGTTATAATAGATGAGAAAGTAGTAGAAGTAAAATCAATAGAATATTATAGAGGGAAAGTCATGCTACCTTTGCGAGATGTAGCGGAAGCAATGGGATTTGAAGTAACATGGGATGCAGATACTTATACAGCTACACTTAACAATGATGAGATAGAATCCAAAGTGCAGATAGGAACAGATTTGTATAATTACTATAGTGTAAAAGCAATAGGAATGTCTGCACCGTTTAGTGTAGGCGTTGCACCGAAGTTTATAGAAGGTAGTGTTTATGTACCGTATGAGTATTTTTCGATGTTTGCTGATTGGGTAGTAATGGATCAGAAACTTGTGTTTACATTAAAAAAATAAAATTAATGGAGCAAATATGCCGTTATAGATGAAATAGTATCTATAACGGCATATTTACTTAAAAAAATATACTTAAGTTTATAAAAAATGTGTACATAAATAGAATAGATGATATAATTATTTGGACTAAAATATAAAAATAAACATAAATAAAGGAGACATCATGAGAAAATTTGCATTATTAGCACTTGTAACATCACTTACTTTTTCATCTTTTCCGGTAGTGTATGCAAGTGAAAGACAAAATGTATCCAGTATTGAGCAATCAATAAGTGAGGATATGTTGGCTATGAATAATATTGGCTTAATAGTTGGAGACAAAGAGGGGCTAACAGCTCAATTTGCCCAAAAGAAAGTAACGGGTAATGACTTACATGCTATTTTATTGAAACTAGGTATCTCATTAGATGGCAAATATAAGGAGTTAATGGCTCATTTAGCTCATTCTAAACCAATATCTGAAAAAGAGTTCTATGAAATTTTTCTTCAGTTATTAGGTTATGAGAAAGGTGTAGATTTTAATGAAGAGACAGTGATTACTTTTGCTGATGCTATAGGTCTTGCGCCAACTCACAGTAAATCCTTTACACATCAAGATTTAGCAAGAGTATTAAATAATTGCCTTAAGTCTAAAACAAAAGAAGGTCATGAATACTTTGAGATTTTATTAGCAGATGGTTTCTTGAGTGATTATAACACCAATAAAGATATCCCAGAGGCTTTAGTCTTTGATGGCAAAACTCAACCTATTTTTAAGCACGATGAAGCGATTTATGAAAAAGTATATGTAGAAGTAGAAACAGATACAGATTTTGATGGAAAACTTGATTTAGTTGAGGTTTGGATTAAACGTCCTGCTGAAACGGAAAAAGGGATGCAAGTACCAGTTGTATTTGAACTTAGTCCATATGAGCGTGGAACAAATGACGATTTATATGATCTACATAACGTAGATGAAGACCTTACAGTAAGTGAAAGAACAGAAACAACTCTTGGAGATGTAACTTATAAACCAGAAGAAAAAGAACTTCCAGCACCACGCAAGATAGCAGGACAAGCTGAACATGGACAACTTGAGAAGTTTGATTTTGATGGATGGTATGATTATTTCTTTGCACGTGGTTATGCAGTTGTTTCAGCTGGTGGGCTTGGAAGTATTGGCTCTGAAGGGATTGTAGATACAGGATCAGCAGATGAAATAGCAGCAGGTGTAGCCATTATCAATTGGTTAAATGGAGATGCACGTGCATTTACAAATAAAACAGATAATATAGAAGTAAAAGCGGATTGGTCTACAGGAAATGTAGGAATGTCAGGACGTTCTTATAGAGGAACTTTACCAATTGGTATAGCTGCAACAGGTGTTGATGGACTTAAAACAATTGTACCAGTAGCAGCGATTAGTAGTTGGTACGATTATTACAGAACAAATGGATTAAACTTAGCTGGTGAAGGATGGCAAGGTGATGATACAGACTTATTAGCTATTTATTGTATGAGTAGAATGTTTGATCCAGAAGATTATAGTAGTGTAAAAGCTGTGTTTGAACGTGCAATGGATCAAATGCGTATGGAACAAGATCGTGTAACAGGTGATTACAATGTATTTTGGGATGAAAGAAATTATTTAAATAACGCGGACCAAATTAAAGCAAGTGTATTTATTGTACATGGTTTAAATGATTGGAATGTAAAGAGTAAACAATTTGATATGCTTTGGAAAGCTTTAGAAGAAAATGATGTACCACGTAAAATGGTATTACATCAAGGTGAACATATTAGTATCAATAATTTAGCAGGTATTGATTTTAATGATATGATGAATCGTTGGTTTGATTACTGGCTTTATGAGATTGATAATAACGTAATGGAAGACATTGCACCTGTAACAATCCAAAACAATACAAATTTAGAATTTGAAACATTTGATAACTGGCCAGTTAAAGGTGAGACTCTAAAACTTTATTTAAATAATGGAGGTCAAATACATGCATTAACAACTAATCCTTCTTCTAAATCGGAGAAGGAAAGCTTTGTAGATAATCTTTCAATATCAGGATATGATAGAGCAGTTCAAGATGGATTAGCGTGGAGACAAACTATAGTAGGTACTCCAGAAGAGGCAAGAGCTGATCGTCTAGCTTATGTAACAGAACCTTTAAAGGAAGATATGAGAATAAGTGGGACAATTAATGTAACACTTAAAGCAGCACTTGATCAGTCAACAGGTATTATTAGTGCAATGCTTGTAGATTATGGAACAGAATATAGACCTACAATTGACACAGAAGTAGTTGTACCAAATGGCATTATCTATGGTGGTAATGCTGGGTCAGATGATATAGTAGACTTTGTAATGGAATCAGAGCCATCTACATTTAAAGTCATTTCACGTGGTTGGATGGATGCGCAAAACCGTGTGGCACCTTATCGTGTAGATCCGATTAAACCAGGTACAGAATATACATTTACAGTAGATATGCAACCTATGGATTATACTGTGAAGGCAGGGCATAAATTAGGGCTTATTTTATATTCTACAGATGCTGAGTATACAATGAGACCACTTACTACAACTCACTTTACAGTGAATGTAGCAGAGACATTTTTAGAGATTCCTGTAGCAAAATAAAGAAGTGAAAGAATTAAATAAAATACAAAAGATCCCCGAACAAGAGGGATCTTTTGTATTTTCAAGATTTTCCATTTTAAATTGAGATGTTTGTACCAATAATAGAGTTGTTAAGAGATGAAATTTAGTGCATATATAGACTTTAAGATAGTATGAGATTTAATTATAATTATTATATGAGTATAGATAAAAAAGATAGAAAATTTGATATAAATAAATTTTCATAGACTTGCTATACTAATAAAAAGACGATATAAGGAGGACAACAATGGCTGATTTATTAGAAAAAGGTGCCGTGCTTCAACGCGATAAAGAAACTTATGCAATAGCACCTCACTTAACAGGTGGGCTTGTAACGCCAGAACAATTAAGAAAAATTGCAGATGTAGCAGATAAGTATAATGTAGCAGCACTTAAAGTAACAGGTGCTCAACGTATTGCCCTTGTAGGGATTAAAGAGGATGATATAGATGATGTGTGGGAAGATTTAGGAATGAAGCCAGGAGCTGCAATTGGGCTTTGTGTACGTAGTGTTAAAATCTGCCCAGGAACTACATTTTGTAAAAGAGGGCTTAATGATTCAGTAGCTATTGGTGCTAAGTTAGATGGTATTTATCATGGTCAAAACTTACCGAATAAGCTTAAAATAGGTGTAAGTGGCTGTCCTAATAGTTGTTCAGATAGTCATACAAGAGATATTGGTCTTATTGGTGTGAAAAATGGATGGCGTGTTTATGTAGGAGGTAAAGGTGGTGGTAGACCAAGATTGGGAGACCTACTTGTACCGCTTGTAAAAGAAGAGGATCTCTTTACACTTATTGATAAAATTGTAGCTGTATATGCTGATAATGGGGCAAAACATGAACGCCTTGGAGACTACATTGACCGTGTAGGCCTTGACACATTTAAAGAACAAGTTGGCGTTGAAGTTAACTAAGAGGCTGTCACATAATTATTAGTCTCAATGAATAAAAGAGCTCTAAAACTAGAAATTTAATTAGTTTTAGAGCTCTTTTTACTATTAATAAAAGTACTTATTCATTTTGCAATAACCTTTTTATACTTTAAATTTCATAATATTTGTTTGAAGATTTTCAGCTTCTTGGCGAAGGACTTCGGCCATAGATTTAAATTCTTCAGAAGTAGCCATTTGCTCTTGGGTAACAGCTGCTAAGTTCATTGTATTCATATCAATGGTTTGAGAGACATTGCCTAATGTAGACATATTATCAGTAATGATACCTATAGAAGTAACAATGCTCATTGCAGTCTCTTTAATTTCTTCTATTTTATGTTGATTATCCAGATTTGAATGTTTAATCACATCAAAGGAATTAAGTACATGTGTTGTAGCATCTTTTCCTTCTTTTGTATGGTCGACACATTCAGAAATAGCTGTAGAGAGTGTAGAAGTAAGAGAATTAATGTAGCCAATAATATCGACAATCTCATTAGCAGAGACATTAGAGTTTTCAGCCAGCTTTCTAACTTCATCTGCAACAACAGCAAATCCTTTTCCACTTTCTCCAGCACGTGCAGCTTCAATAGCAGCATTTAGAGCTAGGAGGTTAGTTTGTTCTGCTATACCTGAAATAGTTGTTACAATACCTTGGATTTTCACCATATTGGTAGAAAGGTTTTGGATGATTGCGTGAGTATGGTTAATACCTTCTTCGATATTTTCCATTTTAGATTGAGTCGTTTGAACTGCATCTAAACCTTGAGTGGTATGTGTGATTGTTTCATTGGCAGTTTGATGAGCAATATTGATTTTAGATGAAATAGTATTAATGTTTGAGTTAAGTTGTTCGAGTATAGATTTTATATTCTTTGTTTCAGAGAGTTGTTGAGTTGAAATAGATGAAATTTCACTAGTTGATTGTGCTAAGTCTTCGTAAGCGATTGTAGCATTAGTTGAGCTAACAAGAATGCTTTCAGAAGTTTGAGAAACTTGAGTAGCTGATTGCTGAATACCAGTAACCATATGTCTTAAAGCATGCACCGTTTGATATAATGCTTTATTAATTTTTCCTATTTCATCTGATTTTGAAGCATCAATAGAAATAAGGAGATTACCTTCTGCTAAGGATTGAATACTTTCAACAAGTGAACGCATTGGCTTAAAGAAGAAAGTAAGAATGATATAATTAATACCAATAGAAAGCAAAATTAATACAGTTGTTACAATGATAATTGTAGAGGTAAGTTTTTTTGTATTAGCAGTTAATTCATCACCTTCATAATCATATTCTACAACTCCTACAACCTCTTTATTGCTATTAAAGATAGGCGCAAAAGCAGAAATATAATATTTGGAGAAAGTATCTACGTAGTAAGGTTCACTTGTATGAGTTTCTCCTGTTTCAAAAGTCAATTGAGCTTCTTTAGAAAAGTCATTTTTTGTTTGTTCATATCCTAAATCTACGTAAGCATCACTACCATCAATAATATAGGTATAATTATCTGTAGTTAAGTTTGCCAGAGTGTAAAGCATACCATTTCCTATATTCAGATTAAGATGTTGAAGTTTTTCTCTTACTTGGGTATAAAATGGGGAATCAGGATTTTGGTTAAGAGATAAGTGCTCAAATTCATCACCATCGATTAATAAAGTAGCGGATTGAGCAATGTTTAGAGCATCAGTTGCCATCATATTGACTGTGTGATGATACATGTTGCTGTAGAAAATACTGCTGATAATCAAGCAGATTGCCAATATGATCACTGAAGTAATGGTAATGATCTTTGTTTTCAGTGATAAGTCTTTGAGTTTTTGCATAGGTCTCCTCTTTCTAAATTTTTATATTATAGTACATACTTATATTATGATTATAAGATTTATAAATCAAGTACTAGTGAAAAATAACATGTTATATATTCTTACAAAAAGATTAAATATTTTAAATAGATTAGAAGCGATGGTGATGAAAGGATATAATAGAGATAAGAAACAATTTATAGTAGAGTGATAATGAGGAGTTAGGAGAAGGCATGTCTTATCTATTTAAAAATTATGCAGGTATCTATGATAGTTTTATGAAGCGGTTTCGGTTAGATACCAATGAAGAGATTTTGAAACATCTAGGAACAGTAAAAGGAAAGAAGATTTTAGATATAGGTGGAGGAACTGGTACTTTAGCTAATTTATTACAACATAAGGGTGCAGATGTAACACTTGTAGATCCTTGTCAGGAGATGATCAATCAAGTGAGCAGAAAAAATAAGCATATCCATATTTATGCCAACACCCTACAAGATTTAGAAGGAATATTAAAAAAGAATACTTTTGACAGAGTAATTCTAAGAGATGCATTACATCATATAAAGAATCCAGAAGAAATTATTGCACTTAGCAGAGAGTATCTACAAGCTGGGGGAGAAATTCTGATATGGGAGTTTAATGGAAAGCAGTGTATTGCTAAGATTATCTGGTGCTTTGAATTATTGTGTTTTGAGAAGTGTCATAGATTTTCGAAAGATGGTTTAAGAAAACTGTGTGAAAAGTATTTTGATGAAATAAACTTTATAGCACCAAGTTCGTTTGAAATGCTATATCAAGGGAAAAAGAGGGAGCAGATATGAAATATTTTGAACTCATTAAAAGGTTAGGAAAGTTGGGATTACAAAGAAAAATTGTACATTATGAAGACATAGGAAAAGCGTATACAAAAGTGAGTGACTACTATGAAAACTATTTTTTAAAGATAATGCATGTACATAATGATAAGGTTTTAGAAAAGCTAGTAGAAAACAGTGATGAAGATGTAGAGAGTATATTAGATCTTGCATGTGGAACTGGATATAATAGTGAACAACTGGCTAGAAAATATAAGAATGCTTATTTTCATTTAGTAGATATATCAAGAGGCATGTTATCAAAAGCAAGAGAAAAACAGATTGCGCATGCTATATATTATGAGCAAGATATGCTGAGTTTCTTGCATACTCAACCAGATGGAAGGTTTGATATGGTTGTATGTTGTTGGGCGATCAAATATCAAAATCCACATAAGATAATTAAAGAAGTCCATCGCATTTTGAAGCCAGGAGGGACTTTTGGGGTGATTGTGAATACAAAGGAGACTTTGCCTGAAATAAGAAAAGTCTATCCTAAGCTACTTATAAAGCAACCAAAAGCTATAAAAGAAATTATGTTAGCATTACCTAATCCAAAGAATAAGCATATATTTGGTAAATGGTTTAGAAGTGTGGGCTTTGAAGAGATAAAAGTAGTGCAAGGAAGGCAGATTTTCCAATTTAACGATATGAGAAAACTTGTAAGGTGGGTAACCCATACAGGTGCCTTAGCAGGTTTTGACTGTATGATAGATTTAAAGGATGAAAGTATTCAACATCAACTTGCCATAGAGTTAAAAAAAGAAAAAATTAAGCAGATTACCCATAGTTTTGTATGGGGTGTATTTAGAAAGTAAGAGGGAGATCATATGGAATTAAAATCATTGATAAAGATAATACCGATGCTGTTTAGTAAAGGGGCAGTAGAAAACTTTTTTTATCTGCATAGAAGATTTAAAGAAAACTCAAATTATAAATTAAAATACTTAATTAATTGTTCTTTAAATGTTATTAAAAATGAACGTATTGTTAAACATGATGGAGAGTATATCGTTAATGCATTTTTACCACCAGTAAATAGTAAATCATTTAAATGTATAGCTCAAAATGTACCTGGAGAAGGGGCTGAGTTTTATACTAACCATGTTAAAGGGGTAAGGCTTGCACCTATTTCTACATATGTTGCTGTAACTAAAAGATGTATGTATAACTGTTGGCATTGTAGTGCAAGTGAAATGATGGGACAGCCACAATGTGACTTATCAACTAAGGAAATGATTCAAATCGTACAAGCATTACAGCGTTTAGGCGTAGGTATTATAGGGTTTACAGGTGGAGAACCACTTGTAAGGCAAGATCTAGAAGAAATTATACAGGCTATAGATAAAAGAAGTATGACACTTATGTTTTCTAATGGATATGGACTTACAAAGGAAAGAGCAGAAAGTCTTAAAAAAGCTGGCCTATTTGGTGTTGCTATTAGCTTTGATAGTACAAAGGCTCAAGAGCATGATGCCAAGAGGGGGTATGAAGGGGCACACAAAATTGCATTAGATGCTATTCGTCATGCAAAGGATGCAGGACTTTATACAATGGGGCAAGTGGTTTGCACAAGAGAAATGTTACAAAGTGGTGAGATTCATGAGGTTGCAAAGTTTTTGAAAAAAGAAGGTATTCATGAACTAAGAATAGTAGAACCTATCCCATGTGGAAACTTAGAAGAACAACAAGATGAGGTATTGATAAAAGAAGAAAAAGAGGCACTTATTCAGCTGCATGTATGCTTCAATAATAACCCAGACTATCCAAAAACATCAGTCTTTCCATATGTAGAATCAGAGGAACAGTATGGGTGTGGAGCAGGTGTACAGCATAGTTATATTGATTATAAAGGTAATTTTAGAGCATGTGATTTTATTTATGCAAGCTATGGTAATGTGCTAAAGGAACCTATAGAAGAAATATGGCAAAGAATGCACCAAGCTTGTGGCAAGCCTAAGTGTGATTGTTATGCAAAAAAAAATTGTGCGAAATGTAGTATAGAAAAGGTACCTAAATATTATAGGTTACTAGGTGGAGAATAGAATTATTTAGTATAAAGGTCACAGATAGATATTCTGCTATTCTGTGACCCTTATAGTAATTCTGGTAATTAAGAGTTACTTGTGAATAGAGGAAGAAGAGGAAAAAAGATAGAAAAGCCAATTAAAAGATAACCACCCAATCTACTTGAAACAATATAAAAATCAGAGGGTTCTCCACCGTCAACAGACATACAGTATCGAATATTCCAGCATATTTCAGGATAAATAATATTCATAAGTCCAATTAAGTTTAAGATAAGGCTTAAGATATTAAAACATACTAAAATACTAGTAGAAAGATTATTATTTAATACATGAAAAGTTTTATCTAAAAGAATAACTTCGGTAGGTATGGAGGACGTAGTTTGAGTAGAATTAGTAAGGTATATACCAAAGACGTCTCTTTTGTGGATAGATCCATCTGATAAAGTGATAATAATGCCTTCATCTAAGTCTAAGCTATTATAAGTTATAGTTTTATCCAAGTAATTAATATGAAGGAGTGTATTGTAGGTATTGAATAAATAAGGTTCGCTATCTACTTCTAATAAGTTATTATAGGAATCTTTAAAAGTAGCATGTGTATTAGTCTGTTTGATTAGTGTAAATGTTTTGTCTTCGAAGCGAAACGTACGACTAAAATATTGTGTAAGTAAACCTATGAAAAGGCTTAAGATAAATGTAATAATAACCCCAAATATAAAGGTATTTTTTTTGCCATATTTAGTATAGAGTTGTTCCATATAATCCCTCCCTATTTATTTTCTATTATATCATAGACTATTAATAAACCTTATGCATGTCGCCAATAAAAGTGCACATACTAAGATTGAGGTTACTTTAGAAAAATAAGATAGGATGATGTATATGTTTGGTGGATGGATTGAGTGGATAGGCTATGCAGCATCAGTAGGTATAGTTATTTCTTTACTTATGACTAATATGGTCAAGCTTAGAGTGATTAATAGTATAGGATGTGTACTTTTTGTTATTTATGGTGTATTAGTAGGTGCTTATCCAGTTGTAATTTCTAATGCGGCAATTGTAGTGATTAATGCTTATCAATTGTATAAACTTAGCAAAGAGAAAAATTAAGTAAGAAGAACTGTGAGTATTAAAATGCAGTTCTTTTTTATTTGAAGTAAGTGAGAGATTTGTATTGGTAAGAGATAAGAATAATGATATTATAAGAGAGTAATTGTATAAATGATTTTGTATAAAATATCTTTATAATGTTATTAAGCAGTAATAAGTAGGGTAGGTTGGACTAAAGACGGAACAATACAAAGTTGGAGCTTTAATGGATGGCATAGATAAAATTTTATCACCAGGAAGGGGGGAATATGTGAATAAGAAGGGGCAAAAATTATTTAAGTATATATTAAAATTGGGGATTATATTCTTACTAACTTCCTTAGCTATTTTAGTGGCAGAACAATTCTTTACATTTTCTTTAAAAGATGGTTTTGTTATTGCTGGTGTAGTCTATATTTTTATAGGAGGATCAAACACATTTGGGGATATGGGCAGAAGGGCAGACTTTCAATATCTCTATGCTAGAAGTATGAGCTTTAAGAGTCAAACAGATGAAATTCGTAGAGACAAAAATGAATTAGATCAAAATAGTTCATCTGTTATAGAGATAATTTTAGTAGGAATACTGTTAATGATTATTGGTTTTACTGTATTTAAATAGATAAAAGCCCCAACAAAGAGCTGTGCTCGTAAGTTGGGGCTTTTATCTATTTTGGTAAACCATATTGTGAAAGATGGTTATTTTTATAACGATTGTCGTGAGTAATATCTGCACCAAACCAACCAGGTGCTATGAAGTTAGCTGCTTCTAGTTGAGATGGAAATTCTACTTCAACAGTTAGAAGGCCGTCTAAGGGACCAGCATACACATCTAATTCCGCAGTAAGGTTTCCATCTAGGGGGATAAAGTAGCGTGTTTTTTCCACTGGAGTATTATCTACTTTATGCCACAGTGCATCACACTGTTCTTTTGTAATACCAAGTTCAAATTCTTCACGAATCATATGACCTTGAGATTTAAGGCATACGCAATAAGTATCATTCATTTGTCGAATTCTAATAACAGGGTCAGTAGAAATATATCCTTGTTTAATCTTCTTACAAGTATATGCATTGAGGTCAGGAAGTTCTTTAATCAAAAATTTACGTTCAATCTCCATAACTACTACCTCCTCCTTATAAATCTTTACTTCATTGTATCATATTAAGTAGTCAGAAAATAGACAAAAAAATAGATAGATTTTATAAGACAATTATAGTATTTTGTACTACATGATGCGTTGTGAGGCAGATTTAGCTGTGATAAGATAGGGGATAGAAATTGAATCTATATGAAGAGGTGACATAAATGAAAGTTGTTGTATTTTTTGCTACAGGATACGAAGAAGTAGAAGCGCTTAGTGTAGTCGACATATTAAGAAGAGGTGGTGTAGAAGTCATCATGGCAGGTGTTGATGGAGATGTTGTATCAAGTGCACGTGGAATAAAAGTGCAGATGGATCAAAAAGCAGAAGATATTAACTATGATGAGATAGGAATGGTTGTATTACCAGGAGGACTTCCAGGTGTAGACAATCTTTTTGCAAGTGAACTTGTTAAGGCTCGTGTGTTAGAGTTTAAATCAGCCGATAAGTGGATAGCAGCAATCTGTGCGGGGCCAAGTGTGCTTGGAAAGTTTGGAATTTTAGAAGGGGAAAAAGCAACATGTTATCCTGGATTTGAACAGTTTTTATATGGTGCAACACACAGTGAAGAACGTACTGTAGTAAGTAATAAAATTGTAACAGGTATTGGGGCTGGGGCCTCTTTGAAATTCGCGCTTAAGCTACTTGAAGTTGTTAAAGGAGTGGATAAAGCTGAAGAGATTAAGGGGGCTATGCTTATCAAATAGCATAAAGATACCGTTTTTTGGATATATTTATAATACAAGGGCTGTTACAGCATCGCTGTAACAGCCCTTACGACTTCATACCATCACTTAGTCTAATTACCGAAAACAAGAATTGTAGTTGGAATGTGGGTGAACACATCCATGATTTCATCTGGAGCTATGTAGCATTTACCAAGAGTTTGAAAAGCATCTTGAACTTTTTGTAAGCTAAGTTCATAGATATAAGCAATCATCTCAGGTGTATAAGTTGGCGATAAGGCGTATTTCCATTGTCGCTGTATCAGTCTACATATATAACTCGAAGCATGAGACACAATTGTAAAGAAATCAACAAGTGTTATAGTAGCAATACTATGCTCCTTCATTATGTCCGTTATTTCCTGTGTTGGCATACCTAAGATAAGGGCAACCTCTATTGGGTCATACGGCGCATCGTTGGTCTTTAAGAACAAATCGATGCCCATAAGTTTAGGAGAGATATTTTGCATATAAATGTGTTTAAAGCTAACATCCATAAAGGTTATCCTTTCTATGAGTACGTACAAAACATCACATAACTTGATTATAAATGAATTCATACGCACATACTATATGTAATACTTGGAACTTTACTGAATAAAATTTTACAAATAAGGAATACGAGTAGATTTTTTTGATTTTTTATGCTATAATTACGGAATGTTAATTTATAATGCAATATTTACGCTTAAACGTAATGAATATTAAAATCCAAGGAGGATCATTTTTAATGAATACAGAAGTAAAAGTACTAGAAAATAGCATTGTATCACTTACAGTAGAAGTTGGCCAAGAAGTAGTAACAGGTGCAGTTAACAAAGCTTATAATGAAATGAAAAAAGATTTCAATATGCCAGGGTTCCGTAAAGGTAAAGTACCTAAAGCGATGATCGAAAAAATGTATGGTCCAGAAGTATTCTTCAATAAAGCTGCTGATATCATCATTGATGAAACATTAGCAACAGCTGTAGAAGAAAACAAAATTGATATGGCAGCACGTCTTCGCCAAGGAGATGTTGAAGTAGCTGAAATGTCAAAAGATGGAATGAAATATATTGCACACATCACAGTTAGACCAGAAGTTGAACTTGGTGAGTACAAAAACCTTACAGTAGAAGTAGCAAAAGCTGAAGTTAGCGATGAAGATGTAGATATGGCTATCAATGCTGAAGCAGAAAAAAATTCACGTGAAATTACAGTTACAGACCGTGCTGTACAACCACAAGATAAAGTAATCATTGACTTTGAAGGTTTCGTAGATGGTGAAGCATTCGAAGGTGGTAAAGGTGAAGATTATGCACTTGTAATCGGTTCAAAATCATTCATCGATAACTTCGAAGATCAATTAATAGGTGCTGAAATTGGTAAAGAAGTAGAAGTTAACGTTACATTCCCAGCAGAATATCATGCTGAAAATTTAGCAGGTAAACCAGCTATGTTCAAAGTAACAGTTAAAGAAATTAAAGTTAAAGAACTTCCAGCAATCAATGATGATTTCGCAGCAGACGTTTCAGAATTTGAAACATTAGCTGATTATAAAGCTGATATTAAGGCAAAACTTACAACACAAAAAGAAGCTAGCTACAAAGCAGAAGTTGAAAACCAAGCTATTCAACAAGCTGTAGACAATGCAAAACTTACAGTACCAAACAACATGATTGAAGATCAAGTTGATAGAAGCATTAAAGAGTTCGAAATGCGTATGCGTCAACAAGGTCTTGAGTTAGCTCAATACTTACAATTTACAGGTATGGACATGGATAAATTCCGTGAAAACTTCAGAAAAGATGCTGAGTTCCAATTACGTTCAAGAGAAGTTCTTGAAGCAATCGTTAAAGCTGAAGAAATCACTGTAACAGAAGAAGAAGTAATGGCAGAAGTTGAAAAACTTGCTACACGTTACAAAATGGAAGTAGAAGAACTTAAAAAATCATTCGGTGCTTACGAAAGAGAAATGTTAAGTTCAGACCTTAGAGTACAAAAAGCTGCTGACCTTATTACATCAACAGCAAAAGTAGAAGCAAAATAATATTTATACAAAAAAGCAAAATAGAAAGCGTTGGGAGGGTGAAAAATGAGCTTAGTTCCAGTAGTTGTAGAACAAACCAATAGAGGAGAACGTTCATACGACATTTATTCACGTTTATTAAAAGATAGAATCATCATTTTAGGAGACGAGGTTAATCAAGTTACTGCTAACTTGATTGTTGCACAGCTTTTATTCTTAGAAGCAGATGACCCAGATAAAGACATTATGCTTTATATTAATAGTCCGGGTGGCTCTATTTCAGATGGTATGGCAATCTACGATACAATGCAATATATCAAATGTGATGTATCCACTATTTGTATGGGGATGGCAGCAAGTATGGGAGCGTTCTTACTTGCAGGGGGAGCTAAAGGAAAAAGATTTGCTCTTCCAAATGCAGAAATTATGATTCATCAACCACTTGGTGGCGCTAAAGGCCAAGCTACAGATATTGAAATTCATGCACAGCATATTATCAAAACTAAAGCTAAAATGAATCAAATGCTTTCAGAAAATACTGGTCAGCCTCTTGAAAAGATTAAAAATGATGTAGAAAGAGATTATTTCATGGATGCTCATGAAGCAAAAGCTTATGGTATCATTGATGAAGTAATCAGTGCAAAAAAATAATTAGAAAAGAGGTGGAGCATGCCAACTAAATTTGATGATACAAAACAACTAAGATGTTCATTTTGTGGAAAAAGTCAAGATCAAGTTAGAAGATTGATTGCAGGCCCACAAGTTTATATTTGTGATGAATGTATTGAACTTTGCTCCGAAATTATAGAAGAAGAGTTTGAAGGTGATGAAGAAGCAGGTGGTATCTTTGATATGCCTACACCTAAAGAAATAAAAGCACATCTTGATCAATATGTTATTGGGCAAGATGATGCTAAAAAAGCTTTAGCAGTTGCAGTTTATAATCACTACAAACGTATTAATACACCTTCACATAAAGACGATGAAGTTGAAATCCAAAAAAGTAATATTTTACTTTTAGGACCAACTGGTTCAGGTAAAACATTCCTTGCACAAACACTTGCAAAAATGCTTAATGTACCATTCGCTATTGCTGATGCAACAGCACTTACAGAAGCAGGTTATGTAGGTGAAGATGTTGAGAATATCTTACTTAAAATTATCCAAGCAGCCAATTATGATGTAGAAAAAGCTCAAATGGGTATTATCTATATCGATGAAATTGATAAGATTGCTAGAAAATCAGAGAACCCATCTATTACACGTGATGTAAGTGGTGAAGGTGTACAACAAGCTCTTCTTAAAATTTTAGAAGGGACAGTTGCTTCTGTACCACCACAAGGTGGAAGAAAGCACCCACATCAAGAATTTATCCAAATCGATACTACAAATATCTTGTTTATTTGTGGTGGTGCTTTCGATGGTCTTGATAAGATCATTGAAAATCGTGTTGGACATAAAACAATGGGATTCGGTGCAAGCATTGTAAGTAAAAAAGAAAAGAGTGTAGGCCAATTACTTAAGTCTCTTGAACCACAAGATCTTCTTAAGTTTGGACTTATTCCTGAGTTTGTAGGACGTATTCCATCTATCGTGTCACTTGATAGTTTAGATAAGGAAGCACTTCAACTTATTCTAAGTAAACCTAAAAATGCTCTTATCAAACAATACCAGAAGTTATTTAATTATGATCACGTTGAATTAGATTTCACTCAAGAAGCATTAGAAGCAGTAGCAAATCTTGCTATTGAACGTCAAACAGGTGCACGTGGATTACGTGCGATCTTAGAGGATGTTATGCGTGAAGTAATGTATGAAGTACCTTCTGTAGCAGAAAATGTTGAGAAGGTTATCATCAACGCAGATACAATTAAAGATAAAGCTGAGCCAGAGATTGTCTATAAAGATGCTTCTAAAGCACCTAAGAAAAAAGCATTAAAATCTGATGGAGAATCAGCATAATAAAAAATATGCAAGGCAACGTTGCCTTGCATATTTTTTTTAGCCTCCGGCAATAATCTAGAAAACAGATTTTCAAGGAGGATTTTAGAACATGAATGGAATTTTGATAGGGGTACAGTTCTTTTTTTCCTGTGTCATTGGGTTGTACTTTCTACTACAACTTAAAAATACAAAGCAAACTAAAACAAATATTTGCAGAGATTCAGATGAGAAATATGAGAAGATGCAAAGAATGCGTTGTATACGTCTTACTGAGCCATTAACAGAGAAGATGCGCCCTCATGATGAGGCAGATGTTATCGGGCAAGAAGATGGTATTAAAGCACTAAAGACAGCACTATGCAGCCCTAATCCACAGCATATATTAATTTATGGAAGCCCAGGGGTAGGTAAGACTGCCGCAGCACGTATTGCTCTTGAAATGGCTAAGCAGTGTGAGATGTCTCCATTTAATTCTAAGAGTAAGTTTGTAGAGATTGATGCAACTACACTTAGATTTGATGAACGTAGCGTGGCAGATCCACTTATGGGTTCTGTGCATGATCCTATTTATCAAGGGGCAGGTGCTTATGGACAAGCTGGTGTACCGCAACCTAAACCAGGAGCAGTTACCAAGGCTCATGGTGGCGTACTCTTTATAGATGAAATAGGTGAACTACATCCTATTCAAATGAATAAACTTCTTAAAGTATTGGAGGATCGTAAAGTTTACTTAGAGAGTGCTTACTACAGTCCATATGATGAAAATACACCAACTTATGTACATGATGTATTTAAAAATGGTCTTCCAGCAGATTTTAGACTAATAGGTGCAACAACCAGGTCAAGAGAAGAGATTCCTTCTGCGCTTAGGTCAAGATGTGTAGAGATTTTCTTTAAGGATTTAGATGAAGAAGAAATTATGAAAATTATAGACCGAATCATTGCAAAAGAGCATATGCCAATTGAAGATACAGCAAAAGAGATGATTACACAATATGCAGCTAATGGTCGTGATGCTGTAAGTATCTTACAAACGGCTTATAATAAAATGCTTTATGAACATGCATCTACAATCGCTAAAACAGATGTAGAATGGATTGTAAAATCAGGTGGTTATACCCCAGCACTTCACAAAAAGTTAAATACAGGCTATTATATAGGTAAGGTAAATGGCCTAGGTGTGATGGGACACTCTGGTGGTATGGTATTAGAAGTAGAATCTATTGCACAGAAAGTGGGTACTGGAAAAGGAAAAGTTAATATTACAGGAGTAATTGAAGAAGAAGAGTTAAAGATGAGTACAAGTAAGGCAAAACGTAAGAGTATGGCATATAGTTCTTTAGAAAATGTATTAACTTTGCTCAAAGTGAAATATAATGTAGATTATGAAGACTACTATATCCATGTTAATTATCCATCAGGTATCCCTGTAGATGGACCATCAGCAGGGATTACTATGTTTTGTAGCCTTTACTCAGCTCTTTTTGAAGAGCCAGTACCTGGGAATATTGCTATGACTGGTGAGGTAACCATTAATGGTAATGTTTATCCAGTAGGCGGTGTGAGTGAAAAGATTAGAGCTGCTAAGAAAGCTGGAGCAAGAGCAGTTATTATTCCTAAAGAAAACATGCAAGAGACTTTCTTAAAGGAAGATATAGAGATTATTCCAGTTGAGACAGTAACTGAAGTTATTGAGTATCTTTGGGATATGCCAATTACCAAAAAGGCAGAAAATATCCTTCACGCATAGTTGCTTATGTATTAATGCAAATAACGCACAAGGAGTACTTTATTTTAAGTATTCTTTTGTGTGTACATATATAAACAGATGATAACCATCTGATAAATAGAGAGAATAAAGAAAGGAATAAGAGATGACAGAAAGAAAACAAATGCCTTTAATTCCGCTTAGAGGCTTAACAGTATTTCCTAATATGATTATTCATTTTGATGTGGGGAGAGACAAATCTGTAAAGGCGATTGAAGCAGCGATGCTACACGATGAGGAGCTTTTACTTGTAACACAAAAGGATACCAAACTAGAAGAGCCAGAACATGAAGATCTTTATGAAATAGGGACAATTGTAAAGGTTAAACAGATTGTAAAACTTAAACCACCAGTGCTTAAAGTTCTAGTAGAAGGTATTAAAAGAGCTAAGTTGTTAGAAGTAACTTCTAAAGAATATATGGAAGGTTACATAGAGGAAATTGAAGAAGAGGAACTGGAAGTAACACTTGAGACAGAAGCATTAATGCGAACTGTAGGAGAGTTATTTGAAAGCTATGCTTCTCTAAATACAAAACTTTCAATGGATATGGTGTATAGCATATTAGGGGGTAACTCTCCAGTGGAAGTAATAGATTTGATTATTGCCAATATGCCGTTAGAAGTAGCGAAAAAACAAGCTGTTTTAGAATGCTTAGATATTACAAAACGTATATACAAGGTAGTTGAATTACTTCAAGAAGAAGTAGAGTTACTTAAAATTCAAAAACAAATTTATAATAAAGTAAAAGACAATATTGATCAAACTCAAAAAGAATATTATTTGCGTGAACAGCTTAAGGTAATCCAAGAAGAGCTAGGCGATAAAGATGGCCTTAAGGCGGATGTTGATAGTTATAAGCAAAAATTAAATGAACATCAAATGCCTGAAGAGGTTAAAGCAAAGATTGAAAGGGAAATCAATCGTTTAATGAAAATACCAAGTAGTTCACCAGAAACAAGCATGCTTAGGACTTATATTGAAGCTGTTCTAGATTTACCTTGGGAAAAGTCTACAGAAGAAATAGATGACTTAAAAGTGGCAGAAGATACATTAGAGCGTGATCATTATGGACTTACACAAGTTAAAGATCGTATATTAGATTTCTTAGCAGTTAAGAACTTTTCTAGATCAATAGAAGCACCTATTTTATGCTTAGTAGGGCCTCCAGGGGTAGGAAAAACATCTATTGCTAAATCTATTGCTGAAGCAACAGGAAGAAACTATGTACGTATTTCTCTTGGTGGTGTACGTGATGAAGCAGAAATTAGAGGACATAGAAGAACTTATGTTGGTGCTATGCCAGGACGTTTTGCAACGGCGCTTACACAAGCACACTCTAATAATCCACTTATGCTATTAGATGAAATTGATAAAATGATGGGAGACTTTAGAGGGGACCCAGCAGCCGCATTGTTAGAGATTTTAGATGGTGCTCAAAATCATAGCTTTAGAGACCATTATCTAGAAGTTCCAATTGATTTAAGTAAAGTTCTATTTGTAGCCACAGCAAACTCACTTTCTACTATTCCAAGACCACTTCTTGATCGTATGGAAATCATAGAAGTAAGTAGCTATACATCACTGGAGAAACTTCAAATTGCAGAACGTTATTTAGTTCCAAAAGAACTTAAAAAGCATGGGTTGACTAAAAAGACACTTAAAATTTCTGAAGAAGCTCTTAAATATGTTATTGAACATTATACAAGAGAAGCTGGTGTAAGAAACTTAGAACGTCAAATTGGAACACTTTGCCGTAAGGCAACACGTGAAATGACTACAGAAAGTAAAAAGTCTGTGACTATTAATTCGAAAAAGGTGCAAAACTATTTAGGAGCACCAAAAGTTAATTATGCAGAAAAGAACAAAAAGCCTCAAGTTGGTGTAGTACGTGGTTTAGCATGGACAGCGGTTGGTGGTGATACACTTTCTATTGAAGTCAATGTTATGGATGGTAAAGGTAGTTTTGAGCTTACTGGTAACATGGGTAATGTGATGAAAGAATCTGCTAAAGCTGCCATGAGTTTTATTCGTTCTAAACGCGAAAAACTAGAACTTAAAGAAAACTTCTATCAAAATATTGATATCCACATTCATATACCAGAAGGGGCAGTGCCAAAAGATGGCCCTTCAGCAGGTATTACAATGGCTACTGCTATTATATCTGCTTTAACCAATAAACCAGTTAGAAATGATATAGCAATGACAGGTGAAGTTACAATTCGTGGGCGTGTACTTCCGATAGGAGGCCTTAAAGAAAAAATCCTAGCTGCTAAACGTGCTGGCATTTTTGAAGTAATTGTACCAAAAGAAAATGAAAAAAATATTAGAGAAATAGATGCAGACGTGTTAGACGGCGTAAAAGTTATTTATGCTGAAACAATGGAAGATGTACTTGAGCATGTCTTTGCATAATACTTAGGAGGAACAAATGAACGTAACAAAAGCAGAACTCATTATAACAGCAGGTAATAAGTCACAGTTCCCAGAGATGAACAAACCAGAAGTAGCCTTTGCAGGAAAGTCAAATGTAGGGAAATCATCCCTTCTTAACTGCCTTGTAAATCGTAAGGCTTTAGCAAGAACAAGTTCACAACCAGGAAAAACTCAAACGATTAATTTTTATAATGTACAAGACGAAATTCGTTTTGTAGATTTACCAGGTTATGGCTATGCTAAGGTATCAAAAACAGAGCGTGAAAAATGGGGTAAACTTATTGAAGATTACCTTTGTAATAGAGAAAACCTTAGAGAGGTTATTTTACTTATTGATATTAGACATGAAGTAGGCAAAAATGATAAGATGATGTACGATTGGATCGCACATTATTATGAGAGAGTTAACATCATTGCGACAAAAGCAGATAAACTTAATCGTAGTCAAGTGCAAAAACATATTGCTATGGTTAAGAAAGGGCTAGGGCTTCGTCCTACAGATAGAATTATGGCTTTCTCTTCAGTAAGTAAATTAGGGAAAGATGAGATTTGGAGTATGCTTGATGGTGTTATTGTAGATTATAATAACGAGCAGGCTGAGGTATTAGAAGAAGTAAGTAGTGAAGGTAATATCTCTGAGGATTAATAAATACATTTAAGTATAAGCATAACAATTAAATAAAAGGGTATAATTTAGAAAAGGAGCAAAAAAATTAAATTTGTTCCTTTTTTTGGTATTTTATTGAAAGAAAATTTGAAAAATGTTAGAATATAATATAGATAGAGAGGTGTGTATTTGATGAATGAAATGTCAAAATGTTATTATTTAAAAAATGGTCGTTTAGATTTATCCGTATTAGATGAAGTATCTATGAGTTTACCAGAAGAAAACATGACAGCAGTAGAACAACAAACATCTATACCAAGCCTGCAAGATTCTAAGATTTATATAGATGAAACTATTGAGAGTATATTTAGGGAAATGAGCGACTATTTTAATCAATAGGAAAAAAATTGATAAAAGGACTTGACTCTATACAAGTGATATGATAAGATAATTCTTGTCAAAAGAACAAGCCATTAATTAGTTTATGCGCGAGTGGCTCAGTTGGTAGAGCATCTCCTTGCCAAGGAGAGGGTCGCGGGTTCGAGTCCCGTCTCGCGCTCTTATTTTCGGGGTGTGGCTCAGTTTGGCTAGAGCGCCTGATTTGGGTTCAGGAGGCCGCAGGTTCGAGTCCTGTCACCCCGATGATATAAAACGTCTAGATATTAATCTAGACGTTTTTTTATTATGTACTCACTAGGTTAATAGATCCTGAGAGTAGATGTAATAAACAATGGGCTTAATAAACAAATTATAAAGTTAAGATAAATAAGTGGACAATAAAATAAACCAGGCTGTAATGGACAGCCTGGTTTATTTTGATATAATTTGTAAGATTTCGCTATAAAGCTTATCAGAATTATTTTTCCAATTTTCACAAAGGGCTATGGCCTGCTTCTTAGAAGCTACATTGATAGAAAGATTAATTAATGTGGAATCGTGTTCCATAACTTTACAATGTACCATATATTCGTGTTCCTTAGTAGGAATATATTCGGCAGTTACATCTCTTTGTGTTCTAAGTTTTCTCCAGTTACTCGAAATAAAAGTGTCTAATTCAGTGCGAATAGAATTTGGTATTCTAGAAGCAAAGAACTCTAATGTTTGAAGTCCCTTCTCAGAAATGTCAAAGTTAGAAGCATTATTTTCGGTTGCTTTTGTGATAAGTTTTGATGCAACAAGTTCATTAAGTGATTGTTGCATAGAAAAATAATCGGTGTAGCCTCTTTCTAAAACGATTTGCGTGATTTGGGAAAGAGTAAGAGGCATTTTTACTTCTGATAAAAGATAGAGCACAGTAAGTTTATTAATTGTAAAGTCTTCGTTAGTATTAAACATAGGCCACCTCCTCACGCTTTTTAATATATATTGTATATTAAAGTTAAGAAAAATACAATATGTGTTTATCTATAACCTTGGTAGATATTTTCTGATTTGAGATATTTATGGATATGATTCAATACCATTGTTTTATGTGTAGTCCATAAAGGAGCTATTAAGTGGTTGCGATCACCATCACCAGTAAGTCTATGAATGACAAAATGAGAAGGGAGAATTTTGAGTATCTCTCCTACAATTTCTACATACTCATCCTCTGTAAGTAGTGGAAATGGTTCTTTATTATAAAGTTTGCCAAGAGGTGCATTATCTAATACATGCAGCATATGCATTTTAACGCCTTGAAGAGGTAGCTTACTCATATAGGTAGCTGTTGCAAGTATATCTTCTCGAGTTTCGTAAGGAAGCCCAATAATCATATGTGCAACGACTTCTATACCACGGTTATAAAGCTTGTAAACAGATTCTTCAAAACAAGCTAGATCATGCCCCCTATTTATGAATGAACTTGTTTTTGAATGTATTGTTTGAAGTCCTAATTCAATCCAAAGATGTGTACGTTTATTAAGCTCACCTAAGTAGTCTAATAGATCTTCTTCTAAGCAATCTGGTCTTGTTGCAATAGCAAGACCGACTACATTAGGAAAACTTAGAGCTTCTTCATATTGCTCTTTTAATACTTGTAAAGGGGCATATGTACTAGAGTAAGCTTGGAAATAAGGCATATATTTTGTGACGTTAGGCCATTTATTAGATAATAAGGTAATATTCTCTTCCATTTGTTTTGTAATAGAGTATTTGGAAGAACTTGTAAAGTCTCCACTACCACGACTACTACAAAAGATACATCCACCAGTAGCGACTTTTCCATCTCTATTAGGACAAGTAAAGCCTCCATCTAATGAGAGTTTCATTACTTTTTCGCCATGACGTTCTTTTAAAAAATCGTTTAAACTATAGAATCTTGTAGCATTTGACATGAAAAAATCCTTTCTGCGTATAATAAAAAACAAGGCAATGCCTTGTTTTTTATTATACATTTAATTTAATAACTCGCAAGGCTACTTTCTTCTTTATGAAGGCGAATTTCTTCACATGTAGAAAGTAAAGATGCCCATTGATCATTGGTCGTCATAGTACGAGCGACATTGATAAAATCTTTTCGAAGTTTTTGGGTATAGTCTTTTTTTATCTCGGCAATTTCTTCATCATCTTTTGCTTTAGACATAGCAGTTAAAAAATGAGCTGCACGTTCTGAAGATACAAAAGGGAGATAGGGTTGAAGAAAATCAAGTTCAGATTGTAAAGCTTGATACTGTTCTTGAAAAGGATTTCCCTCTACAGTATCCATATAGTTATAAAGAGACTCTAGATTAAAAAAGCGTATGTTCTTAAGCTGACTATAATCAAAATGGGCTAAAATATCACGGAATTGATTAATATGGGCCTCGAGTTCTTGTTTACTAAGTAGCTTTGACATTTCAAATCCCCCTTAAATGTGAAAAATAAATAGAAAATCTCGTTCTCTACCACTTATTATATCCAAAGTCCTCAAAAAGGTGTCTGGTAAATTTACTTATACGTAGTTTACGTTTATAATAAAAGATGTAAACACAAGAGTGGAGGATAAATATGGAAAAAGTAAAAATTTTGATAGTAGACGATGAAGAACATATTCTTGAACTCATCGCTTACAACTTATCTCAAAATGGATTTAAAGTTTTTACAGCAACATGTATACAAGAAGCCGATCGAATTTTAGAGGATGAAGTAGTAGATTTGACACTCTTAGATATTATGCTACCTGACATGGATGGTATGACAGCACTTAAAAAGTATAGGAGCAATCCTAAAACTCAAAATATGCCTATTATCATGGTAACAGCAAAAGCGGAAGAAATTGATAAGATTATAGGTCTTGAGTTAGGTGCAGATGATTATATTACCAAACCATTCAGTGTAAGGGAAGTAGTAGCTCGCGTCAATGCGGTAGTTAGAAGAAATCAACGTATAGAAAAAAGTACAAATAAAGAAGCTCAAGAATTAAATTATAAAGATTTAAGACTAGATATAGAAAGTCATACAGTTTTTTTTGGTGATCAACAATTAGAACTAACACTTAAAGAATTTGAGATTTTAAAAATTCTAATGCAAAACAAAGGTCGTGTAATGACAAGAGAAGTATTGCTCGATCGTATTTGGGGTTATGAATACTATGGTGAAACAAGGACAGTAGATGTACATATCCGTTATTTAAGATCTAAGCTAACACAGTATGGTCTAGAGGATTGTATAGAAACAGTACGTGGAGTAGGCTATCGCTTTACAAAGGAGTAATGCATGAAAAATAAGATTATTGGACCTGTAATGGTAGCAATATGGGTATTAGCGCTTATTTATATGAGTAGTAGTTATCTCAGCTACGAAGAGTTAAGTATTAGAGGTTTACTAGAAAAGAATGTAGCTGTGCATTTAGGTACTCAGATGATTTATAAGACAGTAGGGATAACTGTTATTGCATCCATTATTCTATACTGGATACTCAGAACATTTATTAAAGAAATTGTTGACCCTATGCAAAATATGACAGAAGAAGCAAGTTCATTTGCAAAAGGTGAATACGTTCATCAAGTTAAAAATTATAGTATAAAAGAGGTTCAACAATTAGCAAGTGCCTTAGATGATATGGGGGAAAAACTTTATAGAACGATTAGAAAACTCCAATATCAAAAAACTAAAGCAGAATCTATATTAAGTAATTTAAATGAAGCGATTATTATTTTAGATGAAGAAGGCTATATTACAGAAGGAAATGAAAAGGTTAGAACACTATTAGGTGGAGATGCTATTAAGAATCAATCTATACTTGCTTTAATCCGTGATGCAAAGGTTATGCAGGTTATAGAAAAAGCGGTGGGACAAGGTGTATATGGTTCTTGTGAATTTCTTAAAAATGATCAAATTTTACATTTTCGTATAGGACCTATTAGTAAAGGACGAAAAAAATATGGATTTATTATTTCCATAAGAGACATTACTCAAACAAGGCAGCTAGAAGTCATGCGTTATCAATTTGTAAGCAATGTATCTCATGAACTTAAGACGCCACTTACGAGCATACAAGGTTTTGCAGAGACGTTAAAAGAAGGGGCAATTGATAACAGAGATATAGCATTGAGATTTATCGATATTATTGATATAGAGGCCAAGAGACTTTATCGCTTAATTCAAGATATACTATGCCTGTCTGAAATTGAAAATATGGAGAATAATGATGGGAGTGAAGTCAACTTTACACCATTAATCGAAGAAGTTGTATCAATGCTTGAGCAAAATGCAACTGAAAAGCAAGTAGAAATTAAACTAGATATTAAGCAACCTCTTATTCTAGAGTGTGCCAATACAGATTATGTGAAACAAGTTATTATGAATATAGTAAGTAATGCAGTTAAGTATACAGATGAAGGAAATGTAATAATCTCTACTTATATTGAAGATGGAAAGAAAGTATTTTGTGTACAAGATACAGGGATAGGTATTCCAGAAGAAAGCTTACCACGTATTTTTGAAAGATTTTACAGAGTAGATAAAAGTAGATCACGTAAAAGTGGTGGTACAGGTCTAGGACTTTCTATTGTTAAGCATATTGTAGAGCTTTATGGTGGAGTAGTAGAAATTACAAGTAAAGTCAATCAAGGGACAAGTTTTAAAATTGTGTTTCCAGAATAATTAATTTTAAAATTTATAAAAAAGGCACATAGAGCCAGGTAAGTATACACGCTCTATGTGCCTTTTTTTATTCTATTGGTTGCTTCTCATTTGGCTCAACAACTTTGAAGTTCTCACCATCTTTTGGTGGGCGAGGTCCAAAGTATTGATAGAATTTAACTGGAATACGTCCGTTGAAAAGTTTACGATTTTTATTAGCACGTTTTCCAAAGTCTTTTTCAAAATCAGGTGCAGATGTAACAGCATAGAAAGACCAAGTTTCATTAGAGTCAATAAGGGTACGTAAATCCTTATGAAGTCTAGGAAGTTCTTGACTTGTACTAATACGTTCACCATAAGGTGGGTTACAGATTACAACACCATAGTCTCCATGAGGAAGAGAAGTCTTGTGGATTGGTTTTGCAAAGAATTGGATACATTCGCCTACACCAGCAGCTTCTGCGTTCTCACGTGCAGCTAAAATCGCATTACGATTAATATCAGAAGCATAGATGATAGGGTTACCTTTTTGGTCCATTTGGTCACGTGCTTCCTCGCGAAGCTCTTGCCAAAGTTTACGAGGCACTTGAGGCCATGCACAAGATGCAAAAGAACGGTTAAGCCCAGGGGCAATATTTTTAGCCATCATAGCAGCTTCAATAGCAAATGTACCGCTACCACAACATGGATCATATAGAATACGTCCTTTTTGCCAGTAACTAATTTGTAAAAGTGCAGCAGCCAATGTTTCTTTAATAGGTGCTTCTACAGTGCTTACACGGTAACCACGTTTGTGAAGACCTTCATTACCAGTTGTATCAATAGTTAAAGTTGCAATATCTTTAAGAAGAGATACTTGTACAGTATAGCTTGGACCAGTTTCTTCAAACCATTCAATGCCATAAACTTTTTGTAAACGTGTAACAATAGCTTTTTTTACGATAGATTGACAGTCAGAAATACTAAAGAGAGCAGATTTAACGGATTTACCATTAACAGTGAATTTAGCATCTGGTGTAATCCATTTTTCCCAAGGAATAGCTGCAGTTTCATTGAAAAGTGTTTCAAAAGTAAGGGCTTTAAATTCTCCCATCTTAAGAAGTACACGGTCAGCACTGCGAAGCCATAAATTAGAAAGAACGATGGCTTCAACATCACCTATATAAGTAATCTTACCATCCGCAACTTCATTTATTTCATAGCCAAGTTCTTCTACTTCATGTCGAACAACAGATTCGATTCCAAAGGTAGAAGTAGCAATAAGCTCAAAAGTTTTCATAGGAATCTCCTTTTATCATACTTAATCTTATGTATTTTACTATAAGTTGAGCTAAATGTATAGGATAGAAGTAAATGAGACAGGAAAGATAAAAAATAATTGTAAACGAGTGTAAACCTAGTTTATAATTTAGATATCAGTAATATTAGCGGAAGAGTAGGGTTGACTTAAGGTGAAAATATATAAAATATATAAAATATACGAGGAGATCGTTTAATATGTTCAAACGTAAAAAGTGTTCAGAAGTATGCAGTATCTTTGATTATATGGAAAGTAATATGAAAGGGAAATGCTGTGAAGCACCTAAAACAAACCACCCACAGCATCAAAAAGTATTAGAAGTTGTAGATAGATATATGAATGTACATAGTCTAAATTATGATATGACAGTCCAACTTCTAGCAGAAAGCTCAAAGTTGAGTGAGTTTGATGTAACAATGAGCTTTAGTGCAAATAGACTTAAAAATATTGCAGCAGAGTTAGAGATGTCAAGTAATTGTAATATGGCAATTGTAGAAGAAGCGAAGTTAAGTATAAATGAAGTATCTGTGAGTTTGGAAGAAAGCACCCACGTCCTTAAAGAGGTAAGTAGTAAGTCACTAGAGCTTATGACTACAAATAAAGAAAATATGCAACAACTTAATGAAATCAATAATATTAGACAAGTAGTATTCGATAATGCAAAGATTATGGAAGATAAAATTAATGTCTTAGAGCAACTTTCACATAAAGTAGATGAGATTGTAGAAGGTGTAAGAGCTATTGCAGAGCAAACTAATTTACTTGCTTTAAATGCTAGTATTGAAGCAGCAAGAGCAGGGGAACAGGGGAGAGGATTTGCTGTTGTTGCAGAAGAAATTAGAAAGTTAGCAGAAGGCACAAAAAGTAAGTTAGGTGATATGCAGACCTTTACACAAAATATTAGAGAAGCAACAACCGATGGTATCCATAGTGTTAAAACAACCATTCACTCAATGGAAGAAATGGATTCAAAGATGGAACAAGTTAATCATACATTTGAAGAAGGCGGACGTAATCTAGAGATGACAGTAGGGCAAATTCAAACTTTATCAACAACGATAAATGAGATTAATCAGTCAGCACAAGAGATTTCAGTTGGGATGAATGAAGTTGTACTTGAGACAGAAAAAATGAATCAAATGTCTTTAGAAGTAAGCGAAGTATCTGAGAAAACTTATGAGTATGCAAAGAGTATTAGTTCTATAGATGAAGGGGTATCTAACCAGATAAAAGCAATATTCCATAATATGAGTGAGGGTTATACAAAACTTTCAAATGAACAATTTATAATAGTTATTGAAAGAGCGATTAAAGCACATCAAAAATGGGTTATTAAGTTAGAAACAATGTTAAAAAATAAAAAGATTGAAGCTATCCAAACAAATGAGAATAAGTGTGAGTTTGGTCACTTTTATAATGGTTTAGAGATTAAACATCCACAGATTAAAGAAGTATGGGATACGATTGAAGGCATTCATAAGACCTTACATAATAACGGGCATCATGTTATTCGTGCAATTGAAACAGGAGATTTAGTAGGAGCTCAGAGAATTTATCAAGACACCTATGGGATATCAGAGCAAATTATTAATAAGCTTCAAGAGATTATAAAAATTGCTAAAAGATTAGAACAACAAGAAGAAATGGTATTCTAGTTAGCAATGAATAATAAAAAAGAACCTTCTATATCTAGTGAAAAATTCCTAGCTATAGAAGGTTCTTTTTATATTTTTAATATTAATCCTTGTTATACAAGCATAGGACGAAGTAAATCTTCAAGTGTCTCACGTTTGCGGATTAATTTTACATTACCAGTTTCCTCAATAAGGACTTCGGCAGTACGAGGACGTTGGTTATAAGAAGATGACATTGAGAAGCCGTAAGCACCAGCATCTAATACTCCTATTAGGTCACCTACATGTGGAGTAGGAAGAAGACGGTCTTTAGCCAGAATATCCCCACTTTCACAAATGTTACCTACTACAGTAAAAGGTGTTAGTGGTGAAGTACAAGCAACATGTGTAGTATAAAGTTCCATATCATGATGTGAGTCATACATAATAGGACGTTGAAGAACATTGAATCCTACATCTGTTCCAAGGTAATGTACACCAGCATTTTCTTTTAAACTTGTAACTGTACCAAGGATAAGTCCGCATTCGCAAGGGATGTAGCGTCCAGGCTCAATTTGGAATTGAAGTTTTTTGCCATAGCTTTCAGCAAAGTTGTGAAGTACAACATCGAGTTTGTGACCAAGTGTTTTAATATCTAAGCGTGCTTCACCATCTTGTTTATGATAAGGAATACCGAAGCCACCGCCTAAATCAATAAATTCTAAATCCTCAAAGTGCTCTGCGATGTGTAAGATAGAAGCAGTACTTTGAATATATGGATCGTAATCCATAAATAATGAACCGATGTGTTGATTAATTCCTACTAATGTTAAATCATATTTTTTAAGAAGAGATTTAACAATATCAATATCTTCTTGGTTAATTCCGAATTTAGTTTTTTTACCTGCTGTAACAACTTTTTCATGGTGGCCAGCACCAATACCAGGATTGAAACGTAAAGCAACTTTACTACCTGGGTTCATTTCTCCATAAAGTTCAAGTTGAGAAAGAGAATCTAAGCTCATTAGAACACCATGATTGATCGCATAACGCATATCTTCAGCTGTAACGTTATTTGGAATAAAGAAAAGTTCTTCCGGTTTGAATCCACTTTGAAGTGCAAGGTATATTTCACCAGGACTCATAACATCTGCATGAAGGCCTTCTTCTCTAACAATTTTAAGTAAGTGAATATTTGTATTTGCTTTTACTGAATAGTGTGGAACAAAGTTCTCATAAGTAACTAAGTTTTTAATTTCTTTGCAACGTGTACGAAGAATTTCTTCATTGTAAATATAGAGTGGAGACCCGTATTCTTCAATGAGGTCGAAGACATTGTTTCCTCCAAAGAATTGAGTATCAGTTGTAAAATTACCGTGTAAAGTGTGCATAGCAATCCTCCCTATTGATTCGTGAGACGAATCATTTCTAATTCTGTGATTAATGATTCTCGCATAAGCCGTACGAGAGATTGATTAGTGGTATAAAGACATTGTGATGATGTATTAGCTAGATCCCCAGTGATGACACAATGTGTATCCACAATCATATGAAAACCAAGAGGCGGTTTGACTTTAACATAAACAAGAGCCTCTCCTAATATTAAATGTGAATTACAAATAATGGTGACTCTTTTACTTGTACTAATCTCACTTAGGACATCCCTAAATTGTTCAAGAATGTCAGCAGTTGTCAAAATATACAAATGTGATTTGCAGCTTTTGATAGTATTTGTAATTTTATCTATAACATTTTGATAACCTTTGATTGTTATATAAGGATCTGAAACAAGTAAATTCTCAGGATAGAATGTATCAATTGTTTCATAAATGGCTTTAAAATCTTTTTTGGCTAAAAGAAGTAAATCTTCCTTTGATATTGCAATATATTTGTTAGGTTCCTCGTCTAGAAGATAGCATTTACCTTTGTCTTGGAGACTATATAGTGCTGCGTATACATTAGAACGAGAAATGCCACAGAGTTTTGCAACTTCATATCCTGTTAAAGCACCATGTTTACAAAGTGTTGTGTAAATAGTAGCTTCTATAGGTGTTAACCCTAACTTGGTAAGTGCTTCTTCGAAATGCATATTATCACCCTTAGTAGTTTTGTTTAGAACTACTATAGAATAAAATTTTAGAAAAGTCAACAGTATTTAATAAATGATAGAATTTAGTCTGCATGTTAATTTCATAACTATATGGTAAAAATATGATATAATGATGTTTCGAAGAATTGAGGTGGATAATATGGATTTATTTGATTATATTAGTGAAAATAAGAAAAGTGTAGACTCACCACTTGCTTCTCGTATGAGACCTAAAAAACTAGAAGAAGTAGTAGGACAAGAACATATATTACAACCAGATAAGTTACTGTATCGTGCGATAAAAGCAGACAAGCTCCAATCTCTCATTTTTTATGGCCCACCAGGAACGGGGAAAACAACAATTGCTAAAGTAATTGCCAATACAACAAAAGCAAAGTTTGTTATTTTGAATGCGACAACCAGTGGTAAATCAGATATAACAGAAGCTGTTAAGGAAGCAAAAGATCATCAGGCTATGACTGGACACAAGACCATTATTTTTGTAGATGAGATCCATCGTTTTAATAAGGCTCAGCAAGATGCGCTCCTTCCTTATGCAGAGGATGGTACGATTATATTAATTGGTGCAACAACAGAAAATCCTTATTTTGAAGTAAATAGAGCGCTTATTTCTAGATCTTTAATTTTTGAACTTCGCCCATTAGGTGAAGAGGCTATAAAAAAAATTATAATTGAAGCGCTAAAAAGCAAAGAGCGTGGACTTGGTGTATATAAGTGTACGATTACAGATGAAGCGTTAGAATTTATAGGTCTTAGAAGTGGGGGCGATGCAAGAAGTGCACTGAATGCTATTGAACTTGCAGCTATGACTACAGAAAGAAGTGAAGATGGACTTATTCATATAGATGTAGCAGTTATGGAAGAATGCATGCAAAAGCGTATGTTGAACTATGATAAAAAGGGTGACAACCATTATGATGTCATCTCTGCATTTATTAAGAGTATGCGTGGAAGTGATAAAGATGCAGTACTTCATTACTTGGCGAGAATGATAGAAGCGGGAGAGGATCCTAAATTTATAGCAAGACGTATTACTATTTGTGCAAGTGAAGATGTAGGTAATGCTGACCCCATGGCTCTAGTCGTAGCAACGAATGCAATGCTTGCAGTAGAACGTATTGGTATGCCAGAAGGGCGTATTATATTAGCACAAGCTGCAGTCTATGTAGCCTGTGCACCAAAGAGCAATGCAAGTTATCTTGGTATTGATGCAGCGCTTAGTGATGTGCGTACTAGAGATATTGGAACAGTGCCATTATATCTTAAAGATAGCCATTATAGTGGTGCAAAAGATTTAGGAAGAGGGATAGACTATCTTTATCCTCACAATTATCCAAATCATTATGTAGAACAAGCGTATTTACCAGAAGCTTTAAGAGGCACTGTATATTGTGAGCTTACAGATGAAGGATATGAACGCAAACAAAAAGAGGCACTTGCAAGACGCAAGTGCCAAGAGTAATTAAATAAATAATTTAATATCTTCTTTTGTAATGGATTTGAATAAAAATAGAAAAACTATGTAGAAGGCTGCAAGACTTAAGGAACCAATTACTGTAGAGATACGTAGACTAAAGAGAGTCATTAAATGATGGTCAAACACATAGTTGAGTGTAAGTCCACCTGCTACAGCAGCTAAAGTAGGTTTAATGAACCAGCCTACAATATCTACAGAAAGGTTAATATGTTTGAGAGCGTGCCATAAATGATAACAGCTTACAAGTGTAGACTGAATAAGCATTGCCACAACGAATCCAATAATACCTAAGCGTGGAACAAGGATTAAAATAAGGACGATGCATATAACAGAAGCAATACTATTACCCTTAAAGGTTAAGCGTTGAAGTCCTAACCCATTAAGCATACCAGTTAATATATCTCTTAAGTAAAGGAAAGGACAGATAATGGCTAAGTAGCGAAGAAGGTCTCCAACTTCTTGGCGGCCATAGCAAGCCATAGCAATTTCATCTCCTAGTGTTAAAAAAAGTACGCAAGAACCAATTCCAATTACAGCAGAGTATTGTATAGATTTACTTACTGTTTTATGGAGAACTCTGGTGTTGTTCTTAGCTACCGCTTCTGAAATGGCAGGGACAAGAGCAGTTGAAATGGCCATTGTAACCATTGAAGGGAAGAGAAGAAGAGGAAGTGCCATTCCACTAAACATACCATACATACCTAGTGCTTCACTGTTATTCATTCCAAACTTTTGAAGTTGGATAGGGATAAGAATGTTTTCTATAGAGCTTAGGGCTGAAGTAAGAAAACGATTTGCAGTAATAGGAATAGAGATGGTCATCAGTGAGCCCATAATGCTGCGGTAAGGTAATGTTGGTTTGCTTGGTGGTAACTTGCGTTTTTTTAGTTGAAACATAGTGAAAGTAAAGAGTGCAGAACAAAACTCACCAGCGCAAAGGCCAAGAGCACCAAGAGCACAGGCATATTCAATACCTTTTGGAATATAAAGACTAGCAAAGCAGATAATAATAGCCATACGAGCAATTTGCTCGACAACTTGGGCAAGGCCAGAAACAGCCATTTCTTGTCTACCTTGGAAGTAACCACGAATACAACAAGCTATAGCCATAAAGGGAACACATACAAACAAATAGCGAAGAGCAAGTGCAGTACGTGGCTCGTGTATATAGGAGTTTGCAACCCAAGGTGCTGCGACAAAAATAAAACCAGACATAAATGTTGCAATACTTACAGAAATAATTAAGGCGGACCTTAATGTACGGATACCATCTGCATGTCTACCATGAGCTGTATGTTCAGCTACTTTTTTGGATACAGCAAGTGAAATGCCAGCAGATGAGGCTGCCCAGATGAGCATATAGATGGGGAAAATAAGTTGATACAATCCAACACCTTCAGCCCCCATAATATTGGACATGTAAATACGAAAAATAAATCCAAGTATTTTCGTTGCAAAACTGGTTAAGGTTAAAACAATTGTACCAGTGATTAGTGCTTTTTTACCCATAGACTTCCTCCTTATCTAAATACATAACTAGTACAATTTATGAGACAAGTTGGGAAAATATGTGCACTAGAATTTTAAGTTGAGCAAGTTACCGTAAATAAGGTATAATAAAAATGATGAGTTTAGGCAAAAGGATGGTGAACAATAGGTGGAAATTAATAACTGGAAGAAGATTTTAACACCCTATACACAAGCTGTAGAAGAACTGAAAATTAAGTTCAAAGGGATTAGAAACGAGTACATTAACCTGGATGAGTATTCACCAATAGAATTTGTGACAGGCCGTGTTAAGAAAATTTCAAGTATATTAGAGAAAGCTAAAAAGAAAAATATTCCACTGGATCAAGTGGAAGAAAAGATGGAAGATATTGCGGGGATCCGTATTATGTGCCAGTTTGTTGAAGATATTTATACAGTAAGAGAAATTATCCGCAAGCGCCATGGCAAAGATATGTATTTAGTAGAAGAACGTGATTATATCAATAACCTAAAGCCAAGTGGTTATCGTAGTTATCATATGATTATAAAATACCCTGTGCAAACAGCTCAAGGTGAAAAATTGATTTTTGCAGAGATTCAAATTCGTACATTAGCTATGAATTTTTGGGCAACAATTGAACACTCTCTTAGATATAAATATAAGCAAAATATGCCAGAAACAATTCAAGAGCGTCTTAATAAAGCCGCAGAAGCTGCTCATAAGCTGGATCAAGAAATGGCAGAAATACGAGATGAAGTACTTAAAGCACAAGCTGGGTTCCAGGCAGAATCAAACGTAGTAGCAGACATCTTTGGAAATGTGCAAGCACTTGCTAAGAACAATGAACAAGACGACATGAATGAGATTTATGAAATGTTTTGGGGCTTATGGGAAGAAGGCAATGTAGATAAACTTAATAAGTTCAATAAAGAATTAGAAGAAAAAATTCGTCAAGTGTATCAAAGATAGGGAGGAAGTATTTTGCCAATTAGAGTACCAAATCAATTACCAGCAGCAGATATTTTACAAAAAGAAAATATTTTCATCATGGATGAGGAGAGGGCTATTAAACAAGATATACGTGAACTTAAAATAGCTGTATTAAATTTAATGCCTATTAAACAAGACACAGAAGTCCAACTTCTAAGACTACTTGGAAATACCCCTCTTCAAATCGATATTACATTATTAAGACCAGCTTCACATGAATCAAAAAATACATCTAGTGAATACCTTAATACATTTTATAAAACATTTGATGAAATTAGTGAAGAAAGATTTGATGGTATGATTATTACAGGTGCTCCAGTAGAGCAAATACCTTTTGAAGAGGTTACATATTGGGAAGAGTTAGCAGACATTATGGAATGGACTAAAACTCATGTAACTTCTACATTCCATATTTGTTGGGGAGCACAGGCAGGACTTTATTATCATTATGGTATTAAAAAGTTTGACTTGCCAGCAAAACGTTTTGGAGTATTTGAACATTATAAAGTAGGCACGGGACCACTTCTTTATGGATTGGATGACTGTGTATTTATTCCTCATTCAAGGCATACTGAAATCTCTAGGGAAGAAGTAAAAGCTTGTAACTGCGTAGATATTTTATTGGATTCAGAAGAAGCAGGGATAGCACTAGCAATTTCAAAAGATGGCAAACAGATTTTTGCAACAGGTCATGCTGAGTATGACCCTTGGACATTAGGTAATGAGTATAGACGTGATTTAGATAAAGGTTTACCTATACAAATGCCACATCACTATTTTAGAGATGATGATATGGACAAAGGACCAGATGTAAAATGGCGCTCTCATGCTTATATTATGTTTTCAAACTGGCTCAACTACTACGTATACCAAGTAACACCATATAAGTTAGATGAAATAAAATGAAATAGATAGAGATTATAAAAAGCGAGTTAATCAATATAAGATGATTAACTCGCTTTAGCATTATAGCTAAACTAATAGAAGTCTATTTTGAACTTGAATATTTTGATAAGCATATGGATTAGTGAGAAAGGGAACAATTTATTTACTAGCTACACTAAAATAGTGTAGCAAATTAATGATAAATTTAACATAAAGAGGGCATGACATGAGAACAATACGCAAACTAGGAGAAACCCTTATTCCTGTACCGTCAGTTTTTAAAACTTATTTTCATAAAGATTTACCAGAAGATATTCCTTTTGATTATACAGACCAAATCTATGCTGGATTTGATAGTTGCGGTGTACCTATTATTATACCTAAAGATTACAATAGTTATGATTATAGAGAGACACTGTTACCTATAGTTGGTTACACACTAGTAACTAAAAACGTTTGTAAGGCATTAGCATCTTTTATTAAAGACAAAAAAGTCCTAGAAATTATGGCAGGGACAGGATGTCTTACCTATGGCTTGAGAAGTTTTGGAGTTAATATTCATGCAACAGATGATTACTCTGAGGAGTTATTGACTAATTTTTGGATTAAAGATTTAGAACAATTAGATTGTATAGAAAGCGTTAGAAAATATGGTAGCCAGATAGATTATCTTTTAATTTCTTGGTGTGCTCAAAAAGCACCTATTTTAACAGTTATTCAACTTCTAAAACACATTAATCCAAAAGCACAAATCATCTACATTGGTGAAACAAAAGGTGGTTGCACAGGCAATGATGCTTTATGGGATATGGTAACACCTATTAGATATAATAACTTTTATGAAGCGGTTTTATGCTATAGGTCTTGGTATGGATTACATGATCGACCATTTCTATTAAGAATTAATTAATAGTTTAAAATTAATAAGCCACCTTAAGGTGGCTTGTTAATTTTGTACTCATATTTTTCATTTATAAATGTTGGAATAAAAAGAACAAGGTTGTAAGTATTAGGTAGCAAGGTGAAAAAATATTCATATATTATCATAGAAAATAATTTTAGGTTCGGGTGGTGTATATGAATATATCGGGAAATGTAGCATTTGTTCCTAGTGGAGTACCACAGGTAACGTCAGATAGTAAGGCCGTTGCTAATATTTATATGGCTCTACAAGAAAAGGGAGATATAAGTGTTAGTGGAACATTTACAGGACTAGGCATTATAACCAAAACGGATAGTAATGGAGATTTCATATTTAATAATATACCTACTGGTGAATATAGGGTAGTTGAAGCTGCAGGGTATACAGTGAATACAATAAATGATGAATGGAATAAAGCAACATCAATAACAGTAACACCTCAAGATCCAGACGTTTCTGTAATAGATGGAGTACCAAGTGATACGACAAATATTATGTCTTTAACGCCAAATACAGTTTATATTACAGTAACTACATCAGATATTTCAGACATACAGTTTATAGATTCACCAGTAGCCAATATACCATTAGCACTTAATACTTATGTAACGGTGGGAAAAAATTTAATTGTAGAAGGAGGAAATGGAGAATTTGGATTATTACCTAATGGAACTTCTGTTCAAACAAGTCCACCTACTGCGAATCCCCCCTATAACAATTTTGAAACAAGTTTTGAATATGTCCAATATGGTGATCGTTTACCAGTAGATGGAGAGTATTCCATAAGTAATATTATAGATAATACGAATTTTGCTGTGTGGTTTAATACAGCAGACCATAGTACAGGTAATGAAACAGGAAGGATGATGGTCGTTAATGGGGGACATCCTGATCAATCTATATTTACTACTCAGGTAACAGTAAAGGCAAATACAGATTATGTCTTTTCTACATGGATATTAAATTTAGATGCACTTACAGGGTATATTAATCCAGAACTACGTGTAATTATTTCAGGATCAGAAGATATATTTAATAAGTTATTGACACAAAATCTAGGGCTTACTTCAATTCCTACATGGAAACAAGTAGGTGCTGTTTTTAATAGTGCAAGTAATACGGTGTTAACGGTAAGCTTTATTAGTGAAGGTGGTCCCGCCTACGGTAATGATTATCTTATTGATGATATCCGTTTGGAGGAATTAGAAGGTACTCCCGTAACAGATATTCAAAAAAATGTAAATAGAGTGATATGTGAGCCGGGAGATAAATTAACTTATACAATAACTTTTACTAATACAAGTAGTCAAACGCTCAAAGAAGTATTATTTGTTGATCCTTTGTCAAGTGATGTGAATTTGCAAGTAGATTCAGTTATAGTTAATAATGTACAAGTTAATAGTCCATTACTTTCAGAGGGAATTGTATTAAAGGATATAGGACCAAAACAATCCATCAATATTCAGTTCGTAGTACAAGTGGCAACAAATCTAAAAAATGGCACGACAATATATAATACAGGAACTCTTAAATATACCTTTATAGATATGGAAAATAATACAAGGCGGGTAGTAGTAAATACTAATGAAGTGAATACGACTATTATTAACTCAACTTGTCCTATATGCCCTACAGGAGCAACAGGTCCAAGAGGAGAGCAAGGAGTTACAGGAGCAACAGGTCCAAGAGGAGAGCAAGGAGTTACAGGAGCAACAGGTCCAAGAGGAGAGCAAGGAGTTACAGGAGCAACAGGTTCACAAGGAGAAAAGGGTTCTACGGGAGCAACAGGCTTACAAGGAGAGCAGGGGGTAACAGGAGCAACAGGCTCACAAGGAGAGCAGGGAGTTACAGGAGCAACAGGCTCACAAGGAGAGCAGGGGGTAACAGGAGCAACAGGCTCACAAGGAGAGCAGGGAGTTACAGGAGCAACAGGTCCCCAAGGAGAAAAGGGTTCTACGGGAGTAACAGGCCCACAAGGAGAAAAGGGTTCTACGGGAGTAACAGGTCCCCCAGGAGAAAAGGGTTCTACAGGAGCAACTGGCCCTCAAGGACCAACAGGACCTGCTGGAAAGGATGCTATTAGAGATTATTTATATATTTGTGCAGAAAAAAATATGTGTGTGAAGTGCTATGAAACAGTCCCTTTGTTGGATAAAATAGTTTCTAGAGGAGATTCTATCAAATATATAATGGGAAAAAATCAAATAGTGCTAGAAAGTAATAGATCATATTATGTACATTGTACAATATTTGTATTACCAGGTATAGCAAGATGTAAAACAAGTATACAAATTAGTTTTTTAGTTAATTCTAGGAAATATCCAGGAATGTATTGTCAACCAATAAGTCGGAAAACAGAAAAATTTAATTTTATAGGTGATACAATTATTAGGACAGATGATAAAGAGAGTATCTTTAGTTTAAGCAACCAATCATGTGAAAATATTTGTATAGAATATATAAATTTAATGATACTAGAGATATAAATTTATATACGAGAAATAGCAATTGAAATTCATATTTTAAGATGAAATGGATAACCTATTAAAAGGTAAACAGATTAAATACAGATAAATATAGAGTTGTTATATGATTTGAAAATTGTTATAATAGTATATAAGAGTAGTTTACTGTGTTAAGGAGATGAAACAGTGAATAAACGTAAATTTAAAAAGAAAGTCAAGGAGGTCAGAAAACTCATGTGTTGTGGAAGAAGAAAAGAAAGATCAAATAGAGGTTTGTGGTTTGGAATCGCATTAGCTGTAGTTGCAGGATTAGTAGGTCTTGTATTATGGTTAAAATCAAGAAATGATGAATACATTGAAGAATACTATGAGTATTTCGATGATGATCTAGAAGATGAACTAGAAGATGACCTTTATGGCGAAGAAGATGATGATGTAGAATACGTAGCAATTAAAGATTTTGATAAAGAAGACGAAATAGAAGCTGAAGAAGCTACAGAAGAAGTAGTAGAAGCAGATAACACAGACGAAGAAAATAAGTAGTATAATGAAAGCTCTAGGCCAAACTTAGAGCTTTTATATTTCTAAGTATGATATAAGCTAGATCAAGAGACACTATAAAAGCATTTTGTAGTGTCTCTTGTTATGTGTTACAATACTATTTCTAAGAAAAAAATGAGTAGATAAATATTAATGGGAGGGCAATCTAAGTGAAAAGAGTCATTATTGCAGAAAAACCATCTGTCGCTAAAAATATTGCAGATGCCCTGCACATCAAAGGACGAAAAGACGGATATTTTGAAGGGGAAGATTATCTTATTACATGGGCATTTGGTCATCTTGTAGAACTCTATGATGCAAAAGACTATGATGAAAAGATGCAAATTTGGCGTATGGAAAACTTCCCTTTTATACCGGATCAATTTAAATATAAGATCAAGATGGAACAAGGTAAGAAAAAAGTAGATCAAGGTGCCAAGAAACAAATGAAGTGTATCAAAGACCTTATTAACCGTGATGATGTTGATGGTGTGATCTCAGCCTGTGACTACGATAGGGAGGGACAGGTTATCGGAGACTGTATTATGAACTTCTTGAAGGTTAAGAAGCCAAGGTACCGTATACTTCTAAATGAATGGACAGAAGATGAGGTGAAAAAAGGCTTAGAGAAGATAGTTCCTAATGAAACTATGCAGCCATTACAAGATGCAGGTATAAGTCGCCAGCATGCTGATTGGCTTATTGGAATTAACTTAACTTCTGTAGCTACTTTGAAATATAAATCGGGTAAAGGTGAATTATTCAATATAGGACGTGTACTTTTACCAACATTAAAAATGATTTATGACAGAGATATGGAGATTCTTAACTTTAACTCAGAACCCTACTTTAAACTAACAGCTACTTTTAAAGCTGATAAAGAAAGCTATGAAGGGGCCTATACTGTTGATAAGAAAGATAAATTTGAAAAAGAAAATGATCTCATTGCAGTAAAAGAAGCCATTGCAGCTAAACAAGGAAAACTTGTTCAAAAAGATGTAGTAGAGAAGAATGAATATCCACCTGCACTATTCAATCTTTCAGCTTTACAAGGATATATTACAAGTAAATATAATGGGTTTACTTCAGACAAAGTATTAAAAGTAGCTCAAAGTTTATATGAAAAGAAATTTATTACTTATCCTAGAACAGCAAGTAGTGTGTTAGACGAAAGTTTAATAGATAAAGTACAAAAGGTACTTATGGCTCAGAAAAAAGGTACACCTTTTGAAGATGAGATTAAATTCCATAGAAGCCCACGTGTCTTTAACAGTAAAAAAGTAGAAAGCCATAGTGCGATTACTCCAACGTATATGGTACCAACGGGGCTAGGAGGAGAAGAAAAGTTAGTTTATGATGCTATACGTAATCGTTTCTTGATGCAGTTTATGCCTATTTCTATTGTTGAAGAGACTGTATTCACTACAAAAATAGAAGGTGTAGAAGGAGAATTTATCTCTAAAGGAAAGATTCAAAAAGTATTAGGTTGGAAGAAAATTGAAAAAGATAATTCTAAAGATGTCATTTTGCCTGATTTAGAAGAAGGAACAATAGTTGATGTAGCAAAAGCTGAAGTTACAAGTCATGCAACAACACCACCCAAACCATATACAGAAAAAACTTTACTTAGAGCTATGGAGACATGCGGTAAGCAGTTTAAGAACGGTAAAGGTAAAGCAGACAATAATGATGATACTGATGACGTTGAGGAGAATGTAGGTGAAGAGGGAGAAGATAGTGATTTAATGGATGCTATCTTAAGTGGTTTTAGTATTGGTACACCAGCTACCCGTGCAGAGACAATCAAGAAGCTTTGTTATACTCATTATACAGTAATGCAAAAGAAGAATATTCGCTGTACAGAAAAGGGTAAGAAACTCATAGAAACATTACCTGTTAAAGGGTTAATGGACTTAGAGTATACAGGGAAGCTTGAAAAGACCCTATCAGATATTGAAAAGGGAACAGTGAAAAAAGAAACCTTTATGAATCATATTGTTAAGTTTGTGGTAAGTGGTGTAGACACGATCAAGACACAAAGAACAGCGCCTATCCAGTACAACAAAGAAGCTTTTGCACCAACAAGTGTAGCGAGTAAAAAGGTAGCTGCTAATAAAGCATCTACTAGTAAATCAAGTACATCTAAAAATACCTCTTCAAATGGAATTAAAGGAAACGGTGAAAAAGAAATCTTAGGCAAATGTCCACTTTGTGGTAGTGATATTATTGAAGGTGCTAAAGGTTTTGGGTGTATGGGTTATAAATCAGGTTGCCGCTTTGTTATTTGGAAAGAAGATACAACACTTGCACATTATGGGAAGAAGCCAACTAAGACATTAGTGAAGCAGTTGCTTAAAAAAGGCGAAGGCACTTTAAAGGGGCTTAAGACTAAGAATGGAACAAAGTTTGATGCTATTGTAAGTTATACATTTGATAATGAAACAGCAGTAGGGAAATGGGACTTTAGAAGACCTGAGTAAATAGGAGGTGTAGAGGGAGAGAAGGTACCTCTGCACCTCTTAAAAGTTGGAGAAAAATTGAAGCATTTTTAACAATAAAAAATAAAACTTTAATAAGATATTTTTATGCAATTAAGTAGAATAATGAAGTGCTTTTTAAGATGGAAAAATCTTGACATTAGCCTTACAAAAATATATGCTATAGGTGTGTTAACCTTATAGAAAATCCTATAAAAAGGTCAACTATTTTAAAGAGAAAAAATGGAGGTGTTTTATTATGGCATACCGTATTAGTGAAGATTGTATTAGCTGTGGTGCTTGTGAAGCTGAATGTCCAGTAAGCTGTATTTCTGAAGGAGATGGCTTATTCGTTATTGATGCAGATTCTTGTATCGAATGTGGTGCATGTGCATCTGTTTGTCCAGTTGGCGCACCAAACCCAGAAGCATAAGATATACATAGTATAAAAAAGGCCCTTTATGGATTGAATAAATCCATAAAGGGCCTTTTTATAGTGAGTGAAAACATAATAGGTAAAACTTTGATATATAAAAAAATAAATATAGCGTTAAAATATATGGATAACCAAGCGGTTGTAAATGATAGTTACAAATTATACACTATTTTAGTGAACAAAAAGTAAAATATAACCGTTATTGGTAAAATGTTCAATGTGTAGGTGAAAAGATGGAGTATAACCAGTTAAAATATATTGTTGAAATTGTAGAATCAGGAAGTATTTCTAAAGCAGCTCAGGTCTTATTTCTTTCGCAACCTAATTTAAGTAGTCAAGTGACTCAATTAGAAAAAGAAATAGGAAGACAACTTTTTATTCGTGGTAATAGAGGGGTTACACTTACTAAAGAGGGCATAGAAGTTTATCACTATGCAAAGCAAGTAGTAAGCCAATTTGAGCTAACGAAGCAAAAACTATTAAATCATATTAGTGAAAATAAGATTAAAATTGCTTCATGTGGATGTGAAGTAATCGAGCCAGCCTTTTTTGAGGTTTGTAAGGTTTTTAATCAAATGAATTATGAGTTTGAATTAGAGTATTGCAATATTGAACAATGTATTGAGAAATTAGGGAGCCAAGAAGTAGACATGGCTGTTATTCCTTATACATCTCTTCAATATAAAAAATTAGATCAGTTTTTGATAAACAAAAACTTATGTATGCAAGAAATTTTTACAGGAGAGCTTAAGGTACATGTCAGCGAACAATGGGAATTAAGCAAAAAGGCTAAGATTAATAAAGGAGATTTAAGAGGACTTGTGCATGTGAAGAAAAATATCTTGTTTAGTGGGATGTTTAGCTTAGATTATGAGATGCGTCAATTAGGAATGGAATTTTGCAACAAGAGTTTAGTGACACATCAAATCAAAACCTATGAAGCAGCACTAGCTCATTTACCTTCTTTTGCTATTACACCTGAATGGCATTGTAATTTAGAAGTCAATAGTTATCTTAAAAGAATACCGTTTGCTGGTAATCCCATTTCTGTAACTATTGCTGTAATTAAACGTAACAATGAAGTTCTAAGAAAAGAAGTTTTATATTTTTTAGAGCAATTAAAACGGTATAAATAATATTTATATAAATTGATTTACAAGGAGATTTAAAATGAATAAAAAAATGTTAGCTTCATTATTAGCAGCTGGTTTAGCAATTGCTTTAGTAGGATGTGCACAAGAACAAGTACCACAAGTGAGTGAACCAGTAGAACAAGTGACACAAGCCGAAGTAGAAAACAAAGAGGAAGCAGATGCAACATCAGGGGCTTCAGAAGTAGATGCTGCAACATCAGCATCTATTGTTCCAGCAGAATTAGTACAAGTTTACAGTCCAAAAGGATTCAAAGATACAGATGCTAAAAAAGCATTATTTGTAATAGGTGACCCAAGAAAAGATAGCGTGCATTACGATTTGGCACGTACTGCAATGCAGTATTTTGAAGAAAATGGTGTAGAAGTTGAAGTAAGAGATTTATATGATATGAACTTTAATCCAGTACTTATGCCAGAAGAATTTTATTATGCAAAAGATGGAAATGGTGAACCAACACCTGAGATAAAAAAAGAACAAGAGCTAGTAAGTCAAGCAGATTATATTATCTTCTCTTATCCAAACTGGCATGATACACCAAATGCTATTGTAAAAGGTTATATGGAGAAAGTTTTCGCTAAGAAATTTGCTTATCAAGATACAGAATCAGGTCTACAAGGTATGTTAACAGATAAATCTATCTATACTATTATGAATGCAGGATTCCTTGGTGGTGGTCGTGGCTATATTGGTGATGGTATCGGTATTGATGATGCTGCATGGGATGAATATATGCAGGCATTTGAGGTCTTAGATAATGATACAGCAGGCTTCTGGGGTGTTGAGAACAAAGGAAGATTTGTAAATGATAGAACACCAAAGAATAGTTCAGACAACTATGAAGCAGAAATTAATGAGTTAAGAGATGCTCTCAAAGCAAAACTAAAAGAAGTCTTTTTTAACTAAGAAATTTTTAAAATAAAATCATACATAAAGTTAGATAGAAAGTGCCTCCTATCCTTACAAGAATAGGAGGCACTTTCTATTTATAGGTTTTTAGATTTGTTATGCCAGAATAATGCTCCGCCGATTAATAACAGTACAGAGAATCCTGCATATACAAAGAAGTAAGGATTGCTTATGCTTCCAAATAAAATCATGAGTGAACCACAAGTTGCAAGAATTGGGTTCATTTTACTACGCCAAAATCCTTTGATTTCTCCTTTTTGACCAAGTTGGAAAACTTTGATATAGAGAACAATATAAAGGACATAATTAATAGTGATTGCAATTTCTGATACATCAGAGTTTTGTAAAATTCCACTAGATTGAGTGAAATAGTGAATAATCATCCAAAATACACAAACACTAAAAGCAATCGCTGCGCTAGAAAGTGAAAAACTTAAACCATGTGAAGTTTCTTTGAGTTTTTCAGAGCGAGGGAACATATCTCTTAGAGCAAGAGAGTATGGCAGTCTTAAAAGTCCCATGATAAGTCCATTAACAGTTCCCATTACAGAGATGATAACAAAGATTAAAATAATCTTAGCACCCCATGGACCTACAAGCTGTTGTGCAGCTAAATCTACATGGGCATCCCCGAGTTGCATAACTGTTTCAGGACCAATATATAAACTAATTCCTATGAAGTATAAAAGATAAATTGCTAAGATAAATATAGGTGCAAAAATAAGAGCAATTCTTAAGTTCTTCTTAGCGTCTTTAATTTCATGTCCCATTGATGTTGCAATAATCCAACCATCAAAGGCAAAGGCAACAGGTGTTATAGCTGCGATCCAGCTAGCAGATTGAGCAGTCTCTAATTGATTAGGCGTTAAATGAGTTGGATTGCCACCAATAAGTCCCGCGATACCTATTACAAATAGAGGGATAAGCTTAATTACTGTTGCAAAGTTTTGGAAATAACCACCAAGTTTCGTTGATAAAATATTGAAGACAAAGAGTACACATACTACGATAGAACCTATCCCAATTTGTACTAATAATGTACCTTCAATAGCAAATAATAAACATGTGTAAATCCCAACAACCCACGCTACAACACAGATTAATGTTGGATAGTAAAGAAATGTGTGGAACCAACCAAATGCACAGGCAACATGCTTATTACATGTATCTTCTGCATAGGTAATGATCCCTCCTGCTTTAGTTGTACGGGAAGCGAGTTCGGCAATAGTAAGACTTCCAAAAATGATACTAATTGCTGCAAGGCAGAATACAAGCACACCCAGTTTAATACTTCCGCCTGTTGCAATAAGAATATTATCACTTCTGAAGAAGATTCCTGAACCAATAACGATCCCCACAATCATCCCAATGGTTGTAAATAAACCGTATTCAGTTTTTTTCATAAATGACCTCTTCCTTATCTAATTTTGTCATATATTTCAAGTTATCTTTCGGCATATTAGAATGAAGAAAGATGGAAGAAATATGAATTAAGTAGTAGTATAACATAAGGTAATACAGATGAAAATAATTCTTTATTTATAAAAATGGCTAAAAAAACGCATATTTCATCCTAAATATAGTTAGATGTTACATGTTGAGTAATCAGCATAAGAATGATACAATATCTATTTGTGATAAGATGCGTAGAATTATGCAGAAATGAGGAAAATAGATGAATCATGATAAAATAATTAATATAGCAGTAATTGCCCACGTTGATGCTGGGAAATCTACTCTAGTAGATGCTTTCTTAAATCAGAGTGGTGTATTCCGTGCAAACCAAGAAGTAGTGGACTGCGTAATGGATAGTAACTCTCTAGAGCGTGAGAGAGGGATTACTATTTATTCAAAAAACTGTTCAATTAGACATAAAGATTACAAAATTAACATTGTAGATACACCAGGACATAGTGACTTCTCATCAGAAGTAGAACGTGTTATCAGTACAGTAGATACAGTTATTCTTTTAGTAGACTCAATTGAAGGGCCTATGCCACAAACACGTTTCGTACTTCAAAAGTCTCTTGAAAAAGGGTTAAAACCAATTCTTGTTATTAACAAAATTGATAAACCAAACCACCGTGCTGAAGAAGTAGTAGATATGACATTCGACTTATTCGTAGACCTTAATGCTACAGACGAGCAACTTGATTTCCCAATCCTTTATGGAATTGGTAAACAAGGTATCATGCAATATGAATTAGATCAACCATCAGACAATATCGAACCTCTTCTTGAAACGATTATTAAACAAGTAGGCGAATATCCAAAAGATGATGAAGCACCTCTTCAAATGCAAATTAGTGCATTAGGTTATGACAACTTTATCGGTCGTCTTGGTATTGGTCGTGTATATAAAGGGAAAATCAAAGAAGGTCAAACAGTTCAAATTTCTGCAAATGACGGTACACTTAGAACAGGTCGTGTTGCAAAACTTATGGCATATGAAGGCCTTAAACAAACACCTATTGAAGAAGTAACAAGTGGAGATATCGCAGTTATTGCAGGTATCACTGATATTTCTATTGGTGAAACAGTAGGGGAAGTAGGTAAAGTTGAACCTATGGAACCAATCACAGTTGAAGAACCAACACTTTCTATGAACTTCTTAGTTAATAATTCACCATTTGCAGGTAAAAGTGGTAAATTCGTAACAACAAGACATATCAAAGATCGTCTTGAAAAAGAATTAGAAGTTAACGTTGGTCTTAGAGTAGAATCTATGGATACTACAGATGGATACAAAGTATCTGGACGTGGAGAGCTTCACTTATCTATCTTAATCGAAAACATGCGTCGTGAAGGCTATGAGCTTGGAGTATCAAAACCAGAAGTTATCATGCACAGAGATGAAAATGGTAAACTTGTAGAGCCACTTGAACGTGTTATTGTAACACTTCCAGAACAATATTCAGGAGCAGCAATTGCTAACCTTAATATGAGAAAAGGTATGATGCAAAGTATGGAACCAGAAAATGGTTATGTACGTATTGAGTACCTTTGTACAACACGTGGTCTTTTAGGATTTAGAAGTGAACTTATTACAGATTCTCGTGGAGAAGCTACTCTTGTAAGACGTATTGAAGGTTATACAGAATACGTAGGAGAACTTCCAAGAAGAGCTAATGGTGCACTTATTGCTCAAGAAGCAGGAACAACAATGGGTTACTCACTTAATAACCTTGAAGATCGTGGAATCTTATTCGTACCACCAGCAATAGAAGTATATGAAGGTATGATTATTGGTATGAATGCTAGACGTGAAGATATGACAGTTAATGCATGTAAAAATAAAAAAATGACTAATACACGTTCATCAGGTGCTGACGATGCAATCAGACTTACACCTCCAAAAATATTCAGCTTAGAAGAAGCACTTGAATTTATTGAAGATGATGAATTAGTAGAAGTAACACCAGATGCAATTCGTTTACGTAAACGTATTCTTAGCGAAGGCGATAGACGTAGAGCAGGACGCTAATTGGATAAATTAATATAAATGTAAAGAGGCTACTATTAAGTAGCCTCTTTTTGTAGTTATTTAAAAGAGTAAATAAATACTTAAAAATGAATAAAATAAAAAGAATAATATGTATTGTTAAAAATATTTTGAGGATATACAATAGAATTGAGTTCATAATCATTAAAGTCATTTAAAAGGGGAGAATGGATATGGCTGATTTTTTAAATAAATTTAAGAAAACATTAGATAAGGGTGTAAATACAGTTTCTATTAAATCTAATATTCTTATGGAAGTAAATAGGGTTAAAAGTAGTATTAATGCACTTAACCAAGATGTGCAAAAGCAGAAAAATGATTTAAGTGATCTATTTTATAAAATGTATTTACAAGGGTCAATCAATATAGAAGCATGTAAAACATTTTGCCTCAAAATTCAAGAGTTAGAAGCTGAGATTAAAATAAAAGAAAATGAAATAGAAGATATTAGACAAAAAGAGGAATTACTTCTACAAGAAGCAAGCAAAAAAAGAGAAATAAAAGAAGAAGTACATTTTCCTATTACGCCTCAAGTTAGTCCTGTAAGTCAAAGTGAGTCTATTAAAATATCTAAGGAAGTTATAGAAGAAGAAAAAGAAGCTGAAGAGGATAATAAAAAAGTATGTTCTTGTGGGCAAGTTATAGATGCAGGGGCAAAATTTTGTAGTGGATGTGGTATGAAGATAGATTAAGTAGTATGTAGGGGGGAGGCCAATGAATAAAAAAGGAACACATATTAGTATTATAATCATATGTATTGTTATCCTTTTAGGTGGTGGCATATTAGCAAAAGATACAGTGCTAGCGACTATATCACCCACCATTTTTCTGGGAAAGGCTATTAAGAATACAAATGATAAATTAATTGAAGAAAGCGAAATAGTAAAGGAAGTATTTCAAAAGCAATTTGTAAACGGAGTGGGGTATCAATCAGATACACAACTTCAGCTAATTTCAGTTGCCCAAAACGGTACAAGGCTTGAATTAAAAGAAGCTTTGACTAATATGATTTTACAAATTACGCGAGCAACTAGAGAAGATGAAAGTCTAATAGATATAAGTCTGCTTAATCAACAAATATGTGCTATAAAGGGGAGTTGCTATACCAATAAAGATCTTTTTGCACTTAAGCTAGAACCTTTTGTTAAGGATTACTATACGATTCAAAAAGCTACATTTGTTGAGGATTTTAATAATTCAGTGGTTAGAAAATTGACAAGGCTACCTGAACTTGATGGAAGCTTTGATTTTGAAACATTAGATGTAGAACATGAAAGTGATTGTTTCAATGAAGCTTTAAAACTAATTATTAAAAAAGAAGTTAGAGAAATGCAGATAAGCTCTCTGGGAAAACAGAAAATAGATGATGAGAATTGCTTTTTGTTTAATGTGACTATAGAAGAAATTACATTGAAAAAAGTATTATTAGAGGTCTATGACCTTCTTATGACTGATAGTATTTTTCAAGAAGCCATTAAACAGCAATTACTTGTCCAAAATGATGATAAAGATACAAGTATAGAAGAACAGTATGAAGCATTTTATAATGCAGGAGAAAAAAGGTTAGGAGAATTAAAGTTTAAGGATGGAATAACATTTAAACTATTAGTTAATACCAATAAATATATTACTCAAATAGAATGTGTAACTAAAGTGGAGGGGTTATATGATCAAGCCAATGTAAAGGGGAAACTTAGCTTTGGCAGTAGTCATTACTTAACCGATGATATTGAAATAGAATTTATAGTAGAAAATGAATATGACCAAATTCAAATGTTTATCCAGTCAGAACACAATTATGGAGAAAAGGAAGAAAAGAAATTCCAAACGGTAAGTTGGAATATAGGAAATAATAAAGAAAAATTTTTGGATATGAATTATAGATGGATCTATAATCCTAACATAGAAAATGATAATTTTACTTTAAAATATAAAGTTGATATAATGCAGAGACTTGCACTTAGTATAGATATACAAGGTACTTACATAAGTAATAGGGATGAGAAATCTGTATCTATAGATAGTAATTTATTAAAGATAGGTGTAAAAGATGGTTATAATAACTTTGAAATAGAGTTAAAAGGCATAAGTTACATACAGGCATTAGAGCAGATAGAGCTAGTGATACCAGAAAGTGAAAAAGAAGTACTTAAACTTTCAGAAAAAGAGCTCTTTAAATTGGTGTTTGAGGTATATGGTAATGTACATAAAGCTAAAAACGTATGGAAGCAATTATAATTACTAATATAATTTGATCTATAGTTTAAGCGTTCTGAACAAATGAGTTATTTTTATATGGTGAGGAGGAGTGGGCTTAGATGAGCTCACTTATTTTTTGTGTGCTAACTGAGATGTTAATTGGATAAGGGAGAATATGGTAGAAGGTGAAAGTTGAGGAAGCTAAGAAAGAAATGTTGAAAAATTTGTAGAACAGACGTATAATTAATCGCAATGAAAATTTGCAGTAAAGGACGTGAAAGAATGACAGATTTAGCTGAACTTAAAGCAAAGGGAATTATTGCACAGAAGCAAGAAGGATATTTTGTACTTCGTTTTTTAAGCGATGCAGGGTATTTTACAGTAGATGAAATGACGAGTTTATCTGAAGTAGCAAGTAAGTATGGTAATGGTGAATTAGGACTTACAAGTCGTTTAACTTTAGAAATCCCTTATATAAAACAAGAAAATTTAGAAGAAGTATTAGCATTTTGTAATGAGAAAAACTTAAGGATTGGCGGCGGTGGTCCCACTGTTCGAGCAATCTTAACTTGTAAGGGTACAGTGTGTAAACATGGGTTAGCAGATACAAATCGTATTACACGTGAGATGGACAAGCGCTTCTTTGGTCGTAAATTGCCGGGGAAATTTAAAATTACAGTATTAGGTTGTCCAAATAGCTATGGGAAAGCACAAGGGAATGATTTAGCATTTCTTGCAGTGAAAGGTGTAGAACTTATAGAAGAGGTATGTATTCACTGTAAGAAGTGTGTAAAAGTTTGTCCAGATGATGCTTTTAGAGTGGATGAAAAGTACTTAGCATTAGAAAAAGAAAAATGTTCTAGATGTGGGAAGTGTATTCCGGAATGTCCAGTTAATGCATTAAAAAGTGATAAAGTAGAATTTTTAGTGTTTTTAGGGGGAAGACTAGGAAGAAAGTCAAGACTTGCAATACCTTGTAAAGTAAAAGTTAAAGAAGATGAAATATATGAAGTTACAGAAAAAGTATTAGCTTTTTATAATGAGCATGCAGGTAGTGGTGAGCGTTTTGCAGAAGTGATTGAAAGAATAGGACTTGAAGTAGTAGAACAAGCGCTATTTAGTTAGGAGGTTTTATGTCTAGTATATTTAATAAGTATTTAGAAATCATTAAGACATTACCGATCAAAAAGAGTTATACAAAAGAAGATATTCTTATTCCAGAACTTTTAATAGAAGAAGTAAAAGATGTAAGCCTTTATTATTGTGCACATAATGAGTATATGAATTCCAATGCAAAAATCTTTATCGTAGGGATTACTCCTGGTTTCAATCAGATGAATAAGTCGCTTGTAGCGGCAAGAAAGTGTACTGAGGAAGGTGTGTCAAAAGAAGAAATCCCTTATATATGTAAGAAAGAGGCCCGATTTGAGGGCAGCTTAAGAAAAAACATTATTAGTATGCTTAATGAGTTAGAGTTACAAAAAAAATATGGGCTTAACGATTCATCCCAGTTATTTGGTGATCATGATTACTTGTTGCATACAACCTCTATGATTCCTTATGCTACTTTTGTCAAAGGTAAAAACTATACTGGCCATCAACCACCTCTTCTAAAGAGTGAATTACTCATGAAATATATAGAAACGTATTTTTATCCTCAATTAGAGATCTTAAAAGATGCTTTAATTATACCACTAGGAAAAAGCGTTGAAGAAGTATTAGTGAAGTTGATAGAAGCTGGAAAGTTAAAAGAAGAGCAGTGTCTATTAGGTTTTCCTCATCCCTCAGGAGCAAATGCACATAGGCATGAGCAGTTTGCTACACATAAAGAGACAATGATGAAGAAAATTAAAAATTACAAAATGCCACAAGAAATTCAAGGATAATATGAATTTCTTGTGGCATTTCATATTATATAAGACGTTGTCTATCTATAATAATTTGTGCTTCTAGTGAGTTATTTTGCTGTTCCCCAATACTATATGAATAATGTTCATGGTCTTTATCAGTATTAATAATATGATGACCAAGAATAGAATTGATATTCTTTTTAAAATAGCAAATAACCCATAATATAAACTTTATTTTCAAAATAGTGCCTCCCGATGGCCCCCTTTCAGTTTTACATAGTCTCTAAATGATACAAACTTATTTTTGAACACAAAAAAAGCGCGACAGCAGTGTCACGCTCATAATGGACTTTAGAATAAGTTAGAAGGTAGTAAGCCTTTTTCATTTAGAGGTAGAACTGATGGGAGTGTTAATGTATTTGGTTTTGTTTTTGTTAAAGTGCCTGTTACAGCCATTCTTAATTTCATCATCATTTTTACCTCCTTCATAATTTTTGATAATATAATATTAAAATAATTCAGTTAAAATGTAAATAGGAAGTTTGAATTGTTACACAAATGTAATATATTCATTCTTAATGGTGACGGCAATGATCATGGCTACAAGTGTGTGTATGGTTAAGTGCTTGTAGTGATTGGCATTTATTATGCCCGTGGTGAAGGTTACCATTATCAATACAAATACAGTCTTGGGTAGTACTATCTACGATTAAGAAATTTGGAGCTGAACCAAAGTGCCCATAAGGTATGCTTTGTAGGTCGTTAGCTTGATTGATTAGAAAACATATTTTCATTATAAATCCCTTCTTGCTTGAAATGACAGCAACTTTTAGTGCAACTTTCTTTGAGGGGATAAGAAGTATGTTGCTTCATAGTACTAGGACATCTTAACTCATCTATAAATTTAGATAAAATATTAAGTGTGTTGGGGTTAAGAGTATAATGAATACGATAACCTTGTTTGGCATCTATAATAATCTCGGCATATTTGAGAATTTTAATATGCTGTGTTACAGCAGTTTCAGAAATGTTAAGATGTTTAGAAATACCTTTTGTACACACATTTTTGTGAGCAAGTAATAAAGGATGTGAAGTCTTGTCTCGTCAGAGAGTGCTTTGAAAAGCTGAATAGGATTAACCATACTGCCTCCATTTAATTAAGTGATTACTTAATTAAATTATAGAATTGTTTTTGAATAAGAAAGAGAAGTGTAAAAAATAAAATATAAATATGAAACTCGAACATTATGATTAGATACAAAAAAATAGTTCACAAATATAAAAGGCTATGCTATAATAAAATCGACTTATGTATACATATATTATATCGTATAAATTTGGTGATAAGGACCGAAGGTTTCTACCTACTTGCCGTAAATAAGTAGACTACGAAATGTTCACCTTCCCAATGAAATATAAGAGGAAGAGGAAAAAGAAAAATATGGGAAAAGAAAGTATTTATGAGTTAGATGGCAGAGTGCCTTTGAAAAAAGCTATACCATTAGGGATGCAACACGTTTTAGCTATGTTTGTTGGAAATGTTTCACCACTTATTATTGTATGTGGTGTCATGAGTATTCCAGCAGAACAAAAAGCTGCTTTGATGCAAAATGCCATGTTTATTGCAGGGCTTATTACATTGATTCAACTTTATCCACTAGGTCGTATTGGAGCAAAGCTACCCATTGTTATGGGTACAAGTTCAGGATTTTTACCAACTGTACAAGCTGCAGCTGGAAGTTATAGTTATGGTGCCATTATGGGCGCATCTTTTACAGGTGCAATCCTTGAGATTATATTAGGTTTCTTTATTAAACCACTTAAAAGATTCTTTCCACCTGTTGTAACAGGTACAGTTGTTATTGCTATTGGTTTTTCACTTATTCCTACAGGGGTGAAATTCTTAGCAGGAGGAATTGGGGCAGATGACTTTGGATCTTTATCTAATTTATTTTTAGGATTCTTAGTTATGTTCATTATTATAGGTTTAAAACAATTTACAAAAGGATTTGCAAGTGTTTCAGCTATACTAATAGGAATTATTGTAGGTTATATTGTGGCTGTTTTCATGGGAAAAGTAGATTTTAGTGGTGTTACAAATGCAGCATGGTTTAGTATGCCACAACCATTTATGTTCCCATTTGAATTTAAAATAGAAGTTATTATACCAATGTGCATTATGTATATTGCAACAGCAGTAGAAACAGTAGGGGATGTTTCAGGTATTACTATGGGTGGCCTTGACCGCGAACCAACGGATAGAGAAGTAGGTGGTAGTGTACTTGCAGATGGATTTGGAAGCGCTATTGCAGCGGTCTTTGGAGTACTTCCAAATACATCATTTAGTCAGAATGTTGGTCTTGTAAGTATGACAAAAGTAGTTAACCGTTTTACAATTATGACAGGTGCCATTTTCCTTATTTTAGCAGGGTTTTTCCCTAAATTAGGAGCAGTTGTAGCAGCTACACCACAATCAGTACTTGGTGGTGCAACAGTTATTATGTTTGCCATGATTGCAGTAAGTGGTATGCAACTTGTATTTAAACAAGATATGAGTGGACGTAATGGAATGATTGTTGCTATTGCTTTAGGATTAGGTTTAGGGTTAGGCAATGTGCCTGATGCACTTCAATATTTACCAGAATGGGCAAGATTAATCTTTGCACAAAGTGGTATAGTTGTGGCATTTTTAGTAGCGGCAATTTTAAACTTTATCTTACCTAAAGATGAAAAAATAGATATAGCAGAATAAGCAAACTTGCTAGGTTAGAGCTGACCTAGCAAGTTTTTTTGTATATTTGAAGTATTTCAATGCTATAAGAATAATGATATACTAGTATCTAATATTAAAAAATGAAATATATACTAGAGAGGAATTTAATATGGGGGAATATAATGTATCCATCTTTAATATTGCTTATTCTGTGGGAAGAATAGCTGATTTAGTAGATTCTCAGCTAACAGGGCATCATAGAAGAGTAGCATATATTGCAGGTAGGATAGCGGAAGAGCTTGGGCTAACCACACAGGAACGAGATGAGATGGTATTAGCTGGATTAGTTCATGATGTAGGGGCATTATCAACTCAAGATCGTGTAGATATTTTTGACTTTAAAGGAATGAATGGGGGGATTCATGCGGAAAAGGGCTATAAGCTTTTAAGTATATTAGAATCATTTAAAGATGTTGCAGTACATGTACGGTATCATCATATAAGGTGGGATGAATATCCTAAGCAAGAGGAAATGTTAGGGGGGAATATATTATATTTAGCTGATAGAGTAGATGTATTAGCTCAGCAGCAAAGTAATATTTTGCTAAAAAGTGAAGAAATAAGAACACAGATTATTGAAGAACGTGGTAAAATGTTTAATCCTAAAGTAGTAGAAGCTTTTATGAGGATTAGTAAAAATGAAGCTTTTTGGCTAGATAGTATGAGTGCTATGATGTTGGCACCTAGATGTGAATATTATAAAAACATAGCCTTTACAGAAGATGTTATGATTCAAATGGGGCTATTCTTTTCACAAATAATTGACTTTAGGTGTAGATTTACGGCAACTCATTCAAGTGGTATTGCAGCAGTTGCAAGTGAGTTAGCAAAGTTAAGAGCATATAGTCAATATGAATGTACATTAATGCGATTTGCAGGGTTTGTTCACGATATTGGTAAGTTGGCAGTACCGATAGAAATTATTGAAAAACCAGATAAGCTTACAGATGAAGAATATAGTATCATGAAAATACATCCCTATTATACTTATCAGATTTTAAGTCATATAGAAGGAATAGGAAAAGTAAAAGAGTGGGCAGCATACCACCATGAAAATATAAAAGGAACAGGATATCCATTTGGAATACAAGATAGTGGATTGGATGAGGGCTGTAAAATTATGAAAGTAGCAGATATATTTACAGCATTAACAGAAGAAAGACCCTATAGAGAACCGATGAAATCAGAAAAAGTATTAGAAATTTTTAAACGTGTTGAGCAAGATGAAGAAGATGAGGAATTTAGTTGTTTAGTGGAAGTACTGAAGCAGAACTATGATAATTTAGTTGCGATACGTGAGGCAGCTCAAAGGGATGCAATATGCCGTTATCAAGTATTTATTGAATAGCTAATAAAAGGACTGTCATTAAACAGCCCTTTTTATTTGGATAAATGGCATTTTAAGTTTAGAAATAAGGAGTAAATGATATGATTATTTTATTAATAATGTGTTTAGGTGTAGCATTGGGAGCTTACATCTTTCCTGAAAAATGGCAAGTACATAATAGTAAAGTTCAGGTTATAAGTATTGTAATACTCATTTTTTGCATGGGTGTTACACTCGGGAGTAATGAAACTTTAATGGATAAATTGTTAGGGATGGGATTACAAGGCTTACTTTTTGCAGTCATACCAATTATCCTATCAGTTATTGTTGTATATATTTTGACCAGGTTATTTATGAAGGAGAAAAAAGATGATCAAAGCAATAATGATTAGTTTGGTTTTAGGTGTGCTTTATGCAACTGTAGGTTTGGGAAATGAACAAGTTGAATTTTTTAGTAGTCTTTCAGATATTACATTAGTTATTTTAATGTTCTCAGTAGGAATTAGTGTAGGAGCAAATAAACAAGTTTTCAGTAAGATTAAAGAACACCATATAAAAATATTACTTATTCCAGTAGGAATCATATTAGGGTCTATATTAGGTGGTGTGGTATGTAGTAAACTTATGGATATGCCACTTAATACAAGCGTAGCCATTACATCAGGGCTTGGATGGTATTCGTTATCAGGTGTATTATTAACAGACTTAGCAGGTGCAGATGTAGGGACAATAGCATTTTTGGCAAATTTATTTAGAGAAATTTTATCTTTTATGATAATACCTATTGTAGCAAAATACTGTAATCCTTATACAGCTATTGCACCAGCAGCAGCTACAAGTGAAGATACGACTTTGCCAGTTTTAATCAAGTATACAAGTGAAGAAGTTGTCGTTATGGCAGTTATTAATGGGGTTATTTGTTCAATGATGGTACCTATATTAACTAACTTCTTCTATAGTGTCCTATAGTAGATTGCTTACATTATATGAGAAGGAAAGGTTTAGTTTATGGTAACAAAAATATTATTTCTTATTATTGCAGGATTTCTTGTACTAGGAGGTATGGATTATTTAATAGGTAATCGATTTGGGCTAGGAAGCCAATTCAAGAAAGGATTAGAAGCAGTAGGTGCATTAAGCTTAAATATGATAGGGATTTATATGCTAGCACCGATTCTAGCACAGGGGCTTATTGTTGTATTAGAACCTATTGCCCATTTGTTTAAGATAGATCCTTCTATTATACCAACTACATTTTTAGCAGTAGATATGGGAGGATTACAGTTAGGAAGGCAACTGGCCTATACATCAGAAATGGCAAGCTTTTCCGGAATTATATTAGCATCTAATTTAGGAGCAACTTTAAGTTTTTCTATTCCAGTTGCTTTAGGTATGATTAAGAAAGAGGATTTGCCCTATTTTTTAAAAGGATTGGTTGTAGCAATTATTGTTATACCTATCGGAAACTTTGTAGGAGGACTGGTACAAGGTGTACCTTTAGTTACTCTTATTATTAATAGTATTCCATTATTTTTACTAAGTATTATATTAGGATATTGCACAATTAAATATACAAATGCAGTTGTGAAATTCTTTACTGCATTTAGTAAGTTGATTACTACGATAAGTGTACTAGGACTTATTGCAGTAGGAACATCTGTTGTACTAGGTATAGACTTTTTGCCAGCTGCTATGCCGCCATTACAAGAAGCAGCGGAAGTCGTAGTAAGGATTGGATTATTCTTAGCAGGGGCATATCCAATGCTTTATTGCTTGCAAAAAGGGTTACAGTCAGTAACCAAACCATTAGCCAATAGGCTACAAGTTAATGATATAACCATTGTAGGAATGATAGGTGCATTAGCAAGTAATCTATTAACATTTGGTGATTTAGAAGAGATGGATAAAAAGGGAAAGGTTATTGCAAGTGCATTTGGAATAAGTGGCGGGTTTATGCTAGGGGGGCAGTTGGCTTTTGTAAGTGCAATGGAAGAACGTATGATTATACCTTTTTTAACGTCTAAAATAATTGCAGGTATTTTAAGTGTAATTATTGCTGTAAGGCTATATAATAAAATTAAAGATTGATAAATTTAAGACTATTTTTGTATAATTATCAAGAGTAATGGATAAACCTTAGAGAAGGATTAAAATCAATGATTATAATAGCTTATGGAGGAGAGGATTAATAATGGAAAATAACCAGTATTCATCAATAAGACGATCATCAAGTTACAATTATATTAATAAAGCATATTTATGGATGTTTGTAGGGCTACTATGTACAGCGCTGACATCATATGTAATGATTGCAACAGATTTAATATGGGTGGTTTATAGTTTTTCATGGTTACCTTTTGCAATGATTATAGCAAAAATTGCGCTTGTAATTTTCTTAAGTAGTAGAATTTATAAGATGCAAACATCAACTGCACGTATGGTATTTATAGGATATTCAATCTTAACAGGAATAACTTTTTCAGTAATCTTTTTTATGTTTGATATCACATCTGTTTTTATAGCATTTGCTTTTGCAGCTATATTATTTGCCTGTTTATCAATTATTGGATTTACTACGGAGAAAGATTTCTCTTCTATAGGAAATTTATGCTTTATGGGCTTGTTTATTCTTTTAGGAATAGGTGTAGTGGGATTTTTTATTAATTTATCTGGATATGATTTATTAATAGGTCTATTTGGTGTGATTGTATTTTTAGGACTTACTATTTATGATACTCAAAAGATGAAAAATACATTTGGAGCAGTAGAACAACAATCAGAAATGATGGAGAAGGTTGCGATATATTTTGCTCTTGAATTATACTTGGATTTTATTAACATATTTATTTATCTTGTAAGAATGATGGGGAAAAGAAATTAATCATGTATAAAATTCCTTTACATTGGAAATAATGATAATGTTTAAATCTATGTTAAAGGAGTTTTAAAGATGGCTAAAAACAAAAATAACAAAGATAAAGTAAGTACAAAGGCTAAAAAAGCAAATAAAAATACTAACTTAGAAGTAGCTGAAGAAATTCAACCTAAGAAGAAATAATATAGGCTGTTGTAAAGTGATTAATCACTTTACAACAGCCATTTTTTTTATAATTAAGTTTGAAGGGGTGAATAAATATTTGATTTATCAGAAAAGTTATCCTATAATAGGAAAGAATATAGGATGAAGGGGAGATTAAGATGTCAACACAAAAGGTTTTTGATCCACAAGATATAGAGAGTAATAAGGGGATGGCTGCACTATCATATGTGGGGATTTTATTCATAGTACCCCTATTAGCTGCAAAAGAATCTGAATATGCAAAGTTCCATGCTAATCAAGGCCTAGTATTTTTTATCGCATCTATTATTGTATCTATTGCAAGCGGTATACTTAGTATTATCCCATTTATTGGGGGGATTTTCTCATTTTCAGCCTGGGTACTGGTTTTAGCAGGATTTATAATGGGCTTAGTGAATGCACTTCAAGGCCAGGCAAAAGAACTACCTATAATAGGTCAGTTTGAGATTATTAAATAAAGAAGATAAAGTGTTAAAGAGGAGAGGGATATGAACGCTCCTCTTTTGTATTTATTTAGACATTTTTTTTAGAATATGATAAGCTATTGTTATGAGATTTAAGATTTTAATAGGAGATTAGACAATGAAGATATTATTCGTGACAACAGACTGGATGAAGTATTATGTAGGAGAAGGGGATGAAGAGAAAGCGGTTCCTCTTTGTGGTTATAATTTTCAGAATGTAAATGGGTATTACTATGGTTATGGGGAAGGACTTGAAACGATTCAATTAGAAAAAATTCAAGGAATAAATAAAGATAATATTGAAGTTGTAGATGACAAAGTACAAAATGTACTTGTTGTATGGTTAGCTCCAAATCGTAATGGGGAGACATGTGTTATTGGATGGTATAAAGATGCTACAGTACATGGACATGCTCTTACACAACTTACATTAGATAGTGAACGTTTTGAAAGAACATATAGTATAGTCGCACCAAATCAAGGGGTACTCTTATTGCCAGTAGAAGAAAGAAGTTATGTAGTAGAAGGATTAGAAGCACCAATTGCATATCATATGGATGAAGCTAAACGTGCAGAGCTTTTAAGCTATATTCATAATTATGCTGGAGATCATATGAATTTAGTACTTACAGAAAAAGAGTTAAATGGTGTTCTTTCTATTAATATGGACTATGAACGCTACTTCCATAAGGCAGATGAATTTTTAGCAAAAGATGCTTATGCAAAAGCGATTCGCTGTTTTAATAAGGCTATCCAAGAAGAACCAGAAGAAACTTTGGGATATGAATGTAAAGCAAGTATTTTACTAAGTCTCAAAATGTATGATGAAGCTTTAGAACTGTATAAAAAGGTAATTGCACTAGATGAAAGTAATGATTTAGCACATTATTGTATGGGGCTTATAAATGGGTTAAAACAAAATTATGAGGAAGCACTTCCTTATCTTGATTACTACTTAGAACGTAGACCAAAAGATTATCATGTAGCAGCAGAGCGTGCCTATGTGTATTTTATACAAGGGAATCAAGCAAAAGCAGAAGAGGCAATTACAGATGCGTATAAAAAAGAAAAAGAAAATCCAGTAGTAGCACAAATTTATAAACGTATTACACAAAAATAGTAATTAATATGAAGCGTAGTTTGGAATGGAAAAATTCCTCGCTACGCTTCTTTTTTTTAATTATTTTTTGAATTATGTAAAGTTGTTAGTGAGAAAAGAAAGGAATAGGGGGAGTGGTAGTACATTAAATAGGAAAGAATAAAGAAAAAATCAGAAGAATAGACATGAATATGAAATTAATAGTGCTAATCTAAGTCATATTACAAATAAAATATAAATATTTTGGAAATTAATTATGTAAATTAATTAAATCGATAAAAAAATATACTCAATAGATTGAGCTTTGTAATATCTAACTAAAATAAGCAAAAATAAAAATTATATACAAGTAAAATATTGACACTATTAAAGACAATTGATACAATACTTATAATTAAATTGTCAGATAAATGCAACCAAAGACTTTTATCTCGTCCTTTGTAGGATGAGATTTTTGTTTATTATTTCAAAATGAGGAGGTTCGAAAATGAAATTATCAGATGTATTAGTAAGATGTTTAGTTGAAGAGAATGTTGATACCGTATTCGGGTATCCTGGTGCAGCCGTCTTATCTCTGTATGAATCATTACGAGCTTCCAGTATACACCATGTATTGGTACGTCAAGAACAAGCAGCGGTTCACTCGGCAAGTGGGTATGCAAGGACAACTGGTAAAGTAGGTGTTTGCATGGCTACATCAGGTCCAGGTGCAACCAACCTTGTAACAGGTATTGCGACAGCTTATATGGATTCTATTCCAATGGTTATCTTTACAGGTCAAGTAAAGTCAACACTTATTGGTAGAGATGTATTCCAAGAGGTAGATATTACAGGGTGTACGGAACCATTTATTAAACATAGTTATCTGCTACAAAATCCTAAAGACTTCCCTCGTATTGTAAAGGAAGCGTTTTATATAGCAAGAACAGGAAGGCCCGGTCCTGTTCTTATTGATATACCAATGGATTTTCAAGATTATCAAATAGACTTTAATTATCCTAAAAAGGTAGAAATTAGAGGATACAAACCTACAGTAAAAGGCCATGTAGGACAGATAAAAAGAGCTATTAAGCTTTTGCAGCATAGTAAGAAGCCACTTATATGCGTAGGAGGTGGTGTCATCCTTGCTCATGCAAAAGACGAGATACGAGAATTGGTAAGAAAGTCAAATATACCAGTTGTACATACATTAATGGGAACGGGCGCATTAGATACAAATTCAGGGTTTAATCTTGGAATGATAGGAAGTCATGGATATGCCCATGCCAATTGGGCACTTAAAAATGCAGATACTATACTTTTCGTAGGGGCACGTATTGCAGATCGTGCAGTAGCAAATGTAGGAATTTTGGATGATAATGCAAGTATTATTCATATAGATGTAGATCCAGCAGAAATAGGCAAAATTACAGCTGCCAATATTCCTGTTGTAGGAGATGCAAAAGAAATACTTAACGTAATGAATGAAATGGTAACACCCCTAGATACGATTAATTGGACAAAGACAATTTTAGATAGGAAGCAGTTAAAAGAAGAAATAGATCATGAAACTTTTATCAACCCTAAAAAGGTAATAAAGATATTATCTAATTTATTAGATGATGATGCCATTATTACGGCAGATGTAGGCCAGAATCAATTTTGGACTATGCGTAATATGGAAATGAAGGGGAATAGGCAAATGATTTGCTCTGGTGGATTTGGTACTATGGGATATTCTTTGCCAGCATGTATTGGAGCTTGTATAGGCAATAAACATAAGAAAGTAGTAAGTGTTTTTGGAGATGGTAGTTTCCAAATGAGTTTCTTTGAACTGGGTACACTTATACAAGAGCAAGTAAGTCCTATTATGATTTTGTTTAACAATAGTGGTCTTGGGATGGTAAGAGAGATTCAAAGAAGAACAGAGCTTAAAGAATACGGTGTAGGACTTCCAAAAAATCCAGATTTTGCAGCTATTGTAAGAGCTTATGGGATTAAGGCTGTAACAATCTCTGACCCAAAGCAGGTAGAAGAGGCTTTAAAAGAAGCAGTGAATAGTAATGAACCTTATTTCTTTGAATTCATTGTAAATGATAAAGAAAGCACACTGTAGAGGAGGAGATGAAATGGAAAAACATGTTATATCTATACTTGTTGAGAACCATTCAGGGGTACTTAGTCGCATATCAGGGCTATTTAGTAGACGAGGATATAATATTGATAGTTTATCGGTAGGTGAAACAGAAAATCCTTCAATCTCTCGTATGACTATTGTTACTAAAGCTGATAGGCAAATGCAAGAACAAATTAAAAAGCAGCTTAACAAATTAGTAGAAGTCATCAAAATTGTAGAGTTAAAAGAGCAAGATGCTGTTTATCGTGAGTTAGCACTTATTAAGGTATGTGCGAATCAAAGTAATCGAGCTGAAATTATAGAAATTGCTAATATTTTTAGAGCGCATATTGTAGATGTCTCAAAAGAGGTACTTATATTAGAAGCAACTGGAGATCAAAGTAAGATTCAAGCTTTGACAGAGATGCTTCAACCTTATGGGATTAGGGAAGTTATACGTACGGGTTTAACGGCACTACAACGTGGAGAAAAAGAATTGAAAAACTAAGACTTCCTAGAAGAAGCCTTATTAAAATAAACATATATTAGGGAGGATTTATTATGGCAAAGTTATATTATCAAAAGGATTGTGATTTAAATTTATTAAAAGGTAAAAAGGTAGCAATTATTGGTTATGGGAGTCAAGGGCATGCACATGCACTTAACTTACATGAATCTGGAGTAGATGTTATTGTTGGTCTTTATGAAGGTAGCCCATCTTGGACTAAAGCTGAAAAAGCTGGTCTGACAGTTATGACAGCTGCTGATGCCGCGCAAGCTGCTGATTTTATTATGATTTTAATTAATGATGAAAAACAAGCAAAACTCTATATAGATAGTATTAAAGAAGGCCTTACAGAAGGTAAGACACTTGCATTCGCTCATGGTTTCAATATTCACTATGGTCAAATTGTACCACCAAGTAATGTAAACGTTGTAATGATTGCACCAAAAGGACCAGGGCATACAGTAAGAAGCCAATATCAAGAAGGTCGTGGTGTTCCATGTCTTATCGCTGTATATCAAGATGCTACAGGAAGTGCAAAAGATATGGCACTTGCTTATGCAGAAGGTATTGGTGGTGCACGTGCTGGGATTTTGGAAACAACATTCAAAGAAGAAACAGAAACAGACCTTTTTGGTGAGCAAGCAGTACTTTGTGGTGGTGTAACCGCTCTTATGAAAGCTGGTTTTGAAACATTAGTCGAAGCTGGATATCAACCAGAAAGTGCATATTTTGAATGTGTACATGAAATGAAATTAATCGTAGACCTTATTAATCAAGGTGGATTTGAATATATGAGATACTCTATCTCTGATACAGCAGAATACGGAGACTATACAGTAGGTCCACGTATCATTACAGAAGAAACTAAAAAAGAAATGAAAAAAGTACTTACAGAAATTCAAGATGGTACATTCGCTAAAAACTGGATTTTAGAAAATCAAGCAAATCGTCCTTACTTCCGTTCAATTCGTCGTATTGAAGCAGAGCATCAAGTAGAAACAGTAGGTAAAGAACTTAGAAAAATGATGAGCTGGATTAAAGAAGACGATAAATAAAAACTATAGCCACAAATAGAAGTATAAATAAAATAAGAAAAAAGGAGGGCTTTTATATGGCAAACACTATCAAAATTTTTGACACCACACTTAGAGACGGCGAACAATCACCAGGGTGTAGTATGAACCTAAGCGAGAAACTGGAGATGGCTTTGCAACTAGAACGCCTAGGTGTAGATATTATTGAAGCAGGTTTTGCTATTGCATCACCTGGTGATTTTCAATCTGTAAACCAAATTGCAAAGGCTGTTAAAAATACAAGAGTAGCGAGTCTTGCAAGAGCCCTCACAAAAGATATTGATGCAGCTGCTGAAGCGGTTAAAGAGGCAGCATATCCAAGAATACATACATTTATTGCAACCTCTGATATTCATATGCAGTATAAGTTGCAAAAAACGCCTGAACAAGTACTTGAAACAGCAGTAGAGATGGTGAAATATGCAAAAAAATACTGTGGAGATATAGAATTTTCTGCAGAAGATGCATCTAGAAGTAATCCAGTATTTTTATATCAAATTATCGAGGCTGTTATACAAGCAGGAGCAACCGTTGTTAATGTTCCTGATACAGTAGGGTACACAAGTCCAGAGGAATTTTTTACTTTAATCAAGGGAATTCGTGAAAATGTCCCAAGTATTGATAAAGTGGATATTTCAGTACATTGTCATAATGACTTAGGCTTAGCGGTAGCAAACTCTCTAGCGGCGATTAAAGCAGGTGCAACTCAAATTGAATGTACTATTAATGGTATTGGAGAGCGTGCGGGAAATGCTGCATTAGAAGAAATTGTTATGAATCTTGGTGTTAGAAGAGATCTTTATAATTTAGGTACTAATATTAATACAAAAGAAATTTATAGAACAAGTAAATTATTGAGTAGTATTACAGGTGTAAAGGTACAACCTAATAAAGCAATTGTAGGAGAAAATGCTTTTGCACATGAATCAGGTATACATCAACATGGTGTACTTGCTAATAAAGAAACTTACGAAATTATGACACCAGAGTCTATAGGGCTTACAGAGAATAAGATGGTACTTGGTAAGCATTCAGGACGTCACGCTTTTGTGGATCGTATAAAAACAATGGGATATACATTGGAAGAAGATGCACTTAATAAAGCTTTTGAACAGTTCAAAGTTTTAGCGGATAAGAAGAAAGTTGTAACCAATAAAGACGTAGAAGCTTTAGTGCGTCGTAAAACTATTGTTATTCCACAAACTTATAACCTAGATCGTTTCGTTGTAAATTCAGGAAATACAATTACAGCTACCTCATCTGTACGTTTATATTGTAAAACGGGTGCTATTTTAGAAGATGTAATGTCTTCATATGATGGACCAATTGATGCCTCATTTAAAGCGATAGATAAGATGGTAGGTAAGAAGTTTACATTAGAAGACTTCGTTATTAATTCAGTAACAGGTGGTGCGGATGCACAGGGTGAGGTAACTCTTAAAATCAAATGTAAGAGTAAAACATATAATGGACATGGCGTAAGTATGGATATTGTAGAAGCAAGTATTTTAGCTTATATATCAGCCATTAATAGTATGCTTTATGATTTAGAAAGTATGAAATAAAGAGGTAAACTCCAAAGTGCAGGGACTACTATGATAGGCCCTGCACTTTAAACCATTATGAATAGTGGAAAATATATCCATTGTAATAAACATAGAGAAGTAAGAATAGTGTAAGGGATTATATCGGCAGAAATTATTAAAAAGGAGGAAATCGTATGGGAATGACCATGACACAAAAAATTTTAGCAGCACATGCAGGACTTAGCCAGGTAGTAGCAGGACAATTAATAGAGGCTGATCTTGACCTCGTTCTTGGTAATGATATTACAACGCCTGTAGCAATCAATGAGTTTGAAAAAATAGGCATAGGACAGGTTTTTGATAAAGCAAAAGTAGCTATTGTACCAGATCATTTTACACCCAATAAAGATATAAAAGCTGCAGAGCAATGCAAATGTGTAAGACAATTCGCTTATGCTAAAGGCGTAGAAAATTATTTTGAAGTTGGAGAAATGGGGATTGAGCATGCACTGCTTCCAGAAAAAGGGCTTGTAGTAGCAGGAGATGTGGTTATTGGGGCAGATTCTCATACATGTACTTATGGTGCATTAGGCGTTTTTTCAACAGGGATTGGAAGTACAGATATGGCAGCAGGTATGGCAACAGGTAAAGCATGGTTTAAAGTACCATCAGCGATTAAGTTTGTGTTATCAGGTGAGCCTACAAAGTTTGTATCAGGCAAAGATATTATTCTACATATTATAGGAATGATTGGTGTAGATGGAGCACTGTATAAATCTATGGAATTTGTAGGGGAAGGGCTTAAATACTTATCTATGGACTCTAGACTTGCTATGGCAAATATGGCTATAGAAGCAGGAGCAAAAAATGGAATCTTTGAAGTCGATGAAATCACACTTGACTATATCAAAGAAAGATCTAAGAAACCATATACAGTATATAAAGCGGATGAAGATGCCCACTATGATCAAGTGATAGAAATTGACCTTAGTAACATTAGACCAACTATAGCTTTTCCTCATTTACCTGAGAACACAAAAACAATAGATGAAGTAGGCAATATTGCTATTGATCAAGTTGTCATAGGGTCATGCACTAATGGGCGTATGGAAGACCTTCGTATGGCAAGAGAGGTTATGAAAGGGAAAAAAGTGGCACGCGGTGTACGTGCAATTATTATTCCGGGGACACAGAATATTTACTTGCAAGCTATTAAAGAAGGTATTATTGAAGATTTAGTTACAGCAGGTTGTGTAGTGAGTACACCAACTTGTGGTCCATGCTTAGGTGGTCATATGGGGATATTAGCTAAAGGTGAAAGATGTGTGGCTACAACCAATCGTAACTTTGTAGGACGTATGGGACATGTAGAATCTGAGATTTATTTAGCAAGCCCAGCAGTAGCAGCTGCATCTGCTATTAGTGGTAAGATTGCAAATCCAGAAAAGGTAAAGGGGGAATAGTAATGAAAGCAGTAGGTACAGTATTTAGATATGGAGACAATATTGATACAGATGTTATTATTCCTGCAAGATACTTAAATACTTCTGATCCACAGGAGCTTGCACAGTATTGTATGGAAGATATAGATTTAACATTTAGTAAAAAAGTTAAGGATGGAGATATTATTGTTGCAGACAAAAACTTTGGATGTGGTTCTTCTCGTGAGCATGCACCCATTGCAATTAAAGCTTCAGGTATCTCTTGTGTTATAGCTAAAACTTTTGCTCGTATTTTTTATAGAAATGCTATTAATATTGGATTACCTATTTTAGAGTGTCCTGAAGCTGTTAAAGGTATTAGTGAGGGTGATCAGGTAGAAGTAGATTTTAATACAGGTGAGATTCATAATATGACAACAGGTATAACTTATAAGGCACAACCTTTCCCTGAGTTTATGCAACGTATTATTGCAGCTAATGGGCTTGTAAACTATGTAAAGGAAAGTAGAAATTAGGGGGTAGGTTATGACATATCAAATCGTTACATTACCTGGAGATGGTATTGGGCCAGAAATTGTAGGTGAAGCAGTAAAAGTATTAGAAAAAATAGCTATTAAATATAACCATCAATTTAAATTCAATGAACAACTTATTGGTGGAATAGGAATAGATGAGGCAGGTGCTTCTCTTCCAGAAGCTACTATAGAGGCCTGTTTAAAAAGTGATGCTATACTTTTAGGGGCAGTAGGTGGACCAAAATGGGATACAACATCTAATGGAGATAGGCCGGAAAAAGGTCTTCTTAAAATTCGCGAAACATTAAAGTTATTTGCTAATTTAAGACCAGCTATTTTATATAAGCAATTGAAATGCGCAAGCCCTTTAAAAGAAGAAGTAATAGGGGATAACTTAGATATTTTGATTGTAAGAGAATTGACTAGTGGAATTTATTTTGGCAAGCATGAACGTGTAGTTATGGAAAATAAGAAAGCAACGTATGCAGAGGATATCGAGTACTACAATGTAGAAGAAATTGAGCGTATTTTAAAAGTCGGTTTTGATGCCGCTATGAAACGTGGTAAAAAGGCTGTAATCGTAGATAAAGCTAATGTACTTGCTACATCCAAACTCTGGAGAGAAGTTAGTGAAGAAGTAGCAAAGGAGTTTCCAGAAGTAGAGTATAGTTTTATGTATGTAGATAATGCAGCAATGCAACTTGTAGTGAATCCAAGGCAGTTTGATGTTATTATTACAAACAATATGTTTGGTGATATTTTATCTGATGAAGCAAGTATGCTAACAGGTTCTATTGGAATGTTAGCTTCAGCAAGTCTTGGAGAAGGAAGTCTGGGGCTTTATGAGCCAAGTCATGGTAGTGCGCCAGATATAGCAGGACAGAATAAAGCAAATCCTATAGCCACCATTTTATCTGCGGCGATGATGCTCCGTTATTCATTAGGACTTAATGCGGAGGCGTATGCTATAGAACGAGCAGTAGAATGTGTCCTAGATCAAGGTTATAGAACAAGTGATATTATGAATGAAGGTATGAAATTAGTTGGAACAAGAGAAATGGGCGAATTAATTTGTAATGCTATTTAGTTGAACTAATTAATTATAGAGAATCAGCATAAGGAGGAATGAAACATGAGTAGAATAATATATTTAGATGGAAAATATGTACCAGAGGAAGAAGCTACCGTATCAGTATTTGATCATGGCGTACTTTATGGAGATGGTGTATTTGAAGGTATTCGTGCTTATAATGGACGTATATTTAGATGTGAGGAACATATTGATAGACTTTATAATGCAGCAAAAGCAATTATGTTAGAAATTCCTTTGACTAAGAAAGAGATGACAGAAGTTTTACTTGAAACATGTAGAAAAAATGATTTAAAGGATGGTTATGTTCGACTTGTTGTAACAAGAGGAAAAGGTGATCTTGGACTTAATCCCAAAAGTTGTAAGGTAGCAACTGTATTTTGTATTGCAGGTTCTATTACGCTTTATCCGGATGAAATGTATACAAAAGGTATGCCAATTATTACAGCTGTTCAAAGAAGAAATAAGGCAACCATTGTAGACCCACAAGTAAAATCTTTAAATTATCTTAATAATATTTTAGCTAAAATTGAAGCTAATCGTGCAGGTGTACCAGAAGCACTTATGCTCAATAATGATGGAATTGTAGCAGAATGTACAGGAGATAACATCTTCATTGTAAAAGATAATGTAATTTATACACCTCCGATTCATGTAGGTATCTTAGATGGTATTACAAGAAGCACAGTTATAGAATTAGCAAGAAAGATGGGTTATATAGTAGAGGAGAAAGAATTTACTTTATTCAATGTATATAGTGCAGATGAGTGTTTCTTAACAGGAACAGCAGCAGAAGCTATTCCTGTAACAAGTGTTGATGAGCGTATTATTGGTGATGGTGTAGCAGGAAAGGTTACAACTGAAATCCTTGCAGCATTTAAAGCTTATGCAAATGAGAATGGAACAGAAATTTTCTAATATTAATAAAGAATTTAAAGGGGTATAGCGTAAAATTGCTATACCCCACCTTGGCATAATCCAATTAGCAGGATTAAAACTTATAAAATAGAGGGAGGCTTATAGATGAGAAGCGATGTAGTTAAAAAAGGTATAGACCGTGCACCACACCGTTCATTATTTAAAGGAATGGGATATATAGAGGAAGAGCTTAATCAACCTTTGATAGGGGTTGTTACAGCTAAAAGTGAAATCGTCCCAGGGCATATGCATCTTGACCGTATAACAGAAGCTGTTAAAGCAGGTATTCGTATGGCAGGGGGAACACCAATAGAGATTCCTGCTATTGGTGTATGTGATGGTATTGCTATGGGCCATGAAGGGATGAAATATTCATTAGTAACACGTGAACTAATCGCAGATTCTATTGAGTGTATGACAATGGCACATGGATTTGATGGGCTTGTACTTGTACCTAACTGTGACAAGATTGTACCAGGGATGTTAATGGGAGCAGCAAGAATGAATCTTCCAACAGCAGTAGTAAGCGGAGGGCCTATGCTTGCAGGAACAGTAGGAGGTAAAAAAGTAAGTTTATCTCTTATTTTTGAGGCAGTCGGTGCATATAATTCAGGTAAAATTACAGAAGAAGAGCTTTGTGAGTTTGAAGAACATACTTGTCCAGGATGTGGATCTTGTTCAGGGATGTTTACTGCTAATAGTATGAACTGTATGACAGAGGTGCTAGGGATTGCTCTTCCAGGGAACGGCAGTATTCCAGCAGTTTATGCAGAACGTATTCGTTTAGCTAAAAAAACAGGGATAGCTATTATGAAAATGGTAGAAAAAGATATTAAGATTTGTGATATCTTAACAGAGAAAGCTTTTGAGAATGCATTAACAGCTGATATGGCACTTGGATGTAGTACAAATACGATGCTCCATCTTCCAGCTATTGCTCATGAGGCAAGGGTTGAAATTAACTTAGATATGGCGAATGACATTAGCAGTCGTACACCTAACCTTTGTAAGTTAGCGCCAGCTGGTCCAAATCATATGGAAGATCTTTATGGTGCGGGTGGCGTTGCTGCTGTTATGAAAGAACTTACTAAAAAAGGGCTTTTAAATGAGGAGCTTATTACTGTTACAGGAGAGAGTGTAGCAACTAATCTTGAAAAAGTAGTAAATAAAAATCCAGAAGTTATTCGTCCAAGTGAAAATCCATATAGTGAAACAGGAGGTATTGCTGTACTACGTGGTAATTTAGCGCCAGATTCTTGTGTTGTTAAACGTTCAGCTGTGGCTCATGAAATGCTTAAACATACAGGACCTGCAAAAGTATTCAATAGTGAAGAGGAAGCCAAAGAAGGTATAACAAGTGGGCAAATTAAAAAAGGCGATGTAGTTGTTATTCGTTATGAAGGACCAAAAGGTGGACCGGGTATGAGGGAAATGCTATCTCCTACTGCTGTACTTGCTGGTATGGGGCTTGATAAAGATGTAGCACTTATTACAGATGGACGTTTCTCAGGAGCGACAAGAGGTGCTTGCATTGGGCATGTTTCGCCGGAAGCGGCTGAAGGTGGAGTAATTGGTCTTGTTGAGAATGGTGACTTAATCAGTATTGATATGGAAGCTTGTACATTAGACTTATTGGTAGATGAAAAAACACTGACAAAAAGACGTGATGCATGGGTAAAACCAGAACCAAAAGTAAAACATGGTTATTTGGCACGTTATGCAAAGCAAGTAACATCTGCAAGTACAGGAGCAATCTTTAAGGGGTAAGAGAGTAGATAAATCAAGAGGAGGGGAAATATGGAGCTTAATGGTTCACAAATATTAATGGAATGTTTGTTAGAGCAAGGCGTAGACACTGTGTTTGGTTATCCAGGAGGGTCTGTACTCAACATTTATGATGAATTATATAAATATAGAGAGAAAATCCATCACATTTTAACTGCACATGAGCAAGGGGCAGCTCATGCTGCAGATGGATACGCAAGAGCAACAGGAAAAGTAGGGGTTTGTTTAGCTACATCAGGGCCAGGGGCTACAAATTTAGTAACAGGAATAGCAACAGCATATATGGATTCAGTGCCTATGGTTGCAATTACAGGGAATGTAGGTAGACCACTTCTTGGAAAAGATAGTTTTCAAGAAGTGGACATCACAGGTGTAACTATGCCAATTACAAAACATAATTATATTGTAAAAGATATATGTAAGTTGGCGGATACCATAAGAGAAGCATTTTACATTGCTCAGTCAGGTAGACCGGGTCCCGTACTTATTGATATTCCAAAAGATATTACGGCAATAACTTGTGAGTATATGCCATCTATGCCTAAAAAGGTTTTTAGACAAGTATGTAGTATTCGACAAAAAGACTTAGATGAAGCAGTTAAACTAATAAGAGACAGTAACAAACCTATGATTTACTGTGGAGGCGGTATTATTCGTAGTTCTGCTCACAAAGAATTATTAGAGTTTGCAGAAAGGATTCAAGCACCTGTAGCAACTTCTTTGATGGGTATAGGTGGTTTCCCAGAAACCCATAGATTATCTACTGGACTTATTGGTATGCATGGTAGTAAAGCTTCCAATATGGCAACTACTGAATGTGATGTACTTATTGCAGTGGGAGCTAGATTTAGTGATAGGGTAACAAGTAGTGTGAATACATTTGCTTCAAATGCAAAGATTATTCATATTGATGTAGATCCTGCAGAAATTAGTAAAAATGTTAAATGTTATACATCAATCATTGGAGATGCGAAAGAAATTCTCACTAATCTTAATGAAATGATTGTACAACAAGACCACACAGAGTGGTTAGAAAATGTTAGAGGGTGGAAAGAAGAGTTCCGTTTTGATTATCAACGAGATGATAAATTAAGACCTGAGTTTGTTATAGAGGACATTTATGAACAAACAAATGGTGAGGCAATTATTACAACAGAAGTAGGTCAGCATCAAATGTGGGCTGCACAGTTTTATAAGTATACAATGCCTAGAACATATATTTCCTCTGGTGGACTAGGTACAATGGGATATGGTACAGGAGCAAGCATTGGAGCTCAAATGGGGATGCCTACCAAGCAAGTTGTGCATATTGCTGGAGATGGCTCTTTTAGAATGAATTGTAATGAACTGGCAACTATTTCGTATTATAATATCCCTGTTATTATTGTAGTACTTAATAATAGTGTTTTAGGTATGGTAAGACAGTGGCAAACCATGTTCTATGAAGGAAGATATTCAGAGACAACTTTAGATAGAGGCCCTGATTTTGTAAAATTAGCAGAAGCTTATTATATGAAGGGGTATGATGTATTTACACAAGAGGAGTTCCAGCAAGCATTTAAAGAAGCCTTAGAGAGCAAAAAGCCTGTTGTAATTAATTGCCATGTGGGTGAGGATGAAAAAGTATTACCTATGGTAGCACCGGGTGCACCTATTAATGATTTAATATTAGAGTAAAAGTATGGGGTTGCATAAATTTTGCAATCCCATACTTTTATATTTAGGATTTCTGGGAAGAATAATTAGCGAGTGTAAATTAAGTAATGTAAAAATAAATTGAATAAGATAAAGAGCGTTAATATTTTGCTTAAGTGTTAGAATATATATTAAAATATATACAACATTGAAAAACTTAGATAAATTTGGTACAATACTTTATATATAACTGTAATAGGAAGATAGTAATAAGAAGAGTATGAAAGCTTTAAGAAAAATTATAAAGATGCTGGTCTGGAGGTGCTTCGAATGAGAAGATGTAAGGAACAATTTTATGGATGCCTAATAGGTGGTGCAATTGGGGATGCATTTGGTGCACCTGTTAAAAATATGAAGTATGAGCAGATTCAGAAGATGTATGGTGAACAAGGCATTACTGATTTAATTGCTACAATGGAAGGACCAAAAGCAACAATTACAGATGACACACAACTAACCCTATTTACAGCAGAAGGTTTACTGAGAAGTATTGTTAGAGCCAATCAAAAAGGTATTTTTAGAACACCTAAAGATACAGCTATGATTACGTTTAGAGCATATTTAAGATGGCTTTATACCCAAGGACTTTCAACCCCCAATTGGAATTCTAAATCATATGATGGATGGCTTGTTAAATGTAAGAAGCTTTATGGTTACAAAGAGCCAGGTATCACTTGTATTACGTCTTTAGGAAAAGGTGTAATGGGAACCTTAGAAAGACCACTTAATGATAGCAAACGATGTGGGACAGTTATAAAGATAGCTCCTGTAGGTCTTATAGAGGTAGAAGAAGATGTTTTTGAAGTAGCAAGTCGAATAGGTGTTATTACTCATGGACATCCTCAAGCTTACTTATCTGCAGGAATACTAGCTACATGGATTTTTTATTTAATAGAAGGATATAGTTTAGAAGAGAGTTTAGAACAAGCCATAGCAAAACTTAAAATGTATGAAGGACATGAAGAGTGTCTTGAAATGATTAATAAAGCGATAGAGCTTACCAAAGATAGTGAGCCAAATGCAGATAAATTATTAAACTTTGGAGATGGCTTTATGGCAGATGATGCATTAGCGATGGCTGTATACTGTACACTAAGCTATCCTAATGATTTTGAATCAGCTGTAAAACTTGCTATTAATCAAAGTGGTAATAGTAATAGTGTAGCAGCTATTACAGGGCAAGTACTAGGAACTTATTTAGGGATAGATGCTATTCCTAATAAGCTTGTTGAAAGTTTAGAAATACGCAAGGAACTTGAACAAATATCAGAAGATATTTATGTACGCTATGAAGAAACGGAAGAGTGGCAAAAAAGATATCCTGGATGGTAGTCAAGATACGTAATAAAAAGACCTGCATGTATTATAGGTGCAGGTCTTTTTATTACGAATGTTCTAAGATCATTTCCTTTAGATTAAGGGCACGATCCTTTAGTTTTCCGTTGCTATTATACAGAACATCGCTTAAGTAGGTTTTTGCATTAGTGTAATCGCCTAATGTATAGGAAATAGCCGAAATAATGTAAGAAGTTGTTAATGCATCAAGATTAAAAAGTGGAAAATTTTCTGTTTCTAGAGCTTGTTTTAGGCCATTTACAGCCTTGTTCAAGTATATTTTTTCTTGATTAAGTGCATTTAAATCTCGGTATAACCAAGCAATATGTAGGCAGATATAGGCTTGCTCACCAAATTTTCCTTTTTTAATAATACTAGAAACAAGAGCAAGTTGATGTTTTATAATTGCATCATTAATAGAAGTATATGTATCAAAGTTACGTTTTTTATATTTAGGTGTTACTTGTTCTTTTATCCATTTTATTTGTGTAGGTAATAATGTAGAAAAATTTTTAGACAAGCTACAGTATCCACAATTAGGGCAAAGTATTGCATCATATAAAATAGGATTGATAACAGCGTAACGTGCATAAAGATCTATATCAGATGAAAGCGCTTGGTTTTTACCAGTGCGGATTGCTTTGGATGTAAACTTGTTATAACACACTGGACATTCATAAGTCTTATCGTAGAGAATATCCGAAGGTGTGAGTGTTGTAGACATAGTGCACCTTCTTTACTAGTAAATATTAGTATATTTTAATGTAATTATACATTAAAATTAATCTTTTGTAACTATTGCAATTTATATAGAAAGAGTAGGAGATAAAGTGGAAAAATTATTAAGTTGGGTGATACTGATAGGACTTATGAGCTTTATATTTATAGGATGTAACAAGATAGACTTAGAGATTGGGCATGGGGAGAAGCAATTTGATTCTCAGGTGTTGCCACAAAATGAGCCACAATCAGATTCTCACCCTTCGGATGCAAGGATGGTGGAAGAGATAAAAGAAAAGCAAGTTTTAGACTATATGAATCAAATGAGTATAGAGGAAAAGATTGGCCAGCTATTTTTTGTGACGGTACAACAAGTAGCAGTAAATGATAAATATGGAAAGGATGTAGGTGGCGTTATACTTTTTAAAGATGATATTACAACCATAGAAGAAACAAGTAAGCTTGTACAAGGATTACAGGAGCAGGCAACTACGTCCTTATGGATTGGAATTGATGAAGAAGGTGGGAGAGTAAGCAGAGTCGGAAATAATGAAGCTATGGTGAATGCACCATTCAAAAGTGCTGAAGCTATTGGCGAAACTGGAGATACGCAAGTGGCATATGAGGAAGCAAAACGTATGGGGAAAGTACTAAATTCTATAGGTGTTAATATGAATTTTGCTCCAGATGCTGATATTTATAACAACCCTCAAAATACAGTGATTGGAGATAGAAGCTTTGGAAAGACAGCAGAAGAAGTGATACCTATGGTTATGGCGTTTAGTAAAGGGCTAAAGGAGGAAGAGATAATACCTGTTATAAAACATTTCCCGGGACACGGTAATACAGTAGAAGATTCACATGTTGGTTTAGCTTACATTGATAAAACAATCAAAGAATTAGAAGATGAAGAAATGAAGCCATTTTTAGAAGCCACAAAGAATGGAGTAGATGTGGTAATGGTAGGACATTTGATTGTAGAAGAAATGGATACACTTCCAGCTACACTTTCACCGAGATGGGGAAAATATATAGAACAAAACTTTGATAAAGAGCATACTATATTTATTACCGACGCTATGAATATGGGCGCTATTATAGAAGATAGAGGATCAGGGCAAGCTACACTTATGAGTTTTATAAGTGGGATAGATATGATTCTGATGCCAGAACAATTAGATGAGGCTATGGAAGCATTAAAAGAAGCTTATGAAAAGGGAGAACTAAGTGAAGAGAGAATAAATAAATCAGTTTATAAAATTTTGTTGAAAAAAGTAGAACAAAAAATACTTGTACTTGAATAATATAGTATTAAGAAGAACAAAAAAATTTCTAAATAAAGTGGAACCTTTTTTAGAAGACCGCATATATTATTACTATACAGTGTAAAATGGTATAGTATCCCCTTTGAACAAATTCCTTATTCTACAATAATGAGTCTAGCCTTTACAAAACCAGCTTTAAACAAAAGAAGGCCCTACCATTAAGATGCCGCTTAAAGGTAGAAGTCACGAACAGACATTTATATCCTATGATATATCTGCTAAAAGCTGGACTCATTTAATTATATAAATTATAAATATGACATATATAATACATTCTATGTATATGCTTAATGATATAAAATTAGACTATATTTTTATAACCTAAAATGTAAAAGGTGTTTCCCACAGGAAACACCTTTTTTGATTAAAAATCTTTATTTGCTGTCCGCATAATTTTCTTTAAATGTTTACTGATAAAGAGAGCTCCCCATCCTACGAAGTATCCTGCAACAATACTACTCACAAGAAGAATTGGTGCATAGAAGAAAATACCAGGTGTATTTGTAATTATTACAGCAATAACAAGTTGACCAATAATATGTAGGATAGAGCCCACAACACTAATGACCCAGATACTTATATATTTGCTACAATATTTATAAAGTAAGATCATACCTATATTGCTAAGTAGGCCTCCAGCAAGACTAAAGAAAATTGTAGAGACTTTCCCTGTAATCATTGTTCCTAAAAAGATGCGTAATAAAAGTACAGTTAAGGCTTCTTTTGGTCCATAGAGAATTAATACAGCAAGGGAAACCATATTAGCCAGGCCAAGTTTTAGACCAGGGATAGGCGCAATAGGTGGAATTTGTAATTCAATAATAAAGATAACAAGTGCAATGGCACATAATAAGCTTAAATAGACTAACTTTTGAACTTTATTCATAGAGACTCCTTTTATTCAACAATAGCATCGAGTAATAACTCTTCATTAGCTGCTTCAATTTCAATAACTACTCCATTAGGAAGGCAGACTGCAGGTAACAAGCTATTAGAGATATAACCTTGTTGTACACAAAGCTGATCTGGACAGCTTGCTTCTAGAAATCTGATTTTACCATGTTCAACATGAATGGTATTAGTACCACCATGTTTATTTTCGACTGAAAAAGTTTCGGGATCAGATACTTTTGATAAATCTATCTCACGAATCACTTCACCATCTAATTTTATAGTAGCTATTTGGTGGTCTGGAGTTTTATAGTTCATCATTATAAAAATTGCAATAATACATACAACCATAAGGATGCCAATGGCGGCAATAATGATTTTATTTATATGTTTACTCATCTTAAAAACACCTTTCTTTAGAAAATAATGCTTGTTCAATTATCAGTATAGACAAAGACTTTAGGTTTTATCAAGGACAAATTGGAACACACTACTATAGCACAAAAAATAATAATTGACAAATAAAAAAGGGAGTGATATGCTGAAAATGTAATTCCTACAAAATAACTAGGAATTGGAGGCGTTAAAATGAAATTATCTACTAAAGGTAGGTATGGACTCCAAGCAATGGTTGATATTGGGGTTTATGCGAAAGAAAAACATATTTCTTTAAAAAGCATTGCTGAGCGCTTAGATGTATCTGAAAATTATTTAGAACAGCTTATTGCTTTACTTAAAAAAAATAAGCTTGTCACAAGTGTAAGAGGTGCCCAAGGTGGATATACCTTGGCAAGACCAGCTAAAGAGATTAGTATAGGAGAGATCCTAAGGACTTTAGAAGGTTCACTTGCTCCAACAGATTGTACTTGTGAGGGCGGCAAACATTGCGAAAGAAATACAAGATGTGTAACAAGACCTGTATGGGAAAAAATCAGAGATGGCATTAATGAAGTTGTAGATGGAATCTCATTACAGGAACTTATAGATGACTATGAATCTATAAGTGATAATTCATGTAACAAATTTTATATATAAATATTATAGATAGAAACTACTTATTATAAAGTTGGGAGTGTTGAAAATGGATAAAATTTATTTAGATCATGCAGCGACCACACCAGTCAAACCAGAAGTATTAGAGGCTATGATGCCTTACTTCACACAAAATTTCGGAAATCCATCAAGTGTTTATCAAATTGCTCAAATTAATAAAAAAGCATTAGATGATGCAAGAGAAACAGTAGCTAAGCATTTAGGTGCTCATCCGAATGAAATTTTCTTCACAGCAGGTGGAAGTGAAGCAGATAACTGGGCAATCAAAGGGATTGCTGAAGCAAATAAAGCAAAAGGTAACCATATCATTACAAGTAAAATCGAACATCATGCTGTTCTTCATACATGTGAATATCTTGAAAAACAAGGCTATGAAGTTACTTATTTAAATGTTAATGAAAATGGTCAAATTGATCTTGAAGAACTTAAAGCAGCTATAAAAGATACAACTATTCTTATTACAATTATGTATGCAAACAACGAAGTTGGAAGTATTATGCCAGTTAAAGAAATTGGTCAAATTGCTAAAGAACATGGTGTTGCTTTCCATACAGATGCTGTTCAGGCAGTAGGACAAGTGAGAATAGATGTAAAAGATCAAAATATTGATGCACTTTCTATGTCAGGGCACAAAATCTATGGACCAAAAGGTGTAGGTGTTCTTTATATCAGAAGAGGACTTAAAGTAACTAACCTTATTCATGGTGGTGCACAAGAAAGAGGCAGACGTGCTGGAACAGAAAATGTACCAGGTATTGTAGGTCTTGCAAAAGCAATAGAACTTGCATATACAGATTTTGATAATAAAATTGCACGTATTCAAGGATTACGTGACAGATTAATTAATGGTATTTTAACAAGTATTCCATATAGCAAATTAAATGGTGATCCAGTAAAACGTTTAGCAAATAATGCAAACATTGGATTTGAATTTGTTGAGGGAGAATCACTTCTTCTTTTATTAGATATGAATGGTGTTGCAGCTTCTAGTGGCTCAGCTTGTACATCAGGCTCACTTGATCCATCACATGTATTATTAGCACTTGGATTACCACATGAAAAAGCTCATGGTTCATTACGTATGACTTTAGGTGAGAAAACAACAGAAGCAGAAATTGATTTTGTACTTGAAAAATTACCTGCAATTGTAGGCCGTATGAGAGATATGTCTCCTTTATACGAAGATTTCTTAAAAGAAAACAAACAAGACTAAGAAAAAATTATAAATACTAGATCGAGATAAAATAAATAACTAAAATAACTAACGAGGTGAAATTATGTATAGTGAAAAAGTAATGGATCATTTTATGAATCCACGTAATGTAGGTGAAATCGATGATGCAAGTGGTGTAGGTACAGTAGGTAACGCTAAATGTGGCGATATTATGAAAGTATACCTTAAAATTGAAAATGATATTATTGAAGATGTTAAATTCAAAACTTTTGGTTGTGGTGCAGCTGTGGCAACAAGTTCAATGGCTACAGAACTTGTAAAAGGTAAAACAATTGAAGAAGCATTAAAAGTAACAAATAAAGCAGTTATGGAAGCATTAGATGGGCTTCCACCAGTAAAAGTACACTGTTCAGTACTTGCTGAAGAAGCACTTCAAGCGGCGCTTTGGGATTATGCGACAAAAAATGGGATTAAAATTGAAGGTCTAGAAGAACCAAAAGAAACAGATCACCATGATCATGACCACGGCCATGATGAAGAAGATGAAGCTTGCCATGCCTAATAGCAAGGGTAAAGTTGTAGTTGGGATGTCAGGAGGGGTAGACAGTTCTGTAACTGCCTACCTTCTTCAGCAACAAGGTTATGAAGTTATTGGGATGACGATGCAGATTTGGCAAAAAGATGCACCGGAAGATAATGACGGGGGATGTTGCGGGCTTTCAGCAGTAGATGATGCAAGACGCGTATGCCAGAAGCTTGATATTCCACACTACGTAATAAATTTTAGAGATGACTTTAAAAAACATGTAATTGATTATTTTATTGATGAGTACGAACAAGGGCATACACCAAATCCTTGTATAGCATGTAACCGTTATGTTAAATGGGAATCTATGTTACACAAAGCACTTCAAATTGGTGCAGACTATATTGCAACAGGACACTACGCAAGAGTTATTCAAGATGAACAAACAGGACGTTTTATGCTTAAGTTCTCTAAAACAATGGCAAAAGATCAAACTTATGCTTTGTACAATTTAACACAGCATCAATTAGAGCATACTCTTATGCCATTAGGTGATTACACAAAAGATGAAATACGTGCAATAGCTAAAGAAATAGGACTTGCTGTAGCAACCAAACCAGATAGCCAAGAAATCTGCTTCGTTCCAGACGATGACTATGCAGGTTATATTGAACGTGAAACAGGAAAAAAACAACAAAAAGGTAAGTTTATCACAAAAGATGGTAAGGTATTAGGTGAGCACAAAGGTATTATTCATTATACTATTGGACAACGTAAAGGTCTTGGTATTTCCTATGGTAAACCACTGTTTGTTTCTAAAATTGATCCAGTTAACAACACCGTAGTTGTTGGAGATAATGAAGATTTATTTACTTGCGAGGTATACGCAAATAAACTTAACTTTATGCCATTTGAAAAGTTAGAAGGTCCATTAGAAGTAGCAGCTAAGATACGTTATAGCCATGCGCCTCAACCTTGTACAATAGAAATGGTAGATGAAGAAACACTTAAATGTACATTTAAAGAACCACAACGTGCCATCACACCAGGACAAGCTCTTGTAATTTATGATGGTGATATTGTAGTTGGTGGCGGTACAATTATTAAATAAATATATCACTTTAATTCTCTATAAAAAGGGGTCGCTCATTGCGACCCTTTTTAGCTATTTAAATTAATAGAATAGTTAATTCTTTTGATATAATATTTTAACACATAGACTAGATTTTAAGATGAAATAATAGATATATAGGATAAATTGTACAAAATAATGAGAAGTATAAATCTAATTGTTGTACGTCAAAATATATCGTGTTAGAATGTCCCTGTATGAAAACAACATGGGAGGATACCGATGGATATTAATGTATTTCAGATAGCTTTAGCATTTCTTGGTGGTTTTGGTCTTTTTATGTTTGGGATGGACTACATGGGAGAAGGGCTTCAAAAAGCAGCTGGTAGTAAGATGAAGAATCTTCTTAGTGCATTAACAAGTAATCCGTTTTTAGGGGTTGCTGTAGGTGCAGGTGTAACAGCTATTATCCAAAGTTCGTCAGCAACCACAGTTATGGTTGTAGGTTTTGTTAATGCAGGTCTTATGTCTTTAAAACAAGCTGTAGGGGTTATCATGGGTGCCAATATTGGTACAACAGTAACAGCATGGATTGTATCTTTAGGAGACTGGGTATCATTTTTAAAACCGGCTACAATAGCGCCACTTTGTATTGGTATAGGCGTTATTATGGTTTTATTCTGTAAGAAACAAAAAGTAAAACAAGTTGGCCAAATTGTTTTTGGCTTTGGTGCACTTTTCTTAGGGCTTGACCTTATGGGAGATGCAGTGAAACCAATCAGTCAACTAGAATCTGTTAAACAACTATTTGTAAGCTTAGGCGCAAATCCTTTCTTAGGTATTTTAGTCGGAACGATTGTAACAGCAGTTATTCAAAGTTCATCTGCTTCTGTAGGTATTTTACAAACATTAGCATTAAGTGGTCTTGTACCATGGAATACTGCGATTTATATTATTTTAGGTCAAAATATTGGTACAACAGTAACAGCTATGCTTTCTAGTATTGGTGCTAGTAAAAATGGTAAACGTGCAGCTGTTATCCATTTACTTTTCAACGTAATTGGTTCTGTTGTATTCGCTGTGATAGCAATTATAGCATTTGGTGGACTTATGCCAAAACTTGCTGCATTTGGTACATCACTTATTGACCCAACGAAGATTAGTGTGGTACATAGTATCTTTAACGTATTAAATACGCTATTATTATTCCCATTTGCAGGTTTACTTGTAAAAGTTGCAGAAAAACTTGTTCCAGGTAAAGAAGATGAGGATAACGAAAGCGAACTTAAACATTTAGATGAACGTATTCTTGAAACACCATCTTTTGCAGTACAAAATGCTATTAAAGAAGTTGTACGTATGGGAGAAATGGCAAGTCACAATGCAAAAATTGGTATGGAAGCAATCTTTGATAAAGATGAAGTTAAAATACAAGACGTATTTAAACGTGAAAAAGTTATTAATCAATTACAACATGGTATTAACCACTATTTAATTAAACTTTCTAACTTACCAATTTCTGAAAATGAACATGGTATTGTTAATAGCTTATTCCATACAGTAAGCGATATTGAACGTGTAGGTGATCATGCAGAAAACTTAGCAGAACTTGCACAAATTCGAATAAGAGATGAAGTAGAATTCTCAGAAACAGCGATAAAAGAATTAAAAGCTATTTCTGGTTTAGCAATTAAATGTTTTGATACAGCACTTCAAGCTTGTGAATTTGATGATCGTTCTATTGCAAAAGAAGTACAGCCAATTGAGCAACAAGTTGATAAATTAGAAGAAGAATTAAGAACAAGACATATTAAACGTCTTGCAGATAATAAATGTAGTTCTATGGCAGGTGTCGTATTCTTAGATGCAATTAGTAACTTAGAGCGTATCTCTGACCATGCTTCTAATGTTGGAAATGCGGTACTTGATGAGAAGAAAATTTATGTATCAAGTGAACCAATGATTTCTAAATAATAATATAAGGATACTAAATTAATAATAAATTAAAACTAAATTTATGTTAAATAAGAGCAAAAAGGTACAAGTCAATCTTGTACCTTTTTGCTCTTATTTTATTTCTACAAAATTAAAAAAAATTTTAAGTGATTGTTACGATTTTAATTACAAGAGCATTGTATATGGTGAACAAAAAATAATATAAAAATATATAATTTAAACAAAAAAATAATTTTATTAATTAATATATTGAATTATCTTAAATAAAACTTATAATTAAATCAAAGATGTAACGGATTACATTATCCAATTTGTGAAAGGAGGGAAAGCATGGCGACCATTAAAGATGTTGCACAGCATGCGAAGGTTTCTGTAGCGACAGTATCTAGAGTGCTTAATAATGATCCTAAAGTAAGACCAGAAACAAAGGAAGTAGTTGAAAGAGCAATTGATGAACTGGGCTATTCCCCCAATTTACTAGGGAGAAATCTAAGACGTTCTTCTACCCATAATATCCTGGTACTCCTTCCAACGATTTCGAATCAGTTCTATTCAGCTATTATTAAAGGAATTCGTGAGGAAGCAAATCTGGAGGGATACAATGTAATGATAGGTATTACGGATTTGGATGTGAATATAGAGATGAATCATATTCAACTACTTGAAAATAAGTTAGTGGATGGTATTATTTTCTTTACACCTCAAATTGCAAAGTCTACTTTAACAAGGCTTGGAAAAGTATATCCTATTGTTCAGTGTAGCGAGTATGTAGAAGGTGCCAAGCTTAGTTTGGTAAGTATTGATAATAAGCAAGCGGCATTTGATGCAACTAAGTACCTTATTGAACTAGGACATAAACATATTGGACTTATAACCAGTAAAAAAGTATATACGTCTTCAAAATTAAGGGAAGAAGGCTTTAAGGAGGCACTTACACAACATCAATTACCAGTGAACGAAGAACTTATTTACTACACAGACTACACACCACAATGTGGTACAGAGGCTGCAAAAACATTGTTAACAAGAAAGACCCCACCTACAGCTATATTTACGATTTCAGATAGTCTGGCCATAGGTGTTATTAGAGGATTAAAAGAATGTGGGAAAAAAGTAGGGGTAGACATAGATGTTATAGGATTTGATAATACCTTCATTTCGAAGTTCTATGAGCCTACAATAACAACTATCAGTCAGCCACGTCTAAAAATGGGAAAAAAAGCAGCAAGATTATTGCTAAATAAAATCCAGAATATAGACAGTGCTAATGAAACTATATTTTTACCACATGAATTAATGATTAGACAATCAACTAAATAATCTATTTAAAAAGGAGATAGGGTTATGGATAAAGTAGTAAAAGTTGGAATTATTGGATGTGGTGGTATTGGAACACAAAAGCATATGCCATCTTTAGCAAAATTAGAGAATGTAGAAATGGTAGCATTCTGTGACATTATTGAGAAGAGAGCTAAAAAAGCTTGTGAGAAATTTGGAACAGCAGATGCAAAATGCTATGTAGATTATAAAGAACTATTAAAAGACGAATCTATAGAGGTTATCCATGTATGTACACCTAATCGCTCACATTCCTTTATTACTATTGATGCATTAGAGGCAGGCAAACATGTTATGTGTGAAAAACCTATGGCTAAAACAACGGAAGAAGCAAAAGCGATGGTAGAGGCTGCTCAGCGTACAGGAAAGAAATTGACCATTGGTTATCAAAATAGATATCGTGAAGATAGTTTATATCTTAAACGTACATGTGAGGATGAGGTATTAGGAGAAGTATATTATGCTAAGGCTCATGCGTTAAGACGTCGTGCAGTACCAACTTGGGGTGTATTTTTAAATGAAGAGGAACAAGGTGGAGGACCACTTATTGACATCGGGACACATGCTTTAGACTTAACATTATGGATGATGAACAACTACAAGCCACAGATGGTAGTAGGGAGTGTATTTAAGAAGTTAAGTGATCAAACAGAAACAGCTAATGCATGGGGGGACTGGGATGTTAACGAGTATACAGTTGAAGACTCAGCATTTGCCTTTATCAAAATGGAAAATGGCGCAACAATCGTATTAGAATCAAGTTGGGCACTTAATACACTTGATGTAGGGGAAGCACAAACGACACTTTGTGGAACTAAGGCAGGTGCAGATATGAAGGATGGTCTTCGTATTAATGGAGTTAAATACAACAAACAATATGTAGAAAAACCAGGGCTTGGTGCAGGTGGTGTAGACTTCTATGATGGTGATGCAGAGTCTCCACAAGAATTAGAAGCAAGGCTTTGGATTGAAGCAGTTGTAAATGATACAGAAGTTGTTGTAAAACCAGAGGAAGCTTTAGTTGTAACACAAATTCTAGAAGCTATTTATGAATCGGGAAAAACAGGAAAACCTGTATTCTTTGAAAATTAATGTAGGGGTGAGCTATGAGACTAGGAATCATTGGTTGGATTAATGAAGAAGAATTTAAACGTGCAAAAGAAAGGAAATTAGAGTTCATTGAAATTTGTGTAAACGAGCGCCATGAAGCATTTTTGGCAGGAATTGAAGAGCTTAAAGGTTATAGCCAAGCTTATGAAATGCCTATTGGAAGTGTAGGACGTTGGGGCGAAGATAAAATTACAGCCAAAGGAATCAAAGAAGAAGAACTTGAAATAGACTATCGTTTGATTGAAGCGACAAAGGCATTAGACTGTGATATTTACATTACAGGATGTAACTATGTTGAAAACTTATCCTATTATGAAAATTGTACATTGGCAATAAGTTATTTTGAAAAGCTTATTGAACATGGTAAAAAACATGGTGTTAAAATTGCTACTTACAATTGTAGATGGAATAACTTCATACACTCAGACCCAGCCTGGACAATAATTCATGGACACTTAAAGGATTTATGGATTAAATATGATACTTCACACTGTATTTACGATGGAGGGGATTATTTATCAGAAGCAAAAAAATGGGGAGAACGTTTTGCACATGTACATATTAAAGGGGCGCTTATAATAGATGGCAAACGTTTTGATGATCCACCAGCAGGACTTGATCAGACAGATTGGGGTTCTTTTATGGCAGTACTTTATGCAAAAGGCTATGATGGTAACTTAAGTATTGAGCCACACTCAAGTAATTGGCACGGAGAACTAGGGCAAAAGGGAATAGATTTTACGATTAAATATATAAGAAATATCATGCTATAGAAAGGTGATAGAAAAATGTATAAAATCGCCGTACAGCTTTATACCGTAAGAGAAGAAATGAAGGAGAATCCAGTTGGTACATTAGAAAAAGTTGCAGAACTTGGTTACAAAGGGGTAGAATTTGCAGGATTTTTTAATATATCAGCAGAGGAAATGAAAGGCCACTTAGAACGTTTAGGACTAACTGCAGTTGCTAGCCACACACCTCTAGAGGCATTAGAAAATCAATTTGATGAAGTTATTCGTTATAATAAGACAATAGGGAATCGCTACTTAGTGTGCCCTTGGTCAGAACTAAAAGATAAAGAATCTTTGCAAGAGATAGGTTTGCGTTTGAAAACACTTATTCCCAAAGTAAAAGCTGAGGGGATGGAACTTCTTTATCATAATCATGATCATGAACTAAAAATATTAGATGATAACTTTTTACTTGATAAGTTAGTGGAAGTGTGTGATGGAGAGCTAGGGCTGGAAGTAGATACATTTTGGGTTTATCGTGGAGGCGTTAATCCAAGAGATTATATGTTAAAGCATGAAAAGCATATTCCTTTTGTACATGTTAAAGATGGTACAGATGAAGGACTTAATGCTTTAGGAGAAGGAAAAGCGCCAGTTGCCCAAGTGTTAGAAACAGTGGAAGAATTAGGACTTGAGTGGATTATTGTAGAAAATGACAATCCTTATCCAAATGGATTAGAAGACATTGAAAGAAGTATGGTATATCTTCAAAACAAATAAAGGGGGAAGCATATGAAACTAGGTGTATTTACAACTTTACTAAGTGATAGAAGTTTAGAAGAATCATTAGCGTATTTTAAGTCAAAAGGAATTCAAATGGTAGAGATAGGATGTGGTGGTTACCCAGGAAATAGCCATGCCAATCCAGATCTTCTCTTAAATGATGATGCAGCGTTAGACACATTTAAAGGGCTCATTGCAAAGTATGATATGGAAATTAGTGCACTAAGCTGTCATGGTAATCCTGTACATCCACAAAAAGAAATTGCTACAGCTTTTGATGAAGCTATTAAAAAGACTATCCTGCTTGCAGAAAAGTTAGGTATTCATCAAATTAATACCTTCTCAGGATGCCCTGGAGATCACCCAGGGGCAAAATATCCAAACTGGGTAACATGTCCTTGGCCAGAGGATTTCCTAGCTGTCCTTGATTATCAGTGGAATGAAGTTCTTATTCCTTATTGGAAAGAGACAGTAGCATTTGCTAAAGAACATGGTGTGAACCAAATTGCATTAGAACTCCATCCAGGGTTTGCAGTTTACAATACAAGTTCATTACTTAAATTACGTGCGGCAGTTGGGCCAGAAATTGGTGCGAATCTTGATCCAAGTCACCTGTTCTGGCAGGGCATGGATCCATGTCTCGTAATTCGTGAGCTTAAAGAATCTATTTTCCATTTCCATGCAAAAGATACTAAGATTGATCCATATAATACAGCTAAAAATGGGGTACTAGATACAGGTCACTACGGCAATATAGGTGAACGTTCTTGGGTATTTAGAAGTGTAGGTTATGGACATGATGATGCAGCATGGAAAGATATTATTTCAGCACTACGATTAGTAGGCTATGATTATGCCATAAGTATAGAGCACGAAGATGGGCTTATGAGCCAAAATGAAGGGCTTACAAAAGCAGCAGATTTCTTGAAAGAAATTATCACAACTGAGCCTGTGGGCGATATGTGGTGGGCGTAAATAGAAGGCAGTCATCAAATAAGCAGATAGAGATAAAATCTGAAATAGAGATGAGGGAATGAAATGGGATATAAATTAGCGATTGTTGGACTTGGTGGTATGGGTGGATGGCACTATGAAAATGTAACAAAACGCATCGATGATATAGAGGTTATAGGAGCATATGATATCAGGGAAGAAGTGCATCCACATATTAAAGAATTAGGTCTTAAGTGTTATAGCTCTTTAGAAGAACTTGTAAATGATAAAGAAGTAGATATTGTTACAATTGCTACACCGAATGATGTACACAAAGATATTGCAATTACATGTATGCGTCATGGAAAAAATGTAGTTTGTGAAAAACCAGTTACAATGAATGCGCAGGAGTTAGAAGAAATTATAGAAGTACAAAAAGAAACAGGTAAACTTTTCTCAGTACATCAAAATAGAAGATGGGATAAAGATTATGTCATCATTAAAAAAATTGTAGAAGAGAATATTATTGGAAAACCTTGTATGATAGAAAATCGTGTACAAGGCTCAAGGCAAGCAATGCATGGGTGGCGTGCCTATAAAATTAATGGAGGCGGTATGCTTCTTGACTGGGGTGTACATTTAGTTGATCAACTTCTTTGTATGATTGATGCACCTGTAGTGGATGCATATTCAGATTTACACTCTATCTATTCAGAAGAAGTAGATGATAACTTAAAAGTGATGCTAAAGTTTGCAAATGGTGTATCAGCGCTTATAGAAGTAGCAACAAACTGCTTTATTAATCAATCAAGATGGCATGTAATTGGGGAAGAAGGAACGGCTGTTATCAGTGATTGGAGCTGTAATGGACAGATTGTAAAACTTAATACAGAAGAAAAGATGGAATGGGCAGATGCTATTGTATATACAGAAGCAGGTCCAACACGTACTATGGCACCAAGACCTAGTGAAACCACAATTAATCTTCCCCTTCCAGAAGTAACTTCTGATTGGACTGACTACTACAAAAATATTGTAGGTGTACTAGATGGTAAAGAGAAACTTATTGTAAAACCAGAAGAATGTTTACGTGCAATGAAAGTAATTGATGCAATTTTTGAATCACATGCAAAAAAAGCAAGTGTAAATTGTAATATCTAAAATAGAATAAAATGGTATTTTAAAACCATAAGACAAAACCAGAGAATGTAAAATTTAACTACATACTCTGGTTTTGTTTTGTACATAATGATTTTATAGGTAAAGTGCTTATTTGTTTTAAGGTAATATTAATATTTAGAGATTCATATAAAAAAATTGTTAAATTTTTAATAAAGCCTTGAAAAATCCTTTAAAAATGGTAGAATAATGGAGTGGGAACAAAATAAATGAACGGGGCAAAAAAAGTCCCACAAGGTGATAAAATGAAAGATACCATGTTAAGACTAGAACTCATGATCCCCGAAGGTATGCAAGATTTTAAAATCAGATATAGGATTTTACAAACGATCTTAGAGAATGAGCCTATCGGGCGTAGACTTCTTGCAGGACTTACTACATATTCAGAACGAACCATACGTGCAGCAACAGACCTACTTAATAAACAAGGGCTAATAGATATAGCGCATACAGGAATGGTAGTGACAACAACTGGAAAGATGTTGTTAGATGAGTTATATGAGCCATTGCAAGCACTTAATACATTCACAACATTAGAAGGCGAGATAGAAGCATTAACTGGAGCGAAAAAGGTTACTATAGTACCAGGGGATGTGGATGATGATGAGCGCGTTAAGTGGCAGCTTGGAAAAGCTGGAAGTAATTTGGTTTTAAGCTTATTAGGTGAAGATGATGTTGTAGCAATAACAGGTGGAAGTACTATTGCAAAAATGATAGAACTTATGCCAGTTAAACAAAAAGGCCCTACCTATACAACAATTATTCCAGCACGTGGAAGTATCGGAAAGCGTATGGAGTACCAAGCTAATATATTAGCGGCGGAATTTGCAAAAAAAATTAATGGAAAGTATGAAGTTTTCAATATACCAGACAATTTAAGTGCAAATTCTATAGAAACAATTAAACAAGAACCTCATATCCAAAAAATATTGCAAAAAATGGCAAAATCAGATATGATTATATTGGGTTTGGGTGATGCGATGAAAATGGCCTATAGACGAAATGAGTCAAAAGAGGTCATAGCATTACTTGAAGAACATAGTGCTGTTGCGGAGGCCTTTAGATACTACTTTGATCAAGATGGTCATGTAATCTATAGTGCAAGCAACATTGGTTTGGATTTAGAAATGGTTAAACGTATCCAAACTAGAATAGTACTAGCAGGTGGCACTTCAAAGGGGATTGCTCTTATGGCAACACAAGATTTGCTTAAAGAAAGTTATCTTGTAATCGATGAAGGTGCTGCAAAAAAAATGATAGAGGTATCAATTCGCTAATTAGGTTTATACTAATAGAAGCGGTTTGCATATAAAAATTATTACTCATAGTTATCTTAAGGAGGATGTATCAATGGCTGTAAAAGTAGCAATTAACGGTTTTGGACGTATCGGACGTCTTGCATTTAGACAAATGTTTGGTGCTGAAGGATATGAAGTAGTAGCAATCAACGACTTAACAAATCCTAAAATGTTAGCACACTTATTAAAATATGACTCAGCTCAAGGTAGATACGCTAAAGCTGAAACAGTAGAAGCTAAAGAAGATTCAATCGTAGTAGATGGTAAAGAAATTAAAATCTACGCTGAAAGAAACGCTGCAGATCTTCCATGGGGAGAAATCGGTGTAGACGTAGTTCTTGAATGTACAGGATTCTACGTATCAAAAGCTAAATCTCAAGCACATATCGATGCAGGTGCTAAAAAAGTTGTTATCTCAGCTCCAGCTGGTAATGACCTTCCAACAGTTGTATTCGGCGTAAACGAAAACATCTTAACAGCAGATGACACAATCATCTCAGCTGCTTCATGTACAACAAACTGTTTAGCTCCAATGGCTGACACATTAAACAAATTAGCTGCAATCGAAAAAGGTTTCATGACAACTATCCATGCTTGGACAGGTGATCAAATGACACTTGACGGTCCTCACGCTAAAGGTGACTTAAGAAGAGCACGTGCTGCTGCTTGCAACATCGTTCCTAACTCAACAGGTGCTGCTAAAGCTATCGGTCTTGTTATCCCAGAATTAGCTGGTAAATTAGACGGTGCTGCACAACGTGTACCAGTTCCAACAGGTTCTTTAACAGAATTAGTTGCTGTAGTAGACGGTAAAGTAACAGCTGCAGAAGTTAACGCTGCAATGAAAGCTGCTGCTACACCATCATTCGGTTACACAGAAGAAGAATTAGTATCAACAGATATCATTGGTTGCACATACGGTTCATTATTCGATGCTACACAAACAAAAGTAACTGAACTTGGCGACAAAACTTTAGTTAAAGTTGTTTCTTGGTATGACAACGAAAACTCATACACAAGCAACATGGTTAGAACAATCAAATACTTTGCTGAACTTAGCAAATAATTTATTGTAAACAAGATCCTAAAAGGGTCCGGTCTTGTAGTTGGATTATAGGACCGGCCCCTTTTTTGTTAGATTTAAAATTAAATTCAAATACAAAAATAAAGTAGAAATTGAAAGGAGCAATACAAATGTTAAACAAAAAAACAGTTGATGATCTTCAAGGTCTTCAAGGCAAAAAAGTATTAGTACGTTGTGATTTTAACGTACCTTTAAAAGATGGTGTTATCCAAAACTACAACCGTATCGACGGTGCACTTCCAACAATCAAAAAATTATTAGAACAAGGCGCAAAAGTTATCCTTTGCTCACACCTTGGTAAACCAAAAGGAGAAGCTAAACCGGAACTTTCATTAGCTCCAGTTGCAGCTGCTCTTACAGAAAGATTAGGCGTTGAAGTTAAATTTGTTGATGATGCTGTTGTTACAGGACCAGAAACACAAAAAGTTGCTGCTGAACTTAAAGATGGCGAAGTATTATTACTTCAAAACACACGTTACAGAGCAGAAGAAACAAAATATGGTAAAGATGAAGCTGCTGTTAAATATGCAGAAGAATTAGCTGCTCTTTGCGATAACGAAGTATTCGTAAACGATGCTTTCGGTACAGCTCACCGTGCACACTGTTCAAACGTTGGTGTAACAAAATGTTGTAAAGAAAATGTAGTTGGTTACTTAATGCAAAAAGAAATTAAATTCTTAGGCGAAGCTGTAGAAAACCCAGTTCGTCCATTCGTTGCTATCCTTGGTGGAGCTAAAGTTTCTGATAAAATTGCTGTTATCAACAACCTTCTTGAAAAAGTTGATACACTTATTATCGGTGGTGGTATGGCTTATACATTCCTTAAAGCTCAAGGACAAGAAGTTGGTAACTCATTATTAGAAGAAGATAAAATGGATTACGCTTTAGAAATGGTTAAAAAAGCTGAAGAAAAAGGTGTTAAACTCCTTCTTCCAGTTGATCACTTAGTAGGTAAAGAATTCTCTAATGATACAGAAAAAGCTGTAGTAGAAACAATCGAAGCTGGTTGGTCAGGATTTGATATCGGACCAAAAACAATCGAACTTTACAAAGATGCTTTAGCTGGTGCTAAAACAGTTGTATGGAATGGACCAATGGGTGTATTCGAATTCGAAAACTTCGCAGCAGGTACTCTTGCAGTATGTGATGCAGTAGCTAACCTTGAAGGTGCTACAACAGTAGTTGGTGGAGGAGACTCTGTAAATGCTGTTAAACGTCTTGGTTTCGCAGATAAAATGAGCCACATTTCAACAGGTGGTGGTGCATCATTAGAGTTCTTAGAAGGTAAAGAACTTCCAGGTGTTGCTGCAGCTGATAACAAAGGTTGCGGATGCAACTGTGGATGTCACTAATCCCGGTTTAATTCAATAAAATTAAATTATTAATTAATAGTTTAATGGGTATACGAGTACTCTACCTCCGTTTGGGGCTAGAGTATTCGTCGCCTATATTCGTAAATAGAAAATTTTTACTTTCCTAATAAAAAATAAAGGTCACATAGTACCTAAAAAGGAGATTACTTATGCGTAAAAAAATCGTTGCTGGTAACTGGAAAATGAACATGACTCCAGCTAAAGCTGTAGAACTTATTGATTCACTTAAAAATGAAATTAACACAAATGAAGTAGATGTAGTAGTATGTCCTCCATTCGTATGCCTTCCAGCTGTACTTGAAGCTGTAAAAGGTACAAATATTCAAGTAGGTGCTCAAAACATGCACTTCGAAGAAAACGGTGCTTACACAGGCGAAATCGCTCCAAGCATGTTAGTAGAACTTGGTGTTAAATATGTTGTAATTGGTCACTCAGAAAGAAGACAATACTTCGCTGAAACTGATCAAACAGTTAACAAAAAAACATTAAAAGCTTTAGAACATGGCTTAGTACCAGTTGTATGTGTTGGTGAAAGTTTAGAAGATAGACAACAAGGTGTAACAATTGACTTAGTTCGTCTTCAAACAAAAATTGCTCTTAAAGATGTAACAGCAGAAGATGCTAAAAAAGTTGTTATTGCATACGAACCAATCTGGGCTATCGGAACAGGTATGACAGCTACTTCAGCTCAAGCAGAAGAAGTATGTGCAGCAATCAGACAAGTAATTGCAGAAGTATACAGCCAAGAAGTTGCAGACGAAGTACGTGTACAATACGGCGGTTCTGTAAACGGTGGTAACGCTAACGAGTTATTCAACATGGGTAACATCGATGGTGGTTTAGTAGGTGGAGCAAGTCTTAAACCAGAATTCGCTTCAATCGTTAACTACAAATAAGACTCTCTCTTAGAAGGAGATTTAACATGGATAAACAAACAACTTTACTCCTTATCCTTGATGGATTTGGACTTAATGACTTAAAAGAAGGCAATGCGATTGCAAATGCTAATAAACCAAATATTGATGCGATTATGGCAAAATATCCTACAGTACCAGGCTACGCAAGTGGTATGGCAGTAGGTCTTCCAGATGGACAAATGGGTAACTCAGAAGTAGGTCACCTTAACATGGGCGCTGGACGTATCGTATATCAAGAACTTACACGTATCACTAAAGCAATTGCAGACGGAGATTTCTTCGAAAACAAAGCTTTAGCAGGTGCTATGGAAAATGCAAAAAACAATGATAAAGCCCTTCACTTATTTGGACTTTTATCAGATGGTGGGGTACACAGCCATATTAATCATCTTTATGGTCTTTTAGAAATGGCTAAAAAGTTTGGTCTTTCAAAAGTATACGTACATGTATTCTTAGATGGTCGTGATACACCTCCAGCTTCAGGTAAAGACTTTACAGCTTCACTTGTAGCAAAAATGAAAGAAATCGGTGTTGGTGAAATTGCTACAGTATCTGGTCGTTACTATGCTATGGACCGTGACAATAGATGGGATCGTGTTGAAAAAGCATACGATGCAATCGTTAACGGTAAAGGTGAAGTAGCCACTGATGCAGTAGGTGCTATTGCTGATTCTTATGCTAAAGAAGTAAACGACGAATTCGTGCTTCCAACAGTAATCACAAAAGATGGTGCTCCAGTAGCAAAAGTAGAAGAAGGCGATTCAGTAATTTTCTTCAACTTCCGTCCTGACCGTGCACGTGAAATGACTCGTGCATTCTGTGATGATGAATTTAAAGGATTCGAAAGAAATAGAGTGAAAACTCACTTTGTAACTTTCACACAATACGATATCACTATTCCAAATAAAGAAGTAGCGTTTACACCACAAACACTTACTAATACATTTGGTGAATATCTTGCAAACCAAGGTAAATCACAACTTCGTATTGCTGAAACAGAAAAATATGCTCACGTTACATTCTTCTTCAACGGCGGTGTAGAAGAACCATATGAAAATGAAGACCGCGTATTAGTAGCTTCTCCAAAAGTTGCAACTTATGACCTTCAACCAGAAATGAGTGTATTTGAAGTATCTACTAAATTAGAAGATGCGATTCGTTCACATAAATACGATATGATTATCTGTAACTTTGCTAACCCAGATATGGTTGGTCATACAGGGGATATGGCTGCAGCAATTCGTGCAATCGAAGCTGTAGATAAAGCAGTAGGCGATGTAATTCGTGCTATTGAAGAAACAAATGGTTATGCATTTATCTGTGCTGACCATGGTAATGCAGAACAAATGGAAGACTATGAAACTCATGGAGCTTTCACAGCACATACTACTAACCCAGTACCATTTGTACTTGTAAACTACAAAGAAGGTGTGACACTTAAAGAAGGCGGTAAGCTTGCTGATATCGCACCAACATTACTTGAAATGATGGGTATGGAACAACCAGCAGAAATGAATGGTGAGTCTTTACTCGTTAAATAATGAAGGAGTGGACTAAGAAGGAGTACTAGAAATTACTTCTTCTTCCACACACTTCATTCCACTTTTAGAGAATTCTTATTTGATGAAATTCTTACTAAAAGTTACATAGGTGTGTTCCGGATAAAGTATCTTCTAGCACATACCTAACTGCACTTATCTCTTAAAGAATTTAAAGATTAAAAACTGATTAGAGAAGGTGTGAAATCTTAAATAACTAACAAACCTCTTAAACTTATTGGAGGCTTTAAGTAATTAAAGACTCTAATGAAAAAGAGGAGTCTGGAATTGACTCGAAATTTACAAAATATGAACCCAATTTGAACTGCTTAAAACGAGTAGTACATAAATGTAGCTAGTAGTATGTACAAAGAATGCGTAAATAGCATAAAGGTGTATGTAAGTCTATTTAGATGCTTAATCTTTAAGAGTGAGAGGGAGTATGGCCCCAAACATTGGCGAAGAGGTAATATCTTGATAAGATTACTTGGATAAGTATAGTGACTTTTAGAGGAATAAGGTTCATAGTAATCCATATTAAAAGGTAAATAAGATTAAACTTTATGGGCGGATAAAGTTTAATAGTGAGAAGAAAAAATGTAATTTTGCATAATGCAAGAAAAGATTTCGTATGATTTACATGAAAAGAGGAAACAATAATTCTCGAGAATTCATGTAGGCCGAAAGGAGTCATATGCATATGAAAGGTTACATTGAGATTTTAGATGTATTTGCAAGAGAAGTACTAGATTCTAGAGCAAATCCAACAGTTGAGGTAGAAGTTGTTGTAGAAGGAGATTACGTTGGGCGCGCCATCGTACCTTCTGGAGCTTCTACAGGAGAACTAGAAGCCATTGAGCTTCGTGATGGAGATAAATCTAGATATTTAGGTAAAGGTGTGCAACAAGCTGTTAAGAATGTTAACGACATCATTGCAGAAGAAGTTATAGGTATGAATGCCCTTGATCAAGCTGCAATAGATAAAGTAATGATAGACTTAGATGGTACACCAAACAAGAGTAAATTAGGTGCAAATGCTATACTAGGTGTTTCTATGGCAGTGGCAAAAGCAGCTGCAAAAGCACAAAGCATGCCTCTTTATCAATACCTAGGTGGGGTTAATGCAAAAGTGTTACCTGTACCTATGATGAACATCTTAAATGGTGGCGAACACGCAGACAATACAGTTGACCTTCAAGAATTTATGATTATGCCTGTAGGGGCAACTTCCTTTAAAGAAGCACTTCGTATGTGTGCTGAGATATATCACACACTTAAAAAAGTACTTAATGATAAAGGTTTAGCTACAGGTGTAGGTGATGAAGGTGGTTTCGCACCTGACCTTGCAACTTCAGAAGAAGTCCTCACTCTTATTGTAGAAGCAATTTCAGAAGCTGGTTATAAACCAGGTGAAGAAGTACGTATTGCTATGGATGGTGCTGCATCTGAACTTTATAATGATGCAGACGGTAAATACTATTTCAAAGGCGAAAGCAAGATGAAAGGAACACAAATTGTTCGTACATCTGAAGAAATGGTAGATTACTATGAAAACCTTGTAAACCAATTCCCTATTATCTCTATTGAAGATGGGTTAGGTGAAAAAGACTGGGATGGCTGGGCACTTCTTAGTGAACGTCTAGGAAACCGTATACAGCTTGTAGGTGACGACTTATTCGTAACCAACACTAAAATCCTTGAAAAAGGTATTCAAAAGAAAGTGGGCAACTCTATTCTTATTAAAGTTAATCAAATCGGTACACTTACCGAAACCTTTAATGCTATTGAAATGGCAAACCGTGCAGGCTATACAGCAGTTGTATCACATCGTTCTGGAGAATCAGAGGATTCTACAATTGCAGATATCGTAGTAGCTGTAAATGCAGGTCAAATTAAGACTGGTGCGCCAGCACGTTCTGACCGTACTGCAAAATACAATCAACTTCTTCGTATTGAAGAAGAACTAGATGAAGTAGCAGAATATAGAGGTCTTCGTTCTTTCTTTAATCTCACTAGATAACACTGACACTCTTAAGACGAAGACTTAGTTTTATAAGTTTATGATTTAAAATGCGACGAATAGTAAGTAAGCCTAAAAGTAACAATACTTTTAGGCTTATTTTTTTGATGGTTGTGGTGGGTTATAAATTCAACTATAATAAAATTATAAACAATTAAACACAAAAGAGGAGTGCAATCATGAAGTTTTCAGAGTTTAAATATGAAAGACCAGATTTCGAGGCTTTTAAAGCACAATTAAAAGTAATGATTGAAGAGGTAAAAAATGCTACAAGTAGCGAAGAGCAGATTATTAAAATTAAAAATGCTCATCGCTATATTAATGAAATGTATACAAGTAGTGATTTAGCAACGATTCGTCATTCTATAAATACAAAAGATGAATTTTATGAAGGAGAGAGTGAATATTGGGATGAATATATGCCTCTCTACATTGAACAATTACAAGAACTAGAAAAAGTACTTTTACATTCTCCTTATAGAAAAGAATTAGAAGAAACATTCAGTAAACAATACTTTGATATAATGGAAAATAGTGAAAAAACATTCTCTAATGCTATATTACAAGAAATGCAGGAAGAGAATAAATTAGTGACAGAGTATAATAAACTTATTGCATCAGCAGCTATTGAATTTGAAGGTGGAACATACAACTTATCAGGTATGCGTCCATTTATGATTGCAAAAGATAGAGAGACTCGTAGACATGCAAGTGAAGCTTGTTATAAATTCTTTGAAGAAAATGAAGAACGTTTTGATACACTTTTTGATAAGCTTGTTAAAGTACGCGACCAAAAAGCTAAAAAACTTGGCTTTAAAAACTACGTAGAATATGGTTACCATATGATGAACCGTACAGACTATAATCAAGATATGGTTAAAACCTTCAGAAAGCAAGTTTTAGAGGAGATTGTACCTGTAGCCAATAAATTATACGAAAAACAAGCAAAAAGGCTAGGACTAGCTAAGCTTAGCTATTACGACATAGACTTCGTATTTGAAACAGGAAATGCAACACCACAAGGAGATGCACATTTCATTTTAGAAAATGGTAAGAAAATGTATAGTGAGCTTTCTCCTGAAACAAAAGAATTCTTTGAATTCATGACAACAAATGAACTTCTTGATTTAGAAACAAAACCAGGAAAACAAGCAGGTGGATACTGTACACTTATTTCTTCTTATAAAGCGCCATTTATCTTCTCTAACTTCAATGGAACATCAGGAGATGTAGATGTACTTACCCATGAAGCTGGGCATGCATTCCAAGTATATAACTCTCGTTGGATTGATGTGCCAGGGCTATTCTTCCCAACTTATGAGAGCTGTGAAATTCACTCAATGAGTATGGAATTTATCACATGGCCATGGATGGAAAACTTCTTTGGTAAAGATGTAGATAAATACAAATATGAACATTTAAGTAGTGCTGTGAAATTTATACCATATGGTGTAGTAGTAGATGAATTCCAACATATCATTTATGAGAATCCAGAAATGACACCAGATGAACGTAAAGCAGTATGGCGCAAATTAGAAAAGCAATATTTACCACATAAAGATTATACAGGATGTGATATTTTAGACCGCGGTACTTGGTGGTTTAAACAAGGGCATATTTTTGCATCACCATTTTACTATATTGACTATACGCTTGCTCAAATTTGTGCGCTCCAATTCTGGAAGAAGATGAATGAAGACCGCACAAAAGGTTGGGAGGATTATCTTAAAATTTGTAAGGTTGGAGGAACAATGTCATTCTTACAAATTGTGGAATTAGGTGGCTTAATTTCACCATTTGCTGATGGCTGTGTAAAGAGTGTTATTGGGGACATTGAAAGCTATTTAATGGCAATTGATGACAGTAAATTGTAAGAAAAGCGTGATATATCATTTATTGCAATTTAAACAAGCCTATGCTATGATAGGAGTAGCGTAAAACGTATGAAGGTAAGAAGGAGGCAAAACCATGGATATTCTAAGAATGGTTCTTACAGGTATTTATGTGCTAGCTGCACTTGCTATTATTGTTGTTGTATTACTTCAAGAAGGTAAATCAGCAGGTCTTGGTTCAGCATTCGCAACAAACCAAGAGAGTTACTGGAACAAGAATAAAAAGCATACTTTAGAAGGCAAATTTGAGACTTGGACAAAGGTTACTGCAGGTATCTTTGTTGTATTAGCAATTGCTTTAACACTCATCTAATATATTCAATACGTTGTATATAAAAGGGCTCCCTGGTGGGGCTCTTTTTTTATAGCTAAATATATTACTCAAATTTATGTTATAGGAAATAAAAATATTTTATTATTTATTTGAAATAGATGTGGTGAGTATTTCTACTGATTTTACAAGGGTGTAGGATACTATAGATAAATAAATATGATTTGAGATCTTATTAGTTTAAAATGATTAGAAGAAATTTTTTATATAAATTAATAAAGATGCGAAAATTGTAGATTTAGTATATAATAGATTAAAGGGGAAAGTTTGTGCAATATAAAAGATGATAGAGAAATCATATAGAGTGGAGGGGTTTAGTATGAAACAACCAATTGCAATTACAATAAATAGAGAATTTGGTAGTGGTGGTAGACTAGTAGGAGAAAAATTAGCAGAAGCTTTAGGGATGAAATTTGTTGACCGCTTAATTTTAACAGAGGCAGCTAAACTTATGGGTGTTACGGAAGAACATCTTAAAGGATTTGATGAAAAGGCACCATCTATTTGGCAAACTTCAAGTATTAATATGGGAAGTTATCATGGAATGGCTGTGCCATGTTATTTCTACAGTTTAACCAATAATGACTTATATGTGACTCAAGTGAATTTAATAGAAAAAATGGCTAAAGAATCTTCATGTGTATTCATAGGAAGATGTGCTAATGTTGTATTAGAAGATCATCCTCAAAAACTATCTATATTTTTACATGCAGATAAAGAATTTAAAAAGGCTATGATTCGTGATGTATATCATTTTACTAAAGCTGACAATATAGAAAAAGAAATGAAACGTGTAGATAAAGAGCGTTCAAATTACTATAGTAACTATACTGGCTTTAAATGGCATGATGCGACCCAATATGATTTAACCATTGATACAGGAGAATTAGGAATTGATCATACTGTTAAATTAATTCAGACTTATATTCAAATGAAATTTGGTGAATAGAGTTGAATAGAGAAGGCACAAAATAGGGAGTGTAAAGCACTCCCTTTATTTTTTTGTACAATAAAAGGTATAATAAATAAAATAAATTGTATAATGGAGTGTAATAAAAATTAGTATAGATGTTAAAAATAATATATAATAAGCTTTAAAAGTAAATGGAAGAGGTGAAATAATGGCAAAGAAAGATTATGATACGGTTTATGAAACGCGTAAACAAAAAATAATAGAATTTATAGGGTTACCACAATATCAACCCCTTAAGATCAAAGAATTCATGATGTTCTTTCATGTATCACAAGAGGATAGAGCAATACTAGAAAGAATCTTAGATGAACTTATCAAGGAAGGTAAGTTAATTCGTAATAAACGTGGTAAGTTTGTCGTTCCAAAAACATTAAATTTAATGACAGGTGTTTTTACGGGTCATGCTAAAGGCTTCGGATTCGTTACTGTTGAAGGAGAAGAAAAAGATATCTTTATTCCTGCAAGCTGTGTAAATGGTGCCTTACACAAAGATACAGTTATGTGCCGTATTACAAAGCCAGCAGTAGGTGATAAACGTGTTGAGGGTGAAATCATCAAGATCATTGAGCGTGGGCCACAATGTATCGTAGGAAGATATGAAGAAAGTCAAAACTTTGGTTTTGTTATTGCAGATGAAAGCAAATATGCTAGAGATATTTTTATACCAAGAAAGTACTCTAAAGGGGCAGTAACAGGTCATAAAGTATTAGTAGAAATCATTGACTGGGCAGAAGAAAAACGTAATCCAGAAGGGAAAATAGTGTCGATCTTAGGACATATGAATGATCCTGGAGTAGATATTTTATCTGTTATTTATCAATTTGATCTACCAACAGAGTTCCCAGATGAAGTCATGAAAGAAATTGAAGATATCCCAGCTGAAGTTACAGACAGAGATAAAAAAGGACGAAAAGACCTTCGTCATGTACCGATGGTTACAATAGACGGTGAAGATGCAAAAGACTTAGATGATGCTATCTCAATTCGTAAATTAGACAATGGTAGATTTGAACTTGGTGTACACATTGCAGACGTTACACACTATGTACAAGAAAAATCCCCATTAGACAAAGAGGCATTAGAAAGAGGAACAAGTATTTACCTTGTAGATCGTGTAATACCAATGCTTCCACATAAATTAAGTAATGGTATTTGTTCTCTTAATGCAGGGGTAGACCGTTTAGCCTTAAGTTGCTTAATGGAAGTAGATGCAAATGGTCATGTTCAAAGTCATGAAATTGCTGAAACTGTTATTAAGATTGACGAGCGCATGAGCTATACCCAAGTAAAGAAAATCTTAATGGATCATGATGAAGAGCTAGTTACAAGATATAAAGACTTTGTACCTATGTTTGAAACAATGGAAGAATTAGCGGCAATACTTCGTGATAAGCGTATGAAACGTGGTGCAGTAGACTTTGACTTTGAAGAAACTAAAGTCATTCTAGACAGAGAAGGTCATCCAATAGATATTAAACCTTATGATAGAAACGTAGCAACACGTATTATCGAAGAGTTCATGTTACTTTGTAACGAAACTATTGCAGAAGACTACTTCTGGCAAGAAAAGCCATTTGTATATCGTACTCATGATGACCCAGATCCAGAGAAAATAGAAGCACTTAATGAATTCTTAAATAACTTTGGCTACACCATGAAGGGGCAGAATAAAACCCATCCAAAAGATATGCAAAAAGTTTTGGATATGATTGATGGGACACCAGAAGAAAATATCATCAGTAGATTATTACTTCGCTCTATGAAGCAAGCACGTTATAGTGGAGAATGTACAGGTCACTTTGGTTTAGCAGCTAAGTACTACTGTCATTTTACATCTCCAATTAGACGTTATCCTGACCTTCAAATTCACCGTATTATTAAGTACAACTTACATGGTAAAATGCAAGGTGAAAAAGAGAAGAGAATGTTTGATCATGTAGATGCAGTTTCTAAACAAGCTTCATTACGTGAAAGAAGAGCAGAAGAAGCAGAACGTGAAACCATTAAACTTAAAAAATCTGAATATATGGAACGCTTTATTGGAGAAGTATTTGAAGGTGTTATTACAGGAACAACTTCTTGGGGTATTTATGTTGAACTTCCTAATACAGTAGAGGGACTTGTACATGTAAGTGAGATGGATGATGATTACTATATTTATGATGAACCAGGTCATAGATGGATTGGTGAACATACTAAGAAAGTTTATCGTCTTGGTGATAGTGTAAAAGTTGAAGTTTTAAGTACAAATCGTTTAACAAGAACAGTTGATTTTAGATTTGCAGATGATGATTTTGAAGAAGAAGACTTTACAGAAAATAATGTAGAGGAATAAGAATAGTCTCAAATGAATAAGCAATACAAAAACGTGCAAAATATATAGCGTTGCACGTTTTTATTTTTGAAATGATATAAAGATAAAACTTAATTGGAATAAAAAATTTAAATTTTATAACATGAAAATATCAAAAAGTAAGAATACTAAAATTAAGGAAGTCACAAAAAAGGCATATAAGTTTTTAACTAAGTCAAAAGAAGATTAAAGTGAAGTATAAATTGGTGTATTATTCATTAAATCATTGACTTTATGAAAACCATCTATTAATATAAAATACGTGTGTTAACAGATGAATTATGTCGACAAATGTAGATTGAATATAAATTTTACAACATTACAACAAATGAGGTGCGAATAAATGGGAATTAGATTAGAAAATCTAGTAGTAAAGTTCGGAGATTTTACTGCTATTAACGACTTAACTATCCAGATTCCAAAAGGTAAATTGATTTCACTACTTGGACCATCAGGGTGTGGAAAGTCTACAACACTTTTCACAATTTGTGGTATTCATAAACCAGCAGGTGGAAAGATTTATTTTGGTGAACGTGACGTAACAGGTCTTGAACCAGAAAAATTAGGTATTGGCCTTGTATTCCAAAACTATGCGCTTTACCCACATATGACAATTAGAGAGAATATCTTATTCCCTCTTAAAAACTTAAAATGGGATAAAGCAGAAGCGGAAAAACGTGTAGTTGAAGTAGCAAAAATTGTAAAGATTGATGGTCTTTTAGATCGTAAACCAGGTCAACTTTCAGGTGGTCAGCAACAACGTGTAGCGATTGCACGTGCGCTTGCAAAAAAACCAGAAAATCTTTTGCTTGATGAACCACTTTCAAACTTAGATACAAAACTTCGTGTTGAAACACGTCAAGAAATTCGTCGTATTCAACAAGAAACAGGCGTAACAGCAATTTTCGTAACTCATGATCAAGAAGAAGCAATGAGTATTTCAGATCAAATCATCTTAATGAAAGATGGTAAGATTCAACAAGTATCAACACCAACAGAAATCTATATGAATCCATGTAATAAATTTGTTGCATCATTCATTGGTAGCCCAGCTATGAACTTTATTAGACTTAATGTTAAAGATGGTTCAGCACAAGTTGAAGATTGTATATTTAACGGACTTCCAACAAATAAGAAAACAGTTGACTTAGGCTTTAGAGCAGAAGATATGGAAGTTAGCGTACAAGGATTTGATACAATTGTAGAAACAGTAGAAGTTTTAGGTCGTGAAAGACTTCTTACTTTAAATCATAAAGGTGATACTTTTAAAATGCTTGTTGATAAAGAGTTTATGATTGAAGAAGGTAGCACACTTAAAATAAGACCTAAAGTTGGAAAAGCTTATGTATTTGATACTGAAACAGAGGAGTTCATTACAAAATGCTAAAAAATAAAGGAACTAAAAGTTATAAAGGCTATCTCTATTTATTACCAGCCCTTGTGATTTTAGGTGTATTTGTATTTTATCCTATTATCAATGCAATCGTTTTTAGCTTTGATGAAACAAAAGCATCTGGTTATGTATTTGGGTTTGGTAGTTATGGATATTTATTTAAAGATAAAAGATTTATTCAATCTCTTATTAATACGGTAATATATGCAGCAATCGTACCACTTTTATCAGTTGGATTATCTTTACTTCTTGCTAACGCTTTAGCAAATTTAAAGAATGAAAAAGTAAAAGGTATGTTCCAAAGTATTTACTTTTTACCATATGTAACAAGCCTTGTAGCCATAGGGGTTGTATGGTCATGGCTCTTTAATAGTCAATATGGTATTATTAACTACTTATTAGGATTTATTGGTATTGATCCTATTAATTGGTTAACAGATCCAAACTGGGCAATGCCAGCTTTAGTTATTTTCGCTGTATGGAAAAGCTTAGCATTCAATACTCTTATTTTAACAACAGGTATTGCATCTATTAATCCACAGTATTATCAAGCAGCTAAAATTGACCAAGCTACAAATAGTACAATCTTTAGAAAAATTACTATACCATTAGTATCTCCAATTATTCTTTATACTTATATTATTAGCTTAATTGCTGGTTTTAAAGTATATACAGAAGTGTATGTTCTCTTTAATGGACGTACATTAAACGGTCGTGTATCTACAGTTGTAATGTATATTATTGATAGATTCTATGGGGATCAAGACTTCCCTCTTGCATTTGCTGCAGCGGTAGTGTTACTGCTTATTATTTTAACAGTTACATTTGTCCAAAGAACAATTGCAAAAAATAAAGTCCATTACTAAAAGGAGAACGCTATGGAAAAGAAAATGAACATCAAAGTAGCATTAAAATATTTTCTACTTACAATCTTTGCTATTGTAACGTTATTTCCATTCTATTGGATGATAGCGTCCTCACTAAAATCAGGGTTTGAAGTTATTCAAACACCGCCTACTATTGTTCCAGAACAATTTATGTGGGAAAACTATAGTGTTGCTTTAACAATGGCTCCATTTGGGAGATATTTTATCAATACATTGATTGTAACAGCATTAAGCATTGTAAGTTCTGTAATTATTGCAATTTTATCAGCTTTTGCCTTTTCACATCTTGAGTTCAAAGGAAGAGATCTTATATTCTCTCTTTTCTTAGCATCAATGATGATTCCGGGTGAAGTATTAATTATTACTAACTTTAAAACAATCTCTGCGTTAAAATGGATGGATACGTATCAAGCATTAGTTGTACCATACATGGCAAACGTACTTTATATCTATATGTTAAGAGAGTTCTTCTTAAAGATTCCAAAACAGCTTTACTTTGCAGCTAAAGTAGATGGGGCTAACGATTGGAAATTCTTATGGAGAATTATGGTGCCAATGGCTAAAGGTTCAATCATTACAATTTGTATTCTTGTAGGGATTAACTCATGGAACTCATTCTTATGGCCACTTCTTGTAACAAATAAAGAGAGCATGCGTCTGCTTTCAAATGGTCTTACAGCTTTCCAATCAGACGCAGGTAATCGTTATGAGTTATTAATGGCGGCATCAACTATTATCACTCTACCAGTTATGATTGCGTATATATTCCTTCATAAGAAAATTATGAATGGTATTACTGTAGGTGGGGTTAAAGGATAAGATTTATATAAATTTATATAAATGGATAAACATAATATTATTATGAGGTGAAACAAATGAAAACAAAAGTATTCGCATCTGCTATGGCAGCACTTATGGCAGTTTCAGCTTTAACAGGTTGTTCAAATGGAAACACAAATGATGCTGGCACACCAGCTCCAGACAAAGTTGTTGTAGAATTACCAGAAATGACAGAGCCAGTTTCAATTGAAATGTGGCATTATATGACAGGTAAACAACAAGAAGCACTTCAAGCAATTATTGATGAATTCAATGCAACAAACGATATGAATATCACAGTAACAGCAGTACCACAAGGTAAAATTGGTGATATGAACAAAAAAGTTATTGCTGCAGAACAATCAAATACTTTACCAGCAATTATTAACGTATATCCAGACTTAGCAACAGGTCTTATTGCAAATGGCAATATCTATGATATGGCTGCTTTTGCAACTCATCCAGAAGTAGGTATTTTACCAGACCTTCAAAATGACTTTGTAGAAGCTTTCGTAAGTGAAGTTGCTCAATGGGAAGAAGGCAAACTTTATGGTATGCCAATGACAAAATCAACAGAAGTTATATACGTAAATAAAACTTTACTTGAAAAAATCGGCTATACTGTAGAAGATATTCAAGGTATGACAATGGAAAAATTAGCTGAAGTATCAAAAGCAGCTAAAGAACAACTTGGTATTGCAGGATTTGGTTTCGATAGTGGATCAAATGGTTTTATCTCAACACTTAAAGAAGAAGGTGTAGATTTCGTACAACTTGATGGAACAATTAATGTTGATAATGAATGGGTAAGAACATTCATGGACTTCTACAAAGAACAAGTTCAAAATGGTTACTTCCGTGTACCAGGTGAAGATGGATTCTTATCAGGTCCATTCTCTAACCAACAAGTATTAATGTACCAAGGATCATCAGCTGGTGCATCATTCATTGATACAAACGGTCAATTCGAAATGGTAGCTGTAGAACCAGCATACTTCGATGGAAAAGATAAAGCTGTTATCCAACAAGGTGGTTCATTATTCATCACAAATGACGTATCATTACAAGAACAATATGCAGCATACGAATTTATTAAATTCGCTACAAGCACAGAAAATACAGCAGAATTTGCAACAGCAACAGGTTATCTTCCAGTTCGTAAATCAGCAGCTGATACACAAATTATCAAAGATATCTTAGCTGATCCAGCAGCAAACTATGCAAAAGTTTATCCAGTAGCACAATTAGCATTAGAATATGCTTATTACACACCAGCTATCAACAATGCTCAATCTGCACGTAACACAATTCAAGAAAAATTTGAAGCTTACGTAACAGGTAACATTGCAGATATGGATACATTCATCCAAGAATCTGTATCAGAAGTTGGTACATCAATTCAACGTCAATAATTTGAAAAATTAATAGAGAAATGACCTGTTACACCATGTGTAACAGGTCATTCTTATTTGTTTTACATAGAGGCCTATTGATTATAAGAATAGATATAAGTAGGTTGAAGCAGAATATTAGCAGATAGCTAGATATATAGGCAATAGAATTTAGATAGGGAGAAATAGAAAATGAATAAAACATTAATAGTAGAAATTATTAATAAGATACAAGAATATGACACAATAGCTCTTTATAGACACGTTTATCCAGACCCAGATTCATATGGTTCACAAGTTGCTTTAAAAAATATGATAGAAAAAAGTTTCCCGGGAAAAAAAGTGTATTTAATGGGAAAACATGACGAAGACCTTGCTTATATAGGAGTAATGGATGATCCAGAGCAAGTAAGTATTGATGAAAAATGCCTAGCTATTTTATTAGATATAGGTGATGCACATCGTGTAGATGATCAAAGCTTTGCTAAATGTGGCTATGTCATTAAGATAGACCACCATCATCCATTTGGTGAGGAATTTGCTAACCTAGCATGGGTAGATATTAACTATCCAGCAACAAGTTTAATGCTCTTAGACTTATTCTTAGAAAGTGATAATCGTCTTCAAATGGATAAAGTAGCAAGAGAAGCTCTTTATATTGGGATTGTGGCAGATACTGGTCGCTTTGTATACCTAGAGAATCCAACAAATGTATTTAAAAAGATGGAACACTTAACTTATGATTTAAATACAAAGCCACTTTATGCTTCATTCTATAAACGTAAAATGAATGCAGTTAAATTTATGGGATATATCTATAGCAACTTTGAAGTGCGCAAAAATGGTGTAGCAGTACTTAAAATTTCAAAAGAGATTATTGAAGAATATGGTATGGATTACATGGTTGCTGCAAGAATGGTTAATACACTTCAAGATATTGATGGCATTATTAACTGGCATTTCTTTGCTGAAGTTCCCTCTACAGGTAAGATTATGTGTGAGTTCCGTTCAAATGGGCCACGTGTGAATGAAATTGCTGCAAAATACGGCGGTGGTGGTCACTTCTTAGCTGGAGGTGCTACAATAGAAAATTGGGATATTGTAGAGTCTATTATTGCTGACTTTGAAGAAAACTGTGGTGCCTATTTAGGTGAACAAAAATAATAAGAGTAGAAGAGCCGTTTTTAGACGGCTCTTTTTTATATACTTAAAAAGTAGAAGAGTGGATAAAGAATCTAAATTAATAATAAGTGTAATTATACATATACATAATAAATAAAAGTACAAGAAGGTGAAACTATGAATTATGTAATTGGAATAGATGGTGGAGGAACAAAGACGAAGCTAGTACGTTGTACTCTGGATGGCACAGTAATAGATTCATACATGTCAGGCCCCAGTAATATTTTATCAAGTGGATATGGTGTAGTTAGACAATCATTGCATGATGTGATTATAGATGCGGTTATAAACTCAGGAGATTGCTTTGAAGAATGTAGGGCAATGTGCATAGGTATAGCAGGGGCAGCACGTGAAAGTGTTAAAGTACAACTTGAAGCAATAATAAGAGAGACTGGATATAAAGGACCACTTATTATAACTCATGATGCTGAGACTGCACTAATAGGAGGGACCGACGGGGAAGAAGGAATCTTACTTATTGCAGGAACAGGAACTATATGCTATGGAGAAAATAAAGAAGGGAAAACACATAGAGTAGGTGGATGGGGCCATATTATTGGAGATGAAGGTAGTGCTTATAGTATAGGTGTTAAAATTTTAAATGCTATCATGCGAGCATATGATAAAAGAGGACAAGAGACAATTCTTACAGAATTAGTGCTTAAACGATTAGCACTTGAAACTGTAGAGGATATCATTGGTGAAGTTTATAAAGTAGGGGCATCTAAGCAAGATATTGCAGGATACGCTATTTTGATTGAGGAAGCATGTAATAGGGGGGATGAAGTAGCATTAAAAATAATTGATGAAACAATAGATGCTTTAGTAGAGGCAGTAAATACTAATATACATTACCTAAATTTTGAAAATAAATCAACAAAAGTTATTATCAATGGAAGTGTATTGATCAATAACAAAAGGATTCAAGAAGGATTTTGTAATAAGCTACAGCTACTATACCCTAAAGTAGAAGTAAGTTATATGATTCAAGATGCGGCTTATGGAGCTGCAATAAAAGCAATTAGAACAATATAAGAAGGGAAATAAGATAATGCAAGTAATATTGGGGATTGACCGTATTGATGAAATGATTCATTTATTCCAAGGCAAACGAGTCGGATTAATTACAAATCCTACAGGTGTTAATAGTACCTTAAGAAGCACGATAGATATATTAAATGAAAAAATTAACCTTGTAGCACTTTATTCACCAGAGCATGGTATAAGAGGAGATATACAAGCAGGAGAGAAAGTAGATTCATACATAGATGAAAAGAGTGGTGTAAAAGTCTATACATTATATGGACAGAGTAAAAAGCCTACAAAAGAAATGTTAGATGATATAGATATAATGGCTATTGATATTCAAGATGTTGGATCACGGCTTTATACATATTTATATACGATGGCATATTGTATGCAAAGTTGTAGGGAATATGATAAGCAATTTGTTGTATTTGATCGGCCAAACCCAGTGGGTGGAGAAATAGTAGAAGGAGGATTAATTCAGGAAGGTTTTACTTCATTTGTAGGACTATATCCTATCCCATACAGATATGGGCTTACAATAGGAGAAGCAGCAAAATTCTTTAATAGTAAGTTTAATATCAATTGTAAACTAGAAGTCATAAAAATGCTTGGTTGGCAAAGGAATATGAGTTATGAAGATACGGGACTTACGTGGATATTACCATCCCCCAATATGCCAACTGTAGATACAGCATTTGTATATAATGCAACTTGTATATTTGAAGGGACGAATATTTCAGAAGGAAGAGGAACAACTAAACCTTTTGAATGGGTAGGTGCACCGTGGTTAGATGCTTATAAATTAGCCGAGGATATGAATGCAAAGGTATTACCTGGTGTCATCTTTAGGCCAGTTTATTTTACACCAACTTTTTCAAAGCATAATGGAGTGTTATGTAGAGGTGTACAAATACATGTACAAGATAGGTTAGCATTTAAACCAGTCAAAGTAGCCTTACATCTTTTATATGAAATTCAGCATCAAGTACCTGATCAATTTGAATTTTTATCTTCGTATACTACAAATGGAAAGCCAATGATAGATTATAATACCGGTAGTGATTATATAAGAACCCATGAATTTAGCCCAGAGGAAGTATATAGTAGGTGGGAGAAGGAAGCTATAAAGTTTAAAAGGATTAAGATGACTTATCATTTATATTAAAAATAAAAAAATCTTTGACATTTTATTTAAGTAAGCGTATACTAATGTATAATAATATGAAACCTGTGATAAGGAGATAAAACCTTTAGCGCACTTACAGAGAGTTGGGGAGGCTGGGAACCTAACAGAGAGCGGATCGGACAAATGGACCTTTGAGGGCGTAGTGAAAAGCTTAGGCTTAGTAGCATACGACGCGGAGACTCGCGTTAACAAGTCAAGAATGTGATGGCATTCTAGTGAGGTGGGCTTATTTTGTGTAAGCCAAACAAGGTGGTACCGCAGATATAACATCTGTCCTTGAATAAGGATAGGTGTTTTTTTTATTGCCTGAAAGGAGCTGATAGATATGTTATGAACTGAAGATCAGTGGTGTAAGGGCAGAGTATTTAGGAGGGATGATAACCTCAGTTAAATTTAAGTGCTCTCCCTAAACGACACAATCTTGATAAACAGATGTCGTAGTAAACTTATCAAATTGGAAATTAAAAATAGGGAGGATTTAAAAATGAAAAAATTATTAGGTTTAGCATTCGCAGCAATGATGGGATTAAGTGTATTCACAGGATGTAGTGCACAAGATGATAAAATTACAGTAGGAATCGTACAAATTGTAGAGCATACTAGCTTAGACATGATCAGGGAAAGTTTAGTAGCAGAACTTACTACCAAAGGATATGATGAGTCTAAAATTAAAATTGATTATCAAAATGCTCAAGGTGATCAATCAAACTTAAACTCTATTTGTAAAAAGTTTGTAGGAGATAACGTGGATGTAATAGTAGCCATTGCTACACCATCTGCACAAGCAGCAGCTGCAGCAACAAGTGATATTCCGATTGTCTTTTCTGCAGTAACTGACCCACTTGCAGCTAACTTAGTAAGTGCTTTAAATAAACCAACAGGAAATATTACAGGAACATCTGACGCTATTCCAGTAGACCAAGTATTTGAACTATGCAAAGAACTTACGCCAGAGGTTAAAACATTTGGGTTCTTATATACAGCAAGTGAAGTAAACTCTCAATCAGTTATTGATGAAGCGAAAAAGTATGCCAAGGATTATGGATTTGATTATCAAGAGGTGGCTATTACAAATACATCAGAACTTCAACAAGCTGCATATAGTTTAGCTAATAAAGTAGATGCAATTTATACACCTATTGATAATACAATAGCTTCTGCAATGACAGTACTTTCAGAAGTAGGAAGAGAAAGTAAAATACCAGTCTATGTAGGTGCAGATTCTATGGTTATGGATGGTGCATATGCAACTGTAGGAATTAACTATGAAGTACTTGGACAAAAGACAGCAGATATGGTTGTAGAAGTACTAGAAGGTACACCAATAAGTGATATTCCAGTTGCAACTTTAGATAACTTTGAAAAAGTCATTAATAAAACAACAGCTAACAAAATTGGAGCACCAAATGGCGCAGATGGTGCAATCATTGTAGAATAAAACTTTGTGGAGGGAGATTTAAAAATGAGCTTATATACACTTACATCATGTTTAGAACTAGGTCTTTTATATGGTCTTTTAGCACTAGGCATTTATATATCTTATCGTATTTTGAACATTGCAGATTTGACTGTAGATGGTAGTTTTACACTAGGTGCAGCTGTTTCTGTTATGGCAGCAACACTTGGGCATCCTTTCATAGGAATTATTCTAGGTGTTTTAGCAGGTGCTTTAGCAGGTGTTGTAACAGCATTTTTGCAAACAAAACTAAAGGTACAGCCAATTTTAGCAGGTATTTTGACAATGACTGCTCTTTATACGATTAATATTAATGTTATGGGTGGCAAGCCAAACTTAGCACTTGCCAATGTAGAAACCTTATTTAGTAAAGTAAATGGGATATTAGGTAAGCAATGGGGAGGTACAATAGTTGGCCTTATAATAGCAGTATTAGTAGTGTTATTTATTGTAGTATTTCTTCATACACAGGTTGGACTTTCCATTCGTGCTACAGGCGATAACGAAGATATGGTGAGATCTTCTTCCATTAATGTAGATTTTACAAAAACCATAGGTCTTGCAATGGCTAATGCACTCGTAGGATTATCAGGTGCATTAATTGGGCAAAATCAAGGTTTTGCCGATTCAAATATGGGTGTAGGTATGGTAGTAGCAGGTCTTGCTTCTTTGGTAATTGGTGAAATCATATTTGGTACTCTGTTTGAGTTAATCTTTAAGAAACGTACGATTTTGATGCATGTGATAGCAGTTTTACTGGGTTCAGTAGCCTATAGAACGATTATAGCAGTGGCACTTGAGTTTAATTTATCAGCTTCAAGTATGAAGCTCATTTCAGCAATTATTATTACATTAGCTATTTCCTATCCAGTTATAAAAGATAAATTTAACTTTAATAAGAAAAGACGTATGCATCAAGTTGCAAGAAAGGAAGAAGCCAATGTTAACACTCAATCATATCAATAAAACATTTAATCCAGGAACAGTGAATGAAAGAGCAGCTCTTAAAGATATTAGCCTTCATTTAGAACCGGGTGACTTTGTAACAATTATAGGCTCTAATGGAGCAGGAAAGTCTACGTTATTTAATATGATTTCAGGTAATTTCCAAACAGATAGTGGGAGCATTATACTAGATGATATAGACTTAACTTTTATGAAAGAACATAAAAGAGCTAAGTATATAGGAAGACTTTTTCAAGATCCACTTAAAGGAACAGCACCTTCTATGACGATTGAGGAGAATTTAGCACTTGCTTATATGCGTACAGCAGGGCGTAAATTTGGATTTGGGATTAGCAAACAGGAAAAAGAATTATTTAGAGAAAAATTAGCTAAGCTAGATTTAGGATTAGAAGACCGTATGAAAACAAAAGTAGGTCTCTTATCAGGGGGACAAAGGCAAGCTGTAACGTTAATGATGAGTACCCTCGTTACACCTAAAGTATTACTTTTAGATGAGCATACAGCAGCTCTTGACCCAGGTACAGCAGATAAGGTATTAGCTATTACACAAGAGGTTGTAAAGAAGGATCATATTACGACGATGATGATCACTCATAATATTCAATCAGCTCTAGATCTTGGGAATCGTACGATTATGATGGATGATGGGCGTATTATATTAGATATTAAAGGAAAAGAAAGAGAAGGTATGACTGTGCAAGACCTTCTTGAACGCTTCAAGAAAGAAAGCCATAAAGCACTTGATAATGATCGTATACTACTTACTAAATAGATACACTTATAAATAATATCTTTAGTATTGGATAAAATGGACAAATTGTGAATAAATGAGAGGGATATGTAACATTTTGATTACATATCTCTTTTTTATTATGAAAGAAGAAAGACTTAGCATACAATATTAATGGATTAGGAAGGAATGAGAGTAGAAAGGAAATTACCATGAAGAAGCAGCTAATCATACTATTAAGCTTAGGAATTTTATTAGGAAGTAGTGGTTATATAGTCCACATGCAAGCACACTCAGATAATGAACAAGCAAGTCCTATAGAGAAACCGATATTACAAGAAGAAATTATAGGTCAAGCCAGTGATAATATACATATAAAGCAAGAAGAAGCACAACAAGCAGACGATGAAGAAAAAGGATGGAAGTTAGGATTTCCAGAGAAAATATTTGGTTTAGAAACCAATGGAGTTACTTATCAAGGAGGAGAAGAGGTTAAAGTGGATCTAGATGGTGATGGTGTACTAGAAAGTCTACAGTATAAAGTCAGAGAACAGCAAAATGATTTTGGGGCAAATAATGAAGAGGTTACGAATGTAGAAGAGCGTATGAAATTTTTTATTAATGGTAAAGAAAGATTAACTGCAGAGAATGCAGAAGGAGAACTACTACTAGAAGCACCTTCTAAAGAGTTTATTATTGTAGATATTGATGAAAAAGATGATTATAAAGAAATCGTATTTATAGATGAAGGACCGAGTGCAGATTACACAACTACCTATTTTAGATATGACCATGGTAAACTGATTTATTTGGGGATGACTTATGATGATCGTAATGGTGTTTTAGGCGATGGCAAAATTATTTCAAGTGAGCGAGCAAGTATTCTACAAACTTGGTGGATTGATAAGGTTTATGAATTGAAAAATAATATATTACAGGAAGTACCACAAGAATTATATGAAACAGATTTTGTAGTAGGCTTACTTAGAGAAGTACCTATCTATCAAGAGAAAGATGAGATGAGTGAAACTTTTACTGTAAAAGAAGGAGAGAAGATTCGTTTACTTGGAACAGATAATATAAGCTGGATAGCTATTGAAACACAGGACGGGAGAAAGGGCTGGATAAAAATAGATGAATACAGTACAATACATTCAGTAGGCCTAGATGCATTAGAAGTGTTTGAAGGACTATGTTATGCAGGATAAAAAGATTGACAATAAAGGATGTATTATTCTATAATGTTAGCATCCTAACAATATGAGGTGATCCTTTGAAGAAGGAAAAACATATTGGGTTTGAAGTAAAGACTCTTTCAAATCTGATAAAGAGACGCTTTGAAGAAAAGTTACGGGTAAAAAACCTTGATAGCTTAACAGGAATGCAAGGATGGATTATTGCCTATATTCATAGACAAGACAATGAAGAAGGCAAAGAAATATTTCAAAGGGATATAGAAAAAGAATTCAAGATTCGTCGTTCAACAGCTACTGGTGTATTGCAAGTCATGGAGCGAGATGAACTTATTATTCGTGAGGCAGTTGACTATGATGCTAGATTGAAGCGTATTAAGTTAACACCTAAAGCAATTAAAGGGCAGGAGATGGTTCTTGAGAATATCAAAGAAATTGAAAGCCAATTAATGAGAGGGTTAACACAAGAAGAAATTGAAACCTTTTTTTATTTGATTGATAAAATTAAAGTTAATGTAAACTAGGAGGAGTGGTGTAAACGTAGAAGTTTACCCTCTCCTTAAAAAATGAATAAATTGTTAGGGAACTTACAATACGGAAGCTAACAATCTACTGGAGATTGATTAACTTATAAAACATAAAAGGAGGCATAAACATGATTAAGCAATTGCTAAAGTGTGTAGGAGAATACAAAAAAGATTCTTTGCTTGCACCATTTTTCATTATTTTTGAAGTTATAATGGAGGTTATTATACCTTTACTTATGGCAAATATGATTGACTTTGGGATTAATCAAGGTGCTATGAATGTTATTTTGAAATATGGTCTAGCCCTTGTTTTTTCTACACTTATTTCATTACTTTTTGGTGTGTTATCAGGACATTTTGCAGCCTGTGCTTCAGCTGGGTTTGCAAAAAATGTAAGAAAAAAAATGTACCATCGTATACAGGATTTTTCATTTTATAATATTGATAAATTCTCTACAGCAAGTCTTGTAACACGTTTAACAACAGACGTAACCAATGTACAAAATGCCTATCAAATGATTATTAGGGTAGCAGTACGCGGCCCTATTATGCTAATCTTTTCATTATTTATGGCATTTAGCATTAATCCAACTTTATCTCTTATATTCTTAGGAGCCATTCCATTCTTAGGATTTGGTTTATATTTAATTATCCGTAATGCGCATCCAATCTTTGAAAGAGTATTTAAAACATATGATAAGCTAAACAATGTTGTACAAGAAAATTTAAGGGGTATCCGTGTTGTTAAAGCTTTTGTAAGAGAAAACGAAGAAATACATAAGTTTGATAAGGTATCAGAAAGTATTTATAAAGACTTTACAAAAGCTGAGAGAATCCTTGCATTTAATAGCCCACTAATGCAATTTACAATGTACACAAGTCTATTACTTATATCTTGGTTCGGGGCAAAAATGATCGTAGGATCATCTATGACAACAGGACAATTAGTCAGTCTTACAGCTTATACCTCACAAATTTTGATGAGCTTAATGATGCTTTCTATGGTATTGGTTATGATTACATTATCACGTGCATCAGCAGAACGTATTGTAGAAGTTATTGAAGAAGAAAGTGATATTAAAAACTGTCCTTCTCCAAAAACTGAGGTAAAGAATGGAGAAATCATCTTTGAAAATGTAGGATTTAGTTATGCAAAGGATAAAGACCATCTCTGTCTTAAAAATGTAAATTTACATATCAAAAGTGGTCAGACTATAGGCATTATAGGTGGAACAGGAAGTTCTAAAACAAGTCTGATTCAACTTATTCCAAGATTATATGATGTAACGCTAGGATCTGTACGTGTAGGTGGCATAGATGTTAGAGAATATGATATGAAAGTACTAAGAGACGAAGTAGCGATGGTACTTCAAAAGAATGTCTTATTCTCAGGTACGATTAAAGAGAATTTAAGATGGGGAAATAAAGAAGCAACTGATGAAGAAATGATACGTGTATGTAAGTTAGCACAAGCTCATGATTTTATTGAAAGCTTTCCAAATGGGTATGAAACTTATATTGAGCAAGGTGGAAATAACGTATCAGGAGGGCAAAAACAACGTCTTTGTATAGCACGTGCTTTACTTAAAAAACCAAAAATAATTATTTTAGATGATTCAACAAGTGCAGTAGATACAAAAACAGATGCTTTAATCCGTAAAGCTTTTAAAGAAGAGATTCCAGATACAACAAAGATTATTATTGCTCAGCGTGTAGCTTCTATTAGTGAAGCAGATCAAATTATTGTTCTAGATGAGGGACATATTGATGCGGTTGGTACACATGATGAGTTATTAAAAACAAATGAAATTTATCAGCAAGTTTATTACTCACAAGTAAAGGGGGAAAATAAAGATGAAGCCTAATAATGCAAGAGATATAAAAGGAAGTCCTCCTCCATTTCCAGGAAAACCTAAAGCAAATAAAAAGACTATTAAAAGGTTACTAGGTTATGTATCAGGTTCTCATAAGTTAGAACTAGCTGTTATTATTGTCTGTATTTTAGTTAGTGCTTTTGCAGGTGTTGCAGGATCTGTATTTATAGGGACTTTAATTGATGATTACATTACACCACTTGTAGGTATAGCAAATCCATCCTTTATGCCGCTGTTTAGAATGATTATGATTATGGCAGTTGTTTATATAGTAGGTGTATTCTCTACATGGTTTTATAATTTCTTAATGGTAGGGATTGCACAAGGTGTGCTTAAGAAAATTCGTGATGAACTTTTTGCACATATGCAAAGGTTACCAATTAAATATTTTGATACTCATTCTAATGGAGATATCATGAGCCGTTATACCAATGATACAGATACATTAAGACAAATGATTGCACAAAGTTTACCACAACTTTTTTCTTCTGTTGTAAGTATTGTATTTGTATTTGTAGCTATGGTTACAACAAGCATTTATCTTACAATTATTGTTATTTTATCACTTATCCTTATGCTTTATTGTACAGGTAAGATTGCAGGGAAAAGTGGACATTATTTCTTAAAACAACAAGAGTCTATTGGTAAAACAAATGGATTTATTGAAGAAATGATTGAAGGGCAAAAAGTTGTAAAAGTTTTTTGTCATGAAGAAGAAGCAAAAATAGATTTTGATAAACTTAATGATGAGCTTTGTGAGAATGCTACGCAGGCTAATAGATTTGCTAATATATTAATGCCTATTATGGGGAATATGGGACATTTACAATATGTATTACTAGCTATTGTAGGTGGAGCCTTTGCTGTAACAGGATTTGGTGGAGTGACACTTGGAGCTATTGCAAGTTTCCTTCAACTTAGCAAATCCTTTACTATGCCTATTAGCCAAGTATCACAACAACTAAACTCTGTAATTATGGCATTAGCAGGGGCAGAGCGTATTTTTGACTTAATGGATGAAACAGTTGAAGAAGACCAAGGATACGTTACACTTGTAAATGCAAAAGAAGAAGATGGTGAGCTTAGAGAATGCAAAGAAAGAACAGGTATCTGGGCTTGGAAACATCCTCATGAAGATGGAACAGTAACCTATACACAAGTAATGGGAGATGTAAGATTCTTTGATGTAGATTTTGGCTACAATGAAGAAAAGATTGTATTACACAATGTAACTCTTTATGCTAAACCAGGTCAAAAAATTGCCTTTGTAGGTGCAACAGGAGCGGGGAAAACAACAATCACTAACTTAATCAATCGTTTTTATGATCTTGCAGATGGAAAAATTCGTTACGATGGTATCAATATTAATAAGATTAAAAAGGATGATTTAAGGAGGTCACTCGGAATTGTTCTACAAGATACACATTTATTTACTGGCACAGTGCTTGAGAATATCCGTTATGGGAAGCTAGATGCAACGGATGAAGAAATCTATGCAGCAGCAAAACGTGCCAATGCACATGCCTTTATTTCCATGTTACCACAAGGATATCATACTGTTTTAGAAGGAGATGGATCAGGCCTTTCACAAGGACAAAGACAGTTACTTGCTATTGCAAGAGCTGCTGTAGCGGATCCACCAGTTATGATTTTGGATGAAGCAACTTCTAGTATTGATACACGTACAGAAGCTATTGTTCAAAAAGGTATGGATGCCTTAATGCACGGTAGAACCGTATTTGTTATTGCCCATCGTCTCTCTACTGTTCAAAATGCAGATAGTATTATGGTACTTGAGCAAGGTCATATTATTGAACGTGGGACACATGAAGAACTGATTGAACAACGCGGTAAGTATTATCAGCTTTATACAGGTGCTTTTGAACTTAGCTAAGAGAAATACATTTCTTTAAAAAGAATAGAGCTATTGCATTTATGCAATAGCTCTATTCTTTTTAAGTTATAATTTCAATTGAGAATGATAGTTGTATCTGTTTTGTCTAAAAAGGTTTACAAATACAACAATTAAACATATAATCTAATAAAATATTTATTTTCTATTGAGAATGGAGTGGTAATAATGAATGTTTATGAAGAAGCAAAAAAAGTTTCCATTGTAACGATTATACTTAATGTTGTACTAGGAGTATTTAAAGTGATTGCTGGGGTATTAGGTCATAGTACAGCTATGATTGCAGATGGTATGCATACCGCATCAGATGTTGTAACAACTGTTATGGTGATTATAGGAGTGAAAGTTTCTAATAAGGGAGCAGATGACAAGCATCCTTATGGGCATGAACGATTTGAACCTGTATTTGGGAAATTAATTAGTTTATTTTTAGCTTTTACTGGTGTTATGATTGGATATGAAGGGATTATGGCTCTTGTTAAAGGTGAATTTACAAAACCAGCACCTATTGCACTTGTGGCAGCAGTTGCATCTATTATAGTAAAAGAAGGCATGTATTGGTATACATTACGTACAGCTAAAAAAATTAAGAGTGTATCTATGGAGGCAGATGCATGGCATCATCGTACAGATGCATTTTCTTCAATAGGAACATTTATTGGGATTTTAGGTGCATCCCTTGGATGGACATTTTTAGATCCATTAACAGCTGTCATAGTAAGCATATTTATTATCAAAGTAGGAATAGACTTATTTATGCAGGCAACTAATCAATTAGTAGATGAGGCCGCACCAGAGAGCGTTATTCAAAAAATTGAAGAACTTACTTATTCCATACAAGGTGTAAAAGGGATTCATGATCTTAAAACACGAATAGCTGGAAATAAAATTTATGCAGACTTAGAGATTTTGGTAGAAAAAGAAGCAAGTGTTGAAGAGGGACATCATATTGCAACACGAGTACATGACTTATTAGAAAAGGATATAGAAGAATTGAAACATTGTATGGTACACGTAGAGCCTTACTAGAAATCTAGATAAAAGGGTGATGATATGGGGATTGTATTACGACAGGTATCAAAGGTTTATAAAACAGGAGAAGTAGAGACAAGTGCACTTAAAGATATCGACTTGACTATTAAAGAAGGGGAAGTGCTTATTGTCTTAGGACCAAGTGGAAGTGGTAAGAGTACACTACTTAATGTAATGAGTGGGCTAGATACACCAAGTGCTGGGGAAATGTACTACAATGATTTAGCTATACATAAGTTAGATCAAAGAGGACTAACTAAATTTAGAAGAAAATACTTAGGATTTATTTTTCAGCAATATAATTTACTTCAGAACTTAAGTGTAAAAGAAAATATAGAAATGGGAGCAGCATTAAGCGATCATCCATTATCTATTGATGAAGTAATGGATGCGGTAGGTTTAACAGATAAGGCAAAAAAATATCCTTCTCAACTTTCAGGTGGAGAGCAACAAAGGGTTGCTATTGCGCGTAGTGTTGTGAAGAATCCAGCAGTACTCTTTTGTGACGAACCTACAGGAGCATTGGATGAAAAGACAGCTTGCCAAGTATTAGAGCTACTTGAAAAAATGAATGATTTATACTATACGACTATTGTTATTATTACGCATAATCCGAGTATTGCCTTAATGGGAGATCGAGTCATCAAAATGAATTCAGGGATTATTCACACTGTTTATGAAAACGTGGATAAGAAAAGAGTGGGTGAGATTAAGTGGGGATAAAATATTTATGTCTTAATACCCTCAGAACCTTTTGGAAAAAGAAGACTCAACTACTGTGTATAGGAATTATTATTATGTTGAGTTCTTTGCTCTATACAATGATGTATTATACGATGGATAGCATGACTTTAGGAATAGAAAAGTTAGCAAAAGCTTGTAATCAGGAAGATTTCTCTGTGGAAGTAATCAATGCTGTTTTGCCAAGTGAGCTGGGGCAGATCCCTAAAGAACATCAATTAGAGTATGCTTCTTATAAGTTAACAGACCTAAAGCGTATAGATTATAAATGCTATGAAGGCATATTAAAGACTAGGATTAAGGCGTTTAATAAAGTATATCCAGATTATAATTTAGAGGTTAGATCGTACAAGGACATAGATTTTGTTCATAATAGAGCGAGTCATACTATTCGCGTTTTTAAAGATGGGCGAGACATTAATAAAACTTACTTAATAAGTGGGCGTATGCCCCATACAGCTAATGAAATAGTCGTAAATCAAATTTATGGTGAGAAAAATGGCATGCAATTTGGAGACACACTTACCCTTGGTGGAAAACCGTATACATTGACTGGATATGTATTATTTTCCGATATGAATCTTCCAATGTTAGGAAATGATTTTATCATTGATAATAGTAAAATTACTATAGGTACGCTCAAGGATAGTGCCTACCATAACTTAAAAGGTGAAGAATATTTTTATTTAGCTGGAAAAGCGACAAAGCAAGGCAAAATGGAAAACTTCAAGCAAGAAGTTGAAGATGATTATAAGTCCCATGATACCTTAGGGTTTATTGCAAGTATTGTAGCAACTGAAAATCAAATGCGTAGTGGTGCAATATACGAAGAACTTAGAACAGGTAAGGCAGCAACCCTTGGAATAAGCATTATTATTGCAGCGATTGCCGTTATGATAGTAGGTATTTTGGTATCTAAGATTCTTAGAAGTGAAAAGACACAAATAGGTGTATTGAAAGCATTAGGATATGAACCATGGGAGATTGCCATACCTTATATATTACTCCTCTTAGTAATTGGTGTACCTATGCTTGTTATAGGGTATATGACGGGACTATATGCTGCAGATCCTATGAAAGATTTTTATTTAGAATTTTATTTGCTTCTTAATGAGGCGATTACAACTAACAGCTATGTTTTTATAACAGCAGTATTAGTGCCATTAGCTTTTATTTTGGGGCTATCTTTCTTTATGATTTGGCGGATGCTCAGTAAAGAAACAATCAAATTGCTTAAAGTTGGGGAAAATGAAAAGATAACTAAACTTGGAAAGATGATAGGAAAGATTCTTTCACGTACAAAAGCTGAAACAAAATTTAAGTATACTTTTATCTTTAAAAATACAGGTAAGTTTATTGTATTTTTCTGGGGAATTACATTTTCGTCTATGTTGATTTTACTAGGATTTATGATGAGCGGTATGTTTGATAAGATGACCGTTGAATATTATCAAAATGTAGGTTATCAATATGAAGGTTATTTAGATTACTCCAAGCCTAAGCCTAAAGTAAAGGCAGGGCAAGAAAAGTTTTTGACAGCAAGTAATATTTTCTATGAAGATGAACCTATTACTGCAAAAGGATTAGAATCAGACAATAAATTACATAAACTAGTAGATAAAAAAGGACAGGAAATTACCCACTTATTAGACGAAGGCTTTATCGTGAATCAAAGCTTTGCAATTTCATATGGCATTAAAAAAGGGGATCAGCTTGTACTTAAGATAGAGGATAGAGTGTATCAGCATGAAGTAGTAGGGATTGCTACAACTTATGGAGAAAACACAGTGTATTGTGAGATAGAAGATTTAAGTTTAGTCTTATCAAAAAATAAATCCAAGAAACTTTATACAGGTATTTATAGTGAAGAATCGCTAGATGAAAAAATGTTTATGACTGTAGTCAGCAAAGGAACGTTAATGGAACAAACAGAGCTTATGCAAGGATTTATTAAATTAGCTATGTATGCTATGTTTGGTTCAGCAATTATGATGTCAGCTTTGATTTTATATGTACTCACAACATTGACTGTTGAAGATAACTATTACAATATCTCATTATTAAAAGTAATGGGCTACAATCAAAAGGAAGTTAACCGTATGATTTTAAATAGTTATTTGATCTATGCGATTATAACCTATGCTATTAGTATTCCAATAACGTGGTTGCTTGTAAAAGTAATGGTAATTTATTTTAGTAGTGCTTTTGATTTTGTAATGCCATTAGAACTAGAAGGATGGCACGTTATTGTAGGGTTTGGAATTATTCTTATCATATTCTTAATGGGGACATATGCAGCTAAACGTCATATTGACAAAGTATCACTTCAAGAAGTACTTAAGGCTTATAGAGAATAAAGCAAGGTGATTACTAAATAGTAAGGGGGTAAGGCTATGGGATGCAAGAAGGTTAAACTAGGTATTGGAATAGTGACATTATGCTTAGGGAGTATGATGTTTGCAGGATGTGAAAAGGCACAAGTACCAGTAGAAGAAGTGATTGTACCTGAAACAAAAATAGAAATTGAAGGCGTAGTAGCTGTAGAAGACAAGATGGAGTTTAATATAGAATTTCCAGCGACCATTACCAATGTACATGTAAAAGACGGTGAAAAAGTAAAAGTAGGGGATATACTTGCTACTTTAGATTTAGAAGATTACAAGAATCAAATTGCACAAAAGGAAAATGAAATAAAACTTTATGAGATAGAGTTGCAAGAGCTAGGTGAAGTTCTTTATCCTCAAAATGCCTATATTACACAAATCTCAAATAATATTAAAGAGAAACAAGCACAGTTAGAACAAGGAACAGACCAAGATGTTAAGAAGTTAGAAAACAATTTAGAGATTGCAAAACAAAACTATGATAAAGGCCTAAAGGATTACAATACATTAGAAGAATTATTAGAAGTTCAAGCTGTTTCACAAGAAGAGGTGACAAAGGCTAAACTAGCTCTTCAAGAGGCGAGTAAACAGATAGAAAATCTAGAACTAAGTATAGAACAAACGAAGCAAAGTAAAAAATTAGAGATTGAAAGTCTAAAGGCAGAGTTAGGAAATTTAACGACCCAAGTGAATAATGGAAAGAAGCAAAGTGCAACAGGTACAGATAAACTTCGGATTCAAATGGAAACTGCGACTTTGCAATTAGAAAGTATGAAAAGTAAGTTAGATAGGGAATATCTTCAAGAGAATCAGATTATTGCTCCTAGTGAGGGGTTGATTATCTATAATATTAATTGTCAAAAGGGAAGTAAGGTAGAAACAATTATTGGACCTTTGATGGAGGGGTTAGATGAGAAAAGCCTTTTTATAGAAGCTAATCTACCGGAAGAATATAATGGAGACTTGCAACTGGGAGATACAGTAGAGGTATTACCCTATACGGATCAAGGGGCAATTTTAAAAGGTAAAGTTATAAGAAAGGCTGAACATGCTACAGAAAGCTATGGTGAAACAGTAATTAAAACCATTATTAAAGTAGAGGATACAAAAGGATTACTAACTATTGGAGGAAATGTAGATATTCAATTTTAAAATATAAGATTTTTTATTTTGTAAGCACAAAATGGTAATAAATGTAATATATTATAATTGTAGATGCTTACAAGGAGTGAAAAACATGAAAAATTGTATGTTAGATAGTTCTAATCTTCAATGGATTATTCTTATCGTAGTTGCCTCTTTATTTATCTTAAATTGTGCAGGTGAAGAAAAGGCAGAAGATATTTCAAGTATCCTCATCGTAGCTGGATTTATTTTAGCATTCTTATCAAAAGATAGAATTTGCTAAGAATGTATTTAATTTGAGATATAACTTTTAGTTAATAACTTATAAATAGAAAGGAGCTGTTGCATAGAAAAATGTAACAGCTCCTTAATGTTTGTGGACTTTTTAAAAATGAGTAGATTTTATATGAGGTATGAGAGCATATACATATTGGCAATAATGCTATCAATGAGTATGAAATTGATATAATATATAAGAAGATTATTGATAAAAGTAATGGAAGTACAAAGGAAGGAAAGAACTTGTGAAGCATATTATTAAAAGTCTAATAAAAATAGTGGGTGTGAGTATAATGATTATTTTAGTGATTATAATTGCATTGTGGATAGATATACGCTATATAGAACCTAATATTCTTATAGAGAAAAAATTAGAAATAGGTAAAGGGAATATGGGAGAAAAACTAAAGATTGTACACTTTACAGATACACACTTAGGACCTAGTTATACCCTTGAAGAACTTAAAAAATTAGTAGAAAAGACTAATAAACAAAATCCAGACCTTGTAGTATTTACAGGTGACTTGATGGATCATCCAGGCCAATATCCTTACAAGGAAGAAATTGGAAAGATACTTTCAGGTATTCAGAGTACATATGGTAAATATGCAGTATGGGGCAATCATGACCATGGAGGAGCAGGGGTAAGGTACTACGAAGATATTATGGAAGCAGCAGGTTTTACATTACTACAAAATGAAAGTAAAGCGGTTTATACGGAGGCAGGTCATAAAATTAATGTGATTGGGATAGATGATGCATTGCTTGGAAAAGTAGATATACAAGGGGCGTGCAAAGGTATAAAGGAAGAGGCATATAATATATTTTTAATGCATGAACCAGACTTGGTAGAACGTGTAAGTGCCAATAACTATGATTTAGTATTAGCAGGGCATAGCCATGGTGGACAAATACAAATTCCATTTATAGGGCCTATTTATACACCAGGGCTTGCTGAAATTTATACTCATGGTTTATATGAATTAGAAGATGAGAAGTATTTGTATGTGAATAGTGGTGTAGGTACGACTAAAATGGAAATACGATTCTGGAACCCACCTCAAATAGCTGTACTGAATATAAAGTTACCAACTGTTTCAGAGGATATCCAATAAAATTAATGACCACAAGGAAGATGCTGATTGCTCCAGGCCATCATATTTGCCATAATAGGAAGTAATTTTATACCAGCTTCACTTAAATAATAAGTAGACTCTACGGAGTTATTACTAACCTTTTTATCATTTATAACAATACCTTGGTCAATTAAAACATCCAGTTGTTGGATTAACATTTTTTTTGTACAGCCATCTATAGCTCTTTGAAGTTCTCCAAAGCGCATTTTATTATCTTGTAATTTCCAGATAATAATAGCAATCCATTTTTTGCCTAATATATTAGAGAGTGCTTCTACGGGACAACTGTAGATTATTTCATCTATATTATACATCTATATTATACCTCCTTGATAGATCTTAATTTTAAAAGCGTAGATTACTCTACGCTTTTTTGTCTATAGTATTTGTCTATTTTTAGTTTAATAATATAACTTCTTTTTGTCTATATAACAATAATAAATTTTTTCATCTGTTTCTATACTTAAAGAATCCTCTAAAAGAATAACTTCATTAATATTTTTATCTTCAACTTCGCAGACTGTATAACCATTAGAATCTCCAAAGCTTAAGCAAGATTTATCAACTTTTGGTTCATATCTAAATTTTATTTTAGCACTACTAATTTCAACGTCATAATTATCATGCTTGTGTTTAATAATTACATCAGTATATTCTTTGCTAGTAATAATTTCTTTAATTTTATAAGTAAGTTTATTTGTCATATTTATCACCTTAGAGTTTTAAGTTTATTCTAAAGTAAGTATAATTTTGTGCGTATGATGAGGCAATTAGGTACTTTTTTGTAACCACTAGACTAATAAGAGTAGCCTTTAATGACTTGTTCTAATATAGCTATACCTTCTACAATTTCTTTTGCATCACAAGGTGCAAAACTTAAACGTATAAAACTATCTCTTTGCTTGTGTGTATTAGGATAAAAAATTGTACTTGGTAAGATAAGAAGGCCTTTATCCAAACAAAGTTCATAGAGTTTGTAAGCGGAAATATTCTTGGAGAGCTTGAGCCAGAAGCAAAGCCCGCCATTAGGTTCAGTATAAGTAATATTATAAACTTTTAATTTATTAAGCTGGCTAAGCATAAGTTCATACTTACTAGTGTAGATGGCTTTCATATAGCTTAAGTGTTCTTCCCATTTATTGGTTCTAAAGAATAAATCAAGGCTACGATGAATAAGACCAGAAGCAGCAATATCAGTCATTTGTTTTGTTCTGGTAAAACGATCTAAAAGATTATCAGGGATAACTAGAAATCCTATACGTAATCCAGGCATAAGAAGTTTAGAAAAACTTTTAATATAGATAACACAATTAAATGTATCTAAGGATTTTAAACTATAGGTAGATTTATCTTTGTAGCTCAGTTCAGACATAGAATCATCTTCGACTAAGTAGAAATCATACTTTTGGGCCAGCTGTAGGAGTGTCTTAAGGGTTTGTTGGGTATAACATAGAGTAGTAGGATTTTGAAACTTAGTCATCACATAAACAAGTTTAGGTTTACAGATATTAATACGCTTTTCAAGTGCAATAAGATCAATGCCTTCTGAAGTAAGTTCTACAGGTACAATGCGTGCACCACGAGATTTAAATGCATCGGTAGCACCGTTATAAGTAGGTGTTTCCGTAATAACATAATCACCAGCATTTAAGCAACTTTTGGAGATAATATCAATTCCTTGTTGAGCACCTGATACAATTTGGATAGATTCAGGTGTTGTAAGGATATGATGTTCTTTTTGCAAGTATTCAACGAGAACTTCACGAAGGGGCATAAAACCATTAGTTTCTTGATAGCCAAAAGCAAAGCCTTTATCGCGGTCAAGAACTTGATTGAGACAAGCTTTAAAAGAATCTGTGGGGAAGATAGCCGGGTGAGGAGATGCACTAGAGAAGTTAATAGAAGCTTTTGCAGCTTTTGGGTTAGGGGTAGTCATTAAACTAATTTCTGATGTATTAGGTTTTGAAACATAGAAGCCACTGCCCTTTTTGGAGATCACATAACCCGAAGACTCTAGTTGCTTATAAGCATTAATTACCGTTACATTATTAACTTGTAAAGTTTTTGCAAGTGTTCGAATAGCTGGGAGACGATAGTTAGTAGGGAGTTGTTCACTTAGTATAGCTTGTTTAATTTGGTTAAAAAGTTGTAAATATAGGGGCTCATTACTTGTATTATCTAATTGTATGGATACAAAATTCATTTTCTATCCTCCTGTTGTGAGAAAATATTGACTATAGATTAAAATGTATGGCAGAATATTGCCATACATAAGGCTAAAGTGTTTCGATACAATTTAATATGCTTTTATTATAAAGAAGAATAGTTTTGCTGTAAAGCAAAGAAGAAAATAAGGAGGGCAAAGTGAGAAAAATACCACGTGTTGCGGCGATACAAGATTTATCATGTTTTGGAAGATGTTCATTAAGTGTCATTATTCCCATATTATCAAAAATGGGCGTTCAAGTTTGTCCTGTACCAACAGCAGTATTTAGTACACATACTGGAGGGTTTGGTACACCGAAGATGACAGATTTAACTGGAATGATGCATGGTTTAACAGAGCATTGGAAAGAAGTAGGCGTAGAACTAGACTGTATTTATAGCGGATTTTTAAGTAATGCTATACAAATTGAAGAAGTATTGTACTTTTTTGAGAACTTTAAAGGAGAAGATACGCTTATAGTTGTAGATCCAGTTATGGGAGATTACGGCAAGCTATATAAAACTTATAATGAGGTGATGCAACAAAAGATGAAGCATTTGGTTGAAAAAGCAGATGTTATTACACCAAATTGGACAGAAGCTTCTTTCTTACTACATAGACCATATAACATGGAGCCTATTAATAAGGAGGAGATCAAAAGTATGATGAAAGCACTTGCAAAGCTAGGACCAAAACAAATTGTACTTAAAGGTGTACCTTATGAAAATGGGCAGAAAGTAAATGTGATTTATGATAAGCAAACAGAGTTGTTTGGAATGATTCCTTATGAGGAAGTACCACAGAACTACCCAGGAACTGGGGACTGTTTTACAAGTAAGTTAATAGGTGCTTTATTACAAGGTGAAACATTATTAGAGGCAACTAAGCAAGCAACATCCTTTGTAACGTTAGGGGTAAAGGCAACGTATGAAGCAGGTACAGATACAAGGGAAGGGATCTTGTTAGAAAATTTATTATAAAGAATTTAGGAGGGATTTAGTATGGAAAACAAAAAGAAGGGGTTAACTTTACAATCAATGGTTTTAATAGGACTATTTAGTGCAATTTGTTATATTGCACTTATGCTATTTAAAATACCAATACCATCACCAGTTGGTAAACCATTTATTCACTTTGGGAATATGTTTGTAATCCTTGCAGCACTACTATTTAGTGGAACAATAGCAGGTCTATCTGGCTCTATTGGAATGGGACTTTTTGACTTACTTAATGGATGGGCAACAAGTGCTCCAAAAACGATCATCTTAAAGTTTGGTATAGGCTTTGTAACAGGTTTAGTAGCATCAAAAGGTCATAAAGAGGATGCAAAATCTCCACTTGTAGGCATTATGATAGCAGCAGCTTTCTTTATTATTATTGGACTTGGTTTATGTATTACATCTCTTGTATATGGATATGAAGTTAATATTCCTTTCCTTCAACAAGCAGCTGAAACGACAGAAGGGCTAAAAACAACTCTTGTTGTTATTCCTGTGTTATATATCTTTTCACTTGTTTTAGGAATTGGTCTTGCGGTAACTTGCTTCTTTATTAAAAAAGTATCTATTAAAGTACAATATGCAATCTTAGGTGCAGTGTGTGGTATTGGATTTAACTTAGTTGGTGAATTTTTATTTGCTGTTGTTTCACTTCTGATTGTAGGAAGCGGTTTTATGCCAGCAGTAATGAGTGCCTTAATAAGCTTACCATCTACCATTATTAATGGTACATTCTCTATTGTTATAGCAGTACTTTTATATATTCCACTTTCAAAAGTAGTGGCAAAATCAAATTTTAAAGTTTAACTTAAAATAGATCCTAAGGGATCTATTTTTTTGTAATTAAAATACTAAATTGTATATAAAAATAAAATAAAATATATACAAAAAATATAAGAGTTGATAAAATTATGATAAGGTTATGGTGAGATTGTTATAAGGCAAAAAATAAAGAAAGACTTATTCTAAGGGGATCAAAATGCGCAAAACACAGTTCAAAAAATTACCTTTAAAAAAGGTGTACTATTTTGTTTTTGCTTTTTTTATTGTACTACCTATTTTAATTATATTTATTGCTGCACTTAATTGGCTTAATTGGGAGTTTAGAGAACAAGCTATTCATAATATTGAGCAAGCTCAAGAGACTATAAGAACAGAGTTAATGGCAGATATTAATGCTATGTCTATGAAGTTGTCACATCTTATTTATACAAATGATAATGAGGTTATTAATTATGTATCTAAAATGGACACATTAGATCAAGTGGAACGCTATCACTATGAACAAAAGCTAAATCAAGCCAGTAGCTTAGCACTAGAGCCAACAAAAAACATTATTTCTTTAGGATTTCATATGAAGAATGGAAAAAATATTTATGTTAAAAATCCTATTAAACGAACAGATATAGAGTTGAAGGAGACAGAGTGGTATCAAGGGGCTATAGAAAATCCTAATACAGTTCATCTTGGTGCATATGATACAGCTTATATGAATGACCTATTTACAGGTGGAAAAAAAGATTTACTTATACTGGTGTATGCTTTGTCACCTAATGTAGTTATAGATAGGTCACAAAAAATTGAAATGATAACTATGTATCAGTCTGTTTCGGCAGGGGAGCGTATTAGACAGTATAACAATCAATATTTAGAAGGACAAAATAAGCTGGGTGTAACGCTTATTAGAGATCAGAATGGAGAGATTATTTTTTCTACTATAGAGGGGGATACTTATAAAGAAGATCAAAAGAATGTTCTTTGTATTACCTCTCCTATATTTTATAATGATACAACTTGGTACATAGAAAGTTATATACAGACCTCTCATCTTATGGGAGACTATTGGGAAAAAGCCTTTATTATATTAGGGGTAGCTATTATTATCTTAGCATTAGTTGGATATTGTCTAAGCTATTTTTTGAAAAGTATTGTACGACCAATAGAAGAGATGAGTACTGCTTTAAAAACAGTGGAAGAAGGAAACTTAGATATTCATATTTTGCCAAGTGGACAACATGAATTAAGGACTATGATTCATTCTTTTAATGCCATGGTAAGAAGACTGAAAGCGCTAATTGATGAATATGAAGATAAAATTAGAAATACTGAGAAGACCCCACAAGATTATTTTGAGCTATTACTTAAAGAAGAAATAAGTGTTGCAGAAGCTAAGAGCAAATGCAAAGAGTTATTTAGTGACCGTTTTATTATAATTGGACTTTGGTTAGAGGGGGTTCATCATCAAGAAAATGAGAGTGATAGTAGGGAAAAGCTCATATGTCATTTTCAAAAGAATCCTAGATTTTCATCTAGATGCTTAGTATATGCTCAAACACCATCCTTTTTCTTAGTATTTTATAGTGTTAGAGAAGAGGGGGACAAAGGGAATATTAAGCAAATGTTAGGAGAATTGCAGCATTCTTCTATGAAGCAATTTGACATTCAAATAACAGCGTGTGTAGGAGCACTACAAGCAGAAAGTACGCAATTTGAAGAGGCAGTAGAAGTTATAAAAAAACAAATGTGCCTAAGATATTTAAAAGGAAATCAAGGTATTATTGATTTAGAAGAGGATAAAGCGCAACTAGAAGAGATTTTGGAGTTATCTAAGAATTATTTACAGCTAGCTAACGCCTTATATATAGCTGATGAAAAGAATATGGTAGAGGAAAGAGAAAAACTTTTTGAGCAATTTGCTAAGAAAGATGAAACACATGCAATAAACCATGTACTGGCAGCTGTTTTAGCCATTGGTATGCAGTCTAGTATACACCATTTTAGTTTTATAGATATCTTTGGTCAAAGATATGATTATATAGAGAAACTTAAGAGAATAGAAGATATAAGGCAACTTAAACTTTGGGTAACTAATTATTTTGAATGGATTATGGACTATTCAGCGAGCAAATTAAATATTTCCGAAACAGATATTATTATTAAAGCAAAAAGATATATGATTGATCATTTTGATGATAGTGAGCTATGTTTAGCTAAAGTTGCTGAATATGTTGGATTAAATGAAAAATACTTTGCAAATCGTTTCTCTAAAGAAGCAGGAGAGACATTTTTGACTTACTTAACAGGTATAAGGATGCAAAAATCAAAAGAAATGCTTAGGACAACTCAATTTAAAGTGTATGAGATTGCAGAGATGGTAGGGTACCACAATGTAGAACATTTTAATAGGGTATTTAAAAAAATCAATGATATAACGCCTGCACAATACAGAAAGACTATGTAAAACATAGTCTTTTCTTACTTTATGATAAGATTTCTTACCATTTATCAAGTTATTAAAAGGTTAGAAGTAGAAAAAAATCAATAAAAATTAATATATTTCATGGTAAAAAAATGTGTAAAAGTATAAATTTTAGATATCAAATTACACAGGAGGGGTAGTAATGAAAAGAAAGTTATTTACAGCTGTATTAAGTGGTCTAATGGTAGCGTCATCATTAGTAGGATGTGCAAGTGGGGGAGTTAGTGATACAGAGAAAACAGATAGTACAGTAGCGGATACATCTTCTAATGAAAACAAACAAGAGAGTGGTAGTAATACAGAAAAGAAAGAGAGTTTAAGTGGAACACTTACTTTTGCTATTTGGGATAATAACTTAAATGATTTTATTGAAGAAAATGATATGATAGGAAAATTCCAAGAACAATACCCAAATATTGATATCGAAGTAGAAAAGATTAAAGATGATAGTGAATACTGGAATGCCATGAAGATGCGTTCATCTGCTAACCAATTACCAGATGTTATGTTTAATAAACCTTTTACATTAGCAAGATTTAAAGATTACTTAGTAGATCTTTCATCAACAGAGGCTTGTGCAAATAATGAATTAGCGGAAGGTTATGCAATTGATGGCAAAGTATTAGGTATTCCTATGACTTCAGGCTATGAGTATGTGTACTATTGGAAAGATATGTTTAAAGAAGTAGGGGTAGAGGTACCAACAACATGGCCAGAACTTGAAGAAGTAGCAAAAAAACTACAAGATTACTATGGAAAAGATAATAAAGATTTTATGGCTATTGCATGTGGTTTAAAAGATGAATGGCCAGACTATCCTTATATGGAATTTATGCCAGCTCTAGAATCAGGTAATGGACAAAACTGGAATACAATGGCGTCACAAGATGAACCATTTGCAGAAGGAACAGATGTTTATAAATCTTACGAAAAAATTTATAGATTATTTACATCAGGCGTACTTGGAAAAGACCCATTAGGTCTAGGAAATGATCAAGTAACTTCATTATTTGCAACCAAACAAGCAGCGATTATTGCATTAGGTGACTGGGGACTTCAAAATATCCAAAACAGTGGAGAGGATATTTCAGAACTTGGCACATTCTACTTACCAACAAGAAATACAGTAAGTGATCCATATAATGTCATTGTACAAGGTGACTCTTTCATGGGTGTAACCAAACACTCTAAAAATCCAGAAGCAGCAATTGCTTTTGTAGAATGGTTCTACTCTGATGCATGGTACCCAGATTTTATTAACTATGTATCTTCAGCATCTTCAATGTCTAACTTCCCTAAAGACAAAGATCCTATTTTAGCGCAAGCAGATGAGCTATGCCCTGATAAAGTACTTATTATGTATGATGGCGGTGGCGATAACTTTATGGCTATCCAAAATGAAACAACTTTTGACTATAAGAAGTTAGGGGCTCAAATGTTAACACAAGGCTTTGATTTACAAGCTACATTTGGAGATTTAAATAGCAAATGGACAAAAGCAAGAGAGAAACTAGGGATTCAATAAGTAAATAGAAGATCTAAATATGAGGACTTAGTAATTAAGTCCTCATATTTGAATAGGGGGGCAGTCATGAATCAATTAGCTAAATCAAGATGGAAATTTATCATTATATCACTTATTATTCCTATTACACTTCTTATTGGTTTCGTTGTATTTCCGGGAATGGATTTAATTAGAATGAGCTTTACAAATTGGGATGGATATTCACCTAATAGCCAATTTATTGGATTAGATAATTATATTTCTATGCTACAAAATAAAGACTTGTGGTTATCTTTAAGAAATAATGCAGTGTATTTCTTTGTGCATTTACTCATGATTGTAGTAGAACTTGCCTTTGCTGTATTACTAACAAGTAAATTGCGTGCAGCCAAGTTTTATAAAACTATGGTATTTTTACCCTACATTATCAATGGAGTAGCTATTGCTTATGCATTTTCTTATTTCTTTTCACCCATAAACGGAGCTTTTGATGCGATCTTAGAATTCTTTAATTTAGAAGCATTTATTCGTAGTTGGCTATCAGACCCTAAAGTTGTTAACTTTGTATTATCAGCAGTATCTGTTTGGCGCTTTAGTGGTTACCATGTCATTTTATTTATGGCGGCGTTACAATCTATACCTCAAGATATTGAGGAGTCAGCAAGAGTGGATGGTGCAAATCAATGGCATTTGTTTAGATATATACAAATCCCATCTATTATGCTTATGGTAGATTTCGTTCTATTTGATAATATTAGAGGCGCTTTACAAGTATTTGATATTCCATTTGTTATGACATCAGGTGGGCCAGGATATGCATCTTCTACCTTTACCTTGTATACCATTAAAACAGCCTTTACCTTCTCCAACTTTGGGCTTGCAGCAACAATGGCAGTAGCTATTATGGTTATGATTATTATCATTTACTTCATACAAAATAAAATCATTCATGGCATTGTATTAAAAGAGAGGAGGGAGAAAAATGTTTAAACGTACGATGACACAAGTACTTAAGCAAATCATTTGTATTGGTATGGTTATTGTTGTTATTGCACCTATACTTCTTACATTGTTTGCAGCACTTAAAACAAAGGGAGATATGGCGACCACATCACCCCTTCTCTTGCCTAGCTTTGATCGTATTACATTTGATAACTTTAGAAAAGTATTTTCTGATAAATACTTATTGATAGGATTTAAGAATACAGGGATTATCTTAGTTGTTTCTATTTTCTTTAACGTTATTTTTGGTACAATTACAGCTTTTGTTATTGAAAGATTTGATTTTAAATTTAAGAATTTTATTATTATGCTTTTCTTTATGGGCATGCTGATTCCTAGTTTTGTAACAGAAATAGCAAGATTCCAAATTATTCAAGGTCTTAACTTATATAATACTTTGGGTGCGCCTATTGTTATTTATGTCGCTTCAGATTTAATGCAACTTTATATCTATAGGCAATTTATTTCAAAATTACCGGTTTCCTTAGATGAAGCCGCACTAATAGATGGATGCTCCTACTTCGAATTATTTATTAGAATTATTTTTCCACTTCTTAAGCCAGCAACGGCAACAGTATGTATTATTAAAGCCATTAATATCATTAATGATATGTACATTCCTTATTTATACATGCCAAAAAATAAGTTGCGTACATTAACAACATTTTTAATGGATTATGCCAATGCACAACAAGGATCTTGGCAAACGCTAGCAGCAGGTATCATTATTATTATGATTCCAACTGTAATCATTTATATATTCTTCCAAAAATATATTTTAGCTGGAGTAGCTGCTGGAGCCGTAAAAGAATAAGAGAAAAGAGGAAGAAGAAAGGAAGGTATGATGGAAGCAGAAATAAAATGGTTAGATAATCCAGAAATTTTTCGTGTAAATCAATTAGCAGCTCATAGCGATCATACTTTTTATGAGAGCGAAGAGGCTTATCATAAGGGGGAAAGTGCACTTTTACAAAGTTTAGATGGTAAGTGGCGATTCGCCTATTCTGAAAATAGTAAGGTGAGGCCAGTAAGCTTTTATGAAGTAAGCTTTAATGATGAAGCATTTGATACAATTCAAGTGCCAGGACATATTGAATTAAGTGGTTATGACAAGATACATTACATCAATACAATGTATCCATGGGAAGGACATATTTTTAGAAGACCAGCTTATATCTTTGATGAAATGAGAGAAGGCATTGGATGTTTTTCAGAGGCAGCGTACAATCCAGTAGGTTCTTATAGAAAGTGTTTTGATTTAGATGAGGGGCTTAGAGAAAAAAGGGTATGTATTCGCTTTGAGGGTGTAGAAGAAGCCTTGTATGTATGGCTAAATGGTCATTTTGTAGGATATGCAGAAGATAGTTTTACACCTTCAGAGTTTGACTTGACACCTTATATAAAAGCAAAGGGGAATATACTTGCTGTAGAGGTACATAAAAGAAGTACAGCAGCCTATTTAGAAGATCAGGATTTCTTTAGGTTTTTTGGTATATTTAGAAGTGTGATTTTATATGCCAAACCAGTTATGCATATTGAAGACATTTGGATTAAACCCGTATTACAAGAAGATAATGTAACGGGGCAAATAAGTGCAGATATAAAAATATCTGCTAAAACATTTGTTGGAAAGGTAAAAATGATACTTTGTGATAAAGATGGAAGCTGTATCTTAGAAAAAGAAGCTGCAATCGATCAACAGGTCTGTTTTATGGTGGAAAAGATAGAACAGGTTAGTTTATGGGACTATCATAATCCCTATTTATACACTTTGATTATAGAACTTTGGAATGAGACAAATCATTTGGTAGAAATTGTTCCTTATCAAGTTGGATTTAGAAGGATTGAGATAAAAGATAAATTAATCTTATTAAATGGTAAACGCTTAATACTTAATGGTGTGAATAGACATGAATGGAATGCAAACAGTGGGCGATGCATTACTATAGAGGATATGCAATGGGATATTGAATGTTTAATGCGAAATAACATAAATGCAGTTAGAACCAGTCACTACCCTAGCCAAATACCATGGTATACAATGTGTGATCAACATGGTATCTATGTTATGGCAGAAACCAATTTAGAATCTCATGGTTCATGGCAAAAGATGGGAGCAATAGAACCTTTATGGAATGTTCCAGGAAGTCATCCTAAATGGAAGGATGCTGTGTTAGATAGAGCAAAAACAAACTTTGAGACCTTTAAAAATCATCCTTGTGTTCTATTTTGGTCATTAGGAAACGAATCTTATGCAGGCAACAACCTTTTAGCAATGCATGAGTATTTCAAAAAGATAGATCCATCCAGACTTGTACACTATGAAGGTGTATATCATAACCCTAAGTATAAAGATACTATTTCTGATGTAGAAAGTCGTATGTATGCAACACCACAAGAGATTAGAGCCTATTTAGAAAATGAACCTAAAAAGCCCTTTATATTATGTGAGTATATGCACGATATGGGAAACTCTTTAGGCGGGATGAAGTGCTATATAGATTTAATTGATCAGTATGAGATGTATCAAGGGGGATTTATATGGGATTACATTGATCAAGCGCTTTGGGTAGAAGATGAAATTACTGGGAAAATGGTATTACGTTATGGAGGCGATTTTGATGATAGACCTTCTGATTATGAATTCTCGGGTAATGGAATTGTATTTGCAAATCGTACTGAGAAACCAGCGATACAGGAGGTAAGCTATTATTATGGACTGTACAAATAAATTTAAAATAGTATATGGTGATGTAACGTTAGGTGTACTGGGTGAAGGATTTCATTATATATTCTCTTATCAGTATGGTGGATTAGAATCTTTAGTTATCGAAGGTAAAGAATGGCTTTATCGTACGCCTAAACCTACTTTTTGGCGTGCAATGACAGATAATGATAGAGGCAGTGGGTTTGGTATAAAATCTGGAATGTGGTTGAGTGCAGATATGTTTATGACATGTAAGGATATAGAAATAGCTATTGATGGAGAAAGAGTGCCTCAAGTCATAGCACCTTTTAATAATCGATTTATAGGAGATGAAACAGCTAATGAATTAAGCATAAGTTTTATCTATGAAACGATTACAGTACCTAAAACAGAAGTAAAGGTAAAGTATGATGTTACAGCAAACGGAGAAATTAAAGTTCATGTACATTATTTTGGAAAAGAAGGATTACCAGAACTTCCGGTATTTGGTATGCGCTTTGTGGTGCCAACTGCAGCAACGGGTTATACTTATGAAGGCTTATCAGGAGAGACTTATCCTGATAGAATGGCGGGAGGAAAGCTTGGGGTGTATCACGTAGAAGGCTTACCTATTACACAGTATTTGGTGCCACAAGATTGTAATGTACATATGGAGACAAAATGGCTAGAGATTTATCGTAGTAAAACCTTAAATAATGCCGATAAAGATGAAGTCACAACTAAAATACGTTTTTCACAAGGAGAGAAACCTTTTGCATTTTCTTGTATTCCTTATACTGCAGAAGAGTTGGAAAATGCAACTCACCATGAGGAGTTACCACTTGCAAGAAGGACTGTAGTAAGTATCTTAGGAGCTGTAAGAGGTGTAGGAGGTATTAATAGTTGGGGAGCAGATGTAGAAGACGGCTATCGTATAAGTGGTGAACATGACATAGTGTATTCTTTTATAATTTCGAGATAAATTAAAACAAGTAGAGAAGTGGCGATAGCCACTTTTTTATTAGAGAAAAAAGAAATAATATGATAAGATTTAAAAAGATAGAACCAGTTATCAAGAAGCAAGGGGAGCTTAGCATGAAAATACAATATTTTAAAGATCAAAAGCATGAAGAAAATTTTTATTCGTTACTTGAGCAAGCAGAGTTGTTAGGCTTAGAGAAAAGGGGAGAAAGGTTTGAGAGCTTATCTGAACAAATGAAAATACTCCGTTTTGAGGATAACATAGAGAAAAAACAGGTTGCCTTTTTATATCTAATTGCTCTTTATCAAGATGATTTTATAACCTACGAAGGAATGCCTTTTTATGTAGAAGTTTATGAAGAAATAAGCCTGGATGGTCCAGTTTATTTATTAGATGAAAAAGTTGGGAAGCCCACATATGAGCATGAATGGGGTGTTTACTATGGAAAAAAAATACTTCAAAATGAGCGAATTAATTTAGAAGAGGTTCCAAAAAATATGAAGAAGTTTGTAGAAAATGCTATGAAGATGTGTGGTTTGGTATAAAATATAAAAAAGACCAATAGAGAAGAACAAGAAAGGAAAGACACGTGAGCTATCAACAATATTTACTAGAATGGTTTGACAAAAATAAAAGACAAATGCCTTGGAGAGAAAGAAGAGATGCTTATAGTATTTGGGTTTCAGAAGTGATGCTTCAACAAACTCAAGTGGATACAGTAAGGCCTTATTACGAAAGGTTTATGGAGCGTTTTCCAACGGTAAAGGATTTGGCTAGTGCCGACAAAGAAGAAGTCTATACTTATTGGCAAGGATTAGGTTACTACAGGCGAGCAGACAACTTACATAAAGGTGCAAAAGTTGTAGCTGAGCAGTATGATGGTGTGTTTCCAATGGAAGCTAGATTGGTAAAAGATATATCAGGAATAGGACCTTATACTATGGGAGCAGTTTTAAGTATTGCTTTTAACTTGCCTTACCCAGCTGTAGATGGCAATGTAATGCGTGTTTTATCACGTCAATTTTTAATAGATGATGATATTGCTGTAGCTAAGACACGTAAGATTTTTGAAGCAAAAGTGATGTCGCTGATGCCTGAAGACGCAAGGAACTTTAACCAGGCATTAATGGAATTAGGTGCTCTTATTTGTACACCGAAAAATCCTAAGTGTAATATATGTCCAATGCAAACATTATGTATGGCTTGTCATGAAGGTGCACAAACAGAATATCCTGTTAAATCAAGTAAAACAAAAGCAGAGCCAGAATTTTATAAAGCGCTTGTTATTAAAAAAGAAGATAGTATTTATCTAGAAAAAAGAAAAGATGAAGGACTCCTGGCATCACTATGGGGAGTACCTCTTATTACACTAGAACAATGGGAAGTTGTTCAAAAGATGGGGATTAAATTTGAAGTATTAGATCAAGTGAAGCATGTGTTTACTCATAGAGTTTGGATGATGAGCCCTATTGTTATAGAGTATAATGAAAAAGTACAGGAAATAATAAATCGAATTTTACAAAATATTGGTGAGTTTGTGCCTAAAGGTCAAATTAAGGAGTATCCTGTAGCAACGGCTTTTACAAAGATTTTAAGAAAGTTGTAACAAATATTAAATTATGGGTGGAAATTTTTTAAAACTATAGTATAATAAAGTTATATCAATTATATGATATTTCCATTTCACTTAGGATTAAGATTGAAGTAAGACAATAGTGCTGTACTTCATTTCTTAATCCTATAAAACAAAAAGATATTGAGTACTCAAAAAGAGTGGAGGCAGAATACGGTTCTGATCCACTCTTTTATTATATGTTTTGAAACATTTAATAGGAAAGGATAGTGTAGAAATATCCCGAAAAACGTGATATACTATAACCTATACACTATATGAAATTATAGACTTGAAAAGGAGGGAGAAAAATGTTAGAAGAACTTAAGACTTTTATACAAGTAGTGAAGGATCGTAACTTTACAAAGGCAGCAAAAAAAGTAAACTTATCACAACCTACTGTAAGTTTGCATATTAAAAGACTTGAGAATTACTTTGATACTACCCTCATAAAACGATCAAGTAAGAGTAAAGAAGTTTTGATAACAAAAGAAGGTCAGCTTTTATATGAGAGAGGCCAAGATTTAATAGCAGGTATAGATTGCTTAAAGGAAGATATATTTAAACTTAGTCATCATGCTAAGAAGAAAATAGTAGTAGGTGCAAGTAAGACCATAGGTGATTATTATTTACCACCTCTTATTGGTGCCTTCTCAGAGGCATACCCTCATGTACAATTAGAAATCTTAATCGAAAATACTGCTCATATTTGCGATATGATGAATGAGGGAGAAATACAAATAGGATTAATAGAGGGTATAGATCCGTATTATGACTTTATAAGAGATTACTTTTATGAGGATAAAATGGTTATTGCCGTAAGTAATCAATCAAAGCTGGTTGAAAGTCCTGTTAACTTATCAGATTTAAATGATCAAGTTTGGATTAGTAGGGAAGAGGGCTCTGGTACTCAAGAGTACTTAAATCTCTTTTTGAAGATGCATCATATTACACCAAGAAATGTAATTGTATTCAATAGTAACTATGCAGTAAAGGAAGCAGTTAAGAATGATTTAGGCATTACTATTATATCGGAATGCGTGGTTAGCCATGCAGCCTTTGACAAAGAACTTACAATCTTACCTCTTGAAATAGAGCCTAAACGTAACTATTCATATATTTTACCTAAAGACAAAGTACTTGATGAAGATGTTGAAGCATTTATCAGAATACTTAAGGAATATAAACGATAAAGGATAGACTTTTGTATAACGTCAGTGAGTTATATAAGAGTCTATCTTTTTTTATTAACATATGTTAGAAAAATATCAAAGTCAATATGTAAACCTATAAATAACCATTACAAAACATAATGGTTAGCATTGAAATGTTAAATTGTAAAGTTGTCTATAGCTATAGGCAGGGGGGGTAAATAGGCATATAATAGAGATACAGCACTCCGTTAAAAATGTAACGGGGGGAATATGCGAATGGAGGACAAGAAGATGGGCTATAAATTAAGCTTTGAAACAGTTAACAGTCTCTTTAACGAATTAAGAAAAGAGTACAAAATTTATGCACCAAAAAGATTTCCAAAAGCAGGACGTTACTCAGATACAGATATTATCCGTTACGCTGAGATCAAAAATGTAGAAGAAATCGTATTTGACGAAAAATCTGACTATCCAGCAAAAGATGTGGTTTCACCAATCACTCAAACTTTATTCTACTTCACAGAAGATGAATACCGTGAAGCTAAAGTTCACGATAAAAAAGTTTTAATCTTTGCTAGACCTTGTGATATTAATGCACAAATGAACCAAGATAAAATTTTCTTAGAAAACGGTTTTGAAGATACTTTCTACAAACGTATGAGAGATAAAGTAAACTACGTAATGATGGAATGTTCTTCAAGTGAAGATACATGTTTCTGCTGTTCAATGGGAACAAACAAAACAGATAACTATGGCTTAGCTGCTCGCTTCGAAGACGGACAAGTTCTTATTAGCGTTAAAGATGAAAAATTCGCTCCTTACTTTGAAGGTAAAGAAGAAGCTGAATACACAGTTAAATTCATCGAAGAAAACCAAACAAAAGTTACAATCCCAACAATTCCAAACAAAGAAGTTCTTAACAAACTTAAAGAACATGAAATGTGGAATGAATTCAACAAACGTTGTATCAGTTGCGGAAGCTGTACAATTGCTTGTAGCACATGTACATGTTTCACAACAACAGATATTGCTTACAATGAAAATGGTTCAGTAGGTGAAAGAAGAAGAACTGCTGCATCTTGTCAAGTTGCAGGATTTGACGAAATGGCTGGTGGTCATGACTTTAGAAAAACAACTGCTGCTCGTTACAGATATAAAACACTTCACAAAATCCATGATTACAACGAAAAATTTGGCGAAGGCCATATGTGTGTAGGTTGTGGTAGATGTACTGAAAGATGTCCAGAGTTCATCTCATTCTCAGCGACAATCGAAAAAGTAAACAAAGCTGTAAAAGAAATCTGCGGAGGTGAATGCAATGCATAATGAATTAATGCCAGTAGCTTGTCAAATTCTTGAGTTCAAACAAGAAACAGAAACAGAATTCACAATTAAAGTTGCAACAGGTGACCTTAAAGTTGAACATGGTCAATTCTGTCAATTATCACTTCCTAAAATTGGTGAATGTCCAATCTCTGTAAGTGATTACGGCGATGGCTGGATGGATTTCACAATCCGTGCAGTTGGTAAAGTAACTGACGAAGTATTCAAACTTGAAGCAGGTGATACTTTATTCGTTCGTGGTGCATACGGTAAAGGTTGGCCAGTAGATCAATTCAAAGGTAAAAACGTTGTAATCATCGCTGGTGGTACAGGTGTTGCTCCAGTTAAAAGTATGATCAACAAATTTGCAAATGAAGAAGGTTTCGCACAAAGCGTAAACATCATTGCAGGTTTCAAAGATGAAAACGGTATCCTTTTCAAAGATACACTTAAAGTTTGGGAAGAAAAATTCAATACTATCTTCACATTAGATAGAGATGAAAAAGAAGGATTTAGAACAGGTCTTGTAACTAAATTCATCGAAGAAATCCCATTCAAAGATTTTGGTGATAACTATGAAGTAGTAATCGTTGGACCACCAATCATGATGCATTTTGCAGGTCTTGAATGTGTAAAACAAGGTATTCCAGAAGAAAAAATCTGGGTTTCATTTGAAAGAAAAATGTCATGTGCAATCGGTAAATGTGGACACTGCCGTATCGATGAGACATACGTATGTCTTGAAGGACCAGTATTCAACTACACTGTAGCAAAACAATTAATTGACTAGGAGGCCACACAATGAATCACGATATTGATGTAAAAGCAACCAGAATTAACTGTTTCCGTCAATCTAAAATAGCTGGAGAATTCATGTTACAATTACGTGTTCCAGGTTCTATTATCGATGCGAAACATTTACAAGCTGTACAACATATAGCACAAACTTGGGGTGATGGCACATTCCACGTAGGTATGAGACATACACTTAATATCCCAGGTATTAAATATCCAAGCATTCCAGAAGTTAACGAATACATCAACGAATACATCAAAGAAGTAGAAGTTGTTGAATGTGACGCTGAAATGGAAACATGTGGTAAAGGTTACCCAACAATTGGTGCACGTAACATCATGGCTTGTATCGGTAACACACATTGTATTAAAGCTAATATCAATACACATGAATTAGCTAAAAAAATCGAAAAAGAAGTATTCCCAAGTCACTACCACATTAAAACAGCTGTTTCAGGTTGTCCAAATGACTGTGGTAAAGGTCACTTCAATGACTTCGGTGTAATCGGTATTGCTAAAATGAACTACGATAGAGATCGTTGTATCGGATGTGGCGCATGTGTTGAAGCTTGTTCACACCATGCTACTCGCGTACTTTCATTAGTAAATGGTAAAATCGAAAAAGATACATGTTGTTGTGTAGGTTGTGGTGAGTGTGTAATCGCTTGTCCAACAAGCGCATGGACACGTGATCCTCAAAAATTCTATAGAATCATGCTTGGTGGTCGTACAGGTAAACAATATCCACGTATGGGTAAAATGTTTGCTAACTGGGTAACAGAAGATGTAGTACTTTCTATCTTCAGAAACTGGCCAAAATTCTCTGCATGGGCACTTGATTACAAACCAGTTTACCTTCACGGTGGTCACTTAATCGATAGAGCTGGATACATCAAATTCAAAGAACTTATTCTTGAAGGTGTTGAACTTAATCCAGAAGCTCAAATTGCTGAACGTATTTACTGGCATGAAGATGAAAAACGTGCTAACATTAACGTTAAACCAATTGCTAAACACAATTCAGCAGGTCCTGGTAGCCAAGACGGTCACCACTAAGATTTAGTTTATAGAGTCTTTACAAAAGATAAACTAATTTGATATACATCAGATAAAATGGGCAGGGTATTATAGGGGGCATTCTATAATACTCTGCTTTTTTATTAGGTAAGTAATAATTATTATTATTATTTTGAGTTTAGTAGTATTTTTAACTGGTAATAAATATAGTATAATAAAGGATGCAAAAGTTTATTGACTTAAATTAAGAGGTGGATAATGGATATTGCAGTAATTGGACTGAGTCATGTTACGGCTCCAGTCGAAGTTAGGGAAAAAGTAAGCTTTACAGATTCTAAAAAGATGGAAATTATAGATATACTTTTAGAAAAGTCAAGCAAGGAACTTGTCATTGTTTCAACGTGCAATCGTAGTGAACTTTATATTGCAGCAAAGAACATTGAAAATGCAATAGAAGATGTACATGAGTTATTAAATACAATATTAGGACAAGAAGCAAAAAGCTACCTTTATATAGAAACGGGAGAAGAAGCAATTAAGCATCTATTTGATGTAGCAGCAGGTCTAAAGTCTATAGTTATTGGAGAAGATCAAATACTTGGACAGGTAAAAGATGCACATGCTTTTGCTATGGAGATAGGTGCTAGTGGAAAAGTGCTCAATAAACTATTTAGAGAAGCCATCACTTGTGGCAAACTTATTCGTAGTGAACTTAAAATATCAGAATATCCTCTATCTATTAGCTATATAGGTATTAAGTTTTTAAAAGAAAGGCTAGGAACATTAGCAGATAAAAAGATACTTGTACTAGGTGCAGGGAAAATGAGTAAACTATCTTTAAAATATCTAGCTTTAGAAGAGCCAGAAGTAATCTATATTGCTAATCGTACATTCTGTAAAGCAAGTGATTTAGCAGATGAGATAGACAAGGCTATACCAGTAGGATTTGATAAACGCTATGAGTTATTACAAGAGGTAGATGTAGTAATTACTTCAACAGCTTCACCACACCTTGTATTGCTAAAAGAACAAATGCCACATTTAAACAAACCTCTTACTATATTAGATATTGCAATGCCACGTGATGTTGAGAGTCAAGTTGCTACATTAGAAGATGTAAGTCTTTATGATGTGGATGACTTACAAGATATATCAGATAAAAATAGTGCTAAACGCGAAGAACTAGCAGAGGAAGCAGCAAAAATAACTAGAAGCTATGTAGAAGAATTTATTACATGGCTTAAGATGACAAAAATTGATCCAACGATACAATCACTCAATGAGAAATGCCAAGAAATTCATAGAGATAGTATGCATTATATAGAAAACAAACTGGACCTTACATCAAGAGAACATAAAATTATTGATAAGATGATGATGGCCTCTTTAAAACGTTTAATCAGAGAACCTGTTAAAGCGTTAAAAGAAATGGATGACACAACGAAACAAGAAGCTTATATGTCTATGTTGCAGGAACTTTTTGACCTTTAAATATAAGTTCTTTAGTGCATAATAGAATAAAGGAAGCAAAAGATTGAAATTAAGCAAAAGATTAGGATGGTGACGAGGATGAAAGTTGTTGTAGGGACAAGAGGAAGTAAGCTTGCACTAACACAATCCAAATGGGTAGTTAGTCAACTAGAAGCTTGTAATCCTGAAGTAGAATTTGAAATAAAAATTATAAAAACTAAAGGAGACCTTATTCAAAATGTACCTTTAGATAAAATTGGAGATAAAGGACTCTTTGTAAAAGAGATTGAACAACAGCTTTTAGATGGAGAAATTGATTTAGCAATTCATAGTATGAAAGATATGCCAAGCGAAGTATGCAAAGGCTTACAATTTACTTATACACCTGTTAGAGAAGATATAAGAGATGTACTTATCTTAAAACAACCTATTAATGATTTATCTGAACTTCCTCATGGTGCACGTATTGGAACAGGAAGTAAACGTCGTAAATATCAACTTTTAGAAGCTAGACCAGATCTTCAAATTGAGCCGATTCGGGGAAATATTGATACACGTATTAGCAAAATTGAAACAGAAAACTTAGATGGTATTGTACTTGCGGCAGCGGGTGTTAGACGTATTGGAAGAGAAGATGAAATAGGCTATTATTTACCAGTAGATGTGGTTTTACCAGCACCAGCACAAGGAGCATTAGCTATAGAAATTCGCGAAAATGATGAACGTATTTATAACTTAATTCGTCCAATTGAAGATATGAAAAGTCAAATACAGATAGAGGCAGAGCGTGCTTTCCTTGCGGGTGTAGAAGGTAGTTGCCACTTACCAATTGGTGCTTATGCCAATCTTGAAGCAGGAAGACTTCATTTAACAGCTTTACTAGGTGATGAAGAGGGAACAAAACTTGTAAAACAAGCATTAACAAGTGAATGCAATAGTATTGAAGTAGCTAGACAGATAGGGTATAAATTAGCAGACAGCGTAATGGAGGAGCTAAACAGATGAGTGGAAAAGTTTATTTAGTAGGTGCAGGACCAGGAGACTTTAGACTGTTAACTTTAAAAGGATTGGATTGTATTAAAGAAGCTGAAGTACTTGTATATGATAGATTAGCAAATGCAGAGTACTTAAAGCTTGCAAGACCAGATGCAGAATTAATCTATGTTGGGAAAGCTTCTAGCAATCATACAATGACTCAAGATGAAATCAACGAAGTCTTAGCTGTAAAAGCAAAAGAAGGAAAAGTGGTAACACGTCTTAAAGGGGGAGACCCATATGTATTTGGACGTGGCGGCGAAGAAGGTGAATATTTATTAGAAAGAGATATTCCTTTTGAAGTTGTACCAGGTATTACTTCTGCTATTGGTGGACTTTGCTATGCAGGTATTCCTATTACTCATCGTGACTATACACCATCTTTCCATGTTATTACTGGACATCTTAAAGATGAGACAAAAGACCGTATTAACTGGAGTGCACTTGCGAGTATGCAAGGAACACTTGTTTTCTTAATGGGACTTAGTAATTTAAATAAAATTTGTACCAACTTAATGCAGAATGGATTAGCAGAATCTACTCCAGCAGCAGTTATCAATTGGGCAACAAGAGCCAATCAAAAAGTAGCAACAGGTACACTTTTAACAATTGAAGAAGAAGTGAAAAAAGCAGGGCTTACTTCTCCAAGCTTAATTGTAGTAGGTGAAGTGGTTCAGTTACGTGATAAACTTAATTTCTTTGAAAAACGCCCTCTCTTTGGAAAAAATATTGTTGTAACACGTTCTCGTACACAAAGTAGTGACCTTAAAGCTAAGCTTCAAGAGTTAGGAGCAAATGTTTTTGAAATTCCAACAATAGAGATTGTGGCAAGACAGACAGATGAGATAGATGAAACTTTAAATAGATTAAATGACTATACTTATGTTGTATTTGGTAGTCAAAATGCGGTAAGTTTATTCTTTGATAGGCTTTATGGATTAGGAAAAGATGCAAGAGCACTTTCTAATCTTAAAGTTGTAGCAGTAGGAAGTGCTACTGCAAAGATACTTGAAGCTTATGGTATTCGCCCAGACTTTATGCCAGAGCGCTTTACACAAGAAAGTATTGCTGAACTTTTAGAAAGTAAATTGACAAATGAAGATAAAGTACTTATGCCACAAGGAAGCCTAGCGCGTGATATCCTTTCTACACGTTTACAAACGATTTGCCAAGTAGAACAACTTTTAATGTATGACACAGTGCTTAATAAAAATTCTAAAGCATTATTAAAAGAAATTTTAGATGAAGAGACTATTGATTATATTACTTTCACAAGTTCTTCAACAGCTAATAATTTAATGGCACTTTTAGATGAAGAATATAAAGAAAAAGTTAAGACAATAAAATGTGTTTCTATTGGTGAAATTACAAGCAAAGCCATGAGAAACTTAGGATTAGAAGTATATAGAGAAGCAAATCCTTTTACCATAGAAGGTTTGATTGAGTGTTTATGTGAAGCATAAACAGATTTCTTAGTTCAGGTGGAGTTTGATACTCCATTTGAACTTTAGAAATCGTTATCTAGGGACGTAGCATCCGTTTACTCCAGTTTATAAAGGATGGAGTATTACGGATGGTAGTCATCAGATAAATAAATTTGCCAGACTTTGTATATAGGAGTAAAATTGAAAGGATGTATACTGATGTTATAAACAAACAGTATACAAAAAGTCTAATAGATAGAAAGAAGGCTATATGATGATTAAAAGACCAAGAAGATTACGTGGTAATTTAGCAATTCGAGAAATGGTAAGAGAAACAACACTAGAAAGAAGAAACCTTGTGTACCCTATCTTTGTAGTAGAAGGTACAAATAAAAAAGAAGAAATATCTTCTTTAAAGGGCATCTTCCATTATTCTGTTGACCGTTTAGAAGAAGAAATTAAAGAACTTGTAGACCTTGGTATTAAATATGTAATTTTATTTGGTGTGCCAGATGAAAAAGATGCTTTTGGAAAAGAAGCTTACAGTGAAACAGGTATTGTACAACAAGCTATTCGCAAAGTGAAAGAGCTTGCACCAGAGATATATGTGATTACAGATGTATGTATGTGCCAATATACCGACCACGGTCACTGTGGTATTTTAGATAAAACAGGAAATGTGCAAAATGATGTGACACTTTCTTACTTAGCGCGTATTGCAGTAAGCCATGCAGTTGCAGGTGCTGATATGGTAGCGCCATCAGATATGATGGATGGAAGAGTAGGTGCTATTCGTACAGCATTAGATGAAGCAGGATTTATGAATGTACCTATTATGGCTTATAGCGCAAAATACGCTTCAAGCTTCTATGGACCATTCCGTGCGGCAGCACATTCAGCACCTGCATTTGGAGATCGTAAAACATACCAAATGGATATTTCAAACACAGATGAAGCTTTACGTGAAGTAGAGCTTGATATTGAAGAAGGTGCAGATATTGTTATGGTTAAGCCAGCACTTTCTTATTTAGATATTATTAGACGTGTAAAAGATAACTTTAACATGCCTATTGCAGCCTACAATGTAAGCGGTGAGTATGCTATGATCAAATTAGCAGTAGAAAATGGCCTTTTAGATGAGAAAGCAATTTATGAAAGTGTGCTTTCTATCAAACGTGCAGGAGCAGATATTATTATTACTTACTTTGCAAAAGAATTATGTAAGTGGATATAGGATGGTGGAGATTACGATGGAACATAAACGTTCAGCAGAGATTTTTGAAGAAGCAGTAAAGTATATTCCAGGTGGGGTAAATAGCCCTGTTCGTGCATTTAAATCAGTAGGAATTAATCCTATTTTTATTGATCATGCACATGGAAGTCATATTTGGGATGTAGATGGTAATGAATATATTGATTTTATTTGTTCATGGGGCCCTCTTATTTTAGGTCATAGTAATGAACAAATTACAGCGGGTATTGCCGATATGGTAGCTAAAGGAACAAGCTATGGTGTACCTACTGCTATTGAAGTTGAAATGGCAAAACTTATTGTAGATGCCTATAAAGGAATAGATAAAGTACGTATGGTAAACTCTGGTACAGAAGCGACAATGAGCGCTTTACGTGTAGCAAGAGGTTACACAGGACGTAACAAGATTCTTAAATTTGAAGGATGCTACCATGGGCATTCAGATGCATTACTTGTAAAATCAGGTTCAGGTACAATTACTTATGGTGTACCAACTAGCCCAGGTGTACCAGCTGATGTTGTTAAACATACACTTGTAACACCATACAACAACATTGAAGCATTAGAAGCCATCTTCAATGAACAAGGTGACGACATTGCAGCTGTTATTGTAGAACCAATTGGTGGAAACATGGGACTTGTACCAGCAGAGCGTGACTTCTTAGAGGCACTTCGTAAAATAACACAAGAACATGGTACAGTACTTATCTTTGATGAAGTTATTACTGGATTTAGAATTGCATATGGTAGCAGCCGTGAGTACTTTGATATTGAACCAGATATGGTATGCTTTGGTAAGATTATTGGAGGCGGCCTTCCAGTAGGTGCTTACGCAGGGAAAGCAGAAATTATGGATATGGTTTCACCAGTAGGACCAGTTTATCAAGCAGGTACATTGTCAGGTAACCCACTTGCTATGTACATTGGTAAGAAACAACTTGAATACTTACGTGACCATCAAGAGGTCTATAAAGAATTAGAAGAAAAAGCGAACTACCTTGCAGAAGGTATCCGTACACATTTAAAAGATTTAGGCTTAAATTATCATGTAGCACAAGCAGGTTCATTAGTATGTCTCTTCTTCACAGATAAAGAAGTACGTAACTATGAGGATGCCATGACATGTGATACAGAGAAATTTAATCATTACTTCCAAGCTTTACTCGAACAAGGTGTTCTCGTTGGACCAGCTCAATACGAAGCAATGTTCTTAAGTACAGCACATACAAAAGAAGATTTAGATAAGGCACTTGTTGCAATCGGCAATGCATTACGTGTAGCACATCAATAAATAAAAGGGTTAGAAACTGTATAGTTTCTGACCCTTTTATTTATTTGAAAAATAGAGTTTATTTGAAGTAAGTATGAAATTCATCTAAAGTAGGTAAGGAAATCTGGGCACCTTTTCTTTGAACGGTGATAGAGGCAACTTGATTAGCAAAATGAGTAGCAGCCTCTAAGTCATATCCTTGATTTAGGCCTAAAGCAAGTGCGCCTGTAAAAGAATCACCCGCAGCAGTTGTATCGATAGCATCAACTTCATAGCCAGGAATTGAGATAAAGTTATTCATGGTTACAATAACAGCACCTTTAGCGCCTATTGTAACGATAACAGCTTTGATACCCTGTGCAAGAAGTTTATGACAGGCATACTTAATATCTTTGAGTGTATTGATTTTAGTATCTGTTAAAATCTCAAGTTCTGTTTCATTAGGAGTTAAGATATCTACATTTTTTAATAGGTTAGCATCTAATTTACATGCTGGAGCAGGATTAAGAATAACTGTTTTATTGAGCTCTTTAGCTTTTTGAATTGCATAGAAAACAGTGGTTAATGGAACTTCAAGTTGTAAGATTATAAATTCACTTTTTTCTAGAAGATGAATTTCTTCATCAATATGCTGCGTAGTTAATTCGTAATTCGCTCCTGGAACAAGAATAATTTTATTATCTCCATGGTCATCAACATTGATAAAAGCAGTACCAGTAGTAGAAGTGCAACGTTTAATACCTTGTATACCAATACCATGATTAGATAAGTTTTGAATTAATTTATCCCCAAAGCCATCGTTGCCTATAGCACCTATCATTTCAACAGATCCGTTTAGTTTACCAATTGACATAGCTTGATTAGCACCTTTACCACCAGGGATTTCGAGATAGCGTGTTGAAGAGATTGTTTCACCTACTTGAGGGAAATAAGATGTATATAGAACAAGGTCCATATTTAAACTGCCAATAACTGTAATCATTGTATCACCTTCTTTCTAAAAGGAATAAAAGTTAATATTCTCTTATTTTAAAATGACTAAATGCTGTTCGCCCCATAGAAAGACGGCTACAGCCGTACATTCCATAAGTAAAAGTAGAATCATTATAAGCAATAAGTTGTTTACCATTAATAAATACTTCTAATAATACATTATTACAGCTAAACGAAACGGTATATTCTGTATTAAAAGTCCAGTCGAAGGGTACTTCGGTAAGTTTGGTAAATCCAAAATCATTGAGGTAGAGAGCTACAAAGCCAGGCCTATCAAAACCAGCATGATAGCCTTTTTGGGCACCTTGAGCACGTACAGATAGCATATGGGTATTTCCATGAAGAGGTGTAATAATAGCAGTAACTACATAATTTTTTGCAAAATAGTTACCAGCATAGGATTCAGCATATCCATATGACATGGCTAACATTTTATCATTTTCTAAGCTCCAAGCACCATAATTATGTGAGAAGGGTGATATAGAACCAAAGTTAGATTTTTGTTTAGAAAAATCTATACTATAAGTTGATGGACCAGAAATTTTAAAATCGTCTAAATAGATGCAACCTAAACTTTTAAACTTTGCGGGAGAGTAACTTTCTAGTATAATACCTACTTCATCAATGAGGTCACCTTCAGTACTAGGAATAATAAATTCTACATCTAACCATTCTTGGTCAATAAGTTTAATATAGCCTTGAATTATATCCTGTTTACTATTTGCTAAATGAATATAAGGAGCAAAGCCCATTGTCTCATTTCCATTCCATTGATCTAAATAAATTTTCATAGATACTATTTGTCCAGAATATACAGTAGGAGAAAAGACAGGACTATAGCGTTCATCACTAAAATCACTTCTTAAATAATAAGGTTTATAATAAACTTTGCAGTTTTGGCCACGAGACATACGATCAAAGAGAATCTTAAGTGAACCATTACTGTTATAACCATGATCAAAAGTATGCTCTATACTACATAAGAAGGAGTCAGAAAGGCGAATATTATGAGTGGAGCCTGGAAGTTCAAAGTCAAAATAAATTTCACCTTCTTTGAAACTATTTTTTAAAGATAGAGGTGCTTCTTCCTGTGCTAAACGATATCCTAAAAGGGCAAGTTCTTTTGCATAAGAAGGAATATCTAAAATATTCAAGTAACCAGAGATAGAAGAGAGTACAATGCTATCATTAATAGGATCTCTATATCTTTTCGCTAAACCTGTTATACCACACATTACACCGAGAACTGTACCTACATTGCCAGCATTACAATCAGTATCCCAGCCACACATAGTGGCAATTTCGATAGTACGATTGAATTCACCTTTTCCATAGAGCATTGCTAAAATACATACACCAGCATTCGGAATTATGTGACAGACACCTTTGTATTTATCATAACCCCAGTAATTTTCTAGCATAGAACGGCATGCTCTAAAATCATTAGGATTTTCTTCGTAGAACTTGATAACGGCTTGTGCTACAGCATAGTATGTAGAAGTTTTCGGTATATAAGATAGTCCAGTATCGATAATTTCTCTAATATTAGAGCTTTCAAAAGCTTTTGAAATAGCAGCGCAGAAAAATCTAGCACCGTTAATACCATCTCCGTCATGAGATACACTTGCTGCATATTCTCCATATTGGGCAGCTTTTTCAGGGTTACAAGGTAGAACTAGCCCCCAGGTATCAATAAAAATTTGGCCACCAATTTGTTCAGCTAAAATTTGACCATTTTGTTCGATAGAACCCGATTTTGGAGCAGGGATACCCATTTTTAAGTTTTGATAAGCAGTGTGTTCTGTACTAATTCCATAACCACCCCACCAAAACATGCCCTTTTCCTCTCTAGCATAATTGAGCCAAGCACGTGCAACATCTTGTGGGACTAATTCACGGTCTTTAGCATCATCATAAAGTGCACGTAAGAAAAAAACAGGTCCATTAGCATCATCATCTGCAGCGAAATTTTTGTAAGTTTTTACATAGCTTGTTATATCACCATATGTATTTTGGATACGTTCATAAGTCCAAAGAGTAGGTTCTACAGGTGCACCAAGACGTATACCAATATTCATTCCGAGAAAACCAGCATAGACTTTTTCTAAATAGTTATTAGGAATCATAAAGTTGCCTCCTCATAAAGTGTAGTAATTAAATTTCTAATTCCATAAGAGGTGCATGTTGCTGGGAACCATAAACATCTCTTTCAAAACAAGTACCAGATGAAATTTTTCTAGCATAAGTAATTTTAATACCTAATGCAGTATCAAAGAAGATAATATCATTTATCATGCTTTCGTCCATATGATAAAGCTTTGCAATCGTAGATTTAGTAATCTTATTACTATTTTTTACAAGATTATAAGAAGCTTCATTATCAAATAGTATATCTAGCGTAATTTCAAAAGGCCCAGAATTTTTGCTACGTAGTACTTTAGCTAGTTCATAGCATTTAGGCATTACTACACCTCCAAATAATCGATTTTAAAGAGTTCATTTCCACTTTTAACTTCCATAAGATGATATACAGAAAATTCATAAACTTGACCAAATTCAACATCACTTGGTGCAAATGGAAAAGCAAGATTTCCAGCAGTTGACTTGCGGCCTTCATAACCATAGTGCAAGAAAGTGGAACGGAGAGATGCACAAATAGTAGAAGCAATTTCTTGAGTATTAGCTAAAACTTCCATAAGAACACATACTTCATGACCACGGGAGTTGATAGGTTCAATATCTCCCATTACACCGTTAATACCATAGTTAATAAAATTAATAGCATAGGTAGAGGGATCAAATTCTTTATAATATTCCTGAACTTGATCTTTAACAAGGTCTTCAACAAGTTCTAGTTTTGCGATCAGAAGAGGATCACGGATTCCAGCAATAACAAAGGTTCTAAAAGCTACAGGCATAGCACCTTCTAATTTAATTCTATATATATCATCATAATTAATTTGACTTCCTCTTACACGTACACTACCATTCCCTATTTCCTCAAAAGTACAGTTCTTTAAATTCATGGTAATTCCAGGTCCTTTAAGGAGATAGGGATGATCTTTTTCATAAAAAGTATGGGCTGCAACGCTTACTTTGGTGCATTTACGTATAGGATTTAAAGGTACTACTTCAAAGTTATCTTCATTAATAATGCCAAGCATACAATCTTTAGTTGTACCAGGTTCACAACAAAGGGCAGCACATTCTAAAATCTTACCCAAATGATAAGCAAAAGCAGGATTGTAACCATTTAAGATAGCAGGAGCAGCAAATGGAGAAGGGTCATAGGCTCTGCCACATACAATAATATCAGCACCAGCTTTAAGTGCTTCTATAATAGGTTGTTCACCCATTTGTGCTACAATTCCATTTGTCTTATCAATAATTTCTGGAGTTAATTCTTTTACCATTTTACCTAAAGGTGTTACTTTCCCTTCAGCTAAACGTTCCTTCACAACATTAGAAGCAATATCACCCCAAATAATAGCTATTTTTACATTTTTAAGTCCTTGTTCTTTTAGAATGCTTTGAATAATATCAAGTGTCCAATTAACATGTTTTTTAGCGCCACTGCCACCAGCTGAACCGATAATAACAGGGATTTTATGATTAATACCTTCTGTAATCATTGGAAGTAAATCTTTTTTGCAAGAATTCTTGCTTACAATAGGTACGCCAGCACCTAGTTTATGTGGGCCAGCATCTGTTGAACCAGCATCAACTACAATAGCATCAGGCTGTTCGTTAATACCAGCCATAAATGAAGAGAGTGGGTAGCCATAACCTAAGATTCCACAAGGGGAAAGAATTTTAAATGCCATAGTCAAAACTCCTTTTACGTATTGGTGTGAAATGAGTAACCGGTTTAGTTATAAGTTGATTATACGGGAAAAAAATATAATAAACAATACTGAATATGATTTAATTTTAAGAAAATAAAACTAAAATATAGTTTTATAATTAGCTATATTGTATAAAATATAAGATTAAAATAATAAAATATTAATATATATTGAAAATTAAATTTTTGAATGATATGATGATGACATTAATCGCTAAGGATAAAATAGAGAAAGGGGAAAGAAGTAAATGGCATATACTATAGCAGATATTGCAAAGATAACAGGAGTTTCAAAAGCTACAGTATCTAGAGTTATTAATAATAAATCAGAAGGAGTAAGTGAAGAAACTAAAAAAAGGATACTTAAAACTATAAAAGAAGTAGGATATAGACCTAATGTGCATGCTAGAAGTGTGGCAGGTATTGGGAGTAAAATGATAGGCGTTATTATTCCGGATATAACAAATCCTTTCTTTCCACAACTTGTACGGGGAATTGATGATTATTTAAGTGAGTTAGGTTATACTATATTTCTATGTAATTCAGATAATGATCCATTAAAAGAAGAGAAATATTTATTATCATTCATTGATAAAAGAGTAGATGGGATTATACTTGCAACAGGAATAGGAGAAGGAAATGGTATTTCTAAAATAAAAGAGTTTAATATTCCTATAGTACTAGCTGATAGAGTTGTTGATAGAAAATTTTGTGATGCAAGTGTATGTGTTAATAATATAAGTGGTGCTATAAGTGCTATGGAATATTTTATAAAAAATAATAAGAAAAGTATCGCCTTTTTAGGAGGAGAAAGAGAAGCTATCTCTACTAAACAAAGGCTAGAAGGATATAAAATAGCATTAGAGGATAATAAAATAAAAGTAGATAATAAACTCATACGTACGGGGGAGTTTTCAGTGAAAGCCGGTTATAAAATGACCTATGAGCTCTTAAAAGAAAGTCCCCAAGTAGATGCAATTTTTGCAGCATGTGATATGGTAGCAATAGGTTCTATTAAGGCTATAAAGGCACTTGGGAAAAAAGTTCCAGAAGACATAGAAATTATAGGTTTTGATGGGATTGAGCTAAGTGAAATATTTGAACCAAGTGTATCAACAGTTATACAACCAATATATGAAATGGCGGTAGAAATATCAAAGATGCTAGTAGGTATTATTGAAAATTCTATAGGAGGTATTAGACATATAGTGGTAGAACCGACATTAGAATTAAGAAATACAACGAAAAGTACATTTTGAAAAACAAAATGTACTTTTATTTAGTATATATGTCTAAAAAAATAAAATAAGTTTATTGAAAAATTTAAATTGAAAATAAAAATTTATTATAATATAATATATTTAAAAGATACCGGTTTAGTTATTGAGAAATTAATAAATTTTAACACAATGAAAGGAGAGAGTATGGAAAATGTAAACAAAAAATTGTTCTTAGAAAATCAAATGAACAGTAATATGCCCAAAGAAAGAAAAATAAAAAGTAATATAGCTAAAATCAAAAGGGATAAAGTTTTATATTTTATGATTATCCCTACACTTATCTATTTTATTATTTTTAGAGTATGGCCTATTATTAACATGAGATTGGCATTCTTTACATTTAAAACAAAAGGTCCATGGGTATTTGAAGGTTTTAAGTATTTTAAAATGATTTTTGATACACCCGTGTTTTTTGAGATTTTACGCAATACATTGATTATAAGTTTTATGAAGTATGTATTGTTATTTCCGTTATTTGTAATTTTTGCGATCTTACTTAATGAAATAAGATCACGTGGATTTAGAAAATACGTACAAGTCATTTCTTATTTACCTCATTTTCTTTCTTGGGTAGTTATTGCAGGGATTTGGATTTCTGTATTATCACCAACTAGTGGCGCAGTTAATGAAATCTTAGGGTGGTTTGGTGTAACGCCTATTGATTTTATGACAAGTAAAGAACATATAAGATGGGTGCTTTTTTGGTCAGAAGGTTGGAGAAGTATAGGATGGGATTCAATTGTGTACTTTGCAGCCATTTTATCAATTAGCCCAAGTCTTTATGAAGCAGCAGCTATTGATGGTGCTTCAAGAGCTAATGTTATTCGTTATGTCATCTTACCAGCATTAGTAGTTCCTATGGTTACAATGTTTATTCTAAATTTAGGATTCTTTTTGAATGCAGGCTTTGATCAAGTGCTTAACTTTACTAATAATTCTGTCAATAGTGCGATTGATATTTTAGATACATATATTTATCGAATTGGTCTTTTAAATGGTCAGTATTCATTGGCAACGGCAGTGGGACTTATAAAAGGGTTGTTTGGAACAGCGCTTGTCCTTATAACACACTTTGTGTCTAAACGTTTTACAGGAAAAGGAGTATGGTAGGGAGGAAGAGAAAATGAAGAAACTCATAAAAAAATTTAGTGCTTGGCAACTTATATTAGTAATAGGAATGTTTCTTTTAACTCTTACAATGATTATTCCATTACTAAATATATTAGCAAGATCGTTATCAGATCCATCTGTTTCACCTTATATGAGTGGCCTTGATATATTGCCACAAAAATTTAATTTAATAAATTATAAGATTATCCTCAATCATCCAATCTTAATTCCTGCATTGTTAAACTCCATATTTATTACAATAGTAGGCACGTCAATAAATATTTTACTTACAACAATGGCAGCTTATGCATTAACGAGACCAGGGTTAGTTTTTAAAAAGGTCATTATGATTTTCCTCATTATTATGATGCTATTTGATCCAGGACTTGTACCTGAGTACCTTGTGATTAAAGAATTAGGATTAATGGGAAGTTTGTGGTCAGTTATTCTTGTTACAGCAGTCAATGTATATTACCTCATCATTATGATGCGCTTTTTTGAAGAGGTGCCAACTGCTTTGTATGAAGCTGCAACAATTGATGGAGCAGGACATCTTAAAACATTTTTCCATATAGCAGTACCCCTAGCTAAGCCAGGTATTGCAACAATTACTATGTTCTATGCAGTAGTAAGATGGAATGAATATTTTAAATCAGGTATCTATATGACAAAAGCCTCTAAGACGACCCTACAAGTACTTCTAAGACAATTTGTTGTTTTAAATGATACAGCATCACTAATTGGAGCAGAGAATTTACTTAATAATAATGAATGGGCCCAAGTTGATATGATTGCATTAAAGAATGCAACGATAGTTATAGCTATTTTACCTATATTGCTGATATATCCTTTAGTACTGAAGTTCTATACTAAGGATATTATGGCTGGAGGTGTAAAAGAATAGCTTTGGTCTATAACTATATTTAAATTTAAGGGGGAAGAACAATGAAAAAAGTAAAGAAGTTAATAGTAGGATTACTTACTGCTACAGTAGCTATGGCAGGTTTTACAGGTTGTTCAAGTAAGCAAGAAAGTGCAGAACCAGTAGCACCTGAACAAACTAAAGCTGAGGCCCCTGTAGAAGTAGGAGAAATAGGGACACAAAGTGAACCTATTAATGTTAAGATTCTGATTAAGGATGTGCCGCCAACAGAAGAAGGCGTTATAATGCTCAAAGAAAAAATAGAAAAAGGCATGGCAGAGCAAGAAAAATATGTAACACTAGAATTTTTAGAAGCACCAACTGGAACGTATAAAGAGGTAGTACCATTAGCACTTAGAACAGGGGAAATTTTACCAGACTTAGTGTACTTCCAAGGTGGAGATTTACCAATTGCTCAAGAGGGGTTATTAGAAGATTTAACATCTTATATTGAAGGATCTACATATGTTAAACAGTTAATGCAAGAGCACAATAAAGAATCAATGAAAAATTACCCATATCTTCTTTGGTTAGCACCACCACGTGTGGCTGTACCTGTAATGAGAAAAGATTGGGCAGAACAACTCACATCCGCTCAAGCAGTGATTGAAAATCCGACAGTAGATAACTACTATGCATTATTTAAAGAAATGGTTAACACAGGATTAACTAAGTATGCCACTACAACAGATGGAAGTTTAACTAAATTAGATAGTATTTTTAATCATGCATTTGGAGTAACAGGTACTTTTATGAAGGAAGATGGAAAATGGATTCCTAGCATGATTTCACAGCCAGAAAAAGATAAATTAGAGTTTTATGCAAAACTTTATCAAGAAGGGTTATTGGATAGCGAGTATATCACAACAACTTGGGATGTATTTGAACAACGTTTTTATGAAGGAACTGTAGGACTAGTTGCAGGTACACAAGGAGGCGTAATTCAAATCTATAATGATAAGATGGTGGCTAAAAATGGTGAACAGGCAGAACTTGTTGTACTTCCTCCAGCTAAAGGGGCAGGGCAAGCTTATTTATCAGTAGATACAACAAAAGAATCTCGTGGATTTGCTATTCCTGTAGATTCAGAAGCTAAAGATGCAGCATTTGCTATTTTAGAATATATGGCAAGTCCACAGGGACGTATGTTAGACAAAATGGGTGTTGAAGGAGTACATTACAATATCGAGGATGGGAAAATTGCTATTACAGATAAATTTTCTGAGTGGTGGGCAAGATTCTGGGATACACTTTATACATTTGATGCAGGCATGCCTTATGTAAAAGAACCATTCTCAGCACCAATGCTCCAGTCCCTTGAAAATGGTGAAAAATATTATTATGAAGATACTAATATTATTATGCCAGAAGAATTACAGGGAAAATGGGATGCCATTGTAATGCTTTACAACGAATATAGTACAGATATTGTAAGAGGGGTAAAACCAATTAGTGCTTTTGATGAATTTGTACAAAAAGTTAATCAAATGGGAGGTCAAGAATTATCAGAGTATTTGGCAACAGTTTTAGAATAAATCATATAAGAAGGATGTGATATACATGTTAACACGATTAGATTTGATTAATAATAAAGCACTTGCGTTTGATAAAGCATATGGATCGCTCTCAGGATTAGCAATAGGAGATTCTTTTGGAGATGCCTCTAGAAAACCAGAAAATAAATCAAACTATGGAGTGACAACAGATTTTAACAAAGGTGCATCATGGAGCACAGATGATACAGAGTTTGCACTTCTAACAGCTAAAACACTTATAGAATGTGGTGGACATTTAACAACAGATGAAGTAGTCAAAGCGTGGCTTAATAATGTTGCTACACAAGATGAGTTTAAAAGAGGTGGAGCAAGTGAAATAGAAGCAGCTAATAACTTAAGAAAAGGGTTAAGACCACCCTATTCAGGAATGTACAATAGTGCACATATGAGTGATGGAACAGCTATGAGAATTGGACCTGTAGGAATAATATGTGCAGGAGACCCTGAAAGAGCTGCACATATGGCTGCCATAGATGCTTCGGTTAGTCATTATCGTGAGGGTGTATGGGGAGCACAAGCGGTAGCAGCAGCTGTATCAGTTGCAATGGTAGATGCGACTATGGATGAAATTATAGATACTGCAATGTTACAAATTCCTAAAGATTCTTGGTTCTATTACGCTATGAATAATGCATTTGAAATTATTGAAAAGGCAGATGGTTCAATTATTGATGCATGGATGCCTTTACATGATGCATTATGGACTAGTTCATGGGCTACAACAGCAGAGGCTGTAACGCAAGCATTTGCTTGTTTAAAGCTAGCTCACCAAGACTTTAAGACGGGAGTAATTGTAGCTGGTAACTTTGGTCGCGATGCTGATACTATTGGAGCTGTAGCTGGTACTATATTAGGTGCAAAATATGGTGCAAGTAAGATGCCAGAAGCATGGATAGAAAAAACACGTTATCCAAGTGGTACTTGCCTTGAATTTACAAAAGGATTAGATATTAAAGAGCTTGCAACAGGGCTTGCTACGCTTATTAAATAAAATAAAAGGCTGCCTTAGGCAGCCTTTTACTGTTATAAGGAGCAGATATGAATAAGAAGCTTATTGACTTAAATAAGATTGTAGCGATTATAATAGGAACACTATTATTGGCAATTGCTGCTAATAGTATATTTTTACCCAACAGGCTATTAAGTGCAGGTTTAACAGGGATATCTATGTTATTACATTTTCTATTCCAATGGAGAATTAGCTTACTTGTACTTGTTCTGAATATCCCATTATTTATAATAGGATATTTTTATCTAGATAAACGGTTCTTATTTTATGCTTTATTAGGAATGAGTAGCTTATCTTTTTGGGTAGAAATAACAGGTGGTATAGTTATTCCTACAACAGATACGCTTTCAGTTATTTTAGTAGGTGGAGTAATCCATGGAATGGGAACAGGAATACTTTTTAGAGGAAATGTTTCTACAGGTGGAATGGACATTATAGCAAAAATCATAAATCAGCATTTTTCAATTAGTATGGCAACAGTTAACTTTGTATTAAATAGCATTATATTAAGTTTATCTATGTATTATTATGGTTTAGATATAACAATAGTAACAATAGCTACTATGTTTGTTAGTAGCCAAGTCGCTAATTTTATGGTAGATGGGCTTAATCATAAGAGAACGCTATTTATTATTAGTAGTAAAGAAAAATATAAAGAGGTGTCAGAAGGTCTTATCAATGAATTAGGGAGAGGAGTTACTGTAATGGCTGCCAAAGGTGCCTACACAGATGAAGAAAAATATTTTCTTTATTCTACTATTAGTATTAGTGAAGTAAGTAAGGCTAAGCAAATTGTTTTAAAACATGACAGTGGAGCTTTTATGACTATATCAGATACATGTCAAGTTATAGGAAATGGAAAGGGTTTTATACATCCAGAAATAACAAAAGTAACTTAAAAATTGATTTAAGTGCAATAATGAATACTAACTTGAATGAGGATTGCTTAGAATGCTATAATATTAAGTAATAAACAGTAATATCAAATAGTAGCGCACCACTTGGCAGGGCTACTATTTTTCATATGATAAAGTATGGCAAAAATCAGGAAACGATAAGAGAGATTGGACATGAATAAATTAGTAATAGGAATACTAGCCCATGTAGATGCCGGTAAGACTACATTATCTGAGGGGATGCTTTACCTAAGCGGTAAGCTGAGAAAACTTGGGCGAGTCGATAAAAAGGATGCTTTTTTAGATACGTATGAGTTGGAAAGACAAAGAGGAATCACTATTTTTTCTAAACAAGCTGTGATGGATTTAGAAGATATACAAATAACTTTATTAGATACCCCAGGACATGTGGATTTTTCTACAGAAATGGAACGTACGCTACAAGTATTAGATTATGCGATTTTGGTGATAAGTGGAGCAGATGGGGTACAGGGGCATACTGAAACACTGTGGAGATTATTATCTAAATATAAAATACCTGTCTTTTTATTTATTAATAAGATGGATCAAGATGGAACAGACAAGGATAAGCTTCTAGAAGAATTAAAGAAGCGTCTTGATGAGGGATGTACGGACTTCTCAGATGAGCAAGATGAGGACTTTTATGAAAGTGTGGCAGTGTGCGATGAAGGGCTACTAGAAGCTTACTTAGAAACTGGAAAAGTTGAAGATGAAGCTATAAGTGAGCTGATTGCAAAGCGTCAACTTTTCCCATGTTACTTTGGTTCTGCTTTAAAGCTTGAAGGAGTTAAAGAATTTATGGCAGGTATAAGTAAGCATGCAAAAGTGCCAGAATACCCTGAATCATTTGGAGCAAAGGTCTTTAAAATTGCAAGAGATGAGCAGGGGAATCGCTTGACTTATATGAAGATTATAGGTGGTAGTCTTAAAGTAAGGTCAGTACTTACGAAAGAAGAGGAAAAGGTTAATCAGATTCGTATTTATTCAGGTAATAAGTTTGACGCTATTAATGAGGCTTTGCCTGGGACAGTTTGTGCTGTAACAGGGCTTACAAAAACTTATCCAGGTGAAGGGTTAGGCAACGCCGAAGCGACTAATCAACCTTTGCTTGAACCTGTACTGACTTATCAAATTATATTACCTGATCAATATGATCCTGCAGCAGTACTACCAAAGCTATTACAGCTCTCAGAAGAGGATCCACAGCTTCATATCGTATGGGATGAAGCTTTACAGGAAATCCAAGCGCAGATTATGGGTGAAGTTCAAATAGAAATCTTAAAACATATGATATTAGAGCGATTTGGAATAGACGTAAGCTTTGGAGCAGGCAATATTGTTTACAAAGAAACAATTACTAATGCAGTAGAAGGGGTAGGGCATTTTGAGCCATTACGCCATTATGCAGAGGTTCATCTTTTGATGGAGCCACTACCACAAGGAAGTGGTGTACAATTTGCTACAGATTGTAGTGAAGATAATCTAGGTAAAAACTGGCAACGTCTTGTATTAACGCATCTACAAGAAAAAGAACATAAAGGTGTATTGACCGGTTCCGTCATAACAGATATGAAAATTACTTTAGTATCTGGTAGGGCACATAATAAACATACTGAAGGTGGAGACTTTAGAGAGGCAACTTACCGAGCGGTAAGACAAGGATTAAAGCAAGCACAGTCCATACTTCTTGAACCATTTTATGAGTTTCGTTTAGAAATACCAGAAAATATGGTTGGTAGGGCAATGATGGATGTTGAGAAGATGTGTGGAAAATCTAATCCACCAGATATAGAAAAGGGAATGGCTATACTAACAGGAACAGCTCCAGTAGTGACGATGAGAGATTATCAAAAAGAGGTTATAGCTTATACCAAAGGGCATGGAAGGCTATTTTGTAGCTTGAAAGGCTATGAACCATGTCATAATGCTGAAGAAGTCATATCAGCTTATGGATATGATTCAGAAGCTGATATTGATAATCCAACAGGTTCAGTATTTTGTGCCCATGGTAGTGGATTCCTAGTAAGCTGGGATAGGGTCTATGACTATATGCATATTGAATGCCGCAAGTTGGGAAATACTACCACTCAAGAAGTTACTATACAAAATGAAGCTTATTGGGAAGAAGAGAGCATTGGTACAGACGAAATAGACGCTATTTTAGAAAGAACCTTTTACTCTAATCAAAAAAAAGAATATGTACCTAGAAAACGTATGGGCAAGCGCAATGAATGGGCTACTCAAATGCCTATTATTAGAACGGCAAGTAAGCCTACAAGTAAAGAAGAATACTTACTAGTAGATGGTTATAATGTCATTTTTGGATGTGAAGAATTAAATGAGATAGCCAGAACACACATTGATGCAGCAAAAGATAGATTGTTAGACTTGCTTTGTAATTACCAAGGATATCATAAGTGTCATCTAATGGTTGTTTTTGATGCCTATCGTTTAGAAGGTCATCCAACAGAAATTTATGACTATCATAATATCCGTGTTGTATACACAAAAGAAGCAGAAACAGCAGACCAATTTATCGAAAAGTTTGCTCATGAGCATGCAAGTAAATATCGTATAACGGTAGCAACTTCTGATGGAACAGAACAAATTATTACAAGAGGTAAGGGATGTTATTTATTATCAGCAAAAGATCTGTATGAGCAGATGGCTCTTACTGCTAAGAAGTACTGGGAAGAGTATGAAGAGAAAAATAAAAGTGACAAAAATTATTTGATAGATAATATGCCAGAAAATATAGTAAAACAAATGGAAGAGATTAGAATGACTGAATAGAGTAAATCAGAGGAGCGCTTTCCTATAGAAGGGAGGTGCTTTTTCTATAGGCAGTAAAACTAATGCATAGAGATTTAATCAAAAAATAAATTTTAAAAGTGAACTTTTTAAGACTATTTTTCATCTTTATAGTTAGAACCGGTTCAAAAGATAGGAGAGGCAATACTGTATGAGAGAGGATAGGGAAGAATTTGAGCAACTTTTAGAACAGTATAAAGATGCCATTAGTAGGCTTGTTTATTACAAAATACCTATAAGAGAAGATGCAGAAGATATATTACAAGAGATATGGCTTATAGGTTATGAAAAATATGAGATGCTAAGAGACAAAAAGCTTTTTAAAGCATGGATGCTTAAAATTGCTAGCAATGCTTGTTCTAATTATTACCGTAAAGTATTTAAAAGTAATGAAGTGGCAATAGATGAACAAATATTAGAAAGTACTTCTGTGAAAGATGCTAGGAAATGGAGAATGAGAAGCGCTTTAGAAGAAGAGGTAATAGATACGTTACAGCAATTAAAAGAAGAACAAAGAGGAATTCTTCAACTTTTTTATTATTATCAGCTACCCATTGCAGAAATTGCCACAAGGCTAGGCTTACCAGAAGGGACAGTAAAAAGCAGATTAAATACAGCAAGAAAAAACTTTAAAGCTTGTTATCCCTATTATAAAGATAAAAAAGGAGATGAAAAGATGAAAGAAAGTATTTTTCCAGAGATTAGTCCAATAATTACAATTGAGAAAATAGATGAACCAGAGTTTGAAGTAAGATGTATGCAAGATATAGGCTATTTTATTAGACCTATACTAGGAAATAAAGTCAAGTTTGCAGATTATAACTTTAGTGTATACCCAGAGATGAAAAAAGGTGGTGAAGTGGAGGTTACAGTAGAGGGAAGGGCTAGTATTCATGGCATAGACTGTGTAGAAGTCAAAGTACAAATGGCCGTACATAGCTATAAATATTATTTGCGAGAAACCGAAGACTATATCCAAACATTAGCAGCATGGGAGGAGGATGCACAGGGAGTGAAAAAATTATCTACATTTTTAGATGATGACTTTTGGGCATTCTGGGGGATAGGAGAAGATAATTGTGGGGAAGCCATATTGAAGAAACATGGTGGGTACATCCAGATGCAAGAAGATGGAAGCCTCTATAAAGAGCATATAGAAGCACATAATTATGATATAGTGGGAAGATATAAAGTAACTATTGGTAACCAAACTTATGATACGATTAGGCAGATCTATTTTAATCAGCATGATGAATTAGTAGAAAATTATATTTCTAGAGAAGGGAAGAATATTTTATTTAGAAGGTTTAACAAGTACAACTGGAATGTAGGAAAAGACGGAGAATATACAAAACCATGGACCCAAATGCTACCAGATACAGATAGAGTGGTACTAAATGGAGAAATTTATGTGCACTGGTATAATTGCTTACCAGACTATGTGATCAATTAATAAAGGCTAAAGAAGGGGAAGTATGTTTAGTTTGAGTGAGATAAAAGATATTTGCGATAAATTTGATATTGAATGCAATCAAATAAGTGATGTAATAGATACATCTAGAAGCGAAGAGGATAGACGCTATAATTATAAGATTAATAATAGCTATTTCTTAAAGATTAATAATAGTAAAGCAATTAATGAAGTGTTTTTAGAAGATATTATGAATTTAACTTTAAGATATAAGGAAATAGGAGTCTATTGCCCAAGCTTAATAAAAGATGAAAGTGGAAAATTAGTTTACTTTTATGAAAAGGAAGATATACACTATGCTTGTTATGTAGAAGAGTGCGCTCCCTATAAAGTTTATTCATCAAAAGGTAATACTATAGACTATACATTTAAGAAAGCTGTCATAGGACATCTTGGAAAGTTAGCGAGACTATTTTCTAATATTAATTTATCACAAACTAAATCAATGTGGTCACTTATTGAATTAGGCCCATTTGATATAGATAGAGATGAAAAACAAGAAAATTTCGATACCCTTGTTAATGCGCTGAAAAAATGCCAAGAAGATATATTGGCAGAAAAATTAATAATAGCCAATCAGCAAATTAGAAAACAGATTGAGAAGTCTCTTGAGCAATTACCTAGATGCGTCTACCAAGGTGACTTAAATGAGAGAAACATTCTAGTTGATGATGAGGGAGTATTCAAAGGGATTATTGATTTTAATATGTTTGGTACAGAGGTTAATATTAATTGTTTTCTGAATGAAACGATGTACTATTTAGAAAAAGTAGATTTTGATACCTTAACAGTGCAAGAAATATTTAGTAAGATGGAGCAAGAACAAGAAAAAATGCTATCTGAAATACTGAAATGCTATCAATTAAATAGTTTAGAACATACTGCGTGGAGGTATTATAAAAAGATTATTTATATGTCCTTTTATCCTAACGTATGTTTATGGAATTCAATGCTCTTAAAACATCAACATGTAGATAAGGTTTTAAAATTAATTAATATTATTTTAGAGATGTAATAAAAGAAAGCTTAATAAAAGATATTGACAGAATAATTCAAGAAGAATAAGATATACTATAAATAACATAAATCTAAAACCAATGAGTAAGAAGAGTAGTTATAGCAGAGAAATTCCAGAGAGTTGCAGGTGGTGGGATGCAATATTTCAAGTTATAGTGAATGGGCTTACGAGGGGAACCTGAAAAGTTAATTAAACTACAGTAGGCGTTCACGGAAACTCTAACCGTTATGATGAGAGCATATGATAGTATGTGATAAGACCTTTTTAGGTGGCTAACAGACATTTAGACTTCTGTTCCTAATTTTAGGAATGGGAGTTTTTTTATTGTCATAAATTTGATAAAAGGAGATGGTGGATATGTCGGATGATTGGTGGTGGCTAGAGAATACATTATAACAAAGGAGCGAATAACAATGGAAAATAAAAAAAGAATTTTAACAGGTGATAGAACAACGGGTAGGTTACATTTGGGACATTATGTAGGAAGTTTGCAAAACAGAGTGAAACTACAAAATGACTATGAAACTTTTATACTTTTAGCAGATATACAAGCATTAACAACTCATTTCAAGAATCCTAGTATGCTTAAGGATAGCATTTATCAGGTTGCAATAGATAATTTATCTGTAGGGTTAGACCCTAACAAAGTAACATTTGTACAACAATCTCAAATTGCGGCAATAGCAGAGTTAACTGTATTTTATTCAATGTTTGTACCAGTAAATGTACTCAGACATAACCCAACAGTTAAGACAGAAGCAGCGCAGTATGGATATGATGATTTGACCTATGGATTCTTAGGATACCCAGTAAGTCAAGCAGCGGATATTACATTTTGTCATGCTGATTTAGTACCTGTAGGGGAAGATCAATTGCCACATATGGAGTTGACAAGAAAGATAGTGAGGCGCTTTAATGATTTATATGGACATGGTGAATCAATATTAAGAGAGCCAGATGCCTTACTTAGTGAAACACCAAGACTTATTGGATTAGATGGTGGAAGTAAAATGGGTAAAAGTTTAGGTAATGCTATTTATCTTTCTGATTCACAAGAGGTGATTAAGCAGAAGATTAATGGAGCTGTTACAGATCCAAACCGTATTCGTATAACCGATTTAGGAAATCCGGATATTTGTAGTGTAAGCCAGTATCATAAAGCTTTTAATCCAGGAGAATATAATAATATATGTGATATGTGTCGTAGTGGAAAAATAGGATGTGTAGCTTGTAAGAAGCAGCTAGGTAAGGCACTTAATGATATTCTTGAACCCGTTCAAACAAAGCGTGCTTACTATGAAGAACACCTAGATGAAGTGAAAGAAATTGTTCAAACAGGAAGTGATAAGGCTAATCAAATAGGTAATGAAACTGTAAGACATATAAAAGAAGCCATGAACATTCATTTATAATAAAGCTATATGTCATTAATACTTTATTTTAATTGTGAATTGGAATAAAAGAAAATAGAGGTACTTCAACGATGATAGAAAATGAGGCGTTTATAGAGGTCACCATAAAAACATTAAAAAGGCTAGAGTGGGGAGAAAAAATTATAGCAAGTTCTTTTAAAAAAGATAGACATATTATGGTTACGAAGAAAGAAGAAGGCTATGATATAGTACAAGATGGATTTGAGAAGAGAAGCTATGAGAATGTTGATGAACAAAACCTTATTAATCTTCTACGCGTACTACAACGTAAAGAATTTCCACGTAGTTTTAAACTATGGTTTAGTGTTGAAAAGAAGAAGCATGAGCAGTTGTCATTGATAGATTATTATTAATTATTAAAAATAATCGTTGACATTATGTAAAATATATAATACAATTTAAAACAATATTATTTATAGGAGAATAAACATGAACTTAACTATTACTTTCAACCAAGTAAAATTTAATAACTTTTATTATGGCTATTATAGATAGGTTTGTATTTATGATATAGAGATCATCATAGATACAAACGTCAACAAAACGTTGTATCTATGATGGCTTACTTTGCGTGAGATAAGAGCAGGCCACATAGAAAAACTATGTGGCCTTTTGATATTACAAGACAAAAGCAGGCTACATAGAATTTACTATGAGGCCTGCTTTTTTATATTTTTAAAAGTAACTTCTATAGGTGATAAAAATATTGGGAGGATCGAGATGAAAGAAAGAGAAAGCTTTTCAAACAAATTTGGATTTATTATTTCTTGTGTAGGAGCAGCACTAGGGCTAGGGAATATATGGATGTTCTCTTATAGGTTAGGGGCATATGGAGGACCAGTATTTCTAATTCCATACTTTATTTTCGTTTTTGTACTAGGATCAACAGGGCTTATTATCGAGTTTGCGTTTGGGCGTCATTTCAAAGGCGGGTCTTATACAGGGATAAGAGAAGTCTTTAAAAGACGCAACTTTAAAGGTGGTAAAGTGGTTGGATTAATTCCACCAATTGGTCTTATGGGTGTATTAATGTTTTACAGTGTTGTTATTGGATGGATTTTAAAATACTTCTCAATGAGTGTAACAGGGGAGCTTATGCAGATTAATCCAGCTACATATTTTGATAGTTTTTCAGGAACTATGAGCAGTGTACCATACTTCTTTATTGCAATGCTTTTAACAGTTGTTATCGTATCTTTAGGGATTACAAAAGGAATCGAAAAATTAAATAAGTGGATTATGCCATTACTTTTTGTACTTTTCATTGTATTAACCATTAGAGGTATTACATTACCTGGTGCTATGGAAGGGGTTAAATACTTAATGACTCCTGATTGGTCATACTTATTGAAGGTTGAGACATGGGTTATGGCACTTGGGCAAGCATTCTTCACGGTTTCACTGAATGGTTGTGGAATGGTTGTATATGGTAGTTACATTAGTGAGAAATTTGATATTCCAAGTGCAGCATTTAGCACAGCTTTATTTGATACATTAGCAGCACTTTTAGCTTCATTTATGATTATGCCAGCTGTATTTGCATTTGGACTTGATCCAGCAGCAGGACCATCTTTACTTTTTATTACATTACCTCAAGTATTCCAAGCGATGCCATACGGTAATGTACTTAGTGGATTATTCTTCTTAAGTATTATTTTTGCAGCCATTTCATCATCTGTTAATATGTTAGAAGGTAGTATGGAAGCTTTCATGGCATGGACAAAAAAATCTCGTGTAGTAGCATGTGCAGTCATTGGAGGTATAAGTTTTATACTAGCATTACCACTAGCAACAAATGGGGCATACTTTGGGAAATTTGCAGACCTTATAACAATTGTAGTATCACCAGTAGCAGCGCTTATTGTAGCAGGGGTGTTCTTCTACTTAGTGGATGGCAAAGAAATTTTAGGAGCAATTAATGAAGGGGCGAAACGTCCTCTCCCAGCTAAATTTATTCCTTTTGGAAAGTATGTTTTTGTAGGTGTAACGCTCGTTGTTATCGTATTAGGCATTGCATATGGAGGCATAGGCTGAGATAATAGAACTAAGTTATATTTAATATAAACTTAGGGAGGGTGTGAGATATGCTCAGACGAATTAATCAAGAGATTTTAATGCTACAAGAAGAATATATTCATCCAGATCGAATTGCTAAGAAGATGAATGAGGCTAAGAAATTGCTAGAAGATACACGTTATGAGTTACGTAGCTTAGAAAAAAGCTTAGTAAAAGAAAACTTAGATGTTGAAAAGATAGAAAAAGGGAGTCTTACTTCAATTTTTTATAAATGTTTAGGGCAACATCAGAAAAAAGTTGAGAAAGAAAAAGCAGAAGCATTAGCTGCTAAGCTAAAATATGATGCGTGTAAAATAAGAGAAGAAAACTTAGTCAAAGACATGAGTAAGCTCAGTAAAGAACACTATAAAATGTCAAAGATTCAAGAAGAAATAGATAAGTTGAAAGAGCAAAAACGTAATTTGGTGGAAAACTCAAATAGTGTAGAAAGTCAATTGATTCAAAAACTTAGACAAGAAATAGTAAGTCTAAAAAATGAGATTAAAGAAATTAATGAGGCGATTTCACCAGGTAGGTCAGCTACATATGCTTTGAATGATGCTTTAGATTTATTAAATTCAGCAGGGAGTTGGGGAACCTTTGATCTTCTAGGTGGAGACTTAATGGCAGATATGATGAAGCATAGTAAGATTGATCAAGCAAAAGGGCGTATATTAGAAGCTCAAACTTATCTTCAAAGACTACGTGTGGAGCTGCAAGATGTGAATATGCAAATTTATTCAAGTATAGAAGTATCTCAAGGTGCAGTACTTGCCGACTTCTTCTTTGATGGACTTATTGCTGACTGGTATATGCAATCTAAGATTAAACAATCAAAAGAAAATGTAGCAAAGATTTTTGGTGAGGTCACGCAAGTTGTCAATGCCCTCTCTAAGCAACTTAATGAAAAAGAAAAAAGCTTGCAAGAAAAAGAAAGAAAGATAGAAAGACTTATTGAACAAGCATAAGTGATATAAAATAGATGAAAAGATTTTTGAGTTAGCAACAGGGCTAAGGATTTAATATTAAATCCTTAGCCCTGTTTATTTAAATAATTCCATTTACAGAGATAAAGCCCAATACAATACCTATAATGGCAAAGAGGGCAGGACGTCTGCCGTGGTGAAGTAAGATTGCTTGTGGAAGTACCTCACAAAAAGTAACGTAGAGCATAGCACCAGCTGCGAGAGCTAGAGAAACTGCAATAGGTAGGTCACCTACACCACCCAGAAGGGCTCCAATTAATCCACCAATTAAAGTAGGTGCACCAGAAAGAGAAGTAAGCCCAATTGCTTTCCACTTATTCATTCCACCTTCGATAAGAGGAACCCCAATACTCATACCTTCAGGAATATTATGTAGAGCAATTAAGAAAGCCAGGGTAAGTCCCATGGTTGCATCATGAGAAGTAGCTGAGCCGATAGCCATGCCTTCAGGTAAATTATGTAGGGCAATAGCTGCAAACATAATAAAGCCAGAGCGTAGCATAGATTTTTCTTGGGATGTAGAAATTAAACCTTGCTGATGACGTAAGTCTTCAAGCTCAACGTGAGTTTCTTCTGTATGAGTAATATGGTCAATGACTGTATTGAGTGCTTGAACAACCAAGATACCTAGGAAGATAGAAACAGCAGTTATAAGAACAGAACTGAGTGAAAGTGCCTCAGGAATCAGATCAAAACAAACGATACTAAGCATAACACCCCCAGCAAAAGAGAGTAAAGAACTTAATGCTTTTTTTGAACTATTGCCAAAGAACATACCGATGATACCGCCGAGACCTGTTCCAATAATACCAGCGGCGCTGGCAACGAGAAGAGTTTTTAACATATGAAGCCTCCTTTGTTGATACGAACAATAAAACTAAGATTAATTTTATACTAGTTTTTAACTTTTTTAAATAAATCATACTAATTATTTTTCAATTACTGATTAAAAGTTTGAGAGAGAATAGGAGAATGAAAAACAGATACCTGAAATGAAAAATGACTCATTATTTTGCATAGGCCTTTTCTTTAAAATAAAGATAATAGAACAATAAAGTAAAAGGAGACTTGACTATGTTTGATAATAATAACCGATTTATGATAAATGATTATACAAATAAACCTACGTTTGCTAGCTTCTTGCCAGGAATTAGTGGCTTAATGGGAACACCAATTTGGTGTTTCTATGTGAACCGTGGACAAGGGATTACTAGCTTTGGTGTAAAAGATAAAAATCATAGTATTATGGAGTTCCATGCAGCGCAACAAGCTTATCAAAATGTAAGTACAGTTGGATTTAGAACATTTTTAAAGATAGACAATAACTACTATGAGCCATTTTACAATGAAGGGCCAGAAGCAGCAGATGCTCGTAGAAGTATGTTTATTGGTGCCAATGAAGTAGAAGTTGAAGAGGTAAATAAGGAAAAAGGTATTCAAACGAATGTACTTTATTTCACATTACCAAACGAAGAAGTGGGTGGATTAGTACGTAAGGTGACATTAAAAAATATTAGTAATCAACCTTATACTTTAGATATTTTAGATGGTATGCCACAAGTCATTCCTTATGGTGTAGACTTAGGGGCTATGAAGATGATGGGGCAAACAGTTAAGGCATGGATGCAAGTACAAGATGTAGAAGCACATGTACCTTTTTATTCAGTACGTGCAAGTATGGAGGATTCAGCTGTAGTTAAAGAAGTTAAAGGGGGACATTTCTACCTTACAATGACTGAGCAAGGTGCATTATTACCAGCTATTGTAGATACAGAAGTTGTATTCTTAGAAAATACTGCATTAACTAAACCTGTTGGCTTTATGAATCAAGATAGAGAGACACTTTTAGCAACTAAACAAATGTGTCAAAACAATTTACCATGTGGCTTCTTTAGTAGCCAAGCGACATTACAACCAGGTGAAGCTTATAGTTTCTATAGCTTAATTGGTCAAGTAGAGCAAAAAGAACAATTAGAGGCTTTAAGAGCAAAAATAGTAGATGGCAATTATTTTGAGAATAAACATGAAGAAGCCAAACACCTGACAGAAGAAATCTGTGAAGTGATAGAAACAAAAACAGCTTCACCAGTCTTTGATGCATATTGTAAACAAACTTATTTAGATAACGTATTACGTGGAGGTATGCCACTTCTATTAGGAGATAAAAATATTTATCATGTCTATTCACGTAAACATGGCGATACAGAAAGAGATTATAACTTCTTTAGTATGAGTCCAGAATTTTATTCCCAGGGAAATGCTAACTTTAGAGATGTGAATCAAAATAGACGATGTGATGTTTACTTTGCAGATTTTGTAAAAGACTATAATGTAAAAACTTTCTACAACCTCATTCAATTAGATGGATACAATCCATTAGGAGTACAAGGGGTGAACTATACTCTTACAGAAGAACAAGTAGAGAGTATTTTAAAAGAAATTAATGGAACAGAAGCAATAAGAGCACTTTTAACACAACCTTTTACTCCAGGAAGTGTATTAAAAGCGATTATGACAGAAAATATTGCATTAAACGTTTCAAATGAAGCCTTTATTGAATGCATTATGAAAGATGCTACATCACATGTTCAAGCTGTATTTGGCGAAGGGTACTGGACAGATCACTGGACTTATAACTTAGATTTAGTAGAAAGCTTCCTTGGTATTTATCCAGAGAAAGAAAAAGAACTTCTTTTTGATGATAGATCTTATACTTATTTTGAAAGCGGCGCTACAGTTAGACCAAGAAAAGAACGTTATGTATTAACTGAAAATGGTGTAAGACAATACAATGCCATTGACCATAACATCAAAGAGCATGTAAGTCATAAAGAAGCTAGAGAAAATAACGGTGAGGGTAAAGTGTATACCTCTAACTTATTTGAGAAGATGATGATCTTAGCAACTAATAAATTTGCAGCCTTAGATCCATATGGTATGGGTATTGAGATGGAAGGTGGCAAACCAGGTTGGTATGATGCACTAAATGGTGTACCAGGCATCTTTGGTTCTTCTATGGCAGAGGCTTATGAACTGTATCGCATGGTAGAGTTTATGCTAGGAAGTCTTAAATTAGGAACAGATGTGATTACATTACCTATAGAAGTGATGTCCTTTATTAGATCTATTCAAGAATCACTTGTTCGCTTCGAGGCAGGTAAATTATCAGATCTTGCTTATTGGGATCAGGTTAACGTAGCAAAAGAAGTGTATAGAGAAAAAATCCTATGGGGAATTCAAGGTGACAAAGAGCAACTTACACTTCATGAGGTAGAAGTGATCTTAACATCATGGTTAGAAAAGTTACGCCAAGGTGTTGAAAGAGCTGTGGCTTATGGAGAAGGCTTATGCCCAACATACTTTACTTATGAAATGAGTGAGTATACAACAACTAAAGAGGGTATTGTACCAAGTAAGTTTGACGTGGTGAAGATGCCTTACTTCTTAGAAGGACCAGTAAGATACCTAAAAATGGGTGAAGGTAGAAAAGAAGCAGCATCACTTCATGAGAAAGTTAAAGCAAGCGATTTATACGACCATAAGTTACAAATGTACAAAGTAAATGGTCCATTAAAAGATACGTCATTCGAAGTAGGGCGTGCAAAAGCCTTTACACCAGGTTGGTTAGAAAATGAATCTATTTGGTTACACATGGAATACAAATATTTACTTGAGCTATTAAGATCAGGTTTATATGAAGCATACTTTGAGTCACTTCAAAATGTATTAGTACCATTCTTAAATCCAGAGATATATGGAAGAAGTATTTTAGAAAATTCATCTTTCATTGCAAGTAGTGCTAATCCAAATGAGAAAATCCATGGTAGAGGATTTGTTGCTCGTTTAAGTGGTTCAACAGCTGAATTCTTACACATGTGGCAAGTGATGATGATTGGAGAAAATCCATTTACAGTAGAAGATGGTGCACTTACATTAAGTTTTGCACCAGCATTACCAGCTTATCTTGTTTCAGTAGATGAACCGGTAAAATGTAAGTTCTTAGGTGATATAGAAGTAAACTATCATTTTAAAGAAGTAAAAGATATGATGCCAGGGTATACAACGATAGAGAAAATAGAACTTATATACAAAGATGGTAGATGTCATACTGTAGAAGCTAATAAACTAAGTGGTGCATTAGCAGAAGATGTAAGAAATCATCACGTAACAAGTATCCATATTTATGCCTAAGGATACACAGTAAATAATATAAATTAAATGAAATAGAAATTAAAAGCAAGAGATGGAGGCAAAATGATGAGTTTTAATAAAGATTTTGTATGGGGAGTAGCAACTTCTTCTTATCAAATAGAAGGTGCAGCTTATGAAGATGGTAAAGGTTTATCAATCTGGGATGTGTATTGTACACAACCAGGTAGAGTTTATGAAGGACATAATGGAGATGTAGCTTGTGACCATTATCATCGTTATAAAGAAGATGTCAAAATGATGAAAGAAATGGGGATTAAAGCTTATAGATTCTCTATTTCTTGGCCAAGAGTGTTACCAAATGGCATAGGTGAAGTAAATGAGTTAGGCTTAGCATTCTATGATAACTTAGTAGATGAACTGATTGAAGCGGGCATTGAACCATATGTAACTTTATTCCATTGGGACTTACCTTATGAGCTTCATAAAAAAGGTGGATGGATGAATCCAGATAGTCCGATGTGGTTTGCAGAGTATACAAAGGTCATTGTAGAGAGGCTTTCAGATAGAGTGAAGTACTTTATGACATTTAATGAACCACAGTGCTTTGTAGGACTTGGCTATTCACAAGGATTACATGCACCAGGACTTAAACAATCTATTCGTGATACATTGGAAATGGCCCATCATATCTTGCTTGCTCATGGGCATAGTGTAAAGACTATTCGTAAGTATGCAAAAGGTGAAGTAAAGGTAGGCTTTGCACCAACAGCATCTATGAATTATCCAGCTTCTGATAGCAAAGAAGACATTGAAGCTGCAAAACGTTCACTCTTTGAAATGCCACGTGAGATTCGTGAAGAATGGGCATGGAATATCACATGGTGGAATGACCCAATATTCTTTGGGCATTATCCTGAAGATGGCTTAGAACTTTTTAAAGACTACCTACCAGAAATTAAAGAGGGCGATATGGAAATCATTTCTCAGCCCCTTGATTTCCTAGGACAAAATGTATATAACGGAAGAGAAATTAAAGCAGGAGAGAATGGAGAAATTATCTATTTAACCAGAGAAGCTGGTTCACCTAAGACAGCTCTTAACTGGCCAATTACACCGAAGTCACTTTACTGGGGGCCTAAATTCTTATATGAACGTTATAAAAAACCTATCTATATCACAGAGAATGGCTTATCTTGTCATGATGTTGTATCTTTAGATGGGAAAGTACATGATCCAAACCGTATAGATTTCTTACAACGTTATTTAAGAGAATTTAAGCGTGCAGGAGAAGATGGTGTAGAAGTTGCAGGTTATTTCCAATGGTCTTTAATGGATAACTTTGAATGGCACAGTGGTTATGGAGAACGCTTTGGTATCGTGTATGTAGACTATGCAACAGGTGAAAGAATCATTAAGGATTCAGGTTACTGGTATAAATCAGTTATTGAAGCAAACGGAGAAAACTTATAAAGTTTGACTCATAGTAAAGAAAATAAACCACCTAGATACCCTAGTGGAAGAGGGATCTAGGTGGTTTATTTTTTTAGAGTACCCTTTATAAAATTTAGACACCTAATACAAAAAATGAGACGTTATGTAAGTAAAATTAGTCAATTATAATAATGTTATAAAAGATGATAACTTGATGAGGAGGATGGCGATGACACAGACAGTAAAGACAAGTACATTGAAAAAGCTTATAGGGCAGAAGTATTTGCAACTCATGGTTTTACCAGGTGTAATCTGGATGCTTATCTTTAACTATATTCCAATGACAGGAATTGTAATTGCTTTCAAAAACTTTAAAATTACAAAACCAATAGCAGATGCACCTTGGGTAGGACTAGAACACTTTATAGAATTTTTTAGCGATCCAAACTTTGCTAATATTATGACTAACACATTAGGTATTAGCTTACTAAAACTTCTTATAGGATTTCCATTACCAATCTTATTCGCAATTTTATTAAATGAAGTGCGTCATGCGAGATTTAAAAAGACTATTCAAACAGTATCTTACTTACCACACTTTATTTCATGGGTAGTACTGGGTGGGCTAATGATTACATGGCTTAGTGAGCCAGGCATGATCAACGAAGTACTTGTAAACTTTGGGATTTTAGATAAACCGATAGCCTTTTTAGCAGATCCGAAGTATTTCTGGGGATTAACAGTTGTATCAGATGTATGGAAAGAACTTGGTTGGTCAGCAATTATTTATCTTGCAGCAATCTCAGGGATTGACCAACAAATGTATGAAGCAGCCACAGTAGATGGTGCAACAAAGCTTCAAAAGATCATGAAGATTACACTTCCTTCAATTAAAGGGACAATTGCAATCATGTTTATCTTAGCAGTAGCGAACATGCTCAGTTCAAACTTTGATCAAATCTTTATTCTTAAAAACGTGCTTAATGCATCAAGTAGTGAAGTTATAGATACATACGTTTACCAAATGGGTATGAGAGCGGGACGTTATTCTTATGCGACAGCCATTGGGTTATTCAAATCAGTCATTGCGATGATCTTACTTCTAACAGCAAACTTTACAACGAAAAAATTACAAGGAAGATCATTATTCTAAGGAGGGAAAAAGGTGGAGCGAAAAAAATTTAACTGGAGACAGCAGCGAACAAATGGTGAAATAGCCTTTGACTGGTTTAATGTTACTTTAATGGCCGTTATTTGTTTTATCACCCTTTATCCTATCTGGTATATTATAGTAAACTCACTTAATGAAGGGGCCGATGCGATGCTAGGAGGTATCTTTTGGTGGCCAAGAAAGTTTACATTAGACAATTATACAGCAGTATTCCAAAATAGTGGGGTAATTAAAGCTTTTGGTGTAACAATATTAAGAACAGTGGTAGGGACAGTAACAAACGTACTTTTCACTGCAATGGTAGCTTATCCATTATCAAAGGATCATTTAGTAGGAAGAAAGTTTTATATGGCTATGGGAACCGTTACAATGTTCTTTAGTGGTGGTCTTATTCCATCCTTCTTACTTTATAAAAACATGCAATTATTAGATACTTTCTGGGTTTACATTATTCCAGGTCTCTTCAACTTCTTTAACTTAATTATTTTTGTTAACTTCTTTAGAGAGATACCAGGTGCCCTAGAAGAATCAGCATCTATTGATGGTGCTACAGATTGGACCATATTTACAAGAATTATCTTGCCATTATCAAAACCAGTACTAGCAACGATTGCACTTTTCACAGGTGTATATCACTGGAATGATTATTTTGCAGGTGTTATCTTCATCAATAATCCAAACTTACAACCGATTCAAACATTCTTATATCGTATTGTAGCAGAAACAGGTTCTACTCAGATGATGGCAACAGCAGGTAATATTACACGTACAACCACATCATTATCAATTAAACTTGCAACAATGGTTGTAACAACGCTACCAATAGTATGTGTATATCCTTTCTTACAAAAATACTTTGTAAAGGGTATGATGATTGGAGCAGTAAAAGAGTAAGTAATACATTATTAAAAATATATAGATACATATAAAGAGAGGGGTAGTAGTATGAACATGAAATTAAAAAGAACATTAGCAGCTACTATGGCTTGTATGATGGTAGCGGGAACAGTAGGATGTAGCAGTGGTAGCAAACCAGAAGCATCACAAGGAACAGCTAAGCCAGAAGGAACAACACAAAAAGAGGTATCAGCAGATGAACCAGGCTGGATGAGAAATAGTGATGATAAAGTGAACCTTCAATGGTATATTAACTTCTCATGGTTTACAACACCATGGGGTGAAGATATGACTTCACAAAAGATCACTGAAGAAACTGGTATTGATATTGACTTTATTGTACCAGCGGGTAATGAAGCAGAAAAACTTAATACAATGCTTGCTTCAGATACACTTCCAGATATCCTAACACTTGGTTGGTGGGAAGGCCAAATCAAAGAAATGATTGATAGTGATATGGTCTATGCACTTAATGAACTTGCAGATCAATATGATCCATACTTCTTCAAAGTAGCGGATGATGCACGTTTAGGCTGGTATACACAAGAAGATGGTAATGTTTATGCTTATCCAAACTCATCATACACACCATCAGATTACGAAAAATATGATAATATCTCATCTAACCAAACATTCTTAGTAAGAAAAGATATGTATGAAGCAATTGGTAGCCCAGATATGAGTACACCAGAAGGTTTCTTAGATGCTCTTAGAAAAGCTCAAGAGATGTTCCCACAAGTAAATGGTCAACCACTTATTCCAATCGGATTCCATGAATTTGGTGAAACAGGTAACTGGTCAGTAGAAAAATACTTACAAGATTTCTTAGCAATCCCATACGAGAAAGATGGCAAGCTTTATGATAGAACAACTGATCCTGAATATGTTAGATGGTTAAAAACATTGAATCAAGCAAGTAGAGAAGGGTTAATTGCAAATGATGTATTTGTAGATAAACGTTCTCAAATGGAAGAAAAAATTGCACAAGGTCGTTACTTTGCAATGATGTATCAAAGAACAGATATGGCAGCACAACAAAAAATTCTTTACAACAATGATCCAAATAGCATTTATATTGCTATAGACGGACCAAAGAATGCAGCTGGTGATGACCACATCTTACAAGGTGGTGGTATTTACGGTTGGACAGTTACACTTATCTCTAAAAACTGTGAAAGACCAGATAGAGCTATTGAACTTTTAACTTACTTAATGAGTGAACATGGACAAAAAAGAGTTTGCCTTGGTATAGAAGGTGAAACTTATGATATGGTAGATGGCAAACCCGTTGTAAAAGATGAAGTGAAACAACTTCTTCAAACAGACCGTACTGCATACGACAGAAAATACGGTGCAGATGATACATTCTGGATGCTTCAAGACTTAGCAATGCAACTTCAATGGACAGAAGGACCACAAGAACCACTTGCTCAATTAGAAGAATGGACCTATCCATATACAACTTTCTTATCTCAATATGAAGGGTTGGACCCAGCAGTTGGTACAGAAGAAGAAATTATTGGACTTAAAATAGGTAGAGCATGGGGGGAAGTTCTTCCAAAATTATTACTTGCACAATCAGATGCAGAGTTTGATGAGCTCTTCAATAAGTTCTTAGCAGACCGTGAATCTTTAGGCTATGAAAAACTTATGGCTGTTAAGCAAGCGATGATGGAAGAAAATAAAGTAAAACTTGGCTTAGAATAATATTAATAGAATGTAAAAGATAAATAACCTGAACCGACCTAATGGTTCAGGTTATTTTGAAAGGAGAAGGCTATGAATATTAAAGTGATTACAACCAACGAAGGAAAAAATCATTATTTACAACAAGTAGAATCTGTATCTTTTATACATCAAACAGATGCAGCTATGGAGGCTGTTAATATTTACCCGGAAATCACTTACCAAACGATTAGTGGATTTGGTGGTGCCTTTACAGAAGCGATGGCATACAATGTGCTTGGTTTACCAGAAACAAAACAAGATGCACTGATTGCGGATTACTTTGGAGAACAGGGTATTGGCTATAATTTATGTCGTACTCATATTAATAGCTGTGACTTTGCACTTGGGAACTATGCTTATGTAGAAGATGAAACAGATACTGCATTTGCTACTTTTGATATTTCAAGAGATAAAAAATACATCATTCCTGTGATTAAGAAAGCACAAGCAGTGACTAAAGAGCCTATTGCATTTTTAGCATCTCCGTGGAGTCCACCAGCCTTTATGAAGACAACAGGCGAGATGAATCATGGTGGTAAGTTAAAGCCAGAGTGTCAAAAGGCATGGGCACAATATATTGCTAAATACATAAAGACTTACAAAGAAGAAGGCATTGAGATTTCAATGATTACAGTGCAGAATGAGCCAGAAGCTGTACAAACATGGGATTCTTGTGTCTATACATCAGAAGAGGAAATGATCTTTGTACGTGATTATTTAGGCCCAATTTTTGAAGAAGAAGGACTAGAAGATGTAAAAATCTTCGTATGGGATCACAATAAAGAGCGCCTTTATGAACGTACAAGAGATATACTAAAAGATGAAAAAGCAAATCGTTATGTAAGTGGTATAGGCTTCCATTGGTATACAGGAGATCATTTTGAAGCAGTACAAATGGTAAGAGATATCTATCCAGATAAAGAACTTCTTTTCACAGAAGGTTGTGTAGAGTATAGTCGATTTGCCCAGGCCAATGCAGTTCAAAAAGCAAATATGTATGCTCATGATATGATTGGTAACTTTAATTCAGGAATGAATGGCTACATCGATTGGAATATGGTATTAGACCACAAGGGTGGGCCTAACCATGTAGGTAATTTCTGTGATGCACCTATTATGTGCAATGAGGAGCAAACAGATTATGAAAAGCGCTTAACTTACTATTATATAGGGCATTTTAGCAAGTATATTAAAAAAGGTGCTAAACGTATTGCAACGACTAAATATACAGCAGATTTAGATGTAGTAGGCTTTGTAAATCCAGATGATGAGAAGGTTATTGTTGTATTAAACCGTACATCAGAGGCTAAACATATTACATTAAGAGAAGAACAAAGATATGCAAAAGTTACTGTGGAACCACAAGCTATCTATACCTTTATTTATCAATAGATAGAGTATCTAGTAAACGATAATAAATTATGAGATAATAGTAAATATATTGATAAAGAAGGGAGAATAAGGATGAAAGTATTAAAATTTAGATTTATTAATTTTATAGCATCTATGAAAATAAGACATAAAATCTTACTACTCAATCTCCTTATTCTCATTATTCCATGCGTTTTCTTTGCTATGAGGAGCATTGAATACTATCAAGATAGACAGATACAAGAGCAAATTAATGATATGGAAAGTGATTTGATCGAAATTAGTAGCCAGTTCATGAATAGCTATGAAATATGTAATATGACTATGCAAACTATGCTTCTTAATAATGAGGTCGAAAAGTTTGTTGGAAAGCTATTAGATGGGGATACATTATCTGTTCATCAACTTATAGATTTTAATAATACAGAGATAAGAGCTATAGAACGACTTATTAATACCAATCCTTATATTCATAGTATAAGATTTTATATAAATACCAAGATGCTAGAACTTGCACCTGTTATTTATACCAGTGAGCGCTTTGATAAGGTAGAACTTCTACAAGGCTTTAAAGGAATCAATCTATATTTTGATGAAAGAGATACTGTTACACCCAGTCAGAAAGCATCACCCTATGCAGAGCCACTAGCAACACTTGTAGCACCTTATCAGAACATAAAGAGAGAGCAAATAGGTGTTGTTGAAATTGCTACACCTATGCGCTGCATGTTCCCTCAAATGTATGGGACAACAGAGCAAGAGGTTATGTACTTTATTGATGCAGAAAAAAATATTTACCAAGATGATTATGTTCAAATAGATAAATGGAAGTTGCACAAGGATGACATTGTAAAAGTACTTGATAAGGACAAAAAAATTAATTTGGTGACTTTAGGGCAAGAGCCTGTTGTCATTGGATATCAAGCTATTAAAAGTATAGATGGACATATTATTAAGATCCGTTCATTAGAAGAAGTGTATCAGCAAATAAATTGGTTACGTATGACAGTTATTGTAGGAATGATCTCGCTAATCGCTCTTATTACATTTCTTATTAATAAAAGTACTCAGTTAGTGTTTAAAAACTTCTATAAGATACTTGATGCAATTCATGAAGTTCAAAAAGGTAACTTTGATGTAGAAATTGAAGATTTTGGTAACGGGGAAATGGGAGAGTTAGGAACAAGTATTCAGACTATGACCCATAGTATCAAAGAGCTTATGGATGATAAAATTACCCAGGAAACATTGGTAAAGGACTCACAGATTAAAGCGCTACAAAATCAAATTAATGCTCACTTTATTTATAATGTTTTAGAGTCTATTAAAATGATGGCAGAAATAGAAGGTATGTTTGATATATCAGATGCTATTACTTATTTAGGCAAATTACTAAGGTATAGTATGAAATGGCGTTCACCTATGGTAAAGCTTAAAGAGGAACTTGATTATATAGAAAATTATATGGCACTTTTAAATTTAAGATATGATTATAAGACTACGACGAATATAAGTATTCCAGACAACTTATATGAGCAAATGATTCCTAAAATGTGTATTCAGCCTATTGTTGAAAATGCTATGAAGCATGGTATAGAAGATGTTGCAGAAGATACGGCTATTTATATAAAAGGCAGAATGGAAAAGGACTACTTTATCATAGAGGTTACGGATTTTGGAACAGGTATGGGTAAGGTAGAACTTGATCAACTTAAAATGAAGATAGCAGGGGAACTTGTAGAGGAAAAACAATCTTCAAATGGAATAGGCTTGAAAAATGTACAAGATAGAATAAAACTTTGTTTTGGTGAAGACTATGGTTTAGAAGTTCAATCTAAAGAAGGTTCTTTTACAAAAATTGTGTTGAAGATTCCGTATAGTGTATAGGAGGAATAATGTGAAAACCATACTAATTGCTGAAGATGAGAAAATGATTAGGCAAGGCTTAAAAGCAATGATTGGGCGTTCAGGCGTAGAAGTGGAACAAATACTAGAATGTCCTAATGGTATAGAAGCACTTAATATTATTGATGAGCAAGAAGTATCTGTATTATTTACAGATATTAGAATGCCTAAAATGGATGGATTGGCATTATTAAATGCACTCAAAGAACGTACGAATCCGCCAGAAATAGTTGTTATTAGTGGCTATGATGATTTTAGTTATGCTGTAGAAGCACTTAAATGTGGTGCAAAAGACTATTTATTAAAACCTGTAAGCCGTGAGGCGATTTATAAGGTGATGAAAGAACTTGAAGAAATCATCAAAGAGAAGAATAAATTAGTAGAAACAATGGAAGTGATTGATGATATACTTGAGCAACAAATTAAGTATATTTTCCTGAATACTTCTGTTACAAAAAGTGAATTATGTAGCTTTGAGCAAGGATTCTCTAACCATTGGATTAATCAAGAAGCCTATAGAGTTTTTTGCATGCATGAAGCCATCGAATTACCAACGGAAATAGAAGTGATAAGCTGTGTAGTTGAGAACTGCTATATAGTTATTGCAAAAGACGAAGATACGAAAAAAGTAGAAGCTTATTACCAAGGGAAAAATATAGGGGCAAGTAGTAGCTATGCATCTATTCATCATTTAAGAATTGCTTATGAGCAAGCCATTTTAGCAAGAAGATATGCCTATATTATGAACGTACCTTTTTTGAACTATGAAGATATCCCAACGCAACATAATTTGAAAATAGAAAACAAAGATATTACCAAGCTTATTCAACTTATAGGAACGGAAAGAAAAGAAGAATTTGAAGAAGTCTTTAATAAGATATTAGGTAAAGATAGTATAGAAGGACTAATCTACGATGATTTTGAAAAACTAATGGAAATGCTAATCGGTCATATTCTAGAAGCCTATGGTTCTTTAATCGATATCGTAGAGTTTAAAAAGGTGAAAGACTTTTATCAATATGCAGATTATACAAGTTATCAAGCACACCTTAAGGCTTATCTTTTAGAACTTAATGATAAAATCTGTGATACCCATGAGAGTAATAGAAATAACGTGAAGATGAAAGAAGCTCTAGCCTACATAAAATCTAACTATGAAAAGGATTTAAATATGGCTATGGTATCCAATCATATTTCTATGAACTACTCATTCTTCTCACAGACGTTTAAGGAATACACAGGGATGAGCTTTGTGAACTATATCAAAGATGTAAGAATTAATAAAGCAAAAAAATTATTAGAAAGCACCAATAAAAAAGTAGCAGAGATCGGTTATGCTGTTGGCTATGAAAATGAAAAACACTTTATGAAAGTATTTAGAAGTGTAACGGGGATTTCACCAACAGAGTATCGAAAAAATAGTCAGTTATAAATAGCAAAGAGCTCGTGCAAAGGCACGAGCTCTTTTGGCTAATTAAGATAAGTAGAGAACTATGCAGTGCATATTCTTTCGGCTTCAACTTCAAGGTTACTAAGAAGGTGTAAACTCTATATTCACAAGAATGCCATAAACTCGCTGACGCTCAAACATATGGCTAAAACCCTTGCTCACATATCGTAAACACCTTCTAAGCAATCTCTCATAAAGAAACCTCCAGAGTAGTCCTGTACAGCCCTCTACTTATTTAAACTGCTACAAAAGTGATGATAGTAACTTTGCATGAGCCCTTTTACTATTTAAGAGTTGGGCGCATGCGGTATTCAAGTTCGCTTGGGATATTTTCAATCCAGATTGGTTTGATTGAGAATGCGAAGTCGATTACTTTTTGATTGAACTCGTAGTTAGAAGCAAGTTGTGGACCACAGCTGTTAGAACCAATACCTGTTTGACGGTAGTCAATGTGAAGAATTGTTTCTTTGCGTGGTTTAAGCTGATGTGCCATAGCTGTAGTTGCTAAATCTTCTGCTGTATAGTGAAGTGCACTAAAGTTAAAGTCTGTATCACCTTTAACAATAAGGCCAACACCTGAAGCATTATGAATATTTGCCCATCTTACTTTTGTACGGTTACCACATTCTTGTGGTTTGATATAAGGTTCGTACATGTTAGATACAGTTGTTTCAAAGCGTCCCATGTATGCACTTTGGCAAAGGTCCATATAGTTTTCATTTGGTCCCATACCGAAGTAAGCTACTTGTTCATTACCTGCTGGCATATGAAGTTCTAGACCAAAGCGAGGAAGTGCATTTAAGTTCTCTCTTACATCTGCATGCATAGCTACTTGGATTTCTCCAGTTGCCCAGATCGTATAAGTTGTTGTGCCTTGAAGAAGAGGACGAACAGCTGGACCGCCAAGAGCGTAGCTTACTTCTAGTTTAACGAATGTATTTGTAGTTTCTAAGATAGAAGTGTTGTAAACATGTGTTGTAGCACAGTGCATCATTTGATGACGCCAACCGTGTTGAATATTACGGTCATTATCTGTAGGTGCACGCCAGATAGATGGCTCAGGAGTACTTGCTAAAAGTTCTACGCCATTTGTCTTGAGACTTTCAAAGCTTCCAGCAAATTTACTGAAGCGGTATTCAAAGCTTTCACCAATGAAAGTAAGGTGGGTAGGATCTTCTTTCAGTTCAAGTGTATCTACCACAGGGGCTTGAAGCATAGTTACAGCTTTTAATTCAAACTGTTGGAATGCTACTTCATAGCCACGTTCAGCCCAAGATGTAGGTGCCTTTTGAACAAAGCTTAAGTTGAGGAAGAAGTCTCCATCTATATGAGAAGGTAGACTATAATCTAGTTGAATCTCAGATGTAGTATGAGCTAGAACTTGAAGATCAGCCACAGTACCTGTTTGGTAAGGGTAACCATCTTTTGTTACTGTCCATTCAAGTTGTAAACCACTAAGATCTAAGAAGTCATAGCGATTTGTAAGAGCTATTTTGCCACATGATAAGTCCGTAGCTTCTACTTGTACAGGTTGGATAACATGTTTGTAATCTTTAAGACCAGTATGAGGTACACGGTCAGGACTTACTAAACCATCTACGCAGAAGTTACCATCATGAGGGAATTCTTCAAAGTATCCACCATATACAAAGAATGGTTTACCTTCTTCATCATACTGACGTACAGAGTGATCGCACCATTCCCATACACATCCACCAATAAGACGAGGATATTTGTAGAAGAGATCCCAGTAAGTTTTTAAATCTCCAGGGCCTACACCCATAGCATGGCTATACTCACAAAGGAAGAAAGGTCTATTATCAGTTGTATCTTGACCTTCTTTATTAACGTCTTCAGGAGAACGGTACATGTAGCTTACTACATCTACGCATGGATGCACTTGCCCTTCTTCGCAGCCAATCTCTGTCTTACCTCTAAAGTGAACAGTTCCTTCGTAGTGAACAAGACGACTTGGATCACGGTCTTTAGCCCATTTAGACATAGCTATATGGTTTTTGCCAAAGAAGGATTCATTTCCAAGTGACCACATAATAATACAAGGGTGATTCTTATCTCTTTCTACCATACGAATCATACGATCAAGATAAGCTGTTTCCCAAACTGGATCATTTGTAAGGATATTGCAATCAGCAGCAGATTCTGTACCATGAGTTTCAAGATCTGCCTCATCTACTACATAGAAACCATATTCATTACAAAGTCTGAGGAACTCTGGTGCATTAGGATAGTGAGAAGTTCTAACCGTATTGATGTTATGGCGTTTCATGGTTATTAAATCTTGGATCATATGAGCAATAGGTGTATAGTGACCAAGGTCTGGATGAGAGTCATGGCGGTTAACCCCTTTAAGTTTGATTGCTACACCATTTACGAGAAGGGCCCCATTATCAGCTACTTCGATTGTTCTAAAACCAACTTGAAGAGGAATGAATTCATCTTTGTAATGAAGAACTAAAGTATAGAGATAAGGTGTTTCAGCAGTCCACTTTTCTACATTTGGTACTTCGAAAGTAAAGGTTTCTTGAGCACATTTTTTAGTAGCTACAAGCTGATGATTTGCATCAAATAAAGATACTTCATACTCATCTGAAAGAGATGTATTAAATGTAACAGTACCAGTTAAAGTTCCATTAGTATAAGTTGTATCTAAAGAAGGTTGTGCAAAGATATCAACAATGTGAGACTGAGGTCTTGCAAGTAAATACACATCACGGAAGATACCTGAAAGACGATAGAAGTCTTGATCTTCTAAGTAACTACCATCGCACCATTTAAGAACTTTGATTGCCAATTTATTTGTGCCTTCAACAAGGGCATTAGTTAAATTGAATTCAGCTGGGATGTGTGTACCTTGACTATAGCCAATGAAAGTACCATTGAGCCAGATATAGAAACAAGCATTAACCCCTTCAAAATTAATGAAAACTTGGTTTTCACTCCAATTAGTAGGAAGTGTAAATTCTTTAATATAAAGTCCTGCTGGGTTTTCGTTTGGAACGAAAGGTGGATTAACAGGGAATGGATAATTTACATTGGTATATTGAGGTTTATCATAACCATGAAGTTGCCAGTTAGAAGGAACAGGAATAGTGGCCCAGTCATCATTTGGGTAATCTAATTCATGGAAATTAGAAGGTGCATCAATATAAGTATCACAATAATTAAATTTCCAAGTACCATTTAAGAGTTTGTAGTAAGGAGAAAGCCCTTTATGGTGTGCTAATGCATCAGTACAACTAGCAAATGGAATATAATAAGTACGAGCTGGTTCACGATTAATTTGTACAATAGTTGGATCTTGCCATTCAAATTGATTTTGCATAATCTACTCCTTTATATGTAAATAATTGTTGTGTATATGAAAAAATATTAATATATACTAAAATTATAAATACTGATAAAATATAAGTAAATCTAAGGATATTGCAAAAAATATAAAAATATTGAACGGAGGAATGGTGTGCAAGCACAAGTTATCTTTCCGATAGTTACAAAAGAAATGGAGCAGTTGCCTTTTTATATAACAGGAGTAGGAATAGACTATGAAGAGAATGGTGTACATAGAGAAGAGGGTTATCAGGATTATCAGTGGGCTTATTGTCTAGAAGGGGAAGGTGTCTTTAAAATTGAAGGACAGATCTACCCTATTAAGAAAGGTACAGCCTTTTTCTTTAGAAAAGGTATTCCCCATAGCTATGAAAAAGTAGCAGGAAATTGGCGAACCTATTGGATTACATTTAATGGGCAACAAGTAGAAAATCTTATAGAATATATGGGTATTGGTTCTACTATGGTACTAGAATTAGAAAAGGATTCAGAGATTAAGCACCGCTATAAAGAACTCTTCTATACACTAAGTACATTGACCAATCGCCATGAAAGTATGCTAAAAGCCTCAGGGGCTTTGTATGAGCTAATGATTTATATGCAGCATAGTAAAATAAGCCATGAAAACGAAGGTAAGAATAAGGCTTATCAAAGGTTAGCGCCAGTAATGAGATATATGGATGACCATTACCAAGAAGATTTGGCATTAGAAGACTTGGCAGAACAAATTGGTGTAACCAAATACTATTTATGTAGGCTTTTTAAAGAAACCTATGAAAGCAAACCTTTTGATTACTTAAATCAAATTCGTATCCAAAAAGCAAAAGAATATTTAGTTACGCAAGAACAGCTAAAAGTAAAGGAAATAGGAGAATTAGTAGGGTATAATGATACCAGCTATTTTTGTTCTAAATTTAGAAATTACGAAGGTTGTTCACCCATTGAATTTAGGAAAAAATATAATTCAAATACATTTTAAGTGAGGCAGAAGGAGAAAAAGATGAAAAGAAAGTTTTTAGATGGACGTAATTGGACATGGCTAGAAAAATACACTTATGAAATTAAGTATATCGAAGATTTATTTGAAGGATATATCTCATTTCTTAAGATAGAAAGTGTTAAAGAGAAGTTAGTGGTAGACTATGATGACCGTCCAAATGTTTGTTTATGTGATGATGGATATAAGGGGCTAATTTTCTTGCCAGATCATGAAAAATGGTGTGCAAGCGCTGTATTTGATAGAGAGGGAAAGTTTGTTGAAATCTATTTTGATATTATTAAAGGGGCAGGTGTAAATGAGGAGGAAATCCCTTACTTTGATGACCTTTATTTAGATGTAGTTATGACAGCGGATACCAAGTTACGTATACTCGATGAAGAGGAGTTAGAAGAGGCTTTAGAGGTAGGGGATATCACAAAAGAAGACTATGATATGGCCTATGCCACAAGTAAGAAAGTTATAGAAGAAATTATACCTAATGAAGCTTTCACAATGGACTTCTTCAGACGCTATTTAAATCAGTTTGAAAGTGAAAAATGAAATATTAGATTATAAAAATTTCAATTTAAATTAAATTTAAGTATTGACATAAGTTCAAAACTTTATTAGAATACTTTCAACAACATAAGTAAATTCGATGACGAGAAAAAGTAAGTTATAAGATGTTCTACAGAGAGTTGGTACATGCTGAAAGCCAATGTTCAAATTATATCCCAAAATCATCTCCCAGAAGCAATACTGAAAAGCGATGAGTAAGTATTGACGTAGTCTTTCCACGTTACAGGATAAGCGTATTGTTAGATACGAATAGAGTGCTATAAAAAGGTCTAATAGGCAGACACATTTTTATAGAATTAGGGTGGTAACGCGGCTAGTCCGTCCCTTGAGTAAAATCAAGGGGCGGTTTTTTTATTGTCAAAAAACAAAATGAGTCAACATAAAAGGAGGAAAATAATATGAAACAGTTATCAAAAAAAGATTTATTATTTGTGGGGCTTATGCTTTTTTCACTATTCTTTGGGGCAGGAAATCTAATATTCCCACCATTTTTAGGACAGTCAGCAGGAGATAAAGTTTGGATTGCGTTAGGGGCATTCCTTATTACAGCGGTTGGCTTCCCAGTATTAGGTGTTATTGCAGTAGCAAAATCAGGTGGACTTCCTAACTTAGCAAGTAGAGTACATCCACTCTTTGCAACAATCTTTACAATCTTAATCTATTTATCTATAGGACCATGTCTTGGGATTCCAAGAGCAGGAAGCTTACCATTTGAAATGGTTGTAGCACCTTACTTACCACAAGGTGTATCAGATGTACTGGCACGTTTACTTTTTACGTTAGTCTTCTTCTTAGTAGCTTATTGGTTATCTTTATCACCAACAAAACTAGTAGATCGTATGGGGAAGGTTTTAACACCCACTTTATTAAGTTTAATTTTAGTTGTTGTCATTGGCTCAATCTTTAAACCATTAGGTGCCTATGGAGAAGCAACAGGGGCTTATATTGAATCACCATTTGTAACAGGATTCTTAGAAGGGTATTTAACAATGGATACCATTGCAGCTCTCAACTTTGGAATTGTCATTGCTCTTGCAATCAGAACAAAAGGCGTACAAGAAGAAAAAGACGTTGTATCCACATCCATTAAAGCTGGACTTATTGCGGGTGGCTTACTTGTAGTTATTTATGGTGTACTTGCACACTTAGGTGCAGCAAGTGGTGGAAGATTTGGTGTAACAGAAAATGGTGCACACACATTAACCAATGTTATGACTTACCTCTTTGGTCAACCAGGAGCAGTCTTACTTGCAGTGATTTTTACACTTGCATGCTTAACAACAAGTGTAGGACTTATTACTTCATGTAGCCAATACTTTGCAACATTAACAAACAAAGTGAGTTATAAAAACTGGGTAAGAATCTTAGCCGTTTCAAGTATGTTTCTTGCCAATATGGGACTTTCAAAAATCCTTGCGATCTCAATCCCAGTACTTGATATGATTTACCCAATTGCAATCATGTTAATTGTCCTTGCTATGTTAGATAGATTCTTTAAACAAAGTAGAGCTGTATACGGCTTAACAATCTTACTTACAGGTGTTGTAAGTATAATGTATGGATTAGGTGGATTTGGAATTAATGTAGGTGTAAAAGTATTTGGTAACCTTCCACTTTATGCAAAAGGTTTAGGATGGGTAGTACCAGCCCTAGTAGGAATGCTAGTAGGCTATATGATTGAGGTATTCATGGGTAAAAATAAAGAAGTAGAAAGTGTAGAGCTTACAGCAGAAGGTGAGTAAAATATATAAAAAAGAGAGGGTGTTTGTAACAACCTCTCTTTTGGGGCTTTATTGAGTTGAGTAGTCGACAAGGCATTTATAAATAAAGCTATCTAAATCACCTTGATACTTAGGATAATTTGCAAATTGATTGAAAAAGTAGTCAATTAAAAGGAATCCCTCTTCTTTACGTCCACCTAGCTGGGTATGTCTAGGGAAACTAAAAGGTAGGATGTCTAGAGCACGTACAAGTGATTCTTCTACTACACTTTGCCAATCATTGTAGTGAGCTTTGATAAGGCTAAGATTAGAAACTTCACTAAGAGCGTTGGTGCGTTCTATTTCTTCAGGATATTTATTTAATATAGGCCCGACAATACCATGTAGATACTCATGCATAACGATAACTTTACCAGAACTTACTTTACCAGGTCCCATAATAACAGTGTTGGTTTGGTAAGCAGGGTCATATGTAAGTCCAAAACCATTTAAATTGGCATCAGCTAAGTTAATCAGAATGGTCATAGGAGGAGCATCTTCAGGCTTAATTTTGAGGAAATAAATTAAATTACATAAAGCATCTAGAATTTCACTTTCTTTGTAGTCTTTGATAGCCTCTTCGTAGTCTTTTTGATGAGCAAGGAAAAGACTATGAATATCGGCAGCTTGATAAAACTCACGTAAGGCTACAGAAAATTCACTATAAACAGGTTGGCTATCATCAAGAAGATCAAAATCAGGAGTAGGACCTAGAGTACGTGCAATAGGTGCTACCATACCATTCTTAAACCAGCTAGAAGAAAAGTCTGGAGTTGGTACTGTCAATGTAAAGGATTTTTCTTTTAAGGTAGCAATAATACTTTTTCTCACCGGTGACCATTTGGCTGTATTGTATTCAAAGCTATAACCATGATAGTTGGCATAGCACATTAAAGTAAAAAGTCTTTCATCAATAACATAAGTAAGTTTAGGTTCTAAAATACGGCGGTAAGTCACTAACGTATCTTGAGGCATTTCTAGTTTTGGAATAGTTGCTAATTGAGTATCTATTAGACGAGAGTAAATTTCTATTTCTAAAGTTTCTGTATCAGGAAAATACATGGCTGTAGCATTAAGTGATGGTGTCAATACATCAGAAGCTACATAAATACTACCATTTAAAGATTTAGTTGTACTTGGAAGTGTGATTTTGACACCATTTTTAAACATGTAATTTTGATCTTGAGGGTAAATGAGAACACTATCTCCCTTTACCGCTTTAAAGGATTTAGTAGGCTTATCAAAAGAAATAGTGTAGCCAAGAGGTGTCAGCAAATCCTTCAGCGATAAATAACGCTTACCATCTTGAAGTTGCATAACAGTGGTTGTAATAGTTTTTCTATTCAACTTTACAGTAGGTGTTGCATAAACAGAAATACTACAAAGTAAAATGGTTAAAATAATAAAGAAAGTACAATATTTGTGTTTCATTTAAAACTCCTTTTAATAATTTTGGTCAGTTAATTATAATGTAAATAGATATAGCAGTAAAACTTAGTGTATCTGTTTTGTTCTTGTTACTTTCTATTCCCAAAGACTAAGCAGAAGTAAAAGGATTGTAGAAGAATACATGAGAAAGTTTAGTGTTGTTTTTCTTCTTGCCTTGGAAAGCTAAGCTGGAGTAGAAGCACTGTAAAAGGGTATCCGGGAAAGTCTAGTACCCTCTTTTTTCTACCTTAGAAAGTTAAGCTAAAGTAAAAGAGCTGTGTGGACATTCTGAAAGCTTCTTTATGAGATAATACTTAGAGCCTCTTAACGAAAATTAGTTTATGGATTTTAGCGTCATGTTTGAGCAAAGCCAGTTTGACACGTTCATAAACTGATTAAGTTTAGAGGCTCTTAGTGTTGTGGAAGTGGAAGCTGGAAGAGTAACATTCACAGCTTGTTACTTCACTTTACTTCTCTTCCTTTTTCTTTTGTAAATATTTATCTACTGCCTCAATCATATTTTGAGGCATTTTTTGTTCTACTGGGAATACAGGTGAGTTGATTACACGGTCACTAAAGGTTTGAACAAAGCGTGCAGTGTTTTCTAAGGATTCACCTGATAAGTAATCTATAATATCATAGCGTGAGTGAATCATAGCACAACCTGGTGAGCCGAAACGGCAGAAGTTAACGCAAGGAATGCCCTTGTCTGCAAATGGTATGGAGTCACTTGAGTAAGTATCTTGTTTTACACTGATAGCAAAGCCGACTTCTTTAGCTAAGTAGTCAATATAATGACATAAGCTGTTATCAGCAGTAACAATGGCACGGTCTTCACCCATGATTGGACCAGCTACATCCACATTGATACCAAGTTTGATAGCTTTAAGAGTTTCTTCATTACTATTTGCAACATAAGCTTTACTACCGAGTAAGCCTTTTTCTTCTGAGCCAAACCACATAAAGCGAAGTGTACGTTTTGGTGGGTGAGCTAAGTAGTGGCGAACAAGTTCCATTAAAATAACAGACCCAGCACCATTATCATAGACCCCTGTACTAAATGGTACACTGTCATAATGTCCCATAAAGGCAATTTCTTGTTCAGGATAATCTGTCCCAGGAATAGTAGCATACACATTATGTGAATCTACCTCATAGTCATCTTGTTCAAGTACCATGCGTACCTTGGTTGCTTTGTTTTTAACCATATCAAAAGCATCAATAGCACGAAGGGTTACTCCTGGAATTTGGCCAAGTTCTAAGTGTTTAGCACGGATTGCACGCAACTGTAAATCTGTTAATTCTGGGTCATCTATAATAGTACCACTATAAGTGATCACACCAGCAACTTCAGCTTTAATAAGGCGTTCGTAAGTCTCTAAAGAAAGGTGTGTATTAAGAAGTACAACTTTTCCTTTTACATCTAAAAGATCTACATCGGTAGCTTGTTGTACGTATTTGAACTCCGTCACAAGACCTTCACTTGGTGTGTTGCCAGAAAGACCAAGTCCTGTTACTTCATAAGTTTTTTGATAAGGCTCAAGAACTTCTAAAGTAGCTTTTTTTATCGTATAGTTATGTACTTTAAAAGCTTCAAGTGTACCTTCTACACCTATTGATTTAAGTTCATTTAATAAAATATGTGCAGCTTTTAATTCTTCGTCTGTCCCACTACAACGGATAAATCCAATCTTTTGAAGTAATTCAAAAGCACGATTACCACAAATACTCATTTCTAAAACCCCCTTTAGTTTGTTTTATTTAAGTGAACATAGTCTCTTATACATATACAACAAGATGGTTTTGAATACAATAGTATATTGTCTTAAATTTAACTAATTCAAATAAAAAGTATCACCAGATATTTTTTTGTAAGTCATAGAAATGATATACTTATAAAAGAAAGAAGTGTTAAAAAAATAACAAATAAAAAGGAGATACTATGGGACAATCAATATCACAAATGGACAGAACAAAACAAATTAAATGGCTTTTAACAATCATCATTCCTATTTTGATACTATTTGTGCCTGAAACAGGTGGCGTTACAAAAGAAATAAAAGTATTTTTTGCAATTACTGTCGCCGCTATATTATGTTTCGCATTTGAACTTTTAAACAATATGATACCAAGCTTGTTATTACCTTTTGCTTATGCTGTAACAAATTTGGTGCCATTAGAAGTGGCTCTTAAGCCATGGACTGTAACAGTTGTATGGACTGTGTTATGCGGATTTATTTTATCTCTGATATTAGAAAGAATAGGGCTTTTACAAAGGCTCGCTTGTTGGTGTATTTTAAAGTCAGGTGGTACATATAATGGGATTCTATATGGATTAGTAGTTGCAGGGATTGTGGCGAACTTAATCTTACCAGGTGCATGGTCTGTAGCGTTTGCCGCACTTGGATATGGGATCTGTAAAGCTTTTAATTTAGGCAAATCAAAAGAAGCAGCAGGAATTATGATGACAGCTGCTATGGCAAACTTAATGCCAGGTTTCTTTATAATGGATCCAAGTAATGTGGGAGTTCTTATTGGGGTAGCAGGAGGCGTTACTGATTTAACCATTACATATACAGACTATTTAATGCAAAATATTATTTTCTTACCATTCGGCTTCGTTATGGCCTTTACAATGAGCAAACTTTTTAAAGCTAATGTGACTATTGAAGGGAAGGCATATTTTAAGGCGCAGTTAGAAGAAATGGGTGCTTTCAAAAAGGAAGAGAAAAAAGTAATTGGTGTTTTAATCTTCTTCTTCCTATTCCTTATTACAAGTAATATTCATGGTATTGGACTTGTGTATGGTTATATTTTTGCTGTTATTTTACTCTATATGCCAGGGGTTGATGCAGGGACAAAAGAGGATATTCAAAGAGTGAACTATCCATTCTTATTCTTTATTACAAGTTGTATGTCTATTGGACAAGTGGCTAATGTACTTGGCGTTGGAGAACTTATTTCCAGTTCAATTATTCCACACTTAGGTGGTATTGGACCAATTGGCTTCTTACTTATTATTTGGCTTATTGCTGTACTTACAAACTTCTTACTGACACCACTTGCAGCAATGGCAGCACTAGGTGCACCTATTACACAAATGGCACTAGATATGGGTGTAAGAGTAGAGCCAGTACTATATACATTCTTTAATGGGCTAGATCAAATTATTATGCCATATGAATATGCCCTTTATATGATTTGCTTCTCTTACGGACTTATCCATATTAAAGACTTTATGAAAGCATTTAGTACAAAAATGCTTATTAGTGTGATCTATCTCTTCCTTATTGTTGTACCATATTGGAAGCTTATAGGGTTGCTCTAAAATTATAAATAAAGAGGCTATACCATTTAGGATAGCCTCTTCATTTATACATTTATTCAATGTACTCTAGAAGTTTTGCCTTATCAGCGATAATCGTATGATGCCCACGTTTGAAAATGATACCTTCCTCTTTTAAACGTTTCATAAGTCTTGTGGTTGTTATAACATGAACACCTATGTATTTTGAGAGCTCAGCATATGAAAAACATTTATGGAGATGAAGCTGTCCATCTTTGACACAAGCCAGCTCTAGAAGTGCTTTGCATAAGTTAGAGAGATTATTACCATGCTCTAAGTGATGGAAATGAGCGAGTACACCATCATAGTGTTGTAGTGTTATTTCAACAAGCCAAGGATAAAAATGTGGATGTGTATTGACAAAATAAGTAAATTGAGTATAGGGAATCTCATAAAGTATGCAATCTGATTTAGCTATAATAGAAAAGGCAGAAAAAGTATCATCTTTATAAGCAGGTGAATAAATAGGTGAGAAACCTAATAAGTCTCCAGCTTTAAAGTACTGGTAAATCTTTTCATCGCCATTTCTGGAAATACTAGTAAGGGCACATACCCCCTCTAGCAGACAGTAGACAAAGTGATGACCATGTTCAGAATTATAAAGTGCTTCATCTTTTACGGCAATCCTATGGACACCGATTTTTTTTAGTTGTTCAAAATGTACATTTCTTGATGTCATAATATGTGTCCTCATATCTATAAAATATAAATCTTAAGAAGTAATAATGTGATTATATAATATATTTTAAATGAAAAATGATAAATTTGGAATATATTTTAGTAAAATTTTAAAAAATATCACGTGATGTTTTTTACTAAAGCTATAAATGTTATAATTTTAACAACAAATTAATGAAAGAGGTGTAGATATGTTACAAGAAACGATTAAGTATGAAAAAATTGACCACTTAGTTAATAGACAGTACGAGCAAGAACAAATGATGTTAAAAACTTTTAATGAAGGACACTATACTTTAGAAAATCCTTATGTAAAAGTAAATCCTTATTTTGTATCTCCTCTTACAGCGCTTGTTATGTTTAGAACTGAAGAATCTGTTGCTGCTACCATTACTGTAAAAGGTAAAGAAGAAGCAGGAAATATTACACATACATTTAAAGCAGGTACAGAACATAAGCTTCCAATTTTAGGCCTATATCCAAACTACCAAAATACTGTAGAGATTAAACTATCAAATGGGGAGAGTACACAAATTAAATTGCAAACAGATGAGTTAAATGATATGCCTCATCAAGCTACATATATCAAGACAACAAGTGAATACATGCAAGATCAAATTATGTTTGTCACACCATCTGGCGACTCACTTGCAGGAGGATATGATTATAGAGGGGATTGCCGTTGGCATTTAGTAGAACCTTTTATCTTTGATATGAAGCGTGCTAAAAACGGAAATATTTTAATTGGTTCTAATCGTCTTATGAAGGTACCTTATTATACAGCAGGATTATGTGAAATGAGCCTAATGGGTAAGGTTTATACAGAGTATTGTATTCCAGGTAGTTATCACCATGATCAATTTGAAATGGAAGATGGCAACTTACTCATCTTAACACAAGAAAAAGATGCTAAAACTTCAGAAGATATGTGTGTTCTTGTAGATCGTAATACAGGAGAAATCATCAAATCTTGGGATTACAAAAAAGTGCTTCCACAAGATGTAGCCAAGTCAGGTAGCTGGAGTGAGCATGACTGGTTCCACAATAATGCCGTTTGGTATGATAAACGTACAAATTCTCTTACCTTATCAGGTAGACACCAAGATGCAGTTATAAATATTGATTATGAAACAGGAGATCTTAACTGGATTATTGGTGACCCAGAAGGATGGCCACAAGAAATGGTAGAGAAGTACTTCTTTACACCTGTAGGAAATGGCGAGTTTGATTGGCAATATGAACAACATGCTTGTATGATGCTTCCAGATGGTGATGTGATGGTATTTGATAATGGTCACTGGAGAGCTAAAAATAAAGAAAACTATGTACTTAATAGAGATAACTTCTCACGTGGGGTTAGATACCGTATTAATACAGAAGATATGACCATTGAGCAAGTATGGCAATTTGGGAAGGAAAGGGCTAATCATTTCTATTCTTCTTATATCTCAAATGTGGAATACTATAGAGATGGGTATTACTTAGTACACTCAGGTGGTATTGGTTACAATCATGGTGTAACATGTGAAGAACTTCCTGTTTATATGGATTTAAGTGATCCAGAAAACAAACTTAACAGTATTACAGTAGAAATAATGGATGGGGAAGTAATGTTTGAAATGCATTTACCATCTAACTACTACCGTGCAGAAAAAATGCGTTTCTATCATGAAGGGGAGAACCTTACATTTGGTAAAGGACGTGTACTCGGTGAGATTGGTAAAACAGAAGAATTTGAAACAGGGATTCCAGGCGTAGAAATAACAGGAGAGCTTATCCCTGCATTCCATGAAGCAAGTGTAGTAGAAGAAGAAGACCGTATTGTATTTGAGGCTAAATTCAAACGTGGTCAACTTGCTATGCTTCAACTTGAAAGAGGTGAAGAGGAGCATAGATATTATATTTCAACAAGTGCGAAACCATTTCTTGCAATGTGTGTAGGTACGTTCCAACCAAAAGATGATCGTACAGTAACGATCAATGTAAATAAAGAAGGATTAAAAGGTGAGTTTGATTTAAGACTTATTGTAGATGATAAAAAATATGAGTCAGGATTAAAATTAAAATTTTAATAGATAATAAGGGGCTGCCAAAAGGTAGCCCTTTTTGATGTGGAAAATCCTTGACCAAGATGTGTTTTTGGGAGAATATAGAAGATAGGGTAAAGCATAATTTTTAATAAAATAGGGAATAGATGGAGGCAAGAGATGTATACAGCATGTCTGAATTTAGAAGGAAAGAAAGTAACAATAGTAGGTGGGGGCAAGGTTGCATATCGTAAGGCAGTAGCATTAGAAAATGAGAAATGTGACTTACATATTATTGCACCAAGCTTTATAGAGGCGTTTAAAAGTCTAGGGCCAGAGGTTAATCTTGTTTATAAATGCTATGAAGAAGGTGATTGTGCCAATAGCTTTCTAGTAGTAGCAGCCACAGATGATTACGAGACAAATCAAGCTGTAGGAGCATTTTGTAAGCGTGCTAATAAACTGTGTAATGTGGTAGATAATAAGGAACTTTCTAGTTTTATTGTCCCTTCTTCCTTTAAAAGAGGTGATTTGATGATTGCTGTATCAACAGGGGGAGCCAGTCCTTCTCTAGCGGCCCTTATTAAAAAAGAATTAGAAGAAAAGTATGATGCATCCTATGTGGAACTTATGGATGTACATAGACGTTTAAGAGTAAAAGTATTACAACAAGTACAAGATGAAATGGAGAAGAAAAAAATATTAAATCACCTTGCTACTTTAAACCTAGAGGAGTTGAAGACCTATGAAAAAAGCCATTTTGGTTGTTAGCTTTGGAACAAGTTATTTAGAACAGAAGAAAGAAAGTATTAATCCATGTATCCATGCCATTGAAGAAGCTTTTAGTGACTGGGATGTGTATGAAAGTTTTTCATCAAGTTTTTTGAGAAAGCGTTTATTAAAAGAACATAATCTAAAGATGTTGTCACCAGAAGAAAGTATGGAAGCGTTGAAACAAGAAGGCTATGAAAAAGTTATTATTCAGCCCCTCTTTTTAATAGAAGGAATAGAATATGATAAATTGCTAGAACTTCAACAAGCCTATGAAGGAGAAGCAGGCATTCATCAAGTTGCAGTAGGGAAGGCACTATTAAGTACACAACAGGACTATGCAAAAGTGGTTAAGGAGCTTGAAGACCTTTACAGTGGGCTAGATTCAGATCTTCTTTTACTTGGACATGGTACAACCCATGAAGCCCATGTATCCTATGCTCAGCTTAGAGAAATGTTAGATAAGACAACACTAAACTGCATTGTGACAACCTTAGAAGATAGGAGTCATTTGGAGATGCTTCCTTTTAGAAATGAGAAGGTTACGGTGGTGCCTTTTATGCTTGTAGCAGGTATGCATATATTAAGAGATGTGATGGGAGACCATGAGGAATCTTTTAAGTATGGGTTAGAGCAAATGGGTAAGCAGGTAGAGGTAGTACAAAAAGGCTTAGGCAGTTATACGAGTACAAGAGCCGTCTACATTGGACATATTCAAAATGTGATAGATACATGGGAAAATAAGTAGAATACTGGCTTAGGGTTTACAAAAAGAAGGTTTTTATATAAGATAGAAGCGAGCAATGGACAAGACAGAAGGAGACTTTTAAGTAATGAATAAAGAACAAATGGTTAAAGATATATTAAGTGTACGTCGTAGAGTGAATGTAGCAAAAGGAAAAAATATTAGAGAGATTGAGATTTTTGAAGAGCAAGTAGAGAAATCTCACAAACGTATAGAGCAAGCAAGATATATTTCAAAAAAATTCAATGAAGATGAACTTGTTCGTATTCAAAATGCTTATGAAAGCTTAAGAAGTGTACCAAGCGTACAACAATAAAGGATAGAAAAAGGGTGTTGCAGTGATTGCAACACCCTTTTTACTATATGTGATTAAAGTGCTGGTACTTCGTCTTCGTTACCAGCATTGTTTTCATCTTCGTTTTCAACTGACTTAGCAGCGAAAGCTTTTTTTACAACAACGATTGCAAGTGGCATAAAGATAACGGCACAAACAATCTCTGCAATTGGATAGCAGAACCATACGGCATCTAATCCTACGAATTGAGCAAAGAGCCATGCGCATGGAATGATGAGTACGAGCTGACGTAAAAGGGACATAACCAATGATTTGAAACCATGTCCAATAGATTGGAACATAGTTGAAAGGGTAATCCCGATAGATGCAGGAATGAAGCAAAGGCTAAGTACGCGTAAAACATAAATACCCATTTGAACCATTTCTGGACTTCCATCAAAGAGTGCAAGAAGTTGTTCTGGAAGTAACCAGAAGATTCCTGTTCCTGCAAGCATAATAATGAAGGAAGTTGTAAGTGTTAGTTTTAAGGTTTGAATAAAACGTTTCTTGTTGTTAGCACCAAAGTTGTAACCCATAATAGGCATTGCGCCTTGAGTTAAACCAAATACTGGCATGAAGATGAAGGATTGAAGCTTAAAGTAGATCCCAAAGATGGCAACTGCTGTAGAAGAGAAGGCCATTAAGATACCATTTAAGAATGTAGTTGTTACAGAACCGATTGCATTCATAACGATAACTGGGAAACCAACTTTATAGATATCAATAATATGTTCTTTTTCAAGTTTGAAGCCTTTAATTTGTAAATGTACTTCATGTGATTTAATGTGGAACATCACAAGTACAAAGATCATGGCACAAATTTGCCCGATAACTGTTGCAATAGCAGCTCCCTTAATCCCCATTGCTGGAAGCCCGAATAATCCAAAGATAAGGATTGGATCGAGAATAATATTGGTAACCGCACCAATAAGTTGAGAGAACATTGGAATAATCATATTACCTGTAGCTTGTAAAGTTCTAGAGCAAGTAATCTCTACAAAGATCCCAAATGAGAAGATCAGTACGATTTGTAAGTAAGATGTCCCCATATCAATAATTGTTGCATCGTTTGAGAAAAGGCCCATAAAGAAGCGTGTTGCAAAAATACCAATGAGCATAAAGACGATGGCATTCATAATCGCTACAAAGAAACCTGTACTTGCAATTTTAGATGCCACAACTTTGTCACCTTCGCCCAATTTACGAGCGATCAGTGAGTTAACCCCAACACCTACACCAAGTGCAAATGCAATAATAAGCATTTGAAGTGGGAAGGCAAGAGAAACCGCTGTTAATGCATTTTCGCCAATACGAGATACGAAAATACTATCGACAACGTTATACAATGACTGTACCAACATAGAAAAGATAGCTGGTATAGACATACTTGCAAGCAATCTTCCAACAGGCATTGTACCTAATCTTTCAGATCTTGAATTGTTGTTTTGCATGAAAGTATAACCCCCTATATTAAATTTTTAATTGAATCCACTGTTGTGTAAACACATCCTATTAGTATAGCCCTTTTAAAAATAAATTTCTATACGTCTATTTGTAAATTAAGTAGATAGGTATAGAAAATGTTATGCGCAAATCCTACAAAAAATAAAAATATAAGGTTATATTTGAATAAAATTGTTTACTATTGTATAGTAAGTTAGGGCGTAAAAGTTGTAAAAAAGAAATTATACAAATGAGACAACAGGAGGAGAAGATGAAAAGGGTACACAAATCGATTAGGGAAAAAATTGAAAGACAATTTTCTATGATTTTATTATTTACAGCACTTTTGCTTACAGTCGTTGCCATATCCATTGGTTATACTACTGTGAATAATACAGTGAAAGAGATGATGCCAGAGATTGTTACAATGACAGCTTCAGCTATAGAAAATAAGCTAGAGCTCTTTAAAAATGTTGTAACCAATGTGGCGAAGATGGAAGGAATTGCTGATCCAGATATTCCTATGAGTGAGAAGTTTGGGGAACTAGAGGAAAATAGAGCTTATATCAATGCAGACACATTGGTAATGGCGACTATGGATGGCGATATTATTAGACAAGATGGTAAGAAGGCGAGCATTAAAGATACGGATGTGTATATGCACACAAAAAAAGGTGAAACCTATATCTCTTCACCACAATTTAATCCTGTATCAGAAACCATGCGCTTTAATGTAGCTACACCTATTTATTACAATGGTGAGATGGTCAACATCTTAGTTGCCACATTTGATGCAGGCAAGTTAACAGAGATGATTAGTGAATTAAAAATTGGCGACAATGGGCGTGCATTTATTATTGATCAAACAGGTACAACAATAGCCCATTTAGATACAGACCGTGTGAACAACCAAGAAAACATCATGACTTTAGCACAAGAAGATAAAAAATATAAAACAGTATCTCGTGTTCATGAAAAGATGATTAATGGTGAGCTTGGGATGGATACATATAAATTTGGTGGGAAAAAATATATATCAGGTTATGGGCCAATACCAGGTACGCAGTGGTCTGTAGGCATTTCGTTACCCAATTATGAAGTAGTCAAGGAATTACGTATGCTCGTAGCCATTATGCTTGTTCTTTGTATTGTTTGTTTAGTAGTAGGTGGAAGAATTATACGTAAATTAGCTTACGCCATTACACAACCTATTGAAAGCTTAACAGAGCGTGCTAAAAAGATGCAAGAAGGTGACTTAAGCTCAACGATAGCAGCTATTGAAACAAAAGATGAACTTGAAACCCTCTTTATTTCACTTAGAGATATGATGAGAGGTATAGCGGTGTATATTAAAGATATAGACTATGTCTTACATAACCTAGCAGAAGGCGACTTAACTGTAGCCAGTCAAATCGAGTATAAGGGAGACTTTGCACCTATTAAGCAGTCTCTTAATATGATTGGGAATAAACTTAATACAACGATAAAAGAAATTCACCATGTATCTGAGCATGTATTAGAACAAGCAGGTAGAGTGTCAGAAACAGCAACAGAACTTGCGGCTTCAGCCACAGAGCAAGCAGCTTCTATAGAAGAGATGAATGCAACTATTAATGATATGGCAGACCAAATCAAAACAAGTAGCAATCATGCACAACAAGTTAATGAAGTTGCACAAACTGTAATGGTTGAGATTGAACAAGGTACGGGTCAAATGCGTCAGATGGGAGAAGCCATTGTTAAGATTCAAGCTTCAACGGGAGAAATTTCTGAAATCATTAAAGTCATTGACCAGATTGCAGCTCAAACTAATCTTCTAGCCCTCAATGCTTCCATAGAAGCAGCACGTGCGGGGGATGCAGGACGCGGCTTCTTAGTAGTTGCTAATGAGGTTAAAGACCTTGCTGCACGCAGTATGCAAGCAGCAAAACAAACAACTGAATTAGTAGATGCAACGGTTCAGTCTGTAGAAGGTGGCACAGAGATTATTACAAAGACCACAGGGTCCTTTAATAAAATCGTAGAAAGCATTGATACAGTTATTGCAAGTGTTGAGAAAAGTGCAGAGATTGCACACAGTCAATCTGAAGCAGTAACAGATATTACAGCAGCGATTGATGAGATTTCTCAGCTTGTACAAACCACAGCAGCCAATGCCGAAGAGAGTTCAGCAAGTAGTGATGAGCTTGCAAATAGTGCAAAAGTACTCCAAGAGAAAATTAATCATTTTAAAGTTAATTAGAAAATCAAAAGGTATTGTATTAAGATGCAGTGCCTTTTTTTGTATAAAAATGATTGAATAAAATTATACAATATTATATACTAAATTTAGTTATTTTGGGTGAAAAGTTCCAATAATAAGTCAAAACTAATCATAAAATTTGAGGAGGAAGCAGATGCAGGGGAGAAAAAGGGGAATAAGAGAAAAAATGGTTATACAGTTTTCTAAGATTTTGCTTATTATCACCTCTTTATTAACAGTAGTAGCTATATCTGTGGGGGCTATTACGGTGAATTCAGTGGTGAAGCATATGATGCCAGAGCTAGTAAGTATGACGACAAAATCTATAGAGAACAAATTAGAATTCTATACAAGTGTGATGATAAATGTAGCAAGCTTTGATCATATTACAGATCCATCACTTTGGATGAGTGCTAAGTTTGGAACACTTGAAGAAAATAGAGAGTACTTAGATGCAGATACACTTGTTATGGCAACAACAGAAGGGGAAATACTTAGACAAGATGGCAAAAAGGCAAATATAAAAGATACAGATGCTTTTAAACAAGCATTGACTGGCAAGACTTATATTTCAACGCCTAGCCTCAATGCGCTATCAGGAAAAATGAGTTTTGATATTGCAACACCTGTGTATTATGAAAAAGAAATGGTCAATGTTTTAGTTGCAACTTTTGATGCAGAGAAACTTACAGATATGATTAGAGAGAGCAAAGTAGGGGAGAAGGGTCAAGTTTTCATCATAAATGGTAACGGTACCACTATCGCGCATTTAGATATGGAAAGAGTAAATAGTCAAGAAAATGTGATTGCATTAGCCGATGAGGATAAGGCGTATCAATCTCTTTCACGTATACATACTCATATGGTAAATGGTGAGAAAGGAATAGACACTTATCAATTAGAAGGGAAAAAATATTTTGTAGGTTATGAGCCCATCCCAAGTACCAGATGGTCAGTAGGTGTGGCATTACCTAATGCTGAAGTGTATCAGGAAATACGTATTTTAGCAGTAGTGATGATTGGACTTTGTATTGGATCTTTAATATTAGGAATGAGTGCTATACGTAAATTAGCCTATAACATTACTCATCCACTTGAAGCCCTAACAGAGCGTGCAAAGCAATTACAAAAAGGCGACTTAACTTCTGTAGTAGAACCTATTGAAACAGGAGATGAACTTGAAACCCTTTATCTATCATTGCAAGAGGTGATAGGAAGCTTTGCAACCTATGTGAAAGATATTGATGATGTTTTACAGCGTCTTGCAGATGGTGACTTAACTGTAGTAAGTCACTTAGAGTATGAAGGAGACTTTGCACCTATTAAGCAATCACTCAATTCCATTGCACAGACCTTAAAAGGAACTATGGAAGAGATTCATCATGTATCTGAATATGTCTTTGGACAATCTAAGAGAGTAGCAGAAACAGCCAATGAGCTTGCAACATCAGCCTCAGAACAAGCTGCTTCAGTAGAAGAAATTAACACGAACATAGGGGATATGGCTAAACAGATTAGACGTAGTAGTAGACATGCCAAGAAGATGGATGAGATTGCTCAAGATGTGATAGAAGAGATCGAGCAAGGTACAACCCAAATGCATAATATGGAACAAGCTATTGTCAATATACAAGTATCAGCAGGACAAATCTCAGAGATCATCCAAGTGATTGACCAGATTGCAGCGCAGACCAATTTACTGGCTCTTAATGCATCTATAGAAGCAGCTCGTGCAGGAGAAGCAGGGCGCGGCTTTGCAGTAGTTGCCAATGAAGTGAAGTCTCTGGCAGAACGTAGCATGGAAGCGGCAAAGCAAACTGCAGAGTTGGTAGGGGCAACACTTCACACAGTAGAAGGTAGTGCGCAGATTATCACTAACACGACAGCTTCCTTTAACAAAATTGTTGAAAGTATTGATACAGTTATTGTGAGTGTTAAAAAGACTGCTGAGGCAGCAGAGATTCAATCCGAAGCCGTTAATGAGATTACCACAGTTGTAGAAGAGATTTCTGGGTTGGTACAGACAACATCCGGTAATGCTCAAGAAAGCTCTGCAAGTAGTGAAGAACTTGAGACCAGCGCGAGAGTACTTCAAGAGAAGATTAATTATTTCAAAGTAGGTTAAAAAAATGAAAAGGTATAAGTAGTAGGTATATACAGAGTAATAGGGATATAATAGAGTAGAAATAGAGCTTAAAATGATAAAGCAAATGGGGGTGTTGCATGAGAAGTAGATGCAGCACCTTTTTAGATGTTCTTATATTTTTATATTTTCTTATATAAAGAAGCTTCTCTATAAGAAGAGAGGTTGAAGAAGTAGGGCAAAATGAGCTATAGTAAGAGATAAGAGTAATGATGCAAAGGATAGAACATATGAGACCATTAGAGATTTTAAAACAATATTTTGGATATAGTAGTTTTAGAGTAGGACAAGAAGAAATTATAGGGGCATTGGTAAATGGACAAGATGTACTAGGCATTATGCCAACAGGTGCAGGGAAGTCTATTTGTTATCAAGTACCAGCTTTATGCGGGAGCGGTGTAAGTTTGGTCATTTCGCCTTTAATTTCTTTAATGAAAGACCAAGTGGATGCCTTAAGAGAGATGGGGGTAGAAGCTGCTGTTCTTAATAGTACACTCAGTGCCCATGCCTATAGAGAGGTAATGGAGGATGCAAGAGAAGGAAGATATAAGCTGATCTATGTGGCACCAGAACGACTAGAGTCTTATGACTTTGTCAGCTTATGTAGAGAACTGCCTATAGACTATGTCATTATTGATGAGGCCCACTGTGTGAGTCAATGGGGACATGACTTTAGACCAAGTTATAGAGGTGTTGGTAACTTTATTAGAAGTCTACCACATCGCCCAGTAGTTGGTGCATTTACAGCAACTGCCACACCTAAAGTTAAGGAAGATATGCTGGCATTATTAGAGCTTCAGGGCCCATATTGCATTACCACAGGTTTTGACCGCCCTAACTTATACTTTGAAGTAGAAAGACCGAAGCGTAAGCTAGAATGGACACTGGATTATCTTAAAAAGCATGAAGGAGAAAGTGGAATTATTTATTGTTCCACAAGAAAGAGTGTAGATGCTCTATATGAAAAACTCCTTTCAAAAGGCATGACAGTGGTAAGATACCATGCAGGGCTTAGTGAAAGCGAGCGTAATATGAACCAAGAGTACTTCTTATATGACCGTGCTAGTGTTATGATTGCAACTAATGCCTTTGGTATGGGGATTGATAAATCTAATATTCGCTACGTCCTTCACTATAACATGCCAAAAAATATGGAAAGTTACTACCAAGAAGCAGGGCGTGCAGGCCGTGATGGTCTAGAGTCTACATGTACATTAATGTATGCTTCTTCAGATATTATGACCAACCGTTTGCTAATCGAAAATGCGGGCTTAGGGGTAGATTTATCTTTAGAATATGAAAAGCTTAATCAGATGGTGGATTACTGTAACACAGAGGGGTGCCTAAGAAATGCCATCTTACGTTACTTTGGTGAATCACCAACTAAGCTATGTGACCACTGTGGCAACTGTAACAGTGAGATTGCTCAAGAAGACATCACCATAGAAGCACAAAAGATTTTATCTTGTATCAAACGTATGGGTGAACGTTTTGGGATGACTCTTGTGATTGATGTACTTAAAGGAGGCAATACGGAGAAGATTCGCCAGTTTGGATTCCAGACTTTATCTACTTATGGCATTATGCGTGAATATAGTAAAGAGATGATTAAGGAAATGATGTCTTTCTTAATTGCAGAAAAGTATATTGCCTTAGATGGAGATAAGTTCCCCATATTAAGGTTAGCACCCCTTAGCTATGAGGTTTTAAAAGGACAAAAACAAGTGAATATGCGTATTGCCCTTCGTGTATCTGAAAAAGAAAGAGTCCCAGAAGTGGAGAGCTTACCAGTAGATCTACAACTTCTAGAACAATTAAAACATTTACGTATGCAAGTGGCAGAGCAAAATCATATTCCACCATTCATTGTCTTTTCAGATGCAACTTTAAGTGAGATGTGCAAGTACTACCCAACCACACAAGAAGAGATGCTTGCCATTAATGGGATTGGGGTAGCCAAGTATGAGAAGTACGGAAAAGTCTTTGAACTTCTTATCAATAATTACGTGCAAGAAAATCAAATCATTAAGCCAGAAGTAAGAGAAGCCAAAAAGGAAAAGGGAAGTACAACAAGTAAGACAGCTAAGAAAGAAAGTAAGAAAGATAGCCACTTAACGACTTATCAGATGTACAAAGAAGGCATATCTCTAGATGAGATTGCAAAAGAAAGAGGTCTCTCACGTTTTACTGTAGATAATCATCTTGTCAAATGTGTGGAAGAAGGCTTAGAGATAGACTTCTATCAGTTTATGACACCAGAACAAGAACCTCTTATTGAAGCGGCTATAGGACAAGTAGGTATTACGTTACTTAAACCGATTAAAGAGTTGCTTCCAGAAGAAGTATCCTATACAGCTATTAAGCTTATGATTGAAAAGCTAAAAATTGAAAATAAAATTTAAATACAAAAGCTGTTGCCTCATTAGGCAACAGCTTTTTGATTAATAGCGATACTGTTTTTGATATCTTTTAAAAAAGAAGGCAGCCATAAGGAGACCTAAGCATTCAGCAAATGGTGTTGCAAACCAAAGTCCAGTAATGCCAAATACAAGGGGAAGGATACTAATGGCAATTACCATAAAGACAAAGGAACGTGAAAGGGCTAGTGCTGCGGAGACAATCCCATTAGATAAGGCTGTAAACATACCACTTGCAAAGATGTTAAACCCTACAAAGAGTAAAGCTAGTGAGCAAATTTTATTCCCTGTAATGGCAATATCATAAACAGGATTATCTGGTCGTGTAAAGATACTGACCATCTGTGGTGTGGCAATAAAAGAACCAATAGCTGAGAGGATAGAAACACTTCCAATGAAGGTGAAGCTGAGTTTAATAAGACGACGTAGCTTGTCGTGGTTATCTTCTCCGTAATAATAACTAATCATAGGTGCAACACCATAGGCATAACCAGTGTAGAAGGAGCAGGCAAACATTAATACATACATGATAATGGTAATGGCAGCAACGCCGTCTTCGCCTACATATTTCAGCATAGCAGCATTGAACATGAGGGTCACAACACCTGTTACAAGGGAGGTGGCCATCTCAGAAATCCCATTGGTGGAGGTTTTAACAAGGGTACGCCATCTGAAAACAGGCTTTACAAAGTGTAAAAGGTTTTTCTTGTTGGAGAAGATAATAAGACCAGCAATGGCTGTAATGGAGTAACCTGTACCTGTAGCAATGGCAGCGCCACCAATCCCCATATCCAAGACAGCAATTAATAAGTAGTCTAAGACAATGTTTGTAACACCCCCAGCAATAGAGCAAATAAGAGAAAGCTTAGATTTGTCTGCTGCAATCATGTAGAGAGAAAAGTTATACATAAGTAAAACTGGAATAGTGAAAAGTAAATAATGTGATAAGTAAGTTTTGCAGTAGTTAAGCACATTAGGTGAGATGTTCATCGATGTAAAGATGGTATCCATAAAGAGGTAGCCTAAAATCATCATTACCACTCCAATGACCACGTTAGTCAAGATGAGCATGGTGAAGTCTTGCTTAGCTTCGGATGCTTTTTGTTCGCCCATCTTTCGCATAATGACCGCACTACCACCGGTAGCAAGCATGGCTGAGATAGCAGTAATCAAAGAAAGAATAGGGGCAACTAAATTAATAGAAGAAAGTGCCTGAGTACCAATCAAGTTAGATACAAATAAGCCATCAATCATGGTGTATAAGGAAGTAAATACAGACATGATAATAGTAGGAATGGCAAAACGCATAATATTTTTAAAGGTAACAGGGCGTTGATAAGATGAAGTCATAATATGTGTCTCCTTTATAGTTTATTTTTGTAACAAGGTTATAATAAAGTGTGTGGTAACCACACGGTCAAGTGAAAAATTAAAGGAGATAGAAAGATGCAATCAACGAATAGAACCAAGCTGTCTTCAGGTGAGTTTGCAAAACTCTGTCGGACTTCCAAAGAGACGTTACGCCATTATAGAAATTTAGGGGTTTTGGTGCCATTATATGAAAGTGAAAAAGGCTACTTATATTATGATGTAGAACAGTTTTATGACTATCATATGATTCATATTTTGAAGAAGACGGGTACACCATTAGCGGAAATTAAAGCGTACTTAGCTAAGCAACATCCTGATAAAGTATTAGAAGTTCTGAAGAAGCAACAAGAAATTTTAGAAGAAAAGAAAAAAGAAATTGAGCAGATGGAACAGGTCATAAGAAAGTCCATCGCCAATATAGAAATAGGCAACTCTAATGAATTTGTAGATGGCGAGCCTACCATTTGCTATTTTGAAAAAGAACATTTACTAGCTATCCCAGCAAGAGAGTTTGAATCCAATGAGGATGAAGATATGACTTTTGTAGCCATGCTTCAAAAACAACATGACATCTGCCAAAAGTATGATGTGAATTCAGATTATCAGTTGGGGGCTATTATTCCACAAAATCATACATTACAAGGGATGGAGGCTATTAGTCACATTTACACATGTATTGATCGACGAAGTGACAATCAATATTATCATGAGAAGCCAGCAGGCTACTATGTGGCACTACGGGTACGGGGGGAGTGGGATGTACAACCTTTCTATAAGAAGTTGGTAGAGTATATTAAGGCCCATGAAATTCAAGTTATAGGAGATACCTATGCCTATGATGTAGCAGGCTTTTTACTCAATGGACAAGAAGAACACACGATTACTATGCTCTCCATTCCAGTTGAATGGAATAAAGATGTAGAAGAAAAATTAAATAAAAAGGTATAAAATATGGCCAACTGCATCAAACTTGTATAGGAAAGTTTGGCAGTTGGTCTTTGTGTATATAAGGACTAATAAATAGAACCAGATTATGAAAGGAGTACTCTACATGGAGTCGAAAACTAAAAGGAATAGAAAGATAGCTTATGCCATAGGCCTACTTGTAATAGGAGGAGCAATTTTAAGTAAATATACAGTAGAGCCTACATCTACTCGTGAGCAAGAAAACGTGATTGAACAACTTCAAGACGTATGGGAAGAAAATGTTGAAGTACTCAAAACACTTATAGGAGTAGAAGATGAAGGTGAAGCGATCAATGCTTATAGTGAAGAAGAGAAAGGACTCCAAATACTTCTATAGCAAACACTTCTATAATAGGAAGAAATAGTATACGGCACCTACTTGAAAAATGAGTAGGATATGTTATAATAACATATGCACTACATTTTAGAAGAAGGAGAAACAGTCATGGCGAAGAATCCAAATGCCTATAAGCTTATTGCACAAAACAAAAAAGCTTATCACGATTATTTTATAGAAGAAACGTTTGAAGCAGGCATTGTACTGGTTGGAACAGAAGTAAAGTCCATCCGCCAAGGCAGTGGCTCAGTTAAGGAAAGTTTTATCCGTATTAAAGATGGAGAAGCCTTCATCTACAATATGCATATCAATCCTTATGACAAAGGGAATATCTTTAACAAAGAACCCCTTCGTACACGTAAACTCCTCCTTCACAAAAAGGAAATCAACAAACTAGTCGGTGAGGTTTCCACAAAAGGTATGACTATCGTACCACTTAAAGTATACATCAAAGGAAGTTTAGTCAAAGTAGAAATTGGTCTTGCACGTGGTAAGAAGCTTCACGATAAACGTGACGATATTGCTAAGAAAGACATGCGCCGTGCTAACGAGCGTGAGTTCAAGATCAAGAACATTTAAGACTTAAGCTTTGCCTACATGTATGTGTATTCCCCAGCGAATACCCTTATCTAATAAGGGGGTGCACTGGTTTCGACGGGGGTCACGTATGTCGGGGCAGCCATCCGTAGAACGCCGGAGTCTACGTTAAAAGCTGGCATTTAAATTAAACGCAGATAATAATTTTGCATTAGCAGCTTAATGCTGCTAGTCTCCTCTAGGTCACCCGCAGCCTAGAACGAGACTCCGACTCAGCGGGGAACGACTTGTGCTAAGCTTTGCCCACAATGCCGTAACCATGAAGCTACTGAAGTGAACAGCCTGTCTCTGGGCGGTTCATGGAGGGAATGTTAAAACAGTGACTATGATGGTAGAGACCACAATATACGGGCTTTCGGACAGGGGTTCGATTCCCCTCACCTCCATGAACTAAATCCTCGAAATACTCTGATAAAAGAGTGTTTCGAGGATTTTGGAGTTTTAAGGAGAATTACTTAAATTGGAAAACTAGAGATAAATTGACTAATCCTTGTACAGTGAAGATATGATATGCTGGCAAGTTTTTTTATTATTAGGGGGAAAACATGAATATAAGATATTTAAAAGTTAAAGGGTTTAGAGGAATAGATGTATTCGAAGCAGTTATGGTAAATAATATGTTAACTATAGTTGGTAAAAATGATATAGGCAAATCAAGTGTGCTTAGAGCAATAAGAATTTTTTTTGGAGATGAAAACTTTGGAGTAGACGATTTCAGTAAGAATGATTCTCAAGGTTTAGTGGAAATAGAATTATATTTTGAAGAAGAAGGTTTTGAACATCTTAAAGATGAAGGAGTAATAAAGGTAAAACAAATTTATCAATTAGATGAAAAAGCAAAAATTAAAAGCAACGTATATATATGGAAAGAGCTAGCATTGCCAACTGAAGATGAGTTAGAAAATTATACAGGATTAAAAAAGATAGGTTCACAAATAGGGATAGAGTTCCCTGTAAAAAAGCCAAGTAAAGTAGACGTAATAGAAGAGCTAAGGGGAAAGGTGAAAGTATCTTTAGAAGGTTTAAAAGGAAAAAAAGAATGGATAGAAGAAGTAGAGATTTGGAAGCAAATGAAAATAAGATTTCCAGAAGTTATATTTATTCCAGCTTCTCAAGATCATACTAATGAGCAAAAGCTTACTTCAGAATCTACAGTGTTTGGAAAAATATTTAGAAGCACAGTTAAAAAGTGGTTAAAAGTTGATAAAGAAAGTGAAGCAGCATTGGATATAATTTCAACTAAAGTAGAAGATATTAATAATAAAATATTAGAGATAGTACAAACTAACTTGAAAGAACAAGCAGCCTTTGAGGATAAATTGTGTCAGCAGATAGAGCCGTTAGATATATCTAAAGGATTTTCTTTTACTATGTTTATGGAAAATGCAGAAGGAGTACAAACTGAATTGCAAAATAGGGGGAGTGGAATTCAAAGGTCTGTACTAATAGCAGCATTAAGAGCGCAAAATCAAATTCAAGTAGTTCTAGAAAAAATGAGCAAGGGCAATGTAGATGAAAAACATCTAGCAAATCAAAATGTACTATACTTGTTTGAGGAGCCAGAAGCATTTTTACATTTGAGTGCGCAACGAGAACTGTTTTATGCATTAAAAGAATTAACGAGTAAAGGGAATCAAATTATTCTTACATCACACTCTACATTATTTATAGATGAAAGTGATAAAGAAGATATTATAGTACTCATTAAAGGTATTAATGGAACTATATCATTACAACATATTCCTGAAGCTGATATTGAGTCAGAATTAGGGGAGAATATGAAAATTAGTGAAGTGATAACAGGAAAAGTCTGCTGTCTTGTAGAAGGTATTTCTGACAAATATGCATTTCAGAACTGGATGCAAACTTTAGGATATAATTATAGACAACTAGGAATTTATTTTATAGAGATGAGTGGATGTAAGAATATTGAATGGTATGCGAATGCAAATATATTGAGTGACTTTAAAGTTGATTTTCTAGTTGTGCTAGATACTGATAATCATTCGAAAGATAATGTAGCAAAGATAAAAACATACTTAGAACAAAAACATACTTTCCTTAAAAATAAAAATAGAATAAAAGTATTGAATGGTGAATTAGAAAACTACTTTTCTTTAGAACTAGTAGGAGATATATTAAAGATTCCAGTAGATTTAATAAACATAGAGAATTATAAAATAGACCCCAAAAAAGAACTAGAATTTGCAAAACAAAAAGCTATTGAACAAGGGTTACAAGCAAGAAAATATAATGAGAATAAACATGGTAATGAGATATCTAAAAAAATGACTAAAGAACAAATACAAGGCTTTGATGAGATTGTACTAATAATAGAAGAACTTGTGGAGCTTGCTAACAAATGAGGGATTTGTTAAGTTAAGATAAATTATTCTGATTTTGAGAAAATCAGGAGATGCGACTCACCTCCATGAACTAAACCCTCGAACTTAGGAAACTAGGTTCGGGGGTTTTGGAGTTTTAAGAAAAGAATGGTTTATAACTTAGGGCAAATAGAATATAATGTGAATAATAAAGAAAATAAGTAAGGCTGTGATAAAATGTCAGGTGGCAGGTAGCTTTAGGATAGGCGTAGCCTTGAACCTTACTACAGTTTATCTCACAACAAGGGATACACAATATTGTATTACCAGTGACCAGTAGGGAAAAGAAATCTTACAAAATTGTTCGATAGATGTAAGCTAATGAAATGGCATGTTATCAAAAATTTAGGTATGTTAGTAGAGGTGGTAAGAATAAAGAAATAGAAGGAGAATTTGTGAAAAGATATAATGCATTACAATTAAAGTTATTTATGTCAATCCTCATGGTTTTTGACCATTTAAACCATGTTCCAAGATTAATTTCAGCAGATTTGGCAGGGGTATTTCACATTCTGACGCGGTGCGTTTCTGTATTTTTTGCCTATATGGCTATTGAAGGGTTTGTGTATACAAGAAGCCGTCTCAAGTACAATGGTAGATTGTTTTTATGGGCAGGGATTATGTCACTAGGGAATAATTTGTTCACTGATCTTTATACATCAAAGGGGATTTATGTGAGTAATAATATTTTCCTCACCTTAGCTATGGGTATATTGGCATTAAATATTTGGTATTTTGTTACGAATGGAAACAAATTAAACGCTAAGTTTCTACTAGGTATAAAAATCATCATAGGGATTGTTGTTACTGGGGTAGGAATGTTCTTTACAGAGGGTGGAATAGTGGTTATTCCATTTATGCTCATCTGTTATGGGTTTAGAAATAAAATAAAGGTGAGAAACCTTGTATTGAGTATTTTTAGTATCTTATTATTTTTGATGTCTTACCAAGATATGGGCATATGGCAGGATACAGTGCGGATGCTTATGTTTAATAGTGACTGGTTTTTTATCTCTGTGATTCCATTCCTTTATTTATATAATGGGGAAAGAGGGCCAAAGAGTGTGTTGAGTAAGTATTTCTTCTATACTTTTTATCCAGCTCACTTATGGATTATTGCAACCATAGCATTTTTCGTAAGTTAAGGGTAGGGAGCTGAAAATAAACACGATATTTAAAAAATGAGGTTTATCTTCGTTATGCTTTTTAATGTGTGGAGAACTTCCAATATGAGCCTAATAGAACTCTTGACTAATGAGTAAATGGTAAACAAGTTTACCATAACTGTGTCAAGAACCACACAATTCAATAGTAAGTTCGTGAGTTGTTCTTGCGACAAATCACCTCCATGGTTATAACCCACGAATTTCTGACAATGTAGTTAGAAATTCGTGGGTTATTTTAGTTGTAAAAATATAGTAGAATAGAAACTATAAGAAAAATGGTTTAGGACATGGAGGGAATGCAGTGAAGCGGGGACTATATGAGAAGATTGTTACCAATGAGATAGAGGAAAATTTACAGCAGATTACAGATGAAGTAGAGACTGCATTTGTGCAAGAGGCGGAGGCTGATGTGGTATTAACGGCTCATTTGACAGAGGTGACACAATTAGCATTAAGGCAAATTGAGGAAGATCGTAATATAAAAAAAGAGGACAAGGTTGCAAGACAGGTAAGGCTTGTTAATCAGATGATTAACTTAATAGAAGAAGATAGGGGAGAAGAGTTCCAAAGGGAAAATGTTGTCGACAAGGCAAAAATGCTTTATGCCATTAATGGACCTGCGAAGGAGAATAGGCCCGTTACACCTCTTTCACAGACCATGCTATTTACTAATGCGAAGAATGAGCCTAACTTATATGATGAGCTTAGACTTGAGATGTTAAGTAGTGATCGTGTAGACCTATTGGTATCCTTTATCAAGTGGTCTGGTATCCGATGTCTGAAGGAAGCACTTGAAACCTACACGAAAGATAGGAAGCTAAGAGTGATTACAACATCTTATATGGGGGCATCAGATTATCATGCCATTGAATTCTTGTCCAAGCTACCCAATACAGAGGTTAAGATTTCCTATGATACCAAGCGAACAAAGCACCATGCCAAGGCTTATATGTTTCATAGAGATACAGGCTTTTCAACAGCGTACATAGGTTCTTCCAATCTCTCTCATTCGGCCCTAGTCAATGGTTTGGAGTGGAATGTAAAGGTAACCGAAAGAGACTCTAAAGATGTGATGGACAAGTTTGAGGCGATCTTTGATTCCTATTGGCATGATGATGAGTTCATTACTTTTACAGAGCAACAAGGAGAGAAACTTAAAAAGGCATTAGAAGGTGAGAGATACAAGGGTGAGTCGGGTATTGAAATACAATCGACCATTACACCTAACTATTTTCAAAAGGAAATCTTAGAGAAGCTAAAGGTAGAAAGAACGGTGTATGGACGTACCAAGAATCTGGTAGTTGCAGCAACTGGTGTAGGGAAAACCGTTATTTCAGCTTTAGATTATAAACGCTTTAGAAGAGAACATAGGGGTGAAGCATGTCGCCTGCTTTTTGTTGCACATAAGCAAGAGATTTTAACACAGAGTATCAATACCTTTAGGCGTGTGCTGATGGATTGGAACTTTGGGGAGTTGTATTACAATGGTAGAAATGCTAAGGAGTTATCTCATTTATTTGTGACTGTACAGACTTTTAATTCTAAGAAGTTCTATGAAAACTTAGAACCTGACTATTACGATTTTATTGTTATCGATGAGTTTCATCATGCAGCTGCGGCATCTTATCAAGCCTTGCTTGAATACTTCCAGCCTAAGCTATTGCTCGGTTTAACAGCTACACCGGAGCGTATGGATGGTAAGAATGTATTAGAGTATTTTGATGATAGAATTGCCGCTGAGATGCGACTGGGAGAGGCAATTGATTATGGGCTTCTTTCGCCTTTTCATTATTTTTGTATAACAGATAGTGTAGATTATTCAAATCTTGAATGGGGAAGAGGGGGCTATAATAAAGAAGATTTAGGAAAACTAGTGTCGGGTGATACCCAGCGTGCAGAGCTTGTGATTAGCAGTATGCAGACGTATTTAACAGATATAAACCGTGTGACAGGCCTAGGATTTTGCGCATCCATTGCACATGGTGAGTTTATGGAGGAATACTTTAATAGAAAAGGGATTTCATCCGTATTCTTACAAGGGAATCATTCAGAAGAAGAAAGACAGCGTGCGATTGCAGAGCTTAACAACGGAAAGATTAGCTTCATTTTTACCGTTGATCTCTTTAATGAAGGGGTAGATATTCCAGATGTTAATACTGTACTTTTCCTTCGTCCGACAGAGAGTTTGACTGTATTTATACAACAATTAGGGAGAGGGCTACGTTTGTCACCGGAAAAAGAGTGCTTAACTGTACTTGACTATGTAGGACATGCTCATAAAAGCTATAATTACTATGAAAAGTTTCAAGCACTAAGCCATGCACGTGGCAAAGAACTAAAAGACGGCATCGAAAAAGGATCTTTTTTACTACCTAAAGGTTGCCATATTTATATGGAAAAGGTGGCAAAGGAATATATCTTGCGAAACATTGATGGGTATATTAATAATAAAAAAGGGATTATAGAAAAAATTAAGGATTACCATTACAGCCAAGGTAAAATAGGCTCAGTAGCTGAATTTGTTGAGGTATATGGACTGAGTTTGTCTGAAATCTATAAGATTAAAATAAAGCTTCACGGTAAGACAATCAATGGTAGTTATTATAGACTGTGCATCGAAGCAGGCGTGTTGAAAGCAAGTGATTATCCAGATGAACTGAAGCTTGCCAATGCCTTAGGCAGACTAAGCTTTATGCGAAGTGTGCATTTCTTGAGGTTTATAATAGAAGTGTTGAAAAACATAGAGACCTATAAGGACTACAACTTTGAGGGAAGAGAAGCGGCTTATATGCTGATGTTCCACTATACAGTGTGGGGAGAAGCTTTGAATACAGTAGAGATGCATTCTCTTAATGATAGTCTTTTAAGGCTTTATGAAAATAGGCCTATTTATGAAGAAATCCTAAGCATATTAACCTACAATTATGAACGTATTGATAGCGTAACAACCTTGGACCATACCTTTGCAAACAATCCACTCGAATGTCATGGGGAATATACGACAGATCAAATCCTTGTGGCACTTGGAAAGCATACGGCAGATAAGAAATACCATTTCCAAGAAGGCGTATTACACGTAAAGGAGAAAAACCTTGATGCCCTATTTATAACACTAAATAAGGTCGAGAAACATTATTCACCCTCTACGATGTACAAGGATTATGCGATCAATGAAACGCTTTTTCACTGGCAAACACAGAGTAAGATAAGCCCAGATTCACCAACCTGTCAACGTTATATCCAACATAAAGATAAGAAACATCATATCTTACTCTTTGTAAGAGAACATAAGCAAGAAAATGGGCTTACAAGTCCTTTTGTATATCTAGGTACAGCATATTATGTCAGACATAATGGACAAAAGCCAGTAAATATTATATGGAAACTTAAAGAGGCGCTACCAGCAAGACTAATTAGCCAGGCTGAGAAGGCGTTGTAGAATGAATGTCCTTAGAGGAGTATATAAAACAAGACATATAGTAACGTAAGTAAGAGAAACGTATGTAAGGGATGAATAGGCTAAAGAATATATATAGAAATAGGATAAGCCTAAAGAGTTACAAAGAAAGGTAGGGTGATATGGGATATTCAATTACCATTACAACTTGACTTTGATAGGCGAAAGTGTTAACATATCAAATATTCCATCGGAGGGTGTATTTATACACTGGACAAGGCAGTAGTATTTGGATACTGTCGGAGGGTAATTACAAAACGTAATGAGCCAGACAAGATGATTGTTTTACAATTATCTTGTCTGGCTCTATTTTTTTGGGGAGGAATTAATATGATTACATCAAAGGAAAATACTACATTAAAGATTTTTCTAAAGTACTTGATACCTAGTATGCTAGGTATGGTGTTAGTGGCAATCTATACGTTTACTGACACTTTTGTTGTAGGACAAAAACTTGGAGCTATCGCGTTAGGGGCAATGGGGATCTGTACGCCTGTTATCACCATCACCTTTGCGCTAGGATTTTTATTTGGAGTAGGTGGTGGCGCCTTATATTCTATTTGTATGGGTAAGAAGGATAAAGAAGGTGCGAATAAAGTATTTACGACATCACTCTTTATGTTGTTGTGTGTAGGTGTTTTGATTGCTGTACTAGGCAATGTTTTTATTCATCCATTAGCATATCTACTAGGAGCAGACGATGTAAATATAGCATTTGTTATGCCGTATCTTCGTTGTATTCTTATTTATATTCCAGGTTTTATGCTGGATATTTTTATAATGTGCTATATGAAAAATGACGGTCATCCCAATGTAGCAATGACAGCAACAATCGTAGGTACTGGACTTAATGTGGTTCTTGACTTGCTATTTGTTATGGTGTTTGGATGGGGGATGTTTGGTGCAGCGATTGCAACTTGCATTGGATCGGCAGTTTCAATCCTTATTAATATTATCTATAGCTTGGTTAAAAAGTTGAATATTGTACCAATCATAAAGAATTTTAATCCTAGGCTAATGTTTCGGATCATAAAAAATGGATTTAGTGTCTTTGTACTGGAATGTTCTTCGGGTATCGTTACCTTTGTTTTTATTATGCAGGCAACAAACCTCTATGGAACGGTCGGTTCATCCATCTATACGATCATTATGAATTGGACATTGATTTGCTTTAATTTGACGATGGGGATCGCCCAGTCAGTTCAGCCATTGATTAGCGTTAGCTATGGGGCAAATGAGCAAGATAAGGTTAAAGTGTATCGAAAATATGCCATTGTATCAAGTTTGATTGCAGGGGGACTTTTTCTACTTATTGGATATGGTTTTACAGAACAATTGGTTTCAGTATTCGCATCAGACAGTACAGAGTTAATTGAAAAATCTGTTGAGAGTATTCGCCTTTATATGCCGGCATATGCATTGATGGGGATTAGCATCTCAATCGGTATGTATTTTCAAGCCATTGAATTATCTTTTGAATCACTTATCATCATGGTTTCAAGAGGGATTATTTTACCTGTCGCAGGAGCTTTTGCAATAACTGGGCTATTTGGAGCAAAGGGATTATGGATAAGTGTGCCTTGTGCAGAGTTTATAACAGCGATTATTGCAATCATTTTCCTAACTATTTCAAACAAAAAATATAGTGTTAAAACGGCATAAAAGAAATAGGTAATAAGATTGCTATTCGTAACAAGTCAAGGCTGTGCCTTTACTAATATACCAGGTACTTAACAATTTAAACACAATTTAATCTGTAGATAAAAAACACAACAAGTCACCTTAACGATGGTCCTTTCCTCCCTATACGTTTTCGGAAAGACCATTATTAAGGTGGCTTATTATTTTATGATAAAAATTATAACTGATAAGTGAAGTCCTAGTGGAGTTACCAAGTTACAGACGAGCTACTTTGGTGTTCCTGTAGTGTTTTTTCAATAATGAGGTACTACTTACAATAAGTATAATTAAAACATAAATTTTAAATAACAATACTATGATTTTCTAAAGTATTACGTAGTACGGTAGCCATAATATTATAACCTTTTGCATTGGGATGTAGCCCATCATAGGTGATTCCATAGAGTTGGGTATTTGTGCCTGGGAGTGTTGTTGAGGGATAATAGTTTACAAAAATAATATTTTCAGCTTTGCAATATTCATAAAGAAAATGGTTCATCTCACAGATGTATTTTTTGCGTAAATATTCACAAAGAGATATAGGAATATTGATAGGCAGTAAAGAAGTGAAGATGGGGGTAGTATCTGATGCTCGAAATTGTGAGGCTATATCTATAATATTATTCTTTGCACGATTGAGGACTGTTTCGTAGGAGAGGCCAGGTATTAACTTCCAATAGTCTCCCTCCAGATCAATGGAATCATTAATACCGATACCTACAATACAATAGGTGGGATGGAGCTGAAGGGCATCTACCCATAGGCGTTTTTGTAAATAGGTTGTTGTGTCTCCTGCTATGCCTCGATTAATGATTAAATGGTCAGGATGATTAAAGTATGCATTAAGTTCCCAAAAATGTGTAATAGAATCACCAATAAATAGAAAGGTTGGAGTGAGTTTATTTTCTATTATAGTGTGATTCTTGATATCAAATTCTTTTCTCCTTTGGTCGGAGGCTACATTTTCTGAGAAATATTCTAACCGATCATAGCCTTCTTTTGTTTTTATCATCTAATAGACTCCTCTCCATAATGAGTTTAATAACATAAGTATAGTACCTATGAAGTGTGTGAATAAATAGGAAAAATGATTAATGATAGCATTAAATGACTAGATTGTAATTGAAATAGACGGATAAGTATAGTATATTAAGATTAAAAAAATATAACAGAATATAGTGATTAATGAAGGAGGCTCATGAATTCATACATTAATGCCATAAGATTTAACTTTTTGTATATTGATATTTATTCTTTTGGAAGGACATGGGTATATCCTGAAGATTACTTACCTTACTGCATTGTGAGATATATACTAAGTGGAAGTGCAAGCTTCTTTGTAGATGGCAAGGAATTTAAGGTCACTGTAGGAGATATAGTCTATCTACCTGTGGGTTGTAGGTTATCTTGCCATGCACTCAATGAAGACTTTCAGTTTTATAGCATGCGATTTGCCACATCAGTGAACTATAATAATGGCGATTTATTAACAGATTATTTTTATGTTCCTACTATTATAAAAGATCAAGGTGAATTAGGACGGCAATATTTTGATCATATTTATCAATGGGTTAAGTCAGAGAGTGAAACTAAGATGTTTAGAGTAAGAGGCTATTTGGATTTGTTAATAGGATATATGATTGAGCAGGGAAAAAAAGATGCTTCTCAAAAGATGAGTGCGCCTTTTTTTGAACAGGACTTTACATTGGAGCGCATCAAAACCCGTATACAACAATCAGATGTTCAATTAGATTCTAGAATACAAGTTGTTATTGATTATATTATTCTTCATCCCTCGGAACAGTATACTATTTTGGAGATGAGTAGGATGGCAGAGCTAAGTGAATCTAGGTTTAGAACGTTATTTAAAAAGCAAGTAGGGAAGAAACCACTAGAATATCTCAATGAAATTAGAATGATGACCGCAGCGAGAAAACTTCTTATATCAGGAGATAATATTAGTGATATAGCCTATGAGATTGGATTTGAAGATCCCAACTATTTTAGTCGTATCTTTAAAAAGTATTTTTGTATGACACCTAAGCAATATCGTGATAATGCAAAGTATTAACTTTAAAAGGCTGGCTATATAAGATTAAGTCAATACATAAAAAGAAAAAGGTATCTGTAATATTGCAGATACCTTTTTCTTTTTATGTAAAACGTTACTATAAACTTTGAATTAATTTATAAATGAATAGGTAAAAAAGATTATAACGTAGTTGTTTTATGCTAGTAATAGTGTTTTTGTGTGTAGAATTGCACATATAAAAACAATATAATTAGACTATAGATAGCGTTATGCACAAAAAACAGATAACAAGAGGGGGAGTTTTGAAATGAAGAAAAGAATAATAAGTAGTCTATTAGCTGTAGCGATGATCACGACAATGATCTCTGGATGCGGAAATAAAGCGGTGGAGACAACGGGCAGGAATGCAGATGGACAGTTAGAGGGAGAAATTACTTTTTGGCATTCATTCACACAAGGACCTCGTCTTGAAAACATTCAAAAAGCAGCGGATAAATTTATGGAAGAACATGAAAAAGTAAATATCAAGATCGAAACCTTTTCGTGGAATGACTTTTATCTTAAATGGACAACAGGACTTGCTTCAGGAAATGTACCTGATATGAGTACGGGATTACCAGGGCAAGTTGCAGAAATGATTAATGCAGAGGCGCTTCTTCCTATTAATGATTTGATTGATGATATTGGAAGAGATAAATTTAGTGCAAAAGCTTTAGAAGAGGGAACGGTTGATGGCAACGAATATTCTATTCCACTTTATTCACATGCACAGGTAATGTGGATTCGTAAAGATTTACTTGAAGAAAATAACTTAAGTGTTCCAAAGACATGGGATGAATTTTACAATACAGCAAAAGCCCTTACAAAAGATGGTATCTATGGATGTTCTTTCCCAAGTGGTTCTACAGACTTCCAAGCAACTAATTTCCTTAACTTCTATGTAAAGAGTGGTGGGGGTAGCTTACTAAAATCAGTAGATGGCAAACTGCAAGCAGATCTTACAAGTCCATTAGCCATTGATGGTATCAATTTTTGGTTAAAAGTTTATAGAGATTGCTCACCTAAAGACTCTATTAGTTATGATGTCCTTAAACAAGCAACATTATATTATCAAGGGAAAACAGCATTTGACTTTAATAGTGGCTTCCAAATCTCTGGGGTGGCGACAAACTCACCTGATTTACTTCAATATGTAGATGCTTATCCAATTCCAAAAATTAATGAAAATGACCCAGATTACGGTATTACAACCGCTAACCAACCTATGGTGATCTGGAAGAATACAAAGTACCCAGAAATTTGTAAAGAATTTATGAAAACATTATATGAAGAGGATGCTTATATTAATTTCTTACATGCGACACCTGTTGGTATGCTACCAGCTATTAGTGGTATTGCAGATACAGAAGCATACAAGAGCAATGAAATAGTTAAGCAATTTGCACATGCAGAAGAAGTTATTAGTAATGCAGTGGATAGCGGGACAGCAATTGGATTTGAACATGGACCAAACATAGAAGCAGGTATCATGACAAGTCAACATCTTATTGAAGGCATGTTCCAAGATATTATTACAAATGGTACGGATGTAATGACAGCGGCTAAAGCAACTGAAGATGGATTAAATGACTTATTTAATGCAGCACGCTAAGCTTACTCAGTAGTAAATTACATTAGAGCAAGATAATGATAATAAATTATCTTGCTTTTTTAAAAGGTGGTGATTATGGTGACGCGAAAGAATTATACAAGGTGGTTCTTTGTACTTCCAGCTTTACTAGTAATAGGGGTATTACTTTTTTACCCAATATGCTCAAGTATTTACTATAGTTTTACGAACAAAAACCTAATCAAAGCGAGCTATGATTTTGTGGGGTTAGAAAATTATAAAATCGTTTTAATGAGTAAAGATTTTTGGAATGCTTTTTTCAATACAATTAAGTGGACAGTTCTTTCTTTAGGTGGGCAGATTCTTGTAGGTTTTACAGGAGCCCTTGCATTAAATAGAGTGCGACTATTCAAATCAACTTACCGTACATTGCTCATTATTCCATGGGCGTTCCCATCCATAGTTATTGCTTTCTCCTGGCAATGGATTTTAAATGGTGTATACGGTTACATACCGAATATGTTAGTCGAGTTAGGCATTTGTGAAACAGTTCCACAGTTTTTGATTCATAAAACAGGTGCATTTATTTGTTTGGTACTTATTAATATATGGTTTGGGGCACCGCTTATTATGGTGAATGTTTTATCCGCATTACAAACTGTGCCAATGGATCAATATGAAGCTGCCAAGATAGATGGTGCAACAACATGGCAATCTTTTTACCATATTACGATGCCACATATCAAATTGGTTATGGGTCTTTTGATAGCTTTACGTACGGTATGGATATTTAATAGTTTTGATATCATTTATCTTATTACGGGTGGTGGGCCAGCAGGTGTTACAGAAACCATACCAATCTTAGCCTATAACATGGGTTGGGGAACAAAGTTAATAGGTAGATCATCAGCTGTTACGGTACTCCTATTTATTTTCTTAATCCTTGTACTTGCTGCTTACTTTATAAAGCTTAGACACTGGGAAAAGGAGGAAAACTAGATGCGTAATAAAAGTAAATGGTTTTGGGATTCCATATCCCATGTGTATTTGATCTTGCTTACAGTTATTTCGGTATTTCCGCTTGTATGGATTATCCTTTCTTCTGTGAAGGAAAGAGGAGAGTTAACAGGCAATCCAACCAAGTTTTGGCCTTCGACATTTACGTTAGATTATTATAAGCACGTTATTACTGAATTAGGATTTATGAACAACATAAAAAATAGTATCATTATTTCACTCGTAACCACCCTTATTGCAATTACTATTGCATCTTTAGCTGCTTATGGCATTTGCAGGTTCTTCCCAAAGGTGGGAACGCTTATGTCGAAATTGATTGTAGTATCTTATGTTTTCCCTCCTATCCTTTTAGCGATTCCCTATTCAATTGTTATGGCTAAGATTGGACTGACAAATACAGGTACAGGACTTATTCTTGTCTATCTATCTTTTAGTGTACCCTATGCGGTATGGCTTCTAGTTGGATTCTTTAAGGCTATACCTATTGGTATAGAAGAGGCCGCCCAGGTAGATGGTGCAAGTAAGCTTACAGTATTTACAAAGATTGCACTGCCACTTGCAGCTCCTGGGATTGTGGCAACAGCCATCTATACATTTATCAATGCATGGAATGAATTCTTATACGCCTTGATATTAATTAACAATACAGAAAAAATGACTGTTGCAGTAGCCCTACGTTCGTTGAACGGAGCAGAAATACTAGACTGGGGTGATATGATGGCAGCTTCAGTACTTGTGGTTGTTCCATCTATTGTGTTCTTCTGTTTTATCCAGAAGAAGATTGCTGGTGGACTGTATGATGGAGCAGAAAAGTAAATAAATATTTTAATAGATGAAAGGTGAGGATAATATGATGAGATATGGAGTTGTAGGAGTAGGATATTTTGGGGCGGAGTTATGCCGCATTATGAATATGCAGGAAGATGCCAAGGTTACAGCAGTATATGACCCTTATCATGGCACTGAAGTTGCTGAGGAAATAGATTGTAATGCATGTAGTTCTTTAGATGAGTTAGTTACAAGAGAAGATGTAGATGCTGTAATCGTTGCGACACCAAACTACTTACATAAAGAACCTGTTATTAAGGCAGCCCAACATGGCAAGCATGTTTTCTGTGAAAAACCAATTGCTTTAAGTTATAAAGATTGTGATGAAATGGTAAAGGCCTGTAAGGAGAATAATGTAATATTCATGGCAGGGCATGTTATGAACTTCTTCAATGGGGTAAGACATGCGAAAAAGATGATTAATGAAGGTGTGATTGGAGACATACTTTATTGCCATTCTGCAAGAAATGGTTGGGAAGACATACAAGAATCTGTCTCATGGAAAAAAATCCGTTCAAAATCAGGTGGACACTTATACCATCATATACATGAGTTAGACTGTGTACAGTTTATTATGGGGAGTATGCCAGATGAAGTTTACATGAATGCAGGCAATGTAGCTCATAGCGGAGAGAACTTTGGAGATGAAGATGATATGATCTTTATCAATATGAAATTTGCAGGCAATAAATTTGCTGTACTTGAATGGGGCTCAGCATTCCACTGGGCAGAGCACTATGTATTGATACAAGGAACAAAAGGGGCTATTAAGCTAGATATGTTTGAGGCTGGTGGTACTCTACGACTTAATGGAGAAGATACACATTTCTTACTACATGAAACACAAGAAGAAGATGATGATCGTACACGCATTTACAAAGGTACAGAGCTAGATGGGGCAATCCAATATGGTAAGCCAGGCAAAATCCCTCCAATGTGGTTACATTCTATTATGTTTAATGAGATGAAGTATTTTAATAACATTATGCATGGTATGGAGGCAGATGAAGAATTTAGACCACTCTTAACAGGTGATGCAGCAAGAGCAGCTATTGCAACAGCAGACGCATGTACTTTATCAGCAAAAGAAAGTCGTAGTGTTAAGTTGAGCGAAGTCATATAAATTTATCTAAAAGTATAATAAGCCATTCTAATAGCAGTCTTTTCCCCTTGTGCATTGCACAAAGACTGTTATTAGAGTGGCTTATTATTTTGTGACAAGGATATAACTTATAAGCCGCTTCCTAGAGTAGTACCCTATCTATGTTCTAAGCCAAGTTGTTATTAGTGAATTCTTCTTAAATTTTTCTAAATACTTAAAAATAAAGAAAAAAGTTAAAAGAGTTTGTTAAAGGTTTTGGATGTATATGCTTTTGCCTTCTAGTTGATTGGACATACTAGGCTTAGGGATGATAGTATGTTTAATGAATGCAATAAAGTATAGGAAGAAAATATTTATTTAATAAGTAAGAAAAATAAGAGTAATGTATAGTGTGTTTTGAGCGAGGTGGAGTATATTGAAAAAAGATATTTATAAAGAGATATTTAGAATAAAAAAGTAAATAAAATAGAATAAAGTAAATTAATCTAAATTGTTATGTGAAAATAAATGCATTATACTCAGATTAGAAATGGATATTTTGTATAAAAATTTATCTAAAATGGAGGCGTTTTATGAAAAAATCACTAAGTATAATGCTTGCAGGAACGATGCTAATGGCAATGTTCACAGGATGCTCAAGTAAAGAACCTGATAATGTAACTAATACTACTGAAAGTGTTGCCAAAGGTGAAGAAACAGGAGAAGTACAAAATATTGATATTTGGCAAAAATATGACCCACCTATAGAGGTGTCTGTAGTAGCATCTTATAATGTGCCAGAAGATGGGATTGTACCTAAAGATACCACACCAGAGAATCAAAAATGGGTAGAAATCATGGAAAAATATTTAGGTATTAAGCTTAAATATGACTGGGTAGTACCTGCAAGTCAAGGCGCACAGAAGATGGATGTTACAATTGCTTCAGGAAAAATCCCAAATATTCTTCAAGTAGATGAAGGGCAATTTGAACTTCTTAAGCAATCTGATATGATTGGGGATTTAACAGGAGCTTATGATTACTTAATGGAACCTATTAAGAAGAACTTAGAAGCAGACCCAACACTACTTAAGAAATGTACCAATGAAAAGGGTGAATTAGTAGCTATTCCAAGAAATTTAGATAATTTCCAACAAACACAGTTAATTTACATACGTGAAGATTGGTTAGAAGCATTGGGCTTACAAGTGCCAACGAGCATGGATGAATTATTTGAAGTGGCAAAAGCTTTCAATGAACAAGATCCAGATAAAAATGGAAAAGATGATACCATTGGTATTGCATTATACAAAGAACTTTATGCTGGATTTGGTGGTGCAGCGGGCCTAATGAATGGTTATAATGCTTATCCAAAGATGTGGATTAAAGATGAAAGTGGTAAATTAGTGTGTGGTGATGTGCAACCAGAAATGAGAGATGCACTAGAGATGTTACAAAAGATGTATAAAGAGGGTATCTTAGATCCAGAGTATGTGGCAATGGATAGTAATAAGATGACAGAAGCCGTCGTTGGAGGAAAAGCAGGTATTGTACTTGGTGAATGGTGGGTACCAGCTTGGCCACTTAACCTTTCTATTGATAATAATCCTGATGCACGTTGGAAAGCTATTAATTTAGTAAGTGCAGAAGGTGGAATTGCAAAAACAGGACTCAACCAAGCATTTATAGGTTCATATCATGTTATTAGTAAAGATATGAAGAATCCTGAAGCATTAGCGAAGATGATTAATATTTATTATGATACGCTAAGTACAGTTGTAAGTGAAAGAGAAGAAGAGTATGACCGTGAATTATGGAAGCCAGAAAATGGTTATGTATACAACTGGTGCCCAGTAAGAATGGATGATACATTTGAGAACTCACGTCAGTACAAAGAACTCAATGAAGCACTTAAAAAAGATGATATTACACTCCTTAAACCACAAAAATTTAAAGATCTTTTTGAGGCAGCAAAACGTTTAGAGACAGAATTAAATGGTACAGACTGGGGACTATATTATAGCCGCATTGCAGAAGATGGTGGTTTTGGACTAACAGAAAAAGTGCGTAATGAAAAACTATATACTATGAATGAGTTCTATGGTTCATACACACCAACGATGATCACTTCACAAGGTATCTTAGATACACTTCGTGATGAGGTTTATCATCGCATTATCACAGGTGCACCTATCGAAGAATTTGATAAATTCGTAAATGATTGGCATAAGATGGGTGGAGATCAGATTACAAACGAAGTTAATGATTGGTATGCAAAACAATAATAAAGAAAAAAGATAGACAGTAGCGATACGCTTCTGTCTTCTTTTCATATCTATATTTAGAATGTTATACTAGTAAATAGATAGTGGGACAGGATGTATGACGGGATAATGGGGTGATCATTTGAAGGGAACGTTGAAGGTTTATAGACAGGCTGTTATTTTATTTGTAACAATAATAGTCCTTGTATTTACAACAAATATCTTTTTTTATTGGTACAACTTAAAGCATGTAGAAGAAAATATGAAGCAACAAATAGAGCAGAGTACAGACTTTGCTATTCAACAGTTGGAATTACAAATGTCTTATGTGAATCAATACTGTAGAGAGATTTTAAATAGGCCAGAATTAAAAGTGATTAGCTATAGTGATCCCTATGTGAGGCCATGGGAGTATTATGCGGAGATCAATGACTTAAGATATAAATTAAATAGCATTAAGGTAGCTAATCATTTTATTAATGATAGTATGCTTTTTATAAGAAATAAAAATATGGTTTTGTCAGCAGATAGTGGGATTATTCATCTAGAAGATAGTGACTATCAGAAATTATTTGAGAGTGAACTCGAAGTAAGCCGCTTAGATTTTAAGTTGATAAATGATAAACTCTATCTATTTGATTTTGACCCTCTTTATGAAAGAAGTAAGGCACTTAGTCAACTGGATATAGTTTTGTGTATCGAATTTGAACCAGAGTATTTCCTAAGCTATATTTCTAATTATTTAAATCAGAACTTAGTGTCTATAAGTTTTTTAAATGATGAGAATATACTAGCTAGTAAATTATTTGGTAAAGAGAAGGAAAAAGATATTAAGAAGAAAAATATAGAGGTTATTACTAAGCGGCTTGAACCTACTAATCAAATGTTGGTGTTTGAGTTCGAGTTAGAAGTATATGGGTATAATTTTATTTTCTTAAGTGTCTTGATAGGTGTTTGCTTTATATTTGCAGGGATTGGTATTATCTATTATGTAACATGTATGAATAAATTGATGCATAAACCTATCAAAAAAATTATTAAGGCTTTTAAAAATGTAGAAGCAGGATGTTACAATGTGGAACTAACAGGTCACGAAACAGAAGAATTTACATATTTATATGAGGCTATTGGCAAGATGATTGCTAGATTAGATACAAGTATTAAGGCACAGTATGAACAAAAACTAGCTCTTCAGCAATCAGAGATTAAACAATATCAACTACAGATTAACCCGCATTTTTTATACAATGGATTTTATAACATTCAGCGAATGTGTACCAATCAACAATATGAGAAAGCTATTCTCTTAAGTAAACGACTTGCTTCATACTATCGTTATATTACACGAAACGGTATTTATTTTGTACCTATTAAAGAAGAAATTAAACATATGGAGGATTATATAGATATTCAGACCATACGTTTTCAAGACCGTATCAAAATCAATCGTCTATATACGCTTCAGGATTTAGAGGATATAAAAGTACCGAGACTTATTTTTCAACCATTACTTGAAAATATATATGAGCATGCTTTTCAGAATTTAGAAGACCAAGGGAATATAGATATTTTTCTTTGCTTAGACGAAGAGTGGTTGAAATGTAGTATTGAAGATAGTGGAACGGGTATGGAGGATGAGCAAATAGATGTTTTAAATAGTCAGCTTGAAGCAGATAGTGGCTATGTAGAGTGCACAGGTATATTAAATGTAAATAAACGTCTAAAGCTACACTATGGTAAGCAAAGTGGATTAGTATATAAAAAAGGTGAGCATGGGCAAGGTGTTCGAATTGAGATGAAAATTGACTTGGAAATGAAATTATTAGGGGGAGAGGAATAATATGTTTAGGTTATTGATAGTAGATGATGAGCCAGAAATTGTAGATAGCTTAGAAAATCTGATTAAAGAAAAATGTAAATACCATGTAAAAATAGATAAAGCCTATATGCCTAAAGAGGCTATTCGACTGGCATATAAACAGCGCGTTGATGTTATTTTATCAGATATGCGTATGCCAGGGCTGACAGGTATTGAAATGGTTAAAGAGATTACGTCTAGAGAAGAAAATAAAAATGCAAAAGTCATTTTTTTGACTGGCTATAGTGACTTTGATTGCCTATATGATATTGCTAAAAGTGGCCAAGCAAAATTTATTTTAAAAAATGAAGAAGATGAAGTCATTATTGAGTTCATCGAGAAAGTTCTAGATGAGATGCCGGCAGAAAGACTAATAGATAGCATTGAGCAAACAGAGAATACACTACGTATTATTGAAGCGTGTAAGCAATATATTGAGGAAAATATTGATAAAGATTTAAGCTTACAGACTATTGCTGAAAGAGTTAATATGAATCCGTCTTATCTTTCTAGATTATTTAAGAAAGAATGCGGTGAAAATCTATCTCATTATATTCAGCAAATAAAAATTAAGAAAGCAAAAGAACTTATTGAAAAAGGTAAATTAAAGATGACGGATATTAGTGTGAAATTAGGATTTTATTCACCTACATATTTTACAACGTATTTTAAGAGGGTTACAGGGTATACACCTCAGCATTATCGTGATGCATGTATTGATAAAAATATTTATAAAAAAGAGTAATTTAGTTAGGCATATTCATGTTTTAAAACATGGATATGCTATTTTATTTGCCCAAAAGTAAACAAAATAAAAGTAAGTAAAGTATTAGAAATAGAAAACAATACACAAAGAAAATATAATGTTAGTAAGAATGAAGAGGAGGTATATTGTATGTCGAAAAGAAAAGCACGATTAAAAAGAGAAGCACCATTTTATATCATGTTAGCACCAGGAATGATCTTAACTTTGATCTTCTCTTACATACCTATGTTTGGACTTGTGATGGCATTTCAAAACTTTAATCCAGGAAAGGGATTCTTGGGTTCAGATTTTGTAGGGCTACAAAATTTTAAGTTTATCCTTAATCAACCTAATATTTGGCGTGTCACACAAAATACGCTATTTATAGCATGCTCAAAGATGGTACTAGGTATTTTGGTTCCTCTTTTGTTAGCACTACTTATTAACGAATTAGCAGGAACAAGGTTAAAGAAAATTGTACAGACCAGTTTTTTCTTACCTTATTTCTTATCTTGGGCAATTATAGCAAGTGTTATTTTCCAAGTGTTTAGTTTAAATGGTCCTATCAACTCACTACTTGAAATGGTAGGAGCTGATAAAGTGTCATTTTTTACAGATAATGCTGCCTTTCCATGGCTTATCATATTTAGTGATACGTGGAAAGGAATGGGGATGAATATTGTTATTTATCTTGCTGCAATTACTAATATTGATCAAAGCCAGTATGAAGCAGCAGTTGTAGATGGAGCTAATCGTTTGCAACAAGTAAGATACATTACCTTTCCATCTATATTACCAATAGTTATTTTAACGATTACATTGGCACTTGGTTGTGTACTCAATGCAGGATTTGATCAAATCTACTTACTTTATAATCCTCTTGTTTATGAAAGTGCAGATATTTTAGATACCTTTGTTTTTAGACTTGGTATAGGTCAAAAGTTATATTCACCTGCAGCGGCATTAGGATTTATTAAATCTCTTATAACTTGTGGATTAACAGGGATTTCATATTATTTAGCCTATCGTTTTGCAGGGTATAAGATTTTCTAAAGGAGGTTCATGATGGTAGTAAGAGACGGTATATCACGAAAAATATTTAACGTTTTTAATATCTTAGTGTTAGTATGTATTACTTTGCTTTGTATTTTGCCATTTATACATTTGTTCGCACTATCTTTAAGTGGTAGTGCGGCAGCTTCTGCTGGTAAAGTAGGCCTCTGGCCGGTGGATTTTACTTTGAAATCCTATGAATTTTTACTAGAGAAAAGTGATTTTATCGTATCACTGGGCGTAACCTTAAAGCGTGTATTTTTAGGAACAATCATTAATATGACCTTAGTTGTATTGACAGCATATCCACTGTCTAAGAGTAGCTCACAACTCAAATACCGAACAGCTTTGGCATGGTTCTTTGTATTTACAAACTTCTTTAGTGGAGGAACGATTCCAAACTTTATTTTAATACGTAACCTACAATTATTTGATAGCATATGGGCACTTGTTTTACCAGGAGCAGTAGCAGTTGGAAATGTAGTTTTACTTCTTAACTTCTTTAGAAGTATACCAAAAAGTTTGGAAGAAGCAGCTATGATTGATGGAGCTAGTCAGTTTACTATTTTGTTTAAGGTATTTTTACCTGTTTCAAAGCCAGCATTAGCAACCATTTTACTCTTTACAATAGTAGGACACTGGAATGCATGGTTTGATGGGATATTATACATGAATTCTCCAGCAAACTATCCACTTCAATCTTATCTATCCACATTAAATGTGAATATTAATACGAGTCTTATGACAAGTGAAGAGTTAGCGATTATGAAAAATGTAAGCGATGAAACACTTAAATCAGCACAGATATTCTTAGGAACATTGCCTATTATGTTAGTTTATCCATTTTTACAGAAGTACTTTGTAAAAGGTATTGTTCTTGGAAGTGTAAAGGAGTAAGTAGATGAAGATTAATATAGATATAAGAGATCTTTTTGGAGAAGTAGCTCAGCTACGTTTAGAGTCAGAGATTGATAAATTAGGTCTTGAAATAGATACACAGGGCAAACAAGTAATTGTTAAAAAAGGTAATCACTTAGGTATCTACACAAAGGCTGAAAATATAGAGATACATATACAAAAGCAAGTGGAAATTTATCGTGCGCTTTCTTTTTTAAAAGAAGAGCAGGTACCCCTATTGCTAGAACAAAAACCTTGCTTTGATACATTAGGCTATATGATTGATGTATCAAGAAATGCAGTTCTGACTGTAACTGCCATAAAAGACTTATTATTTAAGATGGCTGTCATGGGATTTAATATGTGTATGATGTACACAGAAGATGTGTATGAAATAGAGAATGAACCTTTCTTTGGGTATATGCGTGGAAGGTATACGAAAGAGGAGTTAAAAAGCATTGATGATTATGCTTATGAGTTAGGTATTGAGTTAGTGCCATGTATACAGACATTGGGACATTTAGAGAATGCACTAAAGTGGGGAGATTTGGCTAAGTACAAGGATACCTCTAGTGTACTTCTTGCGGGAGATGAAGCGGTGTATGACCTTATCGAGAGAATGATAGCTAGTACATCAGATGTTTATAGAAGCCGTCGTATACATCTAGGTATGGATGAGGCTATGGATTTAGGACTGGGAAGATACTTACAAAAGCATGGCTATACTAATGGTTTTGAGATTATTAAAGGGCACTTAGATCGCGTGGAAGAGATTGTAAAACGATATGGACTAAGGCCAATGATTTGGAGTGATATGTACTTTAGATTAGGTTCAGAAGAACACTTTTATTATGATGAAGCTTGTAGTATTCCACAAGAAGTTATTGATCATGCAAGTGAAGATATTGAACTAGTTTATTGGGATTACTACCATAAAACGCATAGTTTTTATAATGACTATATTGAGAAACATAAACAATTTAAAGCTAACACTATCTTTGCAGGAGGTATGTGGACTTGGGTTGGTGCAGCAGTGAATTATCCTTTGTTCTTTAAGACCTCAATTCCAGCTTTAGAGTCTTGTGTTACTAAAGGTATCAAAGAAGTATTGCTAACAGCATGGGGAGATAATGGTGCTGAAGCTAATATCCAAGGCTTTTTACCGGCACTTCAAGTGTATGCAGAGTTCTGTTACAATGGAAAATTTAACTTAGATTGCGTCAAAGAGAGATTTAAACAGTGTATTGGAGAAGATATAGATCCTTTCTTAGAGATTGGTCAATTCGATGCATTACCGATGCTTGAGCATTTAGTAAATGATGTGCCAAATCCTAGTAAGTTCCTCTTTTATCAAGATCCTCTTGTAGGTCTCTTTGATGAAGATGTAAAAGATTTAGAGAGAAGGTCACACTATGAGAAGCTTGCAAAAGTATTTGAAAACCATAGTAAAGCTAGTAAACAATACAGTTTACTCTTTAGATTTTATAGTGAGATGGCAAGATTTTTGAGCTATAAGGCAGAGCTGGGGATTGATATTTTAAATGCTTATAAGCAAGAGAATGAGGAAAAACTAGCTTCTATTGTTACCGTGGATTTAGAGCTAGCTATCCAATATCTGAACCAATTAAGAAGTACTTGGAGAGAACTATGGTTTACAACCAATAAAGCCTTTGGTTATGAAGTTATAGATATTAGGCTAGGAGGCTTACTAGCTAGACTAGAAAGTACTCAGTTAAGGCTTAATCAGTATATACACCGTCAAATAGATTCAATTGAAGAATTGGAAGTTGAAAGGTTAAACATTTTAAGAGGAAAAAATGTGAGTGGTTTAGAAGGTGCCTATGTTTGGGCAAATATCGTTACTGCAAATAAAATTTAAGGGGTGTCATAATGAATAAGCAAATAACGACGATTATTTTAGGCCTAGGTGGTAGAGGAAGAGATATCTACGGCAGATATATATTAGAGCATCCACAAGAAATAAAAGTTGTAGGTATTGCTGATGTTGATGAAGAGAAGCTTGTAAGAGTAGGAAAGGATTTCTCTTTACCAAAAGAAGCATGCTTTACAAGTGCAGAAGCAATCCTTGATCAACCAAAGATGGCTGATTGTGCACTTATTTGTACACAAGATAAGGACCATGTGAATCATGCAAAAATGGCTCTAGAAAAAGGGTATCATTTACTCTTAGAAAAACCTGTTTCAGACAGTATTGAAGCGTGTGAAGAGCTAGTAGAATTAGCAAAGATACATAAGCGTCATGTTGTTGTATGCCATGTCTTAAGATATACACCATTTTATAATACGATTAAAGATTGTATCACAAAGGGAGATATAGGAGAAGTGGTGACAGTGCAGGCTATTGAAAATGTAGGTTACTGGCATCAAGCTCACAGCTTTGTACGTGGCAATTGGCGAAAAACATCTGAGTCAAGCCCAATGATCTTAGCAAAGTGTTGTCATGACTTGGATATCCTACTATGGCTTGTAGGCAAGTCATGTAAGCAAGTAAGTAGTTTTGGAAGTAACTATTTATTTAAACAAGAAAAAGCACCAGAAGGAGCAACTCTTCGATGTACAGATAACTGCCTAGCACGTAAAGAATGTCCATATGATGCAGTGCGCTATTATTTAGAAGACCCTGTAACAGGAGTCAAAGGTGGTAAAAAGGATTGGCCTATCAATATTGTTGCGCCTGTACCTACAGAAGAAAATGTAATGGAAGCACTAAAAACAGGGCCATATGGTAGATGTGTTTATCATTGTGATAATGATGTAGTAGACCATCAAGTAGTGAATATGCTCTGTGAAGATGGTGTAACGATCAACTTCACAATGACAGCTTTTAGTGATAGATGCTATCGCTATCTCAAGGTAATGGGAACAAAAGGTTGTATTGAGGCAGATATGGATAAAAATGTAGTAAGCGTCTTTAAGTTTGGTGAAGAGCCTATACACTATATGATCGACAATGAAACAAGTATTGAAGGACATGGTGGTGGTGATGAGAAGATGATGGATCAGTTTATTGAACTGATGAGAAATCCAGAACACATATCTAGCTTGCAGACTTCACTTGAAAAATCGATAGAAAGTCATATTGTAGCACTTAAGGCAGAAGCATCGCGCTTAGAAGATGGCAAAGTATTTACAGTTAAATAAGGAGATAAACCTATGGAGTATACAAAAAAGATAGAAGTAGCATATGATGTAGATGTTTGTGTGGCAGGTGGTGGACCTGCTGGTGTTGCGGCAGCAGTCAGTGCAGCAAGACAAGGTGTGAAAGTACTTCTTATTGAATCCCAAGGTTTTTTCGGAGGAGCAGGAACAGCAGGGCTTGTCCCTGCTTTCATGCCTTTTGAAAATGGTGTAGATTTCTTGGCAGATGGTATAGGACGTGAAATTTATGAAGCTAGTAGACAGGATCCTTCCGTTATCATGGATCGTACAGTAGGAATTCAATTAGAAAGATTAAAAAAAATCTATGATGATTTAGTAGTAGAAGCAGGTGTAGAGTTTCTCTTTTTCTCACAAGTTATCGATGTTATTAAAAAGGGTAGGAATATAGAAGCTCTTATTGTTAGTACAAAAAGTGGATTGTTAGCAGTAAAAGCAAAAGTATTCATTGATACAACAGGGGATGCAGATGTGTGTGCCTTATCAGGTGTTGCGTATACCTTAGGTGATGAAAAAGGAAATACCATGCCTGCATCCTTATGTTCTTTATGGGCTGATATAGAATGGGAAAAAATGTGGATGCCTCATACGGCTTTTTTAGAAGAGGCCTTTAAAGATCATGTTTTTACCCAAGAGGATAGACACATTCCTGGTTTTTGTCGAGCAGGAAAGACAAGTGGTGGGGCAAATATAGGTCATGTCTTCAATGTAGATGCAACCAATGTACAAGATTTAACACAAGCTATGATTAAAGGACGCAAAATATTAAGAGAGTTTGAAACTTATTTTACAAAGTATGTAAAAGAGGGCTACGAAAATGCTTTTCCTATGGTTTCAGCATCTTATCTAGGCGTAAGAGAATCTCGTAGAATTCAAGGAGAGTATGTCATGACCATTGAAGACTTTATGAATCGTGCTAGCTTTGAAGATGAGATAGGTCGTTTCTCCTATCCGGTAGATATACATATTGCGAATCCATCCAAGGACGCCTATGATGCTTTTGTGAAAGAGCACAGCTCTCTTCGCTATGCAGATGGTGAGAGTTATGGCATACCTTATCGTGCACTTCTTCCAAAAGAACTGGATAATCTCTTAGTAGCTGGTAGATGTATAAGTGCAGATAGACAGATGTTATCTTCAGTGAGAGTTATGCCAGCCTGCTTTATAACAGGGCAAGCGGTAGGTGTAGCAGCTGCATTAAGCATAGATAAAGGATGGCAAGTAAAAGAAATAGATATCAAAGAGCTTCAAAGACGCTTAAAAGCTATAGGTGCCTTTTTGCCTAACTTTACAGAGGAAGGTTAGGGAGGTCAAACATGAGGTTAGTATTTCAAACACCTGAACTTACAGATAGAGAAGCTATTGTTATTCCTGCTAGTGGCAGAACACGCAGACTACTACAAGCCATATTGATGGATAACAGTGGGCAAGAAGTAGAGAATATAGCGATTGTCTATGAGATGGAGAAATCTATTGAGGGTATATGGATAGATGGTGATATGCTTTATCTAAGTGATCAAGTAGCACAAAGTACTCAGTTTCACGTAATCGCTAAAGTCAAATTAAATCAAGATATATGGACTACTTTAAAAATTGAAGTTATCAAGGATTTTACACTACAAGATGCACTGCCAAGCCCATTGGAAAAAGAAGGATGGGAGCTTGTTTATCACGAAGAGTTTCAAGATGGGCAGATAGATTGGCGTAAGTGGTCACCGTACTATCTCAGGGGCTGGACAGAAGATAGACTGGCAAAAGCAGATTTCTATTTTGAGGATGGCAAGTTCATAATCACATCAAAACCAGATAGAGAACCTTGGTGTGTACAAGATGGAGGGCATAGGGTTAGCAGTATACAAAGTTTTGAACGTACTCATTTGCATCGATTTGGTACAGTAACTGGTTCTAGAGAAATTCCGGATTTTCAGGGCTTTGCAACTAAATATGGCTATTTTGAGGTAAGAATGCGTTTGCCAGATACAAAAGATGGAAGCCATTTTGCTTGGTGGATGATAGGGGTACAAGATGATCAACATATCACAGCCGAGGTAGAGGGAAGCGAACAGTATGCCTTTGGAGTATTTACTAATCAAACAGCAGAATTTGATATTGTAGAGCAGACTCTTGATGCTTATACAGAGTCAAAGGACTATGAACCTAATATATGGCGTCCTGTTATTCATCCTAATGGAAGTACGGATTTGAATTACCTTTGGGTAGAACCAACACCTATTATCAATAGTCCAAGTCATGAATTTCATGTTTATGGCTTTGAATGGAATGAAAAAGGTACTAAGTTCTATTTAGATGGTAAGCTGGTACAAGAGACAGACAGAACACCCAACTATCGTATGATGACTCTGTTCAGTCTTTATCTTGGGGCAAAAGACGGTTCTTGTGGTATGGGAAGAGATAGAGGTATTTATCCGAAAGAAGCTTTGATTGATTACTTTAGAGTGTATAAGAAGAAAGAAGAAGCAAAACCTATATCCCTTGTGATTAATGATTATCAAGGACCATCGTATTTACAAATTCCTAATGAAAAGGTAAAGCGTTATAGGATGACAGCCTATGCCATGGATCAATGGGATAAACCAATAGAGGCTGATATCTTGTGGTATCTAGGGACAGATGTACAAGGTATGAGAGTACTTAGTAGAAAAGAGGAAGAAGCACAAGGGGTTACTATCCATAGGCAGACTGGTGAAGTAACAGTAGAAGCCTATGCCAAAGAGAATCAAGATATATTTTTAGTAGCATATTGCGAGGAAAATGTAAAAGAAGTGAAGCATTTGAAGCTTTCTAAGAAAGATCCTTATGGGGAAACTTTACGTTTTGAAATAAGTGAAGACACGATAACAAAAGGTAGTGAAAGGATTCTTCATGCAACAGTTTACGATCAGTATGGTAAAAGGTATCCAGGCCAAATCCGTTATACCATAATGTGTGACATTGTAGGAAGTGAATCATGTCGAATAGAAGGTGTACAATTAAGAGATACCAATCGATTAGTGGTAGATAAGGATGTGCCTTCTAATACCTATCTTTTTATTGAAGCACAAGAGGAGAAGCAACAGCTTAGGGCATGTTTAGTTTTACGTGTCATTTAAGTAGTAAGTTGGGATTACATCCTTACTACTACACCAGATACTTAACAATTCAAGTATAATTTAAATTAATCTAAAAGCACAATAAGCCACCCTAATAACAGTCTGTTCCCCCTATGCGTTATGCAAAGACTGAAATTAAGGTGGCTTATTATTTTGTGGAATTTCTAGCTGTATACGATTAAAGATACCACACTTGATGTTACAACCAATAAATATTAAAATAAAATAATAATTGATAGAGAGAGTGTGAAACTACAAATGAAGATAAGAGTACCAAGTTATTTTAAGGATTTTAAATGTATAGCATCAGCGTGTGAAGATACTTGTTGTGCAGGATGGGGAATTGTCATTGATGAGGAAACTTATAATGCTTATCAAAATATAGATAGTGGTTTTGGAGAAAAGGTAAGAAGTAAGATTGTAGAAGAAGATGGAGAAAATGTTTTTGTATTAAACGGTGAGAACTGTCCATTTTTAAATAAAAATAATCTTTGTGAAATATACAAGGAACTTGGAGAGAAAAGTCTTTGTTATACATGTAGACAGTACCCAAGATACATGGAGGAGTTTTTTGACTTAAGAGAAATGGGAATATCTTTATCTTGCCCAGAGGCTGCAAGAATCATATTAGGAAATGATAAAGTAACAGAATTTGATTTAAGTGAAGATGATGAAGTAGGAGATACGGATGATTGTATAGATGAAAAGGCACTTGAAGACTTTTTCCTTTGTAGAAAGCTTATCATTAATATTCTAGGAATGCCTCATATAGCTTTAGAAGCTAAGGCAGCAATTGTGCTTAGATTTGTTGAAGAAATACAAGAGACAATAGATTTTGATGAGATGGATGATATAAAAGCTATTAGAGAAAAGTACAGTAAAAGTAGTTTTATAGAAGAAATGATAAATGATTTATATAAATATAAAGGAAATGAAGTGATTAAATATAGCCATGTCTATGAGTATTTTAAAACATACAGAGATTTGGAGCATATAAACGATAATGATCCGTTAGGGTTAAATAATGGGTTTGAAAAGTTTTGGCAAAGTGAAGAGAATAGAGCATTTTATATCGATCAGCATAAGGCGTTTGATCATTATTATAAAGATAGCATGTATAAGTTTAAAAATATATTAGTGTATTTTATATTTAGATACTTTATGAAGTCTATTTTTGATTATGATGTATCTGCAAAAATAAAGATAGCGATCATGAGTATGATCATGATCAAGGAGCTTGCAGTAATAAGATTTATAGAAAATGGACAATTTACAGAGGTAGATATGGTGGATATAAGTCATATGTATTCTAAGGATGTTGAGCATTTAGAACAGAATATAGAAGCATTACAGGAAATTTTTGAAACAGAGGAAGTTTATGAAGTTGATAAAATCATCATGACTTTAATGAATGCATTTTAAGCTATGGCGATATGATTGAAATGAAAAATACAAGCTTATAATGTAAGAAGTTTTAAATGAACGGATAGTACGTCTTAGGTGTTACAAGTGGTCAGACGAATAATGGTGCAAAGTCACTGCGACCTCTTCAACGGCAGGGCTACCAGGCGCTTTCGTAAGGATGAGAACCGGATAGGAAGGGACAAATTAACTTATTACACACAAGCATAGTGGATGAAGTTTCACTAAGAATCCTGTAACAAGATATTACTAATAAAGCCAACTTAAGTTTGTCTAGGATTTTGGAGGGGAGGCAACTTAGGTTGGCTTTGTTTGTGCTTATGGTATTTTACTATTATTTAATATTATTATATAATATTAAAAATATATTTAGGAGAGAATGTAATATTTACTCCACCATTTTGGTGTGATTACGGATATAACATTTCTGTTGGCGATTATTTTTATGCAAATCATAGTCTAATCATTACAGACGGAGCAAACGTTTGGTTTGCATACAATGTTTTTATTGCTCCAAACTGTTGCTTTACAACTGCCGAACACGCCATTGACCCGGAACAACGTAAGGCGGGAATGAAAATTGCAAAGCCGATTACCGTCGGCAATAATGTTTGGATTGGGGCAGGAGCAACTATTCTTGCGGGTGTAACTATTGGAGATAATTCAGTTATTGGAGCAGGAAGTATCGTTTCAAAATCTATACCAAGCAATGTAATTGCAGTTGGTGTACCTTGTAGAGTGATGAGAAAAATTGCAGAGGAAGATAAGTACCGCTATCCTCTATATAGCAAGGGTTAAAGGTAATGTGGAGAGAGGATAATGGTAAGTTTATGAGTATCACCAATTACGAAGTCTATTACTTTGAAAAAGAGTACTGTAGCAATAACACTGGAAAAGGTTGCAACAATAAAAGATTGTATTAATTGATTTTGGGTAGAAGGCTAGCAGTACAATCCTCTGTAGATGGGTGTCGTCTCTGATGTTAGAAGGAGCTTGAATTTGATAAGGGTTCCTCCTATTAAATAATCTTTTAATAGATGAAAGAAAATAATAGAATGAGAATAGTAGAGGAAATCATAGTGGTTTACCTCCATAATTATAACCCACGAATTTCAAGTCATTTAGTTGAAATTCATGGGTTGTTTTTGTTTAATACAAATAAGACAGTATTGGCTACTAGAACTGTCATTTCAAATATCATAACTACCACCTACAACAAACCAACACAATACTTAAGTCCCAATACATTAAACTTATATAATTAACTAATGTATTTATGCTGTCGATATAAAGAGAGTATAAGGTCAATCAATATAAAATGGAGGTATGATATATGAGTATGAGAATAGTAGGTTCATATGATAAAATGGCAGCTATGATGACAAAAAAACAGGTAGGACAGGGAATGCCACAGCAAAATCAAGATAAAAAATTCCCAGTAAAAGATAGAGATACATATATATCACAGATGACCACAAAAGTAAAAATGCCATCAAGTCTGGATAAGGGTACTGCAGCACATACTACAATTCAAGTGGATCGAAGTACGTTTGATAAAATTGCAAATTATACAACTTATAGTGGAGAAGTAACTTGGGAAGAACTAGGTAAAGATGAAAATAAAAGATGGATTGTTGTGAATGGACAACGTTTTGAATGTGAACTTTCAGAACAAGAAAAAGCGATGATGAAAAATGCACAAAAAACATTGATTGATTATATAGAAGAAGTAGAGGAAGAAAGAAAAAAACTTGAAAACAAACAAAAAGTAGATTATCCAATATCAGATGATATGGATAATGAAAAACTTAAAAATCTAAAAGAAAATACAGTAGTAATTAATATGCTAGATAAGTTAAATAAAGCCCCAGGTGGTATCAGTCTATATGTATAAGAGAATAATGGCTGAAGTATAAAAACATCAAAATAGAATCTCATCATATCAGTTAGTTCGAGGGTTTTAAAGATTAAATAAATTCATTAAAAAGCACAATAAGCCACCCTAATAACAGTCTTTTCCTCCCTATGCGTAGCACAAAGACTGAAATTAAGGTGGCTTATTATTTTGTGGCAAAGATTATAACTTATAAGCAACTTCCTAGAGTAGTCCTGAGTGTATATTCTAAGCAAAGATACCATTAGCAAAGTCCTCTTGGATTTACCAGGCTACAGGCGAACTGCTTTGGTGTGCCTGCAGTGAAAGGGATCCTAATTGGATTTATCATGCCAGGTGTCCAAGGCTAGTTGCTTGTACGCTGGGTTTACCTCATACGTTCCTAAGGGTTTACATGCTTAGAGGGTGTCTAAGGATTTAAAAAGGTGGAAGTCACTATTTAGTTATAGATGTAACCAGCGTTCTGTGGTTGCCACCACCTACAGGGCTGGATTCTAAGAAGAGGAGTATCATTTAAGTCTAGGGAGGAGGAGGACTTAAGTTACTTACTCATCTTAGAGAGGGATCTTAGATTCAAGGGGCCTAGGACTTGTCCCATTAGATACCGTATAAGGTAATTTAATTTACCTTATATATACTTATACACGGATTTTTCAAAAAATCTCCCAAACTTTGCAAAAAAGTTGAAAAAATTTATAAAAAGTTAGGTAAGAGATAGAGGCATTTACCTGAAAGAAGCTTTAATTGATTACTTTAGTATTTATAAGAAGAAAGAAGAAGCACAAGATGAGAAGCAACAGCTTAGGACATGTTTAGTTTTACGTGTCATTTAAAGTTGAGGCTGTACCTCCACGAAGATGTCATCTATATGACAATTTACACATAATTGACTAGAAAGGAAGCAGTGCAATCTTCTTTAGATGGGTATCGTCTCTGAGAGATGAAGGAACTTGAATTTGATACAATAAGAGTGGCAGGTAGAGGTATAAAATTGTTAGAATGATCATTGAAATGAATTACAAGATGAATATTGATATAAATATTGTTTAAAATATAATGTTATAAATTATAAAAAATAGAAATAATTGACAAATATTATAAAGAGTGGTAGAATTTAACTGAAAATTTAAATAAAAATTTTTTTTATAATATAATAAAAAAAATTTTTATTTATAAGGAGGAAACTAGGTGAAAAATAGAGTAATGGCAAAAAAACTAGCAATACTAGGATTGGTACCATGTCTTATTTCTAGTAGTTTGCAAATTTCAGTTCATGCACTACCTTATTCAGCTCAGACATTACTTCCAGGAGAGATGGCACAAAAAGAAGATGCTTTAGAGAGTACAATAACTTCAGTAATCCTAGATAATCTAACAGTCTACTGTGATCAAGAAGGTGCCCGAGTAGGACGATTTGAGGTGAGAGGAGAGGAAGATAGTAGAGTTACCTTAAACGAAGACGCATATGATAATGAGCTATTTGTTATAGAGGACAACATATTAAGAACAAGGGAAAAACTTGAAAATGGTGTAGCCTACATAATACAGGTAGTATATGAAGGGGAAGTTTTCAAGTTTAAGATTCGCGCTATAAGTGAAACTCAAGTATTACCAGTTGATCCAGAAGAAGAGCATGAATTAGAAACATTACCAGTTGATCCAGAAGAAGAGAATGGATTAGAAACATTACCAGTTGATCCAGAAGAAGAAAATGAATTAGAAACACTACCAGTTGATCCAGAAGAAGAAAATGAATTAGAAACACTACCAGTTGATCCAGAAGAAGAGAATGAATTAGAAACACTACCAGTTGATCCAGAAGAAGAGCATAAATTAGAAACGCTACCTGTTTACCCAGATGAAGAACATTTACCAGAACTATTGCCAATTTATCCAGAAGAAGAGGGTATTGAGGAGAAGGTATTTACAACAGTAGAAGATGTGTATGAGAATGCTACTATCGATTATGTGCTTAATGGTGAAGAACGAATTTTTGATGGTACAAAAACTATTGATAAAACTATGGACTTAGAGAGTATAAAGGGGCTGACTAAAGGGACGATTATTGTTAAGGCGCGTTTAAATCCAGACCTTATTACGGAAAAGGGTGTATATTCTATTATTGGGTTTGGCTCAGCCACAGCACCCCAAACTAAAAATACAAAAGCACAGTTAGTAGGGGCCTATTATGATGAGAAGGAGATTATGCCACGTTACGAATTTTCAAATGGCTTATACAGTTCTTATTCAAAGAATGTTAATTATGGAGATGGGCAATGGCATGTAATGGCTATTAGCTTTGATGATAGTTATATTTTTGCAAGTGGAGATGGTGAGACGGTTTTAAATGGAGCAAATGGCCATTATGCTGATGAAAAATTCAAGGGATTTTTCACTAGAAATCAAGATATGAATAGTATTCAGATTGGGGGGCTAAGTGGCACTGATACAAATAGTAATGGTGTAGCGTATAAAAATTGGATTGGGGATATTGCACAAATTACTATTACAGATCAAGTGCTAACAGTGGAACAAGCAAATGCATTAACATTAGCCGGGAAAAATGATTGCATTCAGGTAACATTAGATGGGAAAAGCTTTGAACCTTATAAAATAGGTGCAGAAGTAGGCGAATTTATACTTACAGGTCAGGGGACAGATGGAAAGCGTGTTGTCTTAAAAGAGGGCGTAGCCGATAATGCGCATTTTGTTATTGAAGATAATGTGTTAAAGACAAAGGAGGCACTGCCACCACAGACTAAGTATACAATAGTTGTTACATGTGATGGTGAAACATTTAATTTTGACATTCATTCAGAAGTAGATTTAAATGCACCAATCATTCAAGAAAAAACATTACTTCGATTTAATGAGGGCATGATAGACAACGGATATAAGGATTATGATGAAACAGTTATAGACACGGTGAAACTCTTGGATAGTATGACGCTAAAGATGCAATTTAGTCAAGGGAAAAGTGGAATTGGATCTTTGTTTAGCTTTTCAAACTCTAAAGAGGCGAACAACCATTTTCATGTGTATGTAAATGGTTCAACCATAGGGTATGAATTAAGAGGGGCAGGTGTGAACTATTCAGGAACTGCCAATACACTACGTTTTAATGGGGCAAATACCCTTGCATTTAAAGCTGATGCGACAGACTATACATATAAGATATTTGTAAATGGTGAGTTAGTGGTACAAAAACAAATGACACCAGAAGAGTATAAGATGGCATCAGATTTTGCGCATATTGATACGGTGAGCTTAGGGAGAACTGCAAGAAGTAATGGTAGTAACTCATATCCTTTTACTGGATTAATAGGAGAAGCTACCTTGGTACCTACGGCGCTTTCGGATGAAGAATTGATTGCTTATACAAGTCAAACAAAAGAAGTCGCTGAAGAAAAGGAATCAGACCAGCCGTTTGTAGCAGGAGATGAGTTTGGTAGTAACTACTTTAGAATACCTGCATTAACAGAGTTAATAAATGGTGATATTATGGCAGCTATGGATGTTCGTTTTGGTAGTACAGCTGACTCTCCTAATAACTTGGATACAGGTGTGCGATTTAAACGTAACGGTTCTTGGGAAGAGGCTCAATTAGTGAATTATTTTGGAGAGTATACGAATGCCTCCGGAAGTGCTTCAAAGAGTGCATCATTTATCGATCCAGCAGTTGTACAAGATCCAGAGACAGGTATTATTTATATGCTTGCTGATGCATGGCCAAGTGGTGGTGGACTTTTTGGTAACTATAGCAGACTTTATGGCAATGGTATGGTTAAAATTAATGCAGCAGGTGAAAGAGTAGCTGATAATGAAGAGGGAACATACTATGTAGGTCTGGTCCCTAATGGGACACCTATTGTAAGTGGTGTGCAAATGACGCACTATATAAAGCCAGTTGTAAGTACCAATCCGAATCTTAAATATGAACTAATTGAAATAGAAAATAATCAAAAAACAGCTTACACACTTAATGCCTATTTTGAATTATTTAAGGATGGTGTTCCACTTGAGGTTGAGCAAAAGAGGCCTAATAATAGCTTGAGTGGTGAAAGCGTGCCTATGAGTATCTTTTATGATACAGCAGACTTTATTTTATATCCAGTAGCATACTTGTGGTTAAGCTCAAGCAATGATAATGGTATTACATGGAATGAGCCACGGCTTATTGCTAATGAATTTAAGACAGATAAGATGCGCTATTTTATTGCAGGACCTGGAAGAGGGCATGTGATTCGAAAAGGAGAATATGCAGGGAGAATTTTATTCCCAATGTATAGTGACCTCTACGGAGAGAGAAGTAGTGTTATCTATAGTGATGATAAAGGAGCGACATGGAAGCATAGTGACATTACAACTATGACAACGGAACCTGGTAAGAGTCCAGGTAAGTCAAGTGAAGCACAACTTGTAGAGTTACCAGATGGTACCATTCGTATGTATGCACGTAGTGCAGCTTATACCAACTATGTGGGGTATGCAGATAGCTTAGATGGTGGGGCTACATTTGAACCTATGCGTATTGATGAAGGATTCCAGTATGCGAGTAATGTGCAGTTATCAGTTATTAATTATTCAAGAGAAATTGATGGGAAACCTGCTATTATTCTTTCAGCGCCAGAAGGGGAAAAAGGAAGCAATCAAAGATCAAAGGGACGTATTCATGTAGGATTAGTCCATGAAAATCCTGGTGCAACAGGCTATGATAAATATGATATTGAATGGAGATATACTTATGAAGTAAATAATACAGCCTATGCATACTCATGTTTGGCAGAATTACCCAATGGGGATATTGCCGTACTTTATGAAACAGATGGTGTCAAACCTTATTATGAAGAAATTCCAATGGATAGGATACTTGGTAACGTAGATAAGCCAATGGATGCAGCCATTGATATTAATGAGCAGTGTGTGGGTGGTACATCTGTTGATATAGCACTAACAACCAAAGCACATGTTTTAGGGAGTCTATCTGATGTAAACAATAGTACTTTAAAAGTATCATTTGAGGGAATAGATGCTCCAGATACTATTGCAACTTACAAATCTATTAATGACGAAGGTAATAAGTTATTGTATACAGTGACATTACCAGAAAGTAGCGTACCATATGGCATGCATATAGCGTTGGATGAGACGACAGTATTAGTAACAATTAATGAAACCATGGATGCAAGGACTGTTAAAGCATTATCTACAGAAGTTTACACAACACGAATTCATACAAGTCATACCATCACTGTAGGTGATATAAATGGTGGTAAGGTATTAGCAAGTCGAGATACAGAGGTATATGGTGAGGAGGTAGTACTTAACATAGTACCTACTGAAGGATTTAAGTACAAAAAAGATTCGCTGAAAGTAAATGGTGTGCAGGTAATAGGTAGTGCCTTTAGGATGCCTAATGAAGATGTTACGATTACAGCGGAGTTTATGCAAGATAATTATAGTGTAGAAAAATTGGATGCTACAAATGGAACGTTTAAAACTTCTAAAATCATTGCAAAAGAAGGAGATGTTATTACTGTAAGCGCTACGCCTGATAGAGGTTACATGCTTCAGGAAATAAAGGTAAATGGAAGCAAAATAGATGGAACAACATTTAAGATGCCAGCAAGGGATGTCTCTGTTGAAGTTCTATTCAAAGCGCAAGAAGCTGTGACCTATGATGTTTATATAACACAGCCTATAAATGGTAGTATTTCAGTTGATCAGACAGAGGCAACAATAGGGGAATCTATCCTAGTGCATGTTGAACCAGAAGAGGGGTATAAACTTGCATCTCTTTATATCAACAATGAGGCAATTGAAGGTAGAGTATTTGAAATGCCAGAAAAAGATGTTACTATTTCGGCTCAATTTATCATCTCTAATGAAGTAAATGCACCAAGTATTCATGTAAGTGGGAAAGAGACAGATGGGGTGAGAACTGTTGAATTGAAAACAGAGACAGAGGGAGCAAGTATCTACTATACACTAGATGGTAGTATACCTACAAAAGAAAGTCTTAAGTATGATGAGAGTATTGTATTAGAGCAAACAACGGTTATTAAGGCAGTAGCAACTAAAGAGGGTATGGATGATAGTGCTATTGTAAGCCAAGAAGTTGTAGTTGGAAAAGAAGTATATGTAAGTGAGCCAATCTTTGTTGTAAGTGGCATAGATACAGATAAGTATCGCAAGGTTGAGCTGATAACACAGACACCAGATGCAACTATTTACTATACACTAGATGGTAGCATGCCTACAAAAGAAAGTCTTAAGTATGATGAGAGTATTGTATTAGAGCAAACAACGGTTATTAAGGCAGTAGCAACTAAAGAGGGTATGGATGATAGTGCTATTGTAAGCCAAGAAGTTGTAGTTGGAAAAGAAGTATATGTAAGTGAGCCAATCTTTGTTGTAAGTGGCATAGATACAGATAAGTATCGCAAGGTTGAGCTGATAACACAGACGCCAGATGCAACTATTTACTACACATTAGATGGTTCAGATCCTACTCAAGCAAGCTTAATCTATACAGAGGCTATTGTACTTAATAAAACAGCAACTATCAAAGCAATAGCAGTAAAAGAAGGAATGGAAAATAGTGGTGTGGTAACTAAAGAGATTATAGTTGGAGAAGATATAAAGTACAGTATTACATTTGATAGTAAGGGTGGAAGTGAAGTAGCAGCACAAGAGATATTAGAAGGTCAAAAGGCGACTAAGCCGGCAGATCCAATAAGAGAAGGCTATAAATTTATAGGATGGTATATAGATGAAGGTTATACAGAGGCATATAACTTTGATAAAGAAGTAGTGGCTCATGTAACAGTGTATGCTAAGTGGCAGAAAAATGAATCAGGTGGTTCATCAGGTAGTGGTGGATCTACAAACAATACATCAAATAGTTCTACACAGATTGAGGTAGTAGAAATCACAGAAGATAAAGAGAGTATTATAGTTAGACCACAGGTGAAAGCAGATAAAGCTGAGTGGCAAACATCTAAAAAACAACTTCAATCCCTCGTAAAAGATAAGGCGCAACTTGTAATAGAGACCTCTATAGGAAAGGTTATCTTAAATAAGGAAGTGATAAATAATCTTTTAGATCAAGTTGGGGAAGAGGTTGTGACATTTACAATACAGCAATTAGAAGGCAATAAAGTAATAGTAGGAATAAGTAAAGGGAGAGAAAAGATAGCTATAAACGGAATAGGAACCATACACATTACAATTCCTTATACATTAACTAAAGGTCAATCACCTAATAATGTAGTTATGTATTACTATGATTCCATTGGATCAAGTAAATTACTAAAAACATCCAGCTATCAAGATAATAGTATCCAAGCTCAAGTAGAAGGGCTAGGAAGTTATGAAGTGGTATATAGAGAAATGAGACTTAAAGATATTGGAGATCACTGGGCAAAAGAAAGTATTGATTTTGTAGTAGCAAGAGATATTATGGGAGGAACAGCTACAGATACATTTAGTCCGGAAATGACTATGACAAGAGGTATGTTTGTGACGGTCTTAGGAAGACTTGCAAATGTAGACGAAGTAGAGAAAAATACTTTATTTACAGACGTACAAGAGGATATATACTATGCTCCTTATATTGCTTGGGCAAATGAAATGGGTATTGCACAAGGTATTGGAGAAGGGTTGTTTGGACCAGATCAAGAGATAACACGAGAGCAGCTAGCGTGTATGCTGGTAAAATATATGCAATTAATGGATATACAAGTAGAAATAGAACAAAATAATTTAGCAGCTTTCGAAGATACAGACTACATCAGTAGTTGGGCTAAAGAAAGTATGGCTATTTTAGTAGAAAAGAATATCTTAGGCGGAAGTAGCGGTAAATTAAATCCAAAACAAGTTGCAAAACGAGCAGAAGTTGCAAAAATGATTCATAACATTATGAAGTAATAAAAATGAAAATGTACCCTGAAAGATAGAGACTAAATAAAATAGTCTCTATCTTTTTTTCATGTTACTAGATCTCTAGCAGTCATAGGAGGATACATTTATGCCAAGACTACGCTTTATTGAACAACAAATATTGCTATTACAAAATACAGATCGTAAATGAATATGTAAAGAGTAAATTTTAAGCTAAACTTTATGTCTGTGACATACTGTTTAATATCATTCCAACAACAACTAGAAATAAACCTAATATTGCAATAGAAGTTGGAAGGGAATCATTTAAAAATAAAATACTGCCTAATAGTGTGAAGATGACCTCACCTGCTTGGGTAGATTCTATTATGGCAAGTTTATGAGTATCACCGCCTACTAAATCTGTTGCTTTGAAAAAGAGTACTGTGGCAATAATACCGGAAAAGATTGCAACAATAAAAGATTGTATTAATTGATCTTGGCTAGGAAGTCCTACAGAAAGAGTACCGAATATTGATATGATCAACCAAAAAGGCAGACTACAAAGGGTCATTCCAAAGACTCTTTCAATAGTGCTTAGTTTGTTGTCGCAAAGTTCAATCATCTTTCTATTACCCAGAGGATAAGCAAAGGCAGCAACAAGAACTGGAGCCATTCCTATTAAACATTCTGATAAGGAAAGTGATTTTGCCTCTTCAAATTGCATTAAAAAAATGCCAATTAATATGATTGAAGAAATTAAAAGGAACTTTTTAGGGAGTTTATTACGCTCTTCAGTCATACCTCGTTCGGCTTTTACTTTAGTAGTAAATAAAGGGGATATGAGTGCCCCGGCAATGATTGTTATCTGCCATGTTCCTGCAACAAGCCAGGATGAGCCGTATTGAGAAGCTAAACTTAAGGGTGCATAAAACAATCCAAATCCAACAGTACTCCACAGTAGCCAGCTTGTGGGTGCTTTTTTTATTTCTGAAATGACCTTGCCTAAGCTTTTGTTAATCACTATACCCACAAATAATAGAGGTAACATAAATAAAAACCTTAGAGATGAGCTCCAAAGCCAACTACCTCCAGATATGTTCATTTGACTATTAAGAATAAAAGTAAATGAGAAAAAGAAAGAGGATATAATACCTAAGATAAATGCTTTTTTCATTGTGTTTCTCCTTATGTAAAATATGAAATAAGTAAAATATACAAATATAATGTATGCTATAGTGTATAATATATATGATATTATACAAACCGGAATAAATAATTTCAACTGTTATATTATAAAAAAAATGCTATAGCATACAAAAGGCTGTGTTTAAGGAGTGGAGAGATGGAAAATTTAAATTTACTTATAGGTAAAAAACTTAAAGAGATAAGAAGCAGTAGAAATTTAAGTTTAGAGGAGGTTAGCAAAGTAACCAATGTTAGCAAAGCTATGCTAGGACAGATAGAAAGAGGACAGTCTAATCCAACAGTATCTACATTATGGAAGATTGCTACGGGGTTAAAAGTGTCCTTTTCAGTATTTATTGAAGAAAATCAAGATGAGCTAATAATTGTTGATCAAGAGGGGGTTGTACCTATAATTGAAAGTAAGGAAAAAATGAGATTGTATCCTATATTTCCATTTGATGCAAATAAGGGATTTGAAATATTTACGATAGAATTGGAAGCGGGATGTCATCACATTTCAATGCCTCATGCAGACGGTGTTGAAGAGTATATAATCGTTACCAAAGGACAAATAGTGATAACTATAAAAGGTAAAGATTATATATTAGATAAAGGAAAATCAATAAAATTCATAGCTGATAAAGGACATGAATACAAAAATATTACAGATAATAAAGCAGTATTTCAAAATATTATTATTTACGGTAATTAAGCAGAGAAAATCCTAGACATAACAAATAAAGGTCTAAGATTTTTTTTGAAAAATTTAAAAATTTTATAGAAAAATTTAGAGTTGACAAAGTGATATATTGTTATAGAATAAGAAATTATATAAGAATATTTATTAATAAAGAATATAACTTAGAAATAAGGAGAACAATATGAGATTACAAAATAAAGTAGCAGTAGTTACAGCATCAACAAGAGGAATAGGACTTGCTTGTGTCAAACGTTTGGCACAAGAAGGCGCAACTGTCTATATGGCAGCTAGAAATGTAGAGCGTGCACAAGAAATTGCTACAGAATTAGGTACAGCGGGCTACAATGTAAAGGTTGTTTACAATGATGCTACAGTTAAAGAAAGTTATAAGATGATGATCGATGAAGTTGCCAAACAAGAAGGTAGAATTGATGTGTTGGTCAATAACTTTGGTGGTTCTAATCCAAAAACAGATTTAGATATTAAAAATACAGATTATGAAGATTTTATTGGTACAGTAGATATGAATTTAGCCAGTGTCTTTTTAACTGCACAAGCTGCTATTCCACATATGGCTGCAAATGGAGGAGGAAGTATTATTAATATTTCTTCAGTTGCAGGAATTCGCCCAGATATTTCACAAATTGGATATGGAACAAGTAAGTCAGCAATTAATTATTTAACAAAACTGATTGCTACTCAATGTGCAAGAGATAATATCCGTTGCAATGCAGTCCTTCCAGGTATGACAGCAACAGATGCGGTAAATAATAATTTATCAGAGGCATTTAAAGAATTCTTCTTAAAACATACACCAATTAAGCGTATGGGAGAACCAGAGGAAGTAGCTGGAACAGTTGCTTACTTTGCAAGTGATGATGCAGCGTACACAACAGGACAAATTGTGGATGTATCTGGTGGATTTGGTATGCCAACCCCTGTGTATGGTGATATGATTGAAATGAAAAATAGAAGATAATATAAAATGTAAAAGTGCACAAATTATAAATTAAAAATTGTGCACTTTTGTTAATTTTATTTAAGTTAATAGGTTTTAATACAGAATTACTTTGGAAATTTGCTTATTCCATTCATATTTACCACCACTAAGTGTAATTTTTAAGTAATTACCTACCTTGGTATTATTGAGAGGTGAATAGGTTTTACGGTACCAATGATCCTTGGTATAAAAAGTTCCGGAGGATTTAGTTTCAAGTGGGTACCAGTTGATCCCATCATTAGAAGTAGAGAAGGATATATCTTGGAAGGGGTCATCTGTATTGTCATAGAAATATAAGTATACGTCAAAATCATTAATTTGACGGTCACCTAAAGTATAGATAAGTTCTCCAGCATCTGTTGTTGTACGTAGAGCTCTTGTTGTGTCGTTATCAAACTTTTCTTTTTGGTTACCATCTTGGCCACCAATCACCAGGTTGGAACTTGTTGTAACTTGGAATAAGTCAGATAAATCGTCCATTAATGCAATGGCACTTGAATCATAGGAAAAAGCAATTTCTGCTAGATGTTTATTCCATTCATTCGTACCACCATCAAACTCAATTTTTAAGTAATTTGTCCCTTGAGGGATATCATAACTAGGGAAGTATTTTACTCTATTCCAATCTTTTGTGGTATGAATCGGCTTAGTATGTTCTACTTGTAAAGGGGTGTAATCTATACCATCCCTAGATATGGAGAATTGGATGTTATTTAGATTGTCACAATAATATAGAGTGGCTAAGAAATCGTTTATTCCAGGATATTTATAAATGGCATGTTGTTTGGATAATTCGATCCTTCTTAGGCAGCTTGAATCATTATCATAGCGTCCATAATCATTACCCTTTTCGATGGTCCATTTAGGGGAGGAGTCATAAAGATTACCCATATGGTCTAGAGTATCAACTGTATCATAGGACTTGGTTGTGAGTGGTGTAGAATTTTGTGTACCAACTAAAGTTATAATACTTTTTGAGCCAATAGAGACAGTAGCAATACCATTTGTAACAGGGATATCTTCTAAAGGTTCTATATTATAATTTAAGTCTGTTACATAAGGAGTTAAGTAACCAGATGAGACACCTTGGAGGTTGACATCTAATACGTAATTATTATTTTTGTTGTTATTTACTAAAACAATGCAGAATTCACCTGTAATAGGATTTTTATACGCTGTAGCGTAAACATCAGAAGCAGGATTTTCTGTAGCAACAATTCGTTGATAGCCTGGGCGAATAAATTTACTGTATTGACCTATAGCATACAATCTTTTTGTGGTGGTGTAATCTGTATTATTGTTTATCTGAATAAGTGCTTGATTGGTTGATGTGGTGTGAGCTCCGCGCCAATAGAAGAAAGCACTGACCTCAGGAATGGTCATAAATTTATGAACTTTCATAGCCCAATCTACACCGTCATTGATATCTGTTTTTAAACCATTAGATGTATCACAAAGTTCAGTGAGCCATATTTTCTTTTGTGCCTGGTCAGAAAGTGGGAAGTCTTGAATAAACCCTTGATATTGATGAGAAGTTACGATATCTAATGCTTCGCGTCCCTCGGGAGTAGTAAGTAATTTTTCTACAAAATGTTCATTCCAAAACCCACTTTCACCTGCGATGATTTTAGTATCTAAGTTTTCACGTTCAAAAGTAGGTTTTAAATAATTAACGATAAAATCATAAAAGCTATTTGGGGTCCAAAGGCAAGATTTCCAAGATGCAGGATATTCAGGCTCGTTAGCAATGGAGACACCATAAATATCAATGTTATGATATTGTTTATAGATTTTCACATAAGCTGCTAAATAATCAGCATATTCTTGGTAGCATTCCTTTTTTAAAAATCCCCCATAATACCAACTGTTATTTGTTTTCATCCATTTTGGTGGAGACCATACTGTACCATAGATTTTTTTTACACCTCGTTGGAGAGCTTCATTAAAGTACCATAATTCACGAGGATCCCCATCTGTGTACCAAACATTATTTTCAGGTTCTATAGTAGGTTTGCTCTCCCCGCAACCAATTTCTGTACGGAGTAAAGATAGGCCGATGCCTTTTTCTTGAGAAAATAACAAATCCATGACTTCTGAACGATAAGGTTCGTTCATAACATAGGTGCATTCTTCTTCTTGTGTAATGCCAAACCCATCAATTTGTTGACGTACATTATTCCATTCTACAGTAACTTGAGGATTAGAGGCTGCATAGACAGCGCTACCATTCATCCCACCTAGTATGATGCTACTAACCAGACAACCTACCAATAGCTTTTTGAATCGACTCATTAAATCACCCTTCCCCCACTTAAAATTATGATGAAACCTAATTTAAACATAGACAAAATAAATAAAAATAGCCATTACAATTTTTATTTAATAATGACTATTTTTAAGGTGTATAAAATGGATTTTAAAATAAAGTATCTGTGTTTTTAGGGTCTAAGATATTATCTCTACCTATAATGCGCCATTTTGCATATTCAGGTGAGATAAAGACCTTTCCGTATTTATTTTGAAGTTTTTCTAGCATCTCAAAATAAGGAGTTACTTTGTCAGGGCTATCTGTATCAAAATTAAATTGATCAATACACTCAAAAAATAGTTTTTGTAACTCTAAGTAAGATTTAAAGAGCTCTAGCTGATAGCGCTGGGCATCTGTCATAAGATCTAAGTTTACAGACTTAATAAGTTGTTGAATATGAGCATAAGTCTGCTTATAGGATTCTAGGTGAAGTGCATCGCAAGAAGTATGGCGATGACAGATATGCTCTGGTTGATGTGAAAATTTGTGCGGAAAACGGCTCCAAAGGATTTTGTCTTGAAGTTTCGTAATGGTAGTGAGTAAGGCTTCGGCAAGTATAGTGCCATTGAGTATGCCAAAAAGCATATTGGAGAGCTTAAGGGTTTCGGCCTCTAAATCAAAACAAGGATTATAGTAGGCGATAGATAAGTAATAATAATTAAGGCTAGATTGCCACCAACTTGTTATGGGGAGATAGAGGGAGATGATGCCTCGATAATGATAGTGCATAAATGTATTAACCATATCTTTGCAAGCAATAGGATTTAGCCAAACGTGGGTACGATAACGGTAATGGTCTCCTGTGTCATAGTCAAAGTAAAAAGCACCTCCTTTATTTTTTGCTTTTAGGCCCCATTTATAAGCTAGAGTATCTTGAATACTACAGACTAAGACGGAAAGGTTATCTGGAATATCATCATTAGGGCAAGAAAGGCTCTGAGGGGTGTAAGCTAGATGTTCAACTGTAAGATCTGGACGTACCTTGCCAATAGCATGAGTTATTTTTTTATTAGCTTTTAAGATGGTTAGAGGATCTTTACACTGTTCACATTCACAATAACCACCACCATCTAATGGCCATATGCCAATAAATTTAAAGTCATGATGGATTTTAACAAAATTGCAATAGCTTTTAATGTATTCATTTACCGCATCAGCATTAGAATAGCAAATCTGGAGAGGGTGACGACTACCATTAATCAGAGCAAACCATTCTGGATGTTCTAAAAACCATTTTTTACGAGGAAAAAAGTAATCTGTAGAATGCTCACTCATATCAATAACAATGCCTCTTTTAATAAGTTCGGGATAAAGCGTTTCTCCTACATCTTCCCAGTGGATATCTTGAAAATCTCCCACAGCCTCATCATCTTTATTGATAGAAGTAAGTAAAAAGTTATAATTGTTTTTTCCCATATAATCAATCATATTGATTGATTCAGTAAGGGTGTGAGTGGAAACTTGATAGAGACACAGGCCACGAAACTCTAAAGAAGAGATCTTTGTGATGGTTTGAGGAGCAAGCTCAAATGTTGTTAGTGTTGGAATATATTGGTGTGCTGGTGAGGGGAAGATAAAAGTACATCCTATTAGTTTAAGAAGTTCATAGACACCGTAGAGAATGCCACGACCTAGAGGGGAACTAATAGTAATTGAATCCTCTAAAATATGAAGGCTATAACTATCAAAGGGTAAGTGCTCATTCCTTGAGAAATTAATGGATAGGGGGGATGACACATTAGATGAAGCATTGGCAAATATTTTAGACCAATAAGAAGTAAGTTCTTGGTGTGCAAACTGAGTTGTTGGCTCATTAAAGAAATCGTGGACAATAAGTGGTGTTTCGTTACTAATCAACATAAATAATCCTCCTTAAGTTATCTAATCTATTTGAATGATGGGAAAAGAGAAAAATAAGATTAATAGTATAGCGTATGATTGAACAATGGGAATTAGGTGAAAAGTAGAGGTAATATATAAATTGCATAAAAATAATCATGTAAAGATAAAAAATGATATTCAAAATATATATACATAAATATATAATATAAACAAATGAAGAATAAATCAATAAAAGCTAGGGAAAAGGGGGGAGTGGTTGTGAAGAGGAGAACATGGAATAAAGATCAGTGGCAGATCCAGAGTATGATTATTCCGAGTATTATCTTTTTAGTAGTTTTTGCCTATCTACCTATGTATGGAGTAATTATAGCTTTTAAAGAGTATAACATTTTCTCAACAATGGCATCGGCTGAATGGGTGGGGCTGAAGTATTTTAAAGAATTTTTTAATGATCCAGCATTATGGGGGATTTTAAAAAACACCATTAGCATTAATGGATTAGGGTTATTATTTGCTTTTCCAGCTCCCATAATATTAGCGCTTATGTTAAATGAACTTTATAGCAATAGGCTAAAGAAGGTAGCACAAACAATTTCCTACTTACCGCACTTTTTATCATGGGTAATCTTTGGGGGAATTCTATTAGAAATATTAGCACCAGGAGGCCTTTTTAGTGATCTAGCTGAATGGCTTGGAATGAGTAGTGAACCTATTAACTTTATGGCTAAGGGAAGTTACTTTTATGGAATTTTTACTATCTCAAGTATTGTTAAAAATGTAGGATTTGGTTCTATCATTTATGTAGCGGCCATATCGGGTGTTGACCAGCAACTTTATGAAGCGGCTACGGTAGACGGATGTAATAGACTTCAAAAGATTTGGTATATTACTTTACCATGTATTATGGGCACAATCGTTATCATGTTTATTTTTCAGATAAGTGCTATATTAAATACAGGGTATGAACAAATTATCTTATTGCAAAACCCTCTGAATTTGTCTTTTAGTGAAACCATTGATACGTACGTTTATAAAGTGGGGATTAAGCAGTCTAGATTATCTTATGCGACTGCTGTTGGTATTTTAAAATCCGTAGTATCAGTAGGCCTTATGCTAATTGCTAATAAGCTTTCAAAAAAATGTGTAGGAAAGGGCTTATTCTAGGGGGGGGATAATGTGAAGAAAGTAAGTGTAACCAAAAAAAATGCTTTTGACTATCTTAATATATTTTTGACCGTAGTGATGATGTTTATTATGATCTATCCATTATGGTATGTGCTGGTCGGTTCATTGAATGAAGGGCAGGATTATCTAAGAGGGGGCGTATACTTTTGGCCTAGAGCATTTACTCTTAGTAACTATCAAGCTGTTTTTAGTGATCAGACTATTTTACAAGCTTTTTGGATAACGATCTTAAAATGTATAGTTGGAACAGTTACGAGTTTGTTTTGTACAGCGATGACAGCTTATGCAATTACAAGGCCGGAATTAAAATTTAAGAAATTTTACATTCCATTTATTATGGTTACCATGTTCTTTAGTGGAGGACTTATTCCATACTTTATTCTTATTAACGGTTTGGGGCTTTTTGATAGTTTCTGGGTATATATTATTCCAGGATTATTTAGTGCTTATAATATGATTATTATTCAATCGTTTATGAGGGAAATTTCACAATCGTTAGTAGAGTCTGCAAAGATAGATGGTGCATCAGAGTATCGTATTTTTTTATCTATTATTCTTCCGCTTTCTAAACCCGTTTTAGCAACTATTGCACTATTTACTTTAGTAGGGCATTGGAACTCCTATTTTGATTCAATGATGTACACTAATTCACAAGAATTACAGACTATACAATTATTTCTTAAAAAAGTTATCACGGACCCCGCTGTTGCGAGTAGATTGGGAAGTGCTGCAGCAACAACTATTCCAGAACAGGCAACTAAGTTGACACCACAAGTTATTAAACTAGCAACAATGATTGTAACAGCCTTGCCTATCATAACAGTTTATCCATTCTTGCAAAAGTATTTTGCGAAAGGCTTTACGATGGGAGCAGTCAAAGAATAATTATAGGGGGAATGAAAATGAAAACAAGAAAATGGCAGAGTTTGTTATTAGTAAGTTTAATGGCAGTTGGTAGTTTGGCAGGGTGTAGTACAACAAAAGTAGAAGAACCTAAACAAACAGACACAGTGAAAAAAGAAGAAACAAGTAAAGTAGAAGATAAAAAAGAAGAAGAGGCAAAACTTGCATCACCTAGTTGGAAAACAGATACATCAGATTACACGATTAAATGGTTTGTTGCTTATGATTGGTATGGGAAAAAATTTAACCCAGAAGTAAATTTAACGGATAAATGGATTTATGAACAAACAGGTACTAAAATTGAGTTCCAAACAGGTGATATTGATAAATTAAATGTACTGATTAAGACAGGGCAATTGCCAGATATCATTACTGTTGAAGCCAACTCAACCCAAAGAAAAATGTTAGAGCAAAATGGTACTGTACTTCCACTTAATCAATTAGTAGAAGAGTATGCACCAGAACTTTTGGTGCCAGAGTCTCAAAAAGAATGGTATACAGCAGAAGATGGGAACTGGTATTCAATATGTAATTTCTATTACGGAGAGGATAATGTATCAGAGAATAATGGCTTCTTTGAGACACATAACCAAAACTTTGTTAGAGATGATATTATGAAACAAATAGGTGCAAATTATGAAGACTTAAGAACCAAAGAAGGTTTCTTGGATGCACTTAGAAAAGTGAAGGAAGCAAATATTACTTATAATGGTAATAAAGTGGTTCCATATATGGGACTTATGACAGATTTTCTTGCTGAGCAGTTAGCAGAGCAATTTGGTTCATCTCAAGAAGATAAAGAGGGAAATTTCCAATCTATTTATCGTACACCAGAATTTTTAGAGTCAGTACTTTTCTTAAATCAAATGTATAGAGAAGGGCTTATGACTGATGAGAGCTTTACAATGAGTGCAGATCAAATTAAACAAAAAGCAGCATCAGGTCAATTTTTTGCAACCACAAGATGGACCAATGTATCTAGTACAAGAGATAGCCTCTATGCACAAGACCCAGCTGCTAAGTATCTCTATGCTGGACTTATGAAAGGGGATAACCATGACTATGTTGCTGTACCAGCAAAGAGTAATGCAGGATGGACTGCAACGCTCATTAATGCAAATACTAAGAGGCCAGACCGTGCGATACAGCTTTTATCATTCTTAACGCAAAAAGAAGCGCTTTATAATGCAAACTATGGTATGGGTGGCTATACGATTGAAAATGGAAAAATCATACTTAACCCAGAAATGGTTAAGCTTCAAGCAGAAAACCCAACGGAATATAATGCGAAATATGGAGATGGTATAGGCTGGTTAACAGATTATACTTTCATACAAGGTGGCTTTGATTTCGATGATGACAAAGTTTGGGGTGAAGATATTAATGCACGTACAAGAGACCCACAAGTACTCATCTATGACGATAAATGTTTTACAGATGTTGCACCAGCAGCAGGAAGTGAAGAAGGCGCTATATTTGCACGTATTAATGAATACAAAACACAGGCATTAGGTAGGGTAATTACAGCTTCTTCAGCAGAACAATGTGAAGCTTTATATAAAGAAGCACTAGCTGAAATGGATAAATTAGGATTGAAGCAACTTGAAGAGTATCAAAATACTTTATTCCAAGCAAATAAAGTAAAATTAGGATTAGAATTTGCACATCCATTTAATCAATAAAACAAAGGCAGGGAAACCTGCCTTTATTTTATTGGAATGGAGAAAGTAAAAGTTGTTTGACCATCTTCCATGGATGCAACAATATGATGAGAGGGGCCATAAAATAATTTAAGTCTGTCATTAATGTTAGATAAGCCAATATGATGATAAGACTTTGAAAGTGCGCTATAGGAAGAACTAAATGATTGATTAAGCTCTGCGAGTTTATCTTCTGACAATCCTGTACCATTATCTTGAATTTTGAAGTAAATAAGGCGATTATCTTCAAAAATTTTAATGGAAATAACAAGTGTACTATCAAGTTTGCGATATTTAAAGCTATTTTCAACAATAGGTTGTAAGATGAATTTAATAATAGGAATATGAACAAGTTCTTCAGAAATATTAGTAATAAGTACGATATCAATCTCTCGTAATTTTTGGATTGTAATATAATGAGTAACTTGAGCAAGCTCATCAGCAATGGTTGCTAGCATTTGATTACTATTAATATTGTAGCGTAGCATAGAACAAAAGCAGGTCATGGCATCACTTTCTTCATAAAGTTCATTGATTTCCATACGAGCTGAAAAAATATCCATTGTATTATACAAAAAATGTGGATTGATTTGATGCTGGAGGGCAATCAGTTGATTTTCTTTTGCAGAGACTTCTTGTTTAATGGTTACAGAGATTAAGTTACGGATTTTTTCAATAAGGTAGTTAATACGTGAAGAAATATGAAAGATTTCATCACTACGATTGAGATGGAGTGTTGTAGTAAAGTTATTTTGAATAGATTCATCTAATGCATCTAAGCAGTAATGAATATCATGAATAAGCTTACAATTATATAGAATGAAGAAAAGAAAGAGTATAAATATAAATATTATAAAGATTAATAATAATAGAATATTAAAAGGTTGATTAGAAAATGGAGATGTAATAATAATGATTTCAAAAGGGTGAGTAGGGTAAGTGTGTTTTGAGGCAACATAATGCTTATTAGTATAAAAAGTATCGGTTCGTTGATAAATAGTATCTAATTCATCGGAAGAAAGCGTTTTAGAAGTGAAATTATAATAAAGCTTAAAATTATCTATAACACATTGAACATTGGAGTTGAAAGATCCTGTAGCAGAGAGGTTTAAAAGATGTTTAGGAAGATAACTTAAAACGATACCAATGGGTTCAGCGTCATTATAAATTTTGGTCATAAAGCAAAAGGAGTCTATATTGTATAAGGAGAGTGCATCGGCATAGAAGTTTTCAGAAGTGATGGAGGAAGCATCTAGCCAGCAGGAATCTTGAGCCTCATCTTCATAAAAAGACTGGATAGATGGAATATGTAGAATGTTAGATAAATGATAAAACATACCAAAGCCAGAAGGAATGGTTTCATTTTCAATATACATACGTAGTTTCATATCGGAAGAAATACCGCTAGTAATTTTAGAGTAGTTATAAATTTGAGTGCGATAGTATTCTAAATCAATTTTATCTTGGTAAGGTTTTGAAAAGAAATCAATAATGGAATCATTAAGAAGGACTAAGCGAGGAATATTTTGAGCAAAGGTAAATTGTTGATTAATATTATAGGCAACTTGAGAAGTAAAATCCATATGAAGTCTTTTGTTATCATCTCTAGATGAAATATAAGAAATATGAAGTAAGAAACTCGCTATGACAAGGAAAGGAAGCAGAATAAGAAAAATAAAGTGCGTTGTAAAACTACGTGTTAAATTATTTTTTGAATATTTCATGCAATCACCTCAAATATATTATAAGATATTTTATAAGAGGGGGGAAGTAAATGTATTTATTAATTGTAGATGACGATAAAGTTATTTGCCAAGGCATTATAGGCAAATTAAAAAGAATTCATTATGATCAATACTATCAGTTTTTAACAGCCCATAGTGTACCAGAAGCAGAAGACTTATATGACCAATATCAACCAGAAATTGTAATTACAGATATTCAAATGCCAGGATTTAGTGGATTAACACTTATTGAAAGGCTGAGAAAAAAAGAGAATCTACCTAAGATTTTTGTATTAAGTGGATATGATGATTACGAGTATGTAAGGAAAGCTTTTTTATTAGGGGCTACGGATTATATGCTAAAGCCTGTTGATATAAAAGAGTTAGAGGCAAAATTGGGTGGGGATACTTTATCGTTGGGAAAACCTATAGATAAGCTAAAGGGGGCAGATAAGCATATTATAGCTTTGGCTATTGAATACATTGATTTAAACCTACATAGAAACATTACCATGGGAGAGGTAGCGAAGAATGTGTCTTTAAGCTACAGTTATTTTAGCAAGTTGTTTAAAGAACATACAAACTCAACTTTTCCAGCTTATATACACAAAAGACGTATTGAAATATCAAAACTTTATTTAATGGACCCTAGTATTAAAATTGTTGATTTAGCTAAAAAAATAGGATATGAGGATCCAAGTATATTTTCTCGTATCTTTAAAAAATATGAAGGATGCTACCCTACTGAATATAGAGAAAAGCAACAAAATATACTTTAAAAGCACAATGAGTCACTCTAAGAATAGTCTTTTTTACTTGTATGTTGTACAAAGACGATTTTTAGAGTGGCTTTTTTACGTTTAGATATAAATTCTTTTTGGGATCAGATGAGAGGGAGTAGAGTGAAATGTGTTTTGTATATAATAAAGAATATTTAATATAAAAATTTTGATAAAATATATAAAAATACTTTTTTGGATTAGTAAAATATGATATTATTTACTAAAATATATAGATATATAGGGGGAAGGAATTACAATGAAAAATATAAAATTTGGTGTTATTGGATGTGGAGGAAGACTTAGAAGTCTTGCAGCAGCACTTAATGAATATGAAGAGGTTACGTTAAAAGGGGTATGGGATCCTAGTCATGGGAATGCGGAACAATTATTAAAACATTGTAATAAAGATGGCGAAGGTATTATTTATAACTCTTATGAGGATATTTTAAATGATGATGAAATTGAGTGGGTAATGATTGGATCACCAAACGCTTTTCATGCAGAGCAAATCATTGCTTCTTTTAAAGCAGGGAAACATGTTTTCTCAGAAAAGCCTATTGCCCTATCAATAGAAGAGCTATTAGCTATTAAAGAGGCTCATAAAGTATCAAATAAATTATTTGCAACAGGCTTTACATTAAGATATGCAACAATTTACCGTGAAACTAAAAAAGTTCTAGAAAGCAAAGTTTTAGGTGATATTGTCTCAGTAAATGGTTCAGAAAATATTTTACCTGACCATGGAAGCTATATTATGAAAAACTGGCGTAGGCTGAAGGAACTTTCCGGGCCACATATTTTAGAAAAATGCGTTCATGATATGGATTTATTGAACTGGCTTATTGACTCTGTTCCAACTCATATTAGTGCATTTGGTGGTAATAAAATGTTTGTACCAGCAAACAGCCATCTCTATGATAAACATCCAAACTTGTTTAATGGATGGGATACAGGTCTTGTGGATGACTATGAACAAGGTAATGATAATCCATTCCTATCCGATAAGACAATCGAAGACAATGTGGTAGCCATTATGCGCTTTGCAAACGATGTTCAAGTTCAGTTCCAAGCAACAACCTCTAATGCAATTCCAGAAAGACGCCTTTACTTCTCATGTACAGAGGGAACACTTATTGTAGAACTTTATAGTGGAAAATTGGTTTATAAGAGATTAGGTGATGAAGAGATTACAGAAGTAGACTTAGTAGGCGGGGGTCATGGTGATGGAGACTACTACATTATTAAAGAGCTTATGGAATCTATGGTAGATGGTAAAGCACCAGTATGTAGTGGAGAAGAGGGTATACGTAGTGCAATTGTAGCACTTGGAATCTACCAAGCAAGAGAAGAAGGGCAAATGTTAGACATGAGACCTATATGGGAACAGTTTGGTGTGCGTGTATAGTAAGTAAATAAATACACAAAAGGCGGTATGAGTTATGAAAACTCATACCGCCTTTTTTAATCTAAAGTTATTGAGGGACCTTGTTCAAATTCAGAAGTAGAAACAATTAAAAGCTTGGTTTCTTGATCTGATTTGTTTTCCCATCTATGGCCTATTTCATTAGGATAATACAAAGTGTCGCCTTCATACAGTTCGTAAGGTGGATAATTTTCTAGTTCAAATGTTAAGTTACCTTGCAAAATAAATATAAATTCTTCACCTTCGTGATAGTAAAATGCCCCAGAAGAAGTGTGTGGTGGCATAGTGATAACCCCACCCCACATTTGATGTTCACCTTTGATAATAAGTGCTTCATCTATAGATTGACCATTACTTGTATTTCGAGTAAATGAATTACGTTCATTTTTTCGAACAAGTGAGATGCGTTCGTCACAGTCTTCGACAAAAAGAGCGGATATAGGAAAGCCTAATGTTTCACAAAGTGTGTACACACTTACAAGATTAGGTGCTGTTTTTCCTGTTTCTATTTGGCTAATAGTACCTGCTGAAACCCCGCATTTTGCAGATAGATCTCTAATAGAAAGCCCTAGCATAAGCCTTTGACTCTTTAAGATATTTCCAATTCGGACTAAATTAAGAGATGTCATAAAAACCTCCTCTATAATACTTGTACCCATTATAATAATCATTTATACACTTGTCAAATAAATTGAAAAAATGTAATTGACAAGACAAGTGGTGTTCATTATAATGAACGTGAAAAGAGATGTTACATAATTTTAAAATAGATTAAAAGGGAGAGAAAATATGAAAAAATCATGGATGTCATTACTACTTGGTGGAATATTAGGTGTTTCTTTACTTACAGGATGTGCTTCTACTCCAGATGCTAAAGGGATTCAGCAAGGGACAGAGACAGGTATTGTACAAGAACAAGGTGCATTAAAAGTAGCTCTTTGTGTAACAGGTGCGGTAAATGATATGGGATGGAATCAGTCAGCATATGAAGGTCTTTTATTAGTAGAAGAGGCACTAGGTTGTGAGATTGCTTATACAGAAAATGTAGCTGCGGCAGATATGGCTGCAACATTTACAGATTATGCAGCAAACGGTTATGATGTCGTAATCGGCCATGGTTTCCAATTTGGCGATCCTGCATTAGAAGTTGGTGAGCTTTACCCAGATACAAAATTCATTTGTATTGAAGCAGGTGCATCAGCAGAGAACGTAGCATCTTATGTTATGAAATGTGAAGAAACAGGTTATTTAAATGGGATGTTAGCAGCAAGCATGTCAAAAAGTAATAAAGTTGGATTTATTGGACCAGTGCAAGGTGCTTCTCTTGTAAAAATTATGAATGCTTTTGAAGATGGTGCAAAAGCGATTAATCCAGATATAGAAGTACAAACAACTTGGACAGGTTCATTCACAGATACAGCTCTTGCAAAAGAGTCAGCAACAGCAATGATTGAAAATAATGTAGATGTGATTGGACATTGTGCGAATGAATGTGGTACAGGCGCATTAAATGCAGCAGCAGAAGCAGGTATTTTTGCAATTGGGGATTCATACGATCAATATGCATTAGCACCACAAACTATTTTAACTTCTGCAATCTATAACGTACCTGAGTTAATTAAAACAGCGATTACTGATATTCAAGAGGGTTCTTTTGAAGGTGTAGTAAAAGAGTTAGGTATGGCAGATGGTATTGTTGAACTTGCACCTTATCATGAAATGGAAGATAGTATTCCTGATGATGTTAAACAACTTATTGCAGATAAAGTAGAAGCAATTAAATCAGGTGAATTTACAGTTATCTGTGATACAAACGCAAGATAGACTTTACATAGAGGAAGGCAGATAGGGAGGATAAAGGATAACTTATCGTCCCTATTTTTATCTAATATAAAAGGTTATGTTCCTATTAAAAGGCATGCAATGGAAGAAATGTGGCGAGCGTTACTTTCACATCGATATATAGGGTTAAAAGGAGAATGAATGATGGGCATTTTGGAAATGAAACAGATCAGCAAAAGCTTCTTGGGTGTATATGCCAATGAAAATATTAACCTTTCCATAGAAAAAGGTGAAATTCATGCACTACTTGGAGAGAATGGTGCAGGCAAGACTACTTTAATGAACATTTTATTTGGTATTTACAAACCAGACTCTGGAGAAATCTTCTGGAAGGGAGAAAAAGTTGATTTTTCTTCTCCAAAACAGGCCATTGAAAGTGGTATTGGCATGGTTCATCAGCATTTCTCATTAGTAAAACGTTTAAGTGTTATGGATAATATCATTCTTGGATTGAAAAATGAAGGGATGATGCTAGATAGAAAAAGTGCAAAAGCGCGTATTGAGGCATTGGCACAAAAGTATGGACTTGCAGTGGATCCTAAAGCTATAGTTGCCAACTTATCAGTAGGACAACAGCAACGTGTAGAAATCTTAAAAGCCCTATACCGTAATGTGGATTTATTAATATTAGATGAGCCAACAGGCGTCTTAACACCAAAAGAGACAGCGCAGTTCTTTGATGTGCTGCGCAAGTTAAAAGAAGAAGGCTATGCCATTATCATTATCACCCATCGTATGAGCGAGATTATGAGCATTAGTGATAAAGTCAGTATTTTAAGAGATGGGAAAAAGATTATCGACTTAAACACACAAGAGACCAATCCTACAGAACTTTCACACTATATGATAGGAAGGACTTTAAATGAGCACTTTGACGTAAGGTCTCACACTCAAAAGGAAGAAGCCCTTGTTTTATCCAATGTATCTATTAAAAAGCATCATAAAGCAGCAAGGTTAGATCATATTTCTTTGACTCTTAATCAAGGAGAAATACTAGGCATTGCAGGTGTAGATGGCAATGGACAAACAGATTTAGCTGAAGTGATTGCAGGAATTCAAAAGCCAACTGAGGGGCAGGTGAGCTTCTATGGTGAGGATATTACTAAATTCAATGTGAAGAAGAAGTTTGCTAAAGGGATTTCTTATATTTCAGATGATAGACATAGTGATGGCTTAGTTTTGCCGATGAGTGTGGAAGAAAACTTAATCCTACGTGATTATGGAAAGCGTCCATTTTCTATACGTGGCTTCTTACAAAGTAAACAGATTCAGCAAAATGCCATAGAACAAATAGAAAAGTACCGTATTAAAACATCAGGGAATACAAAAGAAAAAACGCCAGTAAGATTGATGTCTGGTGGGAATCAGCAAAAAATTATTATTTCAAGAGAAGCCTCTAAAGATGCAAAGCTTATTATTGCTAATCAGCCTACAAGAGGTTTAGATATGGGTGCAACTGAGTTTGTAAGACAAGTTTTAGTTGAACAAAGAAATGNTCTTACAAAGTAAACAGATTCAGCAAAATGCCATAGAACAAATAGAAAAGTACCGTATTAAAACATCAGGGAATACAAAAGAAAAAACGCCAGTAAGATTGATGTCTGGTGGGAATCAGCAAAAAATTATTATTTCAAGAGAAGCCTCTAAAGATGCAAAGCTTATTATTGCTAATCAGCCTACAAGAGGTTTAGATATGGGTGCAACTGAGTTTGTAAGACAAGTTTTAGTTGAACAAAGAAATGAAGGTAAAAGTGTGATTTTGATTTCAGCTGACCTTGAAGAGATCATGGCATTAAGTGATCGTGTAGCCATTATGTTTGGTGGAAAAGTGATGGCAGTATTAGCAAGAGATGAAGTAACATTAGAAAAAATAGGCCTGCTTATGGGTGGTATTGTCGGTCAGGAGGATTAATACATATGAAAGAGAAAAAATCCTATATATCCGTTTTAGGCATTGCATTAACAACGATAGTCGTTGGTATTTTGCTTCTTGTTTTAGCAGGAGCTAATCCTTTTGATGCAATGGGTAAATTTATAAATGGTATCTTTGGAAATATGAATGGATTTGTTGAAATCTTTGTAAAGGCAACCCCTCTTATTTTTACAGGGCTTGGTTGTGCAGTTGCTTTTAAGACAGGCTTCTTCAATATTGGTGCAGAAGGTCAGTTTTATATGGGCGCTGTGGCTGCAACTTTTGTAGCTGTGAACTTTACAGGAGTTCCAGGGCCTATGAGAATTATCCTTGCTATGGTAGCAGGTTTCTTATGTGGTGGCCTTTGGGCATTTATTGCAGCCATCTTCAAAGCAAAATTTAATATTTCAGAGATTATCGTTACGATTATGCTTAACTATATTGCCATCAACTTTACAGGGATTGCAGTAAGAACCTTCTTGATGGACCCAAGTGGAAGTGTGCCACAATCAGCAAGAATTGAGTCAGAGGCAGCGTTCAGTTTATTGATGCCACCGACACGATTAAATATTGGTTTTATTATTGCAGTGGTAGCTGTTGTGATTGTTTGGCTACTCATGCAAAAAACAACAACAGGCTATGAGCTTAAAGTAGTTGGGATGAACCAACGAGCAGCCAAATGCAATGGGATTTCTGTGATGAAAAATATTGTTATCTCAGCCATTTTAAGTGGTGGCTTAGCAGGGATGGCAGGTGTTGTAGAAGTCTTAGGCATCCAGAAAAAACTTTTAGAAGGGATTTCTTCTGATTGTGGTTACATAGCGGTTCTTATTGCACTACTGGCATCTAATAACCCATTAGCTGTACTTGGTGTTGCCATTGGCTTTGCAGCCATGCAAGTAGGGGCAAACTCCATGCAAAGACAAATGGGTGTGCCTTCTTCAATTGTAAATATTTTAGTCGGATTGGTTGTTCTTTTAATATTAGCTAAAAAGATTTTTGCAATGAAGAAAAATAGGAAGGAGAAATCAGAGTGCTAGAACAAATTTTTACACTGACCTTTTTTACAGCATTTCTAACAGCTACAGTACGTATGGCGATTCCTCTCCTGTATGCAGGTTTAGGTGAAGTCTTTTTAGAACGCACAGGTATTTTAAATATTGGTATGGAAGGCGTTATGCTTGGAGGTGCATTCTTCTCCTTCGCAGGTGCTTATTATAGTAACAATTTATTTATTGGACTTCTTTGTGGGATGCTAGGCGGTTTTATGGTTAGTGCCATTCACGGCTTTTTGACCATTAAGCTTGGACAAAATCAATCAGTAAGTGGGATTGCGCTCAACATATTTATGTTAGGGGTTACAAGCTTCTTATATAAATTAATGGCAAGTGAATCGTATCAACAAATCCCAACCCTTTCAACGATTAAGATTCCAGTCCTTTCAGAGATTCCTTTAATAGGAAATGCATTATTTAATCAAGATCTTTTAACTTATGTGCTTTACCTATTAATTATTGCAGCAGTTATTTTCTATAAAAGGACAGCACATGGACTTGCCTTTACAGCTATTGGGGAGAACCCAAGAGCAGCAGATGCAGCAGGGATTCCTGTTTATAAATATCAGTGGATTGCGATTGCAGTAAACGGAATGTTAGGTGGTATTGGAGGGGCGACTCTTGTCCTTGTTCAACTTGGTAAGTTCTCAGAGAATATGATCTCAGGGAGAGGCTATATTGTGCTTGCAGCAGTTATATTAGGTAGATATACACCAATAGGCATGTTTGGTGCAGCGCTAATCTTTGGTGGGGCAAATGCGTTACAGATTCGTCTACAAGCGATGGGTGTGGCACTACCTAGTCAAGCATTAGCAATGTTACCTTATGTGATTACACTTATTGCTCTTTTACTTTCAGCAAGAAAGAAAAGTGAGCCAGAAAGCTTAGGCGTACCATATATTCGAGGTTCTCGTTAAATAATAGAAGAGGTGGAAATTTAAATGGCAAAAAAGTTAATTAAAAATGCATATGCAATTGTAACTTGTGATGCAGGGGACAATGTATTTTATCATAGTGATATATTAATAGATGGACCAGCTATCGTAAAAATAGGAAAAGACCTTCAAGCAGATGATGCAGAAATTATTGATGCAACAGATAAAATTATTTATCCTGGGATGATAAATACCCATCATCATTTCTTCCAAACTTTTGTAAGAAACTTAATGACGATAGACTATCCAAACTTAATGGTTATGGACTGGATTGATAAAATTTATCGTATTTTTAAAGAAATAGATGATGATGTAATTTACTATGCATCCATTACAGCGATGGCAGATTTATTAAAGCATGGGTGTACATGTGCCTTTGACCATCAATATTGTTATACACAAAAGACAGGTAAACGTCCTGTAGATAGACAAATGGAAGCAGCTGAGTTATTAGGAATTCGTTATCATGCAGGTAGAGGAGCGAATACTCTACCAAGAGAAGAGGGGAGCTCTATTCCAGCAGAGATGGTAGAGACAACCGAGGAGTTCTTACAAGATTGTGAGAGACTGGTTGAAACGTATCATGATCCAAATCCATACTCTATGAAGCAAATTGTTATTGCACCATGTCAACCTATTAACTGCTACGAAGAGACCTTTATCAAATCTGCAGAGCTGGCAAGAAAATTAGGTGTGCGTCTACATACCCATTTAGGTGAGGGAGAATGTGCAGGGATTGAAGAAAGACATGGCAAACGTACTCTTGCATGGTGCGAAGACATTGGCTTTGTAGGTAAAGATGTTTGGATTGCACATGGTTGGGAACTTACACCAGATGAATATGAAGTACTAGGTCGTACAGGTACAGGTGTAAGTCACTGTCCAACACCAGCCGTATTAGGTGGATTCCCTATTTTAGATATGAAAGCTATGAAAGAAAAAGATGTTTTAATCAGTTTAGGATGTGACGGCTCAGCTACAAATGACAGTTCTAACTTATTAGATGCGCTACGTCTTTCTTATTTAATGCAGGCGTACTACTCTAAAGAAAGAGGTACTTGCTTAACACCTTATGAAATGCTAAAGATTGCAACTGTTAATGGTGCAAAAACATTAGGAAGAGATGACTTAGGTACACTTGAAGTCTCAAAAGGTGCGGACTTATTTATGGTAGACATCAGTGGATTAGAAATGACAGGACTCATTCATGATCCTAAGAACCTTCTACCAAGAGGTGGTGTAACAGGTTCTGTATGGATGACTATGGTCAATGGTGAAGTGGTAGTTAAAGAAGGCCGCTTAACAAAAGTAGATGAGAAACAATTATTCCAAGAAGGTGAGGAAGTATGCAACCGTGTACTTAGAAAACCTCATCCACATATTTGGGAACAATAAAATCTTTATAAAAAATAATAAGCTATTTAATCCTCGTAAGGCTCATATGATGAGTGTTGCGAGGATTTTGACGTTTTATGGGTGTATTTTATGATATAATAAGGGCAATAAATAGTGTAGATAATAATTTACCAAGTAAAAAGGATGACATGATGAGAAGAGAGACACCAATAAAAATTAAGGCAAACTTTGTTAAGGCAATTCAAAGAGGTAATCCTCTTATAGCAAAAGAAGCTATTATAAATATCAATCAGCTTAAAGAAGATGTAGTTCTCGTTAACTTATATGATGAGAAAAATAAGTTTCTTGCAAAGGGTTACTATGGCAAACAAAATAAAGGATATGGATGGGTACTTTCTTATAAAGAAAATGAAATAATTGATGAAGACTTTTTTGAGCATAAATTAGCGACAGCTTTTGAACTTAGAAAAGCATTGTACCAAGATCCTTCAACAACAGCTTTTCGCGTCTTTAATGGAGAAGGCGATGGCATAGGTGGGTTGATTATTGATTATTATGACGGTTACTACGTAGTAAGTTGGTACAATGAGGGCATTTATACTTTTAAAGAAATGATTATAGAGACTTTAATCAAAGTAGGAAACCCAAAAGCAATCTATCAGAAGAAACGTTTCAATGAAGGTGGACAATATATAGAAGAAAATGATTTTGTATGGGGAGAGGAACCTGAGTTTCCACTTATTGTGAAAGAAAATGATGTAAACTTTGCTGTTTATCTCAATGATGGTGCAATGGTAGGTGTATTTTTAGATCAACGCCCTGTAAGAAAGTTAATAAGAGATAAATATGCTAAAGGGAAAAGTGTACTTAATACTTTCTCCTATACAGGTGCATTCTCCATATTTGCAGCACTAGGTGGTGCCAAGACAACAAGTGTTGACCTTGCCAATAGAAGTTTAAGTAAGACAAGAGAACAGTTTGAAGTCAACGGTATTGACTATACAGAGCATCATATTATTGTAGAAGATGTCTTCAAATATTTTAAATATGCAGTGAAGAAACAATTGAAATTTGATATGGTTATTTTAGACCCACCAAGCTTTGCAAGATCTAAAAAATTCACTTTTAGTGCGTCAAAGGATTATAAAAATCTCTTAAAAGAGGCTATTGCTATCACTGAGACAAATGGGATTATTGTAGCATCTACTAACTGTAACTTATTTGATATGAATAAGTTTAAAGAGTTTATTAACCAAGCTTTTAAAGAAAGTGAATGTAGATACGAGTTGTTAGAAACATTTTCTTTACCAGAAGACTTCAAGACACTAGAGACCTTTAAAGAAGGTAACTACCTAAAGGTTGTATTTATTAAAAAGTGCTATGCGAATTAACAAGTTGTTAAGTAATAAAGGGATTTGCTCAAGAAAACAGGCTCATGCACTTATAGAAGCAAAACGAGTACTTGTCAATAATCAACTATGTATTCCGGGGCAATGGGTAGAAGAAGAGGATGAGATACGTATTGATCACGAATTGATTGTTGCAAGAGACAAAGTGTATATTTTATTAAACAAGCCAGTAGGGATTACTTGTACAGCAGACCCAGATGTAAAGGATAATATTATAAGTTTTGTCAATTATCCAGAGTATATATTTCCTGTAGGCAGGCTAGACAAGGATTCTCAGGGCTTAATTCTATTAACCAATGATGGTGACTTAGCCAATGAAATTTTAGACTCAGAAAATATTCATGAGAAGGAATACATTGTAAAGGTAGATAGAGCCTTTGATGAAGCCTTTGTAAAAGGCATGTCTGAAGGGGTAATGCTTAAAGGAGTCAAAACAAGACCTTGTAAAGTAAGAGCGATTACAGAAGATACCTTTAGTATCATCATGACCCAAGGCCTTAATAGACAAATACGTAAAATGAGTAAGGCTTTTGGCTATACGGTGGTACGACTAGAGCGTGTACGTATTCTGCATATAGGAATAGAAGATTTGGCCTATGGAAGCTGGAGAATGCTGACAAAAATGGAATTAGAAGAATTGAAAATGCTCAGTAGTAGCAGATAGACTAATTGATAGAATAGGACAATTTGTAATAGAAAGAATTATTAATTGCTATTACACTATACGTGTGATACTCTAATAGATAGAAAAGAAAAGTGATGTGATAAAAAACTCTTATATCTTTTGGTATAAGAGTTTTTTATATTGCAGAAGAAATCTAAGAGCGAACTGAAATACAGTTGCTCCAATAGGAGAAAAAAATGGCTATTAGTAAAAGATTAAATGATCAAATTAAGTATAGTAATAGAAAGAAAACAAATATGGACTTTAAGTCAAAAGATTTAAGAAGAAGTAATTGTTTCGGTTGTGATTTTTCATCTTCTAATTTTGATGAGACAAGTTTTAGAGGGGCGCAATTTAAGGCATGTAACTTTTCAGAGTGTACATTTGACTCAGCAGAAATTGTAGCTGCTAATTTAAAAAAATCCAGCTTCAGACAAGTTAAATTTGAAAACACGCTTTTTGATTCAGTTAACTTAGAAGGTGTAGATTTTGAAGGTGCAACTTTTAAAAATGTAATTTTTGTATCAACTGATATGAGCAAAGCTGTAAATCTAGAGTTAGCAAATCAAGATGTTAAAGTATTTGATGAAATGCCAGAATTAGCAATTAGTCTAGAACTTAAAAAAGCTGTTGAAGGACTTCTTAAAAATGAATTTGTAAAGTTTGCAAGAGTATTAGATACAAAAGATGGTAAAATTAGCTCAATTAGCCTTATGCGTTTATTAGAGAAATTTGATGAAGAAGTATTAATTGAAGGATTAAAAAAGATTAAGAAGAGCATAGATAAAGATTTCTGTACATTAAGTACAATTATTGAAGCTATAGAAGCATGTAAAACAGTATAATGAAATGAGGAATCCCCCACGAATTTGTAACAATTATGTTAGAAATCCGTGGGGGATTTTTGTAAGTCATCTAAATATCGTTAAGGTAATACAATACTGCCGCTTACATTAAATAAATAATCTCTTGATTTTAAAAGTTCTACAAGTTCAAAGGAGTCTTTTGGGAGCGCTTTAAAAAGCATAGCTCCTGCACCTTCATGGCCTAAATGATGAAAATCTGTTCCAGCGGTCTCAATAAAATGAGGGTGTTCTTTAGCGTATCTGGTAGCAAGTGCGATACCAGAATTGTGATGTGGATGGCAGTTGAAGGTTTCTACTCCATCCACGTAGTCGGCATCTTGAAGCTTGATGCCATCTCTAAAGGGATGAGCTTGTATAATGAGATTTTTATCATTTTTAAAGTTTTTATAGAAAGTTTTATAGTCGCTTTTTAAATAAGTAATGGCTTTTGCTACATCTCGTTCATCAATGCCATATACGAGATAGTCGTTTTCGTTTTCAGGGAAACGTATTTCAAGTCCTAGTAAAACATTTAACCCTAATTTTTCACCTTCAGACCTTGCTTCTTGATAATCTTTCAAATAGTAGGAAAGATGTTGTTCCAGGTCTTCGCTAGTGAGTAACTCAGCGATTAAGTGATTAGTGATGACTACGGCATCATATCCTTTATTTTTATAGCATTCAACTAATTGTTTGGGTGACACTTCACTACATGGACTTACAGGTGATGTATGGGCATGGAGTTCAACTTTGTATGGATAGGCTTTGGTTAATTCTTTGAGTTGCTCAATGTTCATATAGATTCCCTCTCTATTTTAATGGATAATTTTAAGTATCTTATAATAGCATTTTGAATGTATAAAGTTTGAGTAAAGTATAAGTTAAGTATAATTGTTTTAAACTAAAGTACAAGTATTTTATATGAGTGAGCAGAATATATACTAATAAGATTCATTAAAAGTAAAGAGGTGGAAGGGGAACTTGAGGAGATAGGAGAAGCGTTAGTAAAATTAGCAGCACATTATAAAGAAGTTGAAATAAAAAAATATTTTGTACAAGAATAGTATAAGAAAAGACATCGCCAAAAGATAATGAATGGGCTATAATGTAGGATGGTTTAAAAAAGTAAGGAGAGTATTAATATGACAAATGATATGACACAAGGCAAGCCTTTTAAGTTATTTATATGGTTTTCAATCCCATTACTTATTGGAAATGTCTTTCAACAACTTTACAGTATGGTAGATACCATTATTGTAGGGAAATTCTTAGGAGAAGAAGCGCTAGCAGCAGTAGGCTCAACAGGGTCTATGTTCTTCTTAGTTAATGGCTTTTTATTAGGACTTACCAGTGGGTTCTCCGTTATGGTTGCTCAACGGTTTGGTGCCAAGGATGAAGAGAGTGTAAAAAAAGCCATTGCTAGTAATATTACATTGACTGTAATTGTAACCTTTATCGTGACAGTGGTTATGCTTTTGTTAAAAACACCACTTTTAAAGCTTATGAATACACCAGATAATGTTTTTAACTATGCAAATACATATATTACGATTATTTATGCGGGAATCTTTACTCAGGCATTTTATAACATGTCTGCAGGGATTTTACGTGCCTTAGGTGATAGTAAAACACCACTTTATTTCCTTATTATAGCTTCTATAGTAAATATTGTATTAGACTTAGTATTTATTGTGAATTTAGATATGGGTGTAGCAGGCGCAGCTTATGCAACGAATATCGCTCAAGGGTTAGCAGCAGTACTCTGTCTTGTTTATAGTTATAGAAAATTCCATTTATTAAAACTCAAAAAAGAAGATTTTAAAGTACCGGCAAGTTACTACCGTACACATTTTTGTATTGGACTTCCAATGGCATTACAGTTTTCTATTACAGCCATTGGGGTTATGACACTTCAGAGTGCGATTAATATTTTTGGATCAAGTGTTATGGCTGCCTATACAGCAGCATCCAAAGTTATTCAGCTCGTTATGCAACCAGTAGTAACTTATGGTGTATCTACAGCAACATTCGTAGGACAAAATCTAGGAGCAGGATTATATCATCGTATTCGTGAAGGGGTCAGAACGATTACCTTTATATCTATTGGTACAAGTATACTAGCAAGTGCCGTACTATTTATTTTTGGTAAAACACTTGTAGCATTCTTCCTTGACAACCCTAGTCAAGAAGTAATAGGTTATGCAACTCAAGTTTTAAACTATGCAGGGATATTCTTTATACCTTTAGGACTTATTTTCGTTTACCGAAATGCCCTTCAAGCCATGGGACAGTCCTTTATACCGATGATGGCGGGGATGCTTGAACTGGTAGCTCGTGCAGTTGTTGCCTACACATTGCCAACTCTTATTGGCTTTACAGGGATCTGTTTAGCAGACCCGGCAGCATGGATTGCAGCAGCCACACCACTTATCATTGTTTACTTTATTAAAATGCGTAAAGTAGAGCAGAGAATGGCTGTAGAGGGTAATACAAAAATATTATAGTCTTAGCTATTAATCAATTATTTTAAAGACATAACAAGATATCCTAAGGATAGAAGACCTAAATAAAAAATAAGAAAAATTCTTCCACATAATGAAATAGATGTGGAGGAATTTTTTTTGTAAACTTTAAGTAGAATATACTTAATGGAATGATTTAAAGAGAAATTTATATCGTCAAAAGACAAGGAATAGATTATAATGAAGGATGTTTAAAAAGTAAGGAGAGCATTAATATGACAAATGATATGACACAAGGCAAGCCTTTTAAGTTATTTATATGGTTTTCAATCCCATTACTTATTGGAAATGTCTTTCAACAACTTTATAGTATGGTAGATACCATCATTGTAGGGAAATTTTTAGGAGAAGAGGCATTAGCAGCAGTAGGCTCAACAGGCTCGATGTTCTTCTTGGTTAATGGATTTTTATTGGGACTGACCAGTGGGTTTTCGGTTATGGTTGCTCAACGGTTTGGCGCAAAAGATGAGGATAGTGTAAAAAAAGCAATTGCGAGTAATATAACACTTACAGTCATTCTCACCATTGTAGTAACAATAGTGATGCTAGCTTTAAAAACACCACTTTTAAAGCTTATGAATACACCCGAGAATGTATTTGGATATGCAGATACGTATATTACGATTATCTATGCGGGGATTTTTACACAATCATTTTATAATATGTCTGCAGGGATTTTACGCGCGCTAGGGGATAGTAAAACACCTTTGTATTTCTTGATTTTAGCTTCTGTTGTAAACATTGTTTTAGACTTGGTTTTTATTGTAAACTTTGATATGGGAGTAGCAGGAGCGGCCCATGCGACCAATATCGCTCAAGGTTTAGCAGCAATACTTTGTCTTGTCTATAGTTATAAGAAGTTCCATTTATTAAAACTCAAAAAAGAAGATTTCAAAGTGCCAGCAAGTTACTACCGCACACATTTTTGTATTGGACTTCCTATGGCATTACAGTTTTCTATCACAGCCATTGGAATTATGACCCTTCAAAGTGCCATCAATATTTTTGGATCAAGTGTTATGGCAGCTTACATAGCGGCATCCAAGGTCATTCAGTTAGTCATGCAGCCATTAGTCACATATGGCGTGTCCACAGCTACATTTGTAGGACAAAATCTAGGTGCAGGACTATATCATCGTATTCGTGAAGGTGTTAAGACAATAACTTTTATATCTATTATTACCAGTATACTATCAAGTAGTGTATTACTTCTTTTTGGAAAGTCACTTATAGGCTTATTCCTTGAGAATCCTAGCCAAGAGGTAATAGGTTATGCAAGTCAAGTCTTAAACTATGCGGCAGCATTCTTTATACCACTAGGACTTATCTTTGTTTATCGTAATGCACTTCAAGGTATGGGAGAATCCTTTATACCGATGATGGCAGGTGTATTTGAGCTAGTGGCACGTGCAGTGGTTGCTTACACTTTACCAGCAGTTATTGGCTTCGTGGGAATTTGTTTAGCGGACCCTGCCGCTTGGATTGCCGCTGCTGTACCTCTTGTTATCGTCTACTTTATGAAGATGCGTAAGATAGAGCAGGAGATGGATAAAGAAGATGAAATAAGAATATAGTCGACTAAGTAATAAAAGTAAGCTCGTAAGTTATTAAATAATAACTTACGAGCTTTTTGTAAGGTATTTTATTTGAAAATTTAGTTATGAAAAAAAGTTAAGTGGTAAAAAGGCTAAAAATTTTTAATGTAGAATGATATATTGAAAAGTAAAAAAATAATATTTAAAAATATTGTATTAGAGTATATAATTTGTAGGGGTATATTATAAATAGACCTATAAATAAAATTAATAGTAGATAAATCCTATTATTAATTGATGAATAGAAAGGAATATGAGTATGTATGGAAAAACATTTAAACAACATGTAGGGAGGACAATCCTCTCAGCTATCATTGTAGCAATTTTATTTTGTGTTAGACCGTTTTTTGCAGCTATTGGAGGAGACAAACTTATTAATCTAGTTATTGGCGTGTTCTTAATTGTACTTATTATTAATTGTGTAAGATGGATAGCTGTAGTGTGTGTAAAATTTATTTGGAAAGCAAGTTCTATTTCATATGAAAAAGCACTCAACAGAAATATTCATTTTAAATGTACAGATAAAACCACTCAATTTTTAGTTAAAGTTGGCGCATTATATTCGATTACTGAGGCTAACATAGATAAACATAATCAAGAAGAAAAAAGTAAAAAAGGATTTATCAATTGCTTAGAAGTACGAGATTATGAAAGTAAAGATGAAAAAGAAACAATTCTTGCTTCACTTGGAGCGAGTTGGGAGATAGAAGATAAAAAAGGTCTCTTTGAAACAGTACAACAGTTAATGGATCAAAACAATTTTACAACTACTGAATTTAATATAAAACAAAATCAATGGTTTGAAAAAATATTAAAGAAAAATCATCTACAATTTGATAGTATCAAAGATAAGAAAAGCTCAAAGCATATAGCTGCTTTTAACCTTCAACGAGCAATTTTATTATTAAGGGAAGCACTGACGTGTGATTTAATAAGTATAGAAGAGTTTGATAGATTTAAAGAAGAACTTTATAGCCTCATTAACGAGGAGTTTAAATCAATAGAAGAGTTTATTATAGATTATTTAATTGGTGTATGCTATTTTTACGAAAACAAAGTAGTCTTTGGACCTGTAAGTATAAATGAGAGAGCTAATGGTATTAGAGTGTTAATTGAAAATGATTATTTTAATAAAGATTTAAATACTATATAATAAGGTAAATCTAATAAACCAACTTCAAGGAGGCTTTTAATATGTACGATAAAGTTATGGAATCAGTACAATATGTTCAATCAAAAGTAAGCAATCAACCTAAAATAGCTGTTATCTTAGGATCAGGTCTTGGTGATCTTGTAAATATCGTAGAAGATATTAAGAGCATAGATTACTCAGATATCCCTAATTTTCCTCAATCTACAGTAGAAGGTCATGCAGGGAAATTAGCGTTTGGTAAGATTAATGGTGTAGAGGTTCTTCTTATGCAAGGGCGCTTCCATTATTATGAAGGCTATACAATGAAAGAAGTTACTTATCCAGTTTATATGATGAAACAGCTTGGTGTTGAAAAAATTATCGTAACAAATGCCTGTGGTGGAATCAATACAGAGTTTAGCCCAGGTACATTAATGCTGATTACAGATTTTATCAATTTAATGGGTGATAATCCACTTATGGGTAAAAATGATGAACGTTTTGGCCCAAGATTCCCAGATATGTCTGAGCCTTATAAATTAGATCTTATTGCAAAGGCTAAAGAAGTTGCAACGCAATTAGGCATTGAATACAAAGAAGGTGTTTATGCAGGATTTATGGGACCTTACTATGAAACAGCTGCTGAGATTAGAGCGTATGGTGGTATGGGAGCAGATGCCATTGGTATGTCTACTGTTCCAGAAACAATTGTTGCTAACTACTTAGGTATGGATGTACTTGGTATATCATGTATTACCAACATGGCAACAGGGATCCAACAATGTAAACACTCTCACCAACGTGTTGTGGAAACAGCGCAAAAAGCTTCTGTCAACTTATGCAAATGGGTTGAAGAGATGATTGCTGTTATCTAATTTGAAGATAAGCCTATAATAATAAAAAGATAATAAGCCACCCTAAGAATGATCTTTGATAGTATAAAGATTATTCTTAGGGTGGCTTGTATTTTGGAGTAAGTCTTAAGGTGTAAGTAACTTCTAAGCATTAGAATCTAATCCAAGCAGTGTAGAAACAGTGAAAATTTCATCAGTATAGCAAATGTCCATTTCTCCATGATATTTATTAACAACTTTATGGATGTTAGAGAGTCCTATACCACATATGTATTGTCCCTTTTTTACAGTGTGATAAATGTTGTTGGTCACATTAACGATACCATCAAAGGAGTTAGCAACACGAATATATAACATTTCTTTTTTTGTACATATATCCAAGGTTATAAAACGTTCTTCGGAAGAACCTTCCATTCGATTACAGGCTTCTAATGCATTATCAAGGAGATTTCCTAAAAGAATACATAGGTCTAGGTTATTAATAGGGAGTGTAGGAGGGAGAATTGCATTCACTTGACAGGTGATATTATGGCTAGACATTTTTGACAGGCTTTGATTAAGAATAATATCTACCATTACATTCCCACTTTGTACAGGAGAGGAAAGATGAGTACTTTTTGCATAGAGATCAGTAATATAATCTTTTGCCTCATCGTAGTGATCACTCTCTAACATAGACTGGATACATCCTAGATGATTTTTCATATCATGACGCATAGAGGCGATTTCTTTTTGGGAATCCTCTAATTTACTATAGTATTGCTCTTGAATGTGCATAAGATTTTCCATCAGTGCAGATTTTTCACTACTTTCTTTAATCACAACAGTTTTATCCAATAGGTAAAAAAGTGCGAGGGAAGTAAAAAATAATAAACATCCTATTTCAAAATAAAACGTAAGATTAAATACTGTTAGACGATGTAGAAAAAGCCTAGTTGCTAAAAAAAGGACAGCTGCAGGAAAGATACAAATAATAATACTATAAGTGATTAAATTATTTTTAAGCCTTAAATGACGACAATAAATAATAATACGCACACAAATTAAAAAGAATATACAAGCTATAATTTCAGCTTTAGCATTTAAAATCATCTGACTAGGCAGTATAGAAAGTGTAAGATTATGGGTTAATGTAGCGACAAGGACACCAAAGATCTTACAGGAGTAATTGAGCATAACAAACAATGAAGATGCAATAATCTTAATTTCAGTACTATCCATAAAGAAGATTGTAGCGATAATGCTTGTAAAGATGAAATAGTAAATAGCAGTAGAAAATAAAGGACAGCCTATAAAGTATGTAATCATTTGAAAAATAAAATAGCCAAATAATCCTACAAAGTACTTTTCAAAAATAAGGGTATTTTTATTTAAAAAAGATACCAAAAGTTGATGTAGGATGATGGTTTCAGCTATAGATAAAAAGAAATAGGTGAAAAAGTCTTGAAGCGTAATGGTCATAAAGCATACTCCATATACTCTAAAAGCTGTTTGGCAACTTCTTTTCTTTTATGTTTACTTAATAAAATCTCTTTTTTATTTTCTAATATAATTGATTCCTTAAAAATATTCGAAACATGTTTTAAATTAACAATATAGCTTTTGTGTGTACGTACAAACCCTACATTTTTAAGTTGTTCTTCAACCTCACTGATTTTGCCTGTAAAAGTAAAGGTTCCGTCTTTAGCTATTAAATAAATAGTACGTATATTGGACTCAAAGTAATAAATATTGTCTAGTGCGATTTTATTTAATCCATCTTCGTTCGTAAATATAAAATACTTTTTGTTATGTCTTGAAATTTTAAAAAGAGTTTCTTTTATTAAGTTAAGAAACTCTTCTTTATTAACAGGTTTGATAAGATAACGTAGTGCATTGACTTTGTATCCGTCAATAGCATATTCTACAGAAGACGTAAGAATGATAATGGGAACTTCAGGATCATATTGACGAATAATACGGGCGGTTTCAATACCATCTATAGGTTCCATACACATATCTAAAACGATAAGGTCAAAGCGTCGGCCGTTCTTACTCATTTCTGCAAGTTCTATTCCATTATTTATGTATATATCTTCAATTTGCCAATGTTCCTTTTTTAACTCATGTATATATTCAGATGTTAGCTCTAAGTCATATGAATTATCATCACATAAGGCAATATAAAACACAGTAACCCCTCCCCAAATGTAAGATCAACTCTATCAGTCGTTATATGATAGGAATTTTACAACATATTTTTGTAATTTACAATACAAATCAGGAAGAATCTGATAAAGTAAGTGCTCATGTGCATTTAAAAGAAAATCCCGATTTTGACATCAAAAGTCTACTTTATGTAACTTCTGTTGAAATAAAAAAAAGAAAGAGTAGACTATAGTCACGAGTAAAAATACACAAAAATATAAAAAGAAAAAGACCTTTTGTAAGTGTGTTTTTACTAATAAATTTAGTGATTTAAAATAAAATATTTGTAGGGGAGGATATGAAACGATGGAAAAGATAAAGCCATCAGAAGGTGTAGGCATGAAAAAAACGCTTTCACTATGGAATTTTTTTACTATAGGATTTGGGGCGATTATCGGTACAGGATGGGTTTTATTAGTTGGTGACTGGATGATTATTGGCGGAGGTCCTGTAGCCGCAATGATTGCATTTCTTATTGGAGCAATTTTCTTACTACCAATAGGAGCCGTATTTGGAGAATTAACAGCAGCTATTCCTATTTCAGGGGGAATCGTAGAGTATGTAGACCGAACTTTTGGAAGTAATGCTTCTTATATTACAGGTTGGTTGCTAGCGCTAGGAAATGGTATTCTTTGCCCTTGGGAAGCTATTGCAATCTCTACATTAGTCTCAGACATGTTTGGAGAATTTTTCCCTATTTTACGTTCGGTTAAGCTATATACCATTCTTGGGGCAGATGTATACTTATTCCCAACGATTATAGCACTTTGTTTTGCAGGGTATGTTATTTGGTTGAACTTTAAAGGAGCATCTTCTGCAGCTAAATTACAAGCGTTTCTTACTAAAGCATTATTATGCGGTATGGTATTAGCAATGGGAATCTCTTTTATTAAAGGTGGACCTAGCAATATTACACCAATATTTGCACAAGTAGATGGAGCGACTTCAAGTACAACAGCAACCAGTTTATTTGCAGGGATTATTTCTGTATTAGTTATGACACCTTTCTTCTATGCGGGATTTGATACCATTCCACAACAAGCAGAAGAAGCAGCAGAAGGATTGGATTGGAATAGATTTGGCAAGATTATAGGGCTTGCTCTACTCGCAGCTGGTGGATTTTATATGGTTTGTATTTATTCATTTGGTACCATTATTCCTTGGTCAGACTTTGTACAAAACACAGTACCAGCACTTGCTTGTTTAAAAGGTATTAACATGATTTTATATATTGTGATGCTTTGTATCGCAACACTCGGGCCAATGGGGCCTATGAATTCTTTCTACGGCGCAACAACACGTATTCTACTTGCAATGGGACGTAAAAAACAATTACCAGAGTCTTTTGCAAAGGTAGATCCTGAAAAGGGCACACCAACTACAGCCAATTATTTAATTGCAGCACTTACCATTCTTGGGCCATTCCTTGGTAAGAAAATGTTAGTGCCATTAACTAATGTTTCAGCGCTTGCATTTATATTCTCATGTACAATGGTAAGTTTTGCTTGCTTAAGAATGAGAAAAACAGAACCAGATCTTCCAAGACCTTATAAAGTACCAGGTGGAAAGATTGGTATTGGGGCAGCTTGTTTATGTGGTTCTCTTATCGTAGCACTTATGGTTATTCCAGCAAGTCCAGCAGCATTAAATGCTGTAGAATGGATTATTGTTTTAGGCTGGATTGCAATTGGTATAGTACTTAAGCTTATTTCAACTAAGAAAAGAAGTAGCTCTAATGGCTATTCTTTAAATAAATAAAATAAATTTAGGGGGTCAACAATGAAAAAAATAGCATTTGTAAATGGTCTTTTAATTGATGGTACAGGTAAAGCACCTATTAAAAATTCTTTAGTATTAATAGAAGATAAGAAAATAGAATATGCAGGAGAAATGAAAGCCTTTGGAGATGACTATAAAAAGGTAGATATTGCTGGTAAAACGATTATGCCAGGATTAATTGATACACATCTTCATTTTAGCGGAAACTTGACAGATGATGATAGTGATTGGGTACTAGAAGATCCTATTCAAAAAACAGTTGTTGCTGTACAACAAGCAAAAGAATGTTTAGAAAGAGGATTAACTACTGTTGGTGAAATCTCACGTTCAGGGTTACATATCCGTAATATGGTTGAAGCTGGGGTTATGAAAGGACCTCGTATTGTAGGAACAGGATTAGGCTTTGCACGTACTTGTGGACATGGTGATTCACATAGATTACCATCTTGGTATAATGACCAATCTCATCCATGGGCAGAACGTGTAGATGGTCCTTGGGATTTACGTAAAGCAGTAAGAAGAAGACTCAGAGAAAGCCCAGATGCTATCAAAATTTGGTCAACAGGTGGCGGTATCTGGAGATGGGATAAAAAATTAGATCAACATTATACATTGGAAGAAATTCAAGCAGTTGTAGATGAATGTAACATGGTAGGCATTCCAGTATGGTCACATGCAGAAGGTTATGGCGGTGCCTTAGATTCTGCTAAAGCTGGTGTACATCTTATTATCCATGGTCAAACTTTAAATGATGAATGTCTAGACATTATGGCTGAAAAAGGAATCTACTTCTGCCCAACTATTCAGTTCTTAAATGAATGGTTCAAAACTTATGCACCTCCTTATATCCCAGAAGTACATGATCAATATGAAGGTGCAACAGTAGCAGAAAAAGAACTTAATCGTGTGTATGCAAACTTAAGAAAAGCAAAAGGCAAAGGTATTGGGCTTACCATTGGTTCTGACTCTTTCTGTTCTAGCTTAACACCTTATGGTATTACAGCTATTGGTGAGATGTATTCATTCGTAGAAAAAGCAGGTATTTCAGAAATGGATACACTTGTTGCAGCAACTAAAGTAGGGGCTGAAATGTTAAATGTAGGTGATATTACAGGAACAGTTGAAGCAGGTAAATTCGCAGATATTTTGGTTATTAATGGAAATCCTCTAGAAAATATTCGTGCCATTGATGTAGACAACATGGAAATGATTATGAAAGAAGGAGACTTTATAAAAAAATAATTTATAAAGAAGAGAGTGTACTTTAGTTATAGTTTAAAAATAAATAAATAAATTTAGAAGATTAGAATGAGATTTATCATGAGCAGACATAGATATTGTACTGCATAAAGTACTTAGAAACTTTAAAAGATAAGCCATTCTAATCTTTTTTTGATACCCAATAATGGACGACTATATCGTTAGAAGAGAGAAAGAGGTGTATAAGTTGAGCTAGTAGTTGATAGAAATGAACTTATCTTCTACTTATTTGCGCTAGACGTAAATAGCATAACAACTACTATGTGGGCGATTATAATTGGTTTAGGGGGAGTAATTATTTTGCTAACACGTAATTTACAACTTATTACTGTTAAAAAAGCAAATTATATTAGAAATATTGATGGAGAAGTTCATCCACTGCTTTTGAAACATCATAGGGAAAGGGATAAGAAAACAAGGAGCATTAAAAGTAAAAGTCAGCTATGAACATTTTATAGTTCATAGCTGACTTTTTGATTAGATACTATGGTGTACCTCGTTATATTAGCCCATAAACATAAAAGTATGGCATGTGAAAACTGAAGATACTTGCATGTATGCTAGTAAACATCCAACTGTAATTCCTGGAATATAAGGATTGTTACAGTGCTTGAAAATACGACGTAGTACGATAATAGCTACAGGAAAGACAGGAATAGCATTAATAGTATAAGTAAATGTAAATGGTGAACCAAATACATTTGGTTTGAATCCAGTCTTAGCGAATAGGTAGTAGCCAATAAATGTAATAACAAAGGCAGGAATAATGTTCATAAAAGCAAAGAATAAATCATTTGCCCATGTTGGTTCAGTACCTATTTTTGCATAGTAAGCAGAATTGATTGCAATACTTGCTGCAATACCAAATACTAAGTAGAATGGCAAATAGGTGAAGAATAAGTATAAGTGGTCGAATCGCATATCACGCATACCCCATAGGTAGAAACGTAAATCCATTTGGAATACATAAGCTGCAATATAAACGATGATGATAACAACTATAAAACCAATAATTGCAAGTAAGATAGATTTTAAAAGGTCTTTAAAGTTGATTTTAACCCCCCATCCTGTAAGCGTTTCACCTTGCTTTTTACCATAGAGATAGTAAGAGCCAAAAGATGTAATCAACATGAATAAACCATTAGCACATGCCCAAAGAGCATAAGTATTAGATACTTGTTGTGGTAATTGATTGGTTACAAAGTAGCCAAAGCCTTTGTTGAAGATGAGTGAAATACTCAAGAAGGCAAAACCACAGTTAGCAAGTGTTAATACCCAGAACCATATCTTACCTGTTTTGTTTGGAGCAGGGCGTAATGCTTTTGCATCAGAAGAGCGTAAGCTATTGAAGAATTTTGTTTTTGTTAAAGTATTAATAGTAAAGATACAAATTCCAATTGCGCCCAATAAAGCAAGTATAGAAGCTATACTAAATACTTTCCAGACTTGCATAGCACCTAGTTTATAGTTTGGTGCTACAAACACTTCTTGGAAGAAGTCAACAACAGCCGCTACACCACCGCTACCACCTTGTGGCAAGGGATGAATTTCATCTGCTTTATTGATGCGACGAATGACTTGTTTGCCGTCCATGTTAGTTGCATATGTATGGCCAGGAATAACTTCCTTACCTTCAAAGAGAGAAGGTGCTTGTCCAAAACTTACAAAAGATTTAGCTTCATCTGTACTTAAAAATTGTTGTGCAGATGTTGGTCCTTGTTCTGTCATAGTACTAAAATATACATGGTCAAGGGTAGTATAGTAAAGGCCTACACTACGGTCACCGTATACATTTATCCAGTTACCTTCAGAATCTTTGAATGTAGGGTTACTTGCTACAAGGTATGCTGCAGAGATAAGTGGAGTTTCACTTTCATTATCTAGAGTAATACAAAGATTAGTGGCATTTCCTCCCATAGAGTGACCAGCCACACCTATTTGAGTTTTATCAACATAATCTAGGGTAGCAACGTAACGTACTCCAGCGTATACACCATATCCATCGGCATTTGGATCAGCAAAGTAAGTAAATTCGGGTGCAATATCTGAGCCACCATGATTTAACATATCAGGTGTTACAACTACAAAGCCACGGCGTGCCAGTTCTGTAGCATATTGAGAATAGCACTCTTTAGTGGTAGAAAGTCCATGAGCAAAAACAATAGCAGGTGCTTTGCTTTCTGAAGTAGCAGTTTTTGGACTATAAACACGTAGGCTTATATTATGTCCAGAACGAGTCTGTACAGTTGTTGTTTCAATTTTAATCTTCCCAAAATCACTTAGAACAAGATGTGCGGTAATTAGACACATAAAGGTAAATACAATAGAAAGTGTTAATCCGTGTTTAAATCGTTTTTTTTGATTTGATTTAGTGTTCATATAAGTGTTCCCCCTTCAGTTTGAAAATAAATCAATTCATACATTTGTGTTGCTTTTATATGATTGTGTAATGTATTATAAATAAAAAAAGACTAATTAACTATGATAAATTTGTTTAATATATATGATAATCTTGTTGTGATAAAAAAGGAAGGAGCATCTATGAAACATGAACTTGAAGTTATTCACCATCCAAACATAAAAAACATGAAAATATTTTTGTTAGACGTAGCATATCGTGCACCTCACTTCCATCCAGAAACAGAAATTTTACTTGTCATAAAAGGAGAACCATGGGTGGTGATTAATCATGAAAAATATCAATTTCAACCAGGTGACATTATTATTTTAAATGGGAATGTAGGGCATGAGATTATTTCAAGAGAGCAATGTACAACTTTCTTATGTTTACAACTTTTGCCTGAGTACTTTGAGGGATATTTTCCAAATATGAAACATGTCATTTTTTCTGATCATTGTTCCTATAGAATCAAGCATTACTTTCTTATTTTAACTTTTTTAGGATTAGGAAAAATCTATTTTCAAAAACCAACCTATTATGAAATACAATGTGCTAGTTTTGTAAATATCATATATTTTGATTTATTAAGTAAATATGCACATTATGAGATTAGTGAGAAGGAATATCTTTTAACATGTAAGAAAAGTAAGCGTTTAAATCGAATTATTAATTACATCGAAGAACATTACTCAGAGAAAATAAATCTTCAAGATATTGCCAAGCAAGAAGGACTTTCGATATCTTTTTTATCACACTTTATAAAAGATAATATTAACTATAGTTTCCAAGAGTACCTAACTTTGGTGCGCTTTAACCACGCGAGGCAGCTAATTTTAACCACTAATATGAAACTTGTAGATGTATGTTATCAATGTGGATTTTCGGATTATAGGTATTTGAACCAAGCATTTGCTAAGTATTGTGGGTGTACGCCTAAAGAATATAAGAATCAAGCGAGGAGCATTATTGCTGTAAAACAAGGAAGAAGAGATTCACTTGAATCTTATTATTCAGATGAAGAAACAATTAAAATCATTGATGGAGCTATTTTAGAATATAAAAAGCTTTTGGTATTACAGGAATAAATGAGATAATCAGGTGATAGATACTTCAAGATAGAAGAATGTAGAGTTTATAATCCTATAGATTAATACATACATTACAAAGTAACTGTCAACACTAAATATGTTTAGCATATGAGGAGGACGGTTGAAATATGGACATACAAGGTGAGAAATTTATATTAGATTATTTATCAATTTATTATTTTTATGAGGAAGATGCATTTCGTAGTATGAGACAAGATGCAGAAAAGATCTTGGCACATATTGAAGAATACAGCCGTTATCAAGAAGGCGACATAGCTTTTACAAAAAGTAAATTTGGTAGTATTACAGAAAGTCATACACAAAAGGATGTAGAGGTGGTCATTCCTGCGGAAGGAGATACCGTATGGTTTCAAGGAGAGAAGAGACATCTAGATTTAAAATTTAAAATGGAAGTTAAGAATCTAGAAGACCATGCCCGTATTGCTACAAGACTTATTGAAGAAGGGCAGTCTGTCTCTTGCTTAATGTATATTGATTATAAGCAAGACCAAGCGTTTTTAGAAGCATTGAATAAACTTAAAGAGCGACAAATATGAGATAGAGTATAAATAATAGGCATCATAAGCCGCCTTAGAACAATCTTATCCTATTTAGGATATAAAGATTGCACTAGGGTGGCTTATTACTATATATGAGAAAAATTGGGATTAACATAAATTTTACATGAATTTAAGCTGTCCCTAATGCATGATAAGTAAAATAAATGAAAAATGAATGATTTGAAGGAGAAAGATATGAAACTTATTAAAAAATCACTGGCGATCCTTATGATGGCTCAATGTTTGGTAACACCTATTTTTGCCACAACAGTAGATAGAGGATTAACATTAGAAGCTATTGGGAACTATGCAACAGGCTATCAAAGTGAAGATGGTGGTATAGCAGAAATTATAAAATTTAATCCAGATAATAATAAGTTTTATCTTATTAACGGAAAGACAAGTACAATAGAGATTGTTTCATTAGAGAGCGTCTTAGACCAAGCTAAGACAGCTGAAAAACAAGAGATTAATTTAGAAGAAGCCATTAAAGAAGTTGGTTTTCAATATGGAGATATTACAAGCATTGCTATTCAAGCAGATAGAGATTTAGTAGCAGTAGCTGTACAACATAAGGAATACAATAAAAATGGTAAAGTTGTTGTCCTTGACTATGAGGGAAAGATTCTTAAGATTTTTGAGGCAGGCGTTCAACCAGATATGGTGACATTTACACCAGATGGTAAATATATTTTAGCAGCTAATGAAGGTGAACCACGCAATGGGTATGGAAAAGATGTAGAAGACCCAGAAGGTTCTATAACAATTATCGATTTAAGTAATGGACTTGAAAAGGCAACAAGTGAAGCTATTACTTTCAGAGATTACGATACCCAAAGAGCGCTTCTTTTAGAGAATCAAGTCCTTTTAAAAGAAGGTGCAAAACCATCAGAAGATCTAGAACCAGAATATATTACAGTATCTTCAGATAGCAAGAAGGCTTATGTAGCACTACAAGAAGCAAATGCCATTGCGACTATTGATCTTGCAACAAGAAAAGTAGAATCTGTAAAAGGATTAGGATTTAAGGATTTTAGTGATCCTAAAAATGCGTTAGACATGGTGAAGGATGGGAAAATTGATATTGTGACACAAAATGCATTGGGTGTATATATGCCAGATGGTATTGCTGCTTATGAAGTAGACGGTAAAACTTATGTTGTAACTGCTAATGAAGGTGATGCAAGAGAATATACTACAGAGGAAATGGATCACATTAAAGAAGAGAATCAATACAACAATGTGAAAAAAATTGAAGTTGCTGTAACAGATAAAGGTAAGGCAATCAAAACAGAATGTCTTGATAACAAGGTTGTAGAAGGATTAGATGCAAATCAAAACTATTTATTTGGAGCAAGGTCTTTTTCTATATGGGATGCAGAGACAATGACACAAGTATTTGATAGTGGGAGTGATTTTGAAGAAATTATAGCTAAAGTCTTACCAGAATATTTCAATACAACAAATAAAGAAGTAGAACTTGATAATCGTAGTGGTAAAAAAGGACCAGAAGCAGAAGATGTTAAAGTAGGAGAAATTGATGGGAGATTTTATGCTTTTGTGGGCCTTGAAAGAATAGGTGGCATTATGGTATATGATATTACAAATCCATACAATGCAAAATACCAAAGTTATATTAATACAAGAGATTTTACGCAACCAATAGGTGGAGATAGCGCACCAGAAGGTATCGAGTTTGTACCACAAAATGTAAGTCCAACAGGCAAAGCTCTTGTGCTTGTAGCCAATGAAGTAAGTGGTACAGTAAGTATTTTAGAAGTGCAATAGTACATATAAATATTCATAGAATAAAAAGAAAGCTGATTCTGTTTTAATACAGAAATCAGCTCTTTTTAATTGAATTTAGAATAAAAGAAGATAACTGTTTATCCCCTTATAAAAAAGGATATAATCTTCTAATATATAATTCTAAAGTAGGTGATAACATATGACAGGTATGTTGGTTTTAGCAAGGCGGAATTTGAAGTTTTTAAATAGAGAAATGGAATATTTGAATGAAGGGGTAAATGAAGACGATTTAGTCAATGCATGTTTTCATACGCATATGATTATAGAGTTAGCACTTAAGCATTTATTAGAGGTTAACGGTCTCCCCTCTAACTTTACACATCAGTTAAAAACACTTATTAAAATGTGTAAAGGTTATGAGCTACCGATCCCAGAGGAAGTAACCACTCATTATATTGAGATGAAAGATTGGGATACAGAGACGTTATATAATATTCATTTTGAAGGTGATTTTGAAATTGTACAAGCATTGCACCCAGTCTTAAATAAATGGCTAAAAGAATTAGAGAAATGAATAGAGTAAAATTTGAAACTAAATTCTAAATTGTGATAGAATAATAAACATGCGAATAATAATATGACAGCCGTGAAGGAGGGAGACAACAATGCAAAAAATTTTATCGTATTATTTGAAACCTTATTATTTTCGTATGAGTATAGGTTTTATCATCAAGTTTGTAGGTTCTATTATGGACCTTTGTTTACCATGGATATTGGCTTATATGATTGATACAATTATTCCTATTCAGGATAAGAGTAAAATTTATTTATGGGGGCTCATGATGATTGTATGCTCCTTTTTAGCTGTTTCTTTTAACATTATTGCTAATAGGATGGCATCTAAAGTGGCGAGTGAGGCAACAGAGCATATTAGAAATGATTTGTTTAAGAAGGTAATGTACTTATCAGATGCTTATATTGATACGTATACCAAGCCTTCACTGATGTCTAGGCTAACAACAGATACCTATAATGTGCATCAGATGATAGGACGAATGCAGCGCTTAGGGGTAAGGGCACCAATCCTTTTAATAGGAGGAATCATTGTAACTTTAACATTAGATCCAGTACTTGCTTGTGTACTTATTATTACGTTACCATTTTTAGTATGGATTATGCTAAAGGTATCTAAAAGAAGTATTCCGATGTACACTCAGTTACAACAATCCATTGATCATTTTGTAAGAATTGTTAGAGAAGATATTAGTGGGATTCGTGTCATTAAGGCACTGTCAAAGGAAGACTACGAAAAGAAACGTTTTGAGAAAATTAATGATGAAGTGGTAGCACAAGAACAAAAAGCTGGAATGGTCATGGCAATTATTGACCCAAGTGTAAGTGTCATTATGAACTTAGCCTTAGTAGGTGTATTGATTGTAGGGGCTTTTAGAGTGGATAGTGGCTTAAGTGAAGTAGGGAAAATCTTAGCTTTTATGACCTATTTTACAATTATCCTAAATGCGATGATTTCTATATCTAAGATGTTTATCATTCTTTCAAAAGCTATTGCTTCAGCGAACCGTATTGATACCATTTTAGCATTAGAGGATGATATGGAAGTTATAGAAGTTCTAAAGGACTATGAAGATCAAAATATTGATGCAGACAAGGCTGTAAATGAGGGGTATCATATAGTATTTGAGAAGGTTTCCTTTGCCTATAACAAAGGTGAAGAAGAGGACTTAAAGGATATTAGTTTTTACATAAAACCGGGAGAGACATTAGGAATCTTGGGTGGAACAGGTGCAGGAAAGAGTACAATCGTCAGTCTCCTTTTACGTTTTTACGATGTAAAGGAAGGGCGTATTTTAATAGATGGAAGGGATATCAGAAGTATTCCACTTCGAGAGTTACGAAGTAAGTTTGGTGTCGCTTTTCAAAATGATATGATTTTTGAAGATACAATCTTAGAAAATTTAAATCTTGGGAGAAATCTAAGTGAAGAGCAAATACAAGAAGCATTGCTTTATGCAAGAGCAAAGGAATTTGTAGAGCAGAAAGCGAATAATTTAGAAGAATCTCTAGATATTAAAGGAGCTAATTTAAGTGGTGGACAGAAGCAAAGAATTCTTATTGCAAGAGCATTGGCAGCCCATCCAGAAATCCTTATCCTTGATGATTCATCTAGTGCATTAGATTATCAAACAGATGCTATGTTGCGCCAGGAACTAAGTAGCCACTTTAAGCGTACCACTAAGATTGTTGTAGCCCAAAGGGTAAGCTCTATCATGCAAGCAGACCATATTATTGTTTTAGAAGAAGGACGAATGATAGGTTATGGTAGACATGACGAACTAATGACACAATGTGATTCCTATAGACAGATTAGTGCATCGCAAATGGGAGGTGTAGCTTAAGATGAGTCAACGTGGATTTGTAGGAGAATTAGCAGGAGGCAAAAATATTAAAGGGCAAAAGGCTATGAATCAAGCAAAAGATAAAAAAGCAACATTGATTAGGCTAACCCTTTATTTGATGCAATATAAATGGTTATTGCTCATTGCATTTATTCTAACAGTAGGAAGCAACTTACTGGCACTTATTGGACCTATGCTTTCAGGCTATGCCGTAGATGCCATAGTGGGTGTTGGAAAAGTACAGTTTAATAAAGTTTTTTATTATGCAGGATGGATGATAGTGTTTTATCTAGTATCAAGTATGCTTTCTTATTGGTTATCTGTTTTAATGATTACCATCAGTAAGAAGGTAGTAAAACGTATGAGAAAAGATGTATTTGATAAGCTGTTACAACTACCAGTCGGGTATTTTGATACAAGGCAAACAGGGGATATTATCAGTCGTATTACTTATGATATTGATACGATTAATGGTTCTTTATCTAGTGATCTGATTCAGATGCTGACTACACTCATTACTGTAACAGGTGCACTTTCAATGATGCTGGTAATTTCTAAAAGCTTAGTATTAGTCTTTTGTTTTACAGTACCTTTATCTATAGGCATTACAAAGTTTATTACCAGTAAGACCAGACCACTCTTTAGAGAGCGATCAGCAAAGCTTGGATTACTTAATGGCTTTACAGAGGAGATGGTATCTGGACAAAAAACATTAAAAGCCTATACTCAAGAGGAGAATGTACTGGCTAAGTTTGGTAAGAAGAATAAAGAGGCAGTAGATGCTTATTATAAAGCCGATTACTATGGTGGAATGACAGGACCATGTGTTAACTTTATCAATAACTTATCCTTATCTCTTATCAGTGTATTTGGAGCTATGTTATTTTTAGCTGGTAAGATGACAATTGGTAATATATCTTCTTTTATTCTCTACTCTAGAAAGTTTTCTGGGCCTATTAATGAGGCTGCTAATATTGTGAGTGAGCTCCAATCGTCTCTAGCTGCAACAGAACGAATCTTTAGTTTGCTAGATGAGTTCAATGAAATAGAAGATCATGAAGGGGCTATAGCTCTTGGAAGTGAAGAAAAGGTACAAGGGAAAGTAGAGCTTAGCCACGTTCAGTTTGGGTATGAAGAAGGAAAAACTATTATTCATGACCTCTCCTTAAAGGTAGAACCAGGTAAGTTAATTGCCATTGTAGGTCCTACAGGAGCTGGGAAGACGACACTCATTAATCTTTTGATGCGTCTTTATGACATTCAAGGTGGCAAGATTTTGGTAGATGATCATTTAAGTACAGACCTGACCCGTGAGAGTCTTAGAAAATCTTTTGCTATGGTATTACAAGATACTTGGTTATTCCATGGAACGATTTATGACAATCTTGCTTATGGCAAAGAAGGTGCAACAAGAGAAGAAGTTATGGAAGCCGCAAAAGCTGTTAAGATTCATTCATTTATTAAAAGACTACCTAAAGGGTATGATACAGTCATTAGTGATGAAGGGGCTAATATTTCAAAAGGGCAGAAGCAGCTTCTAACTATTGCTAGAGCGATGTTATTAGATGCACCTATGCTCATCTTAGATGAGGCAACTTCTAATGTAGATACAAGAACGGAAATTCAAATAGGGCAGGCTATGCGAAAATTAATGGAGAATAAAACGTGCTTTGTCATTGCCCATCGCCTTTCGACGATTCAAAATGCAGATACTATTTTAGTTGTAAGAGAAGGGAATGTAGTAGAGCAAGGCACACATGAAAGCCTAATGGCACAAAGAGGATTTTATTGTTCACTATATGAAGCTCAGTTTGCTTAATATTAAGACATAAATTCTAATGATTGCAAGATAAGGTCTTCTAAGGGTAAAATAAGAGAGACTAACACTTAGGAGGTAGCTAGATGGAAGGTTATAAAAAGTTTCAAAATAAAGCATGTGAGTATTTTCCTTGCCATAAAATAGACAACATAGAAGACTTTAATTGTTTATTCTGTTATTGCCCTTTATATATGCTTAAAGAGGATTGCGGAGGTAACTATACATATTTAGAATCAGGTATAAAAAGCTGCATGGGCTGTACTAAAACCCATGGACCTAATGGTTATGAGTATGTACAAGAAAAAATGAAACTTGTATTAGAGCGTGCAAAAAACAAATAATAAGTTCAGAAAATATTTCTAAAAGATATTAGTTGATAATAATTATTTTATGTGTTATTCTACCTTCAAGAAAAGCAGAAAGTGTAGGAATAACTATGAGTCCTATTGATGAACAAGCAATTAAAGATAGATTAACCAAGACATGTCCATGCCGCGTAGTTACACGCGCGGCTATTAAAGAAGCCATTGCAAATGGTGCAGATACATTGGAAAAAGTAAGAGCAGCAACGGGTGCTATGGCTGGCTCTTGTAGAGGCCAAAGATGCCGCTCAAGTATTGAGGGGTTACTAGAACAAGCAAGTTGGGAAAAAGATTTAGAGATTTAGAAGATAAAAGTAATAAAAGGAAACCTCCTATCACTGAGATCAGTTTTAGGAGGTTTCCTTTTATTACTCATATATTTTTTTAAAGCTGTTGAATAAGTGTTGCTAACTCTTCACAAAGGATATTTGCACGAACAAAATCGTTTTCTTTTAATGCAAGCTCAATTTTGAGTTCAACATCTTTTTTCTTTTGTTCAATTTCTAAATAATCTTTATTAAAATGATTTGCATAAATCATCTTTCTAAATTTACGCATACTCATTTTTCTAACTGTTTTATCGTCAATAATCAAAACAGCATCCATACAGTTGATAATGGAGTAGAAGTCATGGGAAATCATAAGAATGGCACCGTTGTAGTCAGTAAGTGCTTTTTCTAATGCGATTTGTGAATAAGTATCTAAATGACTTGTTGGCTCATCGAGAAGTAGGAAATCAGCATTAAGTAAAGACAGTTTAGCAAGTTGAAGCATATTTTTTTCGCCACCAGATAAGGTGCTTATTTTAGTCTGAAGACTTTTTTCTTCAAGGCTATATTTCATAAGGTGTAAGTGAATGGCTTCATCTGTTGTTAAGCCAGCTTCAAAGAATACTTCGCGGATAGTTTGAGATTCGTCCAACATTTCACCTTGAAGTTGAGATAAAAAGGCTACTTGAGCATCTTCACTAAACGCAATGGCTTGATGCTCATTTTTAAAGATTGCACGAAGAAGTGTAGACTTCCCACAACCATTTGGACCGATAAGGGCGATTTTCTCTGTAGATTTAACCTCAAAGTTAACATTTTCTAAAAGTGGTTCATTGAAGGCAACGCTGTACCCATTTACTTGTAGTACAGTGCTTTCTTCACTTTTTTCATCTGTAGCAAATTGAATTTCTGGCTGCTTGATTGCTAAGAATGGTGCTTTGATTCTACGTGCTTCTAAGCGTTCTTGTATTTTAACGCGGGCTTTTAAAGCTTTTCCACGAGCAGGCTCAGAATTGTTAGTTGCTGCTGTTCTTAGTTTGTTGATTAATTGATTGTTTCTTTCGATTTCTTCTGTATCAGCAGTAGCCAGTTCTTGAAGTTCAATTTTATTTTCGAGTAATGAGAAATTATAATCGATATAACGTCCGTCAAATTCTTGAAGGTCCATGTTTTCAAGATGAATAATTTTATTGAAGCAGTGGTTGAGCAGATATCTATTATGTGTAATAACCAGCAATGTACCTTTGTGTGCATTGATTAGATTCTTAAGAGAATTAAGATTTTCAAAATCTAAAAAGACATCAGGTTCATCCATAATGAGTAGGTCTGGGCTTGTGAGCATTTCTTTAATAACTTGAATAAGTTTGAACTCACCACCACTTAGTTTAGAAACCATAAGATTTTCGTGTTTACTAAGGTTAGCCAAGCTAAGTTGTTTAGTAATTTTACTTTCAAAATCATCTCCGCCAATGGCTTCAAAGGCATCTAGTGCTTCTTGATACTTTTCAAGTAAAGTCTCAAGGTCAGAAGCGGTTTCCATCTCAGTACAGATAGATGTGATTTCATTTTGTAGCTTGATAAAGGTTTCTCCAATATATTCAAAAACAGTCATTTCATTAGTAGTATCTAATCCACTAAACTGGCTGACATAGCCGATTCTACAATTTGGAGCAATTTCCAAGTCGCCATCATACATATATTTTTCAGGATCCATAATCATATCGATAAGCGTACTTTTTCCACTACCGCTTGTACCGATGAAGGCACAGTGTTGTCCTTCTTCTATTGTAAATGAAATATTATTATAGAGATCTTTGTCCGGGAAGGAGTAAGATAAGTTATCAACTTTTATCATATTTATACCTCTCTCTAAACATTAAAAAAGAGCTTATGAAACAAGCTCTCTTTCATAGTGTAATTTGATTTTAATGTTGGTAGCATAACATTTTTTTCGACAAATTTCAATTACTTCTTGCGAAAGATATTTTAGGAAATAAATGACATATATGAAAAAATGTATTGACAGCTAAAAAAACTAAGTCTATACTTCTTGATATAAATTCAAGAAAACATCTACATATTAAATAGGTAGGTTGCAAAGGTGCAATTTGTTGAAAAAGCAAATTGCACCTTTTTGTTATATAACCATTAAAAATAAGAATAAATAAAATAAGTGAAATTAACAAAGGCGTTAGTATCTAATTATGATTAGAGCTAGCGCCTATTTTGTTTATTTAAAAATCCAAAGGAGGCAGAGTATATGAAAAGAATGAAAATGTTAGTAAAAACTATGGGTGTATGTACAGTGATTACAATGATGAGTTTAACATTAGGTGGATGTAGTAAGAGTGATACAAAAACAGTAGAAACAACTAAAGGAAGCGAGGGGAAAAGTGAAAAGGATGCGTCAGATAAAATAAAGGTATCAGTAGGAATTGGTAATATTTTTGTACCCTTTTGCTATTTAGATGATGATGAAAACCCAGCAGGTTACGACTATGAGGTTGTGTGTGCCGTAGCAGAGAAATTAGAGGATAAATACGAATTTACTATTAATCCTGATGACTTTAGTAACTTACTTATTGGGCTGGATACGAAAAAGTATGATATGGCAGTACATCACTTTGGCTATACAGATGAGAGAGCAGAAAATTATCTCTATGCAGAAGAAGCTGATATGTACTTTGGTAGTTTCCATGTAGGTTATTTAAAAGGAAGAACAGGTATTACAGATCTTGAGAGTTGTAAAGGATTAACAGCTGTCACAACAAATGGAACAATGGCTGAGACCATACTCCTTAACTGGAACAAAGAGAACCCTGATAGTAGCCTTAAAGTGGAGTAGGCAACAGACTTATCCGTTATTGCAACAGGTATAAAAAATGGCCTCTATGATGTATTTATCGAGAGTGAATACGATTTGAATTTATTTAATTCAAAATACGATAATGTCTTAGCTTATAGCGATTACAATATAACGCCAGAAGGCTATAATGATGGTGCTTATTTCATCTATCAAAAAGGAGCAGAAGAACTTCAACAAGATGTTGATACAGCGATTCGTGAATTACGAGAAGAAGGGATATTAAAAGGAATCTCAGAAGAAATTTTAGGTAAAGACTACTCAAAAAAATAAAGTGTTTGAAATAGGAAGGAGGGATAGTATGTTTGAATGGGGAAGAGTTATAGAATATTTTCCAACGATTATTCAAAAGTTTCCGATTACCTTGCAAATCGTTCTTGGGTCATTTGTAATGGGGGTAACCTTGGGATGTATTTTAGCAATTATTAGAATTAGAAAGGTTGTTGTACTCGATCAGATTGTTACCATATTTATTTCCTATATAAGATGTACACCCATTATATGCCAGATGTTTGTTGTCTATTTTGGGGCTCCAGCCGTCTTGAAGTCATTAGGTGTAGATATAGCTGAGATTAATAATATAGTTTATGTATTGTTGGCTTATGGACTTAATATGGCCGGATTTATGGGAGAAACGATTAGGGCTGCTATTTTGGCAGTTCCTACAGGTCAAACAGAAGCCGGTCGTGCCGCAGGTTTAACGGAAACACAAACTATGGTGCATGTTATTGCACCACAAGCATTGCGTATTGCCCTACCAACTTTTGGCACAATTTTTATTTCCTTATTCCAAGCAACGGCCTTAGCATACTTAGTTGGTGTCATCGATATGATTGGGAAAGCGGTATCCATTGGTGCTAAGACCGGTCATGTATTAGAAGGCTATGTATGCTGTGCCATTGTATTTGCACTGATTAGTATTGTAATGGAACAGATCTTTAACTATATAAATAGGAAGTTAGACTTTGGCAAGAGCGGACATAAAATCACTAAAAAGTATAGAGTAGCTAAAAAAGTGGAGGAGGTGGCAAGATGGGTGCCTATTTAATCGACCAGATACAATAAGAATGAATGTAGCACTGCCTATGTCCTTGCTTAAAGAGGGAATGAAACGTTTAGATCAGTTTATATTTAATGTTCAATTCCTATAATAAATTTTATAGCTATAGCCTACACCTTCGAACGTATGTGTTAGAGGTGTAGGCTATTTATTGTATCACGACCAAGTAGTAGAATACATATAATAAATTAAACAAGTATTAGGAGGAGATGCTATGAATAATGAAGATAAAGGCTATATTGAAGTTACCAATAGAGGAGATTTTGTAGCTTACTTTACAGTGTCATATGTGATAGAAGGAAAACAGTATCAATTTGTAAGTGATAGTATATGGGAGTATCAACATCAAGGGGTGTATATACCTGCTAATGCTCAAGCAATATTATTACAAATATATATTGCCACATTTATTAAACTTTGGTATCCTGTTTACCATCAAATATTTAATAAACCTATAGTATCATGTTATGAAGTAGCGGGATTGTTAGTAGCACCTTATGTTATTCCAAGGACATGCCAATATCAAAATATATCTAATGATGGAGGGGGAAGTTTACCTACAACTTCTCAAGAAGGTGGAAATAATTATAACTGTTGTTATCTTTGTAATCCTTGCTGTAGATGTTGTAGAATGGGAAAATAAATTTTAAAGTTAAAAAAATAATTTATAGCACTATGTAAAGAAGTAGTTATTAAAAAGAGATTTACTTGTTCATACTGTTTAAAAGAAAAAGAGTGAAGAAATCTATAAAATATCTATTCTGTATATTAGCTATCAGTAGTTACTAGGAGTATGAACGAATATTCACAAAGTATTAATTAATTAAATAAAAAATAAAAAACAGGTAAAAATAATAATATTTAAAAGAGGATATAAATAGTGTATACTTTGTAAGTAAAAGTCGATTTATGTAAGCAAAGATTAAATAACTATTTTGAGGGGGATAGTTATTTAATTTCATGGTAGACTTGTATGGGAGAAAAGTGTTTAAGGGAGGGTGTAGATGTGAATATACAACTATTGGATTACTTAGAAGAGGGTATTATTATTTTTGATGAAGACTACAGAGTTCGATTTTGTAATCAAAGTATATTGGCGAAATTAAAATATAGAAAAGAAGATCTGCATAACAAGTTCATAAAGCAAATATTGTCGAATCAGATTGAAAGTATAATTGATGAAATTGAAAAATCTGTAGGCAAAAGTATAGATATTTTTTTATATGATCATGAAAGAAAATTGCTTCAAGCAAATGGAAAAATATATAGAGAAGAATGGTTAGGAGGAGATAGTTATTGGTTGGTGGTTAAAGCGTATAAAGAAGCAAAGATCACGACAAAAGAACTAGAAGTAATCTTAGAGAACATTCCTTATGCAATATGGTTAGCAGATACGGAAGATAATTATAAGTTTGCTAACTCTAATACACTTACAATGGTAAATCAATTAAGTGATATGAATAATATATCTAATAGAAAAGAGCTTTTAGAGCAACATCCTGAAGAAGTTTATAAAGAGACTTTAAATAAAGATATATTTAAAAAGGATCAAAGCATACTTCGTAAAGGTATTATGATTAATGAAGAACGTATGAGTGCCAATGCTAAAGAAAATTTAACATATCAGCTTATTAAAATCCCACTATTTGATGAAGATCAAACTTACCAAGGCTATATAGGAATGAGTCAATATAATATTTTGAAACAGAATGTAGATATTGCTAAGGTTATAGAGAGTAAAAATTCAGATTTTAGGATAGATCAAAAAGAACTTGATGATCAATTAGTACAGTCACTAGAGTTTAGTACAAGAGCAGCTAGAATATTTCAAGGAAATAATATTATTATATTAAAATATAATGAGAATACAGAAAGTATGGAGGAAATTGGTAGACTACAAAAGTCAGATGATAGGCTTTTGACGAATAGTCCTTTACGTATTGATGGTATTAAGTTAGTAGAACTTATAGAAGAAAATACAGAATGGAAAGTAGAAGCATTTGAACAAAAGATGAGGTGTAGGATAACAAAAGAATCAAAAACAATAGATGATAGCTATATAAGAATTAATCCTATTGAGTATAATAACAAGTTTATGGGGGCTATTTTTACGACATATGAATCAAAATTGCAGTATCCACTAATGGACTCGTGTATTATTGATAAGCTTTGTCAGCATATAGCTATTCTTTTTAAGAGTATAGAATACTCGCTAGAACTAAGAGGAGAATTATTAATTAGAAAAGAAATAGAAGCGGAAAAGATTGCTTATCAAGAAGCCTTACAATTAGAAACCTTAAAAACGGAGTTCCTTGCAAATATGTCTCATGAATTGAAGACACCATTAAACATTATTTATAGTACAATGCAGATATTCGAGTTAGAGGTTAAGGAGATAGATGAAGAAAAGAGTATAGGAGAGATACTAAGTAAGTTAGAGAGATATAAAAGTATAGAGAAACAAAACATCTTTAGGTTATTGAGACTTATTAATAATATTACAGATATATCTAAAATGGGAGCTGGTTATTATCAAGCGAAGTGGGTCAACTGTGATATTGTTCGCGTAATAGAAGATATTACTATGTCGGTAGTTGAGTATGTTAAAAATAAAGAACTTTCTATTATTTTTGATACCGAAGTGGAAGAATTGGTTATGGCGTGTGACCTGGAAAAGATAGAGCGCATTATGCTGAATCTACTTTCTAATGCGGTTAAATACACCAATAAGGGTGATTCTATAGAAGTTACTTTAAATATAAAAGATAATAATTTGGTTATTTCAGTAAGAGATACAGGTATAGGTATTCCAAAAGAAAAGCAAGCCATGATTTTTAATCGTTTTGCACAAGTAGATACTTCTTTTACTAGAAAATGTGAAGGCTCAGGTATTGGGCTAGCTTTAGTGAAGTGTTTAGTTGAAATACAACAAGGAAATATATATGTAGAAAGTGAAGAAGGAGAGGGAGCTACCTTTATTGTGACCATTCCTATTCATACAATAAATGAAACACAGCAAGTACAATTAATAGATCAGATGGACTCAGAAAAAGAAGATATATTAATTCACAAATGTAGAATAGAGTTCTCAGATATCTATGATTTATAAAATGAATTAACAGAATAAATGCATTATAACCCCTCAAATTTTAAAATGAAATTTGAGGGGTTATAATGTGAAAAAAGTATTTCATAATAATAATTACTATTTACTTAAATTTTAAATAGGTGTATAATTATATAAAAATATAGATAGATTATAGAAATATAAAATATGGAGAAGGAAAATGAGTAAACATTTATCTTTAGAAGTAAGAGTACCCATTGAAGAAGAAAATCCTTCAATTATCAGAAATGAAGAAAAGTGTATTAAATGTGGTATGTGTAAAAATATTTGTAAAGACTACATTGAAGTTCTAGGAACCTATGATTTAGCCAATACATCAGATAGAGCAATATGTATTCATTGTGGTCAGTGTGCTAATGTATGCCCTGTTGAGTCTATTACGGAAAAAAAAGAATATACTAAGGTAAAAGAGACAATTAACGATCCAGATAAAATAGTCATCTTTAGCACATCTCCATCGGTTCGTGTTGCACTTGGCGAAGAGTTTGGACTGGAAGATGGAAGTTTTGTACAGGGGCAAATGGTTGCTATGCTAAGGACTTTAGGCGCTGACTATGTTTTAGATACAAACTTTAGTGCAGATCTTACAATAATGGAAGAAGCCACTGAACTCCTTGAACGTATTAAAACAGGCAATAAACCATTACCTCAATTTACAAGTTGCTGCCCTGCATGGGTAGAGTTTGCTGAACTTTATTATCCAGATATTTTACCTCATCTTTCTACTGCTAAAAGTCCCATTGGCATGCAAGGTCCAACTATAAAAACTTACTTTAGTAAGAAGATGGATATTGATTCGAAGCGTATTATAAATGTTGCAGTGACACCATGTACAGCTAAAAAATTTGAAATTCGTAGAAAAGAGATGAATGCAGCTGGAAGATATCATGGGATAGATGATATGCGAGATATGGATTATGTGATAACAACAAGAGAGCTTGCAGAATGGGCAAAAGAAGAAAACATTGAATTTAATCAATTAGAAGAATCTCAGTATGATAACTTAATGGGAGAAGCAAGTGGGGCTGGAGTGATCTTTGGTAATACAGGTGGTGTTATGGAAGCAGCGCTTCGTACAGCATATGAGTTTATCTTAAAAGAAAAGGCACCTCAAACATTATATGAGTTAAAGCCTGTTCGGGGGATGGAGGAGATGAAAGAAGCAACGTTAACGATAGGTGAGCATACTCTTAATCTTGCTGTCATTTATGGAACAGGTAATGTACGTAAATTAATAGAGCAATTAAAAACGAATGAAAAACAATACCATTTTATTGAAGTAATGACGTGCCCAGGAGGATGTATTGGTGGTGGTGGTCAGCCTAAGGATAGAGCTTATAAAGGTAATGAGCTCAGACAGAAAAGAGTAGATGGACTCTATAAGCGTGATCAATATATGAGAAAAAGAGCAAGCCATGAAAATGAAGAGATTCAAAAGTTATATGAGACATTTTATGGAAAACCATTAAGTGAGCTTGCAGAACAAATGCTTCATACAGCTTATAAAGACCGTAGTGCAGATTTAGGAATAAACCTTAATCATAAATCTGAAAATAAAAAGGAGGATATAGTAATGTCAAAGTTTAGATGTGTTGTATGTAATTATATTCATGAAGGAAGTAGTGCTCCAGAGGAGTGTCCAATTTGTCATGTAGGAGTAGATAAATTTGAGAAGGTTGAAGAAAAAATAGAGCCTCCAAAAGTAAATGCTTATAGTGGAACAAAAACAGAACAAAATTTGTTAGCTGCTTTTGCAGGAGAAAGTCAAGCAAGAAATAAATATACATATTTTGCAAGCGTTGCTAAGAAGGAAGGTTTTGAACAAATAGCAGGTATTTTTAGTCACACAGCAGATAATGAAAAAGAACATGCAAAAATGTGGTTAAAAGAATTAAAGGGTATTAGTAGTACAGCAGAAAATCTTAAAGCTGCAGCAGATGGTGAAAATTATGAATGGACAGATATGTATGAGACATTTGCAAAAGAAGCTGAGATAGAGGGATTTGTAGAACTAGCAAATAAGTTTAGAGCAGTTGGTAAAATTGAAAAAGCTCATGAAGAAAGATACCGTGCACTTTTACATAATGTAGAGATGCAACAAGTATTTGAAAAAGGTGAAACGGCTATGTGGGAATGCCGTAATTGCGGGCATCTTGTAGTGGGAAATAAAGCACCAGAAATTTGTCCAGTATGTGCACATCCAAGAAGCTACTTTGAAGTAAGAAAAGAAAATTATTAATTTAGAACCCTTGAACTTAAACAACTTAGTTCAAGGGTTTTAATAATTCTAGTATAATAAATATTATAGACATAAATATATTTTTTTAAAAATATACTTGAAAGTTTATTGTCGTACGATTATAATGAATTTAAATTCGAACGTTCGAATTGTTAAAAAGAAAAATGTTAGGTACTTATATAAGCTTGGAGATAAGGTCTAAGCGTTTCTACCGACTACCATAAAGAGTCTGGGCTATGAGTAAACTATCCTAATATTTCTAAAGGCATATTTCGACTAAACAGATTTAGCATAATTAAATCAGTTATTTTGGAAGTGAATTTAGAAGTGTTAGGAAGATTACTCTTTGCTTATGCAAAGAGTTTTTTTATTTTGAGGAAATACATCATGGAAGGAAGAGGAATATGTTTAAAAAAAGTTTTAAATTATTAGTAGCTGGAACATTATCACTTGCTATGCTATTAACAGGTTGTTCAACAGGAGGTACAGCGGTACAAGCTACAGATGCTCCTAAAACAGAAGAAAAAAGTGATAACAATCAAACAACTGCAAATGCAGATATCAAAGCAGGATTTATTTATTCAGCACCAGTAGCAGATGGTGGATTTGTTCAATCTCATGATAAAGGTAGACTTTATTTAGAAGAACAACTTGGTGTACAAACAGTTTATAAAGAATCAGTACCAGAGACACAAGAAGTAGAAAAAGTAGCTAGAGATATGATTGACCAAGGATGCAATGTTATTTTTGCAGTATCATTTGGTTATATGGATTACATAGAAAAACTTTCAAAAGAATTCCCAGAAGTAACATTCTTCCATTGTTCAGGATATAAAACAACAGAAAATATGGCAAATTACTTTGGCCGTGTAGAAGATGCAAGATACATTACAGGTATGGTAGCAGGACTTCAAACTGAGACGAACCAAATTGGATACGTTGCAGCGATGCCAATTCCAGAAGTTATTCGTGGAATCAATGCTTTTACACTTGGGGTAAAAGCTGTTAATCCAGATGCAGTTGTAAAAGTATCTTGGACAAACACATGGTATGACCCAGCAAAAGAAAAAGAAGCTGGAAGTGCTTTAATCGACCAAGGATGTGACGTACTTGCTCAACATCAAAATGCAGCAGGGGCACAACAAGCAGCAGAAGAAAAAGGTGTATGGTCAATCGGATATCACCAAGATATGAGTGGAATTGCTCCAAATGCAAATCTTGTTAGTGCAATTTGGAACTGGGGTCCTTATTATGTAGAAGCAGTACAGTCTGTTATTGATGGAACATTCACTCCTAGTGCTTACTGGGAAGGTATTGATGCAGGTATCGTAGATATTTCTCCTCTTACAGCAAATGCAAAAGAGGGTATAGCAGAAATCATTGAAGCAAGAAGAGCAGAGATGAAAGCAGGTACATTTAATACTTTCCAAGGTCCAATTAAAGACCAAGCAGGGAATGAAAGAGTACCAGAAGGCTCTGTATTAAGTGATGAAGACCAACTTTCAAATGATTGGTTTGTTGAAGGTGTAGTAGGCGATATTAACTAATAAAATATAGGTGGCGCAATATGGATCAAACAGTAGTGGTACAATTAAAAAACATAACAAAACGTTTTGGTGAGGTAATTGCTAATGAAGGCGTTGACCTTACACTTAAAAAGGGAGAAATCCATGCCCTACTAGGAGAAAATGGCGCAGGAAAAAGTACATTAATGAACATGCTATCAGGAATTTATAGTCCTGATAGCGGGTTCATTTTTGTGCGTTCTGAAAAAGTTCATTTTAGTTCTCCTAAAAGTGCTATTGCTAAAGGCATTGGCATGGTACATCAACATTTTAAATTAGTAGAATCTTTTACAGCAAAAGAGAACATTATTGCAGGAAGTGGTAAGTTCTTTACCAAAGGAAGTCATGAAGCAGATTGTGTAAAAACACTTTGTAAAAAATATGGCCTAACTATTGATTTAGATAAAAAAGTAAGTGAGATGTCTGTTAGTGAAAAGCAGATGTTAGAAATTATTAAAGTTCTTTATAGAGGGTGTGACATTCTTATTTTAGATGAGCCTACAGCAGTACTTACACCTCAAGAAGTGGAGAAGTTATTTGATATTGTAAGGCTTATGAAACAAGATGGAAAAAGTATCATTATTATTACCCATAAATTAAATGAAGTTATGGCACTATGTGACGTAGTAACTGTTCTTAGAAAAGGTACGGTAGCCAAAACAGTAGATATAAAAGATACAAATACAGTACATCTGACTCAGTTAATGGTTGGTCATAGTGAAGCATTAAGTATTGAACGTAAGCCAGTTCATGATCCTAAGTCTGTCTATGACATTTTAGATGTAACGGTTAAAGACAAAGAAGGTGTGCCATTACTTAATAAAGTTTCATTTAGCCTTAGAAGTGGAGAAATCCTAGGTGTAGCAGGTGTTGCTGGAAGTGGACAAAAGGAGCTTTGTGAAGCATTAGTAGGGCTTAAGACTTTAGAAAGTGGGAAATTAGTTTTTGAAGGTGAAGAGGTAACGGGTCTTAAACCAAGAACCATTTATGAAAAAGGAATTAGTATGAGCTTTATCCCAGAAGACCGATTAGGAATGGGCTTAGTAGGTAGCATGGGAACAGCAGATAATCTACTTTTAAAAGAGTATCATACGCAAAAAGGATTATTCTTAGATAAAAAAGGAATCAAAGCCAAAGCAGAGGCAATGGTTGAGAAGTTAAGTATTAAAACACCAAATATAAATCATCCTGTAAAAATGCTTTCAGGAGGGAATATACAAAAGGTTCTTTTAGGACGTGAAATTGATGCCAATCCACGTGTGCTTATAACAGCTTATGCTGTAAGGGGACTAGATGTAGGGTCTACTCATCAAATTTATGACTTGATTAATGAGCAAAAGGAAAAAGGGGTAGCAGTACTCTTTGTTGGAGAAGACCTAGATGTATTGATGCAACTTTGTGACCGTATTATGGTTATGTGTGATGGAGAGATGACAGGGCTTGTAGAAGCAGATGGTGTAACAAAAGAACAGCTTGGGTTAATGATGGGAGGACAACATGCAAATAAGGGTATCTAAAAACGGCGCTATTTCTGCAAAGAAGAAAGTAGCAATTACAGGATTAGCTATTGTACTAGCTATCATTTTAACCAGCGTATTTATAGGTGTTATGGGACATAATCCTTTTGAAGTGTATGCTTCTATGTTAGAGGGATGCTTTGGATCAGCTCACCGTTTCAGACAAACTGTTATTACAGCCATTCCTCTTATTATTACAGCAGTAGGGATTGCAGTAGCCTTCCGTATGAAATTCTGGAATATCGGAGTAGAAGGACAAATTTTAATGGGTGGTTTTGCAGCTACATTTGCAGCACTATATTTTAAGGATTTACCAGCCATTATTCTTATCCCACTTATGATTATCCTTGGGATGATTGGTGGAGGCATATGGGCACTTATACCAGCAATGTTAAAAGCTAAATTTGGAACAAATGAGACCATTGTTACATTAATGATGAACTATATTGCACTTAAGTGGATTGTCTACTTACAATATGGACCATGGAAAGATCCAGCAGCTATGGGATTCCCTAAGATTGCTAACTTTACAGATAATGCTATTTTGCCAAAAGTTTTTGGTATACATATGGGATGGATTATTGCCATTGTATTAGTTATCGGTATTCACATATTGATCAATCATACAAAGGCAGGTTATGAAATTCAGGTACTTGGAGAAAGTGAAAATACAGCTAAGTATGCAGGGATGAATGTAAGAAAGATTATGATTTTTGCTATGCTTTTAAGTGGAGGAATTTGTGGTTTAACAGGGATGATTCAAGCATCTGCAGTTAACAACACACTTACAATGGATTTAACAGCAGGAGTAGGGTATACAGCTATTATTATTGCATGGCTTGCTAATCTTAAGAGCCCATGGATTGTAGTCGTATCTGTTTTCTTTGCAATCTTAACACAAGGCGCAAGTTATATTCAGACAGCTTATCAAATTCCACAAGCAGCGGCAGAGATTATCCAAGGTGTAGTATTATTCTGTGTACTTGGTTCACAATTCTTTATTAACTATAAAGTACATTTTGAAAAAGAAGTTGCAAAGGAGGCAATGTAAATGGGAATAGAGTCATTTTTAATAGCAGCAGTTATAGCAGGAACACCCCTTTTACTTGCCACACTTGGCGGAGTAATGAGTGAAAAAGTAGGACACATCAACCTGGGTGTAGAAGGTATGATGGTTATGGGAGCAGTAGTCGGGTTTAATGTAGGGGTAACAACTCAAAATGCATGGCTTGCATTACTAGGAGCTATGTTAGCAGGCGGTTTTGGTGCATTGATTTATGCTGTTTTAACTGTATCTTTACGTGCTAACCAAGTTGTAACAGGACTTACCCTTACTATATTTGGAACAGGTTTTGCTAACTTTTTAGGACAAAATCTGGTAGGACAAATTGTACCTGAGCCTGTTAAGGCAGTATTAGCACCAAAAGCTATCCCACTGCTAAGTGAAATACCTATTATAGGGGCAGCTTTCTTTAATCAAAGTATCTTTATTTATCTTGCTTATATTATAGGGATTATTCTTTTTGTTTATTATAAATATACAAAAGTAGGACTTAATGCACGTATGATTGGAGAGAGTCCAGCGGCAGCAGATGCTGTAGGAATTCGTGTAGAACTTTATAAATATCTTAACCTTGTAATAGGTGGGATGTTATGTGGTTTATCTGGTGCATTTCTTTCATTAGTGTATGTACCTGCATGGCAACAAAATATTACAGCAGGACGTGGATGGATTGCAGTAGCACTTGTTATCTTCATTGGATGGCATCCACTCAAAGCCATCTTTGGAGCCATTTTATTTGGTGCATTAGATATTTTAGGTTTACGTCTTCAAGCAGCAGGCATTCAAATTAATCAATATTTTGTAGATATGTTACCTTATGTTGTGACTATTTTATTCCTTGTGATAGGGTCTATTCGTTCAGGTGGACAGAACTTAGGACCAAAAGCACTTGGAGAAAATTACTTTAGAGAAGAGCGTTAAGCTGTTATAATTTTAAAAATTCCTAGACAAAATACAGTCTAGGAATCTTTTTATATAAAGGGTATAGTAGGTAAATAAGCATACTAATAATATAATTCATATGATATAATAATCATTATTATTAGATGATAAAGGAGATAAAGATGAGTAGCAAAGTGGCTTTAGTTTTTGATAATGGAGAATACAGTGTCATTGTTAATGATACAGTTATTTATACAAATAAAAAGATAGATGAGGCTTATAAGCAGTTCGAAAAAACTATTAAAAATAATGTAGGGGTACAAGATACAAGCTGGGAAAGTATCAGTGACTCTGCAAAGTCTTTTCAGCTAGAAGGATTAGAAGTAGAAGATACCTATAAAAATATGAGCTTTAGAAATCTTAAGTACTTCCATAATACAGGTAAACTCTTTTATACAGGAAAGGGTGAAATGTTTCCTTTAAACGGAGGCTACCGTTTATTTAGTTTCATTCTTAAAATAGTAGCAAACAAACAGTTAGAAGATCCAGAAGCGTTACTTGAAATCTGTGTAAAGGCAATGAATAGTGGGGTTAATTATAGAACGACAGAGTTTAGCTTTATCTTAACAAGTCCAGCTTTTAACTATGGGAATGTGGAATATAATTTCTATACAAAAGAAATGCACAAAGGAACTTCTCGTGATATGGAAGGTTTTGAGACCTTTAAGGCCTATGTATTAGAAATTATTAAGTAAGATAAATGATAGGGATATATAATAAGTAATAAGAAATGAAGATGGACTTTATATTGACAGTATATGATAGACTATACAAAGCAAGTACTAAAGGAAAAGAGAGTATATATGACACCAATACAATTATATTGTAAAGCAAATAAAAGAAAACGTAATGACCAAGCAGTAGGCGTTTGTGCCTATATTCTTCAACAAGGAGATACTTCAAAGGAAGCAATTAAGCTTTTAGAAGAGGAAACACGAGTAGCCAGACTAGAGCTTATGGCCCTGGCAACAGGTTTAGAAGAATTGGAAGATACAAAAATGCTTCAAGTAGGTCAACCCATTCATATATATGTAACAAATGAGTATATTTTAGAAGAACTTCAAAGAGGTATAAGTCAGAAAAAATCTGGTAAAGCAATTAGCTTTAATAAGGGCGAAGAGTATATGGATTTATGGAATACAATAGAAAGCCTCCTTCAAAAAGATATAGATTATACGGTAATGGGTCTTAATAAAAAAGATCGTGATCAAGAAAATGAAGAAGTTAAAGGTAATATGGGTAAGTTAAATAAAATGGCTTGTGATGAGATTAATCGTTTTTTTAGAAAAGAGTAATCAATAGATATTGAATAAGAGATGCACGTAAGTTTGAAACTTACGTGCATTTTTATATGTGAAAGTGTTAAAATTTAAGTGTAGACAGTTAAAAGACAAAAAGATAAAATATTAAGTGATAATAATAGTTAATTAAATAATAGAAAGAAGTTAAAACAATGGAAGAAGCAAAAATGATTAGGATGATTGAGATGAATCCTTTTGCAATCAAAACGATTCCAAGTCCTACAGATGAAATGAAATTGGCTGCCCTTAAGAAGAATGGGCTATTATTACAATATATAGAAGCGCCTACACAAGAAATGGAAGAGATAGCAGTAGCCAATAATGCTCGTGCAATTAAATTTGTCCAGGTACCTTCAGAAGAGATGATGCTTGAAGCTATAAAAAAAGGATGGAGTAACTTAGAATATCTTAAGGAACCTACAGAAGAAGTGATGAAGCTTGCGGTAGGTCAGTCAGGTTGGGCAATTCAGTATATTGAAGAACCAAGTGAGGCCATTCAGTTACTTGCTGTACGTACCAATTATGATGCTATTAAGTATATTAAGTCCCCTTGTGAGTCTGCCCAAGAGGCAGCTGTTGAGGCGAGCTATGATGCTTTAAAGTTTATGACGTCACCAAGCTATGGTGCACAGTGTCTAGCTATTAGAAGCAATGAGGATGCTATTCGTTTTATTCCAAATCTAGATAAAGAGAGATTACTTACCTTTTTAAAGATAAATATTTTAGTGATCAAATATATAGAGGAACAAGTTGAATTAAATGAGTTAGAGCTTCTGTTAAAAGAAGTACTTTCAGCAGATGAAGTGGAAGAAAAGTATGTGAGAGACTTTTTAAGATGTGGAAAGATTGATAGAAGTAGCATACGTTTTCAGATAGATAAGATACACTTTATTTATAAATATGGAAGTAAGAAAGCCAAACAAATTACTGTAGATGAAAAGCTGAAGATGGCATAGGAGATGACAAGAATGAATTTTATAGAAACATTAAAAAGTGTAGAATTAGTACTTGCTACAGGAGAGGTCCCTCTAATTGTTGGGGAAAGTGGTATTGGAAAGACAGCTCTTGCCCGTGAAATAGCAAAGGCCAATGACTGGCACTTAATTATAATTGATGGTAACTTACTTAAAGAAGGTGAAATTGGTGGGCTTCCAACAGTAGAAGTTTATACAGCAGTAGGAGACAATGGACAGCTTATAGAGAAGAAAACAACCGTCTATGCCGTGCATACTAAGTTAAGAGAAATAGATAGGGCTATCAACAATGGACAAAGTGTATTGCTCTTTATTGATGAAATCAATCGTTGTGAGCATACAGTACAGCAAGAACTTATGAATTTAATTTTGAATCGTGAAATCAATGGTTATAAGCTTCATGAAACAGTAAAAATCTTGGCAGCAATGAATCCTTCACAAAAGTATGGATCAGAGTTTGACTATCAAGTTGTAGATATGGACGCGGCTCAGGAGAATCGCTTTGTATGGTTGAATATGGAAAGTGATCCAGTGCAATGGCTAAGATGGGCAAGTGAAGTGGGGATTGAACAAAAGGTCATCGAGTTTATTTCTACTTTCCCAGAGTATTTAAATGTTATTAACGAGGATGATATTAGAGCTACACCTAGAAGCTATGAAAGAATTTCTAAGACTTATAAAGTCTATAAAGAAAGTGAAGGGAATATCCCACGTCATGTATTTGTGAATGTGATAGGGGGGAATGTAGGAAAGGTCATTGCGCAAGAATTTGTAAGCTTTGTAGAAGCGAATCATAGTCTCTTAATAAGTTATGATGAGGTGTTCTTAACAGAGGCATTTGATGAAGCATTTATAGAACGAGTAAAAAATGAAAGCCATACAAGATTATATCTAGCGGCAACCAATATACTTAAACGCTTAGAGGATATTATTTACCAGGAGGAGGGAGAAGTAAGTAAGAGTATTGAAAAGTTAATGGCATTACTCAAACTTTATCCAGTAGATTTGATGATGGGAATTATGAAAGAGATTAAAAAGGACTATCCTAAAGTGTATAAGAGTGCTTTAGAATGTGATTGTTTTTTAGATGCTTATTTTGAAACTTATGAAACGATAAGAGGATAAAATATGGAAAGTTATTTTGAAAAACAAGTGGATACGTTATATGAGCAAGCAATCACACTTATCCAAATGGTTTCTATGATGAAAATGAATCGTGCTGGCGAAAAAGCTGAAGTAGATGTGCCTCTAGAGTTTAAGCAAGATTTTTTTAGTTTAATTGATAAGGTTAGTTCTAGCCTTATGGAGGAACAAGATTGCTTCTATGGGTATTTCTTATTTCAGATGGAACGAGAGATTCGTTTTGATATTTCTACGCCTACAGCAGTCAACTTTAAAGGTGCTAGATATGTAATTTATTTTAATCCGCTTATCTTCCTAAGTCTAAATAGAAATCAGATGAAAGATTCTATTAAACATGAGATTATGCATATTGTTTCTTTACATTTACTACGAGCAAAAGGGCTAAAAAGTACGTATAGTAAAATTGCTTTAAATATAGCCATGGATATGGTCGTTAATCAATATCTTAAATATTTACCACCTTATGCTACAACTCTTGAGTGGGTTAACTTGAAATATGAGTTAAAACTCAGACCCTATGAGCCTTTTGAGTACTACGTGGAAAAAGTTCAGATTGCTTTAGATCTTTTAGAGGAAGATGAGGAAGGGGATCTCATTGATCAGCCACAACAAGAATCTATCCAGACAGAATATGATGTGGCAAGGACTCATGACCTATGGGAGGAATGTGATAGCTTAGATGAACAAACCATTCACATCTTTACCAAACGATTTGTAGAACAAGCCGACAAAGGACCTTTACCTATTCACCTTGGGAATATGATAGCAGCTCTTAAAAAAGAAAAAGGGGAATTGTCTTGGGATTTGTATCTTAAACGCTTGATGGGGACAATAGAAAGTCATACAAAGAAAACGACTACAAGACGTAATAGAAGACAGCCAGACAGGTTAGATCTAAGAGGTACGCTGAGAGGGCATAAAGCAGAGATTGCTATTGCACTTGATATTAGTGGAAGTATTAGTGACGAACAATTTAAACAAGCCATGAAGGAAGTTTTGCATATTGTAAAAAACTATAATCATGCGATTACAATCATTGAATGTGATGATGAAATTAGACGCACCTATCAGGTGAAATCTATAAAGGATATAGAAGAAAGACCAAGCACGAGAGGTGCTACTAAGTTTACGCCTGTATTTGAGTATGCCAATAAGAAGCATATAGACTTACTTATTTATTTTACCGATGGAAAAGGTGAGCAAAAGCTACAGATTAGACCAAGAGGATATAAAATTTTATGGATTCTTTCAGAAAAGGCAGCAACACTTTCATTACAAGAGTCTTATGGGGCTATTAAAAGACTGAATAAAGTAGAGACAAAAGATGAATTCATAGAAATGAGAGATGTACGCAGTGATGGGTATTCTATGAATAATCAAGCACCGATATGGTAGGGAAAATAGCAAAGAAAAGAGTCAATAAAGTGAGAGATGTATTCTCGTTTTATTGACTCTTTTCTTTATTATAATTATTACAAATTAATGAGGGATAGATTTAGTGGTTAAGTGCTTCAATTCTTCTAATGTTACAGGATGAGAGAAGTAGTACCCTTGAAAATAGTCACAGCCCATATTATTTAAAACATCAAACTGCTCTTTAGTTTCAACACCTTCGATGACAACTTCCATACCCAGTAAATGAGCGATATCATTGATATTTTTAACAATATTCAAATATTTATTAGATGAATCTTGAATAAAGATACGATCGATTTTCAGAATATCTAACTGATATTTGCGTAAATAGTTGAAAGATGAATAACCTGTTCCAAAGTCGTCTAAAGCAATGGTTATACCTAAATTGTGTAGTGCATGTAGGTTATCGTAGACAACCATATTTTCGTCAAGAACTACAGATTCTGTAATTTCAAAGCATAAGTTACTAAAATCCATAGAATACTTCTCAGCAATCTTTTTTATAGTCTGTGTAAAATGTATATCCATTAATTGAATAGGAGATACATTAATACTGATTTGAAGTAGTCTATCCGTTTGGCTAAGGGGATTAAAGTTTTTACAAATTTCTTCTATAATCCAATAACCTATTGAAATAATTGCACCGGTTTCTTCTGCATAGAGAATAAAATCACTAGGAGCAACAAAACCATATTTTTCACTACGCCATCTAAGTAAGGCTTCTATCTTATGAATGGATTGGTCTTTACCTACGATGGGCTGATAATGAATTAAAAATTCATCTTTAGAGAGTGCTTGTTTTAACTCCATTTTTATATCTTCTACTTTAAGATTTGTTGCATAAAGCATAGGGTCAAAGAAGATGAGGCCTTTGCTAGGGTCGTTCTTTTTACAATGATACATAATAAAATCACTTTTGCGTATAAGATCATCAAAGGTTGTAGCATCATTTGGGTAGATCGCAGCTCCAGCTGAGAATTCAACCACTGCATGATGTTGATTAAAATAAATGGGCTTAGTGAATGTTGGAATAACTGTAAAGTTATAAAAATCCAATAAGTCTTTTTTACAAGTATAACGATCATAGATAATAACAAATTCATCACCAGAATATCTAGTTACGATACCTTTATCTGCAAAAACATCTTCTAATGCACGACTAAAACTAATAAGTAATTCATCACCAGCTGTATGACCAAATAAATCATTTATATATTTAAACTTGTTTAAATCAATAAAAAGTAAGGCAAAGCTTTGCTCCTTTTTGATAAGTTTGGTAGTAAGTTTGAATAACATTTTTCTATTAGGTAGGCCTGTTAGTTCATCATAATAAATAAGGGATTGAACTTTTTTGTCAAAAGATTTACTCAGTGCCTCAGAAATAAATTCTAATTGCTCAAATTCATCATTTAGCTCTAGCTCAAAATTATTTTTTTCTAAGTTCTTTAAAAGTATTTTTAAATGATCTAGAGAATTTGTAAGAGGAGCAATAATAAAGCTCATAAGACGTGTTAAAGTAAATAATAGAATACATCCTATACTGAGTAATATAACAATAGTTGTATGGGTCACTTGTTTAACGTATTTACTATAAATGAGTGAACTTTTGTCAAAAGCAAATAAAATATCAACTTTATTATCTAGAATGGTATCAGAATAAATAAAAGTATCTTGTGTAGGAATTTCGTCTAATGTATAGAGACCATTCCTAGATAAATACATTCCATTTCCAGTATTGAGATAAGACTTAAGCGTTCCTAAATAAAAGCTTTTATCCATAGAATCTAATAAGTCATCAATAAAAATATCTAGAATTACCACACCAGAAAGAGTATTCGTATGATTAGAGTAGATAAATTTAATAATGCTAATAGCATATTTACCAGTTGTATAATCTTTATGTGCAGATGTAATAATAGGATCTTGATAATTATCTAGGTATTCTTCTTTAAACCAAGGGCGTTTAGTCACATCGAAGTCTTCAAAGAGTGTTCCACTAGAAACAAGATATTGGCCGGGCAAACTTACAATATTAATAGTGTTAATAAAAGTAATAGGTTGTAAAATATTTTCATACAACGCAATCTGATTTTTGAGTGCTAGAAAATTTTTTTGGTCTATACTTTCAGTTGTGAGGAAATGATCCAAAAAGTGTATGATTTCCTCATCAGCACCAACTTGCTGGGTAACTGCTTTTAAAATACTAGAATAGTTTTGCACATCTTCTGTAAGCTGACGATAATGTGAAGCTGTAGTAAAACTCGATATTTTATTAGAACCATAAGTTATAAGGATTATGATGATAATAATAAAAATAGGGATAATAATAGAAGTAGTACGAGTAAGGCGTTTATTTATTTTTTTAGAAATTTCCATGTAAGTCTCCTATATTAAGTCAGTATTTCTGTATGGTTATATAAATTATTAGAATTATAGGTCTTAAGTAGTTTGCCCTAAAGAAGACATTATATCATTAATGAGAATATTATTCATCTTTAAATAGAAATAAATAGAGCTAATTAAAGATGATAATATTAATAAAGAAGGAGATTTTATGATATGATAGGTTTTATAAAAATACATATAAAAAGAAGGAATTATAAATAATGAACATACAAATATTTGGAACTAAAAAATGCTTCGATACGAAGAAAGCAGAACGTTATTTTAAAGAACGAGGTGTAAAATATCAATTTGTGGATATGAAAGCAAAAGAAATGAGTAAGGGAGAACTTAATAGTGTGAAGCAAGCTGTAGGTGGGCTAGAAAATATGTTAGATCCTGATTGTAAAGATCAAGATGCACTTGCACTTGTAAAATATATTGATGAAGCAAGCAAATTAGAAAAGGTACTAGAAAATCAACAGATACTTAAAACTCCTATGGTACGTAATGGAAAACAAGCTACAATTGGTTATCAGGCAGAAGTTTGGAAAGCATGGAACTAGAGCAAAATAAAAGGAGGGCATGCCCTCCTTTTATTTTGTTCTAAACTTTTGTATAACAGCTGCTAAAGTATTGCCCATTAGAATATTTCCGTATTCATTTGGATGAATGCTGTTTTTAGCTATGACTTGAGTAGTAAGGACACCATCTATTTCAACCTCAGTTGTTTTATAGTCAAAGCCATTAGCCGTGTCTAATGTAAGGGTCATAGGTGCAATATAAATATTTCTAGCTAAGCTTTTATCATTGTCATAAGTTTGTAAAAGATAATGAGTAGCAAGCTTCATATTACGATTATAGCGGTAGTAGTTGCTTGTATCTCCTGTTAGCATATTCTCATGAGGTGCAAGGGTTGGTGTGCAAATAATGATATGAATAGATGGATCATAAGCATGGATAGAAGCAATGAATTGTTCTAAATAATGAAGGAAACCTGGCATATCCATAAGTGTATCATGTGTACCAAAGTCATTTGCACCAAGTAGAATACTAATATGAGTTGGGGCACCAGTTGGATAGGCTATAGCAAAACGCTCCATATATTTTGTAAAGTTTACTTCAAATTCAGTAGGTTGGATGGGAAGAGGTACCCAAGAAGTACCGTTCCATTCTATCCATTTAGAGCCTTCAGGTAAGCTGGGATCTACCATTACATCCCCAAGACTAGGATATTTGTAGTAGCCATTGGTATCATAAAGATAAGGGCCAGACTCTTGCCAACCACGGGCAACTTTTTGAAGTCCTCCATAGGTTGTATCGCTAGGTTTAGCTACGCAGACCTTTTTCCAATCATCTGTGTTGCCTTTATAAGCAGTACCACTGATAGAAGTTGGGAAAACAAAAGGGCTATCTAAATAGCCACTAGAACCGATATAATTAAAGTATTTATTAAAGGTCCAGCCACCACGACCTTCTCTTTGGATAGTTTCACCCTTATAAGTAATGGTGCCCACAGTTTCTACATTTGGAAGAATAGATTGTACATGTTCAATGTATTTTCCCATACGTGTAAGACTATCACCTACAGCAAGAAGCCTTACTGGTGTAGTATCAGTAGTATCTACGACTTCTACAGTCATAGATTGAGTAAGAGTGTTCTTGGCTGTATTTAATGTAAGGGTGAGATCAGAAGGAGAAGAGAGCGTGAGGACATCCTCACCAAGACTCTCATAGAACCAACGACCGAGCGTACGTGTACCAAAAGTTGATTGGGTAGTTAGTGTATAAGCATTAGAAGGTGATAGGACTATATTTCTATCATAGAGGGTTAAGCGTGATGGTGTATGATTATCTCCAGCTAGAATGTATAAGTTTCTAGGTAGGATTAATGTCTCCATAGCCACTTCCTCTTCATGTAGGGGATTAGATAAAATAGGTGATAGTGGCTCTACTATAGGTGCTGCAAAAAGTGATGGATGCATTAGAGACATACATAATGCAATCAGCATAGGATATTTAAATTTTTTCATAGTTTGATTCCTTATATAAACAAAATTTGATAAATATAGTTTAAAAGATATAAGCGTATTAAACAACCTAAAAATCAAAGGGAGGTAGTTATAAATGAAGAAGGCAATCAGTGAATTTAAGGCATTTGCTATGAAAGGCAATGTGTTAGACATGGCAGTAGGTGTTATTATAGGGGGTGGATTTAGCAAAGTAGTAAGTTCTCTTGTGAATGATATGATTATGCCTATGATTAGTTTATTGGTTGGACAGATTAGTTTTACCAATTGGAAGTGGGTGATTGATCCATCAAAGGAAGGGCTAGATCCTATAGTGATTAACTATGGTATGTTTATCCAAACTATATTAGATTTCTTTATTATTGCACTTTCTATATTTATTATGGTAAAAGTAGTGAATAAAATGGCTAGTAGATTTAGTCATAAGGAGCAGGAAAAAGCCAAAGAAGAGCCCAAACCTACTAAAGAGGAGATTCTTTTAACCGAAATCAGAGATTTACTAAAAGCACAGCAAGAAAAGTCAGCACAATAAAAAAGATAGCAAAAAAGCCATTATAATACACCTTGCAAAAGGTTAGTATTATAATGGCTTTTTTAAAAATAAATTAGGCGACTAAGTCTGGGCTAGCTGATTTCATGCTTAGCTCAGGATCATTGGCCATTTTTTTTAACTCACGCATTTCTTTAAAGATAAAAATACTTGAGAAAGCAATTGCAAGTAAATCTGCAATTGGTCCTGCTAACCATACACCTTGAAGTCCTAAGAAACGTGGAATAATTAAGAAACAAGGAATAAGGAAAATAATTTGTCGAGATAAGCTAATGACCATAGCTTTTTTTGCTTTTCCAACTGCTTGATAGTAGTTAGAAGCAGTCATCTGTATACCAATGATAGGCATAGAGAGTAAGAATAATCTCATACCAGATACTGTAATTTCAGTAAGTTCAGGATCGTTATTAAACATACCAACAGCTATATAAGGGAACGTTTGAACGAAAATAAAGCTGATGAAAAGGAAGATTGTAGATACAATAAGACTGTACATATAAGTTTGTCTTACACGTTCAAATTTATTTGCTCCAAAATTATAGCCAATAATAGGTTGTGCACCTTGGTTAATACCAAAAATAGGCATGATATAAATGGTTGAGATAGAAGTGATAATAGCCATAGCCCCAATAGCTAAGTCACCACCATGCATCATCAGAGACTTGTTTGCAATAACAGAGACAATACTACTTGCAAATTGCATGCAGAATGGTGCAAGCCCAATGACTAAAATATTTTTCATAATACCTAAATCTAACTTCATATCCTCTAATGTAATCTTAATAGAAGACTTTGAACTCTTAGTAAAGTAATAAAGTACCCAGCAACCTGCAATAAATTGAGAGATTACAGTAGCATAAGCTGCACCTTGTATACCTAGACCAAGTGCAAAGATAAAGATTGGGTCTAAAATAATATTAATAGCAGCTCCAATGATCATAGTGAGCATACTAAGTTTGGGATTACCATCTGAACGAATTGAATTGTTGAGTCCAAAAGCAAATAGGTTACAGATTGTTCCCCAAAGAAGAGGACGAATGTAGCTTAGTGCATAAGGGAGTGTGTTTTCACTAGCACCAAACAATGTAAGGATTTGTTCAGCAAATAAATTACCTAATACAGCAACTAGAATACTAAGGGTGATAATCCCTAGAAGTCCATTCCCTAAGTAACGTTGGGCTTCCTTTTGGTTTTGTTTACCAAATGCAATAGAGATACTTGCACAGGTACCAATTCCTACAAGCATTCCAAATCCTGTAATAATTTGTGTAACTGGCATAGTGATACCAACACCTGTAATAGCAAGGCCACCAACATGAGGAATATTACCTATATACATACGATCTACTACGTTATAAAGCATATTCACAACCATGCCAATAATTGCAGGAATAGAGAACTTAATAAGCAATTTAATAATGCTTTCAGATCCCAGGTCTTGTTGAGTGTTGTCTTTAGACATAGTTCACATCCTTTTTACAATATTGTTGCATACGCAATAAAAAGATACTATCATAAAAACGTTGTAAACGCAACAAGAAGCCCTAAAACATTTACTAAATGTTTTAGGGCTTCTTGCTAATGTATATCTTTACGACATTTTGAAAAATAGCTAGAGTTGTTGGTAGAGATCTTTCTAAGTAGAGCAAATAGGTTATCTACTTCTGTAGAAGATAAACAACCTAAGAGCTGATCTTCCCACTTTTTTGAAATGCTTAGAATTTCTTCTTTGGATTCCAGCGCTTTTGGGGTAAGGTAAATGTGATACTTACGTTTATCTTGTTGGTTGAGTGCAAGGGTAACATATCCCGATTCTTCTAATTTCTTAACAGCTCTAGTCGTTGTACCTTTATCAACAGAGACCTTTTCTGTAAGTTCATCATGGCTAATACCATCTTTTAGGTAGAGTTGAAGCAAGAATAAATACTGGCCAGATCCTATACCGTATTTTTCATATTCTTTAGAGAGAAAACTTGCTCCAATTCTATGAAGGTGGCTAATATAGCGTCCAATACCTTCATCTTCGTATAACTTCATATGACACAACCTTTATTGAATATTTTATTAATAGTACTAGTGTATCATAACTACGCAATGATAGTAGGATTATTTTGTAAGGAAAGTACGTGCATCTTGAATGTAAGTTTTTAATGCATCAATAGTACCTAATACATTGTTTTCTAAATCAAGTGCATGGTTTGCACCTTCAACGTTTGTTAATGTAATACCAGCAATAGTTTTAAGGCTTTCAAAATTTTCATTAGATAAAAGTGGATCACTTGAACTTGTGATCACAAAAGCATTTTCTGTAATACCAAGGCCTACAGTTTTGTCGATTGGGCTAATGTAGATGTTAGTGATATCTTTACCTTCAAGATGTTTATTAAGTGCAATTTGAACGCATGTACCGATGCTTTTACCAATGATAACAATTTTTTTGTATTCTTTTTCAAGTTTAGATTCTACAACTTGAATAGTTTCTTTTACAATGATATCAAATTCGTCAGGAACAGAAAAAGCAGCTTTTGCAGTTTGGAAGCCATATTCAACTTCTAATGTATCAAAACCAAGTTCGCATGAAAGTTGTTTTGAGTAATCTAAGTAAGAACGATCAAGATAGTAAGCGATACCAGGTAAAATAACGCAAAGTGTGTCGCTGTTTTTGTTAACAAAGCGGCTATTTAAGTCGATTCCCCAATGGGATTTAAGTGATGTAGTCATATTAAGTCTCCTTTTTTGAAAATAAATAATTTGAACAAATGTTATTATATAGTATAAATAATATTTAATCTATTATAAAGGGGAATTTTGGAGATTAAAAGGTAAGGCGAATTTACAAATTGATTGCATATTTACATTGACGCTGAAATAAGCATTTTTTATAATGAAGCCATATAGGATAGGAGATAGAGGTCTATAAATGACAAAAAGAGTAAGCTATGTAACAGAAAATCGTAAAAAAATCTTATAGCTTCTAGAAGATAAAATAGAAAAATAAATTAAAGTCATAGGTCTTCTAGTAGCTGAAAATGTTGATACAACATAAGCTATAGAAGACCTATTTTTGATAGATGTATAAAAAAATAAAAGATATTTTGGGGGATTGAAAAAAGTATTGGATTTGATATAATAGGAATTCCCCCTCAAAACTAGGGATGGAGAAAAGGCAACGAGGTGAACAAAAATGAAGACTTTATATGTATCTGATTTAGACGGGACATTATTAAATAGCAAAGGTAAAGTTTCAGAGCAGACAGCATCTATCCTTAATAAGGAAATTAAGCAAGGGGCATACTTTACAGTAGCTACAGCAAGGACACCGGCAACAGTTGTACCACTCTTAGAGGGTGTAGAGATAAATCTTCCTATTATTGTGATGAATGGAAGCTTTATCTATGATATTAAACAAAAGAAATATATCTATACATCAACTATTCCTTATGATAGCGTAAGACGTATTATCAATATTGTGGAAGAACAAGAAAAGCAAATTTTCGCTTATGCACTAAAAGAGGATTTTTTAACCGTTTATTATAAAGGCTTTAATAGCAAAGATGAAGAAGCATTCTACAATGGACGTAAAAATCTAACGCTTAAACGCTTTGAAAAAGTAGAGTCTTATCCTATTACACCAGAGAGTCAAGTGGGACATATGGTTATGTTAGATTCTTATGAAGTGATTAAAAAGATAACAGATCAGTTAGAAGATGTACCAGGCATCAAAACACTTATGTATAGAGATGTTAATACAGAATCTAGCTATCTACTGGAGATTGCAGCAGAAGGTACCAATAAGGCAGAAGCAGCTAAATATGTTGCAGGGCAATATGAAATAGATGAAGTCATAGCTTTTGGTGATAATTTAAATGATATGGAAATGATCCAAGTGGCAGATTGTGGGTGTGCAGTGGGAAATGCAGAAAAATCACTTAAGGAGAATGCAAACTGTGTCATAGATACCAATGACAACGATGGTGTGGCAAGATTTATAGAAATGAATAGAAGGGCACTAAGTGCCTAAAAGGAGATGCCAGTATGTTTAGAAAAACAGACTGGTATTTTTTTGTGACAGTTATAACATAAGAATAGATTAGATGAATTGACAAAGAATAGAAAGTGAAGAATAAAGCGTAAAATATAAAAGGAGAAAATAAAGATGACTATTATAATAAGGCCAGCATCAGAAGAAGAAAGAACAGAAATGGAGAAATGTGAGACTTGGAGTTGTGAGGTATCTACGTTTCCATGGCATTTTGAAGAAGAAGAACATTGTCTGATTATAGAAGGGGAGGCAGTGGTTACTTATGAAGAACGCCAATTTAGATTTGGCGTAGGAGATTATGTTATTTTTCCAAAAGGAATGGACTGTATGTGGGAAGTGGTAAAACCTATTAAAAAATATTATAAACATGTAGAATAACATGTAGCAGAAAAATTTTTAAGAGATAGATAATGTATAAAATCCAATAAGATATAGTAAAAACCCTTACATAACTTTGAAAAGTTTGTAAGGGTTTTTTATTTAAGCGTTGAGTTCTGTACTATTTTTTTATAGCTTATTAATTTTACAATGTAGCTATATTCCTTTAAATTCATGATATAATAGAATTGGTAAAATCAAGAAATTAATAATAGAATTTCACATAGAAATAGATTTATATTAAAAGTATAATGAACAGCTAGGAAGGAATGAGTAAGAATGAATGAGGAGAATATGTTTTGTAAAGGTGGCGGATGCACTGCAAAACTAGGCCCAGGTATCTTAGCAGCAGTGCTAGAAAAGTTACCTAAATATGCAGATTCTAATTTGCTTGTAGGCTTTGATAGTTCAGATGATGCAGCAGTTTATCAATTAACAGAAGACTTAGCCGTTGTTCAGACGTTAGACTTTTTCCCACCGATGGTAGAGGATCCTTATATTTTTGGACAGATTGCTGCGACTAATGCACTTTCAGATATTTATGCAATGGGCGGTGAGGTTAAGACAGCCCTTAATATTGTATGTTTCCCAGAGAAGATGGATTTAAATATTTTAGGCAAGATTATGCAAGGTGGTAGTGAAAAGGTCAAAGAGGCAGGTGGTGTACTAGCAGGTGGACATTCTATTGCTGATAATGATGTGAAGTATGGCCTTTCTGTTATGGGTACCATTCATCCTGATAAGATTTATAAGAATAATGGGTGTCAAGAAGGGGACAAGCTCATTTTGACAAAGCCATTGGGTGTAGGCATTGTATGTACAGCACAACGTGTAGGGGAAAGTTCGAAAGAAGCAATGGATAGCGCCATTAGATCTATGACGACTCTCAATAAGTATGCAGCCCAAATCATCAAGAAATATCGTGTACATGGATGTACAGATGTGACAGGTTTTAGCTTTTTGGGCCATCTCACAGAAATGTTAGAGGGAAATTTTGGTGCTGAGATTGATAGTTTACAAGTACCATATATTAAAGAGGCAGTACATTATGCCAATGAATTTTTCATTACAGCTGCAGGACAGAGAAATCGTAATCATGTAGGTGATAGGGTAGCGTTTATCAATGTGCCTTATGCAATGGAAGAAATTCTCTTTGACCCACAGACATCTGGAGGATTGTTAGTAAGTATGCATCCAGACGATGCAGCGTGTGCATTAAAAGAGATAGAAGCATTAGGATTACCTTGTGCTATAGTAGGAACAGTTACAAAAACAAATAAAAAAATCATTGTAAGGTAGGAGATTAAAATGAAAAAAGTAATAGATGCCATGGGTAAAGTATGTCCAATACCCGTTGTAGAAACTAAAAAAGTATTAGCAACACTAGGTGAAGGAGATACAGTAGAAGTATCAGTTGATAATGAGATAGCTGTACAGAACTTAACCAAGTTAGCAGAGCAAAAAAGGCTGCCGCTGACTTCAAACAAAATAGATGAAAATCATTATATTGTGACCATAAGTGTGGTTGAACAAGAGGCGTGTGGAATAGAGCCTACATATGATAACGTAGTTGTTGTACTTGCTTCAGACAAAATGGGAGATGGTGATGAGCGATTAGGACGTACATTGATGAAAGGATTCATCTATGCTTTGACTGAACAAGAGACCCTTCCAAAAACTATCTTACTTTATAATAGTGGAGCCTATTTATCTACCAAGAGCTCAGAATCTATAGCAGATTTAAAACACTTAGAATCACAAGGTGTTGAGGTACTTACTTGTGGAACTTGCCTCAATCATTATGGACTTACTGAGAATTTAGCTGTTGGAACAGTGACCAATATGTATACTATTTTAGAAAAACAAATGCAAGCCACTAAAATTGTGAAACCATAAGAAAGGGTTAAGAGATGATTTATTTAGATCATGCAGCAACTTCTTTTCACAAGCCACCAGAAGTAGCAGAAGCTGTGTATCATGCCATATTAAATACAGGTAATAGTGGACGAGGTGTACATGGGGCATCTCTCGATGCAAGTAGATTAATCTATAAAACAAGGGAGAAGTTATCCCAACTTTTTAATGTGGGTGATTCAGCACGTGTGGTATTTACCTCTAATGCAACAGAAAGCTTAAATATTGCAATACAAGGTCTGCTCAAATCCGGTGATCACTGCATTACCACTGCTCTTGAACATAATAGTGTCTTGCGTCCTTTATATCTTATGGAGAAGCAAGGCGTAAGGCTCACAGTTGTTGGTACAGATAAAAAAGGTTGCATAGATATTTCACAAATAGAAGCAGCTATTTGCAAAGAATCTAAAGTAATTGTTATAACTCATGCATCTAATGTACTTGGCAATGTAACAGAGATTGAGCAGATAGGTAAGTTATGTAGGCAATATGGGCTGTTGCTTATTTTAGATGCTTCTCAAACAGCTGGGCTTATTCCAATAGATATGCAAAAGTTAGGGATATCTGTACTTTGCTGTTCGGGGCATAAAAGTCTTCTAGGCCCACAAGGAATAGGGCTACTTTGTTTAGCAGAAGGGGCTATACCAAATCCTCTTAAGGTAGGTGGCACAGGTATGGATAGCTTTTCACATACAATGGATTTACCTTTACCTACACGACTTGAAGCGGGTACACTTAATACCCATGGTATAGCAGGACTTAGTGCAGCCTGTGATTATTTAAATCACTATGGGCAGTTGCAAATCCTTGAGGAAGCCACAGTTCTTGCCAAAAGATTTATAGCAGGTATTCAAGATGTGCCAGGAATAGCATTATATGGTGATCTTGATGCGATAGTGAGAACGCCTGTTGTGGCACTTAATATAAGAGATATGGATTCAGCAGAAATAGCAGATGAACTTTTTTATCGTTTTAATATTGCAACTCGGGCAGGGGCACATTGTGCGCCTCTAGTTCATAAGGCCTTTCAAACAGAAGAGCAAGGTATGGTTCGTTTTAGTTTTTCCCATTTTAATACTCAAGATGAAGTGGATGAAGCGATTCAAGCTCTTAGGACTTTAGAGGAGGAGACAAGGTGAGACAAAAACAATTACAGTGTGTAGTCACCTTTAAGACCACTACACAAGCTATGGCTTTTGAAGATGTAGCCAGACAAGGAAAGCTGAGTGGAAGGCTCATTCCTTTACCACGTTTAATAGGAGCAGGTTGTGGATTAGCATGGAGAGAGGATCCTAACAATAGAGTATTAATAGAGAATCTTAAGATAGAGTATCATCTAGAGTATGAGAATATCTATGAGATTATCATTTAGAAAAAGTTTATAAAAATTTTTATAAAAAAGCTTAAAAAGGTCCCTAAATAAAAAATGTGGTTTGTATCTTATAGTGTAAATAAAAATAAACTCATATTTTTAAAGGAGATTGAAAAAATGAAACTTAGAAAAGCATTTGTTACATTAACCGCATTAACAGCCATTACAGTGACAACTTTTGCAGCACCTACTCAAACAATTATGACTAAAGATGAAGCAACCAATCTTGTACTTCAAATGATGCCTCGTGGAAGCGAACACCTCTCAACAAGTTATGATACAGATGACCAAGAGTATGAAGTGAAGATACATAACGGTGGAACAAAAGAAAAATTTGAAGTTAAGGTAGATGCAGTGTTAAAATCAGTAGAAGAATTAGACAGCGAAACATATGTAGGCTTTGATGAGAAGGCTAAAAATAGAGTTAAGAAAAATGGAAAATATAATCCGAAGTTAAATGAAAAAGAGATTATTGCACTTGTAGAAAGAACTTATCCAGGTGCTGTAGTTAAAAGCGTTGAGCTTGAGAAAGACAATGGTTTTTGGATTTATGAAGTGGAATTTAAATCAACAGCAGTATATGGTTCATTAGAAATGGATCCTGAAACAGGTAGAACACTAGAAAGAGATTTAACATTTAATGGTTTAGGTTCAGTGGATAAACCAACAACACTTCCAAGTGATGAAATTGTAGAGGGCGTTGTAACAGAAAACCAAGCAATTCAAAAAATCTACAATAAGCTTCCAAAAGGTTCAACTTTTGTAGGAAGCAAGAGAATTATTGAGAACCAAAAAGTAAAGTATGAAATGACATTTACTTATAAAGCCTATCATATTGAAGTAACAGTAGATGGAAGCAATGGTTTAGTAGATGATGCAGAAGTGTTTACATTACAAGAAGTAGATAAAAATGCAGTAAATCGTTATGAAAATGGCAGATATGTAGCCAAATATTCACCTGCACAAATTGAAGCTATTGTACTCAAACATATTCCTGAAGGCAAAGTAACCAATGTACAAATGAGCCTTTCACGTAATTTATGGGTGTATGACGTAGATGTAACATTAGAAAATGGTACAATGGATCTTATTGTGTGTCCAGAAACAGGTGCATTAATGAGTCTTGATCTAGATATGAAACATACAGAAGTACCTATGGTACCAATTGAACCATCTAAACCAGTAAAACCAGAAGTAAATGATAAGCTTCTTACAGAAGCACAAGTTAAAGCATTAGTTATGAAACTTGTACCATCAGGAAAAATCATAGAGATTGAGCTTGATAAAGATGATAACAAATGGATCTATGAAGTAGAAGTAATTGATGCAAAATATGAATACAACATTGAGATTGATGCAAAGACAGGTAAGACAGTAGAGTTCGATAAAGAAGCATTAGATGATGACCATGACGATCATGATGAAAGAGATGACGATTAATCACTACAATCCAAATAATAAAAGCCACAAGTACACAGGAACTTGTGGCTTTTATTATTTGGATTAAAACTTAAAAGAAATGATAAAAAGGAAAAAAAGGCTAATTGACAAAAATAGTAATATAGATTATAGTGTGACAAACGGACAAATGTTTTTAGTATAAAAACAAACAAGACAACAAGGGGGACAAAATGAAAAAACTATCTTTAATTGCTAGAATTATAATATGTTTGATTATAGGCATTATACTGGGTCTTATTTGTAAACAATTTGAGTGGATTATTCCTATGCGAATCTTGGTTACAGCGGAAGGGCTATTTGGAAGTTTTTTATCTTTCATGATCCCATTAATTATTATAGGCTTTATTATTCCAGGTATTGCTTCACTAGGTAATCAATCAGGCAAAGGGCTTATAGTTACAACTATGGTTGCCTATGCCTCAACCATTTCAGCAGGAATGTTAGCATGGTTTGTAGGAGATACAGTACTTCCAACACTTATAAAGAGTGGTGATATGTTTAATCAGGCAAGCCAGTTTACAGAACCTTATTTTTCTATTGAAATGCCACCTATTATGGGTGTAATGTCAGCTTTGGTACTTGCCTTTGTACTAGGTATTGGACTATCTAAAATAAAAAATAGTGTGCTATTAAAAGGTGTAGAAGAGCTAAATACTTTAATTTTAATGGTCGTACAAAGTATTTTAATTCCATTAGTTCCTTTGTACATAGGATGTATTTTTGCAAGGCTTAGCTTTAGTGGAGAAATTTTGTTAACACTTAAATCCTTTGGAGTGGTTTATATAATCTTATTTTCTTTACAAATTATTTATATCGTGTTGCAATACATCATTGCTGGAATTCTTAAAAAGGATAATCCTTTTAAAATGATTAAGAATATGGTGCCAGCATATTTAACAGCTGTTGGTACACAGTCATCAGCAGCAACGATTCCTGTCACATTAGAATGTGCAAGGAAAAATAATATCAGTGAAGAGATATTAGGGTTTGTGATTCCTTTAGGAGCGACAATCCATTTAGCAGGAGATACGATTACACTTGTACTAACTTCTATGGCAGTTATGTATATGAGAGGGCAAGTACCAACTTTTGAAATGATGATGCCTTTCATTTTAATGTTAGGTGTAACAATGGTGGCTGCACCTGGTGTCCCTGGAGGGGGTGTTATGGCAGCTCTTGGAGTATTGGAATCCATGCTTGGATTTGGAGGAATAGAAAAGCCTCTTATGATTGCACTACATGCAGCACAAGATAGTTTTGGAACTGCAACAAATATAACAGGTGATGGTGCGATTGCAGCGATAGTAGAAGTAATTCTTAAGAAAAAATAAAGGACTTGGACAAATTGTCCAAGTCCTTTACTTATAGGGGGAGTGTTCTAAAAGCAGTAGGTGTATAACCTGTTACTTTTTTGAAAGAGCTCATAAAATTACTTTCACTATTAAAGCCAACTTCAAAAGCAATTTCTTTTACAAGCATGGATGTACTTTTAAGAAGATATTTACTTTGATTAATGCGTAAGGTAATAAGATAATCGTAGGGTGTACGTCCTGTTTCTTTTTTAAAGAGTCTTGTAAAGTAGTAAGGACTAAGAGTAACTTGGTAGGCTAAGTCTTCTAACGTTATAGGTTCTTTAAAGTGAACTTTCATATATTCAATAGCATGGTCAACGGGAGATAATGTATGCAGTTCATTGGTAGATAAATGAGAAGAAAGTGTAAAGAGTTCACATAATAATTGATTGATTTGGCAAGATACAAGTGCCTCATTAATAGATGATTGCGTACTAAAGTAATCAATAAAATCTAAAAGAAGTCTTGAAATACTTGTAGGTGTATTGGCATTAATAATACTACCAAAGCGCTCGATAATAAGGTTATAGTATTGAGCGCTTATATTTCCATCAAAATGTAACCAAGCAATTTCCCATGAGGAGGTAAAGTAAGTATGTTGTTTATAGCAATCAAGAAAGAGCAGGCAACCCTCATCTAAAGTATAGGTTTGATTACCAGAAATAACAGTACCTGAATCTTTTATGACATAGAGTAATAAGTAGCTCTGATGCTCTTTACGTGTGACATGATAGTTGTGATCACATAGAAAATATCCCATAGAGATTGGATAGAAAAATAATGATTTTGCAAGTTGACTAGGGGTATAGAACAAAATACTTGAATCTGGTAATACACCCTTTTCAATTATGTACATGATACACCTCCAAAGAGCAATATTTATAAGTAAGAAAGCAAGTATGTGTAATGTATAAATAATAAAAATATTATAGTATAAGTTTATCAATCAATCAAATGGTGGAGGGACATTTTATGAATCAGAGTGTTAAGGTTTGGGAAGAGCAAGTTATAATACCTACATATGAAGTTGGAAAGCCAGATAAGAACCCTATGTTTTTAGAAAAGAGAGTGTACCAAGGAAGTAGTGGTAAAGTTTATCCTTACCCTGTTATTGATAAAATATATGATGAAAAAATAGATAAAACGTATCGAGTTGTTTATTTGGAAAATGATTACCTCCAGGTAATGATTATGCCAGAGCTTGGCGGAAGAATACAAAGAGCCTTAGATAAGACCAATAATTATGATTTTGTGTATTATAACCATGTGATTAAGCCAGCACTTGTAGGGCTTGTGGGGCCATGGATTTCTGGGGGAATCGAATTTAATTGGCCACAGCATCACAGGCCCAATACATATGGCCCAGTAGATTATCATATTGAAGAAAATAAGGATGGAAGCAAAACGGTATGGGTCAGTGAAATTGATAGAATGTATGGAACAAAAGGAATGGCAGGATTTACTCTTTATCCAGATAAGGCTTATATAGAAATCAAGGGACAACTGTATAATAGAACAGATGAAAATCAAACTTTCCTTTGGTGGGCAAATCCAGCTGTAGCAGTCAATGATTATACACAGTCTATATTTCCACCGGATGTGCATGCTGTTATGGATCATGGGAAACGGGATGTATCTAAGTTCCCTATCGCGACAGGAACCTATTATAAAATGGATTACTCAGAAGGCGTAGATATCTCTAGATACAAAAATATCCCTGTCCCTACATCTTACATGGCTTACAAATCAGATTATAACTTTGTGGGAGGATATGATAATGCTGTTGGGGCAGGTATTTTACATGTTGCTAATCATCATATTTCACCAGGGAAAAAGCAATGGACTTGGGGATGTGGAGACTTTGGTAAGGCTTGGGATTGTAATTTGACAGATGAAGATGGACCCTATATTGAATTAATGACAGGTATCTATACAGATAATCAACCAGACTTTACATGGCTGGCACCTTATGAGGAGAAGACATTTACTCAATATTTTATGCCTTACAAAGGTATTGGATATGTAAAAAATGCAACCAAAGATATTGCTTTAAGTACTGAGTTAAGAGAAGGCAAAGCCAAAGTAGGGATTTATACAACAACTATGCAAAATATTCATGTAGAATTCGTGGGAAAAGAGCAAGTCTATATAGATGAGAAGCTTTCCCTTGACCCATCTATTACCTTTGTGAAAGAAGTTTATGTAGGTGAAGAAAAAGAATATGAACTTACACTTCGTGTAACAAATGAAAGAGGAGCATTAATTCTAGAATATACAGCTAAAGAACCAGAAATTGAAGAAATACCAGAGCCGGCCAAACCTATTGAGGAGCCAGAAACACTTAAGAACACAGAAGCTTTATATTTAGCAGGGAAGCATATTGAACAATACCGCCATGCCACCTATGAGCCAGATCCTTACTACTTAGAAGGATTAAAAAGAGATCCAGAGGATATACGTATTAACACGGCATATGGTTCTTTACTTCTTAGAAGAGGATTATTTGAAAAGAGTGAGACATATTTTAGACAGGCAGTTAAGAGTGCTATAAGACATAGTCCCAATCCATACGATGGAGAGGGATATTACTTACTTGGACTTAGCTTGAAGTATCAACAAAAATATGAAGCAGCCTATGCAGCTTTCTACAAGGCAACATGGAATAGTGAGTATCAACATGCAGGTTATTATCAAATTGCTCAAATCGATGCATTAAAGGGGAACTACCAAGAGGCACTAGAACATATTGAGATGTCTATAGTTAGAAACTATCATAGTATAGATGCAAGACATTTAAAAATAGCGATTCTTAGAAAGTTAGGAAGTCTTGAAGAAGCTCTAGTTTTTGCTCATGAGACTGAGAAAATAGATAGATTAGATAAACTTGTAAAAAATGAAATAGCATTGATTTTAAAATTACAAGGTAAGCAGTTTGTATCAGTTCATACATTTATTCGTAAAGAAGATATTCAGATGCCACTAATCCTTGCAAGAAATTATATGCAAAGTGGTATGTATGAAGAAGCGATAAGCGTTTTAGAAGTTGGTAATTCCCCTTTAAATCAATATTATAAAGGTTACTGTTTGTACAAGTTAGGAGATGAGGAGGAAGGGAAAAGGTACTATGAAAAGGGTGAGAAAGCATGCCCGGATTATTGTTTTCCTAATGATTTAATAGATATTATTGTTCTAGAGCATGTTCAATCCACACTTCAAAGTGCAGGTATGGCAGCTTATTACTTAGGGAACTTATGGTATGATAGAAAACAATATGATAGAGCTGTTGAAGGATGGGAGTTATGTGTAGAAGCATACCCAACATTTGCAACACCTTATCGTAATTTATCTCTTGCATACTATAATAAGTGCCATCAACCAGAACAAGCAAAAGTAATGCTTGAAAAAGCTTTTGTGTTAAATGAAAAGGATGCAAGAGTATTTTTAGAGCTAGATCAACTTTATAAAAAACTCAATGTAAGTATAGAGGAGCGGTTATCTCATTTTAAGAAGCATTTGGATCTTGTAGAAATAAGAGATGACTTATATGTGGAATATATAACGTTGCTTAATTTAGTAAAAGATTATGAAAAAGCAAAAATACTTATTGCAAAAAGACAGTTTCATCCATGGGAGGGGGGCGAAGGGAAGATCACCAAACAATATGTGAAAGCACAGGTAGGATGTGCAAAACAGCACATGAGAGTTAAAGCATATGAAAAGGCGATTACATTACTTATAGAGGCTTTATCTTATCCTGATAATTTAGGAGAAGGTAAATTAGCAGGGAGTACAGATAACGAAGTTTACTTTAACTTGGGCCTTTGCTATAAAGCTATAGAAGAAATTGAACACGCCAAAGCAAACTTTTTTAAGGCAACATTGGGAATTAATGAACCTGCAAGTGCTATGTATTATAATGATCAGCCACCAGAGAATATATATTTCCAAGGCTTAGCTTATAGAGCATTAGGAAATGAAAAACAAGCAAGAAGTAGATTTAATAAATTGTTAAGCTATGGTGAAAAACATTTATTTGATGATATAAAAGTAGATTACTTTGCAGTATCTTTACCAGATTTCTTGATTTTTGATGAGGATCTCAATAAGCGCAATGAACTGCATTGCTATTATCTTATAGGACTTGGAAAACTTGGCCTAGAAGATGAGGGAAAAGCAAAAGAGTATTTCATAAAAGCGTTAGAGATAGATTGTACACATCAACAAATTATAGAATGAATTTAAGTATATAAATTGAGCAGAAAAGGGAATGATTAGAGTAGGCATAAAGAGTGTAGACTGTGGTATAATGTATAAGGTTTATCATGATACAAGAGATACAGAAAGGAATAAAAGATAATGCCAATGAAAAAGATTTTAACCATTTTACTAGGCAATACTTTGTATGCCTTGGCAGTTGCACTCTTTATTTTACCCAACAATCTGATTACTGGTGGGAGCACAGGTTTAGCGCTTGTATTTCAGCATCAGTTTGGTGTGCCTGTTTCAGTTTTTGTAGGTGTTTTCAATGTAATAATGTTTGTAGCAGGTGCAGTTGTACTAGGGAAAGCTTTTGCGCTGACAACGATTTTAAGTACATTTTACTACCCATTTATCTTGGGTGTTTTTGAAAAATGGTTTGGTGGCAGTGGTATAACAAATGATACTATGTTAGCTACTGTATTTGCGGGTTTACTTATTGGGGCAGGGATTGGAATGGTCATTCGTTCGGGTGCTTCAACAGGAGGAATGGATATTCCACCACTTATTTTAAATAAAAAGTTAAAGTTACCTGTTTCTATGACTATGTCTGTGTTTGACTGTTTGATTTTATTAACTCAAATGATTTTCTCAAGTAAAGAACAAATTCTTTACGGCATTTTACTTGTTCTTCTTTATACAACAGTACTAGATAAAGTATTGATGATTGGAAGAAATCAAATGCAGATTAAGATCATAAGTGAAAAAAGCGAAGCCATTAGTGAGGCAATTCGTACCAAGTTAGACCGAGGTACTACGTTGATTCATAGTGAGGGTGGTCATACACGTAAAGAAGGTTATGCTGTGCTTACAGTAGTGTCTAGTAGAGAACTTTCTAAAGTCAATGATTTAACCATGAATATAGATGAAAATGCTTTTATGATTATTAATCAAGTGAATGAAGTACGAGGTCGAGGATTTACGTTACATAAGGAATATATGTAGAGATTTAAATAAAGGTTGATTTTATAAGAAAAGCTTATGAAATCGACCTTTATTTATTATTAAAATTATGTGATATATTAGCAGATTCAATTGTAAATCAATCAAGGCCATCTTATAATGAAAAATATGTATAATCCAAAGGAGGTAGTTATGAATAAGCTAAGAAAATATCTAATAATGATGTTGTTTAGTAGCTTAATATTAGTTGGATGTAGTAATAATACCAATATAAAAGAAGAGGAACCCAAATATACAGATGATTTAGTGATACCTAATAAGGAAGAAGAAAAGATGTATATTAATTATAATCAATATTTAATAACACCTAATGAAAAGGCTTATCTTAATCCAGATGAAGAACTTTATAAGCTATTGGTAGATGCTATTAATCAGTTTGAACCCTCTCTTAATATAGAGGGATTTACTCTAGATCAAGAAGAATTAGAAAGTCTTGCAGATGCACTTTATAGTCGTCCAGAGTTTCCTTATCTATCAGGATTAAGCCTAGATTCTATTAATCAAGTAATCAATATTCAATATTTTGGTATATATGATAGAGATACTGCTATTGCTTATAAAGATGAGTATATTAGAAAAATAGAATATATTTTAAATGAAGTAGTGGATATGAGTAGAAGTGAATCTGAGCAAGTTCTTGCAATCTATAATTGGCTTTCACAGTGTGTTTACACAATAGGTATAGATGGACGCACACAAGGGGATATTATTGTAAGTCAAAAAGGTATTTGCACTCATTATGCGTATGCAATGCGAACCATTTTAGACCAATTAGGTATAGAAAACCATTTAGCAGTATCTAATGATAAATCTCATGTTTGGAATATTGTAAAGATGGATGGCGCTTATTATCATGTTGATGCAACTTATGGAAGCACAACTGAAAAAGGAAGAGTGACTTATTGGGATTTTGGTAAGACAGATGAGCAAATGTATAGAAATTATGATGGATGGCATAGTGGAGGTAATAGTAAGTATCCTAAATATGAGTTGCCAAAGTGCGTAAATGAACGTTTTACATTTTTAGCAGATTCTATCTATAATACAGTTGATTTTGAAACTTACGAGATATTTTATACAACGGAAGCAAATGAAAATAGATGCTATAATATGGATACTCAAGAGGACTACCTGATAAAAGATGAGCTAACATCGACAAACTCTGTACTTCTAATAAATCATGATGAACTTATAGAAGAAGGGGATAAGATAAAAGAAGCTATTGGAGCATTAAAAGATGAAAGTAGTACATTAAATCAAGATATATTTCAAAAGAAGAAACAGGAAGTTATAGAAATGCAAAAGCATTATTTGGAGCTTCTAGATAAAGCCTTTGAAACTTTAAGTGTGGATATAGATTTTAATAATGCATTTAGTGGTGAAATGAAAAAAGAATATACAGAACATATTAGAAATAGTAAAACAAAACAATTTATTAATACTGTATATAATGCAGGATTTATACTCTTAAAGGATGCGGGATATATTTATCCTATAATAGATGAGAGTATTTGGAATATAAAATGAAAAAGCATAATATGTATGAGTGATTTTTTGAAAATGAGACAAAATAGCTATAGGATAAAAATTATAAATCAAGGAGTACAAGAATGAAAAACTATATTGATAAATTATTTATTCTAGATGGTATTTTGCTTGCTGTAGTGGGAATTTTATTTTTCTTATGTCCATTACAATCTTTATTAAGTTTTGCTTTTTTAATAGGCATACTCATGATTGGAGCTGCCATATCAAAGATTGTGCATGGATGGCATAGTTCATTTAAAATGTATACTTTAATATCAGGTGTTATAGATATTTTATTTGGGCTTATCCTCATTATTTCACCAATGGCAACCATAGAAATGTTACTTGTATTTTATGGTGCATGGTCTCTAGTAAGAGGATTATTTGAACTTGTCATAGCTTTTAAAAATAAAAATCTAGGTTTGAATTTTAGAACTATACAAGGAGTAGTTACTGTAATTATTGGTCTACTTATTGTTCTTTCACCAGTGGCTATAGTCTTTATAATCCCTTATATTCCGTACATTATAGGTGCTTATTTTATCTTCTTAGCAGGAAGTGAAGTCTATATAGGATGCCATGCCTAAAGTTTTAAAATAAAATATGAATGATATAAATCCAGAAAGCTTGTTAGGTGATGAGCTTCTGGATTTATTTTTTTACCTTAAGATTTCTTAAGGGAATGTAAATCTTACAGAAAGAATTCTTAAGTATACTGTATGAATAAAATACAAATATACAATTAGGAGGAAAGGGCGAATGACTGCCTAAGAAGCGTGATGAATATTTTAATTTTAACCGGGCACTTTGGAATGGGGCATTATAGCGCAGCTGAATCAATACAGCAAGAGATTACAAGAATGAATCCTGAAGCGCATGTATATATAGTAGATATAATTGAATATATGTTTCCAAAAAGTAGTACAGTTATTTACGCCAGCTTTAACTTTATGGTAAATAAGTGTGCCTCTATTTATAACTGCTTAAATGAAATTGCATGTAGACATAGTAATATAACATTGAAGAAATCAGTTGTAAAAAAAGTACACCAATTATTATCTGAGTATCAGGCGGATTTAGTTATATCCACTTTACCAGTGAGTTCACAATACATTTCAGCCTATAAAGAAAAAGTAGGCACATCGATTCCTCTATATACTTATATTACAGATATTACGGCTCATGAAGAATGGATAACGCCCCATACAGATATATATTTTGTCGGAGCAACCATTACAAAGAATATACTTATTTCTAAAGGTGTATATGAAGACAAGATTAGAGTCAGTGGGATTCCAGTAAGAGAGGATTTTCATAAGGAGGTATTGAAAACACATACAGGTATAAAGAGGAGAAAAGAAGTGCTTATTATGGGAGGAGGACTTGGACTTATTCCTTCATATCATAAGTTTTTAACTAAGTTATGTAGGAATAAAAGTTTACACATTACTGTTATTACAGGAAAAAATAAAGCCTTATTTTTAAAGATGAAAAAAGATTTTCCAGCTATTAATGTAGTAGGATATACAGATAAAGTAGCAGAGTATATGAGACGAGCAGATTTAGTTATTACAAAGTCTGGAGGTAGTACAACTTTTGAAGCAATTTATTGCCGAACACCTTTGTATATTATTAAGCCATTTCTGATGCAAGAAATTGGGAATGCGGAATATATTGAACAAAAAAATATTGGACGTATTGTGTGGTCAGATAAAAAGGATGTCTATGAAGATATTATGGATCTTCTTAACAATGATGCTCTTCTTGAGCAGATGGAAGTAAATATGGCAAATATAAAACTTGAATGGGATTGCCTATGCCCATCTCATTATTTTGGTAAAAAGGAGGTTGCATAATGAAGATAGTCATTTTTAGTGCATTGTTTCTTCTATTTTTAAGTTATAGCATTATGCCTACATATGGATATAAAATATGGAACTACTTTCAAAAAGGTAGATGTAATCAAACCATATATTTAACATTTGATGATGGACCAGACTCAGAATACACACTTCAACTGTTAAATTTATTAGATAGATACAATATTAAAGCAAGCTTTTTTGTAGTTGCAGAGTTTGCAAAACAAAATTCAGCAATTATAAAGAGAATGCAGCAGGCAGGGCATTTAATAGGTTTACATTCCTTGTCACATAAAAATGGGCTAGTGCAGACACCAGCATCTACTGAATATGATTTTGAGCAAAGTATAGAGATTATGAAGCAATTAGGTGTAGATATTCATTATTTTAGACCTCCATGGGGACACTTTAATATTAGTACGATTTTAGAATCTAAAAAAAGAGGATTACAGGCTGTATTATGGAAGGTTATGGCACAGGATTGGAGAGGGAATACAACAGTTACTAAAATTCAGCAAAAACTAATCGTGAGAACAAATGGTGGAGATATTGTATGTTTACATGATGGACGTGGGAGTAATGAAGCGCCAAGAAGAATGATTGAAGCATTAGAGGGTGTATTACCATTTTGGATTTCAAAAGGTTATAAGTTTGATACAGTGGAGCATTATTATGAATAAACAAAGCAAGTGCAAACAAATACTAAAGGGCGGTGTGGTATTTATTTGTGTACTTGCACTTACATGGTTCATCTTGTTAAGAAATGAAAATATAGCAGAACTTTTGAACATCATAAGACGTGTGAAGATTCCTTATATTTTTATAGCACTTGCATGTATGGGGCTATTTGTATTAGGCGAAGCGTGGAATATTAAAAGGTGCTTGGGAATATTTGGATATCATAAAAACATTTTTCAGACAATAAAATATGCATTGGTAGGTTTCTTTTTCAGCTCAATTACACCTTCTGCTACAGGTGGACAACCTATGCAAATCTATTATATGCAAAAGGATAAAGTATCTATCTCACATTCTTCTTTAGCATTACTTATTGAGTTATCTAGCTTTCAGGTGGTATCTATAATGTTTGCATGTATTGGTTTGATAGGACAATATAACCGTATGACCCAGTCCATTGGAGGGTTAAGGTACCTTATTTTATTGGGCGTTTTTATGAATTTTATGATTCTTGTTATTGTATTAATTTTTATTTTTTCAAAAAGACTATCGACAGTATTAGTAAATGGTGTTGTTGTGCTTATTAGGTTATGTCGTTATAAAAAAGTGGAACAACTTGAAGAAAAGTTATATAGCCATTTACAAGAGTATCAAGAAAGTGCTACTCATTTGAAAAATAAAAAAGGGATTGTTCTACAAATTTTATTAACAACAGTGTTACAGGTTGCAGCATTACACAGTATTCCTTATTGGATATACTTATCATTTGGCTTAGAACAGTATTCTTTATGGACGATCCTTGCCTTACAGTCAGTCCTTTATGTAAGTGTGTCGGCTTTCCCTGTACCAGGGGCAATGGGAGTAAGTGAGAGCGGATTTGTACTTTTATATCAATCATTGTTTCCAGCTCATCTCTTAAGTGGTGCAATGTTACTTAGTAGAGGTGTCAGTTTTTATATAGCTATTGCCATAAGTGGACTAATCATTTTTGGTTATTCATTAGTGAAATCTCGTAACTATTCTTTAAAAAAATTATAAATAGGTTATAATAGTTATAATTAGACAGGAGATGAAAGGAGATTTTATGAAAAAGATTAATTCTGCTAATATCATATTACTACTAGGGGCTGTACTGAGTATTTTTTGTTCTTTTATTATGAAAAATGCATTCTTAGGTATAGGAGTGTTTGTTGTAATCTTTGGGTTTGTTATGTATAAGCAAAGGGCAGCTTTGTGGGCTTCTTCAGCAGCATCTGCTTATCAAAAGGGAAATATTACAAAGAGCTTTGAGCTGTATGAAAAAGCCATTGCAGTACAAGACTGTCCGAACATGGCGAAAATTTTATATGCCTATCGCTTAGTAAGTGAAGGCAATATAGAAGCGTGTGCAAAGATTTTAGGCACACTTAATCCAGCGATTATGAATGAAAATGAACGTCTTAACTACAATGCTACAAATGCACTAAGTATTTGGAAACAAGGGAATGTACATAGAGCTATTGAAATCTATGAGGCACTTTTAAATGAAAAAAATAGTATGCTTATTTATGAAACATTAGGCTATTTGTTTATTGAGGCAGAAGCGTATGAAAAAGCATTAGAATTTAACTTGAAAGCCTTTGAACTTTATGAAAACAATGAGCGTATAAAAAGTAATCTTGCAACCAGCTACTATTATCTAGAAGAGAATGTGGAAGCTGCAAAACTTTGCAAAGAACTTATCGAAAACTATGCCAATTTCCCAGATCCATACTACTATTATGCCTTACTGTTAGAGACACAAGAAAAATATAAAGGTGCGCTCAAATATTTAAATAAGGCATTAGAAAAGAAGTTTTCTCATATTTACACATTGACAGAAGAAGATGTACAAGATGAGATTGATGAAATAGAAGAACAAATGGAACAAGAAATAGAAGAAGATATTGATGAAATAGAAGAACAAATGGAACAAGAAATAGAAGAAGATATTGATGAAATAGAAGAACAAAGAGAACAAGATATAGAATAAGAGATTGAATAGGCAAGTGAGTGATGCATATAAGAAAGCATTGCTCTCTTGCTTATTTTTTGTGAATTGATTTTTGAAACAGTAGTTCCGAAAAATATAATTTTAAAATAATATTTGGCTAGAAATTTATAGGATTTTTCATAGAGGATAGTTAGAATAAATGTACGGATTGAAAATTTTTCATAGGAGGTGAGTAGAGTGCTTGGTGTAAATTCTATTAACTTAGGAAAACTGGAGTTTTGTGCACATTATATTTATGATGAGCATGCCCATAATGAATATGAGATTAATTATATTAACTTAGGTCGGTGCATTATGGTAATAGATGACAAGAATGTTACACTCAAACAAGGGGAATGCGTGATTATCCCACCTAACTATAGACATAGTTTTATGGTAGATGGATTACAAAAATGCCAAATTACACAGTTAAGTTTTAAATTATATAACATAGATGAAGTATTAGACTCCCTTTCTCTTTTTAAATATAAGCAGCCATATTTTAAAATTGCAAACTGTACAGATGTACTTGAAAGTATGAATCAGATGTATACCTATTATAACTATAAAAGTTATTCCGAATACAATAAACTTTTACTTAATCTAGAGTTGCAGAAACTTTTTGTTATGCTATCTATGCATATTGAGCATACCGATTTGAAGAAAGGCCGATATGAGCATACGCTTTTAGAAACAGCTTTGGCATATATTGATGCCCATTATGAGGAGGATATTCAGCTAGAGGAATTGGCCAAAATGTATAAAGTAAGTTCAAGATATTTAAGAAAAATATTTATGGAGTATGTAGGTTTTAGTGCAATTGAATATATTACAATGCTACGCATTGAAAGGGCTAAAGATTTATTGAAGAATACTCATAGCTCTATTTCTGAGATAGGAATGGATGTGGGCTATAACAGCTTTCAGTATTTCAGTATGATGTTTAAGAAGAAAACAGGTGTTTCTCCAAAGGATTTTCGAGGGCAATATAGGATGTAATTAATAACTATATAAACATATGAGAGGGGATAGAACATGATTCGCAGAACTGATTTTAACAATTCAATATGGGAGGCACCTATTTTGCCACCTATTCCAAATAAACTTAAAGATAGAGAAGAAAGTTCTATATGTTTAACGAATAGAGTAGAGGGAGAATGGCAGTTTTTGTTTGAAACTATTGAAGATATGCCTTCACCATTTGATAAAAGCCAGGACTATGATTTTGGACAGATTGATGAGAAAAAATGGGAAGGTGTTATTGTACCAAGTTCTCTTATCATGCAAGGTTATGATATTGAAAATAATGTAGAGTATTACTATAGACGAAAATTAACAATTCCAAAAGCATATTTAAATAGTAGAATTATTTTAAGATTTGAAGGGGTTTATTCTAATGCACGTGTATGGGTAAATAATAAGTATATCAAAACCCATGTAGGTGGATTCACAGCTTGGGATTGTGACCTTACAGAATTTGTAACTGAAGAACCTATTACAGTGATTATAGGAGTAGCAGATATAGAAGGAGAAAATCCTGGTATATGGAACAAAGAGGGGCAGATGGTGAGTGATTCCTCTTGGGCAAGTTATTATGCACATCATAATATAGGTGGTATTTTGCGCAATATTACACTCTATGCACTTCCTCAAAACTATATTGCAAGAACTCATCTACAAACAGTACTAGATGAAAGTTATATAAATGCAACTTTAAAGATGGATCTACAACTTCATAGTCATAAACAAGCTATGAAAGTGCAGGTTGAACTATATACTGCAAATGGTGAAAGGGTAAAAGAAGAAAATTATACCATTGATGAAACATTCTTAGATAAATGGCATTTTCCACATGAGCATTTGAAAATGAGACCAGATAAAAGCTGGCAAGAATTAAATCAAGAAGCTTATGAAAATGATAAAAAGTTTGAGAATCGTTATATCTCTTCTTCATTTATAAGACCAACGGGATTAGAGGGATACTCTGCATGTATTGAAATGGATGTTGAACAACCAACACTATGGGATGCAGAACATCCTTATCTTTATGAAGTTAGAGTAAGCTTATGGATAGACAATGAAAAGGTTCAAGAAAATTGTCATAAGGTTGGGTTTAGACAGATTAGTTATGGGGGTATGCATGATACGGCATGTAATAAAGTCTATATCAATGGACGTGAGATTAAACTGCGTGGTGTATGTAGGCATGATGTGTCTTATTTATATGGAAGGTCATTAACCAACGAAGAAATTCGTGATGAAATTGTTGCTTACAAAAAGCATAATATTAATCATATTAGAACATCTCATTATCCTGCCTCAGATTATTTGTTAGGAGTATGTGATGAGTTAGGAATCTATGTAGAGCAAGAGAATTCTGCATGTTTTAAAGGGGATAATGGATATGGTATCCATTGTGCACCACAAGAATTTATCAGTAGTTTTGCCGAGATGATAGAGAGTAGTAGAAATCATCCATCCGTTATTATTTGGTCTTTAGCCAATGAGTCTGGTTTTGAAAAGACCTATGCTTTTAGAGCAGAATACGATTATGTAAAAATAGCAGATACAACAAGACCTGTGATCTTTAGTTATCCTTATACGGTTAAAACAACACCTCTTCCTTATGATTTGTATAGTCATCATTATGCAGAAGTAACAGGAAAATTAGGAAATGATAAAATGCCCGTTTTACATGATGAATTTGCCCATGTGCCATGCTATAACTTAGAAGATTTAACAAAAGATAATAGCTGTCGTGAGTTCTGGGGAGAAAGTATTAAGCGGGGATGGGAAAATATCTTTAAGACAGATGGGGCATTAGGATGTGCTATTTGGGGTGGTATTGATGATGTCTTTTATATACCAGAGGGGACGAGTAAAGCACATCAAGAACATTCAAAAGGGAGAGCTACTGGATATGGTGAATGGGGAGCAGTACTAGATAGTTATAAACGTGAAAAGCCAGAAGCCTATTTAACTAAAAAAGCCTTTTCTCCTATTCGCTTAGATGAGGGTAAGAGTATTTTTGGTAAAGGTATAACGCTCTATGTAAGCAATTGGTTTGACCATGCTTCTTTAAACGAAGTTAAGCTTATTTGTACAGATACAGAAGGAAATGTGCTATATGATGATTTGATTAAAGAAAATATTATGCCTCATCAAGATGGAATCATTTATTTAGAAGATGTAAATACATATAGCACAGGTATAGAGTTGGCATTTTATTTTGGAGAAACTTTAGTAGATACATACTATCTCTCAGAAAAAACAAATGAACTACTTATAGATAAAATCAAAGCTAGACAAGGTTTTCAAACAGAAGTAGTACAAGATGAGATCAAGATTATGACAACTTCTAGTAGATTAATTATAAACAAGAACACAGGGAAAGTCGTTGTATATCGCTTACGTGAAGAAGATAAGGTAGTAGAGGGACCTTACTTCTATTTAGATGGGAAGCGAGGCGTAGTAACAGAGGTAACTAATATAACGTATCGTATTCAAAATGGTATATTTTATATGACTGCTTATGAAGTGTATGAGAATAAATTAAAAAATCAACTAGATATTATTTTTGATGGTGAAAATCTACATACTTTTATCAAGGCTATAGACAAAGGTGATATAGAGCAACTACAACAATTCGGAGTAGAGTATTCATTATTCCCGGCAGTAGAAGCTGTGAAATGGAAACGTAAAGGTCTATATTCAAGCTATCCATTAGATCATATTGGAAGAAATGAAGGGATTGCTTATTTAAGAAGAAAAGAAGAAAAGTCTGCAGATACTTATGGTATAAGGCCTAATTGGATATGGGAACAGGATATGGCAAATTATTTTCTATTTGAAGAGAATAGCCAGGAAGTGACTAATGACTTTAGAATGAGACGACACCATATTCTTGAGTATACAGTTCAATTTGAAAATAGAAGTAGTTTAGGGGTTAAACCTATAGAAGGGCATCTTGCTGCTTTGGTACATCATACAGCAAATGAGAATAGAGGAGTAAACTACTTACAGCTGACATGTGGTTATTATTATCCAAGCATATCATGGGGAAATTACTGTGGAGAGCCTTTGCAAATTCATCCAAATCAAACATTTGCATTTAAGTTAGAGCTTGATCTTATATAAAAGAAAGGGGAGAATAATGAAACATAAAGACTACAAGAGTGTATTAGTGGTACAATTAATAACTATCCTTCTAGCAGGTATTATATCTCAGGATATGGGATATATGATAGGTATTTCTATAATAGGAGTAGTGTTTAATTTCTTTGTATCTATTAATAAACCTATTGGCTTTTTATTTGGAGTTATTTATGCTATTGCAAATGGTATAGTGGCCTATGATACACAGATTTATGCAACTTTTGTATTTATGATCTTTTTACAAGCACCCATGGCTTTATACAGTTTTGTAAGCTGGGCTAGGAAGAAAAAGAGTACAGAAAGTATTATGAGAGAGATGTCTATTAAGCAAAATATAGCATTAGGTATAGCAATGGCTACTTTAGGTGTCATGATGTACTTTGTTCTTGGTGGCTCAAAGAGTATAAGTGTGTTGCTAGATACGATTTTCTTTGTATGCAGTGTAAGTGCATGCTTATTATTAGCTTTTTGTTATAAGAATGCATATGTCATTACATTGATGTCTGGACTAGGTGGAACTTTTTTATGGAGTTATCATATGGTAGAAACAGGTAGTGGATGCTCTATTGCGGTATTTTATATGATTGTTTCAATTAATTCTGTGATTGCTGTTTATGAGCAATATATTCAAAATAGGAAATTCAAAATCTCGTAGAAATTCTACGAGATTTTTTGTTGTAAAAATAAGGGATTAAAGGGACATACTAATATCTACATAAAAAATAAATAAAAAGTTTTAGAAAAGTGATAGATTATTGGATATGAGATGTTAAGTATAGTATGAAGAAGCAAATGAGGAAGGAAAAAGATTATGCGCATAACAGAAGAAAACTTTGTTTCTGAGATGATAGCAGGCAATGAGAAGGCTATAGCTTATGTCATAGAGCACTATGGTTGGATTATTAAATCTGTAGTCACAAAACATCTATATCATTTATCTCACTACCAAGAAGATTGTATGAATGATATCTTACTAGCTGTATGGCAACATATTGATAGATTTAACCCAGATTTAAATAGCTTTAAAAACTGGCTAGCGGGTGTGTCAAAATATACGGCCTTAAACTATGTCAGAAAATATAAGCGAGAATTAGAACAAGAGCCCTTAGAGGCAGCAGACCTAGCAACTGGAGATATTACTTATGAAGAGAATGTTAAAGATGAGGTCAGTATTTATTTTAAGCAAATACTTGAGTATATGAAAAAAGAAGACCAAGAACTTTTCATTAGTTTGTATATTAAAGAACAATCTGTTCAAGAAATTAGCCAAGCTACAGGTATGAAAAAAGAGGTCATTTACAATCGTTTATCAAGAGCTAAGAGTAAAGTGAAAAAGCTATTTAAAATATAGAGGAGGTAACTGATATGGATAAAAATATTTATGACTTAATCAATGAAATAGAGACAGACTTAGAAGGCTATGAAAAAGTAGAATTAACCAAATTGGAGGAAAAAAGAATAATGAAAAAATTTAGCAATGGATTAACAAAAGGATTACATATGAATAAGCAGTTCAAAAAATATGTAGGTGTAGCCGCAGCTGCGGTTATAGTGGCAGGTACAATAGGTGCAGTTCCAGTAATGGCAACAACTAACCCAACTATATATAAGATAGCAAGCTTCTTAGGCATTGATAAGAACATGGAAGCTTATGAAACAATGGTTGGGAAAGAAGTTACAAAAGATGGGATTACTATGAAGATTAATGAAGTCATTATTAATAATGATAAGTTATTAGTATCAGTAACAACAACAAGTGAGAAAAATATGAGTGAAAACTATATGGGACCAGGTGGTGTTGTCTATATTAATGGAGAGGCAGTTAATGGTGGTGCAAGATGGCGTTCAGAACTTATAGATGATTATACAGGCCACTCAGTTATTACATTTCCATTAAAGCATATTCCAGAGGGAGAAGTTTCAGTGAAGATAGAACTTAATACGCCTTTATCAGGGCAACAACGCTCTCCACACTGGGTATATGAATTTAAGGCAGATGGTGAAGCGCTTAAACAAGATACACATGGAGTAACAATTAATCAAACTTATTCATTAGAAAATGATGAACAAATTAAGTTATTAGATTATAAAGGTAACCTTATTAGCCAAAGTATTTATTATGAAGCAAGTGCATCTTTCTTGACACATGATATGGAGATTATAGGAGTAGATGAAAAAGGAAATAAAGTAGTCTTTATAAGTAATGGTGAGCAAGCAGGAAAAGGCGAGTTTGTAGCGAAAGAAGAATATAAAGATGTTGTAGCCCAAGCAAAAACAATAACTTGTGATGTTTATGTAGAGGGTGAAAAAGTAGGAGAAACCTTCGTAATTGAATAGTAATAAATCAAGAAGCTGTTGCATAAACCTAATGCAGCAGCTTCTTTTGGTTTGGACAAACAGGGTAAATTGTCTATTGTAAATAAATATGAGGCAGATATAATAAATCAGTGTTAGAGGTATGCAGATGAATAGAAAGGAGCAGAGACATGTTTGGAAAATTACTGAAGAATAGTTTTAAAATTTATAAAGCTGACCTTTCAAAAATTTTAACAAACTGGGTAAGTTTAGTTGTTTTGGGAGGATTAATCTTATTGCCATCCCTTTACGCATGGGTAAACATTTATGCATCATGGGATCCTTATGGTAATACCAATGGAATTAAAATTAGTATTGTGAATGAAGATAAAGGTGGAAGCCTTAAAGATATTAATGTAAATATAGGTGAAGAAGTAGTAAGCTCGTTGAAGGAAAATGATACGCTAGGATGGGTCTTTCATGAAGACCGCGAAGAAAGTTTAACAGATTTAGACGAGGGAAAGGTTTATGCAACTATCATTATTCCGGAAGACTTTTCAAGTAAGATTCTTACATTAATTGAAAGAAATCCAGTTAAACCTGAGCTTGAATACTATGTTAATGAAAAAATAAATGCCATTGCACCAAAGATTACAGATAAAGGTGCAACAACTATTCAAAATCAAATCAGCACTTCATTTGTTGAGACGGTGGCAGATAAACTTATAGAAGTGATGCATTCTGTAGGTATTGAAATTGACAAACAATATCCAACTCTTGAAAAACTAGAAAATATGATAGTAGGTATTCAAGATAGAATTCCAAACTTAGAATCAGGACTAGATTCTCTTATCGAAACAGCAGAAAATGGGAAGGTTATGATAGATAGACAAGATAAGAGTGTGGTTCAGGTGCAAAAGATTTTAGACCAACTCATAGGCTTTAATGGTGATGTAGTTGAAACTTTAGATGAATTAAGTGTAAAACCAGATGAAGTCATTCCAGATATTAAAGAAAACCTTGTACTAATTCAAACTATTTTTGCAGATGTATCCCGTTCAACAGCTGAGCTTAAAGATGCTATAGAACTGAATAAACCTGTACTACTTAATGATATTGACCAAGGCATAATCAAATTAGAAAATGCCGAAGACCGTCTTGAGGAACTTACAAGTAAAGCTAATGAGTTAGATAAAAATTTAAGTAAGACGGTTAATACCATACAAAAAGAAATAGTAAGTAGTTTAGATGATTACATAAAAGCACTTAAAGAATTAAAAGAAGTTTTAGATGATCCTGAAACTGCTTTAAAAGTATTAGATACAATTGAAAAGATAAATAAAAAATTAGCAAATCAAATTGCCACTTTACGTAATGTGATTCAAGCAAAAGCTAATGAGATTGATGAACAATTACGTAAGCTACAGTTTATTATAGGTACGATAGAGGGACTTAAACCACCAACTATTCCAAGTCTACCTGGAGGAGATAGTAATACCGGAGGAGATAGTAATACCGAAGGAGACAGTAATACCGGAGAAGATAATAATACCGGAGAAGACAGTAATACCGGAGAAGACAGTAATACCGGAGAAGACAGTAATACCGGAGAAGACAGTAATACCGGAGGAGACAGTAATACCGGAGGAGACAGTAATACTGGAGAAGACAGTAATACTGGAGGAGACAGTAATACTGTAGGAGATAGCAATACAGATAGTGATAACAATGCAAGTGGCGATTTGGTAGATGGTGTCAATGAAAGTTTAGCTTTAGTACGTGAAGCTAAAGAAGATATAAGTAATAATGAAGAATTTTTAGGTGATGCGAGATATGCTTTAGATGATATGGAAAGAAGCCTAAATGCAATAAATGCAGCTCCCAATAACCCAGATCGAGTAGAAGAAAACCTAAATAATCTAAGAGCTGAAAGTAGAAATTTAAGTAATACAATAGGGAATCTTCGCGTGCAGTTAAATATGTTAACTGACAATATTACAGGTAAGTTAACAGCAGCAGAACAACTTATGCGTGAAGTAGGAGCCGGTACAAATGGCATCAAAAATATTGTAGTCAGTGTATCTGAAGGTACTCAAGTTAAAATTGATAAAATGCTTGTAAATATTGATAAGGTACAAGATAAAGTAGAAGAAATTTCAAAGAAAATGACAAAAGCTTCTCATAAAGAGTCTGAAAAGATTCAAGATAAGTTAGGAACTACAAGTAAGAACTTAGCTGAGTTAGAAAGACGACTTGGTGAGCTAGGCAATGTTATAGAAGATAAAGTGGTATTAGAAGAAATGTTACAAAATATTTCTCAGCTTACTTATAATATTCAAGCTTCCTTAGAACACACTATTGACTTATTAGATTCAGATTTAATTGCTAAGCTTAAAGAGCAAATAAACAGTGTATCTGGATTTGTAGGAGATGTGACTGTATTACTTGATAATGTTAGAAATGAATTAGATTACTTAAGAGACTTTGGTACCCGTTTACAAGATAAGAGTGAAGTATTTGTTGATGATATTAATGAAGTTAAGGGACATATACCTAATGTTGAAGATAGCATTAATAAAATAGTAGATAAGTTAAAAGAACTTGATGAAAAGGTAGATATTAGAGAATTAATCAATGAACTTACAGGAGATAACAGTAATAAGAGTGATTTCTTAGCAGCACCTGTTATTCTTAATACACATAAGCTTTATCCAATGGCAAACTATGGTGCAAGTATGACACCATTTTATACAACCCTTTGCCTATGGGTAGGTGCATTATTACTTTGTGCACTATTAAGTACAAAAGCGAAAAATGCAGATTTTGAATATACACCTGTACAAGAATACTTTGGAAAATATCTTTTATTCACTACATTAGCCATACTACAAGGCTTTATTGCAGGTCTTGGTGATATAGTGGTACTAGGGGTAGAGGCACAGCATCCAGTATTATTTGTATGCTTGGCTATGTTCTATAGTATGGTGTTTACAGCTATTGTGTATACACTTGTGTCTCTCTTTGGAAATGTTGGTAAAGCAATAGGAGTTATTTTATTAGTATTACAGATTGCAGGATCTGGAGGTACATTCCCTATCCAAGTTACACCAGAATTCTTCCAAAGAATTCATGACCTCTTACCATTTACGTATGGTATTAGTGGGATGAGAGAAGCTGTTGCAGGCGTTTACTCCCCTACACTTGTAGCAGATATGATTGTACTTGTATTTTTCTTTGTTTTATCCTTGTTTATGGGTGCATTATTAAAGAAAAAAGCCAACGCTTTCTTACAGCGATTCTCTAAACAATTAGGAAAATCAGGTGTAATAGAACATTAGAATAAGTAACCAATGAACCCTCATAGCTAGAAAAACTAGGTATGGGGGTTTTAAACTATAGGTTTAATGATAGATTAAAAAGTTTTTTATAACGAATAAGCTATATGTTTTCAAACCACACTAAGGAGTAAAATACAAAAAGTGGGAAGGAACAAGATGTTACAACAGTGGAAAGTAAAAGAAAATATTAATTATAGAGATGTTTTTAGAAAAGGCACTGTGGGTCTAATCATTACTTTTATAGCAGGTCTTTTGTTTGGAAAAGAAAATATGATGATTGCTTTCGTCATTGTACTAGGTGCTAACATCTATGAAAAAGAAAACTTACGTGTTAAGACCGTACAAAAGATTTTGCGTCTTCTTGTACGAGATGTAGTTATTGTATGTATGGCCTTTATAGCAAGCCAAAATATGTGGTGGGGTATTCCATTTAACCTAATAGCTATATTTATCATTATCTTTAGTTTAGTATCACCATATGATCAAATTTCTTATAAAACTTTTATGATGCTTTATGTCTTTTGCCAGTATAGCTATATTACTTTAAGCGAACTTCCTAGTCGACTTTTTTTAGTTGTTTTTGCAATGGGATGCGTACTTATAAGTAGCCTTGTTTACCAATTGCGTAATAAGGCTCTTTTGGATTCTAATATTGGGAAGGGGTGGAAGATGATTGATGAACAACTTCACAATATTTTAGAAGGACGTTTTGACCATGCATTAAGTATAGCGTGTAGAACAGCAATGAATGAGGTTGCCCATACAATCTATAGAACAGGTTACAGGCGCTACTTTACAACTCAGCAAGGAAAAGTACAGTTTCACTTTTATATGAATATTAGTTATTTTAATGTTCTATTAGAAAGTATTGATAGAGAGTACGCTAGAGGAGAGTTTGGAAAGAAGCAACTTTTAGCGTTAATCAGTATTACAGAAACTATTAATAGGTATTTTAAGTATGAGATTAAAAGAGATGAAATTATACAAGTGCTTAAGAATGCTGTAGAGCTAGGCCCAATTCATTATGGCTTTGGATCAGAAGTTATGGAAATTTTAGAAGCCTTATATAAGAACTTTGTAGAGTTGGATGAAATGAATTATAAGAAGAAAAATACAGTATATGGAGAATGGGAAAGAACAAGTCTAAATCAACTTTATGACAACTTCCAAAATGCACTTAATCCTAAGAGTATGCGTGTTAACTTTGCAGCACGGCTTGCTATTATCTTGACCATTACGTTACTACTCGCACATCAATTAGGATTTTATAAAATTATTTGGGCAATTATCCCTATTATGTCTACAACAAGGCCTTATTATGAGGATACTATGCAGCGTAAGTCGGATAGAGTAAGAAGCAATTTACTTGCTTGTCTCATAGTTGGGGTGATCATTAATATTGTTGATATTGAATGGATATCAGTACTTTTAATCACATTAGGTTTTTATGGTGTGTATACATTTAAGGACTATTATCGTATGTCTTTCTTCTTAACGGTTATTTCTATGTGTTTATCATCTTTTGGTACAGGTATTAATGGCCTAATCTTTTATAGATTAATTTATTTAATGGTAGGAGTAGTGATTGTAGAACTAAGTGTACGAGTTAAACCATTTAAGTTAAAGGACGGCATCAATGAACTGGTTCAAAAAATAGATAGTCTTAATACTAAGTTAGAAAAAGAAGCACTTAGAAGCCTAAAGCATGAAGAAAACACTCATATCATCCGAGAAACAATCATTCATTCTGCCCTTCTTGGTCAACATTTATCTATACACAATAAGGCTTATAAGGATGAAAAGATAACAAAGTTAGTAGAAGACAATGCAGAATTTGTGATTAGATTAGGTCATCAGCTTTTAACACAAAGTGAAAGTAGAAGATAAGATAAAATAGAATAAAATGATATGGAGTATAGCCTAGAGTAAGGATAAAGCTATACTCTGTATTTTTGTATAGTTTTCTGATATAGTATAAAATTAGATATAATTAGAGTAAGGAATAGGTAAAGGAAATAAAGAATATGAATACAGGTAAGAAGTTATTAGGGATAGGATGCTTTGCAGTATTGATGGTATGTGGTTCTAGAAATTTAGAAACCAGACAACAAAAAGTAGCTGCACAAGCACTTATAGACAATGAAGTAGAAAAAGATAATATAGTAGAGGTAGTGGAGCCTGTTGAACAAGAGTTAGAGGCTGAAGAGCTAGTAGCTTTTACGCTACCGTATGATCAACTTTTTATCACACCAATAAGGCAGGCCTATGAAGCAGAAACGATGCAATTGAAAATTCCTGTATTGGAGATAGATGAACCTGTCTATGATAAAACAGATGAGGATACATTAAAGAATGGTCCATGCTTATATGAATATGCGCAATTGCCAAGTGAAGAAGGAGCAAATGTAAGTATTGCTTCACATCGTATTAAAAAAAGAGGAGGCTTTCTAGATATTGATCAGTTGAAGGAAGGGGATCTTCTCTATCTTATATATGAGAATACAATTTATAAATACATATATGATACAACCCAAATGGTAGAAGAAAATGACTGGAGCGTTGTTTATCGTAAAGAAGGTCCATGTGTTACATTAACAAGTTGTGAGCCAGCGCTTAATCCAACTCATCGAATAGTAGTGACAGCGAAGTTATTAGAGACGTTACCTTATGATGCAGAATATGTTTTTGAATATTAAAATTATGTTAAATGAGTTAAGGGTCCGTTAATTGCCTTGAAGTAAACACTAGGATGATTATAATAAGTTTTAGATAAAACGTATTATACAGATAAAGTGGTGCAAATACCGGGAGGCAATATGAGAAACTTAAAAACTAGAAAAAGACTAATCGCGTTCGCTTTAGTAACAGCAATGCTTGGAAGTGGAGCGGTTAATACATTTGCAGCAAGCAATGATGCTTGGACAGAAGCAACACAAACAGAAGCAGCTAAAAATGGTGCATGGGAACAATGGTGTAATGAATGGGAAAATATTAAAGATGATTGGACGCAAATGTCTTTAACACCAGGGAAAAATCAAACAGAACTTAACTTTGGTTGGTACAGCAAAATCGGGGATGCACAACCAAAGATTAAAATAGGTCAAAAAGCAGACTTAAGTGATGCACAAGAGTTAAAGGTTACTACAACTTCAGCAGTTGAAGGGCATGAATCAAATAAAGCAATAGCAAAAGATTTAAAACCAAATTCAACTTACTACTATAGTTATACAAAAAATGGTGTATGGACAGAAGCTATTTCTTATAAAACTCAAAATCCAGAACAATTTAGCTTTATCTATGTAGGGGATCCACAAATTGGTTCTTCAAGTGGAAATGCAGCAACAGGCAGTGAAGAAGAACAAGGTCAAGATTTAGCAACAAGAAATGATAGCTTCAACTGGAGTAACACAATTAATAGTGCTTTAGCAATTCGTCCAAATGCAAGTTTTGTCTTATCAGCTGGGGATCAAATCCAAACAAGAGATAAGAAAAACAAAGATCCTCTTTACACAGGAAATGAAATTGAATATGCAGGTTACTTAAGTGCAGATGCTCTTAAATCTCTTCCAGTAGCAACAACTGTAGGGAACCATGACGCATTAAGCAGTAACTATACATATCACTTCAACAATCCAAATGCAAGTGATTTAGGCTCTACTTATGCAGGTGGAGATTACTACTTCTCTTACGGGGAAGCACTTTTTATTAATCTTAATACAAACAACTTAAATGTTGCAGAGCATCAAGCTTTTATTGAACAAGCGGTTAAAGAAAGTTCAGATACATCATGGCGTATTGTAACACTTCACCAAGATATTTATGGTTCTGGCGAACATTCGAATGAGCCAGAAATCGTTAACCTTCGTTATAGCTTAATTCCAATCTTTGAAGCCAATAATATTGATGTGGTTTTAACAGGGCATGACCATACGTATTCAAGAACTTTCCTTTTAGAAGGTGGGAAGTTAGATCAAAGTACTATGATTACAGAAGATGAATTTGATGCATACTTTGAAGGCGAAGTTGCTATTGATGATAAATACACTAACTATTTAGCAAGTGTTGAAGATGCTAAAGCGGTAAATGTAACGAATGCAAGTGGAGAAGTAGTGGATCCACAGGGAATTTTATATATGACTGCAAACTCATCAACAGGTAGTAAATACTATGGATTAGTAGAAAAGCAACAAGCATATGTAGCGGCTAGATGGCAAGAAAATGTGCCAACATTCTCTATTGTAGATATTACAAAAGACCGTTTTACAATTGATACTTACCGTACAGATACAATGGAAAAGATTGATAATACATTCTCCATTGTAAAAACACAAGCATCTAAAAAGGCAATAGCAACAGACAATAAGGCGAACAATGTATCAACAGTAAGTGGTACTGTAGCAGAGACAGCGGCGGCTGGTAATGAAGTTATATTTGTAGAAAAAGCTGAAGATGAAAAATTACCACAAACAGGTTATAGAGTAAGTGATTTATTACTTAGCTTAGTATCTATCCTTGGAATAGGTGCATTAGGTGTAATCTTTATAAATAAAAAGAAAAGTGTAAGCAAATAAAGCATAAAATAAAACATGAAGGGGATGTTGCGAAACATTCCCTTTGTTTATGGATGGACGAAGGAGATAGGATGAAGTATAGACAGTGGATTGTAGGTGTATTGATTATTATATTTGCTCTTTTTTTATATCAATTTAATCAAGCTGAAAAGGTAGAGTTATCTAATACATCAGGAAGAACATTTGAAAAGGCAAAGGTTGTTGAGGTTGTAAAAGATAATTTACAAGAAGATGGCTCTAGAATGGGGCAGCAAATTGTAAAGCTTAAACTTCTAACAGGGGATAAAAAGGGAGATATTGTAGAAGCCACAAGTTTTTCAGGTTACTTATATGGCGCAGACTGTACAGTAGGCTTACGTGTCATTGCACAAGTAAGTGTGTATCAAGATATTGTAGTAGCTTCTGTTTATAATTATGATAGAGAGAATATGCTGTATTTAATTGTGGCATTATTTATAGGAAGTATTTGGCTCATTGGAGGGCGTAAAGGTCTTCACTCTGTGATGGGATTGATTTTTACTTTTATATGTATTGTTTTTCTTTATATACCTATGCTGTATAAGGGATATTCACCGTTTTGGTCAGCAGTTATCGTAGTTGTATTAACAACTATAGTTAGTCTCTACCTAATAGGAGGTACAACTTATAAAACCTTGTCGGCAATATTAGGAACGATAGGCGGTGTAGTAATAGCAGGTGTATTTGCTATGCTCTTTGGAGCACTAACCCATATTTCAGGTAATAATGTAGGGGATATTGAAGAATTGGTGTTTATCAGTAGTGCAACAGACTTACAGGTGTCAGGATTATTATTTTCAGGTATACTCATTTCTTCTTTAGGAGCAGTTATGGATGTAAGTATGTCTATTGCTTCAACCATACAAGAAATTTATTCGCAAAATCCTATATTAGAGAGAAAAGATCTATTTAGATCAGGTATGCGTGTAGGAAGGGACATGATGGGTACAATGTCTAATACTCTTATTTTGGCCTTTACAGGTGGTTCAATCAATACGTTAATTTTTATTTATGCCTATAGTATGCAGTATCACCAAGTAATGAATATGTACGATATAGGTATTGAAATCTTACAAGGAGTTACAGGAAGTTTAGGTGTTGTTCTAACAGTACCAATGGTATCCTTAATTGCAGCTTGTTTGATTCCAAAAGAAAAACAAGAGAGTATCTAAATAAAAGTAGCAAGGTAGGTCACAAATAGGTGATAGACCTTGCTATTTTTTATATAACATTTTTATTTAAGATGTATTCGTTACATAGGTGGTGCTAAAGCTACTTGATTTTTATCCATTCTATCTACCTTCTTTCTGTGAAAGATAGGTTGCTTAACTACAATAATATATCAAGTAAGGAAGAGGTTTTTGGTAAAATTTAAACTATTTTAAAAAATAAAACAATGATATAAGTATAGAAATGAAGTGATAGGAGTTTGGATTTATAGAAGATTATTTTAAAAGATAATAATTATTATGGACTATTTACTCATTAAGGTATATAATTTTTTATTGCGATTAACGATAGGCAATTTCACCTAGGGAGAACAATAAATGAATAAAAAATATCTTAAATATATAGGTATCAATATTATAATATTAGCAATTATTGTAGGCGCTTTTGAAGTTAAAATAAGGATAAATCAGTTTCAAGATGAAAAGATTTTGGCTAAGGAGACAGTACATTTGTCACTAGCTACAAAAGAGGCAAGAGTTGAAGAAAGAGAGCGATTAATTGATTTACTAAATGAATTAGTCTATATAGGTGAAGAGAGTAAGGCTAGGCTTTTAAATCTAATATCTATGATTTATTTCCAAGACTATGAATATAATATAGGCTTAGAATATGCAGTGCAATCACTTAAGGTATCAGAGCATAATAAAGATGAGTTTAGGATAGCTAAAAGTCTTATAGATATAGCCAATGTATGTGCTGAACTTGGAGGGACAGGATTTGCTGAAAATCTTATTATACAAGCGTTAGAAATGCCCATTACAGACCCAATTAAAGATGCAAGAGTGAAAGAATATGGTTATATTAAGTTAGCAGATATTTATTCTAAAGTTAATAGAAGTGATGAAGCTATTGAATACATCAATAAATCCTATGAGTTTGTAAATAGGAATGAAAATGAATATGAAATGAAAATGTTGATAAGAAAAATAGTAACATCAAGAGCACTTTTTTATCAGGAGAATGTAGAAGAAGCAAAAAGAATTTTAGATGAAATACAACCTAACATAGAAAAAAGCACAGATATTGCCAATTTAGTTATACCTTACTTAGGGATGAGAATTAAAGTTGACTTATATGAAGGTTATTTAGATAAAGCGTTGAATATGGGATATAGGCTTTTTGAAATTTGTGAACAAGAAGGAGCTATAGATATTCAAATTAATCATATGACACATATTATAGAACAAATTCACTCTCTTTATGTAGAAGAAGATCAAAAAGAGACAAAAGAAATATTAGATAATCTAGAAAAGATATTACTTAGAAAATATGATGAACTTATAAAAAGCAAGAATGAAAAAACAGTAAAGTTTATTCTAAGTAGGTATGAAGATAATTTTAGATACTTAGAATATGCAGATAAACTACGTACCAATATGTTTAAAAATATTATTATAGGTATTGTAGCGGTTGTTGCAACAGGCATTATAGGGGTTATTCTTAAGCGTTTAGCTAGACAAAATGCAAAAGATAGTTTAACACAAATTTATAATAGAGGTAAATTTGATGAAACCTACAAGAAAATGTTACAGAAGAAGGATTTAATAGGTCTCCTAGTTATTGATATTGATTATTTTAAAAAGATTAATGATAACTATGGACATGCCCATGGCGATCATGTTTTAAAGACAGTTGCACAGCTATTAGAAAAAAACTTGATACCTGGAACACAAGTCTTTAGATATGGTGGAGAGGAATTTTGTATATTGAGTAGAAATGTGGATCACAATAAAATAATACAACTAGGGCATGAGTTAAGAGAGAAAGTAGAAGCCCTCAGCTGGAATCAACCATTAAATGTAACCATAAGTATAGGTATTAGTTTTAGTGATAAAGCGCAAGATTTATTTAAAAGTGCAGATGAAAAAATGTATGAATCCAAACAAAAGGGTAGAAATCGTGTAACGTATTAAAAGTATAAAATAATTAGAGAGCCCCCTATATTTTCGATTAAAATATAGGGGGCTTTTTTTATATCAGGAGGTGTTAGAGCTATAAGATAATATTTTCAGAACCTTGATTAGCAGGACTTGCCATAGTAGTCAATGTTTTTATATCTTCAATAATTGTATTATGACCGGATTTTGTAATAAAGCCAAATTGTTTGAAGTTAGCCATAATACGCGAAACGGTAACATAATGAACGCCCAGATATTTAGCCATTTCTACATAAGTAAAGTGTTTATCGACGATATAAGCGCCGTTTTTATAAATAGCTAACTCAATGAGAAGATGGGCAAGACGCTCAGTTGTATCACATTCTTTAGAAGAATGTAGATGGTTGAGGATAGAGAGATAATGATTAGATAAAGAAAAATTAAAATAGCGAGCAATTTCTATATTAGAATCCATAAGCTCAGCAACTTTATTGAAACTCAATCTAGAAATAGTGCAATCTGTTTTAGCATAGACATGATAATTAACAGTATGGTGAATAGGTTGGTCTTGTTTGCTTTCAACAGCATGAAAACGTACACATCCGATAATATCACCTTCTTGAAAGTAATAATAAATAATTTCTTTACCGCATTTGGTATAGCGAATGAGTGCACAGATACCATCTAGAAGACAATAAACAGAATTAGTACCATAGCTTTCTGTTGTAAAGCAATGTCCTTTAGGAATTTCCATAATTGTACCGCTTGAATAAAGTTGCTTAAAGCATTCCTTGGATAATGAACTCATGATGTATGCTCCTTAGTTGAAAAATATCGGACTTTATAAATAAATTATATCAAATATAATCTATAAAAGTATAGCATATGCTATATTTCTCTTGTTGTAAGAGTGTTATATTTATAACAAAGTGATGTTATAAATATAACAAATAAGGAAAGGGAAGAAATATGAGCAGTCAAAAGATAAAAAGTACTTATGGTTTACATGTAATAATCAGCGCAATCATTCTTTTAGTATTTTGGTTAATGCCACCTATTGCACCGGTAACGCCATTGGGAATGAGAATTCTAGGGATTTTGTTCAGTGTTATTTATGCATGGATGTTTATTGATACCATATGGCCTAGCTTAATCGGGATTATTTTACTAGGTATATCAGGTTACATGCCAGTTGATAAAGCTATTACTACAGCTTTAGGTAATCCGCTGGTAAATATGATTCTTTATATTATGATTTTAACAGGGGCTATCTCAGAAGCAGGACTTTGTGATTATGTTGCAAAGTGGTTCCTTACACGTAAAATCAATAATGGAAGACCTTGGGTATTTACAACAATGATTTTAGTAGCCTCTTATGTTTTAAGTGTAATGACTCTTGTAACCTCATCATTATTCTTATTGTATCCAATTCTTTATAGTATGTTTGAACAATTCAAACTAAAAAAGGAAGATGCGTACGTAAAGATTTTATTAATAAGTGTAGCAATGGCAGGGACACTTGGGTTTGCAACAACTCCTTATAAAGGAGCTTTGCCAGCCATGTTCAATAACTATGCAAATATAACTGGAACAAGCATCGACTACTTTCCATATATGGTAGTTGCAGTGATTCTTTCGTTGGTCTCTATTTTAGCAATGGTTGTTGTAATTAAATATATTTTAAGACCAGATATTTCAGCTATTAAAAATATTAATTATGAGCAACTTAATAAAGAGCCACTACAACCTCTTACAAAGAAACAAATGATTCTTCTTGATGCATTAGTTTTCTATATGATATGGGTACTTATGCCATCTATTTTACCACAAGGTGTCGTGCGTGACTTCATGAATAATATGCAAAATGGTATAGCGATTTTACTTGTAGCACTTGGGTGCGCATTAAAAATAGAGGGAGAACCCATTATTCATTTTCAAAAGGTTATCTCTAAGTATGCAGCATGGTCAGTTATACTCATTGTAGCATCAGCTATTTGTATAGGAAATGCATTAACAGCAGAAGGCACGGGAATCATTCCATTACTCGAACAAATTACTCAACCTATTTTTGAAGGCAAGAGTATATTAGTCTTTACAATTTTAATGATTGTGATAAGCTTTGTACTCACAAATCTTTGCAACAACATGGTAATTGGTATGCTTATGATACCAATATTCTATCTCTTTACACAGCAAATGAATACATCAAGTTTGCCAATTGCTATTCTTGTATTCTTTATCACGTGTATTGCAATGATTACACCATCAAGTTCACCAGTAGGTGCAATTTTGCATGGGAATAGCCAGTGGCTATCTGCTAAAGATATTTATAAGTATGCAACCGTATTTTGTGTAGCTACATTACTTGTAACCATTATTGTAGGTTTACCAGTTGTAAACCTCATTGTAGGATAATGTATTGAAAAGAGAACATAAAATATTTTAAGTTAGAATAGGATTAAAGATAAAAAGAGTAATAGATGCAATAAAAGGCATCTATTACTCTTTTTGTCTTTAATTACATGTATGTGGACCGAATTTTATAAAAGATTTAGCAACTTCAATATGTGTTTCATCACAGACGATATTAAGAATATCATTTGGTTGGAATACATGAAATGGACCTGGTGAGAGAATACGTTCATTTTGTTTAGTAATAGATACAATAGTAGCATGAGTATATTTGAAAAATTGAGTTTCACTAATGCTTTTACCAATTACAAAATCTTCCTCACTTAATGTTAATTTAATTGTATCAATATGATCACTTAAATCTTCAGGAGCATTTAAAGAGAGGGTGCGTTCGTATTTAAGGGTATATTCTAAAATTGTATTAAGGTGCAAATTAATTTGTAATTCTAACTCATTTTTTTGTTTTTGAAGATCGAGTATCTTTTGATGAAGTAAATTAATATTAATTTGTGTATCATACTTTTCAATAAACATATAAGCCATATCTTTAGACTTAATAACAATTCCACTTTTCTCATTTACTTCTACTACATCCATATCTCTTAAAAGAAAAATAGATTTTCTAATAGTTTCAGGAGATACGCTGTATTTGCTAGACAGGGTAGAACGGCCCTTGATTTTCTCACCTACAGCATAAGTATCATTCAAGATATTATGTGCGATATCAATAGCGATACTAGTATATCTAGGTATATTTGGTTTACTCATAAAAATTCCTCTTTTAAATTATATATATTTATTTATAAGTAGTATAGCATATTTTGTGGAGAATACTATAGGTGACGTATCTAAGAGCGGGAAACGATTTGACAAACTAACAACTTTAGATTAACATTAAATTGTTAAAACTGAAAACTTAACAAAAATATAAAGTTGTAAGAAGGGGGATATGAATGATAGAATTTATAGATGTATGTAAAAAGTACAAAGGAACAACGGTTATTGATGGATTTAATTTAAAAATTGAAAAAGGAAATATTGTTGCATTAATTGGTGAAAGTGGATCAGGAAAAACAACACTTCTTAAGATGATTAACAGATTAATAAAGTTATCTGAAGGACAAATAGTCGTTAATGGGACAGATATAGGAACTTGGGATCCAATTGAATTAAGAAGAAAGATAGGATATGTAATTCAGCAACATGGTTTATTTCCACATATGACTATAAAAGAAAATATACAGATTATTCCTCAATTGTTGGGGAAGAGGGGAGAATTTTTAGAAGCTAAAACTAAAGCGTTATTAGAATTAGTAGGATTAGATCCAAAGGTATTTATAGATAGATATCCAGCTCAGCTATCGGGGGGCCAGCAACAAAGAGTAGGAGTAGCTAGAGCTTTGATTACGGATCCAGAAATTATTTTAATGGATGAACCATTTTCTGCCCTAGACCCTATGACCAGGTCAGATTTACAAGATCAATTATTAAATATACAAGAAGAGTTTAATAAGACAATTGTATTTGTAACTCATGACATGGATGAAGCCATTAAGTTGGCGGACAAAATATGTATTTTAAGAAATGGGAAGATTCTACAGTATGATACACCTGAAAATATATTAAAACATCCTAATGGAGAATATGTTGAGCAATTTATAGGAAAAGGAAAAATATGGAACAATCCAGCACTTATAAAACCTATTGATGCCGCAATTGCAAATCCAGGTACCATTAGTAAAAAAAGAACAGTTCTACAGGCTATGGAAACTATGAGAGAAAAGAAAATAGATGGATTATTAGTGGTGGATAAAGATAAAGTTCTATTAGGCTATGTAAGTCTAAGTAAATTGAAGAAAATAGAACATGGGCAATTAACTATAGAACAAGTAATGAGTAGTGATGTTCCCACTATAGATGAGAACGGTACGCTAATAGATGTAGTAGATCAGTTTAGTAATACACAATTGGGGTATTTGGCTATTGTTGATGAGGAGGATAGATTGAAAGGACTTATTACAAGAAGTAGTTTGCTGTCACTGCTTGGTTCACAATTTATAGAAAAGGGAGATGAGTAGATGCAAGAATTTATAAATACATTAATTATGAAGAAAGAAGAGCTATTTTTATTATGTATAGAGCATATTCAACTAACAGCTGTTGCAATTATAATGAGTGTACTTATAGGTGTTTGTTTAGGGATTTTTATTACTAAAAATAAAAAAATGGCTAGCATAGTTATAGGAGTAGCGAATCTGATGCAATCTATACCTTCATTGGCGATTTTAGGTTTTCTAATACCCATAGTGGGTATTGGTGCAAAGCCAGCTATTATAATGGTTATTTTATACTCTATCTTACCAATTGTAAAAAATACGTATACTGCATTGATGAATATTAATCCTGATACTATAGAAGCAGCAAAAGGAATTGGAATGACACCTAGACAAATTTTAATAAAAATAAAAATTCCTTTGGCAATGCCAGTTATTATGGCTGGGGTTAGAATTGCATCTGTTACAGCTGTAGGGCTGATGACTATTGCGGCATTTGTTGGTGCAGGTGGTCTTGGTTATTTAGTATTTTCAGGAATTCAAACGGTTAACAATCATTTAATTTTATTAGGAGCTATACCAGCAGCTATTCTAGCATTACTTATGGATTATGTAATTGGAGTAATAGAAAAAAGTGTAACACCTAATGGAATTAAAGGAAGCAATGGAGAGTTGATTATTAAAAATTCAAAGAAAACTCCTAAAACCGTAATAGTAATATTAATAATTATAGGATTAAGTGTAGGAATACTAGGTAAGGTAAATTTTGTGAAAACAACAGGAAAAGATACAATAGTAATAGGTTCTAAAAACTTTACGGAACAACTTATAGTTGGTTCTATGTTAGCTTATCTGATTGAAGAAGAAACGGATTTGAATGTAGAGACTAAATTAAATTTAGGAGGTACCCAGGTAGCATTCGGAGCTCTAAAAAAGGGGGATATAGATCTCTATGTAGATTATACAGGGACGATGCTAGTTAATGTATTAGGTGAAGAAAATATTTATAACACACCTGAAGAAATGTATACTAGAGTTAAAGAACAATATAGAGAGAAGTTTGGAATAGAAACTTTACCAACGTTAGGATTTAATAATACTTATGCACTTGCAGTTAGACCAGATACTAAGGAAAAATATAATTTAAAAACTATATCAGATTTGAAAGCTATTGAGAAAGAGTTAATAGCAGGAACAACTATTGAATTTGCAAATAGAATAGATGGTTTAATAGGAGTTCAAGAAGTTTATGATTTAAATTTTAAAGAAGTTAAAGCAGTAGATGGTGCTTTAAGATATAGTGCTATTGATAGTGGAGAGAGTGATGTTATAGATGTCTTTAAAACGGATGGGCTAGTTGAAGAGTTTGATTTAGTAGTATTAGAAGATGACAAAAACTTTTTTGCTCCGTATTATGCAGTACCTTTAGTGAGAGAGGATACACTTATAAAATATCCTGAACTTGAAAAAGTCCTAGAGACCTTAACAGGTCAAATTACAGATCAGGATATGATGCAGCTTAACTATAGGGTAGATGTACAAGGAAAGGCACCAGAAAAGGTTGCACATGATTTTTTAGTAGAAAGAGGATATATTAAATAGATAGAAAAAGGACAGTTGTGTAGCGAACTCAATAGATTAGTTCACAACTGCCCTTTTTGCGTTTACACATTCAATTTAGAATAGCATGCTATTTCAATAATAATAGAGCTTTTTATGCTATAATAATTTAAAAATTATTTATAGAGTATATAATGCAAAGATACAAGTTAATAGTTAGATATACAAAAGTGAGAGGAATTCATAGAGGAGAGATTTGTTAAATATAATTATTTTAAAGTGAATAAGCAGTTCTGTTTAAATATGAAAAATACTAGACGTACTGTTTTTAGATAGATAATGAAAGAAGTTAGTGAAAGGACTTTGGCAAGGAGCTAAGAAACCTTGGTGAAAATAGTTCAGATAAGTTGTTATATAAGTTAAGAAATTTAGATATAGCCAAAAGGGCACTCTAGTATTATAATAGCTTTAGCTATTTATACTATAAATGAGGTGACAAAATGAAAGAAGGTATGCTTTTCAGAAATGATCAAGGGTACTTTGGGTTAGATCAAGAGACTTATTGGGTTGGTGGTGAAGATATTACTATTTTTGAGGAAGATGAACAAGAATGGTTAGAAGGAAAAGTTGAGGAAGATGAATTTGGAGAATACTATTTTACAGATGGTTTCTTAGTTATCTACCTATATGAAGGTCTGCCAGCACGAGCAGATAAATAGAGCGAAAGCCTGAAGTACTCATGGAAGGGTATTTCAGGCTTTTTTATATATTTAAGAAAAAAGAGTACCCAATGACAAAACATGAAATGTATTTTATAGTATAAGGGAGATATTTTATTCTTGAAGAAGTGAGGAAGTTTATGCAGATCAATATTAGTGTACATAATAAAATTTATACTGATGCAGATGATTTGATTGAAGATTATATCCCCTTTATTGTTAAGGTTATATCCTCAATTACACATCGCTATGTATCTATAGAAAATGATGAAGAATTTAGTATTGGATTAAGTTCTTTTTATGAGGCCATTTGTAAATATGATGCTCATAAAGGAGACTTTCTTCCATTTGCTCAATTGGTTATTAGAAGTCGTCTTTTAAATTACTTAAATAGCGAAAAGAAGCATGCAATTTTGGATTCACTAGATACAGAACAAGCTATTAATATAGGACAATTAAAAGTAGAGTATTTAGAGACAACTTTAGATGGTGTAGATCTAGTAGCTGAAGAAGTGCAGGTGCTTACAACAGTTTTACAAGATTTTAAGTTTGATTTAGTTTCATTATGTACAGAAGCACCTAAGCATGAAAAGACGCGTACGAATGCTATTGATATTAGTGAAAAAGTAAGTAAAGATCAACCTCTTGTGGATTTGATGTACCTAAAAAAACGGCTACCCATAACAAGGATTTCTCTTAAATACAATATTACTCAGAAAATCCTTAAAGGAAGTAAAAAATTTATTATTACGGTGATTATTATTTTTGATAAAAATCTTCGTAATCTAAAATTATGGATAAGAAAGTAGGTGTATTATGTTAAAAAAAGGTGTTATTATGTCTATTTCCTCATCCTATGCGGTTGTTATGGAAAAGGGAGGGCAATTCCATCGTATTCAATTAAAAGAAGATATGCAGGTTGGACAAAGAATCTTTTTTATAGATGAAGATATTATTACTTATACATCTCCACGTATTTGTAAGCCAAGTACATTAGTCGCATTGGCAGCAGCTTTTCTTCTTGTACTCCTTCCTATTTTTTATACCATTCAGGTTCCAGTTGCAGTTGTGTCGTTGGATATCAATCCAAGTATTGAGCTTTTAATTAATAAACAAGGAGTAGTTAAGAAAATCATTGATAAAAATCAAGATAGTATGGAGTTAGAATTAAAAGGGTTAAAGGGACAGCCTTTAGAGCGTGCACTTAATACATTAAGTGAGGAGTTGGAACGTAAAGGGTTTAAATCAGTAGAAGACTTTATTCTTGTAAGCTATGCAGACTTAAAAGGCAACTCACTTGATCTAGGTGGACTTCTTTCAATCTATATGGAAGAAAGCTTTAAAAATGCTCATATTGTTTACTTGCCTAGTGATAAACAAGTGTATACACTTTCACAAAAGGACGCAATAAGTCTAGGGCGATATAGCGCAGGTATTTTGTTAGAGGAAAAATCAGAAGATGTTGATTTTAGAAATATGGATATACCAAGTCTAATCCAGTACATTGAAGAGATGGATGAGGAGAGTCAGACTGATGACTGGGATGATGAGAGAGATGATGTAGAAGAAGATGATGATATAGAAAAAGATGATGTAGTTGATGCAATGAATAATCTTAATCATTTAGGTAATGGAGCAAGTACGAACATAAAAGATAAGATAAATAATCAGAATAAAGACAAGGATAAAGACAAGGATAAAGATAAAGATAAAGATAAAGATAAAGATAAAGAAGATGATGATAAGGAAGATGAAATAAAGGACAAAGATAAAGAAGATGATGATAAGAAAGATGAAATAAAAGACAAAGATAAAGAAGATGATGATAAGAAAGATGAAATAAAAGATAAAGACAAAGATAAAGACAAAGAAGATGATGATAAAGAAAATGAAATAAAAGATAAAGAAGATGATGAAATAGGGGGAAATGATAAAGATAAGGACAAAGATAATGGCAATGAAGAAGGTGATGACGAGGACGATGATAATGAAGAAGATGACTAAACTTTAATTTGTGTTTAACATAAGTTTAACCTAATCCCTATAAATTCTTAACTTAGATATCATATTATACACCCAGGCAAAATAAGACTAGAATGATTTACTGGAGGAATTAATATGACTAAAAATAGAAAATTTGTTGTAGCAATGTCACTAGCAACAATGATGATTATGCAAGGTGCAGTACCCCTATTTGCAAAAAGTACAGATGGGCAATGGATGAGTGGAGAATATCATCTTCATACAACTCAATCCAAAGACGCAGGTGAGAAGGTTACAATAACAGAACATATACTAGATGCAGCATTTAAGGAGATTAATCTTGAATCAGAAGGTTGGAGCAAGGCAGCAGCTTGGGAACTCCCAACACAAGCAACAGATGCAGAGGGGGCAGCTTTTGATTACTTAGTACTTGCAGACCATTTAAGACCATCTTTTAGAAATCCAGAGGGTATGGCGCAAGATCTTGCATTTTATCAAGGTTTACAACAACAGATTGCTAAGATCAAGGAACTTCAAGCTGAAGGAAAATATGAAGGTAAATTAATCTTTACAGGATTTGAGTGGGATATGCTAGGACTTGATCATGCTGCAGTAGGGATTGTTGCAGCGAACGAAGAAGAAATGATAGAGGGGATTAAAGCCTTTGAATATTTCTTTAGTAAAGAAACAAAAGATACTTATTTTACAAGTGAAGATGTAGAAAAATATGGTGAGCGCCATAATGAAAATACAAAAGAAAATACATTTAGAGCAGTACAATGGTTAAAAGATAACTATCCAAACAGCTATGTACTTATTAATCACCCTGCACGTAAAGATGGTGGAGAAGCAGAACTTAAAATAGAGTATATCCGTAAAATGAACGATATTGCGCCAAATATTGTATTTGGTTTTGAAGGTATTTTAGGAAATCAAATGTCTAATGATGGTAGAGGTGAAAGTAAAGAAGTATACGGTGGTGCAGATGGTATGTTAGCTGAAGTAGGTGGTATGTGGGATGCATTACTTGGAGAAGGAAGAAGATTCTTCACTTTTGCTAATTCAGATTTCCATTTTAAAGTGAGAAAAGATCCTACAGGTGGATCATATAGTGGATATTGGCCAGGCGAATACTCAAGAAACTACACATGGGTAGAAGGTGATAGAATGAACGACCTTGCAGATGCTTTACGTTCAGGTAAATCATTTGCAGTCACAGGTGACTTAATTGATACTTTAGACTTTACTGCAAAGGGAAAAACAGAAAAAGTGGAGATGGGTAGTACCTTAAAAGTTCAAAAAGGTGAAGAAGTGACTATTACAGTTCGTTTCAAAAGTCCAGAGGTAAACAACTATCAAACTATTTTTGGAACAGATACAGAAACAACCAATAAGGTGGCTGTAGACCATATTGATCTCATTTCCGGTGAAGTAACAGGGAAAGTGAGTCAAAGTAGCAAAGACTACACAAATCCTACCAATGAAACTACAAGAGTCATTCAAACATTTACAAGTGAAGATTGGACTACAGATGAAGAAGGATATAATACGCTTACATTTACAGTAAAAGCTGATAAAGATCGTTATTACAGATTAAGAGGTACCAATTTAGACATAAATGTAGAAGGCCAAACTGATGAAATGGGGAATCCATTAAGAGATGAAGTAAAAGAAAGACCATCTGCGGATTCTATCAACGACCATAACTATTCAGATTTATGGTTCTACAGTAATCCTATTTTTGTTGATGTACAAGGTTAATACATATTGAGCATAATAAAAAGGCAAGATGTGTTTCTAATTAGAAACGCTTCTTGCCTTTTAAAATGTCTAAAAAGTATGATTGGGAACTTGGATCTTGAAAGAAGTACCATTTGTAGAATCACTATTAATAATAAGTTTTCCATCAAGTTCTGCAATACGTGTAGAGATATTACTAAGTCCATAAGATTTGTTGGCAATATGAAAAGTATCTAGATTATCTGGGACAGCAAAACCAATTCCATTATCCATTAAGTTAATATAAATAAAATCATTAGCAGTATAAATACGAAGTATGATTTGTGTAGCTTTGGAGTATTTTTTTATATTATTAATCAGTTCTTGCATTATGCGATAGAGTGTTTTTTGCATATTAAGTGAAATCATATTGGAGTCAATATTATAGAAAAAACTGATGTTCATAGTTTCAATATCTAAAATAGAATAAATCATATTTTCTAATGCATCTTTAAAATCCATCTTCTCTAGAGGGGCAGGATTTAAGTCAAAAAGAATTTGGCGTACTTCTATAAGTGTTTGAGATAAATCTCTTTTTAAATTAGAAAGGAATTTTAGGCCTTGGTGCAAATCTTTGGTTATTACTGATTCACATATATCTATGTGCATTTTTGCACTAGCAATTTGTTGAGCGGGTCCATCATGTAAATCTCTTGCAATACGAAGTTTTTCGTTTTCGATACAAGTAATAAAGGAGATATATTGCTTAAAAGATCCATCTATACTATATTGATTATCAGTCTTATTTTCTTCATTAATAGTGATTAAGCTTGTCTGTAAATAAGATAGAGAAGCCATTAGTTGTCTTGCAACATTTTCGGCATTTTCAATAGTTGAGAGATTACGTTTAATATCTAATTCTAAGGAGTCACGTCGTCTTACTAAAGTGGACTCGGATTCCTCAGCTTTTAGAAGTTGAGCATGAATTTCACTAGCTTGTAGAAAAATAGCATGTAACTTTTTATGACCTTCAATAGAAAAATCTGAAGAAAGTACAGAGAGTTGGTTGCGTAATTGTCGATCTGCAAGTCTAAGTTTTTTTGTATATTGAAATAGGGAGGGGAGTTCTTTTTGTAGAGTAGTAAATTCTTGTTTTTTTTGTTCATATTCAGTTTTTAAAGTTTCTGAAATAGAAAGAATAGAATTTTTATTTTCCATAAGTGTATCGATAGTTTTTTGTAGTATTTCTAATATATAATCATTATTTATCATTTAGTTCTCCTGATAGTTTGTAAAGGCAAATTTAAAGTGGGCAATATAATAACATGTAGATAAAAGATAGTCAAGAGATATACTATCAAAATTAGTAAATAATAAATATTTAATGTATAATACAATAAATATGTAATAAAATAAAGGAGAAATAAGATACTAATAGGAGGTTTAAAATGGCTAACGTATGTTTATGTAAAGGTGTTTCAGAAGAAACGATTATAAAAGCTATTAAAGAAGGTGCTATAACCTTTGAGGCAGTAGGTGAAAAAACAGGTGCTGGTACAGGTGTTTGTCATGGTGCAAGATGTAAACAAACGATTGAAAGATTAATTGAAGAACATAAACAAAAATAATAAATCAGATGAAAATAAAAAAAGGAGATTACTTAGGTAATCTCTTTTTTTATTGGAATACCTACGTCAATTAAGGAATATGTTTTAAGACAAGCAACTTTTTTAATATTGGGTTTAATTGATAGAACTATTTATAAATAAAAAGCATATATAAGTTTAAAATAATCTTTATAAGGACAATGAACAGGGGTTGTTTTTATGAAAAAGAACAAGCAGGCAGACAAGGAATTTAAAATTCTAAAACAACAATTAGGTCAAATTAAAGAAATTGTGGCATATACAAGAGTTTCTCAGCTTTGGAGCCATGAAGCAGCAGTCCGTAAAAAATTAAAAGTTCTAGGGCAGATGAGGGGCAGTGGTATAAAAGAAATTGATGATATTTATGAAGGTTATAGAGAACTTTTAGATGATCTTTCAGAAAGATTACTACAAGATTATAATGTGAAAAATAAGCAAGATTATAAGCTTGCTGAAATCATAGCAGATAATCCGGAAGGGTATTTGAATTCAGGCATTATTACAATTCTGATGAAGACCCATATTCCTAAAAAAGTTGCAAAAGCTTTTGAAACACATTTTCCAGCCAATCCAAAGGATGAATATGTACTGACACGTACCATTAAGAGAAAAGTATATCTTCATTTAGGAGAGACAAATACAGGTAAAACTTATCATGCTCTACAAAGGCTTATGGAAAGTAAAAAAGGTATTTATCTTGCACCACTTCGTATATTAGCGTTAGAGATTTATGAACGCCTTAATGATGAGGGGGTAAAGTGCAATTTGCTTACTGGTGAAGAAGAGATTGACGTTGAAGGTGCAAATCATATTAGTTCAACAATTGAAAAGCTGCATATAGAAGAACGATATGATGTAGCTGTTATAGATGAGATTCAGATGATAGGAGATGCTCAGCGTGGTGCAGCATGGACAAGAGCGTTACTTGGATTACAATGTAAAGAACTGCATGTATGTGGTGCAAAAAATGCTGAAGCAATCCTTGTTAAAATACTAGAAGATTGTCTAGATGATATAGAAATTAAGACTTATGTAAGAAATGTACCCCTTGAAGTGGAAGAACAGTATTTTGATTTGCAAGGGGTTATGCCAGGAGATGCCCTTATTACTTTTTCTAAAAAACGTGTATTAGAACTTGCCAAAAGATATAAAGATCGTGGAATCAAGACCAGTATCATTTATGGAGATTTGCCACCAGAAGTGAGGAAGCTTCAGTATCAAGACTTTATTAGCAAAACAAATCAGCTCTTAGTTTCAACAGATGCTATAGGCATGGGTGTTAATTTACCTATTAGACGCATTGTATTTATGGATATTAAGAAGTTTGACGGTGATGAAGTTAGGTATTTAACTTCTCAGGAGGTCAAACAAATAGCAGGAAGAGCAGGGCGAAAAGGCATTTATGAAGTAGGTTATGTCAGTGCATCATGTGGTAGAAATGCTTTTGTTAAGGAGAGAATAGAATGCGAAGATGAACCAATACGAGAGGCTGTTATTGGTCCGAGTGAGGCTTTGCTTAAAATAGAAGAGTTACCACTTAAGGAAAAGTTAGCACTATGGGCAACGAGAGAGGAAAAGTCAAATCTTTATCGCAAGATGGATGTAAGGGATTATTTGATTATATTAGAGTTAGTCAAAAAATATCAACTTAGTGAACGTAAACAGTGGCGGCTTATGAAATTACCTTTTGATGTGGGCAATGAAGCATTATGTGATACTTTCCTTGATTTTGTAGAAGAGTATTTTATTAGAAAGGAGACATCACTTACAAAACCATCAGAGGGCGAAAGAGGCCTTAATTCTTTAGAAACTTATTATCAGAAAGTAAATCTTTATTATTCCTTTTCAAAAAGTTTTAAGCTAGATTTTGATGAAAAATGGGTATACGAAGAGCGTAGACGAATTAGTGAAAAAATTAATCAATTACTAGTAAATATAAGAATATGACTAAAGTCATACGAAGAAGGTGACTTTTAACACTAAAATAAGAAAGCTGATTTCTTTATACTTAACTTATAAATAAATTGATTTTAAATAGAAGTTAAGGGGAGATCAGAATGAAGCAAAATTTAAAGTTTATTGGAAAAGTAACAGCGATACATGTGATCACATACATTTTGTGTGGAATGTTTTTTTCTACAATATTTAATTATGAAGGGTTATTTGAATTAGGTAATGCAAAGTACTTTATGCGACCAGCATATGGGATAGGTGCAGTTATAGGACCTTTGGTACAGATAGTGAGAGGAGCTTTGTTTGGGTGTGTTTTGCTTTTAGTCAAAGATAGTTTTATAGGGAAGAAATATGGTGCTTTAAAATTATGGGCAGTCCTTGCTATTGTAGGTATTATTAATACACCTGGACCTGCGCCTTGTTCCATAGAAGGAATCATTTACACACAACTTCCTCTAGAATTCCACTTAAAAGGAGCACCAGAGATTCTCATACAAACTTTGTTATTTTCTTACTTTGTTACAAGAACTCAAAAGGCTACTAAGAAAAGTTTCGTGTCAGATAAGTATAAAACAGCTTGTCTAGCAATGATGATAACAGGCATAGGCTTTTCTTTATCAGGCATTGTATTAGCGCTTATTTTAAAAGTAGATATTATGGCAGGTATGGAAGATAAAATGGCTTTTGGAGTTATGGGGATCGCTATGATAATAGCTTTTGTTGCAACACAGTGGTATGTTCAAAATCAAAATACTTTTAATAAGGTGATTCATTTAATCATCTGTTATAGTGTATTAGCGATTCTTCCAACAGTATATAATTATATAGTAGATTCACCTTTTAAATCATCACTTGCTTTAGTAATAGGTGTCATTCCGACCATGATTATTGGTATTGTAGTATACAAACGTAATAAAGAGGTTATAAGTTAAAAAATGGAGGTCTATGGGACCTCCGTTTTTGTATTATTGAGCTATTTAATTGGTAGTACTAGTCACTGTGATTTTGGGTTAGTAAGAGAAATGACTGTATCATTGTTAATTATAATTCACCTATTAGAGTCAATACCATCTCCTTTACTACCTTTTCATGTGTAGTAATCAGATTAAACCATAACAGTAACATGACAAAGTTCTTTGCCTTGTGGAAGAGGGAGTATATTACCCTCTATTTTTTTGCCATCAGCAGTTAAACTATACTCACCTACTGGGGAAGTAAGAACTTCTATTTGATAAGTGCAACCTTGGAAATGACGGGTAGCTATATAGCTTTTGAGACATTGAGGGAGGCAAGGAGCAATTTGAAGGCCATCAAAGGTTGGGCGTATACCAAGGATATATTGGCTGACATTGACAAAGGTCCAAGCAGCAGTACCAGTGAGCCAGCTATTTTTTGCCTGCCCTAAATCGTAAGAAGCTATACCCGCTATGGTTTGGCTATACACATAAGGTTCTGTAGCATGGATGTCACTTATTTCTTCTAGGTAAGCGGGACATATTCTCTTGTAAGCATCAAAGGCTTCTTCATTATTACCAACTAAAGTATGGGCGATACTTACCCAAGGATTGTTATGGCAGAAGATAGAACCGTTTTCTTTGTATCCTGGTGGATAGCTTGAGATTTCCCCAAGTTCTTTGTAATACTTTGAGTAGCAAGGTGTAAGGAGTACGATACCATATGGCGTAGCTAAATGTTTTTCTACACTTTCGAGGGCCTTTTTTGCATAGCCATTTTCTAAACCTACACCTGCCATTACACAGAAACCTTGTGGTTCAATGAAAATTTTGCCTTCATCACAGCTGTTACTGCCAACAGGATTAAGGAAAGCATCATATGCTCTTAAGAACCACTCACCATCCCAGCCATAGGTTAAGAGTGCTTGCTCCATTTGACTCACACTATCAAGAACATAGGCTACATCATTAGGTTTGCCAAAGCGTTTACAAAGTTCAGCATATTCTTTGCCGTATTTTACGAACATGGCTCCAATAAAGATACTTTCTGCCTTACCACTTTCAAAGTTGGAGCAAGTTTGGAAGCTTTCTCCAGGTTCTTCAGAAAAACAGTTTAAGTTAAGACAGTCATTCCAATCTGCTCTGCCAATGAGAGGAAGTCCATGTGGGCCTAAGTGGGTAAGGGTATAGGAAATGCTTTTTTCAAGGTGAGTAAATAACGTTTGTTCGCTACCTGGAACATTATTAAAAGGGAGCAGCTCATCTAAGATAGTTTGGTCTCCTGTTTCTTTGATATAGGCACTGGTACAAGCAACAAGCCAGAGGGGATCATCGTTGAAACTACTTCCTACATCACTATTCCCACGCTTAGTAAGGGGTTGATATTGATGATAGGTACTGCCATCTTCAAATTGAATAGAAGCAATATCCAGTATTCTTTCCCTTGCGCGAGAAGGGATAAGATGAACGAAACCTAACAAGTCTTGGCAACTATCTCTAAAACCCATACCACGCCCGGTACCACTTTCAAAATAGCTTGCACTACGACTCATATTAAAAGTAACCATGCATTGATATTGGTTCCAGATATTAACCATACGATTAAGTTTTTCATCACTGCTATGAATAGAGAAGTTAGCAAGAAGATTTTCCCAGTAAGTGGCAAGTTCTTGCAGTGCAGTATCTACTTGAGCATCTGTTTCGAAGGCGCTCATAAGAGCTTTTGCAGGTACTTTGTTAATGATACCATCACTTTCCCATTTATTTAATTCTTCGTTTTCAATATAACCTAACATAAAGATAAAGCTTTTACTTTCATAAGGAGATAAAGTTATTTCAATCTGATGACTTGCCATAGGAGACCAACCTATTCCTAAGCTATTGCTACATCCTTGATTAAGAGCTACAGGTGTATCCCAACTATTAAAAGAACCTAAGAAACAGTCACGATTAGTATCAAAACCAGTAATAGGGCTATTCACAGTATAAAAGGCATAGTGATTTCTACGTTCTCTGTACTCTGTTTTATGATAAATAGTACTGCCATCTACTTCAAGCTCTCCAGTATTCAAGTTACGTTGGAAGTTTTGAGCATCATCAATAGTATTCCAAAGGCACCACTCAATCCCACTAAAGAGCTTGAAAGTTTTAGGGGTGTCACTTTGATTCATTAATTTGAGTTGATTAATTTCGCAAGTCTTGCCTAAAGGTACGAAACAAGTTAGTTCAGCTAAGAGATCATTTTTTGTCCCACTTATGATTGTGTATCCAAGCCCATGACGACAGCTATAGGCGTCTAGAGGTGTCTTTGCAGGGAGAAAGCTAGGACTCCAAACCACATCGTTTTCTTTAATATAGTAGTGTCTGCCATCGGTATCTTTTGGTACATTATTATAGCGGTATCTTGTAATACGGCGTAGCTTGGCATCTTTATAGAAACTATAGCCACCACAAGTATTAGAGATTAAGCTAAAGAATCCATCATTACCTAAGTAGTTGATCCAAGGAAGTGGGGTATAGGGAGTAGTGATTACATATTCTTTACGGACATCATCAAAAAAGCCAAATTTCATAACGGTCACTCCATTCGATAATAAATTTTACGAAAACGATTGAGTAAAATCAAACGTATTATATTTGTATATATATTAAGAAGAACTGTGTATGAGTACCTAAAAATATTAAATTAGAGATAAAAAATTATTTAAAGTTCATAAAATTGTCATTATAAAAAAGCATACTGCATAAATTATGAGTATAGAAAGTTACTCAAACGATTAAGGAAAGGAGCAAGGAGAGGAGGCGTATGGTATCACTTAAAGATATTGCAAAAGCATGCGGAGTTTCCACATCTTCAGTGAGCAAGGCACTAAATGGGCACAAAGATATTAGTGAGAAAAAGAAAGAAGAGATTATTCAAGTAGCGCGTGATATGGGATATATGCCTAATGCAGCAGCAAGAAGTTTAAAAACTAACCGAACGTATAATCTAGGTGTATTATTTACCGACAAAACACAAAGAGGATTAACTCATGAGTACTTCTCTTGTGTACTTGAAAGTTTTAGAGTAGAAGCAGAAAAGCATGGATATGCTATTACTTTTATTAGCCAAAACATTGGAGGCAAACCAATGAGCTATTATCAACATTGCATGCACCGTGGCTATGACGGCATTGTTATAGCAAGCGTTGACTTTAGGGCACCAGAGGTGATGGAGCTTATAGAAGGGAATATACCTGTTGTAACCATAGATCATCTTTTTAATGATAGAACCGCTATTCTTTCAGATAATGTAGATGGTATGAAACAACTTGTACAGTATATACACAAGTGTGGACATAGAAAAATTGCATTTATCCATGGAGAAGATACTTCAGTTACTCAAAAAAGGTTAGCAAGTTTTTATAAGACTTGCGAAGAGCTAAAAATGAAGATACCTGATGAATATGTATGTGAGGCGATTTATCATGATCCAAAGGCAACAGCAATAAAGACAAAAGAACTTCTAGAACTTGCGATACCTCCTACTTGTATTATTTTTCCTGATGATTTTTCTAGCATTGGTGGTATCAATGTGATCAAGGATGCAGGACTTCGTATACCAGATGATATAAGTATTGTAGGGTATGATGGCATTTACTTATCTAGAGTATTAGAACCTTCACTTACAACCCTCAAACAAAATACAGATGAATTAGGAAGGCTAGCAGCACTTAGATTAATTGAACTGATCGAAAAACCAAAGACAGCAATCCCACAACAAGTCATTGTAAAAGGGGAGTTGCTATTAGGTAACTCAGTGAAAAAGTTATAGCAAGTAAAAGGAAGTTAAATTGAGGAGGGTATTTTAATGAAAAAACATATGTCTTTATTATTAGCACAGGTATTATTATTATCTACTTTAACAGCCTGTTCAGGGCAAACTGCAGATTCTTCAACATCTACTCCTTCAACATCAGATGAGCAAACATCTACAAATACAGATACTAAGACTACAACTTCAGAGACAACACAACCAGATACGACAGATTCAGAGGAAGGAAAAACACTTGTTATTTATGCATGGAATGAAGAATTCCAAAGTCGTTTCAATGATTACTATGCAAGTAAACTGCCATCAGATATCAATGTTAAATGGGTTATCACGCCAAATCAAAATAATCAGTACCAAAATAAGTTAGATGAAGATTTATTAAAACAAGATGCCGCGGCCAAAGATGATAAAATTGATATCTTTTTAGTAGAAGCCGACTACGCACTTAAATATGTAGATACAGAGTATACCTTAGATGTTAAAAAGGATATTGGCTTAACAGATGCTGATCTTGTAGATCAATATACCTATACCCAAAAAATTACAACAGATAGTAATGGTGCATTAAAGGGTGTATCTTGGCAAGCAACACCAGGACTTTTCGTATATCGTCGTTCCATTGCAAAAGATGTATTAGGAACAGATGATCCAGTAGAAGTTCAAGCTGCTTTATCTGATTGGGAGAAATTTGATGCTGTAGCTGAAAAGTCAGCAGCAAAAGGTTATAAGATGTTATCAGGATTTGATGATAGCTATCGTACTTTCTCAAATAATGTTTCAACACCTTGGGTAGGAAGCGATAATGTTATCGATATAGATGATAATTTGATGAAGTGGGTAGACCAAACTAAGACTTATACAGATAAGGGCTATAATAACAAAACCTCATTATGGAACGATGGTTGGGCAAAAGATCAAGGACTAAGTGGTGATGTATTTGGATTCTTTTATTCAACATGGGGTATTAACTTTACATTGTTAGGTAACTCTCTTGAAACACCAATAGCAGAAGGTGGAAAAGAAGAAGTAGGGAATGGGATATTTGGCGACTATGCAGTATGTGAAGGACCACAAGCTTATTATTGGGGTGGAACTTGGATTTGTGCAGCAAAGGGTACAGATAACTTGGGCACAATAAAAGACGTTATGCTTACACTTACTTGTGATAGTGACACAATGAAACAAATTACATTAGATACACAAGACTACACTAATAATAAGGCTGCAATGGAAGAGATTGGATCAAGTGATTTCCAATCTGCATTCTTAGGTGGTCAAAATCATATTAAGCTCTTTAATGCTTCTGCAAAAAACATTAGCATGGATAATATTTCTCCTTATGATCAAGGATTAAATGAATCTTTCCAACAAGCCTTTATGGATTACTTTAATGGCACAGTAACAAAAGACCAAGCGCTTGATAATTTCTACAAAGATGCACTTATTAAATATCCTGAACTTAAGAGACCATAATAGATAAAGTTGAAAGTTTATAAAAATTGTTGCCCTACACTTATGAGAGAGTAGGGCAGCAATGATCACAAAGCGAGGGGAGATAATGACCACAAAAAGAACCAAAAAAAATAAAGGTGTGAGTTACTCTAAATGGGGATACTTTTTTCTAGCACCATTCTTTATTACTTTTTTTATTTTTTCATTCGTTCCTTTAGTATCAACTTTTTACAATAGTTTTTTTGAAAATTATCGAAGTGGGCTGAAAATAATAGGGCCTAATTTTGTAGGATTTCAAAACTATATCACCTTGTTTACATCAGGAGATTTGATAACCTATTTGGGGAATACAATGATTTTGTGGCTACTTGGATTTATCCCTCAAATTGTTATTTCATTACTACTTGCAGCATGGTTTACTAATTTAAGATTGAAGCTTAGAGGAACAGGCTTCTTTAAAACAGTAATTTATATGCCTAACTTGATTATGGCTTCAGCTTTTGCAATGTTATTCTTTGCTTTGTTTTCAGATATAGGTCCTGTCAATAGTAGCCTTATGTCTGCAGGAATCATCAAAGAGCCTATCAGGTTTTTAGCAAGTACTTGGGGGACTAGAGGACTGATTGCTCTGATGAACTTTTTGATGTGGTTTGGTAACACAACCATTCTTTTGATGGCCGCTATAATGGGAATTGATACATCTACTTTTGAGGCTGCTGAAATGGATGGAGCAAAGGGATCTCAAATATTTTTTAAGATTACGCTTCCTTTAATACGTCCTATATTAGTGTATGTCATTATAACTTCTCTTATTGGTGGGTTACAAATGTTTGATGTACCACAAATATTAACCAATGGAACGGGGGCACCCAATAATACAAGTACAACGTTAATCATGTTCTTAAATAACCATCTATATAGTAAGAACTATGGTATGGCAGGGGCATTATCTGTAATTTTATTCATTATTGCTGCTGTACTTAGTTTAATTGTTTTTTATCTTACAGGAAATAGAGAGTCTAAAAGAACAAAAATTAAGGGAGAGGGAGGAAAGCTATGAGCCGTCAAAAAGACCAATCTAAAGAAAAAATGTCCACTCATTTTTACCGCATGGTTTGCTATATAGTACTTGCTCTGTTGACCTTCCTTTCTCTATTCTTCTTTTATATGTTAGTGATTAATGCCACAAGGTCAAATTCTTCTATTCAACAAGGTTTTAGTTTTGTGCCAGGTGGTTCTTTTATGGCAAACTTAAGAAATGTATTAGGTAATCAGAACCTACCTGTTTTATCTGGTATATTTAATAGTTTGTTTGTATCGGCAGTGTCAGCTATATGTAGTATTTATTTTTCAGCGATGACAGCATATGGTATTCATGCTTATGAATTTAAAGGTCGTAATAAAGCATTTACTTTTATATTACTTATTATGATGATCCCTACACAGGTATCAGCACTAGGGTTTGTAAGGCTGGTGAATGATATGGGGCTACGTGATACTTTCTGGCCATTGATATTACCGGCTATTGCAGCGCCTGTTGTTGTATTCTTTATGAGACAGTATATGGCAAGTAATCTCCCCATAGAGTTAATCGAAGCTGCACGTGTAGATGGTGGAGGAGAATTTTATACGTTTAATAAAATAGTATTACCTATCTTAAAGCCTGCCATGGCAGTTCAAGCTATTTTTACTTTTGTAGGCAGTTGGAATAATTACTTTATACCAGCTTTGATTATTGATAGTAGTAACAAAAAGACGTTACCTATTTTAATTGCTCAACTACGTAGTGCAGATTTCTTGAAATTTGATTTAGGCCAGGTTTATATGCTTATTACCATTGCGATTATGCCAGTTGTCATTATGTATTTATGTTTATCTAAATTTATTGTAAGAGGCGTGGCGCTTGGAGGGGTTAAAGAATAGACAATATAGTGTATAGAATAGATAGAGAGACTATTATGAAATCTAGTTATAATGATTTCATAATAGTCCCTTATTGTTGTAGAGTAAGAAGTCATGTTATAGTGAAAGTGTTAATAATCAATGAGCTTAAGAAAAGAGGAAATCAAATGGAACTAGTAGAAGTTTATGACCAATATAAAAATATAAATAAGACTTTAGAAGCTTTTTTAGAGAAGTATATAGAAACAGAAGAGACTATGAGTGCACAAAGCTTACAGGAAATTTTCCAAGATACTCAAGGTGGAATTGAAAAATTATTAAATGATGCAGCAGAAGTTCAAGTAGATTGTGAACATGAAAATGATTTAAAGGACCTTAAATACCTTATGACAGATACATTATTTTTATTGATGGACCTTAGTAACTTCTGCGCTCACAACGAAATGGGTAGATGTAAAATGCGTGCAATTAATTATTTAGGTAAGAGAAAACGTGTAGAAGTATTTGGACAATAAAACAGAATGGGACCTCGGTGGAGGTCCCATTTTAATTAAATAAATATTTGGTTAAGTGTGAGGACATGTAGGCAAGCTTATTGTATTCCAACTTCTAGTCCTCGACTTTTAAGAGAGACTAAGTTCATTCCATCAAACTAACGGTCAAAACTCAGAAAAAAGTTCACTTTTCTTCAGACATTTCCCTAAAACCAGTTTGATTCCATTCTCTAAGCCTCTCTAAAAAGTCTGTGGAGAAAGTTTCCATACAATAACTTACCTTACAGCCCATTACATCATAGCCTTTCCAGTAGAGAGACAGCTACACTACATGATCCATTTTCTAAACATCTTTCATGTGAAAATGCCTAATCATTTCCGAGTTCAGATCAAAAGTACTATCAATTCTACAAAGCGAATCTTACTTAATTCAGTAGCAAAAGACATTGAAACCTGAAAGGCTTCACAGTAGCTTTGCTAACGCTCACCTTTTAAGATAGGCTGAGATCAGGAATAAACGACGAAGGAGCCTTATCAAACACTTGAAGGTTTTGCCCTGAAAGAAGAAACATTTACTCCTATCTCTTCACCACGGTGAACTACTGGAAGTGAAAACTTACCTAACTGAGTAGAAAAGGGTGGTGATGCGTGGGTGACCTCCATGTAGCTTTTATTGAGAATGGGCTTAGAATGTGTTAACGAATATGAAGGAAGGCTTTTATGCGAGTGTCTGAGCATTAGTGAGTTTTCGCACGTTCTGACTGAATAGGAGTTTACACATTCTTAGTCCATTTGAGCAAAAGCGAAAGGGAGAGCACATACGTAGTGCCGACCGGTCTACCTCAACTACTAAGTTTTCACTCCATAAAATATTTATTATGTCAGACATGGAAATGATAAAGCTTAGTGAAAATATATAAAAATTAAACAATTATTTAGTAAATAGAGAGTTAAAAGATAAAGTTTTAATATGTTAAAATAATATAGAAATATATTGTATAAGGGGAAAATATGATAACTATAAAAAAACAACTTGAAGAAGTAGTGCAAAATTTAAAAGTTAGAATGATTTGTCCAAACCAACATAAAATTTTAATGCCCTACGTTCCAAAAGGATTTGAGATAGAATTTTTAGGTTCAGATTATAAGCAAATTATTGATGATGTAGGTAATATTTATGCACCATTTATAGATATGAAGGTTATTGTAGATTTTAAAGTGTCTTATGGGCAGGAAGTTATGTGGACCAAAGGTTTAGAAGTAGTTGTTCCAGGAAAATATGGTACACCATTAGCTATAAATACTAAGCCTTATGTTATTCCGGAGGTACAAGAATGGATAGGCTTAGAGGGGGAATACTTAATTACGAAGAATTCTATCATAAGAATTTCTGAAAATGTTAAAGAGAAGTTAATAGTAAGTGCTCAGATATTAAAACAGGATTTAAATGAAGAAATAGGTTTGGATTTAGAAATAGTAATAGGTGGTATAGTTAAGGAAGGTGACATATTACTTGTATTAAGTAATGAAGATAAAATTATAGGAGATGAAGGATATAATTTATGTATTAATAACTTTGTGAAGATAAGTGCTTGTCATACAAGAGGAATATTTTACGGAACAAGAACGCTTCTTCAAATGCTAAAACGTCAAAAAGGAAAATTAGAGCAGGGGATGATTAGAGATTATCCTAGATATAAAAAAAGAGGATTTATGTTGGATGTAGGTAGAAGATTTTCCTCTATGGATGCATTAAGAACATATGTAAAGCTTATGGCATGGTATAAGATGAATGATTTTCATATTCACTTAAATGACAATGAGATTCATATCGATGAAGTAAACTGGGAGAAGGCTTATTCAGCATTTAGACTAGAGTGTGATACATATCAAGGATTAACGGCGAAAGATGGTCATTATACAAAGCGCGCATTTGGAGAATTAATAGATTTTGCAGATAAATATAGTGTAGATATAGTGCCAGAGATCGATACACCTGCACATTGTTTAGCATTGACTCAATATAATAAAGATTTAACATTAGGAATTGGAAAGGGAAGAGACCATCTTAATGTTATGAAAGAAGAAGCGTATGAATTTATAGATAAGCTATGGAATGAATATTTACAAGGAGATATGCCTGTCTTTAGATGTAAGGAAGTACATATTGGAGCAGATGAATATTTTGGAAGTGATGAAGTATTAGAACATTTTAGAGCTTATACAGACTACTATTTGAAATGGATTAAAGCAAAAGGTAAGACACCAAGATTATGGGGGAATTTAAGTAGTTTCAAGGGACAGACACCTATTATAAGTGAAGGTGTTACAATCAATATATGGAGCTTAGACTGGGTGGATGCTATAGAAATGATTGAAGCGGGCTATCAGATTATTAATTCTGATGATACCAGGTTATATATTGTACCTCATGCAAATTACTATAGACAATACTTAGATAAAGAAAATTTATTTAATACATGGGAGCCAAATATGTTCAGAGAGGCATATACAATCCCGGCAGGACATCCTCAGCTATTAGGAGGTGCTTTTTCTATTTGGAATGATATGATAAATGTACCTGTTTCAGAAGAAGATATCTATGATAGAGCTAAAGAAGGTATTCAAGTATTAGCACAAAAACTATGGAATAATAAGTTTTCAGGAGATTATATTATATTTGATAAAATCTGTAAAGAAGTACATAATTGCAACTTATAATAATAAATATGATATGTTATAGTAAGAGAGACGAACAAACTAGGAGGCAGCAATGAGAGATCCAAGAATAACTAAACTTGCACAAAACTTAATTCAGTATTCCGTACAGTTACAAGCGGGGGAAAAACTTTTAATCGACCTTCCTAATGGAGGAGAAGAAATTGCTACAGCACTTGTAGAAGAAGCCTATCGTGTAGGAGGTATTCCTTTTGTTAACCTTGAATCAGAAGTGATTCGTAAAGCACTTCTTTTAGGAGCGACAAAAGAGCAATATGAGTATCAACTTAAATACGATTTAGAGCGTATGAAAGATATGGATGCCTATATAGGAGTAAGAAAAGTAGATAATCTCTATCAAATGTCAGATGTCCCATCAGATAAGATGAAGATTTATACAGAGTATAGTGGGCCACTTCATGCTAAGGAACGCTGTCAAAATACTAAATGGTGTATCTTAGGTTATCCAACCAATAGCTTTGCACAAACAGCGCATATGAGTACACAGGCTTTTGAAGATTATTACTTCAATGTATGTGCATTAGACTATGCCAAGTTCCATGAACTTATGAAACCTTTACATGATCTTATGGATAAAACAGATAAGGTGCATATTATAGCACCTGGAACGGATTTAACATTTTCTATTAAAGATTGTTGGACAAGTATATGTAGTGGAAGATGGAATATTCCAGATGGAGAAGTAGGGATGGCCGGTGTTGTAATGGATTCAGTAAATGGAACTATTGCTTATAACGTACCATCTAACTATCAAGGAACTATTTTTACAGATGTTAAATTTAAGTTTAAAGATGGTAAGATTGTTGAGGCAACAGCTAATGAAACAGAAAAGCTTAATGCTATTTTAGATACAGATGAGGGAGCACGCTATATTTGTGAATTCTCTCTTGGAACAAATCCATTTATGGAACAACCCATTTATAATACACTTTTTGATGAGAAAATGATTGGTACAATGCATTTTACACCAGGACATAATTCGGCAATTCACTGGGACCTTATTCAATCTCATAAACCACAAGATGGTGGAGGGGAGATTTGGTTTGATGGTGTGCTCATTAGAAAAGATGGAGAGTTTGTAGTTGAAGAATTATTACATCTTAATAAAGAGGCATTGAAAAAAGCTTTAAGTATGGAGTAATTTGATAGAGCCATCAGTACTATTGGTGTACAAAGAAGACTTTATAAATATAATAAAAGCAGGTATTACATAGAAATAATGTAATACCTGCTTTTATTATATTTTAGAAAGATGTTATTTAGAGATTATGAGCCCAAGTACAAGCAAGCCTAATCCAATTTTGACATTCTTTTTGAATGCTACCAGGATATCCGTTAGCCATTGTTTCTTGGGAGGCTAAAGCTAGACCATGCCCTCCAACTGGATAGATATGGAGTTCGTATGAAACATTTACTTTTTGTAAGGCAGTCGCAAACATTAGTGTTCCTTCTACAGGTACGGCATTATCTGTTTGGGTATGCCAAATGAAAGTAGGAGGAACATACTCAGTTACTTGAGTTTCTAAGCTAAGCATGGCTTTAAGTTCTTCTGTATAAGAAGAACCAAGGAGGTTTGTAAAGCTTCCTTGATGTCCTTTTTCACCTGATGTGAGAACAGGATAGCATAAGAGTAGGCCATTAGGCTTATAGTTTGACATAGGTTCCTGCATTAAAGTTTGCAACCAATCTTGATGCCAAAATACACCAAGGCTTCCAGCTAAGTGCCCGCCTGCAGAAAAACCGGAAATAATAATTTTATCTGGGTCAATGTGATATTGTTCTGCATTTTGACGCAGATGTGACACAGTCTTTGCAAGTTCTAGTAAGGCAGTTGGGTACTCTGCTGGTGCACAATGATATTTAAGTACACAAGCGTGAAGGCCACGGGCATTATATTGAATAGCAATAGCCTCAGCTTCACGTTCAGAAGTATATCCATAGGCACCACCAGGGCAGATGATGACAACAGGCCTTTTTCTTGCAAGGTCAATTTCTTGATAGTTATCTAAAAAATAAGTATAGAGTTGTGCCTTTTCACATTCTCTTGAATCAATTTCTATTATTTGATGTAGCATAAGTAAACTCCTTTAGGATATAAGTTGATAATAAAAGCTATAAATAATGAGGTAAAAGGTAAAAATTGTAGTGAAAAATTACTGATATATAAGTAAATTTAACATGTAATTCTGTGTTGTTCAAGTATATTTGAATTTGAGTGTAGAATATACAGAAACTTATTGATTATTAAATAAGTAAAAGTATAAAGAGATAGTTTGATGATGAAATAATTTTAAGTTAAAATAGTTTGAAATAAAAATAATTTGATTATCAAGATAATCTGTTTTATAATAAGTTCATAAATAATAAATACAGGGAGATCAGTTATGAAAAAAGCATTAAAAATTACGGGCATAAGTATTGTCAGTGTACTTCTTCTAGTGGTAATAGGAGTAGGAACTTTATTCTTTGGAGAAATTCGTACATTACTTAGCTTTAAAGAATTAAATGGACATCCATTTTATGAAATGACTTACCATGCAGATTATGGACTAGATGAATTTTTAGAAAAGGGTGCAGCAACAGATAATGAGCTTGTAGGCTTTGTGACTCAAAAAATATTAAAAGGCATACCGTTTGAAGTCAATCCAGATGGTGCATGCAGTACATTTATAGCAACATCACCAGAAGGGGACAATTTATTTGGTAGAAACTTTGATTATGTACCTTCTATAGGAATGATTGTACGTACGACACCTACAGATGGTTATGAGTCTATATCTGTTGTTAACTTAAATCATTTAGGATTAAGTGCAGAGAATATGCCAGATAAAAATCTTTTAAATCGTGTGATTACTTTAGCAGCACCTTATGCACCATTAGATGGGATTAATGAAAAAGGACTAGCGATAGGTGTACTTGTTATTAATAAAGGGATTGTTCATCAATCAACAGGCAAAGTACCTATTACAACAACGTCAGCTATTCGTATGATCTTAGACAAAGCAGCAACAGTAAAGGAAGCTATAGCTTTACTTGAACAATATGATATGAACTCAAGTGGGGATACAGGATACCATTTCCAAATTGCTGATGCAACAGGAGATACTGCAATTATTGAATACATAGATGATGAAATGCATGTGCTAACCAAAGAAGAAGGCTACACAGCTGCAACAAACTTTGTGCTTTATAATGATATGAACGAAGGAAGTGGCCAAGATCGTTATGAGGTTATTAAAGCGAAGCAAGAAGAAACAGGTGGCATTATGAATGAAGAGGAAGCTATGGAATTATTACTTAGCGTTCCATCACAAGGCACACGTGTGATTGAGGGGCTAAATGAAACGATACCATCAGATACACAATGGTCATGTGTTTATAATTTAGATGATTTAACTTTACAGATTTGTACGGGTAGAGATCAAGCGAGAACATATTATTACAAAATAGATAAATAAGTAAGGGAGTGCGTAATAGCACTCCTTTTTTACATATAAGTTATAGAAAGTAAAGTAATATTTTCAGTTATAAGATGTATCTATAATATACTACCTATATTGGTTCAAACTTTTTAAACGAGAGAATAAATAAAAAATAATACATTGAGGGAGGGGTTGCAGCTGCTTGGATATCAAAGTATAATGGAGGAGAATGATTTGATATCCAAGTATTTTATTAAAATTAAGAAAGAGGTATACAATGACAAGATTCAGAGGGGAAGAAAAACTTATTAAGCAAGCACAGATAGGATTTCCTAAAGGTATTACAAAAATTACGGAACGTGTTTATTTTGCGTTGGGATATGGTGCAAGTACAGCAACTTTAATCGAAGGTGAAAGTACATGTATACTCATTGATACTTTAAATGGAACTACAGTGGCGAAGGAAGTATTAGAAGCGTTTAAGAAGATAACTAATAAGCCGATTAAAACTATTATCTATACACATTATCATCATTTTGACCATACATGTGGAGCAGGTGTTTTTGCAGATGAAGATTGTGAAATTATAGGACGTATACCTGCCTATCCTCAGTATGGAAAGAGTCATTTGTTAAAGGATATTTTTGCAAAACGTACAGCTATGCAATTTGGTACGGGTCTTTCAAATGAAGAAATATTATCATTAGGCATTGCACCAATTAATGATAACAACGGAGAAAAAAGTAATTTATCACCTAATAAACTTTTTAGTGAAGAAAAGTTAGTATTAACTATAGATGGTATTGAGTTAGAGTTAGTTGCAGCCCCTGGAGAAACAGATGATCAGATTTTTGCATGGTTACCACAAGAAAAAGTTCTATGCTGTGGGGATAATTATTATGAATCATGGCCAAATCTTTATGCCATAAGAGGAGGACAATATCGTGATGTAAGTAGCTGGGTAGATGCTTTAACTCATATGATTAGCTATGAAGCAGAATATTTATTACCAGGACATACAAGAGCTGTTGTAGGGAAAGAGAAGATTAAACAGAGCCTAACAAATTATCGTGATGCAATCGAGTATGTATTAGTAGAAACACTAAAAGGAATGAATGAAGGTATGACGATTGATGAATTAGTTGAACAGATCAAATTACCGCAGGAACTTGAAAAACTTCCATATTTGCAAGAATACTATGGCACAGTAGAGTGGACAGTAAGAAGCATCTTTACAGGCTATTTGGGATGGTTTGATGGGAATCCAACTCATTTAGGTTCTATGCAAAAAATGAAAAATGCACAAAAAACATTAAAATTAATGGGTGGAGCAAAAAAGGTAATAGAAGAAATTGAAGAGGCATTGAAACAAGAAGAGGAACAATGGGCAGTAGAGCTTTGTGATATTTTACTAGCTGCTGGAGAAGAAGTTGAAATTGCCAAAGAACTTAAAGCACAGGGACTTGTTGTACTTGCAAGGATACAGACTAGTGCCAATGCTAGACACTACTATTTAGCAAGTGCAAAACAATTACGTGGGCAGCTTAAACCTCAAAGCATGAATGGTGCTTCATTAGATTTATCTAAGAAAAAATAAAAATTTACTAAAAAGTCAACAAACATTTACTATATTATAAATTTATGAGATAATAATCTGTGAACATAATTAAATACATCAAGAGAAGAAGGTTATTTTATATAGTAAATAGAGGTGGAAAATGGAAGGTAATATTAGAAAAGTTGTATTTATAATGACAGATAGTCAACGCAAAGATATGGTAGGATGCTATGGTAATCCTCATATGCGTACCCCTAATATTGATAGGCTAGCAGAAGAGGGGATCCGATTTGAAAAGGCTTATACAGCACAACCTGTTTGTCAGCCAGCAAGGGCAGGGTTATTTACAGGTCAATATCCACGTTCTACAGGTGGATGGACAAATTCAATGGGGATCGGGCAAGATGTGCAACATATTGGACAAAGATTAAATGATCATGGCATACATACAGCTTTTATTGGAAAGTGGCATTTAGATGGGGGAGATTACTTCGGGATGGGCAGATGCCCAGAAGGCTGGGATAAAGAATACTGGTATGATATGAGAAATTATTTAGAAGAGCTTACCCCAGAAGAAAGGGTTTTATCAAGAGACCAAAACATTATTTTTAAACAAGGTGTAGAAGAGGCATTTACTTATGGACATAGATGTAGTAATAGAGCTGTTGACTTTTTAGAAAAACATCATGACGAAGATTTCTTCTTAGTTGTTTCTTATGATGAGCCACATCAACCATTTTTAGCACCAACACATTATGCCGAGAGCTATAATGATTACTTTATACCTATTACCGAAGGACACTATGATACTTTAGAAAATAAGCCACAACATCATAAAGTATGGGCAGGTTTGAAAAAAGATCAAGCAAGGCGTAGTGAAGAAGCAATAACTAATCAGACAAAAAGTGGTAAACTAGGAAGAGATCCTATTTACTTTGGATGTAATAGTTTTGCAGATGCTCAAATTGGCAGAGTTGTTGATGCAGTTAAAAAACATGCGCCAGATGCTTTAATTATCTATACAAGCGATCATGGTATATTCTTTGGAGAACACGGACTTTGGTGTAAAGGGCCAGCAATGTATGATGAGATTACAAATATTCCATTGATTATGAGCTGTAAGCAATGGGAAGAAAAGGGCATTGTGGACAACAATCCTGTCTCACATATTGATTTAGCACCTACTATCTTTGAATTTATGGGTGTACCTATTCCGAAAATGTTTATGGGATCAAGTATTAAGGATCAAATTCTTACTAAAAAACGTGTGAAAGATTATGTTTTCATGGAATTTGGTAGATATGAAGTGGATCATGATGGCTTTGGAGGTATGCAACTTATTCGAGCAATTTTTGATGGACGCCATAAGTTAGTGCTTAACTTACTTACATCAGATGAGCTATATGATTTAGAAAAAGATCCTAGTGAAATAAACAACTTAATAGAAGATGAAGCATACAAAGAAATTCGTAATAAACTACATAATGCATTATTAGATGAGATGAATCGTTCACGAGACCCATTCCGTGGCTATTACTGGGAAAATAGAAGTTGGAGAGAAGATGCAACTGAGCCAACTTGGGACTATACAGGTATGACAAGGCAAAAAGAAAATGAAGAGTATGAGCCAAGACAGTTAGATTATATGACTGGATTAGAAATGGCTCAGGCTGTAAGAGGTAAATAAATAGAGAAAACCATGTAAGAACTGACGTCAGGGGCTAGTTCTTACATGGTTTTTGTTGTTTAAAGAATAAATATTTGTTTAGGTGTGAGGGCATGTAGGCAAGCTTATTGTATTCCAACTTCTAGTCCTCGTCTTTTAAGAGAGGCTAAGTTCACTTCATCAAACTAACGGTCAAAACTCAGAAAAGAAGTTCACTTTTCTTCAAACATTTTCCTAAAACCAGTTTGATTCTACTCACTAAGCCTCTCTAAAAAGTCTGTGGAGAAAGTTTCCATACAATAACTCACCTTACAGCCCATCACATTATAGACCTTTTCAGTGGAGAGAAAGAGAGCTAGACTACATGGATTGATAATCTAAAATCTACCTCATCATTTCTAAGCTTAGGATTACACAACAAAAAGGACTTATTAAGCGATGATGTTAATGAAAATAGTGATCACAGCAGAGTTAACAAAATCTATAAAGAGACAACCTACAATAGGAACAACGAAGTAAGGTGTAGGAACAAAACCGTAGCGATTAGTGAGCTCGTCCATATTGGCAATAGCATTTGGGGTAGCACCCATACCAAAACCACACATTGCAGACGCAAATACAGCAGCTTCATAATTTTTGCCCATTACACGATAGGTGATTATATAAGCAAAAAGTCCAACTAGAAGTACTTGAGCAATAAGCATAATAATAAGTGGTAATGCCAAATCAAAAAGTTCCCAAAGTTTTAATCCCATTAAGGCCATTGTTAAGAAAAATGATAGACTTAAGCCACCTAATGTCTCAATCTCTTTTTCTACTAACTCTTTATGAGTAAAATCATAAATATTTCTAATAACAGCTGCAACAAGCATAGCACCTATATAAGAAGGAAAAGCTAAGCCAAGATTTTGAATAAGTTTAGAAACTACAGAACCAATTCCCATTGCAATAAATAAAAGGCATGCCCCTGACATGAGGCGTTTAAAGGAAAGGATATTGTGGTTTTCTTCATTATAATCCCCAACTTCTTCTGGGGGGATAGTAGAGTTTTCATCATGGGGTGTCTTAAGCTTATGGCCTAAAATGAGATTACGTGCAACAAGGCCTCCAATAATACTGCCCATAATAAGCCCAAAAGTAGCAGAAGCTACAGAAATTGTAGTGGCACCAGAAATACCCATATCTTCTAAAATTGGTCCAAAGGAGCCTGCTGTACCGTGGCCACCAACCATTGGAATAGAGCCAGTACAAAGACCAAGGAGAGGGGTAAGTCTAAAGAGAGTAGCGAGTGTAACCCCCACGATATTTTGGAGAATAACAAGAGAGGTAGCAAGAATTAATAAAGTTGCAACCTTTATTCCACCTTGTTTAAGTATTTTCAAGCTAGCAGTGAATCCTATACTTGTAAAGAAAGCAGTCATAAAAATATTTTGAAGTGTTGTATCAAGATTAATTGTAGCAATACCTGTAAGATTAAAGAAAAGAATTAACAAGGCAAAAATAAAACCACCTACAACTGAAGGGGGAATACAATACTTTGTTAAAATAGAAATTTTATTTCGGAGATATTTACCGAGATAAAATATAAGAGAAACCAAGGCCATTGTTTCGTAAAGATCAAAATTTAATGTCATTACCATGTTGTCCTTTCTAAATGAAACTTCTACTTCATATTAGTATATATAAAAATGGAGTAGAGTATACAATATATAATAAAATGTCCTCTAAGTAAAGCTTAGAGGACATTTTATTTTAGCCTTGGAAAACGTGATGGGCTAAGTTTTTATTAAAATCTTTATCATTTGCCATATGTCTAGCAAGACGAGTAAGCTCATCTTTTAAATCAAGATAAAGCATATCTACATAGTTCCAGTCAGACAAGCGATTTGTATCAAACCAAACTTTTTCATGATATTGATGTACTGTTTCAAGTTCTGCAGCAAGTTCTAAGATATCTGTGATATAAGCTTTTGCTTCTTCACGATTTTTAGGTTGTTGCCAAGGAAGCATAGTAATTTTTTTTGCTGTAAAGAGAATACGTTTTGCACTTAAGTATAGAGCATCTATTACTGTTTTTTCTTCTACTTTTGTTTTGAAAACTTTAATAGCTGCTAAAGCTTTTTCCATTTCTGGAATCAGGAGGTGTGCTTTTTCACGAGCTTGGAAAGTAATTGGTTGTAAAGCACATTTATACATTTCATTTTTGAAAATAAAGTTATCTTCTAAGCCTAATACACGATCATAGTGATATACAGAATATAAAGCTGCAGCTTCTTCGCGATTTAATCCTAAGAATACAGCATGATAGATATCATAAAATTGTTCAAAAGTATAGTTCGTTTGGGTAGCCCAAGAACAGTTTGCGCCAATAAGTAATCCTGGCCAGTTCAGTTCGCGAGAACAGTCTCCACCATCTCCCCAACAAGACATAATCATATGTGTAGAGTTACCGTTAGCGGCACGAAGAAGTCCTGCAGTATTGTCCCAACATACTTTCATATCACAAGCAAAGCGATTCCATGACCAAGTACCAGGAGACACACTTACTGTAAGACCAATTTCATGTAATTTTTCTACATAAGGGTAGCTTGTACGTGGTGCATAATCCCAGAATACAAAGTTAATCCCTTTTGGAAGTTCAAGAGCACGATCAAGCCCTACTGCATAGTCACCCCATGGTGGCGCAAAGAAGTCAGCATACATCATCATAGAGCAGCCACGCTTTTTAAGCTCATCATGAATCCATGTAAAGTGGTCAATGAAAAGTTGTCCACCTCTTTCTTTGCCATAAACTTCAGTAATAGCACAAGGCTCATCACCACCTACGTGGATTACACCAGGACCAAAAGCTTCAATGACTTCGTCTAAAATATTTTGAATAAGTGGTTTAACATCTGGATTTAATGGATCAATAACGCTGGTTGGCATATCTTTTTCGTTGTGAATAGTAATCGGTTGAAGTGACGCAATGGCAGCATTTTTATCAAAGTGACCAAGTAAATTAATAATTGGGCGTACACTGATATTATACGTTTTAGCATATTGAGATATTGCATACCATTCATCACCTGTTAAGCCGTCAGAGTATTTACCCCAGTCAGGGCAGCATTTAAGCTTGAAAACATCTTCAATATATGGCATATACACATTATATTTGTAACGTGCTAAGCGTCTGATAATGGTTTTGAAATGTTCAAAAGTAGAAACTTGACCACGAGAAATATCATCAGAGAGAGAGCGATAATCCATATCTGGATAATCTTCGATCACTCCGGATGTAAGTGCCCCATGATTTAGACGATCTAGTTCAGATAATGTCATTAGACCATAAAATACACCGCTAAAAGAAGAGGCTTCAATTGTAATGCTTTCTTCAGTAAGTGTTAAAATATAACCTTCTTCATGAGCGTAAGTTACTATTTTGTAGACAATAGGTTTAGTACCTGTACCGGTATAAGAACCTGCTTGAAGCACTTCTTCACAGACAGGAATAAAGGTTTTAAGTTCGTCTGTAAGTATGTAGTCGTTTAAAGTTATAGACTGATTAGTAAGTGATACTTTTTTGAGTTCAGGAATAATATTATAGTTCATAAAAATCTCCTTGAATTATGTGATAAAGTAAGTACTTATTTAGTATATAAGAAAACATTAATAAATTCATTAAAAATACACTAAAATTATAGTAAAATTATTTTCGGTTTCATAAATAAGCCTATTAATATATAATAAAAAACAATATATTAAGATAAAATCTACAAGTTATAAGGAGTAATTCATTTATGAAAAACTTATTAAAGCTACAGCCAGGAGACGGTGTTGGGATATTTTCGCCATCTTCTCCCATAACATATCATTGTCCTGTTCGATTTCAACGTGCTATTGAATTTTTAGAAGCTAAAGGTTTTCATATCGTAAAAGGGAGTTTAACAGGAAAAACAGATTTTTATAGATCAGGGACAATACAAGAACGAGCAGAGGAACTGAATGAGCTTATTAGAAATCCTGAAATTAAGTGTATCATGTCTACTATAGGTGGAATGAATTCGAACTCTATTTTGCCATATATAGATTATGAAGCTTTTAAACAAAATCCTAAAATAATTATAGGTTATTCAGATGTTACAGCAATATTGCTTGCTATTTATAGCAAAACAGGAATCAATACTTTTTATGGGCCAGCATTAGTAGCTTCATTTGGTGAACTTGATCCATTTGTATCAATGACATATGATTATTTTAAGGAGGTACTTATAGAGAATACAGTGTTCCCGTATAAACTTAATCCACCAGAATTTTGGACCGATGAAATGATTAACTGGGAAGAGCAAACTAGAAAGAAAGTTCAGTATATAAATCAATTAGTTACGGTATATGAGGGTGTAGCACAAGGAAGGCTAATAGGGGGAAATCTAAATACTATGGAAGGTATTTGGGGAAGTGAGTATATGCCTGAGATAAAGGAAGGAGATATACTTTTTATAGAAGATTCCTTAAAAGATATTGCAACTATTGAGCGAAGTTTTTCACTCTTGAAAGTATCTGGAGTGCTAGATAGAGTATCTGGAATTATATTAGGTAAACATGAACTTTTTAAAGATGGAAATACAGGACGTAAACCTTATGATGTGCTATTAGAAGTATTAAATGGTAGGCAGATACCTTTCTTAGCAGAATTTGATTGTAGCCATACACATCCTATGTATACACTCCCTATTGGCTGTGAAATTGAATTGGATGCAACCAACAAAGTTATTACTATATTGTGAAAAATCCTTTGGACGTATAGAATTTTAAATAATAAATAGTAAGGTAGAGAGATAGCGATATGTTTGGAAATAAAATAAAAAGACAAATTAAAATTCAAATTGAAACACAAATAAATGACTTAAAGCTTTACTTAGAAAATAATTATAAAGATTTAGCCATTGAAGCAAGAAAAGAGGCAATTAGCCTGATAGAAGAACATTATAAAAAAGGTAATCTAAAAGAAAAAGATTATATGAAATATCAAAAGATATTAGGTGAATACACAGAACTTATGAAAGACTATAATCACCAACAATTTTATAGAACTTAAAGGTTACACATATTTCCCTTTTATGTAGCCATATATATATAGAAGAAGAGAGGCAAATTAAAGGGGGAATGTTATTGGAAGTTATTTCAGTTGTTAATTATAAAGGTGGTGTGGGAAAAACAAGTGTTGTAGCTAATCTTACTGTAGGATTAGCTATGAAAGGCTATAGGGTGTTAGTAATAGATTTGGATCCACAAGCTAGCCTTACATTTTCATTTGTTTCGGTATCTGAATGGGCTAATAAGTATAAGGAGCAGCGTACAATTAAGAATTGGTATGATAATTATTTGAATAGCAAATATATGTCTTTTAAAAATCTTTTTATAAGAGATTTGGAAGTAAATAAGTACTTAAAAGTACCGGTAACGATTGTTTCTTCACATACAGATTTATTTAAGGTAGAAATTGAACTAGCACAAGGGCTGTTAGGTAGAAATAGAAGGAAAGAAGCTGGTAATAAGCTTGCAACATTATATTTGCTAGATGATGGGTTGGAATCGCTGAAGAAAGAATTTGATATTATTCTTATTGACTGTCAGCCTAGTTTTGGAATTATTACTCAAAGTGCTATTGTGGCAAGTGATTATTATTTAGTACCAACTAGGCTAGATCATTTGTCTAGTTTGGGAGGACTTACATTAAAAGGGCATATAGAAGAATTAATAAAAGAGTCCAATAAGAATATTGCTTACTTTAATTTACCATATCATCCAGTTAAGACTCTGTTGATGGGGACGGTAGCAACAATGGTACAAAGTAATGGGGATGAGTTAATTACTGTGAATAGACAGTATGAAAAGAGTATTAAGGAACAAGGATTAAAGTATTTTAAGACACGTATACGTTTTAACCAAACGGTTATGGGGCAAGAGAGTAAAATTCCTGTTATTCTAAGAGAAAAAACAATGTCTGTAGAAAAGAAACTTGCTGATGAGTTTAAGGATTTAGTTAACGAAGTAATTGAACGTATGGGGGATCTATCATGTCAATAAGTCATCAAGAGACACTACAAGGGTGTCGAATGGCACTTGAATTTATAGAAGGCTTAGATGAGACTACTTTCAAAAGGTGGTTAGCAGGAGAGTATATACTTACATTACAACCGAGCTTATCAGCTAAAAAGGTAAAAAAAGAAAATAAAAAAGAAATTATTTGGCAAGAAACGTATAAATCTTACGAGCAAAAACTAAAGATAATGGATTCTTATGAAGAAGCAATTGAGTACTTGCAAAGTTTAAAGTTTAATAAACAGCAACTCAAAGATTTAGGAAATGCATGGAGTATTTACATACAAAGTCGAGATACTAAAGAGAAAATTATATATAAGATAGTTGAAGAAGTAGTAGGAAATAAGCTGAAAATACAAGTACTAGGCAATAAAGGAAAATAAATCTAGAAGTGTGGAAGAAGCTGAAAATTAAGCTTCTAAGTATATTTAAGTAAAGAAAAGTAAGAAAGTCCTATGAAGTAAATACTTTGTTGGTATATTTGCTCATAGGACTTTCTTATATTATAGAAGGTTGATGCTGCTATAATATCTAAGTATGAGTAGGCGGGTGAACGTTGCTAAGAAAACAAAGGATGTGTATACTCAGACTAAGAGAACAAGTAGAACTCTTGTGTAGAAAGGAAAATATATGAACAAGAATAATACTATACTAGTAGCAGATGATGATCAGGAAATTAGAGAAATTCTTAATATACTATTAGCGGGTGAGGGATTCGATGTCATCGTAGCATGTGATGGCATAGAGGCAGTGGAAAAGGCAGATAAAAATATTAATCTCATTATTTTAGATGTAAGTATGCCACGTAAATCAGGATTTATTGCAGCTTCAGAAATACGTAAAAAAACGTTTGCACCTATCTTATTCTTAACAGCCCACTCCCAAGAATCAGATAAAACAATGGGGTTTTCAGCAGGCGGTGATGATTATATCACGAAGCCATTTTCTAATTCGGAACTACTCTTAAGAGTAAAAGCATTACTCAGACGTTATTATATTTACCAACCACAAGTTGAAATGAATCATTCTCAGATTCAAATAGAGGATTTAGAAGTTAATGTGGATACAGAATCTGTTTTGATAAGTGGACAACCTATTATACTGACCCATACAGAATATAAAATTCTAGAACTACTTATTACCCATCGTAAAAAAATCTTCTCGATAGATAATATTTTTGCAAGTGTATGGGGGGAAGATGCAGTAGGAGATAATGCTGTGATGGTTCATATTAAAAATTTAAGGAAGAAAATAGAAAAGGATAATAGAAATCCAAGATATATTAAAACAGCATGGGGAAAGGGGTATTATATTGATTAAAAAATATAAAATACCAAAGCTATCGTTAATGTTTGTAGGTCATATAGTATTGTCCTTAATCATTGCTCTTTTTTCTTTTGGATTTTTGTACAATATGTCTTATTCAATCGTTACAAAGATACAGCTTTATGGATTTTATGGGGAGCAAATTGAGGTTAATGATAATATTTTGAGTGTCATAGATGGTGTAAGTTTTATAGGAGCAATTATAGTATTTCTTGGTATTGTCCTATTTTTGATAGGACAAAGATTTGCTTATATTTTAGAAATTAATACAGCTATACAAAAGCTAGAAGGTGGAGATTTATCTTACAGAATAGATGTAACAGGAGAGGATGAAATATCAGATCTTGCCAATAGTCTTAATCATTTAGCACAGACATTAGAGAGTTATATGCAAAAAGAAGAAGAGTTGAAAAAGGAAAGGATAGAGTTGATACAGTCACTTTCTCATGATATAAGAACACCACTTACTGCAATTATTTCATATTCTGATTTTATTCAACATAAAAGATATGATAGCACAGAAAAACTAGAAGATTATATAGGGATTATTCAAAGTAAGGCGTTTCAAATAAAGGAACTGATTGAGTTATTATTTGATACAGATAGGTCTACAGGTGTATTAGTTACAGAGGAAGTTTTCGATGGACATCTATTAGTAGAACAACTTATACAAGAATATGAAGATATTTTAGAAGATGAGGGATTCAAAGTGGAAGTGATGCTCGAGTCATTAGGTGAATTTAAGACTAGGCTTCATCCACAAGATATGGTACGGATATTTGATAATTTAAGTTCGAACATTATAAAATACGCTGAATCGACCAAGTCAATAGAGTTAGTTGTGAGAAGGAAGAATGATATCTTAGAGTTAATAGAGAAAAATACGATACGCATTGATCCGAATAAGACTATAGAAAGTCATGGAATAGGCCTTAGAAATATAAAACAGTTGGCTAAGAAGTATAGAGGAACAGTGAGTATTGTAGAAGAAGAGGGTATTTATGAAATAGCCATAGCATTACACCTGTAGTCTTCAGAATTCTTCAGAATTAGATAGGGGAAAAATACAGAAGTTTTTCCTATAATGAATCCATCATTAATAAAGATTAGGAGTGATTATTATGGAATTATTACTTATTATGTTTACAGCATTAGCTGTTGTATCAGGTTTATGTATTACTTTTTTATTTCTTTCAAAAAAAACAAAAGTACAAAATATCTTTTTCTATATTGTAGCAGTATTGGGTATGTTTATTGCTTTTATTAGTGCAACTAGCTTACCAAGTAATTATACTATAGAGATTATTATAAGTTGGGTATTTGGAATTTTAGCTGTTGCTGGGATTATTTTAAAAGTGAAAAGTCCACAAAAAGATAAAATAGCTAAATATCTTGTTACAGTATCTGTAATTTTAGGATTACTAAAATTATTTTTCTTTTAAAATTGCTATAATATACAAATAAAAAGCATTAAAAAGGGTCAATATAATATTATAGCTTAATAATTTGGTTGTTATAAGATTAACCTAATCTCTTAAAATGTCAACTTATGTTGGATAAAGAGATTAGGTTATTTATTTTATGGTAAGAGTTGGATATAATAAAAGAAATAAGAGAGTAGGGGGCCCTGATGAATAAACTAAAGACAATGATTGTGGTAGTACTTGTATGCTTGATGCTACCGATAGCTTTATATGCAAATGAAGAGAAACCAGTGGCATTATTTAGCTTTGAAAAAGAATCATATCAAGTTGATGAACCGATTAAAGTAAAAGAAGGGAGCTACAGTCCAAAAGGACTGAAGATTACACAAAAAGAGTGGAAACGGATTGTAGATGGAGAATATAAAAAAGCAAATAATATTTCAACATTATTAAAGAATGTTCAACCAGGAATCATAGAAGTCTTTCTTCGAGCAAAGGACGCTGAAGGAACTTGGAGTGAATGGATAAGCCGCAAAATTGAAGTTAAAGAAACACAAGTATTAGAAATTACGGATTTTAAACTGGAACAAACCCTTTATGATATTGGTGAAAAGTTAAATTTTGTATTTGAACTGAATAATCCTAATGATTTAACCATTAAAAGTCAAAGATGGCGTTATAAAAACGTAACTACAGGTGGAAGCCTTGTAATGAGTAAACCTAGATATTTTAATAAGGCAGGAACTTATGAAATAAGCTTAGAAATTCAAGATGAATGGGGAAATTGGTCCAATAAAGCTAGTTGTACAGTAGAAGTAAGTAATGAAATGATTAAACGAAACGGAAGTTACCTCTTTAATAGAGGGAAGCCAGGAGACCTTATCGAAGATTATATAGACAAAGACTATAATACCTTTGACGTGTTAGAAGATATAGAGGTTCAAGACGTACCTGGGACTTTAATTGTAAGTAATTCCCCTGAGGTGGTATCTAGTAGCGGTATCCTTTACCAAGATGTAAGTAAAGGTATTGGACGTTTAGTGGTTCACCACTTAAATAATACATCTGTAACCAAAAAGTTAATCGTAGTTGCAACAACAAATGGGGATCAACCTGTTGAAGTAAAAGTGAAAGACTACGCTATTCAACAACCTCATAAAAATATATTGAAGATGGGACAAGAAGCAGTGAAACAATTCTTTGTAGGGAACAAAGAAGAAGTTTATACAGTTAAGCCAGGAGAACTAACTTGTATTTATGATAGCTCCACCATTAAAGGATGGGAAAAGGATGAAGTTATATCCGGAACCTTTGACTTTGAGAGTGACGAGGAAGTGGTTTGGACAGTATATACGGTAGACGTAGCAACGCCTATAGAATATGTTTCTATGCTAAAACCTTTAGAACGAGATGGCCATATTAGAGGTACTTTTGATGTAATTGAGAGAAATTATACTGTAAATATAAAAGACCTAGATACCTATGGAAAAATTGTTCTAGGAGGACAAGCTGATGAGTGGCTAGCTGGATACGATGCCTTAACAGGAGAAACGACCCTTAATCGTGGAAATTATGGCTTACCAATTAAAATTCAGTTAACCTCGTCAGAGGATATGGGGATTATCCTAAATGCAAGAGGTGGGGGGTATTTAGGAAGTATTAAGTGGAATACAGAGACTATTTTTGATGTACCCAATGAAGAGGTATTAAATAGTAAAAAAGTAGCAGCATTAATTGGCAAGGCTAAAGCTAATAAATCTGTTGAATGGACCTATATGCTTCCCAATGGGTCTGCTGCTCCAGTATTATTTGGTTTTATTCCATCACATTTATGGGAATAAAAAAATAGGCATACATTTTCAATTTCCTTATTATAAATAGAATAACTAGATTTTTTATACAAGCCTTAAAAAAACATTCTAGGGGGAAAAGAAAATGAAGAAAGTGTATTTTTGTAACGTATGTAGAAAAGTTTTTCATGAAGAAAATGCTTGCACATGTGAGGCCAATGACATTAAACAAGTGAAACTGGGGACACCTGTAAATGTGATAGGTACAAAATTAAAAGGTAAAGTGTATAGAATTAAAAATGATGTTTTAGAATTAGTGATTACAAGTAGCAAAGATCGTTATATTAAGCCATGTAAGCTTGAAGATGTAAGGAAAATTATATAGGTATAAGTATTCATATCCCTTTTAAATAAATCTTGGTTGAGCAGTTTATCAACCAAGATTTATTTGTTTAGTCATGTAGATTAAAGTGAGGATGTGAAAAAGTGTTGGAAATATTACGTAGGCAATGGTATGCTAAATTCATAAAGAATGGTAGAAGAGGTTAGTAAGATGACTATTCAGATGATAATTTTCTTTATTATGATTTTAGAAGGATTAAATTTAACAGGGATTCCGGCAATAGTTATACTCCCTACGGTAGGAATTATGGCAGCAGAAGGAAATATAAAGCTTATAAGTATATTGTTCATTACTATTCTAGGAAGTATTCTAGGAAACATTACATATTATTTAGTGGTAATTATGATTGGACCTAAGATATATGATGTACTTTATAAAAAGTTTAAGGGACTTAGGAAGTCATTGGATAAAGCCAATGTATTAGTCTCTCAATATGGAAATAGGGCATGCTGCATAGGGAGAGTTATTCCAGGTGCAAGAACTGTTATTTCATTAATGGCGGGTACATTTAGAGTTAACTTTGCAGCGTTTGTATGCTATTCAACATTAGGTATTATTTTATGGAATGGGGTACTTGTATTAGCTGGATATATCCTAACTGTTATGAGCTAAGTAGTAGTTTCACAAAGAGCATAGATAGAGAAAAATCGTGGTTATCAGATAGATAACTACGATTTTTTGTTTTAGAGAACAAAAATGAGATATTTTACCTTGAATGTGGACATATTAAGTAGAAATTGATTGTAACATATGATAAAGGTAAGGAGTAAAATGTATGAATCAAGTTGATTGGCTAGATGTGGGATTGACCTTTATAGGCGGTTTGGGCCTATTTCTCTTTGGTATGGAGTATATGGGAGAGGGGTTACAAAAAGCTGCTGGGCCTAAAATGAAAAAGTTATTAAGTATTTTAACAAGTAACCGCTTCTTAGGCGTATTAGTAGGCGCTGGAGTAACAGCACTAATTCAAAGTTCATCAGCTACAACAGTTATGGTTGTTGGATTTGTTAATGCAGGTCTTATGTCTCTAAAACAAGCTGTAGGCGTTATTATGGGAGCGAATATAGGAACAACAATTACAGCATGGATCGTTTCATTAGGAGAATGGACAAAGTTCTTAAAACCATCGGTAATTGCACCACTATGCATTGCTATAGGTGTAGGACTTCTGATGTTTGCAAGAGAAGATAAAATTAAACATATAGGAGAAATACTATTTGGTTTTGGGGCACTATTTTTAGGTTTAGATTCTATGAGTGCTGCGGCTAAACCACTTCGTGAGCTAGAAGAAGTCAAGAACATGTTTGTTGTCATTGGACATAACCCTATTTTAGGTATTTTAGTAGGTGCTGGTGTTACAGCAATTATTCAAAGTTCATCAGCTTCAGTAGGTATTTTACAGGCATTGGCTTTAGCAGGTCTTGTACCTTGGAGTTCAGCTATTTATATTATACTTGGTCAAAATATAGGAACATGTATTACAGCTATTTTATCTAGTATAGGTGCAACCTTAAATGCAAAAAGAGCAGCAGCTATCCACTTTATTTTCAATTTTTTAGGCTCTGTTATCTTTGGTATTATTGCTGTTGTACTATTTAAATTTGTTGTTCCAGGTCTTGGGAACCGTATTATTACGGTAACAGAAATCAGTGTTGTTCATACTATCTTTAACGTAGTAAATACTATTGTACTTTTCCCATTTGCAGGTACACTTGTATATCTTGCAGAACATCTTGTTAAAGGAAAAGGAGAAGCTAAGCCAGGAGAATTACAACATTTAGATGAACGTATGTTTGAAACTCCTGCATTTGCCTTAGAAAATGCCATTAAGGAAGTTGTGCATATGGGTGAACTTGCACAACACAATGTGAAAATAGCTATTCAAGCCTTATTTGAAAAAATGCTGATAAGATGGAACAAGTTTTTGCTAAAGAAAGAGAAATTAATGAATTACAAAAAGGAATTAATCAATATTTAGTTAAACTAAGTAACGTTTCCCTTTCAGAAGAGGAATCTTTAAGTGTTACAAATCTTTTTCATATTATAAGTGATATTGAAAGAGTGGGAGATCATGCGGATAATATTGCAGAGCTTGCTCAAGATTTAATAGATAGTGATTCTACGTTTACAGAAGATGCAAAAAAAGAACTTATCATGATTACCCAGACAGGATTGAAGTGTTTAGAATCTGCTATCAAAGCATATGCATCAGGAGATTCTGGTTTAGCGGAAAAAGCATTAGGATTAGAAGATCAAGTAGATGATATGGAAAAAACTATGCGTTCTACCCATATCAAACGCTTAGTTCAGAATACATGTGATCCTACAGCAGGTATTGTATTTATAGATACCATTAGTAATATGGAACGTATTTCAGACCATGCTATTAATATTGCACAAGTCGTATTAGCGAAATAAATATTTGGTTAGGTGTGAGGGCATGTAGGCAAGCTTATTGTATTCCAACTTCTAGTCCTCGCCTTTTAAGAGAGGCTAAGTTCATTTCATCAAACTAACGGTCAAAACTCAGAAAAGAAGTGCACTTTTCTTCAAACATTTCCCTAAAACCAGTTTGATTCTACTCACTAAGCCTCTCTAAAAAGTCTGCGGAGAAAGTTTCCATACAATAACTGACCTTACAGCCCATCACATTATAGACCCTTCCGGTAGAGAGACAGCTAAACTACATGATCCATTTTCTAAACATCCTTCATGTGAAAGTGCCTAATCATTTCCGAGTTTAGATCAAAAGTACTATTAATTCTACAAAGTGTATCTTACTTAACTCAGTAACAAAAGACATTGAGACATGCAAGGCTTCACAGTAGCTTTGCTAACGCTCACCTTTTAGGATAGGTTGAGCTCAGAAACAAACTAGAAAGAAACCTTATCAAATACTTGGAAGTTTTCTTTCCAAAGAAGAGATGTTTTCTCTTCTTTCCTCTCCAGGGCGTGTCACTAGAAGTGAAAACTTACCTAACTGAGTAGAAGAGGGCGGTGATGCGTGGGTGACCTCCATGGAGCTTTTTTCGAGGATGGATTTAGAATATAAGCTACATGCAGTTTAGTAATCTCTCTGCCGGCGCAGTCCACAAAGTGAGGGAGGCATATTCGTAAACTTGATTCAGTGAGCTGGCTAGGTGCGTTCTTCGGAACCTGCCTACGTAGCTTTCAGATAAGAAATGTTCGAAATAAAAAAATAATGATTTTAGGTGTGCTGTTTGAGCGTAGCGAGTTCACACCGTTATTATTTTTGAATGAATTACATTTCTCTGAAAGCGGAGTGTAGCAGGTGGAGGAGAATCCACCTAGCCAACTCACGTAAGTAGACTAAATATAAGCACCCCCTCACTTAAACAAATATTTATTTGTAGCACTAACTGCCCTTACTAACGTTCAGAAGGATCAATCAAAAACCATTCCGTAGGTACTTGGCGTCTATACTCAGAAGGAGAGACGCTTTTATATTTTTTAAAGATTTTAGAGAATTGAAATTGGTTGTGATAGCCTACTTCGGTGGCAATAGTATAGACATCTAGCCCTGTTTCAAGTAACAGCTTACAGGCTTTATTCATACGTAATTCCATAAGAAATTGCTTCGGGGATTTCCCGATATATTCGTGAAAAAGTTTATTAAGGTAAGTACGATTGATTTTAATATGATCTGCGACATCCTGAACAGTTATAGCAGTATGGAAGTTATTCTCACAAAAGAGCATAGCTTGTTCGATATATGCTTGTTGGGCCTTGCCTAGGGTAGGTATAGGCGGTGTAGTGTCATTATTATCAACTAATAAGTACATAAATTCATAAAGGTTAGAGTTAAGAAGGATGTCATTATTACGTCCAAGAGTTAGATTTTTGACTGTTTGACTAAGACAACGTTCTAGCGCATCTCCTTTATGATAAGTAAAAATAGGTGAATGAGAAGAAAGATTTGCACGGTCTAGATATTCCTTAGCCTTACTCCCTACAAAACCAATCCACATATATTCCCAAGGTTCTTCGGAATCTGATTCATAAGTAGTAAGAATATCAGGTTCTATGAGAAAACCTTGACCAGGGCCTACACAATAGATTTGATTGTTAATCTCAAAAGTGCCTTTTCCACTAACGACATAGTGGATAATATAGTGATAGCGTGGTATAGGACCAATGCGCATAGAAGGTGGACATTTTTCATGGCCACAGGTATAAAGATTTAAATCAATGTTATAACGTTTTTTATTTAAAAAGTCTATTTTATTGGTACTCATTTTATGTCCGTCCTTAATCAATCTATTAATAGTATGATAAAGGATTCTGCAAAATAATACAAATGTATATAGGAAGGCTACAAAAAGAAATGTGCTCCTAGTAAGAGATAGATTAAGATAAGGGAGAGAGAAGTAAAAAAATAGGAGTATAAAAACATGACAAGAATAATTCAAAACTTAAATAATGATTGGTCATTCCAACTTGGGAGTGAAGAGAGACAAACAAAAAAAGTGCATTTACCTCATACAGTAGAACTTACACCTGCTATTTCAAGCGGTTGTATTAATTATCAAGGTTTATGTACTTACTATAAAGAAATGATGATGCCACTTGAGCTTCAGTATAAAAAAGTGATTATTGAATTTGATGGGGCAATGGGTGTAAGTAAACTCTATATTAATGGAGAACTTGTTAAAACACATTACTGTGGTTATACACCACTTGTTCAAAATATTACAGCATATATTAAGTGGGGAGAAATCAACGAAATCAAAGTTGAACTGGATAATTCAGATAATGAAGATGTACCACCAGGTAGACCACAAGGTACATTAGATTTTACTTATGATGGTGGATTATATAGAGAAGCAAGACTTTACTTTGTAGAGCCATTACACATTACTCATGCATTACTTGCAAATGAAGTGGCAGGGGGTGGAATCTTTGTATCTTACAAAGATGTAACACATGAAAGTGCTCTTGTAAATGTAAAAACACATGTACAGAATGAAACACAAGAAGAAAAAAACTTTGAAATAGAGCAACAGATTATTGATATAAGAGGTACATGCATTTCTAGTACTAAATCTTGTGTGACTTTAAAAAATGATAAAGCACAGCACTTTGAACAAGAATTAAAAGTAGAACATCCCGAGCTTTGGAGCCCAGAGACACCCTATTTATATGAGCTTGTAACTACAGTACGTTGTGAGGGTGTAGTATATGATGAAATAACTACTAAGATTGGGATTAGAACATTTAAATTTACATATGATCAAGGTATTATTTTTAATGGAGTTTCAAGGAGAATCTCAGGAGCTAACTATCATCATACACATGTTTATATTGGAAATGCACTTCCAGAGAGTGTACTTCGACGTGATGCTTTAAAGTTACGTCAAGCTGGATTTAAAAATATTCGTTCACATTATCCTTTGACACCAGCATTTGTTGATGCATGTAATGAATATGGTCTTACACTTATTGTAAGTGCACCAGGGTGGCAATGGTTCAAAGAAGGAATCTTTGCACAACGTGCACAAGCCAATGTGCGGGATATGATTAGATGGCAACGTAATAATCCATGTATTATTATTTGGGAGCCAATGTTGAATGAAAGTTTTATGTCAGAAGATTTTAAGCAGGCACTTCAACATATTGTGCATGAAGAATATCCATATGAGGATTGTTATACAGCATCTGATAATGGTCCAACAGATATTCAATACAAAGAGTTTGATGAAAATATGTTAGATCCTGAAGGGGATGAATATGAGTTAAGCAATAAGGAACATGTACCAGTATGGGTAAGAGAGTATAATGATAGACCAGATGATTGGGATAATCAAAGTTGTGCATGGCGTACACCAAGAGGATGGGGAGAAGAAGGCATGCTAAGAGCAGTTGATCGTTCTATAGGGCTAGATCCTCAATGTCGTAGACAAAACTACGTGAATATGGTCAATGATGATAAAATTTGTGGATATGGTGTGTGGCCAGGTATAGAGCATAATCGTGGCTACCAAGTTACACCTTGCTGGGGTGGAACACTTGATTTATACCGTGTACCGAAGTTTACCTATTACTTCTACCAAAGTCAACAAGATATTGAAGAAGCAGGTGTAGTACTCTTTATTGCAAATTATTGGTCAGAGATTAGTTCTAACGATGTAACAGTATACTCTAATGCTGAACGTGTACGCTTATACCATAATGATGAATTAGTAGAAGAAATTGGTCCAGATGAAGTAGCAGTAAAACATCCACCATTTACTTTCAAAAACGTGAGAAATTGCTATAAACAACGTGAACGTTCTACAATCCGTGTTGAAGCATTAGTGGATGGAGAAGTTGTAGCAACTGCCACAAGAAAATCTCCAGGGGTTCAAAGAAAATTACAATTAGAAGCGGACTTTATGGATATTCCACTTCGTGCAGATGGCTCTGACCTTGTTATGGTATATTGTAAAGTAGTGGATGATGCAGGTAACGTAGTACCAATGACAGCAGACCAATATCCTATCCGTTTCACTGTAGAAGGAGAAGGTGAAATTGTAGGAGATGATACAATAGGTGCAAATCCTATTCGTCCAGAAGGGGGAATTGCTGGGGTGTTTGTACGTTCAACTACAAAACCAGGTATGATTAAAGTAAAGGCCCAGATGCACTGGAAACAAAATGCATCTTGTGCGATTAAACCAGATGAGATTATCTTTGAATCTTTTGCAAAATAACTTGACGTTGGAGTGACTCGAGGGTTTATCCTGGTGATAAGGAGTGAGAACTATGAGTCTAGCAATTAGAAAAGTTGATAGTAGTAACTACGAAGAAATTTTAGAGTTAAGAGTAGCAAAAGGACAAGAAAGTTTTATTGAAACAACCAAAGAATGTCTTAAAGAAGCCAGTGAAGATTCTAGATGGGAACCAGTTGGGATATATGATGGAGATGTGCCTATTGGGTTTGCAATGTATGGATTATTTTTGCAAGAAGGCAAATGGGGCAGAGTATGGCTAGATAGATTTTTAATCTCAGGCGATTACCAAAGAAGAGGATATGGGGAAGCAAGCGTAAAATTATTATTACATCATCTCTATAAAAAGTATGAATATGATGAAATTTATTTAAGTGTTTACGATACCAATAAAGGTGCCATTGATTTATATCAAAAACTTGGATTTTATTTTAATGGGGAATTGGATATTAACCAAGAGAAGGTCATGGTTATAAATTATAAAGAAGAAATTTAGTAAAGAGGCTGCTATAAGTAGCCTCTTTTATATGGGGAAGCGTATAGCAAGTGACTACATATTTTAAATTATATAAAAATAGGATATAATGACAATAATAATAAGGGGAGTCAAAGAAGAAAGAAGAGGAAAATGATGAGACACAAAAGAAAACTACTTACAACAATGATTTTATGTATGAGTACATTACTTGTAGGGTGTGGAAGCCCTGCATCAAGCAAAGCACCAACAGGACAGGTGCAAGCAATGAAAAGTAACCCTATTGTTACAATGACAGTTAAAGATTATGGTACGGTAACATTAGAACTCTATCCAGAAAAAGCACCTAATACAGTTAACAACTTTGTAACTTTAGCAAACAGCGGCTTTTATGATGGACTTACTTTCCACCGTATTATTGAAGGGTTTATGATTCAAGGTGGAGATCCACAAGGTGTAGGAACAGGTGGACCAGGATATAGTATTCCGGGAGAATTCTCAGGAAATGGACATGAGGGAAATGATCTTCAACATACAAAGGGTGTTATTTCTATGGCAAGAAGTATGCAACCTGATTCAGCAGGGAGCCAGTTCTTTATTATGTCAGCTGACAATGCAGGTTTAGATGGGCAATATGCAGCATTTGGAGAAGTAACTTCAGGAATTGAAGTGATTGAAGCATTAGAAAAAGTACAAACAGATTCAAATGATAAACCAGTGGAACCAGTAGTGATTGAAAGTATTACTGTAGATACAAATGGTGAAGAAGTGCCTGCTGTTGTAAAAGTAGGAGAATAGGAAGATAAGAGTGGACTAGTGTAAATATGCTAGTCCTATTTTATTTAGGTTTTGCTATTATATTTTTCATGATAATATATACTTAAGTAAAAAATACACACATTAGAATTTAACTTAGTGGAAGTAATGAGTTAGATAAAAGTGTAGAGTATGATAAGGAGTAATATACAAATGAAAAATTCAACAAAACAATTAGTGACATCAGGAATATTTGTAGCGATTGGTCTTATATTGCCTATGGTGTTTCATGGGATGGGAGGAGCAGGACCGGTATTCTTACCTATGCATATACCAGTTATTATGGCAGGGTTCTTTCTAAGTGCTCCCTATGCTTTACTCGTAGGAATTGTAACGCCTATATTAAGTGCACTACTCACAGGTATGCCACCTATGTTTCCGGTATTACCTTATATGCTAGTGGAGCTTGCAATATATGGAGTGGTTACAAGTTTACTCTCTAGAAAGTATAAGTTAAATGTATATGTTTCTTTAATAGGTGCAATGATTTGTGGCCGTATAGCATCAGGAATGATGGTATGGATTCTTGCCACATTCTTTATGGTTGGATTACCTAGTCCTTTCCTTTTCATAAAAGGCGCTGTTGTAACAGGTATACCAGGTATTCTCATTCAACTCGTATTTATTCCACTTGTAGTAATGGGTGTAAATAAGCATACAGCTGTTCATAGAATGGATAAAACGATATAGAAGAAAGCGTAGTAAGTTTAAAGCATAGCAAAATATATAAATTTAAATAAGAGATAGCAGGGGGCATAATATGGAAGCAACATCAAAAGCATTTTTAGAACAATTAATTACAACACCTTCTCCATCAGGAGATGAAGTAGCCGTTCAAAGAGTATGGATGGACTATGTAAAAGGTTTTGCACATCAAATAGAAACAGATATGATAGGTAATGTGATGGCATCTGTAAATCCAGATAACCCTTTTAAGATAATGTTAGCTGGTCACTGTGACGAGATTGCCTTTATGGTAAGTTATATTGATTCAAATGGTTATATTTATGTAACTAAAGCAGGTGGCATTAATCCTAAAGTAGCATTAGGGATGACTGTAAAAGTATTAGGGCATGAGGGGACACTTAAAGGAATCGTAGGGGTGAAGCCTCAACATAAAGGTGGACCTAAAGATAAGATTGAGGTAAGTGACTTATACATAGATTGTGGTGCCAATACGAAAGAAGAAGTAGAAAAGTTTGTAATGATTGGTGATTATGTTATTTACGATACAAACTATGAGTATTTATTAAATGACAAGATTGTAGGACGTGGTTTAGATAATAGAACAGGTGCTTTTATTGTAGCGGAAGTTTTAAGGAGAATTGCAGATAAAGATCCTAAAGTTGCTGTTTATGCGGTAAGTACAGTTAATGAAGAAACCAATATGGGTGGTGCGTACTTTGCAGCAAGCCATATCAATCCAACGATGGCGATTGCTTGTGATGTATCATTTGCAACAGATCATCCAGATATGAGTCCTAAAGAGAGTGGCGAGATAGCACTTGGCAAAGGGCCTATTCTTTCAAAAGGTGCACCAATTAGTAAGAAGATTAATGGGTTACTTGAAAAAGTAGCTAAAGTCAATGAACTACCTATTCAATATGAGCTTACTCCAGGCTCAACAGGTACTGATGCAGACCGTATTAGATTAACTGGAAAAGGTGTGCCGGTGGCACTTGTATCACTTCCACTTAGATATATGCATGCACCATGTGAAGTTGCAAGTCTAAAAGATATTGAAACAGAGATTGAATTATTAGTACAAATGATTTTAAGTTTAGATGGAACAGAGAATTTAAAGCCTCTTGAGTAGGGTAAACACTATTTAAGAAGTAAGGAGATAGCTAAGAAAAGTTATAAATACAAGAGAGAGGGCGTATTGAGATGGCAAAACTAAGAAAAATGCTTGGAAGTGCGGATTCACCCTATATAGTATCTCTTATGAGATTAATTGAAACACAAAGTACAGTAACCCTTGCAACTTGGGGAATGGACTATGCCAAGGCCCATATACTTCCTATTTATAAAAAGGATTATCCTAATGATAATCGCCTAGCAAATGCATTTAATGCGGCTCAGGACTATCTTGATGGCAAGATCAAATTACATATTGCTAAGAAAATAATCAAAGAAGTGCAAGTTGCGGCAAAAGAAGCAGAAGCAAGTCCAGCATCTCAAGCGGCCGCTAGAGCTGTTGGTGCAGCAGCAGGGATTATTTATACACCAACTCATTCATTAGCGGTTGCATTTTATGGTTCGGCAGCTATTGCCTATAATGAAGTTGGAATAAATGAGTCAGCAGACACTTATGATCAGCTTGCAGCAAATGAATGTGCTAAAATGGAAGCAGCTCTATGTGAGATTGCCGCAAAAGACGAAAAAAATCCAGCCAAGATTAACTGGAATTGTTAATTAATAGAAATCCTGTTTAGTTAGAGACTTAAATCTAGTTAGACAGGATTTTTTTACGTAGAAACAATTTATTTTTAGAAAGAGCTTTTTAAGAGAAAGTTGAAATATAGTTTTAAACATGCTACTATAGCAAGGTAAATCTAGAATAAATCTCTAGGACTGGTTCGAGAACCTCCCAGTATAAAAAACTAAGGTAAACATATAGTGGCAGTATATTGTTAGACCCTTAGCATAAGAATATTGAGAGTAATTGAGCCCCTTTTGATGAAACATTTATCATTAAAGGGGCTTATTTGATTTAGAATACTCAAAATTTTTATGTGGTTCTCCTTAAACTATTTAATAAACTTAAGGAGGAAGAAAGTTATGGAAAGAAGAAAGGTAATTATTGATTGTGATCCAGGAATTGATGATGCATTAGCACTGATGCTGGCATTAAAGTCAGAAGAACTGGATGTAGTAGGTATCACGGTGTGCAGTGGCAACGTGCCTGCAAGGATGGGAGCAAAAAATGCCCTTAAAGTTTTAGAACTTTGTGAAAAGACACAGGTTCCTGTGTATGTAGGGGAAGAGGTTCCTCTAGAAAGGGAACTGGTAACAGCGCAAGATACACATGGAGAAGATGGACTAGGTGAGATGTTCTACAAGGGTGTAGAGGAATCATTTATTCATGAAGATGGTGTGCAGTTTATTTTAGATACGCTAAGAAAAGAAGAGAAGGTATCTATTATTGCACTAGGTCCACTTACAAATATTGCAAAGGCATTAATGCAAGATGAAGAAGCCTTTGGGTATTTGGATGAATTTATTTCAATGGGAGGTGCCTATAGGATTCATGGAAATTGTTCACCTGTCGCAGAGTTTAATTACTGGGTAGACCCGCATGCAGCAGATTATACTTATCAACATTTACCACGTAAAATCCATATGATTGGGTTAGATGTGACAAGAAAAATTGTTTTAACACCAAACTTAATAGAATTCATAAATCGTTTAGATGAAAAACTTGCAACCTTTATTACTGAGATTACAAGATTCTACATTGATTTTCATTGGCAACAAGAAGGTATCATTGGATGTGTTATCAATGACCCATTAGCCGTGGCCTATTTTATAGATAGAAACTTGTGCCAAGGTTTTGAAAGCTCAGTAGAAGTTGTAACGGAGGGCATTGCTGTAGGGCAATCTATTGTAGATAGTGAAAACTTCTATAAAAGGCAACCTAATGCCATCATTAATGTAAGCGTAGATGAAAAACAATTTATGAGTCTATTTCTAAAAAAACTTTTTGTAGGTTATGAAGGCCTTATAGACTCTATGGTAGGAGGACTATAAGATGAAGCAAAAAGTTGATGTGAGAAAAATAACTTTAGTTGGATTTGGGATAGCACTAAATATTGTGGGGGCTTTTGTAGCACTTACATTAAGATTGCCTATTTATATGGATTCCATTGGTACCATTATGGTAGCCTGCTTACTTGGACCTAAATATGCCATATTAACAGGACTTGGAGGAAGTATTGTAAGTGGTGTAACTTTCGATATCTATTCTTTATATTTTGCACCTGTACAGATTTCAACAGGGCTTATTGCAGGGTGGATGTTCCAGAAAGGTTACTTAAAAGGGAATAAAACACCACTTGGTGTACTTATTTTTACCTTACCAACTTCTATTATTAGTGCTATGATTGCAGCTGCAGTATTTGGAGGCGTTACGTCTTCAGGATCATCTTATATTGTACAAGTGTTAGGTGTAATTGGTGTACCAACCGTAGTAAGTGTATTTATTGTTCAGGTTATTACAGATTACATTGATAAATACGTTGGTGTATTATTAGTACTTGCTACAGTAAGGGTGTTACCAAGTTCATTAAAAAAGCTAGCAAATATAGGACAGCAAGAATCGCACGACGAAGGCTTATAAAGGAGACCGTATGGATCGTTATAGTGAAATAACCAACAAAAATCAAAGAGAGATTGTACTTTTAAAAGGATTTCCTTGTGTATGGGGCAAATGTAGTTTTTGTGATTACATAGAAGATAATGGGACACAAGAAGATGAGATGAATCGTCTTAATGAACAAGTCCTTGCCAACATTACAGGAAAATACAAAGTGTTAGAAGTGATTAACTCAGGAAGTTGTTTTGAACTTCCCAAAGCAACACTTTGGCGTATCCGTGAGATTATTAAGGAAAAAGGTATTGAAAAGCTTTTTTTAGAAAGTCATTGGTGTTATAAAAATAGATTACAAGAAATGAGAGATTTCTTTGGCATTCCTATTATCTTCAAAATAGGGGTTGAAACATTTGATTATACTTTTAGAAACGAATTTCTAAATAAAAATGCCAAATTCCAAGATTATAAAGAACTCAAGCAATATTTTGACTCACCTTGTATGATGGTAGGCATTAAGGGACAAGCCAAAGAAATGATAGAACGTGATATGGCAATAGTTGAAGCAAACTTTGACCATGCGACCGTTAACGTATATGTGAACAATACAACAGCCATCAAACGAGATGAAGAACTTGTAACATGGTTTGTAGAAAAGTATGCTTACTTAGACAAAGACCCAAGATTCGAAGTACTGTATAATAATACAGACTTTGGGGTAGGGGACTGAAGCAAACTTATTTTTAAATAGAGATATAGAAGGTCAGCCTTGAGAGACTATCTGATAGATAAAACTCAAAGGCTGACCTTTGTTTATCTGTGTTTTGTTTTCTTACATGTATACTTTTAGTATAAAAGTATATACTAACTTAAGAAAATTCCCTTAAATTGACAACGTTTCTCAAACTATATATAATGAGTTAGTTATAAAAATAACATATGTTATTTACAGAAATGACGGGGGTGAGGCGAATGGAAGACGTTTTATTCCAAAATGTTTCAAAGCAATATGATCAACATAATGAATATGCTTTAAAAGATTTTACTTTACAAGTGAATAATGGTGAACTTATTGTTATTGTTGGACCAAGTGGAAGTGGTAAGTCTACTTTACTAGAACTTATTTGCGGATTTGAGGATTTGACGCAGGGGGATATTTTGATAGAAGGTCAATCTATTAAGGATAAGCTTCCTAAAGATCGTAATGTGGCAATGGTTTTTCAAAACTATGCTTTACTACCTCATTTGAATGTGTACGATAACATTGCTTTTGGTATGCGTATTCGTAAAGAATCCAAAGAAAAGACTAAAGAAAAAGTAGAGTGGGCAGCAGAACTTTTAGAGCTTACACCTTACTTGAAAGTAAAACCTAAGAAATTATCAGGAGGACAAAGGCAAAGAGTTGCATTAGCACGGGCAATGGTAAGAGAACCTAAGCTTTTTCTAATGGATGAACCACTTTCTAACTTAGATGCTAAGTTAAGAGACACAATGGTACAAGAAATAAAGGCCTTACATGATACATTAGGTGTAACGATGCTGTACGTTACCCATGATCAAGTAGAAGCAATGACAATAGCAGATCGCATTGTTATTCTTAACGAAGGAAGTATACAACAAGTTGGAACACCAAAAGAAGTCTATCAAAATCCTAATAATCTTTTTGTAGCTCAATTTATAGGAAGACCTGCACTAAATATTTTTACATGTCAAAAGACTACAGAGGGCATTACATTAGAAAATGAGATTTCGATTTTGGCAGATGTAACCAATCTGTATGCAGGACAAACTTATTTATTGGGTATAAGAAGTGAACACATAGACTGTGTGACTGAAGGGGAGCATTTAGAAGCTACTCTTATAAAAATAGAGTATTTAGGAAGTGAATCTTTGCTTCATCTACAATATAAAAACTGTAAATTTACAGTAAAAGACTATAGTGATAGAAATTTTGAGATTGGTGAACAAGTTAGAGTCAAATTGAATGTGGCAAAGGCACATTATTTTGATAGAGTAACACAACAAAGGATAATGGAGGATTAAATATGAAAAAATGGATGGCAATATTACCACTTATTCCGATGGTATTTACAGGATGTGCAGGGAATACACCAAATGAAGGACCAGGTACAAATGGTGAAACAGTAGTAGATGAAATTGGTGGAACAATCACTGTTGTAACATCTCGTACAGATGCAGATATTCTTTTTGCAGATATTGAAGAAGAGTTTAAAGCACTTTATCCAAATGTAACAGATATTATTTGGGAGTCTTCAGCAGACTACAATAACTATATTACGACTCGTATGAATACAACAGATTATGGCGATGTCCTTTTCGTTCCATTTAGCATGTCAGGTGAACCTGAAATGTACCCAAACTATTTTGAACCACTGGGTAAAGTAGATGAACTTGGAAAAATGTATATTGATGTAACAGAAGCTGACTATGATGGGATTGTATATGGTCTTCCAACGGCAATCAACTCATTAGGAATTATTTATAATGAACAAGTACTTCAAGCAGCAGGCGTTGAAACTTTCCCAACAACCATGGATGAACTTCTTGATGCATGTCAAAAGATTAAAGATAATACAGATGCGATTCCTTTCTTTACAAATTATGAAAAAGGGCTTGGTACTTGGGGTGGAACCCTTTCATCATTTGGTGGGGAAAATTTTAAAGCAGATACATTAGATAAAGGTACAGCTTTTGCAGAAGGGCAACCTATTAGACAAGTAATGGATCTTTTCTATGCACTTACAGCAAATGGATTTACAGAGCCAGATCCAGTAACACTTGATTTTGCACAGGGTAAACAAATGATTGCAGATGGAAAAATTGCAATGATGATGAAAGGTTCACAAGATGTGAAAGCCATTGAGGAACTTTCAGAAGGTAATGATATTGAAATCGCACCAATCCCAGTTCAATTAAATGGTAAAACAAGTCTTGCATTTGGTGCACCTGAAGTTGTAGGAATCAATGTAAACAGTACAAATAAAGTAACTGCACGTGCTTTCCTTAATTTCCTTATTTCTGAAGAAAGTGATTATGCAGATGATTTAGGTGGAATGTCTCCATCAATTGCTGATTTTACAGATGAAGAACAGGCACTTTTTGCAACAAATAATATTGTATTAACAGCACCACCAGTTACACCTGAAGTAGAATCACTTTATACAAGCATTGCTAATGAAGTAGGTGTAGCAAGATTAACAGATGTATTACAACATGTTATCAATATGGGACTTTACCCAGATCAATATGGCACATATGAAGCATATGTTGCAGAACTTGAAGCAAGTTGGGCTAAAGCTGTAAGCGAATATGCTAAGTAACCAAACTAAAAAAGAAAGCCGTCTTATTGGCTGCTTTCTTTTTTGTCCTTTACTTTTACTTTTGACATTTGGCATATATCCTATTTTTGCTCTTATCGAGTATAGCTTTACTTCATGGAATGGGCTTTCTCCTACTAAGACCTTTGTAGGATTTTCAAATTATATCAAAATCCTCTCAGATCCTAGTTATATTAGGGTCTTTTTGAATTGCATGGTATATTTCGTTTCAGGTCTTATTCAAATTGTGATAGCGCTTTATTTTGCAATTTTACTTTCTACTAAGGTAAAAGGGAAAAACTTCTTTAAAGCATCATTTGTTTTTCCTTCTCTCATTAGTGGAATGGCAGTAGCCATGCTCTTTCGCCTTTTCTTTAGTCCAGGAGGAAGTTTTGATAGTCTATTAACTGTTCTAGGTCTTGGTGAGCATACAAGATATTGGCTTGGTGATCCTAAAATGGTTAATTATACATTAGGTGCAATATCTATATGGAGGCACACGGGTAAAAGTTTTATTCTCTATTTTGGAGCAGTACAATGTATACCTTTAGAACATTATAGATTAGCAGAAATAGAAGGGGCATCCGGTTGGCAAAAGGTACGAATAGTCATCTTACCAGGGATACAAATTGTGCTCAAAATCAATTTTATCCTTCTGACTATAGGTGCTATTTCAGCTTTTGAATTGCCACTCATTTTAACCAATGGGTCAAATGGCACCATGACTTTTTTACTACAAACTATGAAGACTGCTTTTGAGAAGAAGATGTTTGGTCTTGCTGCAAGTATGGCAGTTATTGTAAGTCTAGTTATCTTAGTTATTACAATGATACAAAATAAATTATATAAAGGGGAAGAAAATGATTAAGAAGATAGCAGTCAATATTATAAAATATGGTAGTTTGCTTCTATGGAGCTTTATTATATTCTTCCCTCTTATTACGTTATTTTTTGGAAGCTTCAAAACGTATAATGAGTTTACAAATACATCTGGATTAATCCCCCCAGAGAGTTTTCTAAACTTTGATAACTATAAGCGTGCCTTTATAGAAGGGAAAATGCTTATGGGATTTACCAATACGTTTATTCTTATTTTATTTGGCGTAGGGGGAAGTATTATTATAGGTTCTATGGTAGCCTATGTCATTAATCGTTTTGACTTTAAGTTTAAGAAGACTATATTATTTGCTTATTTATTAGTCTCAATAGTACCTTTAGAAATTTCTCAGGTGGGGACATTTAAGTTGATGCATAAGTTAGGATTATATAACAATTTACTAGGACCTATTGTATTGTATTTAGGAGCAGATGTATTAATGGTTTATATTTATCTGCAAGCTTTAAGTAAGGTGCCCAAAGAAATTGATAAGGCGGCTTTATTAGAGGGAGCTTCATACTTCCAGATTTATAGAAAGGTGATCTTCCCACTTTTGAAACCAGCAACAGCAACAGTAGCTCTTTTAAAGATGATAGCTATTTACAACGACTTTTACATTCCTTATCTCTATATGCCAGGAGAAAAATTAAATACAGTTTCTACGACAATTCATAGATTTGTAGGACCTAATCAAACAGACTGGCATGTGATTAGTGCAGCAATTATTATAAGTATGATTCCAATGCTAATATTATTTTTTGCGCTACAAAAATATATTTATCAAGGCATAACAGCAGGGAGTATTAGATGATGAAAGCATTTTTTAGACGTGCATATACCGTTATGGAAGTAAGAACAGGTTTTGCAACAGGGTTGCCTATATTAAGTGGAGGCCTTTTTGGTGCTTACTTAAGTGGCAACTTGAAGTTGTTACCGTTACTTTTCTTCTTCATTAGCGGTTTTAGTTTTAATATTGTGGCAAACGTAGCTAATGAAATTAGGGGGTATTTAAAGGCAGAGGAAGATGAGTCAACCTTTACATATCACAAGGGTAGTGAAGGACTAGTACGAGGAGAGGCAACTTTAAAAGATGCTTGGATTGTACTAGCTGGATTTTTCTTGCTAGCAAGTGGAAGTGGGCTTATGGTTGTCCTTCTCACAAGAAGTTTGTTAGTACTTATGATGGGAGTTATTGGAGCATTAGCAGCAGTAACCTATTCTTTAGGACCAAAACCCTATATTGTTTATCCAATAGGAGAAGCAGTATCGGGTTTTTTGGTAGGTGGTGTAAGCAGCTGGATTTCAACCTACTTACAAGTAGGACATATTACAACAGAAGGCACACTTTATGCAGTTATTCCAATGATTATGACTGTATTCCTTATGTCTACAAACAATACTTCAGATTATGAAAAAGACAAAGGTTCAAGGGTGACACTACCACATGTTATCGGATTTAGAAATTCTATTAAGATTCTCATTCCAGAAGGTATAGTTATGGTTGTATGTTGGATCAGCTTATATCTTCTAGGAGGGATCACATGGTGGATGATGTTGACAGGTCTTGTCATCTTCTATGAATATGGATATAGACGTTGGTACAAAGATTATTACAAAATACAAGAGGTCTACCCAACTATGGGAAGAGAGTGGGGACCAAGACCACTTTTACTCATCTATAGCTTTAACTTAATTCTTGGTATAGAGTTTTTAATCATGCGTATGGTAGGTCGCTAATCAAATAAATATTTGGTTAAGTGTGAGGACATGTAGGCAAGCTTATTGTATTCCAACTTCTAGTCCTCGACTTTTAAGAGAGGCTAGGTTCATTCCATCAAACTAACGGTCAAAACTCAGAAAAGAAGTTCACTTTTCTTCAGACATTTCCCTAAAACCAGTTTGATTCCATTCTCTAAGCCTCTCTAAAAAGTCTGTGGAGAAAGTTTCCATACAATAACTCACCTTACAGCCCATCACATGATAACCTTTCCGTCTGAGGCTAGCTAGACTACATGGCTTTATTATCTAAACACTCTTTATATAAAAGCCACCTAATTATTCTAAGGTTAAAAGTAAACTACAAAGAAGTCTTATCAAACACTTGAAAGTTCTATCTCCAAAGAAGAGACGTTTGCTCTTCTTTCGCCTCTCCCGTGTGTCCACTGGAAGTGAAAATTTACCTAACTGAGTAGAAAAGGGCGGTGATGCGTGGGTGACCTCCATGTAGCTTTTATTGAGAATGGGCTTAGAATGTGTTAACGAATATGAAGGAAGGCTTTTGTGCGAGTGTCTGAGCGTTAGCAAGTTTTCGCACGTTCTAACTGAATAGGCGTTTATACATTCTTAGTCCATTTGAGCAAAAGCGAAAGGGAGAGCACATACGTAGTGCGGACCGGTCTACCTCAACTACTAAGTTTTCACTCCATAAAATATTTATTTTATTAACTATAAAATTTCTAAGGAGGCAGCATATGCACCCAATTCATTTACACCATACTAAAAAGAATCCACTTATTATTCCAACGTTAATTGCCCATCAGAAGGGCTTTTTTGCTAAGCGAGGCTTAGACGTTTGTTTAGATTTAGCAGAGGATTTTACCTTTGATGGGAATAGTCCTTTTAGAGACGGTAAATCCGATGTGATGATGGGGGATTTAACCTTTTTCTTTTATATGTTAGAACAGGGTAAAAAGGCAGTACTTACTTCAAATTTAACCCGTACTATTCATCTTGTAGGACGTAAAGGCCTTAAACCACCTTATGAAGGCATACGAGCAGGGGTTAATCGAAAAGGATTATTTAGATTGTACTTGGAAAATGATTTAAAAGATTTAGTACCAGAAGCAGAAATTGTATGGATTAACAATTCTTATGAACGTATGCAAGCTTTAGATCATGGAGAGATTGATGCACTTGTAGCCATTGAGCCTTTTGTAACTGACTTAACAGATAAAGGGCATCAGATTATTTGGAGTACAAGAAATAGTGATAAAAATCTTGTAATGTGGGCATTTGATCAGGAATTTTATGAAGCACATACAGAGAGTGTGCGTACTTTCCATGAAGCATTAGAAGAAGCAGGAAACTATTTTAACCATTTAAGTGAAGCTCAGAAGATTCAGTTATGTCATGAAGAACTAGGCTATGAGGAAGCTTTTGCAAAACGGATGAAGAATTTTAGCTTTGAGCCACAAGCGCCTATTCGATTAGAGGACTTTAACCTTTGTATGGAATGGATGTATCGTGAACATGAAATCACAAATTTATATGATGGTACAGAGTTGATTAAAAATTTAGGTAAAACTGACTAAAGTCATGAAAAGTCCTTTTTCTTATGTCGAAATATATGTTAAACTGAAGAGGTTGTAGCACCATATCTTACCTAATTGATTGATGGGTGAATTTTAAATATTACTATAAAAGTTAAAATAAAGAGTACAACGGAAAGAGGGCAACATGGCAAACAATAAGATTGATAAAGTAACCAATCTCTATACTTTCTTAAAAGCTTATCACAGTATGAAAAGTCCTGTGGTTGCCAATGAAGAAGACAGGGAATGGGTAGAACAACTTGGGGGATGGCCAAAACATGCTTGTGTAGAAGAAAGATGGCAACAGCAAGTTTTAGACCAGCCTATTTGTATCATTCGTAAGCCGAATGAACAGATGCTAGCAGATGAAGAAAAAGCTAAGGAAGTAGAAGAAGTCTACAATAGCTTCTATAATGTCTATAGCAGGCTTAAGAAGGAACCAGAACTTTTAGAACTTGTCTATGGAGATGGACAAGTACGAATGGAGGGAATGGAAGAGGTTAATCATCCTCTGATTCTACAAACAGTTTATGTAACATTTGATATAGAAACAGAAACTTTCGCACTCTTTTTAGAAGATAAGGGGCCAGAACTTTATCAAGGTCTTTTAGGGCTAGTAGAAGGTTTAGAAGAAGATAGTATTGTGGAGCTTATTAAGCTTTATCAAGGGGAGCCTATTAGTCCCTTAGATATTAAAGGAGTAGAAGGTTTTTGTACGGAAGTACGAAATAGACTTTTTGGGGATACTGGAGTAGAGATTATCTCTAATTATCCAACGTTATTCCTTAGAAAAAAACAATTAGGCTTCCAAGTTGCATTAGATGGTATATTAGAAGACTTAGAAAAGCGCAAACAAATTCCACCTTTTATAGCGGATATTGTAGGTGAAGGAGATGTGGTACGTAAAAATCAAAATTCTAAAGAGACAATGAAAAAGTTAGCTTTAGATGTAAATGGTATTGACCAAAAAATCCTTTTTACAAAACCTGCCAATAAAGAACAGCTTCTTGTGGCTAAACACTTAGAAAGAAATGAAGCAGTATTAGTACAAGGGCCTCCAGGTACAGGAAAAACACATACGATAGCCAATATGATTGGTCACCTTTTAGCAGAAGGCAAACGTATTCTTGTTACAAGCTATAGCGAAAAGGCACTAGCTGTTGTTAAAGATCATGTTATTCCAGAATTACAGACACTTTGTATTAGTTTAATGCAAGATGCAGAAAGTAGAAAAGAACTAGAAGATACATTAGAAGGTATTCATCAAATTCGTGCCACATTAGAACGTAGTGAACTTTCTAGACGTGTTGCCATGCATGAGAAAAATCGCGAGGCGTGTATTAGAACATTAGATAAATTAATTGGTGAACTGAAAAATCATAAATTAATTGAGTATACACCGATTAAAGTAGCTGGAAAGACTTACAAGCCTTTAGAAGCAGCTAAATACATAGATGAAAAGCGTGAAACTTGTGAGTGGCTTATGGGACCTGTACGACATGGTTCAATCCTGCCACTTGGAGAAGATAAAGTTCAAGAGCTCTATCGTATTAAAGACAACTTAACAAAAGAAGATGCTTTAATCTGTAGCTTAGAACTTAATACAACAGGTATGTTTACACCAGAAGGCTTTAAAGAATGTATTGAAGCAGAGAAAAACTTCAAAAAGTATAAAACGCCTAAATGGTTAAATTATTTTAAAGAAGATGAGCATACTTACGAAGTAGAAACTTTAAAAGATTTAATTGGAAATATTAAATTGATAGAGGAGCAAGTCCATTTAGAGGATCCTTGGTGTATGGCAGTACTTGAAGCAGGTAGAGAAGATAAGGCAAAAGAACAGTGGCAAACGTTAGCTGTTCAAATTAAAGAGCTTTATCAGCTGAGCTTAACTTATGCAGATGAAATGATGGCACAAGAACCACAAATTTCACCAATTGATGATAAGCTAAAACCACTAGACCTTTATAGTCAAATCAATCAAAAACTTCAAAACTCTGGTAAACTATCTAAAATGACATTGCTCCTTAACCCTCAAATGAAGACGATTATAGCAGCTAGTCGTGTAAATGGTAAGCAGCCAGAAACGATGCAGGATTTTGAAGTGCTTATTCACTATATGGTACTGAAAGAAAAGCGTGAAGCGCTTAAAGGAAGATGGGAAAGACAGATGGTACCTCTTGGGGCACAATCTACAGATAAAATGGAAGCACCATTTGAAATGACTTGTCAAAAGTACGGTGAAGCGATTTTAAAATATTTAGATTGGTATAAGAAAAAGTGGATGCCTATTGCAAAACAGCTTGAGGCTTATGGCGTGGATATAGATGGTATTATGGAGCAACAAGACTATACCAAGTCTGAGCATGGTCATATACATTACCTTTACCATACTGTACTTAAAGAAATGATAGAAGTATTAGAATATCAAGTTGCAAGATGTGAAAAAACAAAGGCAGCCAAAGAAAAAGAAGCTTTTGAAAAATGGTTACAAAGTTTAGAATGTACAAAAGAAAGTCCAATACTTACAGGGCTTAAAGTAGCACTTAAGACAAAAGACTTGGAGAACTACACAAAGCATTACGAAGCCTTTTTAGAAGCGAGAGATAAGAAACCACAAGTAAAACGTAAAGCAGAACTTTTAGATAAACTTGCTTTTGCAGCACCAGGTTGGGCAAGCTACTTAGAAGCTTTCAAAGAAGAAGGCGAAGAAGTTGTGATTCCAACAGGGGTAGAAGAAGCATGGCTATGGCGTCAATTGGTAGATATTTTAGCAAAACGTCATGAGCGTACAGCCAGTGTCATCAAAGAAGAGATGAAAGAAGTAGAAAGACGTTTAAGTTATCATACTAAACAACTTGTATGTGATAAGGCATGGTTACATAAACTTGTAGACTTTGATGCCAACCGTAGTGAAGTTCAAGCTATAGAAGGGTGGAAACAGTTGATTCTTAAGATGGGAGCAGGTAAAGGTAGAAACCGTGAGCTCCTTAAACAAGAAGCTAGAAAGCTGATGCCAAAATGTCAAAAGGCAGTACCAGTATGGATTATGCCACTTGATAAAGTAGCAGAGCACTTTGACCCAAGAGAAAATCAATTTGATGTGGTAATTATTGATGAAGCGAGTCAAGCAGATGTGACAGCGCTTATTGCACTTTACTTAGGGAAACAAGTCCTTATTGTAGGAGATGATGAACAAGTAAGTCCGCTTGCTGTAGGAGAAAATACAGAAGAGATTAGCCGTTTGATTAAGACTTATTTAGAAGATATACCAAATCATTATCTGTATTCTGGACGTTTTTCTATTTATGACTTAGCTCAACTTTCAGGTTATCAGCCAGTTAGGCTTAAGGAGCACTTCAGATGTGTCCCAGAAATCATTGGATATAGCAATGAGCTAGCATATAAAGGCCAAATTGAACCGTTACGCGAGAACTCTAAAGTCTTTAAGCCGAGTCTTGTAACTTGTTATATTCAAGATGCTAAAGAGGAAGGACAAGTGAACCAAGTAGAGGCTGAGGCAGTTGTTGCTAAGATTATAGAGTGCGCAGCAGATGATAGGTATAATGGTAAAACCTTTGGGGTTATTAGCTTAAAAGGAGATAAACAAGCGGCTTATATCGATAGTTTATTACAAAAGGAAATGACAGCACGTGCTTATGCAAAGCGCAACATTTTATGTGGTGGCCCAGCTCAATTCCAAGGGGATGAAAGAGATATTATCTTCATTTCTATGGTAGATGCAAAAGGAGATAAAGATACTCTTCGCCTGATGACTTATGGAACAGATAATTTATATAAAAAGCGTTACAATGTTGCCATGAGTCGTGGTCGTGATCAAGTGTTTATTATGCATTCCTTTGATCCTGAGACAGACTTAAAAGAAGAAGATATTAGAAGAGGGCTCTTTGAGTATTGTTACAACTGTGGTAAAGATATTGCAGTAGATACCATTCATTATGAAGAACCTTTAGTACCTTTTGAACAAGAGATCAAGAATGAACTTGAAAATAGAGGATATAAAGTAAGAAGTCATACACCTTCAGGAGCAACCTTAACAGGTCTTGTTATAGAAGGAGATACAAAAGAAATTCGTCTTGTATGCGAAAGTGAGAAGTATCAAGAAAGCTCCGAACTAGAGGGGGAGATTAATACCCTTGCCGTACTTGAACGTATAGGGTGGGAAATGGTATATATCAGTGCATCTTATTATTATCAAGACCCAGCGCAGGCTATGAATGAACTTATAGAACAAATTCAAGAAAAAATGTAGATAGAAGATGAATACTTTGTGACAAAAACTCCTTAAACGATGCATAGAATGTTTAAGGAGTTTTTTTATTGGAATAGGTGAAATAAGAAAGGGGATGGGGCATGTATAGAATACCTAATATCGAGCAGATGGAACGATGTGAGCAAGAAACCAACCATTTTGCAAAAGGTATTAACTTTTATAAGCTATTTTGGATCTTTTTTATAGGCTGTTTTTTAGGTGTGGTAATAGAAACCATATGGTGCATTTGCACACGTTTTCATTATGAGAGTAGAGTAGGACTTATATATGGGCCTTTTAACTTGGTATATGGATGTGGAGCACTAGCATTAACAATAGGTCTTTATTGGATGCGGAATAAGAGTAATGTGAGAATTTTTCTAGAGAGTATGCTCATAGGCTCATTGATAGAGTATTTATGTTCTTTTATACAAGAGGTTATGTTTGGAACTATATCATGGGATTACTCCCATTTACCACTTAATTTACATGGAAGAATTAATTTGGTTTATTCTATTTTTTGGGGTATTTTGGGGCTGATATGGATACAGAAAATATATCCGTTGTGTATTACTTGGATTATTAAAATTCCAAATCGTTTTGGAAAGGTACTTACGTGGATATTATTTGTATTTATGATTTTTAATACAATGATGTCGGGATTAGCAGTAGAGAGATGGACTCAAAGAAGAGAGGGCAATATAAGGTTAGAACAGTATTGGTCCTATTTTGATAACCATTATCCAGATAGTAAGATGAAAGCAATTTATCCAAATATGAATTTTAATCCATAGTTATAAAATATTAAAAGCTATACATAAGTATTTGATAAGTGTTACATATATAGGAGTTATTGTACTTAGGTGCAATAGCTCCTATAATTAGTTATAATATTTTATGAGGATTTATTTCATACTAAGTTAATAAAAATAGAAGAAGCATTTAGAATAGATGAGGTAGAAAGATGACATTAGAAATATCAGGACGTGTAGTAACACGAGAAAATTTAGTATATGAAGAAGCTAGAACTATGTGGAATAGAGCTATAGAAAAATACCCATTAGCTATTGCATTTTGTAAATCATCAGAAGATGTGGCTAAAAGTATTAAATGGGCAAAAGCACAAGGAGTGCCTGTACGTATAAGATCAGGGAGACATCATTATGAAGGCTACTCAACAGGGAATGATGTATTAGTGATTGATGTAAGCGAGATGAATCAAATTCACCTTGATGAAGCAAGAGGAGAAGTGACTATAGAAGGTGGTGTCAGAAATAGGGAACTTTACGAAGCGGTTTGTAGTAAAGGCTATCCATTTCCAGGTGGTGGTTGCCCAACAGTAGGTGTAGTAGGTTTTGCCCTTGGCGGGGGATGGGGATATTCTGCTAGATTGCTAGGGCTAGGTTGTGATGCTATTACACAAATTGAGCTTATCAATGCAGAAGGAGAAGTAGTGGTTGCAAGTAAAGAGCAAAATGCAGATTTATTCTGGGCTCTTAAAGGGAGTGGCGGAGGTCAATTTGGCGTAGTGGTCAAAATGACTTTTAAGTTACCTAAGAAGAGAGAAGAAGCAACTCTGATTCGAATAGAATCTCATCATGTCACAAGAAAAGGTCAAATTGAAGTCTTTAAATTATGGCAAGAAACAATAGGAGACTTATGTCCAGAAGCGAATTTTAAACTGAGTTTTTATAATTCAAAAGAAAAAGGCGATGGCATTCTCCTCATTGGTATCTATTACGGTACAAGAGAAGAAGCACATCACCTTGTGGCACCATTTATTCAGTTAGGACATACATTGCAAGTTTTAGTTCAAACAATGAGCGTACTTGAGATTAATAGATGGATACAAGATGCGCATCCAGAGTATGAACACTATAAATCTTCAGGACGTTTTGTAGAACAAAACTTAGAAGAACAGCACATGCATGAACTCCTAGATATGATTAAAGAAAGAGCAGAAGGAGCAGTCTATACAGCACTTTCTTGTTATGGTTTAGGAGGTCATATAACAAGTGTTAAAGAAGATACTGCATCCTTTGCTTATAGAAGATGCCAATATATTTTGGGCTTCCAAACGGTCTGGGAGGACAATAAGGATAGTGACCCTAATAAAAACTGGTTTGTTGAACGTTTTAAAGTAATTGAAACCATGACAAAAGGGTCATTTGTGAATTTCCCAGGTGCCGAAATAACCAGCTATTTAGACGCTTATTACGGTAAAAATCAGGATGATCTTATTAAAATCAGAAAAAAATATGATAAAAATAATTTCTTCAAGTTTGAACAAGGATTATAAGCTTATATCTTGTAAAGCGTCATAACCTTCTTCGCCAGTACGAATTTTAACAGCATTTTCAACAGGATAAATAAAGATTTTACCATCACCGATTGCACCTGTGTGAAGTACAGCTTTGGCGGCATCGATAACTGTTTGAACAGGTACTTTACACACAACAACCTCAACTTTTACTTTAGGAAGAAGGTTAAATTCAAGAGGAATACCACGATAATATTCGCTACTTCCTTTTTGCATACCACAACCAAGTACTTGGGTAACAGTCATACCTGTTACGCCGATTTGGTTCATTGCACTTTTAAACGCTTCAAATTTACTTTGATTCATTAAAATAACAAGTTTAGTAATTTTAGCACCATCATGGGATTGAGGTGCAACAGTCCTATCAGATGCAGTAGAAGATATAACTACAGGTGGTACAAGAGTTGTTGCTGCTTCAGTAGATGCTACTGAGTTAAAGTGAATTGGCATAAAGTCAGCATAGCTACTTGCAAGACCATGTTCTTCAATATCAAGACCGGCAATTTCTTCTTCCTTAGAAACACGTAAACCAACAGTGTGTTTGATGACTAAGAAAATAATAGTCATTGTAACAGCGACCCAAGCCATAACACTTACTACACCAAGGATTTGAACACCTAAGAATGAGAAGCCACCACCGTAGAAGAGACCGCCATCAAGTGCAAGGCATCCTGTTAAGATTGTTCCTACAGCACCACACATACCATGTACGCCAATCGCACCAACAGGATCATCAATTTTAAGGATTTTATCAACAAATTCAATACCAAACACGATAACAAAAGAAGCAATAACACCAATAATTACAGCACCTACAGGAGATACCATGTCGCAACCGGCAGTAATAGCAACAAGGCCACCAAGTGCACCGTTAAGTGTCATAGAAACATCAGGTTTTTTGTAACGTATCCAAGTAATAGCCATTGTACAAGTAGCAGCAGCGGCAGCGGCTAAGTTTGTAGTAATAAAGATTGTAGACATAGCAACAAGTGTTTCGTCCCCAGTAGCAGAAATAGTAGAGCAACCATTGAAACCAAACCAGCAGAACCAAAGAATGAATACACCTAATGCGCCAAGAGTTAAACTATGGCCAAGAATTGCTTTTGGTTTGCCATCAGGGCCATATTTACCAATACGAGGTCCAAGAATTTTTGCGCCTATAAAGGCAGCTACACCACCAACCATATGAACAGCAGTAGAACCAGCAAAGTCATGGAAACCTAATTGACTTAACCAACCACCGCCCCAAATCCAGTGACCAGAAATAGGATAAATAACAGCACTGATAAGTACACTATAAATGCAGTAAGATGAAAATTTAGTACGTTCTGCCATTGCTCCAGATACGATCGTAGCAGCAGTTGCACAGAAAACTGTTTGGAAGATCAAAAATGCCATAGTAGGGTAAGTTCCACTATAGTCTCCACGAACAAAGAAATCAGGTACACCAATAAAGCCCCCTATAGATGTACCAAACATAAGTCCAAAACCTAATACCCAGAACACTAAGGTTCCAAGAGAAAAGTCCATAAGGTTTTTCATAATAATGTTCCCTGAATTTTTAGCTCGTGTAAAACCAGCCTCTACCATTGCGAATCCAGCTTGCATGAAGAAAACGAGAAGGGCACCTAACAATACCCATACAGTATCAATTGATGAATACATAACATCACTCCTTTTTCAGTATTAGTCTATTAAAAAAAGGCGTGGTTTCTGAGTAAACAGAAAACACGCCTTTGTGTTTTTGAAACAAAAAAAGGCGCTGTAGGAGAGTTCCTACAGCGCCTTTGCTGATTGATAAACTAAGTATAAGACTATAAAATTGAAATGTCAATAAAAAAATAATAAGACAAATATACTTTTTTCTATAATAATGTAGTCCGATACAAGAAGAAGTGAGAGAAGAAAAAATGTATTTGATAAAATTTTTAGAAAAATGTATTTAATTATATTGACATGTCCAAAATTGTAGCGTATATTATAAATAAGCAAGTATCTAAAGCTAATCAACTGCGCTAAGATGAAGCCTTAATCCTAGGTAAAGTGGATTCAATGTGTAGAAGATGGCTGAGAAAAGTATACAAAGCAGATAGATTACCTCCCTTATTTTGAAGCTTTGCAAGCTTTCCTCACAACTACAGTTTTTAGTGGTGGCAAGGAAACTGTAGGAGATTACGAATAGATACACCGGATACGATGATTCAACTTCACACCACAACTTATTACTTTTATACACATACATGAGGTCATTCCTATGGGATGATCGCCTATGCGGACACTTACCGTGATAAATGCAGTGGCATCCCTTTCACTTAGAGCACACCAATTAGCGCATCATAACAAGGTAAGCTATATTGTATGGTGTAACTGTATAAGTTATTTACGAAGCGAAGCATCCCCTAAGGTGTGAAATGCGCCACTAACAAGAAGCTAACTTAAGTCCGTCTAAGTAAGATAAGGGAGGGACGGCTTAGGTTAGCTTTTTGTGCGTTCATGAGATGTATAGTTAATAAGATAGATAAAGAGAAAGAATGTTGAGTGCAGTTTATAGGAGAGAGATACTGCTAAGAGAAGTAAGAATATGGATGGGAGATAAGAATAGTAAATATAAGGTATAAAATTAAAAAATAAGAAAGAGAGAAAAGTATCTATGCAGCAGATTAATAGGATAGAAGGTTATAGAGTAAGTAAGTTATTTAAAGATTGGAAAGAGACCTTGATATGGTCATATCTACAGGGTTGTATGGGATGTGGATGGGTAGATGATGCAGAAGAACCTAAGTCAGCCCAAATTGTTGTTGGTGATTTTTGCTTTTTAGCAGGTGAACCTAATATTGAAATTGTGAGGCATATACCAACAGATTATAAGTCAGAGTACCTTATTATGGTTCCACAAAATGAGACCTGGGCAAAATTTATTGAAGATACATACTTAGAGAGAAGCTTTAAAATTACGAGATACGCTATAAAAAAAGAACCAGAAGTCTTTAACATCCCAAAGCTTAAGTCATATGTAGAAAGTTTAGATACATCCTATGTTTTAAAAGCAATAGATCAAGAAGTCTATGAGCAAGTGATGGAAGAAGAGCGGAGCCAAGACTTATGTTCACAGTTTACAAACTATGAAGACTATGCCCAAAGAGGATTAGGTTTTGTAGTATTACATGAAGGGAAAGTAGTAAGTGGTGCATCTTCTTATACAATTTATAGAGAAGGAATAGAGATAGAAATAGATACTCATAAAGACTATAGAAGACAAGGACTTGCGTTAGTATGTGGAGCAAGATTAGTACTAGAGTGCCTAGAAAGAGGGCTTTACCCAAGCTGGGATGCAGCAAATAAGGCATCAGTGGCATTAGCTGAAAAGCTAGGCTATCATTTTGCACATGAATATGTAGCTTATGCAGTAAAATGTGCAGGTAGAGATGAACTTAGCAATTAAATATTTGATTAAGTGTGAGGACATGTAGGCAAGCTTATTGTATTCCAACTTCTAGTCCTCGACTATTAAGAGAGGCTAAGTTCATTCCATCAAACTAACGGTCAAAACTCAGAAAAGAAGTTCACTTTTCTTCAGACATTTCCCTAAAACCAGTTTGATTCCATTCTCTAAGCCTCTCTAAAAAGTCTGCGGAGAAAGTTTCCATACAATAACTCACCTTACAGCCCATCACATTATAGACCCTTCCGGTAGAGAGATAGCAAAAGACATTGAGACATACAAGGTTTTGTCTTCCAAAGAAGAGACGTTTGTTCTTCTTTTCTCTCCACGGCGTGCCACTGGAAGTGAAAACTTAACTTTCTCAGTAGAAAAGGGCGGTGATGGGTGGGTGACCTCCATGGAGCTTTTTTCGAGGATGGACTTAGAATATAGGCTACATGCAGTTTAGTAATCTCTCCGGCGGCGCAATCCACAAAGTGAGGGAGGCATATTTCGTAGACTTGATTCAGTGAGCTGGATAGGTGCATTCTCCGGAACCTGCCTACGTAGCTTTCAGATAAGAAATGTTCGAAATAAAAAAATAATGATTTTAGGTGTGCTGTTTGAGCGTAGCGAGTTCACACCGTTATTATTTTTGAATGAGTTACATTTCTCTGAAAGCGGAGTGTAGCAGGTGGAGGAGAATCCACCTAGCCAACTCACGCAAGTAGGCTAAATATAAGCACACCCTCATTTAAACAAATATATAATTGCAAAAATCCAGGACTGCTTCAATGATGAAGCAGTCCTGGATTTTTCTAACACTAAGGATGCATATGATACAAGGATTTATAAAGTTGTAGGGCTTGTAAGACAACCGTCTTATCACAACTACAATGTCCATAGTGAACTTTACAGTAGTGTTCAGTAAGCCAAGTTAGATCAATCCCTTGTTCAAGGAGGATATGAGATATATTAATAGGCGTCATAGAAACTTCTATTACATAGCCGTTCTTCTTGAGTCTTTTAAGAAGGCGAGAGTATATAGCTTCTAGAGCTATTTTGGGTTCTTGACGTACAATACATAGTCTCCAAAGCTGCTCTGAGAGAACTTTAGAGAGAAAATAGAGTATGAATAGAAACATAAGGCATGTAATCAATAAGAGGATAAGAGATAGTGGTGACTTCTTATTTTCTGTAGCTGGAATCGTAGGTTCAAAAATATGCCACCCATAGCCAGGAAGATAGACTTCAGGAAAGGCATGAGCATGTTTTTGTTTAATAATATAACAGCCTTTTGAGGCATCATATTCTTCGCAAACGTAGCCTTCCATATAGCGTGTAGGGATACCAGCAGCACGGCATAGCATAGTCATAGCCGAAGCAAATTGAACACAGGTTCCACGTTTACTTTCAAATAAAAAATATTCTATGGCATCTTTATCAAGAGGTGTAACAGGGGAATTTAAGTCGTAAGTAAACTCACCATTATAAAAATAATTTTGGATAGCCAAAGCTTTTTCATAAGTTGATGTTGAAGACGCTGTGATCTTTTGAGCTAAATCATAAGTTCTCTTGGTAATACTGTTAGGAATATCTAAAAAATGCAGTGTAGCCGTTTCCAGTTCATCGCTGCATTTTTTGAGAAAGTATTCATCTTCTTGAGCTTGTTGGAGATTGTGTTGTTCCCAAACTCTATCCAATAGAAAGTTAATCAATTGGTTATAGGTAGAAGGATCTAAAGATTCAATAAGTAACATTTCACGAGAATTAGAAGCTGGGAATGTATCCATATAAGAAATAACATAACCTTCATTAGGATAAGGACGTGTTTTATCATTCGCAAAGCAAATTTCTAAAGCATTTAAATACAAGTCAAGTGGAGAAAAAGGATTGCTAATAGAAATAAGGCCTGGTGGATTGAGATACATATAGTGTGAATAATTTAGAGTAGTAACATAGGCGGCATAGTAAGTAATAGGTGAAATGGGAGCCTCTAAAAGGTGAGTAAGTTCAGGCATATCTTGAAGGAGACCATTTTTTTCTAAACGCTCAATTACATTTAATAGGACTAAAGATTTTTGTTCTAGTTTTTGATTCATTTCTGACTTAGGCAATTGATAGCCAAGGCTAAGTGCTTCTCTTTTTACATGCCATGCATTCTTTTCATAGTAGTCCCAACCTCTTGTACGAAAATAAACAGGTTTGGTTGCTCTCACTTCAAAAATGGGAGTATCACTTAGTGCTGTAGGTGCACTTGTGGCTGTAGATTCTTTTGGAAGTGTAGAGGTTGTGTAGTTAGGTTGTAGGTGGTTAGTCACTTGGGTTCGAAGGAGTGTATGAATAGGATTAGATAAGTTAGAACCGGGAATAAGTAATAGACTACAGGTTAAAAAAATACACAGTAAGAGAAGGCTCATAGTACTCCAATAAGATTTAGTGCAAGGTAAGACGGTATAGGGTAGCTCTTCCGCTTCGTAGCTACAATAATACATATAAAGTAACAAGAGAATCCCCATAAAGATAAAGAGGTAGCTACTAACAGTGGGTCTGCCCATACGTATGCAGATTGTAGCAGGTAATGCACTTATCAAGATGAGCACCATTGGACGAAAATGTATAATAACAAAGTAATAGATAAGTGCGATGAACATGGAAGAAAGCATTAAAGTAGAGCTAAGAAAATAAGCAAATACAGGTTGTGGCACCATTATAAAGCTTCCTAACCATTGGGTGTATGTAAGAGATGTAATAGCCATGCTATTGAACCATTTAAACAAAAGAAAAATAACAAGTGCATAGCCACAGTAGTATACAACAGCTATATTTCCTTTTTCTTTAATTGTATGGAAGAAAAGAAAGGATAAAAATTGAATGAGAGCTATTGGAACAAGAAGGAGCCATGTAGGAAGATTAAAGCAGACATTTAGAAGCCATAAGGTTAATGTCAATGTTAGTAACAGAGTAAGTAGATGAAAAGGTGTCAAAGACCACTTATTGAAACGTAGCATACATGATGTACCTCCTTAAAGTTTGTTTGAGATATGAAGAAGCTCTCTTTGATGTAGGGCAAAAAAGTTTTTTGTATCTTGAAATATATCTTGGGTGACAGGAGAAAAAATAAGTAGTTGGCCATTTTCACCTATATTTGATTTTAGTATTAAGGGAGTTAATCGGTCAGTAAGTGGTATGTTAGAAGTTATAAAATGATAGGAAGCAAGTTGATATTGTAGGTTATATAAGGTGGATTCATTTTCTAGCTTGTAAAGATGCCATGCATCATTTTCAAATAGGCATAGTGTAGTTTGTATACCTCTTTGATAAAGGGTATAGCCTAATGATAAGAAAGCTTCTAGTAAAGAGTCTTCAAGTGCATAGTGTGAAAGTGGATCCAGTATAAGATATTTACGGCCAAGGCTAGCTGCGAGGTCTTTTTTTACCATAAGCTGATTTTTCTTAGCAGATTGTTTCCAGTGAATTTTTTGTAAGGAATCACCAGCTAGGTAGGGACGGCATTCAAAGTTTATCTCCCCAAAAGAGTGATAAGTTAAATGAGGTATCTCCAGGTCATCTTCACCATCATTTGTCCCAGTATGATTAAGAATCAAAGGATGAGAGGGATGAATCGGATAAAGTTCTGGGACTATAGTGATTATAGACTGAAAAGGTGTAAAGTCTATAAGGAGTGGTCTTGACTTTAAGCCTAGTGGATTCAACAGCTGAAGTTGATTTAACCCGATTGTTGTGACACCTCGTGCCAGTGCAGTATAGCGAATGGTAATTAGGCGTATTTCATAAGGTGCAAGAGAAAGTGCAAGGTGGCTTGAACAGTCAAGTTGAAGATTATCAGGGCATAAAAGCTCTAATTGGATTAAAGGCGTTGGGAGACAAGTTGTGTTAGTAAGTTTGAAGGTGATTGATAAAGTATCTCCTTTTTCAAGTATTTGATTGGAGAAGTGGGTGTGTATATGTATACGATTTTTAAATAGTAAAGGTAGAGAGCATGTGAGAATCATTGCTGTTAGCCAGATGCAGAGTAAAGTTATGCCAAAGGTTATATCGATGAAGAATAGGCAGATGAGTATAACTATAAGTGTCAAAATAAGATCTATTTTATTTTCCATAAAGTCCTCCAAATTAAGATTAACGGACAGGAACTTGCTCTACAATCATTTTAATAAGCTTTGTAGGTGTAAGTTTTTGATTTTTTGCTTCTTGGCTTATGATGATACGATGAGCAAGTATGGGTACAGCTAAAGCTTGAATATCATCAGGCAGTATATAATTACGATTGTCTATAAATGCTTTGGCTTTAGCAGCTTTTAACAGACTGATGCTACCACGAGGACTGACGCCTAAGGTAATGAGACAGTGACTACGTGTGGCATGAGTAATATCTAAAATATAATTTTTTAGTGAGTCATCTACATAAATTTCTTTTACTTGATCTTGAAGTTGTAAGAAAGTCTCCATAGAGCAAACAGGAGATAGTGTATGTAGAGGATTGGTATCTTGATACATATTTAGAATTTGGAGTTCACTTGATTTATTAGGATAACCAATAGAGAGTTTAATGAAAAAGCGGTCCATTTGTGCTTCAGGAAGATGATAAGTTCCATAGTTCTCAATAGGATTTTGGGTAGCAAGTACAGTAAAGGGTTTAGGTAATGTATAAGTGATACCATCTACTGTTACACGCCCTTCTTCCATAATTTCTAGAAGACTAGATTGGGTTCTAGAAGAAGCTCGATTAATCTCATCAGCAAGTAAGAAGTTACACATGCTAACACCTGCACGATATTCAAATTCCATAGTTTTTTGATTAAACATAGCAAAGCCTGTAATGTCAGAAGGGGTTACTTCCGGTGTAAATTGAATACGCTTAAAATCTCCATCTAAGACTTTGGCAAGGGTAGCTACAAGTTGGGTTTTGCCAACTCCAGGTACATCCTCGATGAGGATATGCCCTTCACTTAGAAGCCCAATCATTACTTGAATTAAAATCTCACGCTTGCCTACAATAACACGTTCTATTTGATCAATAATCTGGCTAATTTGATGATGCATATTTTCAACTCCTTAATGGGTAGGTATTACCTACTACAATCTCTATAAATAATAAAAGCGTAGGGCTAATTCATTCATTGCATAGCTTACTAAATGGATATCTTTATCGGAGCTTGAGATGTTGTAAGAGTAAGAAAAGATATGAAACAATAGAATAATGATTAAATTATAACATTTCCAAAGAAAATGGAAAAGTATGGAAATACAAAAGAAACTACCTAAATATTTAATATCTAGGTAGTTTCTTTTGTATAAGTATTTAAAAAGGTTATTGCTTAAGCAACGCTATCTCTTAAGTATGCACACATATAAGTAATGACTTCACGAATTCTGTAAAGTTCGCTTTCTTTATTACGTGTCCTCCAGATTGCTGCAAATTGAGTAAAGTAAACTTCAAGCGCAGCAGCAAGTTCTAATTTGCTCATAGTAGGAACAGCTTCTTTAGTACCTACTTTATCTTGAATTAATGTAAGAACAAAGTTATCCACTAATTGAATCGCTTTTGCAGAGATTAAGAATTCTTGAAGATCGAAGTTGTTATGACGCATTGTACCACTAAGTGCAAGAAGTTCTTTCTCTACTTGAAGAGCTGTTTCATAACCTGTAAGGATACGTTCTACATTTAAGTTAGAAAGCACTTCCACTTCATCATGTTGATTGTGTTGAAGCTCTTTCCATCTAACCACATCAGACCAGCTACAACCTTGACGGCCAGATAATTGGTGAAGTAAGCCAACAAGTGTTTCAGTTGTATCACCATATTCAAGACGAGAGATTGCTTGGTAAGTTGTTGTAAAGTCTGTTTCTTCTGTTTGAGGATTCCATGAAAGGTTAGCACCATGAATCATACCTGGCATTGAACTACCAAGGAGATTGATATGTCCATAATCGCCCCAGTCAGTGTTAAGTACACCAATTGCGCCGTGGTCTCTTCCGAACTCAACCATTCTACGAATGTTTTCAAAGGCATTCCACATAAGGTTCATGAGCATGCTCCAACCACCTACACCAGGACAAACATATTGTTCACGTCCAGTTTCAGCTATTGTTTTTACAGCATGGTCACTACAAGTAGAGCTGTAATCCCAAGTAAGGCAAATTACATCTTCTGGAATTTCATTAAGAAGCTCTGGATGGTGAAGGATAACATCTCCCCAGAACATTACTTTTTTATTATGTTGTTTTACACATGCTACAATTTTATTTAAGAAATCTACGTAAAGTCTACCTGCACCTACTTCATCAGCTTTTGCTTTACTACGTCCTTTACCAAGATCAAAAGTTTCATCACAGCAGATGTTAAATTGATCTGAGCTAAAGAGTGGAATAAACTCGTTAAGCATTTTTTCTACTAAGAGGAAGCTTCCTTCTTCAAGTGTGTTAAGTGTATGATGTGCCATACGGTCAACAAATGAGTAATCCTTTTTATCAGTAGTATCAATTTCACAAAGATGATTAAAAGATTTACTTTTTAAAATCTCATAGAAATGACCAAATGTTGAAAGAGATGGTACAAGTTCTACGTGACGTTCTTTACAGTAAGCATCAAGTAATAAAATCTCTTCAGCAGTAATTGGATCTTTGTCTACCCAAATTTCACTAAGACCAGCAAAAGCAAAGCTATGCTCGATGTAAAGTTGAATTTGGTTAAGTTTATAGAAAGCTGCACGGTCTACAAGCTCTTTAAGGGTATCAAGTGTAGCTACTTTTCCACGAGTAAGGTCATGGTAGAAACCACGATTTGCAAAGTGTGGTTCATCACAGATTGTAAGAGCTGGTACAAGTGCACCATTTTGACGGATAATTTGGCGAAGTGTTTGCACGCCATAGAACATACCAGCACCAGTTGAAGCAGAAATAGTAATTGCTTCAGATATGATAGTAAGCTCATAAGCTTCTTTATTAAAGCCTGCTTTTTTTACAAACTGAATATTAGAAGCTGAATCAGTTGCGTGATAACCTTTGCTAATAGAAAGGTTAAAGCTTGTTGCTTGTTTGATTTCATCTTGAAGTAACTTAATTGCTTTAAGATCATCAAAATCACAAGTTGCGTCTAATAAAAGAAGTGTAGAAGGTTTAATAATAAATTGGCCTTCATTAATGTTTAGGTGTTTTGGTTGTGGTAATAAGTACATGATGTTCTCCTAAAAAATGATTTAATTAGAATGTGTTGCTAGTTTCATTATATAGTTATAAGATAGATTATAAAGAGTCTATTTTGCTAGGAATTAACACAATATTGCTTTAAGGGGAATGACTATGAATGAAATCATCTATGAGCACCATCATCATCAAGATCCCAAATTTCCTATCATCTTTCACTATGATACACTGAATAAGTGTGAAGGCTTTACCATGCATTACCATGAGAATATTGAAATTTTATATTTTGTAAAAGGCAATGGTGTAGCTACTTGCGGTGCAAACCATGTAGAAGTAGGATGTGGGGATTTGCTTGTTGTCAATTCAAATGAATTACACTTTTTATATACAGCTTCAATGGAATTAGAATATTATTGTTTGATCGCAGATAAAAGTTTTTGTGAAAGCTTTGAAGTAGATGTGGAAGATTTAATTCTCCAAAATCTGATTAAAGATAATGGATTAGTTCATTATATGGAGCAGATCATAGACGAAATGGATAAACAAAAGAAACATTATAAGTCAGTGGTACAGGGCTTAGTTATTTTATTACTTGCAGAGTGTTATAGGAACTATAGTTTAGGACAACTTCAAGTTTCTGATACAACTTGGAATCATAAAATGGAGAATGTTAAAAAAGCGATTATTTATATTAAAAATCATTTCTCTGAAGCATTGACCATTGATGATATTTGTAAGCATGTAGGGTTCAGTAAGTATTACATGTGTCGTGTATTTAAAGAGATTACAGGGCAGACTGTTGTAGAATATATCAACTTCTTACGTTGTGACTATGCAAGGAACTTACTAAGCTCAGGTAAATACAATGTGAAAGAAAGTGCAGAAAAATGTGGGATTCCTAACTTATCCTACTTTAGTAAGACTTACAAAAAATATATGGGGAATTTACCTTCCAAGGAAAATATATAAGCTGCTACATCATGTGGTGGCTTTTTTGATTGTAAATGGAAGATTTCAATAAGCATCATTTGATGAAAAAAGTTAGGGTTTAGTATAAAAAAGGAAGTTATGTCTAATAATAATATGATAATATTAGTAAGAATAGATAAGATGAATGAACTTAAATGAGTGAAAATGAATGAAAATAATCATAATAAATGAATGATAATGAATGAAAATGAGGAATTAATGGTTAAAAATGATTATTTATGATTGAAAGTGATTGAAAATGATTGTACAATACAGATAAGGAAGTGATACAAATGCTGATCGAAGAGAGACAACAACTGATTTTACAAATTTTGAAGCAAAAAGGTACGGTGAGCGTAGCTGAACTAGTGGAGTTATATAATGCTTCAGAGTCTACAATTCGAAGAGATTTGGCAACGTTGGACGAAAAAGGATATCTACAAAAAATTCATGGTGGAGCAATGCTTAAAAGTGGTATAGCCACTCATATAGAACATAAAATGTCTACAAAGCAAGCAATGCATATGGAAGATAAACAACAGATTGCCAAGAAAGCAGCAAGCATTATTCAAGATGGGGATGTCATTTATTTAGATGCTGGAACAACAATAGAGGCATTAATAGATTACATTGAAGCAAACGACCTTGTAATTGTGACCAATGGGATTGGTCATGTACAAAAACTTTTACAAAAAGGTATTCAAACTATTATTCTAGGTGGTAGCGTTAAAATGAATACTGAAGCTGTAGTAGGAGCAGGTGCTGTAGCAGAACTTGAAAAGTATCAATTTACAAAAGGCTTTTTCGGGGCTAATGGTGTAAGTGCTGAACAAGGCTTTACTACACCAGATATTGAAGAAGCAATGGTCAAACAAAAAGCTTTAAATAAATGTAATGAGGCTTATGTTTTAGCAGATAATAGCAAGGTAGATGAAGTTAGTTTTGTACGTTTTGCTAGCTTAGAGCAAGCAAACTTTATTACAAATGGCAAAGTACCTTCACAGTTTTATGAACAAACAACAATTATAGAGGTGGACAATAAGCATGAACAAACTAATGATTAGTACAGTGACCCTTAACCCATCAATCGACTATTTAATTGAAGTAGATCAGTTTAAAGTGGGTGCAGTAAACCGTACAGCACAAGAAAAGATGTTTCCAGGTGGAAAAGGTATTAATGTTTCCATTGTACTTAAGAATTTAGGTGTAGATAATAAGGCACTTGGATTTGTAGCAGGATTTACAGGTCATGAAATTGGCAGACTTGTAGAAGAACACGGTGTAAAAAGTGATTTTATCGAATTAGAAGAAGGTCTATCACGTATTAACGTTAAGCTTAAGAGTGATGAAGAAACAGAGATTAATGGTAATGGACCAGCTATTTTAGATTCACATCTTAAAGCTTTATATAGTCAAATTGATACATTACAAAGTGGTGATATTTTAGTACTCGCAGGAAGTATTCCATCAACAGTACCAAGTGATATCTATAAACGTATTATGACAGACTTCAAAGAACGTGATATCCATGTGGTAGTGGATGCAACAAAGGATTTATTAATGAATGTATTAGAATGTGGTCCGTTCCTTATTAAACCAAATCATCATGAACTAGGTGAATTATTTGGTGTAACAATTACAACTCAAGATGAAGTTGTAGAGTATGCTAAAAAACTTCAAGAAAAAGGTGCAAGAAATGTGCTTGTATCTATGGCAGGTGATGGTGCTGTTTTAGTAAGTGAAACAGGTGAAGTCCTTAAACATACAGGTCTTAAAGGTGAAGTTAAAAATTCAGTAGGTGCTGGAGATTCTATGGTAGCAGGCTTTATTGCAGGATATATTCAGCATAGAAGTTATGAAGAAGCTTTCAAAATGGGTATTGCAACAGGGAGTGCATCAGCATTTTCTTATAATCTAGCAACAAAAGAAGAGGTAGAAGCTTTACTTAAATGCCTATAAAGAGATAAAAGAGGCAATAAACTATTTTTTTATAACATTGAGGGGAAATTAAACAGACTAAAGGAGTGGCAACATGAGAATTGTTGATTTAATCCGCAAAGAAGGTATGGATTTAACATTTGCTGCAGCAAATAAAGCTGAGGCTATTGATAAGCTTGTAGGTTTAATGGATCAAGCTGGTAACCTAAATAATAGAGAAGGTTACAAAGAAGGTATTTTAGCAAGAGAAGCACAAAGTACAACGGGTATTGGTGATGGGATTGCCATTCCTCATGCAAAGTCAAGTGCAGTTAAACGTCCAGGTCTTGTAGTTACAAGAAGTGTAGAAGGTGTAGATTATGAGAGTTTAGATGGACAGCCAGCTAAGATCTTCTTTATGATTGCAGCACCAGAAGGTGGCGAAAATGTACATTTAGATGTACTTTCAAGACTTTCAACTATATTAATGGATGAAGCCTTTATTGAAAGTTTATTAAATGCTAAGACTAAAGAAGATCTATTAGCCTGCATTGATGAAAAAGAAAAACAAAAGTTCCCTGATGGAGAAAAAGAAGAAGTAACAAGTGCTACGAGTAAATCAGAAGGTTACAAAGTATTAGCGGTTACAGCTTGTCCAACAGGTATTGCCCATACTTACATGGCAGCAGAAAGTTTACAAAACAAAGCAGATGATAAAGGTATTGGACTTAAAGTAGAAACAAATGGTTCTACAGGTGCAAAAAATGTATTAACAGATGCAGAGATTGCTGCTGCAACATGTATTATCGTAGCTGCAGATAAGAAAATTGAAATGGCACGTTTTGAAGGTAAAAAGGTCATTATTACAAAAGTAGCAGATGGTATTCATAAAGCAGATGAATTACTTGAACGTGCAGTACGTGGTGATGCACCAGTATATCATCATACAGGCGAAAAAGATGCTTCTACTAGCACAGGTGAAAAAGAAAGTATTGGACGTCAAATTTATAAACACCTTATGAATGGGGTATCTCATATGCTTCCATTTGTTATCGGTGGAGGTTTGTTAATTGCCTTAGCTTTCTTATTTGATGATTATTCAATTAATCCAGCTAACTTTGGTAAAAACACACCATTTGCAGCTTTCTTAAAAACAGTAGGAGAAGCGGCATTTGGATTCATGCTTCCTGTTCTTGCAGGATATATTGCAATGAGTATTGGCGAAAGACCGGCTCTTGCAATCGGTTTTGTAGGTGGATTCTTAGCTAATGCTGGTGGCGCTGGGTTCTTAGGAGCATTAGTAGCCGGTTTCGTAGCAGGTTACTTAGTAAAAGGCTTAATTAAAGTATTTAGTTATTTACCACAATCATTAGAAGGTACTAAACCAACATTATTATATCCTTTATTTGGAACACTTCTTATTGGTGCGATTATGATGTTTGTTGTCAATCCACCAGTTGCAGCAGCAAATACAGCAATCACAAACTTCTTAAATGGTATGGGTACAACAAGCCAAGTATTACTTGGAATTGTTGTAGCAGCAATGATGGCAATTGATATGGGTGGTCCAATCAATAAAGCAGCTTATGTATTTGGTGTAGCTTCATTAGAATCAGGTAATTTTGCAATTATGGCAGCTGTTATGGCTGGTGGTATGGTACCACCTCTTACTATTGCTCTAGCATCAACAATCTTTAGAAATAAATTTTCTAAAAAAGATAAAGAAGCAGGTCTTACAAATTATATTATGGGACTTTCATTCATTACAGAAGGTGCTATCCCATTTGCAGCAGCAGATCCACTTCGTGTAATTCCTTCAGCAGCCATTGGTGCAGGTATAGCTGGTGCATTAACAATGGTATTTGGTTGTACATTAAGGGCACCACATGGTGGAATCTTTGTACTTCCTGTAATTGGTAATCCACTTGGTTACGCAGCAGCAGTTGCAATCGGTGCTATTGTTGGTGCATTAATCTTAGGATTCTTAAAGAAACCAGTAGATAATAAAAATAAGAAATAAGAAATAAGAAATAAGAAATAAGAAATAAGAAATAAGAAATAAGGAAAGGTCCTGTAAGAATAGTAAAATATTCTTACAGGACTTTTTTACGTATTCTAAGATAGAATGCAAGGTATATCATTTTAGTAGTTAAGAAAGCTTAAGCTATTTAAGAACGTAAGTATGCAAGCAATGACTTTATTACTGTGATGGTATAAGTATATTTTAAGTAAAAGTAAAAAGCATAATCGAAGTCATAAATAATTATGTATATTAATATAAAATATGGTAAAATAAATGATATAATTTAGTAAAAATAATCTGGGGGATTAAAATGAGAAAGCCAAATATTATTTATATCTTAGCTGATGATATGGGATATGGAGATATCTTCTATTTAAATGAAAAATGCCCATTTGAAACAAAGTACTTTGATCAAATAGGTAGAGAGGGAATGAATTTTATTGATGCACACTCTACTTCAGCGGTTTGCACACCTTCACGATATGGTATTTTGACAGGCAGGTACAACTGGCGCTCACGCTTGAAGTCAGGTGTAGTAGGTGGATATACACCACATCTTATTGAAGATGGGAGACAGACAGTAGCTAATGTATTATCAGATGCAGGTTACTACACTGCATGTATTGGCAAGTGGCATTTAGGTATGGACTGGGCATGTCACGGTGAATTCAAGAATGTACCTAACTTTGGTGTGGTAGAAAATGTAGATTATTCACAACCTATTAAAAATGGTCCTATAGATTTTGGATTTCAATATTACTATGGTATAAGTGGTTCGTTAGATATGCCACCTTATGTTTATATTGAAAATAACTGTGTTGTTGAGTTACCTACTCATATAACAAGTAATACTGGGAAAATGTTCTGGAGAGAAGGACCAACTGCACCAGGCTTTAAGCATGAACAAGTATTGCCTGAGTTAACAGATAAAGTTTTAGAAACTATAGAACAGCATAAGGAAGAACCATTCTTTATTTATTTCCCGATACCTGCGCCACATACACCTATTTTACCAACTAAAGACTGGCAAGGTATTTCAGGAACCAATGAGTATGGCGATTTTGTAATGATGTGCGATGCGATGGTAGGAAAGGTATTAGAAAAGGTTAAAGCATGCGGCATAGAAGAAGATACAATAATTATTTATACTTCTGATAATGGATGTTCACCTAGTGCAGATTATAGGGAACTTGCAACCAAAGGACATAATCCAAGTTATATCTTTAGGGGAACCAAAGCAGATATTTATGAAGGGGGGCATCGTATACCACTTCTTATTAAATGGCCACGTATAATTAAAGCCGGAAGTATTTGTAAAGAGCCAGTTTGCTTAGTAGATTTCATGGCAACAGTTGCAGAAATATTGGAGGTTTATTTACCAGACCATATGGGTGAAGATAGTGTAAGTGAATTAGATCTTTGGAAGGGTGGAGCTACCTATGAAAGGGAAGCCATTGTTCATCAAAGTATAGACGGATCACTATCTATTCGTAAAGGAAAGTATAAGCTAGAAATGTGCAAAGGCTCTGGAGGATGGAGTGCACCTATGCCTGGATCAGAAGAAGAAGCAGCATTAGCCAGTTTCCAACTTTATGATTTAGAAGAAGATATTAGAGAACAGCATAATATATATAGTCAATATCCAAAGATTGTAGAAGAACTAAAGAACCTATTAGTGAAGTATGTCAAAGAAGGACGTAGTACACCTGGAAGTCCTCAAGCTAATAATGGTAAAGCTGTTTGGCCAACTATAAGTTGGATTGAAGAAGAATAAATTTTTGATTATATAAAAAGTCATATAGGCTAGGATAACATGATATGTATTCCTAGCCTATATGACTTTTATTTATAATATTAGAAGTTAGGTGTATTTCGAATCAGTGAGATAAAGCAATCTGTAATATCAGGATCAAATTGTGCTCCTTTACAGCGTTCTAACTCAATAATAGCTTCATCATAAGATTTCTTAGTGTTATAGACACGGTTGGAAGTCATAGCATCAAAACTATCAACGACAGTTAAAATACGTGCAAGATATGGAATTTCTTCACCTTTTAGGCCATCTGGGTAGCCGCAACCATCATAACGTTCATGATGATGGCGAACAAGAGGTCTAGCACTTTGTAGGCAATGAACATATTGAATGGTTTCTTCGCCTTTTACAGGATGTTGTTTAAGTTGGAGCCATTCATCATTGGTAAGTGGCATTTTTTTAATTAAAATAGATTCATCAATGTCAATTTTACCCACATCATGCATATAGGCGCCACATACTAGTGTACGTAGATCATCCTTACTTAGCTTTAAAGCATTACCAAGACGGCGGCTATACATTACGACGCGTTCTACATGCCCGTAAGTATATCGATCTTTTATATTAATCATATTTACTAATGTTTTAATAGAATTCAAAATATCTAAGTCTTCTTTTGCAATATTCTTTTCAAGTTCATCTAAGATAGAACTATAGGTTTCAACTCTATTCTTGTCAAAGAATTTAGCACGATAGAGTGCATCATCTGCACACTTTATGAGTTCGATACTATCTTTTGCTTGATTAGGATAAGTTGCAATACCTACGGATACAGTCAGTACATTATTAGGGAGATTTTCTTCTCCTTTAAAAGGTGTAAGCTCTACAGTTTGACGAAGTAACTCTGCAATTTTAGAACCTTTCTTATGATCATAGTTAGGAAGTAAAACGGCAAATTCTTCACCACCATATCGTGCCACAGTTCCCCTAGAAGCGACAGTAGTACTTAATAAATTTCCCATTTGGGTAAGAACTTGATCACCTTCTAAATGACCATTAAGGTCGTTATAACATTTAAAGTAGTCAATATCTAAGAAAAGAAGAGTTAAAGGTGTATCTGTTAATTTTGCATGATCGAAATCCTTTTGAAGTTGCTCGAAAAAGAAACGATGATTATAAACCTTTGTTAATCCATCATAATTTACCATATTTTCAAGCATTTCAATATGTTCACGTTCACCTTCAACATAGGTACCAAGAGTCCAAGCCGTTAAAAGAAAGACACCTGCTAAAGTCAAATCGTTTTCAAAATATGGATTTATAGTCAGGTTTTTTGCCATATATAAATCCATGCATAAAGTTGCAAAAGATGAAATGCCTGCTACATAGAGCCCACCTTTTAGACCGAGTTGAATCGTTGCGGTAATGATAATGAAAATAAACATAAATTTATTAGGGCTACTAACACCTCCAGAGAGAAGGATGATTAAAAAAATGAAAATGCCCAATGCAAAATGTTCAATAAAAGCAATGCTATTTGAATGAGCTTCATTTATAATACGTTTTGTTGAGAAGCTCCAGATATAGTACATGAGTCCTAGCACTACGGGGATTAATATTGCAAATGGAAGTAAATAGTTTTGCGAATAATTAACAGAAGTAAGATTTTGAAAAGTAATAACTGTCGGTAATAATAAACATGCTAATTTTACAATGGATAAAAGTTGTTCAATACGTTTTTGTTTGAGCTCTTTAGATGGCATAAAAGTAGGTCTCCTTGATAATTATAAAGACCGACAAAGTCGGTCTTTACGTAGGTTACAGATTATTCTTCTCTTAAACTTTTTGGTTCTTCAGGTTGGTAAAATGCCCACATACAAGCAGAAGAAGCTGTAAAAGATGCAAATAAAGTTGCTACAGCAGCAAGAGTCATTAATAATTTGTGGTTAATACGTTTCATAATTGATTTCCCCTTTTACATTTTAAAATTTTAATAGTATTAGATATATAAATTAAAACATGATCTATACATTCAGCAAAGTTGTGACCTAAATTGGTCAATGTAAATACTTGCCAACCCATACCTACCATTAAACAGATACTATATATTATAAAGTTAGGGTTAGATATAAAAGAATAGGCATAAAGTAAGATAGATACAATGATAAAATAGATTACTAGCATAATGAGAGATCTTTGTTTCAATTTTCTTTGTCTATGAGCGCTCTTTATAGGTTTATTAATGCTTGTAACAGGAGCTTTTTTATAGATAACATAGAAGCCCCAGCTAAAAAGGACAATACCTATGCAGATAAGTATAGGTATTGTAGTAATAAAGCCAAACCAATAACCCAATAACCCACCTAATATGGAAATAAGAGTGCCTATGATTAGGCAGCGTTCAGGAGAAGTAGCATGTACTCCTCCTGAACATTTTCTAAGAAACACAATACTGAAGGAGACAATGAGAGATTCCGTCATGATCCCTAAAATTAAACCTATGATCATAACAAGACCTATAGAAAGTATGGTTTGTAAAAGAGTAAATAAGCCATAAGCTATAACATTAGTTTGTTCCTCAGTATAATGAAGCGTTTCACCTATATGATTAGCAAGCTTTTCATTAAACTTTTCAATCCCCATTTCTTACAGCCTCTTTCCTATGCCTTTTTAAAATATAGCATATATATAGTATAAGGGCGCTAAAAGCTAAAGAAGGAAGTCCATATAATAATTTAGTAGTAGGATTTGCAAAAATAGCTTCGAGTTCTTTTCCTAAGCATAATTGAATCCAGACCATATTGAGTAGTTCAGATATATATTGAATAAGCGTAGTAAGAAACGTAGCACGAATAGCCTGTAATAAATCTATTTTATGGAATCCTATAATAATCAAGGTAGTAGCTACTACTCCTAAAAGTGTATGTATACCAAAGGTAATAGGTAGACAACGAATTAAATATACTGTAATAGCCATACAAAGAATAGATTTAAGCATATTATTTTTTTGCATAGGCTTATTTGAAAAAATATGTGCACCGATCATAAATAATATGGCATCAGGAATTACTCTAAAAAAGAATTCCATAAGAGTAAGTTGTAGCATAATTAAATATCCTCCTTAATAGTAGATAATAATTGAGTCGAGGCAGATTTAAGTCCTTGATAAATTACAATAAAAGGTAAAATACGAATCAGTACATCACCTATACTTAACACACTGTAACCTAAGTCGATGAAATCCGTTAACATTTTTAACTTAGTGGTCTGATCTCCGAAGATATGCAATTGATCTGCAACACCAAACATTTCTGGTGAGGAATAACCTGTCCATAATGAAAGTGTAGGGAATACGGGCATTTTGCCATGATTAGCCCAAATAGCTAAGTCATTGCACCAACCGCCTAAAAGGACACATCCAGAACCTATAAGGGCATATTTATAAAGGTTATATCTATAGACAATAAACAAGGTTGAACACAGATATATACTTTTAAAAAGCCCTGTGAAAGCTAAAAAGCTGTAATTACCATTAAAGATTAAAATTTGCATAATCCAATAAAAAGCTTCACAAAGGAAGATAGGATAAAATGCTTTTTCAGTCCATAAAAGCTTGAGCTGAGATCCTTTTTTATAGCTAATAAATAATACAAGTAATAAGGTTTCAATCATAATTCACCTATCAAAATTAAAAAATAATATGTATAAAAGTGTAATCCTAGAAGACTACTAATGTGTATAGTATATTACATGTTTACAAAATTATCTACATTTATTGTATTAAAAAAGATATAGTTGTATATATATTTTTAGGAGTATTACATATAGATATATTTAATATAAGTATAAAAATTTGTGTAATATAAAGTTTAGCAATTGCAAAGAGGTTAGGAATTCAATATGGTATGAATAGGGATAAAAGGTAAGAAGGTGAAGAAATGAAGAAACTTGGTGTTGAACAAACGGCAAGTTATGAGGTGACAATTAAAAAGTGTAAGTGGTTAGTTCACCACTTACACTTTTTCAATTAACAAAATATAAAATATCTGAATAAGGACGTTGAATAATACCAGAAGGGTGGTTCACAACGCGACCTTTAAAATACAGAGTGGTAGATCCGCCACCATCTAGGGCATAGGCAAAGCTGCATCCAAGCTCTAGAAGAATATTTGCGGCTTCTAGATAAGACATACCGGGGCAGTCCTTGCGTCTCCCATCAGCAACTAAGAAGATATATTCGTAAGCTTCCTTCTGACCAATAATAGTACGTGGTGCACGGTCTGTACTAAACCATAGACGCTCCACATAATTGGTAACTTGTCCATTTACAATAAGGTCAGGGCAAAAATCCCATGTATGTAAGGCACCATCTTCTAATATTTGTTGTGCAGTACGCTTACTATATTCTCCAATAAAGAGTGTACCATCCTTGCGCATCTCAAGAGGGGCGCAGTCAAAAACTTTATCACGATAGATGACCCCATTTCGAATGATAATCCCAGCTTCACTGAATCCCGTTGCAGTCCCATTAACGGCAAAGATAGCTTGATTTTGGCGTGCCATGGCACTGACAAATTGCTTTTTCTTTCCAGGGAAGGTATCGTGGGCAAAAGCTGAGTTCACTTGCTTCATATCTTTTACTGTAATAGTAGCAATCCAGTACTCTTGTTGTAGTTTAGCATTTTCAACATGTTCAAGATTAACTTTTAATGTGTCGGATTCATAGGTGTCACTTTTACAATTATGTAATACATTAAAAATCCCAACTAGGCTTAGGAGACCTAAGGAAAGGATAAGGATTAGGATATAGAGGAAACGTCTCTTCACTTCATAAACCTCCTTGTATAAGTGAATATGGATTTAAACTTCCTTATTCATTATACAGGGACGAATCATCTTAAGAAATGATACAAAAGGATAGAAGATAGACCTCAAGAAGTGTCTATATACTTCTAAAATATAGTCACTTCTTGAGGCACATGAAGATGTTTTTGCAATGTATAAGCACGGTAAGTGTCCCGCAAGAAGCAGCGATCAGGTAGTCTGATAGGGATAACTTCTTCATTATAAAGGAGAAAACTATCATTTTGTAAGGTATGAATGTAGTCCATATTGACTACAATGCCACGGTAACATTGAAGGAAACAGGCTTCCTCTTTGACCAACTTGAGGAATTGCTTAAAAGACATATAGGTTTTTAAAGTATCAGAGGTCGTATGAATCTGTATACCATTATGGATAGTATCCACATACATAATATCATCTACAAAGATTAATGTGGAGATACGATTAACGACCACTTCGATAAAAGGTCTTAGCGTAACAGTTGGAGTAGGGCATAAGCTGAGCGCCGTTTCTACATTAGAATATGTGAACGGTTTAAGTAAGTAATAATTAGCTTGGACAGTATAACCTTCGATAGCATAGTCTGTACTATGACTTGTTAAGATCAAATTTACACTTTGATCAACAGTACGGATATATTCAGCAGCTACAAGATTAGGCGTATGAGGTATATCCATGCTTAAAAAGATAAAAGTATAGATATTTTTTGAGAAAGTTTGAAAAAATGAGTCTGAATCTGGAAAAGAATAAATAGATAATTCACCCATAAAGTTTCTGAAGTAGTGAACAATAAAATCTTTAAGCAATGTGGTGCAGGTATTATCAGACTCAATAAGAGCAATAACCATAGGTATACCTCCTTAGTGTTGAGTATGGGAGTGTATATTTGAATGCTAAAAGTATATTAAGATGGAATGCATATATTATTACAATAAAGGTATATTAGAATGTAATTAAAATATATATTTGTATAAAAACTTTGAACCTTATTAATATCATTTTATACTACGTTGGTTGTATATGACAATATAATATTTTAATATTTTAATATATTAAATGGTAAAATATACCATATTGTAGAAAAAGGTAAGGGGAAGATAGAAGTGAATAAAGGAAATCCGGTAAAAATAGTGGGGAGAAAGGCTAAGTGGAAGTTAGCCAATATAGAAATGTATCCACTTACTATTGTCACCGCGCCTATGGGCTATGGGAAAACATTAGCTGTACACAATGCATGTAGCCAAAGTAAGGCAAAGGTGGAATGGTATGATGAGAAGCAAACATTATGGTATCCAGTCACACAGTATTCAGAACCAACTTGGATTATACTAGATAACTATCATAAGATACCTGATGTGTATAAATATTATGAGCAACTACTACAAATTGTTGAGCAAGCGATAGAGAACTTACACATTGTATTAATTACACGTACAATACCACTTATAGCCATTGAGGAAATGCGCATTAAGAATCAGTGTCAAATAATAGATTGTGATGATCTAAAGCTTACTTCAGAAGAAATTAAAGAATATTTTGAGAGTAACAGTGTTGAAATGGAAGCAAATGAAGCACAGCAAATTGCTTATTATGTAGGGGGATGGCCAACGGCTATCTATTTAATGAAAGAAAATTATATGAAATATAATCAGCTTAATCATAGGTATAATCTATACAAGGTGATTAAGGAAGGGATATACAATATTTATGATGAAGGGTATCAAAAGCTGATTATAGCATTAGCAGGTATTGGTCCATTTAAAATGAGTGAGTGGATTCATATGCCAGATTATGCAAAGGTGTTAAAAGGGATTGAAAAACTTTTAGAAGATAATATATTGAAGTATGACTATAAAGGGGAATGTTATAGATTACTGCCTATCTTTACAGAGTTTTTAAAAGAAGAGCTTGTTTTACATGCGCAAGGTAGACTGCAAAGTACTTGTGAGTATATTGCCAAGTGGTATCTAGTCAAGCAAGATTGGAACACAGCCTTTACATACCTTATACAAAGTGGCAACCATGAGAGTATACTCAAATGTTTACAAGATGAAATGAGATATAAGTACGAAGATATAGATTTAGAAATGCTAGCTAATGTATTTCACAAAATAGATCATCAACTTCTACAAAATTATCCTATAGCGTGTCTTAAAATGATTTATTATCATCTACTTTATAAGGATGCTGTCTATGCTAAGAACTATATGGATCAAGTAGAGGTAGGTTTTAGAACAGTTAATGCTTATGATGCACCACTTATGAATAGAGTCATAGGGGAACTCTATGCCATCCGTAGTATTGTAGCAAGCGAAACAGTGGAAGAGATTATAGAGAATGTAGACAAAGTAGAAGAGTTCATTCCCGAAGGCTCTATTGTTGTCAATGTAATAGATATTATACATAAGCATAGTATGTACATTAGTTATAGATACCATATTACACCAGAGAGGTACCAAGGTAATAAGCGAGAAATGACAAAGGTTGTTAAAGCACATAATATGCTTAGTCAGGGGTACAGTATAGAACTACGCTATTTACTTTATGCAGAGCATTACCTTTACCGAGGGGAATGGAGTGAGTCTAAGAAATGTGCCTATAAGCTCTTTTATAAGGCAGAGATGGGACAAAACTATATTATGAGACTTTGTAGTGAGCTGATTCTAGCAAGGATTGCTCTTGCTCAGCAAGATGAAATCAAGTGTCAAAGATATATCAAAAATATAGAGTTATATACAGCCTACAGTACCAGTGAATCCCTAGAAGAAATGCGTAAAATGGGATTATGGTATATCAAAGGTTGCCTCACCATTGATAAAGACCAACTAAAAGAAAGAGACGTTAATAATATCCTAAAAACTTGTTATGAGAAAAAGATAGGCATCAGTAGTTACATAGCTTATGCTCAAATTCTGATGAATCAAGATGAAATTCTTAAATTAGAAATTTTACAAGATGTAGTTGGTGAATACTTTATCAAGAAGAGCAATCGGTTTGGACAAATTTATTACTACCTATTTGAAAGTATTCTAAAGCTTAGATTAGGCAATGTATGTGAAGCTAAAGCCAACCTAAAAAAAGGACTTGGAATAGCAAAAGAAGACTATATTATCCTGCCTTACCGAGAGCATTTAACTTCTCTAAGGCCTTTATTAGAAGGCTTGCAACAAGATAGTATGGTAGGAAGTCATGTAAGTGAAATTTTAAAAGAAGCCAGCTCTAAACCTATTGTAGCCTTAGAAAAGTCAACTATTGAAGAAAATAGAGGGAGTACTTGGGGACTTACAAAGAGAGAGTTCCAAATTACCGAGCTGATTAAAGAAGGATTGACCAATAAGCAAATTGCAGAACAACTTTATGTAGCTAATGTAACCGTAGCCAAGACGACCTCCAATATTTACAAAAAATTAGGAGTAAGCAATCGTATAGAAATGATACGTAAAATGGGATGAAATAACAATTCTTCCAAAAAAGGATATAAATATATACGTATATAAGTGATAAAGGTGTATATAGATAGATAATTTACGTATAAGAAAGGAGTTTATAAGATAATGGGGAAACCATTAAGGTGATGAAGTATACCTAAATGGTAAGAAGAAAATAGGAATAGGGGAAAACGATATGAAAAGAATCTATTTATCTTCACCTCACATGGGAGAAAAGGAAGAGGTATATATTAAGGAAGCTTTTGATACAAACTGGATTGCACCACTTGGTCCACATGTCAATGCATTTGAAGAAGAGCTTGCGACATATATAGATAAACCTTATGCAGTCACACTAAGTTCAGGGACAGCAGCCATTCACTTAGCTTTAAAAGCAGTTGGGGTGACAAAAGGAGACATTGTATTTTGCTCTACACTAACTTTTGCAGCCAGCTGTAATCCTATATGTTATGAAGGCGCTATACCAGTATTTATCGACAGCGAACCAGGTAGCTTCAACATGAGCCCTCATGCACTTCAAAAAGCCTTAGAAGACTATACACCTAAAGCGGTTATTGTGGTCAACTTATATGGGCAATCAGCAGATATGGATGAAATAGTAGCGATTTGTAACTTACACAACGTACCTATCATAGAGGATGCAGCAGAGAGCTTAGGTGCTACATATAAAGGAAGAAAGAGTGGCACTATGGGGACTATAGGCATCTACTCCTTCAATGGGAATAAGATCATCACCACATCAGGTGGGGGGGCACTTGTATGTGATGAAGAAGAAACCATGAAGAAGGTTAAGTTCTGGGCAACTCAAGCCAAGGAGCCAGAAAGGTACTATCATCATAAAGAAATAGGCTACAACTACCGCATGAGTAATATATGTGCAGGGATTGGAAGAGGACAACTGGAAGTACTCGAGGAACGCATTGCCAAGAAGAAAGAGATTTATCAGCTCTACCAATCCAGTTTTAAGGATATTGAAGAGATAGAGATGGCACCTATCTACACCAAGGGTGAGTCAAATTACTGGTTGTCTGTAATGACCCTACAAAAAGGGATAGGAGTTAAACCCTTAGATGTTATCCTAGCCTTAGAAGCACACAATATAGAAAGTAGAAATGTATGGAAGCCAATGCATCTTCAACCAGTATATGCAGACTGTGCCTTTTACAATCACTATGAAGAAGGCATAAGCGTAGCAGAAGAATGGTTCAACCAAGGGGTGTGCTTACCTTCGGATACAAAGATGACCTGTGAAGAACAGCTACGTGTCATTCAGATTATAAGAGGGTTATTGGGTGCAGTGGAGCAAGATCTATGTATATAAAGGTCAAAGGTTTTATAGACCGTTTCATGGCACTTATTTTAATCATTATAGGCTCACCTATTATGGCATTAGCAGCACTTGCTATTAAAATAGAAGATCCTAAAGGCACCATTTTCTTTAGGCAAACAAGACCAGGCAAGGCAGAGCAAATCTTTACTATTTATAAGTTTAGAACCATGCGTACACCTGCAGAAGAAGAAAAAGGAGACACACAATACGACATAGTACGTACGACAAGGGTAGGCAAGTTCTTACGTAAGACGAGCATAGATGAGTTACCACAGTTTTTAAATGTACTTAAAGGGAATATGAGCTTTATTGGTCCAAGACCCTTACTAGAAGAGTATTTACCTTGTTATACAGAAGAACAACACAGAAGGCATGAAGTAAAGCCAGGCATAAGTGGCTGGGCACAAGTCAATGGGCGCAATGCAATTACATGGGAACAAAAATTTGAGTTAGATGTGTGGTATGTAGACCACATCAGCTTAAAAACGGACCTATACATTGTATATAAAACCCTTAAAAATGTCTTGTGTCGCAAAGACGTTAATAACAGTCAAGATACGACTATGCCAGCTTTTAATTCAGTAGGGTAAAGGTGGCTCATATGAATAGATTATTAATAGTAGGAGCAGGGGGGCAAGGAAAAGTCGTACTAGACTGTGCAAAGCTTATGAAAAGCTTTGATGAGATTCACTTCTTAGATGACAACAAGATAGGAGAAGAGATACTAGGCCATCCGGTCATTGGGAAGATTGCAGATTTGGAAAGCTTAAGAGGGGACTACCAGAATGCTTTTGTTGCCATAGGGAATAATAGTTATAGACTTCAGCTTATCGAAGAGATTGAGGCCATGACATACAATGTCCCCATACTCATCCATCCAACAGCCATTATTAGTGAATATGCAGAGATTGGAAGTGGTACCATCATCTTGCCCGGGGCAATCTTAAATGCAGGCTGCAAAGTAGGTAAAGGTGTCATTGTCAATACATCTGCACTTATAGAGCATGATTGCTATATAGGAGATGGGGTACACCTTTCTCCCACAGCCAAGATGGGGGGAGAAGTCACAATAGGGGAGAAGACCTGGGTATGCATTGGAGCAACCATTATCAATCGCATTAAAATAGGAAGTAACTGCTTAATAGCAGCAGGTGCAGTCGTCATTCATGATGTATTATCAAAAGAATCTGTTTATGGCATACCAGCAAAAAAGAAAAAATAGACATTTTACAAGGGGAGATACAAAGTGAAAGTGCTTATTATTGCTAATTATGATTTAGGGTTATACAAATTTCGTAAGGAATTAATAGAGACATTACTTCAAGAGGGGCATGAAGTAGTCATTGCACTTCCTTATGGGGAACTTGTAGATCCTCTTGTAGAGATGGGATGCCAGTTTATAGAGATAACTATGGAAAGAAGAGGCATGAATCCGATTAAAGATTTAGGGCTTATGCTTCAGTATCACAAATTACTTAAAAAAGTAAGACCCAATAAAGTCATCACCTACACCATTAAACCCAATATTTACGGAGGACTTATAAGTAGGTGGCACAAAGTACCTTACTATGCCAATATTACAGGCTTAGGCACAGCATTTCAAAGAGAAGGTATCTTAAAAAGGATGATTACCTTCCTATATAAAAGGGCATTAAAAAAGGCACAAGCCGTATTCTTTGAGAATGGTGATAACCGAGCCACCTTTTTAAAGCATAACATTATCAGTTCAGAACAAGCCATAGGACTCAATGGGGCAGGTATTAACTTAGAAGAATACCCTTATATGTTAATGCGATTAGAAGAACAACTTAGATTTCTCTTTATAGGGCGCATTATGAAAGAAAAAGGTATAGAGGAATTCTTTAATGTGGCTAAGCGCATCAAAAAGGAATATCCTTATACAGAATTTGAAGTAGTAGGACCTTATGAAGAAGACTACAAGAGCAAGATAGAAGCCTTAGAACAAGCAGGTATTATTCACTACTATGGGTATCAAACGGATGTAAAGCCCTTTATCAAAAGTAGCCACTGCTTTGTACTGCCTTCTTATCATGAAGGCATGGCAAATACACTTCTTGAAGCAGCAGCTATAGGCAGGCCACTGATCGTATCCGATATACCAGGGTGCAGAGAAGCTATAGATCATAATGGCTATACAGTCAAGGTACAAGATGAAGAAGATTTATACAACAAGATTAAGATGTACATAGAGTTAGACGAAGACACTAAGATTGTCATGGGGATGCAATCTAGAAGATATATGGAGCAAAAGTTTGATAAGAGGAAAATAGTGCAAAAGACGCTAGATTATGTAGAGGCATAAGGAGGAAAAGAAATGGAACCAGTTCGAGTGTTACATATAGTAGCCAATATGAATAGAGGCGGACTAGAGAATTTCTTGATGAATGTTTACCGAACAATAGATAGAGAACAGATACAATTTGATTTCTTAGTTACAAGAGAAATTCAAGGAGTATTTGATGAGGAGATTTGTGTATTAGGAGGGAAAATATATAATATTCCAGCGATGACGAAAGTAGGGTACTGGAAATATAAAAAAAACGTATATGAGTTTTTTAAAGCACATGAAGCGTATCAAATTGTACACTGCCATCGAGATGCTTTAGGAGGCGTTTATTTAAAACAGGCTTATAAGGCACATGTACCATTTCGGATTGCCCATAGTCATACTGGTAAGATTGGTGAGCCAAGAAGTATAGAAGGTATAATAAGAAGTATAATTAAGGCTTCTTTAAAGCCACTTCTTAATAAATATAGTACGCAGCGTTTTGCTTGTGGAAAAGATGCTGGAGCATGGTTATTTGGAAAGAAATATAATTTTCAGGTGATTAACAATGGCGTAAATATAGAGCAGTATACTTATTCTAAAAATATAAGACAAGAAATAAGGCAAGAATTAGATATAGATGATCAGAGTTTTTTGTTAGGACATGTAGGGAGATTTTGCTATCCTAAAAATCATAAATTTTTAATTCATATGTTTAGTCAACTGGTTCAGATCATACCTCAATGTAAGTTATGTCTGGTAGGGACAGGTGAATTAGAGGAAGAAATTAAAGCGTTGGTACATAAACTAGGACTTGTAGATAAAGTGATTTTTTTAGGCGTAAGGGAGGATGTATCAAGACTGTTAAATGCTTTTGATTTATTTTTATTTCCTTCTTTATTAGAAGGTATACCCGTGACACTTATAGAAGCACAAGTATCAGGTTTATCCTGTATAGTTTCTGATAAAGTAACAGAAGAAGCGGATTTAGGCATACAACTTATAGAATATCTTCCTATTAATGAAGTAACATCATGGTTAGGTACAATAGCTAGTAGATTAAAGGAAATTGATGAATTAAGAGAAAAAAGATGTACACAAATCGATTCAATAAGGCAAAGAGGATATGACAGCATTCAGACAGCAAAGTATCTAGAGACATTTTATACAAACTATAGCCAAAAAGAGGGGAGAATGACATGAAACCAATACTTACTATATTTACACCAACATATAATAGAGCACATACACTGCACCTTTGTTATGAAAGCTTAAAAAGACAAACATGTAAAGACTTTATATGGCTTATTATAGATGATGGGTCCTCAGATCATACAAAAACATTGATACAAAAGTGGATTTCAGAAGATGATGTAACGATAGCATATCATTATCAAGAAAATATGGGAATGCATGGTGCCCATAATACAGCCTATAATTTAATCAATACAGAACTTAATGTTTGTATCGATTCAGATGATTATATGACAGATGATGCAGTAGAAAAAATTAATAGTTTTTGGAGACAATATGGGGACAAAACATATGCGGGGATTATAGCACTAGATGCAACAACAGACTATAAGGTTATTGGTTGCAGATTACCACAAATAAAATCAACGACGTTAATGGGTTTTTATACAAAAGGTGGAACAGGGGATAAAAAGTTAATTTATCGTACAGAGGTCATTAAAAAGTATCCGCCTTACCCAATTTTTGAAGGCGAAAAGTATGTAGGACTTAACTACAAATATATGATGATAGATAGAGATTATCCACTTCTTATTCTTGATGAGATTGTATGCCTTGTAGAGTATCAAGCAGATGGATCTAGTATGAATATGATACATCAGTATAGAAAAAATCCACGAGGGTTTGCAGAACTTAGAAAGGCTGGCATGATTTACAAGCCAGGCATTAAGGTAAAGTTTAAAGAAGCGATTCACTATATATCAAGTAGTATAATGATAAAAAATAGAAGATTTTTAAAGGAATCTCCTAGAAAAGATTTGACGATACTTGCTATTGTGCCAGGTATTTTACTTTATTGCTACATTATGCATACAAGCAAAAGTACAATTATATATAAGGCAAGCTAATAAGGAGAGGAGGATAAGTCCGTGATTGACATACATAGCCACATACTTGATGGCATAGACGATGGTGCAAAGGAACTACAAGATAGTATAGAAATGGCAAGAATCGCATATATGTCAGGAACAAAGCACATGATTGCAACACCACATTTTATTACAGGATTATTTGATACAAACTATAAACAAGTAAAGCAAAAGGTAGAGTATCTTAATCAACATCTACATCAGTTAGCAATTAAGCTTCAGATTTATCCTGGGCAAGAGGTTATGTTAGATAATCAAATGATGAGTAAATTGAGAATGGGACATATTGGAACATTAAATGATACACAATATATGCTTATAGAATGTACTGGTGAAGGGGTCACAGCCCAGGAGTTACAGCTTATAGATGCTTTGAGGAGCCAAGGTATTCGCCCAATTATTGCACATATTGAAAGATACAGGGGGATTCAAAAGCATCGACATATACTCAATGAACTTATAACACGTGAATGTTATATGCAGTGTAATGTCAATGCACTCAATGGTGTGGATGGAAGAAAAGTACAGAAATGGGCAAATGAACTCTTAGAATTAGAGTGTATTCATCTCATTGCTTCTGATAGTCATTCGGTAGGTAGACGTAATCCAGAGATGCAAAGTGCTATCGAAGGCTTAGAAGAAAGGGGTAAGTCAGAGCTTATTAATCAGCTTCAAATGCATGCTCAATGTGTTTTAGAGGGCAAAGACATCCCTTATAGAACAAAGCGTATTTCAAGTCGTAAACAAAGTGTAATAAGGTGGAAAACAGGTAAGTTCTAAGTTGAACTTTAAATTTAGAAAAGGAGGGAAGAACATATGCCAGATCCATTTAATATAGAGTACAAAGAGCTACTTATGTCGTTACTTAGAAAATGGTATATTGTTGTACTATGTATTTTAACTGTAGGTGGGGCAATGGCCTATTTGAAAGGAGGAAATATTGTTACGACTTATCAAACAAGGACAAGTATCGTAGTAGGTAATTCTATAGATGCAGAAGGCAAGTCTTTTAACATTCAAGATATTCAGGTGTACCAAAATTATATGAATACATATATTGCCATGTTAAATACCGATATGGTTATGGATAAAGTCGTAGAGCGCTTAAGTTTTGAAGCATCTGCAGGTGCAATCAGAGGACGTATAAGTGCAAGTCCACAAGCCAATACACAGTTTTTAGATTTAACATTATCTTGGCCTGTAAAGGAACAAGCACAAGAGGTCTTACAAGTTGTTACGGAGACCTTTATAGAAGAAATGGTGGATACCTATCCCGCAATTACTTTAAGAATGATGGATAAGGTAAGTGAGCCAAGTACAATTACAACTGGTACAACAAGAAGTTCTATGGCAATTAAAGGGGGTATGCTTGGGGGGATACTTTCAATATTTGTTGTGTTTGCACTAGAATTTATGGATAATACACTAAAATCAGACAAAGAAGTTGAACGACGTTTAAATACATGTTGTCTAACACGTGTACCGAGACAGCGCAAAAAGATTAAGACAGTAAGCTTTAGAAATGTGAAAGAGTTTAGTCCAAGTTTCTTAGAAGCCTATAGACTTCTTAGAACGAACTTAAACTTCTTAAGTATTGATCAAAATATTACTTCAATTGTAGTAACTAGTGCAAAACAGGGGGATGGTAAGAGTTTAACAACAGCAATGCTTGCTACAGTGATGGCACTTGCAGGCAAAAAGACTATCTTGGTAGATTGTGACCTTAGGAAACCCAGCATCTCAAACCTCTTTAAATTTGCAAATGAAAGGGGGTTCACAGATGTACTTCTAAACATAAAAGAAGTACAGGATGTGGTACATCAAACAAGTATTGATAATCTCTATGTATTACCAGCAGGAACAGTGCCTATTAATCCATCTGAAATATTATGTAGCCAAAAAGCAAAGGAATTAATAGAAGGTTTAAAAGTAGAGTATGATTATATGATTATCGATTCACCACCTGTGGGCTTAATGGCAGATGGTCAAGTACTTAGTCAATATGTAGATGGATGTGTACTTGTAGCTTCATATAGAAGAACAAAGATTCAAGAGGTGGAAAAGGCAAAGGCTGCTATTGAATATGTAGATGGTAAGGTACTAGGTGTAGTACTTAATCGTACAAAGGATAAACATATGAGTAAAGCCTATAAGAATTATGCTAAAGAAAAGGACAAAGAACGTGTAGCAGAAATTAAAAAACGTAATAAAGCTGGTGTGACATTAGAGGAAGCAGAATTTGATACAAACCTTGGAGAAGTAGATCAACTACAAGAAGGAATTGAGCTACAAGAAGGAGTTGAATTACAAGAAACACGACATCTTGCGGTAGAGGGTGAAGCATATGATAACAATGCCGATGGTGAACGTTTACTTTTGTAGTATGTTTCTAGTGCTGCTAATAGGGCATTATGGTATTAATAATAAGGTGCAGTCTAAATTATTAGTTGCAGTCAGCCTATCACTTATATTTGCTATATTATTTATTGTATCCGGATTTAGAACAGGGGTAGGAGATACTTATTTCTATAAACACTCTTATGAAATAGTAGGAGAGAAGTTAGCAGCAGGTGATATGGAAGGAATCAAAACATTATTTGCAGAAGAATTAGGATTTAATGCACTAATGGTAGGACTTAATTATATAACACCCGACCCACAAATATTAGTGCTTGTAATGGCATTTATCACGAATATCTTAAACTTAAAGTCTATATATAAGTATGCACGTCCTTTTGAGTTGGGTATATATTTATATTTTGCAACTGTTATCTTTTATGTAACAATGAACGGAATGCGTCAAGCATTTGTAGCTTCTATATTCTTTTGCTTAGGAATACAGTTGATTAAAAAACAGAAGTTTTTTAGATATGTCATATTAACATTATTCTTGGCAACATTTCATAACTCTGCACTTATTTTTATCCCTTTATATTTTATTGGAAAAAAAGAAGCTTGGGGCAAATTATTTTGGTGGATTGCAGGTTTTTTTATAGCAGCAACTACAGCATTCAGACCTTTTATGCCAATGGTAGTAGAGATGTTGGAGGGGGGAAGATATGATGCTTATGCACAAGACATGGCCTCAGGTGGTGAAGGCGTTAATACGATAAGAATTTTAATTATGCTAGTACCATTAGTATTAGCATATTTAGTAAAAGATGATCTGAAACAGCAATGGGAAGATAGTAGCCTATTTATATTTATGTCGCTTTTAAATTTTGGATTTATGCTATTGGCATCACAATATTTATACTTTTATAGAGTTTGTATTTACTTTGAATTATTTAATCTTGCTTTAATTCCCAGATGTCTAGGATGTTTAAAAGGAAAAATATCGAGGATAGCATATGTATATTTAATAGGCTTTTATGCACTGTTTTGTTACTATCAAGTAGCAATTACATGGGGAGGAAATTACACCAATATTATATTAGGTAATATTTTAGGATAGGGGAAAAGGGATGAAAAAGATACTAATAACTTGTTGGGCAATGGAGATAGGTGGTGTAGAACGTAGTCTACTAGGATTGTTAAATGCAATCGATTATAGTCAATATGAAGTAGATTTATTTTTATGTAGGCAGGAAGGTGAGTTTATACCTGCAATACCAGAAGAAGTACATCTATTGCCAGAACTTAGGCCTTACACACTTTTCCAAAAGTCTATCTCAGAAACATTGCATACTCAAAACTTGTGGATAGGCATTATCCGTATATTATGTAAGGTACAACTTAAACTTAGGCAATGCTTAGGAAAAAATGTAAGTGATTCATTACTAACAGCCTACTGCAAAGCAAGTTTACCCTTCTTACCTCCAATATCAGATAAACAATATGATATTGCACTTAGTTTTTTGACACCCCATTATTTTGCAAAGTATAAAGCACAAGCCAAGCAACATATTGCTTGGATCCATACAGATTATACGGCACTTAATATAAATCAAAAGTTAGAAAGCAAAATGTGGGGAGCATATGACCATATTGCAGCCGTATCTACGCAATGTGGTGCTGCATTCAAAAAGGTGTTTCCAGAGCATGAACATAAGGTGATAGAAATAGAAAATATTTTATCAGAGACGTTAGTGAGACAAGAAGCTATGACTGATGTTATTGATGAAATGCCAAAAGAAGAAGATACGATTAGACTATGTACTGTAGGACGATTTTCAACGGCAAAAGCTTTTGATAATGCAATAAGATTGTGTCGGTTGCTATTAGATAGAGGCTGTAAGGTAAAGTGGTATGCCGTAGGATATGGTGGAGATGAGCCAATGCTTCGTACGCTAATAGAGGAACTAAATGTTCAAGAAGACTTTATTATTTTAGGTAAGAGGAGCAATCCATATCCTTATATGAAAGCATGTGATATTTATGTTCAACCCTCACGCTATGAAGGTAAGGCTGTAGCAGTCCGAGAAGCACAGATACTAGGAAAGCCTGTAATTATTACAAACTTTGAGACAGCTTCTAGTCAGTTGCAAGATGGTATAGATGGAATGATTGTACCGATGGCTTTAGAGGCTTGTGCGGATGCTATGCAACAAGTTATAGAAGATAACACACTACGGAAGCAACTTATACAAGCAGTAGAGGATAGAAGCTATGGCAATGAAAATGAGGTAGAAAAGCTTTATAGACTTATAGATAGACCTGTTCGTGTATTGCACGGTGTAGGAAAGATGAACTGTGGTGGTGCAGAGACAATGCTCATGAATCTTTATCGTCATATGGACCGCGAGCAGATACAGTTTGACTTTTTAGTACACAGTAAAGGGGAGGGATACTACGATAAAGAAATTCTTGAACTTGGAGGACGTATTTATTATATGCCAAGCCAAGGTAGTATTGGACCGATTAAATATATTAAGCAACTGATACACTTAATTAAAGAGATAGGGCCATTTGACGTTGTACATTCCCATTTAGACTGGCAAGGTGGATTTATTGCACTTGCAGCGCGTATGGCAGGAATAAAAAAAATAGTTGTTCATGCACATACATCAAAGCTTATGAAGTATGGATTAGCCTATCAGCTTATGCTACGTATACAAAAACTCTGTATTGCAGGGTTTGCAACAGACTGTTGGGCATGTTCAAAAGAAGCAGCACACTTTCTATTTTATTCTAAGCCCTGTAAATCAAGGCAACGTATTATCCCCAATGCAATAGATGTTGAGCGTTATACAATAGCACAACGAGATATGATAAGAGATGCGCTTGGTATCTCTAAAGAAACATTACTTATTGGGCAAGTTGGTAGCTTATCACCTTTTAAAAACCAAATGTTTACTTTACAAATGGCGGAGCAGTTAGCACGTGGAGATAAAGATTTTAAAGTCATATTTGTGGGTCAAGGGCATGAAGCATATAGGGAGAACCTCATGAGTACGTTAGTTGAAGCTGGGCTAGATGAATACGTAGAATTTTTAGGATTAAGAGAAGATATTCCTAATATTATGGCTGCACTTGATGTGCTGGTACTACCTTCAAAATTTGAAGGTCTTGGAATTGTCGCTATCGAAGCTCAAGCATGTGGCACACCATGCCTTGTGTCAACAGGTGTACCACAAGAAATTGACATGGGACTTGGGCTTGTCAGTTTTTTAAGTTTACAAACACCTGAGGATTGGGTAGCACGATTAAATAGTATACAAGTAAAGCAAGCCATTGATTCAGCTGTCATTTATCAAGCCATTACGACAAGAAACTATGATATCAAAGCAGTTGCACAATCCGTTGGCAGCATATATTGTGCTTCCTAAATAGTATCAAAAGAAAGGGAGAAGAAATGCTCATAAGTGTTGTAATACCAATTTATAACGTAGAACCATATTTAAAACGATGTATTGACTCTGTTATTCAACAAACCTATAGCAATGTTGAAATTTGGTTAGTTAATGATGGATCCATAGATAGATGTGGACAGATAGCAGACCAGTATGCAAAAAAAGATTGTAGAATCCATGTGATTCATAAAGTTAATGGGGGGCTATCCGATGCACGTAATGTTGGGATGGCAAGTGCTACAGGAGAGTATCTTTTTTTTCTAGATAGTGATGATTGGATTGTGCCAGATGCATTAGAAAGCCTGTATGGTACAATACAAAAAGAAGATGCAGATCTTGTAGTAGGAGGGTTGTACTATGCTTATGAAGATAAAATAAGCCAAGAGTTCAGGATGAAGGAAGAAAATATGGCTTTTGAGGTACTTGACCATTTTCAAGCTATGGAAGCATTAGTATGTTGTGAAAGTATTAAAAATTTTGCTTGGGGTAAGCTCTACAAAAGGTCGCTCATTCAAGATATTAAGTTTCCCAAAGGGAAGTTATTTGAAGATATTTTTTGGCAGCATCAAGTATTTTCAAGAGTACACAAGTGCGTCGTACTAGCCAAGCCTATTGTATACTACTTTCAACGCCCAGAGAGTATAGTGGGGACTTTTAAAGCTAAAAACCTGGATAGATTAGAAGGTCTACATGAACGTTACAAATTTATATCTCATAACTATCCAGAGCTTGCATTAGGAATGCAGCAGCAGTTTTTAGGAGCATGTGTAGAGTCACTTGTTTTACTATTTCTTTATAAAAAGCAGATTAACAATAAAAAATATAGGCGTGAAATTTGTAAGTATATTAATACAAATTATCAGGAACTACAAAAATGTTGCGAGGGTAACCAAACGCTAAAAACATACCTTAGATGTATACATATTCATTATTATTGTCTGATTGGATATAGAGTGGTACAAAAGTTAAAACGCATGTTACTTTCACATGGTGATGGAAAGGAGCTATGCTCATGAAAATACGGATTCAGCAGATTAAACAATGGGGGGGAGAATGCCTAATACGACTTAGCAAATTATGCCCGATTAAAAGGAACAAAATATTTATAATGAGCTACTACGGCAAAGGGTATGATTGTAATCCAAAATACTTAACAGAGTACGTAAAGGCACATCAAGATACATACAACTGGGACATTGTATGGGCTTTTAATGATGTCGGTGCCCAAGAAGCCTTAACAGGAGTGCGTAAGGTACGTGTTATGACCCCACGATATTTTTATGAGATGTACACGTCTAGGGTTATTCTCACTAATTACCGAATGACTAAACAATTTCATAAGCGCCCCAGCCAATACTATATTCAAACTTGGCATAGCTCTTTAAGACTTAAGCAAATAGAAAAAGATGCTATAGAGACTTTGGGGAAGGACTATATCGAAATGGCAATGGCGGATTCACAACAATGTGATTTGTTAATATCAGGTTGTGCCTATAGTACACACATTTTCCAGCATGCTTTCTGGTATGATGGACCCATATTAGAATGTGGTACACCAAGAAATGATTACTTGAAAAATCCTAATCGGGTACACCAAGAAAAAATAAAAGAAGCTTTGGGTATTGATGCAATGCAAAAAATAGTTTTATATGCACCAACTTTTCGTAAGGGTCATGATTTAAGCGTATATGACTTAGAGTATGATAGGCTGCGAGTGACACTTGAAAAGAAATGGCCAGGGAAATGGAGTATACTTATTCGTTTGCATCCACACCTCAATTCAGATGATTTACACATAGTGTGGTCAGAAAATCTAAGAGATGCAAGCAAATGGGAAGACATACAGGAGCTACTAGCAGTGACGGATGTACTTATTAGCGATTATTCATCTCTCATGTTTGATTTTAGCTTTACAAAACGGCCTTGTTTTTTATATGTTCCAGACCTTGAGACGTATATTACAAATGATAGAGGATTGTATTTTGATGTAAAGGCGTTGCCTTTTGGAATTGCAGAAGACAAGGAAGCCTTAAACACATGCATATTGACATTTGATGCAGTAGCATATGAAGAGGCACTCGAGTATTTTGATGAAAAAATAGGGAGTTTTGAACAAGGGGATGCATGTAAACAGTTGGCAGAGTATATTACAAAGATTATGTAAAGGGAATAGGGGAGATAAAAAAATGAAACATTATCAAGTTGGATATACGACAGGCGTGTTTGACTTATTTCATATTGGGCACCTCAATATCTTAAGAAAAGCAAAGACACAATGCGATACACTAATCGTTGGTGTAAGCTCAGATGAACTGGTAAGAAATTATAAAAATAAACAAGTTGTTATTCCATTTGAAGAAAGAAGAGATATAGTAGCAGGTATACGCTATGTTGACCAAGTAGTCAAGCAAGATAACATGGATAAGCTTAAAGCACAAGAAAAGTTACACTTTGATGTAGTTTTTGTAGGAGATGATTGGAAAAATACACCTCAATGGGATCAATATGAAAAAGAATTTAATAAACGTGGGGTAGATGTTGTCTACCTTCCATACACAAAAGAGACTTCATCAACTCAGCTTAGAGAAACACTTAATATTATTACAGGGGAAGGCAAGATTGGTTAAAAGAGGTGAATACAATGGAGACTAACAAACAACCTATATTAAGTATTATTGTACCAGTTTACAATGTGGAGAAATACTTACCTAAGTGCATAGAATCAATACTGAATCAAACCTTTAATGATTTTGAGGTCATTCTAGTTGATGATGGCTCAACAGATAAGTCGGGTGAACTATGTGATGATTATCAAGAATTAGATAGTAGACTTCAGGTGATTCATCAAAAAAATGTAGGATTAGGTGGTGCAAGAAATGTGGGGATTTCGCTTAGTAGAGGAAGGTATATAGGTTTTGTGGATAGTGATGATACAATCCATCCACAGATGTATACCATTTTGCTAAATGAAGTGGAACAATCACAAAGTGAGATTGGTATTTGTAGGTACCAATGTTATGCTGAGGGCAGACCGCCAAAAATGTTAAATATTTCTACATACGAAACAAGAGAGATGCAAACGGAAGAGGCATTACGACAGTTATTAAAAGGGCAGTTATATAGACATAGTGTATGTAATAAGGTCTTTAAGCGTGAATTGGTCAAAACAGTCTTATTTCCAGTGGGAAAGATATATGAGGATAATTTTTTTACCTATAGAGCGATTGCTCAGGCACACAAAGTTAAATATGTACACTTAACGCTGTATTATTATCTACAACGAGAAGGAAGCATTGTGCATAGAAGTTTTAGTGAAAAAAATCTAGAAATCCTTAATGCTGGAGAAGATATTATCCAGTTTATAAATAAACAATATCCTAATCTTCAAATGGACGCCGAATGTGCATATGCATTAAGATTTTTTGATATTATGAATACCTTATTAGTAGAAGAGAATACGGATCAAGTAATCTTACAGAATTTAAAACAACGTATTAGAAAACAAAAAAGTAGCTTAAAAGAAAATACTATGCTTACTAAGAAGCAGCAGATACTTATACAAATATTCAGCTATAGCCCTAAAGTATATATGTATATAATAAAACATTTAGCATAAGAGGTGGATAAAAATGATAGAGCCTTTAATTAGTATTATTGTACCAATATATAAGGTGGAAGATTACATAGAAAAATGTATTACCTCTATATTAGATCAGACCTATAAAAATTTAGAAATCATTTTAGCTGATGATGGGTCACCAGATGGGTGTGGTGAAATTTGTGATCAGTATGCTGAAATGGATTCAAGAATTAAAGTAATACATAAAGAAAATGGTGGCTTGTCGAGTGCTAGAAATACTGGATTAGATATAGCTAGTGGCGAGTACATTGGATTTGTAGATAGTGATGATTATATCGAGAAAGATATGTATGAACAATTGTATAATGCCATTAAAAAACATAAGGTGGAAATAGCAGTATGCAACTTTAAGAGAGTATATGAAAAGATGAGAGAGGAGATAAATAGAGTTATACCATATAGCAATCAAGAGGTGTTCACCAGTAGACAAGTCTTATTAGAATTACATAAAGAACCCTTTTTATGGAACCTAGCTGTGAATAAATTATATAGTAGACGACTATTTAAAGAAATAAGATACACAGAAGGTATGATTTTCGAAGATATGGATATTGCACATAAAATATTTCGTGCGGCAACTTCCGTTGTCTATATAGCATCACCTTTATATTGCTATTATCAACGGGAGGATAGTATTTTACATACGGTCTATAGTGTAAGGCAGTTGGATAAATTAGTTGCTTTGAAACATAGGATGGATTTTGCAAAGCAAGAAGGAATAAAAGAATTAATGTATTATACACAGCAGCTTTATGCTGATGCAATACTAAGAAATTATATATTATTAAAAGATGAAGTTAAGGATGCACCTATCTATATAGATAAGGTTGTTAAGGATTATAGAAGATATGTAGGGGGGATACTGATAAACCCATTAATGAGTACAAAGTATAAGATGGCATTACTCCTATTTGGGTTAAATCCAAAATACTACGACAGGGTTATAAGTATAAAGTGAATTTATAAATAACGTAGTAAACAATAAAATATATTAAGAGGCTTATATCAAGAGATATTTGAGTATAGATCAAAGGGGGGGCATGTAAATGAAACAAAAAGTACTATTTACAATAGATTCGCTACACTGTGCAGGTGCAGAAAAAAGTCTAACAACATTGTTATCTTTAATAGACTACACAAAATTTGATGTAGACCTCCAATTATTAGGGTATGGAGGAGCACTTGAAAAAATTTTACCAAAGGCGGTAAATCTATTACCCCCTTTAGAGTACACACAGTTTGCTAATTTGAGTATTAAACAGGCTATTATTCAATCTTTAAGTAAATTACAAATAAATGAAATAAGAGCACGTGTTAAATACTCTAGAAAGATCAGAAAAGAAAATTTAAGTAATGCACAGAAGGCACGTGTATTTTGGGAAGCAGCAGGCAACACAATTGAAGAAAATAGAAAACATTATGATGTTGCTATTGCCTATGCACAAGGTGTACCAACCTTTTATGTTGCAGATAAGATTAATGCGACGAATAAATATGCATGGGTAAATGTAAGCTATCGGCTTAACGAAGAAGATAGAAAGTTTCAAGAAAAGTTTTATGATCAATATGATAAGATCGTTGCTGTATCAGAATCCACACAAACTATTTTACTGGAAACCTTTCCTAACTACGGTGACAAGGTAGAGGTAATTTATGATATTAATGATGCAAAGTTAATCAGTGAGATGGCAGAGTTAGAAGAGGGCTTTAATGATAATTTTGATGGAATACGAATCTTAACAGTTGGACGTTTGGCAAATCAAAAAGGCTATGATATTGCTCTTAGAGCATGTGAAAGATTAAAAGAACAAGGGGTTAAATTTAGATGGTATGCACTTGGTAAAGGTCCATTACAAGATGAAATTGAAACATATATTATCGAGCATAAGTTAGAAGATTACTTTAAACTACTTGGTGTAAAGGCAAATCCATATCCATATTTTAAAGCATGTGATATTTATGTTCAGACATCGAGATTTGAGGGATTTGGTATTGCTATTGCAGAGGCAAGAATGTTGAATAAACCTGTTGTGACAACGAGATTTGATGCAGTATATAGCCAAATGATAGAGGGACAAAATGGACTGGTTGTAGATATGAATGATGAGAGTGTATATAAGGGCATCATACAACTTATCAATAATCAACAGCTCTATGAACATATTGTGGCATATCTAAAACAGGAGAAGAAGGGGAATGCGGAAGAATTGCAAAAGTTTTATAAACTTATTGGTTAAGGGGATTGTAAGATGACGAGGGTACTGTTTATGCTTATAAATATGAATATTGGAGGAACGGAGAAGGCACTTCTAAATTTATTAGAAGAAATGCCACAAGATAAATATGATATTACATTACTCATGCTTGAAAAGTATGGTGGATTCTTGAATGATATTCCTGAGGGTGTACATATACAGTACTTAAGAAACTATGGAGATATAAAAGTATTATTAAATAGGCCTCTTTTACAAACAACCATGCAGTTAGTAATCAACAAAAGATATAAAGAGAGCATTGTTATGCTAGGATTATACTTATGGTCAAAGATAACTAGAAATCAAAGCAGCTTTTTTAGATACGTATTAAGAAATACACCATCATTAGATACTTACTATGATGTTGCGGTTGCATTTGCAGGACCTATGGATTTTATTACATATTTTATAGTCAAAAAAGTGCAGGCAACAATTAAGATTCAGTGGATTCATTTTGATATTAGCAAGATAGGTTTTAATATGAACTTTGCTAAGAAATATTATCCTTTTTTTTCTAGAATATTTGTTGTATCAGAAGAAGGAAAAGAGAAATTAATTACCCAAATGCCTTGTCTAGCAGATAAGACAACGACATTTTACAATAAGATAGCCCGAAAACGTATTTTACAACAAGCAGAAGAAACACAAGCTTTTGAAGATGATTTTGACGGAATACGTATCTTAACAGTTGGAAGATTATCGGAGGAAAAAGGCCAGGACCTTTGTATTGAAGCATGTAAGTTGTTAAGAGATGAAGGATACAAATTTAGATGGTATTGTATAGGTGAGGGCAACTATAGAGAGATTTGTGAAGAACGTATTCATCTGTATGGTATCGAGTTTGACTTCATTCTCTTAGGTGCAAAACAAAATCCCTATCCATATATGAAAGCTTGTGATATTTATGTGCAAGCTTCAAGACATGAGGGATACTGTATTACATTAGCAGAAGCAAAGGTATTTGAGAAGCCTATTATCACGACTAATTTTACAGGGGCAAAGGAACAGATACAAAATGTTAAGCATGGATGTGTAGTTAACTGTAATGCTACTGCTATCTATAAAGGAGTAAAAGAGATGTTAGATACTAGATTAGCTTTAGGCAAGGAAGTGAACTAGATGAAGAAAGTATTATTTATGGTAAGTAGCATGAATATTGGTGGAGTTGAGAAATCGCTACTTTCATTGTTAGATACAATTTCTCCAACGGAGTATGACGTAACAGTGTTGATGCTTGAGAAAAAAGGGGGATTTCTTGACCTTATGCCGAAGTGGGTTAAGGTAGAAGAAGTACAGTGGTTTTCACAAGTTAAATCGATATTAATGGAGGCGCCTAATAAGACAGTAAAGAAATACTTAGAAAAAAAAGAAATTATACCATGTGTAGAATTTATATGGAGTTATTATAAAACAAAGTTATCGAATAATCGCATGATTTTTCATAAGCAGTTATTAAAAAGTATTCCCCACTATCCACAGGCTTTTGATATAGCTATTGCATATCCAGGGCCAACCGAGCTTATTGATTGCTATATATTAAATAAAGTTGAGGCACCAATTAAAGTCCAATGGATTCATTTTGATTTAGGGCAAGTAAGTCCAAATCAAAAGTTATATGAGCAGCTGTTTAAGGAATTTAATAAAGTATTTGTTGTGTCTAATGAAGCTAAAGATAAATTACTGAATCTGTATCGTATAGATGAAAAAAAAGTGGAAACTTTTCCGAATATAGTATCTGATAAATTGGTACATAAATTGGCAAGTGAAGAAATTCAGCTAGATCCAACATATAAAGGCATAAAGCTTTTGACAGTTGGGAGACTGGCAAAAGAAAAAGGACAAGATTTGGCAATAAATGCTCTAAAGCGTCTTAAAGAGGAAGGATATTCTGTAAGATGGTATTGCATTGGTGATGGCAATGCAAAAGCGGAATATGAACAGATTATAAAAGCCTATCATTTAGAAGAAGATTTTCTATTGCTCGGAAGTAAGACTAATCCTTATCCATATATGAATCAAGCAGATATATATGTACAAACATCAAGACATGAAGGATACTGTCTAACATTGGCAGAGGCAAGATGTCTCAATAAACCTATTATTACTACGAATTTTACGGGGGCTAAGGAGCAGATAAAAAATGGACAGACAGGGATGATCATTAAAGGAACTGAAGAAGCATTGTATGAGGCGGTGCGATATGTAATTGAGCATCCAGAGGAACGAATACGATTAAGTGATAATTTAAGAAGGGATGCGGGGAGAATGAATGAGAACACAAAATGCAGTTAAAAACATATCTATGAGTTTAATTTCGCAAGTTATTATTATTATTTTAGGATTTGTATCGAGGAAAGTATTTATTGATAATTTAGGTGCAGAATATTTGGGGATAAATGGTTTATTGACAAATGTATTATCAATGATGGTACTCATTGAAAGTGGTATAGGTATTAGCATTGTTTATAACTTATACAAACCATTAGCAGAAAATGATAGGGGAAAAATAACTGCATTAGTACATCTTTATAAAAAAGCCTATGGGATTTTGACAATTATCATGCTAGGTATGAGCATAATTCTATATCCACTTTTGGGAAAGTTTATGAAAACGGATACAGTAATACCGGAAATGGTAATAGTTTATGCGATTTTTGTTACTAAGAATATAGTTTCTTATCTAAATGCTTATAAATGGGCATTGATTAATGCTGACCAAAAAGGATATTTACTTGCCAGAAATAATATGATATTTCAAATAATCACTACCATTGCTAAGATTTTTATATTAAAAGTCACGCACAATTACTTGGGATTCTTATTTATAGAATTGGTAATATTTATCGTACAAAATATGGTGAATACTTATGTTGTTCATAAACGCTATCCATATATAAGAAACAAGGGCAGGCATAAGATTGATCAAGATACTAAAGAGAATATTAATAAGAATGTCAAAGCAATGTTCTTCCATAACATAGGTGGTTATCTAGTGTGTAGTACAGATAATATTCTGATTTCTACTTTTATTGGGGTTAAGATAGTTGGATTTTATTCTAATTACACAATGGTTATTAGTCAATTAAGTGCACTACTTGGACCTATTGTAGGGGGGATTGGAGCTGGAGTTGGAAATCTAATAGCGACAGAAGATAATAGAAAAGTGTATGACGTATTTAAAACTACATATTTAATTAGCTTTTGGATATATTCATTTGCATGTATATTTCTATTTAATTTATTAGAACCCTTTATAAATTGGTGGATTGGAGAAGGATTTCTTTTAGACAAAATAACATTTTTTATAATACTCATCAATTTTTATTTAAGTGGAATTCGAAGCGTAATTGGTACTTTTAAGAGTAAAGCAGGTCTTTTTGTACAAGACAAGTATGCACCTGCAGTTGAGGGTGTAATAAATTTAGGAGCATCTTTAGTTTTGATTAAATATTTTGGACTAGTAGGTGTTTTTATTGGAACAACTATAAGTACATTGGCAGTACCATTTTGGAATCAGGCTAGAATCTTATATAGAGAGCTTTTTGACATTCCAGTACGTAAATTTTTTATAAAATATGCAGTGTATACACTTATTATGCTTGGGACTGGATGGATAACAACAGGTTTATGTAGAATATTTACAAGAGGTGAGAGTTTTATATCTTTAGTCGTAAGAGGAATGATCTGTGTAATTGTAATAAATGTAATTTATATGCTAGTATTCTTTAGAACTAGGGAATTTCAATATTTAATGAATGTAGCTAAGATACAATTTAAAGCTTTACAAAATAAAGTTGTAAAATACACGCAAGATAAGGTAATGAGCTAAAAGAGAAGGGATGTTTAATGGTTGTAATATAGGGTGATATAGTATATATTCAATGAATTTATAGTCAATACATATGTTTTTTAAAATCTCCTTTAAATACTATGTATAAATTAAATTATCAACTTCTTATTTTCGTAACCTTTGTTATAGTATGTATCTTATATGTCATATGAATAAAGTATAATTTATAAACAAAAATTAAAACCTTACAATGTATAAGAAAAAGATGAAAAACTTAGAGAATTTGCTACGGAGCGTCCTCAAATAATACAATCCTATTTAGAAGAAATTAAAGAATAGTGAAAAAGGAGCCAATGATGTGCAAAGTAAGTGTAATTGTACCTATTTATAATGCTGAGAAGTATTTAAAAAAATGTATTAAATCCATTCTAAAACAAAGTTTTGAAGAATTCGAGCTTATATTAGTAAATGATGGTTCTAAAGATACAAGTTTAGAGATTTGTAGGGAATATGAAAAAAAAGATAGGCGTATACGAGTAATAGATAAAATGAATGAAGGAAGTATACTAACCCGTCAGAGGGGTGTTGACACTGCAAGAGCAAAATACATTATGCATGTAGATGCAGATGATTGGATTAATAAAAATGCAATAAAGCTACTCTATGATGAAGCAGTTATAAGTAATGCAGATGTAGTAGTAGCGAATCAATACAAAGTTTTAAGCAACACAGCAATGATTAAACAAGCAAACACAAGTGCTTATTTTAAAGAGAGGAAGATATATAGAAATGAAGATATAAATACATATCTGACAAGTGCTTATCTACATGGACATCCTTTTCCTTCCTCATTGTGTGCAAAGTTATATAAAAAATCTCTTCTAAAGCATAGTCATACATATCTTGACGGAATAAAATTTTTAGGAGAAGATTTATTCTATAATATGGGTATTTTTTTAAATGCTAAAACAGTGAGTATACTTCCTAAGTGTGTTTATTATTATCGAAGTGGCGGATTTACTTCGAGATATATGCCTTATCTGTTTAGTGACACAGTTAGGTGCTATGAGATACAGAAAGAGGTTATCGAAAGCTATTATAAAGATACAGAGCAAAAGAGAATGAATGGTATAAGTATCATGCTATTAAATACGTTTAAGACATGTCTCCAAAATTGTTTTAGAGGAGAACACGATAGGATGGCAATTCAGGATATGATAAGACAGTATATTGATGATTCTAATATAAGAGAATCTATAAACAATGAAGGTGCGAGAAGATATTTTGATACAGAGTATCTGGATGCTATTGAAAACAATAATGTTGAGTATTTATTTAGAATTGGAGAAGAAGGGAATCAGAAATTTTGCAAGCGACAAAAAGTTATTAAGCTTGCTACCTATATACACCTTTAAAAATAGAAGTAGTTGTTAAGAATCAAGGTTCTAACAACTGCTCCTATTTTTTATACAAGTTTGTCTAGAGTAAGCACTTTTATTACAGGCATAAGCATATGCTATAGTAGCTGAAAGTTTAAGGATAAGAGGGAGGTAACAGATAAGAAGAGAGTAGGTAAGGGTGGAAGTAACAATAATATGGAGGAGGTAGTAATGTGAGCGTAGAGGTATACTATGGTCCTAATTTAATTCAGAAAATTTACCTAGGTGAACAGCTGTTAAGTGGTAGTATAGAGAAGAAAATAAATATTAATGAAGTCCCCTATATCGCGAATTATTATATACAGCCAATAGTTGATAGTAGTGAAAATGTTATCATTAATTACTATGTAACAGATTACTTACAACAGGAATATCGAGAAAATAATTATAGTGAAACCTTTAGGCTATTGTACTGGATTGATGAGAAGAAGTATGAGATATCAGGAATAAAAGCTGGAGATAATACTGTAGACCTTGGTAAGATAGAGTTAGGAGAACATTTACTAGCTTTCCAAGTTGTAGATAGGTATGGGTGTAAGTCACATAGGTTATTTAATGAGATTATGATAATAGATACACAACAAGTAGAGATGGAAAAAGAAAGTTTAACCTATATAGTGACAGAATTAGATTTAGATAACTTTGGAATTAAAAAGGATGATACAGAACCAAAAGCTACCACAGAAGGGATAAATAGTTTAATTCAACATGCCATCGAAATGAATTATAAAAAGATTATCATTCCAGAAGGAAGGTACAGAATATCTGAAAATACACCTGTATTACTAGAGCAGTTGAAAAATTTTATTCTAGATATGAATGGTGCAACTTTTAAATTAAATCCTAATGCTTTAGAGTCAGCGATGATAGTGAAACTGCAAGATTGTTATAATTGTCACGTAGTAAATGGCATTATTGAAGGAGAATGGAGTGAACATGACTTTAATAATGCACCTGGTCAATCAGAAGGTGTTCATGGGGTTACAATTAATGGAGGAAAATATAATTCTTTTGAAGATTTAGTTGTAAAAGATATAACAGGATATGGAACCTGTACCCTATTTGGAAGATCTAACGTAGTAGGCAATGAAGTGGGTTTTGATTTTGCTTTAGGTGATATTCAAGAAGGTGTATGGATGGAGTCTAGTGAACGTTATTCTTCTAAAAACTTCCTTACATTAGCATCTAATAAATATAATTATAAAGAAAAAGGATATTTTCAAATTGGTGCATATCTAGGCTATCAAGGAAATGTAACAGATAACTGGGTATACAAAGCAACCTTTTATGATACTAATAAAAATTATTTAGATACGATTGAAGGATATGCATATAGAAGATTATATGTACCAAAACTTGCAGAATATGTGAGAATTACACTATTTTCAGCAAATGAACCTGATTCAAAAATACAGATATTTGCATTGAATACACCTCTTAATTGTACATTTAAAAATATAGAACATAATAATATAAGGGCGGTAGGAATGGCACCAACATCTTTTGTTAATCTATTAGTAGAAGGATGCACTTTTGAAAATTGTGGATATACATTAGGGAAGTGTGCATTTGATGCAGAAGATGGTTGGGATCTCATGCAAGATTTAACCTTCAGAAGAAATATTTTTAAAAAAAATCCATATAATTATTTCTTGATTTGCGCAGGTCATAATTTAATTATAGAAGATAATGAGGCTATTGGCATATATGCTTGGGAAAGATCTAGAAGTTATGTTGTACGAAATAATAGATTAACAAATACAAGCACATTGAGATATGAGACAATTAAAAGGTCAGGTTATACACGCATATATAATAATACACATTTAGTAACTGCTAACTTAGCACTTTCAAATGAGAGTAGTCGTTTTATTTTAAAGAATGAAATATTTATTGAAAATGTACCTTATGTTCGTAGTAATTATATACCGGATACAGGTGGTATTAGAATAGTTGATAGTACTTTTGAATTTAGTGGAACGTATGAGTGTATAGGAACACCCCGTTATATTGAATTTTTAAGATGCAAATTTATTAATTTTGCAACTTATTTAAGTACAGGGAGTAGCTATATAGAATGTCAGTTTATAAATGCACTTAATTTAAAATTGCATGGAAGTGCTATAAAGAAGTTTATTAGATGTGAATTTGATAACTGTTGGATGAAAGCACAAGGTGCTATGTATGCACTTTTTGATAAGTGTAAAATGAAAGATATGACCTTATATTTAGATAATTATAGTAATAAGGAAAACAACATTTTAGTGAAAAATTGTGATATAGATGTAACAACAAAGGAATTTATCAATCTAAGAACAACCACTCCTATAACGATTGTGGATTCAAAAATTAATAACACAAATCCAATGAAGTATTATACTATAAATTGTTCAAAGAATGGATTAGATGGAGCAGAATTAACGTTAGAAAATAATGTTATTCTACAAGCTACAGGAAACGTAATTACTGGTACGGATATAACGAGTGGAGCATATATGATTACATTAAAAGATAATATAATTGATGGAGAAGCGCAGATAATAGATGTTAAATATGTAGATAACACAAGTGTAGATATTATAAGATAAGAACGTAATGATCCCCTGTAAGTTTTAGCGTAAGCAATGAGTAAGCTAAAACTTACAGGGGATTTATTTCAGAGACTAGGGTGTAATTGGAAAATGATGTAGATTATAAAATAAACAGTATTGTCAAAGTAATGATAAGTTTTTAGCAAAGTAACAAGATATAAAATCTAGGTATTTGTGTGATAAAGAGTAATGTGAATACAATAAGCAGTATTAAGATTTAATGAAGTATAAGGTATTTTCATCTTTTGTTGCTAATGCATCATACTCAGCTTGGGTGCCAATCCAAATTGAAGGTATTTTAGCTTGAAGTTCGTTAATAGCTGCAATGATTGTTTTTGCATCAGTAGTGAGAGCATCAAACTGTGTAGTTGCATCAAATGTTCCAGTATCGCCTTTAACCCCTTGAGGGCCTTGAGCACCTTGAGCGCCAGTGTCACCTTTAACTCCTTGAGGGCCTTGAGCACCAGACTCAATTGATGAGAGTTTAGTGTCTATCTCTTCTTTGGTATAGAAATAATTTTTTAAACCGAATAAATCAAGAAATGCCATGCATAACTCCTCCTTACACTTAAATTGTCGTTTATTATATAATATGAAAAAGCTAGTACAAATGGTGAGGAAAATGAAAAATATTATAATAATACTTACATTTATACATACTTTGATTTTGTTATTTCTTTCTTCAACAGAAGCATTAGTAAAGCGGTATTGCTGATAATTAGCAATCTCTATTTTCTAGCAAATACAGTTTTTGGTGAAGAACCATTTTGTAACATTTATTTGTTTAAATACAAGGATTTGTATAGAACTATATAATTGACACAATATAGCAATTTAGTAAAATATAAGTGTAGCTTAGCTCAGAAGTCAATGGAGAGGGGGGAGAAAGAATGAAGCAAGCATGGAATCAACCACGAGTATTAGTATTAGCACTTAGTAATACATTTGATAATGACATCCAACTATTTAATGCTACTCCACCAGGTGGTGCGGCAGGCGATTGGACAAGAGTAAAATGCATCACTTGTAATAGAATATTTAATTCAGCAGAAGGGTATGATACTCACTTTGAGAAGTATGGGTGTACTTTGCAAGGTAATCAAGAACATATTCATTATTTTTATTCTTAATCTTTGATAATAAATACTAAAAAAGTTAAGTGAATGCCCATAGGGTTATTCACTTAACTTTTTTAGTAATATGTGTAATATAATCTAAAAAAATATAGTTATATAACTATATAATATATATGCTCATTAATACGTGTTAATATATACTAAACAATTTATAATTTAAGATAAAAGAGGTGTAATATGCGTTATACATACAAGGTATATGGGTTAACAATAGAATCAGAGATAGAAATTCCAGAATTCCTTATGGATGAATCTGAAGAAAAGAGTACTGACAAAGTATATATTCGTCGTAGGATAATGAGTGCTAATATTAAACATGCTATTCACCATGGACGTAAAAGCTATATGTCACCACAAGATATATGGTTCAATATTCCAAATGTTGCAACATACCGTATTACTAAGGGAAATCATATTTCTTATGAGCCTTGTAAGGGGTGTGATAAGCAACTGTTAAAAATATTTTTAATGTGTAGCTGTTTAGGATTTATTATGATTCAGCGTAAGAAGGTTGCCATTCATGGTGGTACGGTTGTCATGAGAGATAAGGCGATTGTCATTACAGGAGATAGAGGTGCAGGCAAGTCTACACTTACGACGGCTTTGAGGCAAAAGGGATATAAGTTTTTGACTGATGATGTGGCAGCTACAACTTTAAAGGATACATTATTGGTACAGTGTGGATTTCCTTATCAGAAGCTTTGTGAGGATACAATGAACAAACTAGGTTATGATAAGATGGCATATACTTCATTTGAAGGAGATAATAAAGTGAAATATATTGTACCTGCTTTTGAAGATTTTCAAGAGGTAGATACACCACTACAAGCTATATGTGAAGTTGTTCCAAGTGATGTAGAACAAGTAGGAATAGAAATGATCAAAGGGCAAGAGAAGCTTCAATACATTATGAAAAATGTATACCGCGCAGAATTCTTACCTTCACTAGGGCTAGCACCTGAGTATTTTAAGCAATGTGTAGAGATTGCCAAGCATGTGCAATTTTATAAGATTAAAAGACCTAGAGTGGGATTTACTGTGGAAGAACAGATTAGGTGTATAGAAGAAATAATGGATGCGTCTTAAAAATTAATCGACGATTGATGAACCCATATACAGTGTATAAGATATATATATAAATAATAAGTAGATGTGTATAGATATGTATAATTGTGGATGTTGGGATAAAAGTGGTAAGCTAGTTATGTCGTGTTCACCGTGTATTTTTGGAATATAGAGACCAGAGATATCAAGGTACATAGGTTAAATAATAGGGAGGAATAAATTATGAAAAAAGAATGGAAAATACCTCAAGTTATGGGGTTAGGTGTACAAAGTACACATGAGGATGAAGATTTAAATGCAAATGCTAAAATTTTCTATGCGTGCAAATATTGCTGTGAGCGCTTTTGGACTAAAAATGCTAGAAATGAGCATGAATTAACTTGTGCTAGAAGACCAGTACCACCTATTGCAGGTGAGGGTGATGGAGACCCAATTCCTACATTTTCATAAGAAATGATAAGTAAGAGCTGCTAGAATAGTAATGACTATAAGTTACTATTCTAGCAGCTCTTAGTCAATATATTAATAAATAAGGTAACGTTTTAAAGGTACAATTCATGTGTCTATTTATAAATACAGGTTGTTAAGTTTAATTATATATAATAGAATCGATCAGAGTTATAAGAAGTCAGGTTAAATGATACACCAATAAAATGATTTGTAAAAATGGTGTAGATGAAGAGAGGAAACTATCTTAATAGTATTTCACACTATAAAAAAAGAATTTTATAGTAGGTGTGCTAGGGATAATTTTTTAGAATCTATATTTGAATTATTAAGTATACAAATAAATATATTAGAATGATACATTATTATACTTGCTTAAGGAGAAGCAGAGGCAATCACCCAGGGTTAGGTCATAGTGACTCTAAGTGGTTTGATGATCATGTACCTAATAGCAATCATTGTGAAGGGCATACCTGCTGCTGTTCAGATTTATTTGCAGTAAGTTAACTGTGCCGAATTATATGAATTATAAGGAGGATATATATGCAAAAACAATGGGAAGTGCCTAAAGTAAGAAGTCTGCAAGTGCAACAAACTTTTGGAGGGAAGGGTCATGGTAATGGGGATACACCTGCTAACTGCTGGTGCCAAAATACAGCATTAGGTGGGCATGGTACGCCTCATAACCATGGTGCAAAACGTCAGCCACATCAAGGGTGTAGTTGCTGTGCAACAAATGCAGGGTTAGGATGGGAAGAAGCGAATCTATCTTAAGTATTAAGAAGTGCATAAAAATAAACCAAGGCGGTTGCCTTGGTTTATTTTTATGCACTTTCTATTTTCATAAGCTTATCTATAGAGTCTACAGTAGTCAGTTTTTGATTTTCAAGTCTTAGGACTCTATCACAGATAGAAAGAGCAGATGGTCTGTGGGTAATGATCAGGCAGGTTGGCTTATGCGGTAAGGTTTTAATCGCATGTAGTACTTTGACTTCTGTCTCAGGGTCTAGTGCAGAGGTGGCTTCATCTAAGATGAGGATAGGCTTTTGTCTTAGGAAGGCACGTGCGATAGCGAGACGCTGAGCTTGACCTTCGGAGATGCCAAGACCCTTTTCTCCAAGAGAAGTTTCGAGACCTTTATCTAGTGCAGTGATAAAGCTCCATGCACAGGCGCGTTTTGAAGCTTGTTGTATTTCTTCATCGGTAGCTAGTAAGTTGCCGTAGCAAAGGTTGTCTTTGATAGTACCGGAGAAGAGGGTATTACCTTGAGGGACATAGGAGATCAGGTGACGATGTAGTGCGTTGATTTCTTCTGTTTGATGTGAAGTATTTAAGGTGATATGCCCTTCATGTGGATGTGCTAAGGAGAGTAGGAGGCGTATAAGCGTTGTTTTGCCACCACCAGATGGTCCAACTAAGCCAATAATTTCACCAGGTTCAATACAACAAGAGATTTGCTTTAAAATAGGTACTTCTGGTTGATAGGAAAAGCTTACTTGGTCAAAGCAAATACTTGGTTTGAGGTTTGGTAGGTGAGCAAGTGCTTTGGGTGTGCGGTCTTCTAGTGTGAGTGCTTCGACCTCCATAAGTCTTTCAACAGAGGCTAGGGATTTGATAATGTTTGGGACAATACTCGCAAACCCGGAAAGTGGACTTTGAATGTTGTTGAAAAGTTGAAGCATAGCAGTCATTGTACCAAAACTCATTAAGCCTACTGCAATTTTGTAAGCACCTACACTAAATACAACAAAGTAGGTAAGGTAGGAACTTACTGTCATAAAGAGCCCTGCAATAAGTCCGATAATACTAGAGCGTAAGTTAAGTTTCATAGTTGTGTCTTGTAGAGATTCTAAGTCTTGCATATTTTTCTTTTCTTTGCAAAAGGTTTTGATAATCATGATGTTTTGAATAGATTCTTGGATAAAGGAGTTGTATTTAATGTTGTGATCTTGAACTTCCATGTATAGATTTTTGACTTTCTTACCAAATACAATGCTACAAAGCATAAGTACTGGTGCAATAACAATAGAAAGAATAGCTACAGTTCGGTCTAAAAAGAAGAGTGTAATAAAGGAAGCAACAAAGGTGATAGTAAGCGACAGTAAGCTAGAAACAGTACTGGTAATAAGACCAATGATGACACTTACATCGCTATTAATACGTGTGAGTAAGTTGACGCTGTGATATTTGCTATGTTCGAGCCATTCGCTATAAGTAATATGTTCGTAGAAGTGTTTTTGAATATTATTTCTAAGTTTAGTGGAGCATTTGGTGCTTGTAATAGATGTAATGGATGAGATAGTGATTCTAAAGACGAAAATCAGTGCCATAAGTCCCAACCATTTAAATACACCCGGCAAGTCTCCAGTAGTGGCTGCATCTATTAGGGATTTGGATAAAAGTGCGGAGTAGACACCAATACATGAGAAAATTGCTGTTACAGATGTATTGAAGATGAGATAGCCAAGGACCGGTTTGGCATGTCTAGCGAGCCATTTGATTTGCGCCCAAGTCTTTTGTATTGTTGTAAGCATAATGATGATTCCCCCATATTAAGTTAAATTTAAAACTATTATATGTAGTATAAAAAGAAAATACTGGAATCTCAATGATACTATATAAGTATATTAGGTCAAGTAGAAGTATACACTTATATACTTTAAGGAAAAAAATGGGTATAGTATCATGTAAAGAGAGAACACATAAAAAATCATAACAGTATAGAACAAGAAAAATATAGAGAATAGATAGTAAGGGGATAAGGATGAATAAGCAACAGGAACAATTACTAGAATTGCTTACGTCTGCAATTCGTGGAGAGAAATGTAAAGATACAAGATATCAAGACTGGGAAGGTGTATTAGCAGAGGCGAGAGAACACCAAGTCAAAGGGATGATTTATACTGCAATTGATAGAGGAGAAATAGAAGGACATATTGATGAGCAACTATATGAAAAGTGGAAAAAGGAAACCTTTAGAACAGGTACAAGTCAAATTCAACATGTTTGTCAAGTTTCAAGAATTTTAAGCCATTTTAGAACGCTTGGGATTGATGTGATTGTATTGAAAGGCTTAGTAATAAGAGAGTATTATCCAAGACCAGAGCTACGAACAATGTGTGATGCTGATTTGTTAGTTCATGAAAAGGACTTAAAGATTATAGAAGAGATTTTACTAGAAGAAGGATATCATGCAGAAGAAGCGTCACCGGTACATATTAAATATACACATCCTAGATGTTATGCCATTGAAATTCATTGGACGATTCGAGATGAACGTATATTTGAAGAAATAGATGCTTTAGAGGCTGGATTGTGGCAAGAAGCTATTTCTGTAAGTGTCAATGGCATTGAAGTGCTTGGATTAGGTTTAGAAGATCAGATAGCCCATTTGTGTGTACATATGGCAACGCATTTATCTGTAGGTGGATTTGGTATTCGTCAATTAATAGACCTTGTATTATTGGTACAAGCAAAAAGACATGTGATTCAGTGGAATATATTGCGTAAGAAGATTAAAAGGTGGAACTTAAGCCATTTTACTGTAGCTGTATTTAAAATGGCAGAAGTCCTCTTCCAACTAGAGTTTCCAGTGGCACTTAATAAGCTAGGCAGCGTGAAAAAGCAGGTAGTACTAGAGCTTATAGAAGATATGTGGGCAGCAGGTGTCCATGGAAAGCGTGATGCTTCTCGTGTATTAGCACATGAGCTAGCGAAGGATGTAGAAGGTAAGAAGTCGAGTGAAGAGTCAAGTGTATTACATAATTTCTTAGACTTCTTATGTCCACCACAGGAAAAATTGTCTGATAAATATGCCTATGGCAAGAGACATAAAGTACTACTTCCGATTGCTTGGATACATCATTTATGGAATGGTATTTGGAATAAGGAATATAAATTAAAAGAGAAGTTTAAATTTGCCTTTACTGCTTTTAGGGTATCGAAGAAGCGTAATAAGTTACTTAGGGATCTACAGTTGTAGGAAGGGGGAGGAGTCTATGCATAAGCTTAAATTATATTTGAAATTGAATTGGCGGACCCAGTTATTGGTAATACAAACATTTATATTATGCGGTATTGTAAGGGCCTTGATTTTACTCATTCCATTTAAGAAGTTCCGACCTTACCTAGGAGAGCATAATGCTGATTCGAATCTAGAAGAAGATATATATGTTTACCGTCAAGCTAAGAAGATAGGGCAAGTAGTATCTATGGTGAGTCGATATACGCCGTGGGAGAGCAAATGTTTGGTTCAGGCTATGGTAGCACAATATCTTCTGAAAAGACGTAAAATCCCAGCCACTTTATATCTTGGGGTGGCAAAAGGTAGCGAAGGAGACCTCAAAGCACATGCTTGGCTTAGGTGTGGCCAGATGATTGTTACTGGAGATGGTGCAAGAATGAGGTATAAGGAAGTGGCTAGATTTGCCAATCTTGCCGTATAATATTAAAGGATAAAGGAGGGATGATAGTGAAAGAATGGAAAAATCCAAAACTTTATATCTTGGGAGTTACCTATACACAAAGTGATCTGATGACACCGACTATAAGTATGGAACCAACTATAAGCACGGAACCTACATTTAACACAGATCCTATATTTAATGTAACGCCAAGCATTACAACAGGACCAGCACTTATTACAACAGGGCCGGCTATTGGATTAGGACCAAGTAATGAGTCGGATAGTAGTAGTGGCGATGGTGGTGGAAGTTTTGCAGGATGGTTTAACCTATCTTAATAAAGCGTTAAGATAATAAAAGAATGAGTAAAATTACATAAGGGGGCCTATTAAAATGAAAGAAACAAAAGAAATTACATTAGAAACAATGATTAGACAAACAGGTGATATGGATACATCAGATATTGATGGCGAAAAAGTAATGATGGATTTAGATACAGGGAGTTACTTCATGCTCAATGATGTTGCAACCCATATATGGGACCTTGTTGAACAACCTATGAAAGTTGCAGAGGTGATTCAACACTTATTAAATGAATATGAAATAGATGAAGTAACTTGTAAAGAGCAAGTAATGGCATTTGTAAATGAACTTTGCAAACGTGAGTTAGTTGCCATTGCATAAGCAGCCGAGAAGATGCCTTGAGTTTGATGAAGGCATCTTTTTATATATACTATAAAATTGGTAGTACATTTAAAATAGGGGAGAGATGACTTGTGATAATAGATCAAGGAATGGAAAATATAAAGATAGCGCTTACAAATGGAAAAAACTCAAAGAACCTAGTAGTAAGAGTGGGTATAAAAAGTATTTATAGGATTAAGGATATGATTTATAAGGTGAAAAAGGTACTCCTTGATAAGGAGTATCGAGCAATAGCTGCTATGATGAAGATACACAAGTTGCTTCAAAATATGAGAGTTTTGGAGACTATGATCAAAAGGACTATGCATCAGGCGTGTTTGATAGAAAGAGTCAATTGATTACCATTCCTCGATCAATCAAAAGCATTTTACTAAAGTGAATTAGCAAGAAAGATTTGTTCCCCTGAAGGAAAGATATGCATATAAATTTCACATAATAAGTCTATAATGTCCAATTAGGTGGTGAAACATAATGAATACACAAAAGCTAACTTATGCAGGAATGCTATCTGCTGTGATTGTAGCTATGACTTTGTTTGTAATGATGACAGGTCTTGGCTATACAATCTTTATAGATTTGGGACTTCCTGTTCTCATTGGACTTGTTTACTTGAAGTGTGGGTTTAAGTATACCAGTTTATGTGGGATAATTTCGGTTTTGATTATTTTCTTTGGCATGGGGGATTTGCCTACGGCTATTTGGATGATTCAAGGTATTATAATTGGGCTTATATGTAGTGTAGCTCTTAGTAAGGATTCGACAATTATGGATGATTTACTGTGGTGCTCAGTAGGTGGAGCATTTATTGTTATCTTTATAGATGTTTATTGTGAGAATATTTTAGGAATGAGTCTGATTACTGAACTTTGGCGAACACTAGAGCCTATTCCGGCTCCAGATGTAGTAAAGGAGATTGCAGTATCTATAGGACTGGCCAGTTTGCCGGTAGGTACGAGTATTATTGCTTATATCGGTACTCTTTTTGTAGGCCATAAATTGCGTATTCTTTCTGGCACAACAAAAGAAAAATTTAAGGTGATTAAGGGCTTTAAAAAATATGCTGGCTATTTGTGCTGTTCTAAAGGAACAACTTATAGATGGATTCTGTATCTAGTGGGTATACAAGCATTACAATTTGTAGCACTTCCACTTTATTTAAAGACGGTATTAGGAGCTATACAGTGGATTGCATTGTACTTTATATTGCGAGATGCCCATAGCTTAGTAAGTAAATTTATTTATACAAAGACTGGGTCTATAGGTATAACTAAGGGAATTGGTCTAGGAATCTTCCTCATGTTATTTAGTTTATTTAAAATTACCATTATAGTACTTACAAGTGCAGGGTGTATTGTAGACCTAATTTATCATGTAAGAGATAGACAAATACAAATGTTAAAGCAACAAGTGGCATAAGATAATGTGAGGGGAGGAGTCTAGGAGAGAAGACTTGAATTAAAGTGGAAAAAAATGGTTTATCTCTCAAAGACACATAGGAGTATGCAAGGAACTTCATACTATATTTAAAGCCTATTAGGAGGAAGTTTGTATGCCCCACAATCAAGCTCAAACGTATAAAGGTATTTTAAAAGAAAAGTTAGTTAAAGTATTAGAATGTCATCTAGATGAGTTAAAGCATTAATAATCACAGTTCCTTAAAGTTCTTGTGTAGAGAGAACTTTAAGGAACTTATTTTTCTCTAAGGGATAATAATTATTATTTGCTAAATAAACAAAATATGTTATTATAATATTATCATATTAAAGTGGAGGGCATAAGAATGGATCAAACAGCATTATTTACATTAACATATGGTGTATTTATTTTAGGAGCAGAAAATAATGGTGCAAAAAATGCGTGTATCATTAATACTTGTACGCAACTTACAGCAGAGCCAGCACGTGTGAGTGTAACAGTTTTAAAAAGTAATTTAACACATTATATGGTAGATGCATCTAAGAAATTTACAGTATCAGTACTTGGTAAACACGCATCATTAGATACTATTGCACATTTTGGTTTCCAAAGTGGACGCAGTGTTGATAAGTTCCAAGATTTTGAGTACAAAGTAGATACTTTAGGTACTCCTGTTATAGAAAAAGATAGTATTGCTACATTTTCATGTAAAGTTGTAGAGCAAATAGATTTAGGTTCACATACTCTTTTTATTGGAGAAGTTATAGATGCGACTAAGCTTATAAATGGTGAACCAATGACTTATGCCTATTATAGAGATTTAAAAGCAGGTAAAGTACAACCTGTATCATTAGGCGGATCTGTTAAACCTACAAAAGAACAAGTACAATATGAATGTTCAGTTTGTCATTATATTTATGATGGAGAAGTACCTTTTGAGGAATTACCAGATACTTATCTATGTCCAATATGCGGTAAGCCTAAAAGTGTATTTTATGAAGCATAGGTTATAAAATTTAAAAGGTTTATTACATGGATTAAAAACCATGTAATAAACCTTTTTTTATGTCAGTTATACAGTATAATAAAAGTTATATATGATAGAAAAAAATAAGTGGGTAGATGTAGAAAGAGAGGATATGAGAAGAAATATGGTATTAGGCATAATAGCCATAAGTTGTGTGGCTATAGGAGTAGGGTTAAGTATTGGGCATTTTGCTATTAAAAATATATTTTTTGCACGGCGTAAAACAGAAGAGGAGGCCTTTAATGAACTTGAACATAGAAAGGTGTACAAGCGTTCAGATTATGAGGCGCTTTCTAAAGAGGAAATAACAATTACGAGTCAAGAAGGTTATAAGTTACAAGGAGAATATATAACTTTTCATCCAGATGCAAAGAAGGTTGTTCTATTGATTCATGGTTATACAGGTAACCATTTGATGAGTTTACAAGTGGCTCAGATTTATGGAGATTATGGTTATAATATTTTAGCCATTGATGCAAGAAGTCATGGTAAGAGTGAGGGTATTTATCCAACTTATGGACTTTGTGAAGTTGAGGATGCAAGGCTTTGGATTAATAAGCTTCGTGAAATAGAAGGAGAAACTGTTCGAATTGGTTTGCATGGACAGTCTATGGGTGCAGCAACAGCCCTGATGTATGCAGGTAGATATAAGGATATAGCTTTTGTTGTAGCGGATTGTCCATATACGAGGGCAATGGAAGTATTGCAATATCAATTTAAGACTTTTGCACATTTGCCGGCTAAGCTTACTTATAAAATTATCAATTTTTGGATTAAATATAGATATAGGCTAAATTTAGATGAAGCTAATCCCTTTGATGAGATTATACATTATAATGGGCCAGTTGCCTTTATTCATGGTAAAGAAGATGTAACTATTCCATATACAATGAGTGAGAGAATGTATAAAGCTAGAAATAGTATGCAAGATAGGCTATGCCTTATAGAAGGAGCAAAACATGTAGAAGCTTATATGTATGATAAAGTAGCCTATCAAAAGGCTATCCATGAAATCATTAACTCATGAGAAAAGGTGAGCTAGAATATAATTTCCTTAGAAGACCTTTCTAAGGAGATGATAAGATGAGTTTACCGATGGCTAGGTGTTATCTAGGAACAGAAACACCTTATTATTATACCCCTGAAAGTGAGATAGAAGCCCCTAGTGGCTATCACGCTGTATATATTACTCATTTAAGTCGACATGGATCAAGATATGTGACAAGTTCAAAAGGTGCCCAAGAACTCTATAAAGTGCTAAGTGAAGCTTATAAGCAAAATGAACTTACCCAAGAAGGGAAGCAGCTCAGAAGGCAGATTAGAAGATTTATGGCACTTTCACAAGGTAAGTACGGATTACTAACACCTTTTGGTGTACAGGAACAAAAAGGAATAGCTAAACGTATGTATGCCCATTATCCTACAGTTTTTGGAAAACAGGTGCATGCCGTTTCCACCTATGTAACAAGGGCAAAACAAAGTATGGATGCATTTATAAGAGAACTTAGTCATTATATAGGAAGAAAACCTATTACAACATATGTAAATGGAGAAGTAGATCCACTATTAAGATTTTTTGATCTTAATGAAGCCTATATTCAGTATAAAGAAAAGGGAAAGTGGAAAGCAGAACTTGCTACTTTTACGAAAAGAGAAGATGTCTCTACCCCTTTTATGACAAAGTTTATTAAGGAAAGTTATGGGCTAACACCTACAAAGGCTCTGGATTTGGCAACAACGTTATATAGTATTTATGCAAATACCTATAATATGCAGGTGGATTTAGGTCTTGGTCAGTATTTTGATGAATGTACACTTAAGTATTATTGGGAAAATGAAAATCTTAAAAATTACTTAGAAAAAGGGCCAAGCAATATGGGGCAAGACTTACCAACAAATATTGCATTTGCACTGTTAAGAGATTTTATTGATAAAAGTGATGCAGCGCTTCAAAGTGGCGATGTCTCTGCAGATTTAAGGTTTGCTCATGCAGAAACTATTATTCCTTTTGCAAGTTTATTAGATTTATTAACATGGGGAAGACAAACGGATCAGCTCAATACAGTGTCTAAGTTTTGGAAAGATGAATGTATTGCGCCCATGGCAGCTAATATTCAGTGGATTTTTTATAAAGGAGAAGAAAATCAGCCTATATTAGTTAAGATGCTTTATAATGAAAAGGCTATTCCATTCCCCACAGGAAGTAATGAAAGACCTTATTATAGATGGGAAGATATAAAGGATTTTTATGAGCAAGTTTTACAAGGGATTAATATTCCTAATACACCAAGTGTAGTAGAACAAGTCAAGCTCTACACCGCCAATTAGATAGTATAAAGAACAGGTAAATAAAGAGAGGAATATCATGAAAATAAATAATCAAAAGAAATGTTTATATTGTAATCAACAAATCCAAGGAGAACCATTTAACCACAAAGTTGGATATTTTTGTTCAGAAGAGCATTTTGATGCCTATTGTGAGACGTTAAGTAAAGAGGAACTGGCATTACTCATGCATAGTATATGTCCTTGTAGTGATGAGGGTTAGAAAAGAGGCGTTTTAAGTGGAAAATAACCAAGCAAAGAAATATAAGCTGATTAAGAAACAACTTGATAAAGTAGAAAAAAAGGAAAATAAAGTTCTTAGTAAGAAAGAGATAAAGTTTATTAAAAATAAAGTTTCACCTATTCAAGAGAAGATAGAAAGTAAGATTCCAGCTAAACTTCAGCAAACGTTAGAAAAAGCGTTTGAGACAGGTTTTAAAGTAGTATTTGAAAAAGGCGTTGGCTTAATAGAGAAGACTTATAAAAAGGAATCTAAGCTTCAGGACTTCGATGTAAAGCATTATACGATTATGAATCAAATGAATCATAAAAATATTAATGAGCTTGATAAAGGCGCAGCAAAAACAGTACGAGGTAATCAATTTATTTCTACAGTTGAAGGGAGTCTATTAGGTGCATTAGGAATAGGTATCCCAGATATACCTATTCTTATAGGAATGATCTTAAAGAGTATTTATGAGATTAGTTTATCTTATGGATTTGATTATACAACAGATAGAGAGAAACTTTATATTCTTTATCTGATTTGTGCAGGAGTTACTAAGGAGGATGTTCAAGAGGACTACAATAGAAAGTTAGAGCGTATTGCAGTAGGCAATAGAATGGTAGATACACTTCCTTATAGCATAGATAATGGGATTAAAGAAACCTCCACTCGTCTGGCAGAAGCTATGCTGATGGCAAAATTTATTCAAGGCCTTCCTATTATTGGCGTAGTAGGTGGCGTAAGCAACTTTAATATTATTAAAGACATTACAAAAATGGCACGTATTAAATATAAGAAACGTTATTTAGAGGGACTTTTACATGAAAAATAAGAAAGAGACAAAGTGGCATTATCAAGTCACATGGAAAGTTGAAGAAGAGATACAAGACAGAGCACAAGAAAAAATTAAGCAACTTATAGAAAAATGGTGTAAGGAACAAGGGGCCCAGTTCATAGACCTATTTTTTGAACCAGATGCTTTTAAGTTAGATACCCAGCTAGAGAATAATATCAATGTCTATAAGGCAACTAAATCCTTGAATAAAGGTTTAGGAAAGGTGATTTCAGGTGTAGAACTTTACTTAGTAGTAACTCAACCGGAAAGACTAGAGGGGCATAGCATTACTCAGGAGATAAGAGTAGAAAAAGTTATAGAGAGTTTATGGTCAGCAGAATATTATGATTTAGATGAACGAGCAGCAGACGATCTAGAAGCATTTAAAGATTATCTAAATAGTAGGCAACTTGCAACAATAGATGTAGATGATCAACTTTATATAGTAGATATAGAAGCAATTGGGGCTCTTATTAATCTTAATTGTTTTGAATGTACCAAACTTTATCAATATGGCTGTTGCTGTGGAAGTCCTTGTGATATGAGTAGAAAGAATCAAAGATATTTAGATAAGCATCTTAGTAACCTAGCAGAAGAAATGCGTAGACTCAATGAGAAAGATTATGATGAGGTTATGGAAAAAGGGGGATTTATCTCTTTTGATGGTTCTATTAAAGAATGTAATGGCCGTTGTAGTTTACTTGTATTTCATGAAGGGGTCTATAAATGTATGGCACATAAATATGCCTTAGATCATGAAATTCCAATCTATGAACTTTGCCCGCTCTCATGTTTGATGTATCCCCTAGAAATTATTGAGCTTATTACAGATAAAAAGAAGAAAGTATTATTTTTTACATCAGTAGTAGAAGAAGATTTTGCAAAAATATATGGACGATGGGGAAGTTATGGTTCTTTGCAAATAGATCATAGATGTGTAAAACCAGAGGCACATAATGAAATTTTTAAGAAAGAGGATTATAAGCCTATTTATAACGTTAATCAAAACCTCTTAATACATGAGTTTGGCGAAGGTATTTATAAAGGTATGGAACAATTATTTAATAAGACCACTTGAATCTAAGTGGTCTTTTAGTTTTTCTAAAGTTACATCTTCTTCTGTAAAGTCGAATATACTTTAAGTGAACAACATATAGGAGTTGATCACATGCAACGTGCAGAAGGGTATAAGGAATTATTTCAAGGTATAGATGTACCTGTTAAATTAGCAGATGGATCATTTAAGGTGCCTATTAATTTTGATAATGGTGCAACAACACCACCATTTAAATATGTTTGTGAAACAATAGAAGAAAAAATAGGTATGTACGGTGCGGTTCACAGAGCAGGGCAAAAATCTATTTATAGTACAGAGTCTTATGAAGAGAGTAAGCAAAAGGTATTAAATTTCTTTGGTTTAAAACCTGAAGATGGTTATTGCGTAATTTATACAAAGAATACGACAGAAGGCCTAAACTTATTAGCTCATGAGTTATGTCAAAAAGAAGGTACCAAAGTACTCTCTACAAGAATGGAGCACCATGCCAACGATTTACCATGGAGGAAAATGGCGAAGGTATTCTACATAGAAGTAGATGAAAATGGACTATTAAGATTAGATGAATTAGAAGAGAAATTAAAAAATGCAGCTGGAAGCATTCAATATGTTACTCTAACAGGGGCTTCTAATGTAACAGGGTATATTAATCCCATTCATGCAGTAGCTCAAATTGTACATCAATATGGTGCAAAGTTGATTGTAGATGCTGCTCAATTAGTAGCCCACTATCCAATCAAAATAAAGGGGACTAGAGCAGATGAAAATATAGATTTTCTCGTCTTTTCTGCCCATAAGATCTATGCGCCTTTTGGAGTAGGGGCGGTAATAGCGAAAAAGGAGTATATTAATGAAAGTTGGCCTTATGTACAAGGAGGAGGAGCTGTAGCAGCAGTATTTGATGATGATGTATACTTTAAGGATTCTCCTGATAAGGAGGAAGCGGGTACACCTAATTATTTAGGAGTAATAGCCTTGTCAGCTGCACTTGATATGATGACCAGTGTAGGTATGAATCAAATTGTAAGGCATGAACAAAAGCTTAAAAATAGAATGTTAGCAGGCTTAAGAGGTATACCTAAGGTTACGTTATACGGTGATCCTTTGTATAAAGCTAGATTAGGTGTGATAAGTTTTAATATAGAAGGCATGCATCATTCACTAGTTAACCAACTCTTAGCGGAAAGAGGAGGTATTGCTGTGAGAAATGGCTGTTTTTGTGCACAGCCTTATGTGGCAAGATTATTAGGCGTTTCAGATAGGGAAAGATATGAAATGATGCAACAGCCTCAAAGGCCAGAACCTGGCATGGTAAGAGCAAGTTTAGGACTTTATAATACAGAGGATGAGATAGATGATTTTCTTGAGATGATACAAGAAATTTGTGGATTGAAAGATTCAGAGCTCAAGAGAGCAATACGTTATAGGCTGAAGTTTTAAAATGAGAGGATAGGGAAGTACGCTATATGTACTTCTCTATTAATATATAGATTGAATGAAGGCGTGACTGGACGAGATAAAAGATGTGTCGAACATTTTTTTATTGTGAAATAAAAATGTTCATATTTTTAATGAAAAACTCTATTTTTTTGCTTTAAAGTATGCTAATATGAGTGCAATATAGTATTTTGGACTTCATTTAACTAGAATTTGACGGACCCAAAAAAAGGAGGACAAGTAATGGAAAAGCAACAACTTAAAAAATTAATAGATGTAGCAGCAGGTAGAGTACCAGCTGACATTGTTATCAAGAATGCTAAAGTGGTAGATGTATATAATGGACGTATTGTAGAAGGTGACATTGCAATCTGTGATGAACTTATTGCAGGTGTAGGTACATATGAAGGTATACGTGTGATAGATGCTCAAGGGCAATATGCAACACCAGGTTATATTGATAGTCATATACATATTGAATCTTCTTATGTAAGTCCAGAAGAACTTGGCAGATTAGTTGTGCCTCATGGTACAACAACGATCATTGCAGACCCACATGAAATTGCCAATGTATGTGGACTTCGTGGTATAGGTTATATGATAGAAGCTTCTAAAGGTACAGCGCTTGATATTCAGATGATGCTTCCATCTTGTGTACCTGCTACACCATTTGAGCATGCAGGAGCAGTGATTGATGCAGAAGCTATGAAAGCACCTATTGAAAACGGAAGCGTGTTAGGACTTGGGGAGTTTATGAATTTCCCTGGTGTTATTGGCGGTCATGATGATGTACTTGATAAAATTATGGTAGCTAAAGAACATGGTAAAGTTATCGATGGTCATAGCCCAGGTGTATTTGGGAATGCACTTAATGCCTATGCAGCAGCACGTATTCGTACAGATCATGAGTGTGACACCATTGAAGAGATGCATGATCGTATTGCAAGAGGTATATATGTACTTCTTCGTCAAGGCTCTGCATGTCATAACCTGAAAAAATTACTTCCAGGGCTTACAATGCAAAACAGTAGACGCTGTCTTCTATGTGCTGATGACTGCCAGCCAAAAACCATTTTAAGTGTTGGACATTTAGACAATCATTTACGTATGTGTATAGAAGAAGGTATAGATCCAATTATAGCCCTACAAATGGCAAGTTTAAATGCAGCAGAATGCTTTGGTCTTTCTGACCGTGGTGCTATTGCTCCAGGACTTCGTGCTGATATTGTTCTCATAGATAACTTAACAGCATTTAATGCACAACGTGTATTTATTGCAGGTCAAGAAGTGGCAACACAAGGTGAGTATATGCTACCTATTGAACGCCATGATATTCATGCGACTAAAGGGAGCTTCCATGTAAAGGACTTCTCTATAGATAAATTACGTCTAACTATTAATTCAGAACAAGCACATATCATCAATATTCTTCCAGGTGGTGTAGTCACAAGTAAAGAAGTTGCTTCAATTAAACGTAATGAGAATAATGAATTTGTATATGATCCAGAAGTAGATATTGTAAAGGTAGCAGTTGTAGAGCGTCATCAAGATACAGGTAATGTAGCAGTAGCACTTCTTAAAGGATATGGACTTAAGCAAGGTGCAGTGGCTTTGTCAGTGGCTCATGATTCTCATAACATTATTGTTGTAGGTGTAGATGATCAGGATATGGCTTATGCAGTTGAAGAACTTATTAAACAAGATGGTGGTATTATTCTTGTTAATAAGGGGCAAGTGATTGAAAGTATGCCGATGCCAATAGGTGGACTTATGAGTGATAGAAGTGGTGAGTGGGTAGATGAAAAACTTAGAAGTATTCATCAAACAGCTCATGAAGTACTTCATATTAGTGAACATGTGGAACCTGTTATGACACTTTGTTTTATGTCACTTGCGGTTATTCCAGAGATTAAGTTAACAGATATGGGATTATTTGATGTAACACAATTTGCTTTTATTCCTATTGAAGCTTAAAGTTGTACATTCAAATAGATATGTGAGCATTTATAAAAATATAAATGCTCACTTTTTTTATATAATACATATAAAAAGACCTAAATATGAGAAGTTGAGTAGCGATAAAAGTTAAAAAATGATAAAATTTTAATTATCCTTCAAATAACAAGGAATAGTATGTAAAAGGAGAATGGGATTTTGGCAAACTTATTTGACGGCATAAAAAAGGTTTCAGAAGAAGAGCTAAGAGAACAAATTGCACTTTTAGAAACTTTTACAATGACCAACATATCTAAACAAACAGGACAAAAAGTCGCAAAAAAATTAGTACAAGCAACAAATTTAGTAACAGGACTTATGAAAAAGACGCCTTTACAAGCACCTGAGGTGCTCTCAATAGATCAGCTTCTAGAAAAGAGTAAGCTTAATTGGCAAATGTTAGGACGCGAAGAATTAGAAATTCATCTTAAGAACATTTTAAAAGAAAAATGCAATGCACTAAGAGGAGGAAGTATAGAGGCAGAGGATTCAGATGATGCCCTTTCTGTTTTTATCATTGATCAAGTTGCAGAACATTATGAGCTCAAAGAAGAATTATTGCCTTCACAAAAAGCAGATTTAATTACAAAGTGCTATGCAGAAGAAAAGAAAGCATTACAAAGAGAATTAAGAAAGCAAGTTGAAAAGCAGCAAATAGAAGCTGAAGGTGAAATAACAGATGAAACTGAAAAAGTAGAAGCTGTATTAGAAGAAGCTTCAGTAGAAAGTATGAACGAAATAAGTATCAAAGAAGGCATACAAGAATCAACGATAGGTGAGATTCAAGATGCTCAAGTTTTTGAACTAGATGATGATATGGAGTTAGAAGCTAGTAATGTTATAGAAAACACAGAAAAAGAAGAGTGTGAAGAGGAGGAAGAAAATAAGCAAGTTAAACAACCTCTTGATGCCAAGACTGTACTAGAGCTTCAAATGCCATTAGGTAAAAATAAATTGATCCGTGAACTCTTTGCTCAATTAATCGTACTTTGTGTAGAAGCTATGGGTGGACAAATAGAATGTAAGGAAGAAATATTACCAAGTTGGCTACCAAATGATGAGAGAATAAAATTAGATAAGGCTTATCAAGACTTGATGCAGCAACATGCTAAAAATGAAGAGAACTATGAAGCAGTTGTACAGAAGTTATTAGAAAATGATAGGTATATTACATCTAAGAATAAATTGATTGAGTATGAAGAAGGAAGCCAAGCAGAAACAAAAGAACGTATTAAGAAACTTGTAGAAGAAAAGGAATCTCTACTTAATAAGTTTGCAGAACAAGAACAAATATTATCAAGTGCTACAGAAGAGAATATTTTAGAGCATATTCAGCAAGTTGAGATGGAAGAGCAACGTATGACAAAAGAAGTACGTATGAAAGATGCTCAAATTAGTACCTATGAAGGTATGCTTACTATGAGTAAAGAAGAGATAAAAAGTGCAAGAGCTTATATTGATATCTTTAATAGAAAACATGAAGAGATTACTAAAGAAGTTCAAGAAGCACTGAAGAAGAAAGAAGCAACCACTGAACAGATACAAAATGAAAAAGAAGAAAGACAAAAATCGCTTGAAGAGAAGTGGCAAACAACATATAGTGATTTTAAATTCGAACAAGAGTGTTTAAAATCAATTTATAAAACATTTGCGCTGTATGAAATTGTAGATGTTGAAAGAGCTTTAATGGAATTACATAATGTACAAGATGTAAAGGCCCTTAGTTGGGGAGAGCTTGATAAGAAAGATTATGAAGCTTTTAAATTGACTTCAGATGGGCGTACATTAAATCATTTAGTCTTTAGTTTGAGCAATGATAGTGTAAGCATTATTATTTATGAAACATTAGAAGAAGAAGCGCATAGAATAAATGTAATCAAGATTATTAAGTATAGTGAATAGACTTAAGACTATAAATGTTAAAATGCTAAAAATTTAAAAGTAAGAAAAAAGTAAGAAAAAGGTTCTGGTAAAATCAGATTTTTTTGATATAATTAGAAATGTAATCACAACAAAATAACTTCGGTAGGTGAGGCTACCGTAGGGATATGGATTGTTACCGCAAAATAGTGGAGACACTATGAGTTGGTCAGCAGGGGATGTCGAAACCAAGGCATAACCTAACACAATTTCACCGCCCTACGATGCTAAAGCTTGAACGATGAATTAGATTAGGCCGATAGGCCCCTTGTCATTGTTATGCTTTGGCAAGGGGTTTTTTTTGTATTGTTAATTTAAAGGAGGTGAGAAGAATGGACGCAAGTAGTAGTAACGGCACGGGACCTGATAAGCAGTATAAAAGTGAAAAAAGTGAGGAGATGCCGTATGAACATTCTTCTCACCGCAAACGGACAACTAAATAGATGCTTTCTAGAGTAGGTTAGATAGACAGGTTTCGTGTCAATCCAATTTTGTTATTAAGAATAAATGGAGGGATTAGACATGAAAAAGAATATTTTTAAAAACCAAGCAGAAAGAATGAGAAGACAACAAGAAGCACGTGAAGCCGTGATTAATAAATGGCTTGTAAATATAGCTACTAAGCACAAAGCATTTGTACTTGAAAATATGGGGACTTCATTAGAGGGATTAGAAATTAAACAAGTAGAAAAAGCAAGAGAAGAATGTGGATTTAATAGTATTACCCATGAGAAAAAGGATTCTGCATTAAAACGCTTTATTAGTGCATTTATTAATCCTTTTACAGTGGTACTTTTTATATTAGCAACAATTTCATTATTTACAGATGTGATTCTTAGTGGAAGTGGAGAAGCAGACTTTACAACGGTCGGTATTGTGTTAACCATGGTGGCTGTAAGTGGAATATTAAAGTTTGTACAAGAGACTAAGTCCAGTCATGCAGCAGAAAAACTAAGTGCGATGGTTAAGACTACAACTTGTGTACAACGCAAGGAAATAGGAAGGGTAGAAATTCCGCTAGAAGAAGTTGTAAATGGAGATATTATATGCTTATCAGCAGGTGATATGGTACCAGCTGATCTTAGAATCATAGAAGCAAAAGATCTATTTATAAGTGAATCAGCGTTAACAGGAGAAAGTGAACCAGTAGAAAAAGTTGTTGAACTAAAAAAGGGCAGAGTTTATCAAACTGCTATAGAATGTGATAACTTAGCTTTTATGGGAACCAATGTAATTAGTGGGACAGCATTAGGGGTTGTAGTGGCCGTTGGAGATGAAACTTTATTTGGTAATTTATCTCAGACTATTGTGGCTACTCAAGTGGCTTCAGGATTTGAAAAAGGTGTGAATTCAGTTTCATGGTTACTCATTAGATTTATGGCAGTTATGGCACCTATTGTATTTTTTATTAATGGTTTTACAAAAGGAGATTGGGTAGAAGCATTACTTTTTGCACTTTCAGTAGCTGTAGGTTTAACACCAGAAATGTTACCGATGATTGTAACTACAAGCTTAGCTAAGGGTTCTGCTAGGATGAGCAAGAAAAAAACTATTGTTAAAAACTTAAACTCTATCCAAAACTTTGGAGCAATGGATGTATTATGTACAGATAAAACTGGGACTTTGACACAGGATAAAGTTATTTTAGAGTACCATTTAGATATTCATGGGGAAGAAGATGAGCGTGTTCTACGCCATGGATTTATGAATTCTTATTATCAAACAGGACTTAAGAATTTAATGGACCTTGCTATTATTGAATATACCAAGGATATGGGAAAAGATGAGATTTTTGCTAGTTATAAAAAAGTAGACGAAATACCTTTTGACTTTGAAAGACGTTGTATGAGTGTTGTACTTGAAGATGAATTTGGTAAGACACAAATGGTAACAAAAGGTGCAGTAGAAGAAATGCTTAATCGCTGCCGTTTTGCAGAGTATAAAGGAGAAGTAACTGTTTTAACAGAATCTATTAAGAAAGAAATTCTTGAAACAGTAGCACAGCTCAACGACCAAGGCATGCGTGTTATAGCTGTTGCACAAAAGACAAATCCATCAGCTGAAGGTGTATTTTCTACTAAAGATGAAAAAGATATGGTACTTATGGGATATTTAGCTTTCTTAGATCCACCTAAAGCAAGTACAGCTAAGGCAATAGCATCTCTAAAAGAATATGGTGTAGAGGTGAAAGTGCTAACAGGTGATAATGAACGCGTAACAAGATCTGTATGTAAACAAGTGGGACTAAGTGTTGAAAAGCTTCTGCTAGGTAGTGAAATTGAGCATATGAATGATGAAGAATTAACACGAGAAGTAGAAAAGTGCAATATTTTTGCAAAGCTTTCACCACAACAAAAATCAAGACTTGTAAGAGTACTAAGAGCAAATGGGCATACAGTAGGCTTCATGGGAGATGGCATCAACGATGCGGCAGCTATGAAAGAAGCTGATGTAGGTATTTCAGTAGATACAGCAGTAGACATTGCAAAAGAATCAGCAGATATTATTTTACTTGAAAAAGACTTAAATGTTTTAGAAGAAGGCGTTATAGAAGGAAGAAAAACCTTTGGTAATATGATTAAATATATTAAAATGACAGCAAGTTCTAACTTCGGAAATATGTTTTCTGTATTAGTTGCAAGTGCCTTTTTACCTTTTTTACCTATGCTTGCAATACAACTTATTGTGTTGAATCTTATTTATGATATTTCTTGTATTTCTATTCCATGGGATCATATGGATGAGGAGTTTTTAAAGAAGCCTCGTAAATGGGATGCATCATCTATCGGAAGTTTTATGGCATGGATTGGGCCTACAAGTTCAGTATTTGATATTGTTACTTATATACTCATGTACTTTATTATTTGCCCAATGGTGTGTGGTGGATATTATCATGAGCCAGGTGTAGACAAAGTGCTATTTATGGCACTCTTTAATGCAGGATGGTTTGTAGAATCTCTATGGTCACAAACTTTAGTTATTCATATGATTCGTACACCAAAAATTCCATTTATTCAAAGTAGAGCTTCCTTACCTGTTACACTAGTTACAGCACTTGCAATTGGTATTGGAACGATTATTCCATACACAAGCTTTGGTAAAGCTATAGGTATGTATCCAATACCACCCATTTACTTTGCTTGGTTAGTGGGCATTATATTATGTTATATGATACTTGTTACAGTCTTAAAGAAAATTTATGTCAAAAAATACGGCGAATTACTTTAAGAGAAATGAGGTAAGTCATATGAATAAAAAAGCATTGGCAATAGGGATTGAAGCTAAAGTGTGTGAATGGATCTATACTCAGCTTGAAGAAAAAGCTAGGAGTAATAGGGAATTTGAAGATTTGTTAGAAGGATTAAAAGGTTTAAAAGATAAAGAATATGGTTGTTTGATTTTAAATAGAAAAGAGAGTGAAGAAATGACACTAGTGGAGTCAGAGCAGATAAGAAGCGGTAAGTTAGCTATAGATATGGTTAATAGAAGTGTCTGCTATGATAACAAAGTGATTCAACTTACTCCAAAAGAATTTGATATTTTATATTTATTAGCCAATAATAAAGGAAAAGTATATACGAAAGAACAGATTTATAATGGCGTGTGGAAAGATAATTATACTTATGATGATAACAATATTATGGCTCATATAAGAAAGCTACGAAAGAAGATAGAACCAAATCCAGCTAAACCTATATTTATTATAACGATGTGGGGTGTTGGATATAAGTTTGGTGGTGAGTAAGCATGTGAAAAAGTCCTACCTTTAGAATTAAATCTAAAGGTAGGACTTTTTGCATACACTTTTACATGTAGGAAAAACTAAATTAAAAAGTTTAAAAAAGGAGCGGTATTTTATGAGTGATACAGTAAAAGTTATTCCGTTAGGTGGTCTGGGAAGTATTGGGAAAAATATTACTGCAATCCAATATAAAAGTGAAATCATCGTGATTGACTGTGGTATGGGATTCCCAGATGAACAAATGTATGGTGTAGATCTTATTATTCCAGATATTACCTACTTATTAGCCCATAAAGATCAAGTAAAGGGGATATTTTTTACCCATGGGCATGAAGATCATATTGGAGCAGTACCTTATATTTTACAACAGATTAATATTCCTTTATATGGAACAAGGCTAACTCTAGGCATTATTGAAAATAAATTACAAGAACATGGTTTAGCTAAAGACTGTAAAATGCATAGCGTAGAGCCAGGAGATTGTATTCAGTTAGAGCAGATGAAAATTGAATTTATAAGAAGTACACATAGTATAGCAGGTGCTTGCTGTATAGCTATTCATACGCCAGAAGGTATTATTTTTCATACAGGGGATTTTAAAGTAGACTATACCCCCATTGATGGGCAAACAATGGATCTAGAACGAATAGGAGAGCTTGGCAAACAAGGAATACTTCTTCTGTTAGCAGACAGTACCAATGTAGAGCGTAAAGGGCACTCACCTTCTGAACAAACGATAGGTAAAACATTAAGAAGACTGTTTGAAGGGGTCAAAGGGCGTGTTATCGTTGCAACCTTTGCTTCAAATATTCATAGAATCCAACAGATTATAGATGCTTCTATAAAGCATAACCGCAAAGTAGCTTTCAGTGGAAGAAGTATGGAAAATATTACAAAGGTAGCTAAAACATTAGGTTATTTAGACATACCTGAGAATATGCTCATACCTCTTGAAGAAATTCATAATTATTCCAATGATAAGATTACCATTATTACGACAGGAAGCCAAGGAGAGCCTATGGCAGCTTTAGCAAGAATAGCTTTTGGACATCACCGTGTCATTAAAATACAACCTAATGATTTATTTATTATTTCTGCTTCACCTATACCAGGCAATGATAAATTAGTATCTAAGGTTATTAATGAACTTTATAAAAAGGGTGCTGAAGTTATTTATAAAGATATAGAAGATGTACATGTATCGGGGCATGCATATAAGGAAGAATTAAAACTCATTCATTCTTTAACTCATCCTAAGTTTTTTATGCCTGCACATGGAGAATATAGACATTTAAAACATCATAGTGATTTAGCAAAAGAGATGGGAATGAAGCAAGAAAACATCTTTATTTTACAAGATGGTGATGTTCTGGAGTTAGATCATGAAAAGGCTGTCATTACAGGGCGTGTACGTGCAGGTAATATATTAGTGGATGGTATTGGAGTAGGTGATGTAGGCAATATTGTTCTTCGTGATCGTAAGCATCTTGCAGAAGAAGGAATGCTGATTGTAGTAGCAGCTATAGATTTAGAGACCTATTCTATTATGGGTGGTCCAGATGTGATTACACGTGGATTTGTCTATGCAAAAGATGCAGAAGAACTTATTAATCAAGTTAAAGCAGTAGCAACAAAAGAATTAGAAATGTGCTTAGCTTATCAAATGGTAGAATGGTATATCTTAAAAGCCAACATTAAAAAAGTAGTAGAGCAATTACTCTATGAAAAAACAAAGAGAAGACCAACTATATTGTCTATTATTATGGAGGTGTGAACAAAGGGGGGGATTTCTACTTGTTAAATAAATCAAAATAGCATAATATAAAGGTTTGGAACAAGTAGAAGAGGAAGTTGAGGATAAGTAATCTATGTTAGATTCAATTATATTAGAACAAGAAAAAGCTTATTTAAAGCAAACTATAGATTTTTTAAAGCAAGAAATTCATAAAGGTCTTGAAGGAGTAGATAAACAAAAAGCGACCCTCCTTGGCATACGTAAGGAAATGTGGGAAGAAGGTATGCATGCAATTGATGAGTTTGATCAAGCCATTGATATGAGCCAGTACGTCAATATGGAAGCCATCGAAACTTCTCAGTATAAACATCAATTAGAAAAGGTTATGAATTATCAAAAGATGTTACCAGCACCTTATTTTGGACGTTTTGATTTTAAAGAAGACGGTGAGAGTGAAGAAAAAGTTTATATTGGTTATCACAATGCTATGAATGATGATACCTATGAGGTTTTAGTTTATGATTGGCGTACACCTATTGCTGGACTATTTTATAATCATGAAGTAGGACCAGCAAGCTATGTAGCACCATGTGGAGAAATAGAAGGAGAAATGCTTCTTAAGAGACAATATGAAGTGGAAAAGGGTGAGCTGAAGTTTTTCTTTGATTCAAGTATTGCTATTACGGATGATATGCTTAAACAAACACTAGGTCAAAACACTTCCAGACAAATGAGGAATATAGTTGAAACCATTCAAAAGGAACAAAATCGTATTATTCGTGATGAAGAAAATGATGTGCTTATTGTACAAGGGGCAGCAGGTAGTGGTAAGACATCCATAGCTTTACATCGCATTGCCTTTCTTCTTTACAATCAAAGAGAAAAAGGACTAACCAATAAAGATGTAATGATTTTATCACCGAATAGTCTATTTGGTGATTATATAGCGGAAGTACTACCAGAGCTTGGCGAACAAAATGTAGAGTGTGCAACATTAGAGGATTTATTTGAAGCTTATTTTGGTAACTACTTAAGAATGGGCAAAAAGCATAGTCAGCTAGAAGCTATTATTAGTAGCAAAAATCGTGATAGAATTCGTGCATCTATTGCTTTTAAAGGTTCAGAAGCATTTATGACCATGCTTGAACGTTATATTGAATGGATTGAAAAAGAAGGCATTATTTTTAAAGATGTCTACTACCGTGAAGAAAAAATTATGGGTGCGAAAGAGCTTAAAACACAGTTTTTAGATAACCAAATAAACATGTCTATTATTAAGCGTTTGAAACGTATTGAGAAAATTCTCTTAGAACGTATTAAACCTTTAGAAAAAGCCTATTACAAAGAGCTAGTAGATAAACTTGAGAATGATTCCAAATTTGCCCATGATGAACAAGAAGAAGCAAGACGCCTTGTGCAAGAAGAGTATGATTGTTTTATGAGTACGATTACTCGTTTTACTAGAGTTAATGTACTTAAGGTTTATGAAAGATTGATGAGAAAGCAAAAACTCTTTAATCAATTTGCAGAAGGAATAGTATTACCAGAAGGTATCGAAGGAATGATGAAGCACACTGCAAAATGTCTAGAACAAAAGCAAGTTGCTTATGAAGATGGTGCAGTACTGCTTTACTTGAAACTTAGATTAGAAGGGGAGAGCTTATATGCCTCAATCAAGCAAGTTTTAATTGATGAAGCCCAAGATTACTATCCAATTCATTACAAAATCTTTAAGATGATTTTTAGAAATGGTCAGTATACCATTTTAGGGGACTACTGCCAGGCTATTGAAAAACCTATTCAAGCTTCTATTTATGATGGGATTATGGAAATCCTAAAACCAAGAAAAGGTTTACAAATTGATTTATTAAAGAGTTACCGTTCAACTTATGAGATTTGTGAATTTGCAGGTAAGTTAAGAGGAAGCACACAACAAGTGATTCCATTTGAAAGACATGGAGAAGCGCCAAGGCTAATAGAAGCATCAAGTGAACAGGCCTTAATAAGTGATATGAAACAAACTTTAGCATGTTACTTTGAAGAAGGTTATAAGCATATTGCGATCTTATGTAAGACGAGAAAAGAAGCGCATTATTTACAAGAGATTTTTAAAGATGAGGAAAATAAAAATGGAAAACTTATTATTAGCCCAATCTTTGAAGCTAAAGGTCTTGAATATGATGCAGTCATGGTTTATCAAACCAATAAAGATCACTACTGCAATAACTTTGATAAGCAATTATTGTATATTGCAGCAACACGAGCTCTTCATACATTAAGCTTTTATTACACAGGAGAAGTAAGTTCTTATCTTATTTAATAGATTAATGATAAAAAGAGTAAAAATGCCGCTAGGACTAGTACGTATGACTTTCCTAGTGGCATTTTTTATGGTAATCATTTCAATTAAAAGTTAATGTATCTTATTAAAAAAAATAAAATATAAAATTCAGAATTTAAATATTGAAAAAGTAAAAATTTGGAGTATAATAAAAATATAAATAAGCGGCTGTGGTTCAATGGTAGAACACCAGCTTCCCAAGCTGGGAACGCGGGTTCGATTCCCGTCAGCCGCTTTAACTTTGGGGGTGTAGCTCATTTGGGAGAGCGCTTGAATGGCATTCAAGAGGTAGGGAGTTCGATTCTCCTCATCTCCATATCAAAGCCTAGATTTCTAATTCAGAAATCTAGGCTTTTTGTGCAATAGTAAAAGAAAGGTGGCAAGAGCCACTTGTTTATTTGATAGATAGAAGCTTAGGAATAGGACAAAATTACTATGAAGAAAAAATGAAGAAGTTCTTGATTAGATGACATTATAGTTATACAATGTAAGAAATAAACTAAGAGATTAAGAAAAATTAATAATCATATAGGAGATTATTTAGAAATAAGCAATATAATAATAAGCAGAGAAGAATTGAACGAACTGGAGGTCACCATGCAGAAATCAATATCACTTAAAGTAATGAGTTTTAATATGAAGCGTAATTATTTTGCGTTTGGGGACAATCGTTGGGCTTATAGAACACAACTTATTGCTGCAATTATTAAAAATAATAAGCCAGATATTATAGGAACACAAGAATTAACGGCAGACAGCTTAAAGGATATGCTAGACCTTCTACCTGAGTATAGTTACGTAGGTGTAGGCAGAAATGGGGAAGATAAAGGAGAGTATACAGCTGTATTTTATCTTAAAGACAAATTCAAAGTGGAAGAGGAGCATACATTTTGGTTATCTTCAACACCAGAAAAACCAAGTAGAGCTTGGCTAGCAATGTTTCCTAGAATTTGTACAACATGTACTCTCTCTTTAAAAAATAATGAAGAACAAAAAATTAATATATTTAATACTCATTTAGATCATTTAAGTTATTTAGCACGTATTAATGGCCTTAAATTAATTACAGATAAAATGAAAGAACACTATGAAAAGTATGAGGCACCAGTACTGTTAATGGGTGACTTTAATGCAACACCATCTAGTAAGACATTTAAGAAATGGTGGCAAGAGCTTAAACTACAAAGAGAGCTGTCTCTTCAAAATGCTTATACTGAAAAATATAGTTGTAAAGAAGAAAAAATAGGGCGTAGCTATCATGGATTTAAAGGGAAAACAGTAGGTAAACCTATAGATTATATTTTTACAACCCATGATATTGAAATTCAAGATATAGAAATATGTAGAGATAAAGTAAATGAAAAGTATCCATCAGATCATTATCCAGTTGTAGCAAAATTGGCATGGTCATATCAATAATAGACATCTTGATAAAATGATAAAAAACCAGGTATTACATCTAAAAAGAAGTAATACCTGGTTTTACTTATTCTTCTATTAAGTTATTAAGAAGATAGCTTTCTATAAGTTTACTAGTGGCAAGTATAGATTCCATATGAGTACGTTCATAATGATGACTTGCATCAATACCTGGCCCAATACATGCAAATTTAAAGTCACAGCCAAATCCCATAGCCTGTGAAGCATCTGAGCTATAACGGTTATAGACATCTACGGCATAAGGGATTTTGTCTTGTTCACAGCAGTTTACAAGTTTCTGTCTAAGAGCGTAGTCATACACTGTTCTTGCATCTTTTGCAGCAATACTTACTTTATATTCACTAGAAGTTTGTGTGTGGCCGACAATACCAATATCTAGTGCTATAAATTCGTGGACATTAGAAAATGGAGAGTTACTGTTAAAGATGTTAGAGATACCATGTCCCATTTCTTCAAAGTTACTGATATAGAAGAAAGTTGTATAATTAGGCTGAATACCTTCTTTAACCCATCTAGTACAAAGTTCAAGAACAATAGCAACACAGGCTTTATCATCGATGTAACGAGATTTGATGAAACCATTCTCTGTAATTTCAAGTCTAGGATCCATGTAGATAAAGTCACCTACTTGGATACCAAGTTGATGAACATCAGAGACAGATGAAACTTTTTCATCTAAACGAATAGCAACACTAAATTCATTACGTGGTTCACTAGCACCATCTTGACCATAAAGATGTGTAGAAGATTTTAGAGGCATAATAGAACCTCTTACTGTTTTACCAGTTGAAGTGATAATCGTACAGTTTTCACCTTCTAATGCATGATACAGACCGCCACCAATTTTATGGAAACGGATATGCCCGTTAGGAAGGATTTCTTTTACCATTCCACCTAAAGTATCCATATGAGCAGAAATGGCAACTTGTTTACTTGTATCTTTACCTGGAAGAACTGCAATCAGCCCGCCTTTTTTAGTAAGATGAGTAGAAAGGCCAAGTGCTTCAAAATCTTGTTTACAGTTTAAGATAGCTTTTTCAGTATAGCCACCAGGACTAGGCATGCTGAGGTAGTGGGTTAAAAAATGTTTAAATTGTGATTCAATCATGAGGGACTCCTTATAATAGTATGTAATATATTCTGATATTACCTTATACTATAAACTATAATTTTTAATAGGTAAAATAAATATATAATATGGAGACTATAAGGTTTAGTTATGAAAAAGGGTAAAAAAACTAAAACTAAGTTTGTCAACAAGTAAAGAATATGATACTATATAAACTTGTAAAAACACTGACGAATGGAGAACTAGAATATGTCTACTTTACCAAATTGCCCAAAATGTAATTCAGAATATACTTATGAAGATGGAAGCCTTTTAATTTGTCCAGAATGTGCACATGAATGGACTGCAGCAGGTGCAGCAGCAGAAGCAGAAGCATTACTTATTAAAGATGCTAATGGAAATGTATTAAATGATGGTGATACAGTAACAGTTATCCGTGACCTTAAAGTAAAAGGAAGCTCATCTGTTATCAAAATCGGTACAAAAGTAAAAGGTATTCGTTTAATTCATGAAGCAACAGACGGACATGACATTGATTGTAAAATCGATGGTTTCGGTGCGATGAAACTTAAATCAGAAGTGGTTAAAAAAATATAAATAGTTTATAAGTATAAATAAAAAGGATGTTGCAATTAAAAATTGCAACATCCTTTTTATTTATACTATATAGTAATCTAAGGTTAGTTGTTAATAAGTAAAAGGATACGATCAAGTATAGTTGCGACTTGTGCACGTGTTGCTAATGTTTTTGGTGCAAAGCTATGATCTGAAAGACCATTAACAAGTCCTGATTCGTACATGACCTTAACGGCATCAAGGGCGTAAGGACTAATGATTTCACTATCTTTAAATGGTATATAACTTCGTACAAATGGAAGTTCAATATCAAGGCTTTCTAATGTACGATAGAGTATTGTAGCCATTTGTTCATTAGTGATAGATGTGTCACCACCAAAAGTATCTTGTGTAAGACCTGTAATAATACCACGTTCATAAAGTGCTAAAATACCATCTGTATACCAAACGTTAGATTTAACATCTTGGAATGGATGAGTTGGTGTGGTAGCCTTTAGCTCAAAAGCTTTTGCAATTAATGTTGCAAACTCAGAACGTGTTGTAGTGCCATTAGGTTTAAAGCTACCATCTATGTAGCCTGTAATAAGACCTTTTTGGGCCATGCGTTTAATAGAATCACTAGCCCAATGCTCATCTACATCATTAAAATGAATGGTTTCAATAAGTGGTGTTTCTGGTTGGATTTCTACATCAGGTGTAGAAGGTTTAGTTGGTTTACTATTGGTGGAGTTACTATTACTAGAGCCACTATTGCCAGAGCCACTATTACCAGAGCCATCATTGCCGGAGCCACCATTGCCGGAGCCACCATTGCCAGAACCATCATTACCAGAGTTATTATCTTCTACTTGAGTAAGCTTTGCATCAAAAGTAGGAAGGGTGGTTTCTTCTAAAAATTCATTCAGATATTTGATAGAGACATTTTTTTGTACAGCCCAATTAGAATCTGTATCTAGATCTAATTCTATAAGTGTAAAATCACTTGGAAGTGCTTGCTCGGCAATAGCATAGAGCGTAACTGATGCAGAATCTGTACTAGGTGTAAGTTGGATATAGGTATGGCCACTTTCTAAGAAGGATGCCCATAAAGCTTTTGTATAACCTTGAACATTTTCAAGGTTATACGCTAATTGAAAGGACTTAGTACCAGAAGGCACATTGGTAAGTTCTATTTGCAATTTTGAAGCTTTTTCATTAACTTTAAACTCTACACCAAAAGGTGAAAGAGCAAAAGTAGGCATGCTTAGAGATAGTGACATGAGGAATATTATTTTTTTCATATCATGCTCCCATTAATAAAATTTATTGTAAGGTAATAAGTGACTCAGCAGTTGGAATAATCCAAGGTGTATCACTTACTATATAGGCATTATCTGTAGTTGAAGCATCCGATGTACGATAAAGGACTGCCTTGATAGCTGTTAATAGTTCAAGTGTTTCCTCGTGTTCTTCGGATTCGGAATGAGTTAAAGCATCAAGTAAGGTCTGATCGCTTGGAACAAAAATCCAGATACCTTGATCAATTGTAGATACTTGGTTATCTTCAGGAATTTCTGTAAAGAGATAAATATCCCCCGCAATTGGTGCTTCCACAAGTTCAGCTTCTTTACCATGGGCTTCAACTAAGTATTTACCGTGAATTTCCATACTATTAAATACAGGATTACCACGATAGTTTCCAACTACTACTAATGAACCTTTAGGTAGTATACCATCTTCAAGATCAGGGTCTCCAATGTAGAAATCATGCTTAAGTTTACCGATACCATCTTCAATAAAGTAGATAGCATCTCCTGGATAAGTGATAATATCTATTTGACTTGGAGTAAGCGTAGTTATGATATCCCCTATAATTTGAATATAACGTGCATCATAGCTCCAAATACGTTGATCATCAGAGTTGGTGCCTGGTTTATTAAAGTACTGATAGTTATCGCCAGAGTCTAAAGTTGAAGCTTTAGCAGTTGTCCAATTTTCGCCGTCTGTACTTACAAGTAAGGTATAGGCACCTGAGGTGGTTGTAACAACATCAGATACTTTGAGTCCTGTTACGGTCTGAACTTTTTGCATGTCAATAGTTAGTGCACTACCAGTAGTGACATCGCTAAAGTCAAAGTTCCAGCCTGTTTTATCTAAAGTACCATCATAATTAATATAAACAGAGTTACAAGATACTTCAGATGAAGCATTAAGTAACTTATCATAAGCAATTACGCTGTAGTCAAGGCTTACATTGTTAAGAGAACTGATTTCATCAATATATGTAGATTCTGTTGTAAAGGCTATAAGTTTATCATTACGATAGATTTCATAACCTAAAATATGCTCAGCATCTGACGGGTTAGCAAGTTCAATATTAATTTCTACAGCTGGATCTAAATGAGCTTCTAGGTCGAGCTTAGTCGCAGAAGCAGTCAGATTAAAATTATTAATACCAGGGCCATCAGCAAGCTTATAACGTCTTGCTTCATCATTTAGGTAATAGATTGCACGTGTTTCTTTTTCATAACCTTGGGCACTCATATAGGCTTTGGTATCAGAAGAGATTTTAATGTCCCATTTTTCAAAGAATGGTGTTAAGTCTTTACCTACAACATCGCTCGCAAGGCGAATCAAAAGATTCATTTTCTCATCAATATCCCCATTAGTAGAAGGTGTTTCAAAGTTATCACGGTATAATCTGTGAAGCTGAGGATAGAAGGCATTAGTGCCTACAAACTCATCATAGTCATAGGCTAGATGAAGTTGCCAGAATAATCCTAATGAAACGAAGACGTCAGTTGCCATACCTGGATTTTCAGAGACGATTTTTTTATAAATATCCTCATACTTATTACTTGTTTCTAAGCGTGAAGGGCCATCATTAATCGTTTGAGCAAATAATGAGAAAATATTGTTAGTTGTTTCACCATAGGTACGACGTGGCATATCTAAGACATGTCCGATTTCGTGATTAATACCCCAGCCAAAGTAGCCAGAAAGTGCGTCTGGTGGACAAGTTACTAAGTTACCACTAGAGCCATGACCGATACCAATATGTGCACCACCTGCATACATGAAGGCTTTTGTCATACGCATTGTACGAATATTAATACGAGAAGATGGGAAACGATTTTTAGATTCAGTTGCATCTTCGCTTAAACCAGCAATTTGATAGTGTAGATTCATAGTCTGATCCCATGTAATAAGTGCATTATAGAGCACATCTACTTGTGCATCTAAATCATTACCAGCTGTGTTTTGGATAGCTTTTAATACCTCAGCACTTGGAAGAGAAAGAAGTACTTTATCTGTACCAATTTCAGTTGAGTTAAGAGGATTTATTGTAAGCGTTCCTTTGAGTAGTGCTTGGTGTGCTTGTAATGCAAGAAGATAGTCTTTAATATCAGATTTAATAGTAGCAGCTGCACTTAAATCACTTATGTTTTGTACATCCAGTGTAGGAATTTTAGTTACACCTTCAAGATGAACTTCTATATCTTTTTGATCTCCACTATATTGTAGATAGAGTGAACCACCAACAGGTGTGTTGATGTTAGTGAGTTTTGGAATTTCAATAACATTACGACCTGGTGTGAGTTCTACTGCAGTTTGCCATTTAGAAGCCTCACCATAATATTGAGTGAAGATGAGTTTTGGAAGTGAACCTTCTTTTGGTGCATTGACATAGGCAACAATATGATCTGGATACTTGCGATTGAGTTTATCTTGATCATATACAACAGCTGCCCCTATAGGCTGCAAATCATTTAAGGTATAAGCAAATTGGCGATCACGGTCACTTGATGCATTTCTTGTGTTTTCTACTGTTACAATAGGACCAAGTGCATTCGCTTCCTTATAATAAAGAGCTTTAGCCATTTTGACTTCTTCAAGTAGAATATCTTGGTCAATGAAGTATTCACCATTTAATCCTTGAACTTTTGCTTCAATAGCTTCGATTTCTTCTAAAGTAACACTTGATTTAAGTGCTTTGTAAGCGTCATCTGTAAAGAGGGCACGTAGCTCTTCTTCAACGCCGTAATATTCATAGAAGTCAACTTCAGATATAGTAGGTAATGATCCAGCAGGAGAACCATCCCATTGTCGTATACGTACTTCAATTTTTTGAACTTTTGATTTAGGGAAAGGAAGTACGGCATATCCTTTTGAAACAATTTCATGATCTTTTCCAGGAATAACTGTCCAACCTGGAACAAGAACTTTTGGTTCGCTCTCTAAATCTTCCCAAACCTTAATAGAGTAGTAATGAAGAACACGTTTAAAATCACCATCTTGTCTTGGGGCAAGTACTACATAGTTCATATCATAAGGTTGATCGAAGGTTACCCTTACACCAGCATTATGCCCCCAACCTTTAGCAGTCCAATGGGTTGTAAAATCACCATCGATGATATTATTAATATCAAATCCATTTGGATAGTGAGGTAAGTTAATATTGTTTGGATCTACTAATTCAATATTCGTAATCGCACTTGTAGGAAGCTGATTATAAGTTGGAATAAGTGGTGCATCTGTATTTGGTTTGCTTGGTATTCCCACAAGTTCAGCTGAAGGCGAGCTTTCACCACGTGCATTGACTGCTGTGACATAGATATAGTAAGTCATATCATTATCTAATCCAACTAAGTCATAACGTGCACTTGTAATATCTTTAATTTGTGTATAGCTAGAATCTGTAGCTTTACGATAGTAGAGATTATAGCTTTTGGCACCTTCACTTGCACCCCAATTAACAGTAAGCATGCCATCACCTTCAATAAGTGATAACCCCCCTGGAGCAGCTGGTGCGGAACCAGGTTTTGGCATAGCAGATACTTCGTTAGAGATTGGACCTTCCCAAGCACCATTTGTAGCACGTACAACAAAGTAATAATCCATATCATTTTCTAAACCATCTATAGTCATAGAACTTTTAGAAGTTGTTAATGTCTTTGTATAGTTGCCTGTTTGAGTACCGTATTCGATGGTGTAACCAGAAGCATTTGGTACACGGTCCCAGCTTAGTGTGACTTCTTCATCGCCAGCTTTAGCAGTGAGGTTCTTAATATAGCCTTTTTCTTGGTCAATGGCATCATCTACAATATCTTTTAAGAACTTAATCTCTGTTACAGCAGCAGTATCTTTACCACTTACAGTACCAGTTACTTGAATCGTAATTTTCTTTACAGCAACTTGTTTGCCAAGAGGAATAACAATCTCTTTTTGAGTATTAAAGAAAGAAGCACTTCTTGTGGCTACAGGTTCGTTTGTATAGTCATAGTCATATGTAAGTGGAGAACCATTTTCTTGCTCTATAATAAGTGTACCTTTAGTAATACCATCCTCAGAAGCAGGTGTTGTAAATGCAATTTGTTGCATTTCAACAGGTTCATTAAAGACGATAGGGATTTGAACAGGGCTTTCCTCTGTTATAGTTCCGGCAGTATTTGTGAGACTAATCCCCTCAGGTATCGTACTATCTAGTAAGTTGTTAAGGGACCCTGTAATAGTAACATGCTCACTATTAGCATCTTTAAGATCTTGATTAGATGTTGTTAAATCAATAGTAGTACCAAGGATAAGAGAGGTATCTAATAGCTTTTCACCTTCAGTAGCTTTTATATTTTGGTAGATATAAGTCATGTCTGTAATGTCAATAAGTCCATCACGGTTTAAATCATATTGTATATTGCTAGTTGATTGATTAAGTGTTTCTTCAAGAAGTTTTAAATCTTCGTTAGAAACGGCACCATCTTGGTTTAAATCTCCAGCGGTAAAGGTAGCGTTGGCAGAATTGACATAAAGATGTTTTGAGTATTGGCTAAGAGACATATTACTAGATGTATAGGTCTTATAACCATCACCAGCTACTTGCACTCTGTAATCCCCTACAGGAAGTTGGTGGAAGTTAAGAGCGTAGGATTGAACTGTGCTGTCCGATTTCAGTTGTGGCGAGACTGTTACTGAGTAGGATTTACCATTTAAGTTAAATGATTGTTCAATGATATCCTTTCCTAAGGCTAAAGTAAAGACTTCACTTTCATCTTGTAGAAGTGTCACTTGCATTTTAGTGTGAGTAGCATCTACAAAGTGAAGAGGATAGTCAAAACCTACTGTAACTTCTAAGTCACCATAGGCTTCTTGTGCATAAGTACTAGTGGGCAAGGCGAGGGTGAGTGGAGCAGGCAATGTACTAGTTGTAACAACTGCACTCATTAAAAGCCAAGCAATTTTTTTTTGCATAAAATTCCTCCTTGTATAAAATCTGTATACGAATACAAAATTTATATCGGTCAAAAACAAAAATGGATAATAGTACAAAAAAGAAAACTACTATTATTAAAATAGTAGTTTCTTTTATAATTTTTAATTTATTAGAGCATGTGCATAAGAGATTGAAGGAGGGCAGTAAGACCTAGGCTATAGACAAGAAGGGAAGCAGGCTTTCCGAGAATAATAATAGCAATAAAGCGTCTATAACTCATTTGAGTTAAGCCAGCAAGCATACAAAGAAAGTCATCTGGGGCAACAGGAAGAAAGATAGCAAGTGCAAACCATTTATCAAAATGGCGCCCGTTATCTAGCCAACCTATATATTTATTATAAGTATTTTGTGACACTAAGTTTTGTATAAATGGCGTTCCATAGTATCTTGCAAGTCCAAATACGATAATAGAACCAATTACAATGCCTAAATAATTATAAAGAAAACCATAGAGTGGACCAAATAGGATAACCCCTGCAACACAGCTTATACCACCAGGAATAATAGGAATTACAACTTGAATGATTTGAATAATGACAAATATAATAGGCCCCCATATTCCAATATGCTTTATAAATGCAGAAAGATGTTCAGGAGAGGTAAAAATGCCTGTCTTAAATCCATAGACTAAAAAGACTATGGTTAAAAGTAGTCCGATCATAGAGGAACTATTAATAAATTTTTTAGTTAGCGTTGTATTTGTACACATATGTCTTTCACCTTTACGATAATAGATTTACTATCACTATCATATATATGAAATCTTAATATTGTGTAGAAAAAAATATTAAATTATCTTAAGGATTATTAAAATTTATCCAGCAAACTCCTATTGAGGTACATGTATAGGAAGCGTATAATCATTCTCACGGACGTAAATAGTAGCATGACAACAAACTAGAAAGTGGGTGGTAATGTGAAAAGACGCCAGCGGATTATAGCAAGTATCATTATAATATATACACTAGGGATTATGCCTAATCTATTATGGGCAAAATCCATTAATCATATTACAAAGGTAGTAACAGTTGGACAGGGAGAAGTGCTTGGTATAGAAGAAAATGAGGTCGATGCACCAAAGCTTAATATAGAACTTAATGATGGTTTGTCAAAAGGAGATCGATTCTATATTAATTTGCAAGATGCAATATGGACAAAGGATGAGATGACTTTACTTAAAGTTGATGAGACAGAAGAACAGCCTGACGTTTTGGTTATAGGTAAACAAATTTCACCTATAGAGCTTGAAGTACAGGTTGTAGAAGGGAATTTAGAAAAAGGAAAAGTATTAGAGATTCCTTTATATGTGAAAGTAGCAGGAAAAGAAGCAAAACTTCATATTGATAGCAATAATACAACAGTAACAGAAGAAATGTTAACTTTTGCAAACATTGCTTCAGGCAAAGCAAAAGTTATACCTATAGAGAAAATACAAAAAGTAACTGAAAAGGGTATGATGCCTAAGATTAATATAGAAGAAAATTATGTAGGGCAGATACGTAGTAGCTTAGAACAAGGGAAACAAAATACTATTTTACTTCGTTTAGAGCATACAGATTTTATGTTTGAATTAATGGATAGTAGCAAATTAGTAGGAAGTAAAGGCTTTGAAGGCATTAACGTAGGTAAAGAGAATTTGAAATTACTTTCAGACGGACAGCTACAAATTACTTTACCAGATACAATTAAAGAAGTGCCTAAAAGTAGTAAAGGAGCATTTACCTTAGAAGGTGTTTTAGTAAAGGCAAAAGATCATCAACCTAGAATACAAGAGGTTACTGTGAAAGTAACAGGCGATTTAGTAGAAGAAACAAGCTTTAAAGTATTAGAGCTTGGTGAGTATAAAGTAACTTTAAAAGTGGAAAATGAAGCCTCTATTTTATCGGGTCAACTTAAACAAGTAAATTTTACTTTATTACAAGATATGCAAGATTCTCTTTTAAAAGAAAGAGCAATGTTTATAACAGTATCTAGTGGTGTTGAAGTATTGCAAAAAGATGGAAAAGTAGACGTAATGGTTGAAGGCATGTCACTTCAATACGATGCCCTTATAGAAAATGGGAAATGTATAGGGTTCAAAATAAATACTTTAAATGAAGAAAGCTTAAGAAATAAGCAAAATCTTAATTTTAAATTTAACGTAAAAATACCTACAGAATTTAGTGGGAATGTGACAGTACATTTAGAAGGAAGTGCTTTACCAAATGAGATAGATGAGAAATTATTTAGTGTAGCACAACCTGTAAATGTGAAGGTGGAAGCTGTTGAAGCAAAAAGTGGTGTCAAAGACCAAATGGGTGGGAGTCTTACTATCAAAGAGAATAAACAAGGTGCTCTCAAACAAAATGCTTCTTTATTCATAGGAATAGACACTTCTATGATACACCTTTCAAAGGCACCTCTTGTAGCCGTGATTGAAGGAGATATAGTAGTGGGTGAACCTAAAATAGTAGATGGAGGTGTAGAACTTCCTATTATTGCGGAGTCTAGTGTCCCTTCTACTATTGTCATTAAGCATTTTGGACTTACATTAGATGGTACTGTACCACAGGGAAGATTTGAGGTGGCTGTTGGAGGTCCTGCTCTTTCGAGTTTATCAGAACAAACTATTAGTAAAAATAATCATTTTGAATCGATTGCACCTATTATAAATGAAGACTTTGTATTAGTAGATATTGGTCCTAAAAATCGCAAAGTGATTACATTTAAGCTAGGAGAAGAAGCTTATGCGGTAAATGGACGCTATTATCACTTAGAAGTGCCAGCTTATATAGAGAATGGGCGTGTAATGGTACCCATTAAATATGTAGCTGAAGCACTTGGTATAGGACAAGAAAATGTTAAATACGATGCCAAGACACAAGTCTTAACTGTGTATGCAAATAAAGTGATCGAGCTTGAAATTAATTCAGATACGATGTATGTAGATGGTGAAAAAGTAGTTATGCAGACATCAGCCAAGTTAAAACAAGGCTATACAATGGTTCCTATTGGAGAAGTAGCACGTGCCCTTGACTTAAAGGTTGAGTGGAATAGTAAGCTAGAAACAGCGACTTTTGTTGGATACTATGAATAAATATTACAATATGGCTTTTAATACAGCCTAAAAGCTTGTATAATCTAAAAAAGAAAGCGATAGCATTTTAGGAGGACTTATGAGTTATAACGAACAATTAGAAGAGCAATATGAATGTTTTGAAGGTGATTTACGTAAATTAGATGAACTCGTTGGACAATTAGAACTTTGGAGTGATGAGCGTACTATTAATCATAAAAGAGAAGATGTTAAACTTGTAGAATATGTAGAGCTTCATAACAACTTAGAAGAATTAAAAGATAATCTACAAGCCTTTTTAGCGGAACGCCGTCAAGAAGAAGGGGAAACCGAACGCTTAAGTAGCTATGAAAAGGCAATTGATGAAAAATTACAAGCATTTAAAGAAACAGAAGATCATATTCATAGCTGGATCAGAGATATTAAAGATGTTAGAATTTTTATAATGCGTTCAGAAGTACTACAAGAGAATCAAAGCTTTATTGATGAAATATTAAACGTATAGGTGAAAAGCATGGTAATAAGCCATGCTTTTTTTAATAAAATAGTTTTAGAAGGCTATTTATAATGGTGTGAATTTAAAAGTGTAGACCAGAAATTATAAAGTAATAGAAGGTTAATGCAATAGATGGTATAATAAAGTATAAAAATGTAGAAAAATGACATAAAATGGGAGGGGAAATGGGGAGACACATAATATTTGCCATACTTTTTATGGCAGCTTTTGTTGCAAATATTAATCCAATGCACTATATATTTGATATAGGTTTTACATTTGGGAATTTATTTCTTTTTATAATTGGGGGTATATATGCCTATAAGCATGTTATAGGTGCGACAATTCTTGTTTATATATTGAGTTTTGTAGTAAGAGGTTTTAATCCTATTCAGGTCATAGGTTTATTGGAAGTGCTAGTAGTTTGCTACTATTATAGAAAAAAAAGAAGAAAGAATTTATTTATTAATGTACTTACTTATTGGTGCTTATTTGGGCTTTGGGGAAATATGGCATGTTATTTACTGGTCGGAATGAAGAATAATGAGATGATTTTTAGTTTAATCAATCTTTTGATCAATAGTTTATTCAATGCATTTATAGCACAGATCATATGCTATTACTGGAAAGTTTTTAGGCAGCGACAAGAAGCAAGTATGCCCACAGTATCTTTTAGTCAAATTGCCTTTCACATTATCATGGGAACTATTTTGGCACCATTTTTTATTACAATTATTACCAATGGTGCCCAGATGCAAAAGGTATATCAAGAGAACAATTATAAGCAAGCTCAAACAGTAGCAAAAGAAGTTAATAAAAAGATTATGAGTTGGTCGAAGCTAGAGTTACAAAAGTTTAAGTTACAAGGTAAGGTTCAAGTAGCCCATATCCAACAAATTGTAGATCAATATATAGGAGAAGAACCTATTTATCTAATGATTTCTACAGATACTAATAAACTGATTATGAATTCTATACCTAGTATAGAAGAAGGAATTGCATCAGATATTGAAATTATGCCTATTAAAGAAGATTTTTCATATGTTGAAATTTCTAAGATTAGGCCTGTTAAAATATTTAGTAAAGAATTAAAAGGTTATTATATATTTGAGTTACCTATTATAAAAAGCCAGCTTAATATACATATTATTACTCCTATAGATCGCTATAGGATAATGGTTATGGAAGAATATTTAACACATTTTCAAATTATGAGTGTCTTTATTTTATTCGTTCTTATAGCATTTTGGGCACTTAATCGTGTTTTATTAAACTCTATTAATGAATTAGTAACATTAACTGATCATTTGCCGAGTCGTTTGACAACACAAGAACAAATCATTTGGCCAATGAGTAGAATAAGCGAAATCAATTTGTTAGTAGAGAACTTTAAAAGTATGTACACTGAATTAGATAAGATGTTTGAAATGCTTCAAGAATCGAAAGAGGAGCTAAAAGAATTAGCTTATTACGATGTTTTAACAGGACTTGCAAATCGTCTTTATTTTAAAGAGTATTTGAATAACCTTGTTAATAGTAAGGCAGCAGGTAAAGTTGGTGTTATATTCATTGATCTTAATAAATTTAAACAAGTAAATGACGAATTGGGGCATGATGTAGGCGATCAGTTATTAATGCAAGTTGCAGCACGTCTTAGAAGATTAGAGTCGTATGAAACTAAGGCTTTTAGGTTGGGTGGTGATGAATTTGTACTCATTCATCAAACAATACAAAAAGAGTCTATTGTAGCATTGGGAAAAAGCGCTAATCAAATTTTTGAAGAAAGTTTTAAATTGAATCAAGAAATGCGAGAGATAACTGCGAGTATAGGAATAGGTATTTATCCTGATCATGGTAATAGTATAGATCAAATTGTTAAAAGAGCCGATGAAGCCATGTATCATTCCAAAAATAGAAGAGATAAAAGTGTGTATTTATATAATGTAAAAAAGAATAAATAAGCCGTTGAAGGAGAAGGTATGAAGAGAGCAGTAGGGGTAGTTGTGGTATTAGTATGTATGTTAGTGGGATGTACAGAGAAAGAGCCGATAGATATTTCAAACATTGGTAGGGTAGAAGTTGAACAACAAGGGGAAAAGTTAACCATATGGTCACATTATGGTGGATGGGAAGAAGTAATAGAAGATTTCAATAGACAATATCCTAATATGGAAGTAGAGGTAAAAGTGTTACCTTATGAGGAATATGTAAGTAATTATATAGATGCGCTTGTGACAGGAGAGGTGCCAGATCTTATGATTATTGATAGTACAGATTGGGCTAATTTTAATACTCTATCTTCTTTTGAAAATTTAAGTATAGAACCTTATAATGCATCAGCTTATAAAAAAGACTTTGATCCTGAATTATGGCAGTTAGGTAAAGCATTTGGTGGTGAGGAACTAATAGGGTTATCTTTTGCTACAGCACCTGTTGTAACGTATTATCGTGCAGATGTGATGGAGGCTTATGGATTCCCCTCAGAGCCTGAGGCGTTGGGGATATATATGGCGGACCCAGAGAAATGGTTAGAGATGTGTCGTGTATTTGCCAAAGACAACAAATATCTTTCTCAATGGGCAGGAAATGCAGTGTGGATAGCTGGATTGGCAGGACCATGTTTTGATGAAAACTTAAATTTTGTACGTATAACGTCTGAATTTGAACAAGCTCTAGGCATATCTCAAGAAGTTCACAAAGAGAGGTTAGCACTTTATGCTGATATTTGGATGGAAAGAGGAAGACAGGCACTTAGAGATGGGGATTTAATTATGCTCTACCTAGGTACATGGGGAGCAAATGAATTACAGACATTAGTACCCGAACAAGAAGGCTTGTGGAGAGTAACCCGTTTGCCATTTAATATATATGGATGGAATAACAGTACATTGATGTCTATTCCTAAAGAAGGGAAAAACAAAGAAGGTGCTTGGAATTTTATAAGATTTTATAATTTTGAGCAAGATTCAGCGGCTTTAGGAAATATACCGGGCTATTTGCCTTCTAGAGAAACTCAAGAAAGCTTGAATCATGAAAATACCTTTTTAGGAGGACAAAAAGACCAACAGCTTTATTATGAAGTACTTAGCAAAACACAAGAGTATAGGATAACACCGTTAGATAAAAAAGGATTTGAAATATGGGAGAACATTTTAAATCTCTCACTAGATGAAGAATATACAGTAGATGAAACAACTAAAATGATGCAGAATGCCATAGAAGAACGATTAGGAAAAGAAATTGAGCTTTTAAGAAAAGAATTAGATATGATCACGGAATAAGCGTAGTAATAGGTCTTATGGGTAGAAACTTTAATGCGAATGTGATACAATGCCATCAGAAAATAAAATAAAATGCGTAAATCCTCAGATATACCTAGTAGTTATTTGAGGATTTTATGTTTGTCTAGAAAGAGGTGAAAAAATGGATTTAAATAGAATTCCAGCATTATTGCAGCTTCATACAGATAGTATGAAATATAAGAGTGGACAGGCACTTTATAAAAATCAATGTGTCTATGGTGAATATGTAAATACGACTGAATATGGTGCTACCTTTTATGCAAATGTAAAGGATGAATATCACCGTCAAAATTATACATGCATGGCGAATATTGATTCAAGAAGAGGGACTGTGGAAGCGAGTTGTGATTGTCAAAGTGCAATTCATTTAGCAGGAAATATTAAAATATGTCCTCATGTAGTAGCAACAGTTTTAAAAGGAATTGAAAGCTTAAGAACAAAACAGGATGTAGTAGAAGATAAAGAAGGGGTAGTCTATAGCCCTGTAGTACATGTAAATTTATCCCCTGCTAGAAATGGTACACTTAAGATGAATTTTAGTATAGAAGGGATAGAAGAGAGTGAACAAAGAAAAATTTATACAGCATTTAAAGAAGGAAAAAAACTTTATCGTCTAGAAGACGGAAGCTGTTTAGATTTAGGTGATGAAAGATTAAAAGAGACCTTTGAATTTATTGAATTATTAGGGCTCTACAATGATTTTGGTACATTAATTCTTCCTCAAACTAAGATGCTTTATTTAGAAGAGTATTTAGAAGAGCATATGAGCTTTATGGAAGGAAGAGAGTATGTTAGCCAAGTACTAGCAAAAGTGAAGAAAAAACAGAAGAAGGTAGAGGTACCGGATACTTTGTGCCCTATTCTACGAGACTATCAAGTCAAAGGATATGAGTTTTTTAGCACATTAGCATGGTATGGATTTGGAGGGATATTGGCTGACGAAATGGGACTTGGAAAAACACTACAAGTTATTACTTTTATATTGAGTCAAAAAGATAAAAAAAGCCTTATTATTACGCCAACAGCGCTTATCTATAACTGGAGGAAAGAATTTGAGAAGTTCGCCCCAGAGCTAAAGATTGCTATTGTACATGGACACAAAGAACGTGGACAACTTATTAACAATTATAAAGATTATGATGTATTACTAACTACGTACACAACTTATAAAAATGATGTGGCATTTTATAGTGGAAAGAACTTTGACTTTTGCGTTATTGACGAGGCTCAGACGATTAAAAATCCGGATGCTGTTTTGACACGCACAATTAAAACTGTTAAAGCAACTCATAAATTTGCTTTAACAGGTACACCGATTGAAAATAACTTGCTAGAACTTTGGTCTATATTTGATTTTGTTATGCCAGAGTATCTTTATTCAAAGGCTAAATTCCAAAAAGTATTTATGGGAGGGCATAATCAAATAGGTGCACTGAAAGAAATGATTAAGCCATTTCTTTTAAGAAGAACTAAAAAGGAAGTAGCAAATGAGTTACCAGATAAAATAGAGCAGAAGTTTTATGTGCCACTAGATGGAATGCATCAGAAAGCTTACAACGCCTTTAATAAGATGGCGAAGGAGCAAGTGTTTGGTAGAGCAGACCAGGGGCTTATAGCCTTTACGTATTTAACCAAATTAAGGCAACTTGCATTGATGCCAGAATGGTTAGTAAAAAATTATCAAGGGAAAAATTCTAAGTTAGAAGTACTTATCAATTTGATTAATGAGAATAAGGATAAGAAAATTTTAGTCTTCTCACAATTTACAAAAGTGCTTGGGTATATTGGAAAAAGATTTGAACAAGAAGAGATTAGTTATAGTTATTTAGATGGGAAAACAGAAGCTAAGAAAAGAATAGAACTGGTAGAAGCGTTTAATGAGACGGATGAAAAGCAAGTATTCTTAATCTCATTAAAAGCAGGTGGCACAGGGCTTAATTTAACCAGTGCTAGTATGGTCATTCACTTTGATCCATGGTGGAATCCAGCTGTACAAGACCAAGCTACAGATAGAGCACATCGTATTGGACAAAAACAAGTTGTGAATGTGGTGAGTCTTATTGCAAGAGGAACTGTAGAAGAACGCGTTGTTGAGCTACAAGAAAGTAAAAAAGAACTTATTGAATCTGTAATGGAACAAGATTTAAATGGTGAAGGGTTAGTGAAAAAATTAAACCCTGAAGAATTGTTACGATTATTTGATACATTTTAGAGTAATTAACATAAGTCGAACATTTATTGCTTGATTTAAGTAAAAGTTCGTGATATAAATAGTTTATAGAGATTTAACATAAATTTAATAAATATTATTTAAATCACGAGGAGGAAGTAAGATGAAGAGGATAGGGTTAAAATTAGCGATAATAGGTACAGCATTATGTTCTACTATACCAGTATTTGCAGCACAAACAACAGTGAAAATTCTACACACTAATGATACACACTCAAATGTAAAAGATGATGGTAAATCAATTATTGGTTTTGCAAAGCTTGCAACATTTGTAGAAACAGAAAAAGCAAATGGCAATGTTTTAATGCTTGATGCAGGGGATATGTTCCAAGGCTTACCTTTTGCAAATATTGAAAAAGGACATAGTATTGTTGAGATTGTTAACCAAGTAGGTTATGATGCAATGACAATTGGAAATCATGAGTTTGACTTTGGGGCAGATAACTTAATGAGTATCATGGATAAATTAAATTACCCAGTTATTGCAGCCAATGTACTTAAAGGTGAAGAGCAAGCTGTACAACCATACATTGTTAAAGAATTTGATGATGTTAAAGTAGGGGTATTTGGTATGGCTACACCAGAAACAGCATTTAAAACACACCCTGATAATGTAGTAGGTTATACATTTGCAGATATTATTGAAACAGCAGATGCAACAGTTAAAACATTAAAAGAAACAGAAAAAGTAGATATTGTTGTTATGTTAAGTCACTTAGGTCTTGAAGAAGGGGATTATACATCAGACTTAGTAGCTAAAGGTGTAGAAGGGATTGATGTAATTGTTGATGGACATAGTCATACAACACTTCCAGAAGGTCGTATGGAAGGTGAAACATTAATCGTAAGTACAGGTACAGCACTTAAAGATATTGGACAAGTAGAACTTGTTGTTGAAGATGGTAAAGTAGTTTCTAAAACAGCAACTTTATTAGGATATGAAGCATTCAACGAAGTAGCACCAAAACAAGAAATTATTGATGCAATTGCAAAAGTTGAAGAGGCTCAAAAACCTATGTTAGAAAAAGTAGTAGGAACAACAGAAGTTAAATTAGTTGGTGACCGTGAAGTTGTAAGAACAGGTGAATCTAATCTTGGTCAATTAGCGACAGATGCTATGATTGAACTTACAGGGGCAGATGTGGCTATTACAAATGGTGGTGGTATTCGTGCTTCTATTGAAGCAGGAGACATTACAATGAATAATATGGTTACAGTATTCCCATTCGGTAACACAATCATGGTAAAAGAAATCAAAGGTAGCGATCTTCTTGCAGCTCTTGAATATGGAGTAGATAGTTTCCCAGAGACAAAAGGAGCTTTCCCACATACAGCAGGAATTACATTTACATTAAATGCTTATAAAGAAGCAGGGAGTAGAGTAAGTGATGTCAAAGTATCTGGTGAAGCACTTGACCTTAACAAAATGTATTTAGTAGCAACAAATGACTTTATGGCAGCTGGTGGAGATGGTTACACAATGTTTGAAAGCTATCCAATCAAAGCTGAGTATAATACATTAATGGATACTCTTTTAGCTTATGTAGAAAAATTAGGTACAGTAGAAGGTACATTTGTTCCTCGTATGACAGTTGTAACAGAAGCTCCAGTAGAAGAAGTTATTCCATCTACAGAAATTACACAACCAACAGTAGAAAGTAAAGTAGTAGCACTTAGAGCTTACTTACAAGATAAAGGTTTTAAAGTAACATTTGATGATGTAGAAAAAGTGGTAACAGCTGAAAAAGCAGATACAGTATTAACATTCAAATCAAATAGTAAAGCTTATACAGCAAAAGATGCTGATTCAAATGAATCAGGTGAACTTAGTGCAGCTTTAGTTGTTAAAGAGAATGTAACTTATATTAATGCAACAGAGGTAGAAGCTATCTTAGCTAAATTAACTCCAGCTGCATAATATAGAAAATAAAAATAGGTCCTAGCTTTATAAATAAGCTAGGACCTATTTTTTATACAATGATGTGTTCACTACGTGATTTAGCGTTGCGAATGGTTCTTTGAATGGTCTCAAGATCTTCTAGAAGTTGATCTAGGCACTCTTTATCAACATTATAATTTAGAAAGAAGGTTTCCATTTCTTTAGTGGTTGTTTGAATCATTTGAGTCACTTCGACAAACTTAGAAAAGTTATGGCTATGATGAGCATTTTCAAATTTTATTAGATCACGTTTAATAAATTCTACAACTTGTCCTTCATTAGAAAAAATTCCTTCAGGAATGGGATAGGGTTTAATACGTTGAAGAAAATACTTATTTTTAGCATTGATATTATAGGTATAAGAGACTTCACAATCTGATATATCAAAAGTTACAAAGTATAAAGTACCTTGAACTTGTTGAACGTCATTTGCACCGAGACAACGTAGCCTAGCCTCTATGGTATCGCCTTTCACTGTATTTGCATTCATAGAATGAGCACTCTCCTTATGTGTAGATTTAGTTACTATTTAGCGGAAAATTAAAAGTAAATAAATAGTTGCAATGCCTATAGAAAGTAACATTAAAGGAAAACCTGTTTTGAAATATTTACCAAAAGTTATTTTGTAACCATTTTTTTCACCAATATTAGCAAGTACTACGTTAGCTGAAGCACCAATGAGTGTACCATTTCCTCCTAGACAAGCACCTAAAGAAATAGCCCACCATAATGGTGTGATATCAATACCTTGAGCACCCATTGTTAGGACAAGTGGAATAAGGGTTGCCACAAAAGGAATGTTATCAAGGAATGAAGAAACAATAGCAGAAAGCCAAAGAAGTACAATCATAGTCATAGTAGTACGACCAGCGGTAAGTTCAATTAATGTATTCGCAAGAGCATGGATGATACCAACTTGTTCTAAACCACCTACAAGAACAAAAAGGCTGACAAAAAAGGCAATTGTGGCCCATTCAATACTACCAATAATTTCTTCCACATCTTGTTTACCTATGAGTAAAAGGACAACCGCACCAGTAAGTGCAACTGTACTAGACTCCATATGAAAACTTTGGTGTGTGATAAAACCAATGAGTATAAATGCCATAACTACTAAGCTCTTGATTAATAAAGTTTTATCTTTAATGGTCTTTTTCTCATCTAAAGAAAGAATCTCAGTCTTATGTTTATCATCTACAATAAGATGGTTGCGGTATAAAAAGTATAAGATAGTAAGTGTAACAATTAAAATCACAACTGCAATAGGGGCAGTATGTGTTAAAAAGTCATTAAAACCTAAACCAGCAGCACTACCAATCATAATGTTAGGAGGATCACCAATAAGTGTTGCAGTGCCACCAATATTAGAAGCTAGAATTTCCGTTATAAGAAAAGGAATAGGGTTGAGTTCTAGAATCTGTGTGATAACTAAAGTCATAGGTCCAATAAGAAGAACTGTTGTGACATTATCAAGTGTTGCAGATAAAAAGGCCGTAATAAGAGCAAAGCTTAAGAGGATTTTCCAAGCATCTCCCTTGGCTTTTTTTGCTGTAAAAATGGCAATATACTCAAATAATCCTGAGTTTTTTACCACTGAAACAACAAGCATCATTCCTATTAATACACCAATTGTATTAAAGTCAATATATCCAATAATTTTATCATGTGGAATGATCTTAAAGAGAACCATAATGATTGCCCCACCCATAGCAGCTACAGTACGGTCAATTTTTTCTGTCATAATAAAGAACATGACCACAAGAAAGATAAGGATTGCAAAAATTTGGGTCGAATTCATGATGTAGCATCCTTTCAAGTTGAAAAATTTCAGTCAATTTAATTGCATGATATTCATAATATGCCTCATATTAGGTGAAAAACATTCATATTAGTGAAAAGCAAAAAGAGGAAGTTATGTTATCTATATAAGTTGGATAAATAAAGAAAAAATAATTAGATATGAGAAATTAAGATTAAAATTATAAGTGTATAAAAATAAATAAATAATGATTGAGTAAGTTATGTTGATTTAGTGATTAAGTTAGTTAAAATATAATATTTATAAGTATGAATGAATAAAGAGAAATATTAATAAATATACAATGAAAATTATAAAAATTAAAATATTTTATTGACAGTAGTGAAACGGGATGGTACTATTATTAAAAATACAGAATAAATAGGGCTGTGATCAGGATATAGTGTGTAGTTTGCTACCTTTAGAGAGTCGTCGGTAGGTGAAAGACGATGGAGTAACTAGAGACTCTCACCTGTGAGCTGTGAACTGAATGATTAAGTAGGGGAACCGGGTGCCTTCCGTTAACAAGGATTTAAGGGCCATACTATTAAAGTATGTGAATGAGAGTGGTACCGCGGAGTTAAGCTTCGTCTCTTTTCTATATGAGAAAAGAGACGGGGCTTTTTTATTTATTCTGTTTTAATCTGATAAAGGGAGTGAGTAAAATGAATGGATTAACGATGATGATTATTGCAATTGTTGTACTTGGGGGGGCATATCTTTTATACGGAAGGTATCTTGCAAAATCATGGGGGATAGATCCTAAGGCCAAAACACCAGCATATGAAATGAATGATGGAGTGGATTATGTACCAGCAGATACAGGTGTTGTATTTGGACATCAATTTGCATCTATAGCAGGAGCTGGACCCATTAATGGTCCGATACAAGCGGCTATTTTTGGTTGGGTACCTGTATTGTTGTGGATTTTAATAGGGGGTGTATTCTTTGGAGCTGTGCAAGATTTTGCAGCCATGTATGCTTCAGTCAAAAATAAAGGACGTACCATAGGATATATTATTGAGTTATACATAGGTAAGACAGGAAAGAGACTTTTCTTATTATTTACATGGTTGTTTTCTATTTTGGTAATTGCAGCATTTGCAGATGTTGTGGCTAAAACTTTTAATGGATTTAGTACTGAAGGGACTACAATAGAAGCAAATGGAGCTGTTGCTATGACAAGTATTCTTTTTATTATGGCAGCAGTAGCATTGGGGATGTTTTTGAAGTATGGCAAGCAAAGTACAACGGTTAATACAATCGTTGCCCTTGTATTACTTGTAGGATGTATTGTAGTAGGATTAACTGTACCAGTATATTGTACAACAGGATTTTGGCATATTTTAGTTTTTATCTATATTGCTATTGCTTCTATTGTTCCTGTATGGGCACTTTTGCAACCACGAGATTATCTTAATAGTTTCCTACTTGTAGCTATGATAGGGGCTGCAGTAATAGGAGTTATTTTATTTAATCCAGAAATTCATCTTAATGCATTTAATGGTTGGGTTATTGATGGTAATAGTATGTTTCCTTATTTATTTGTAACCATTGCTTGTGGGGCAGTATCAGGGTTTCATGCTCTTGTATCTTCAGGAACAGCGTCAAAACAAATTAAAAATGAGAAAGATATGTTACCTGTATCTTTTGGAGCAATGCTTATGGAATCAATGTTAGCTATTATTGCACTGATTGCAGTTGGATTCTTAGCAACTGATGGTGCAGTGCCAACAGATATGACACAACCACAAATTTTTGCAGGAGCAGTTGCTACATTTTTAAGTAAACTTATGATACCAGAGCATATATCAAGAACGATTATTACACTTGCGGTTTCAGCTTTTGCACTTACTTCATTAGATAGTGTGGCACGTGTAGGACGTTTAGCATTCCAAGAGTTCTTCCTTGATTCAACGGTAGATGATGAAAAAATGAATCCTTTTCTTAAGGTTGTAACAAATAAATATTTTGCAACAGCCGCTACACTTATTGTGGCATATGCATTAGCAAAGGTAGGGTATGCATCTATTTGGCCACTTTTTGGTTCAGCGAATCAGTTACTTTCTGCATTAGCTCTCATTGCTTGTGCAGTATTTCTCAAAAAGACTAACCGCAAAGGATTTATGCTTTGGGGGCCAATGGTGGCTATGTTGGGCGTAACATTAACAGCGCTTACATTAACAATCTACGGAAAAGGAATGGCATTAATTGATGGAGTATCTCAAACTATAGGAGGAGATATACTTCAGCTTGCTTTTGCAATTGCACTTTTTATATTAGGCATTATTGTTGCTATTCAAGGATTTAATAAGCTTTTTGAAAAAGAAGTTTCTACAGACCATACAACGTTAGTGGAATAAATATAAAGATTAAGCGCCAATTATTTGATTGACGCTTAATCTTAGTTTAATTTTGAGGTTAATATAAAATTTATTTGTAAGATATTTGTATAAGAATAGATAACTTTGCCTAACCTAATCTATAGCTGAATAAAATTTAGGAGGCAGAAAATAAGATGAAAAAAAGAACAGTAAAAAAAGCTACAAAAATGATTAAGCAATTTCCTTTTAAGAAGCCAGAACATGTTAAAAAAAATAATCATATAGCATGGTGGTTAGTAGGGACAGCAGTAGGAGCAGCGGCTATTGCAACCATAAGTATGAAGAATAAACCACAATGTAAAAAAGGTGTTGCACAAGTAGCACCTCTTAAACACTTACCTTATGAATATACGGATAGACAAGTTTACTTTGTAGGGGGAGGTTTAGGAAGCTTAGCAGGAGCCGCATATCTTATAAGAGATTGTGGTTTTAAAGGAGAAAATATTCATATTATAGAGGGTATGCATATTTTAGGCGGAAGTAATGACGGAGCAGGTGATGTGAGTCAAGGGTTTGTATGCCGTGGTGGACGTATGCTTAATGAGGAAACCTATGAAAACTTCTGGGAACTTTTCTCTTCAATTCCATCTTTAGATATGCCAGGAATGAGCGTAACAGAAGAAATACTTAACTTTGACCATCTTCATCCAACACATGCCCAAGCTAGATTAATAGATAAAAATGGACATATTTTAGATGTTAAAAGTATGGGATTTAATCAAGCAGATCGTTTGGCACTTGGTAAATTAATGATTACACCAGAGGAAAAATTAGATGATATGACTATTGAACAATGGTTTAGTCATACACCTCATTTCTTCACAACTAACTTCTGGTATATGTGGCAAACAACCTTCGCATTCCAAAAATGGTCAAGTTTATTTGAGTTCAAACGTTATATGGAACGTATGATTTTTGAATTCTCACGCATAGAAACTTTAGAAGGGGTAACAAGAACACCATATAACCAATATGAATCAGTGATTCTTCCTCTTAAAGCGTATCTAGATCACTACGGTGTTGACTTTAGTATTAATGCAACGGTTACAGATATTGATTTCGCTGAGGGAGATACTATTACAGCTAATGCTATTCATATCGAAGATGAAGAAGGAGAAAAGGTGATAACTCTTAAATCTACAGATATATGTATTATGACCAATGGTTGTATGACAGATAATGCAAGACTTGGTGATTTCAATACACCAGCAACGTATGATCCAGAAAAACCAATATCAGGTGAACTATGGGCAAAAGTTGCAAGAAAGAAACCAGGCTTATTAGGAAATCCAGAACCTTTCTTTAATTATCCAGAAGAAACAAATTGGGAAAGCTTCACTGTGACTTGTAAAGGGAATAAGCTTCTTAAGAAAATAGAGCAATTCTCAGGTAATGTTCCAGGTAGTGGAGCACTCATGACATTCAAAGATTCTAATTGGCTTATGAGTATTGTAGTAGCAGCTCAACCTCACTTTAAAGGTCAACCACTAGATACAACTATTTTCTGGGGATATGGGCTTTATACAGATCAAATAGGAGACTATGTGAAAAAGCCAATGAGAGAATGTACCGGTAAAGAAATTCTTATAGAACTTCTACATCATTTACATTTTGAAGATGAGCAAGATGAAATTCTCGATACGGTTGTTAATGTTATTCCATGTATGATGCCATACATTGTTTCACAATTCCAACCAAGAAAAATGACAGATAGACCACATGTTGTACCAGAAGGTTCAACAAACTTTGCGATGATTAGTCAATTTGTAGAGATACCAGAGGATATGGTCTTTACAGAAGAATATTCAGTAAGAGCAGCACGTATGGCTGTTTATACATTACTTAATATAACTAATCAACAAATTTGTCCTGTAACCCCATACAAAAAAGATCCTAAAGTATTAAAAGAAGCATTAAAAACTTCATATAGATAATCAAAAAGGAGGTGACTGGTCACCTCCTTAAAATATGTATAAAAAACTATTTATTGCGTACGCTATAGACAGATTGTTGGATTTCAGTTAATGAGGCATTGCCATAGATTCTAATTAGTAGTTCAATTTGCTTTAAGACTTCACGAATATTTCCCGATACACTCATGATTAAACTCTCCTTTAAACTTAATGTTAAAGACATTATACTACAAAAAGAACAAATGTTCTATAGTTTTTTTAGACAATAAATGATAAATTTCTGTTATAATAAACGTAGAGTATAAATAAAGGAGTAAATAATGATTACATTAAAACAACTTAAAGAAGAAATTCTAACCTATGATATTATTAACTTTGATGCAGAAGGAAATCCTATCGAATGCGTAGAAGTTACGTTAGCAGATCGTGTAATAGATGTTTATATGGATACAAGAGAAGTGAATATTGGAATTTTAGCAAGAAAAATTTTAGAACAAGGTCTTTATGAAAAATAAGAATACTTGACAAATAGGTATAAATGTTTTATATTAGAGAAGTAATGAATATGTATTTTATAAACTTCACATATGAACAGAGATTATAGAAGGCTTTGTCAATGAAAGTTATAATCTTTGTTGATGTGTGAAGTTTTTATTTTACGGTCAAATTTATATTAGGAGGTACTCATAATGAACAAGGGTACAGTTAAATGGTTTAATGCAGAAAAAGGTTTTGGTTTCATCGCTAGAGAAGAAGGAGATGACGTATTCGTACATTTCTCAGCTATCCAAGGTGATGGTTTCAAAACTCTTGAAGAAGGTCAAGCTGTAAGCTTCGATATTACTCAAGGACCACGTGGCGCTCAAGCTGAAAACGTAACTAAACTATAATTAATAGTTAATCAGAGGTAGAACTTTTAGTTCTACCTTTTTTATATTATAAAAACCTTTATTTAATCTACATACGTTGTATAAATAAAGATGATATGTTAGAATAGCTGATAATATTGACGAAAGATTAGATAACCAAAAGAGGTGAAACAATGAATTTTATATTTAGCCTTATTCAAGGGATATTGGGCTTTGGAGTAAGTGTGATCTCTTTTATATTCACATTGCTAGTAGCTTTGATTGCAGCGGGGATTGCAGTGTATAAAAGAAGAAATCCACTTTTATGGGGAATCGTTGCATTCTTTTTCCCATGGATTATTTTCATCCTACCATTTATTCCGCAGAAGTATCCAAAGTTTCCTGGTGATTTGAGAAATAACCCAGCATTTAGAGGGAAAAACCCTGTGATAGCATCTATTATGGCACTTTCTGCAATTGTAGCTAAAACAGATGGTAGTATTACAAAGGAAGAAGTTAAAACAATTAAAGATTTTGTTACCAAGTATTTTAACATAGAGCGTGAAAGATTAAATGAGTATGCAGATGCATTTACTTATGGTAAAGATCATCCAGAAGAATATCAAGTATTTGCAAGAATGATTCGTGACTACTATAATAGTAGAGACATGAGTTTGCTTGTTTCTTATCTGCTTGTATCCCTTACAATGCAAGACGGGAAAGAAATGAGTGACAAACAAGATGAGCAGATTCGTAAAATCTTAGCTGAACTGGGTATTTCAGAATATGAATATCGCAGTATCAAAGGATCATTTAATGGACAAAGTTATAGTTACTATCAAGGAGGTTTTGGTGGTAATCAAAACTATTATCAAAATGGATATGGGCAAACAGGAGGCTATACAGCAGCAAATTCAGTAGATTTAACTAAGAAATATTGTGAAGTTCTTGGTGTAAGTGAAGATGCGAGTATGTCTGAGATTAAAAAGGCATATCGTAAGCTTGCAAAAGAGTACCATCCAGATAAAATGGCTTCAGAAAGTATGCCAGAGGATTATTTACAATTTGCAAATCAAAAAATTGCTGAAATTAATGAGGCTTATGAATATCTAAAGAAAATAAAAGAAGCATAAAAAAGGAGACATTGTAAAATGTCTCCTTTTTCGACATCTAAATTCACCAAGACTTTACAGAATGATAAAACTTTGATAAAATTTATAGGATGTAATAAATATGTAATAGTTTTAACAAACATAAAATAATTAGACACCAGTAAAGGATAAAAGTAATATGAAAGCCTTTTTAGAATATATCAAACAAAGTAAACACACTTATAAAGTACTTGCAGGGGTAGGTGTAATTGTTATTACGTTCACACTTGTAGGTATGCAAAATAACTCTTATGCTATTTCAGTAGATGGAAAAGTAGTAGGTGTTGTAAAAACTAAAGAAGAAGCAAAGACAGCCTATGAAGCTGTCGTATCTGAAGTAAAGAATCAAGAAGGTGTAGATATTGCTGTAAAAGAAATGATCACTGTGGAACATGTTAATAGTAAAAAAGCTGAGATACAAACATTAGACGATTTGACTAAAGTATTAAAGGATAGTGTTAGTTATGAGGTTGAAGCTTATGAAATACTAGTAGATGGAGAAGTAAGAGCAGTTGTAGCAAATGAAGATATTGCTCAAAATGTTTTAACATATATTGCAAAAACACATTTACCAGAAGGTTCAGAAGTAGAATTAGATATTAGAGAACTTGATGCAGAGGGTAAAGAAGTTATTGAAGAACAGCCAGTAATAAAACAACAGCCAGTAATAAAACAACAGGATGTTAAAGAGGGAGTTTCAGAAGAAACCTCAGAAAAGACAATGCAGGAAATACCAGAAGTAACATCAGAGCAAGTTCCAACGAAGGATACTGAAGCAAGTGGGGAAACAACCACTTCAAGTGAAATGCCTCAAGTAGAAGTAGGCGCTGAGGAGGTAGTTAATCAAACCACAACAGAATCAGTACCACCTCAAACGATTACTAATGAAGCAGGAAATGTAGTAGAGGTGTTAGAAGTTCAAGATGCGCTAAAAGAGCCAGAAAAACAAACTAAAATTCAAGTAGCTAAATTTATAAAAAAGGATCAAGAAGAAGAGGATACTCCAAAAGAAGGTCAAAAAATTCAGCGTGATCTTAAAGTTTTTGATTTTAATGAAGAAGTTATTGTACGTAATACATATGTAGATGCTGAGGAAATAGTAGATGAACAAGAAGCGATAGATATTTTGCTTTCTAATACGGAAGAAGTAGTAGAATATGAAATGAAAGAAGGAGATAATATCTGGGATATTGCTATGGCACATGGTACGACCATGGATCATATCTTAGAAATTAATCCTCAAATTGAAGATGAAACTCGTATGCAAATTGGGGAAATCATTAAGTTAGAAGTGCCAGAACCTATTCTTTCTATTTCAACTACAGAAGAAGCCGTATTTAAAGAACTTATTCCGGCAGATATTGAATATGTAGAATTCTCAGATCTTTATAAAGATGAAACAAAGACTTATCAAGAAGGACATGATGGTCTTAAAGAAATTACGGTTTCTGTTCATAAGGTAAACGGCAAAGAAGTAAGTCGTGACCTTATCAGTGAAAAGGTTTTGAAACAAGCTAAAACAAAAGTTATTGCCTTTGGTACAAAGGAAAAACCAAAACAAGAAACATCTTCGACTACATCTAATAAGGGGAGTGCAGGTTCAGCGGTAAGTGGAAGTAACTCGGGTATGTTTATGCATCCATTAAATGGTGGAGGAAGAATGTCTTCACCATATGGAAGTAGATGGGGAACCTTCCATAGAGCTATTGATATTGCAGCCCCAGCAGGTACACCTATCTATGCAGCAGCATCAGGTGTTGTAACTTATTCAGGATACAATAATGGTGGATTTGGTAAGCTTATTATTATCGATCATCAGAATGGATATGAGACATATTACGCACACTGTAATAGTTTATACGCTCAAGTTGGACAAAAAGTTTCTAAAGGACAAAACATTGCAGGTGTTGGAAGTACAGGTAACTCAACAGGCAACCATGTTCATTTTGAAATTAGAAAAGATGGAACGCCAATTAATCCATACAGCTATATTTACTAATAATAACAAAAGAGCAGTTACACTATTATAAAGTGTAACTGCTCTTTTGTTATTAATGAAGATTAAGCCAAGACTGCACTTTCGGAATACATATGATCCTCTATAATTTGACCTTGATCCATAGATACTATTCGATCTGCAACTTTCTTAGCAAATCCCATATCGTGAGTGATAATAAGCATAGTCATACCTTTTATACTTAAGCTTTTAATAACTTTAGCTACTTCCTCTGTGAGGGTAGGATCAAGAGCAGATGTAGGTTCATCAAAGCACATAAGTTGGGGATTCATGCACAGGGCACGACCGATGGCTACACGTTGTTTTTGACCACCGGAAAGCTCGTAGGGATAGCTATTTGCCTTGTCACTAAGTCCTAGGAAGGCCAGTGTATTTAAAGCCTCTTTGGTTGCTTGCTCTTTGGTTTGACCAAGAACACGAATAGGAGCTTCTATCATGTTTTCAAGAACGGATAAGTGAGGAAAGAGATTATAGTTTTGGAAGACAAGGCCGATATCTTTGCGGATGGATTTAATCTCTTTTTTATTAGCGTAGTGACCTTCTTTAAGTAGATAGTTACCATTTAAAGAGATAGAACCTTCTTGACATTTTTCAAGATAATTAATGCTGCGTAAAAAAGTTGTTTTACCACCACCAGAAGGTCCAACAACAACTAATATTTCACCCTTCTTAATATGGAGATTGACCCCTTTTAGTACTTTAGTTTTGCCGAAGCTTTTATGTAAGTTTTCAATGATTAACATGGAACAACCTCCTTATTGATAATAAGTATATCTTGTTTCGATAATAGCCATAATTTTTGAGAGTACACCGGTAAGAAGTAAATAAACAATTGCAATGATAACAAGTGGTAGTAAAGAAGCATCTCGATTACAAGCAATTTTTCCTACTTTAAGAAGTTCATCTAATCCTAAAATATATACAAGAGCAGTGTCCTTAACAAGGGTTACGATTTCATTCCCTACTGGAGGTAATACTCTTTTAAAAGCTTGTGGAAAGATTATACGAGAAAAAGTTTCTCGAGGAGATAAGCCAAGAACTTCAGCACCTTCATATTGTCCTTTGTCAATAGAAGCAATACCAGCGCGGAAAATTTCTGCAAAGTAAGCAGCGTAGTTTAATGAAAAAGCAACCAGTGCTGCAGGAAATCGATCAAAGGTAATACCAATCATTGGCAAACCAAAGAATACAAATACAATTTGTAAAAGAAGTGGCGTACCACGTAATATTAGGATATAAGCTGATGTTAACTTATTTAAAATTTTAAAATGAGACAAACGTCCAAGGGCAATAACTATGCCTAGAGGGATAGCGAACAAAAGTGTTAATGCAAAAAGTTGTAGTGTAACACCTAAGCCTTCTATAACCTGAGGCATGAGTTTAATTGTATATTCAAAAAGATAAGTAAGTGTATTAATGATGTAAGTCATAATGTCCATGGACGCTCCTCCTTATAGATTAAATTTATTTAGCAACATCACTACCAAACCATTTTGTTGATATTTCTGCAATGGTTCCATCAGCTTTAAGCTCTTCATAAGCTTTGTTAAAGGCTTCTACAGTTTTTGTATCACCTTTACGTATGCCTACACCATATTCTTCAGCTCCAAAGTCTTCATCTAAAATACGGTATTTGTTATCACCTTTCAATGTAATGTAATAACGTACAACAACTTCATCTGCAACAACTGCATCAATACGTTTGCTATCAAGATCCATTAAGGCTTGATTATTGTCTTCGAAAGTAACAGCTTTACCATCTTTAAAGGAAGCATAGAGATCAGATTCTTTTTCCATTGCAGTCACAGCGCTGGATTCGCTTTGTGCACCTACACTTTTACCAGCAAGATCAGCTTTTGATTGGATAGAAGAATCAGCAAGGACAACAATGATTTGTTTATTATCTAGATATGGTGTAGTAAAGTCTACTTTTTCTTTTCTCTCATCTGTGATGGTGTAGCCATTCCAAATAAGATCGATATTACCTGAGTTTAATTCAGCTTCTTTCATAGACCAATCAATAGGCTGAAGTGTTAATTTTTTTCCTAGCTTTTCACCCATGGCTTTAGCAAGATCTATATCATATCCAGTTAATTCACCATTTTGATCTCTAAAGCCTAAAGGGGCAAAAGTATCATCAAGTCCGATTATCCATTCTTCTTTATCAATAGTTGAAGTTGTAGTTGTGTTAGATGTATTGGCTGTAGAACAAGCGGTAAGACTAAATGCAAGTGTACCTAAAGCTGTTAGCGTTACAATTTTTTTAAATAGTTTTTTCATAATGAATCCCCCTAAAAGATTTGATTTGATATAAAATTATATATTAGTTTATTTATGAGTTTATTATAATAACACTTTAATGAATTAAAGTGAAAAAGTCAATAAGAAAAATAAAAAAGGCACTACATTTAATGTAATGCCTTTTTTATTTTTCTTATTTATATTTTTACATGGATCCATTTACCACTGGAGAAACGAATAATGTTAAGGAGTAATCGAAGTGTTTGATCGAGAAGCAATGCAACCCAAGCACCGATAAGCCCGAGACCGAATCCGTAACAGAGGATAAATGTGATAACAGGACGAATCATTAAGATACTAATGAAGGAGGTTCTAGCAACAAACTTAGTATCTCCTGCGCCACGTAAAGAACCCGAAATAATAACTTGTGAAATTTGTAAAGGTGATACAATGGCTACAATGAGCATGATTTGGCCACCAAGAGTGATGATCATATTATCATCAGTAAAGAGTCCTACTAAAGGTTTACCAAAGAGAATATAGATTATAACCAGTAGACTAGAGAAAATAACACCAATACGCTGAGCAGTTTTTCCATAGATTATAGATAAGTCTGCACGTTTGGCACCTAAATTACGTCCAACTAAAGAAGAAGCAGCCATCCCCATGCCATCGCCCACGCTAAAGGTCATATTTAAGATATTCATACAGATTTGATGGGTTGCAAAAGCAACAGTTCCTAAATTAGTAATCATTTTTGTATAAGCTAGGAATCCAATACGCATACAAAGTTGTTCTACCATAGCACTATTACTAATTTTAAAGATTCCTTTTATCGTTACCTTATCTAGTTTCCAACTATCTTTGAAATTAAGTTGAAGTTCCGTTTTAGAATGTAAGATGCCATAAGTTGCAATAATAAAAGCAACAATATTGCCTAGTACTGTAGAGATTCCAGCACCAAGTACACCGAGTTTTGGAAAACCAAAATGACCACCAATGAGTAAGAAGTTAAAGACTAAATTGACTAGGTTAGCAGTAACATTAGTTGTCATAGCAATTTTTGTATTACCAGCACCACGTTGTGCAGCATTAATGTTAAGGCTTAGGGCATTAAATACCATACCTATAACAATCGTTCTAAAATAAAGTATGGCATCTCCTAAAACATCTGGTGCGGCACCCATCCAAGTTAAAATGGGTTTAGCAAAAATAAAGCCAATAGCTGCTAAAATAATAGAGAGTAGGCCGACAACAATAATAGACTGCCTTAAGGTTTTATTAGCACTTACAAAGTCTTCTTCGCCACAACGTCTAGCAACAATGGCTGTAACGCCTACATTTAAAGAGAAAATAATAGCAAGTAAAATAAAAGTAGGCTGTTGAGTAATCCCAACAGCAGCGATTGCACTAGCACCTAGTACCCCAACCATCATAGTATCTATAGCTGATACTAGACTTACTAGCATACGTTCGAGTGCAGAAGGCCATGCAAGGTTTATTGTATTTTGATAAATCTGCTTCGAGGGTGGAATAGTCCCTAGCTTTTGTGAATCTTTAATCATTTTTTGACACGAAAAATAGTCTACAAGTTGCATTGATTAGTCATCTCCCCAATAATTATAATTCCTTTAATCTATTTTATATATAAGTTTCAACTTATTAATATACTATAATTTAAAGAATTTAACAAGAATATAAGAGAAATTAGAGGAAAAAATAGATAAAGTATAAAATAAAATTTACAATATGTTGGAAAATGTAAAATAGCACTGCTGGATTAAATAAAATGTAACATTTACAATATAAAAATTGAAAATAGTAAAAAGTTATTATAAACTATAACACAGTAAAGTATATGGAAGATGAATCAGAAAGGAAGAGAAAAATGACAATTGACTTCTTAGCAGCACCATTAGTAGGTGGACTTATAGGATATATTACAAATGGTATTGCAATTAAAATGCTTTTTAGACCTTTAAAACCTTTGTATATAGGAGGTAAACCGGTACCTTTTACACAGGGACTTATTCCAAAAGAAAGAGACCGTATTGCCAAAAGTGTAGGGGCAGTAGTAGGGACTGAACTTATTGCGCCTGAGACACTTAAAGAGACGCTTTTATCACAAGAAATGTATACTCATTTAGAGCGTGCTCTTGAAGAATGGTTTATAAGTGCAAAGCAATCTAATAAGACGGTAAGAATGTGTTTAAATGAATTAAGTAGTGAAAGAAATATAGAAGAGATAGCCATAAAACTTAAAGATATGACGACACAAAAAGCTTATGGCGCTTTAATGAACTTAGAACTTGAAAAGGTTATGGCTGAACGCGCAGCTGTAGGTCTTAAAGCAAACTTAGGATTTTTAGCACATTTTATGAATGAAAGTGTCATGGAAGGTTTACAAATTAAAATAGAAGAAATGATTTTAGAAATGCTTAATACAGAAGCTGAACAGATGATCCACCAAGTGGTAGATAGTGAGGGCGAAAAGTGCTTAGACTACCCTATTTGTGAATTAGCGTCTCAAATTGAAAGTCATGTACCTAAAATTAAGTATTCATTAATGAAGCAATATACTCATATTATAGAAAGTCAATTATCTAGATGGTTAGAAACACTTGATATTAGTAAAATTGTAGAAGATAAAATTAAAAGTTTAGATTTACTTGATTTAGAAAAGATGCTTCTAGATCTTATGCGCAAAGAGCTTAGAGCCATTGTTTGGCTAGGGGCAGTGCTTGGGATGATAATGGGGCTTGTGATGAACTTTATTTAGGGTGTAAACTAATAAGGAATATATAAAGTGAATATACTGTTAGAGGTGCTACTTGTAGCTTAATAGGGAAACAGCTGAAATTGCTGTACGGTCCCGCCGCTGTGATGAGGAGAACTTATTCATACCACTTTCGATAGAGGGGAAGGGAGTAAGTTTGATGAATCTAAGTCAGAAGACCTGCCTACTAATAAAACACCATAACTCTACGAGTGATAGGGGGTGTATGCAAGAACATAGCTAGAAAATCTAGGTATGTATTTTTGGCGTACACATCTCCTACTCATAAAGTGGGAGATTTTTTATTATAAGGAAACTCTATTTTCTAAGATATAAGAACTAAAGGAGAAATTCTTTTGCATATTAAGGAGGTGATAAAGTGGAATCCTATATGGTTAAAGGGCAAGATGTACTACGACTAGGATATACAACAGGAAGTTGTGCAACTGCTGCTGCAAAGGCAGCGACATGGATGTTATTAAAAGGTGAACCAATAGAACAAGTTAAAATCTATACGCCAAAGGGCATAGAACTTTTGTTAGATATACATGATGTGCTAGTAACTCATAAATATGTAAGTTGTGCAGTTGTAAAAGATGGTGGAGATGACCCAGATGTTACCCATGGAATGAAAATATATGTACAAGTATCAAAAAGATTAGAAGAAGGTATTTACATAGATGGTGGAGAGGGGATAGGACGTGTCACTAAGGTAGGGCTTAAATGTCAGGTAGGTGAAGCAGCGATCAACCCTGTACCTAAGCAAATGATTAGACAAGAGGTTGAAGCTGTATGTAAGGATGTTGGTTATATGGAAGGTCTTGAGATTATTGTGTTTGCTCCAGAAGGTGAAAAAATAGCAAAGAAGACATTTAATCCAAGACTTGGGATAGTAGGAGGTATTTCAATACTTGGGACCAGTGGCATAGTAGAACCTATGAGTGAGAAAGCTTTGATAGACACAATCTATACAGAGTTAGAGATGAAGGCTGCAAGTCATGTGAAGCAACTCTTAATTTGCCCAGGGAACTATGGCCGGGACTTTGCAAAAGAGCAGTTAGGATTAGATTTAGAACAAGGCATTAAATATAGCAACTATTTAGGTGAGACTCTAGACCATATTGTGTACTTAGGATTTGAAAAGGTATTGCTTGTTGGACATATTGGTAAGCTTGTAAAGGTTGCAGCAGGTGTAATGAATACCCACTCTAAGTATGCAGATGCTAGGTTTGAAGTACTAGCAAGTCATGCGGCTATGGAAGGTGTTCCTAAAGAAATTATTTGCAAAGTAATGGAATGTGTAACAACAGATGGTGCATTAAGTATTCTAAAAGAGCAGCCTTGTTATAAAAAAGTTATAGCAAGTATCCTTAATAAAATTCAGCGTCATATAAATTTTAGGGTTAAAGATAAAGTACAAGTAGAAATAATTCTTTTTGGAGAAGAAGGTATTCTTGCAAAAACTAAAGAAGTGCAGAAATCTATTCAGCGATTACAAATGGAGGTTGAAGATGGAGAATAAAGGGAAACTATATGGAGTAGGCGTAGGACCAGGAGATCCGCAATTGATGACTTTTAAAGCAGCAGGGGTGATTAAAAAATGTCCGATTATTGCAGTACCTAAATCAGGTGAAAGTGAGCAAATTGCGTTAACCATAGCAAGGCCTTATATAGAGGAGCAGTTTATATTGGACTGCTATATGCCCATGACAAGAGATAAAGAAGCGCTTAATAAAAATCATGAATTAGTAACTAGCAGTATTAGGGAGTATTTAGAAGAGGGAAAGGATGTGGCTTTTTTAACACTAGGTGATCCTACGATTTATTCTACCTATATGTATATTCATCGTCGTATTCAAGCATTAGGCTATAAAACAGAAATTATACCAGGCATATCTTCTATATGCAGTGTAGCTGCAGCATTAAATGATTCTCTTTGTGAGGGAAGTGACTGTTTGCATATTATACCTGCTTCTTATAAGGGAAAAGAAGATTATCTTGATTTAAAGGGTACAAAAGTACTTATGAAAACAGGTAAGTCTATGGAACGATTAAAAGGACATTTAAAAGAAAAAGGCTTATATGAAAAAGCAAAAGCAGTAGAATGTGCCAGTATGCCAAATGAAAAGATTCATAGTAGCTTAGATACGTTAGAAGAAAGTAGTTATTTTTCAGTTGTTGTTATAAAGGAGGATTAAAAAATGATTTATTTTGTAGGTGCAGGACCAGGTGATATAGAGCTAATTACAGTAAAAGGGCAACGTCTTTTAAAAACAGCAGATTTAGTTATTTATGCAGGGTCATTAGTTAATCCAGCATTACTTAATGAATGCAAAGAAGAATGTATCATATTAGATAGTGCAATGATGACTTTAGAAGAAGTGATTAAGGCGATGGTGGAAGAAGAAATGAAAGGAGAAGATAGGGTTGTTGTGAGGTTACATACAGGAGATCCTAGTATCTATGGTGCTATTAGAGAACAAATGGATTTGTTAGATGAAAGAACACTTAAATATGAAGTGGTACCCGGTGTAAGTTCTTTTTGTGGAGCAGCAGCTGCACTTAAAAAGGAATATACTTTACCGAATGTGAGTCAAACCGTAATTTTGACACGAATGGAAGGGCGCACACCAATGCCCCCTAAAGAAGAACTAAGTATGCTTGCAAGTCATCAAGCTACAATGATTATTTTCCTAAGTGTTAGTTTGGCTAAAGAGGTAGAGGAACGTTTAATAAAAGGTGGTTATAGAGAAGACACACCTATTGCCATTGTATATAAAGCAACATGGCCAGAAGAAAAAATTTATAAAGGTGAATTGAACCAATTAAGTCATATTATTGCAGAAAATCATATTACTAAAACAGCTTTAATTGTAGTAGGCGATTTTCTAGGAGATACTTATGAGCGTTCTAAACTTTATGATCCAGGTTTTACACATATGTTTAGAGAGGCGATCAAGTGAAAATAGGGATTATTTCTTTTACGAGTAAAGGCGCTTGTATTAATAGAAAGTTAAGTAGCCTATTTCAGGTTAAAGGGGTTCATCTTTCTAAATTTAAAGAAGAAGGTCTTGATAATATAGAAAGCTCTTTGAATGAGTGGACGAAAGAGCAGTTTCAAGTATGTGAAGCGCTTGTTTTCATAGGGGCGACAGGGATTGCAGTAAGAGCCATTGCACCTTTTATTATTAATAAAGCTGTTGACCCAGCAGTGCTTGTAATTGATGAATTAGGGAAGTATATTATCCCTCTTCTGTCGGGACACTTAGGTGGGGCAAATAAGTTAGCGAGTGAACTGAGTGTATTAATAGGAGGAACGCCTGTTGTGACAACAGCTACAGATTTAGAAAAGTGCTTTGCCATAGATGAATGGGCAAAACGAAATAGTTTAGTGATTAAGAATTTAAAAGTAGCTAAGCATATTTCGGCAGCTTTATTACAAGGTGAAGTAGTTGGATTTATGGCAGATGTATCTATAGAAGGGCATTTGCCTAAGGGCCTCAAATATTACAAAGCTAACCAAATGGAAACAATACAAGGCCCTTTGGGAATATGGATTGGATGGGAAGAAAAAAGACCTTTTCAGGAAACATTGTGGCTTGTACCCCCACTTTTAACTGTTGGAATAGGGTGTAAGAAAGGCACCAGTGAAGCACAAATAGAACGGTTAGTAAAGCAGATTTTAGAGCAATACCATTTACCTATTGAGTCTGTTGGACAAATCGTTTCTATTGATTTAAAGAAGAATGAAGAAGGACTAAATGAATGGGCAAATAGAAATAAAAAGTCTATTCGATTTTTTAGTGCCCTACAGCTGAGTCAAGTAGAAGGTGAATTTACAGCCTCTTCTTTTGTAAAGCAAGTAACAGGTGTTGATAATGTATGTGAAAGGGCAGCAGTATTAGGAAGTTATGGTGGTAAGCTTTTAGTTCCGAAGACATCACTAGATGGTGTTACTATAGCTATAGCTATAGCTATAGAAGGTACCTATAAAGTGCAGTTTGATGAAACTTGTTAAAACTCCCGTCAGGGAATAGAAAGGAAACGTGAAATGATAGGGAAAATATATATTGTAGGTTTAGGACCTGGTGGCATATTTGAGATGACAAATAGAGCAGAAGAAGTACTAGAAGGATGTGACATTATTGTAGGCTATACAGTTTATGTAGATTTAATACGAGAGGATTTTAAAGAAAAGACTTTCTTAGCTACAGGGATGAAACAAGAAGTAGACCGCTGTAAGATAGTTTTAGAAGAAGCACTAAAAGGGAAGAAAGTCGCAATGGTTTGTAGTGGGGATGCAGGTGTATATGGCATGGCTGGTATCGTACATGAAGTTGCAAAAGACCATCCGGAAGTAGAAATTGAAGTGATACCAGGAGTAACAGCTGCATGTAGTGCAGCTGCCGTTTTAGGCGCACCGCTTATCCATGATTTTGTAATGATTAGTTTAAGTGACCTATTAACTTCTTGGGAGACTATAGAAAAACGTATTGCTTTAGCAGCACAGGCAGATTTTGTTATTTGCTTTTATAACCCATCAAGTAGGAAACGTCATGATTATTTAGAAAAAGCTTGTAAGATTATTATGGAATATCAAAGACCAGAGACAGTGGCGGGATATGTGCAGCATATTGGACGTGAAGGGCAAAATATTAAAGTGTGTAGATTAGAAGAAATGGTAAATGCTAAAGTGGATATGTTTACAACTGTAATCATAGGGAATAGTGAAACAAAAGTTATTAATGGCAAGATGGTTACACCACGTGGCTATGAAAAACGTTATGATGTTTAAAAATGTTTTTGTACTAGGAGGAACTACAGAAGCAAGGAAGATAATAAGCTTTGTAAGAAACTATGGCATACAGGTTACAGTAAGTGTGGCAACTACATATGGAGAAGAGCTATTAGAAGAAGAAAAGGATGTTCAAGTTTTACAGCAAAGGTTAGATGAAAGTGGGTTTGAAGCACTCTTTAAAAAACAACAGTATGATTTAGTGATTGATGCAACCCACCCTTATGCAAAAGAAGCTACACAAAATTGTAAGAAAGCTTGTGAAAAATTAGAAATGCCTTATAAACGTATCGTGCGTGAAGAAGTAGAACATAGGATTTTAAGTTTTAGTTCGGTAGAAGAGATTATAAGTTATTTGGAAAATACCCAAGGGAATATTCTGCTTACTACAGGGAGCAAAGATTTACAGGCTTATACAAAGTTAACTCATTTTAAGGAGCGGATTTATATCCGTATGCTTCCCATGGCAAAAAGTATAGATGAGCAACTAGAAAGAGGTTATCTGATGTCTCATCTTATCTGTATGCAAGGGCCTTTCTCTTTAGAGTTGAATAAAGCCATGCTTAATCAGATACAGGCACGTTATATGGTGACAAAAGATTCCGGTACAGTAGGTGGTATGGAGGAAAAGGTAGAAGCGGCTAGGCAACTTGGTGTTACTTTACTTTGTTTAAGGCGTCCAGATGAAGAGGGAGGGATGAATTTGCAACAATTTTATAAATGGTTTGAGGAGGTGAAGCATGGATAAAGTTATTAAAGTGATAGGAATGGGACCAGGGAATAGAAAGTTTTTGACAGGTGAGGCAATGGATGCGGTCAAAAGATGTGATGTTTTGATGGGGCCCAGTAGATTAGTGAATGAAGTAGAGAATTTAAAATCACAGCATGCAGCAAGCTATAGTTGTAATTTGAGTGAGATGAAAATATTTTTAGAGCAATACTTAAGTGATAATGAGATAGAAAAAGAGTCTAGCTTAATAGGTCTGTTAGCATCAGGAGATACAGGATTCTTTAGTATTGCAAGTTGGATCAAAAAAGAATATGGGGCAAAGGTTAAGCTTGAATTTATAACAGGCGTAAGTTCATTACAGTATTTTTGCAGTCGAATTCAAAGACCTTATAGTGATATACATACCATAAGTGTACATGGGCGGGAAAATAAAGTATTAGGAGAGGTACTTACTCATAAAACTTTATTTGTATTAACAGGTGGAAGCTGTAAAGTGCAAGATATTTGTAAGACATTGCAGCAACATGGACTAGGGCATTTGCAAGTGTATATAGGTGAAAACTTATCTTATCCAGAAGAACGTATTTTAGAAGGAACAGCTACGATGTTTGTAAAGGAGTCTTTTAGTGACTTGGCAGTTATATTGATTGAAAATGAACAAGATCATGTTGAGTCTTGTATTACCTACGGTTTATCAGATACAAGTTTTATACGAGGTAAGGTACCGATGACCAAAGAAGAAATTCGAGCCATATGTCTGAGTAAATTACAGTTGAGTCTAGAAGATTGTATTTATGATATAGGGGCAGGGACAGGATCTGTCAGTATTGAAATGGCGAGAATAGCAAAAAAAGGATTTGTCTATGCATTAGAAAAGAAACATGAAGCAATAGAACTTATTTACACCAACCAAAAGCATTTTAGAATTTCTAATATGAAGGTGATAGAAGCAAAGTGTCCTGATGGACTAAGTGATTTGCCGACGCCGGATAAGGTGTTTATTGGAGGAAGTAGTGGAGAACTGAATGCAATACTCCAAATACTTTTAGATAAAAATCCTAAGGTGCAGATTGTACTTACAGCAATTACATTAGAAACGCTACAAGAAGCACTTAGCTGTACAAAACACTTCAATTTAGAATTTAATTGTACACAGGTGACTGTAGCAAATAGTAAACAAATTGGAGATTATAATATGATGATGGGACAAAATCCGATTTTTATTTTAACTTTGAAAGGAAAAGAAGTATATGTCTAAAGCAAGATTAATGATAGCGGGCGTTGGTAGTGGGGCAGGTAAGACAACATTAACATGTGCTGTATTGAAGCATTTTCAAGAAAGGCAATTGAAAACAGTAGCCTTTAAGTGTGGACCGGACTATATAGATCCAATGTTTCATCGTGAGGTTTTGCATACGCCATCTTATAATCTAGATTTATATATGATAGGTGAGCAAAATTGTAACTATCTTTTACAAAAGCATACAAAAGAAGCAGATGTAGCAGTTATAGAAGGTGTGATGGGGTTTTATGATGGTATATCAGATACAACGGAAGGAAGTAGTTATGAACTTGCGTATAAAACACAAACACCAACGGTCATCATTACATCTTGTAAAGGAATGGGCCTTTCAATTGTACCTCTCTTAGAAGGATTCTTAAATTTTAAGGAGAATACCATAAAAGGTGTGATTCTTAATGGCATTACAGAAATGAGCTATAATTATTACAAAGAAATGATAGAAAAGCATACGTCACTAAAAGTATATGGTTATTTGCCACATTTGGAGGAGGTAAGTCTAGAAAGTAGACATTTAGGATTAGTTACAGCAAAAGAAGTAGAAGAACTTGATTTAAAAATACAGACCCTTTATACCCATACAAAAGCAACTATAGATATTGAGGGCCTACTTGAACTCGCAAATGAGGCGAAAGAAATAGAGAGTGAAATACCAGAAGTATTAAGAAAACTAGATTATGAAGATTGTAAGAATAAAATAAGAGTTGCTATTGCAAAGGATAAGGCTTTTTCGTTTTATTATGAAGACAATTTAGAGCTCTTAGAAGAAATGGGCATAGAGCTGATAGCCTTTTCACCACTAGTAGACAAAAAGCTTCCAGAAGGAATCCAAGGCCTTATACTAGGAGGCGGTTATCCAGAAGTTTATGCTAAACAACTGGCTGAAAATATACAAATGAAAGCAGCTATAAAACATGCTATAGAGAATAAATTACCTTGTATTGCTGAATGTGGAGGATTTATGTACTTGCAAGAAAGGTTAACATTTCTGGATAATGAAAGCTATGAAATGGTAGGCGCTCTAAGAGGAGAAAGTCACATGACTAAAAGGTTAATGCGATTTGGATATATACAATTAGAAGCCCAAAAGGATAATTTACTAAGTAAAAAAGGTGGTTGGCTAAGAGCTCATGAGTTTCATTATTCAGATTCTAGTTATAATGGAGAAAGTTTTAAAGCAATTAAAAGTGGTAAGAATATAGTATGGGAGTGTATTGAAGCAAATGAAAGCTTATTTGCAGGTTATCCTCATATTCACTTTTATAGTCATCTCAATATGGCTAAATCCTTTGTTGAAGCATGTAAAAAGTATAAAATAGAGAAAAATACTAAAAAAATGCTTCCTTTTGAGATAGAAAAAGAAAGTTTTCGTATGATAGATGAAATTTTGGGAGAAACTACAATTAATCCCTTGCATGCACCGCTTATTAAGCGTGCGATTCATACAAGTGCTGATTTTGATTACGCAACCAATTTATGTTTTTCTGATCACGTTGTGGAACGTGCCATTCAAGCTCTCAAAAATGGAGCTCACATCGTAACTGATACCCAAATGGCTAAGGCCGGCATTAATAAAACAACTCTTGCAAGTCTTGGAGGCGAAGTGCACTGTTTTGTGGCAGATGAAGATGTAGCAAAGCGTGCCAAAGAAGAAGGTACAACACGATCTGCTATTGCAATAGAAAAAGCAGCAGAGCTTAATTATCCTCTAATATTTGCTGTAGGAAATGCACCAACAGCGCTTATGAAAATTAAAGAACTTATTGAAACAGGGAAACTATCTCCGGAACTTGTTATAGGTGTACCCGTAGGGTTTGTCAATGTAGTAGAATCAAAAGAGCAAATGATGCAAGTAAATGTACCTTATATTGTTGCAAAAGGGCGAAAGGGCGGAAGTAATATTGCGGCAGCATTATGTAACGCACTTCTTTATATGGCTGTAAATAGGCAAATTTAGGAAAAAAGCCCTCTACCAATAATAGGAAGAGGGCTTTTTTGTAGATTTATGATTATAATATAAAATTTGTGTCTAAAATATTGACAAGAGCCTTTAAAAAAGGTATTATTATAAGGTTAAAGGATTTAAGATAAAGTATACTATAAAACATTTATTAAGTCAATAGACATTGTTAAAATATCATCCGAAGGAGCGTACAGAATTTTGAAAGAACAAGTACAAGATCCAAAACTATTGTTTAAAACAAAACTGGAACAGCTTATTGCCTTGGCTAAAGAGAAAAAAGGTGTACTCGAGCAAACAGATATCATGGAAGCATTTATGAACTTAGATGTGGACCCTACAAAAATAGAACAGGTATATGAATATTTAGAAGCTCAAGGTATCGATATTATAGGTAATATGAAAGAAATGGAAGCTGAAGTCGAAGAAGAAATAGATATTACCCTTCCAGATGATATGAGTATAGATGACCCTGTTCGTATGTACTTAAAAGAAATTGGGAAAGTACCACTTCTTTCAAGTGCAGAAGAAATTGCACTTGCTGAGCGTATTGAACAAGGTGATGAAGAAGCAAAGAAAAGATTAGCAGAAGCTAACTTAAGACTTGTTGTAAGTATTGCAAGAAAATATATTGGACGTGGTATGGCACTTCTTGATTTAATCCAAGAAGGAAATCTAGGACTTATCAAAGCTGTAGAGAAATTTGATTACCGTAAAGGATTCAAATTTAGTACTTATGCAACTTGGTGGATTAGACAAGCTATTACTAGGTCAATTGCTGACCAAGCACGTACTATTCGTATTCCAGTGCATATGGTAGAGACAATGAATCGTTTAATGAGAGCATCAAAACAATTACTACAAGAACTTGGTCGTGATCCACAGCCAGAAGAAATTGCAGCATTTATGGACATGCCTATTGAAAAAGTACGTGAAGTTATGAAAATTTCACGTGAACCTGTTTCTCTTGATACACCAATTGGTGAGGAAGAAGATAGTCATTTAGGAGATTTCATTCCAGATGAAGATACACCAGTTCCAATTGAGGCAGCTTCTTTTGCACTTTTAAAAGAGCAGTTAGGCGAAGTACTTGAAACACTTACAGAGAGAGAACAAAAAGTACTTATGCTTAGATTTGGTCTTGAAGATGGACGTGCACGTACCCTTGAAGAAGTTGGTAAAGACTTTAATGTTACAAGAGAACGTATTCGTCAGATCGAAGCAAAAGCACTTAGAAAACTTCGTCATCCGAGCAGAAGTAATAAATTAAAAGATTATTTACAATAAAAATAAGGCTACAATATTCTTTTGAAAGTTGTAGCCTTTTATATTAAAAAAAGACAACTTCATGTAAGTGAAGTTGTCTTTTTTTAATGAGGAATAAGTTCTCTATTATCTTTAAAAAGTGTATTGAAAAGAAGGAATAAAAGTTTATAAACAATATAACCGATTACGAGTGTAGCAACAAATAATTCAATATAGAAAAGTTGATTGAATAAACCTGCAAGACTTGAGTTAATACTTGCTAAATAGTTAGACAAGCGTTGTACGGCTACTGTACCTACTGCTAATGGGAAGGTAAGTGGTGCGAGTCCTGGATGGAAAGGTATTCTAAGGAACTTAGGAATTAATGTATAAACATAGAATGTTGAAACAAGTGCTAATGGAACGAGAATAGCTAAGATAATAGTTGAAGGTGTTTGGGTAGTAGCCATATAACCAGCTAAACATACACTAGCAGGAGCAGCAATGATGGCTAACGTAAGTTTTTTGTCATCAGGAATGTTACCGTGTGTTACAATGCGATAAATTAAGCCAATAAGTGCCATAAGATAGATAAAGAATGCAATATAGAAAAAGTTAGATGCAAAATCATTCATCTGTACACCACCACTTGAAACAGCAGCAACCCCAATACCTACTAATGGTACAAACCAACTTGGAAGTACATTATGCCATGAGAAATTTTTGATTTGTGCAATCATAAATACAACAGCCAGTACTATGAAAATACAGATGCCAATCCACCAAATCCATCTACCAGCTGTAAGATTAACTGTACTAGCAACAAAATTAGAAAATACCATAAGTGTCATACCAATAGTTGGATAGAAACTTCCTGTCATATGATGTTGCATTTCCTCATAACATTTTTTAGGATGTAAGAAGATTTTTAATAGCATAAGAATAACCGCTACAGCAGAAAAAATGTTTGCAAAATATTTAAGCCAATAAGAACCTAAGTCGCCCCATAAGTTACCAAGTGTAATAAAACCAAGAGAAATGCCTGTAATTGCAATAGGAATATTACTAAAATGATGGCGAGTGAGTTTGATTGGAGAAATTAATCTTGTTATCATAAAGTTCACCTCATTAATTATTTCGTTGATAGTGTTAGTATAAGTCGGTTATAATGATAAGTAAAATGAATGTATTTAATATTTATCATTAAAAAAATTAATCATTGGAGTAAAGTATGTTAGAAGAACTAAAAACGTTTATTGCAGTTGTTGAATATAAAAATTTTACTAAAGCAAGCGAAAAAGTTAATTTATCTCAGCCTAGCGTGAGTGTACATGTTAAGAACTTAGAAAAACATTTTAATACGCAACTTATTGTGCGCTCTGTTAGGCAAAAAAATATCACGATAACAGAAAAAGGTTATTTACTTTATAGAAGAGCAAAAGAAATGATTGCACTTTTAGAAACGACAGAGTTAGAAATGCAGCATTTATCAAGTACGGTTAAAGGGCATTTAAGAATAGGTGCCACTTATACAATCGGAGAATGTATCTTACCTTACTTTTTGAAAAGCTTTTGTGAGAAGTATCCTGATATTGAAATAGAAGTGTTGATCAATAATACAGCCACAATCAGACAAAAGGTTCAAGAGCTTCAGTTAGATATAGGCCTAATTGAAGGCTTAGGCTATACCGGTGACTTTGAACAGGTTTATTTTTTAGAGGATGAATTGGTTATTGTGACCAATAAAGAGGAACAGATAGGAAGAGAACCTTTTTCTATAGAAAGTTTGCAGAATCAAAGATGGGTAACAAGAGAGGAAGGGTCTGGGCTTAGAGAATATCTTGATATGTTCTTGGCCCATAATCAAATCGTTCCAAAGGCAAAATTAATCCTAGGCAGTAATTATGCCATAAAGGAAGCTGTAAAAAATGGACTAGGTATTGCTATGGTATCAGTTTACATTGCAAAAGAGGCAAATTTGATGGATGAAATCCATATTATCAAGTTAGATGAACCTTATAAAAGAAACTTTTCTTATATATTGCCTAATGGTTTGGCACCCTCAAATGTTACGAAGGTATTTAGAGAAGCATTGGATGATTTTGCACTTTACGTAAAATAGTTTTTCTTATAAGATAGTAAGTAAAAGTCAACATCAGATAGAAATGAACATGACCCACAAGGAGGTACATCATGGCGTTAAATATTATACAAGATCAAACTCTTACTTTTGAGCAAAAAGTAGTAAACCTTGCACGTTACGCAGAAAATACATTAAATGTTTTAAATATCAGTGATGAAATACAAGTATTACGTGAAGCAGGTATTATTTGCGATTTATTTGAAGGAAATGCACCTTATAGACCACGTTACATTTTGCCAGATTATGAGAAACTTATGAAAAAAGGCTGTAGCTTTTTAGAGTTAGCACCACCGACAAACATTTGGGAGGCAACACACACACTCCTTATTTTCTATAAGCACGTCCCATCTATTACAACAATGCCAGTTTATATTGGCAATATTGATACCCTTTTGGAACCTTTTATTGAGAATGAAGAAGAAGCACGTCTAGCAATTAAACTCTTTTTAACCCATATTGATCGTACAATTACAGATTCGTTTTGTCATGCAAACATTGGACCAAAGAGTACACGTGCTGGGCGTATTATTCTTGAGTTAGAACAAGAACTCCAAAATGCAACACCAAATATTACACTTAAATATGATGATACGACATCTCGTGAATTTGCTGAACTTGCGATTGTGACTGCACTTAAAACTGCAAAACCAAGTTTTGCAAATGATAAGATGTTTAAAACAGAGTTAGGTGAATATGGTATTGCCAGTTGTTATAATGGGCTTCCTGTTGCAGGGGGTGCACATACACTTGTACGTATGAATTTAGCTAAATTGGCAATGACAGTAACAGATACAGAAGAGTTTTTTGAAACAGCGTTGCCACGTGCAATGGAATGTATGGCAAATTACATCGAGGAACGTATTCGCTTTATAATAGAAGAAAGTACATTTTTTGAAACTAACTTTTTAGTTAAAGAAGGATTTATTCGCAAGGACAACTTTACTTCTATGTTTGGACTTGTAGGACTTGCAGAATGTGTAAATAACTTATTAAGTATAGAAGGACATGATGATAGATTTGGTCATAGCCAAGTAGCTAATGATTTAGGCGAACATATTATAGAAATCATGCATACCTTTATAATGGAGCATGTCAGTCCACATTGTGGTGCAACTAAAGAGCGTTTATTACTTCATGCTCAAGTTGGAATAGGCGATGATATAAATGTTAGTCCAGGCTGTCGTATCCCAATTGGAGAAGAACCAGAACTTTTACAACACCTTGTACAATCAGCTAGATTCCATAAATACTTCCCATCAGGTATAGGTGATATATTCCCGTTTGAGGTTACGGCTTTTAATAATCCAGCATATGTCCTTAGAATTATTGAAGGTGCATTTAAAGAAGGTATGCGCTATTTTTCACTTTATAGTACAGAGAGCGATGTGATTCGTATTACAGGATACTTAGTTAAAAAAAGTGAAATTGAAAAACTTGACCAAGGTATTGCAACGTTACAAAATACAGTTGTATTAGGGCAAGGACAAGTGAGAAATGGTAGAGTATTAGAAAGAAAGGTGCAAAAATGACAGAGGGTTTTATAAATAAAATTATTCCATTTAGTGCAGTAGATGGACCGGGCAATAGAATGACGATTTTTTTGCAAGGTTGTAATTTTAATTGTATTTATTGCCATAATCCAGAAACAATCAAAAAATGTAAACACTGTGGTGAGTGTGTATCACTTTGTCCAGAAGGTGCGTTGAAAAAAGAAAATGGAACAGTTCAGTGGGATAAGGAAAGTTGCGTAGAATGTGGCGTTTGTACGGGAAATTGTGGTAATAGCAGTAGTCCAAAAGTTATGCAACTTACAGCAGAACAAATAGTAGACGGGATTAGGCCCTATAAGCATTTTATTGATGGTATTACTGTATCAGGGGGAGAGTGTACGTTACAAAAAGGTTTTTTAGGTGAACTCTTTGAGTTGGCAGTACAAGAAGGATTAAGTTGCATGATAGATAGCAATGGATCATGTGACTTTGAAGAACAAGAAGAACTTCTTAAATGGTGCGAAGGCGTTATGTTAGATGTGAAAGTATACGATGAAAAGACACATCTTAAATATATTGGAACCACTAATAAAATGGTGCTTAAAAACTTAGAGTTTTTAGCAAAATCAGGGAAGCTTTATGAAGTACGTACAGTTATTGTGCCAGAACTCTTTGATAATGAGCAAACAGTAAGAGAAGTAGCCAAAATATTGAAACAATCGGAGACAATAATTCGCTACAAACTGATTGCTTTTAGACCAGTAGGTGTTAAGCATCATGAGGCACTTATGATGACACCTACACAAACTTATATGGAAAGTCTTAGAGAACTCGCTTTAGAAGAAGGGGCAAGAGAGGTTATTTTAGTAGGGCATTGACGTATGGTGAAATTCCTTTATAATTAAAAGAAGTAAAGAAAAGGAGATTAGCCTGTGAATATTAAAAAAATCAATTGGAAAAAGGCCTTTAATTATTTTGTTATGCTTTCACTTATCTTTTCTATTGTATTTATTGTGATTGCAATGACATTGGCACCAACTGAGCTGGATCCGACTAGACCTTTTGAAAGACTTAAGAGTGAATATGTCCTTATGCTTCTACAGTGTATAGTGGGTGTATTTGCTATGTTATTACCTGGTATGCTTAAAAAGAAAATTAACTTAGAGATTCCTTCAAGTATGATGCTTCTTTATACACTCTTTTTATACTGTGCAATTTACTTAGGAGAAGTACGTAGTTTTTATTATAATGTGCCTCACTGGGATAGTATTTTGCATACTTTTAGTGGTGCAATGCTTGGAGCGCTAGGATTTTCTTTTATTAACTTTTTAAATAAGACAGAAAGAGTTCCTATGAATTTAAGTCCATTATTTGTAGCAGTATTTGCATTTTGCTTTGCAATAACAATGGGCGTTATATGGGAATTCTATGAATTTTTTGCTGATGGTCTTTTACATACCAATATGCAAAAATTTGCATTTGAAAATGGTGAGAACTTAATAGGAAGAATGGCTTTGATGGATACAATGAAAGACTTAATCGTTGATGCTATTGGCGCAGTAGTTATGTCCATTGTAGGGTATATATCAATAAAGTATAAAAAAGGATGGGTAGAGAAACTTCTACTTGTTATTCGTAAACCACATTAAAAAGATCAGCTAGTTTGAGGACTAGCTGATCTTTTGCTTTTTTGAATACAATCATCTGATGAAAAGGAGATAGATGAAGGGTATAAAAATAAGAAGACCTAAGAAGTTATATAGCGTAAACTGAAATAAGTATGTATTACTTTGTTCAGGAAGGTCTTTGGTAAAGAGTTTATATGAGATAACACTAGCTAAAGAAGCAATAAGTGTACCCATACCACCTATATTCACACCTAATAGCAACGCATCAGGAAATGTAGTAAACGGTGCAAGTAACATAGTAGCAGGAACATTGCTTATAACTTGACTAGCAGCTAGTGAAGCAAAGTAAGTACTAGATGATGTAGACAAAAGCTGTTCCATAAAAGTTTTTACAGTAGGTAAGTTGGAAAGATTTCCAACAAAAATAAAGAAACCTACAAAAGTTAGAAGTAAGCTATAATCTATTTGAGTAAAAAGCTTATGGTCTAATAGGAGTACGCTAAGTAATACTACAATAAATGCAAAACGATAATCAAGTAAACGAAAAACTGAAAGTAGAATGATGACAAAGAGTAGCATATAAATTATAATATGTAGTCGATTCCCTAATTGGGGAAGAAGTAGTTCCACTTGAAATTTTGTATTTTTTTCTTTATATATAAGTAGTATTAAAAATAAGGCAGAGACTATAAATACAGGAAGCATACATCTGATAAAATCACCAAAGGAAAGATTATAGTAAGAATAGAGAAAAAGATTTTGAGGGTTTCCCATAGGTGTTAAAGCGCTTCCTGGGTTGGCAGCTAAAGTTTGAAAAACAATAGTTTTGAGTACATTTACTTCTGCTTTTTTTGCAATGACTAAGGTTAGAGGGACAAAGGTGATAAGGGCAACATCATTGGTGATAAACATTGAAGCAAAAAAAGTGATGAAAATAAGTACATAAGAAACCTTTTTTAAGTCTCCACATCTTTTTAAGAGTAGGATGGCTATTGTATCGAGTACATTGAGTTGCTTAAAAGCTGCTACAACAATCATTAAGTTAAAAAGTAAAATAAGCACTTTAAAGTCGATATATGCAAGCTTAGGTAGAGAAAATAAAGAAGTAATAATTGCTAAAGATAAAGCAATGACTAGAACAACTTCTTTCTTAATAAAGTCAATAAAAGACGCAAACATAGAAAACTCCTTTGAAATATAATTTTATTTTTATATCATATAAGATTCATACTAAATAAGCAAATAGTATATAGGTAAAATACCATGCTATTTCCAGGGAAATAATATAAAGAGGAGTTGCGAAATGGACAGCCTCCTTATACAATAGAGATAGTGAAAATTGAGGGGGAATTAAACATGGTTAAGAAACTGATGGGCTATAAGTTTACAATAGGTGCTATTATTCTCATTTTAATAGCCATTTGGATGCCAGGGAGTAGTGTGCCACAAGTAGGTATACCTAATATTGATAAACTTGTACATTTTGGAATGTTTTTTGTCTTAACAGGTGTGTATTACTTAGAGTATTTAATAAGAAATCGCAAACTTCCTATTTGGTATTATGTAGTGGCATGTATCTTCGTATTTGCAGGTTCAACAGAGGTGATGCAGCTCTTCGCAGCAGAACGTTCCATGGACTTACTTGATTTAAGCGCAGATACGATAGGGATTTTTGTGGCAAGTTTATTGTGGGTAGTGGCTGTTAAGATTAGGATGAAAAAAACACAAAATTAGATTGGAGTGAATAAGAAAAGAACCTAGCATGGTGTGTCATACCATACTAGGTTCTTTTTTAGTTGAATTGTTTTAAAAGTGTATTTACATCAATATTGTGAACTGCACAGGCTTCTTCTAGTGTTTCCATTTGTGAAGATGGGCATCCAAGACAATGCATACCTGCTTGCAATAATACTTTTGCATAGTCAGGATTTAATTTAAGGATATCTCCAATAACCATATCTTTGTGTACTTCATTAGATGGACTAGAAGTAGCGTCATTAAAGAAAAGCTCCATATCTTCTTCTACTGTTTGAATCCCTTGTATACCAAAGTTTTCAATAAGTACATTTGCTACATTTGGAGAAAGGAATGCAGGAAGTGTTGGCCCTAAGTGAATTTCTTTAACACCTAAGTAAAGAAGAGAAAGTAGAACAATAACTGCTTTTTGTTCATACCAAGCAATGTTATAGATGATAGGTAATTCATTAATATCTGCTAAGTCAAATACTTCTTTTAATTTAAGTGCAATAAGCGCTAAAGAGTAAGAGTCATTACATTGTCCTGCATCTAGAACTCTAGGAATACCATTAATATCACCTAAGTTGAGTTTGTTGTATTTGTATTTAGCACATCCAGCAGTTAAGATAACAGTATCTTGTGGTAAGTTTAATGCAAAGTCAGTGTAGTAATTTCTAGATTTGGCACGACCATCGCAACCAGCCATCACAACAAACTTTTTGATTGCTCCAGATTTAACTGCTTCGACAACAGTATTCGCTAAAGCAAATACTTGGGCATGAGCAAATCCACCTACAATTTCTCCTGTTTCGATTTCGGTTGGAGGAAGACATTGTTTTGCATGTTCAATGATAGAGGAGAAATCTTTTTGATTACCAGTATCACCTTCGATATGTTTACATCCTACATAGCCTGCTGCACCTGTAGTGTAAAGACGATCTTTATAGGAAGCTTTTGGTGGAACAATACAGTTAGTCGTCATTAAAATTGGTCCATTAAAGCTTTCAAATTCTTCTTTTTGTTTCCACCATGCATTTCCATAGTTACCTACTAAGTGAGAATATTTTTTGAGTTGTGGATAGTAGTGAGCTGGTAGCATTTCTGAGTGCGTATAAATATCGATGCCAGTACCTTCTGTTTGAATAAGAAGTTGCTCAAGATCGCTAAGGTCATGACCAGATACCAAAATACCAGGACGAGAACCAGCACCAATATTAACAGATGTGATTTCAGGATTGCCATATGAAGATGTATTTGCAGTATCTAATAATGCCATACCATCTACACCAACTTTGCCCGTTTCTAATGTTAAAGCAATAAGTTCATCAACAGATAAAGCATCATCTAATAATTTAGCTAAAGTAGATTGAAGAAATACATCTATAGATTCATCGGTATGACCTAAGGCATAAGCATGTTTTGAATAAGCGGATAAGCCTTTTAAACCATAGGTAATAAGTTCTCTTAGTGAACGGATATCTTCATCCTGGGTTGCTAGAACACCTACTTCTGATGCAGAAGCTTTTTGATTTAATGAAGCGTAAATGTCTTCTTTAGAAGTAAGATTCCATAAAGCTGCATCTGATAGATCTGTTTTAATATTAAGCTGTTGTAATAGCTCATTTCTTATAGCTAATGTCTCTTGGATACGTGAGAAGAAAATAGCATCATCAAAGTTGGCATTTGTAATAGTAGTGAATAAGTTTAAAGTAATAAAGTGATTAATAGATGGACTAATTTCTACACCTTCACTTCTTAATCGTGTAGTCACTTGGGAAAGTCCTTTTGTAACGTAAATTAATAAATCTTGTAAGTTAGCAAGTTCTGAGGTTTTACCGCAAACACCAACTTTAGTACATCCTGTGTTATGAGCTGTTTCTTGACATTGGTAACAAAACATTTCTTGATTTTTCATATATTCAATCACTCCTTGTGTAAGTTGCATAATTTTTATGTTTATAAGATAATATAAAAATAAAAAAAGTGGTGTTGCTACAGCAACATTTTGTAAATATGGAGGAAATAAAATGACAAAGGTAATAGAGGCTGTTCAAAAATCCATTTTATTTAATGAAATTGATACAATATATACAGAGTCTCTTTTAGGGTGTTTAAATCTTAAAACAAAGAAATATAATGAAGGTGAATTTATTATTAGACTTCATTCTGTGATAGAAGAGGTAAGTATTGTAGTAGAAGGCGAAGTTGAGATTATTAAAGAAAATAGAGCAGGAGATCGAATGATTGTAGGCGTACTTGGTACAGGGGAAATTTTTGGAGAAGGCATTGTATGTACAAAGAAACGTATGAGTCCTGTTTCTGTAAGAGCGAAAACAAATACAGAAGTTGCATTTATTCCATATGAAAAGATTCTTATGACATGTGGGGAAAGTTGTGGCTTTCATAAACAACTTATTCGGAATATGCTTTATGTACTAGGTGAAAAGAACTATCATCTTAATCAAAAGATTGATTATCTCATTTTAAAAGGAATGCGTGAAAAATTAGCTCTTTATTTATTAGAACAAAGTTATAAAGAAGGGCAAAGGGCGTTTAATATTCCTCTTAATCGTAATGATTTGGCAGAATATTTAAATGTATCTAGAAGTGCTATGTCACGAGAACTTTCTAGAATGAAAGATGAAGGACTTATCGATTTTTATAAAAATAGCTTTAAAATATGTAATGAAGTAGAACTTAAAAATTACTTAAAATAAAGAAAATATTTAAATAGAAGAAATAAAAAATAACATAGTTTATCTTTTGTATGGAGTAAAAAGATGCTATACTCATTATAATGAAATATAAAAGAGGTGTTACAGATGATAAAATGGCAAGATAGTTTTAAAGTTAAAGTGGATATCATTGATGAACAACATCAACGATTATTTGAAATTGCTGAAGCTGCCCATGAATTATTAATGCTTCCAAGTTATACTGATCGATTTGATGAGATTATGCAATTAGCAGAGGAACTAAAAGATTATACAAAATTCCATTTTGCTGAAGAAGAAAAATTGATGATGAAAATTAAATATAATAAGCTATTTTCTCATAAAGTTATGCATCAAGATTTTATTGAGAAGATGGATAGTATAGATATTTATACAGTAGATGAAAATCAAACCCAATGCCTCCTAGATTTAGTAGGATTTATTACAGAATGGATTACAGAACATATTTTGAAAACAGATAAGGTACTGGGGCAATGGTACACACAAGTATATAATGATGATATAGATAAAGGTGGTATTGCATAAGGATGCAATACCACCTTTTGTGGAATTAATGCGCTTTATAATGATAAGCAATACCAATGCTACCAGGTCCAACATGAAGGCCTATAACAGGACCAATAGATTGGATAGAAACAGATTTATCTAATTGTGTAGAAAGTGCATGGGCTAGAGCTTTCCCTTCTTCTTCACAATTAATATGATGTACAATAACATCTTCTAAGTTTGCTTTATCTCCAATCTCTTCTAGGAGAATTTCGATTAATTTGGCAACAGCTTTTTTCTTGGTACGTACTTTAGTGTAAACGTCTGTTTTTCCATCAGGATTAACCGTTAAAATAGGCTTGATTTGAAGGAAGTTTCCAAGAAGTGCAGCGGCACCACCAATACGCCCACCCTTTTGAAGGTAAGTTAACACTTCAGGAGTAAACACAAAACGGCTATGCTGGCGTACATATGCACAGCGCTCTAATACTTCTTCCATAGAAGCACCAGCTTGGGCAGCTTTTGCTGCTTCTACAGCAATAAATCCCATTTGCATACAGTTAGTAAGGGAATCAAAAAAGTGAATGTCAGCATCTGGATATTTCTCAAGTAGTAGGTCTCTCATAAGGTGGCTATTTGCATAAGTACCACTCATCTCTGAAGAGATAAAAATACCAAGAATGCTATGGCCTTGTTTAATGAGGGATTCAAATGTTTCCATCATTTCTTCTGGAATAGGTTGAGAAGATGTAGGAATCTCGCGAGATTCAGCCATTTTAGTATAAAATGTGTCATTTGAAAGGTCTATTTCACGCTGACTTACACCGTCCATAATAACATTGAGGGAAACGATAGATATATCGTAAAGTTTGCAAAGAGATTCAGGTAGATAACTTGTACTATCTGTTACAATTTTGATTGACATAATTTTAACTCCTTTTATATAAAATGAATCATCTATTAAAGTGTGTAAAAAACACATAAGTCTGACATGTTATAAAAAATCAATATGATAAGTATAACAACTGTCACTTGAAAATGAAAGCAATCTTTATTATTTCTTAATGGTTTTTTACTACAGTATAATTAGGGTATTATAATTATAATAAAAATGATTATAATAGTAATGAAGAAATAAGGAAAATATATTATAAAGAGGAAAGTATATGGAAAATATGGAGACAGTTGTACAATATATGCAAGATTATGGGATTATTTTCTTATTCATTATTGTATACTTAGAATATTTAAATTTGCCTGGGCTACCAGCAGGAATTATTATGCCTGCTGCAGGATTCTTAGTAGCAACAAGTAATATTAATTTTATTTATGCCTTAGTTATATCTGTCATTGCAGGTATGTTAGGAAGTTATAGTTTGTATGCATTAGGATATTATATAGGAAGTCCTGTTGTAGATAAGGTGTACAATAAGTTTAAAAAATCTAGACCAGCTATTGATAAGAGTTTTGGGTACTTAGATAAGTATGGAAATAAAGGTGTATTTATTAGTCGTCTCATTCCTGTAGCAAGAACACTTATTTCATTAGTTGCAGGAACAGGGAAAATGAAAGTATGGAGTTTTACAATTTACTCTATAGGTGGTATTGCAATTTGGAATTGTGGCTTTATATTAGCAGGATATATAATGGGTATTGTTGTGCGATGATATAATAATTTAAGCTATAATATTGTTTATTTAAGATAAAAGTGATAGAATAATAGTGTGAATATTTGAATAAGCAGGTATGGCGGAAATGGCAGACGCGATAGATTCAGGTTCTATTGAGGGGTTTCTTCATGCAGGTTCAAGTCCTGTTACCTGCATATATAAAAAGCAATACACTAATAGTGTATTGCTTTTTATATATGCTTTTTGAAGAAATTTACGTTTAGGTAATAGATTAAGAAAGGCTCATAATTATTTTTTAGGAGTTAGAATTTATTGAAAAATTCTTGTGCAATAAGTGCATAAAACAAAGTGTTTAGAATATTGTGGCGAGAATGTGTAAACATATATACAAAGAGAGTAGAAAAATAAAATAGAAAAATGTCAAAAAATAGCTATCAGAAACACTAAATAAATGTAAAATAATTAGGCATACTATATAAATATCTACAAAATTAATAAATCCCGACATTCATACTTGAATATAGGGGCCTATATACAGTATGATGTAAGAGAAACAAAATAGATTAGACAGCTAGAGTAATGGAGTGAAAAACATGAGAAAAACAAAAATCATATGTACACTTGGTCCTTCAACTGATGACGAAAAAGTATTACGTGAGTTAATGCTTGCAGGTATGGACATCACACGTTTTAACTTTTCACATGGGGATTATGAAGGTCACAAACAAAAATTCGACACAGTTGTAAGACTTAGAGAACAACTAGGACTTCCTATCGCAACAATGTTAGATACAAAAGGTCCAGAAATCCGTGTTTGTAAATTTAAAGACTCAAAAATTATGCTTAAAAAAGGCGATACATTCACACTTACAACAAGAGATCTTGAAGGAACACAAGAGATCGTAAGCGTAACATACAAAAACTTACCAAACGATGTTCACGTAGGTTCAGCTATTCTTTTAGATGATGGTCTTATTGAATTAAATGTTATCGATATTAAAGATAATACAGACATTATCTGTAAAGTTATTAATGATGGTGCACTTTCAAATAATAAAGGGGTTAACTTACCAGAAGCTAGCCTTTCAATGCCATTCATTAGTAAAAAAGATAGAGAAGATATTATGTTCGGTGCTAAAACAGGCTTTGATTACATTGCAGCTTCTTTCACAAGAACAGCAGATGATATTTTAGAAATCCGTAAAATTCTTAAAGAATGTAATGCGAACGATATTAAAATCATTGCTAAAATCGAAAACCGTGAAGGTGTTAACAACATTGATGAAATCATTCGTGTAGTTGACGGTGTAATGGTTGCTCGTGGTGACATGGGTGTAGAAATTCCTCTTGAAGAAGTACCAGCTCTTCAAAAAATGATCATCAAAAAAGTTTACACAGCAGGTAAACAAGTTATTACTGCAACACAAATGCTTGACTCTATGATGAAAAATCCTAGACCAACACGTGCAGAAACTAATGACGTTGCAAATGCAATTTATGATGGGACAAGTGCAATCATGCTTTCAGGTGAAACAGCAGCAGGTCTTTACCCAGTAGAAGCCTTAAAAATCATGGTTCGTATTGCACTTCAAACAGAAAGAGATATCGATTATGTAAATCGTTTCAAAAATAGAAAAGATGATGAAGTACAAAATGTAACTCATGCGATCTCTCATTCAACATGTGCAGCTGCACATGATTTAGGAGCAAAAGCAATCGTTACTGTTACAAAATCAGGACGTACAGCTCGTATGATTTCTAAATACCGTCCAACATGTCCAATTATTGGATGTACAACATCTAAAGAAACTTACTACCAACTTGCTATGACATGGGGCGTTATTCCAGTACTCATGGATGAAAAAGATAACACAACTGATTTATTCGAAACAGCTATTGAAGCTGCAGAACAAACAGGTATTGTATCAAAAGGTGATTTAGTAGTACTTACAGGAGGTATGCCTCTTGGAGTATCTGGTACTACAAACATCATGAAAGTTGATGTAGTGGGAAAGATTTTAGTATCTGGAACTGGTCTTAACGAAAAGAGTGTAAGTGGTAATGTATGTATTTGTAACAGCATTGAAGATGTAAAAAACAACTTTAACGATGGTGACATCTTAGTTGTTCCACAAACTTCAAATGAACTTTTCCCACTTATTAAAAAAGCTGCTGGTATTATTACTGAGCAATCAGGTGTTAATTCACATGCAGCAATCGTTGGAATGGCTTTGGATATTCCTGTAATCGTAGGTGCAACAAATGCAACTACAATCTTAAAAAATGGAACAACAATTTGTATGGATAGTGCACGTGGTGTAGTATCTTACATGTCTTAATAAGTTTTAAAAAGGAACTCTTTTTGAGTTCCTTTTTTTATTTTGCTCTTAATTACACTTGAAATTATAAGACTGAAGGCAGATAATAGAACTGCAATATAATTAACTGTAGTGAAGGAGATTTTTATGGATGCACATATGTTTATTCAGCTAGCAGTGATTTTTGGAATTTATTTAGGAGGGGAAGGTATTGCGTCATTATTACCAATTTCCATACCAGGTAATATAATTGGGATGTTAGCCCTGTTTATTTTACTACTTCTAAAATGGATAAAGCTTAGGCAGATTCAAACGTTAGGTAAATTTTTATTAGGTAATATGGCATTTTTCTTTATACCGGCAGGTGTATCAATTATAGAGAGTATTGAAACAGTAAAAGGAGACTTACTACCCATATTAGCAATCTGTATTTTGACTACGTTTATAACGTTTACAGTAACAGCTTTTACAGCTAAAGGTATTACTAAACTACAAGAAAGAATGAGGAATAGATAGATGGAAGCAATGATGGCATCACCTTTTATGGGGATTGTATTATGTTTAGTAGCTTATCAGATTGGTCTTAAAGTACATAAAACAACAGGAGTAGCTGTACTCAACCCACTACTTATTGCTATAGGAATTGTAATCATAGTGATACAAACTTGTCATATACCTCTAGAAGCATTTAATAAAGGAGGAGACTTGATTAATTTATTCTTAGGACCTGCAACAGTAGCATTAGCTATTCCAATGTATGAGCATTTAGAAACATTAAAGACTAATATTTTGCCCATCCTTATTTCTACAGCTGTAGGCGCATTAACTTCTATTACAAGTGTTATTTTGTTATGTAAGCTTTTTGGAATAAGTGATACGATTACTGCATCACTTATTCCTAAGTCCGTTACAACACCTATTGCTATAGAAGTTGCAAGTAAGCAAGGAGGTATAGCGGGGATTACAATAGGGGCAGTTGTTATAACAGGTATATTAGGGGCAGTGGTAGCGCCTAGTATGATCAAGGTCCTTAAGTTAGAAAAGCATTCAGTGGCTGCTGGTTTGGCTATAGGGGCATCAAGTCATGCCATGGGAACAAGTAAGGCTATTCAAATCGGAGAGCTTGAAGGTGCTATGTCAGGACTTGCGATAGGAATGACAGGTATTTTTACAGTTCTATTTTCCTTATTTTTATAAGAAGGGCATTAAAAATTGAAAAAGGCTTATACTAGGAGATATTAGACAAAATGATATTATTGAGGAAATGGATATGGAAACATTACAACATGCTTTATCCGAAATTAATATTTTATCGATTAGTGTAAGGCTAGGAATGGCTCTACTTTTTGGTGGATTATTAGGACTAGAAAGAGTTAAAAAGAAAAGGCCGGCTGGTTTTAGAACCTATATGCTTGTATGTATGGGTGCAGCCTTAACAATGATTACTAATCAATATGTATTTGAAAAATGGGGTCTTAGTGGGGATCCTGTTAGAATGGGTGCACAAGTAATAAGTGGTATAGGATTCCTAGGAGCAGGTACAATTATTGTAACAGGAAGAAATCAAGTGAAGGGACTTACAACAGCAGCAGCCTTATGGGCATCAGCATGTGTAGGGCTTGCTATAGGAATAGGATTTTATAGTGGAGCTATTATTGCCTATATCTATATTTTCATAGCAATGACAGCCTTGCACAGTGTTACCCATAAGGTAGCTGCAAAATCTAAGGTTATTAACGTATATGTGGAATTTACGAATATGAGCAGTGTAAGTGATTTTTTTGATTTTGCTAAGGCAAATCACTTACAAGTGGCTGAAATAGATATTATCAAACCTAAGATTAAAACTGATACTCAAGTTATTACATTACTAACGATTAAAGCACCTGCCAAAATAGAACATGCAAAATTTTTGAGTTTGTTAAGTAGTGCCGAAGGTGTAAGGCATATAGAGGAACTTTAGATGATAAAAATATGGAGGAATAGAATGAAGAGAACTTTGGCTTCAGATATAGATGGAACATTATTAATTAATGGAGAAATTGCTACAACGACACTTGATGCTATAAAGCTTTTAAAGGAAGCGGGACATTCTTTTATTTTATGTACAGGAAGAGACTTTGCTAATACCAAACAGGTATTTGAACAATATGACTTAGATATAGATGGTCTTGTACTATGTAATGGAGCATTCATTTTAGATAGTCATTTAGAATCTTATTATGAAAAAAATATAAAACAAAGTATAGCTAAAGAGATTTATGATGCTTATGACCAGAAAGATGGCTTTTATATGGCTTATGTAGATGGATACAGTACGTATATGGATCGTTATCCGGATTTTATTGACCAGATGGCATTAGAAGTACAAAAAGTATCAAAAGAAGAAATGAATGAAAAAAGTGGTGAGATTAAGCTTATTTCATTAATTGCCCTTGGTGCGACAGTGGATGAAGTAGAAAAGATTAAGAATCAGTTAAATACTAGATATAGAAATGATATTATAGCTTATCGTAATCAAACTTTTATTGATATAGTGCCTAAGGGGTGTTCGAAAGCTTCAGGCATTGCTAAACTTATGGATAAACTTGAAAGCAGTGAAGAACATATTTATGTAATTGGTGATTCATGGAATGATCTAAGTATGTTTGAAAGTTATCCATCGTCTTTTACATTTAATCATGCAGAAGAAGATCTAAAATCCTATGTAAAATATACTGTTGATTCAGTAGAAGACTGTATTCGACATCTTTTAGAAAAAAACTAGAAAAAAATTTAATTTTTTTTCTAAAAAGCTATAAAGTGTTTTAAAAATAAGTCGATATATAAGATGTTAAGCACCACATGACCGATAAAGGCAAAATTACCGAAAGGTAATGACGCAAAACTACAGGGCCTTAATTCTACATTTAGTAGAGATGGTAGCCAGTTACCGAAGCAGATAACAGTTAGTTATAACAGGTGTTTTTTTTGTGCGAACAAAGCCCGTTTTAACCTAATCGGTTATGTAAATTTGCAAAGAAGGAGGATCGTACAAATTTACTCAAATTCTATTTTAAAGAGTCCTTATTACCCCCAACATATTTTAAAAGTATGCAAAAATATAGATGTACGAACTAAAGATTAGGATTTAAACGTCCCTCTCCCAATTTATGTTTAAAATCCTAATTCAGTAAATATCAAAATATATGAAATATCCTCTCCCAAAATAAAATATAGAAATATGTAGACGAAATATATAAATAAGATTAACGGAAAAGATAATATAGCAAATATCAAAAAGCTTTTTTAAAAATAAGCAAATATACAGATTTAAACGAAAAATATTAGAAAGACTCTTTAATAAATATAGAATATCTATAATATCTTATATAGATATAAATATCAAAAACGGGTAGAAAGTAAATAGAATAAATGAGAGAACAGGGTTGGGCACTAATGACGTAGTGTATCAACCCTGTTTACGTTTAGATTGGATATAGGTAAAAAGAAAAGGTACACATCAAAGATGATGTGTACCTTTTTGTAAAGCTGGAGATGAGGATCGAACTCACGACCTCATCATTACGAGTGATGTGCTCTACCTACTGAGCTACTCCAGCAAATGAAGATAAAGATATTATAACAGTTTAAGGTGTAGTAGTCAAATTTTACAATAATTATATTTAATGTAAAGAATATAATGCACTATATATAAAGTCCGCTGAAAATAATTATATAATGTGATATAATTAAAATATTACATAATTAAGGAGGAATAATTATGCTAGTTAAAAATATCATGATTCCTGTGGAAAAGCTTACTGTTGTAGATGTACAAACAACTATTGCTGACACAATTGCACTTATTGATACAAACCACCTTTTATCTTTGCCAGTAGTAACAGGTAAAAAATTTGTAGGTGTTATCTCTAAAAAATATATATTTGAAGAATACTTTAATGGTAGTGAAGAGAAAGAAATCTTTTTAAAGCGCCCTATAGTAGAACTTATGAAAACAAAAATTGCTGCAGTAAAAGAGAGAGATTTAGTTGAAGTACCAGGACAAGTACTTGCAGAACATAATCTACAATTTGTTCCTGTTGAAAATGAGAAAGGTGAGTTTATAGGAATTGTTACCCATAAAGCTATTTTCAAGACCTTTAATAAAATATTAGGTGTAGGGCATACAAGAATTGAAGTCACTACAAGAGATGTAAAGGGAAGACTAGCAACTCTTACTGAAATCATTACAAAGCAAGGGGTTAATATTATAAGTATTGCAGAAATTGATATTGAAGTGATGAATTTAAGAGAGATTATACTACGTGTAGATGTTAAAAATGTTAAGGCACTTATTCAAGCACTTAATGAAGGTGGGTTTACCGTAAGAAGAGTAGACGAATGTAATGAATAAAAGGAAGTTAAATTTTAAAAATTCAGAAATAGGAATGATAAATTGCAATTTGAGTTATGATGACTTGCAAAATTAATAGACATAAGATGAAAAAACAAATCTTTACCAAAAAGAAGTATCCTTAATAGGCTACTTCTTTTTTTATGTTTATAGAAGAAAATACATAATTATATTAAAGATAAACTCTATGAAAGCTTGAATTATAAAGGACTTTAGTGGGATAAAGTGAATAAAGAATGAGAAAAATGAAAGATTAAAAGAGAGAAAAAAATGATCTAAAATAGATGTGTGTAAAATATGCTTTAAATAAGAAAATGCACAAAAGGGGTTTACAACTTGCAAAACAGATGCTATTATGGTTACATAAATAAGTTAACATAAGGTTAACGACAAACGAAAAATAGACAGCTTAGTAAACAGGAGGGATTAGAGATGAAGGCAGAAAAGAAAACACGTACATCTTTCATAGAAAAGATAGGTAAGAAAATTCCTGATCCAGTTATTATCTTTATTGGGCTTTATGTAGTAGTAATGCTTTTAACACTTGTATTAGGTGGTAAAACATTCGAAACTATGGGAGCTGATGGGGGTACTGTTGTAAATGAGATTAAGAACATGTTTACATCAGAAAATATTAGATGGATCTTTGACAATGCTCTACTTAAAAACTGGTTAGGTTATGGTGGAGGGGTACTTGGTACAATCCTTATCATTATGCTTGGTGTAGGGATTGCAGAAGAATCAGGTCTTCTTACAGCACTTATTAAAAAAGTAGGACTTAAAGTATCAGATAAATATTTACCATTTGTATTAGTATTTTTAGGGATTATGAGTAGTATTGCTTCAGATGCAGGTTACATTATCCTTATTCCACTTGCAGGTCTTTTATATGCAGGTCTTAAGAAAAACCCACTTATCGGTATGGCAGCAGCATTTGCTGGGGTTTCAGCTGGATTTAGTGCTAACCTTATTCCAGCAACATCAATTGACGTTATCATTGGTAAAAATGCTCAGCTCTTTGCAGAGAGCCAAGGGGTGCCATTTGTAAATGCAGCAGGGCAAGCATTAAATGCACCAACAATGCATTACTTCTTTGTAGTAGCTTCAACATTTGTTCTTTCAATTGTAGGGGCATTTGTAACTATCAAATTTATTAAACCTAAACTTGAAAAACAAGATTATGTTGTTCCAGAAGATATTGATTTAAGTGACTTCACTGTTAAACCAGAAGAAAATAAAGGTTTAAAATGGGCAGGTCTTGGTTTATTAGTAGCAGGTGCTATTGTAGCAATGTTAGGGTTTGGTCCTTTAGCTACATACATTAATGAAGAAGGTGCAAAAGTAACACCATTTTTAGATAACATTATTTTAATGATTACATTTATGTTCTTTGTACCAGGTGTATTCTTTGGTATCAAAGTAGGTATGTTTAAGTCAGCTCAAGATATTATCAAAGCAATGGCAAAACAAATGGGTAACATGGGTTATGTACTTGTTTTAACATTCTTCTCATATAACTTCTTAGCGCTTTTAAGTAACTCTAATCTGGGAACATATATTACATTCCTTGGAGCAAAAGGTCTTCAATCAATGGGACTTGATAACTCACCAGTTTTACTTATTATTGGATTTATCCTTGTAACAGCACTTATCAACCTCTTTGTAGGTGGTTTAACATCAAAATGGATGCTTCTTGGTCCAATCTTCGTACCAATGTTATTCCAAGTACATTCAGGAATGACACCAGATGTTGTAGCAGCGGCATTCCGTGTAGCTGACTCATCTACAAACATTATTACACCACTTATGTCTTATGCAGGTGTTGTACTCGTATTCATGAAAAAATACAAACCAGAATACACAATTGGAGATATGATTGCACTTATGTTACCATACTCAATTGCATTCTTAATTGTATGGTCAACATTACTAATTGGATTCTTCACTTTTGGTATTCCATTAGGATTCTAATAAAAGATATAAAAATAGAGGCGCTAACACATGAGGGTGTAGCGCCTCTATTTTTATAAGTGTCCTTAATTTGGGATGATTAAAATATTTTAGGGAAAAGGCACATAATATGTAAAATAAGAATAGGATATTAGTGGTAATATGTTTTATGTCTAGCTAGGAGGTTACTGATAATGAATACTCAAGTACAGACAGCAATTGTGGCATGGACACTACTTTCTATTCTTAATCAATCAGAGGAGCAAACTGGACTCTTCAGGCATACAGGAGATAAAATTGAAGAAGTGAAATATCAACTTCTACCTGGATATAATCAGGCGACAGTAGGACAGAATATGAAAATTGAACTAGACGAGCAGGTAGATGGAAGATTTAAATGGCAATTGAATATACCTCAAGGTATGAAGATAACCGAAGAGGTAGTTAATGATCATAATAAACATGTATGGCTTATTCAAGCTACTCGTGCAGGTAGATATAAGATTATGGCAGACTATGTTGATAAAAAACGTATGTCTCGCATAAGGAAACGTATCCTTTTTGAGGTAGAAGTCTTACCTTGTGCTTGTGGCTCTTATCCAGATAAAAAACAAAACACCACAAAGTAATTACTTTGTGGTGTTTATTGTAGTAGAGAGATAGCTTCGATCAACGGTAATTACACAGTGGAAGCTCTCATCATAGTTTTTAACAGCTTGATTGACTAAATAAGCAAGTTCTTTATCAGATGAAACAAAGTTATGAGGAACTGCTATATCAAAGATAAGATTAGTATGTGTCACACCTTGGACAGCTCTAAAATCATGAATAGATAGTAGAGGATCAATCTCGTGAATACAATTAATGACTAATGAATGAAGTGTATTTGTAAGTTCATCGTCTTGAATGATTGGATCTAAGTGAATAACTAAATGAATACCAAGTTCAAGTGCAAAGTCGCGTTCAATGGTATCGATGAGATCATGGCTTACAAGAATGTTTTCTGTAGCAGAAACTTCTGCATGAACAGAAGCAAAACAACGATTTGGACCATAGTTATGAACCATAAGATCGTGAATGCCAAGTACACCTTCATAGCTTAAAAGCTTGTTTTGAATTTCATCTACAAGTTCTAAAGTAGGTGCTTCTCCTAAGAGAGGGCTTACTGTTTCACGAATGACATTGATACCGGAATAAATGATGAAACCTGCCACAACAACGCCGATATAGCCATCTAGATTCCATGAGGTAAAGAAGTAAATAATTACAGAAATTAAGACACCACTTGTGGCAATAACATCGTTGAGACTATCGGTAGCAGTAGCTTTTAATGTAGATGAATTAATTCGATTACCAAGGTGGCGGTTAAAAAAACTCATCCATAGCTTCATTAATATAGAAAGAATAAGAACAATAATCGTTACAAGAGATACACTCATAGGTTCTGGTGTGAAGATTTTGTTGATTGAAGATAAACCAAGTTGAATACCTAAAAAGATAATAATAAAGGAGACAACAAGTCCAGCTATATATTCCACTCTTGCATGTCCAAAAGGGTGGTCTTCGTCAGCTGGTTTGGCAGAAATTTTGAAACCTACAAGGGTTACAATGGATGAAGCTGCATCTGATAAGTTGTTAACCGCATCAGCCATAATGGAAACACTGGCAGAAATAAGCCCGATAAGCAATTTGCTTAAAAAGAGGACAAGGTTACAGCAGATACCAACCCAGCTCCCTAATAGACCATATCTTTCGCGTACAAAGGGATTTTTAATATCTTCAGGATTTTTTACAAATAATCGTATAAGAAAAGTTGTCATATAGGCCTCCCACATATATAATGGTAACAGTTTAACATGTATCATTATTGTATGCAAATACCAGTCATTATATGGATGAAATCTGTTATAATGAAGTAAGACAACATTTGAGGAGGCATTATGCAAGCAAAAACATTATGGATTTCAGATTTAGATGGAACACTTTTAAATAGAGACAAACAAATAACTTCTTATACAAAAGAAGTCATTAATAAAGCAGTAGAAGAAGGATTACAATTTAGCGTTGCAACAGCACGTACACCTGCTACAGTTGTCACATTATTAGAAGGTCTTAGTCTTAGTGCACCAGTGGTAGTTATGAATGGTGCGGCTATATATAATATAAATAAAGGAACCTACGAAGAAGTCAACTACTTAGGTACAGAAATGGCTAATGTGATTGAAAATGTATTAAAAGAAAATCAGCAATCAGCATTTGTATATTGTATAGAAGATAATCAGCTTATTGCTTACCATGGAGACTTCAATCATCCAGTTGAACAAAGGTTCTATGATGAGAGACAAAATAAGCCACAAAAAATATTTAAGCATGAAACAGTTGCACATAAGGAAAAAGTGTTATACTTTGTTATGATGGGTGATCAAGAAAAAATTCATACAATCTATGAAGCACTAAAAGACTATGATGGACTCAGTCAGGTATATTATGAAGATATCTATGAAAAAGGTGTTTACTATCTAGAGGTCTATAGCCATCTTGTTTCAAAAGCCAATGCAATTAAAACGCTCAAACGTGATTATGGATATGAAGAAATTGTTTGCTTCGGTGATAATTATAATGATATTGAGATGTTTGAACTTGCAGACTATGGTTATGCAGTAGAAAATGCAGTTGAGAAGATAAAAGAGCTAAGCACAGCTATTATCGGCCATCATAATGAATCAGGTGTTGCTAGATTTATTGAAGGAAATTGGCAAAAATATTAAAGTAATGCATATGTATAGAGTATACTATTATTTAAATTAAAGGGGGAATCACTGTGGATGACCAGCCGAGGCCTGGGCATATTTTTAAATGGGTTAGATCATTAACAAGTTCTAAGGGAGGAAGGCTCAAAAAACAAATTTCTGAAGAGGACATCAAAACACTTATTGATGAAGGAAATGAAAAAGGTGTTATCGATGCAACAGCAAAAGAAATGTTATATAGCGTATTTTCATTTGATGATAAAACAGCTATAGAAATTATGACGCCGAGGGCAACCGTATATAGTATTGATTTGAAAAAGGATAATGTAACCATTTTAAATCAAGTTATGGATAAGCACTTTTCGCGTATTCCGGTATATAAAGAAGAACCTCACAATGTAATAGGTATATTACATGCTAAGGAACTTTATGAAGCAGCCCTAAAATGTGGAATAGAAAAGGTTGATATAGAAAGTTTAGTACGACCTGCATATTATGTTCCTGAAACAAAAAGTATTGATACTTTATTTAAAGAGCTTCAATCAACAAAAAATAATATGGCAATGATTCTAGATGAGTATGGAGATTTTCAAGGGATTATTACAATCGAAGATATTGTAAGTCAGATTGTAGGTGACCTATTAGATGAGCATCAAACTCATGAAGAGATTGCTAAAATAGATGAGCATACCTATTTGGTAGATGGACTCGCTCATATTGAAGATGTCAACAAGAAGTTAGGGTTAGAAATTGAATGTGAACACTTTGATACAATAGGTGGATTTGTTGTGCATTTAATAGGATGGATTCCAAAGCAAAGTATCTCAGTTACTTATAAAAATATTACCTTTGAAGTAGCAAAAGTAAAATCTAACCGTGTAGAACAATTAAAAATCTATTTAGCTAATCAATTAGCCATATAGACCATAAAAAAGAGGCGTATGGGATACGCCTCTTGAAAAATAAACTTGCCTATTTGGCAAGTGTTTTTTTATGCATAGATAATAGATGTGGATACTTTTGCATAATAAATACAAAAAGAGGAACACCTACTATTGAAACAACAACAAATTCACCGAAACCTACTTCTAACATGGTAAGTATTAAAGGAAGCTTAAAGAGATAGTTAAGCATCCAGCCAATGATAAGACCATTGAAAAGTGTTGGCCATATAGAAGCGATACAAAGGCCTATCTTACTTCCTTTACTATACCTAGCTGTTAGGCTAATCGCTGTAACACTTATAAACGTAGCAAGTGTTCCAAAGATAATATCCATAATACCATTTGGTCCCAAGAGGTTAGCGATGAAACAACCCAGTGTAAGGCCACCTATGTAAAATGGGTCAAAGAAAGCAAGCAGAACCATAAGTTCAGAAACTCGAAACTGTAGATTACCGTAACTAATAGGAGCAAGTGCCACTGTTAGTACTGCGTAGAGTGCAGCAACGAGAGCGACTGTCACCAGTCTTTTTGTTGAAAAGTTTTTTTGCATTTTTTATTCTCCTTTACCTAGTTTTATTTTAAGACAGGAGGTTTTCGAACTGTCTTAGCATAAACGCCGTTAATAAGTATACGAGGTTTAAAACAAAAAAGCAATTCATATGACTATTAAATTTTTATTTTAAGGGTAAAATAGAAATAAGGATAACAATATTATTTTGGTGAAAGAGGAGAGTTAGTATGTCATTTTATAGTTCAATCGCATCATGTTATGATTATATTTTTCCCGCTTATGGCACACAAATTACATTTTTACAAAAAACTTTAGGACAAGCACCTAAACAGCTACTAGATATAGCTTGTGGTACAGGAAGCTATGCTTTAGCTTTAGCCAAGTTAGGGTACCTAATGACAGCATTAGATGCAGACGCTGGTATGATCGAGAGTGCAAAAGCAAAAGCAGATATAGAAGAGGCAGAACTTGCATTAATTCATTGTAGTATGGAAAATATTAAAGATTGTATAGAAGGGCATTTTGACGGAGCATACTGCATCGGCAATTCTATTGTGCATTTAGAAACAAAAGAAAAGATTAAAGGCTTTTTAAAAGATCTAAATACCATTCTTAAAGCAGATGGGAAATTTGTCGTACAGATCGTAAACTATGATCGCGTCATGCGTCATAATGTAACAGAACTTCCTCCTATTACAAATGAAGAAATAGGAATGCAATTTTTTAGAAGCTATCGCATGAATGAAGATCAAACACAAGTAGCTTTTGATACCAAATTCCATCTAAAAGATAAGGTAGAAGAGCATACAACCATGCTCATACCCCTTTTAAAAGATGAATTAGAGGCAATGTTAGTTGAAGTAGGATATAAGAATATAGAATGTTATGGTGATTTTGAAGGTGTACCTTTTGACGCTGATGCAAGCTATCATTGTATATTCGTAATGAGTAAATGATAAGAAAGTTTACTATTTGCTAGAGAATATGCTATAATGAGCATTGCGATAATAAACGAAAAAAGGAGAATACAATGATTACAGTAACAGATGTAAGCTTACAGTACGGTGGTACCAAGCTTTTCAAAGATGTAAACTTAAAATTCACTCCAGGTAACTGTTATGGAGTAATCGGTGCTAACGGTGCTGGTAAATCTACATTCTTAAAGATTCTATCAGGTGAGATTGATAGTTCAACAGGTGAAATTAGTATTCCTTCTAATATAAGAATGTCTGTATTAAAACAAGATCATTACCAATATGATGAATGTCCTGTACTTGAGACAGTTATTAGAGGGAACGCAAGACTCTATGAAATCATGCAAGAAAAAGATGCACTTTATGCAAAAGAAGACTTTACAGATGAAGATGGTGTTAAAGCATCTGAATTAGAAGGTGAATTTGCAGAAATGAATGGTTGGGAAGCTGAATCAGAAGCATCACAACTTCTTCAAGGGTTAGGTGTTGGCATTGACCTTCATTACAGCCTTATGAAAGATCTTCAAGGTGGAGATAAAGTTAAAGTATTACTTGCTCAAGCATTATTTGGTGAGCCAGGAATTCTTTTACTCGATGAGCCTACTAACCATTTAGATATCGACTCTGTAAACTGGTTAGAAGACTTCCTTTTAGACTTCCCAGGTACAGTTATTGTAGTATCTCATGACCGTCACTTCTTAAATACAGTATGTACACATACAGTAGATATTGACTATGGTAAAATTAAAATGTACGTAGGTAACTATGACTTCTGGTATGAATCAAGTCAAATGGTTCAAGCCCTTATGAAAGCTCAAAATAAGAAAAACGAAGATAAGATTAAAGAACTTCAAAACTTCATCACTCGTTTCTCTGCTAATAAATCTAAATCTAAACAAGCAACATCACGTAGAAAAATGCTTGATAAGATTTCAATTGATGAGATGCCAGCATCTTCAAGACGTTATCCATTCGTAGCATTTAACCAAGATCGTGAAGTTGGTAACGAAATTCTTTACGTAGAAAACTTATCAAAAACAATTGATGGTGAAAAAGTATTAGAAAATGTTACATTCCGTGTAAATAAAGAAGATAAAATTGCTATTTTAGGGGAAAATGAAATTGCTGTAACAACACTTTTCAAAATCCTTGCTGGGGAAATGGAACCAGATTCAGGAACTGTTAAATGGGGTGTTACAACATCTACATCTTACTTCCCTAAAGACAATAGTGAATACTTCAATGATTGTGATTTAGATCTTATTAACTGGTTACGTCAATACTCTGAAAATGAAAAAACAGAAAGTTACCTTCGTGGTTTCTTAGGTCGTATGCTCTTTGCTGGTGAAGATGCTCTTAAATCAGCAAAAGTATTATCAGGGGGAGAAAAAGTACGTTGTATGCTTTCACGTATGATGTTAGCAGGTTCTAACGTTCTTCTTCTTGATCAACCAACTAACCACTTAGACCTTGAGTCTATTACAGCTCTTAACAATGGTCTAATCAACTTTAAAGGAAACATTCTCTTTACATCACATGACCACCAATTCATTCAAACAATTTCAAATCGTATTATTGAAATTAAAGAAGATGGTGTAATTGATCGTATGATGACATACGATGAATATCTAGAGCAAAAAAATAAATAATTTTTTAGACAGTCTATTTCTCTTTTAATCTAGAAAAATAGACTGTTTTTTTGTACTTTGTCATATGGTAAGATAAAATAAAAGTATTAAAAATGAGTTATGGAGCATGACTATACTATACATAGAAAACGTATTGACATAATGTGTATTTAAAGTATACAATTTATAAGTAATAATAAAAATCAATTAAGGTTAATAATCACTTTTAAATTGCTGTCAATGCTTATAAATTTAAAACTAGAAAAGGGCACGAGGAGAAAGAATATGAAGAGAGAGTACTTAGAAATTTTAAAAGAAGAGCTAGTTGTAGCTATTGGATGTACAGAACCTATTGCTGTGGTATATGCTGCTGCAAAAGCAAGTGAAGTATTAGGAGCATATCCTGAAAAAGTTATTATTAAATGTAGTGGTAATTTTATAAAGAATGCTAAAAGTGTAGAGATTCCTAATGGTGATGGTCTAAAAGGTATTCTTGCATGTGTAGCTTTAGGACTTGTTGTTAAGGGAAGCGACAAAGAGCTTGAGATACTTCAAGAAGTAACAAAGGAACAATTAGAAGAGGCAAAAGCACTTCTAGAAAAAAATATTATTACATTAGAGAAATTAGAGACATCTGAAAAACTTCATATTATAGTTGAGTGCATAAAAGGTAAAGAACACATTATAGTAGAGCTTAAACGTACACATAATAATATTAGTAAGATTACTAAAAACAATGAAGTCATCTATGAAGAAAATTTACAAGATGATACACTAAAAGGCTATAGTGTTGACCGTTCAATGATGAGTGTTGAAGGAATTTGCAAATTTGTTAAAGAGATTGATGTAAATGAACTTAAATGTTTGTTTGAACAGGTACTTGCCCATAATACAGAAATTGCAAAGACAGGATTAGAAAAACAGTATGGAAATGAAGTAGCAAGAACAATTGCTAAGTACTATGGAGAAGAAAATATTTATCTAAAATTAAAAGCAATGGGATCAGCTGGATCAGATGCAAGAATGGGAGGTTGCCCATATCCTGTAGTAACTGTTGTAGGAAGTGGAAATCAAGGGATGACTTGTTCATTGCCTATCATTGAGTATGCAAAATATAAAAATGCATCAGAGGAAGAACGTTATCGTGCCCTTGCTATGGGACTGCTTATGAGTATTCATCAAAAGACTGGTATTGGTAGACTTTCAGCATATTGCGGTGCAGTAAGTGCTGCATGTGGTGCTGCATGCGGTATGAGTTATTTAGAAAGAGGCGCAGATGTAAAGGTTATTAGTGATACAGTGACAAATGCTTTATCTATTGCATCAGGTATGGTATGTGATGGAGCAAAACCTTCATGTGCAGCTAAGATTGCAACAAGCTTAGATGCTGCGATTTTAGGTCATTTAATGGCATTAGAGGGGAATGTATTTGAGGTAGGGACAGGTCTTGTCAAAGATGATGTTGAAAAAACAATTGCTGCAGTAGGTACCCTTGCTCGTGAAGGTATGCAAAAAACAGATGAAGTTATACTAGATATTATGCTAGAGAGCTGATTCTGAGTAAAATATTAATAATATACTTAGAATTAACTTAAAATATAAAGACATTAAAGGAGAGACAACATGAATAGTGTATTTTTTAAAGAATTTTTGATGCTAAGTGATTTCAAAACACTTCTTTGTATTGGTTTGCTTGTGGTACTATTTGTAGTAATGAATAGGCTACAAAAGAAAAAAGTAAATTTCTCAAAGAGGATGATCGTTGGTACGGTCCTTGGATTAGTTCTAGGTCTTGTTATCCAAGCTATTTCAGGATTTTCAGATAATCCTATGGACATTACCTTTGTAGCTGAAACAACGAAGTGGTATAGCCTAATTGGTAATGGTTTTATTGATTTAATTCGTATGTTAGTTATTCCATTAGTAATGGTATCTATCGTTCATGTTATTATTAATATGAAAGAAGGTGCCAATATTGGTCAATTGACTAAGAACTCTATTATTGTAACAATGACAATGGTTGTTATTGCAGTAATAGTAGGACTTGGGGTAGGTATGTTATTCAATGTAGGTAGTGGTATGGCTATTGCCGGAGGAAGTGCTGAGATTAAAGAGGTCAATAATGTAGTAGATACATTAAGAGGCTTACTTCCAGCAAACCCTGTAAAGGCGATGGTAGATGTTAATATTATTGCACTTGTAATTTTCTCAGTATTCTTTGGAATGGGTGCAAAAAGAATGTCTAAGAAGTACTATGATACGGTTAAACCATTCTTTGATTTAACCAATGCACTTCATAAAATTATTATGAGTGTTGCAATGACAATTATTAAATATATGCCTTATGCAGTTATTGCATTACTTGCTAATACTATTGCACAAAGAGGTCTTACAAGTATTTTAGAAGTAGGTATTTTCATTGTTGCTTTATATGTGGCGGTAGCAATTATGTTTGTAATTCAGCTTATTGCTCTTGCAATTTTTGGTGTCAATCCAATTATTTATATTAAAAAAGCACTCCCTGTTATGATTTTAGCATTTACTTCTAGATCAAGTGTAGGTTGTTTACCACTTACAATAGAAACATTAACAGAGAAGTTAGGTGTTAATGATGGAACAGCAAGTTTTGTAGCTGGATTTGGTACTACAGCAGGTATGCAAGGATGTGCAGGGGTATTCCCAGCATTACTACTTATTTTCGTAGCAAATGTAAATGGTATGCCAATTGATGTAACATTTATTGCAATGTCTATTATAGTAGTGGCATTAGGATCTCTTGGAATTGCAGGTATTCCGGGGACAGCTACAATGGCTGCTTCAGTTGCACTTTCAGGTGTAGGACTTGCATCATCATTCCCAGTAGTAAGCCCTGTTCTTGCTATTGACCCAATTGTAGATATGGGTAGAACATTATTAAATGTAACAGGTTCTATGGTGAATGCGATTGTTGTAGATCGTACACTTGGACAAATGAATATGGAACATTTTAAAGATATGAAAGCAGGCGTGACAAAGTCAGGCATGATGGAAGAGTAATAATAGATTATATTGGCTAGAAATGAGGTGCTAGAAATGAAAGTAATCATTATTGGTGGTGTAGCTGCAGGTATGAGTACAGCTACTAAATTAAAAAGAAACTTAGGCGACCAAGTGGATTTAGTGGTCTATGAAAAAGGAGAGGAAGTATCTTTTGGTGCTTGTGGTATTCCTTTTTACATTTCAGATAAAATTAAAAAAGGTGAAGATCTTATTGCTAGAACAGCAGAACAATTTGTTGCAAGTGGTATTCCAGTTAAGATTAATCACGAAGTCTTATCAGTAGATGAAAAAGCAAAAGTTGTTACTGTAAAGGATTTAACAACAGGTGAAACTTTTACAGACTCTTATGATAAGTTAGTAATCGGTAGTGGAGCAGGTGTTAATCGCTTTGTACCATTTGATAAGCCATATTCTAATCTTTATGAGATTCGTAATGTGGCAGATGGCACCCATGTTAAAGAGCAACTTCAAAAAGAAGATGTTAAAGATATAGTAGTAGTTGGAGCAGGATTTATTGGACTTGAACTTGTTGAAGCATGTAGAAAGTACAATAAGAACGTGGTGCTAGTAGAACTTGCTGATCGTGTTTTAAGTACAATGGATGAAGAAATTACAGTAGCCCTAACAGAAGAATTAGAACGTAATCAAGTTCAAGTACTTACAGGGTATAAAGCAGAATCTTTAAGTGCAAAAGATGACGTGATTGAAAGCGTAGTAGTAACAAATGGTACAGATCACTTAACATTAACTGCGGATATGATTATTAATTGTGCTGGTATTAGACCACATACTGCGTTTATAGAATGTGTAGAAAAGGCAGCAAATGGTGCAATTGTTGTAAATGAGGATATGGAGACAAGTGTAGCAGATATCTATGCTGCAGGAGACTGTAGTATCATGAAATCAGCTATTACAGGAGCCTTTCTTTATGCACCACTGGGAACTAATGCAAATAAACAGGGGCGTATTATAGCAGATTTATTAGGTGGAAAAGAGAGAAAGCCATTTAAACTTATTGGCAGTTCAGCTATCAAATTATTTGATATAGATGCAGCAAAAGTAGGTATTTCAGAAGTAGAAGCAAAAAGACTTGGCCTTAATTATAAAACAAACTTTATTACTGGTAATAGCTATGCTTCTTACTATGGTACAGAAAAAGTAAGCATTAAGTTAGTATACGATGCAGAGACTAGAAAAATATTAGGTGCTCAAACAGTTGGAAGTGGTGTAGTTGTACCACGTGCAAACTATTATGCGATTGCGATCTACTCAGGTCTTACTGTAGATGAATTTGGATTTATGGATTTATGCTATTCACCACCATTTAGTGGTGTGTGGGATGTGGCACTTATTGCTTCAAATACCGCAAAATAAATTTGTCGATTTTTAAAATATATAGATAATTAAAGAACCTTCTCTTATAATAGGTATAAGAGAAGGTTCTTTTCATACTACAAGGAGGAAGAAAGATGGATGTAATCATTAGGCCTTATGAAGTAAAAGATGCAGTAACGTTAACAAGTTTGATGATAGGAGAGTTTGGGTATAAAGAATCAAATGCACAACAACTTATTATGAGGCTCCGACGTTTTCAAGTTCATCCAGACTATCATACATTGGTAGCTCTAGATCAAAGAGAAGTTATAGGATTTATAGGTATCCATAAAGGAATGTCATATGAGTTTGATGAAGAATATATAAAAATCAATGCACTTGCAGTAAAATCAAGTTATCAAAATAGTGAAGTGGGTAATAAGTTGCTAGAAGATGTAGAAGCTTATGCGAGGAAGAGAAACATACATAGAATTGTTGTAGAAGATGAGGGATTAAAAGATACTTGCCAGTTTTATAAGGATAGAGGATATGAGGTAAAAGGTTGTTCTTTTATTAAAAGAATATAAGTAAAACGCTCCTATAGATTAGGAGCGTTTTGTAAATTAAGTCGATATTCTAAAGGCGAGATAGATGTAAAACGTTTAAAAACAGTAGAGAAGTATTGACTAGAAGAGAAGCTGAGCATATAGCTAATATCTGTGATACTTAATACATCATCTTCTAGAAGTTCTTTAGCCCGCTTTATTTTTTCGCGTAAAATATATTCTCGTGGAGGCATGCCAATATCTTGCCTAAATTTAGTTTTGAAACGCCCTTCAGAGAGATTAGCAATTTGAGCAAGATGCTCTAATGTAATGTTTTCATCTAAATGTTGCTCAATATAAGAAAGGACCTCAGGCATAGAGGTATCCTCATAGGAAATATGAGCTTGATTGGTTTCGGCAATAGTCAAGAGAATATGGTTCAAAAGGGCATGAATACGTGTTTTAATATAAGGAGATGAACTTGTACTATAAGATAGCAGCTCTTCAAATAAGCTAGCAAGTGTAGTACTTACTTTAAAAACACGATTTTCTATTTGTAGTAAGCTATCAAGTAAGTGTTTGCTTTCTAATGGGTCAAAGAGTAACTTACTTATTAGATCTTTATCAATAATAAGATAATAAAAGAGTGATTTATCTTTTGGGTGTTGTCCTGAACTATGCAGTTCATTTGGAAAAGTAATAAACATTTCATCACTTTTAATGGTATAACTTGTTTGGTCAATAGTATAAACTTGTTCTCCACGAACGAAATAAGTAATTTCAATCCCATTAGGGTGGGTATGTTCTTCGAGTGGTGTATTGGCCATATTGTGGCATACTTTACCTAATTGAAAGTTAAAGAAAGGATCTATAGTTGTATAATCAATAACAGTACGTTTAGATGAAGTACTAGTAGTCATAAGTGCAGCTCCTCGAATTGAAGTAATTTATTTATGATATTGTAACACAGTATAAAATAGAAAGAAACAAAGTTAAGAGTTTGTTATAGTAATCCTATGTAAATTCAATAGGAGGAGAGAAGTAACGTGAAGAATAAACAACCAAATATCCTTTTTATTATGACAGATGACCATGCAGCTCATGCTATGAGTTGTTATGGAAGTAAAGTAAATACAACGCCACAAATGGATAGATTAGCTGATATGGGGGCACGATTTGATAATTGTTTTTGTACAAATTCTATTTGCGCCCCAAGTCGTGCAGTAATCTTATCCGGTAAACATAGCCACTTAAATGGTGTAAAAACATTGGAAGATGGATTTGATGGGCGTCAACAAAATTTACCTAAAATCTTAAAAGCTCATGGCTATCAAACAAGTATTATTGGAAAATGGCATTTAGGCCATGGGGGCAACTATGATCCAACAGGTTTTGATTACTGGAATATTTTCCATGGGCAAGGGGATTATATCAATCCAAAATTATATGATATGGGAGAGCTTAAACAACACATTGGCTATGCAACAGATATTGTAACAGACCTTACAATAGACTGGATTAAAAATAGAGATGAAGAGAAACCATTCTTTATGATGTGTCACCATAAGGCACCTCATCGTCACTGGGTACCAGATGAAAAACATAAAGATATGTACGAAGATGTAGAGATTCCAGTTCCAGATACTTTTAATGATACATATGAAGGACGTAGTGACGCTGTTAAGTTTAATCTAATGAAGATAGAAGAACTTACTGAATTTGATCTTAAACAACCATTTCCAGAAGGATTAACAGATGCCGAACTTAAACATTGGAAGTATCAACGTTATATGAAAGATTACTTAAAATGTATTGCATCTGTAGATGATAATATTGGTCGTTTACTTGATTTCCTTGAAGCAGAGGGTTTAATTGAAGATACTATAGTTGTTTATACATCTGACCAAGGATTCTTCTTAGGTGACCATGGATGGTTCGACAAACGTTATATGTTAGAAGAATCATTACGTATGCCGTTTTTAATGAGCTATCCAAGAGCAATTAAGCCAGGAACGGTTATTAATGAACTCGTTTCTAATCTAGACTTTGCAGAGACTTTCTTAGACTATGCAGGTATTGAAATACCAGAAGATATGCAAGGGCGTAGTTTTAGAACGATTGCAGAAGGGGAAGTGCCAGAAGATTGGGGTAATACACTCTACTATCGTTATTGGGTATATGAAGGTGAACATGGCGTATCACCACATTATGGTATTCGTACGCTAGATTATAAGCTTATTTGCTATTTAAAAGAAGCAAGAGATTTTAACGGTGTATGCTTAAAGGAAGTAGAAGATAAAGAGTGGCCACAGTGGGAGCTCTTTGATTTAAGAACAGATAGTGAAGAGTTACGCAATGTTTATGATGACCCAGCTTATCAAACAGTTGTAGAAGAACTGAAAGAAAAACTTTATGCATTAAAAGCACAATACCAAGATTATGAAGATTAATGTGCTATAAGTAAGATAAGAATTAAAATATAAAGAGGAGGTATCCAAGGATACCTCCTCTTTATATTTTTAGACATTACTAAATATCTTATCATTACAATGGGGATAAAGAGAAAGAAAGAGAGGATAATAATGTATGGGTTGATCAAAGAGAAAAGAATGATACCATTTCGTATAAAGATAAGGAAAAATTTACAACAATAATTCGTGTAATTAATTATATAATATCATTGACAAGAAATATAAAAAAGCATACAATAGGAGTGTAAAAGAGGTGATGAGATGAAAAAGAGCGTTTACAGTATTGTTCTTATGGATGATGTAGTAGAGGCAGTAGATGCCTTAGCTTATCGACTAAATACAAGTCGTTCAAATTTAATCAATCAAATACTTGCAGAAAAAGTTGCACTCATTACCCCAGAGATGCAAATGAAAAACGTGTTTGATCAAGTAGAAAAACTTTTAGATGGATATAGTCATTTTCAGATTCAGCCACAAGCGGCTGACTGCATGATGAGTATTAGAAGTGTATTAAGATATAAATATAATCCAACCATTCGTTATGCCATAACTTTAGATAGAAGTAATAATAAAAGAATCGGTGAACTCAAGATTATTTCTAGAACACAAAGTGATGTGCTTCAAAGATATCTTTCTCATTTCTTCGAACTTTGGAGTATGTATGAAAGTCAAGTACAACTCCCAGGATGGAAGATTGACCAAGGGGGGAAATGGACAAGAGAGCTTATACGTCAAGATGAAGGAAGGCATGACGGAGAGGCAGTAGCAAATGCTATAGCAGACTATATCAAAGCCATTGATAAAGGTATTAAGATTTATTTTGAATACAATGATAATCTATCCTATTTAAATAATGAATTAAGTAATCATTATGGACAATATATAAATAGCAGTATCATTAGAGTTTAATATTTATAAAATAACAATCTAGACATTAAGCATATTGAGGAGGTAACAGTATGAATATGCAAAAATTTACTCAAAAATCTTTAGAAGCTTTAAATGATGCACAAAGTGCAGCTATTAGCCATCAAAATAATGCCGTCGATCAAGAACACATTTTATATGCGCTTTTAGATCAAGAAGATGGGCTTATACCAAGTTTATTAACAAAAATGAATATAGAAGTAAGTGCTGTAAAATCAGCTGTTATTTCAGCTATTAACAAAAAGCCTAGCGTCTCTGGACCTGGTCGTGAAGCAGATAAAATCTATGTATCTCAAGACGTAGATAAAATGCTTGTAAAAAGTGAGAAGTTAGCAGATAAGATGCAAGATGAATATATTTCGGTTGAACATATTATGCTTGCACTTATTGAGACTGCTAACTATGAAGTAGGAAACCTTTTACGTGCTTATAATATTAATAAGAAAAACTTCGGTGAAGTGCTTAAACAAGTACGTGGTGCAAGTCGTGTAACCAGCGATATGCCAGAAGGCACTTATGATGTACTTAGCAAATATGGTTATGATTTAGTACAACGTGCACGAGATGGAAAGCTAGATCCTGTTATTGGACGTGACAGTGAAATTCGTAATGTCATTCGTATCCTTTCTCGTAAAACAAAAAACAATCCAGTCCTTATTGGAGAACCAGGAGTTGGTAAAACAGCTATTGCAGAAGGCTTAGCACAGCGTATTCTAAATGGTGACGTACCAGAAAGCCTTAAAGATAAAACAATCTTTTCTCTTGATATGGGTGCACTTATTGCAGGTGCTAAATTTAGGGGAGAGTTTGAAGAAAGGCTTAAAGCAGTATTAGAGGAGATTAAGAAAAGTGAAGGACGTATTATTCTTTTCATTGATGAAATTCATAATATTGTTGGTGCAGGGAAAACAGAAGGATCTATGGATGCAGGCAACTTATTAAAACCAATGCTTGCACGTGGTGAGCTTCACTGTATTGGTGCAACAACACTTAATGAACATCGTCAATATATTGAGAAGGATGCAGCGCTTGAACGTCGTTTCCAACCTGTTACGGTGAGTGAACCTACAGTAGAAGATACCATTGCTATTTTACGTGGACTTAAAGAACGTTATGAGATTTATCATGGTGTGCAAATTCAAGATAATGCTCTTATTGCAGCAGCAACTCTTTCAGATCGTTATATCTCAGATCGTTTCTTGCCAGATAAGGCTATTGACTTGGTCGATGAAGCTTGTGCGATGCTCCGTACAGAAATAGATTCTATGCCTACAGAACTCGATGAAATCGCACGTAAAGTGATGCAACTTGAAATTGCAGAAGCAGCACTTAAAAAGGAAGATGACGCTGTTTCAAAAGAAAGCTTAAAAGAAACAAGAAAAGAATTAGCAGAGCTTAAAGATAAATTTAATGCAATGCGTGTTAAATGGGAAAATGAAAAAGAACTCATTACTTCTGTAAGAAATACAAAAGAAGAGATAGAGCAAGCAACAGCTATGATGCAAAAGTATGAAAGAGAATATGACTTAAATAAAGTAGCTGAATACAAATATGGTATTATCCCTGGACTAGAAACAAAACTAAAAGAAGCAGAAGCAAAAGTACATGCACTCGGTGAAGCAGGACTTCTTCGTGATAAAGTCAATGAAGAAGAGATTGCTAAGATTATTTCAAGATGGACTAGAATTCCTGTAACAAAGCTTATGGAAGGTGAGCGCCACAAATTACTTCGCTTAGAAGAAATTATTCATAAACGTGTGATTGGGCAAGAAGAAGCAGTATCTAAAGTAAGTGATGCGATTATTCGTGCAAGAGCGGGGATTAAAGATCCACGTAGACCAATAGGTTCATTCCTATTCTTAGGACCAACAGGTGTTGGTAAAACGGAACTTGCAAAGGCATTAGCAGAATCTTTATTTGATGATGAGAGTGCAATGATCCGTATTGATATGAGTGAGTATATGGAAAAACATGCAGTGGCAAGACTTATTGGAGCACCTCCAGGATATGTTGGTTATGAAGAAGGTGGTCAGCTTACAGAGGCTGTAAGACGTAAACCTTATGCTGTTATCCTATTTGATGAAGTGGAAAAAGCGCATCCAGATGTATTCAATGTACTTTTACAAGTGTTAGATGATGGACGTATTACAGATTCAAAAGGACGTACAGTAGACTTTAAAAATACAATTATCATCTTAACTTCTAATATTGGTTCTGATCTTATATTAGAAGGAATTACTGAAACAGGTGAGATTACACAAGAAGTAGAAGAAGGCGTTAATAACCGTTTGAAGATGCATTTTAGACCAGAATTCTTAAATCGTCTTGATGATATAGTTATTTATAAACCACTTATGAAAGAACAAATTATAGAGATTGTAGACTTACTTGTAAAAGACTTAAATAAACGTCTTTCAGATAGACAACTAAGTGTTCGCCTAACTCATGAAGCAGCAGCATATATTGCAGATCAAGGATTTGATCCAGTGTTTGGAGCAAGACCACTTAAACGTTTCTTACAACGTAAAGTGGAAACGTTGATTGGACGTATGCTTATTGCTAATGACGTAGAACCATTCTCTACATTTTTAGTAGATTATAAGGATGGAGAACTTCAAATACAAATAGAAGCCTAATGTAAATAGAGAACTTTACACAAAGCCCCCATACTATAACAATGATATATGTTATAGTATGGGGGCTTTTTATATAGGAAAATTAAATGTCTAATAGAAATTTAACTGTTTTATAAGTGAAGAAAATAAAGTATAAAACAAACAAGTAAAACAATGTTACAAAAAACTCTTTACAGTGAAACAATGTTGTGTTATTCTTAGTTTATAAAGTAATAAGTTAATATAATTCTAAATGAGTTTTAATATTTTAAATAAAATTACAACTTAGGGAGTGAATGAAAATGGGTAATAGAGATTTACAAATTAGTGGTGCTGGAAGTTATCCAGGAGGACAATTTGATGCTGTATCAATCAGTGGTGCAGGAAAAATAAATGGTGATTTAAAATGTATTCGTTTTTCAGGGTCTGGTTCAGCCAAGGTACACGGCAATGTAATATGTGATAAGTTTGGATGTTCAGGTGCGGGGAAAGTAACAGGAGATGTAGAAGCAAAAGAAGTAAAGGTAAGTGGTTCATGTAAAATCGGAGGAGATATGAGAGGTGGCTTACTTGTAAGTTCTGGTGCAACAACTATTGAAGGTGATATTAAATGTGAGAAGGTTACAGCATCAGGGGTATTAACTACAGGTAAAAATATAGAAGCTGAAGAAGTGAACATTGAAGGGGCCATTAAGAATTATGGAACAATTAATGCAGAAAAAATCCGTATTGAATGCCGTACAGGAAATGGAAGCTGTACCTTTAATGAAATGGGAGCAAGTAAAATATCTATTAATGGTTATAATGAAAGTTCTAGGCCTTATTTCTTTAAGTTATTTGGGATGTTTACTGGTGGAACAAGTGTAATTACTGGAAATGTAGTTGAAGGCGATGACATCTACATGGAGAATGCTGACGTAAAGATGGTACGAGGTGATCGTGTAGTGATTGGGCCTGGTTGTAGAGTGCAGCAAGTGGAATATAGAGAAACTATTGAAATCAGCGATAAAGCAGAAGTAATAGATGTGGTTAAAAATTAAGGAGGAAATAATATGGCTTCAGGTGATGTACGTATTATGGGTGATGGAAAGTGCATAGAAGGACAATATAATAAGATTCGCATATTAGGAAGTGGAGAATTAGAGGGGAATATTACATGCCAGAAATTTAGTAGTGCAGGCGCTGCATCAGCACAAGGGAATATTTACTTTCAAGAGATGAAAACAGCAGGTGCTTTTGAGATTACAGGTAATTTGGAAGGGAAAACGATGAAGCTTATGGGAGCTGCTGAAATAAGAGGAAGTATTAAGGCAGACCACTGCAAAGTATATGGTATGTTACATTTAGAAGAAGATCTTGAGGCAGAATACTTCTTATTACGAGGTGGATTAGAAGGTGCTGGACGTATTAATAGTGAGAAAGTAACGATTCAATTATTAGGACCATGTCAGGTAGAAGAAATAGGTGCAAGCACAATTGAAATTGGAAAAAAAGTAGTAGCGAGCGATGAAGTAGGATTCAAAAAATGGTTTAATTTTGCTGTTAAGATGGACTTTGATGGTAAAAAAGGTAAGTTAATTGCCCAAGTTATTGAAGGTGACCGAATTCGTATTGATACAGCAGAAGTAGGTGTTATAAGAGGTGAACATGTAGAAATCGGTCCAGATTGCATCATTGATAAAGTAGAGTATACTACTTTTATTTCAGTTGACCCATGTTCAAAAGTAGGAGAAATTGTACAAATTACAGCGTGAGAAAAGGGTGATCAAAAATGGAAGACGAACTTATTTCAAAAAAGGATTTATTAATTGAAACAGGTATTTCCTATGGGCAGCTTTATAGATGGAAAAGAAAAAATATTATCCCAGAAGAATGGTTTATTAAAAAATCCGTTTCTACAGGTCAAGAAACATTCTTTCCTAGAAAGAAAATCTTAGATCGTATAGAAATGATAGTGAATATGAAGGATGAAGCTTCTTTAGATGATTTAGCTAAAATGTTTAGTGCAGATATAGAAGAAAGTAATATAGACTTAGAACGTTTGATTAAGAAGCATGTTTTAACAGAACAGGCTATACAAATGTACAAAGATATTATGATGGCAAAAGAAATTGTTGAAATGGATCAAGTTGTAAGTATTAAAATCTTAAAAGATAAGTTGGCTGGTGGTGAGTTAACCTTGCCAGAATGTCAGACATTGATGCGATTTATTAAAGAACATTATGATCAGTTAACAGGTGAAAGCGCTAGAATATATGTATTCCGTGCCATGGGAGTACCTTTTATAATGGGTGCTAAATCAGAAAAAGATGTAGTATTAAGTGATGAATATAAGATTATTACTATGATTAGTTTATATGAAGAAGCAAGTACGATTAAATTTGAGCTTATGTAAAAGTGGAAATAGCTTTGTAAACTTAAAATGAAAGCGTATACTAAAAATAAAATGAGGGTGAGAAAGATGTTATTAAAATCAAGCAGACGAAAGCAATATGCAATAAAATCACCCAATGGTATCGAACAGATGGAAAAGAGGAAAATCGGGGGAATTTGGCAGTATCTTTATATTAGAGGAGAAAATAAAAAGAACCCAGTTATCCTTTTTTTACATGGTGGACCAGGAAGTTCGATGATGCCCTTTATACCTGATTTTCAATTTGGTTGGGAGAAGGACTTTACAGTTGTGCAGTGGGATCAAAGAAATACTGGTAAGACACTTAAAGCCAATAATCCTGAAGAAGTAGCAAATACAGCTACAATAACACAGATGTTAGCTGATACATTAGAAGTAGTCAGATACTTAACTCAGAAACTAGGAAAAGAAAAGGTTATTATTTTAGGTCACTCTTGGGGAAGTGTACTTGGTACCCTATTTGTAAAGAAATATCCTCAATATGTAAGTGGATATATTGGCGTAGGGCAGGTTGTAAGTTTTAGAAAAAATGAACAAGTGGGATTTAATAAAGTGATGGCATGTGCTAAAGCACAAGGTGCAACAAAGCATATTGAAAAATTAAAGTCGTTAGAACCTTATCCAGCACTTCAATATACGCAAGAAGAACTAAAAAGGCTAATGCAAGTACGTCAGATCCAACAAAAATATAATCTAGCTATGGGGCCGGATTTAAAGTTAGTGAGTACAGTATTTTTAAGTCCTTATATGAGCATTAAAGAAGGAATGAGTTTTACAAGTGATATAGGGAAGAACTACAGAAAGTTGTGGCCATTCTTATATGATGAATATGACTTAGAAAGATATAGTACAGAATATAAAGTGCCTGTTATTTATATAATGGGAGAAGAAGACTGGCAAACACCTTATTCATTAGCGAAGGCATATTTTGAAAAGATTGAAGCACCTTACAAAAAATTTAAAAGTATTCCGGCAGCTGGGCATGCAACAATGATAGACCAGCCAGAATTATTTACAAAAGCGATTTTAGAGTTAAAGGAAGCTATCTCACTATAAAGAGATAGCTTTTAGTCTGTTGAAGAATGATATAACAAATTTAAGATGTAATATAAATACAACAAGCCCACCTAAGTAATCTCTCCCTCTTAAAAATGAGATCTACTTAAGTGAGTTTGTTGTTTTGTGGCAAAGTAGCTTGTGAAGTTTGCAGCAAAGAATATTCACAGATAGGTATAGGAAGTTATAACAATCAGATTATACTATGAACGGATCTTGTCCCTATAGCATTGACATGTGTCTTAGAAAATAGGAATAGGGTAATAGACATATTGGCTAAGAATAATGGTAGTGCCTATAGTACAGAAGAAGTGTCAAGGTTTGTCCCATCAGTTATAGATGCCTATATATTGAGCTGAACATAATAATATGCTACAAAACTTAAGATAAGCAGTACTATCCCTAATCTATAGGCTTGCCACAGACTACTATAGATTAAGTTTTACTAGGGAAAAAGCTTAACAATAGGTAAGAGGGAGGAATCCTAAAGCTTATCCATTTCCTTAGCAGTAAAAGGAAAACTACAAGTAGGTGGCCGCCAAAGTACTTGAGATTTAACCTTTACATCCTATATATACAAATCAGAAGGGAAAATCCGTCGTAAAAAGTGAAGAAGGATTAAAGATTGTTAAAAGTATACAAGAGCAAAGGCTGATATTTGTAGTTATTTTAAATACTTAAATAATAAATCGGAAAAAGATTGAAAGTATAAATAAAATATGATATGTTAAAAATAGGTATTGTGCACGTGCACAAAATAGAAGGAGAAATGAGTAAATGGCAGTAACAGTAAAACAGATAGCAGAGATGGCAGGGGTGTCTAGAGGAACGGTAGACCGTGTCATTAATAATCGCGGCGGTGTAAAAAAGGAGGTGGAAGACAGAATACGAAAAATCGTAGAGCAACTGGATTATAAACCTAACTTAGTAGCAAAAGGCTTAGCTAAAAAGAGTACGAATAAGAAGATTGGTGTGATTTTAAATGCTCATGATAACCCTTTTTACAAAGATGTGATTTTAGGTGTAGAAGCGAAAGATAAAGAAATTGTAGACTTTGGATTTGAGACTTTACTAAGAACAACTCATTGTTACGATATTGAAGAACAGTTAAAAAGGATAGATGAACTTGTTGCAGAAGATATAGCAGGACTTATTTTATCACCGATAAATAGTGAGCGTATTGCTAACAGGTTGAATGAACTGAATATACCGATTGTCACAGTCAATACGGATATACCAGATGTTACAAAATTATGCTATGTAGGTAGTGATTACTTACAAGCTGGATATGTAGCTGCTAATATCTTCGGTATTACAGGGAGAAGGCATAAAATAGGTATTATAACAGGTAATAAATTAATACTAGGGCATAACATGAGGATTGAAGGTTTTAAGCAAGCTATACAACAAGAACAGTATCCTATTGAAATCATAGGTGTCTATGAAAATGATGACACAGATATTAAGTCTTACCTTGCAACAAAACAAATGTTAGAAGAACATCCAGAACTTACAGGAATATTTTTTGCAGCTGGTGGTATAGAAGGTGGACTAAAAGCAGTAGAAGACTTAGGGCTATTAAAGAAAGTGATGCTTATAACAGTGGATACGATTGAAAGTGTTAAAAAGAATCTTTTAGAAGGAAATATTGCAGCAACTATATGTCAAGAACCTTATGTACAAGGATATGAGGCTACAAAAATCATGTTTGATTTTTTGATGACAGGGCAGTCGCCAGATACTATAGCATACTTAACAAAAACCCAGATCAAATTTAAATATAATATTTAACAGCTTAAATATTATATTTAAGTTTGAGAAACTTATTTTTTTATATTAAACTGTGCACGTGCACAAAGTAGAGAGGATGAGATCCATGAAAGTAAAGCAAGTGAGTGAACCAAGTTTTAAAAAGTATGGAAGAATCATTACAAGCGTACAAGAAGTTTCGTCATTACTAGAAGTGATGAATGAAGTAGATGTGCCAGATGGTGTTATCTATGAACCTTCTGTGAATGCATTAGAAGCGTTACCTATTGCACAAGAAATTCAAAGTAAATTATTTGGTGAGTTACCAATCCAAATAGGTTACTGCAATGGGCACAATCATTTGCTTAATGCTCTAGAGTATCATAGAAATTCTGAAATCAATGTTGCTGTAACGGATATGGTTTTACTACTTGGAAGTCAGCAAGATATCAGTGAAGATTATACCTATGATACAAGTCTTGTGGAAGCTTTCTATGTTCCAGCGGGTACAGTTGTAGAAATGTATGGAACAACATTACATTATGCACCTTGTAGTGTGGATGAATTAGGCTTTAAATGCATTGTTATATTACCTAAACATACTAACTTAGCACTTGATGATTGTGAAAGAGAAGTAGGGGAAGACCGTTTGTTAGCTGCAAAAAACAAATGGCTCATCGCTCATAAAGATGCAGGAATCAAAGGGGCTTTTGTTGGATTATTAGGCAAAAATATAGAGGTTAAATAAGAGGAGGAATAAAAATGAGTAATATGCCAGTTTTAAAATTAGGAATTGTAGCAGTAAGTAGAGATTGTTTCCCAATGAGTTTATCAGTAACAAGAAGAGAGGCAGTAGTAAAAGCATATACAGAAAAATACAGTGAGATTTTTGAATGCCCAACTTGTATTGAAAATGAAGTACATATGTTACAAGCATTAAAAGAAGTTCAAGATGCAGGATGTAATGCGTTAGTTGTATATTTAGGTAACTTTGGGCCAGAAACACCAGAAACATTACTTGCTCAAAAATTCGATGGTCCAGTAATGTTTGTAGCAGCAGCAGAAGAGACAGGTAGCAACTTGGTTCAAGGTAGAGGGGATGCATACTGTGGTATGCTTAATGCAAGTTACAATTTAAAATTACGTAACATTAAAGCTTATATCCCTGAGTATCCAGTAGGTACAGCCACTCAGTGTGCAGATATGATTCATGAGTTTGCACCTATGGCACGTGCAATCATTGGTTTACAAGGATTAAAAATCATTAGCTTTGGTCCAAGACCACAAGATTTCTTAGCATGTAATGCACCAATTAAGCAACTTTACAATTTAGGTGTAGAAATCGAAGAGAACTCAGAGCTTGATTTATTTGAAGCCTTCAACAAACATAAAGATGACCCTCGTATTCCAGAAGTCGTAAAAAGTATGGAAGAAGAGCTAGGTAAAGGGAACATGAAACCAGAAATCCTTCCTAAACTTGCTCAATATGAAATTACTTTATTAGACTGGGTTGAAGCACATAAAGGATCAAGAGAGTATGTAGCTATTGCAGGTAAATGTTGGCCAGCATTCCAAACACAATTTGGCTTCGTACCATGCTATGTAAATAGCCGTTTAACAGCAATGGGTATTCCTGTATCTTGTGAAGTTGATATTTACGGGGCACTTAGTGAATTTATTGGAACTGTTGTAAGTGAAGACACTGTAACTTTACTAGATATTAATAACACAGTACCACAAGACTTATATGAAGAAGATATTAAAGGCAAGCATGAGTATACATTAAGAGATACATTTATGGGCTTCCACTGTGGGAATACAGCAGCAAGTAAACTTTCATTCTGTTCAATGAAATATCAAATGATTATGGCAAGATCTCTTCCAGAAGAAGTAACACAAGGAACTTTAGAAGGGGATATCGTACCAGGAGATATTACATTCTTTAGATTACAAAGTACTGCAGATGCGAAACTTAGAGCTTATATTGCACAAGGTGAAGTGCTTCCAGTTGCAACACGTTCATTTGGAGCAATTGGTATCTTTGCAATTCCAGAAATGGCAAGATTCTACCGTCATGTACTTATTGAAGGGAACTACCCACATCATGGTGCAGTAGCATTCGGTCACTTTGGCAAAACACTTTATGAAGTATTCAAATACATTGGTGTTGAAACAGAAGAAATTGGCTTTAATCAGCCAAAAGGTATGCGTTATAAAACAGAAAATCCATTCATGGGATAATAAGGAGGTAGCGTATGCTCTATATCGGTATTGATTTAGGAACGTCAGCAGTAAAATTACTGCTGACAGATGAAAAAGGAACCATTAAAAATGTAGTCTCTAAAGAATATCCTATTTACTTTCCAAACTCAGGGTGGTCAGAACAAAAGCCAGAAGAGTGGTGGGAACAAGTTGTAGTAGGGATCAAAGAACTTATTACGAATGTAGACAAAGATGAGATAGACGGCATCAGCTTTGGTGGGCAGATGCATGGACTTGTAATCTTAGATGAATCGGATGAAGTAATCCGTCCAGCACTTTTATGGAATGATGGGCGTACTTGGGAAGAATGTAACTACTTAAATGAAGTAATTGGTCAAGAAAACTTATCTAAGTATACAGCAAATATTGCATTTACAGGGTTTACTGCTCCAAAGATTTTATGGGTGAAAAATAAAGAACCTGAGAATTTTAATCGTATTAACAAAATTATGCTTCCTAAAGATTACATTGCGTACAAACTTACAGGTGTACATTGTACGGATGTTTCAGATGCATCAGGTATGTTACTACTAGATGTAGAAAATAAATGTTGGTCTAAAGAAATGATAGAGATTTGTGGTATTAAAGAAGATCAACTTGCAACACTTTTTGAAAGTTATGAAGTAGTAGGTACTTTAAAAGAAGAGATTGCAACAGAGCTTGGCTTAAATAGTCATGTTAAAGTGATAGCTGGAGCTGGTGATAATGCAGCAGCAGCTGTTGGAACAGGGACTGTAGGAAATGGTATGTGTAACATTTCACTTGGCACATCAGGTACTATTTTTATATCAAGTGGCCAGTTTGGTGTAGATCCACATAACGCACTTCATGCTTTTGCTCATGCAGATGGTCACTATCACTTAATGGGGTGTATGCTTAGTGCAGCTTCATGTAATAAATGGTGGATGGATGATATTGTAAAAGATAAAGATTATATAGGTGAGCAACAAAAAATAAATAAGTTGGGTGAGAATAAAGTATTCTTCCTTCCTTATCTTATGGGAGAACGTTCACCACATAATGATCCAGATGCTAGAGGTACATTTATTGGTATGACTATGGATACGACACGTGAGGAAATGACACAAGCCGTATTAGAAGGCGTTGCCTTTGCACTTCGTGATTCTTTTGAAGTAGCAAAAAGTTTAGGGATTCAAATTGAACGTACAAAAATCTGTGGTGGTGGTGCAAAAAGCTCATTATGGAGACAGATTATAGCCAATGTTCTTAATGTAAAAGTGGATCAGATTGAAAGCGAAGAAGGCCCAGCATTAGGTGGTGCTATGCTTGCAATGGTAGGTTGTGGTGTATACAAAAATGTAGAAGAAGCAGCTGAGCAGATTGTAAAAATTATTAATACAGTAGAACCTGATGAAGCATTAGTCGCAAAATATGATGCACAGTATAAGAAGTTTGCAAAGATTTATCCTACTGTAAAAACATTATTTAAAGAAATTGTATAGGGGATGAGCGCATGAAATTCTTTATTGATACAGCTAAAGTAGAAGATATCAAAAAAGCTGAAAGCTTAGGTGTTATTTGTGGTGTAACAACAAATCCTTCTCTTATTGCAAAAGAGGGAAGAGATTTCTTTGAAGTCATTAAAGAAATTACAACAATAGTTGATGGACCTATTAGTGGAGAAGTAAAAGCAACAAGTGAAACTGCAGAAGAGATGATCAATGAAGGGCGTGAAATTGCTAAGATTCACCCTAATATGGTGGTGAAAATTCCAATGACTTTAGAAGGGTTAAAAGCAACAAAAGTCCTTTCTAAAGAAGGAATTAAGACAAATGTTACATTGATCTTTTCAGCTAATCAAGCACTACTTGCTGCACGTGCAGGTGCAACATATGTGAGCCCATTCTTAGGTCGTTTAGACGATATTTCAGAATCAGGGATTGATCTAATTCGTAATATCGTAACCATTTTTGATAATTATAAATTAGAGACAGAGATTATTGCAGCGAGTGTGCGTAACCCAATACATGTCACACAATGCGCACTTGCAGGGGCACATATTGCTACAGTACCTTATGGTGTTATTGAGCAAATGACCAAGCATCCTTTAACTACCGAAGGCATTATCAAATTCCAAAAGGATTATAAAGAAGTATTTGGAGAATAATAAAAGAGGAAGTGATGATCACTTCCTCTTTTATTTATGTATTTTGTTCTAGTGGTAGGAAACCACGTCCATTACCTATTACTTGAGCTACATCAGATACAGTAACAAAAGCATGTGGGTCATGGCTTGAAACGATATTTTTAACTTTAGCAACTTCACGTAAGTTAACGTTTGCATAAAGAATATATTTGTTTTGATGGGTATAACCACCAATGGCTGGTACAATAGTTACACCACGATGCATTTTATCCATAATATCTTGTGCAATTTCTTGACCGACATCTGGTGAGGTAATAATAGAGACTGTACGCCTACGATTAAGGCCATCTACAACATAATTTGTTGTTTGGCTGCTGATAAACATACTTGCTGCAGTTAAAATGGCAATATCTAGGCCAAATGTGAAAATGGCAGTAAGCATAATCAACATATTAATAGCAAGAATCACATTTCCCATACTAATAGAGAAAAATTTATTAACAATTTTAGCGATAATATCTGTTCCACCTACAGAAGCTTCATTGCGGAAAATAATACCCATACCTACGCCATTTAGAAGACCAGCAACTAGAATGATAGTAAGTGGGCTATTGGTAGGAATAACAATCCCGGAGGTTACTTCTAACCATAAGGAAAGGCTTATCATACCAAGTAAACTAAAATAAATAAATTGCTTTTTTAAAAAGATAAAAGCCAGTATAAAGAGCGGAATATTAAATATAACATTCATGATACTTAAATTCCAGCCAAAAAGAAAATGCAGGAAGAGAGAAATTCCGCTAATCCCTCCACTTAACATGTGATTAGGAACAAGTATGCCATTGATTGCAATAGACATAAGTAGTGTTCCAAATAAAATAGATAGTACACTTTTAATCTTACTATTCATCACCTAAGTCTCCATAAATCGGTTCTATAATATGTAGTAGTTGACAAAATATTATCAACGTGTCAATTATACATTTTTGCACTTTAAAAAGCAATAAAAGAGAGACATAAATATCAGATAAAATATGGTATATAAAAAAATACTATAAATTATATTAATTTACACTTAACGATAAGCTTAGGACATGATATGATAAAATAGATAATATAATCGTAGATTTAATGAGAGAAAGGAAACGAATATGTCAAAGACAATTATTACACAATTTTTAAGTCAACACGGCATGTACTATGGCGATCTTAATTTTGAAACAGAATGCCAAAAGTTTATTGCTGAAATGGAAAAAGGTTTATCTCAAGAAGGTAGTAGCCTTGATATGATTCCAACATACCTTTCTGTAAAGAATAACATTGATACAAATGTACCAGCTGTTGTTATTGATGCAGGAGGAACAAACTTTAGAGTAGGGCTAGTAAGCTTTGATGATAATATGAAACCAAGCATTAGCGACTTTTCAAAAACAAGAATGCCTGGCATTGAACGTGAACTTAGTAAACAAGAATTCTTTGGCACGTTAGTTGATTATACAAAAGACGTAGCAGCAAAATCTACAGAAATCGGATTCTGCTTCTCTTATCCAACTCAAATTAATAAAGATAAAGATGGTCTTCTTTTAAGATGGTCTAAAGAAGTTAAAGCACCAGAAGTAGTAGGTGAAATGATTGGTGCAAACTTAGTAGAAGGTCTTAAAGAAGTTGATGGTAAAGATCGTAATGTAGCAATTTTAAATGATACAGTAGCAACTTTACTTGGTGGTAAAGGGATTACAAGTGAACGTAACTTTGATGGTTATATTGGATTTATCTTTGGGACAGGCACAAATCTTTGCTATATCGAAGATTCAAGTAAAATTACTAAAATTACAGATGCTCAAGATGATACAATGATTATTAATACAGAGTCAGGCGCATACAACAAGTTACCACGTGGTGCAATGGACAAAGTGTTAGATGAATCTTCTAACAATCCTGGAGATTATCAATTAGAAAAAATGATCAGTGGTAGATACTTAGGACCATTAGTACAAGAAGTTTTAAAAGGTGCAGCTAAAGAAGGCATTTTCTCTACAGGTTGCAACGAAAAAGTTATGGCTTTAGAAAACTTAGAGCTTATCGATGTAAGCTTATTTGTAGCACATCCTCATAACAGTGAAAATGTACTTGTACAATGTATTGAAGAAGCAACAGATTGTACACTTATGTATGAACTTATTGATGCAATGATTGAACGTGCAGCTAAAATCTCTGCAATTAAACTTTCAGCATGTATCTTAAAAACAGGTGCAGGTCGTGACCAAGCAAGACCAGTTGCTATTGTAGGTGAAGGTACAACATTCTACAAACTTAAAGACTATAGACAAAAATTAGATTTCTATATGAGATCTCATTTAACTAAAGAACATGGTCATTACTATGAATTCATTCAAGGGGAAGACCTTAACTTAATCGGTACAGCGATTGCTGCACTTGCACACTAAACTTTATTAAAAGACATAAAAGGAGACATACAATGAAACCATTAGTATTTAATCCTGTATACGTAGAACGTATTTGGGGCGGACGTGATTTAGAAAACTACAGAAATGATATGCCAGAAGGCGTAATTGGCGAAAGCTGGGATGTATCTGCACATACAGCAGGTATGAGTGTTGTAAAACAAGGTGAATATGCTGGTAAAACTTTATTAGAGCTTGTAGAAACATTAGGTGCTGAATTAGTAGGTACAAAATGTGCAGGTAAAGAGTTTCCTCTTCTTGTAAAGCTTATCAATTCATGTGATAGCCTTTCAGTTCAAGTTCACCCAGGTGATGAATATGCAAGACGTGTAGAAAATCAATTTGGTAAAACAGAATGTTGGTATGTAATGGATGCTAAAGAAGGTGCTGAGCTTGTTATTGGTACAACAACAACTGATAAAGATGCATTCAAGGCAGCAGCATTAGAAGGGACACTTGATAGATTCCTTAACTCTATCCCAGTTAAAAAGGGTGATTTCTTCTACATTCCAAGTGGATTAATCCATGCTATTGGACCTGGTGTAATCATTGCAGAAATCCAACAAAGTAGTGATATTACATACCGTGTATATGACTACAACCGTGGACGTGAAATGCACTTAGATAAAGCGATGGAAGTAACTGATTTTACACTTCTTCCAGAAGGTGCGATCAACGAAACATTACTTTGCGAAGGTGAGTTTTTCACAGTAGAAAAACATGTTGTAGAAGATAGCTTAAAAGACACAAGTAATGAAGAAAAATTCTTCATTTACACATGTGTAGAAGGTGAAGGTACTTTAGTAGCAGATGATTTTGAAGCAGAAATCAAACTTGGCGATAGTTTTTTAATTCCAGCTACAACAGGTACTTATGAAATCAAAGGAAACTTAACTGTTCTTAAAAGCTTTGTAGCTTAATTTTTATAGCTTGATTAACAAAATAATAGATAAAATAGAAAGGTCCTATATATTTATATAGGGCCTTAAAGACATCAGGAGGAAAGCAATGAAAAAAATTGAGATTCCAGTAGGCATTTCTGCTAGACATATTCATCTTTGTAAAGAAGACTTAGAGGTTTTATTTGGAGAAGGGGCTGAGCTTCATCCAATTAAAACTTTAATGGGTGGACAATATGCAGCAGATGAACGTGTAACAGTTGTAGGATCAAATGGACGTCAGCTAGAAAATGTACGTATTCTAGGACCACTTAGAAGTGAAACACAAATAGAAGTATCAAAAACAGATGCAATGTTCTTAAAAGTGCAAGCACCTCTTAGAGATTCAGGTGATATTGCTGCGACACCAGGGGTAACACTTATCGGTCCCAAAGGGCAAGTAACATTAGATAAAGGTTGTATTGTGGCAAAACGTCATGTACATATGTCAAATGAAGAAGCTAAAGCGTTTGGACTTTGTGATAAACAACTTATTTCACTTGACTTTGATGGTGAAAGAAAAGGAACTTTACATGACGTATTAGTACGCGTACATGAAAGTTTTACATTAGAATTACACATTGATACTGATGAAGCGAATGCTCTTGATGTAAAACCAAATCAAGTTGTTGCTTATCAAGCGTAAGTAATATAGTAAGTAAATGAAAAGGAACTGATGCATGGATAAATGTATCAGTTCCTTTTTTTGTTATTGGTCGTTCAATATTGCATGAAGACCTTAGGGAAATTATAAATAAAAAATGCCCTATTAAAGGGCATTGAAAATGCTTAATAAAGTTGTGTAATGAAATAGCCACATTCTTCAAATGTATTTTTGATGAGGTGAATATGTTCTGGGCCATTTGTTTCAACTGTAACTTCAAGAAGTACATTTTTAAAACGATTACGTGCTTTAAATTGGTTGTGATCAAGATTAACTACATTAGCATTAATGCTACTTAGAATCTTAGAGACCTCAAGAAGCTCGCCTGGTGTATTAGGAAGCTCGATGGTGAAGCAGAAAAGACGTCCACGAGATACGAGTCCACTTCTAATGAGTGCAGAAAGTGTTAACATATCAATGTTACCGCCACTAATGATTGCAGCTACTTTTTTGCCTTTAAAGTTAAGTTTCTTAAGTGCGGCAAGAGAAGCAGCACCAGAAGTTTCAGCAAGAAGTTTATGTTTTTCTGTTAAGATGAGTAAGCTATCTACAATTGTACTATCTTTAACAGTAATAATATCATCTACATAGTCTCTTATGTAAGAGAAGGTAAGTGAACCTGGTGTTTTTACGGCAATACCTTCAGCAATTGTATCCACTTTATCAAGAGAAGTAAGTGTGCCAGATTTGAAGCTACGGTACATAGCATTGGCGCCTTCAGCTTGAACCCCAATTACTTTAATATTTGGATTAATAGATTTTGCATAAAGAGCAACTCCACTAATAAGGCCACCACCACCGATTGGGCAAAGAATAACATCTAGGTTTGGAATTTCTTCTAAGATTTCAAGACCTACTGTACCTTGGCCATAGATTACATCAGGGTCATTGAAAGGGTGAAGGAACGTTGCACCATTTTCTTTTTCAATACGAGAAGCTTCCTGGAAAGCATCATCATAACAACTACCATGAAGTACTACATTACCACCAAAATCTTTAGTAGACTGAACTTTTAGATAAGGTGTTGTTTCTGGCATAACGATTGTTGAGTTTACATGGCTTAAAGTAGCTGCATAAGCTACACCTTGAGCATGGTTACCAGCAGATGAACATACAACGCCTTTTTCTTTTTCTTCTTCAGAAAGGCTTCTAATTTTATTCAGAGCACCACGAATTTTATAAGCACCAGTTACTTGGAGATTTTCACATTTTAAATAGACTTCATTGCCGCTTAAATTAGAGAAGACAGGACTATGTAAAAGAGGAGTTTTGATAACAACATCTTTTATATTTTCGCGTGCATCTTGAACTAATTTTGCATACATAAGGAACACCTCGTTTCGAATAAAAGTTATGGCTTATATTATAAGGCAAACTGTTAAAATATACAATTAAAATAATTTACTTCCAACTTCTATGCTTTACAAACGTATGTACATATTGATTAGAATTTTAGAGTTTAATTATTAAAAAAACTTAAGAATTATATTGTGTGTAAATTAATATTTAAATGTTAGTATAATAATTGGAATATTAATAGATAATTTATAAAAAAGATGCTTATAGGCTTAAAAATAGATCGGTAATAAATTTAGAGATCATAAGGAGGGTATAATGAAAAGAAGGGAAAGGTTTTTTAATTAGAGGTAGGGTTGTATGAATAAAATATATGAATAATAATTCATACTATTTTAATATGAATATGATAAATTTTTCATAGTTGAAATATTATACATATCAATAAAAAAGTGTTTGACAATTCTTATATTAAAAACTATATTATGATATTATACGCAATATAATATTGTAGGAGACAGGGAGGCAATTATGAAAAGTAAGAAGAAGTTAACTGCTATTATAGTAGTTGTAGTTATTGGGGTCTTTTTAGTAGCAGGTATGCTAAAGGGGGGGAATCAAGCTGTAGCTTTGGCTGGTGATCCTAAAGGGACATTTGTTAATGTAGACCGTGCAATGACACGTGATATTCAAACTAAAATTTCATCTACAGGAACTGTAAAAGCAGAAAAAAGTGAGGTTGTATTTGCTGAAGCGAGTACAAAAGTAGAAACAATAAAAGTAGAAGTAGGAGACTATGTAAAGCAAGGCGATGTGCTCTTAACTTATGATATAGAAACAAAAGAAAACTTGCAAAGAGATTTAGAAAAGTTAGAACTTCAAATGGAGACAGCTCGTATTGCTCTTGGTCAACTTCAAGGTGGAAGTAAGCAAGCTATTATGCAAAGTCAAACAGAACTTGCAACGATAGACAAAAATCTTACAGATTTAGAAGAAAGTATTCGTCAACTAGAAACTTCTCTTACACTTGCAAAGAAAGATGTAGAACAAGCGGAAAAAAATCATAATGTAACAAAAACTTTATTTGATGAAGGTTTAGCTGCACAAAAAGAGTTAGATGATGCGGAAAAAGTTTTATTAAATGCTAAAGAACAAGTAACATCTATTGAAAGTAAAATAGCATCTTCAGAAAAAAATATTGAAACAGCTAATATGCAAAAAGCTAATGCACAATATAACTTAGATTTACTTGAAAATAAAGTACATGATGAAACAAAAGCACAAAATATTTTAATGAAACAAAATGAAATTGCTTCTTTAGAGCTTCAAAAAGAAAGCTTATTAGATCAAATCTCAAAAGTGAAAGAACAAGTTGTAGCACCAATGGAAGGTGTTGTCTCAAAAGTAACAGCACAAGAAGGTGGCTTTGTAGCACCAGGAGCAGAACTTGTAACAATTATTAATCCAGATAAACTTATTGTAAAAGCTGAGATTTCTCCATATTATGCAGCACAATTAGAAACGGGTCTTCAAGTGAATGTGAAGTATAATGGTTCTACAACAGTAGAAACGCAAGGAACTGTTTCTATGGTATCTCCAGTAGCTGTTCAAAAGGCTGTTCAAGATAAAAGTGCAGTAAGTACAGCTATTCCTATTGAAGTTACTTTAGAGAATGCTAATGGGCTAAAAGAAGGTCTTACAGTGGACTTAAAGATTATTACATCAGATGTAAAAGGTGTTGTAGCAGTACCATTACTTGCAACAATGACAGATAAAGAAGATGAAAACTATTTATTTGTAGTAGGTACTGATAATATGCTATCAAAGCGTATTGTTAAACAAGGGGCAGCAGATAATCAATATGTACAAGTAAGTGATGTAAATGCAGGTGATCTTATTGTAACTAACCCTACAGAAGCACTTACAGATGGAATGAGTGTAAGTTATTTACCTCTTGAAGAAGTAGGTGAGTAAGTATGATCCAGATTGATAAAATGAATAAAGTCTACAAAAATGGTAACTTAGAATTACAAGCTCTATTTGATGTAGATTTTAAAGTTGAGGCAGGAGAATTTGTCTCTATTATGGGACCTTCAGGTTCAGGGAAAACTACATTTCTTTCGATATTAGGATGCTTAGATCAAGCGACAGAAGGTGGCTACATATTAGATGGTGTTAATGTATCAGAATTAAAGGATAAAGATTTCTCTAAAATTCGTAATGAGAAGATTGGCTTTGTCTTCCAGGCATTTAATTTATTGCCTAAACTTACTATTTTGGAAAATGTAGAAGTACCTCTTATGTATGCAGGAATTAAGCCTAAGGAAAGACGTGAAAGAGCTTATAAAGCATTAGAACGTGTAGGCTTAGGTGACCGTGTAAAACATAAGCCTAATGAAATTTCTGGTGGACAAAAGCAAAGAGTTGCGATTGCACGTGCACTTGTTAATAGCCCTTCTATTATTTTTGCAGATGAACCAACAGGGAATCTAGATAGTAGATCGAGCGAAGAAATCATGCGAATTTTCCAGGAGCTAAATGATGAGGGGGCTACCATTGTTATGGTTACTCATGAACCTGAGATTGCAGCTTATACAAAACGTAAAGTAGTGTTTAAAGATGGAAAGCTGACTCAAGATGAACAACTTCAACAACAAAGACTTGATGTGGGAGGATTAAAATGAATCTCATAGAATGTATTAAAAGTGCGATTAATCAGCTTCTAGGTAATAAAATGCGTACGTTTCTCACTATGCTTGGCATGTTTATTGGGATAGGTTCGGTTATTATGGTTTTAGGTGTCGGTGCTGGTGTCAAAGATATGATGATGAGTACCTTTAAAGATGTTGGTAAGGGTTCTGTTATGATTCAGGTGAATAACTGGTCACCAGAATATATGATTAATCAAGATGACTTAGAAGCTATAGGAGAAATGAAAGAAGTTAAAGAAGCCATACTCTATACAGAGAATTGGTCAGATGTAATTAAAGATTATAAAGATGAAGATAAGTGGGTTATGTTTGCAGGTGTACCTTATAATATGGATGTTGTACAAAAACTTACTATTGTTGATGGACGTATGTTTACGGCGAAAGAGGAAGCTGCAAAAACAAATGTATGTGTTGTATCAGAAACCTATGCAAAAGCTGTTATGGGATCGAACAATGCTAAGGATGCTATTGGTGAAACTGTAGAACTAAATATAGCGGGTGAAAAGCATAGCTTTGAAATTATTGGACTTGCAGAACAGATGACTTTCCCAGGAATGCCAGAAGATATGATGCCTATTATTATTTACTTACCTTTTGCAACTATGGATCAAATTACTAACTTTGGAGATTTACGTAGTTATTGCGCAGCATTTATGACAGAAGAAGGGTATGATCCAAATGAAGTAGCCTACCAAGTAGGAAGGTTTTTAGATAAACGTCATAATGTAAAAAATGGCTATACCACACAAAGTGCTACAAGTATGATTGGCCAATTAGATATGGTTATGAGTATTGTCACAGGATTTATTAGTTTTGTTGCTGCCATTTCATTATTAGTAGGTGGAATTGGTATTATGAATATTATGTTGGTAACAGTTAAAGAACGTACAAGAGAGATTGGTATTCGTAAAGCTGTAGGAGCAAGTAATGGTGAAATTATGAGACAATTCTTAGTGGAAGCTATTATTTTAACCGTACTAGGTGGTATAATAGGAATGATACTAGGTTATGTAGGTGCAGCAGCTTTAGGAGGAGCTTTTGGCTTAAATGTTGTTCTAACACCAGGTATGATTACTTTTGCAGTGGGTACTTCTAGTGCCATAGGAATTATCTTTGGGGTATATCCTGCAAAACAAGCTTCAAGGTTAGATCCAGTAGAAGCTTTACGTTATGAATAGAAATAAAAAAGATTAAAATTGAACAAAAGGGGTGAAAAGATGGATACAAGAAAAATGCTAGCATGCTTGTTAGGTGCTACTTTGATGGTGCAAGCGGGTAGTCTGACTTATGCAAAAGACGTTGAAGAAGCAAAAGTACTTTCTTTAGATAATGCTATTAAACAAGCACAGTCCAAAAGCCTCCAACTTAAAATAACAGAAAAAAAGGGCGACTTGGATAAAGAAAATGCTGATATGGCTTATCTACAAGGTGGATACTATGCTTATGATGCACAAAACGTACAAGCTACATATACAAGAAAGCAGCAAGAAGTTATAAAAGATCAAATTACACTAAGTGTTACATCACTTTATGAAGATATCTTGTTAAGTGAAAGACAGTTAGAAATGTTAAATAGTAACATTGCGCTTCTAGAAAAACAGAACTTAAAAAATCAGATAGAAAAAGATAAAGGGCTTAAAAGTGACCTTTATATGCAACAACAAGATTTAGCCTATCAACAAACATTACAAAGTAAGGCAGATCTAGAACAGCAACTGGATTTAAAGTACACTCAACTAGGTAATATGGTGGGTGTAACGATGAGTAGGTATAAGTTAGAAGATCCAAATGTAGTTTATGAACCTTATAAAGAGGTTGCTAGTTTAAACGCATTTGCAAGTAGTCAAGCAGAAAAACATATTGATCTTTGGAAAGCGACTGAAGACTTAAGAGTAGCTGAAGAAACACCAATAATGACTTATGACTATATTCAAGTAATAACAATGCGTGCTAATCGTGAAATTGCAAGAGATTCAAAACAGCTAACAAAAGAAAATTTAGAAAAAGCTATTCGCGAAATTTATGTGAATATTAAACAGCTAGAACAACAACATGAAATTTATGTTTCAGATTTAGTTCTTAAAGAGAAAGAATTAGCAGTAAACAAGATTTACCTTGAAAAAGGGATGATTTCACAATTACAATATGATCAAAGTGAGTTGGCTTATGAAGAAACACTTGTTAAGCTTGAACAATTAGAAAATCAACATAGTGTCCTTAAGTTTAAACTTGATCATCCACACCTTATTGGATAAGAAATTGAAGTGAATAAAGTGTCTAGGAAGATAGCAATTGTATAGATTGCTATCTTTTTTTCATAGAATCTATTAAAAATTAATATTGTGTTAAAATTTATTCGTCATAATAAGGCATTATAGATACAAAAGAAGAGGGGACTATATGATAAACTATTATCTTACAGAAGACATGAATCAACAAGAAATTTTAAAGAGATTAAAAAAGAATCTTGAAGATGATACAGTTCTTAACATAGGTCAAAATAATAAAGGGGAAACGTTTGTTGAGACAGATTGGTATGTGTATCTTATAAAGCTTAGGAACAATCGTTATACCGTACCCGTTATGTGGTCAAAATCTAAAAAGCCATACTTAATAGCAGGAATATTTACAGTAGTATTTCTTCTATTTTTTGTAGGAGGTCTTGTGACAGATATTAGTATAGTAGCTATATTGGTAGGCTTAGGATTAGTAAATGTTTTTAAACGTAGAGAAATTAATAATATGAAGCTAGCCATAGAAAAGGCATTAGGTTAAAAGATAAGAGGGAAGGAGACATTGATATGAAGATAAAAAAACATATACAGATTATACTACTTATCATGACATTATGTGTATTGATTATTATCGGATGTGTTTATGGTATTAGGCAGTACGCTATGACAAAAAGTAATGAGGAATACGAAGAATATATCAGTGACTCCATCCAAGAAACTATAGATGAAGAGCGACTCTTTAGATTTGCCGAAAATATACTTGAAGAAACCTATAAGGGAAAAGTAGCTTTAATTGATTCTAGAATGACATTGTTAGAAGCGGATGGACATGATCGTTACCTTGTAAAAGTGGAAAGTGTCGGTGTAAATAGCAAAGAAAAAGTAGACTTATATCGTTATTATATGATTTTACAAAGAACGCCTCAAGATGAACTTTATATGATGCCCTTTGGATTAGAGATGCTAGTAGGAGAGATTGAACAAGTTAAAGAAGATGTATTAATTAGTATGTTAAAAGTAACAAATAGTTGGGAAATGAGTCAATCAGAGGTGTTAGATAAATGGAATAATACTATGGAGAATACGTATTATAATAATCTTAAGCAAGCTACAGAAGAAATTAACAATATGTATTATTTACAAAGTTTAATCTGTTTTGTCAATGACTACATCTATAAGAATGGAGAAAAGGCTTTTCTACCAATAGGTGGAGACAGTGTAGAACGAGAGTTACTTGATTTTTCAGTGCGAAAAGTTAAAAATAGAGAAATGCAAGAAGAAAACGTAGTCACAGTAGTTGGTAAATTAAGGGTATATGGGAAAGAATGGATTAAAGATTATAAAGTAGAAATGATGTATACTGTTGAAATGGACGAGGAAGGAAACTTTAATATAGAGAAACAAAAAGGTTTTATACGATAAAAAGCTAGCTTTTAGACGTATTTTTAGGTAATATGAAAGAGAAAGGGTATCATTCTTGATGAAAGGAGTGTAAATATGCAACTAAAGAAACGAGTAGTTATTCCTGTACTTTGTGCAGTACTTGTAATAGGTCTAGGATTTAACTATGTTAAAAAGCAAGAACCTAGTGACATCTTAGTAGAAGAAGAAATTGCAGACTTACCTCAAAAACCAAGTGTATCACTAGATACTTATTTACCTGTTATTAAAGATACAATATGGACTTATGAAAGTAATGAAAAACATAAATCACTTTCAAGTTGGGTAGAGTTTATAAATAATGATGTTATGCAAATTAAATTTTTATATGGAGATAAAAGTGTAACAAAAGTTTATGTTGAGGAAGAAGATGCAATCTATGAAGTGGCATCTGTAGAAGATGTAGCTATTAAAGAAAATTATACTACACTGAGACAATATAAAAACACAGTGCTCAAACTGCCACTTATAGCTGGAAATAGTTGGGTGCTTTCGGATGGTGCAATACGTACGATTACTAAAGTAGATAAGAAGTATGACACACCATTAGGAGAGCAAAAGGGTATTGAGGTTACAACACTACATGATGATTACAAAATAACAGAGGTTTATGGGGAAAAAGTAGGACTTATATATGCTAAGTATGAAAATGATAATGGCGTTCAGGAATTTGAACTTAATCAAATAGAAAATAATAAAGCTCAAGAAGAAACGGTATCTCTTTATATAGCTAAAAAAGAAACGGGTGTGCTAGAACTTATTAAGGAAAAAGTAGCTATAATGACCAATGAGGAACCTAAACATTTTTTAACGGATTTACTAAAAAGAGTAGTAGACTCAGAGTATGTAACAACGCTATCAAATGGTGTGACGATTGAGAAAACCTTTAAGGATGATGAGAATTGCCTATATGTAGAATTAAGTGGAGAATTTGTAGATTTAAATTATAATGCAAGAGAACAAAAGGGTGTACTAGCAAGTTTAGTGCAAACGCTTGGGTATTATTATGATGCAGATTATGTTGTAATAAATATAGAAGGTGAAGCATATCCTGTTAAAGGAGGACAAGCGGACTCAAGAGGGCGTATCCGAGTAGTCAAATAGAGCCTTCGGATTTAAGGTGATTAGGAGGCGAAGTATTGAAAAAGCATTATGGACTAAGATTAATAGGTATACTTATGATTCTAGTTTGTAGTTTAGCAGTACAAGTTAAAGCCAATGTGTTGAAAAATGTGGGGAATGTAAATACATATACAATACAGGTAGGAGATAAAGAAACTTTTCTTTCTAGAGATGGAAGTTTGGCAGCTCCTATTACAACATCAACAAATGTTACTTTGCCAGGAACTTACTATGTAACACAGAAAGATAAAAGCGGAGAAATACAAATTACTTGTTTTACTATACCTGCACCAAAAGTCAATCAAGTATGGTATATTGAAAAGAATAGTCAATTAGAAGAAATTTTAAAATATGGCCTAGACACGTATCAAGAAGAAATGACTTTTAGATTTGAAAATGGAAAATATACTATAGATACTATGAAAAACCTATTTTCTAATCAATTAGATACATTGGTAATGAAGTATCCTAAATTGTATTATAGCCAGTATAAGCTCACTGTTTATGGTGAGCGCAATCCGAAAGTCGTTTTAAAACTAGAATATGGTGTACAAGATAAAAGCAGGCTTACTAAGGATTCTGTTCAAGTAGATAAGATGATTAATAATACTATTTCAAGTCAGATTACATCTAAAATGACAGAAGTAGAACGTGAATGGAAGTTAGTTGATTACTTAGCAAGAAAAATTACATATGGAACCAATAAAGCAAAAACAGAACATATGATGAGTGGCGCGCTTATTGATACAGTAGCAGTATGTGATGGATATGCAAAAAGTTTAATGTATTTTTTAAATAGTGTAGGAATTCCTACTCAAATTGTTGAAGGAATGGCGGACGGTATACCACACGCTTGGAACTTGGTAAAACTTGGAGGTAACTATTATCATGTAGATCTTACATGGGGGGACCAAGATAGTAATCATATAGGACAATATTATAATTATATTAATGAAAAAGATAGCTATATGGAACTTAGCCATATATGGGATAAAACAAAATATCCAAAGGCAAATAATAATGCCTTACTTTCAATTAATACACCTACCATTTTAGAAGGTGTTTACCGAGTAGAGACTAAGCAGGATTGGGACAACTTAAAAAAACAGTTTAGTAAGGATAAAATGAGAGAAAGAAATATTATATTCTCTAACCTGAGTATGAATAAATGGTCACTAGATAAAATATTACAAGAAATTGTTCAGCTGGCACAAGATGAGATTTATTATTCTAGTTATTATAAATATGACTGCTTAGTATTAAATTATAAGTATTAAAAAAAGAGGTGCTAGCACCTCTTTTTTTAATGGCTCCAGTTGCCTTTACTGTGGCAGTAAGGACATTCTATTTGGTCATCAGCTCTAGTAGAAAGATTAAGTAGTGCGGTAGGAGGATAGTAGCTATCACTGCTGTAAGCAAAGGGGTCAATAGCATTAGCTAGGTACTCGGGACCGTACATGTCATATCCACAATTTCTACAACGTATATAATTTGGCATATAAGAACACCTCCTTTAGGAGCAGATGGATTTAGAAATAGAATGCCCAATTTTTAGTAAATTATTCATTTCAAGATTTTGGGAGGATAAAAAGTATAAATTTCCACATGCTATTGCTATATCAAGTCTAAAGGAGTGAAGCAAAAGATGAAGAAATTTGCATTGAAATTTGTAAGTATGGCCTTTGTATGGATTATGTGTATGAATGCAGTCATGGCATGTACAGCAGCACCAAAGGCTGATGTTAGCAAGCCTGAACCAGCTCCAAAACCTAATACTTATATAAATTTTGAAGTTAGCGCGGCTGTTCCAACTCAAAAAGAAGATAAGAAAGTAAATGCAGCAACAGTAAAAACTGCAACAAAAGAAAAAACAGAAGAAAAACAAGAAGAACGTAGTAATGAACCAACACCTTTTGTCATTGACAATTTTAAAGTGATTCAAAATGCACTTTGTAAATTAGGTATTTCAAATGAAGAACTTGAAGTAATGATTAAAGAAGGCAAAAAACTACCAGAAGTACTTGAAATGCGTAATATAAAAGTAGAACGCTTTAAAAAAGCTTTATTAAAACAATATTATGCAGCAATTAATGAAGGTGTAAAGAATAAACAAATTACAAAAGAAGAAGGCAAGATGCTTAGAATAGCTATTAAAGCAAAAGTGATGTCTTGGCTTACAACTAAATAGATAATAAAAGAGGAGGGGTAGTACCCTCCTCTTTTATTGGAAACTTTCACGGAAAATGACTTTGTGAGGAACAACAACTTTAATAGATTCTGTACGTTCACCATTGATACGTTCAAGTAAAAGTTTAACACCTGTTTGTCCCATGAGTTCAGTATAAATTTTTATGGTAGAAAGTGCAGGAGAAGTATATTGTGAAGTCGGAATATCGTTGCAGCCAATAAGTTGAAGATCTTGAGGGATAGAAAGTCCGGCTTCTGCAATTGCTCTTAAAGCTCCTATTGCAAGAGTGTCACTTGCAGCAAAAATACAAGTAGGCAATTCTTCTTTATTTGTTATGATAAGGTCTTTCATAAGTATATAGCCACTATGGAAGTTGAATTGACCTATGCGAACATAGTTTGGGTTATAGAGATTAATTTTTGTGAGGTAATCTTTGAAAGTTGTCTCCCGTGTATCATCTAATGCGGTATTCGTATAAGGAATGACCTCGTGACCTCCGATGAATCCTATTTTTTTATGACCTTTTTCGATTATATGATGAAGAACGTGTTCTGTAACATCGGCAAAATCAACCACAACCGAGTCATGAGCAAAGTATTGTTCATTGGAATGGATAAAGACGATGTTTTGTGAGTAAGTAGTAAAACGGTCAATATGTTCTTGCGAAAATTTACCTAGTATGATAAGGCCATCAAAAGTAACATTAGGAAAATTCATCTCTAATGCATCAGAGTTAAAGATTTTCACAAGCTCAATGGAATGGGTGGAGCAAGCTTCTTCTATTCCTAGACGAATAGAGATGAAGTAAGGGTCATTGAGTTCTTGAAGTTCATTAAACCAATGGACAAGGCCAATTGTAAGTGTTGTAGGTTTAGGCTTTTTTGTACGTATAGGTTTTTGATAGGATACAAGCTCTGCAGTTTCAAAGATTTTCTTACGTGTTTCTTTAGATACGCTAATTGTTTCATCATGATTAAGCACACGTGAGACGGTAGCGGCAGATACATTACAGAGTTTTGCTAATTCTCTAATTGTTGCCATGTAAAAGTCTCCTTTTAAAATAAGATTATATAAAAGACATTATTCAAAGATACTGTCTATAATGTTTATAGATATAACATATATTTTTATGGTAAATAAAAAGTATAAATAAGTCAACTAACTGAAAAAGATGTCTGCTAAAATGCCAGTACCAAAAGTGCAGATTTTATTAATCCATACAATTAAAAGAGTAGACTATAATACATAATTAAGGTAAGATAGAATGAGTTTGAGCATAGAATAAACTTGGAAAAGGGGTAGGTGAAAAAATGAAACAAACTATAAAAGATATGACGAAAGATAAGGTTTTCTTTAAATTACTTTTTACAATAGCTATTCCTATTATGATTCAAAACCTTATTAGTTCATCATTAAATATGATTGATACCCTAATGATTGGGCGATTAGGAGAGGGAGAGATTGCAGCTGTAGGTTTAGCCAATCAAATTTTCCTTCTGATTATGGTTGGATTAACAGGAATTTGTGCAGGAGCAGGTGTATTCATTTCTCAATATTGGGGAAAAAAAGATCTGACTAATATTAAGCGTATGTTGGGGCTAGCGCTTATGGTGGGAAGTGTTTATGCCTTAGTCATCACTGTTGTTGTACAGGTATTTCCAACGCAAATGATAGGCTTTTTTAATAAGGAACCTAAAATTTTAGAACTTGGCACAAGTTACATAAAAATCGTTTCGTTTAGTTATATTTTAACAGCGATTACATTTGCTTATAGTTATGGGCTTAGATGTATTGGGCGTACAAAACTACCTATGGTTGCGAGTGCTATTGCAGTACTTATAAATATTATTTTTAATGCCATTTTTATTTTTGGATTAGGTATAGTAGAACCAATGGGGGTAGCCGGAGCAGCTCTTGCAACACTCCTTGCACGTATTGTAGAAACAGTATGTATCGTTGGTGGGATTTATATTAAAAAGTATGAGCTTGCAGCAAAAGCAAAAGAACTTTTTGTAGTCCCAAAAGAATTGATAGAAAAAGCAACCAAACCTATGCTTGCTATTACAGCCAATGAAATATGCTGGGGACTTGGTTCACTGATCTACACTAAAGCTTATGGACATATTGGTTCGACGGCAGTTACAAGCATTCAAATTGTTAATACCATTACAAACTTTTTCTTAGTGGTCATCTTTGCTATTGCGGCAGCAGTCCTTACTATAATAGGAAATGCCATTGGTGAAGGAGATATAGACAAAGCAAAATTATATGCTAAGCGTATTATTATCTTATCTACAGGACTAGGTATTTTGATTTCAATAGGGATTGCATTAACGGCGCCATTGGTTGTGAGTTGTTTTAATGTCACACCAGAAGTAGCTCAAATGACAATTAATGTATTACTCATTAATGCAGTAATTATTATACCGAGAGTTTATAATATTGTTATGATTATTGGTATTTTTAGAGGTGGTGGAGATACAAAATGCTCCCTTATTTTAGAAGCATGTACTATGTGGGGAATAGGTGTGCCCTTATCCTTTATTGGTGTCTATGTATTTAATTTAAGATTAGAGTATGTAGTGATGATGCTTATGCTAGAAGAAGTGGTGAAAGCTATTTTATGTATGACACGTTTTAAATCGTATAAATGGATTCATAATATGGTAGAGCATTAAATAAAAAAATACTTAAAAAGTATAAATGTTTGATGAGCATAAATACATTGTATAAATGGAGAAGAAAGAGTTATAAAACAATGAGCAATCTTGTTTTATAACTCTTTTTTCTATAGTTCGCATTCATATCATAACCTATGTAAAGAATTTTCCAAAGAAGGTTGATACTATGAAATAGAAAGTTTATAATAAAATCATAGTATTTGTTAAAATTTAGACTATTCAGGGGTGAGTCTATGGAAATTAAAGTATGTGTAGGAAGTGCATGTTATGTGAAAGGGTCTCATGACGTGATAGAAAGGCTTCAGCAACTAATCCGAGACTATCATTTAGAAGAACGTGTCATTTTGAAAGCAGCATTCTGTCTGGGGCATTGTACAGAGGCAGTTTCAGTAGAAATGGAGGGCTTGATTTATAGTGTTCCAAGAGAAGGTGTAGATGACTTTTTTAAAGAGCAAGTCTATAGGAGAGTGAGAACATGCAAGTAATGAATTTTTCAAGTACCAACTGTAAAAATTGTTATAAATGTGTCAGAACATGTGCAGTGAAGGCTATCGAAGTGAAAGATGATAAGGCACATATTATAACAGAAAGATGTGTGGCATGTGGCCATTGTTTAGTCGTATGTCCTCAAAATGCAAGGGATGTCAAATCTAGTTTAGACCAAGTTAAGGCAGCACTTGTAGAAAAGAAGCAAGTCGTTGTTTCTTTAGCACCCTCTTACCGTGCCTACTTTGAAGAAAGTAATAAATTTATAGCAGGGCTACGTGCACTTGGCTTTAATCAAATAGAAGAAACAGCTGTAGGAGCAGAAGTTGTTTCTAAAGCTTATGAAGACTACATACAAGAAACCGAGATAAAGGAATTGATTACAACATGCTGCCCATCTACGGTGAGACTTATTGAGCGCTATTATTCTGATTTGATTCCCAATATGATGCCTATTGTATCACCTATGATTGCACATGGGCGTATGATCAAAGAGGTTTCACCAGAAGCGTATACTGTCTTTATTGGACCTTGTATCTCAAAAATCTGTGAAGCCCTTAGTGAAGAGCTAGATGGGGATATAGATGCAGTACTTACTTTTGATGAAATCATGCACTATTTTAGTGAACAAGGCATTGATTATAAAAAGTTAGAACCAGATGAGCCTAATCTTGTAGGGACTTTAAGAGGTAGTAAGTACCCTGTAGTAGGCGGGGTTTTAAATGGTATACGTAAAGTAATAGAGGATAATCATCTAGAAGTATTACGTGTACATGGTATGGAGAATTGTAAAGAAATACTCAATGACTTACGAGCAGGTAAATTGAAAAATGTATGTATTGAGATGAATATATGTGGTGAAAGTTGTATTGCAGGACCGGGAGGGCATAACCAAGAAGGTAGCGTATTTACAAGATTAAGTGCTATTCAAAAGTTTATGCGTAAGCCAGTAGATCAAAAAAGTGATGTGAAATACTATAATCCAAAAGTATCTTTCTTACGTAATTTTAAAAATAAGCAGGTAGAAATTTATACAGCAACCAAGGAGCAGATTCATCAAGTCCTAGAAAGTATGGGGAAAGTTGAAAAAAGTGATGAACTAAACTGTGGAGCTTGTGGCTATGAAACTTGTCGTGACAAAGCTATTGCTGTATTACATGGTATGTCTCAAATAGATATGTGCTTACCTTATACAAGAAGTATTGCAGAAAGATTAAGCAACGAAATTTTCTACAACTCACCGAATAGTATTTTAATATTAGATAGACATTGTAAATTAATAGATATGAATCCAAGTAGTGAACAGCGCTTTGGATATAAAGGGGATTTAATGAAAGGTAAAAGCATCAGTATTATGATGGATCCTAAGCCTTTTGAAGAAGTGCTAAGAACAAAAACTTCTTCAAATAAGGAGAAAGTAGAATTTACAACCTATGACTTTATTGCCTATAGACATATTATTTACCTAGAAAAACAAAAAGCACTTTTGGTCATCTTTGCAGATATTACAGATGAAGAAAAGCGTAAAAAAGAAGTTTTAAGTTTAAAAGAAAGTACACTGGATGTGACTCAGTCTATTATTGACAAACAAATGCGTGTTGCACAAGAAATAGCCAGTTTGTTGGGAGAGACAACTGCTGAGACAAAAGTGGCTATTATGAAACTTAGGAAAGTGCTGAATGAAGAAGGTGACCGCTAGTGAGGTATTCCATAGATATAGGTAAATACAGTATGAACAAATACCACGAAGAGTTGTGTGGTGATCACGTTGAGATGGTCAAAACAGAGGATGGTATGATTATTGTTTTATCAGATGGGCTAGGCAGTGGGGTTAAAGCTAATATCTTAGCCACACTGACTTCAAAAATAGCTATTACCATGCTAAAAGAAGGCGCAAGTATTGAAGAAACCATCTCTACCATTGCAAATACATTGCCAGAGTGTCAAGTAAGAAAGTTAGCGTATTCCACATTTACAATATTAGAGATTAAAGAAACAGGGGAAGCCTATATGGTGGAATATGATAACCCACCTGTTTTCTACTATCGTAAAGGAGAAGCTTTCCCACTTCATAAGAGGACGCGCACCATTAATAATAAAGTGATTTATGAAAGTAATTTTCAGATGCGACTAGGTGATACACTTGTTATCATTAGTGATGGGGTTGTACATGCTGGAGTAGGGATGACACTCAATTTAGGTTGGCAATGGGAACATATCGACCAATATTTGACTGACCTTGTAAGAGTAGAACAAGAGGCACCTATGATTGCAAGAGATTTATTAGGCGTATGTGAAAATCTCTATGACTCCAGGCCAGGAGATGATACAACGGTTGTAGCAGTTAAGTTACAAGAAAGAACTTATCTAGATTTATTTACAGGTCCACCAAAAGATCAAGCTAGTGATGGGCTTTTAGTAGAACAAATAAAAGCAGCAAGAGGAAAAGTTGTACTTTGTGGTGGTACAACAGCAAATATTGTAGCAAGAGAGCTAGAGGAAGAGATTTGTATTGATTTACAAAATTATAATCAGAAAGTACCTCCTATGGGATATATGGCAGGTATTGATTTGGTAACAGAAGGCTTACTTACTTTAAATGCTACAAAGGAAATACTTTCTAATTATTTAGAGGAAAAACAAAAAGGATTAGGTGTCATTCGAATAGATGGATTAGATGGTGCTTCAAGACTTGCACGTATGTTACTAGAAGAAAGTACCCATATTACTTTTTGGGTAGGGCAGGCCATTAATCCAGCTCATCAAAATCCAGATTTTCCAGCTAATTTTAACTTGAAAAATAGTGTGGTTAAAGATGTAGTGAAACTGCTTAAAGTGCTAGGGAAAGAAGTAGAAGTACATCATCTATAAATGAATAGATAAGTGAGTAAAAAGGGAAATGCTATAGGGTATTTCTCTTTTTATTATGTCCAAATGAAATGTACCAATATATACCAGGTATAAAAACTGGAACTTTATTAGATAACACTACGTCTTAATGTTAAAATGATAATGATTTGATGACAAAAAGGAGAGACTAGAATATGAAATTAAATAAAAAATTTATAGGACTTATGCTTGCACTCACTGTAGGAGGCGCACTTGTTGGATGTAGTAGCGAAAAAGCGCCAGCAGAAGATACAACAATTGAAACGCCATCTGTTGATAAAGAAAATGAGGGAACAAGTGAAGAAGAAACACAGGTACCAGAAGAAGATATAGAAGAGACAGATATAACTGAAGAAAGCACAGAAGAAAAAGTTGAGGAAAAAGTAGAAGAAGAGAAAAAAGAAGAACCTAAAAAAGAAGAAGTGAAACCAGAAACAAATAAGCCTGTGACAAAACCAGAAGTATCTAAACCAGAAACATCAAAGCCAGAAACATCCAAACCGGAGACATCAAAGCCAGAAACATCCAAACCAGAAACATCCAAACCGGAAACATCCAAACCAGAAACACCAAAACCAGAAACGACACCAGAAACAAAACCAGAAGTAACAACAATGACTGCATCTGAATTAATGGCGAAAGTACTTACAGGAGATGTTGAGATGCCAGGTATGATGAACATGGAAAGTGCATTCTTTGCAGATACATATGGTATTGATACGTCTATTCTTAAAAGTTATGAAGTACGTATGCCAATGATGATGGTTCATGCAAGTGAAGTTGCTGTATTTGAACTTAATAATGCAAGTGATGCATCTAAAGTTATTGCAGGTATTGAAAGACGTGTAGAATCACTTAAAAATCAATGGCAATCTTATTTACCAGCACAATTTGAACTTGTTCAAAACTATAAAACAGCAACAAAAGGAAATTATGTTATTTTTGTAATTAGTGAATCAGCAGACACTGTTATTAGTAATTTTAATGCACAAGTAAAGTAGGGGTGTTATATGGTATTTAGCAGTTTACTCTTTCTGTTTATATTTTTACCGATATTTTTAATGATTTATTACGTAGCGCCAAGAGGGTTGCGTAATTTCATTTTATTTATTGCAAGCTTAATCTTTTATGCTTGGGGTGAGCCTGTTTATGTGCTCATTATGATTTTTTCAACCGTGTTAGATTATACTGTTGGACGTGTTATTGACCATTATAGAAGTCATTCAGTTATTCCTAAAATTGCACTTATTGTATCAATGGTAGGTAATTTAGGGATGTTAGGATTCTTTAAATATGCTAACTTCTTCATTGATAATGTCAATAACTTCTTAAATCTTGATATTCATTTCTTACAAATCGCATTACCAATAGGGATTTCTTTCTATACGTTCCAGACCATGTCTTATACCATTGACTTATATCGTGGAAAAATTGGAGTACAAAAGAATATTATTTCATTTGGTGCTTATGTAGCTATGTTCCCTCAACTGATTGCAGGCCCTATTGTAACTTATGAAACAGTAGAACATGAGCTGAATCATCGCGTTGAGACACTTGATCAATTTAGTGAAGGGATTATGCGTTTTATAGAAGGTCTTGGAAAGAAAGTACTTCTTGCCAATAATATTGGGATGGCATGGGAAGCGGTAAAGGCTATGCCAGCGAGTGAGTTGACTTTTGTAGGTGCATGGTTTGGAATTATAGCCTTTGCGCTACAATTATACTTTGACTTTAGTGGATACTCTGATATGGCTATTGGTTTAGGAAAGATGATGGGCTTTAAATTCCCAGAAAACTTTAACTATCCTTATATGTCTAAAAGTGTAACAGAGTTTTGGCGTAGATGGCATATGACACTTGGCAGCTGGTTTAGAGAGTACCTCTATATTCCTCTAGGTGGAAACCGTGTAAGTAAGCCAAAGTTCTATCGCAACCTAATGATTGTATGGTTTTTAACTGGATTTTGGCATGGAGCAGGGTGGAACTTTATTTTATGGGGGCTATTCTTCGGTGTGCTTATTATTATAGAGCGTGCAGGTCTTTTAAAAGCACTTGATAAAATGCCGCGTTTTGTAAGTCATATCTATTTATTAGGTGTTGTACTGATTAGTTGGGTATTATTTGCTCTTGAAGAAAGTAGTCATATTATAGTGTACTTAAAAGCTATGTTTGGCTTAGGGGAAGCAGGTATACTGAGTAACCAAACACTTTATCAGCTTTCAAATTATGCAGTAGTCATCCTCCTTGGAATGATTTTTGCTACACCAATCATGAAGAAGCTTCAAATGAAGTTCAAACCATGGATGCTTTATATCTTCTATGTAGTTGTAATGCTTTTAAGCACAGCTTACTTAGTCGATTCAACATTCAATCCATTTTTATATTTTAGATTTTAGGAGGTGATACTTTGAGACGTAGCTTTCAAATCATTTTAACAGCTAGTTTTATTGCTTATATAGGAGGCTTTTTTGCACTTCAGCTCATAGCTAAAGATAAAACTTTTTCAGAACTTGAAAATAGAACATTAGCCACTAAGCCAAAGTTTACCACTGATAAATTCTTTAAGGGGACTTATGGTAAAGAGGTAGAAACATATATAGCAGATCAATTCCCAGGGCGTGAGACCTTCATTGCAATGAAGTCTAGAACAGAGCTTTTATTGCAGAAAAAAGAAAACAATGGGGTGTATATTGGGAAAGATGATTATTTCTTACAGAAGTTTGAGACACCCGATTTAGATTTGATGAATAAGAACATCAACTATATTAATCAATTTGCAGAAAACTTTAATGTGTATTTTATGTTAGCACCAACAGCAACTAAACTATATGAAGATAAATTACCAGCGTATGCAACACCTTATGATGAAAAATTATTTATTGATACTGTAGACAATGGACTTAAAGATTCTATCCATACAATAGATGTATTTGCAGCACTAGATGCACATAAAGAAGAAGATCTGTATTATAAAACAGACCATCACTGGACGACTCTTGGAGCGTATTATAGCTATTTAGCTTTTTGTGAAGCTTATGGGATAGAGGCTTTAGAAATGGAAGATTTTGACCTTGCTATTGGCAGTGAAGCTTTTTATGGCTCACTCTTTTCTAAAGGGAATTTTACTTTTGCAAAGCCAGATACCATTGAACTTTTTATACCTAAACAACCTGCAAAGCTAGAAGTGTTCTATATGGCTGATAATAGAACAACGGATACAGTTTATGAGATGGGACAACTGGATAAAAAAGATAAATATACTGTTTTCTTAGGTGGTAATCATCCCATTATTACGATTAAATCAAGTGTGAATAATGGGAAAAAGTTAGCTGTTATTAAAGACTCTTATGCCAATGCAATGATTCCTTTTTTAACAGAACACTTTGAAGAAATACATGTACTTGATTTAAGATTTTTAAATATGCCTATTGCAACTTATATGCGTGAAAATGGCATAGAAGATGCATTAATGCTTTATAATGTACAGAACTTTGCTACGGTTAACCAACTTAGTTTATTAGGGAAATAAATAAAGATGTAGAAATAGAGTTCTCAACTTGAAAGGAAGTTACCGGATGGGTGGCTTCCTTTTTTTATAGTGAAGAGAATGATATAATACTCTGAAAGAGATGATTAAGAGGAAAAGTTTATAATCTATCTATAATAAAGAAATGCTAAGTAAGTGTTACAACGAGAAAGGATTAAAAAGATGTATTTGACAGAACTAGAATGGCGTGGCTGGTACTTTTATATAGAAGAAGATAATCAGGTATTTGGCAAAACAAAAGTGATTGCCGAGCGAGGTGATCTAGAAGAGATTTTCTATACAACTGAAGACTATTTATGCGAAGAACTTTGTGAAGATTGGTATCAAGAATACCTTTATATGTACAGTGGTGAAGTTTAAATTAAAGCTAGCACAAGAAACCAAGGTATGGTTATAATAATGAGGACATTATAAAGACAAAAGGAGAGAGTGATGTTAACCATTGATAACTTTGTCATGGATACACTTAAACGACTAGAACAGTTAGAGCTTTTAAATTGTCTCGATATACGTTCTTATAAGAAGAATAGAAAGATTGTTATAGAGAAAATAGTAAGCGGATACAATTTGTATGAAGAAGGATTTCATGAAGAGATTTTTTATGACCTTTCTAAAGAAGAACTTAAGAAACTTCTAAAGATTATAGAAAAAAGAGAGTTTCCTAGAAGTAATAAGCTAAGGCTTTATGTACTTGAGTCTAAGGAGAGTAGTGTTGTACGTGCCAATTATAGGCAAGAGACTGAAGAAGAGGAAGAAGAATTAGAAAAGGTACTTTTAAAGTGTCCCTACAATATCCTAACGCCTATAAAAACTTTTGTAGAAGAGTTAGGCGTAGAAATTGTACGAATAGATTATCTAGATGAGGTAAGTATACATTTGTTGATGGATGAAGCGAGCCATCAACAACTTAAAGATTATATACAAGATGAGCAAAATGTAGTGCTTTATGGGTATTACTAGGAGGTAGAGCGTGTATCAAGTGATTATTGAAGAAAGCAGTATATTAGATAAATTTTTTAGACGTAATAAACCATTTGAAGAAAAGATAAAAAATGAGATTTATGAAAATATCAATAGGGTTATTGAAGAAAAAGCCTATAAGATTAAGACGGTAAAAGGTTATAAGTATGAAGGCAAGACTATTTATGAATATAAAATTCCCTTAAATAAAACTTTTGCGTGCAGAGTTGCTTATATTTTTCAAGAAGAAAAGATCATTGTATTTTTTATGTCCCTAACGATTATCAAAAGTGAATTTACTAAACTTATTGCAGGTGTACCAGGAGTAAGTAAAGTTTAATAAAGAAGCCCCTCTACTTAGGCGAAATCCCAAGTAGAGGGGCTTGCTTATTGAATGCAAGTGCATTTATTCTAAAATAAGTTTATCTTTTACTGTAATATCCCATGAGCCTACACTGCCAGAAGTAAGAAGTGAGCCCATTCTAAAATCACTGCTTAATTTGTCGCCTTTTCTAACATCGTCATAAAATTGTTCATCAACAGGAATAGCAATTTCAACTTTATTCATAGCATCTTTTACATGTTTACTAAGGTCAAAAGAAAGATGAGATTGTTTAACTTCAATTACAACAATATAACGACTGCCTTGACTTGTACTATAAAGCTTAGAAATATCTTTTGTAGAGATGGAGCTACTACACCCTATAAAGCTTAATAAAGTGACAAGGGCGATGCAACTTATTATTATAAATTTTTTCATAGGTACCTCCTAAAATAAGTTTATCATTTGGTGTGAATCTTACCAAAATTATATCACATGACAACCAACCTACCTAGAGAAAGTAAATATAAAAGTTACTAGTTGACAAAAAGATGATAGAAGCATAAAATAGTAAAAGACAAATGGTTCGCATGCGAACTAATAGAGGTGAGAATATGAAAGAGTTTATGCCAAGATGTTCAAAAAGATCTTTATTCATTATTGCAGCAATGGTTTGGATGATGGCAGGTACAATGATTATGAAATTAGGCTATGAAGTTATTTTGAGTAAGCCAAATTGTTGGTTTATTTCAGGCGTTGTAGCACTTGGTGTATTTGGTATTTTCTTTAAGTTTATTTTTAGGAAGATGGCAATTAAACACCAAAAACGTATTGCTTCTTATGTAAAGGAAAAGGTGTGTGCTTTTGCATTTTTTGATAAAAAAGGTTATATAATCATGGCCTTTATGATGACATTAGGAATTGTTATTCGCTCTACAAGTTTTATTAATCCAATTTATTGGGCACCCTTTTATGTAGGTCTTGGAACGGCACTTTTTGGTGGCGGTGTATGCTTTATGATTGGTTGGTTAAAGTGGAATAAAATAAGTGAGTAATTTAAGGGGGAACTATGAGGGAAAAAGGGTTTGAGATGATTATGCTTATTAAAGAGATTTATTCAAGTATGAATTGTCAAATTGGTAGTAATATGCGAACAAGTGGATTAACGCCTCAACAGATTTTAGTCATTAAGTTAATTGCACATAATAAAGAAATGACTATATCTAATTTGTGTGAAGAACTTTCTTTAGCTAAAGGAACGGTATCGGGTATTGTAAGTAGATTAGAAGAGGCTGGTTACTTACAAAAAGAAAAAAAAGAGTCTGATAAGCGCAATACCTATATTACTTTTTCTGAAAAAGGAAAGGCTTTTGCACAAGAATTTAGAGGAAGTATGAACCATAGTTTCAATCAAGTTTTTGAACGCTTAACAGAAGAAGAAATAGAAGAAATTACAAGAGCATTAAGATTATTAAAGCATAAAATGAAAGAAGAGGAATAAATATGGACTCAAAATTAATTTTTGCAATTATAACAATAACATTGGCACTTGTTTTTTATACAATAGGTGTATTTGGAGAAAGAAAGGCTGGCTCACTAGAGAAAAGGCATGTATTGATTTTCTGGCTAGGTTTAGTCTGTGATACCATTGGGACTTTGACTATGGGAGCCATTGCTAGAAGCAGTACACAAGTGGCATCACCAATACATGGAATTACAGGTTTTATTGCCATTGTGTTGATGTTATTCCACGCAGGATGGGCAACTTGGGTACTTTATAAAGGTGATACAAATATGAAGCATTCTTTCCATAAATTTAGTATTGTTGTATGGGCAGTATGGCTTGTACCATACTTTATAGGAATGTTTATCGGTATGCAGTAGGCGAGGGGCTAGTTTAAGTTGAAGGATGACTTAAACTAGCTTTTTTTGATGTCGAAAAAATGCGGGTTTAAATATTTAGGCGCCAATAAGTATTGACTTGCATAAACTATTAGAGTATCCTAGTTCAAGTGGGGGAAAAAATGAATAAAGCGCCAGAACTTGAAGCGATCAAGTTGACGAGGACTAGAGTTATCGAAAATTCGGCGGATGCTCTAGAGGGATCACAACCTAACAAGATGACAAATCTATAAGGTGACTTAGAGGACAAAACATCTTGAGTGAGTTCCCCCTGATCAAAATAATCAGGAGGTACGAATATGTGTGGAATTGTTGGATTTTATGGAAAACACAGTGCAAGAGACATTATTTTAGAGGGGCTTAGCGCACTCGAGTACAGGGGATATGATTCATCAGGAATTGCTGTTATTGATGAACATGAGGACTTAAAGTGTATCAAAGAAAAAGGTAGACTTAAGGTTTTAGAAGAAACTGTACAAGAAAGTGGTTTAGATGGTCATATTGGTATTGGACATACAAGATGGGCGACTCATGGCGTGCCATCAAAAGAAAATGCCCATCCTCATCTTAATTCAGAAGGAACAATTGCAGTTGTACACAATGGTATCATTGAGAACTATTTAGAGCTTAAACATGAACTTATTGAAAAAGGTTATATCTTTGTTTCTGATACAGATACAGAAGTTGTAGCACACCTTATTGATTTATATGATGAAGGTGACTTTGAAAGTGCAGTGTATAAGACATTAGGTAGACTTAAAGGAGCTTACGCTTTAGGTATTATTAGTAGTAAGTATCCAGATACTTTAATCGCCACAAGAAAAGAGAGCCCTTTAGTAGTTGGTGTAAAGGGCAATGAATATGTAATTGCTTCAGATATTCCAGCATTACTTGGTTTTACAAGAGATGTTTATTATATGGATAATAATGAAGTTATTATTGCACAAAAAGGACAGTTACGTATTCAAGATTTAGAAGGAAATGTAGTAAGTAAAACACTTACACATATTGACTGGGATACAGAAGCAGCATCTAAAAATGGATACAGCCATTTCATGATGAAAGAGATCTATGATCAACCAACAGCTATTCGTGAAACACTATGTAGACGTCTAGATGAAAAACGTCATATTCAATTAGACGACATTAAACTTCAAAAAGAAGATTTAGATGAACTAAATAAAATCTACATTGTTGCATGTGGAACTGCATACCATGCTGGTTTAGTAGGTAAATATGCAATTGAAAAATTAGCACGTATACCAGTAGAAGTTGATATTGCTTCAGAATTTAGATATAGTGATCCGTTTGTAGATGACAAGACACTTCTTATTGTTGTTTCACAATCAGGAGAAACAGCGGATACTTTAGCAGCTCTAAAAGAAGCAAAACGTAAAGGTGCAAGAGTACTTGCTATTACCAACGTAGTAGGTTCATCTGTAGCACGTGAAGCAGATGATTTATTCTACACTTGGGCAGGTCCTGAGATTGCTGTAGCTTCAACAAAAGCTTATACAGCTCAGCTTGTAGCATTCTATATGTTAGCATTACATTTTGCAAACACAAAAGGAACGATTACAGACCAAGAATATGTAGCTTATGTAGATGCTATTGAAGGCTTAGGGAACAAAGTGGAAGAAATTTTAAGCGGAAAAGAAACTATTGAAGCAGTAGCTAAAATACTTGTAGAGGCAACAAGTGCATTCTACCTTGGTCGTGGGTTAGACTATACAACAGCTATGGAAGCAGCACTTAAATTAAAAGAGATTTCATATCTTCATACAGAGGCCTTTGCAGCAGGTGAATTAAAACACGGTACAATAGCTCTTATTGAAGAAGGGACACCAGTCCTTGCTATTGTGACACAAGAGCGCCTAGCAGAAAAAATGATCTCTAATATGAAGGAAGTAAAAGCAAGAGGAGCCTATGTTATAGCAATTGCTAAAGAAGGCACACCACATATTGGGCATGTGGCAGATAAAATAATAGAAGTTCCAGCAGTATGCGATATTCTTATGCCTATTTTATCTGTTATTCCTACTCAGCTTTTAGCATACTATACTTCAACCCTTAAAGGTCTTGATGTAGATAAACCAAGAAACTTAGCAAAATCGGTAACAGTTGAATAGAGTAAGAAATGTATGATGGTGTATTATAATCTCGATGAGGTTTTAAGCTAGTACGTTATAAAATAAAAAAGTGCACAAGATTATTTTATATAATTGTGCACTTTTTTGCTATTTAGCATTTTTATGTCAAATCTAGAAATTCACTTTCTTGATTTCGAAGAAGCGTTTTGAAAAAGACAACCTTTTTATTGTACATAATCTAAGAATTTATTTTGTAATGTTTATCAATTGTACCTATAGATTAAAAGTTATATACTCTATATATCAAGATACACAGCATTTAATTACAGGTTATCTAATATAAAAGTATAGAGAAGCTGCTATTCTAGATAAGTAGTAGAAACTATACCACTAAGAAGAAAGAGGAATATTTCTGCCTCCTCTCCCAGAAGTCAATCACTTTTTTCTTAGGTTCAGTGCTTTGACGGTGACAGTAAAGTAACTGATGAATATGGATTTAAAAGGATTCAATCACATAATCAAGTCAATAATGACTAGATGGTAATAGGTTTTAGTGAAACGGATAGTACGTTTTATGAGTTACAAATGGCCAGACGATTAATGGTGTAAAGTCATTGCGACCTCTTTCACCGGCAGGGTTACCAGGCGTTTAGTAAGAACGAGAATCGGCTAGGAAGGAGCACACCAATCTATTACATATAGAATAGTTGATGAGATTTCTACTATGAATTCTAGTAAATCATGTCACCAACAAAGCCGACTTAAGTTTGCCTATGATTTTGGAGAGGGGGCAACTTAGGTTGGCTTTTGTTGCAATGGTATTTTAGAGAAGTATGGTAGTAGGGGCAGTAAAAGGGTAAAAAGAGAATGTGTAAAAGGCATCATCTGTAATAGGATGATGCCTTTTGTTCATGACAGTATTTTATATAATAAAATCTTAATCTATGTTATGATTGATAATATAAACTATAATTAAAAAGTGTATAAAATTTTAAATTAGGCATAGATGGTGATAAGATGACAGAAAATCGAGTAAAATCAACAATGTTATATGTACAGACTATAAAACCTCACTTCTCTGAAGACGATCTAGAGATTATTCTTGTTCTTAAAGGAAGTATTACTATTCAAAAAGTAGAACGTGTCGTAACAGTCAATGAAGGTGAATTTACATTAGTTAATCGTTATATTGTACATAGTATTCAAAGTGAAGGGGCTTATATCTTATCTGCTAAAATACGTTTATCTGAGTTTAGGGATATCTTTGATAAGATGGAGTATGTAGAGTTTATGAATAATGATGAGCTATTAGATATTAATAGACCATTAAAAAATAGATTAAATAAGGTTGTGATGGATTTATTAATCCGTCAATATTTCTATGAAAAGGATTTAGATAAGGCAGATCGAGTGGAGGAAAGAAAGCTAAATGAGCAGCATCTTGTGCATATGTTATTTAGTTCTTATCAATTGATATCTCATATGAAAGAGGAAGAGGAATACCCAACAGGGAAATTACAAGATAGGTATTATTGGATTGTAGAATATGTAATGAAGCATACAAATGAAAAGATAATGGTAGAGGATATTTTAAAGGAATTGTACATGAATGCTACTTATTTTTCTCAGTTCATGAAAAAAGTGGGTGGTGTTAATTTTAAAGATTTTGTACAGTATCGTAAGCTAATTATGATCCAAGGTTACATGCTAGATTATAGCTTGTGTATGACAGAGATTGCTAATTTAGTAGGGATTTATGATATGAAATCTTTTTATAGTCTTTTTAAAAGGTACTTTAAAAAGGCGCCTAAAACGTGGCGTGCAGAAAGTTGGCAATTAGAAGATGAGTATACCCGAGTATGTGATGAACAGGTTTTAGAGAAATTTATGGACAAGTATCATATTAAAGAGCGTAAAGAAACGAGTAGTAGTAAATTATATAAGCACTTATTACAGATGAAACAGATGGAACCCCTTGATTTAGAGGGAACAGAAATTATACTTAATCCTTATTGTGATATGGGCGATCAATTTGATCCTTATTATCAAGTGTATAATTATTTTAATGAACTCATAGATGAGATTTATAAATCTAAAATTTCTTTGCATTTAGTTTATCCATATCGCTATTTAAGAGAACCAGAGCAAAAAGAATTATTTATTAATACAATGAAGTTATCCGCTCTAAAGTTAATGGGTGGTAAAATGAAAAAATTAAAGGTTTCATTTATGGTACAAACGCCAGAACAATTATTTGAAGCGAAAGAATTAAGGCAAATAATAGATCAGGAAATAGGCAATTTAGCTATAAATGTAGCGATTAATATAGCACTATAAACAAAATGATATGAATATATACCAAAATCTTATAAGAGTTTTATAATAGAATCTAAAAAATTCCCATTATAAAAGATTAGAAAGGATTGTATAATAATTATATGATAATTTTTTAACAATTAATAATCTGGAGGGAATAATAATATGAAAAAACAAGTCAAAGCATCATATGTTAATTTTCTAATTGGTTTTGCAATTATGATTTTGTTCCGCTTTATTCCATTGGGAGTATTGCCAAATGTAACTGAAATTGGATTACAGGTAATGGGCGTATTTATTGGTACGATCTACCTTTGGTCAACAGTAAATCCTACAGTTGCAAGTATTGCTAGTATATGTATGTTAGCAATGACTGATTTTGCACCTGCAGGAGGTGTATTAAGTACTTGCTTTGGAAATCCAACAGTTGTACAAATGTTCTTCTTAATGGTCTTCATGGGGGGATTAACAAATAGAAAGCTTACAGTTTATATTGCACGTTGGATAATGACAAGAAAGTTCATAGAAGGAAAGCCTTGGGTATTTACATTAGTAATGATGCTAGGTACATATTTAATGTCTGTGTTTATTGGGGCATTTGCACCAATCTTCTTATTCTGGCCAATTTTATATGGGGTATTTGAAGAGGTAGGTTATGAGAAAACAGATGAGTATCCAAAATTAATGGTAATTGGTGTTGTTATTTCTGCATTAGCTGGTTTCCCAGTGCCACCATATATGTCAAATGGTTTAGCATTACTTGGAAACTACAGAGGTTTATTAGGTAACTTCCCAAGCTTAACAGAAGGCACTGCAATCTCTGATGCAACTTACTTTATTGCTTGCTTTATTTTAGGTTTAGTGTTAGTTGTTACTTTTGTAGGTATTATGAAATTCATTTTTAGACCAGATGTAACACCTATGAAGAAAATGAGTATTGAGATGTTAGAAAGAAATCCATTACCAGCAATGTCTAAAGCACAAAAAACATATGGTATCTTCTTATGTATCTTTATTTTCTGCATGCTCATCCCAAGTTTATTACCAAATGTACCAGTATTAAGTTTTATCAATAAAAATTCCTTACTTGTACCAATCGTTTTAGTTTGTATCTTATCTTTAATTCAATTTGAAGATGGACCAGTATTACGTTTTGGTCCAGTAATGGGGCAAGACTTTGCTTGGCCTACATTTTTCCTTTGCACTTCAGCCATTTTAATTGGTGGTGTATTAACAAATGAAGCAACAGGTGTAACACCATTCTTAAATACTATACTTTCACCAATCTTTAATGGTATGTCAGGTACAGTATTTACTGTTGTATTGTTAGTATTAGTTGTGCTTTTAACAAATATCTGTAACTCTTTAGTAATTGGTATGATTATGCAACCAGTAGTATTAACTTATTGTGTAGCAGCAGGTGTTAGTCCAGCGCCAATTATTACTTTATTGATCTTTACAGTATTATTAACAGCAGCTTGTACACCAGCAGCATCTCCATTTGCAGCCATGTTATTTGGAAATAAAGAATACTTAACAACAACAGAAGTATATAAGTATACAGTTGTTACAGTAGTAATAGAGTTACTTGTTATTTTAGTACTTGGTATACCATTCGTAAATCTATTCATGTAGAGCGGAAAATTAGATTTAACAATACTTAATAAAAGTGAAGGAGAGATTGATCATGGCAGTAGAATACAAAGAAATAGAACACTGGATTCCACTTCAAGCAAAAGCGGAAAAAGAAATGTTAGCAGAATTTGAGGCAGGAAACTATACGATAGAAAATCCTCTTGTAAAATACAATGCATATCTTATTAACCCATTATCAGCAGTTGTATTATTCCGTACAGAAAAAGAAGTAGCTGTTACAGTACGTGTTAAAGGTAAAACAAAAGCAGCGGATATGGTACATACTTTCCCAAAAGCAACAACTCATATTTTACCAGTATTAGGATTATACAGTGATTACAATAATACAGTAGAGATTACACCTTATAGAGGAAAAACAACAACGATTCAAATTGAAGTAGGTCATGTTGCAGATCAAAAGGTTATTGAATATGTACAAACTACACCAGAATACTTCCAAGACAATATTATGATTCTTTGTCCAGCAGGAACAGAAACAACTATGGGGATTGACTATGCTGGGGATATTCGTTGGTATTTAACAACACTTTGTGTATTTGACTTAAAACGTTTAAGAAATGGTAACTTCTTATTTGGTACAGATCGTTTGATTAAAATGCCATACTATATGTCTGGTTTATATGAAATGTCTCCAGTAGGAAAAATTTATAAAGAGTATCGTGTACCAGGTGCATATCACCATGATCAATTTGAAATGCCAGATGGTAACTTATTATGCTTAACAGAAGACTTAACAAGTGAAACAGTAGAAGATGTCTGTGTATTATTAGATAGAAATACAGGTGAAATCCTTAAAACTTGGGATTATAAAAAATTCTTAACACCAGGAGAAGGAAAAGGTTTATCATTCACAGACGAAGACTGGTTCCACAATAACGCAGTTTGGTATGATGAAAATACAAATTCATTAACATTCTCAGGACGTCATGTTGACGTAATGGTAAATATTGATTATGATAGTGGTGAGTTAAACTGGATTATTGGGGATCCAGAAACTTGGCCAGACCATATGCAAAAGTATTTCTTCAAACCAATCGGTAACAATTTTGAATGGCAATATGAGCAACATGCTTGTGTGATTACACCAAACGGAGATGTTATGTGTTTTGATAACCATCATAACTCTACAAAAGTAGAAGCAAAAAAAGTACCTGCATATAACAACTACTCTAGAGGTGTAAGATATAGAATTAATACAGAAGATATGACAATTGAGCAAGTATGGCAATATGGAAAAGAAAGAGGCGCAGAATTCTTCTCTCCATATATCTGTAATGTAGAATACTACAATGAAGGACATTATTTAGTGCATTCAGGTGGTATTGCTTATGATAAAGATGGTGTGCCATCAGAAGCATTAGGTGCATTTGCTAAAATGACAGGTGGTTCTTTAAATTCTATTACAGTAGAATTAGTAAATGATACAAAGATGTATGAAATGAAAGCACATGGTAACTTCTACCGTGCTGAAAAACTTAAATTATACTGTGATGGTATTAATTTAGAAATGGGTGAAGGTACAATCTTAGGTTACTTAAGTGAAACAAAAGAGTTTGGTACAGGTATCCCAGCTGAAGCTTGTGGAGAAATGTTACCAGAGACTTGCAATGCAAGAGTAGAAGAGCAATTTGATATGTTTACATTCTTCTGCCGCTTCACAAAAGGTGATCTTGCAATGATGTTACTTGAGCAAGGAGATGAAGTACATAGATACTACATTTCTACAACAGCTGTCCCATCAAAAGCAATGTGCTGTGGTTCTTTCTTAGACACAGATGATCGTAATACTAGAACATGTGTAACTAAAACAGGTTTAAAAGGTACTTATGATATCCGTGTAATTATTGAGGATAAAAAATACGAAACAGGAATTCAAATTACTTGCTAGAGGTATTATAATAATATCATTCTTCCAAGTTAGAAACTGGTACAAAGCAGATTTAGAAGCGAAGAAGACTCTAAATCTGCTTTGCTTTAAGAAAAATTAAATAAGAAGAGGTGTTAAGCTATGCAAGAACAAGTCAAAATTTCATCAAAAAGTAATGCTGATTTAGTTTTAAAAGCCATTCCGGGACATTTCTCAAGTGATCGTTTCCATGTAAATTATTACATTGACATGACAACTTTAAAAATGCGTCAAAGAGAGTCTAAATTAGTTGCTGAAGTAATGGCAGAACAATATGTGAAAAAAGTAAAATTAGATAAAGATATTATGGGTATGCAACCAGCTTGGGAATCAATGGTTAACCTTGGAGCGACTAAAACGCCTATTGATACAATTATTTGTATGGATGGTTGCGAAGTAATTGGTGCTTATTTAGCAGAAGAACTTAGTATAGGTGGTTTCCCATCTAATAATAAACATCATTCTTTCTATGTTATTACACCAGAATTTGATAAGAGTGGACAAATGGTTGTTAACAAAAATATCAAACCAATGATTCATGGGAAAAATGTATTAATCGTATTAGCAACAGCAATGAGCGGTAGAACTATTTCTAAAGCTATTGGAACAATCTTAGCATATGGTGGAAAAGTAACAGGTTTATCTGTTATTTTTGCAAATGTGGATGAGGTAGATGGTTACCCAGTACATGCAGTATTTACACGTGATGATTTACCAAACTTTAAATTATCAGATCCAAATGCATGTGAAGATTGTAAAGCAAAGAAACCTTTAGATGCTGTAGTAAATTCATATGGATTTAATTCTTTTGAAGACTAAAATTTAGCTTATAAGATGAGCTGTTACATTTAAAAGTGTAGCAGTTCTTTTTTTATGCTGAGCCTTTTAATTTTGTGTAATATAAGTGGAAGTCATGTTGAAATTTAAGATTTTTTGTAATAAGCTATAAGTATAAAGACATTAAACTATACATATAGAATAAGAGGATAGCAATGAAAAGGAAATATTGGAGGATAGCGGTCATAGGACTTTTAGCGACTCAGCTATGTATGAATGTACAAGCTGTAGAGCCAAGTTTTGCGACTAGGCATAACCCGTATCACATATTAGTTAATAAGCAAAATCCAGTCAGTCATGATTATGTTCCCAAAGACTTAGTCATGCCTAAAGTTAGGTTTAATACACCGGGCAACATAGAAAAAAATTATATGGAACGAGAAGCAGCTTATGCACTTGAAATGATGTTTCAAGATGCTAAAGCAAGTGGAGTCACCTTAATTGCAGTAAGTGGCTATAGAAGCTATGATTATCAAAACATACTTTATACACGTGCTATTAAAAATTATGGTCCTAATCAAAAAGGGTCAGCTCCGCCTAATGAATCTGAGCACCGTACAGGATTGGCTATGGATATCACTGGCCTTAGTGGAGGAACAATACAGGAAAGCTTTGGTAACACAAAAGAAGGTAAATGGCTAGCGGCTAATTGCTACAAATATGGTTATATTATTCGTTATCCAAAGAATAAGACAGATATTACAGGTATTATATATGAACCATGGCACGTACGCTATGTAGGAAAAGAACTTGCAACAAAATTACATACTAGTGGATTAACAATGGAAGAACTTATACGCTGTTGTTATGAAATTACTGAGATGAATATGGAGTTAGACGGGGCAACAAGTATACAAAAAGTACCTATTATAAATGAAGATGGTGTGTTATATATAGGATTAAGAGAATTAGGCAATCGTATAGGTGGTACTGTTGAATATACATCAAGAACACAAATGAGTAGTTTAACCTATGGCAGACATTATTTAGTAGCAGGTGATAATTGGCTTAATGGGGGAGGAATAAAGACGCTAATGATTAACGAAAAACTTTATGTACCTCTTAGAAAGAGCTGTGAAATACTAGGACTTAGATTAGTAGACGTTGATTATAATGGGCAGAAACTATTTGTTCAAAATATAGAATACTAGGGAGGGAAAGAATATGTTTAAAGAATATAAAAACCAAAGTGAGACATTATTAGAATTATTAAGAGCTTATTGTCAGTGTGAAGAAGGGAAAGATAAAGCATCAAAAGAGGCACTTAGTAAGTATCTTAATGAGCAGGATATGGAATTTGTGAAATGGGTACAAGTTGTAATTCACTTAGGATGTAATCCTCAAGAAGGGACGCCAGAAGAAGTATATAGCAAGACAATGCAAGCGTTTAATCTTTTAAAAGGTTGGCGTCCACAAGAAATAGAAGTACGTAATATGATTATTAAAAATCCATTAGATCAATATTTTATAAAAGGTTTAAAAGTATTAGGTTTAAGTGAATAAAAACATTATTCATAGTTAGATAGAGTGTTATAATAAAAATAGATTTCAGAGGTATTTCATAGAGGCACAAAGTAAATAAATCCATATAAGGAAGTGGTAGTATGAAGCAAGCTTTGAAGAAAACGGCTTTAGTAGGAACAGTGTTATTGATGTTATCTTCGATTAATACTATTCAAGCTAAAGAAGTAGAAGTGAGTGTACCTATTATTTGTGAAAAGGGAGAAAATCTCATACCTATTCGAAAGGTAGCAGAGACCTTAGGAGCAAAGTCTATAACATGGAATAAAAAGGAACATATCCTTTCTATGGAGGTAGATTATAAGCTCTCACATTTGTATCTGTCTTACCTAAATGGTTTAGAAGAAACTAATAGGGAGTATGTAGAACCCTTACCTCCACGTCTTAGAAATATGGAGTTGCCACCTTATCCACTAAAGGGAATAAATGGACAACAATTAGAACAAAGGTCTATTACTTTAGAACTTAAAGATGGAGATTATAGTGCGAGTTATGCAGTTTATGACTATAAAATAGCAGACAATACCTTGTATTTAGGAGAAGAATGGCTAAACACTATTTTTCTAGCAGATTCTATCAAGATTCAATCAAAGGATAAACTTCAAGTTCAGTATTTAGATAAGGGTGAGCTTGAGGAAGAGGTAAAAACGTTAGAAGGCCTGATCAAGCCAACGACAGCTGAACAAGCTATTGCCTTATGGAGTAGAGGACAACAAACTAGAAGTGGTGCTTTGCAGTATAGTGCATTAAGTGAACCACTACAAAAAAAGGTGATGGAGCAATTTTCAGGTTGGGTAACAGGTGGCTCTAGTCCATCTCTTGGAAAACTTGTCAGCCAACAAGCAGAAGTAGTAGATGAAGGGCATAAAGTCTATACACTTCAATACGATGAAATGCTTCAAGGAAAAGTAAGTGGACATATTCAGCAAAAAGTATTTGTGGAACATGTAGACCAAAACGGTAAAGGCTTTTGGTTGATTACGGGTGTAGAAGGCGACACAGAGTATTATAGCCTTATAAAATAAATATTTTATGGAGTGAAAACTTAGTAGTTGAGGTAGACCGGTCGGCACTACGTATGTGCTCTCCCTTTCGCTTTTGCTCAAATGGACTAAGAATGTGTAAACTCCTATTCAGTCAGAATGTGCGAAAACTCGCTAACGCTCAGACACTCGCACAAAAGCCTTCCTTCATATTCGTTAACACATTCTAAGCCCATCCTCGAAAAAAGCTACATGGAGGTCACCCACGCATCACCGCCCTTTTCTACTCAGTTAGGTAAGTTTTCACTTCCAGTAGTTCACCGTGGTGAAGAGATCGGAGTAAATGTTTCTTCTTCAGAAGGCAAAACCTTGCAGGTATCAATGCCTTTTGCTACTGGGTTAAGTAAGACACGCTTTGTAGAATTGATAGTACTTTTGATCTAAACTCGGAAATGATTAGGCACTTTCATATGAAGGATGTTTAGAAAATGGGTCATGTAGTTTTGCTATCTTTCTACCGGAAGGGTTATGATGTGATGGGCAGTAAGGTGAGTTAGTGTATGGAAACTTTCTCCACAGACTTTTTAGAGAGGCTTAGAGAATGGAATCAAACTGGTTTTAGGGAAATGTCTGAAGAAAAGTGAACTTCTTTTCTGAGTTTTGACCGTTAGTTTGATGGAATGAACTTAGCCTCTCTTAAAAGTCGAGGACTAGAAGTTGGAATACAATAAACTTGCCTACATGCCCTCACACTTAACCAAATATTTATTTTATAAGCTACTAGAGAGTATTACTTCCCCAAAAATTAGGATATCAGAGACTTTTTACTAGACTAAATAGAAAAAGATGTGTAGGCATTTACTGCCGTACACATCTTTTTTGTTATTTAATAATCCATGCGTTGTTGATATAACGTTCGTGTCCTAAACTTGGTTTGTTTACATAGTCGTTGTCATAGTACATAACAGTTGAGCTACCGCCATCTAACATAGCTGCATTAATGCAACCTTCTGCAAGTAAGGTATTTTGGAGAACATCTAAGTCTACACCGATACTATAGCCTGGCTGTCTACCGTCGATACAAAGGAAGAGTACTTCACCTGTAGGGCGTTGGCCAATGGCTGTACGTGGAGCAATACCCCAACCTCCTGTACCTTCTTTGATTGTGGTTTCACCGTTTACAATAAGGAAGGGTTTGAAATCTACGGCATCACGTAAGTTAGCATCTAAGGCTTCTTGTTTCGTCATTTTGCCAAGGACTAAGACATTATCTTGATTAAAGCCAATCACACTATGTTTCATATTTCCGTTAGATTGAATAAGTTGATTATCTACGATGAGGAGCCCAGCGGGTGTTCCGCCGTTTGAATCATAGTTGGGACCATCAACAAAACCACCAGCGTTAATACCTGCTCGTGCTTCATGGGTAGCAACCATTGTTTTGACCAGATCGCCACGTTCATATTGATAGCGTGTTTGGGCAAGTGTGACACGAGAAGGGTCACTGATGAGCATTAATTTACCTTTCCAAGTACTACCTGATACATCTTTAAGATAAATCCCTTCTTCAAGTTCTTTATAACCTTGAGCAAGATATGTATCTTCTAGAGGGATATCTTCATTTGAGGAATCTTCTTGCTTTGGAATTTCTACAAGATCAGTAGAGGTTTGATAACCAGAGTCATCCACTTCATTACGTTTCATAATTTCATCTATTTTATCTTGTTTAATAAAAGCTGTTGCAAGCCATTTATGATTTAAAGTTGTCATGGCCGTTGTTACCCATAAATCTTGTGTAGGGCGTACCCAACCAGACATAATTAAAATGTAAAAGCTTGCAATTCCAGTTAAAAATAGTCCTCCTAAAGTAATACATGCAGACTTAATAAATATTTTAAAAAGGCGCTTAGGCATATTTGAATCTCCTTTTTACTAGTGTTTTGATATTATATGTTTATTATCATATCACAAAAAAATGAATACTTGGTAACAGGCGTATTACAATTTTCATATGCATAAACTATTAGTGAGGAGATATAGGGCAAAGAGGGTGAGGTTATGCAACAACAGCTTACAACAAAAGGAAAACTTTTAAATACTGAGGGAGAATTATGTGATAGAGGGTACAGCACTTCACTTATATTAGAGTATGATAGAGAAGATATTCAGGCCTCAAAGTGGAGGATTAAGGAATGGGATTATTACTTAATTACAACATCTCATTATGGCGTAGCATTAACCATTGCAGATAATAGCTACATGGGTCTTGTGAGTATTTCTCTATTAGATTTTAAAAACAAGACTTATAAGACGAAGACACATATGATTCCTTTTACTTTTGGAAAATTAAAGTTACCTCATACATCTAAGACAGGAGATATACGTTATGTAGATCATCAGGTGGAAGTGCATTTTTATACTCATAAAAAAGAAAGACGTCTGAGATGTTACATGAAAGAGTTTGAGAAAGATAAGCCTTTCGAATGTGAATTTATATTAAGTGATGAGCCTAAAGAGAGTATTGTAACGGTTACACCTTTTAAAGAGGATAAAAAAGCTTTTTATTATAATCAAAAAATAATAGGTATGTGTGCAAGAGGTTATGTAAAAGCAGGAAAGCAGTTTTTAACCTTTAGGCAAAATAATGCGAGAGCGCTCTTGGATTGGGGAAGAGGTGTATGGCCTTACAAAAGTCATTGGTACTGGGGTGCTGCAATGGGAACAGTAGACAATGAAGAAATAGGCTTTAATATAGGATGTGGTTTTGGAGATACAAATGGAACCAGTGAAAACTGCTTTTTCTATAAAGGTTTGCAGTATAAGTTAGAAGCTGTTAAAGCAATCGTCCCAAAACAAGATGAAGTCGGAATACTATGGAAGTTTCATTCAAGTGATGGCAGATTCGAAATGGAATTTAAACCAATTGTCAATCGTAAAGATTATCATTCTTATGGTATTATCCTAAGTGATCAACAGCAAGTATTTGGGAAATATACAGGGAAAGTGATTTTAGATGATGGGACAGAAATAAAGGTAAGAGACTTATTAGGATTTGCTGAAAGTGTACGCAATAAGTGGTAAATGGGAGTAATCAAGAGAAGGTTAAAGAGAAAATAACTTTAACTTTCTTTTTTATGTTCTTGATAATGGGAAAATTTGTTATATAATAGAAGGACGACATAATGAGGGAGGACTAAAATGGTTTCAACTTGGAATAATGCCTTTGAAATAGGGATTGAAACGATAGATGCACAACATAAAGAACTTTTTAGAATGCTTAGGGACTTAGAACAAATGGTTTTGACGAAGTGTTCTCAGTATGAGTATAATGATTTTGTTAAATTGATATGTGAAGTACGTGATTATTCAACATATCACTTTTATGAAGAGGAAAAAATTATGGAAGTTACAGAGTTTTTAGAGCTAGATAACCATAGAAAACAGCATATAGCTTTTAAAGAAGAAATTAATAAAATTAACTATATTCAATTAGAAAAAGAGCCATTGCCTATTATCAATGAGCTAAAAAGCTATATAGAGCTTTGGATTATGCAACATATGCTTCTTGAAGATACTAAATTAAGAACATATACCCATAAACTAACAAAAAACTAAAATATAAAAGAATATAAAAAATACATAACAAAGTAAAAATAATGCATAGGTATAATGAAGGCGCTACTTTATAATAAAATAGAGTAGCCTTTAATCATTTACAAGGAGAAAACTATGCAAACAACAATAACTTTTGAGAAACAATGGATGAGAGTAAGTAAGTGGAATGAAGGGGCAACAGTACCTTTTATTTCTGGAATCAGTATTTTGCAAAATTCATTAGAAAGTCAATTAGTACCAGATGACAAAGCGAATATAGGTTATGGAAAGGTGGCGACCATTTACCCTTATACAGAACAAAATGTGTATACAAGGCAATTGCAAGAAACAGAAGTAGAGGTTGTAAAGTTAGAAAATGATTTTATATGTGCACTTTTTATACCGAGTCTAGGAGGCAGATTGTGGTCTCTTTATGATAAAGTAGCTAAAAAAGAATTGTTGTATGTGAATGATGTCATTAGACCAAGTAATTTAGCTGTACGTAATGCATGGGTAAGTGGAGGGGTTGAGTGGAATATAGGTGTTATTGGTCACTCACCTTTTACGTGTGAACAACTTTTTGTGGGTCAATTAGAAGTGGATGGTATGCCGGTACTTCGTATGTATGAATATGAACGTATTCGTAAGGTAACTTATCAAATGGACTTCTTCCTACCTGAAGATTCTAGATATCTCATGTGCCGTATGCGTATTGTAAATCCTAATAAAGAAGTTGTACCAATGTATTGGTGGAGTAATATTGCTGTAAATGAACAAGAAAAAGGAAGACTTGTTGTAGAGGCAGAATCAGCCTATACTAATGCAGATAATGTAGTTTACAAAGTAGAAGTGCCTAAGGTAAATGGTATAGATATTACTAATCCAAAGGAAATTCCTATTTCTGTAGATTATTTCTTTGATATTGATGAAAATAAACGAAAATATATTACATACTTAAATGAAGAAGGATATGGATTAATCCAAACGTCGACAAGTAGATTAGAAGGACGTAAGCTATTTGTGTGGGGGCAAACAAGAGGAAGCCAGAGATGGCAACAGTATCTCAATGAGCAAGCAGGTCCGTATATAGAAATTCAAGCAGGCTTAGCAAAGACTCAATATGGTTGCTTACCTATGCCAGAAGAAAGTGAATGGGAATGGATAGAAGCGTATGGCCCTATGCAAGTGGATAAAGAGACTGTACAAGGTGACTGGTATCAATTAAGAGAACTGGTAACAAGGGAGTTAGAAAGCAGATTGCCTGCTGAAATGCTAGAAAAGTGTCTATCAGAAACAAGAGAAAGTATAGCGCTAAAGCCAGCACAAGTCATCAAAGAAGGTGGAATCTTTGGTGCAGTGGAAAATAGACGAAGAGAATCTAAGGGACTAACACCATTAAGTAGTCATCTAGACTTTGGTCATATACCTGTGGACAATCAATGGATTAAACTCTTAAAAGAGGGGACTATAGGTGCTTGGCCTGAAGTACCAGGTAGCTACATGATTGATGATACCTACTATGAGTTATTGCAAGATGTAGTACAAAATAAAGATTTATTAAATGGATATGCTTGGTATCATTTAGGACTTAATCATTTAGTGAGACAAAAAATAGATGAAGCAATCGATTGTTTTAAAGAATCTTTAAGGTTAGAAGCAAATGCTTTTAATAGCCATGCATTAGCTGTAGCTTGGAACCTAAAAGGAGACCAAGCACAAACGGTAACATATAGTTTGAAAGCTATATTAAGACGTCAAGATGATATAGGCTTAGTAAAAAGTTGCATGTCACTGTTAGTGCAAAATGAAGCCTATACAGAACTTATAGAAGTGAGTGAATACTTACCAGAAGAAGTTAAGCACAATACACGTATTAGTCTATATAGAGCTTATGCTTATGCGCAGTGTAAAAACGTCAATAAGGCAAGAAGACTTATTTATAAAAACAGTTATATAGAGGTTGATGACATCAGAGAAGGGGAACTTTTTGCGGCTGTAGTATGGGATAGGATTCAAGCTTTAGAAGAGGTTCCACAGGAACTTCCATTTGAATTAGATTTTAATGCATTATTTGTTTAATAGAATATGAAAAAATAAAACATGTCTTAGATCACTTTAGTAGTGGTCTAAGACATATTTTGTTTTAAAATAGGTTATTGGAATAATTCAAAAGTATAGCCCATGTTGTGAGCTTCATCAATCACATCACCTAAAATTTGAGTGTTGGTTTTAGAAATAGCATGTAATAGCATAATAGAACCATTATGAAGATTATTAAGAATGAGTTTCTTTGCAGTGTCAGGTGCTGGTTGCTTATTCACATCATAATCACTATAAGCAAAACTCCAGAAAATAGTTTTATAACCTAACTCTTTAGTCATGGCTAAACTTTTTTGTGAGTAATGTCCCATTGGTGGACGGAAAAGTTTAACCATAGGTTGACCGGTGATTGCTTCATATTTACTTGCCACATCACTTAGTTCAGCAGCAAACTTATCAGGGTTGCCTGCACATGATGGCATAGAAGGATGGTGATTGGAATGGTTTGCTACAATGTGTCCTTCGTCTACCATACGTTTGATAAGCTCAGGATTTGTTGTTACATAAGGTGAAGTTACAAAAAAGATTGCTTTAACATTCTTTGCTTTTAGAGTATCTAAAATTTGAGGCGTATAACCTTTTTCATAACCTTCATCAAAAGTAAGATAAAGTACTTTTGATGAAGTATCTCCTACATAATAGGCATCATAATCTGCAAGTTGAAAATTGAGTTTATCATTAACACGAGGTGTAGAATGATCTTTGCTACGTACAAGCCACCAGTCAATTTTAGTATTATCTGCTTGGCTTGCAAAAACCGGGATCAGTGTTGAGATTATAAGGAGAAACGCAAGCCAAAAGATACCTCTTTTTTTCATAAGTCAAAACCTCCTAGATAACAATTTTGTCCATACGATATAGTTTGTCCAGAATCATTAAATCTATAGATTAATAAATAGGATTATAGAGATTATATAGCAATATAAATTGATTATAAAAGGAAGTAGAGACTTCTTGTAAAGTTGGCTAAAAGGAAAATAACTTTATAAAATGATAACAAAAAAGCATCAATAACTAGATAAAATGTATAGAGAATAAGTTGTAAAGGCAAAATGTATAAAAAGAAATATAGAATGTATTCATAATTACTAAAAGTGACTTTTATGATGGGACTATATAACTGTATATATGCTCAATGTTTATTTCAGAAAATAATGCAATTTGCTAAAAAATAGCTTTACAAAATTTGGAAATAATAATACAATAATAAATGACAAAAGGGTAAATTATGAGAAGAGTTTTAAAGGGGAAAGGAGTGGTAAGTATGACAACACATATGGATGCTTACACAATTTTATATCAAGCAAAAGAACAACTTACAGACAATGACCATGTACGTCAAATGGTAGAGGAAAAGATAGGTGGAAATGCTGAAAGTTTTTTAGCACAAATGGATGAAAATAGTATGCGTGACTTGGCAGTAGCAGGGCTTGAGGCAGGGATTAAGCAAATACGTTACGAATATCCACCAAGTGTATCTAAACGCATGCAAAAGTATTATTATCAAAATAAAGAAACATTATTAGAAGCTTTTTCACATAATGTGAAAGCATGTGTGACAAAATGGGATGAAGAAGCTGTAGAAGTATGAGATAATGGTTTCAAATGACATAAAGGAGCAAAGACTCATAAGATGAAAATTGGTATTATATCAGATACTCATGGCATATTAAAAGAAGAAGTTATTCATACATTATCAACCTGTGATTATATTTTTCATGCAGGAGATGTAGGAGATCAAGAGATTCTTAGGCAACTAGAAAGTATAGCGACTACTTATGCAATTCAAGGGAATAATGATAGCGATAGTTTAGGGTTAAAAGAACGATTAGAGATTGAAATAGCAGGCTACCAATTTTATATGGTACATGACTTAAAGAGTGAAAAAATATTGCCTAAAGGATATGATTTTGTAATCAGTGGGCATTCCCATCAATTTGATTTACATTACTCAAGTAAAACTACTTGGATCAATCCAGGTGGATGTGGCAAGAGACGATTTGGATTACCACTCACAATGGTACGCTTACACCTTGAAGAACAAGTTCATATAGAACTTTTAACACTATCTAAGTAACACTTCCTAAGAAAATAACTTAACTTATATAGATTAAAGGGACTCACCAGTAATAGGTGAGTCCCTTTTGAATTATTTAATAGACAGTGCTAAGTTATCAAATTCTACAAGATCTACATTGCCTTGACCATAGTCATCGTAAAGTAGTGTAATAGAATCTCCTACTTGAGTAAGAGGAAGTTCTTTTGAAAGAGCAGAATTAGTAATGAACACATTATTTGGCATGGTATCAATAGTGAAGTAGTAGTAGGTATTACCGCTTTGAACATCTGCATTAAAGCGTGTAATAATCCCTTTTGCTTCAAGGTGTGTTGCTTGATTACCAATGTTAATTTGGTTGCCCTTTGATTTGAGAGCTTCTTGATAACTACGAAGGGCTTCTTCTTTGTTTTCTCCAAGGCCTACTAAGCTATAATCCTCAACAGAGACAAAGGAAACCATTTTAATAAGTCCTGCTTTATCTTTTAAAGACATAACATAAGTTGGCTGTCCTAAAATGTTATACATAACAGGGAAGGTAGCGGTATAACCTTTTTCTTGTACTTTACCTTCAGCTGAACGCATGGCTGCAACCTCTGTTGCACCTGGTTGTTTGTAGAGTTTAGATTCTTTTGTACGTGTATCTACAAGCATAAAGCCAATAGTAGATTCATCTGCTCCAGAAGAAGTAATTCCTGTGTACCAGTAACTTTTACCATCTTCACCATATACAAGTGACATGCCTGTTGTTGGAACGAGTACATTAGCTTCTGTAATCACAGCATTTAAGAAACCTTCTACATAGACACCCCAGTCGCGGATTTGTGAACCAATGAAACTTTCAGGTTGGATACGATCAATCCAAGTTGGTGCATCTTCAATGCTATAAGATGCAATTTCTCCTGTTGTGGCATTAACTGTAGCAACACCTACCGCATCACTTCCACCGAAGCCAATTTTGTGGTCATAAAGTGTGACAACCCAATAAGGTATACCATTATCATCAATTTCGAAAGTGAAATCAGTAAGGCCTATATTGGTATGGCCGTTTAAGTAAACATGTCTTGCTAAATCTTGATGTAAATAAGCATCTGGTTGATAAACAATTTTAACAGGCTGTCCATCTAATTCTTGAACAAAACGAACATCTTGTGGGTTAGTTGCAGAAACCATAATATAACCTGTTGTACCACCTAAGTTAGTAAGCCATTTAATGGTATCACGGTGCACAAGAGGTGCAACCCAGTAAAGTGAGCCGTTAACACTTTGAATATGGAACTCGCCAAGTTTTGAAATACTACCAAGAGCAGGTACTTCACCGATTTTTTTATCCCCAAGACGAATAGCTGTCTCACGGTCTACAAGGCGAATATCTGCTACGCTGACAGGGCTAATGTCAGAAGTAAACTGACTTTCTTGTACAGTACCTAAAAGTTCACGATATTTACTAGAGTGAAGAAAAGGTGCTGAAAGGACGAAAGGCGCCGCAACGGTTACAATGATGGCAAGTATACCAATACCAAAGAAGAGTTTGGCAAGCTTAGGTACATTGAAGAGAGAGTGATCACCTTCAACTGTAATTAAACTTGGTCCTTTTAAAGAGAAGAAGCCGAGCAATAATGCGATACCTGCTACAAACACATAAAGTGATGTAAAACGAGGATTAAAGACAGGTAATTCAACGTAAATGTACGCAAGTGCACCTACTAAAACAAGTAGGTATCCCCATAATTTTCTTTTCATCTAAGATCTCCTTTCAATTTGAGGTCTAAAGTTATTATATCAAAAATATATAAACTAATTATGTAATAATAAATAAAAGAGCCTCTAGACTTAGGCAGTGCCAAAGTTTAGAGGCTCCTATATAATGAAGGTTATTTTTTTGCTATTTATTTTTCATAACCATTTCACGGATAAATTTATAAACTTGAATGATTAAGGTTGGCATAAATGCTAAACCATAAATGGTGAAGACTTGATTCATTGTAAGTGGTGCAATAACAAATAAATCTTTAACACCTGGTATAAAGAGTACAGCATTTAAAAGTAAGAAACCAAGAACAAAAGCACCTACGCTATATCTATTAGAGAATAGTCCAAGATGAACAATTGACTTTTTACCACGACAGTTAAAACCGTGGAATAAACGACCAAGACATAAGGTTGCAAAAGCCATTGTACTTGCATGAGCTGGTGTTACTTCTAATCCTATATAATAAGCAATCATTGTAAATATACCAATGATACTACCTTCTACAAGGATACGCATTAAGAAGTCTTTAGATAAAATAGAAGCTTTAGGATCACGAGGTTTTTGTCTTAATAAATCATCATTAGCAGGTTCCATACCAATTGCAATAGCAGGTAAGCTATCTGTTACTAAGTTGATGAAGAGTAAGTGAACAGGTGCAAATGGCATTGGAAGTGCCATTAAAGAGGTATATAAAACAGCTAATATACCAGAGGTGTTACCAGAAAGTAAGAACTTAATAGCATTCTTGATATTTGTATACACATTACGTCCATTTGTAATGGCTTTAACAATGGTTGCAAAGTTATCATCAGTTAAAATCATAGCAGCAGCATCTTTTGAAACTTCAGTACCTGTAATACCCATGGCAATACCGATATCAGCCTTTTTAAGAGCTGGTGCATCATTTACACCATCACCGGTCATAGCAACAATCTTACCTTTTCTTTGCCATGCATCAACGATACGAATTTTATTTTCTGGTGAAACACGTGCATAGACTGCAATATGCTCAAGTTGCTCATCAAGTTCAGTGTCTGTCATTTTATCAAGCGTTTGACCTTCGATTGCTTTATCATCTGGTCCAAGGATACCGATTTCTTTAGCAATAGCAGAAGCTGTTACACGATGGTCGCCTGTAATCATAATAGGTTTGATACCAGCAAGGCGCGCATCTGCTACAGCAGCTTTAGATTCTTCACGAGGTGGGTCAATCATAGAAATGAGACCGAGGAAAATATAATTGCTTTCATCTTCTAATGTAAGTTCTTTCTGAGCATCTAAGACTTTGTAAGAAAATGCTAGGACACGTAGACCGTTTTCAGAAAGGGATTGATTTGCAGCAGTAATCTTATCCATATCTTCTTCTGTAATCGGACGAATGCCAGAAGCAGTAGCGATATGTGTTGTACGTCCAAGGAGAACATCTACTGCACCTTTTGTAAACATAAGATATTGTTCATCAATATGATGGAGTGTTGTCATTAATTTTCTATCGGAGTCAAAAGGTAATTCACTAAGACGAGGATATTCATTTCTAAGTGAAATTTCACTAAGTCCTAGACGACCACCTAAATTAACAAGGGCAACTTCTGTTGGATCACCAATTTCTTGCCCACCTTGATTGGTAGAGTCATTAGCCAAAATAGCATTTTGGAGAAGAATACGTCCAAGGCCTTTTGTATAATCTAGAGATTCACCATCTATAAGTGCGTGGTCAAGATATACTTTTTTAGTAGTCATTTTGTTTTGCGTTAATGTACCTGTTTTATCAGAACAAATAATAGAAATACTTCCTAAGCTTTCAACTGCTTTAAGTTCTTTCATGATGGCATTTTGTTTAGCCATCTTTTGAGTGCCTAAAGCAAGTACAATGGTTACAATAGAACTTAAAGCTTCAGGAATAGCAGCAACAGCAAGTGCAACAGCAAACATTAAAGAATCAAGTACTGGCACTTTTCTATAAATACTGAGTGCAAATACACCTGCACAGATAATAAGAATAATAAAAGCAAGTTTTTTGCTAAAGTCATCAAGGTTTGCTTGAAGAGGTGTTTTCTTTTGTTGTGTTTGGTTCATTAAAGTAGCAATTTTACCAATTTCAGTTTGCATACCCGTAGCAGTAACAAGGATGATTCCACGTCCATAAGTAACAAGAGAGCCAGAGAAAACCATATTCACTTGGTCACCAAGTGCAAGTTCATCTTTTTCTACAGCATCAGTGATTTTAGAAACACTTTCAGATTCACCTGTTAGTGAGCTTTCATTTACCTGTAGAGAATAACTTTCAAGTACACGACCATCAGCAACAATCAAATCTCCTGCTTCTAAAAATAGAATATCACCTGGAACAATTTCACTTGAAGCAAGTTCCATTTTAGAGCCATTACGGATGACCTTTGCAGTAGGTGCTGAAAGGGCTTTTAAGCTACTCAGAGATTTTTCAGCTTTAAAGTGTTGGACTGTACCTAAGATCGCATTTAAGATAATAACTGCAAAAATAACAATTGTACTTTCCACATTACCAGAGAGCATTGAGATAATAGCGGCAGCAATTAAAATGATAACAAGTAAATCTTTGAATTGTTCAAGAAATACGATAATACCACTTTTCTTTTTGCCCTCTGAAAGAGCATTGGGGCCGTAGGTTTCAAGTTGCTTTTGTGCCTGGTTTGTTGAAAGTCCTTCTAAAGAAACATTAAATTCATCGAGTACTTTAGAAGTTGGTTGGTTAAAATACTTATTCATAATTTCCCTCCTATGAGTGTTTAATCTATGAAAAAAGGTACAGTAATAAAAAAAGACCTTTAATATAATCTCCAGTTAGTATCACCTGAAAATCATATTAAAAGTCTTGTAACCATGAGATGGTATATATCACCAGATTGCAAGCAATCGCGATTGTTGATGATATATTTTAACTACTCCCTTTTAACATTTTATAAAATCCAAAAATGAATTTTATAAATAATATATAATATTTAGTTAAGATGATTATAGTTACAAATAAAGTTTTTGTCAATGATAATTTTAAAGTTTTATTTAAAATAGTGATGAATAAATAGAAGGATTTAATTCATAAGATAAGAATAAATAGAATAGAAAGCATAGGTAGAACAATATGTGGTTTATTTATAGTATACGTATTTTGCTTATCTTAAATTTAGTTGTTCTAGGACTTATAGGACAGTGGTTGAATATGGTTATTATTACTTCAGTCATTGCTATTACCTTTATACCAGAAGTATTAAATAAAGTATTTCATATACAACTGACGAAATTTATGAGGAACTTTCTTGTGATCTTCTCCATGTTAGCGCAGTGGGGAGGGACCTATTTAAGAGCGTATGATTATATAAGTTGGTGGGATATTTTCTTACATGGCCTCTCAGCAGTATTGGTAGTTATTGCAGGCGTAGTCCTTTTAAGACTTATAGATCCAGAATTTATATTGTTTGAGAAAAGACAGTATAAGGTCATTGGCTGGTTCCTATTTATGACTGTATCTGCAAGTGCAGTCTTTTGGGAAATCTGCGAATTTGTTGGAGATACCTTCTTTGGGACAAATGCTCAGCTGGGAAGTTTAGTAGATACCATGGAAGATATGATTATATGTGTTGTTATAGGGGGGATTTTTGTACCTATAGTAGCTTGGTCTATTAAATATGAAAAGGATAACTTGATTATGCGCCAGCTTAAAGCCTTTCAAGCACTTAATACAAGTCAAGAAGTTGGTGAAAGATGTAGTGTGCTAATAATAGATTCTAAAGAAGAATAAAAAAGAGTGCGCCATAAACTTTATGCGCACTCTTTTTAAAATTAATTTTGGGTACTAACTTTTACGATTTCTAAGATTACTTTATAAGCGGCAATGAGCTCACTTGCGACTACGAATTCATAGCGGCCGTGTCCATTATAAGTACCTGTAAAGAAGTTAGGTGTAGGAAGTCCCATGAAGGAAAGTCTTGCACCATCTGTACCACCACGGATTGGATCTGTATTTGGTGTAATACCTAGGTTTTGGAAAGCTTTTGTAGCAAGTTCCATAACGTGTGGATGTTGGTCAATAATTTCACTCATATTGTAATAGCTATCTGTGAGTGTAAGGGTAAAGCTACCTTCACCATAACGTGCGTTCATTGTAGCAACAACTTCACTCATTTTTTGTTTGCGTTGTTCAAAGATTTCTTTACTGTGGTCACGGATAATATAATCCATGGTTGTAAGATCTACAGAACCTGCTAAATCATGAAGGAGGTAGAAGCCTTCAAAGAGCTCTGTCTTTTCAGGTACTTCATCGGCAGGAAGTAAGCTATGAAGTTCATAGGCCATAAGTAAACTGTTTTTCATCTTATCTTTAGCAGCTCCAGGATGAACACTTACACCTTGTACAACAATATGTGCAGAAGCAGCATTGAAAGTTTGAGATTGTAGCTCAGGCGCACCACTACCATCTACAGTATACGCAAAGTCACAACCAAATTTAGCTACGTCAAAGTGATCAGCACCATGACCAACTTCTTCATCAGGTGTAAAGCCGATACGGATTTTGCCATGAGGAAGCTCAGGATGATTTATAAGGTGCTCGCAAGCTGTTAAAATAGCGGCAATTCCTGCTTTATCATCTCCACCTAAAAGAGTTGTACCATCTGTTGTAATAAGTGTTTCACCTATTTTTTCATTTAAGACTGGAAACTGAGTAGGAGAAAGTTTAATATTTTCTTTTTCATTAAGAAGGATATCGCCACCTTGATAATTCTCTACTACTTGAGGTTTTACACCTTTTCCTGTAAAGTCTGGTGCTGTATCCATATGCGCAATAAAGCCAATAGTAGGAAGGACCTTGTTTGTATTAGCAGGTAATGTAGCCATAACATAGCCGTACTCATCTAAAGTGACTTCTGTTAAACCAATTTTTTCACATTCTGCTTTAAGCTGTTTAGCAAATTCGATTTGTGTAGTTGTGCTTGGAAAGGTTGTACTCCGAGAATCAGAAGTTGTATCCACTTTTACGTAGTCTAAAAAACGTTTAATGACAGGTTCGTTTACCATATTTTAATCCCAGCTTTCTTTAGTAATATAATTAAATCCAATTAAGAAAAGTATATCACATATTACAAAAACAATGCAAAACAAGTGGAATATGCTATAATAGGGATATCATTTTAAGAAGTGAGAGCGAGGAAAAATATGATTTTATTAGCAGCAACGGATATACGTAAAGTCTATGGAGAAAAAGTTATTTTCAATCAATTATCCTTAAGTATCCATAGTGAAGATAAAATTGGTTTAATTGGGATTAATGGGACAGGTAAATCCAGTCTCCTTAAAATATTAGCAGGATTTGAAACAGCAGATGGAGGAGATCTTGTAACTTCTAATGAGTTGATGATAGAGTATCTTCCTCAAAATCCATACTTTGAAGAAGATGCCACAGTGATTGAACAAATCTTTAAAGGGACATCTAGATTTATGCAAGTTCTTAAAAATTATGAAGAAACATCTGTAGCTTTAGAAAAAGATCCAGATAACACAAAGCTTCAAGAAAAGCTTCTTAGTTTAACAACTGAGATGGATGCAGTAGATGCATGGCAGGCAGAAAGTGAAGCTAAAGCAATCTTAACTAAACTTGGTATTACAGATTTCAATCAAAAGGTTGGCAACTTATCAGGGGGGCAAAAGAAGCGTATAGCTTTAGCGGGTGCCCTTATTCGTCCTTGTAACTTACTTATTATGGACGAGCCGACTAACCATTTAGATAATGATACCATCGATTATTTAGAAGAAATCTTAAAAAATAAAAAATGTGCCGTTCTGATGGTAACCCATGACCGTTACTTCTTAGATCGTGTAACCAATAAAATTGCAGAACTAGAAGATGGTAAACTTTATACTTATGATGGGAACTATGGAAAGTACTTAGAAATCAGTGCAGAACGTGCCATCATGCAGCAACGTTTAGAAGAAAAACAAAAAACACTTTACAAGCAAGAATTAGAATGGATGCGTAAAGGGGTAGAGGCACGTCGTACAAAGCAAAAAGCGAGACAAGATCGCTTCCACGAACTGAAAGACAATATGCAATTTAAACAAACAGATAAAATGGATATTGGTCTTGCAACTTCTAGACTTGGGAAAAAAGTCATTGAGATGGAAAATGTATCTAAAGCCTTTGGAGATCGTATACTGATTCGTGATTTTACTTATAACTTCATTAAAGGTGAGCGTATTGGAATTATTGGGAATAACGGTCTTGGTAAGTCTACGTTACTCAATCTGATTACAGGTGAGCTGACTCCTGATAGTGGCGTAATTGAAATTGGCGAAACGGTACGCATTGGTTACTATAGTCAAGAGAGTAAAGACATGGATGATAGCATGCGCGTTATAGATTATGTCAAAGAACGTGGAGAGTACGTACGTTCTGAAGATGGAAGCTTAGTATCTGCAAGTAAAATGCTTGAAAGATTCTTATTCCCTTCTCATATGCAATATACACCGATTGGTAAACTTTCAGGGGGAGAGAGAAGACGTCTTTATCTACTGGGTGTACTTATGAACGATGTGAATGTTCTCTTGCTGGATGAGCCGACTAATGACTTAGATATTCAAACTCTTCAGATCTTAGAAGATTATATTGAGCACTTTAATGGGCCTGTGATTGCAGTATCTCATGATAGATACTTCTTGGATCGTATTTCTGATAAACTTTTTGTATTTGAAGGAAATGGAGTGATTCGTGATAGTGTTGGTGGCTACTCAGATTATATTGCTTATCGTAAAGAAGAAGTAAAAGAAGCCAATTCGTCTATACAAGAATCTAAAGCAAAAGCAGATACATGGAAGAAAAATACTCAAACAAAACTTAAAATGAGTTACAATGAAAAAAAAGAATTTGAATCTATAGATAGTGATATTGAAAATCTAGAGTTAAAGCTTGAAGCATTAGAAGCGGAAATGGTGAAAGAAGCAAGTAACTATAGTAGATTAGGTGAGCTTATGGCCGAAAAGGAAAATGTAGAACTTGCATTAGAAGAAAAGATGGCACGCTGGGAATACCTAAATGAGCTGGATGAGAAAATTAGAAATCAATAAGCGTTACTAAAGACTATTTATATACATTTACAGGTGTTAACAATAAAAAGACTACTTACTAGTTATGAGAAACACTCATAACTTATGTAAGTAGTCTTTTTTTGCTATAGTCTACCTTATCTGGTAGAGGCTTTTATAAAGAAGTGATAATAAGTACGACGATCATAGGTGGGATAACCCATTTAAGAAGACCGAAGAAGAATGGACCTTCTGCACTAGATTTGTAAATACCATCACTTGTAAGTTCATTTTCCATTTTGATATATTTCCAGAACCATGTTGCAACAATTGCAGTAAGTGCGCCTGTAAGAGGAATAGTAATATTATTAGTAATGTAATCAAGAAGTCCGAAGATTGACATACCACCTACAGTGAAACTTGACCATGGACCTTCACCTAAAATGTTAATAATACATCCAAGAAGTACAGCTGCTACAACCACTAAAGTTGCTTTATGACGATTAAGATGTGCTTTTTCCATAAGGCATGTAATAATAATTTCGAAGATTGAAATCATAGAAGTAATAGATGCTACAATAACAAGTAGGAAGAAAAGTGCCCCGAACCATCTACCACCTGGCATTTGATAGAATACTTGTGGTAAAGCTTTGAAAATAAGAGATGGACCAGCTGCTGGAGAACCACCATATGTAAATACTGCTGGGAAGATTAATAACCCAGAGAAAAGTGCAATAATTGTATCTGCAATAACAACTTGACGAGATACGGCACGGATATTTTCTGACTTAGGAATATAGCTTCCGTAAGTTGCTAAGAGTCCCATACCTAAACTAAGTGAGAAGAATGCTTGACCAATAGCAGAAATAACTGTTTTTGGTGTAAGTTCACTAAAGTTAGGTTTGAATAAGAATGTTACAGCTTCTTTGAAACCATCTAAAGTCATTGAATAAAGGATAAGTCCAATAAAGATGACAAAAAGGACAGGCATAAGAATTTTTGAGTATTTTTCTACACCATCTTTGATTCCTGAGAAGTTAATGAATCCTGTAGCAAGAATAGCTACAACTGCACCTAAGATTGGCCAGATAATGTTTTGATTCATTGTGGCGAAGACCATATCAAAGTGGTCAGCTACGTTCATCCCTACTTGAACATCGTAAAGTCCACCTGTGAGTGAAAGGAAGAAGTAATAAATTACCCATCCTGCAATCATTGCATAGAAAGTTGCTACTAAGAATACTGTCCCCACAGCTAAGTAGCCTACAATATTAAATTTTTTGTTGTTTGTTACTTTAGAAAATGCATCTATCGCATTACTTCTTGCATTACGACCTATTGCAAATTCTGTATAGATAAGAGGATATCCCATCAGGATGGTTGCTAAAAGATAGACAACAATAAAGGCACCTCCACCATTTTCACCGGCCATATATGGGAATTTCCATATGTTTCCTAACCCGATTGCCGACCCCGCGGCTGCTGCTATAATCCCTAATTTACTTGAGAAAGAATCTCTTTCATTCACAATCTCCACCTTCTTTCTTTTGTTCAGTTTGTTTACTTTTGTAAAGTTATTATGTGAATTAGGTATGATTATACAGAAAGATGTATTGGAGCACAATTTAAAATGCTATTTTTAGAATAGCAAGTTTATTTTGAATAAATTTCGGACTATATTTTTGTTTGTAAAATGTGTATAATAAGAAAAGATGGTAAAAAGGAGGATTTAAAGATGGATGAAAACAACTTAACAATGGCAGACTTTATGGATGAAATTGATAAATCAATGGTACGCATTCGTAAAGGCGATATTAAAGAAGCAACAGTTGTATCTGTTGAAGATGCTGGAATTATAACGAACATAGGTACACATGCAGATGCAATCGTATCTTGGAATGAATATAGTTATGAAGAAGTAAATAAAGAAGATGTACAAGTTGGTGACAAATTCGATGTACTTGTTTTAAATACAGATGATGGTGACGGCAATATTATTGTTTCTAAAAGACGTGCAGAGTCTGAAGTAGCTCTTGAAAACATTGAAGAGCTTTACAAAACTCATGCACATTTTACTGTAAAGGTAAAAGAAGTTGTTAAAGGTGGGGTAATTGCTATACTTCAAGGTATGCGTGCATTCATACCAGGTTCTCAACTTACTGATACTTATGTAGAAGACTTGGCACAATTTGTAGGTCAACAAGTTGAAGTTGAAATTATCGAATTTAATGCTAAGAATAAAAAAATCGTTCTTTCAGGAAAAGAAATTGCAAAAGCAAAAACTGCCGAGCTTAAAAAAGAACGTTTTAATAGTATTGTTGAAGGTGAAAAATACACAGGTACAGTTACAAAACTTATGCCTTATGGTGCATTTGTAAATATTGGTGGTGTAGAAGGGCTTGTACATAATACAGACCTTTCTTGGACACGTATCAAACATCCTTCAGATGTAGTGAAAGAAGGAGACAAACTTCAAGTAACAGTGATTAGTATTGATCATGAAAAAGGAAAAATTGCACTTCGCGCAAAAGATGTTGCAATGGATCCATGGTACCTTGAAACAGCTAACCTTGAAAAAGGACAAATTGTAAAAGGTAAAGTTGTAAAGATGATGAGCTTTGGTGCTTTTGTTTCATTAAGTGATAATGTAGAAGGTCTTGTACACATTTCTCAGATTACAGAAAAACGTATTTCTAAACCAGAAGAAGCATTAGAAATTGGACAAGAAGTAAAAGTTAAAATTATTCAACTTGATAAAACAAACAAAAAAATTGGCTTAAGCATGACAGAAGTTGAAGAAGAAGTTGATCCATCTATGATGGCATACATGCAAGAAGATGAAGAGTCTATTTCAACAATGGGTGATGTTCTTGGAAATGCCTTCAAAGATTTATTTAAATAATAAAGAGTAAAAGTGGGGGTTGTTGATAAACAGCCCCTTTTTGAGTCTTATAGTAAAGAGAGTTACTTTTTTTATGGAGTCATGGTAAACTAGTTGTAGTTTTTATAGGAATGGATGCATAAAAGGAGATGACAAAATGCTTGATAATATAAAATTAGTTATATTTGATATAGATGGTACACTACTTGATTCAGTATGTTTTAACACATTTAATATGAATCGTACTTTAGAAAAAATGGGGTATGATTACCGTGTAACAGAAGAGATTATAAGAAATAACTTAGGTGGTACGGCCGAAGACTTCTATAGAGCTGTTCTAGATGAAAGTTGTTATAGTAATTGGGAAATCATACGTGCAGAAAATAGAGCACATATTAGAGAAGCTATGGCAGAATATGGTCATGCTTTTCCTGGAGTGATAGAGACTTTTAAGACACTTTATGAAGAAGGTTTTACATTAGTGCTTTATAGTAATTGCTCAAGACTTTATTTAGAAGGTGCGCTAGAGGTGACAGGGGTTAAGCCATATGTAGATTATACGGAATGTGTGAAAGACAATGGACTTGAAAAACCAGAACTTATCAAAAAAATATTAGGGTTGTATAAAGGTTTAAATGCACTTATTGTAGGGGATCGTATTCACGATATGGAGGCCGCGAAGATCAATGGCTTACCCTATGTAGCAGCACTCTATGGCTTTGGAAGACATGAGGTAGAACATGCTGCATATAAAATTGAAGCAATAAGTGAACTGATTCCATTATTAATAGAAAAGTAGGGTTGAAGAATGAAATGGTTCCAAAAACTTTTTAATTCATCAAAAATCAAAAAAGAACCTTTTCATGTAAAATATGAAAAGTCAGGAGCAGCTGGTCTAATGGAAGAACTGGATCAGACTGCTACAAAAAAGGAACGCCTGCAACAACATATGAATCGTCTATTGGAAAAGGCGGAAGAACTTAAGGTATATGAACAGTTAGATGAACAAGACCGCAATCAATTGGTTCTTTATGTGGGGCAATATCGCAGTATAGAAGAACAAAAACAACATTTAAAAGGTAGACTCATTAAAAATAATCAAGGACTTAGACGACTTGAAGCCTATGAAGAAGAACTGCCTTACCTTGTAAAAGAAGTGAATGAGACAGAACGTAAAGTAAAAGAGAATGAAAGAGATATCTTTTATTTAGAAGAAGAGAAGGAAGAACTTAAAGAAGAAAGAGAAGCTTTGTTGCAAGGTTACAGCTTTTTAAAAGGTGCAAGCTTTTTCTTTATGTTACTTATGATCTTTATGTTATTTGCAGGTTTTGCTATGTTACAAATGCTAAGAGATAAAATATGGGTTTATCTTTCTGGTGTAAGTATTATTCTTGTATTTGTTCTTTTTGCTATTCTCTTTGCAAAAGAGAAATTAGAAACAGGTCTTAGAAATAATGCTAAATTACAGCAAAAAGCCGTTAAGTATTTAAATAAGGCAAAAATCCGTTATTTCAATAACTATTCCTATCTACAATACCAATTTGATAAATTAGGTGTAGATAGTGCAGCTAAACTGGAAATGTATTATAATCGCTATCTTAAAAATAAAAATAACGAAGTGGAATATAATAAATTTAATCGTGCATTGATGCAAATAGAGTTATCTATTAAGGAAATATTTGAAGGTAAAGCACTTAATTATGAAGATGAGTTTGATCATTTAGAAGAGTGGATAATGGCACCGAAAAAGGCTGAAGCTTATGAGCAAGTAGAGGAAGAAAAGAAAAAAGTATTACTTCAGATAGAAGCGTTAGAGGCTTATGAAGCAGAGCTGTGGAAAGAACTTTTTGTATTAAAAGAAGATCCACAGTATGCGAAAAATATCGAAGAATATATCAGCCTACTTGACAAAGAAAAGCAAGATGCATAAAATGTTAGTAATATCATATCGAAATACATGCAATGAAGAAGAGGAGTATAATAGCCCCTGCGTTTAGAGAGAGAAACTTATAAGCTGAAAGGTTTCTTACGATAAGACTATTAGAAGGTAGCTTTGGAGCACTACTTTTGAAATTTAGTAGAAAGTAGCGGGTAGGCCCGTTATAGCATAAAGAGCCAGTGATAGCTGGAATTAAGGTGGTACCGCGAGCATTTTCGTCCTTAGGAGGAGAATGCTCTTTTTTATTGCCTTTTTGTATTTCGAAAGAGGGGTGGTTTTGTGCAAGCTGTTGGATTTGTATTATTTGTAATAGGCATCATGCTGGTCTTCGCGGCAAAGCGTATTGTGCTTGCCAAAGTCAAACTTGAAAAGCAGGATCAAGAAGAGATGGAAATGCTTGCCCAAGGTGGCGTCATTGCTGTCAAAGTGGCAGGTTTTATTGTTGCTTTAGTTGGTATTTTGTTTTTAATACTCCGTTAAGTAAAAGGTAAAATGACTCATTACTTAATGGTATTCAATGATATGAGCAAGACTTTAAAAATGAAATGATAGAAACAGTGTTAAGTTCAACTTATAAGTTGTGAAAAATAAAAGGAGGTTTATGAAAATGAGTAACTTAGAAAAAGTATATGATCCAAGTACCGTTGAAGAAAGACTTTATAAAAAGTGGATGGATAATGGTTATTTTCATGCAGAAGTAGATAAGGAGAAAGAGCCATTTACAATTGTTATTCCACCACCAAACATTACAGGGCAACTCCACATGGGGCATGCACTTGATAATACACTTCAAGATATTTTAATCCGTTACAAACGTATGCAAGGGTACAACACACTTTGGATGCCAGGAACAGACCATGCAAGTATTGCAACAGAAGTAAAAATCGTTGCTAAAATGGCTGAAGAAGGGATTACAAAAGATGACCTAGGTCGTGAAGGATTCTTAGAAAAAGCTTGGGAATGGAAAGAACAATACGGTGGTACAATCATCGGTCAGCTTAAAAAGCTTGGTTCTTCTTGTGACTGGGAAAGAGAACGTTTCACAATGGATGAAGGTTTATCAAAAGCTGTTCAAGAAGTATTTATTCGTCTTCATGAAAAAGGCTATATTTATAAAGGTTCTAGAATTGTTAACTGGTGTCCAGTATGTCAAACAACTATTTCAGAAGCAGAAGTTGAGCATATGGAAAGCCAAGGTAATTTCTACCACTTACGTTACCCAGTAGTAGGGAGCGATGAATTCGTAGAAATTGCTACAACACGTCCAGAAACATTACTTGGAGATACAGCTGTTGCTGTTAATCCAAAAGATGAACGTTATAGCCACTTAGTTGGTAAAATGCTTAAATTACCACTTACAGATAGAGAAATTCCAGTAATTGCTGACCACTATGTTGATATGGAATTTGGTACAGGTGTTGTTAAAATTACTCCAGCACATGACCCTAATGACTTTGAAGTAGGTCGTCGTCATGATTTAGAAGAAATCTGTGTCATGAATGATGATGGTACAATGAACAACTTAGCTGGTAAATACGCAGGTATGGATCGCTATGATGCACGTAAAGCAATGCTTAAAGACCTAGAAGAACAAGGTCTTCTTATTGCAATTAAACCACATATGCACAATGTAGGTACACATGACCGTTGTAAAACAGTTATTGAGCCAATGGTTAAAGCACAATGGTTTGTACGTATGGAAGAAATGGCTAAACCAGCTATTGAAGCACTTAAAAAAGGGGATTTACGTTTCGTACCAGAACGTTTCGGTAAAACATACCTTAACTGGTTAGAAAATATCCGTGACTGGTGTATTTCTCGTCAGCTTTGGTGGGGACACAGAATTCCAGCTTACTACTGTGAGGAATGTGGTGAAGTTGTGATTGCACGTAGTATGCCAGAAGCATGCACAAAATGTGGTCATACACATTTAGTTCAAGATGAAGATACATTAGATACATGGTTCAGTTCTGCATTATGGCCATTCTCAACACTTGGTTGGCCAGATAACACAGAAGAGCTTCAACATTTTTATCCAACAAGTGTACTTGTAACAGGATATGATATCATCTTCTTCTGGGTAGTACGTATGGTATTCTCAGGTCTTGAGCAAATGGGAGAAGTTCCATTCAAAGATGTTCTTATTCACGGACTTGTTCGTGACTCAGAAGGACGTAAAATGAGCAAATCATTAGGAAATGGTATTGATCCACTTGAAGTAATCAATCAATACGGTGCAGATGCATTAAGACTTACATTAATCACAGGTAATGCACCAGGTAATGATATGCGTTTCTACTACGAACGTGTAGAAGCTAACCGTAACTTTGGAAATAAACTTTGGAATGCAACACGTTTCATTCTTATGAACTATGAAGGTGAAGATAGTAATCTTCAAGTAAGTATTGATGACTTAACAGCTGCAGATAAATGGATTCTTTCAAAAGTAAATGACCTTGCAGTAGAAGTAACAGATAACATGGACAAATACGATCTTGGTATTGCTGTTCAAAAACTTTACGATTTTGCTTGGGAAGAATTCTGTGACTGGTACATTGAAATGGTGAAACCACGTCTCTATAATAAGGAAGATAAAACACGTCATGCTGCACTTTGGACACTTAAAACAGTTATGATTAATGTTCTTAAAATGCTTCATCCATATATTCCATTCATCACAGAAGAAATCTTTATGGGACTTCAAGATCAAGAAGAAAGTATTATGATTTCCAGTTGGCCAGTATATAAAGAAGAATGGCATTTTGCAACAGAAGAACAAGAAATCTCTCTTATTAAAGAAGCAGTTCGTTCAATTCGTAATGTAAGAAGTGAAATGAATGTACCACCTTCAAGAAAAGCTCAAGTATTCGTAGTATCAGAAGATGCTGGTGTACGTGATCTCTTTGAACGTGGTAAAGTATTCTTTGCAACACTTGCTTCTGCTTCAGAAGTAATTATCCAAGGAGATAAAGAAGGTATTGAAGAAGATGCAGTATCAACAATTATTCCAAATGCATCCCTATTCATTCCACTTGCAGAACTTGTAGACTTTGAAAAAGAAATCGAACGTTTAAATAAAGAAAAAGCTAAACTTCAAGGTGAAGTTGATCGTGTAGTGAAAAAACTTTCAAATGAAGGTTTCGTAGCAAAAGCACCAGCTAAACTTATTGAAGAAGAAAAAGCAAAACAAGCTAAATATGAAGCAATGCTTGCTGAAATAGTAGCACGTCTTGAAAAATTTAATAAATAGTTAGAACAACAAAAAAGAGATATCCAATGTAATTTGGATATCTCTTTTTTATTTGTACTATATTAGCGAGCAGTAAGTGCGGTATACTCACGTCTTTCGGCAACGCTCTTATAGGCTGGACGAATGATTTTGCCAGCATTAACGATTTCCTCGATGCGGTGAGCACTCCAACCTGAAATTCTGGCAATAGCAAAGATAGGTGTGTAGAGTTCAAGGGGCAAGTTTAACATGCTATAAACAAAACCAGAATAGAAGTCTACATTGGCACTAACGCCTTTGTACATTTTACGTGAATGGCTAATCACTTGAGGCGCAAGCTTTTCGATACGTGTATAGAAATCGAATTCGTCTTCCATACCTTTAGCTTTTGCAAGTTTAGCAGCATATTCTTTTAAAATGGTAGCACGAGGGTCAGACACGGAATAGACAGCGTGACCAATACCATAAATAAGACCAGCTTTATCAAAAGCTTCTTTATTAAGAAGTCTGGTTAAATAGTCACAAATAGCTTCTTCATCTTTCCAGTCTTTGATGTTCTCACGCATATCTTCGAACATTTTAACAACTTTTAAGTTGGCGCCACCATGTTTTGGTCCTTTTAAAGAACCAAGAGCAGCAGCGATAGAGGAGTAGGTATCTGTGCCAGATGAAGTGACAAGGTGAGTTGTGAAAGTAGAGTTATTACCACCACCATGTTCCGCATGAAGAATAAGAGCTAAATCAAGAAGGGTTGCTTCTAATTGGGTATATTTACTATCAGGTCTTAACATATAAAGGATATTTTCAGCAGTAGAAAGCTCAGGCTGAGGTGTATGAATGTAAAGACTTTGGTTGCTGTGATAATGAGCATAAGCTTGATAGCCATAGACTGCTAAAGAAGGGAAGGTAGCAATTAATTTAATACATTGTCTAAGTGTATTAGTAAGGGAAGTATCATCAGGATTCCCTTCATCATAGCTATAAAGAGCAAGAACACTTCTTGCCATGCTGTTCATAATATCTTTACTAGGTGCTTTTAAGACCATATCTCTTACAAAGTCATCAGGAAGTTTTCGCTTTTCGCCTAATAATTTTTGGAAGTTAGTAAGCTGTTCTTGTGTTGGTAATTTACCAAATAGTAATAAGTAAGTGGTTTCTTCAAAACCAAAGCGCCCATCTGAGAGATAACCTTGTGTAATATCTTCAATGTCAATCCCACGATAGATTAGGTGACCAGGAGCTGGAACAAGCTTTCCATCTTGCTCTATGTAAGAGTTAACTTCACCGATTTCTGTTAAGCCTACAAGTACACCGCGACCATCTAAGTCACGTAAGCCACGTTTAACTGCATATTTGCCAAAAAGGCTAGGGTCAATATAATTGTTCTCCAGGGCTAAAGTAGTAAGTTCATCTAATAAGCCGCAAGAATTAGAAATAGTTTTTGGATCTGCCATAAAATACCCCCTTGAATATTATCTTAATTTACTATAATTAATGTTAACATTTTGAATACTTAGGTGTCAATATGAATAAAAAATGATTATGGGAAAAATAGTAAAGATATGACTAAAATAAGGTCTTAGAGGAGTTTAACAAAGCTATATAGCAGTAAGATATAAATATTTGATGAATAATAGGTGAATAAATATGGAAAATTGAATGAAATAAAAATATAAAAAAGAAATGAATAGATATAGATTGCTTTTATAAAATTACAGGTATTAGAAAAGAGTACTTGCATATATGAAAGAAAAGAATAAAGATCCTTCTCTCATAGAAAAGTAAGAAATAGAGTTAGTTAGTCCCCTTTTCTTTTTGTTGTTGTCATAAATTCTAAATGCAGTTGTATATAATAGATAGAAAATATGATAAAAAAGGCTGACAAATTTTAAAATTTAGAAATGGCATATAGACAAATGTACCTGTTAGAAAAGCAATGAGAGGTTTAAATTCAAAAATATGATAGATTAAAACGGTAAAAAATCATGGCTATAAGCCATTTTTTATAAATATACATAAAAATTACTACATAATTAAATAAATGCATTGAATAACTTGCAGATTTATGGTAATATGAAGTAGAAATTGTTAATAAAGTCTTGCATAATGATTGTATACAATCATTAAGTTGCAAAAACGTTCAGGCTTTGAATGAAATTATAATAACAATAAGAAAGATAATGGAGGGATTAATAATGAAGAAATTTGCTAAAAAGTTCGTAGTATTATCATTAGCGACTGGTCTTGCAGCAACTAGCCTTGTAGCTTGTAGCAATGGCAATGACAGTCAAACAACACCAGAGGGGCAAAATCAATCAACAGAAAATAAAACAGACGACAAAAAAGAAGAAACTTCTAAATCTAAATATACAACAACTGTTGTTGCATCACTTGAAATGAATGGTATATTCAGTCCATTCTTTGCAACTACAGGTTATGACATGGGTGTTGCAGAAATGGTAGTTGCACCACTTATTAAAGCAGATCGTAATGCACAACCACAATCTGAGCTTGCAGAATTTGCAATTGAAGAAGTTAAAGGTGATGATGGTGTAGTAGCAGAAACAGTTTATACTTTCACACTTAAAGATGGTGTTACATTCAGTGATGGTAAACCTGTAACAGCAGATGATATTATCTTTACATATAAAGTATTAGCAGATCCATCATACGATGGTCCATCTACATTTGTAACATTACCAGTTTTAGGTCTTGAAGAATATGCAAAAGGTGATGCTACAGAAATCAGCGGTGTTGAAAAAGTAGATGATAGAACAGTAAAAGTTACACTTAAAGGTATTGACCCAGCGGCTATCTGGAAATTAGGTGGTGTGGCAGTTGCTCCACAACACTACTACGGTGTAGATGATAGTGGTAAAGAGTACGCTAAAGGGGATATGAGTGTTCCAAAATCAAGAAATGCTAAACCAATGGGTGCAGGTGCTTACACATTTGGAAGCTTTGAAAACAACGTAGTAACACTTAATGCAAATGAAAGTTACTTCAAAGGTACACCAGCTACTCCAACAATCAAATACCAAGTTACAGCTGAGTCTAACAAACTTGAAGGTTTAAAACTTGGTGAGTTTGATATCTCTGACCCATCAGCATCAGTAGAAATGGTTAAAAACGTAGAAGATGCAGGTCTTGAGTACAGATTAGTAGATAACTTAGGTTACGGATACATCGGTATGAATGCAGAACGTATTACAGACGTTAACGTTCGTAAAGGTTTAATGCACCTTATGAACCGTCGTCCAGCAGTTGAATCATACTATGGTGAACTTGCAACAGTTATCGAAAGACCAATGTCACAAGTATCTTGGGCATATCCAGAAGGTGCAACAGAATACTATGGTTTTGATCCAGCTAAAGCTTTAGAGTACTTCACAGCTGCAGGTTACACACAAGTAGATAAAAATGGTAAACCAAGTCTTGAAAAAGATGGTAAACAACTTCGTATTGAAGTAGGTATTCCAGGTGGCGGTACTATGGACCATCCAACAGCTCCAGTACTTACTCAAATGAAAACTGAAATGGAAAAAATCGGTGCTGTACTTGAAATCGCAGATACAGATGGAACAGTATTCTTCGATAGACTTAACCAAAGTGACTGGGATATGTGGGTAGCAGCTTGGGGTGCATCAGTTGACCCAGATATGTACCAAGTTTACCACTCAGAAGGTCCATCAAATCATTACAAAGTTAAAAATGCAGATTTAGATCAACTTATTGTAGATGCACGTTTAACAAATGATATTGAAGAAAGAAAAGAATGCTATAGTAAAGCGCTTGACATCATTATGGATGAAGCGGTTGAAATGCCAGTATACCAAAGAAAGAATATGTATGTATTCAACCAAGAAATCGTAGATATGGATTCACTTCCAAAAGATATGACTCCTTACTACACATACTTTGCAGAAGTTGAATCATTCAGACTTAAATAATAATAAGGCATGAAACTAATCACCAACTCCTTAGGGGTTGGTGATTAATATCAGCCTATAATAAGAATTATGTAAAATAGATGAAATAAAACTATTTATTGTAAGTTGATATTAATCACAAAATGCTATAGATTCTAGAAAAGGAGTGAAATAGATGAGACAATATATTATCCGAAGATTGTTTATATCAATTTTCGTACTATTAGGTGTATCTATGATTGTTTATGGTTTACTACGTTTAGCACCAGGAGATTATGTAAGTACAATTACACAAGGTAGACCAGATGTTACACAAGAGATGAAAGACCAATTAGCTGAACTCTATGGACTTAATAAAGGGGTAGTAGAAGGATATATTGACTGGGTAAGTGATGCAGTCAAAGGTGATTTTGGTGATTCTTTAGTATACAGTAAACCAGCTACAGCAGTTATTAAAGATAAAATGTGGATTTCTTTCTGGATGGCACTTCCATCCTTTATATTACAGCTTTTAATTGCGATACCGTTGGGAATTATTTCGGCAACAAAACAATATACAATGACAGACTATACTGTTACAACCATTGCATTAGTAGGGATCTCTCTACCAAGTTTCTTCTTTGCAGCGATTTTACAAAGAATATTTGCTATGGGACTTAAATGGTTCCCACTTCAAGGGATGGTAACAGCACGTATGGACTATGAAGGCTTTGCGCTCATCATGGATATGGCATGGCACTTTATTCTTCCAATTACAGTTTTAACTGTACTTAGTATTGGTGGGCTTATGCGTTATAGTCGTACAAATATGTTAGAAGTATTAAATGCAGATTACATACGTACAGCAAGAGCTAAAGGGCTTAGCGAACATAAAGTTATTTATAAACATGCATTCCGTAATACACTTATCCCAATCGTTACTATGGTTGGTGGTATGATTCCTGGGCTTTTCTCAGGTGCTATGATTACTGAAGGTATTTTCTCTATTGAGGGGCTTGGATATGTAGGACTTAAAGCACTTCGTTCTGGAGATATTCCATTTATGATGGCCTTTACAATGTTCATTGCAGTTTTAACATTATTAGGTACTTTATTATCAGATATTCTCTATGCAGTGGTTGACCCACGCGTAAGACTTAAATAAGGAGTGATGAAAATGGCTGAAAATACAAAGTTAGAAACAAACAAACAAAAAGATATCAACCTTGAGAAAATCGTTACTCCTGGTCAGCTTGTTATGAAGCGTTTCTTACGTAATAAGCTTGCTATAGGTGGGGTAGTTATTCTTGTAGCAATGTTCTTGTTTTCATTTTTAGGGCCACTTTTTACAAGCTATGGTGAGTATACTATTTTCTTTGTAAAAGATGGTGTAGAATTTAGTTCAGAGGACCACAAAGGTATGGATCCAACTGCAGAAGGTGTAAAGGTATATAATAAAGCGAAACCTTCAAAAACTCATTGGCTTGGAACAGATAAAGATGGACGTGATGTACTTGTTCGTCTTATGTATGGTGGTAGAGTATCTCTTATCATCGGGTTTGTAGTAGTAGGTATTCAGCTTGTATTTGGTATTTTATTAGGTGGTATAGCTGGATATTATGGAGGGAAGATAGATAACTTTATCATGCGTATAGTCGATGTCTTCTACTGTATACCAGGTTTACCAATTATGTTAATTATCAGTTCGATTATGTTAGCTTATGCAATTCCACAAGAACTTAAAATCTATGTTCTTATGCTTGCAATGGGTCTTTTAGGATGGACTGGTGTTGCACGTATTGTACGTGGTCAAATTTTAAGCTTACGTGAACAAGAATTCATGGTAGCAACAGAAGCAATTGGGCTTCACCCAGCAAAACGTATTATGAAACATCTTATTCCAAACGTAATGCCACAACTTATTGTTATTGCAACAATGGGTATGGGTAGTATTATATTAGCAGAAGCTGCTTATAGCTATTTAGGTATTGGGGTACCATTCCCACTTGCATCATGGGGAAATATGGTTAACACTGTTAATGACCCTGTTATTATGAGAGAGTACATGAACATCTGGTTCCCACCAGGATTTTGTATTTTATTAACAGTTTTAGGCTTCAACTTCGTAGGTGATGGCTTACGTGATGCCTTTGACCCTAAAATGAAAAGGTAGGTGATAACATGACTGGTATAACAGCTGAAATGAAAAAACAAAAGAAACTTGAGCAAAAAGAAGCTCAAAAACGTATGCGTCAAATTTCTAAAGAAAATAGTAAAGTCATTAAGAAATTTGAAAAAGAAAAGAAACGTAAAAAAGTAGATCCTTCAGAGTATCAAACAACAATGAAGAATCCAGAAAATATTATTGAAATAGATAACCTTCAAACTTTCTTCTTTACAGATATGGGTACAGTAAAATCTGTAAATGGTGTAACACTTGAAATTCCAAAAGGAAAAACAGTTGCACTAGTAGGAGAATCTGGTTGTGGTAAATCAGTAACAAGTCTTTCTATGATGAAACTTGTACAAGGGCCTACAGGGCAAATCGTAGGTGGAGAAATTCGTTATAACCGTAAAGGTGGCCCAGTTGATATTGTTAAAACACCTATTAGTGAAATGCAACATATCCGTGGAAACGAAATTGCAATGATCTTCCAAGAGCCAATGACAAGTTTAAATCCAATTTTTAAAATTGGTAGCCAAATTGATGAAACCATTGCACTACATAGACCTGATATGAGCAAAGAAGATATCAAAAAACAAACCATTGAAATGCTTAAATTAGTTGGTATTGCACGTGCAGAAGGTATTTATGATAGCTATCCACATGAGCTTTCAGGTGGTATGCGTCAACGTGTTATGATTGCCATGTCACTTTGCTGTGACCCACAATTTATCATTGCAGATGAGCCAACAACAGCCCTTGACGTTACAATTCAAGCACAGATTTTAGATTTACTTCGTGATATCAAAGATAAAATTGATGCAAGTATCTTACTTATTACTCATGACCTTGGAGTAGTAGCTGAGATGGCAGATTATGTTGTTGTTATGTACGCAGGGAAAATTGTAGAACAAGGAACAGCTCATGAAGTATTCCTTAATCCAAAACATCCATACACAATGGGCCTTATTAAGAGTAAACCAGCAGTAGGAAAAACAGTAGATCGTCTTTACTCTATTCCTGGTGCAGTACCAAATCCAGTTCAAATGCCAACACATTGTTTCTTTAAAGATCGTTGTGATAAATGCATTGAAAAATGTAAAGGTGATATTCCTGGACTTAAAATAATTGATGAAAACCATAAAGTTGCCTGTCATCTTTATGATGTAAAGGAGGGGAAATAGATGTCAGAAAACATTTTAGAAGTTAAAGAACTAAAAAAATATTTCCCTATTAAGGCTGGGGTTATCCAACGTGTAGTAGGGCATGTTAAAGCAGTAGACGGTATAAGCTTTAACATTAAAAAAGGTTCTACATTTGGTTTAGTAGGTGAGTCTGGTTGTGGTAAAACAACAGTAGGACGTACACTTCTTCGTTTACAAGAAAACTCAGGCGGAAACGTTGTATTTGATGGAAAAGATGTATTTGGTCTTTCAAACAAAGAACTTCGTAAAATTCGTCCAGAAATGCAACTTATTTTCCAAGATCCATACAGTTCATTAAGCCCAAGAATGCCTGTTGGAGAAATTATTGGTGAAGGTGTACGTGAACATAATATTGTTCCAAAAGAAGAATATAGACAATATGTTATGAGTGTTATGGAGAAATGTGGTCTCCAACCTCATCATATTGACCGTTATCCACATGAGTTCTCAGGTGGACAAAGACAACGTATCTGTATTGCACGTGCTATCGCACTTAAACCAAAAGTAATCGTATGTGATGAACCAGTATCTGCACTTGATGTATCTATTCAAGCACAAATCATCAACTTACTAAAAGACCTTCAAGAAGAGTTTGGCTACAGCTACTTATTCATTTCTCATGACTTAAGTGTTGTAGAACATATTTCTGATGAAGTAGGGGTTATGTACTTAGGTAACTTAGTAGAAAAGGCTCCAAAAGAAGAATTATTTGCTAATCCAAAACATCCATATACAAAAGCACTTTTCAGTGCGATTCCAGTTCCTGATCCAACAGTGAAAATGAACCGTATCGTTCTTGAAGGTGATATTCCATCTCCAGCTAATCCACCAGCAGGTTGTAAATTCCATACAAGATGTAAAGAATGTATGGAAATCTGTAAAACACAAGCACCAGTTTATAAAGATTATGGCAATGATCACTATGTAGCATGCCATCTTTACGACCAAGGTAAATAAGATGAATAATAACAATAAAGATGATGGAAGAACAGTAGCTGAGATGAATATACCGGGTATGCCTTGGTATGCTGGTCCAAGTGACCGCCATACCGGAGCCCCACAAGGGGAAAAGAAAAATAGCTTAGAGCAAGAAAGAATTGTTCTTTCAAAAGGTGAAAAACGAGCTATTTATAAAGGTGTTATGGCTGCTATTTTACCATTAGTTATGGCTTTTGCAGTTGGATACTTTTTGATTTTTCTTTTCTTAGATTTAGTGTGGCTTGGTTAATACTCTATTCAAAAGATAAATTTTAGGTTATAATACAAAAGACTAACAAGAGTCTGTTACTGCTAAGCAGTAACAGCTCTTTCTTTTTGGCTAGAAAATGATTACAGTAAAGAAAAGAAGAGGAGTACATATGAAAGTATTTGGTGTTACAAAAAAAGAACTATTTTTGATATTAGCAGGTTCAACCCTTTTAGCACTTGCTATTAATTGGTTCTTATCTCCTAATGCACTTGTAACAGGAGGCATTTCAGGGACTTCTATCATTGTTGAAGAAGTGACAAAAGGTATGTTTGGAGTAGGCGTACCACTATGGATTACAAACTTAGGGTTAAATATTCCCTTATTTCTAATTAGTATTAGACAAAGAGGCTTTCAGTTTGCTCAGAAGTCACTTTATAGTGTGCTTTGGGTGTCATTTGCTTTATGGTTTACCAAGTTTTTACCAAATCCATTTACTTCTACAGAAGACCTTTTGTTGCCAGCATTATTTGGAGGTATTTTTCTTGGATGTGGAATAGGTCTTGTTATTCGTGCAGGTGGAACAACAGGTGGTACCGATATGTTAGCTTCTATTATCAAATTTAAACATAATAATTTCCCCATTACAAAGTTAATGCTTATGATAGATGGATGTATTATTTTAAGTGGATTTTTCATCTTTGGACAGGAAAAAGCTATGTATGGTATTATTTCACTAGTTGTGATAAATAAAATTATTTCTAATATTATAGAAGGTATAGATTATGCAAAAGCTGTATTCATTATTTCAGATGAGAATGAACGTATTTCCAAGGAAATAATGGAGAAAATTCCACGTGGTGTAACAGGACTTAAAGCAACAGGTAAATATTCTAGAGAAGATAAAGAAATGCTTTATGTTGTTGTTTCTCAAAATGAAATTGCAAGACTTCGTGACTTAGTACAAGAGATCGACCCAAAAGCCTTTATGACTATTGCTGATGTGAGAGAAGTATTAGGTGAAGGTTTTGTAAAAGATCCAACAGCACTAACAAATTAGATGGTTTACCTACTTGTAAATATTAGGTAAACTAGATATAATAATAGATAATAGTTAAGTAAGTATCAAACAGTAATTCGTATATAATCGGTAATAAGGTCCGAAAGTTTCTACCTGCCAACCTTAAATTGGCGGACTACGAGGTGTTTAAAGTTTTGCTTAATGTAAAACCTAAGACTCCTCTTTTTTTGAGGAGTCTTTTTTTATAATTTTTTGGGGGAAATAGAGTAATGCAAAAAAAGAACTTTTTTATTACAGGTCCTAGAGGAATAGGAAAATCCACTTTACTTCAAAATGTATTAAGGGATTTAGAGTGGCAAGATAAAGTTGTAGGATTTAGAACTTTACCGTACTATCATGAACTTACAAGAAGAGGGTTTTATTTACATAGTCTAATAGATATTGCAAACAATGATCAGCCTATATCATGGCAATTTACACCTGAGACATGTGAACCGATTACATGTACCTTTGAGACTTTAGGCGTAAATCTATTAGAGGCAAGTATGCAATGTGAGAAACCGTATATAGTGATGGATGAGATAGGTGTATTAGAACGAGAAGCTTATATTTTCCAAGATACAATTTTTAAAGTGCTAGATAGTGATAAGCTTGTAATAGGAGTACTAAAGGAAAAATCACATCCTTTTTTAAATCATATTAAAGGAAGAGGAGATACTGCTGTATATACTTTAAAAAGAGAAAACTTTTATCAAATTCTAGAAGAGATAAAAAGAGATTTGATGAAGTGTTTATCTTAATATAACAAATGAGGTGGGAGTATGAAGAAATTTATGTTTTTAGTATTGGGAATGAGTTTACTTGTAGGATGTAGTAGTCAGCCACAAAATACTGCACAGCAGCCAAAAGATGAAGCACCAGTACAAACTAAAGAGCAAGATACTCAAGATGAAGCACAGAGTGTTGACACAAAGAATAGTGTAACGGTTGTAGACCAGTTAGGGAGAGAAGTAACAATAGAAGGTGAAGTTGACCGTATTGTTTCTTCTTATTACATATCTTCATCCATGCTTATTGCTTTAGATGCAAAAGATAAAGTAGTTGGCCTTGAGATGAAAGCAGATACAAGAGAAATCTACAAACAAGCTGCACCAGAATTCTTAGAATTACCAGCAGTAGGTTCAGGAAAAACATTTAACGTAGAAGAAGCATTAGCACTTGATCCAGATCTTATTATTTTACCTTATCGCTTAGAATCATTTATTCCACAGATTGAAGCACTAGATATTCCTGTTATTGCAATTGAACCTGAAAGTATGGATCAATTCTTAGAATGTATTGATTTAATAGGGACAGCAATTGGCCATAAAGAAGAAGCAAATAAACTTTTAAATTATTTTGATGAGGTAACAAAAAAAGTTGAAGATGCAACAAAAGATTTAGAAGCACGTCCAAGTGTTTATTTTGCAGGTAGTGGTAATCCACTTGTAACATGTACAGGCAAAATGTATCAAAATGCATTAATTGAACTTGCAGGTGGTGAAAATGTATCTAAGGATTTAACAGATGGATACTGGCAAACCATTTCAAATGAAGAGCTTTTAAAATGGAATCCAGAATACATCTACGCAGTGGGGTATGCGGATTATGATTTGACAGCGATTACAGATGAGGCAAATTATAAAGAGATTCAAGCTGTACAAGCTGGAAATGTTAAATTCTTCCCATCCTCAATTGAGCCATGGGATTATCCAACGCCTTCAGCAGCGCTAGGTATGCTTTGGCTTTTAAATGATCTTCATCCAGATCTTTATAGCCAAGATGCCTACATAGCGGATGCAAAGAATTTCTACAAGGAATTTTATAACATTGAAGTTACTGAAGAAGCACTTGGCCTATGAGCCTACAAAAAGTAAAGGTTAAAACAGCTGTATTAGTAGTGATGCTTCTAGGCTTAAGTATCGTATGCCTAGGTCTAGGACGTTATAATTTATCTCCTATAGAGGTTTTAAAAACTTTGATAGGTTTAGAGCCAGAGAAAATGGCTCATACAGTTGTATTTGGAATGCGTATTCCACGTATATTACTTGTTATACTTTCAGGGTGTGGACTTGCACTTAGTGGTCATGTATATCAAGTTGTTTTTAGAAATCCACTTGTGTCACCTGATATATTAGGCGTAGGTTCGGGATGCTCTTTTGGAGCAGCTTTTGCAATGGTATTTTTAGGTGGAAGTTTCTATATAGTAGGAACTACTGCTTTTATATGTGGAATTTTAGTTGTTACTTTAACATTAACTTTAGCAAGAAGGTCAACGCATAAGACTTTGAGCCTTGTATTATGGGGGATTGTAATGAGTTCTATTGCATCCTCAGGTCTTATGCTTATGAAATATAGTGCAGATCCTACAAAGCACTTGCCTAGTATTGAATTTTGGCTAATGGGCGGTTTTTATAATGCCAATTATAATACAGTAGTGCTAGTAGGCCTTTGTGTAGCAGTTGGTATGATTATATTATTTAGCTTAAGATGGAAGCTTAAAGTGCTGATGCTAGGAGATGAACAAGCACAAGCACTAGGTGTATCTGTAAAAAAGGTACGCTTATTAGCACTAGGTATGGCTACTTTAATCGTAGCAACTATTATTTCAGTAGTAGGTTTAGTAAGTTGGATTGGCCTTATTGCCCCACATCTTGCTAAGCTTTATACAAAAAGGGAAGATTTAAGTTGTGCATGCGCATCTATGTGTTTTGGAGGAATACTACTTCTAGGAGCAGATACATGTGCTAGGACACTCTTTCCAGCAGAGTTACCGATTAGCATTTTGACTTCTTTTATGGGGGCAATTATGTTAGCGGTGATACTTATACAATCAACAAAAGTAAGTCTACATAACTAAAAAATGAGATGGAGAGAGAAATGGAAAGCAAAGTGCCTTATATCTTTAAATTGATCATTTTAGCCGCTGGGAAAAGCACAAGATTTGGAGAAAACAAATTGCTTCAGTCCTATGGTAGAAGTACAGTCATTGGATGCCTCATACAAAAAATTGAAGAACTTGCACAAAGAGAATCTAGAATTGAACAGGTTATACTCGTAACCAATGAAACAACTCTAAAAGGTGTCAACCCATGTGGCAAGAAGATACAAGTTGTACTTAATCCTGTACCAGAAGAAGGCATTAGCCATTCTATTTTTCTAGGTCTTGAAGCAGCAGGAGAAGCAGATGTATATGGCTTCTTAGTGGCAGACCAATTAGCATTAAGTATAGATACTATACAGGCTATGATTGAGAGGTATAAGGTTACAGAAAAAGGCATATTATGTGCTAAAAAAGGTGAAAACTTAGGCAATCCAGTATTTTTCCACCATCAATATGTGGAGGAGCTTAAGAAGTTACAAGGTGATAAAGGTGGCAAAGTTATTCTTAAGAAACATTTAGAAGATGTCACTTACTTTGAAATAGAAGATGCCAGAGAACTTCAAGACTTAGACACTAAAGAGGATTGGACATATTTTGAAAAGGAGAATGAAAATGCAAGTATTAAAAGATAGAATTTTAACTGAAGGTGTAGTAAAAAGTGGGAATGTATTAAAGGTAGATAGTTTTCTTAATCATCAAATGGATATTACTTTATTTGATGCCATGGGTGAGGAGTTAAAAAGAAGATTTAAAGACGAAAAAATTACTAAGATCTTAACTATCGAAGCATCGGGAATAGGTATTGCTTGTATTGTAGCAAGACATTTTGATGTGCCAGTAGTATTTGCAAAAAAATCTGAATCAAAAAACTTAGATGGCGATCTTTATACAAGCCCAGTCTATTCATTTACACACCAAAAAGAATATATGATTCGTGTAAGTAAAAAGTTTATTACTGAAGAGGATCGTGTACTTGTTATTGATGATTTCCTTGCAAATGGAAAAGCTCTTATAGGACTATTTGATATTTTAGGCCAATCTGGTGCAACAGTAGTAGGTGCTGGTATTGCTATTGAAAAAGGTTTCCAAGGTGGAGGTGATGCATTAAGGGAGCAAGGGTTAAGAATTGAATCTCTTGCAATTGTAGAAGAGATGGGTGAAGGATTTATTAAATTTAGAGATTAAAAAAGGACTACCCTAGAAAGTTAGGGTAGTTTTTTTGTACTTTCAAAACAGTAGAGAAAAGGGATTAGAAAGAGAGGTGGCCTATAAGTAAAAGGCTATAACTTATAAATGAATTAAAAGATTTGAATAAACAAGTAGAAAGAATTTAAAAATATGGTAAAATATGGTATAATTCTTTTGAGGAAAAATAAGCAATGCAGGAGGAGTACCATGAGAAGAAAAACGGAAGTACTTTTAGGGGGTATTTTAGTTTTAGGTTTAGCCTTTGGAGGGTGTCAGGCAACTTATAGCAAAGCGAGTGATTCAGTCAATTTAAAACCTAATTTTACACAAGAAGATACAGTGACGTTGAATGCAAAACAACTGGAAAATTTGTCCGATGACATGGCTTCTAAAGTATTTAATAAGCTTGAAGAAATGATGGAAAATCAAGTGAATGAGAGTAATGAGCAAGTTGCTATTCCCGTTGTAAAAGTGAGTAATCCTGTAGAGAATAGGGTAGAGGAAATTGTAGCGACCCATTCAGGAAATGACATGGATGGGATGAACTTATTTAGAAAACAAGCATGTACGATTGGAGAGAGACATTTTAGTATAGAAGGATATACAGATGCAGGGATAGATGAAGAGGGAGCATTTGTATTAGATGATGGACAAAGATGGGGGATTATTGTGCGTGAAGGTGACAAAGTTTATCCAATCTTTGGGCCCGTGAATAATCAATTAGGTAAGATAGATTATTCAACCTATCTAGATGAAAATAATAACTTGAATTTAGTGGTATATGATATACAAGGAGCAGGCATACGTATTATAAGTTATGAATTTGATCCCACTAAAGATGTATTTAAATACCAGACAATCTATGAAGATTCTAATATTAATTACTTTACCTATGATATTGAATTAGCACCTTAATAATAATAGGGGGAAAGGCATGAAAATAACCGTTATTTATGGTACAGGACGTAAGGAACGTTCAACAACTTATCATTTAGCTCAGACTGTAATAGATGCATTAAAAGGTGAGGATGAAGTGAAAACATTCTTTCTGCCGAAAGATATGAACCAATTTTGCACAGGATGTTTTAAATGTTTTGAAGGGCATCAAGAGAAATGTCTAGCTTATAATCAGATAAAACCTATTCAAGAGGCATTTGAGGAAGCAGAGCTTATTATTTTTACTGTACCTGTCTATGTTTTCCATGTACCAGGGCAGGTTAAAGTGCTCCTTGATCACTTTGGTTTTTGGTGGATGGTACATCAATTAAATGGTAAGATGTTTCACAAACAAGCTCTTGTAATTAGTACAGCAGCAGGGGCGGGCATGAAATCTACAGTTAAGGATGTAAAGGATAGTTTGGATTTTTGGGGAGTAGGAAGGGTTTATAGTTATAAAAAACCTATATGGGCAGCCCATTGGACAGAAATAAAAAAAGACCAACAAGATAAAATGAAAGAAGATATTCTAAAGGTTGCCACCAAAATCAAAAGGCGACAAGATACTATGATACCTAGAGTGAAAGTAAAGCTTATGTTCTATGGGTGTAGACTTATGCAAAAGAAAATAGGTCTCAATGATGTAGATGTAGCACATTGGGAGAAGATGGGATGGCTCGGAAAAGTAAGACCATGGAAAAGCTAATTCAATAGAATGAAAAAGGTACATATATAATAGAAGGCTATTAGCCTCCTATTATATATGTACCTTTTTATATGGATAGAAAATAAAATGAGACTTGATGAAAAGTATGAAAGGGAGTATACTAAAAAAGGTTAGAAATCTAACAGTATTTTTTCGAACTAATTATAGGCATGGAGGATCTATGATGGATAAAGGATTTTTTGAAGATATAAGTGTATTACATCAGTTTATAAGAAATTTTCATAAAAGCTGCAATCCAGTTGAGATGAAGGTAGATCTAAATCGTACTCAGGCTCACGTATTGATGGCAGTTGCAAAAAATAATGTAAATACAATGACAAAGATAAGTGAGGAAGTTGGTCTTGAGAAAGGATCATTTACAACAGTTGTAGATAGCTTGATTCAAAAAGGTTATTTAGAACGTATACGTAGCGAAGAAGATAGAAGGAAAATTTCTCTTGTTTTAACAACTGAAGGAAGAGAAGTTGCCACGACGATGCAACAACACATGGGGAATCAAGCAGGAAAAATGTTTCATACAACCAATAAAGAAGATTTAGAAGCAATAAAGCAGGCAGTGCATGTGCTTGCAGAGTTTGCAAGAAAAGTTGAGGGGTGATAAAAATGGATAATAAAAAAATTAGATTAATGAGTGAGGCACCAGTAGCAGAAGCAATTTTTAAGATGTCTATACCTATGGTAATGGGCATGATGGTACAAGTATTTTATAATTTAGTGGATACATATTTTATAGGAAGACTAGGAGATGCAAATCAGCTTGCAGCATCTAATATGGCACTGCCAATCTTTATGATGCTTATGGCTATAGCAGGTATTATAGGAACAGGGGCTTCTTCCTATATTTCAAGATGCTTAGGAAATAAAAATTATGAGGAAGCTAATCGCGTTACGACTATTGCTACAGGTTTACTTGTTATCTTAAGTATTATTGTAACAATAGGTGGTCTCTTGAGTACAAATGGAATAGTTAAGATGCTAGGTGCAACAGAGCTTACTTTCACCTATACTAAACAATATGTAAGTATTATGTTTATGGGTAGTATAGCTGTTATGTGTAACTATGCATTTGGCCAACTTTTACGTGCAGAAGGCGATGCAATGAAGGCAATGATCGGTATGATGATTGGAACAGTTGCCAATATCATTTTAGACCCTATCTTAATCTTTGTGTTTGATTTAGGTATAGTAGGGGCAGCGTTAGCAACTGTACTAGGTAACTTCCTTGGTCTTACCTATTATATATGGAGCTTCGCAAAAGGGAAGACTTTATTACGCATACATCCAAAGCAATTTGGTTTTGATAAAGAAATTTATGGAGAAATTTTTAAGATTGGTGTACCTGCTTCACTTAATCAAATGCTCATGAGTTTTGCAACGATTATTGCCAATAATATTGCTATTGGTTATGGTGAGTTAACTGTTGCAGGAATGGGCGTAGCGATGAAGATTATGACAATTGGTACATTTGTGTTCATGGGATTTGCAGCAGGATGTCAGCCTTTAGTAGGCTTTAACTATGGTGCTAAAAATCATAGTAGGGTGAAAGAAATCATTCAAAAAGGAATTATTATTACTTCTATTATAGGTGTATGCTTAGCTACTTTATTTGGTATTTTTGCAAGTGGATTGATTAGTGTCTTTACACCAGACCAAGAAGTGGTAGAGATTGGTACAACTATTTTAAGAGCATTAATTTTCTCACTTCCTTTTATTGGTGGACAAATGGTTACAACAACAAGTGTACAAGCTATGGGTAAAGGTATAGCTGCCTTAATTCTTTCTATTGCACGTCAAGGCATTTTATATGTACCTCTTCTTATCATTTTAAATAAGTTAGCAGGGTTTGAAGGGTTTATTTATGCACAACCTATTACAGATGCTATTATGCTAGTATTTGCATTTATAATTGTATTTAGAGTTTTAGCACAAGAAGATGCTAAGCAGGTCATAGAAGTGAATCAATGTTAGAAATGAAGAGAGAAACAAAGAAAGAAATAAAGGAGGTATTGCATTTGGCAATACCTCCTTTATTTTTATTTATTATCTTCAGGATGATGGTGTCCGCCACAACATTCATGGTCGTGATTGTGGTGTCCGTGTCCGCCACAACATTCATGGTCGTGATCATGGTGTCCGTGTCCACCACAGCATTCATGGTCGTGGTCGTGATCGTGGTGCCCATGTCCACCGCAACATTCATGATCATGTGAATGTTCTTCAGTGCCATAAAGTGGGCTGTCATCATGGTAATCATATTCAGAGTCGTAAGGTACATAACCTTCATCATTACCACCAGGTAATGCTTGGAAGTAACCACTCTCTTCAAGTACATTACTTAAATACATCATTGTGAAGAGATTGCGTTTTGGATCACTTACATTTTGGAAACCTTGCATGATATATTTGTAGAAAGTTTCTTCATTCATAATGAATGGAACAACTGACATGAAGTATTGCATACGTAATTTACGAGGTACAGGTTCCATTGAAGATAATCTATTACGTAAATCACTTATAAAGTCACTAAAAATGGTTAGAACAGCTTCACTGTATGGACGATGCTTACTTGCATCAAATCCAAATACATGACTAACAGACATGCTATTGTAAGTTAGGATCAGAGTGAAGATTGGACCAGGATTACGTGTTTCACAAGCTTTTTTATAGTTTGGATAGATTTCTTCTTTAAGTGTAGATACACGTTCAGGAAGTGATTCAAGGAAGATATCTTTGTCTTCACTCTCATTTAAGATGTTTTGAATGGTACAGAATAAGTCATAGAAACTTACGTGTAAGTCTGTAAGTGTTTCAAAAGTGAGTTCATCAAAAATGAGCAAGGTACTAAAAGTACAAATCATATGATAAAGATTTTGAATAAGATCTAATGCGAAATCTATTGTTTCATTTGTAAGGTCAGCTTCTTCGAAGAATTCTTCAGCATCATTAATTGCTGCTAAGTCTTCTAAACCATGATAAATATCTTGGAAGCTTTCACCATAGTTTGTGTAAAGGCGTCCATCAAATAATTGACGAAGTACGCTTGTTAAAAACTCAGCACTTTCTACTGAATCTTCAATATTTACTTTAGCAAGACTTTTTTCTACGTAAGCTAAGAAACTTTCTTTTGTCATACGCATTGGAACGTATGGAAGTAAACTTGCTGCACGTTCTTGACGTTTTTTTGAAGTTTTTTCTGCAAATACAAAAGTGCTACAATCTTTAGCAAGTAACCCAAAGTCCATATCTTTTGCATCATCTTCTGTCAGATGATAGTCTTCATAAGTACTTTCAGTAATTGAACTTTTTAAGTTATAAAGAGATGTCAGATGCATAAGCTCTCTTTTATAAGCATTTAGACTACGGTATTTTTCTTCTAAAGCTATGCGGTAGTTAACAAGATTTGTTGCATAAGTCTCTTTGAATTCACTTTCACCGTTAAGAAGGTTTGGAAGGGTTAAGAAAAGTGTTCCCATTTCTTTTAAAATGCCAGCTACATCTTGATCAAAATACTCAAAAGTAGAAGCACAAGGATTTTTTAATACATTTAAATAATCTTCTATCATAGAGATATAAGAATAAGATATAGCAGCAAAAATAGATTTTTGATTTTTATCCATAGTATATTGTTCCTTTCACGTTTAATGCTCTATTAAGAATATACAATTTATAAAGAAGTTGCAAGTCTAATTCTATCCAGGTTGTAAAAATATGGATTAATTTATTGAATTATTTGCTAAAAGTAGTTAGAATAGTGTTAAGGAGTGATAAAAATGGAAAAATTTAATTTATTAAATCAAGATTTAGTAAGTAGCCTATTAAAAGGTGAATGCAAAGCGCCACATTCCTTACTTGGATTACATACATATCAGATAAAAGGGAGAGAACAACTTACAGCGTGCATTTATATGCCGGGGGCGGTGGAAGTTGCAATAGCACCAATTGACGACAGACAAAGACGTTATAAATTAGAGTCAATGGGTGAAGGCCTTTTCTTTGGAGCTTTGCCAAGAAGAAAGCATCTTTTCAAATATAGGGTATTTTGTACAGATGCACAGGGGAATACATGGGAGTATATAGACCCATATAGTTTTACAACACTTCTTCCAGAAGAAGATATTACACTTTTAGAGGAAGGTACACATTATGAATTATATAAAAAACTCGGCGCACATTTTACAACAAGAGATGGCGTAGATGGCGTACTTTTTGCTGTATGGGCACCAGAGGCAAAACGTGTAAGTGTAGTAGGGAACTTTAACTTATGGGATGGAAGAAGACATGCTATGCGCTTTATTCCATCAGTAGGGGTATGGGAGATTTTTATTCCAGAGTTAAAGGATTTAGATTGTTATAAATATGAAATAAAGACAGCATATGATGTGGTGATTTATAAAGCAGACCCTTATGCTATGATGGGTGAATTAAGACCCAATACAGCTTCTTGTATTTTCCCGGAAGAAAGTTATAAATGGCATGATACAAAATGGATGGAGCGTAGAGAGAAAAAAGCATGGTACAAAGAAGCTATATCCATTTATGAAATACATATGGGGTCATGGAAAAAACATGAAGATGGTACGTTCTACACTTACCGTGAATTAGCGGATGCATTAGCCAAATATGTGAAAGATATGGGATATACCCATGTTGAACTTATTGGTACAATGGAGCATCCTTTTGATGGGTCTTGGGGATATCAAGTAACAGGTTACTTTGCACCTACAAGCAGATATGGGACACCAGATGACTTTAAATACTTCATTGATGTGATGCACCGTAATCAAATAGGGGTTTTACTGGATTGGGTACCTGCCCATTTTCCTAAAGATTCCTTTGGACTTGAAAAGTTTGATGGGAGCGCTTTATATGAGCATTTTCTTGAAGAACAGGCATGTCACCCGCAGTGGGGAACTCTAATATTTAATTATGGACGTAAAGAAGTGAGTTTATTCCTTATTAATAGTGCTTTGTCTTGGTTTGATCGTTACCATATTGATGGACTTAGGGTAGATGCAGTAGCATCTATGCTTTATTTAGATTTTGGAAGAGAAGGAAGTTATATTCCAAATAAATATGGTGGAAGAGAAAACTTAGAGGCAGTAGAGTTTATACAACGTCTTAATACGGTGGTATATGAAAAATATCCAGGTGTCATGATGATTGCAGAAGAGTCTACAGATTGGATAGGAGTTACACATCCTGTTGATCAAGGTGGACTTGGGTTTGGATTTAAATGGAATATGGGTTGGATGAATGACTACTTAAAGTATATGGAAACAGATCCTTTCTTTAGAAAGTATGAACATAACAAGATTACTTTTAGTTTGATGTATGCTTTTAATGAAAACTTTATTTTACCGCTTTCTCATGATGAGGTTGTACATGGTAAGAGTCCTATGATTTATAAGATGCCAGGTGATGAATGGCGTAAGTTTGCCAATTTAAGAGCTTGCTATGGATACATGTTTATGCATCCAGGCAAAAAGTTACTTTTTATGGGCAATGAATTTGCTCAGACAAATGAATGGACAGAAGCCCGTGAGTTAACATGGGACCTTTTAGAATATGAACCACATAGACAAATGCAACACTATGTAAAAGACCTTAATCATCTATATAGAAAAGAGAAATGCTTATGGCAGTTAGATGATACTTATGAAGGATTTGAATGGATTGATTGTGATAATAAAGATTTAAGTATTATTGCGTTTATGCGCAAAGGTAAGAAAAAAGGTGATGACCTTATTATAGTTGTTAACTTTACACCAGAAGTTTATAAGGAACATTATATTGGTGTTGATAAACTTGGAACTTATGAAGAAATTTTTGCAAGTGATGCAACGGAGTATGGTGGAAGTGGTATTGTTAATGGAAAACTAGAAGCTAAGGAAGGTCAGTGCCAAGGAAGAGATCAATATGTAAGTATGAATATACCACCATTAGGTATAAGTGTTTTGAAGTGGATAAAATAATCTGAAAAGCTTACTGTTCCTTGTTTAAAAAATACTGTGTAGGTAATACTTAAACAAAGGATGGTGAATTGATGACGGGATTAAAAATTAAAGAAGATGTAATGCAAGGTATCGTACAAGTTATACAGCCAGATACTAATCATGAGATGACCTATTTTCCAGTGAAAGACTTAAGCTTATTTTTTAAATGGCTTAAGCATTATCCAGAAGGACTTAATTATATAAGTGTACCCATGCGAGAATGTTATAGTGAAATGATCTATATTTTAAGACCTCAAACACTCATTATCATTGAGCCTGATACTATTTCTAATAATTTGAAAGAAGTATTTGGAGAAGATGTCTTAAGATATATGGAAGAGACAGCAGCCACCAATATAGATGAAGAAATGCCCCTTATGAGTTGGGACATGCCTCATTTCTTAAAGCGCTTTTATAATGCGCCAACAAGGAAAGAAGCTTTAGAAATTTATAACCATTGGCAAGAGGTCATTCCACTTAATAATATTTATTTTTGCAAGGTACTAGAAATCTTTGAAGAACATTTAGATGAAATTCTCAACTATTTTAGTCTTCAAGAAAAAGTAGCAAGAGATGCATAGGTATAAATAAAGGACGTCGTATTTGAAGAATACGACGTCCTTTTATTTTATAAAGAATATGGAGCCTAGTATTCTAATAAAGAAAAAATTTAAAATACTAGAGAAGTTGCTATAAAAAAAGTCCCTTACGTAGTGTAAGAGGCTTTTTAAAAGGTTAGAGATTATTTAAGAAAGTATCAGCAGCATGAAGGTGTGCAGTAACAGCTTCTTTACTTGGTCCACCTTTAACCTTACGTTCATTAACACATGTAATAAGTGAAATGGCTTCATAAATATCTTCTTCAAAAATAGGATGAATCGCTTGATATTCATCTAATGATAAGTTTTCTAAGTCTTTACTATGTGTGACACAGTAGAGCACAAGTTTACCGATTACCTCATGGGCATCACGGAAGGCCACACCTTTTTTTACAAGATAGTCAGCAGCATCCGTTGCATTAGTGAAGCCACCAGAAGCTGCTTTATACATGGTATCTTTGCGTACTGTCATTGTATTTAGCATAGCTGTAAAAATAGGTAAGCACATTTTGATGGTATCAATAGCGTCAAAAGTACGTTCTTTATCTTCTTGCATATCTTTGTTATAGGCAAGAGGAAGAGATTTCATCGTAGCAAGCAGCCCCATAAGGTCCCCATAGACACGGCCACATTTACCACGAACCAGTTCAGCAATATCAGGATTTTTCTTTTGTGGCATAATAGAGCTTCCTGTACTGTATGCATCATCTAGTTCAATAAAATGGAATTCATGGCTACTCCATAAAATGATTTCTTCACTAAAACGACTAAGATGCATCATCATAAGACTTAGATTATAAATAAGGTCTAAACAAAAATCACGATCAGATACACCATCAATACTGTTAGCACATACTTCATTAAAGCCAAGTGCATGTGCTACATGGTCACGATCTAAAGGATAAGTAGTTGTAGCTAAAGCGCCGCTACCAAGAGGTAGGCTACTTGTCATATCATATGTAAAACTTAGTTTTTGATAGTCACGTTTGAACATTTCAAAATAGGCCATAAGATGATGACTAAAAGTAATAGGTTGTGCACGTTGCAGATGGGTATAACCAGGCATAATGGTTTCAGTATGTTCTTTGGCTACCTTAACAATAACTTCCATTAAGTCGTGTAAAAAATTTTTGATGGTACAGATTTCTTCCATAACATAAAGACGCATATCAAGAGCAACTTGATCGTTACGGCTACGCCCAGTATGCATTTTCTTTGCAACTTCTCCAATACGAGAAATAAGTAGAGTTTCAATATTCATATGAATATCTTCGGCTTTTTCATTAAAAGTCACTTCATTATTTTCAATAGCTTCTAGAAGTGAGAGAAGCCCAGCTTTTATCTCTTCGGCTTCTTCCTCTTTAATAATGGATTGTTTGCCAAGCATCATAACATGGGCAACACTTCCAATAATATCTTGTTTATATAGCCTTGCATCAAAAGAAATAGAAGAATTAAAGTGATCAGTCAAAGCATCTGTTTCTTTTGCAAAGCGTCCGCCCCAAAGTTTCATAGTCAGGCCTCCTCATAGTGTATAGTTGTATAAGTATGATTTTAATTATTGTTTTTATGGCTAGCTTCCATAAGTGCACGTACTTTTAATGGAAGGCCATAAAGATTGATAAAGCCTGTAGCATCATGATGGTCATAAAGATCACCTGTTGTAAAGCTTGCAAGGTTTTCACTATAAAGAGAGTATGGTGATTGGCTACCTTGTGGAATAACGTTACCTTTGTAAAGTTTAAGTTTTACTTCACCTGTAACAACTTTTTGAGTACTTGTTACAAAAGCACCAAGTGCCTCACGAAGTGGTGTGAACCATTTTCCATTGTAAATAAGGTCAGCATACTCAAGGGCAACTTCTTGTTTGAAACGGTATGTTTCACGATCAAGTGTAAGGTGCTCAAGTTCTTCGTGGGCTTTATAAAGAATCGTTCCACCTGGTGTTTCATAAACACCACGAGATTTCATACCAACGACACGGTTTTCTACAATATCTTCAATACCAATACCGTTTGCACCACCAAGTTCGTTTAACTTTTCAAGAAGATGGGAAGGATCCATTTCTTTGCCATTAAGGTGAGTAGGCATACCTTCAGTAAAGGTTAAAGTAATGTAAGTTGGCTCATCGGGTGCTTGCTCAGGAGATACACCAAGTTTAAGGATTTTGTCATAAAGAGGTGCATTCCATGGATCTTCAAGATCAAGACCTTCGTGGGAGATATGCCACATATTACGGTCACGGCTGTAACTATCATCTTTTTTGACAGGTATTTCAAGTCCACGTTCTTCTAAATATGCAATTTCTTCTTCACGAGAAGAAATATCCCAAATTCTCCATGGTGCAATGACTTTAAGATGTGGTGCAAGTGCTGCAATACCAAGTTCAAAGCGAATTTGATCGTTGCCTTTACCTGTACAACCATGGCAGATTGCAACGGCACCTTCTTTTTCAGCTATTTTAACAAGTGTTTTTGCAATAACAGCACGTGCAATAGAAGTACCTAAATAGTATTTAGATTCATAAATAGCACCTGATTGAATCATAGGAAATACATAGTCTTTCATAAATTCATCTTTAACATTTTCAACGTATACTTTGCTTACTCCCATCTTAAGTGCACGTTCTTCTAAGCCTACAAGTTCTGCATCTTGACCCACATTAATACATACTGCAATAACGTCATAATCATAGTTTTCTTTAAGCCAAGGAATAAGTACAGATGTATCTAAACCACCGGAATATGCTAAAACAACTTTTTCTTTCATAATTAAATCCCTCCATTAGATGAAATTATATATATAACTATTTATGTATAATTATACACCTTAAAAATTAAATTTCAAGTATTATTTATAGTAAAGTTAAAAATACTATACTTATTATAATTTCTACACATAAATCCCTTAAAATACTATATAAGAGTTGTAAAACATGATAGAAAACTAAGTGAAAATGTAGTATAATACACACATCACTCACAACAACAAGAACGACTAGGAGGTTTTAAAAGTGAAAATATTTGATTTAGATGGTCCAGTGTATCGCGTGGGGACTGAAATTGCCGATTTATTAATTTTAACTTTTTACTGGATTATTTGTAGCTTACCAATTATCACAATAGGTGCATCTACAACAGCTGTATTTTATGTATACGGTAAAAAAATTAGAGGTGAAGATGCCTATGTAACAAAAGATTTCTTTAAAAGCTTTAAAGAAAACTTCCTTACATCTATACCACTTACAATAGGAGTAGGTATTCTTTGGCTTTCTTGCTTCCTATACCGTTTAATCTTAATGAATATGGGTAAAACACCATCTTTCTTATTAACAGGGCTTGCTCTTTTCTTAGTGCTAGAAACTGCTATTATGACAATTTATGTTTTTGCCTTATTATCTAGATTCCATATGAAAGGAAAAGGCATTTTCTTAACAGCATTTGTACTTTCACATAAGCATTTAGCATCTAGCATTATTATGGTAGGGATTGCAATTTTAGTACAATATAGTTCTTTAATCTTCCCACTTATGCTTGTAATTTCACCTGTTTTAACGATTGCATTATGTTCATTCTTTATTCAAAAGAACTTTACTCTTCATATTAAAGCAGCTGAAGAGGCAGCTAAACGTAGCGAAGACTCTGAAAGTGAAACAGAAGATGAAGAAGACGAAGAGGACGACTACGAAGAAGATGAAGAGGAAACAGAAGGTGAAGATGCTTCAAATGAAGAAGAGGATCGTTCTTTCTTAAAATACATCTAGTCATATAAGATTTTTACAAAAGAAAAGGGGAATTTAAATGAAAGAGAAGAGCTGGAGAATAGAAACCAAGATGATTCAAGCTGGATATGAACCGGCCAGCGGCGAGCCACGTGTCCTTCCAATTTATCAAAGTACAACTTATAAATACGACTCTACAGAACATGTTGCAAAGCTTTTTGATCTTGAAGTGCCAGGACATATGTACACACGTATTAGTAATCCAACAGTTGAGGCACTTGAAAATAAAATTAATGCATTAGAAGGTGGGGTAGGGGCACTTTGTACATCTTCAGGGCAAGCAGCAACCATGGTAGCTGTACTTAACTTATGTGAAGCAGGAGACCATCTTATTTCTTTAAATACCATTTATGGTGGTACATACAACTTATTTGCGATTACTTTTAAAAAGTTAGGGGTTGAAGTAAGTTTTGTATCACCAGATACAACAGCTGAAGAAGTAGCAAAATTAGTACGTCCAAATACAAAATTAATCTTTGGTGAGACTATTGCTAACCCAGCTTTAAATGTATTAGACATTACATACTGGGCAGAAATTGCACATAGTCATGGCTTACCATTAATTGTAGATAATACATTTGCAACACCATATCTTTGTAGACCATTTGAATACGGTGCAGATGTTATTGTTCATTCTACATCTAAATATATGGATGGACATGCTACATGTATTGGTGGGGTTATTGTTGATAGTGGAAAGTTTGATTATACAAATGGTAAATTCCCAGGATTTACTACAAAAGATGACTCTTATCATGGATTAGTTTATACAGAAGCTTTTGGGAAGGCTGCATATATTACAAAAGCTAGGGTACAATTTATAAGAGATATGGGGAATTGTATAAGTCCTCAAAATGCTTTTTTAACTCATTTAGGAATTGAAACACTACATCTTCGTATGGATAGACATAGTGAGAATGCTTTAAAGATTGCTGAGTTTTTAAATAAGCATCCACAAGTGGCTAGTGTAAACTATCCTTTATTAGAAGGTAATAGCCAATATGAGAAAGCGAAAAAGTATCTGCCAAAAGGTGCAAGTGGGGTAATCTCATTTGAAATTAAAGGAACTAAAGAAGATGCTGTGAAGTTTATGGATCATTTAGAACTTGCAGCAATTGTTGTGCACGTAGCAGATGCAAGAACAGCTGTTTTACATCCAGCAAGTTCTACACATAGACAGATGAATGATGAGGAACTTGTAGCAGCAGGCATTAGTCCAACTCTTATTCGTCTAAGTGTAGGTATTGAAAATGTAGAGGATATTATTGAAGATTTATCTCGTGCGTTCTCATATTCAAAATAAATTCATATGATTGAGGTAGAATGGCATTAGTTCTAATTGAAGAAAGGAAACTATATGTTTGAATTTATTTTAGATGCTTTAATTAATGTTTTTCTTATTATGATGCTTTTTAGTTTATTTAATTTAATACGCTATACAATAAAAATAAGAAAAGTCATGAAAACTTATAAAGACAATCCTAACGTTAAAGGTATTTCCATTGTCAATGGTGAAGTCAAAGTTATAGAAAATATGCCAACTACTATACAACCTGTAGAGGAAGTACCAAAAGATTTAGTGATTGACCCAATTTGTGGGAAAGAACTTTTAAAACAAGATGCTTATCGTATTTTAAAAGATGGAAAAGAATATTTCTTCTGTAGCTGGGAATGTAGAGAAAAATTTCTAGCTCATTAAAACACTTGTTTAAAACAAGTGTTTTTTTTTGATAAAAACACATACTAAGCATAATGGATTTGAAAGGGGTGATGATTATGAAAAAATCATTAAAAGGTATAATACTCACTTTTTGTGCATTAATTGTATTAATGGGACTTTCCTATTCAACTTATGCCGAGGAGACAGCAACCAAAGAGCAGGTCAATAAAAAATTATATATTGCTGTCATTATAGATGATTTTGGAAATCAAATGGCAGGTACAGATGCTATTGCTAATCTCCCAATACCTTTAACAGGAGCCGTTATTCCAGGTATGCCATATGCCAAAGAAGATGCCGAGAAGCTTCATACAGCAGGCAAAGAAATTATTTTACATGTTCCTCTTGAACCTATTAATGGCAAACCTAATTGGCTAGGTCCTAAGGGCATTACAACAGGAATGGGAGTAGATAAAGTAAAAACAACTTTAGAATCTGCAATGGAAGAAATTCCATATGCATTAGGAATGAATAATCATATGGGGTCACGTGCTATGCAAAATAAAACCATTGTGGGTGCGTTGATGAATTTTGCAAAAGAAAAAGGATTTTACTTTGTAGATAGCAAAACTTGTAAAAATGATGTGGCATTAGCACTTGCTAATGAAAAACAGATTACCTATTTAGAAAGAGATGTATTTCTTGATAATACACCAACAACAGAATATGTAATAGGTCAATTACAAGAAGCTCTAAAAGTGGCACAGAAAAAGGGATATGCCATAGTTATCGGACATGTAGGACCGCAAAAGGGTCCTCATACATCAGCTGCACTTAAAGCAATGATTCCTAAGTTACAAGCTCAAAATGTTGAATTTGTAACGGTTAGCACACTTATTAATAACTTGCGTGCACAATAGAAAAATGATAAACTTGAGTTTATAAAATAAGAATTAATAATAAGGAGAATGCCATGGCGCACAATGTAAAAGGATATACTTTGCAACAATCAGAGTATATTAAAGAAATAGATTGTACAGTTAATTTATATGAGCATGACAAAACAAAAGCTCGCATTTTATATATGGAAAATAATGATCCGCACAAAACTTTTGGAATCGCTTTCCGTACACCACCTCATGATAGTACGGGAGTACCTCATATTATTGAGCACTCTGTATTATGTGGATCACGTAAGTTCCCATTAAAAGATCCATTTATTGAACTTTCTAAAGGATCACTTAATACGTATCTTAATGCAATGACTTATCCAGATAAAACAATTTATCCTATTTCAAGTCAAAATGATGCAGACTTCCATAACTTAATGGATGTGTATTTAGATGCAGTATTTTTCCCTAATATTTATAAAAATGATACGATTCTTATGCAAGAAGGATGGCGTTATCATATTGAAGATAAAGAAGCACCTCTTGAATATAAAGGAGTTGTTTATAATGAAATGAAAGGAGCCTTTTCTTCTCCAGAAGAAGTAGGTTTTAGGAAAATTAAAGAAGCTCTTTTCCCAGATACAACCTATCATAATGAATCAGGTGGCGCACCAGAAGCAATTGTAGATTTAAGCTATGAAGACTTTTTAGCTTTCCACAAAAAGTACTATCATCCATCTAATAGTTATATTGGATTATATGGTAATTTAGATATAGAAGAAGTGCTTCACTTTATTGACAAAGATTACTTATCTCATTTTGAATACCAACCAGTAGATTCACAAATAGCTAAGCAAGCACCATTTGAAAAAGCAAAAGAAGTTACAACTTATTATTCTGTTACAGAAGATAAGCCAAATCAACTTTATGTTTCTTATAACTGTGTGACAGGGGAAACAGTAGATCGCGAATTAATGGTGGGACTTGGAATACTTGAATATGTATTACTTGAAACACCAGCATCTCCACTTAAGAAAGCACTTCTTAGTGAAGGCATAGGAGAAGATGCATTTGGTGCATTCCAAACCCATTTAAAACAGCCAATCTTCAGTATTATGGCGAAAAATGTAAATCAGGACAAAAAAGCACGTTTCTACGAAGTCATTCAAGAAACACTTCATAGTTTAGTAGAAAAAGGTATTCCAAGGTCATTATTAAATGGTGCTCTTCAAGTTAAAGAATTTGAACTTCGTGAAGGAGATTTTAAAGGCTATTCAAAAGGTTTACTTTGGTATATTGGAACAATGAAAAGTTGGATTTATGATGAAGACCCAACTATTTATTTAAGATATGAAACGTTACTTGAAAACTTAAAAGCTAAAAAAGATACAGGATACTTTGAAGGCCTAATTGAGAAGTATCTCTTAAATAATACACATAGCATTAAGATGACTATTGAACCTAAAGTTGGCTTAGATGCTATTATTGAAGAAAAGGTAAAGAATAAACTTGCTAAAATTAAAGAAAGTTGGGACGAAGAAACATTACAGGCTTACATTAATAAGACATTGGCTTTTAATGAATCTCAACAAACACCAGATGCTTTAGAAGCGATTCAATCTATACCACTTCTAAAAAGAGAAGAGCTAGATCGTAAGACTAACTTCCCTCGTTTTAAAAAGGATAAAAAGAATGATACAGAATATATCATTAGCCCGATCTTCACAAACCAAGTAGTTTATCTCAACCATTTTATTGATTTAGAAGGTGTAGAAGAGGAAAGCTTACCTTACCTTGGTATGTTAGTAGGTATGCTGAGTAAATTAGATACAAAGTCTTACGCTTATGAAGATTTATCTATGGCAATTGATGAGCATTTAGGTGGTATAGAGTTCCATGTTCAAGCATTGCATAAAGTAAATCAAGAAAATACGTTTAAAAAAGTTTTTGTTGTTAAAACAAAAGCACTGTTTAATCAGTTAGAGGAGCAAGTAAAATTAGTCCATACCATTATAAATGAAACTTCTTTTGATGATAAACGTCGTGTACGTGAAATTATTAAAGAAATGAAATCAATGATGGAGATGTCCTTAAGTGGTGATGGACATAAGATAGCTTATAGTGTACTTCTTGCTGGATTTAGCCAAGCAGAGTATTTTGATGAACTTACAAAAGGTCTTGTGTTCTATAAGAAAGTCTGTCAGATTGATGAAGAATGGGATACAAACCAAGATGAAGTGATTGCTAACTTAAAGAAAGCATATAGTGTCTTTATGAACCGTAGTCGCTATACAATTGGTCTTACAGTAGATGAGGAGCTTGTAAATCCATGTATGGAAGCTGTAGAGCAAGGGTTAAATCAATTAGAAAGCACATCTATACCAACTACAGCGTTTGAATTTAAGCCTCGTATAATAAGAGAAGGACTCATTTATCCAGGGAATGTTAACTATGTAGCAATGGGATATAACTTTAAGAAATTAGGCTTTAAATATCATGGTGGGTATTTAATGCTTAAAACGATTCTTTCTATGGATTATCTATGGAACGAAGTACGTGTGAAAAATGGAGCCTATGGTTGTTTTGCAGATTTTAGAAAGAGCGGTAATATGTTCTTTGTTTCTTATCGTGACCCAAATGTTGCAAAGACTTTAGAAATTTATAGAAAGTTACCTGATTATGTAGAAAATCTTAACTTAAGTGAGCGTGAGATGGTACAGTATTTAATTGGAACCATTAGTGGTATGGATTTCCCATATACGGCATCTACAGAAGGCTATACAGCACAGGTTTATGCTCTTGTTGACACAACAGAAGCAGATATTCAAAAAACACGAGATGAAATCTTTAATACAACTAATGAGACTCTTAGAAGTTTTGCGGAAGCGATTCGAAAAGTACTTGAACAAAATGAATACTGTGTATTCGGAAATGCGACGAGTATCGCAAATAACGATAGTTTGTTCGATACAACGGTTAATATTTAGAAATAATACACTTAAAACACATAAGTTTAGTAAAACTTATGTGTTTTTTTCATAACAACTTCTTTTCAGTCTAGTATTTTTTTGATAAAATATAGAGTAAAGCACTAAATCTGCCTTGGAGGTGTGAAATGGATTTTTCAAATAAAGTAGTGGTGATTACAGGATCCGGACAAGGGATAGGCGCATGTACAGCAGTAGAGTTTGCAAAGCGTAAAGCAAGTGTCATTATTGCAGAAATTGATGAAGAAGCAGGACGTGAAGTCGAAGCACTTTTACAGGAGCAAGGTTTAGATGCACTGTTCATCCACACAGATGTAAGTAATGAACATTCTGTAAAAGAGATGGCTTTTGCTGTGGCAGAGCGATATGGCAAAATTGATATTTTAATTAATAATGCAGCAGCTCAGACACAGGGGAATTTATTTACAACAACAATCGAAGATTTTGAATATGTTTTACGTGTGAATGTGACAGGAGCGTATATGTGTACAAAATACTGTGTACCGTATATGATAGGAGAAGGAGCAAACATTGTAAATATTGCATCTACAAGGGCACTTATGAGTGAACCTAATACAGAGCCGTATTCAGCATCAAAAGGTGCATTACTTGCACTTACACATTCATTAGCAGCAAGTTTAGGACCTAAGATTCGTGTAAATGCCATATGTCCAGGGTGGATTGAAACAAATGGATGGAAGAAAAAGAAAGATAGAAAGTTTGTAGCCCTAAGAGAAAAAGATCATATGCAACATTTAACTGGTCGTGTAGGCGTACCAGAGGATGTAGCAAAAGCTATTACGTATTTGACCAGTGAAGATGCAGGGTTTATAACAGGAGCGAATTTTGTAATAGATGGTGGCATGACCGTTAAAATGATCTATGAAGAGTAGAGGGGGAGACATATGATAAAACAACCAAAAGACTATATAAAAGAAAAGAAAAAGAGCCATTTGATAAAAAGTATTGGATGGGGACTTGTAATTGTAGCGATTGTAACGATAGGGTTCTTTTTTACCAATGAAAATGCAAGTTACTTTACAATAGTAGCAGCATTGTTGGCATTACCTGTAGCTTTAAATGTATCTAGATATTTTGCATATGCCAAGTATAAAGATCCAAAAGTAAAACATTCAGAAATCCTTGATCATATGAAAGGAAGTTTTGATAGTTATCATAGTTGTATTATTCCAGATACAACGGTGACACTTTATTTTGAACACATTATAGTAACATCAAGAAACTTTTACTTTATTAGTAAGAATCAAGAGATGATTGCAAAAGCAAAACCACTATTAAATTTAAGAATGAATAACAAAGGTATAGATGGGTCAAAGTTACATTATATTTGTGCTGAAAATGGAAAAGCTATTAAGAATGCAACAGTTAAAATAGAAAAAGATGCTTGCTTTGCAAGTGAAGCTTTACAAGGAAATACGAAAATTATTGATGGCATGTTAATGTAAATAGGAGTATACCATGAAAGAAGTGGCAATTAATCCATATGAAGCAGGACAAAGAATAGATAAATTTTTATTAAAATATATGAATAAATGTCCTAAAGGTCTTCTTTATAAATGGATGAGAACAAATAAAATTAAATATAATGGGAAGAAACCAAAGGGTAATGAACTTCTTGTAGAAGGAGATATCATAAAGATTTTTTTACATGATGAACAGATACAAGAAATGCAAGAAAATAGATCTATAGGCATAAGTCCAATTAATTTTAAGACTGTGTATGAAGATCAAAATATCCTTATTGTAGACAAGCCTTTAGGTCTTTTAACACAAAAAGATAAAGCAGATGGACATAGCCTAGCAGAAGAGGTACAGTACTATTTATCAACGAATGGTTCTTATAATCCTAAACAGGCCAATGGATTTATTCCAGCACCATGTAATCGTCTAGATCGTAATACAGCTGGAATTGTACTTGTAGGAAAGCACTTAAAGGCAACTCAACAAATTAGTCAAATGCTAAAAACAAAACAAATTTCTAAGTACTACATGAGTATCGTACTTGGGCGTATTACAGAGCCGATGGTTCTTAAAGGTTACCATATTAAAGAAAAAGGTAAAAATGAAGTTAAAATTGTAGAAGAATATGTTGAGGGTGCAAAACCTGTAGAGACACGTATTCTACCTTTACAAAGTAATGGGCGTTATACGCTAATAGAAGTACAACTTGTAACAGGTAAAACCCATCAAATTCGTGCACACCTAAGTCAAATAGGACATCCGATTATAGGAGATCCTAAATATGGTGATGCATCAGAAAACGAATATTTCAAGAATTGCTATGGATTAGCATATCAAGTTTTATGTGCTTATAAGATTAAATTTGAATTGTGTGAGAGTGTATTTGACTACATGGAAAATAGAGTATTTACTGTAGCAGCACCTAAAATATATAGTGAAATTTGTGTAGGTGAAGGTCTTATAGGAAGTTAAAGTGGCGAAGCTCTAAGCATAGAGTTTCGCCACTTGTTTTGCAAGGGGTAAGTCATTATTATGAAAACATATTTTAAGGGCATTAAAGTAGGCCCCTTTAAATAAAGAAAGCTTGAGTGCATCGTTATCTCTATAAGAAAGATAGGTGTAGAGTAAAGCTGTATCATGATTGCTAGATGCTATGTAGTGGGCAGCAAGAGCGTAATTATTATCTTCTGCTTCAAAAGAAGCGATAAGTTTAGAGGTTTCATCAATAAGAACAGGATCATCCAGTCTTTTAGCACACTCTAATACAGAATAATAGTCTCCAAGAGCAGTGAAAAGGTGCATACTTTCATAATAGAATTTCTTTAAGTACATCACAATCGCTACTTCTTCTACTTGACGAAGACCGGCAAGCTTATCTAGAGGATCTGTACATTTATAAAAAGTTTCGATAGCACTTAAATATTGATGATTTTCTAACATACATAAACCAGCCTCATAGTAACAGCTACATTTCTTATAAAGTTTTGCAGCTAGATAAGGATTATAATATTTATAGAAGTAAGCTGCTTTTTTATCATTATTATGTTTTTTGCATAGCATGGCACCTTCTTTATAGAGGTGATGCTTGTCCGCAACTTCTAAAGCCACGGAAGTATTACCGAGTTTTTCATAGCAGTACATAAGCGAGCGATAAGCATGACATTTTTCAAAACAGTAGATTGCTTTTTTATAAGCTTTTTCTTTAAGATAAAGTCGGCCAGCTAAGTAGTAAAGATGATTACGTTTAAGTTCAAGTGCTTGATCTAGAGGAGATAAATGAAAAAAATTAAATCTTGTAATAAAGCATTTTAGAACAAATAGAATAAGATGCATAAAATCCCCCTTTCAACTTATATTTCTATTTTACCAAAAAATTACAGAAAATCAAGAAAAGAGGAAAAAAATGGCATATTGGAATACGAGAGGATTAAGAGGAAGTGTATTAGAAGAAACTATTAATACAACCAATGAGAAATATAGAGAGTTAAAATTAGCGATGGTTCAAAAGATTCCTACGCCTATAAAACCCATTACAATAGATAAGACAAAAGGAGTTATTACCTTAGCTTATTTTGATCAAAAAAGTACAGTAGACTATATTGGTGTAGCTCAAGGTACACCCATATGTTTTGATGCGAAAGAGACAACTAAGGAAGCCCTTCCATTAGCTAATATTCATCTTCATCAGATTGAGTTTATGGAGGACTTCCAAAATCAAGGTGGAGAGGCCTTTCTTATTGTCTATTTTAAAAAGTATGACCGATATTTTTTATTTACATTAGAAGAAATTAAAAAGTATTATAACATTGCAGTGAATGGAGGGCGTAAATCAATACCTTATGCTGCATTTAATACAGATTATGAAATTTTTATAGAAGGCGGGCTTTATTTAAATTATTTAAAGCCACTTGCAAAATATATACAGGATAAAGATGTATAGAAGATTAAAAAAAAGTCTATAATCCCTATGAGGTGAGAAGAATGAAGAAAACACTCATAGGGGTTTTATTATGTACCGCCCTACTTGTAGGGTGTAGCTCAGAGATTGTAGACCAACCTGTTATAGCGAGTGAGACAATCCTTACATCTGAGTGTGAGGAGAAGCTTGTTGATTTATATATTCCAAATCATGTAGAAAAAGGATTACTAGAACCTGTACAAGGCATTTATACAGGCGCTTATGTAGAGAGTAATTCAGCTTTAGATAATGACATTAAAAAGTTTGAGGAATTAGTAGGAAGTAAACAAGCTTTTAGAGTCATGCAATATCAAGGTTCAGGTGATGTAACAAGTAGGCAAATGCTAGAATGTCTAGCAAACAAACAAACGCCTTATATCAAAATTATGATGAATCAAGATTATGATACAACACCTATTTATCACTTAGTGAGTGATGTAAAAACAAAATATAAAGAGCCGGTATTTATAGAACTGTATCCTGTTAATAGAGAAACAGGTGACCCAGAGGCTTATAAAGCCTACTACAAAACAAGTTATGAACTCATCAAAAAGCATTTAGATAATGCAGTTGTTGTGTGGAGTGTAGATATTGAAGATGTAAGTAGTTATGTTAATTATTACCCGGGAAACAATATGGTAGACTGGGTTGGGTTGAATGCTTATTTACCACAGTATGAGTCTGGAACAGAATATACAGCTAATTATAAAGAAGGTCTAGACCTATGGTATAAGACGTTCCAATCAGAAAAACCACTTATTTTATCAGGTGTAGCCATTTCTCATTATTCTAGAGTAGACCATACGTATCAAATTGCTGAAGCAGTCAATTTACTCAATTATTTTTATGATACAGTTCCTAAATCTTATCCACGCATAAAAGGTATACTCTATATAGATGTTGATATGGCTGAAGTCAGTTCAGAAGGTAAAGAAGACTATACACTCTCGAGTCAAAAGGAATTAGTTTCTACGTATCATAACCTTATGGAAAAAGGTAACTTCCTTGGTGAAATCGAGGAATTTTCAGGTGCAACACTTACTGTACCTATGAAGTACACGGTACCTGTATTAGTTGTAGATGGAGAGTATTATGTAGCAAAGGACTATGCACATGTATTATTTAATACATTAGATATTCGCAAGATACAATATATTGATTATGTAGATGGAAAACGTTATTACCAAGTACAAAGTTTAGTAGAAGCCTATAATACAAAGCATCTATCTCCTGTGCATTAGAGGAGATAGATGCTTTTTGTATAATCAATATTGACATATGATTTTGAAGATAATAGAATAGTATATAAATTTGAATTATAAGAGTATGAGTTCTAGGGAGGAAGTCATATGTTAATGGGATTAAAATTAGGTCAAAGCTTAGATTTAACAGAATTATCTAGGGAGCAAGACCAATTTATGATCGAAATTCAGTGGAAATCTAATGATATAAAAAGAAAGGGATTGTTAAGTTTTCTACATCTAAATACACAGGAATGTCGATATGCTACAACTGTGCTTTTATTAGAAGAAGGAGAGAAGCTTAGGGATAAGAGAAATAAGATCGCATTAGATAATTTAAGGCATCCTACACAGTGTATAAGACATATGGGAGATCAAATAACACAGTCTGGTTATCAAGATGAACAGATCTTTATTAAGCTTAGTAATATACCAGATAATATTCAGTATTTTAATTTTGTACTCCACCCGTATCACTTAAAAAAAGGTAAACTTCCTACAGCAGTCCCAGAAGACGTTTGGCTTAGAGTAGTGCATACAAAAACACAAGAAGAGATTTTGAAGATTCCCCTATTACAGCACTATGCGCAAACAAATCCAATCACACTTTTTCAACTGATACATGATCATACACACTGGAAGTTAAATATATTGCTTCAATCTATGCAATCAGAGCAATACGGATTGTAGAAAAAAGATAGAGTAAAAAATAAAACTTATTGAAAAGATTTTAGCCCTAAATACACTTTATTTAAACAGCGTATTTAGGGCTAAAATCTTTTTACTATTTATTCTACATTTAATTTCTGAGCCATTTCTAACTTCATAGACTCAAGAGTCTTTGTATTATTTTCACGTGCTAAGCGATTTTCGGCTTCGATGGCACGAGTTTGCTCAATACCGTCCATAATCGTTTCCCAAGTTTTTTGTAAGGTTTCAATATGTACAGAGCTTCCAGTAGCCATTTTTGCAATGTTAGTAGATTGAGTTGCCATATTCTGAGCATTACGAAGGAGAAGTTCATTAGTTTTGTCATCAAGTGCTTTTAAACTTTTAGCTTGTAATTCTTGACGTTTAAGCATAACGGCTTGCGTTAAGCATTGTTTAAAGATTGGAAGTGTAATGATGAAAGCCGAATTGATCTTACGGGTAAGGTTAAAGTTACTGTATTGAATACCTTGGATCATAGGAATAGTTTGAAGGGCGATATTTTCAGCTACACGTAAGTCATAAACACGTTGTTCAAGCATTTCGCCAATACGCCTTAAGCTTTCTACATTGGCAAGATCTAACTGGCTACCACTAGCGAGAGCCTTTTGTTCAAACTCAGGAATAAGCTTTGTATTAATTTCTTCAATACCCATTTCACCAGCAACAATATATTTTTCTAAGTCTTGATAATAAGTAATGTTAGTATCATACATTTTTTTCAAAGTATCGTTAGATTTAGCAATATCAAATTCATATTTTTTTAGAACAGTATAAACCTTATCTACTTCACTACCCATTGTATCGTATCTTTCAAAAAGTGATTCTACAGAGTTTTTAGCTTTATTAAAGATTTTGCCAAAAAAGGAAGGTTCTTTTACATCTTCTAAATCTTTAATGTCAAACTTATCCATAATTTTAGTAAGCTGATTAATCATTTCACCTGCTTCTTCGGCTTTAACAGCTTTCATGGTTGAGAGTAGGTTATCGGATACTTTAGAAATCCCAACAGTAGCATTTTGACCAAACATTAAGACTGTAGTGGGATCATCCACACGAATTTCACCAGTAAGGGCTTCGACTTCAGGAAGCTTACGAAGTTTTTCTTTGTAATTTTGGGTAAATGTTGCAACTTCTTCTTGTTTAACAGGTTGTAGGGTAGTAGGAGCAGTAGGTTCTAGTGTGATACCATTTAAAACGGAGCTTTCTAGATCAACAGTGGGTGTAGGTTGTTCTTGAGTTTGGTTTGGATTAAAATGAATTGCCATAATGTATAACTCCTTTATCTAAAAAATTTATTGAAGAACGATTTGGATTTTACAGGTTGAGGTTTTCTAAGTTGTAAGTCATAAGCTAGTTCAGGTAAACGTAAAGTCTTGATATATTGATCAGAAAGTAAGAGCTCGATGTTATTTGCAGCATTAGGACAGAGTAAGATAATATCGAATCCAATGGTATGGAGTAAGGCAAGTAACATACTGACTTCTGTTGTAAACGTTGCACGATTATTAATATAGAGGATCAACTTTGGAATATCTTGAGGGAAGTCGTAACTATCAATAAGATTTAAAAGCTGATTTTCTAGCGTAAGAGTAAGGGCGATAAGGTTGCTACGCTCTTTATCTGTGATTTTGAAATTAAAGATTTCGCATGTATTAGGTGCTAATAAAGCATCTAATTTGTCTAAAATAAATGTTTGTACCTCTGATCTAAAAGTGAGAAGGTGCTTATAAAGCACATGGGCTTTAAGTGCTTCACGATTAATGGTCTTATCAGGATTTAAACAATAGATCAAAGAGTAAATATCTCTAGAAGAGACTTTATTAAGGCTGGCAAAATGGGTCTGGGTATAGAGAACATAATGTTTGCTATTACATAACTTCTGGACAAAAGTAAAATAGGCTTCTAAATCTAAATGGACGCCAGCAATTTTTGTAAAGAAAACAGGTGGATAAACAACTTGACCACTTGTTTTAAAACCAGGTCGTAATTTAGAAGGTTCGTCCCAATAAGTTTCTAAATCCTCTAAAACAGCATCTAATAAGAGGGGCTTGGTTGTCCCTTTTGCAAATTGCCAAGGTTTAAAAAGTCCACTATCTGTATACATAAAAGCTTCTAATTGGTCAGTAGCGTGACGAGCTGAAGTAGTAATATGGTCAATAACGCTTCCTGCATGAGCTAAGTCATCAAAGTCTTCAAAGGGCGCAGGTTCACCTAAAATCAGTGTTTGGCTTAGACCAAGGCTATCAATAAGTCCGAACGTAACATCATGAGTTGGGTTTAGGTAAAAAGTATCAAAGCCTACTAGAGCTAAGAGAAGGATAAAATAACATTCTTGACGTTTGATAGGACCGTAGAAAATAGCTTTAGGGACTTCAGATTTTGAAAAGTCTATAGGCTCAAGATAGGTGTGAATCCAATAAAATAACTTGGCAATAAATAAGTTTTGAAGTTCGTCATTTGGAAAGTGTTCGGTATGAATGGCATGAGGAATAATCATATCTAAAGCTTGAATAATGGCTGTATTAAAGTCATCAAACCGCGTAAATTCTAAATGAGAAGAGGTAAAATTGCCAATAGGAAGTGTCTTGATTTCTTGAATGAGTACATCTATATCATTTGGCTTATTAAGAGCCGTTTTAAAAAGCAATATTTGCTGAGTCGTGTCAGTAGAGAGTTGATTCAAACGTGCTAAAAAATCACGATAATCTTGAATAAATCCAGTTCCCATAATATGACCGAAGTAGTTGCCAGTGCGATCAGCTTTTGGGAGAAGAAAGTCTGTCAATAAAGCTTGAGACGGAATAATCAAAAATAGGTCCTCCTTTTAGTATGATGAGTATCATTATAGCATTTTTTAGATAGGAATTGAATATAATTTCTTTCTATTTAAACGAGTATGGATTTATCCAAAAAATTAACTTAAAAATTAATCATGGAAAAGTAGTTTTCACCATATATTTGATAATAAGCACGAACATACTCTCAAAGGAGTGATATGAATATGGTAGATTTTTCTGAAATGATTAAAGCTGATAGACGGGCGAAGCAAGATTATAAGTTTGAGGGGACTTTCCTTGATTACTTACATATATTACAAGAAAACCCCGAAGCATATAAGTTAGCTCATAAGCGTATTTATGACCTGATTGTAGACCAAGGTATGACATTGGTACACACAGAGGAAAATCCAAGGCTTAGAAGGATCTATGGAAAAGATACATTAAAACAGTATCATTTCTTTAAAGAAAACTTTTTTGGTATTGATAAGACTTTGATGAAGATTGTAAGATACTTACACTCTGCAGCCATGCAAGGTGAAGAAGCCAAACAAGTACTTTATTTAGTTGGTCCTGTTGGTGCTGGTAAATCTTCTTTAATTGATGCGATTAAACGTTTGCTTGAAACAAGTGAACCTATTTATGCTCTTGAAGGATGCCCAATGCGTGAAGAACCTCTTCACTTAATTCCAAAACATAGTCGTGCTGCATTTGAGGATGCATTAGGTGTCAAAATAGAAGGTGACTTATGTCCAGTATGTCGTTATCGATTAATCCATGAATTTAAAGGAAAATATGAAGACTTCCCTGTTGTAAAGACGGACTTTTCTGTTCGATCTAGAAAAGGAATTGGTGTCGTACCTCCTGTTGATCCAAACAATCAAGATACTTCTGTACTTGTAGGATCAGTAGATATTTCAAAAATGGACCTTTATCCTGAAGATGATCCACGTGTACTTTCTTTAAATGGTGCTTTCAACGTAGGGAACCGTGGTATTGTAGAATTTATTGAGGTCTTCAAAAATGACGTAGAGTATTTGCATACCATGATCACAGCAACACAAGAAAAGAATGTACCTTCACCAGGAAAAGGTTCTATGATTTACTTTGATGGGGTTATTTTAGCTCACTCAAATGAAGCTGAATGGAATAAATTTAGGTCAGATCATACCAATGAAGCGATTTTAGACCGTATTGTAAAAGTGGAAGTACCTTATTGCCTAGAATTAAATGAAGAAGTTAAAATCTATCAAAAGATGCTAGGTAACTCATACTTTGATGCGCACATTGCACCACATACACTAGAAATTGCTTCTATGTTTGCAATTCTTACAAGGCTTACACCATCTAATAAGGTAGACCCTATGACTAAGCTTAAAATTTATAATGGTGAAGAAATTATAGAAAAAGGGACAACAAAACGTATTGATATTAGTGAACTTAAAGAAGAAGCAGAAAGAGAAGGGATGACTGGTATTTCTACACGTTTTATTTCTAAAGCGTTAGATACAGCCCTTTCAGAATCAGAATCTAATTGTATTAATCCAATTAGTTTGATGGAAGTTTTATTACGTGAAATCAAAGAAATGTCTATTTCTGATGAACTTAAAAAACGTTATTTAGGCTTCTTACAAGATACAATTAAAAAAGAATATCATAAGATTCTTGAAAAAGAAGTTACAAAAGCCTTTATCCATGGTTATAAAGATCAAGCACAAGATTTATTTAATAACTATCTTGACCATGCTGAAGCTTATGTTAATAGAACAAAACTTAAAGATGATAGTACAGGGGAAGAACTTTCACCAGATGAAGTGTTCATGCGTTCTATTGAAGAACAAATTGGTGTGACTCAAAGTGGTGCTAAAGGTTTTAGACAAGATGTTACAGCTTATATGTTCTCAGTTATCCGTAATGGTACAACTGTAGACTATACTTCTTATGAACCACTTAAAGAAGCGATTGAAAAGAAATTAACATCTTCTGTACGCGAACTTTCTCGTATTATTACAAAGAGCAAGGTGCGTGACAAAGATCAAAATGAAAAATATGATGCGATGGTAGAAGAAATGAAACACAATGGTTACTGCGATCACTGCTGTAATGTTATCTTGAAGTACGCTGCTAATAATTTATGGAAAGACTAGGTGATTGCTATGGCAATTTTTAAAGAGTTTGAAGCCAATAGCAGAGATCGTAGTATTGAAGACCGTCGTAGGCATAAAGAGTTAGTAGAAAAAAGTATTAAAGAAAATATTGGCAGCATTATTGCAGAGGAAAGTATAGTAGGTCAGACCAAAAATAAGAAGATTAAGATTCCCATTAAAGGGCTTAAAGAATACTACTTTAGATATGGCAAAAATCAACAAGGTGTTGGTTCGGGGACAGGGAATGAACAAAAGGGTAAACGTGTTCCTAAAGGGGATGGAGATGAGTCTAATGAAGCAGGTAATGGAGAAGGCGAAGATATCTATGAAACAGAAATTACTGTAGATGAGGCTATTCATTATTTATTTGAAGATTTAGACTTACCTTATTTGGAACAGAAAAAGTTCAAAGAAGTAGAATCAGAAGATAGTCAGAAAAAGTGGGGGGTTCAGCAGAAAGGCATCCCTCCACGCCTTTCTAAAAAGCATACTGTTATGTCTAAGATTAAAAGGGAGAAATGCTTAAAACGTGCAGCAGCCGAGTTAAACTTAGACGTAGAAGATATGCGTGTGCCTTTCCATGAAGATGATTTAAAATATTTTAGACGAAAAGTGAAAATGCAAAGAGATTCAAATGCGGTTGTTATTTGTATCATGGATACATCAGGCTCTATGGGCCATACCAAAAAGTATTTAGCAAGAAGTTTCTACTTCTTACTTTATCAATTCTTAAAAGTTAAGTATATCAATGTAGAGATTGTCTTTGTTGCTCATACAACCGTTGCAAAGGAAGTAACTGAGGATGATTTCTTCCATAGAGGTGAAAGTGGTGGTACCTATATTAGTAGTGGTTACGAAAAGGCGCTACAAGTTATAGAAGAGCGTTATCCACCTGATGCGTGGAATATCTATGCATTCCACTGTAGTGATGGTGATAACTGGGGAGAAGATAATGATCGTGCTGTAGAGCTTGCAAATAAATTATGTGATACATGTAATTTATTTGGATACGGCGAAATTAAAATCAGCACCTATACAAGTACAATTATGAATAAGTATGTAGAAGAGGTAAAAAGTCCAAACTTCTCAGCTGTTAAAATCTTTAAAAAAGAAGATGTATGGAAAGCCTTTGTTGATATGTTGAAGATAGAGCAAAGGTCAGGAGGAGGGGAGGATGTATCATGAACTATTCCTTCAAGGAATTAACAGAGTATAATGAACGTATTGAGGAAATTGCTAAAGGTATCGGTTTAGATTATTATGAACAAGAGTTTGAAATTATTAGTTTTGAAGATATGATTTGTTATGAAGCCTATGTAGGTATGCCTTCTCATTACCCTCATTGGAGTTTTGGTAAGAATTATGAACGTATTAAAACGTTGTATAACTACAATTTGACAGGTCTTCCCTATGAAATGGTTATTAACTCGGATCCTTGTATTGCCTACTTGATGAAAGATAATAGCCTAGTTCTTCAAATTCTAACTATTGCTCATGTATACGGTCATAATGATTTCTTTAAAAATAATAGATTATTCAAATCTTATACTAAAGCGGATCTAACCGTAGATATGTTTAAAAATCATGCAGGACGTATAAGAGAATATATCCAAGATCCAAGTATTGGTTATAGCGAAGTAGAATCTATATTAGATGCAGCTCATGCCATTAAGCATCACTGTGGTAGCTTTATGAAAAATGGTGCTCAGTTTGAAGAAAAAATTGAATTTCCTTGTGATAATATCCTTGATTTCTTGTGGCGTGAAGGTGACCTAGCAGAGTGGCAAAAAGACATTTTGTTGATCGTAATGGAAGAAAGCCGTTACTTTATGCCTCAGATTGAGACAAAGATTATGAATGAGGGTTGGGCGAGTTTTTGGCATTATAACATTGTTAATCGCTTAAACTTACCACCAGGTATGCAACTAGAATTCCTAAAACATCATAATAATGTGATCTGTACAGTGCCAGGTAGACTGAACCCCTATTTTATTGGATTTAAGATTTGGGAAGATTTATATGAACGCTATGACCATGACTTTAGTGAATTAGCGAGAATAAGAGAAGTTGAAAGAGATGCTTCTTTTATTCGTAACTATTTAACTTATGATATAGCAAATGCTTGTAATCTTTGTGTATTTGAAGAAGAAGAGCGCTATTATGTGGTATCAGAAGTTTCAAATGAAGAGGGTTGGAAAAATGTAAGAAACACCCTTGCTAATAGTGTAGGAATGGGTGGTATTCCAAACATAGAAGTTGAAGAAGTAATTCGTAAAGACAATACATTAGTTTTAAACCATTTATATGATGGTCGTGAACTTCAACTTTCTTATGCAACAGAGACCCTTAAATATATTCAAACCCTTTGGGGTGGGAAAGTGGTTCTTAAGACTTACTTAACAGGTAGTGAGCGTAAGATTATTTGTAATGAAGATAAGAAAGTATTAATTGAAAACATGTAAAGTAAGGGAGCTATTGCACAACTAACCTAATCGGCTAATTGTGCAACAGCTCCCTTTATAGATTCTTAGAACGTTTAATGTCATTTAAGAATTTGTAAGTTTCTTATAAGCTATTTTTGAGTTTCATCATGGCATATTCAAGGGCAGATTCTAAGTTGCTAGCAGACTTACCGCCCCCTTGAGCAGAGAAGTCTGTACCGCCGCCACGGCCATCGAGTAAAGTAATGCTATCTTTAAGAAGTGTATTCATACTTACTTTTTTAATATTAGAAGAACACATAAAGCATAGATGGGATGTTTTGTCACATTTAAGGCCGAGTAATGCAACCACGTTTGGTGTTTTAACAAGTTTGGCACCAGTAGATTGTAAGACTTTTGGATCTACATCTTCATAAATATGTTGAACAAGATGTAGATCTTTAAAAGTTTCAGCTTGTGTAATCATATCTTGTACTTCATAGTCTAAGATAACATCTTTTAGGTGCCTTGTTTCATTTTGAAGGCGGGTACATTCTTTCTTGAGTGTTTCAAGTTGTTCCATATGAAGTGCATCATTTTGTTGTAAGGTATGGATTGCACGTGTACCTGCTACAAAGGTAAGCCTTAAGCCACCTTTATGTTTCTCGGACTTTAGGAGTTTAAGTAATCCAATTTCTAAAGTAGAACGTGGATGGGTCCCACAACAAGCACTTATATCTAGATCTTCAATCTGAACAAGGCGTAGTGGCCCAGTGATCTTTGGAAGAGGTGTTTTGAATGGAAGCTTTTTAAGTTCTTGTTTATTTGGGAAGAAAGTAGTAATAGATAGATTTTCGCTAATGACTTGATTGACATGTACTTCTACTTGGGCAAGTTGGTCTTTAGTCATTAATTGATCAACATCTAATGTACATGTCTCACTTCCTAGATGGAAACTTAAAGTTTTAACTTGGAAATCTTGTAAAAGACAAGCAGATAAAAGGTGTTGGGCCATATGATGTTGCATATGGTCAAAGCGACGTTGCCAATCAATTTGACATTTAGCCTTATGGATTTTGATAGGCTTTTTAGAAGAAACATGATAAATACGATCATTATCTTCATAAACATAGGATACAGGACAATCTTCAATCATTCCTGTATCAGAAGGCTGTCCACCACCTTCAGGGTAAAAAGTAGTTTGATCGAGAACAATATGGTAAGCATTATCTTTTTCAACAATTTCAAGGATTTCGGCTGTAAAGTTCTTTTGATAAGGATTTTCATAATATAGTTTTGACATGGTTAGACTCCTTTAGTTCATTAAGCTTTAGCTTATCAGAAAGGAAGGAGGTTGTAAACGGTTTGACTCTATGTACGAATATAAGGAGATATGATACACTAACAATGGCAAAATAAGGATAGAATATATGAGAGGGATAAAATGAGAATTACTAGAGAAAAACAATTTTATAAGCTTTTACTAATGACAGCACTTCCAATAGGTGTGCAAAATTTAATTATCTTTGGGATTAGTATGATGGATACACTGATGTTAGGGTCTCTTGGAGAAGTTGCACTATCTGCTACAGCCCTTGCTAATAACGTATTTTTTGTTTTCACATTATTGATGTTTGGTTTAGCAGGTGGTTCAAATGTAATGATTGCACAATATTGGGGGAAGAACGATGTAAAGTCCATACACAAAATATTAGCTATTATGTATCGTGTATGTCTAGTTTTTACATTTATTTTTGTAATCATATCCGTTGTATTTCCAGAACAAGTCATGAGTATTTTTACAACAGATCAAGCTGTTATTGAAGGCGGTGCACAATATTTACGTATTGTGGCAATTGGATATGGATTCTATGCAGTTACAAACTGTACGATTATGATTTTACGTTCTGTGCAAACTGTAAAAATAGCAATGGTTGTTTATGTGATTTCATTAGTTGTAAATACTTTCTTTAACTGGGTATTTATTTTTGGGAAGCTAGGTGCACCGGCTTTAGGTGTAAGAGGAGCAGCGATTGGTACTGTTATTGCAAGAATAACAGAGTTTGCGGTTATCTTAATATTTATGGCGTATTTTGAGAAGAAGCTTCAAGTTAAATGGAAAGATTTATTAAAGGTAGATAAGCAATTAGTTGGACATTACTTAAGAAACTGTATGCCTGTTGTATTTAATGAATTACTATGGTCTATAGGCGTAAGTATGAGTGGTGTTGTAGTAGGAAGATTAGGTACCAATGTAGTGGCAGCAAATAGTATCACTAATATTATCAACCAACTAGTTATTGTCTTTATACAAGGTGTAAGCAATGCAGGTGCTGCGATTATAGGAAATACAGTTGGACAAGGTGATAAGGATAAGGTTCGTGAATATGCTAATACGATTATTCTATTTAGTATTGTATTAGGACTTATATCAGGTGTTATTACTTACTTAGTAAGTCCATTTATTATTGCAATGTATAATGTCACAGAAGTGACAAAAGCTATAGCTATGGATATTGTTATTGTGACAGCCGTTACTGTATTTTTCAAATCTTTAGCTATGAACACAATGGTAGGTATCTTAAGAGGTGGAGGCGATGCGACATTTGTCTTTATTAATGATCTCATTTTTATGTGGCTTATAGCTATACCGTTTGGCTTTTTAGCAGCCTTTGTATGGGAGCTACCTATTATTATTGTCTTCTTTATATTAAGATGTGATGAGATGCTAAAAGTGATTGCAAGCTTATGGCGCATTCATAGTGGCAAATGGATTAAAGATGTAACAGTTGTACAAACCACTTAATCCTATGTATACGAATAGGGGTATATATGATAAACTAAGGAAAGAAAATTAAAAGACATGAGTGGAGGACTAAAATGGATTTTTGTTTATGTCCCATAGCAAGTGGGAGTAGTGGAAACTGTACATACTTACAAGCCGATGATGAAAGGCTTCTTATAGATATAGGTATTAGTGGTAAAAAAGTAACACAAGGACTAGAAGCAATCAATGTAGATCCAACAACGATTAAAGGGATTCTTATTACCCATGAGCATAGTGATCATATTAAGGGTGTTGGGATCATTAGCCGTAAATATGACTTACCTATTTATGCGACTGCTATAACTTGGGAGCGTATGTTGAGTGAGAATATGCTAGGCAAAGTTGCAGAGCATAACCAAATCATTATGGAAAAAGATGTACCCCTGATGTTTGGAGAACTTGTGGTAATGCCATATAGTATTTATCATGACTCTGTAGATCCAGTAGGTTATGTATTTACTTATAAAGGTAAAAAAATAGTTCTTGCAACTGATATGGGTAAAGTAGATAGACGTGTTGTAGAGCATTTCTATAATGCAGATGGTATTTTACTTGAATTCAATCATGATATTAATATGGTAGAGGTAGGGGGGTATCCGTATTATCTTAAGAAACGTATCTTAGGAGACCACGGACATCTTTGCAATGAGTTAGCAGCAAAGGTTTTGACTCATATTTATCATCCTAACTTACAATGGGCAATACTTGGTCACTTAAGTAATGAAAATAATATACCTGATTTAGCATACCTATGTGCGAAGAATGCCTTAGAGGCTAAAAATATTGAAATTGGCAAAGATATTCAAATCACAGTTGCTAAACGACATGATATGACACCTATTCATAGAGTCTAGCAAAGACTAGGAAAGAGGAGAGCCATTGAAAATAAAAACACATTATGTTATTGCATTAGAAGCTTATGAATTGATTAAACAATACATTCCAGTTACTTTTAATGAACGTGCCTTGAAAATTGGAGCAAGTATGCCTGATTTAGCACCTCATAGAAGATTTAAAGGGCATAATATAAAAATTGCAGCTAGAGAGTGGAAATCCTTTACAGACTTTGTGCATCGCAGACAAGCAACAGAGTTTGTAATGTCCTATGCTGCAGGAATGATGAGTCACTATATTAGTGATACATTTTGTTATGCTCATAACTTTAAGCATCTGACTCTAAGAGAACACAGGAAGTATGAAGTATATATGAATAAAGAAGCTAAAGTATTACGTAATGAAATGGATGTTCGAAACATCTTCAAGAGATGGCAAGTACTCAAAGAAAAAGGTGTAGAAGGTTATATTAAACTAGAAAATGAGCTTTATAAGGAAGAAGTAGCAAGATGTAGAAACAGGCATGATCGTGTCCTTTTAGATCTGTATGAGGCAATATCCCATACAGCGGTATGGATGCTAGAAATTGTAAATGTTACTTATCCAAGTTATATAGAGCATCAGACTGTGATACAACATGTGTAGTACAAAAAAGATACCTTAAGAAGGTATCTTTTTTTCATGCTTAAAATAAAACTAGTCCATTATGTGCATACTCATAATCTTATAGGATAAACTAATGTAAAAAAGTTTATAAAAGGAAGTGAGCATATGAGTTCTATCAAGCAAGCAACCTTTGCAGGGGGATGCTTTTGGTGTATGGTAAAACCTTTTGATGAATATTCTGGTGTAGTAAAAATAGAAGTAGGCTATACAGGAGGACATGTAGAAAATCCAAGTTATGAAGAAGTATGTGCACATCATACAGGTCATCAAGAAGCTGTACAGATAACTTATGATGAGGCCATTTTACCCTATAGAGAGTTGGTGGAAATTTTCTTTAGGAGTATTGATCCAACAGATCCTGATGGGCAATTTAATGATAGAGGTGAAACGTACCATACGGCTATTTTTTATCATGATGAAGCACAAAAGGCTATAGCAGAGACTTATAAACATGAATTAGAAGTATCAGGTTTATTTGAAAAACCTATTGTGGTGCCTATTGTAGCAGCGATGCCATTTTATAAAGCAGAAGATTATCATCAAGATTATTATAAGAAAAATCGATTTTATTATGATAGGTACTATAAGGGTTCTGGGAGAAAAAACTTTTTAGATACTTATTGGCATCGTAATCCTTATAAAGAACAAGAGCTTAAGGAGAAGCTTACACCTCTTCAATATCAAGTGACTCAAGAAAATGGTACAGAGGCACCTTATGGTAATGCGTTTTATGAACATGATGAAGAGGGAATTTATGTAGATATTGTAAGTGGGAAGCCACTTTTTTCTTCTAAGGATAAATTCAATTCAGGATGCGGATGGCCAGCATTTACGAAACCTATTGCACCCATAAGTGTATATGAAAAAGAAGATTTATCCCATGGTATGCATAGAATAGAAATAAGAAGTAGTTATGCCGATAGCCATCTAGGTCATGTTTTTCAAGATGGTCCAAGAGAAACAGGTGGGCTTAGATACTGTATTAATTCTGCGGCATTAAGATTTATACCATATGATAAAATGGAAGAAGAGGGATATGGAGCTTATTTAAATTTATTTAATTAATACGATAATAATAGGTGAGTGGTATGTCGAAAGGTGTAATCAGTACCCATGTCTATATGATGCCCTTTGCATGGGAACTCAAAAATAGACATGGGCGTGGAACGTTAAAACAACATAAACAAATGGATCATCCATCACTTAGTGGGTTAGAGTCTTGGAAAATACGTACATTTTATATGGAAGATGAATCGACTTATAATGAATATGTATATTTCTATAAGCCTGCCATTCAGATGCTTTATCAAATAGGTAATCAAAAGTTAGTGCGTATTTATGAGAAGATGGGACTAGATGAGAAAAGTACTTTAACACTGACTGTAGAGCAAAAGGAATATGTTCTTAAGTTAAAGAATATTGAGCTACGTCTTTATAAAAGTGGAATAGGTATTTTAACTCTACATTGTGAAAATCATGAGGTAAAGGCACCAGAAGGTATTATGGCTATAAATAGTATGAGTAAAAGTGTTTACCCTTATTTGCTTCCTCTTCAAGCGGCTCACAAAGATTTATTTCCCGAAAAAATTGTTGTTAGGTTAAACGATAGAGAAAAAATTATTGAGACCTTTTCAGAAGATTATAAAGAGAAGCCTCTATGTATGACTTCCATGATGCGTCAACTATTTGGAGATAACTTCGTTTTTGAATACAAGTTTTTAAAACAAGATAAGATTTTTGTGGAGCCTTTGCTTGGAAATCGTATGTTTGTATTGTGTGTTTATAATAACGCTGAGTTTCTAAAACAAATTAAAAATCAAGAAATCTCCAAGCGCTTTTTAAATAGCTTCATATTATTTAGTAGACGAGAGAAGTTAAGAGAAGGAGAAAGTTATTTAGACCTACCTAAAGTAGTCTATGGAATGAGTAGATTTTCGTTAGTATGCATTACATCAAGTGCAAAAGAAACAAAGCTTTATAATCATATAGTCTTATTAGCTTTAGCACAAAAGGCTTCCTTGCTTCATTTTGGAAATCAAATAGCACGTATTGCAGAATTACCGAAAGTACAATTAGTGCAAGCGATAGAAGACTTATATGAAGTTTATATACAATTTATTAGTCAGATGCATTTTAATGAAGTGACAGTAGATGTACAAGGTAGCTATATTTATAATGAACTCTTAAGGCAGCTAATGATAGAAAAAGAAATTAAAGAATTAGATTTTGAAATGCAGGAGATGCATGAGTATGCGGCCCTTATTGATCAGGCCCAATCAAAAGGTAAGATGGATTTTTTAACTATTATAGGTACAGCTCTAGTTATTCCTACTTTTGTAACAGGATTCTTTGGAATGAATATTTTAGAAGAGAAGTTTATGGATTGGTGGAAACATAAAGAAATTATTTTATGGTTTAATAGCTATGCTCTTTTACCGGTTACAGTGGTCTTGCTGGTTTATAGTATGTGGAATAGAAAAAGCAGAAAGTCTAGAGTAATCCAGAACATTCTGCTTGTCATAAGTTTAATTAGTATTTATATCCTCATCAAATGGGGATGTGGACTAGATTAAAGCGTTTTCATTTCTGCAATAAGACCTTCAAACACTTTAAGTGCAGATTCGATTGGTGCTGGAGAACTCATATCTACACCAGCCATTTTTAGTAAATCAATAGGATCTTGGCTAGAACCACCACTTAAGAAGGCTTTGTAGCGTTTAACTGCTTCAGGGCCTTCTTTTAATATACCTTCAGAAAGGGCAATGGCAGCTGAATAGCCAGTAGCGTATTGATATACATAGAATGGTGTATAGAAGTGAGGAATACGTGCCCATTCCATTGCAATAAGGTCATCTACGCAAATAGCATCACCATGATATTTTTTAACTAAGTTGTAGTAAGTATCACAGAGTACTTGACTCGTAAGGGTTGCACCCTCTGAGTGAAGTGTGTAAACTGATTTTTCGAATTCAGCAAACATAGTTTGACGGAAGAGTGTGCCTCTGAATTGCTCCATAAAGTAGTTTACTAAGTATTTATGGAAGTCAGGATCTGTTGTTGTTTTAAGTAAATATTGCATAAGAAGTGCTTCGTTTACAGTAGAGGCAACTTCTGCTACAAAGATACAGTAGTTAGCATATGGGTAAGGCTGAGTATGTGATGAAAGGTAACTATGCATTGCATGTCCCATTTCATGTGCTAATGTAAAGAGGTTGTCTACATTGTTAGAGTAGTTCATAAGCACATATGGATGTGGTGCTGCGAAACAACCCCATGAGTAAGCCCCACTACGTTTGCCTTCATTTTCATATTTATCTACCCAACGGCTATCAAATGCGTCTTTAACTTGTGCCACATAGTCTTCACCTAAAGGTTTTAAAGCTTCAAGAATAATGCTACATGCTTCATCAAAAGAGATTTCCTTTTTGAAGTCATTTACAAGAGGTACGAAGATATCATACATGTGTAAAGTATCAACACCCATAATATCTTTTCTAAGAGCTACATAATCATGCATAAGGTTAAGATGGTGATCTACTGTAGTAATCAGATTATCATAAACTTCAGTAGGAATATTGTTTGCGTTTAATGCACAGGCAATAGGTGTTCTAAAGTTACGAATACGTGAAACTAAACTATAACCTGTTACACTTGCAGCAAAGTTTGTAGCAAGGGTATTTTTAAAGTTACTATATGAAGTATACATGCCTGTAAAAGCAGATTCACGTACACTACGGTTATGGCTTTCAAGGAGGCTGATATAGTTACCATGAGTGATGCGTATATCTTCTCCGTCTTCATTTTGAATAGTAGGAAGTTTTAAGTCAGCATTGTTAAACATAGCAAAAGTATTGCTTGGTGCAGTTGTTATTTCTCCAAATTGAGAAAGTAAATCTTCTGTTTTAGCATCTAAGATATGTTCTTTTTGACGTAAAACTTCATGGAGTACACGTTTGTAAAGTGTAAGCTCAGGATTTTCTTGAAGGAAAGCTTCTAGCTGTGCTTCGGTTAAAGTACTGATTTCTGGGCTAATAAAAGATGTAGCTGTTTCTAGATCAACCATAAGCTTTTCACTTTGGCTTGCAAGGTCTTGATAGAAACTGTTGCCACCATCTTGGTGAAGACGCATATGACAGTATACATATATTTTTTCTATGATCATAGAAACATCGTCAGATTTTTTAAGAACTTCGAATAAAGTATTTGCATTAGAAGTTACTTGATTTTGATAGGATTTAAAAATGCCTAAGGATTGTTTACTTGAGGCAATGGCAGCTTGTACATCTTGATCAGATTCAAAAATATCTTCTAAGCGCCAAGTATTTTCTACTGCCACTTGGTCACGAGTTGAAATTGTTTTTGTGGACATAATATAACCCTTTCTGTCTGTTTTTTGAATTTTACTTTTTTAGTATACTACTTTTTTAGGAAAAACATAACAGATAATAGAAATAATATACAAGTTTTGGTATACTAGAATAAAATATTAAACTTGTAGGGAGGTTAGCTATGCGTATATTTATAACTGCAGATATTGAAGGGGTAACAGGGATTTCAAATTGGCAACAAGCAGATGACACTGCGCCATATGAAGCAAGAGAGCGTATGACAGGAGAAGTGGTAGCAGCTTGTAAGGGGGCAATGGCAGCAGGGGCAGTAGAGTTTGTTATTAAGGATGCACACGGAAATGGGTATAATCTTATACAAGAGCAATTACCTAAAAATGCAAAGCTTATGACTGGCTGGAGCAACCACCCTTATAATATGGTGGAAGGATTAGACGACACCTTTGACGGTATTATTTTTATAGGCTATCATAGTCATGGATTAGCTAATACATCACCACTTGCTCACACACTTTATCCAAGTAAGGTAAGAGGAATGTATTTAAATGATAAGCCAGCCAGTGAATTTACACTTTATGCTTATGTAGCTTATTTACTTAGTGTACCGATTATTACGGTAACAGGAGATGGGGGACTTGTGCGTAGTGTAGCAGAGTTTGACTCAACTATAAAGAGTGTTGCGGTACAAGAAGGCTTTGGTGGAGGTATGGTGAGTATTCATCCAGAACTTGCAAAAGAGCGTATACAAAAGACTGTTAAGCAAAGTTTATCAGAGCTTAAAACAGTAGGTTGGACAAGCAATTTGTCTATACCAGATGTATTTAATTTAAAAGTTGTCTTTAATAAGCATGAAGATGCTTACAAATATTCTTTCTATCCAAATGCTAGACAGATTGATGAGTTTACTGTTTCATATACGACAGATAACTATATGGAACTTCTAAGCTTTATTCTTTTTATCTAAAGGGGAATAGTTTTTGGTAATAGAAACAAACACTATACGAATAGATTATAAATGACAAAAAGAATGGACGAAGGATATGAAATCAATTATTTTAATTACAGTATGTGCTTTTATTTTGGATCTTCTATTAGGAGATCCTTATCATTTTCCACATCCAGTTCGTGCAATAGGTACACTGATTACAAAAGGTGAAAAATGGATTCGATCATGGATACCACAGACGAAAAAAGGTGAACGCATCGGCGGAACGATACTTGTAATCGCCGTGGTAGGTATCACCTTTTTTGTAAGTTTGACAGTAATTACTCTAGCTTATTGGATACATCCTGTTGTAGGATTTATTTTGCAAGTGATTATGGGTTACCAAGTGCTTGCAACAAAAAGTCTAAAAGATGAAAGCATGAAAGTTTATATAGCACTTAAAAAACATGATTTAGAAGGTGCTAGATATGCAGTAAGCATGATTGTTGGAAGAGATACAGCAAGTTTAGATGAACAAGGTGTAGCAAAAGCAGCCATCGAGACCGTAGCAGAAAATACATCGGATGGTATTATAGGACCACTTTTTTATTTAGTAATAGGTGGGGTACCTCTTGCGTATCTATATAAAGCAATCAATACATTAGACTCGATGATTGGATACAAAAATGATAAATACCAATATTTTGGTACTTTTGGAGCCAAGTTAGATGACGTAGCCAATTATATTCCAGCAAGAATAAGTGCTTACTTAATGATTTTAGCTAGTGGATTATGTGGTATGAGTATAAAGGGGGCCTATAAAATCTATAAGCGAGACCGTTATAATCATAAGAGTCCCAATAGTGCTCATACAGAAGCAGCATGTGCAGGGGCATTAGAAATCCAACTAGCAGGAGATGCTTATTATTTTGGTAAGAAATGTGAAAAACCAACTATAGGCGACCCTATTCGCCCAGTAGAAACAGAAGATATTAAAAGAACAAATCAATTAATGTATGCAACGTGTATACTAGGTTTATTAGTATTTATAGCAATAAGAGCTATAGTCATGAGATAGAAGGAGTAACTATGCATTTAATACACGGTGGCGATGTATTTTCTCTCGCCGAAAAACTTGGATGTGACGACAAAAAAATTATCGACTTTTCAGTAAACATTAATCCTTTGGGATTAGCGCCAAGTGTTCGTACTGCCTTAGCACAGAATCTTGATTTAGCAGTTCAATATCCAGATCCATTATGTAGGAAGCTAACTGAGGCAATAAGCGACTATTATGGTTTGCTAAAGGAAAGTATTCTCTGTGGAAATGGAGCTGCGGATTTAATCTTCCGCTTGGTGTATGTCTGTAAGCCAAAGCGTGCACTTATTTTAGCACCTACCTTTGCAGAATATGCCTTAGCAATGGAACAAGTAGGGTGTGAAGTTGTAACATACAATTTAAAAGAAAATAATAACTTTAATATACAAGAAGATTTTCTAGAAATACTTACGCCAGATTTGGATATGGTGTGGCTATGTAATCCTAATAATCCTACAGGACAATTAACTTCTAAAACTTTTTTACTTAAGGTATTAGAAAAATGTGAAACGTTTAACATTAAACTCATTGTGGATGAATGCTTTATGGATTTTGTAGAAGCACCTGAAAAATATAGTTTACTTGCTGAACTTGGAAACTATAAATGTCTTGTCATTTTAAAGGCTTTTACAAAATTTTATGCCATGGCTGGTCTTAGATTAGGTTATGGATGCTTCTCAGATTTAGAACTGAAAAAGGCAGTACAACAAGCTGCTCAACCGTGGTCTGTTTCAGGGATTGCCCAACTAGCAGGTGTAGTGGCACTAAATGATGATGAATATGCTAAAGAAACAAAAGCACTTATTCGTAGAGAGTATGATTATATACAAGAACATCTCACACGATTAGGTTTTTATTGTTATCCTTCAGCAGCAGACTATATATTGTTTAAATCACCCATTAAAGGGTTGAAAGAGATGCTTATGGAGAAAGGTATTTTAATACGTCATTGTGGAAACTATACAGGACTTACAGATTTGCATTATCGCATAGGTATCAAATCACATGAACAAAATCAACTTCTTATTGAGGCGTTAGAGCAACTTAAATATTAGGAGTGGTACAAATGAAAATATATTGGGTTCGTCATGGTAAGACAGAAGAAAATGAAAAGAATAGTTATTATGGAAAAATAGATGTAAGGCTTACACAAGAAGGTGTAAAAGAAGTAAAAGCCATTCAAACAAGTTTTAATGAATGTATCAATGTCTATTCAAGTCCCGCAGCTAGAGCTATTGAAACAGCAGGGTTGCTTTTTGCTAATGTCTATTTTAAAGTAGATGCAAGGCTATTAGAAAGAAATATGGGTATTTTTGAAGGACTTACTTATAGACAGATTGGCAGAAGATATCTAGCTGAGCGGGATGAATGGGACGATGACTGGAAAAACTATGTGATTCCAGAAGGTGAAAGTGCCATGATGCAATATGAAAGGGTTGTAAGTTTTATTAAAGAGCTAGAAGAAGCTGGTGAAGATGCAGTTGTTGTATGTCATGCAGGAACGATTCGTATGGCCCTTTGTTATATGTTTGGTGAAAACTTAGATATGTTTTGGAAGTTTAAGGTACATACAGGAATGGTTGTTACAACAAACTATGAACATGATTTTTGGTACTTAGATTTATCAAGAGATAGTTATTAATACATTTTTGGATATAAAAGAAAGAGTTGAAGCAGATGAAGAAGTTAAAACAATGGGTACTAGCTATGCAATTTTTAACACGTATTCCTATTACCAAAGCAGCAATGCCAGCAGAACCGAGTGATTTTAAAGGAGCCATGTGCTTTTTTACTTTTATAGGGCTCATTGTGGGTATTTTTACTTGGATACTATTTGTAGTAGGAAGTTTAGTAGATCCCTTACTGGGTGCACTTTTAGCTACAATAGGTGGTATTTGGATAACAGGTGGTATTCATTTAGATGGTGTAAGTGATGTATTTGATGGATTTGGAGCCAATCGAGATACAGCAAGAACGCTAGAAATTATGAAAGATAGTAGAGTCGGTACGTTTGGTGTATTAGCACTCCTTATTGATTTTATGTACCATCTTATTGGGTTTTACCTTTTAAGAGAACATCCCTATTTAATGATTTGGGTACCTGTAAGTGCGAAGATGGCAGTTTGTTTAATCTGCGCTATAGGACGTAATGTCTCAAAGGGAATGGGTTCTTTATGGATTCAAAACATTAGTAAAATAGGACTGGGATTTAATCTTCTAGTTTTTTGTGGTGTAGGCATAAGTCTTGTATCAGGAATGGAAATGATATTAGGTCTTTTAATCGTTGGTGTAACAGTGTTTATTTTAAATCATAAATTTAGTAAGAAGTTAAATGGTTTGAATGGAGACTGTTTAGGTGCAACACATCAACTAGCGGAATGGGTTATATTAACCTATTTAATGATTATAAGTAAGGGGATGATTGGATGAGACAAGAGGAACTTAAACAATTTATAGCAGATATTGAACCTTTAAACCTTGAAGTGGCAAAACAAATGGAAACTTATCTGGATGGGCTGACTAAACCTGTAGGCTCTTTAGGGAAATTAGAGCAGTTAATGATTCAGTTAGCAGGTGTGCAGGGCACAATGGATATAAAAACAAAACCGTGTGCAACAGTGATTATGTGCAGTGATAACGGTGTATGCGACCAAGGCGTAAGTAGTTGTCCCCAAGAAGTGACAGCCACTGTAACCTATAACTTTACAAGAGGTATAACAGGTGTGAATAAGCTTAGCCAGTTTGCAGGTTCAGATATACATATCGTTGATATAGGTGTTAAAGCAGACTTTAAGCATCCTTTGATTCATAATCGTAAAATAGCTTATGGAACTCAAGATATGAGTATTCAGTCTGCAATGACTTATGAACAAGCGATGGAAGCGATTGAAGTAGGTATTGAAGAGACAAATAAATTAATAGAGAATGGCTATGAGATTTTTGGAACAGGTGAAATGGGTATTGGTAATACAACAACATCTGCAGCTATTACAGCCGCTCTTTTAAAGTTAGATGTAGAAGAAGTGACAGGTAAAGGTTCAGGGGCTAAGGATCAAGTATTTAATAGTAAAATCAATGCAATTAAAATGGCATTTCAAGTGAATCAACCAGATCCTAATGATCCTATTGATGTTTTAGCCAAAGTAGGTGGATATGATCTAGCAGGCCTTGTTGGAGTCTATCTAGCAGCAGCTCATGGAAAGAAAGTAGTAGTTATTGATGGTTTTATTGCAGCAGCGGCAGCATTAGTTGCTTATAAGCTATGTCCAACAGTTAAAGATTACATGGTAGCATCTCACCTCTCAAAAGAAGTGGGTATGCAGAAATTATTAATGGAGATTGGACTTGAGCCACATTTAAACTTAGAGATGCGTCTAGGAGAAGGAAGCGGATGTCCAATTTTATTTAATCTTATAGAAATGGCTAAATATACATTATTAGGTATGGGTACTTTTGAAGATGCAGGTGTAGATAAAAGTAATTACATGCATATATGGAAATAAAGTAATAGCTAGAGGGAGACAGCATGAATAGACAAGATGAGCACAATCAAGAAGTGCATTACAAATTAAAAAAGGCTGTAGGTATTGAAGGTGTATTATGTTTAGTAATCACTTTTGGAGGCCTCTTTTTACTAGGTCAAAAAATGGGTGTAGCAAATATGTTCAATACACTCCTCAATACATCTTATGACCTTTTAATGGGAACAGTATTTTATATTATGGCGATTGCAGTTATAGCAGGTGCGTTCTCAGGTGTTTTAACTGAATTTGGTGGGTTGGCAATTATTAATAAGTTACTTTCAAGGCTTATGAAACCACTATATGATTTGCCAGGTGCAAGTATTATGAGTGTATTAACCACTTATTTTTCGGATAATCCAGCAATACTCACATTATGTGATGACAAACGTTTTAGACAATATTTTAAAAAGTATCAGCTACCAGCTCTTACGAATTTAGGAACAGCCTTTGGGATGGGACTTATGATTACTGTATTTATGATCGGTGTTAAAGGTGTTGGTGAGCATTTAGGCATAGCTGTTGTGATTGGGAATATAGGTGCAATTATAGGAAGTATTATAAGTACAAAACTTATGATGTACTATACCAAAAAGCATTATGGTACCGAGAGTTGGTGTGAAGAAGTAATTGATGAAAGTATAGATCTTATTAATTACCGTGAAGTGAGAACAGGAAGCTTAGGTGAACGTTTTATGAATGCACTTTTAGAAGGTGGACATTCAGGAGTAGGGATGGGTATGGCTATTATTCCAGGCGTACTTATTATCTGTACTTTTGTCCTTGTTCTTACTAATGGACCATCATTAGATGGAACTTATACAGGTGCAGCTTATGAGGGGATTGGTCTACTTCCTATACTAGGAGAAAAATTAAACTTTATTTTACAACCTCTATTTGGTTTTTCTTCACCACAGGCCATTGCTGTTCCAATTACTTCATTAGGTGCAGCGGGTGCAGCCATTGGACTTGTGCCAAACTTAGTAAGCGAAGGGCTTGCACATGCCAATGATATTGCTGTATTTACGGCAATGTGTATGTGTTGGAGTGGTTACTTAAGTACACATACAGCTATGATGGATAGCTTAAAGTGTCGTAGCCTTACAGGCAAAGCCATTTTTTCTCATACAATAGGTGGTCTGTGTGCAGGGATTGCAGCTAACTGGATTTTTAAATTAGTATTAATCATATTATAAATACTACATAGATGACAACCTCAGTTTTATCATTAAGGCTGAGGTCTTTTCAAATAGATGGGAGGCAAATAAGATGAATGTTTCAGTATTAGGATGTGGAAGATGGGGAAGCTTTTTAGCATGGTATACCAATCGTGTAGGACATGATGTGATGCTATGGGGAAGACCAGGCTCTAAAAACTTAGAATCTCTAAGATTAGAACGTAAAAATGAGTACTTAGAATTGCCAGAAACTATTAAGTTTACAGATTCTCTAGAAGAAGCGGTAGAAAGCGCTGAGATTATTATAATCTCTATCAGTGCGCAGCAACTTAGATCATTTTTACAAACAGTATCCGCCTTGCCTCATATAGATGAAAAAATCTTTTTACTCTGTATGAAAGGATTAGAAGCAGGAACAGGTAAGCGATTGACTCAGGTGTTTAAAGAAGAGATGGGCGCAGGATGTCATGTTGGTGTATGGTTAGGACCAGGCCATGTACAAGACTTTACAAAAGGAATTCCAAACTGTATGGTCATAGGTAGTGATGAAATAGAAGTAACAAAGAAAACAGTTGAAGCATTTAATAGTGAGCTTATTCGTTTCTATTATGGACAAGATTTAATAGGAAACGAGATTGGAGCAGCTACAAAGAATGTTATGGGAATTGCAGCAGGAATGTTAGATGGTGCAGGCTATAGCAGCTTAAAAGGTGCTCTCATGGCAAGAGGTACAAGAGAACTTTCACGTATTATCCGTGCTATGGGAGGTAATGACTTAACCATTTATGGATTAAGCCACTTAGGTGATTATGAAGCGACACTGTTCTCGCCACATAGTAATAACCGCCGATTTGGAGAAGACTATGTAAAAGGTATTCCCTTTACAAAGCTGGCAGAAGGGGTAGCAACTATTGAAGCCCTACATCATTTATCAGAAGTTTATGACGTAGAACTGCCTATTTGTAGTGCACTTTATGCTATTTTGTTTGAACACAAAGAAACGTCTAAAGTATTGGTGGACTTATTCTTAAGACCAGTTAAATTCGAATTTTAAACAAAAAAGAAGCTGCTGCATAAAAATGCAACAGCTTCTTTTTAAATCATCCTTTGACACCGCCGCCGGTTACACCAGCAATAATCTTCTCGGAGAGGAAGATATAAAGGATGAAAGTTGGTAAGAATACGATAATAACGGCAGCAAACATACCTGCCCAGTCACCTGTATATTTCATAGAGCTAATCATTGAGTAGAGACCTACAGCAACAGGTCTAAGTGAATCTGAATTTGCGAAGATAAGAGAAATAAAGTATTCATTCCAAATATTAATAAAGTTGAAGATTGTTACAGTAATAATACCTGGTTGAGCCATTGGAAGCATGATCTTCCAGAAGGTTTTCATAGGTGAGCATCCATCAATAGCAGCTGCTTCTTCAAAGGAATGTGAAATATTACTAAAGAAGGTGAGTAAGAAAATGGTTGTATAAGGGACGTTAATACCTATATATAAGAAAATGAGAACGGCTCGATTGGCAAGGGGATTATTAAGGATATCCATTCTAGCAATAAGTGTAAAGAGTGGAAGGATAATCATAATAGCAGGTACGCCCATTGCAGATACTAAACTGGTTTGGATAAACTTATTGGCAATAAAATCAAATCTAGAAAGAACATAAGCTGCAGGTGCACAGATAATAACTAGTGCGGTACAAGAAATAAGGGCATATTGAAGTGAGTTCAAGAAGAATACAGAAACGTTAGAAGTGGTCCAAGCTTTTATATAGTTTTCAAAGTGAAGTCCAGTAGGAAACTCAAGTGCCTTGCCGGCGAAAATATCTTTTGTTGTAGAAAAGCTAGCAGCGAGAACCCAACCTAGAAGAACGAAGGTAAAGATAACCCATATGGTTAAAATCAGGTAACCTGGTGCAAGTCTTAATTCTTTTTTCCAATTTACTTTGTCTTTGTATTGTTTAGCAGTAGCCATAGAATCTCCCCCTTTAGAATTCAAAATCATCTTTTTTAATTAATTTGTTGGTAATCAGGAAGATCGCAACAACACATACGCAAAGGACAACACCAACTGTTGCGCCAAGACCAGCGTTACGTTCTGTAACTGTATTACCTGCACCAAATACTTGCATGTACATATAAACCATTGGGGTGATCGTTTGGGTATCGGCTGTAACTGTAGAGAAAAGTTGAGACCATACAAAGAAAGCAACACTTGTTACGGACCACATGGTAATATTGGTTTTAATAACACCACGAAGTAAAGGGAAAGTGATATGGAAGAATTGATTCACTTTATTTGCACCATCAATAGTTGCAGCCTCATAGTAATCTTGCCCAATACGTTCAATACCACTGGTGAAAATAAGCATATGATAGCCTACCATACCAAAACAATAGGCAATAAGAAGGGCTACAAATTTATATTCGCTAGAAGTCCATTGGATAGCAGCTAAACTATCAAGTCCTAGTGAAGTAAAGACTGATTTTAATAAACCAAATTTAGGGCTATAGACATATTGGAGCCACATAGTAGCAAGAGCAACAGCACTTACAACATTAGGAAGGTAAATAACAGCACGGAAGAAGCTTTTAAAGCGAATACCGCTTGTAAGAATAACTGCAAAGAGTAAGGCAATAGACATAACGATAATGCCACCAAAAAGCCAGATACGGAATAGGTTCCACATAGAAGTTCTAAAAAGTCCGGTATTTAGAAGTTCAATATAATTACTTGCGCCTACAAAGTGCCATTCACTCATGGCATCCGTAACACCCTCGATTTTGAAAAAGCTCATAAGGATGGTCCTACAGATTGGGTATAAGTAAATGAGTACAAATAGAATTACAACAGGTGCTAAAAAGGCAATGATCATCGGTTTATTTTTTTTCACATAAAATCCCCCTATACGATAAAATGCATAAGGGGTGAGGTATCTTGGTCATACCTCACCCCTTGTAAGAAATTATTTACTTGCTTTTTCCATATTATCTACAAATTGCTCTGCTGTAATTTGACCACCACATAATTTTAAGAAGTTTTCTTTAATGATAGGCGTCATATTGTTATTAGCTTCTACACCAGCAGCCCATGTATAACGTGTTGTTAAGCTATCAAGAACAGGCTTTACATCAGCAAGTAAGTCTGGCCATTTGGTATTTGTAGTATCAGCAGGGATACCTGTTGAATTGGCAGAAAGCTCAGCGTCAAATTGGCCTTTAGTGATATAAGTAATAAGGTCAAAGGCTTCTTGTGGTACTTTAGAATCTTTATTTACAGCAAATACTTGTGCACCAAAGTTAGCAGCTTCTACACCTGTTACACCATTTGGAACAGCAGGATAGCTAAAGCATCCCCATCTAAAGTCTGGTCCTGTAGTACCAAGAACTTCATTTGGTAACCAAGAACCGTTTAAGTACATAGCAGCTTCACCTAAAGCAAGTTCTGTATTTTGACCAGCTGGCCATACGTTAGAAGCTACATATTCTGAGAAATAGCCTTTAGAAGCGAGTGCTTCATAAGCTTTAGCAGCTTCAAGAACAGCTGGCTCTTCAGCCCAAAGGCCTTCATTAACAATTTGAGTAACACGTTCTTCACCAACAGTACGTGCTAAATGGTAACCAATCATACAAGTAATGTAAGCATCATCACAAGTAATAGGTGTAATACCAGCAACTTTAAGTTTTTCGCAAGTTGCTAAAAATTCATCCCAAGTTTTAGGTACATCTGTGATACCAGCTTGGTCAAATAAATCTTTATTATAGAAGAATGCAAATACGTTAGGTTGATAAGGGATAGATTTTAATGTACCACCGCCTACCTCACGGCAAGCTGACATTAAACCAGAAACGGCAGTAGCATCATAGTCAGATGCAGCTGCATAAGATTCTAAGTCTAATAAATATTTACCCCAAGTAGAGTTTACACGATCGATATCTTCATCGAATAAGTCAATCGTTGTACCGGCATCTAAAGCGGCTTGAAGGCCTTCACGAATACCTGTACGTCCTTTGAATTGAACTTCTACGGTATTGCCTGTGTCTTTTTGATATTGGTCAATAGCTGCTTGGATAGATTGGCCTTGAGCTTCAGTAGCTTCCCACATAGACCAATAAACGATTTTTTTACCACCATCAGTAGATTCTTCTTTTTTAGGCTCTTCTTTTGTTGTTGTACTTGTATCAGATGGAGCAGGTGTGTCAGTAGTGTTTGATGTTGATGTAGGTGCACAGCCAGTAAATAGTGAAGCAGCAAGAGACATACACATTAATGAACTAATCCATTTCTTTTTCATCAAAAATCCCCCCGATATAAAGTTTAATATTATAATTGTATATAAAGCTAAAAAAATACTTTATAATAAATTTATTTTAATGCATATCTACTAAAAATACTTGCAGAATATTTACACATTTTTATAAAATATTTACTTAAATTTGTAAAAAGTCAAACTATTACAAGAGGGCTAAAAACTTATTATAAGGAAAGAAGTAAAGGTGGTATAATAGAAAAGGTGAAGACATTTAAGGAGGAGAAAGATGAAGACAGTTAAATTAGTCATTTTTGATTTAGATGGAACACTTGTCAATACATTAGAAGACTTAGGTGTAAGTACTAATTATGCCCTTAAGCAATATGGATACATAGAGCATCCTTTAGAAAATTATAGATATTTTGTAGGAAATGGTGTCTATAAACTTATGGAACGTGTACTTCCAGAAGAAGTGAGAAGTGAAAAAGAAATACAGCGTTTAAAAGAAAGCTTTATTCAGTATTATGATACCCATTTAACGGATTATACAAAACCTTATGATGGCATTATAGAACTTTTACATAACCTTAAAGATAAGGGTATTAAGTTAGCTGTGGCAACGAATAAACCTCATGCACAAGCATTACGTGTAGTAGAAGCTTGTTTTGAACAGGGATTAATTGATAGAGTGGAAGGACAACAAGATGGAAAACCACATAAACCTGATCCAACGGTTATTAATGAGCTGATGGCTGCATATAATGTGAAGAATGAGGAAGTGCTCTATGTAGGAGACTCAGACGTAGATATGCAAACGGCAGTAAATGCCAAGTTACGTGGAATAGGTGTAGCCTGGGGATTTAGAGGAGAAGAGGAACTTTTACAAAGCGGTGCTTATGCAGTCATCCATGAACCGTTCCAATTACTTCAACATATTACGACAAAATAGATTGACACATTTAAGGGGATATGGTAGTATAGGTAACAGTAAATGAACAAAATTAAATAAATAGCCTTTAAGCTTGATCCTGTGAGATCAAAAAGGAGAAGAGAAAATGAAAAAGATTATGATGCAGCTTGGTTTAGGCCAGCTAGATTTAGTATGGAGAAATTCTAAAGAATTTAATAATAGATTAAAAGAAATAGATTAGATATTGCCTTATTTAACGAGATTTTATAAGGTACTATGTAATCTCGTTTCTGCTTCACTTTTTTGCAGCTTAAAGGCAATGAAAAGACTTAGGTCTTTTTATTGCCTTTTTATTTTTTTAAAACCAAAGGAGGATACACCATGTTAAAAAGTAAAGATTTACTGGGGATTCGTGATTTAGAAGTAAGTGAGATCATGAGTATCTTAGAACTTGCACATGAAATGAAGAAAAAAATTACAGACAGTACTTTAAGAGAAGATACATTAAAAGGTCGTAGTATGATTACTTTATTCTACGAAAACAGTACAAGAACAAAAGTATCCTTTAATATGGCTGGACTTTACCAAGGTGCGATGGTAACGGATTTAGGTGTTGCAACAAGTAGTGTACAAAAAGGGGAAACCTTAGTAGATACAGGTATTACACTAGATCAAATGGGCATTGACTTTATGGTTATGCGCCATGGGTTAAGTGGAGCGAGCCACTTACTTGCAAAAAATGTTAAAGCTTCTGTTATTAATGCAGGAGACGGCGCAAATGAACATCCGACACAAGCACTTTTAGATCTCTATACAATGCTTGATAAAAAAGGTAGCTTTAAAGATTTAAATGTAACCATCGTAGGTGATATTGCACATAGTCGTGTAGCAAGATCAAATGTATTCGGTCTTAAAAAGCTGGGTGCAAATGTAACACTTGCAGGATGCGGCACATTAGCATCAGGTACAATGGAAGCACTAGGTGCAACAGTAACTCATGATATTAAAAATGCAATCAAAGGTGCAGATGTAGTCATGGGACTTCGTATCCAGATGGAAAGACAAAAAGGTGGATTATTCCCTAACCTTCGCGAATATAGCCAGCTTTATGGTTTAGATGAAGAAATGTTTAGTTATGCAGATAAAGAAGCAATCTTAATGCATCCAGCACCAGTAAATCGTGGTATTGAACTGATGCCAGAGCTATTAGATAGTAACGTAAGTGTTATTGATGAACAAGTACAAAATGGTGTAGCAGTACGTATGGCAATCCTTGCTTTATTAAACGAAAGGAGAGGAAGATAAGATGAAACTGGTTATTAAAGGTGGGTTAGTTGTTAACCCAAGTACAAAACTAGAAGAAGTAACAGACATCCTTGTAGAAGATGGTGTGATTGTAAGTATAGGTGAAACCCCAAGTGACTTACTTGAGAATGCAGATGTCAAAGTAATTGAAGCAGAAGGTAAGTTAGTAGTACCAGGTCTTATCGACCTACATGTACACTTAAGAGAACCAGGCTTTGAACATAAAGAAACAATTGAAACAGGCTGTCTTGCAGCAGCACGTGGTGGTGTAACAACAATGTGTTGTATGCCAAATACGAACCCAGTTATTGATAATGAATGTGTTGTAGAATACATCAATACAATGGCAAGACGTGCAAATGGTGTAAAAGTTCTTCCAGTAGGTGCCATTACAAAAGGCTTAGAAGGTGAAACACTAGCAAACATTGGAAAGATGAAAGAACATGGAATCTGTGCGATTAGTGAAGATGGTAAGACAGTAGCAGATGCGGGTCTTATGAAAAAAGGAATGAGTTATGCAAAACCATTTAACCTTCCAATCTTCTCACATACAGAAGATCGTGCACTATCAGGTGGAGCAATGAATGCAGGTGTAAATGCACAACTGTTTGGAATCAAAGGTATTGGCCGTGATGCAGAAGAAGTGATCGTAGCACGTGACATTATCTTAGCACGTACAACAGGCGCACAGCTTCATTTATCACATATGAGTACAAAAGGAAGCTTAGATCTTATTGAAATGGGTAAAAAAGTATGGGGCATGACAAATTTAACAGCAGAAACTGCACCTCATTACTTCATCTTAGATGATAGTATCTTAGGAGACTATGATAGTAATAAGAAAATGAGCCCTCCACTACGTACAAGTGAAGATGTAGCAGCTATGAAACAAGCACTTAAATCAGGAATTATCGATGTTATTGCTACAGATCATGCACCACATCATTATGATGAGAAAAATGTTGAGATTGAAAAAGCACCTTTCGGTATTGTAGGGCTTGAAACAAGTTTTGCATTAAGTTACACACATCTTGTAAAAGCAGGTATTCTTACTATCTCAGAACTTATAGAAAAAATGAGTTACAATCCAGCACGTATCATCAATAGCCCATCAGGTCGCTTAGAAGTTGGTGCACCAGCAGATATTACAGTAATTGACTTAGAGACACCATATATCATAGATTCAAATAACTTCCTTTCAAAAGGTAAAAACACACCATTTAACGGAATGGAAGTATACGGTGATGTAGAAGTGACAATAGTAGATGGTAGAATAGTTTACGAAAAATAAACAAGATTATAATAAATATTAAGACAAGTGAATAAAAATTCACAAAAGATGAAAAATGTAGTATAATAGGAAGAAAGATTTCACACATATAAAAGGAGATAAGCCATGATTGATAGATTACTTACCAAAATCAAAACAGTAGAAAACCCAACTGTAGTAGGATTAGACCCAACATATAGCATGATCCCAAATTTTATTAAACAAGAGATGTTAGAACGCTTTGGAAAAACACCTAAAGCAGTAGCAGAAATGTTTATCAAATTTAACAAAATGATTATTGATGAAGTCTATGACCTTATTCCATCTGTAAAACCTCAAATTGCAATGTATGAGCAATACGGTTTAGAAGGCCTTCGTGCATATATGGAAACATGTGAATATGCAAAAAGTAAAGGTTTAATCGTAATCGGGGATATTAAAAGAGGGGATATTGCTTCAACTGCAGCTGCATACGCTGGCCACATTGCTGGTGTAGAGGTAGAGGGTGAACACTTTGATTTATGGCAAGAAGATGCAGTAACACTTAATCCTTACATGGGATTTGATGGTATTGAACCTTTTATAGATGCATGTAACAAAAATGACAAAGGCTTATTTATCCTAGTTAAAACAAGTAATCCAAGTAGTAGTGAGATTCAAGATTTATTAGTAGATGGTACACCAATTTATGATAGAACTGCTGACCTTGTAAGCAAATGGGGAGAGCTCACTATGGGAGATATGGGTTATAGCCGTATCGGTGCTGTAGTAGGTGCAACACATAAAGAACAAGGAACAGAACTTAGAGCACGTATGCCACATACCTTCTTCTTAGTACCAGGTTATGGTGCACAAGGTGGAACTTCTGAGGATCTTAAAGGATTCTTCGATAAAGATGGACTAGGCATTATCGTTAACTCTTCAAGAGGCATTATCGCAGCATACCAAAAAGATAAAACGTTTGATGAGAAAGACTTTGCAAAAGCTTCTAGACAAGCTGTTATTGCAATGAGAAATGATTTACAAGGAGTGATGGGTTAAGATGAAAGCACAATTAATACTAGAAAATGGAATGGTATTCGAAGGTAAAGCATTCGGATATCTTAAAGAGACAATCGGTGAGGTTGTATTCAATACTGGGATGACAGGATATCAAGAAATTCTTACAGACCCATCTTATTATGGACAAATGGTTGTTATGACCTACCCACTTATTGGGAACTACGGTGTCAACCTTGAGGATATGGAATCAAATAAAGCACATGTGCGTGCCTTTATCGTAAGAGAAAAATGTGATTACCCAAATAACTTTAGATGTGAACTTACATTAGACGGTTATTTAAAAGCGCAAAAAATCATTGGTCTTGAAGGAATTGATACAAGAGCCCTTACAAAAGTACTTAGAAATCACGGTACAATGCGTGCAATCATTGCTGTACGTGAACTTACACCAAGCCAAGTAAAACTTAAAATAGATAGCTTCAACAACCAACATGCGGTTCCAGAAGTAACAACGAAAGAAGTTTACACTATCCCAGGCGAAGGCATTCACGTAGCAATGATCGACTGTGGTATGAAACAGAATATTGTACGTTCATTTAATGAAAGAGGTTGTAAACTTACAGTATTCCCATACGATGCGACAGCAGAACAAGTTTTAGCAGCAAATCCAGATGGCGTATTCTTATCAAATGGACCAGCCGATCCAAAAGATGTACCAACAGTTGTTAATATGATAAAAGAATTAGTAGGAAAAAAACCAATTACAGCAATCTGCCTTGGTCACCAACTTTTATCTTTAGCACTTGGTGGGGATACATCAAAACTTAAATTCGGTCACCATGGTTGTAACCACCCAGTTAAAGATTACGTATCAAACCGTGTTTATATTACATCACAAAACCATAACTACTATGTAAGCACACTTCCAGAAGGTGCAAAAGTTACACATACAAACTTAAATGACAATACAGTAGAAGGTATGTATTTTGAAGATCTTGACATCTACAGTGTTCAATTCCACCCTGAAGCATGTCCAGGACCAACAGACACAGCACATATCTTTGACGAATTTATTAAGGTAATGCAAGGAGGAAAACTATAATGCCAAGAGACTTAAGTATCAAGAAAGTATTAGTAATCGGATCAGGCCCAATCGTAATCGGCCAAGCAGCGGAGTTTGACTATTCAGGAACACAAGCGTGTCAAGCTATCCGTGAAGAAGGTATTGAAGTTGTCCTTGTTAACTCTAACCCAGCAACTATTATGACAGATAGAGAAATTGCAGATAAAATCTACATTGAGCCACTTAACGCTGAAATGTTAGAAAAAATTATTGCTAAAGAAAGACCAGATAGCGTACTTGCAGGTGTAGGTGGACAGACAGGTCTTAACCTTGCAGTAGAGCTTCATGATAAAGGGATTTTAGATAAATATAATGTACGTGTGATCGGTACACAAATCTCAGCGATTAAAGAAGGTGAAGATCGTGAGCTCTTTAGAGATTTAATGGCACGTATCAACCAACCAGTTATTGAAAGTGAAATCGTTGAAACAGTAGAAGATGCTGTAACATTTGCTAGAAAGATTGGTTACCCAGTAGTAGTAAGACCAGCATATACACTTGGTGGTACAGGTGGTGGTATCGCAGAAACTGAAAGCGAACTTCGCGAAATTGCTGCAAGTGGGATTCACTTATCACGTGTAAATCAAGTACTTATTGAAAAATGTATCAAAGGTTGGAAAGAGATTGAGTACGAAGTAATGCGTGACCAATACGGTACAGTTATTACAGTATGTAACATGGAAAATATCGACCCAGTTGGTATCCATACAGGAGACAGTATCGTAGTTGCTCCTTCTCAAACACTTTCAGATAGAGAATACCAAATGCTTCGTCGTGCATCACTTGATATTATCTCTGCATGTGATATCCGTGGGGGCTGTAATGTACAAATCGCTCTTCACCCGGATAGCTTTGAATATGCAATCATTGAGATTAACCCTCGTGTAAGCCGTTCATCAGCACTTGCTTCTAAAGCAACAGGTTATCCAATAGCTCGTGTATCTGCAAAGATTGCTCTTGGATACGGATTAGATGAAATCAAAAATGCTGTAACAGGTAAAACATATGCATGTTTCGAACCAACACTTGACTACTGTGTTGTTAAGATTCCAAAATGGCCATTCGATAAATTCTACACAGCAAAACGTACACTTGGTACAAAAATGATGGCTACAGGTGAAATCATGGCAATCGGAAATAACTTTGAAAGTGCTTTCCTTAAAGGTCTTCGTTCACTTGAAATCGGTCAATTCAGCTTTGAACATAAGAAGCTTGAAGCTTGTACATTAGATGAGCTTAAAGAACGCGTCATTACAGCAGATGATGAAAGAATCTTTGCACTTGCTGCAATGCTTCGTATGCACTATAGAGAAGAACAAGTATGTAAAATTACAGGTATGGACATCTTCTTCGTAAAACGTTTCAAATGGATTGTTGAACAAGAAGAAATCCTTAAAGAAATGGAATACGAAGATCTTACACCAAAATACCTTCGTAAACTTAAACGTCGTGGATTTGCAGATAAAGCCATTGCAGAATTCATTGGTGTAGCAGAAGATGACATCCGTGAGTTACGTATCAAATGGAACATCATGCCAGTTTACAAAATGGTAGATACATGTGGTGGGGAATTCGAAGCAGAGTCTCCATACTACTACTCAACATATGATGAAATCGATGAAGTTGTAGTATCAGATCGTGAAAAAGTAATGGTTATGGGATCAGGTCCAATCCGTATCGGTCAAGGGATTGAGTTTGACTACTGTTCAGTACATGCTGTACAAGCGCTTAAACGTCGTGGTATTGAAACAATCATCGTAAACAACAACCCAGAAACAGTAAGTACAGACTTCAACACTTCAGATAAGCTTTACTTCGAACCACTTACAGACGAAGATACTTACCACATCATTATGAAAGAACAACCAAAAGGTGTAATCCTTCAATTTGGTGGTCAAACAGCAATCAAACTTGCTAAGTTCTGTGACAAAATGGGTATTCCAGTACTTGGAACACAACCAAAACAAGTAGATGCAGCAGAAGACCGTGAGAAATTTGATGAAATCTTAGAAAAACTTCAAATCAAACGTCCAAAAGGAAAAGCGATTTGGTCAGTAGAAGAAGGTTTAACAGTAGCACGTGAACTTGAGTACCCAGTACTTGTACGTCCTTCATATGTACTTGGTGGTCAAGGTATGGAAATCACATACGAAGAAGAACAACTTTCAAGATATCTTGTAAATGCATTTGATCGTGATCCAGAAAACCCAGTACTTATCGATAGATACTTAATGGGACGCGAAATTGAAGTTGATGCCATCTGTGATGGTGAAAACATCTTAATCCCAGGTATTATGGAGCATTTAGAAAGAGCAGGTATCCACTCAGGAGATAGTACAACACTTTACCCAAGTGTAAATATCTGTGATGAAATCAAAGAAAAAATTATTACGTGTACACGTATGCTTGCAAAAGAACTTGAAGTACTTGGTATGATTAACATTCAGTACATTGAGTACAAAAATGACTTATACATCATCGAAGTTAACCCACGTTCAAGCCGTACAGTACCTTATATCTCAAAAGTTACAGGCGTACCAATTATCGACCTTGCAACACGTTGTATGTTAGGTGATAAATTAGAAGACTTAGGTTATGGCACAGACCTTTACCCAGAACCAGAAAACTTCTACGCAGTAAAAGTACCAGTATTCTCAACAGAAAAACTTCCAAGAGTAGAAGTAAGCCTTGGACCAGAAATGAAATCAACAGGTGAAGTACTCGGTGTAGGTAGTACAATTGAAGAAGCACTTTACAAAGGATTCATTGCTGCAGGCAAAAAACTACCAAACAAACAAGGAACAATCTTTGCAACTATTCAAAAATATGACCAAGATGAATTTATTGAGATTGCTAAACGCTTCGATAAACTTGGTTACAAGTTCATTGCAACAGAAGGTACAGCTAAAAAACTTCGTGAAAATGGTATGGATGTAAGAGAAGTAGGCAAACTTTCAGAAGGTAGCAACGAAATTATAGACCTCATTCGTAGTGGTGAAGTAGACTTACTTGTTAACACACCTACAAAAGGTAATGATTCAACACGTGACGGATTCAAAATCAGACGTCATGCCATCGAGTCTTCACTTCAAATTGTAACTTCACTTGATACATTAGCAGCTATGGCAGACATTGCATCAAGAGACTTAACAATTGCACAAACTGGTATCTTCAATATGGGAGACAAACAAGATGAGTAAAAAAGTTGTATTAGGCCAAGTCCTATCTAATGAACAAATAGAAAAAGACGTTTATAAAATGGTCATCAAACAACCAGAGGCTGCTAAAAGCGCAGCTCCTGGTCAGTTTGTAAATCTTTACACAAAATCAGAAAGCATGCTTCTTCCAAGACCAATTAGTATTTGTGAAATTGGAGAAGAAACACTTACACTTGTATATGGTGTAGTAGGTAAAGGAACATTAGAGTTTTCAAGTTACAATGTAGGGGATGACATTAAGCTTACAACAGCACTTGGAAATGGCTTTACACCAGCTGAGGCTCACACACATGTTTTAGTAGGGGGTGGGATTGGTGTACCACCACTTGTAGAACTTGCAAAACATTTAGAAGGTGAGAAAATCGCTGTGATTGGCTTTAGAGAAGCACCTTTCTTACAAGATCGCTTAGAAGAACTGGGTGTAAAAGTTTATATCGCAACAGATAGTGGTGCACATGGCTTTAAAGGAAATGTAGTAGAGCTTATGGAATCAGAAGGTATCTTAGGTGATTACTATTATAGCTGTGGGCCAAAACCAATGCTTCGTGCACTTGCTGGCTTCTGCGGTGCAAAAGGCAAACCTGTACAAGTTTCTCTTGAAGAACGTATGGGATGTGGCTATGGTGCTTGTGTAGGTTGTGTATGTAAAACAAAAGCAGCCAACGAAGTAGGCTATGAACAAAAGAAAGTTTGTAAAGACGGCCCTGTCTTTTTAGGAAGCGAGGTAGCGTGGTAATGAGTAAATTAGATTTAAGTGTTAATCTTGGTGGGGGTCTTATATTAGATAACCCAATTACAACAGCATCAGGTACATTTTCACCACGTGAAAGCGGTGAGTTCTACAACTTAAGTGAACTTGGTGCAATGATTACAAAAGGGATTGCCAATGTACCATGGGATGGTAACCCAACGCCTCGTATTGCAGAAACTTATGGTGGTATGATCAATGCTGTAGGACTTCAAAATCCAGGTGTAGATTACTTTATCGAGCACGAACTTCCATATGCAAAACAATTTGGTACTAAAGTGATTGCAAACGTAGCAGGTCGTAGTATTGAAGATTACTGTGAAGTTGTAGAAAAGCTTAGTGAAACAGATGTAGACGCATTAGAAGTGAATATCTCTTGTCCAAACGTTAAAAAAGGCGGTATTGGATTTGGTGTACAATGTGGATTAGCAGGAAGTGTTGTAAGAGAAGTGAAACGTGTTTCTAAAAAACCTCTTATTATCAAACTTTCTCCAAACGTAACAGATATTACAGAAATTGCAAAAGCGGTAGAAGCAGAAGGTGCAGATGCAATTTCTCTTATTAATACATTACTTGGGATGAAAATCGATGTACATCGTATGCGTCCAGTTGTAGCCAACAAAATGGGCGGATTCTCAGGCCCAGCCATTAAACCTGTTGCAGTACGTATGGTTTACCAAGTAAGACGTGCTGTCAATGTACCAATCATTGGTCTTGGTGGGATTATGACAGGTGAAGATGTAGCAGAATTCATCTTAGCAGGTGCAGATGCCGTTTCTATTGGAACAGCAGCACTTATTAACCCAACAGCACCAGTAGACATTAAAAACGAATTCATTGCTTATATGAATCAATACGGATTTAAAAACTTAGCAGAACTTAGAGCTGCTTTACAAGAATAAATCAATTTGTAAAAGTGGACGTCCATAAGGGCGTCCTTTTTTCTCATATGTGAGCAATAAAATACTCCATTTAGAAATAGCGTATAACAAGTGTCTAATTGAAAACAATAATACTATACGCTTTTTTTAACTTGTGCTATAATCTAAAATGTTAAAATAAGCATTGCATCTTTTATGAAGAAGAGCGATAGCAGGAGGTTAATATGAAAAGTTTAAAAAATACGAAGTTCTTAACATTACTTGGGGTATTGTTAGCCATTGAAATTTTGCTAGCATTTACACCATTAGGATTTGTACCCTTAGGATTTACTAAGGCAACAACCGTACATATCCCAGTTATTATTGGTGCTATATTCTTAGGACCAGTAGGAGGCGCTATTTTAGGTCTAGCTTTTGGGATTATGTCAGTTATTATTAATACAATGACTCCAGCACTTACTTCATTTGTCTTTTCACCATTTATTACAATAGCAGGTTCCGAAGGCAATATATGGAGTTTAGTAATTGCACTTGTACCACGTACCCTTATTGGGATTACAGCTTTCTATAGTTATAAGTGGGTAAGTAAAATGAATAAAGGTAATGTTTTAGCTTATATAGTAGCAGGCGTTGTAGGCTCATTAACTAATACAATACTAGTAATGGGTGGCATTTATCTATTCTTTGGTCAACAATACGCTGCTGCTAAAGAAGTAGCTTTTGAAGCCTTATTTGGTGTGATTATGGGGATTGTAGGAATGAATGGGATTCCTGAGGCCATAGTTGCAGCCATTATTGTAGCTACTGTATGTAAAGTACTAAAGAGTATCTTTAGAGAAAAACTATACTAGAGGTAAATCAATCATGAAAAAACATGTTTTAATAGGCGTTACAGGTGGTATAGCTGTTTATAAAGTATTAGATGTAGCAAGTAAGCTTAGAAAATTAGGGTATGAAATGAATACGATTATGACAGAAAATGCTTGTGAATTTGTCAATCCACTTTCTTTTGAGACTCTTACAAATAACTATGTGGTAACGGATACTTTTGCGAGACCACATAAATGGGAAGTTGAGCATATTGCATTAGCAAAACGCACAGACTTAATGCTTATTGCACCAGCTACAGCCAATATTATAGGAAAGATTGCAAATGGTATAGCAGATGATATGCTTTCAACAACAGTGATGGCAGCAAGATGTCCTGTAGTGATTGCACCAGCTATGAATACCGCAATGTATGAGAATCCAATAGTCCAAGAAAATATAGCCTACCTTAAATCTAAAGGCTATTTATTTATAGAACCAGAGGCAGGATGGCTTGCATGTGGCGATGTAGGCAGTGGAAAACTACCTACACCAGATACCATTGTAGACTATGTAACAAAAACACTTGAAAAAGAAAAAGACCTTTTAGGTAAGCATATACTCATCACAGCAGGACCAACCGTTGAGGCCATTGATCCAATGCGCTATATTACAAACCATTCATCTGGTAAGATGGGATATAGTATAGCAGAAGATGCAGTCAAAAGAGGGGCTGAAGTTATTCTTGTCTCAGGACCTACTCATCTTGAATGTCCAGCTGGTGTTAAGCGTGTCGATGTAAAAAGTGCGAGACAGATGTATGACGCTGTACATGAACATTTTGAATGGGCAGATGCAGTTATTAAGACAGCAGCAGTAGCAGACTATAGACCAGAACAAGAAAGTAATCATAAAATCAAAAAAAATGGCAATACATTAATGTTGAATCTTGTACCAAACCCAGATATTTTAAAAAGCTTAGGTGAAAAGAAAACACATCAAGTATTGGTTGGGTTTGCAGCGGAAACAGAAAATATTATTGACTATGCTAAAGCAAAAATAGAGAAGAAGCATTTAGACTTTATTGTAGCTAATAATATTGCACAAGCTGGTGCAGGCTTCAAAGGAGATACGAATATTGCAACCATTATTAAAGCAAATGGTGAAATGATTACATGTCCACAAATGACAAAAAGCGAATTAGGTGACATTATACTGGATCAAGTTAAAAACTATTTTAACTAAAGGGACGGAATATAAGGAAGAGGGAAAGCAATGTTATTAACAATAGATATAGGTAATACAAATATTGTGATGGGTGTTATGAAAGGTATGGAGTTAGTCGTAAGTTTTAGAATGACAACCCAAATACCGCGTACCTCTGATGAGTATGGTATTACAATGGTGGAGATGTTAAGAAATAAGGGAATAGATATAGAGGAGATTGAAGCAGCTATTATTTCTTCAGTGGTACCGAACATTATGTATTCTTTAACCAATAGCATTAAGAAATATATTAAGAAAACACCACTTATAGTAGGACCAGGATTAAAAACAGGTATTCCTATTCGAACAGATAACCCAAAAGCTGTAGGCGCAGATCGTATTGTTAACTGTGTAGCAGCTTATGAACTCTATGGTGCACCTTGTATGGCTATTGACTTTGGCACATCTACAACTTATGATATTGTGAATGAAAAAGGTGAGTTTATTGGTGGACTAATCACTCCCGGTATTAGAATTAGTGCAGATGCTATGTGGCAACGTGCTGCACAGCTACCAGATATGGAGATTAGAAGACCAAAGAGTATATTAGATTGTAAAAATACAATCTCTAGTATGCAAGCAGGCCTTGTTTATGGTTATATTGGTCAAGTGGAATATATCGTAAAGAAAGTTAAAGAAGAAATGGGTTGCCCTGATATGAAGATTATTGCAACGGGTGGCCTTGCAAAAATTATTAAAGATGGTACAGATGTTATAGACGAATATGATGGTCTATTAACACTTAAAGGGCTGTACTTAATTTATGAAAAAAATAAATAGTAGAGTAAAATAAAAAGAGGTGCCTCACTAGTCAGTAACTAGTGAGGCACCTCTTTTAGTCTAATAAAAGATTAATGAAGTTCTATTTAATACTTTTTTTAATTGCTTCAAAGCTCTCTTTACTGATGACATGCTCAATTTTACATGCATCTTCTAATGCAATATGTTCTTCCACACCCAGGTGTTGAAGCCAATAGGATAAGACTTCATGTCTTTCATAAATCATCTCAGCAATGGCAGTACCGGATTCGGTTAAAGAAATATAACCTGCATCGGTTACTGTAATATGTTGATTTTCACGAAGATTTTTCATAGCAGTACTCACGCTAGATTTTTTGAAGCCTAATTCATTAGCTATATCAACGGCACGAACAACAGGAAGCTTTTTGCTTAACATGAAAATAGTTTCTAAGTAATTTTCTGCTGATTCATTTATACCCATAAGTAACCTCTTTTATATTTATTTAATGTATCATTTATTATTTGTTAAAGCTAGTATATCATGACTACAAAGATGTTTCAAATTCTACTATTATGGCGATATTCAAGGGGAGTACAATGATAAGTTTGCTTAAACATTTTAATAAAATTACTTGTATAGGGATACCCTACCTGCTTAGCAATTTCAGAAATACTTTCATCTGTTGTACAGAGTAAATTGGCAGCCAAAGACATACGTGTAGAGGTAATAAATTGGCCAATAGGTAAATGATAGTAGTAGCTAAATCCAGCTTTTAATTTTTGAGTATTAAGGAGAACAAGTTCGCTTAAGTGCTCAATAGTTGGCGGCGATTGAATATTTTCCGTAAGAATCGCATGTGCCTTTTGAATGGACCTAATATCTTCACTACTTAAATGTAGATATTTATTAGTTCCAATTTTTACTTTGCCATAATGAAGCTGCTTAGTAAAAGCGTTATCAGGAGATTGATTTACGGTATCCATGAGAATAGCAATACACTGTAAAAGATAACTTTCTAATAAAATGAGGCTCAGGGCATTCTGATTGGCTAATGCATGCATTTTTTTTAAGAGCGACATGATATCAAGAGGGAGATAACGGTAAGTGAAGTTTTCGTTAAACTTATCAAAACTAAAAGACGTATGAAGCTGCTTTTCTAGAACCTCTGTAAAGTAAGTCTCATGTATTGTAAATTCTGCCCCATGGAAATGTTGTCCTTTTGTCCATACCTGTTGTCCTTTAATGCCTTTTTCCATAACAAAAAAGGAGGAAGGCGTAAAGGAAGAAACAGGTTGATTTTCTAATTTGAAGTTGGTAGCACCTTGGTATACACTCCCAAAACGTATCAGATGCTCTGGATTATCAAAAATAAGCTTGAAGGCATGGGGAATGGTATAATCGGCAATGCCAAAAGAATAATAACCTGGACGTTCATAAAATAGAAAATAGCCATTTTCAGGATGGTTTGGATCTTTATAAAGGATGCAGTGATCATGTTTATGAGGAACAAAAGAAAGTTTCTTTAATAGAGTCTCACGAAAGACTTTTGATGACTGAACAATTGGATGCATAGTATTTTCTCCGTGTTTAAAAATATAAAAGAAGTATAAAAGATTTTTTATAAGAAAACAAGCTATAAAATAAACTTATAAGATGACAAAATAATGAAAAAAGGTGAAAAGCTTGTGTAAAAAGTGGAAGGCTATGTATAATTCATTTCAGTGGTTAGTGAAGACTAACTAAAGGAAGTTGTATAGAACTTATGAGAAAGATAAGGAGAAGAAAATGAAAAAATCTATTTTATTATTAATGAGTTTATTTATATTAGCCCTTGCTCTTGTAGGATGTGCAAGTGGTAATACAAGTAATGAACAAGATACCAATCAAGCACCAGAAGAAAAAGCAACACGCGTTGTAACAGATATAAAGGGTAAAGTAGAAATTCCAGTACAACCAGAACGTATTGTAGATATTAGTGGTGCCAGTGATATTTTATCTCTTTTAGGTTATGAAGTCATTGGTACAGCAAATAGTGATGGCTATGATTACACAAAATTCCCAAGCTACTTAGAAAATGTTCTTGGACATGCTGACATCTTAGGATACAGTATGTTAGCTGAAATGGATGTAGAAGCTATTATTGCACTTAATCCAGACCTTATTGTGATTTCAACCGTACAAGAAAAAATGTATGACCAATTAGCAAAGGTTGCGCCAGTTGTTATGGTAGAAATGAAACAAATGGACTGGAAAGAAGACTTTATGCATGTTGCTCAAGTATTTGGAGAAGAAGAAAAGGCAACTGCATGGATCAACGATTACTTAGCAAAAGCACAAAAAGTAGGTCAAAGCATTAAAGAAACATATGGTGAAGAAAGCAGTTACTTATCTTTCTTAGCAAGTGGTGGAAGTTTATTTATCTTTGATGGTGCAGGGCTCGGAACAATCTTCTATGAAGATATGGGATTAGCAAAACCAGTAGGTATGCCAGAACAAGAAAATATTAGTTTACCAGTTGTAACTTTTGAAGGATTAGCACAAATCGATTCAGATTATATCTTTGCTATTGCAACAGATGAAGATTTAGCAGCTTTAACTGCAAGTAGTATCTGGAATGGAACAGAGGCAGTGAAAAATGGCAATGTTGTAACATTACCAGCAAGCCCATACTTCAATCAAGGTTATAGCCCAATTGGAAGATTAGCGTTTGTAGAAGAAGTAGAAGCATTACTTCAAGGCATGCATGAATAAGAAAACAGCGTTTCTTGTTAGTGGATGTAGCATCGTTGCAGTAATGGGGCTAGTTATTGCAATTTGTGCAGGTGCAAAGAGTATTCCTTTACAAACTGTATGGGATAGTATCTTTCACTATGAAGATATTTTAGATATGCAATTAGTCCGGGATGTTCGTATACCAAGAGTCATTTGTACCGCCTTTGTAGGCGGTATTCTTGGGATTACGGGAGCAATGATGCAAGGGGTGACAAGAAACCCAGTAGCTGAGCCTTCACTTATGGGTATTACTCAAGGTGCTACTTTTGCTATTGCTTTAGTAGGCGCGAGTTCATCACTATATGGTTTACTTGGGAATACAGTAGCGGCTTTTCTTGGCGCATTAGTTAGTGGACTTTTAGTCCTTGGCTTTAGTATGAAAAATGCTAGGAATATGAATATCTCAAGACTATTATTAGCAGGTACTGCTCTTAGTACTTTCTTTATTTCAATGGCAACGGTGATTGCATTACTTACAAATAAATCACAAAATCTAGCTTTTTGGATTTCAGGTGGATTTCGTGCAGCAACTTGGGAGAGTGTAAAGTTAGTAGTAGGTGTTGGTGGGATTACAACTTTGATTGCCTTATTCTTAGCGCCTAAGATCAACATTGTCAATTTAGGCGAAGATGTATGTATAGGACTTGGAGAAAATCCAGTTAAGATTCGTATGTATACCTTACTACTCATTATTCCAATGTGTGCTGTTAGTGTAGCAGTAGCAGGAAATATTGCTTTTGTAGGTTTAATCGTGCCACATATTGTAAGAAAAATTACAGGACAAGATTACCGTGTCATTATGCCTGTTTCCTTTTTATGTGGTGCAACATTGGTGATTTGGGCAGACGTATTAGCAAGGCTTGTCAATCAACCTTATGAAACACCAATCGGATTATTTACTTCATTAGTGGGTGTGCCAATCTTTATATGGATGGTGAGAAAGGAGAGTTAACCATGAAAAAACGTTTAATAATCGCAAGTATCATCACAAGTCTTCTTTTGGTAGCTGTCTTTTTCTTAGCAGTGAGCTGGGGAAGCAATACGATAGCGTTCCCAGATATTATAAAAACATTAATAGGAGGCGGAACGCCCCTTCAAGAAGTAACCATTTTTGATATTCGCTTACCACGTATTATGGTTGCCATGGTCGTTGCCTGTTGTCTTTCAACGGCAGGATGTATTTTGCAAAGTGTGACGCGAAATGAGCTTGCAGAACCTGGGATGATAGGAATTAATGCAGGGGCAGCCTTAGCTGTAGTCTTTCTCATTTCTTATGGGCAGACAAGTTACTATGACAAAATGGGAGACATGGCATTATTTATGATGCCTATTGTAGCCATTATAGGTGCCTTACTTAGTGGTGGTTTGATTTACCGCTTAAGCTATAAAAAAGGCGTATCACCAACAAGGCTTATTCTAACAGGGATAGGTGTGAATGTTGGAATCAATGCAGTGATTTCTTTATATCAACTGAATATGTCTAAAGGAGATTACAACCAAGTACTCACTTGGATTAGTGGGAGCTTATGGGGGAGTAGTTGGAAGTTCTTCTTCCTCATTACACCACTTGTACTAGTATTCTTAGGGTTAGTGATCTGGAAGGCAAAGATTTTAGATGTACTTGACTTAGGAGATGAAATTGCCATTGGCCTGGGGGTAAAAGTAGAGAAGGAAAGAAAAACATTATTTTTCTATGCCATTGCACTGGCTGCACTTGCAACATCTGTTGCAGGAAACATTGCTTTTTTAGGATTACTTGGACCACATATTGCAAGACGATTAGGTGGTCCGGTGCATAGAAGACAAATACCACTAGCAGCTCTAGTAAGTTGTAGCATTATTATTTTAGCAGATTCAATTTCAAGAAATGTATTTTCACCAATAGAGATACCCGTTGGTATTACCATCTCTATTATAGGTGTACCTTATTTCATTTATTTAATGATGAAAGAATAAAAAGTTGGAGGGACAGATGGAAGCAATAAAAGTAACAGACCTAGATGTAGCCTATGAACAAAAGTATATTATAAAAAATATGAATATAGAGATTCCTAAAGGTAAAATAACCATGATTATTGGCTCTAATGGATGTGGTAAGTCTACATTACTCAAGACTATTGCACGTATTATTACACCTAAAAAAGGAGAAATCTACTTAGATGGTGCCAGTATTAAAGCACAAGCACCTAAAGAAATTGCACAAAAAATGGCTGTATTACCTCAAAGCCCCGTTGTCCCTTCAGGTCTTTTAGTGAAAGAACTTGTTTCTTATGGAAGATTTCCTTATCAAAGTGCTTTAGGTGGGCTAAAACAAGAAGATATAGAGAAAGTGAACTGGGCCATGGAGGTGACTGGAATGAGTGAGTTTGCCGAACGTCCTGTAGATAGTTTATCAGGTGGTCAAAGACAACGTGCTTGGATTGCTATGGCATTAGCACAAGAAACAGAAATTCTCGTGTTAGATGAACCAACAACTTATCTTGATATGGCACATCAGTTAGAAATACTCTTGCTATTACAGAAATTAAATAAAGAGCAAAACCGTACCATTGTAATGGTCTTACATGAGCTAAACAATGCCACTAAATTTGCAGATTATCTGATTGGAATGAAAAAAGGAGAGGTTGTCTTTCGTGGCAAACCCTTAGATGTCATTACAGAAGAGAACCTCTTTACACTTTATGGCATTCAAGCAAAATTACAGCTAGACGAAACGAAACAGTATCCAATATGTGTAGATTTTAATATTGGTAAAACACATTAAAAGAAGGGAGGCGCATATGACCAATAAATTGTATCATAAAAATTTTAATATCCTTGTACTAGGACAAATTATCTCTTTGTTTGGAAGTTCCATTCAGCGATTTGCCCTATCTTTATACTTACTTGATTTAACAGGCTCAGCAAGCTTATTTGCATCGATCCTTGCTGTTTCTATGATCCCTATTGTTCTTATTTCGCCTATTGCAGGGATTTTAGCAGATAGAGGGAATAAGAAAAAGCTCATGGTCTTTTTAGATGTAGCTAGTAGTATCTTGTTACTGGGGTATTTGATCATTGTTTTACAAGGCAATGACCAAGTAGGTATTGTAGCTGTTGTTATGGTGCTTTTATCCACTATTTCCACCATTTATCAGCCTGTTGTCAATACGTGTATTCCCATTCTTGTTGCAGAAAGCCATTTAGTAAAGGCCAATGCAATTATTCAGCAAGTAGCATCCCTTAGTAATTTCTTAGGACCTATTTTAGCGGGTATGCTTTATGGGTGGTTAGGCATAAAGGGTGTAATTGTAATCAATATGTTAAGTTTCCTATGCTCTGCACTTATGGAAGTATTCTTAGACCTTCCTCATACAAAAAGAGCAAAGCAAGATTCCTTCTTACAAGTGTTTGTAGGAGATATGAAAGAAAGTTATATCTATTTAAAAGATAAAAATCCTATTATTTTTCGTATGTTACTTTTTTCAGGATTTTATAATCTCTTTTTAGTTCCTGTATTTAGTGTAGCAGCACCTTATCTCATCAAAGTAACTTTTGGTCTATCTTCAGAAGTATATGGTATGGCAGAAGGAATGATTGCTTTAGGGATGATTCTGGGTGGGGTAATCATTACATGGAAACCACTATATTTCCATATTAAACGTGTACATAGATTACTGTATTTAACGTCAATTTCTATGTTTGTGATGGGGATATCTATAAGTCTATTCCAATCAGGTAGAGGATCTAATGTAACTAGTGTGATGCTATTTACACTCTTTGGTATGGTCATTATGGGCGTATTAGGTATTGCCAATGTACTGAGTGCTGCTTACCTTTATCAAGAGGCAGAAAGCACATTACTAGGTAAGGTTTTAGCCTTTGGTTCGGCCTTTGCAACCCTTTGTATTCCTTTAGGACAAATTCTATTTGGTGGGCTTATTGAAAACTTTGCAGTACACATTGATTGGATTATTTATGGTGCAGCAGTATTAGTATTTGGTGTAACCTTACTTGTACGTTGGAATGTATTGCAAATTGAAGGTGACTAAAACGTATAATTAAATTGAAAGTGGCAAGAATCATAAGAAGAAATATGAGGAGGTCACAAAGATGAAAAAATCTATCATGTTAATTGTAACTCTTATACTATGTATGAGTATGCTAGCTGGCTGCGGTGGTGGCACAGCACCAGAAGTAGTACCAACTATAACCTCAGGTGAGATTGTTTCACAAATGGTTGAACAAGGTTTTGTACGTATGCCTATGGAAATAGATGAAGTAGGTGCACAAGAAAGATATCGTATTGATTTAGGTCTTGTAGAAGATTATGCCATTGCAGAAACAGGTATTAGCCCAGGACCAGGCCTTATTGTTGTTGCAAAAGCAAAACCTGACCAAGTTCAAAATGTAGTTGCTAACATGGAAAAGTTATTAGAAGACAAAGTTGGTAATGCTTTCTACCCAGATGAGGTTGAAGCAGCACAACAAGCAGAAGTCATTGTTAATGGACCTTATGTAGGTTTACTCATCTTAAATGGTGAAGTTAAAGATGACGGCATTAAGATGTTTAATGATTTAACAAAGTAGTAGAGGAATAAATGAAAAGAGCAGATTTACTTAGGTAAAGTAAAATCTGCTCTTTTTCATTTATGTTATAAAGTTAATTATTTAAAAAGTTTTTTCTTGTAGTATCCATCTGCTTGATAAATAGCACCAAGTGGATTATGACAAAGGACACGGTCTTTTACAGCAAATACTGTGCATGGTGCTTCTGAGTGTTTGATGAAAAGTGTATCATGACCTACGCAAAGACCAAATAAAATATTAAGGTCTGTTTCAGCTTCATTTAAGAGAAGTGCTTGCCCAATAGGATTACACATAATATCATTTTTTACGTAAGTTTCTTTTTCAGGTTGTTCAATACCTAAGAAACCTTTAAGAATGGCACCGTTTTTACATACTACAGATACAACTTCTAAATCATGGTGTTCTAAAATTTTAACAAAGGTTTTTGCTTCTTCGTGTAAACCTGTACAGAATGCAAGACCAATACGTTTAAAACCACATTTTTTAGCAAATTGGATTGTTTCTTCAACGCGAGTCCAATTTGTATTACCTTCTGATTCAACTAATGCAGATTGTAATGCAATAGTTAAATCATCTCCAGTATGTAAAGATTTTGCTTTTTCTTGAAGATCTTCATTACGGCTTGGGCATAATTTTTTAGGCATTTTTTCTGTATTTTTTTCTAAGCATCCTCTTGTAGGACATTTTGCGCAAATACTCATAAGATCAGTTCCCTTCTATTGTCAAGTAAAATATATGAAATTTATTTAGATAATACCTAAGTAGTGAATACCATTATAAATGCTGATTAGGATAATTCCAATAACCATGCATATGTAAATTTTGTCTACACCTTTAAGTGAGAGTTTTTTTGAAATAATAGGACCAACTGTTCCACCAAGAATACCACCAAGAATCATCATAAAGAATACTGGCCATTCAAATTCAGGAACACCTTTAAATAAGGTTTGGATGACGCTCATACCTTGTGAGAAGAATATAATATAAATAGAGTTAAGAGCGGCTGTCTTAGAGTCCATACCGAAGAATAGGTAAAGAACAGCTAAGTTAATTGGCCCACCACCGATACCTAAGAATGCAGAAAGTGTACCAAGTGCAAATCCAATAATAAGAGATACAACAGAACTTTCTACTTTAATAGGACGAATCTTAGCCTTTTTAAGTGTAAAGATTAATACACCTATAGTTACTAAGGCTAAAACAAAAGATTGAACAGAACCAGCCATATTAGGATTACCACTTAAGGTTTTGACTGTATCGAAAATTTGTTTTCCAAGTAATCCACCTAGAGCAGCTCCAACGGCTAAATAGGTTCCTTTCTTTTTATCAATTTTAACTTCTGAATTTCGATTACGATAAAGCGTCATCGTTGTCATTGCTAGGACAGTACAGCCAGATAAGAAGCTAATTGTTGAAACATTTAATGTTCCAATAGCATCCATAACAGGCTTAATGATTACGCCTCCTCCAATACCACTAATTGCACCTAAGACAGATGCACCTAAACAGATAAGAAAATAAATAATGTACACCGTAATACACCTCGCTGTAAGTATTTTGAGAAAAATTCTACACTATTATGTTAATCCTCTTGTGTATCATTGTCAAATTAAAATTGTTAAAAAAATAATTATTGGATAATTTATATAGAAGAAGTGAGTTGAAAATAAAAAAATGTAAACAAATTAGTTGCCAAAATATGCATAAATAGTTTAGATGGTGGCACACTAACGGTTATAGAAAAACTATTTATTCAAATTATTTTAGGAGGTTACAAAAATGAAGAAGTTTATGACTATGCTCATGTTAGTTGGAATGAGCATAACTGTTATGCTTACAGGTTGTAATAAAGATGAGGCAAAACAAGAGGCAGCTCAAAATGGACAAGTTGTAGAGATTGAAGGGCAACAAGACCAATATGGTTGGTTCCCACATATGCGTCTCACTTTCTCTGGTGATACATTAACAGAAATCTATTTTGACTATGTAGATGATAGTGGTGCTAAAAAGTCTGATGATGATGAGTATAACTCTGGTATGAAAGAAAAAACTGGGGTAAGTGGCAAAGAAGCAATGGAAGCTCTTCGTCAAAATTTAATCGCGGTTCAAAATCCAATGGCTGTAGATGTTGTAACAGGTGCAACTCAAACATCAGAAGAATTTATTGCGATGGCAGATCAAGGCTTCAAACAATACTTTAATGGTGAAGTAAGTGCTAATAACTATGGCAATGGTGATCCAACAACAACTACAGATGATCAAGGTACTACAGGAGAAGCCAACACTAATCAAAAAAGTGACAATAATGGTACCGAAACAACAGGTGAAAATGCGCCTACCTATGATAATGGTGGAGATGGTAGCCCAAATAATGCAGAAAACAGTGGAAATGCAGAAGGCAGTACAGGTGCCGAAGCTAGTGGTGGAACAGGAACAGGCAAATAATATAAAAATAAAAGGTGCTCATCTATGTGAGCACCTTTTATTATTTAAGTGTCATATTAAATTGTACAGGATATAGAACTTGTCCCTTAATATCAATTTCTTCAGGGCATAGTTTAGCAACAAGAAAAGCCTCTTCTGGAAAACCAGCAGGTGGTGTAATCTCGAAGTTTGCTGCACTTTCAAATCCAAAACGTGTATAGAATTTAGGGTCACCTAAGACAATAACAAGTTTGTGACCTAAATATTTCGCTTTTTTTAGGCCTTCTTCTACAAGTTGAGTACCTAATTTTTTTCCTTGGTAATCTGCTTTAATACCTACAGGGGCTAATGCTAAAGCAGGAAATGTTTTATTGCCGTCTTTAATTACAACACGTGTAAAGAGTAGATGGCCTAAGAGGTCATTATCTTCTTCGATAACTAATGAAAGCTCAGAGTGATAATAGTTCGTTTTACGGAGTCTATCTACCAGTTGTGCCTCGATGTCTCTTTTAAAAGCAGATTGATGAATGGTATGAACCATTTCATATTCAGCTTTCTTCTCAGGTCTAATAATCGCCATATAAGTCCCTCCTTCTAGATAGTTCTATTTTATCAAATAATATGTGGATAAGCTATAGAATATGCGTAGAAAATAGATTTAGCGCTATTGTGTAAAGTAGAAAATATAAGTTACAATGGATATTATTTAGAAAAAAACAAACAATTATTGATTTTTGAGCAAATAGTTATTATAATTTATTTATTACATTATCACTTTAGAGTAGTGAAGTAGGGGGCGTAAATGAAAAATTATGTATTACATATACCAGAAGGTGTGAGAGATTATTTATGGGAAGAGTCTTATTTGAAGCAACAAATAGAAGATAAGACGAGAAAGTTATTTACAAGTTATAGCTATAACTTGATTGAGACACCTACTTTTGAATACTTAGATGTATTTACCTTAGGAGATGAGTCTTACCAAAATCCAAAACTCTACAAATGGATGAATAAACAAGGAGAAATTGTTGCCCTGAGAAGTGATATGACACGTTCTATTGCCCGTGTTGTAGCCACTCAAAATAGTAATAGACCTATGCCACAACGTTATCAATATGTAAGCAATAGTTTTAGATATCCAGAGCGATATCAAGGTAAGGTACATGAATTTACGCAAGCAGGGATTGAACTTATTGGTGCATCTAGTATAGAAGCAGATGTAGAAGTAATTAATCTTGCCATAGAAGCCATGGAAGCAGTAGGCATAGAGGATTTCACCATTCATTTAGGCAGTGCAAAGTTTTTAGAATGTCTCCTAAAGGATATAGGTGCAACGAAAGCACAACAAGCCAATATCTATGAAGCCATTGATAAAAAAGATGCTGTAAAAGTACAAAATATTTTAAGAGATACACAAGCCACAGAAGCTTTAATTGATGTCATTAGTAAGCTGATGCAACAAGTAGGTGGTATAGAACTTTTAGAAAAAGTGAAAGCTCAGCCGTTCTCTCAAGCAACCTTACATACATTAGAAGAACTTGAAAACATTTATAAAGCCTTAGTAGAAGATAATAAAGCTGAATATATTTTGTTTGACTTTAGTATATTGTCCTATGCAAGTTACTACACAGGAATGATGTTTCAAGGTTATACAGAAGGCATTGGTGAAGCTGTCATAGAAGGCGGGCGTTATGATAAACTCCTGGCTTATTTTGGGGTAGATGTACCAGCAGTAGGATTTGGACTTAATATTTATGCAGTCTTGCAGCAAGTAAAAAGCAATAAGCAACCTACATTGCCTGCAAAGACATTGATGATTTGTGAGCCTGAGACAAGAAAGATTATGAAGCAAATAGCAACTCAGTTTAGGCAAGAGGGGCTAGTTGTAGAACAAAGTGTGGTCAAGGGGTTAGAAGAGGCCTTAGACTATGCCATTGCAGCTGAAATAGGAGGCGTACTTCATTTTAAAAATGAGGAAGAAGTAGATGTATATGACTTGGCAGACAGAACGGTGCAAACAGTGGCACTTACATCACTTCAAGAAGAGGGGGAGTAGTATGCATACCATTACTTTTGCATTAGCTAAAGGACGATTAGCTAAGACGACCATGGAGATATTGAAAGAATTAGGCATTACCTGTAAAGAGATGGAAGATAAAAGCCGCAAATTACTATTTACCAGTGATGATGCCAAGTATCAATTTTTCCTTTCTAAGGCACAAGATGTACCAACCTATGTAGACTATGGTGCTGCAGATATTGGGATTGTAGGAAAAGATACTATTGTAGAAGAAAATCGAAATGTTTATGAGGTATTAGACCTTCAGTTTGGTTGTTGCAAAATGACCGTTGCTGGCGAACCACATAAAAAAGCTTTATTAGAGTCTGGTCAGACGATACGTGTTGCAACCAAGTATCCGCGTATAGCTAAGGAATATTTTGAAAGCCAAAACAGAAGTGTAGAGATTATTAAACTGAATGGCTCAGTAGAATTAGGGCCTATTGTAGGCTTATCTGATGTGATTGTTGATATTGTAGAAAGTGGTGCCACTTTAAAAGAAAATGGTCTGGTCGTCTTACAAGAGATTATGCCACTATCTGCGAGGGTAATTGTCAATACCGCCAGTATGAAAGTGAAGCATGCAGAAGTGGACCATCTTTTAAAACAGCTTAGAAAGGTTTTAGAGCAATCAAATGATTGATAAATAGATAGGAAGAGGGGGGAATCAAGTGATTCGTATTATTGAACAACCAGCGGAAAAGAAAATGTTTTTTAATATATTAGAAGAACGAGGCAATCTTGATACAAGTAAGTTTGCTTTAGGTGTTAAAGAAATCGTAGAAAATGTAAGGCATAGAGGAGACGCAGCGCTTTTTAATTATACCCATCAATGGGATAATCCCAATGTAACCGCAGAGAACGTACAAACTAGCAAAGAAGAGATGAAAAAGGCCTATGAAGCACTTCCTGATAATCTAAAAAAAGCCATGGTACTTTCTTATGAACGTATTTATGCCTTCCATGAAAAACAAAAACAAAATACTTGGATGGATGTGAAACCTAATGGAGAAATCTTAGGGCAACGTGTCATTCCGCTTTCTAGTGTTGGAGTATATGTGCCAGGAGGTAAAGCAGCTTATCCTTCTTCTGTACTGATGAATATTGTACCTGCAAAGGTAGCTGGTGTAGAAAAAATAGTCATGGTAACACCTATTTCTAAAGCTGTTTGTAAAGATGGAAAAGTGCCACAAAATGTACTGGCAGCAGCATACTTAGCAGGTGTGGATGAACTTTATACAATAGGTGGGGCACAGGCAGTGGCAGCCTTAGCCTTTGGAACAGAGACCATACCTAAAGTGGATAAGATTGTAGGACCAGGCAATATCTATGTAGCACTTGCAAAAAGAGAAGTGTATGGGTATGTAAGTATTGACTCTATAGCAGGGCCGAGTGAAATATTAGTCATTGCTGATGAAAGTGCCAATCCAACCTATGTGGCAGCGGATTTATTATCTCAAGCAGAACATGATGAACTAGCTTCTAGTGTATTGATTACACCATCTCGTGCTTTAGCGTTAAAAGTACAAGAAGAAGTAGGGCGCCTTTATAATCAATTACCACGCCAAGAGATTTTAAAGAAATCCCTTAAAAATTATAGTGCTATTTTAATAGAAGAAAACTTAGAGAAAGCCTGTGAAACGGCCAATGAAATAGCGCCAGAGCATTTAGAGTTAGCAGTCGCTACACCTTTTGAATGGCTAGGCAAAATTAAAAATGCTGGTGCAGTCTTTTTAGGACACTATACACCTGAGCCTTTAGGCGATTATATGGCAGGCCCTAATCATGTGTTACCAACAAGTGGTACGGCAAGATTCTTCTCACCATTAGGTGTAGAAGACTACGTAAAAAGAAGCAGTGTATTATCTTTTACACCAGAATCATTTTATGCTTTGGCAGATCAAGTCATTGATTTTGCAGAAAGTGAAAGCTTATATGCCCATGCCCTATCTGTTAAAGTACGTAAAGAGAATCAATAAGGGGGAGATGAGATGGAGCAGCTATTTAGAAAAAGTGTGAGAGAGATGGTGCCTTACCATGCACCGTATATTATAGAAGGCATTAAGCTAGATGCTAATGAAAATACCTATCCTGTTTTAGAAGCGTTAAGAGCGCATATGAGTGAGTGGGCACAAACCATGCCTATTAATTATTATCCAGATACAGATAGTACCAAGTTACGTGAAGCAATAGGCAAGCTCTATGACGTAGAAGCCGATTGGGTCTTATGTGGAGTAGGGTCAGACCAAGTCATTGATTGTTTAATGCGTAGTACTTTAGAAGTTGGGGAATGTATTGTAGTACCTAAGCCTTCTTTTAGCATGTATAAGTTGAGTGCAACCGTTAATCATGGAGAAGTGATAGAAGTGCCCTTAAATGAGGATTTTTCTTATAATGTGGAGACATTGGAAGAAGCAATCCTTGCACATAAACCGAAGCTTACCTTTATTTGTAATCCCAACAATCCAACAGGTTCTAAGATGGCATTAGAGGCTATTAAAAGGTTAGCAAAGCTTAAAATAGGCTTCCTTGTGATTGATGAAGCCTATATGGAATTTACAGAAGAGAGTGGCATTCAGTTGTTAAAAGACTACCCTCAAGTGATTGTATTACGCACCTTTTCAAAAGCTTATGGCTTAGCAGGGAGCCGTGTAGGTTATGCCCTTGCAGCACCAGAAGTGATTCAGATGATTGGTAAGGTAAAGCCACCTTATAACTTAAATTGCTTTTCTGAAGAGATTGCAACTTGGGTAGCAAACCACCATGGACATTTTATGCCGTTAATAAAAAGTATTGTAGAAAGTCGGGAGGACTTTAAACGTTATTTAGAAAGCTTAGGATGTACAGTTTATCCTTCTGCTACCAATTTCTTATGGATAGATTCTAAATGGCCACTGGATGACTATTTACGTGACGCCTCTATCTATGTGAAGCGTTTTCAATATAACGAAAAACGTTATTACCGTATTTCAATAGGTACTAAACAACAAATGGAGCAGGTGAAGCGAGATTTAAAGTCAAAAGTTAAAGGGGAGATGTAAATGCGCAAAAGTACAATAGAACGAAAAACAGCAGAGACCCAAGTTTATATTGCTCTCGATCTAGATGGAGAGGGAAAAGTAGACATTGAAACAGGTATAGGTTTCTTTGACCACATGCTGACACATATAGGTAAACATAGCTTTATGAACTTAGAAGTTAAAGTAAAGGGTGACCTTTATATAGATGGGCATCATACTATTGAAGATACAGGGATCGTACTGGGGCAAGCCATAAAAGCTGCATTAGGTGACAAGACTGGGATTGAACGCTATGGGGACCGTATTGTACCTATGGATGAAGCCTTGATCTTATGTGCTCTAGACTTATCAGGAAGACCTTATTTAGATATAGATACACCGTTTACAAGTGAGCGTGTAGGAAGCTTTGAAACCCAAATGGTGGAAGAATTCTTCCGTGCAGTAGCTGTGCAGGCAGGAATGAATTTGCACATCCAGATCTTAAGAGGCAAGAATGACCATCATATCATAGAGGGTATGTGTAAGGCATTTGCAAAAGCATTGGCGCAGGCTGTTGGCTATAATCCTCGTATTCAAGGTGTACTTTCTACAAAAGGCATGTTGGAGGTGTAAGATGATCGCAATTATTGATTATGGAATGGGAAATTTAAAAAATGTCCATAAAGCACTTCAAAGTATAGAGGTTGAGTCTATCATTACAGCGGATCCTAAAGTCATTGGTCAAAGTGAGAAGGTGATTTTGCCAGGTGTGGGTGCTTTTAAAGATGCTATTCATACTATTAATGCTTCAGGGTTAAGAGAAGTGATTGATGAAAGTGCCTATTCAGAGAAACCCTTCTTAGGGATTTGCTTAGGTATGCAACTTTTATTTGAAAACAGCTATGAAAATGGAAGCTATAAAGGATTAGGCTACATACCAGGAGATATTGTGAAGTTAGAAGTCCCTTTAAAAGTACCCCATATGGGGTGGAATACATTGGAGATTGTGAAGCACGAACCTATATTTGAAGGCGTGCCCAATAACAGTTATGCCTATTTTGTACATTCCTATCATATGGAGGGCGCAGAGGGAATGATTAGTGCCTACACCACCTATGGTAAGCGGTTTGGGGTGGCTGTACAAAAAGATAATATTTATGGGGCACAATTTCACCCAGAAAAGAGTAGTACGGTAGGCTTACAGATGTTGAAGAATTTTGCAAGCTTATAGTTTGAGTATGAGATGATCAAGCATGAAACCAAGTAAGGGAGGGAAAAAATGAGACTCTATCCAGCGATTGATTTAAAGGATGGCAAGTGTGTAAGGCTTGTACAAGGTGATTACAATGCAGTGACAGTATTTGGAGATACACCTAGTGAAATGGCAAAAAGGTGGGAAAAAGAAGGTGGAAGTTACATACATTTAGTAGATTTAGATGGGGCAAAAGAAGGTAGAAGTATCAATGAAGCGGCCATCAAAAGTATTATTGAAGCAGTAGGTATTCCAGTAGAACTAGGGGGCGGAATTCGTACCCTTTCTCAAATAGAAGAAAAGTTAGCCTTAGGTGTAAATCGTATTATATTAGGAAGTGTAGCAGTAAGGGATAAGGCTTTGGTCAAAGAAGCCATTAACCGTTTTGGAAGTGACAAAATTGTTGTAGGTGTAGATGCCAAAGAGGGCCGTGTCGCCATAGAAGGTTGGCTTGAAGTGACGGATATTAGTGCAGTAGATTTTTGCTTAGAGCTTAAAAAGTTAGGGGTAAAGACGATTATCTATACAGATATTGCAAAAGATGGTATGATGCAAGGCCCAAACGTAGAGGAGACCAAACGACTGGTTGAAGCAACTGGACTTAGGATTGTAGCTTCTGGTGGGGTTGCTACATTGGCAGATTTACAGGCAGTAGAAGAAGCTGGTGTAGAAGGTGCTATTATAGGTAAAGCACTTTATCTTGGGGCAATCGACCTTAAGGAAGCTGTTGGCTTATTTGAAAAGCAACAGCTAGAAGGAGGAAAGTACAATGCTCAGTAAGCGTATTATACCTTGCCTAGACGTAACAGGTGGTCGTGTTGTAAAAGGGGTTAATTTTGTCAACTTAATTGATGCAGGTGATCCCGTACAAGTAGCCAAAGCTTATAGCGAAGAAGGCGCAGATGAAATTGTCTTTTTGGATATTACAGCGTCTTCAGATGAGAGAAATATTATGCTAGATGTGGTGGAAAAAACAGCAAGCGAAGTCTTTATTCCTCTTACAGTTGGAGGGGGGATTAGAAATTTAGGAGATATTCGTAATCTTTTAAATGCAGGTGCAGACAAGATTTCAATTAATTCACAGGCAGTGAAAGACCCTATCCTTGTATCAAAAGGGGCTGAGCGCTTTGGAAGCCAGTGTATTGTTGTAGCTATTGATGCCAAACGTAAAGCAGATGGAACAGGCTTTGAAGTCTATATACATGGTGGAAGAACCAATACAGGTCTAGATGCCATTGTGTGGGCAAAACAGATGGAAGACTACGGGGCAGGAGAAATTCTACTTACAAGTATGGACTGTGATGGTACAAAGGCAGGATATGACTTAGAACTTACAAGACGTATTAGTGAAAGTGTAGGTATACCTGTTATTGCTTCTGGAGGCGCGGGGAATAAAGAACATTTCTATGACGCCTTTACTACAGGGAAAGCGGATGCAGCACTAGCAGCCTCTTTATTCCACTTTAAAGAATTACCCATTAAAGAGTTAAAGACTTATTTAGCAGGGCGTAATTTACCTATACGTTTATAAAAGGGGGAAAGAAATGACACAACAAGAATTTTTAAATCAGATTAGATTTGATGAAAAAGGTCTAGTACCTGTGATTGCACAAGATGCACATGCAAAAAAGGTAAGAATGTTGGCTTATATGAATAGAGAAGCACTAGAAAAAACATTAGAGACCGGAAAAGTATATTACTATAGCCGCTCAAGAAAGAGTTTATGGCTTAAAGGAGAAACTTCTGGACATTTTCAATATTTAAAGAGTATGAGTGTAGACTGTGATGGGGATACATTACTGATTCAAATTGAGCAAGAAGGGGGTATCTCTTGTCATACAGGTCATGCAACCTGCTTCTTCACAACCTTAGACAGTACAGGAAATGTACAAGTGGCATCACTAGCACGCAAAGCAAGTGGGCATAATATGCTAACCGAATTACAAGAGACCATCTTAGAACGTAAGTTAGTCCCACAAGAAGGCTCCTATACCAATTATCTATTTGAAAAAGGTGTCAATAAAATCCTTAAAAAAGTAGGGGAAGAGGCTTCAGAAGTCATCATTGCTGCAAAAGATAAAAATACAGAAGAATTGACAGGAGAAATCGCAGATTTAATGTATCATTTGACTGTATTGATGGTAGAAGAAGGGGTTTGTTGGGGAGATATACAAAGTGAACTTGATAAAAGAAAATAAAGTGTACTATAATGGGCATAGAGAATAAGGAGGCATGACACTATGCATATTGTATTACACGAACCAGAAATTCCACAAAATACAGGAAACATTGCACGTACATGTGCTGCAACAGGGGCAACACTTCATCTTATTGAACCATTAGGTTTTTCAATTGATGAGAAAGCTTTAAAGCGTGCAGGACTTGACTACTGGCATTTATTAGATGTTAGAACATATAAGAACTTCGAAGAATTTTTAGAGAAAAATAATAACCCTAAAATCTTTATGGCAACAACAAAAGCGCATCATACACATGTTGAAGTAGAATATGAAGAAGATGCTTATATCATGTTTGGTAAGGAATCAGCAGGTATACCAGAAGAAATTCTTATCAACTATGAGGACACTTGTGTACGTATTCCAATGATTGAAAGTGCACGTTCTTTAAATCTTTCAAACTCAGTTGCTGTTGTCCTTTATGAAGCACTTCGTCAAACAGATTATAAACTTTTACAAAAGACAGGCGAACTCCATCGTTTACAGTGGTAAAAGGTATTTTATAAAAAAATAATTCCTCTATGTATAAAGATTTTGATAGTCGAGCATACTATAGCAAGATTTGAAAAGATACAGGAGGAAATTATGAAAAGAACAAAACTGCATATATTTGTCATGAGCATGTTACTTTGCATGTGTACCACAGTATATGCTGCTGAGACTAAACAGGGAGCCTTGTTTCCTCAAACTGTAGGAATGACAGGTAAGGTAACCAGTAAGGAAGTCAATATACGTAACCATCCAGATATTCAAGCAGAAGTAATCGGCAAGGTAAGTAATCAAGCCATCAAGGTTGTTGGTAAGAATGACGAATGGTACAAAGTAATTATAGATGATAAAGAAGGTTGGGTTTATAACCAGTATGTTGAAGTAGCCCGTAAAGATCTTATCCCTTATACAAAAGTAAAGGGTGAGGAAGTTGTAGAATATGGTATGAAGTTTATAGGTACACCTTATGTATGGGGTGGCAACAACTTAAGGGCAGGGGTAGACTGCTCAGGTTTTACTCAACAAGTATTTAAAGCATTTGATGTAGATATTAGTCGTGTATCTTATATGCAGGCTACAGATGGTCCTGAAGTAGGTGTGAATCAGCTTCGTACAGGAGATTTGCTTTTCTTTGATACCAATGGCATCAATAGAGGAAATATTTCACATGTAGGAATTTATGTTGGAAACGGTAAGTTTATCCATTCTGAAAGTGATCGTGGTGTAACCATTAGTAATCTTAAGAGTCCATACTATGACCGTAACTTCGTCAAAGCAATACGTGTATTATAGAAAAAGGAGGTTGTTCAATTGAACAGCCTCCTTTTATTTATTATAGGTATTAAAAAAATGGAAGACACCATACTAAATTTAGTGTAACGTCTCCTTTATAGTTTTCAAAAAGTTAAAAATGTGCAATAATAAGGATAAAAATAATCAAAATAATGATGTCAAATTAATAAAAGAGGAAGTTATGAACGAGAGAGCGTTAATAAAATTAGAATTTCATAAAATTAGAGCGATACTTGCTGGACATGCAGTAACCGAAGCAGGTAAAGCACGTATTGAACAACTTTTACCAAGCTCTTCATTTGAAGAGGTTACTAAACTACAAAAAGAAACTTCAGAAGCTTTAAGCATGAGCGTGAAAAAGGGCAAACTCCCATTAAGTAATGCAAAGGAAATTTTTACAGCTATTAAACGTGTAGAAATTGGAGCGATTTTAAGCGGAGATGAACTTTTAAATATAGCAAGTTTACTTAAAACAAGTAGAAGAGTGAAAAATTATTATAAAGAAGATTGTGAAGAAGTTAAATCACCACATCTTGAAAAATACTTTGAAGCCATTGGTGTTTATAATGATGTTGAGCGTGAAATCAGTCGTTGTATTGTAGCACCAAATGAATATGCAGATGATGCAACGCCAGAGCTTTACCAAATCCGTAGACAAATTAAATCTGCAGAAGGTAAGATCAAAGAAACCATTCATGGTATCCTTTATTCTTCAAGATATCAAGACATGCTTCAAGAAACTGTTGTAACCATGCGACAAGGGCGTTCTTGTGTACCGATTAAGGTAGAATACAAAAATGCTTTTAAAGGGATTGTCCATGATCAATCTTCTACAGGTGCAACCGTATTTATGGAGCCAATGGCAGTTGTAGAACTGAATAATAGCTTAAAGAGCCTTCATATGAAGGAAGAAGAAGAAATTGAGAAACTTTTAACAGAGCTTACAAACTTAGTTGCAGATATTGCACCTTATGTCCTTGTAAACTTTGAGCAAATTACATGCCTCGATGTGATTTTTGCGAAAGCAGAATGTGCGCTTAAAATGGATGCACGTGAGCCAGGACTTAATCACAAAGGTTTTATCCACTTAAAGAAAGCGAGACATCCACTCTTAGATCAAAAAGAAGTTGTACCCATTGATGTTTATGTGGGTGACCAATTTACAACCCTTCTTATAACAGGTCCGAATACAGGTGGTAAAACAGTTACGTTAAAGACTTTAGGTTTATTTACTTTAATGGCACAATCAGGGATGCAAATTCCGGCTGCTGAAGGTAGTATTGTCAATGTCTTTGATGATGTCTTTGCAGACTTAGGGGATGAACAAAGTATTGAACAAAGTTTAAGTACATTCTCTGCACATATGACTAACTTAGTACGTATTTTAGATCAAATGACATTAAACTCATTGATTCTTTTAGATGAGGTAGGTTCAGGAACTGACCCTGTTGAAGGGGCGGCACTTGCTATGTCTATTCTAGAACACTTACGTAAGCAACAAATTCGTACAGTAGCAACCACGCACTATAGTGAACTGAAGCTTTATGCCCTTTCTACAGAAGGTGTAGAAAATGCAAGCTGTGAATTTGACGTAGAATCTTTAAGACCAACTTACAAATTACTCATAGGTGTACCAGGAAAAAGTAATGCCTTTGCTATTTCTATGAAGCTTGGTTTAGCAGAACATCTCATTGAAGATGCAAAGCAGTTCTTGCACAAAGAAAATGTGAAAATGGAAGACATTTTAGTTGAGCTAGAATATAGCAAACGTATGGCTGAAATTGAAAAAGAAAAAGCAGAAACCTTTAGAAAAGAAGCTGAACACTTTAAAGAAGAGATTACAAAAGAACGTAAGAAACTTGAAAAATCCAAACAACGTATTATGGAACGTGCTAATGAAAAGGCAGCCCAGCTGCTTCGTGACGTTCAAAAAGAAACAGATGAGATGTTAAAAGAAGTACGTCAAGCAGCCAGAGAAGCACGTATTGTTATTGATGAAAAAGGTTTACATGATGCGAAGAAAAAAGTATCAGAAGGTGTTGAACAAAGACAAAATAAAATACAAAGAGCTATTGGGCCAAAACATACTTACAAGAAACCAATTAAAAACATTGAAGTGGGTGAAAAAGTACTTGTCACCAACTTAATGCAACAAGGGGTGATTCTTGAAGTACCAGACAGTGCAGGCAATGCAAAAGTTCAAATTGGTATTTTACCAATGAAAGTGCATATTTCTAATTTACAGCGTGTAGATGAAGATGAGGCACCAAAAGCACCAGTTAAGAAAAATAGAACAAGAGCAACAGGTAATTCTCATGCAGTAAGTAAAACAATGAATATTAAAACAGAAATAGATGTACGTGGTCTAATGGTAGATGAAGCCTTACCTATTGTAGATAAATATTTAGATGATGCGTATTTAGCAGGTTTAAAACAAGCGACTATTATCCATGGTAAAGGTACAGGTGCCTTAAGACAGGCCATCACACAGATGTTACGTCGTCACCCACATATTGCTTCTCATCGCCCAGGTGTATATGGCGAAGGTGAGATGGGTGTAACTGTTGTAGAAATTAAATAATTGTAGAAATAGATTAAACGAGACAAAGGAGGAAGTCTTAATGAACAAAAGTAAAATTCTCGTTGTAGATGACGATACCAATATTGCAGAGCTCATTTCGCTCTATCTTCAAAAGGAAGGCTATGACACACAAGAAGTTTACAGTGGGAAACAAGCTGTAGATGCATTTGAATCTTATAAACCAGATTTAATCTTACTTGATGTCATGCTACCAGAGATGGATGGTTATGACGTATGTAAATACATTAGACGTACAAGTAAAACCCCTATCATTATGCTTACAGCAAAATGTGATGTGTTTGATAAAGTATTAGGGCTTGAGTTAGGCGCAGATGACTATATTGCCAAACCATTTGATCCAAAAGAATTAATTGCCCGTGTCAAAGCTGTACTCCGTCGTACAGTAAAAGAAGAAGCAGAACCTACTGAAACAAAAAATCGTATTGTCCTTGAAGACTTAATCGTAGATAAAGATAACTATTCTGTAACCTATCAAGGTAATATCTTAGAGTTACCACCAAAAGAGTTAGAAGTTCTATACTTTTTAGCAAGCCATCCAAAGCAAGTATTTACAAGAGAACAGCTTTTAGACAAAATCTGGGGCTATGATTTTGTAGGCGATACACGTACAGTTGACGTACACATTAAAAGGTTAAGAGACAAATTTGAAGGTGATCATCCATGGAGCATAAAAACAGTATGGGGAGTAGGGTACAAGTTCGAAAAGTAAAGAAGAGAGTCCTATTCTCTTCTTTATTTAATAAACTTTTAACCCTTTATATCGGTATTTTAATTGTTACGTTTGTTTTCTTCTTCACTATTTTTTCTAATGCTTTTCAACGTTACTATGTGGACTACACAGAAAACATTATGATTAAGCAAGCAGAGCTGATTGCTGAAGAATATCAAAAGGTTGGTGAAATGCATCAATCTATTAGTTCAGTATTAGACCGCGTCACACTTAGAATTAAAGTATTAGATAGTTATTTAGATGCAACAACTTGGATAGTAGGTAAAGACCATAAAATGCAAATGGTCTCAGGCAAAGAAGATTCTATGATTTTAGATCGAAAGTTAGCCAATCCTGAAATCATTGAGAAAGTCTTTGAAGGGAATATCATTTCTCGCGAAACAGGCTTTGAACAGTATTTTTCTACACCTGTACTCACTGTGGGCTATCCTATTGAAATAGGTGGCCAAGTAGAGCTTGCCCTATTTATTCATACACCAATGCCACAGATTCTGACACTGATTGATGAAGTAAGAAGTATCTTGGCAAAGGCTGTCCTTGTAACAGCAGGTATTATCTTTATTTTAATTTACTATACTTCAAAGCGTATGAGTAAACCCCTTAAAGAAATGAACCAAGTAGCTAAGAAGATTGCAAATGGTGATTTTGCTAAGCGTATAGACGTTGAGGGAGAAGATGAAATCGCTCAACTTGGTGAATCCCTTAACTATATGGCGGAAGAGCTAGATAAAATTGACGCCAATCGTAAAGCCTTTATAGCCAATGTCTCTCACGATATGCGTTCACCTCTTACATCTATTCAAGGTTTTGTGACAGCCATATTAGATGGCACCATTCCACCAGAGAAGCATGACAAGTATCTACGTATTGTTTTAAACGAATCTCAACGTATGATTAAGATGACCAATGACATTTTAGAACTGAGTCGTATGGAAGAAGGCAACTTACCGCTTAAGAAAATGGAATTTAATCTACATGAGATGATCCGAGACCTTCTTGATAACTTTGAACAAATTACAAAGGATAAAGAAGTGAAGGTAGACGTATTATTTGATAAAAAAGAGCAGATGGTATTTGCAGATCCAGAAAAAATTGCAAGAGTTGTTCAAAATTTGTTAGATAATGCGTTTAAATTTGTTAATAATCAGGGAACAATTGAAGTAGAAACTGTAGCAAAACAAAATAAAGTTTGGGTTTATATTAGAAATAGCGGTCCAAGTATTTCGAAAGAAGATCAAAAGAATATTTGGGAGAGATTCTACAAGTCTGATCTATCAAGGGGTAAGGATAAGACAGGAATGGGCATCGGCCTTGTGATTGTAAAGGAAACAATCCGTCAGCATAATGAAGAACTAGGTATTATTTCAAATGAAGGTGAACCTGTTACATTTTACTTCACACTTTCTAAAGTTTAGTTCAAAATAATACTACCTTCTTTTTACATTGTATTCATACACTATTCAAAATCCGAACCTATACTACAGTTATCAAAAACGAATTGTAAATGGAGGCGATCTTGATGCAAGATAATAATAATAGAAATGAATCAAATAAAAATAACAAAATAATAGATGTTCCTTATACACCGATACCAGATGCACAAGGGATACCAGCTGATCAAGTTCAGCCAGCAGAATCTATAAATGTAAATAGCAACAATACAGACAAACAAACAGTACCTTCAACTATGGAGCAAGGGAATGTAACACAACAGGCAAACTATACACAAGTTAACCCTGCACATACATCACAACGAGGATCTTATACATCTAGCAATTCAGCAAATAATCAAAGTCAGACAGATTATACACAAAATGGGCAAGCTGGCAGCTATACAGAAGAGCCAAAAGTGGCAAGTAGTACCAATCCTCTTCCTCCTATTATGGATGAGAATAATACCTACTACCATGAGACCATTAAAGAGAAAAAGGCACCTCGTAAGAAAAAATCTTCAGGAGGATTTGGTAAATTTGTAGCAGGTCTTACCATTGTAAGTCTTGTAGGTGGTGCTTCTCTTGGAGCAGGCTATGCATTTACAGCACCTTTAGCCAAACAACTGTATACAGATAAATACGGTATGGAATTTAGTGATTCTTCAACAAATGGAGGCAATAACAATAGTTCTTTCGCCCAATCTACAGGTTATGTAGCACCTGTCTATGTGAATAATTCTATAGCAGATATTGCAGCCAATGTAGGACCATCTGTTGTATCTATTAAAAATAATAAGGTTGTGACAACATGGGCTGGTGAATTCAATCAAGAAGGACTTGGTTCAGGGGTTATCTTTAAAACAGATGGTGATAAAATCTTCATTATTTCTAATGCACACGTTGTAGAAGGGGCAAGCTCATTAACAGTGACCTTCCTTGGCAATACAAAGGTACCAGCAGAGATTGTAGGTTACGATACAGTTACAGATATTGCTGTTGTATCCGTTAATAAAGCAGACGTACCAACAGATATTGTAGATCAAATTCAACCAGCTGCACTGGGTGATAATGATACACTACGTGTAGGGGACTTAGCAGTGGCTATTGGTACACCTATTGATGAAGCCTATGAAAATACAGTAACTGTAGGGGTTATTAGTGCCCTTGACCGTGAGATTAACTTAACAGATCAAAAACTTAATCTGATTCAAACAGATGCTGCGATTAACCCAGGTAATAGTGGTGGGGCCCTTGTGGGACCAACAGGAGAAGTTATTGGGATTAATACCATCAAATTAGTAGATAGCCAAATTGAAGGAATGGGCTTTGCTATTCCAATCAATGATGTTAAACCTATTGTAGATGAACTGATGCAAAATGGTAGTATTGACCGTCCAGTACTTGGTATTGTCGGTGAAAACTTAACTGAGGAATTAGGTAATTACTACGATATTCCAGTAGGGATTATGGTTGTTCAAGTACAACCAGGAAGTAGTGCAGCTATAGCAGGTATGCAACAAGGCGATATTATTATTGAATTTGATGGCACAAGAATCGCTACAATGGAAGAGCTTAAAGCACTTCTTTTAGAGAAACAAGTAGGTGATCAAGTTTCTCTTAAGATAGTACGTGGTTCAGAAAAAGTGAATTTAGATGTTAAACTTCGAGGCAAGAGTCAAGCGCAGCTTCAAAGTCAAAATCAATAAAACCATAAAAGGCGATGAATGACATTCATCGTCTTTTATAATTTTTCCATTTATGTTACAATGGGGCATAAAGGAGTGGATGAAATGAGCCTTATAGTTGACTTAAAATCAGAAGAGAAGATGCAAGGATGCTATCTATGTAAATATAAGCAAATGCTTAAAAATAAAAATGGAAAAGACTATCTTACTGTTAAGCTTCAAGATGCAACAGGGATAATAGAAGGCAAGATCTGGGCAATTCATCCAGGGATTGAAGAATTTAATGTAGATGATGTGGTTTCAGTAGAAGCAGAGGTTGTATTATATCAAGACAATCTACAAGCCAATATTGGAAAGATTAAACGTGCAGAAGAAGGCAGTTATGAACTTAAAAATTTACTTCCTCATACACCTAAAGATATCAAAGTCCTAGAAGAAAAATTATTTAGTAGAATTGATGAGGTCAAAGACCCAGGTATCAAAAAGCTATTAGAAGCAATCTTTTATGATGACATCATTTATAAATACTTTATGTCTGGAGCAGCAGCCAAATCCGTACACCATGCTTACTTAGGTGGTTTATTAGAACATACAGTAAGCGTTGCTGAAATCGGTGTATTTTTAGCCGGCCGTTATGAACCTGTGAATGTAGATTTAGTAGTAGCAGGGTGCTTATTACATGACATAGGTAAAATCTATGAACTTTCAGCTTTTCCAAAGAATGATTATACAGACGAAGGCCAATTACTAGGCCATATTATGCTTGGGGTTGAAAAAGTAAATGAAGCCAAAGCAAATATAGAAGAATTATCACAAGAAGCGTTACTCCTTCTTAAACATATTATTCTTTCTCACCATGGTGAATATGAATATGGTTCACCAAAACGTCCTAAATGTATTGAAGCCATGATTGTACACCTTGCAGACTATAGTGATTCTAAGCTGAAAATGTTTGAAGAAATGCTTAGAAACTCAGATCCAAATGAGCCAAGTCTAGGATACAACAAAATTTTAACAAGAAATATGAGACGTTCAATGCTATGAAAAAAAGTAGTACCCGTATTTCAGCCAACGAGCTGAATCGTTTTATGTATTGCCCTAACCAATGGTATTACAAAAGAGTATATGGTGCAAAAAGTTTAACCCAGATGTATGAGGCACTAGACATAGAGCATAGTGAGCATACGGAATACTTTACAAAAGGGATGAAGCACCATACGTCTTATCACTTCAGATATCGAATTATGAAAGTTATAAGGATTATTATCCTTATCGGCCTATTAATCCTTATATTTAAAGGAGTAGGCATATGGAAATAGGAGAAGCACTATTATTAGGAGCTTGTGGTCTTTTCCTTTGCTACTATTTATTTAGACCAAGTATATCTTGTAAGCAGAAAATGCAAGTCGGTTTACCTTTTGCACGGATGATTTATACAGATGAGAATGGTGGCAAGATGCTGGTATCAGAGGAATATGACTTACAAGGCAAGCCGGATTATATATTTAAGACATTTTTAACAGGACGTTATATACCTTTTGAAATCAAAAGTGGTGTTGCCAAAGAAGACTTACCACATGAGGGGGATATGATGCAGCTTTTGGCGTATTTTTTACTTGTAGAAGCTGTGTATGGCAAGAAACCACCTTATGGTAAGTTAGTTTATAGTAACAAAACTTTTAAAATACGTAATACCTATAAGCATCGCCTTATGGTGAAAAATACATTACGTGATATGCACCTCATGCTAGAGGGAAAGTATAAGACAAATGAGAAAAAAAGCTATATTAAATGCAGAAATTGTATTTGCCAGTATACGGTATGTGAATGCGAGGAAGAGGATTAGAAATGGGAGAAAAAGATAACACTAATAAAAAAGTACAACCACAACGTTCAAATTTACTTGATCATTTCATCCAACGTAATCTTACAACAAAGATGCAAGAAGTAGAAGAAAAAGCAATAGCCAAGGCTATTCGTACACTACTTAAAGATGAAGAAGGCGAAACACCAAGTTTTCATTAAAGACCAGGAGAAGAAAGATGTCAGTAGAGAAAAATAAATTTTATGAGATGACGATTACAGATATAGGTACAAATGGAGAAGGCGTTGGGAAAATCAATGACTTCGTTGTTTTTGTGCCTGAAGCGATAACAGGTGATCAGTTAGAAGTTAAAATACTTAAAGTGAAAAAGAACTTAGCCTATGGAAAGATTGAAAAGATTTTTAGTCCGTCACCAAGAAGAAGTGAAGTGACTTGTGAAGTAGCAACTAAATGCGGTGGTTGTCAACTTCAACATATGAGCTATGAAGCACAACTTGAGTGGAAACAAAGCAAGGTATATAATGCCCTTACACGTATTGGTGGACTTAAAGATATAGAAGTGCTTCCAACCCTAGGGATGGAAGCACCAGCACATTATCGTAACAAAGCCCAATACCCTATTCGCAAGGAAAATGGGAAAGTACAAATTGGTTTCTATATGAGCCGTACACACAAAGTTGTAGATTGGTCAACTTGTGGGATTCAAGACAAACGTTGCGAGCAAATCATTGAAATCGTAAGAAACTTCTTAGAAGTAAACAATATATCTATCTATGATGAAGAAACACATAAAGGCTTAGTTAGACACCTCATGATTAAGACAGGTTTCTATACTGGAGAAGTGATGGTATGCTTAGTGGTTAATGGCAATGAGCTTCCACACAGCGACAAATTACTAGAAGCTTTACATGCAGTAGAAGGCTTAACAAGTGTGTTACTCAATATCAATAAAGCAAAAACTAATGTGATTTTAGGACATGAGATTAAAGTCCTTGAAGGAAGAGACTATATCATTGATACTATTGGAGATTTAAAATTCAAAATCTCTGCTCTTTCCTTCTTCCAAGTCAATCCAGAGCAAACCAAAGTGCTTTACGACAAAGCATTAGAATACGCTGAGCTTGAAGGCAATGAGACAGTATGGGATGCTTACTGCGGTATTGGGACTATTTCTCTCTTCTTAGCACAAAAAGCAAAGAAAGTGTATGGTGTAGAGATTGTAGCACCAGCCATTGAAAATGCATGTGAAAATGCAGCACTTAATGACATTCATAACGTAGAGTTCTTCGTAGGAAAAGCTGAAGAAGTGATCCCAGAACAATATGCAAATGGTCTGACAGCAGATACAATCGTTGTAGACCCACCAAGAAAAGGGTGCGACCAAGCATTACTTGAAACCCTTGTGAAAATGAATCCTAAGAAAATCGTTTATGTATCTTGTGATCCAGCTACACTAGGAAGAGATTTAGGATATCTTGATCAACAAGGCTATAAAGTTGAAAAAGTACAACCAGTTGATATGTTCCCACATACGACTCACGTTGAAACAGTTGTAAAATTAGTTAAATAATGAAAATAAAATCAAGGCTTATAGGTGTTAAAAAACCTGTAAGCCTTTTGTTTTGCGTCTAGGGGGGTATTTAATGAAAAATCTAATGAGTGAACAAGTAAGAATCTTAGAAGTGGATAGAGAAAAGTTCTTGAGTGGTATAAAAGCCAGAAAGTTGCTTTTTTATGGATTGGCAGTTTGTTAATTGAGCCATATTCGTTATTGTGATAATATATTTAGGTTAATAAGTTTTGGGAGGAGAGAAGGTACTGAAAAGTAGACAATTTGAACTATTAATTTATTTGCTGAAATACAGAAAATCAACCTATGGAGAACTGGCAGAGCTATTAGCAGTAAGTAAAAAGACTATTGAGAGGGATATTGACCGTTTATCAGGAATAGGCATTCCTATATATTGTACACAAGGGATTGGTGGCGGTGTATATCTGGATGAAAAATATCAGTTTGCAAGTTCGTTTTTTACTCCAGAAGAGATTCATCATATCATTTTAGCACTTAGCGTTGCAGACAGCTTTACAGTTACACAGCGGAAAGATGCCATTATACAAAAGCTATGTTTGTTAGACTCAAGTCTTACTACCTTAGTGGAAAGAGATATGCAAGATTATCTTTCCATTGACTTAGTGGATGCTCCAATAGATACAGATACAGAAATATGTAAAGTTATAAATTACTGTTTGGATGAACAGGTGCTTGCCCAGGTGGATGGGATTTCAAATGTAGCATGCTTGGAATATGTCTTAAAGCGTGACGGGTTATACTTATTTGCTCATGCACAGGATTATATATTATTGAAGGTTACTGAAATTACTACCATTGAGCCGACAGAAGTAGAATTTGATCGTTCCTTTCTTAGTTATAGTCAGTTTAGAAAAAATAGCAGATAAACACGACATAAGGTGTCGTGTTTATCTGCTATTCTAATTTGAGGAGGGATATAACGATATGAAAGATAATGTATATGAAAACAAAACACTCAATCAATTAATTTTACTATTTGGCATTCCATCTATTTTGGCACTTGTTATAGAGATGCTAACAGGGATTACTGATACTGCCTTTGCAGGAAATCTTCCTAGAATAGGAGAAAGTGCTCTTTCAGCTATGGCTTTGATTAGCCCATTACTTAGTGTCTTTACAGCACTACAGACTCTTTTTGCAATGTCAAGTGGTGTATTGATAGCAAAATATTTTAATGATGAAGAAAATAGAAAGAGTTCTATGATTGTAGGACTTTTAATGTCTATTCTTGTATCTAGCATTGCTTCTTTGCTTTGTGGCATTGGGTTAACTTCTATCCTACAAATCATAGGTGCAGAAGGAGAGATACTACAGCTTGCAACTGTCTACATGAAGATTCAGTTAGTGAGTAATATCATTAGTAGTGTAGGATATACGATGACTTGTACTATACGTGCACTTGGATTCCCAAAGGCAGAAATGGTGATTATTACTGTTGCAGTTGTGGTAAATATCTTTTTCAATGCTTTACTAAGCTTCGGTTTTCACATGGGAATACAGGGGTTGGCATGGGGGACATTTATAAGTGAATTGATTTGTGTGATATTATCTATTTTGTTTCTACAGAAAAAAAGCATGCTTCAAATAACTCAGAAGATAAATTTAGTTAGGGTATGTGCTCTTGGAAAAGAAATGTTTAAAATCGGATTTGCACAAACTGTAATTCAAATGCTAGGGGGATGTACTGGCTTTTTTGTAAATGGTCAATTGCTTCATACTGGCACTACCCTATCTGTGGCAGCATGGAGCATTGCTCAACGTATTTATATGATTTTACTTATGCCAATTGTAGGGTTAAGCCAGGGTGTACAAACAATCATTGCATATTTTAGTGGAGAAGGGGAAAAAGAAAAAGTAAAGCGTATATCTTCAATGACTCAAAAATATTGTGCCATCTACGGTGTCATAGCATTAGTAATAGTAGTTCTATGGGGGGAACAGTTACTTTATGTTTTTGGTGGTAACAGCGAAATACTAGCTCTATCACAAACTATTTTGTTAATCATTTTTAGTGGTTTCCCTTTAGTAGGAATATTTTATATTAATATCACACTACTGCAAGTGACTGGTAAAGAGATTGCCTCTGTATTACTTGCTTTAACGCGACAGGTGTTTTTGGTGATTCCATTACTCTTTTTGCTTCCAACCATTTTTTCTAATTTTGGTCTATTACCAATAATAGGGTTATTTATTGCAACACCTATTGCAGATTGTGCTGTAGTAGTCCTTTCAATTATTCTAAAAAAGAGATGCGCTTATGAACAAAAATAACCTATAGTCATAGATTGGAAATTAGGAAAAATAGAATATAAGATTCTCCTTATGCATTTATAAAAGTTATGCTTGACCGTGTGGTTACAACACAGATTACTATGGTGGAAGCAAATGAAGACATAACATAATAAATCTGAAGAGATAAAGGAGAAAATAATGAAAAAAATTTTTATGATTGGACTTTTAATGGTTGTTGTAGCCGTTATAACAGTAGGTGTGATTTATGGAGATACTCTGCTTTTAGTGTATCGTTCCATCAATGCTTTTGAAGAGAAGAATCTGGCACATAGCTTTCAAACAATGTATGAAATACAACCTTCAACCAAAATATCAAAGAGTGAAAGTGTATCAAAATTTGAGTATGATCTAGTTCCTATGATAGATACCTTTGAATTTCGTGGGGAAAAGTTAGTAACGGATAAATTTCTAGAAGAAACCAAAACGTCTGGGTTACTTGTAGTTGCCAATAATAAAATTGCATATGAAAATTACTATTTAGGTGCAGGTGAGAATACGCGTTTTTCCTCAAACTCTGTATGTAAATCCTTCACTTCGGCTTTAGTTGGTATTGCAATAGAAGAAGGCTATATAGACAGTGTGGAGGATTCTATAGGCAAGTATATAGAAGCATTTAAAGATACTGAAATGGAGAAGATAACGATTAAAGACTGCCTGCAAATGTCATCAGGGATTGATTTTGATGAAGTGTCTGATATGAGTAAGATTTCTATGACAAGTATGTTTGGAGTCTCTAAAATGAAGTCTATTGTTAAATTTGGACTTGCACATGAGCCTGGTACAAATAGAACGTATTCAAGTATCAATACAGATATTTTAGGAGAGATTGTTTCAAATGCAACAGGTAAGAGCTTAAGTAAGTATATGGAGGAGAAAATATGGTCCCAGATAGGTGTTGAGAATGACGCATACTGGACACTTAGTAATAATAAAGAGCTGGCAAATGGTGGGCTTCACATTTCGTTAAGGGATTATGCTAGATTTGGTAGGTTATATATGAATGATGGAGTTTTTGAAGGTAAGCAAATTATACCTAAAAACTGGATTAAGGATTCTGTAGAAACAAATGCTCCTCAATTAAAAGCGCCAAAGGATGGTAAACCATATAGTGAGTTGGGGTATGGCTATCAATGGTGGATACCTGAAGGGGATGAAAATGAGTTTATGGCAATTGGTGTTTTTGGTCAATGGATATATATCAATCCTGACAAAGAGGTAATCATTGTAAAAACAGGTGCAGATTCAAAGTTTGAAGAGGATGATAAGGAAAAGAAAACGGTTGCCTTTTTTAGAGCAATAACAAAGGCTGTATCCAATCAATAATTGAAGAATTTAGTAGAATATACCTATGAAACTTATTATATAGAAGGAGAATATGATGATTGATAAAAATAAAATTATAATTAGAAAAGCAGTAAGAACGGATGATGTAAAACAAATTGCAAAGCTTATCTATTCGTCAGACCTGAATATTTATGGGGCCATGTTTGGTGATGTAAATTGTGCAGCTCGGATTCTACAGGAACTTATATCAACAGAAACAATCAATATTAGCATTAAAAACTTAATTGTGGCAGAGTATGAAAAAGCTGTTGTAGGTATGCTTTGCTTTATTGAAGAGGATTATATGAATGATAGGGAGGCTTACAAGCAAGCTTTTTCAAAACTAGCAATAGAAGTGCCAAAATACTTTGATGGGGTTTTTGATGTTTATTGGCAAAAAGTAATTAGAGAAGATTTTACAAACGCATACTATATATCCAATGTAGCAGTTGATGAAGCGTATCAGAACTTAGGAATTGGGAAAATGCTTCTTAACTATTTTAAGGAAACCCATAAAGACAAACCCATTGGACTTGATGTTGTAAAAGACAATGCTCAAGCGATCAATGCCTATCTAAAAAGTGGTTTTGAAATCGTTGAAAAAGAGCATAACAATACTGATTTACCTGCACCAGTGAGAATGGTGTGTCATCAAAGCTTAAAAGTGTAAAACCTTTAAGCTTTTTATTTTTGAGTGAGGGGAGTAGGGTGGGAACAAGGAGAAGTGGGTTGAATGTTTAGAGTGATTCAGTTAGGATAAGAGGTATAGTATTTTAATGAAACATCAAACAGATGAGGAGATATAAATGGTATTTGAGGATTTTGGGTTAGATCAAGCAATTATTAAAGGGGTTGAGGCGCAAGATTATCAAGAGCCAACCCCTATACAAAAACAAGCTATTCCCGTGTTACTAAAAGGAAGAGATTTAGTGGGATGTGCTCAAACAGGAACGGGGAAAACAGCTGCATTTGCCATTCCTATATTGCAGAATCTCTTAAAAGGAGATAGAGAAGGTGACCAAGAGGACAGGAAGCAGGTTCGTGCACTGGTATTGGCACCTACAAGGGAATTAGCCATTCAAATTGGTGAGCAGTTTGAGCATTATGGGGCTCATCTAGACATGAAAGTTGGTGTCATCTTTGGTGGTGTTACACCCAAACGACATATTAAGGTTTTGAAAAGAGAGCCAGAGATTTTGGTTGCAACACCAGGGAGATTAGTTGACTTGGTACAACAAGGTTTTGTGAAGTTGGAGAGCGTTGGAATCTTTGTACTTGATGAGGCAGACCAAATGCTTGATGTGGGGATGATTAAGCAAGTGAAAACCATCATCGATCAATTACCCAAAAAGCGCCAGAACATATTATTTTCAGCAACTATGCCAAAGGAAGTGACCAAACTGGCCCACACCATACTCAAAAATCCTGTGCAGGTAGAGGCGAAGAAATCCCACGATGGTGAAATCCAGGTCAAGCAACAGGTGTATTTCGTAGAGGAACCAGACAAAGTAGCACGTTTGTTACAACTTTTGAAGACAGAAGCTTTTGAGTCTGTATTGATCTTTACAAGAACAAAGAAGAAAGCAGATAAAGTGAGTAAGGCAATCAATGTAGCGAATATCCGGAATAAGGCGATTCATGGGGACAAAAATCAGTCAGAACGTCAGAAGGTACTGGAATTATTTAAACAAAAGGAAATCAAAATATTAGTTGCTACGGATATAGCTGCAAGGGGGATTGATATTGATAAATTATCCCACGTAATCAATATGGATATCCCCAATGTACCTGAAACTTATATTCACCGTATCGGTAGGACGGGAAGAGCGGGGCAAAGTGGCACGGCTATTTCCTTCTGTAGTAATGATGAGAGGGAATGGCTTAAAGCCATTGAAAATCTACAAGGCAAGTCTTTGGAAGTGATGAATGAAAGCCTTTTATAGAAAAGGATATTACAATGTAGCTTGGAATTTGTTATAATCTATAACGATAGAAAAAATTTGAGGAGGCGACGTCATGGGTACATGCATTTGTAGCACTTGTAAAAATTTAAAAAGTATAATCGATGAAATAGATGACGATAACAACGATATCACAGAAGGTTGTGAGTTTGGTTTTCCATCAGAAAGTTGTTCAGAGTGTGATGAGGATCATTGTGAATTAACTTGCGAGCATTATATAGAAGATTGTGAAGAAGAAGCATTTAGTATTTCAAAATGCGTAAAATGTGGTAAAGAATTAAAAGTTTTAGCCAGCAATGCAGAAGCAGGAGAAATCTATTGCCCAATGTGCTATTTGGATAAATAGTAAAAGTATGCAAAAGAGATAGTCCAAAAGTATTCATTTTGGACTATCTCTTTTTATCTCAATAAGTTTAATGCTTGAAGAAAGTTATGGCTCTTGTTATAATGTCGGTTGGTGTTAGTGAGAGATATTAGAAATTTACGCCATCAAATAGGAGAAAAATAGATGCATGCAAAATTAAAAGTACCTTTTGAGTATTCAAATAAAAATGAGTTTCATGAGAAGTTAATCGAATGGATTGGCGATGTTTTATACGATATATTACCTGAGCATGGGTATGAAGTAAGGGATGAACAAATCTTTACAGCATTTCAAATAGGAGATGCTTTTTGTGAGCAAAAAGTACATTTAGCTGAAGCTGGGCTTGGAACAGGTAAGACCTTTGCTTATTTATTATCAGCTATTCCTTATGCTAGGTTTACAGGTAAGCCTGTTGTGATTTCTTGTGCATCACCTGCTTTGCAAGAGCAGCTTGCTGCCCAGAGTGGTGATATCCATAAATTATCTAAGCTACTTGGTTTGGAAGTAGATGCTAGAATGGCAAAAGACCCAAGACAGTATGTATGTGATGTACGTGCAAATGAAAGTATAGAAGACTTTGGCGAAGTACCAGAAGAAGTGGAAGAATGGGTAAAAGAAACAACAAGAGGGGAACGTTCAGAAATACCAACTGTTACAGATAAGGTATGGAAGAAAATCTCTTGGAATGAAAGCATGTCTTGTGAGAGTTGCCAAAATCGTGGCTACTGTAAGTTAGTACGTGCAAGAGAGTACTATAGAGCAACACAAGACTTAATTATTGTAGACCATGAAACCTTTTTCCATGATTTATGGACAAGAGAAGAAAAAATAGCAAATGGACATATGCCGATTTTACCAGAGTATTCAGCTGTTATTTTTGATGAAGGTCACAAAATCATGTTGCCAGCGGCTATGCAAGCAGGTCAACAATTAATTAAAGAAGAAATAGAAGCAATGATTGCTTCTTTAGAAGATATACAAGGTGCTAGAGATGCATTGCATACAACAACAGCGGCCCTTGAGGAAGCATTAGATGATTTCTTTGAAATTGCACAGGAGTCAGTTGTTACTGGAGAAAATAAAGGAAGACTGACAGTTGAAATCAATGATGCATTATTAAGAGCAGCCAGTGTTTTACGTGCAGGACTTGATCAGGTGCTTATGGAGCTACAAATTGAGCAAGAGCTTTATTTAGAGTCTATACCTACAAGTTTATTGGAAGGCTACGAAGGACAAATGGAAAATGCCATTCGTGGACTGGCTCAATTAGGTAAAAATAAAGGTCAAGATGCAATCGCTTGGATTGAGCAAAGAGACGATAGTTTTTGTGTAGTGCCAAGAGATTTAACAAAGATGCTTGATCAGGCATTATATTCAAAACTTTTACCAGCTATCTTTAGTTCTGCAACATTAAGTAATGAAGGCGACTTTGATTACTTTGTTCGTATGATGGGATTAAAATCACCATCAAAATCTACCATTGGAAGTCCTTTCAATATGGAAGAGCAAGTACGTATTTCTTTTGTACCAGAGCTTGAAAATCGTATTGAACAACTGATTACTGTACTTAAAAATAACGGAGGGCGTGCACTTATACTCACACGTTCATTAAGTGAGGTAGGTAAAATACGTCAGTACCTTAAAGGAGAGGCATTACCTTTTGAAGTTTTATATGAAGATGAAGGTGATCGTGGTCATCTAGTAAGAAGATTTAAAGAAGAAGAGACCTCTGTATTAGTTGGTTCAGATTTTTGGGAAGGTATTGATGTGCCAGGGGATGCCTTAACATTAGTTGTTATTTGGCAGCTACCATTTCCAAAGTTAGACCCATTAATAGAAGCACAACGAAAAGCAGCAAAAGAACAGGGATTAGACCCTGTTGTTACTGTGGATTATCCTGAAATGGGGCTTCAACTTAAACAAGGTTGTGGAAGGCTTATCCGAACAGAGGAAGATAAAGGACAAATTATCTTTATAGATGAAGTACTAGGTACACCATGGGAAAAAATTGTTAGAGGTGCATTACCTAAAGACGCTATCATTGAATAGTAAATAAAAGAGCAGTAGACCTATTGAAAACATAGGTTCTACTGCTCTTTTGCTTATTTCCATTTATGCCTCTAAGTTTTACGTCGTACTTGTCTTAGTAAATAAAGGCATTTGTATCCACAAGTCTACTATATAGTTCTAATACAATTGAAGGTGTAAGTGACTGAGACCTATACGTGTACGTTGTTTTAATCCATTTCTCTTATGCCAAGATAGAGGTTTTTGATAAAGTTTAATTTCTTGCTATTCAAGAAAAAATAATTTATTATGTATAATGTATAAAATAAACTTTAGTTTAAAAATGTATCGATTAATAATGGCTAAAAGGGAGCTTAGGGACTATGAAAAAAAGTAAAAATCGAATACACATATTATTTATTATGTTAATACTTTTAATGGGAACGCAGGCAGTTAGTTGGGCAAAGGGCATAAACTACACTTCAGCCTTTAATATTTTAATTATTAATTCTTATCAGATTGGTCATCATTGGGAAGAATACGTCATGGAAGGTTTCAAGCAAGCCGCTAATGAATATGGGGAAAGTAATATCAATATAAAAATAGAGTATTTTGATTTTAGAAATAGGAACGATGCAGAATATGTTACGAGCTTCCTAGAACTAATTGAGAAAAAATATCCTCATGGTAGTGTAGATGCGATTTATACTATAGATGATGAAGCTTTTTCTGTTATTTCACCAGAAATAACTAATAGTAATAGTGAATTGTATCATGTCCCTTTATTTTTTAGTGGTGTAGATGCCAATATTACTTTTACACAAGAAGAGGAACAGTACATAACAGGTATTTACCAAAGAGATGTGACACTAGAATGCTTTAATTTAATTTTGCAAATAGATGATACGATTGATCAGATTAATATCATTACAGAAAGTTCAGGATTTGGAGATAACCTTATTGAAAAAGCAACAAATATTATTGAGGAACATTTAGAAAATGAGATTGTACTCAATGTGATTCAAAGTGATTATATTGAAGATGTTGTTTTCCAACTACAAGCATTGCAGACGGCTACAAAAGATACAAAGGCTAATGAAATAATCCTTTTAGGTGGAGAGTTTCAAGATAAGGATACTGGGGTTTTTCTAGATCCTAAGGAATCTGTGGAAATTATGAAAAAATATTCCCCTTGGCCTATTTATAGTAATGATCCTACTTATCTTACAGCAGGTATTTTAGGAGGATGTATGGATATTGGGCAACTACAGGGAGAAGAAATATTTAATACAATGAAACGGGTGATAGAAGGAGAAACTATTGTAGCTATAGAAAGTAAATTTGCCCCCTCTCCAAAGTGGCTTTTAAAATATAATGCAATCTATGAGTATAATATTGATCTTAATAATATACCTAGAAAATGTACGATTATAGATAAAAAGCCTTATCAATTCCTTTTGCCACGTTATATGAAGTCAATTTTTTGTGTTATAGGAGGCTTTATATTGCTTTTTATTTTCTTTTTAATAGCTTACTTAATTTATGCTTTTAAAGAAATTAGAAGACAAAAAAGAGAAGCACAGTTAGGTATAGAAAGAGAAAATATGCAAACAGACTTTTTGGTGAATATTAGCCATGAGTTAAGAACGCCTATCAATATTATACTAGCAGCTGTTAGTGTAATGAAGTTACAGTTAGATGAAATAGATAAAAAATGGAGCAAAAAGCAGTTGGAAGAAAAACTTCATACCATTACACAAAATGCTTACCGTCTCTTAAAGTTGTCTAATAATATTATCGATATTTCAAAAATAGAGTCAGGTAAACTCACTGTCAATATGCAAAATTATAATATTGTAGATATTGTAGAAGATATATTTAGTGAGACCATTGATTATGCCAGCAAGAAAGATATAAAAATGATTTTTGATACCCATGAAGAAGAGATCATGATTACAGTGGATCGAGAGCTGATTCAACGTATTGTGCTGAATCTTTTATCTAATGCAATCAAATTCACACCTTCAGGTGGAACAATTTGCGCAACTGTCAAAAAAGAGAAAAAATATGTTGTTATAGAGGTAGAAGACACAGGTATGGGTATTCCAAAAGAACGACTAGAAACAATTTTTCATCGCTTTTATCAAGTGGATAATTCCTTGACACGGGTTAATGAAGGTAGTGGCATAGGATTATGTATTGTAAAGGAATTGGTTGCCTTACATGATGGGAAGATAGAAGTAACCAGTGATCTAGGAAAAGGGACAAGCATTCAAGTATTTTTACCAGACAGATATGATGCTAACCAGAAGGAGATGAGTTGTCAAACATGTCTTAATACCACTGTAAATACAGAAATGTCGGATGTCGTTAAGTAAAGAGATATAATTTTTTGAGAAAATGCCAACCCTAATAAAATTAAGGTTGGCATTTTATTTTGCTAATAGATGTTTAAACAAAAAATTAACTCAGTTTTTATATTAATTTTACGAATAAGAGATAAAATACTATTAGAGATATGTGAGAAACAATGGAAAAATGTGTTATAATAGGATATATTTTAAGGAGTGACCGCCTTTAATTTGATGCGATAGAATCTATGACAATATTTTTACTTGAAAAGGAGACGCGCCATGGAAAACAAAAAAATACCTAGTAAATATGTACCTGAAGTCACAAGCAATCTTAGAAAAAACTTTGTAAAAGTACCTGAAGAAATAGCAGATTGTAGCGGTATTCGTATATTTGGTAAGCGTATTAAGTCCTTCATCTTTACAACAGATGTTGCAATTATAAAAAATACAAATGCAGATGCAGTTATTGCCGTGTATCCTTTTACACCACATCCAGCGATTACGCAAGCTATTTTATCTGTTTCAGATATACCTGTTATATGTGGTGTAGGTGGTGGATTAACACATGGAACCAGGTCTGCTAATATTGCACTACACGCGGAGTTTCAAGGTGCAATAGGTGTGGTATTAAATGCACCAGCCCCTAATGAAACCATCCAACATGTAAAAGAGCAAATAGACATTCCTGTTATAATAACCGTAGTAAGTGAACTTACGGATATAGGAGAAAAACTTGAAGCAGGCGCTGATATTATTAATGTAAGTGGAGGTGCGGCTACTGTACGTATCGTAGAAAAAATACGTAAAGAATATCCGGATATTCCTATTATTGCGACAGGTGGTCCGAATAAAGAAAGTATCTTGCAAACTATTCGCGCAGGTGCAAACTGTATTACATATACGCCACCTACTAACAGCGAACTCTTTAAAGAGAAGATGAAATTATATAGAGAACTTGAAAATGATAAGTTTTACGGAGAAAATGAAAATAAAGAATAAATAAAGTAATGCTAAGGTGCATGAATTACAGACGATCTTGTAATTCATGCATCTTTTTTTATAGGAACTTAAAAGAGAGTATGCAGTTTTAGAAGAGATAATGTCAGAATATAATGATGGCTAGGTTGTAAGCCGATAGAAACAATGCTATGCTAAAAATAACTATTCATTTTTGTAAGGGGAGAAAACAAAATGAAGCAAAGTGCTAAGAATGTAATCATTAAGTCGTATAAAGAGTTATTAAACAAAAAATCTATTGATAAGCTGACGGTAAAAGAACTTTGTGAATACTGTGGTGTGAACAGGCAAACCTTTTATAATCATTTTACAGATATTATGAATATCTTTAAGTTCATTTTCTTTGAAGAACTTTCTGTAGAAATTGCTCAAAATAGAACTTTTGAAACCTGGAGTGCCGGTTTTCTAACAACCATGTATTATTTAAAGAGAAATTCTAAGATGATTTTACATGTTTATCATTCTTCTTATTGGCCAGAAGCAAGTACATATATTAGAAATCTTTCAAGAGCACTTTTAGAAGAAGTTGTAGACGAGTGTGAGAAAAAGTTAAATGTAACATTACAAGAGGCGGATCGAAGCTTTATTGTCAATTTTTATATTCATGTCTTTAATGGGCTCATGATTGATTGGGTCAGCGAAGGGATGAAAGAAGAACCAGAAAAGATGCTAGAAAGACTACTCATCATGATTACAGGGAGTATTCCAAGATCAGTAGATGCATTTATAAAAAAATAGAAGAGTAAAAGAAAAGGAAAGTGTTCAAAGTCGACACTTTCCTTTTTCTGTCTATTGTATATTAGTGTGAATAAAAAGTAAAATTAGAGTATAAAATATGTTGCTTTTTTAACAATTGGAGGTGTAGTGATGTTCGTTTTTAACTATGAACAGGGTGCAACAAGTTTAGGTGTTTGGGGAGTTTGGCTAATTGTCTTTTTAATGCTATTTGGCCTAAATGAGCTGACGCGTCGGAACAAATATATAGGTTTTTGTAGTTTTGTCGTTCTACCTATTATCCTTTCAATCCTTTGGTTCACTGTATTAAGTGATACAACCTATACAGATTGGTTTCATTTAGCAAAGGTTTATTCTGCTACAGCTGGGTGTATCGGGTTTTGGTGTATTAGACATGTGAAATGGAAAAGTAAAGTATCAGGGCTTGAGTGTCGTCTAGCAGATAAAAAGTGGATATTATGTTTTCCACCACTTATTTTATCAATTAACATTATGGAGGCTGTGGTGCGTGACCTTCAAGTAGGGATGCAATATGCAGGGGGCGGCTATTTAGCAGATGAAGCCATGTATGTGTTAGGTGGACCTTGGAACTATATGAATGCACTTGCAGGCATTTTAAATATTATTACCATTACAGGTTGGTTTGGTATTTGTATTAGAAAAGCATCTGATAAGGATAAGAGCCAAGATATGTTATGGCCAGATATGCTATGGTTCTGGATTATCGCTTATGATCTATGGAACTTTGCTTATACGTATAACTGTCTTCCAGGTCATGCTTGGTACTGCGGTTTTGCACTTTTATTAGCACCAACAGTATGTGCATTTACAGTAGGTAAAGGGGCTTGGCTTCAACATCGTGCACATACGTTAGCCTTATGGTGTATGTTTGCACAGACTTTCCCAGCATTTATTGATCAAGGTAAGTTTGCGGTTGCCTCATCTTATAATGAAACACCACTCTTTGTATTTAGTTTGGCTGCATTAGTTGCCAATGTGCTTGTATTGATTTATATGATTAACAAATCTATTAAGAGAAAGAGAAGCCCATATCGTAATGAGCTTTATGTAGATTTAAAAGGTTATCAAGATGTTAAATCACTTTCAAATTAAAAGTCAAAAGAGAAAGAGGAGATAAAGATGGAACCATTTAAAATCATGGAAATTAAACAAAGTATTTTTGAGGACAATGACCAACAAGCAAACCAACTTAGAGAAAGTTTAAAAGCAGAAAAAACTTTTCTACTTAATTTAATGTCTTCACCGGGAGCAGGCAAGACAACAACACTTGTTAAAACCTTAGAAATTTTAAAAAATGAAATGCGTTTAGGGATTTTAGAAGCAGATATTGATTCAGATGTGGATGCACATTCTATATCTAAAACAGGCGTAAAGGTGATTCAATTACATACAGGAGGCATGTGCCACTTAGATGCAGATATGACAAAACAAGGACTTTTAGGACTTGGAACAGAGGATGTAGATTGTGCAATCTTAGAAAATGTAGGGAATTTAGTATGCCCAGCAGAGTTTGACACAGGTGCTTCTAAAAATGCAATGATTTTGAGCGTACCTGAAGGGGATGACAAACCTTTGAAATATCCATTGATGTTCTCTATTGTAGATGTACTATTGATTAACAAAATAGATGTACTTCCTTATTTTGATTTTGATCTTGAAACAGTAAAGGAACATGTAAAGAAATTAAATCCTAATATTCGGGTGATTCCAATATCTGCAAGAACAGGTGAAGGGATTGAGGAGTGGGCCAACTGGCTACGTACAGAAGTGAAGCTATGGAATGAAAAATAGTTAATCATAGGGTTTTAATTAAGGAGGAGTAGCGATGGTAAAGAAAAAGGTATTAGAACTTGCCAATAAAATTGGGGCAGGGATTACAGGAGGGATCATAAAGGTTAAGGCAACAGATCCAGAGTATAAAATTTTAGAGCCTGTAGTAACAGATGAAATGGCAGAAGTAGCGCTTCATCTAGAAATTCGTAAACCTAAAACATTAGACGAAATTGTAGCTAAATGTAAAAGGCCAGCAGCAGAAGTTGAGAAGATCTTATTACAACTCGCAGAAGATGGCGTGATTAAAGTTGAAAAAGAAGAGGGTGTAGATACTTATTTTCTTGAACTCTTTGTTCCAGGTGTTATGGAATATATGGTTGCAAATAGAAAAAATGTTGAGAAGTACCCTGTTATTGCAGAATGCTTTGAAGAGTACACGAGGAAATTAGGGCCATTAGTAGCAGGTAATCTTCCAGTAGGTATGGGTGTTATGCGTGTTATCCCTATTGAAAGTGCCATTGAAGGGGATACAAGACGTGCTTCTTACGAAGAGATTAGCTACTTACTTCATAAACATGATAAATTCTCTGTAGCAGATTGTGCGTGTCGTACGTCTATGCGTGTTAAAGGAGAAGGATGTGGCCATACCGTTGAAGAAATGTGTATTCAGCTTGGGCCAGCAGCTGAATATTATGTACACACAGGTAAAGGAAGGGAGATTACAAGAGAGGAAGCTATTGCTATTTGTCAGCAAGCAGAAAAAGAAGGGTTAATGCATCAAATTCCTAACTTATCAGGACCAGGAGAAGCTCTAGCCATTTGTAACTGCTGTGGATGTTCATGTTTTGGACTTAGAAATACCAATCTTTTTAGAAATCCTGATTTTTCTAGATCCAATTATGTGGTGCAAGTAGATAGAGATAAATGTGTTGCTTGTGGGGCATGTGTAGAGAACTGTCCTGCCAATGCACTGACATTAGGCGAAAATTTATGTACCAAGAAGCCAGTGACACCTCCTAAAGAAAAAGAAACACCTTATGATACTAAGTGGGGAGAAGATAAGTGGAATCCGGATTATCGCCATCGCCAAATGGTAGATGAAGCAGGCACCAGTCCTTGTAAGTCAAACTGTCCAGCACATATAGCTGTTCAAGGTTATATTAAGATGGCCTCACAAGGCAGATATAAAGAAGCTCTTGAGTTAATCAAGAAGGAAAATCCATTTCCAGCTATATGTGGACGTATATGCCCAAGAAAATGTGAATCAGCATGTACAAGAGGAGATATTGATGAACCTCTTGCAGTTGATGAAATCAAGAAGTTTATTGCAGAGCAAGACTTAAAGGCAGAGCATCGGTTTGTACCAGAGAAGATGAAAATAAGAACAGAAAAAGTAGCGGTGATTGGTGGTGGTCCAGCTGGCCTTTCTTGTGCATACTTCTTAGCTGTACAGGGCTATCAAGTAACAGTATTTGAAAAAGAAAAGAAATTAGGTGGCATGCTCACACTAGGCATACCATCCTTTAGATTAGAAAAAGATGTTGTAGAAGCAGAAATCGATGTACTAAGAGAATTAGGTATTGAATTTAAAACAGGTATTGAAATAGGTAAGGATATTACTTTATCTCATCTTAGAAATGTTGGTTATAAGGCATTTTATATTGCAACAGGCGCATGTGCAGGCAGAAAATTAGGTATTGAAGGTGAAGAAGCTTCTGGTGTGCAAACAGGTGTAGATTTCCTTAAAGCAGTCAGCTTAGAAGAAGATGTGAAGCTTGAAGGGGAAGTCGTAGTAATAGGTGGCGGTAACGTTGCAATCGATGTGGCTCGAACAGCCCAGCGTATGGGTGCTAGTACAGTTGAAATGTATTGTCTAGAAAAACGTGAAGAGATGCCAGCCCTTGATGAAGAAATAGATGAAGCCTTAGCTGAGGATATTGTTATCCATAATGCTTGGGGACCTAAACGAATTTTAGTAGAAGAGGGGTGCGTTGTAGGTATAGAGTTGAAACGATGCTTATCTATCCTTGATGCAACAGAAAGATTTAATCCAAAGTATGATGAAAAAGAAATCAAGGTTGTTAAAGCGAATCATATACTTGTATCAGTAGGTCAAAGTATGGCATGGGGAGAACTGTTAAAAGGATCTAAGATGGTATTAAATCCTAACAAAACCCTTAAAGCTGATCCACGTACCTTCCAAACAAGTGAAGGTGACGTCTTTGCAGGTGGCGATGCTGTAACGGGACCAAGATTTGCAATAGATGCCATTGCACTTGGAAAACAAGGTGCTATTTCTATCCAGCGCTATTTGCAAGGGGATAATATTGCAATTGGTCGTGAACGTGAATATCATGAACTTGATAAAGAAAATGTAAACTTTAAGAGCTATGATCGTGTACCAAGAGAACATGCAAGTCATGTTTCTAGTAGCCAGTCTAAAGAAACCTTTAAAGATTTACGTAAAACTTTCACTGAAGAACAAGTGAAAAAGGAAACAGAACGTTGCCTAGGTTGTGGTGCAGTTGTTGCCGACTACTATCAATGTGTAGGATGCGGTATATGTACTACAAAATGTAAGTTTGATGCCATTTCATTGGTAAGAAAATATGATAGTTCGGGCTTACCACTAGATGAAATGAAACCAGCAGTGATCAAACATGCGATTAAACGCCAAGGTAGAATTATAAGTAAAAAGGTTAAATCTGTTTTTGTGAAAAAAGATAATCAGGATAAATAGTTCTATGAACCTACTTAAAAGAGGTGAATCCATGTGCATGAAATAGGCATTATGATTGAGATCGTTAAGACAGTAGAAAAGTTTGCACATCAAAATCATTTAAAACAAATCGATACGCTAGTATTACAAATAGGAGAGCTTTCTTCTACCATTCCTAGATATATTGAGGCATGCTATCCTATGGCAGTTGAAGGTACGTTACTTCAGGATACAACTTTGAAGATAGAGGTTATACCAGGAAATGGTCTTTGTAGAACATGTCATAAAGTATTTAATTTGCTTGAGCATGCAAGGATCTGTCCAGAATGCGGTAGTCAACAATGGGAACTGTTATCTGGAAAAGAATTTATGATTAAAGAGATAATCGCTTGTTAAAGGCTAAAAGTTAGGTGAGATAAGAGAAAAGAAAGACTAGGGGAGGGATAAAAGATGCATATGGCAGATGCACTGGTATCAACAGCAGTAGCAGGAACGATGTATGCTTGTACAGCAGGGGTTGCAATACACTCTGTTAGAACCATTGATAGAGAACAGGACACTAAAAAAATACCTATAATGGGTGTAATGGGGGCTTTTGTATTTGCAGCCCAGATGATTAACTTTTCCATTCCAGGAACAGGTTCCAGTGGACATTTATCAGGAGCAATGATGTTGACCATCTTATTAGGACCTCAGGCGGGCTTTTTAACCCTATTAGGTGTATTGCTCATTCAAGCACTTTTGTTTGCAGATGGAGGCCTCTTAGTATTAGGAGCAAATGTCTGGAATATGGCTTTTTATGGTTGTTTCTTAGGCTATTATTGCATATGGAAACCGATCATGAAACGAGGTGTAACCCGTAAGAAAATATGGATAGGTTCTTTGCTTGGCTCAGTGATTGCCTTACAGCTAGGGGCTTTTAGTGTAACGGTAATGACCACACTTTCAGGTATTACGTCTCTTCCTTTTACTGCATTTGTTACAGCTATGCAACCTATTCATCTTGCTATTGGTTTAGTTGAGGGGGGCATTACAGGGGCTATTATTTCTTTCGTTTATGAGGTAAGACCAGAACTTATAAAAGGTGCTTCACTAGAGAGCAAAAGCAACCTGTTTTCTTTTAAGAAAACCCTGATTATCTTTGGTATTGCAGCACTTTTTATAGGTGGTATCCTATCATATGCGGCTTCTTCACATCCAGATGGACTAGAATGGTCCATTGAACAACTTACAGGAGAAACAGAACTCTTAGAGCAAGAGGGAGGGTTACATGGAATAAGTGGTCGTATACAAGAGAAATGTTCTATATTGCCAGACTATGGATTTAAAAATAGTGAAAGTGTAGCAGGGACCTCTTTTGCAGGCATTAGTGGTGCGGTTATGGTCTTACTTATTTGTGGTGGAACCTGTCATGTCATTACAAGACGAAAAGGAAAAATCAATGAGTAAACTAGAGTCTGCATTACAAGAACTCTATAGAATGGATAGATTAACACATAGAAACCACTGGATGAATCAGCTTCATCCAGTGGTTAAACTTATTGTGACAATCGGTTATATGATCAGTGTTGTATCCACCCCTAAATATGATTTAGTAAGGCTCATCTATTTTATGAGCTATCCCGTTGTCATGTTTGCACTGAGTCAGCTATCTTTATGGAAGGCAATAAAACGTATGAAGTTGGTCTTTCCTTTTCTCTTGATCATGGGGATTTTTAATCCCTTCTTTGAGTGTCAACCAATAGGGCAAGTAGGGCATATCGTTATCACTTTAGGGATGGTATCCATGCTCACCTTAATGTTAAAAGGCTTACTCTGTATAGTTGCATCTTATCTTTTAATTGCAACCACATCGATAGAGGCGATTGGTTATGGGTTGTACCGATTAAAAGTACCTTCTATTATAGTGACTCAGTTCTTGATGACCTATCGCTATATCAATGTATTGCTTAAAGAGATGAAATGCATGAGTGAGTCTTATGCCATGCGCGCACCAAGGCAAAAAGGCATACATTTTCGTGTTTGGGGTGTATTTTGCGGTCAACTTTTAATACAGACGATTGACCGAGCAGAGCAGGTGTATGAAAGTATGACCCTTAGAGGGTATCAAGGCCAATATGATCCTATAGAGGAAAGACATTATTTAAAAAGAGATGTACTTTATTTAGTAGTATGCTTAAGTGAATTTTTTATCTTATGGAGGATGACGTAGCAATGAACCCATTTCAAATGGCATTCAAAGAGGTAAGTTTTAATTATCAACAAAGTGAACCGATACTAAAACGTATTAGTTTTTCTACTCGTAAAGGGGAGTCAATAGGAATTGTAGGCGCAAATGGAGTTGGTAAATCCACCTTACTTCGATTATTAGTAGGTCTTGAAACACCTACAGAGGGAGAAATAATCATTGAAGGGATGAAAGTGGAAAAGGTCAACTTAATGAAGATGAGACAAAAGGTTGGCTATATCTTTCAAGATTCAGAAAGCCAATTGTTTATGAACAATGTGTATGAAGAACTTGCCTTTGGACCACGTAACTATGGATATAGCCAGGAACAAGTAAAAGCTAAGGTAGAAGAAGCATTGAATGCAGTTGGCATGATGCATTTAAAAGATAAGCCTATTTATACCCTTTCAGGTGGAGAAAAGAAATTGGTTGCCATAGCCACCATATTAGCTATGAAGCCACAAATCATTTTAATGGATGAACCAACCATCGCATTAGACCCTAGAAATCGTAGGCATCTAATTGAATTATTAAATGGGTTTGAGCAAACCAAGTTAATTACTTCTCATGATTTAGATATGTTATTAGAAACGTGTGAGCGTATTATTTTATTAGGAGATGGGAAAATAGTAAAGGATGGTGCAGCCAGGGAAGTATTGATGGATCAGGTGCTACTGGAGCAACACGGACTAGAACTTCCTTTGTGTATGCAAAATATAAAACTAAAAGCATAGAAGACATAATAGAAAGAGAGTACCACTTTTCTTAGAAGGAATAAGGTGCTCTCTTTCTATGGTGTTGTAGACTTATAAAAAGAATGATATGCTAGGGATAGAAAATGAATAGTTTATAGGCTAGAAATAAGGAGCAAAATGAATGCACGATAAAATGAATGAACTGATGAAAGAATACTATGTTACATTTGAGGAATTAGCAATAAGACTAGGTGTAAGTAAACAGACACTCACTAGAAAATTTAAAGGAACAACAGATTGGACTTACCCAGAAATGATGTTACTCACACAAATCTTTAATATAGAAGACCCACAGGACTTTTTCTTTAAAGGGTAATAAAGACTCAGAGTAGAACTTATAATTTATATTATTAAAAGGGGAGATAGACTATGAAAATGCTTTTTAAACAACGTTTTTTCTCATGGTTAGATAGTTATGATATTTATGGAGAAGATGGAAGAACGTTATATACAGTTAAAGGGAAAATGGCATGGGGCCATTGCCTAGAAGTTTATGATGCAAGTGGGGCACATATAGCAACCTTAAAGGAAGAAGTACTCACTTGGATGCCAAGATTTCGTATGTACCTAGGGGGTGTGCATGTTGGGGACATTAAAAAAGAGTTTACCTTTTTTAAACCTTCTTTTGTTTTAGAATGTAATGGGTGGAAAGTAGCAGGAAATTTCCTAGAATGGGATTATGAAATTACTGAAGGCAATGGGAGTGCCATCGCATGGGTATCCAAACAGTTTTTCAATTTTACCGATACCTATTCCATCGAGGTGGCTAAGCAAGAACATGCACTTATGAGTCTTATGATCGTTCTTGCAATTGATGCAGCCAAATGCTCAGGAGGGAATGCATAGACTCATGTATACCCTTAATGATTTAGCTTTAATGACCATGCTTTCAACAAGAACCCTTCGTACGTATATTAAGAAGGGGTTATTGCAAGGAACTAAAAGACAAACGGGATGGTCATTTACAGAAACGGATCTAGAGCATTTTTTTGAGGAGCCTTATATTAAAGAAAGTATAGAGATAAAAAAAAGAGCCTTAATCAATGATTTTGTAGAAGGCAACAATCCTGGCTGTGCATGTATGATTTATGATTATAGGTGTGAGAATGAAAGTCAGGCACAAGAGCTATGTGACAAGTTTATCTGTAAAATAAATGTTTTAAAAGGCAGAAACATAAGATTTTCTTTTGCTTATCATAAAAAGAGCAAAATAGGAAGAGTGATCTTTCAAGGTGAAGCCCGTGTCGTTTCTAAGCTTATGAACCAATGTATCATGGAAGAATAGGTATGAAAAACTCGCTTCTTTTCAAATTGAGTATAGCTAGTAACAGGCTATATAATGAAAGTAGGAAAGGAAGGGGAACCTATGAGAACGCTATATAAAGAAGTTATGAGACGATTAGAAACTATTGATTTTTCTATATTATGGGAGGGATTTAAGCCTTATCCCTTTGCACTTTATACTTCTACAGAAGTCTATTTAGAGGATAAGGTGATTCCATGGGATACACGCTTTATGGGATGTACAGCTATAAGCTATGAAGGCAGCTATCTTGCTATATGGAATATAGAAATGGATGGCGTAGAAGAGAATGTTGCCAATAGGGATCAACTTGTCATGGGGATTGTACATGAAATGTTTCATGCCTTTCAACAGGAGAACAAAGAAAAAAGATTTCCTATGGATTTAGTAGGGCTGAATTACCCAGATGATGAGCGAAATTATGGCTTAAAATATGTAGAAAATCAAATTTTAGCGAGAGCATGTCGAGAAGAAAGTAAGCAAGTAAAGCAAGAACTCCTCAGTCAGTTCTACAGTATACGTAAAGAACGTGAGCGTATACTAGGAGATATAATAACCTATGAATATAGACTGGAAACAGTTGAAGGCATAGCAGAATATGTTGGTCTCCTGGCATTAAAGCAACTGGATAAAGATCAATATGAAGAGCGATTAGAGGACTATTGCAAAAAGCTTGAAACGTATAATGCCTTACAACAGGATATAAGGTGTATAAGTTACTTTTGCGGGCCAGTGATTTTGACCATTGCCAAGGCATGTAATCTTTCTTTTTGGCATGTACTAAAAGATGAAGGAAGACCTGTATTTCAAATAATAGGTGACAAGGTACAGTCTGAAGAAAGGGTATCCGTAGGCTATGATGAAATACTGATTCAAGAAGCAGTCAAAGAAAATCGCTTAGCAAAGAGCCATCAGATAGAGGCTTTCTTTAAGGAAAAAGCAAGAGAGGCCATTGAAGGTAGATATGCTATAAGCGGCTATGATCCTATGAATATGTTCAAATTAGGCAATCAAGTGTACTGTAAAAATTTTATTTGTGTAACACCCCTAGGCAAGGAGGAAAGTATGATGCTTATAGGTCCTATTGTTCTAGAAATGGATCAAGATGAAGTGAGAAAAATCTATAAATAAAAAGTGCCATAGACTTAGGTTTATGGCACTTTTTTATTTTTAGTATAGTCACTGGGGGCACAACCACATATTTGTTTAAAGTACCTAGAAAAATGATAAATATTATTAAAGCCAGAAGCTTGTGAGACTTGTTTAATTTGCATAGCTTCATTAGTAAGAAGATACTTAGCACGATCTATTCTTGCATGAATAAGGTCTGATTTAGGCGTTGTTTTAAATAAGGCATGATAATAGGTATAAAGTTGACTTTTTTCTAAGTTAACAAATTCACACATGCGTTGTATACTCCAATCTTCTTCACAAGAAGAAATAAGGTGGAGTCTAAGTTGATCAAAAAGGGCAAGTAGGTCTGTGTTTTGGGTAAGTGGATGGTGTTGCTTATAGAGGCTTCTTGTAAGGGTTATAAAAAGTTGGTGGCAATAAGATTCACACATACGGTGACTATGTAAGGACTGCATACAAAATTCATAATGAATTTTCTTCAAGAACCAGTTAATTTCTTCAATTTCTTCAGGATAAAAGATTTGGTTAGTAGGGATAGCGTATTCAGATAAAAAGTCAGGATGATACTTAAAATGGATAAAGCTATTAAAAAATTCTTTTTCTGCAGTATAGTGTTGGGTATAATCTGGAGCATAGAGAATACATGCACCAGGACTTGCTAGACAGTTTTGATGCTCAAAGTAAAAATGCATAGGGGATAAGATGAGAAGGAATAGAAATTCCCCATTACCCTTTGGACGGTAAATCGTATCACAATCTAAATTTTTAGTATGATAGCCAGTAACAGTTAGATCGAACAAAAAGTCATCTCCTCTTTTATAAAATGAAATAGCTCTTATTATTCATTATATAAATATCGGAAGAAAAATCAAATAGTGTGGAAGAAAAAATATTTGTTTGTCAGGCAGAGCGTGATAGATTGAAGGTATAGTAGTTGATGAATAGAGGAGGTATAAAATGAAAAAGGCAAGTCTTTATGTTGATAGGGAATTTATTGTGGGTGATGTGGATGAAAGAATCTATGGGTCTTTTATTGAACATTTGGGAAGAGCAGTTTATGAGGGTATTTACCAACCAGGAAACCCTTTAGCAGATGAAAGAGGATTACGTCAAGATGTTGCGAAGCTTATTCGTGAAATAGGAGTGCCGATCGTACGTTATCCAGGGGGGAACTTTGTATCAGGCTATCACTGGGAAGATGGTGTGGGACCAAAAGCCGAAAGACCACAAAAGTTAGATTTAGCATGGAGCATCGTTGAGACTAATCAGTTTGGTTTGAATGAGTTTATGGATTGGACCAAAGAAGTGGGTACAGAAGCCATGATGGCGGTTAATTTAGGCACACGTGGTGTAGAAGATGCAAAAAATATTATAGAGTACTGCAATATCAAAGAGGGATCTTATTACAGTGACTTAAGGGTTAAACATGGTTATAAAGACCCACATAATATTAAGCTTTGGTGCTTAGGCAATGAGATGGATGGACCATGGCAAATGGGACACAAAACTGCTAAGGAATATGGTAGACTTGCAGCAGAAACAGGACGTATTATGAGAATGGTCGATCCAAATATTGAGCTAGTAGCTTGTGGAAGCTCTAGTTTGTATATGGATACTTTTGCACAGTGGGAGGAAAGTGTACTAGATGAGGCCTATGACCAAGTGGATTACATATCTCTTCATCAGTATTATGGCAATCATGACAATGATACTAAAAACTTCTTAGCATCTTCTGTGGCAATGGATGAGTTTATTCGTTCAGTTGTCTCAATCTGTGATTACGTTAAGGTGAAGAAAAGAAGTCGTAAACAAATTAATCTTTCCTTTGATGAATGGAATGTATGGTATCATTCTAATGAGCAGGATAAACAATTAGAAAAGTGGGTAAAAGCACCTCACCAGTTAGAAGATATTTATAATTTTGAAGATGCTTTATTAGTAGGAAGCATGCTGATTACTTTACTCAAACATTGTGATCGTGTAAAAATAGCTTGCTTAGCACAATTAGTCAATGTAATCGCACCTATTATGACTTCAGATAGTGGGGCGTGGAAACAAACCATTTTTTATCCTTATATGCATACAAGTGTATTTGGAAGAGGAAAAGTGCTACATACTTTAGTAAAAAGTCCAATTTACGAAAGTAAACATGGAGATGCGCCTTATTTAGATGCTGTTTTAATTGAAAATGAAGAAGAGGAAACCTTAACTTTATTTGCAGTGAATAAGTCTTTAGATGAGCCTATGGAAGTTAAATGTGAACTGAGACAGTTTAAAGATTATAGAGTAGTTGACCATCAAGTACTCTACCATGAGGATCTTAAAGCAGAAAATACCCAGGCACATCCAAACAATGTCGTACCACAAGCCAGTGGAAATGCAAAATTAGAAAATGGAGTGCTTGAAACAATTCTTTCTAAAACAAGTTGGAATGTCATTTGTATGAAAAAGAGATATTAAAAAATAGATGTTAAAAAGGAGGGGACTGTTGCATGAAGGCAACGGGCCCCTTTAGTGTTGCTGCTTATATTGAAGAGGTGAATAGCCATAGAACTTTTTGAAAGTCTGTGAAAAATAAGCTTGAGAGGAAAAGCCAAGTTGCTCACTAATCTGCGCGATAGAATAATTTTGTTGTAAATACTGTTTGCTAGACTCTAGCTTCATATTAATAAAAAAGGTATTCACGCCTTGATCTGTATACTTCTTAAAAATATTTTTTAAGGTGGTATTACATACACAGCATGCAGTAGCTATTTCTGTAATGGAGCAGTTCTTATGTAGATTATTTTTCATATAAGTAACAGCTTTGTTATAGATAAGCGTTTCTTTTTGAGTAGAATGAGGTAGTGTAATCTGCTCTTTAATGATACGAGAAGTAAAAACTTCAAGTAACTTTTTAAATGAAAAAGGTGCTATATCAACGGTATCACTAGAAATATTATGAACCGCCTTAAATTGCTTAAAGTCTGAAATTAATAAGTGGAAAAGTGTTAAATTTTCATCACTTAAATAAAAGATTTGCGGGGTACCCCAAAAAGGGAGATCTGCACTACTAAAGTGAATGACAATAAGTTCTACGGTAGGGTCTTTGGTCACACGGTTACGATGAAATACATTAGGTTCACCTATAAAGACCTGATTTTGGTGAAGGGTGAAGATGGTATCATCATAAGTCACTTCAAGTTCACCTTCTAAAACCACATTAATTTCCCAACAGTCATGTCTATGACCATGAAAAATATGAGTGTGATCAAAAAAGTAGTGATTAAAATATTGAATTTGAGTAATGGAAAAATCATTAATAAAGGCATGCATAAAAGAACCTCTTTTTTGGCTAATATTATAAATTTTGTAGCTAATAATGTATATAAATTGTGATTTTTAAGTTTTATAATTTAATTATAAATAAAAACGCAACGAAAGGAAACGATTATGTGTGACTTAAAAAAAGAAAAAAAATATACTAAACGCTTAACACCGCTTATGGGATGGTCTTCATGGAATCATTACCATGTAGATATTTGTGAAGATTTGTTTAAAAGACAAATTGATGCATTAGTTGAGACAGGACTTGCAGATGTAGGTTATACCTATTTTAATATCGATGATGGCTTCTTTGGAGGACGTGATGAAAAGGGAATGATTAAATCACATCCTGTACGTTTTCCAAATGGTATGAAAGTGATTGCAGACTATGCGCATGCTAAAGGATTAAAGGCAGGGATTTACTCTGATGGTGGAGACAATACATGTGCCCATGTTTGGGATAATCCAGATGGTAATAGTGATGGGGTAGGCGTTGGCTTATATGGTTATGATGAACAAGATCTTAGAATGTACCTCATTGATTGGGGATATGACTTTATAAAAGTTGACTGGTGTGGTGGACAAAGAATGAAGCTTGATGAAAAGACACGCTACACTGAAATTGGAAATATTATCGAGAAAATTAGAGAAGAAGAGCAAAGAAACATTATTTATAATGTATGTAGATGGGAGTTCCCAGGAGAATGGGTAGTTGATGTGGCAGATTCTTGGAGAGTATCAGGGGATATTGGATTAGACTTCGCCAGCGTCTTAAGACAAATTGATGATGTTAAACCACTTGCTAAGTACCACGGACCTGGGCATATTAATGACCTAGATATGCTACAAGTAGGTAGAGGGTTAAGCTATGAAGAAGATAAGACGCATTTTGCAATGTGGTGTATGATGTCTACAACCCTTATGCTTGGAAATGATTTAACAACCATATCAGACGAAACACTCTCTATCATAAAAAATACAGAGCTTATTGCCATTAATCAAGACCCAGCATGTTTACAAGCAAGAGTTGAAGGCGTACAAGGTCATGTAGAGATTTGGGTAAAAGACTTAGAAGGTGAGCACTCAAACAAAAAAGCCATTGCTTTATTAAACCGAGGTGAAACAGAAGGAGAAGTGACAGTACGTTGGAGGGAATTAGGACTAGAAGGTTCTATGAAGATAAGAGATCTTTGGGAACATTGCGATATAGAAGCAGAGGATACATTGACAATAAGTATCCCAGCACATGGAACTGCTATTTATAAAGTAACAGCATCTATAGATTAAATTTAAATGCCTATCTCATTCATAAACAATGAGGTGGGCTTATTGTTTAGAGAGAATGAGTGTGATATTCTAAAATTAGAGTAAAATTTTTGTATATAATTTAAAAATAAATTACTTATACTGACTATTTAGAAGGAGAAAGTTATGACCACTAAAGAAAGAATGCAAAGTCAAAAAGTATATTTTTGTGATGATGAAAGCTTAGCAGCAGAACAAACACAATGTTTAGAAAAACTTTATGATTTTAACCATACACGTCCTTCAGAAGGGGAGAAGCGTACGGGCTTATTAAAGGAACTTTTAGCTGAGGTAGGTGAGAACTGCTACATTGAACCACCTCTTCATACCAACTGGGGACGATATACCCATCTAGGCGATAATGTTTATGCAAATTTTAATTTAACTTTAGTAGATGATACAGATATTTATATTGGGGATTATGTAATGATCGGGCCTAATGTGACCATTGCAACTGCAGGACATCCTGTTGATCCTGAGCTAAGAATGAAGGTAGCTCAATTTAATATTCCTGTTAGAATCGGAAATAATGTTTGGATAGGTGCAGGGGCTGTTGTTTTACCTGGAGTAACTATTGGAGACAATACAGTAATTGGTGCAGGAAGTGTTGTTACAAAAGATATTCCAGCCAATGTAGTTGCAGTAGGAAATCCCTGTCGTGTACTTAGAGAAATTAATGAGCACGATAAAGAATACTACTACAAAAATATGAAGATAGATATTAAATAATTTGCATAAATAAATAGGTCGTGTGAGGATACAAAAAGAGCGATAGAACTCTTAGAAATTGAGAGTCTATCGTTCTTTTATTTATTTATTTATTTATTTATTTATTTATTTATTTTGTTGTTCAGCTGCTTCAGCATCCGCTTTTGTCTCATGAACAGTACCAAAAGGATGCTGTATAGGAGCATAAATAGAGTAGAGTTTAAGCGGTTTTGAACCAATATTAATAAGATTATGCCATTTGCCGGCAGGGATAACAAAGGCGTAGTCAGCAGATACCGTTTGTTGGAAACTAGGTGTATCTTTGGTATCTCCCATCATGACAAGTCCTTTGCCATCTTCAATACGTATAAATTGGTCGGTATCAGGATGCATTTCTAAACCAATATCTTCTCCAGGAAGAAGGCTCATTAAAGTAAGTTGTAAATGATTGCCCGTCCAGAGTGCTGTACGGAATGTATTATTACCTTTTGTAAGTTGTTCAATGTTAACTGTAAAAGGATAAGGACCATAATCTTGAATTTGTTGTGTTGGATTAGAAGGATACTGACGTGTTCTATATGGATTTTGATATGAATTTTGTTTAAAGTAGCTCATTGGTGAACTCCTTTCATAAGTTGGTATTATTTACTATATTCAAGTGACAGGTGATGAGTGCTATTACCTTTATAAAGAAATAGCTTAAAAGTAGAAAATAAGAAAATGAAAAAATTTTAATTATAATGACAAAGAAGTAGTTAAAATAGATATTAAAGCTTATAGATATTAGCAAAAAATAAGACTATGTATTAAAGATAACGGGATAGGCATAGATGAAGAAGAAATTCAAAATCCCCTCTACAACTCATATCAAGTAATGAGTTGTAGAGGGGATTTGATATTTTAGAGCATATATAGCTTTAAGCTATTAGTTGTTGTAAATATTTTCGTCCAGTTCTTTTTCGCCTTTAGCAATAAGAAGTGTACAAACATTGTCACCAGCTACATTAATAGCTGTACGGAACATATCGATAATACGGTCAACACCCATAATGAGTGCAATGCCTTCGATTGGTAGGTTGACAGATGCAAGAACCATAGTGAGCATAATCATACCAACACCTGGTACACCAGCAGTACCAATAGATGCAAGAACAGCTGATAAGATAACCATAATATAGTCGCTAAAACCTAGTTGAATCCCATAGATTTGAGCAATAAACATAACGGAGATCCCTTGCATAATAGCTGTACCATCCATATTAATAGTTGCACCTAATGGAAGTGTAAAGGCGCTTATCTTTCTTGAAACACCAAAAGACTTTTCTGAGTGCTCTAGTGACATAGGAAGTGCAGCACTGGAAGAAGCTGTTGATAAACAGATGTTGAAGATTGGCATGAATTTTTTTAGGAAAACACTTGGACGTAATTTTCCTATGAAGAATAGCATACCCATATAAACCACGAAAAGTTGTAATGCTAACCCTAACAATACAGTTAAGACGTATTTAATAAGTGGCATAAGTGCAGAAAGACCAAAGTTTGCAAATGTTGTTGCAAGTAATGCAAAGACCCCATAAGGTGCAAATTTCATAATGATTTGTACTAATTTCAAAAAGACTTCATTAGCAGCTTCAAAAAGTGTAAGAAGTGGTTTTGCTTTTTCGCCAACCATTGTGATACTAAGGCCAAGAAGAATAGCAAAGAAAATTACACCTAATATATTACCTTCAGTGAAGGCTGAGAAAATATTGGTTGGAATCATATTTAATAATGTATCAATGAAGTTAACTTGTGTAGAAGTTGTAGAGACAGTAACTTCATTAGCCTGTAAAAGTGCAAGGTCTACACCTGACCCTGGTTGTAAGATTCCCCCTATAAATAAAGCTAAAATAATAGCAAGGGCAGTTGTTAATGTATAAAAAATAAATGTTCGACTACCAATACGTCCGATCTTTTTTAAGTCATCTAAAGAAGCTGTTGCATAGACGATAGAAACAAACACTAAAGGAACAACAATAAGCTTAATTGCATTTAAAAAGCCTGTTCCAAATAATTTTAATAGGCCATTTAACAAGAGGGTTTCGGTAAACCAATTTGTTGGCATATTTGAAAGTATAATTCCAAATGCTGTACCTAAAAGTAAAGCAATTAAAGTTTTAGAAGTTAATGATAATTTTTTCATATGTAACCTCTCCTTATAAAAAAATTGTGATGAATGAAAGTTGATTTGATACATAATAAATTAACATAAATAGAAACAAAATGCAATTTAAAAATAAAAAAAATTATTTTGCAGAATATTTAAAAATAAAAATATTGAATTTCTAATAGTGTTATTTAATAAAAATCATAAATGGTAACGTTTTTTATATAGATGTCTTTTTAAAGGATAATAGAAAGATGATGAAAGAAAGAATAAAAGTTGCATCATTTTGATGAAGCTAGATATAAGAATCACTTTGATGTATAATGACATATAGAAATGATGATATAAGATAGACGACGAGAATGAAGGAGCTAATAGATCAAATGAAGTTTTATTTTGGACCACTAGAAGGCGTTACGGGGTATATTTATAGAAATGCTCATGCCGCTTTCTTTAATAACGCTGATAAATATTTTACCCCGTTTTTATCCCCTAACCAGCATGGACGTTTTTCATCTAAGGAAATCAATGATATTTTGCCAGAACATAATGAGAAAATTGTAGCCATTCCGCAAATTTTGACCAATAATGCTCAAGATTTCATTAGAACAGCTAAGCAACTTAAAGCTTATGGCTATGATGAGATTAATCTCAATTTAGGCTGTCCTTCGGGAACAGTTGTAGCAAAAGGAAAAGGTTCAGGATTCCTTGCTAATCCAGGGGCATTAGAAGTATTTTTAGATCAGATTTTTGAAGAAGCTGTGACTAAAATTTCTATAAAAACAAGAATAGGCAAGGATATTCCAGAAGAGTTTGATAGGCTTATGGAATTGTTTAATAAATATCCCATGGAAGAACTTATTATTCATCCTAGAGTACAGAAGGATTATTATAAAAACACACCTAATATGGATGCTTTTAAGAAAGGATTAGAGCAAAGTAGACATGAGATCTGTTACAATGGAGATATCTTTACTACTAAAGATTATGAGCAGTTTAATCATGCTTTTAAGGATGTAGAGATGATGATGTTAGGTAGAGGGCTTATTGCAAATCCAGGGCTTATAGGTCATATTACAGAACAACGCGCTTTGGATAAAGAGGTCTTAAGAGCATTCCATGACAAGCTTTATATGGACTATCAAAGTGTGCTTTCTGGTGATCGCAATGTACTTTTCAAGATGAAGGAAGTATGGTTCTATATGATTCACATGTTTTCTGATTATGAGAAGTATGCAAAGAAGATTAGAAAGGCACAACGCTTTGGTGAATATGAAATAGCTGTATCCAACTTATTTAAAGAGCAAGATATCGTAAAGGATGCTGGCTTATTTTCTTCAAAAGAAAGTGTATAATCATACAATAAAAAGGCTTGGAGAAGTATTTCTCTAAGCCTTTTTTACATAAGGAAAAGTTTACTTTGACGTGGAAGTTAAGGATAAAATATATCCTACTTATTTGATGAATCGAATAGCAGCTAAAGTATTAGGACCTTCAATGTCAGCATCTTCTGCAAGTGGGCAATCAGAATAAACAAGGACTCTATAATGTACGTTTTCAAGGTGAGAAGAGGCTAGATCAATATGAGAGAATGGAATAGCCACATCATCACTTCCAGGAACCAGATCCACCTCTAAGGTATAGATTGGAGAAGGTGTAGGAATAAGGTCAGAATATTTTTCAATAATGATAGTAATATCAGCATTTTCAGCTTCTCTACCTACCTCACCATCTTCTGTATCTGGTTCATATTCGTGGTCTAAAACAACCATTCCATTTAACCAAACAAGATCACCAGAACATATGGTATGAAAAGCAGTCTCTAGCATAAGTGTAGGTTTATTTTGATCAATTGAAATAAGGGCGTCATCCCCATCTAGACGTTCAGCATAATTAAATTCAATTTTACTGATTAAGTTATGATTAGGACAATGACATGGTTCAACAATAGGAGCCTTTGGCTCAGGTTTAGCTTCTTTTGCTAAAACAGTAGATGGAAGAATAATTCCACCTAATACAGAACAACCTATTAAAAAACTAAGACTTCTTTTTACCCAATTTTGCATATGCAAATCCTCCCTTAATTTATCATTTTGTTTTTTGTGAAGCAGATAGACTAAATGCCACATCAAGTCAAAATTTCTTATGTATACAATAGAACAAGCTTTTGATAATAGTATATGGCTTGGTCTTAAAAAGGTTCCAGATATGGAAAATAAACAAGGGAGTTTTACACAAGTATAATACTAGATATAAAGTAAATACTAAACTGTAAGATGATAAAATCTGAAAGGAAGATAGTATGAAACTAGAAAATACTTATATAGATTTACCAGACTTATTTTATACAGTTGTATCACCGACACCAGTAAGTGAGCCACAGCTTGTAAAACTAAATAGAACTTTAGCAAAGGAATTAGGACTCAATATTGAAGAGCTAGAAAGTGTTGAGAGCATTAATATTTTAGCTGGAAATAGTGTACTAGAAGGAATTAAGCCTATAGCTCAGGCTTATGCAGGACATCAGTTTGGACATTTTACAAAATTGGGAGATGGAAGAGCCATACTACTTGGAGAATGGGTTACAGGTGATAGAAATCGGGTAGATATACAACTTAAAGGTTCTGGTCCAACACCTTATTCTAGAAGAGGGGATGGACGTGCAGCTTTAGGGCCCATGTTGCGAGAATATATTATTAGTGAAGCTATGCATGCTTTAGGTATACCAACTACACGTAGCTTAGCCGTTGTTGCAACAGGAGAATGGGTTAGACGTCAGGAACAAGAAAAAGGAGCAATATTGGTACGGGTGGCAAAGAGTCATTTAAGGGTAGGAACATTTCAATATGCAGCTGCTTGGGGAAGTAAAGACGATCTAGAAGCCTTAACGGAATATGCAATCCATAGACATTATCCTACTCAAGAGACTGTAGAAAATAAGGCACTTTATTTATTAGAACAAGTAGCTAGACAGCAAGCAGATACAGTAGCAAAGTGGCAATTAGTAGGGTTTATTCATGGTGTGATGAATACAGATAATATGAGTATTAGTGGAGAGACTATTGACTATGGTCCGTGTGCCTTTATGGATATCTATGACTTAAAAACAGTATTTAGTTCAATTGATCAAGAAGGCCGCTATGCCTATGGTAATCAACCACGTATGGCAATGTGGAATTTAGCACGTTTTGCAGAGTCACTATTACCTATTATTCATACAGATGAGAAAGAGGCAATTAAGCTAGCAGAAGAAAAACTTAGAGTATTTGATAAGTTCTATAAACGATATTGGTTAGAAGGCATGAGAAGTAAATTAGGCCTTTTCCATGAACAAGAAGAAGAAACAACATTGATCAAAGACTTATTAGAGATGATGGAAAAGGAGAAAGCAGACTATACTAATACTTTTGTTGCCTTAACTTATGGAGAACTAGAAGCTATTCCTTTTTATCAAACGGAGGTATTTTTAGAATGGCATAAAAGATGGAAAGTGCGTCAAGCACAACAAAACGAAACACAAGAAGAGGCTTGCGATTTAATGCAAAGAAGTAACCCTGTAGTTATTCCGCGTAATCATAGAGTTGAAGAAGCTATAGAGCAGGCTGTAAATGAAGGAAATGAGCAAGTTATGGAACAATTATTAGAGGTACTCTCTAATCCCTACAGGTATGAAGAAAGAAAAAGGGCTTATATGACTTTACCGGCACCATCAAGTTGTCTTTACAAGACATTTTGTGGAACGTGATGAAATATTAAGAGTTGATGACAGTTCCTCTATTCCAGTTAATAAGTTTGAAGTGGTGCATACAATAATCCTATAAAGAACTTATTACAAAGGGGGAATAAAGTATGAAAAATTGTACTTTAAAGTCACTTATAGGATTACTTGTTATGACACTTGCGTTAGTGACAATGCAGGTTATACCTGTTCAGGCAGCCACATTTAAAGGATTTAAGCAAGAGCAAGAAACAACGAGCAAGCAAGAAATTAAAGTAGGAGATTATATTTATTATGGTACTTACCTGGGGAAAAACATTTTATGGTATGTAGCTGAAAAAGATGAGAAGGGGCTATTATTATACGAGAGCAACCGCTATGAGCAACTTCAAAATTCTAAGAAAAATATCATCGATAAAATTGGAAAATTCACTAAGGAAAATGATTTAGAAGATTTAGATGAATTATTTGATGTAGAAGAGATACCTAGTTTATTTTCTCTCATAACAGATGGAACCATCAATTGGGCAGATATTACTGCAGTTTATTTGGACCCTAATGCAATTGTATTTAAATTAGGAGAAGGAACTAAACAAAATCCCTATACCATTTATACGGAATGGAAAGAAACACCTACCCTTAAGGCAAATGGCAATCAAGTAACCCTGTATAATGTAGAATTAGTAGGGACAAAAGTGACAGGCGAAGTGATCCCAACTATAGTGGTAGATGGTGTTAGTCAAAGTATCTCCAATATAAACTATGATGGAGATAAAAATACTTTAGTATATCAGCTTTACCAACCGATTAAGCAAGGGCAAAGTGTTCAATTTACCTATAGCTTAGCACAAGACGCTACGACTGCTATTGCCAAAGCTGGAGATAAAGTGGTGCTTAAACAAGTATCAACCGCTGTTAAGAATGAAACCGTAGATTATGTACCACAACCTGTAACATTGACAAAAGGACTTCAAAATGAAGGAGTCAAACTAGGAGATTATAGAACGCTTAGTGTAATAGCTAAAGGTGAAGGGGTGTTAACCTTTAATTGGTATAAAGAAGGCAATTGGATTTATGGTGAAACATTTAATTCATCTAATCAAGATGTGACTTCTTCATATATTATAAAGAATATAAGAAAAGAAGATCTAGGTAAGTATCGTGTTGAAATAAGTAATGACATCAACAAACTAGAATCTAGTTGTACGGTTAATCTCTTACAACAATATCAAGTACGCACAGCAACCTATCCGGTAGAAGCAGGTGCTTTAACAAATAATAGTATTAACCAAGATGGTATTTATACGATCAATGATGTGGCAACTGTTACAGCAACACCAAAAGGCTATTACCGTTTTATCAATTGGACAGAAAATGGTAAAGAAGTAAGTCGTGACCGTAGCTATAGTTTTGCAGTGACACAAGATAGAAATCTTGTTGCCAACTTCTATTATGATAAACCGGTTGTTATTCCACAGTATACAATTTATGTGACCATTAATCCTAAAGATACAGGTACAGTCAGAGGAGATTATACCTATAACAAAGGAGAATATGTAACTGTAAAAGCTAAAGCAAAAGAAGGCTATATTTTTGAAAATTGGACAGAGGATGGGAAAGTTGTAAGCAGAAATGAAGAATATAGTTTTACTGTTGAAAGGGAAAGACGTCTTAAAGCCAATTTTACAGAAGAACAACCTAAAGAATTGAGCTTTAAACAAGCTTGGAGAGCTTTATCTTCTAGACAACAAAAAGCCATTGAAGAAAACTTTGAAGAGTATTTACCTTATACAACATTAGAGGAAACACTTAGTTTAGATGAATTAGATCAATTAACAAAAGGTTATTTTACAAAAGATCAGCTAAGAGAAGTGAAGAGAGATCTAAGTCTTTTAGAAGATGTAGGAATTGATTTAGATTGGGAAGTTGTAGAACTAAGACGGGTTTCAAGTGTGAGTTTTAAAGATTTAGGTAGAAATCACTGGGCTTATAGTAATATTACAGAACTTGCAAAAAGAGGTATTGTAGCAGGTTATCCAGATGGTACGTTTAGACCAAGCAAACCGCTTACAGTAGAAGATACTTTTACATTCCTTGATAGAGTATTACTATTAAACGATCAAACAGAAGTACAACAACCAAGAAGTACAGTTGAAAAATATATGACCAATAGTAGAAGTTGGGCATTTGACTCTATGGCATCTGTAGGATCAAAACTAGAAGAAAAGACGTTGCGTCAAGTAGGGAGAATGGAAGACACCTATTTATCACGTGGTCAATTGGCACAAGTATTGTTTGAAGTAACAGATGGCAATTTGAAAAAGATAAAACCTTTAGTTTTATTTACAGATACCCGATACTCAGAGTATGAAGATGGTATTAATTACTGTATTCGAACAGGATTGCTTGAAGGGACTACGGCAACGACTATGGAGCCTAACAAAGCTGTTACAAGAGCCGAAATGATGACCATATTAATGCGTTTAGATGCTGCACTTAATCAATAGTTTACTTTTTGGATGATTGACAGTATGGTTTTTTGCCCATATTATATATAAGATTAGGTCACGTCTATAATAGAAAAAAATTTATTCGATGAACGTAACATAAAAAGAGGAGAAATTGAAAAAATGACAGATGAAAAAGCGTTACAAATCTTAAAATTGTTTTATTTTGGTGCAACAAGTGTTCAAGAAATTGAACGTAAGGTAGGCTTACCAAGAGTAGAAGTTAGAGAAGTTTTAAAAGGTGCACGTTCATGTGACCTTATTAATTATAGTACACAAGAAACATGTGAAAACTTTGTTAACGTAAGAAAAAAAGGTTTAGAAAGATACTTACGTACAAAAGGTATTATCCAATAAAAGATTAAGAAAAATTTTATTTATACCTTTTGAAGAAGGTAGTTTAGTCAAAAATGAGTTAAAGAGGACATAAGCACTTGTTCTAGATATTTTGAATCTAGTGACGAGTGCTTTTTTATGATGAGAACTAATGAAAACTATAAAGGGTGTCAGAATAAACGTAGATATATATTAGGGAACACGTTCATATACTGTATTGAGAAGAACTTTTGACACAAGAAGGCATAGGTTACTTATAAGGTAGCATATGCCTTTTGTCTTTATATAGACTGTTAAGTTTAAGGAAAGTGAGGCTTTAAATACTTGGAAGAGAAAGTACGGCTAAGGCAAAAGATGAAACCTGCTAAAGTAATTGCTTTAAGTTTTATGGGTGTTATTTTACTGGGTGCTATTTTATTGATGCTTCCTATTTCAGTTAAGGAAGGAATGAGGGTTTCTTTTATTGATGCTTTATTTACTTCTACAAGTGCTGTGTGTGTGACAGGGCTTGTAGTTGTGGACACTGCAGATACTTTTAATGCATTGGGATGCACAATTATAGCCATATTAATTCAAATAGGTGGGTTAGGTGTCACATCTATTGGTGTAGGTATTATATTAATTGCGGGTAGACGAGTAGGATTTAATCAACGGACATTGGTGAGAGAGGCTTGGAGTGTTCAATCATTTAAGGGCATTGTCAAGCTTGTGCGTGCAGTATTGATTTTAACCCTTATATTTGAAGGAATAGGAGCAGTGCTGAGCTTATTTGTATTTGGGCAAGATTATCCTATAGGAGAAGCTATAGGCATTAGTCTTTTTCACTCGATTGCTTCGTTCAATAATGCGGGATTTGATATATTAGGAAATTTTCAAAACCTAATACCCTACCAAGATAACCTCTTTTTAAATCTTATAACTTGTCTACTAATTATATTTGGAGGACTAGGATTTTTAGTGATTTTGGACTTATTACATGTACATCATTTTAAAAGGCTTACCCTTCATACAAAAGTTGTAGTAGTTACTACAGTCTTTCTTTTACTAAGTGGCACAGTTCTTCTCAAATTAACAGAAAATATAAGTTTGTTAGGTGCTTTTTTTCAAAGTACTTCGGCTAGAACGGCAGGATTTTGTACCTATTCTATAGGTGAGTTAACCAATGCAGGACTTTTAACGCTGATTATACTTATGTTTATTGGTGCATCTCCAGGATCAACAGGAGGAGGAATTAAAACAAGTACATTATTTGTACTGATTCAGTTTGTTAAAAGTATAGTCACTAATCAACATTGTAGTGCTTTTAAGCGAAGTATTCCTTATGAAGCAATTGCAAAAGCAGCAGTGATAACCTTTTTAGCCTTAGTTATTGTGTTAGCAGGTACTTTTGGGTTATGCGTATTTGAACCTGAAAATAGCCTTATGCAAAATTTATTCGAAGTTACTTCAGCATTTGGTACAGTAGGATTATCAACAGGTATTACGCCAAAGTTAACTGCGCCCAGTAAGATATTGTTAACGTTGATTATGTATATAGGTAGATTAGGTCCGTTGACTATAGCCTCATTATGGTTTGTAAAAGGAAAAACAGAAGTACATTATACAGAAGAGATGATTACCATTGGTTAGAGGGGGGAATGCATGTTTAAGAATAAGAAAACAGCTGCAATCGGAATTATTGGTTTAGGAAGATTTGGAATGGCTTTAGCCAAACGACTTTGTGAACTGGGCAAAGAAGTTTTGGTAATAGATCAAAGTGAATCAAAAGTAAAGGAATTACGTAGCTATACTCAATATGCTTTTGTAGCAGATGAATTGACGAAAGAAGTATTAGAAGAAGCAGGAATACAAAATTGCGAAGTGGTTGTTGTATGTATTGGCGAAAAAATAGATGTGAGTATTTTGACAACCTTAAACGTAGTAAGCTTAGGTGTACCAAAAGTAATTGCTAAAGCAATTAGTTATGAACAAGGATGTGTGCTTGAAAAAATTGGTGCAGAAGTCGTTTATCCAGAAAGGGATATGGCCCTTAGAGTAGCGAAGAAAATAGTAGCTCATAATGTCTTGGATTATATTTCATTAAATAATGATGTAGAGCTTTCTGAGATTAAAGTTAATGAAAAGCTTATAGGAAAGACAGTAAGTGAAGCTGATATGAGAAAACAGTATGGGCTTAATATTATCGCTATTGGAATGGATGGGGAAATAGAAACAGATATAGAGCCTAATTACACATTTAAAGACAAAGATGTCATTGTGGTAGTAGGCAAAAAAGAAAATATTTCTGCATTCGAAATGGATTAAAAATTTTGTGTATAAAGGTAAAAAACTCTTGACTCTATAGTAACAATAGAGTTTAAGATATAACATGGCAAAATGAGAACGGAGGAAAGAGTATGTTAAAAGAATTTTTTAAATACGCGATTCCCTCAGCCCTTGCTATGTTTATATCATCCCTTTACACAGTGATTGATGGTATTTTTGTAGGTCAGGGTGTAGGGGACATGGCGCTAGCAGCCATTAATATTGTTTTACCTTTTACAGTTATGTTATTTGGTCTTGCATCAATGTTTGCTATAGGTGGAGGATCACAAGTTTCTAAATATATTGGGGCAGGAGAAAGTGATAAAGCAGTTAATATTTTTAGACAAGTATTTAAGTTCTTGCTTATCCTAAGCGGAATTATTAGTTTAATTTGTATTATTTTTACTGAACAGATTGTAAGCCTATTAGGTGCAACAGAAGGATTAAAAGGTCTTGCAGTAGAATATTTAAGATTTTATGCTATCTTTTGTATTCCAAACTTAATTGGGATTGTACTAAGTAGTTTTGTTAGAAATGATGGTAGACCAAAACTTGCAATGATCTCAACCATATTAGGTGCCATTACAAATATTATTTTAGATTATCTATTTATCTTTGAATTTGGATTTGGAATCAAAGGTGCAGCTATTGCAACAGGGCTTGGGCAGATTATAACTGTTGCGGTGCTTATCCCTCACTTTATTCAAAGAAAAGGTTATTTATCCTTTGGAAATGTGAAGCTTAATTTTGAAGAACTTAAAACTTTTTCAAAAATTGGTTTTCCATCTTTCTTTGCACAAGCAAGTTATTCTGTGATTGTTCTGATTCATAATGTTATGCTAGTGAAATTTATAGGTGAAGCAGGTATTTCTGCTTATAGTATTATTAACTACATTACAACCAATACGTATATGGTACTTTATGGTTTAACACTCGGTGCTCAGCCGTTGATTAGCTATAATTATGGGAAAAAAGATGGTAAGCGTATGTTAGGCTTTTATAAGATTACAAGTGTCACAGCAACAGTAGTCAGTGTGGCGTTTATATTTATTAGTTTTGTCTTTGGACCAACATTGATAGGTATATTTACAAGTGATCCACAAATTGCTAGCCTTGCTTATTTAGCATTACGTATCGCAAGTTTTAGTTATCTTGCAGTAGGGATTAACTTAAATACACTTGTATATTTCCAAGCATTAGAAAAACCAAAGTATTCGAATTTAAGTTGTGTATTAAGATCTATTATCTATTTGCCACTTGCTTTAATTGTGCTTTGTACTATTTTTGGAGCCAACGGTATTTGGGCAGGGACAATTGTATCAGAAGTTCTAACACTCATTACTATTAGTATTTTAGCAAATGTTAAAGGGTCAACTCATGCGGTGTTAAGAGTAGATCAAGTCCAAGTAGAAATATAATAAAAATGGTGAACATTTCAAAATAGAAATGCTCACCATTTTTTTATTACAAAAGTTAGTAAAAAATAAACAAAAATAAAGTTAAAAATTAGGTTATTAATTTCAAAAAATAGCATTGTAATATTATGAAGATTGAGTTACATTTATGTAGATTACTAAACTTAAACATAATAGAGGTGCAAGATGGTTCAATATCCGTTTCAAAATCCAAATCTTGATATTGAGGAGAGAATTAGTGACTTAATTTCAAGAATGACCTTAGAAGAAAAAGTAAGACAATTAGACATTTATTCATGGAATGAATTTAAAGAAGATGATGGACAGTTTGATTTCGAAAAGTTTATCAACGTTTCAGGCAAAGAAGGGATTGGATGTTTACAAAATAGATATTCAAGTGCTGAGGATAACAATAGAATTCAAAAAGAATATTTAGAAGAGGCAAGATTGCCTATTCCTATTCTATTTAGTGAAGAAGCGTTACATGGGCTAATCTGGCCTGAATGTACAGTTTTTCCACAACAAATTGCATTAGCATCAACCTTTGATGCAGAACTTGGTTTCAAACAAGGTAAAGCGATTGCAAGAGAATGTAGAAGCTTAGGGATTCATGAGACTTGGTCACCAGTACTTGATCTTGCAAGAGATCCTAGATGGGGACGTGTTGAAGAAGCTTATGGGGAGGATACTTATCTTGCTTCTCGTTTTGCAGAAGAAATGGTAAAAGGTTTACAAGGTGATGATTTAACGCGTAATGATACCATTGTTGCAGAGGTGAAACACTTCTCAGGGTATGGGGCGCCAACAGGGGGACTTAACTGTGCACCAGCTATGATGGGTAAACATGAGCATGAGTTTTATTGTTTACCAGTTTTTGAAGCAGCCTTTAATGCAGGAGCACTCAATGCAATGTGTTCTTATAACTCTATAGATGGTATTCCAGTTGCTGGGGATCGTAAGTTATTAACAGATAAGTTACGTGGTGAACTCGGTATGCGAGGCTTTGTACGTGCAGATATGACTGCTATTATTATGTTACATAGATGCCACTATGTTGTAGAAAGTCAAAGAGAAGCCATTAAAATGGCCATTGAAGCAGGCGTAGATATGCAACTCTATGATTTCCCACATGATGTTTACCAAGGACATTTAGCGGATATGGTGAAATGTGGTGAATTAGAAGAAGCTGTTGTTGACTTATCTGTAAGACGTGTCCTTCGTGTTAAGTTTATGTTAGGCCTCTTTGAAAATCCATTTGTAGATGAAAACTTAAACAAACAAGTGGTGCACTGTGAAGAACATGTGGCACTGGCTAAGGAAGTAGCAGAAAAAGCGATTTGTCTCCTTAAAAATAATCAAGGGCTTTTACCGCTTAAAAAAGATACAAAATGTATTGCAGTAGTAGGACCAAGTGCAGCCACACCAAGATTTGGTGACTATAGTGCACCAGCTGAAACATGTAAAGATGCAGTGACTTTATTAGATGGAATTCGCCAAGCGGTATCAGAAGAGACAGAAGTCCTTTATGCAAAAGGATGTGAAATCTTAGAAAATGAAGTTATGGTGATTCCGTCTAAATGGCTAAGAAGCCAAGATGGTAAAGAAGGCTTAACAGGTGAATACTTCAATGGTCAGGCTTTTGAAGGGGAAGCTGTTGTAACACGTGTAGACTCACAAGTTAATTTTAACTGGATCTATACAAAGCCAGGTGAAGGGATTAATGCAGATAGCTTTGGGGTAAGATGGACTGGAACACTTGTACCAGAAGAAACCTTTGAAGGCTGTATTGGATTAAGTAGTATGGATAGCATGCGTCTATGGATTGATGGGGAAATGCTCGTTGATGGCTGGGGAGATAAACAAGCTACCCAAATGCAACCATTCCAATTTGAAAAGGGCAAAGAATATGCTGTTAAAATTGAATTTATAAATGACCAAAGAGGGGTACGTGTTATCTTTGGATACAATACAGGCAACTTAGATATGGAACAAGCACTTGCTATTAGTAAACAAGCAGATGTGGTGATTGTAGCTGTAGGAGATAGTGAAGAAACTTGTGGCGAGAACTTAGATCGTGCAGACCTTAACTTACCAGGCAGACAAGGAGAGCTTGTACGTAAAATTTACGAAACAGGTACCCCTGTTGTTCTTGTATTACAAAACGGACGCCCACTTTCTATTACTTGGGAGCAAGAACACATACCTGCTATCGTAGAAGCATGGCATGTAGGTGAGCAAGGTGGACATGCTATTGCTAGTGTATTATTTGGAGATGTTAATCCAGGCGGACGTTTACCAATTTCTTTCCCTAAATCAGTAGGTCAAATTCCTGTACACTACAATAGACGTCCATTTGGTGCAACAAAATATGTAGAGATGGATTGGAATCCACTGTATCCATTTGGTTATGGCTTAAGCTATACAAAGTTTGAATATAGTAACCTTAAGCTTTCAGCTGAAGAAATAAAAGCAGATGAAACAGTTAAAGTATCTATTGATGTAACCAATGTAGGGGATTGCTACGGCGAGGATGTGCCTCAACTTTACATTCATGATGCAGTAAGTAGTGTGGTTAGACCATACAAAGAACTTGCTGGATTTGAAAGAGTAGGTCTTGCACCAGGAGAAACAAAAACAGTAACCTTTGAATTAGGAGAAAGACAATTACGTGTACTTAATCCAGATTTCAAATGGGTTGTTGAAAAAGGAAAATTTGAAGTCATGGTAGGGCCAAATGCTATGGATTTACCATTCACAACACAATTTAGAGTAAAATAAATGATAAAAGGAGCTGTAGCATTATAGGCAGCTCCTTTTGTATGTCGACAATTATATGAGCGAAGTCTTTAATGGTGAAGGTTTTTAGGTAGTTTTAAGATATCACTTAGTAAAAGTATATAGATTATAAAATGGTGCGTTTTGTGTAGGGCTATCCATAGCTTGTAAAAGACGATAAAATAGAAGAGATTAGTTAAGGAGGAACGAAAGACATGGATAGGCGATTTTCGATTGGAGAGGTGTCAAAACTTCACAATGTATCCGTACAAACCCTTAGACATTATGATAAAATAGGCTTATTAAAGCCTGGCTATGTCAATGAAAGTAGTAAGTACCGTTATTATTCGGTGAAGCATTTTATTATGCTAGATTTTATTAAGCAATGTAAAGCCATGGGATTAACTTTAGAAGAAATTAAAGTATTAGTCGATCATCATACGTCTGTTGATGCCATATTAGAGATTCTTACCAAACAAAAAGAAATGGTTCAAGAAAAGATACAAGAATTAGAACGTATAGAAAAACATATTCAAATTTTAGAAGGAAAGATTCAATCTACTTTAGATGAAGGCATTGGTAAAGTGTTTATAAAGCAATGTCCTACAAGACATTTTATTAAATATAACAATACCAAACGTTATACAGAAGAGTTTGAGATTAAGTTAAGTGAGACGTTAAGAGATATTGATGAGAAGTATGGAACCTTTTATAGGGAATTGGCTTTTGCTACTTCCTATGAGCGCTTTAAAAAAGATAAACAGCTTACGTATGACCACATGATGATAGGATGTGGAGAAAATTATGATGAGGTAAAAGGTGAAAAGGTTATCTTACCAGAAGGTCATTACCTTACGTTAAACTTTGATGATGACTTTAAACATACCACACCTTATTATGAGCAATTAATGCAATACATTGAGTTGAATCATCTGAAAGTAGGAGATGCTTTTTGTGAAAGCTATATGATTACACGGATAGATTTAAGTAATGAAGAAAAAGCATTAGGACAAATTCAAATACAGGTTTTATAAGTGCAAAAAGGTGACACGGAAGATTGACGTCCGTGACACCTTTTATTTATTTTAAATTAGCCTATGGCAATAATCTCGGTAGCAATTTGCTGGGTAAATGATTCATCATGTTCTACAAAGATGAGTGTAGGCTGATAGGCTAAAAGTAATTGTTCGATTTGAATACGAGAAAAGATGTCAATAAAGTTAAGTGGTTCATCCCAAATATAGAGATGAGCTCTTTCAGAAAGACTTTTGGCAATAAGAACTTTCTTCTTTTGTCCTTCACTGAAGCTTGCTATATCTTTTTCAAATTGTACACGGGCAAAATCAAGTTTGCGCAAGATGGATTTAAAAAGGGTTTCGTCGATGTTGCAGTCTCTGGCATAATCAGATAAATTACCTTTCAGATGAGACGTGTCTTGTGAGATATAGGAAATTTTGAGACCACTTGCTTTGTTAAAAGTACCAGTGTAGTCAATGTACTCACCAAGAATAAACTTTAGTACACTTGATTTACCACAGCCATTTTTGCCTTGTAAGCATATACGATCACCGGTAGAGACTTCAAAGCGTACTTTTTCACAGACTACTTTAGTATCATAAGAAAGGGTAACATCTAAGAGCCTTAAAAGTTGAGTGGTGTAAAAAGGCAAAGTGAGTAGCTTGAGACTCTCAGTGGATTCAATGTTTTTGAGTAAGCTTGACTTTTCCTCTATGGCACTTTGTTGCCTACGTTCTAAGTTTTTGCGACGTTGTTGCATACGTCTAGATTTTTCACCCACATAGCAGCGGTGGTCTATAGATTTCTCATCAGAATTTTTACCCATACCAATTTTGCTAGACTCAACTTTGTCTGCCCAACGGGCTGTTTGTTTAGCAGCCGCAGTAAGACGTTTAATATCTTTTTTTAGACGCTCATTTTCTGCAAGCTCAAATTGATCTTGGAGCGTTTTGTTGTGATACCATGAGGAAAAATTGCCTTTTTGAATCTCAATATTTGTCTTGTTAATGGCAAGCATATGGTCTGTACAGCCATCTAAAAAGGCACGGTCATGAGAAACAAGGATAAAGCCCTTTTTATTATTTAAATAGTTACAGACCACATGTCTAGATGTCACATCTAGATGATTTGTAGGTTCATCAATAAGTAAAAAGTGATGTTCTCTAAGGAACAAAACAGCAAGTAAGACTTTGGTTTGCTCACCTTGTGAAAGGGTGTTAAAAGGACGATAAAGGACATCTTCATCGACTTGGAGTAAATTCAGCTCTTTTTTGATTTCCCAATAAGCACAATCAGGATGTAAGTCTTCAATAATTTCCATAGTTATTAAAGTATTGTCATCCACTTGGAAAGGGAAATAGTCAAATTGTACAGTAGCGGAAATCGTTCCTTTATATTCATACTTACCAAGTAGCAAGTTTAAGAAGGTTGTTTTGCCACGACCATTGCGCCCTGTAAAACCTAGTTTCCAATCCGTATCCATTTGAAAAGAAACATTTTCAAAGATATTATCATAAGTGCCTTCGTAGGCAAAGGTTAAATTATATATATTAATTGATGACATAAAATCAGCTCCTTGTGCAATAAAATAAGCCGCAAGAATGTACATTCTTACGGCTTATTAATAGACAGCAAAGCTGACCCTATCTTTGGGATAGAGAAATGGATGGACTATTAAATAAACAAAAAGAAGAAATGTACTTCCTGCAAATAAGCATCATAAATAAACGATCTATGCCGCCATTGAAAATTTATTCTGCTTAATATAAGTCTGCAAGAAAGTACTATTTCATCTTTTCACCTCAAATCTATTAAATATTTAAGAGCATGTTAGCATGACTTATTTTAAATGTCAAGTAGAATAGAAACACAATTTTAATAAAGTATCTAAAATTAAAACGATTAAAAGGACTTCTTATATGACTTAAAAATCGGTATAATAGGGATGTAGAAAAGTTCATAATATTTTAATTAAATATTACATATTAAGAAGGTGAGTATTTGAATATAACCCATTTAAAATATGCAATTGAAGTTGAAAAGACAGGCTCCATTACAAAGGCGGCTGAGCATCTCTATATGGGACAGCCTAATTTAAGCAAATCCATAAAAGAGTTAGAAGCAAGTATTGGCATTACGCTCTTTAAAAGAACAGCAAAAGGCATTATTCCTACTAAGAAGGGGGCAGAATTTTTAAGTTATGCAAAAAATGTATTAATGCAAATTGATGCATTAGAATCTTATTATAAGCCTAGTAGTACTAAAAAAATAGATTTTAGAATTTCTGTGCCTAGGGCCAGTTATATTACTTATGCCTTTACTCATTTTATAAATGATTTAGAGATGAAAGGTACAGCGACCATTGACTTTAAGGAAACTAATTCTATGGAAGCTATTGAAAATATATTGGAAAATGGATTTAATTTAGGAATCATCCGTTATGCGACTCAATATGAAAAGTACTTCTTACATTTACTGAATGAAAAAGAGTTTAAATATGAGACGTTATGGACGTTTGAATACCTTGTTCTTATGTCTAAGGAACATCCATTAGCATATAGTGAAAATATTACCTTACAAGATCTAGAAGACTATATTGAAGTTATCCATGGAGACCTAGTGGTGCCAACTTTATCAAGTATAGAGATTAAAAAGAGTAATTGGGCGGAAACATCTAGTAAACAAATCTATGTCTATGAAAGAGGTAGTCAATTTGATTTACTTAGTGAAGTTCCCACAAGTTACATGTGGGTATCACCTGTACCCTCTATTTTATTAGAACGCTATGGACTTGTTCAAAGAAAGTGTGAAGTAAATGATAATGTGAATAAGGATGTACTGATTTATCCTAAACGTTATCGGCTAAACGGACTAGATAGACAATTTATTAACCAATTAGAGAGGATAAAAGAAGAAATGATACATGGGATAAAGGGGTGATACAAGTATGTATTTGTTTATATATATAGACATGTATATAAATATATAATGGTATATCTAGATTTATATTACCCTTATAACTTTAAGAATGTTAAAATTATAACATAAAGATTAGTGAGTAGGGGGAAAGAAAAATGGCAAGATTTACATTACCTCGTGATTTATATCATGGAAAAGGTTCATTAGAAATGTTAAAGACTTTAAAAGGCAAACGAGCTATTTTAGTTTTAGGTGGAGGTTCTATGAAACGCTTTGGATTTGTGGATCAAGTCGTTTCATATTTAAAAGAAGCGCATATAGAAGTTCAGCTTTTTGAAAATGTTGAGCCAGATCCTTCTGTAGAAACAGTTATGAAGGGTGCAGAAGCTATGCGTGAATTCGAGCCAGATTGGATTATTGCAATGGGAGGTGGTTCTCCTATTGATGCAGCTAAAGCAATGTGGGCATTTTATGAATATCCAAAAACTTCATTTGAAGACTTAATCACACCATTTAATTTTCCAGAACTTAGACAAAAAGCTAAGTTTTTAGCAATTCCATCTACATCAGGTACAGCGACAGAAGTAACGGCTTTTTCTGTTATTACAGATTATGAAAAAGGAATTAAATATCCTTTAGCAGACTTTAATATTACACCGGATGTTGCAATTGTTGATCCATTGCTTGCAGAAACCATGCCGCCAAAGCTTACTGCACATACAGGAATGGATGCATTAACTCATGCTATAGAAGCTTATGTTTCTACACTTCATACCCCATTTACAGATCCTCTTGCAATAAAAGCAATTCAGATGGTATTTGATTATTTGCCTGCATCATATGATGGTGATATGGAAGCGAGAGAACAAATGCACTACGGACAATGTTTAGCTGGAATGGCATTTTCAAATGCACTTTTAGGCATTGTACACTCTATGGCACATAAAACAGGGGCAGCCTTCTCTACAGGTCATATTCCACATGGTTGTGCTAATGCTATTTATCTTCCATATGTTATTAAATTCAATGCTAAAGATGCAGTAACACGTTATGCAGAAATTGCACGTTCTGTTGGTCTTGAAGGTAGCGATGATCATGAACTTGCAGAAAAATTATGTGACAAGATTGATGACTATAATGTAAAATTAGGTATTCCTAAAACATTAAAAGCTTTTGGAATCAATGAAGAAGAATTTAAACAAAAAGTAAGTAAAATTTCTGAACTTGCTGTAGGAGATGCTTGCACAGGATCTAATCCAAGAAGTATTACACCAAGTGAAATGGAAAAATTATTCACCTGTATCTATTATGGAACAGAAGTGAATTTTTAATAAAATAAAGCCTGCTAATGGATTTTATCCATTAGCAGGCTTTTGTATTTATAGGATTAGAATGATTCTTTTTAAAATAGATATAAAAACAAAGACTTGTAAGATCAGCAATAAACCAACCTACAGGAATAGCCCACCAAATAGCAACAACACCAAGTGAAGGAGCGAACGTATAAGCAAGGGCTACACGTAATCCAAGAGAGATAACGGTTAGAATAACAGAAATATTGGCTTTACCTATGCCTCTATAGTACCCATAGCTTAAGAAAAGGTAACCGATAAGGATATAAAATGTTGAAACAATCCATAAGTATTCTTTGCCATAGTGGAGAATTTCTAGTGCGTCTTTTGAGATAAATAATGTTAAAAGTGGTGTGGCAAATAAAAGAACACACAGTGAAGCAATAGCACAAAAGAGGGTTGAAATACCTAAGGCAATTTTAATACCTTTATGTATACGCTTGGTTTGTCTGGCACCTTTATTTTGAGCAATATAAATAGCAAAAGCATTTCCAAAATCTTGTGCTGGCATATAAGCAAAGGCGTCAATTTTAACGGCGGCAGCAAATGCAGCCATTACAGATACACCGAAAGTGTTTACAAGACCTTGAATCATTAAAATGCCGAAGTTCATAATGGATTGTTGGATACTTGTAAAAACACTGTAATGAATTAATTGTTTCATAAGTGGTATGTTAAGGCGAAAATCTTGTTTAGTGTAATGTAAGAAGGAGAGCTTTTTTGTACTATAAAATGTAATGAGTAGTGCAGAGAAAGCTTGAGCAATAATGGTAGCAAGGGCAGCACCTTCTACACCCATCTGAAAACCTATTATGAAAATAAGATCTAGGACAATATTAAGTAAAGATGAAACAATTAAAAAGATTAAGGGCATAAAGGAATTACCAAGGGCTCTTAATAAACAACTAAAGTAGTTGTATAAGAAGGTAAAGCCTAATCCATAAAAGATAATGGTCAAATAGGTTTTAGTAGCTGTAAATATACTTTCAGGTGTATGTACAAGTTGTAAGATTGGAGTACTGAAGCTAAGGACTAAGACGTTAAGAATAAGCGTTAAAAGAGCGATAAAAATGAAGCCATTATAAATACTTTTTTTTAGTAATGAGATTTCTTTTGCACCAAAAAAATGAGCAAATAGAGTAGAAGCACCCATGCAAAGTCCTATAATAATTGAAGTTAAAAAGATAACTATAGAAAAAGAGGAACCGACAGCAGCGAGGGCATCAGAACCTACAAATTTACCAACCAAAATAGTATCTGCAATATTATAAAACTGTTGAAATATATTTCCTACAATTAAAGGGAATGCAAATTGGAGCAAAACTTTTGCTTCATTACCTTGAGTTAAATCTTTCATAAGAACTCCTTTTTACAGAATAATGTGTATAAATTTTATTATACCATAGAGTAATAAAGCGAAATAGAGTTAAAAATAAATAAAAAAGGAGATGTCATATGACATCTCCTTTTAAGATATTAGTTGCCTAAGTATCTTTGGTATGCGCCGTTGTAGATTTCCATGTATCTTGTTAAGCCCATTTGGTTAAGTTGAGCTACATATTTATCCCATTCAGCATCAATATTGTTTTGACCTGTTGTCCATTTAGCTTTGTTAAGGTTAACGAAGTCTTGTAAGTCTGTTTGAAGTGCAGAAAGTTCTTTTGACTCTTCTGGAGTTAAGTTCATGTTTGGTACGTATGGTGCTAAGTAAGGAGCGTACATTGCTTGTCTTTCATCAGCAGCAATACCGTCTGGTGTTTGAATAAGGTCTTGTGTTTTGATTTCAACAGTTTCTAATGTTGGAACGTAAGCACTTGGACATTCACTTTGTGCACCTGGTTCGCTAGGCATGATTTCCCATTGATCGCCACGCGCTTCTAAACGGTTACCATATCTAAGTTTTAAAGAATGTTCTTTTTCGAAGAATGAATCGATATAACGCATTGCTGCAGCTGGGTTAGAGCATGTTGCAGAGATGATTGCACGGTTTTTATCGATACTATAGTCAAATTGTGACCATAATTTTGTTCCATCTGGACCTGCTAAAGGTTCGATAGCGATGAATTCACAAGCACCGCCAGCGATTGGTCCGTTTGTTAAGTATGCTCCAAGGTAATCTGAGCTTACTTTAGCCATGTATTGGTTATGATCTTGTGTGAAAAGTTCTGTATCTAATAAACCTTCTGTGTAAAGTGTACTTGTCCATTTGATGTATTCTTTATAACCTTCTTGAACAGGAGTGTAGATAAGTTCTGATTGATCATTATTAAGCATCATGCTTCCTGTAAGTGTTACAACACCGAATGCACCACTGAAACCTGTGTCACCATTCCATACATCATATGGAGGTACTGGTTCGTATGACATTCCAATTTCATCAGCTTTACCATTTCCGTTAGGATCTTGAGTTTTGAAAGCTTTTAATACTTCGTAGAATTCATCTGTTGTTGTTGGTACTTCTAAACCTAATTTATCTAACCAAGTTTTGTTAATGCAAAGTTGAGTTGTTGCTTGACCAGCAGTTGCATTTACAGCTGGGATAGAGTAGATGTTACCATCTGGCATTGTAATTGCTTTTTTGATGTCTGGTCTTTCAGCAAGTAAAGCACTAATGTTTGGTGCATATTGATCAATAAGATCATTTAAAGGCATGAATAAGCCCATTCCTGCATATTTGTTAATCATTGATGAACTTAAGCCTGAGAAGAACATATCAGGAAGTTTATTTGATGCTAAAACTAAGTTAAGTTTTTCTGTTGCACCATCACCACTTACTGTTTCGAAATCTACGAATACATTTGTTTTTTCAGCAAGTTCTTTGAATACTGGGTAATCATCCCAGCTACCTTGTCCTGGTTCACCGTAAGCGAAAGCAGTTAAGTCGATACGCTCAGGTACGATTGGGTAACCTTCAAGGTTAATTGTTTGGTTAGCTTCTACTGAAGTAGAAGGTGTACCAGTTGATCCGTTATCTGTTGCTGGTTTACTACAACCTGCTACTGAAGATAAAACGAGCATTGAAGCTGTTGCTAAAGTTAAAACTCTAGTAAATTTAGTCATCATTCATTCTCCTGTCCTTGTAATAAAGTGATAAAAATTAATTGATTCACTTTATAAATATGGTTAACAGTTCTTAAAAAGTTAAGTGGAAGTTAAGAACTGTTTAATATGTATAGATAATATCATAAAGTTAAGAAGTATTAAAGTGTTTCAAGACAAAAAATATAAAAAAATTTAAACTTTGTTCAAAAACAACCAAAATGGAGTAAAAAATGACTTAAAACAGAAGTTATAATTGTGTATAATGTATAGTAAAAGCTATTAGTAAAGTTACAAAAATTAAATTTAATATAGATTTTAATGATGAATATAAAGCTTTGATAGTTAAAATAATCAGAGGAATTATGAATATAAAATGAATAAACAAGTTAAAATGTGAAATAAATATTAAAAATTTAGAATATATTTTAAAAAGGTTTTGTGATAAAGTCATAGAAAAAGAGGGTAGTAATGCCTGTTATATTTATTTAAATGAAAAGTTCCCATAAAAAAGTTATTTCTATACAAATAACTCTTTTATGGGAACTTTTGTTGTGTAATTTTATTAGTAAAAAAAGAGAGTTCTAAATGGTAAAATTAATGATCTAATAAGTAGTGCCATTTCCAGTCTGAAGGAGGTATAAGCCCTAAAATTTGAATAAGAGTTGGTGCAATGTCTTTGATATTTACATTTGCTAAAAGGTGATTAGGTTGGAAAATGGGACCATGACAAATAAGAGGAATGGTCATATCTTCCATACAATCTGTATTATGGGTACAATGATGACCACTATGATGAGCTGTAATGCACACATTATAATTTTTTGGTAGATACTCCATAATTTTTTCAATGCAATGAGAAGCATTTGCAACTGCTTCTAAATAGTGAGGTGCCATCCAACTGTGCTTGTATCCAGCAATATCTGTATAGCCTAAATAGAGAAAGAGAAAATCAGGAGATTCTTCATATATATAGGAAGCTGCTAAATCACTCAGTTTATGTTCATGTTCAAGAGCAGCAGTATAGTCAGTAGGAATACATTCATAATGAGAAAATGTAAGTTAATTATTTTAATTAGATTTTAATGTTAAATAAAGAGATCTTAATCCTGATTTTATTTACACACTGCTAGAATTAAGGTAGAACACAATCTACTAAAAATCTAGAGGTGAGTAGAGTATGAAAATAGATAAAGAAAAATTATTTAGTCATTGGATAAGCAGGCATCCTATTATACTTCTCGTAGGAGGTTTTACGATCTACACCCTATGCTTGATCGGTGGCGTGAGTCTATGTGCAATGTTTGGTGGAATGCTAGCGTGGTTACTCATGTAAAGAGATTTTAATGTAATTTTAATGTTTAAGCTTATTTCTCTAATGCCTATTTAATTTGAGATTGAATATACTACATACATGTAAAGGCAATAGAGCAGGAATGATAATTTAAAGGAGTGAATAAAAGAATGTTTACAATATTAAAATATGGGCTTTACTTAGTTGTATTAGTGCTTTTGGCCATACCATTAGGTGCTTATATAGGAAAGATTATGAATGGGGAACATGTTTTTTTATCTAAGTTATTGATACCATGTGAAAAGATGATTTATAAACTTTTGCGTATTAATGAAAAGGAAGATATGACATGGAAGCATTATGCGCTTAGTGTCGCCTTATTTAATGGTATAGGATTTATCTTATTATTTATTTTACATATGATACAAGGATTATTACCTTTAAATCCAGAGGGATTAGGAGGAACAAGTTGGCATTTAGCTTTTAACAATGCAGCAAGCTTTATCACCAATACCAATTGGCAAGCTTATAGTGGTGAATCAAGTTTGACGTATTTTACTCAGATGTTTGGTTTAACAGTGCAAAATTTTGTTTCTGCATCAACAGGGATAGCTGTTTTGTTTGCAGTGATAAGAGGCTTTTTAAAAGTGAAAAGTGAAGGACTTGGAAGCTTTTGGGTGGATTTAACAAGGATTATCTTATATGTGCTACTTCCGTTATCTATAGTGACCTCTTTATTTCTTGTATCACAAGGTGTTGTGCAGAACTTAAAACCTTATGATACAGTTGAATTAGTTGAACCTATTAAAGATGAAGAGGGAGCAACTGTTACAGAGCAAGTGGTACCTATGGGACCAGCGGCAAGTCAAATTGCAATTAAACAGCTTGGGACAAATGGAGGAGGATTCTTTGGTGTGAATTCTGCACATCCATTTGAAAACCCAACAGGACTTTCTAATCTTATAGAAGTGACTGCAATATTACTTATTCCAGCTGCTTTATGTTTTACCTTTGGTAGGAATGTAAAGAATAAAAAACAAGGTAAGGCCATTTTTATGGCAATGATGATTTTACTTGTCATGGCATTAGGCGTTATTGGAGTGAGTGAACAGCAGGCTACACCACAGCTTGCACAGGCAGGGGAAGTAGATTTATCTACCTATCAACAAGCTGGTGGCAATATGGAAGGTAAGGAATCAAGATTTGGAATTGTAGGTTCATCTATATGGGCAACGTATACGACTGCAGCTTCAAATGGATCCGTTAACTCTATGCATGATTCTTACACACCACTTGGTGGCATGATGACCATGTTACAGATGCAACTTGGGGAAGTCGTTTTTGGAGGTGTAGGATGTGGGCTATATGGTATGCTTGCTTTTGTAATTCTTACTGTATTTATGGCAGGTCTTATGGTAGGACGTACACCAGAATATCTAGGTAAGAAAATAGAGCCTTTTGAAATGAAGATGGCTGTCATTACATGCCTTGCTACACCTATTGTCATCTTAATAGGAAGTGGTATAGCTGCTATGGTGCCATCTGTTAATCAAAGTTTAAATAATGCAGGTGCTCATGGTTTTTCAGAACTTTTATATGCTTATTCATCAGCAGGAGGTAATAATGGTTCGGCATTTGCAGGCTTTAATGCCAATACGCCATTTATCAATTTATCCATAGGGATTATGATGTTGTTTGCAAGGTTTGTACCTATGTTTGCAATGCTAGCTTTAGCAGGAAGTTTAGCAAAGAAAAAGCATATTGCAGTAACGTCAGGAACACTTTCAACCTGTAATGGATTATTCGTAGGATTACTTGTTTTTGTCGTACTTTTAATAGGGGCATTAAGCTTCTTCCCAGCGCTTGCGCTTGGACCTATTGCAGAGTACTTTCAAATGTTAGGTTAGGAGGACCAAAAATGAAGACAAATTCTAAAAAGGGTATGGTGGATTCTAAGATGATCAGCCGTGCACTTAAAGATTCTTTTATAAAGTTAGCACCCAAAACACAATTAGCCAACCCAGTTATGTTCTTGGTTTATGTATCCGCCATTTTAACCTCAGGTCTTTTTGTATTGGCACTCTTTGGAATTAAGGATGCACCAACAGGGTTCATATTAGGTATAGCCATTGTACTTTGGTTTACTGTATTATTTGCTAATTTTGCAGAAGCAATAGCTGAGGGGCGTGGAAAAGCACAAGCAGATGCATTACGTATGGCAAAAAAAGATGTAGATGCTTATAAAATGCTTTCCATAGAAGACAAAGAGCATTTAACAGTTATTTCTTCAGCTCATCTTAAAAAGGGTGATTTAGTATTAGTAAAGGCAGGTGAGCAAATTCCAGCCGATGGTGAGGTGCTAGAAGGGGCTGCATCTGTAGATGAAAGTGCTATTACAGGAGAGTCAGCACCTGTTATTCGTGAAGCGGGTGGCGATCGCAGTGCAGTAACAGGTGGTACTACAGTTATTTCAGATTGGATTGTTGTAGGTGTTACCAATGAGGCAGGAGAAAGCTTTTTAGATAAAATGATTGCTATGGTAGAAGGCGCAAGTAGGAAAAAGACACCAAATGAAATTGCGCTACAGATCTTTTTAATGGCTTTAACTATTATTTTTATTACAGTAACAGCTTCTCTTTATACCTACTCAGATTTTGCAGCAAAACAAGTAGGCATAGAGAACCCAACTTCAATCACAGCGCTTATTGCCTTACTTGTTTGTCTTGCACCAACGACTATCGGTGCACTCCTTTCAGCTATAGGGATTGCAGGGATGAGTAGACTTAATGAGGCTAATGTACTTGCAATGAGTGGGCGTGCCATAGAAGCTGCAGGAGATGTAGATATTCTCATGTTAGATAAAACAGGAACCATTACATTAGGTAATAGACAGGCAAGTGCTTTTATTCCTGTAGATGGGCATACGGTAGAAGAGGTAGCTGATGCGGCACAACTTTCTTCCTTACCAGATGAAACACCAGAAGGGCGCAGTGTAGTTGTCTTAGCAAAAGAACAATTTGGAATTCGTGAAAGAAATCTAAGTGAATTAAAAATTGAGTTTGTACCTTTTTCAGCTAAAACACGTATGAGTGGCGTCAATTTAAAAAATATAGAAATTCGTAAAGGCGCTGCAGATTCTATTAAGCAGTATGTAGAAGCACAAGGTGGACTATATAGTAAAGCCTGTGAAGAAGTGGTTATGCAAATTGCTAAGCAAGGTGGAACACCACTCGTTGTTACAAAAAATTATGAAATATTAGGCGTCATTTATTTAAAAGATATTATTAAAGAAGGCGTTAAAGAGAAATTTGCAGATCTACGCAAAATGGGGATTAAAACCATTATGATTACAGGAGATAATCCTTTAACAGCAGCAGCTATTGCAGCAGAGGCAGGGGTAGATGACTTTTTAGCAGAGGCAACACCAGAAGGGAAACTTGAGATGATTCGTAACTTTCAGGCTAAAGGACATTTAGTTGCCATGACAGGAGATGGAACTAATGATGCACCTGCTCTTGCACAAGCAGATGTTGCTGTAGCCATGAATTCAGGTACACAAGCAGCTAAAGAAGCAGGTAATATGGTAGATTTAGATTCATCACCTACAAAGCTGATTGAAATTGTTCGAATAGGTAAGCAACTTTTAATGACACGAGGTAGTCTAACGACTTTTAGTATTGCCAATGACCTAGCCAAATATTTTGCTATTATTCCAGCTTTATTCATGAGTATTTATCCAGGTTTAAGTGCACTTAATATTATGGGATTGCATAGTGCCGAGAGTGCGATCTTTTCAGCTATTATTTATAATGCATTAGTTATTATTGCACTTATACCACTAGCGCTTAAAGGTGTTAAGTATAGAGAGGTATCAGCAGGTAGATTACTTTGCCGTAACCTTTTTATTTACGGAGTAGGGGGTATGATTACACCTTTTATCTTTGTAAAGTTGATTGATGTCATCATTGTAGCGTTAGGCATTGTAGCTTAAAGTGTGGAATAGAGAATGTGGGAGGAAATAGAATGAAATGTTTAAAAGGTCTACTTGTAAAGGCTATAGGGCTACTTATAATTTTTACAGTATTATGTGGTGGTATGTACCCATTAGTTGTAACGGGAATAAGCCAAGTGGCTTTTAAAGAAAAGGCCAATGGCAGTATTATAGAAGTAAATGGTAAAAAGTATGGGAGTGAGTTACTGGGACAACAGTTTACAGGAGAGCAGTATATGTGGGGACGTATCATGAATAGTGATACTTCTACTTTTAAAGATGAACAAGGAAATAAGCTGATGTATGCTACACCTTCTAATTTAAGTCCAGCAAGTGAAAGTTATGAAAAGTTAGTTTCAGAGCGAGTAGCCTATCTTAAGCAATATGCTGGAGATTTAGATAAAATCCCAGTTGATCTTGTGACTTGTTCAGGTAGTGGATTAGATCCTCATATTAGTATAGCTGCAGCAAGCTATCAAGTCAGTCGTATTGCTAAAGTTCGTGGTATTGAAAAAAGTGTAGTAGAAGATGCCATTACTCAGGCAACGACAGAGGCCTTTTTAGGTGTATTTGGTGAACCTACAGTAAATGTATTAAAAGTAAATTTAATATTAGATGGTGTTTTATAACAAAATTGATATAATGGAGGTATTATATGGAATAATATAATACCTCCATTATATATGATAAAGTAGAGCATACATAAATAATAGATAGATAGATAGATAGATAGATAGATGATGTTAGGAATAGAGGGAATGCAATGAATGAAAGGATGCGTAATCCAGACGAAATCTTAAAAAAATTAGAACAAGAGGAAAAGCAAAAACATAGTGGAAAGCTAAAAATATTCTTCGGCTATGCAGCAGGCGTAGGTAAAACCTATGGGATGCTAGAAGCTGCTCACGCAGCAAAAGAAAGTGGTATAGATGTTGTAGCAGGGTATATTGAACCTCATACTAGACCTGAAACTATGGCTCAATTAGAAGGACTTGAAAGATTACCTTGTCTTGAAATTGAATATAGAAATATCTTATTAAAAGAATTTGACTTAGATGGTGCGCTTAAAAGAAAGCCCCAACTACTCTTAGTAGATGAGCTGGCACATACCAATGCTGAGGGGTGCAGGCATCTTAAACGTTATCAAGATATTGAGGAACTTCTAAAGGCTGGAATAGATGTATATACCACGGTAAATGTTCAACATATAGAAAGCTTAAATGATATTGTAGCAGGGCTTACAGGTATTGTAGTTAGGGAGCGCATACCTGATTTTGTATTTGATAGTGCAAGCCAAGTTGAGTTAGTAGACTTAGAGCCTGTGGAGTTATTAGAAAGGCTTAAACAAGGTAAAATCTACAAGGAAAAGCAAGCAAGCCAAGCTGTAAAAAACTTTTTTACAGTTGAAAATCTTATTGCATTAAGAGAAGTAGCTTTAAGAAGAATGGCAGACCGAGTGAACTTAATCCAAGAAAAATCAAGTACAGCGGAACATTTACTCATCTGTCTATCACCTTCACCTTCCAATGAAAAAGTTATTCGTCAAGCTGCACGTATGGCAAGTGCTTTTCATGGTAAATTTACAGCCTTTTTTGTAGAGACATCAGACTTTACTGAGTTCTCAAATGAAGATTTAGAACGGTTAAGATGGCATTCAAGACTTGCAGAGCAATTAGGTGCCAAGACTGTCACTTCTTATGGCAATGATATTGTAGAGCAGATTGCAGAATATGCAAAGGCTGCAAAAGTGACAAAAGTTGTACTTGGGCGAACCTATACAAAAAGGTCACGTTTTGGAGTGAAAGAAAGTTTCTCAGAACGGTTAACAAAATTAGCACCTCAAATTGAGATTTTTGTCATACCTGATAGCTACGAAAAAAAATATATTAAGAAACGTCAAAGAAGCTTCAAGTATCAAACGAATTTAATCATGCAAGACATATTGATTTCAATGATTGTTCTAGGATTATCTACAGGTATTTCTTATTTATTTGCTTATTGGGGATTTAGTGAAGCCAATTTGATTATGGTCTATTTATTAGGCGTCATGATTACATCTCTTTTTACAAGGCATAGGCTATGTAGTACCATTGCAAGTATTTTAAGTGTATTTGTATTTAATTATTGCTTTACTGAACCGATTCGAACATTTTCAGTATATGACCCAGGTTATATGGCTACTTTTGCGATTATGTTTATTATGGCTTTTATCAGTACAACGTTAATGCAAAAGATTAAGCAGCAAGCCAAACAGGCAGTCATGAAATCTTATCGAACAGAAATTTTGCTTGAGACAAGTCAAAGGTTTCAACAAGCAGTAGATGTTGAGGCTATTGTATCGTATACCGCAAAGCAGCTCAGTGAACTTTTAGAAAGAAATATTTTATTTTATAGTGGTAATCCTGAAATACATCCAGAACCTATTGTTTGGAAGTGGGGGGGTGAAGAGGAAATATCTCCTTACGATCAAAGAGAATTAGGTGTGGCCCAGTGGGTTTACAAAAATAATAAGCATGCAGGATTTTCTACAAGTACATTGCCAGGTGTTAAATATTTATATTTAGCCGTACGTAGTGGAGAGCAAGTCTTTGGTGTTGTTGGGATAGATATGAAAGACAAGGCAATGGATGCTTTTCAAGAAGGGCTGATGGGAGCTATTTTAAATGAATGTGCTTTAGCACTTGAAAAAGAAGCCCTTATAAAGGAAAGAAAAGAAGCAGCGATGCAACTTCAAAAAGAACAATTGAGAGCCAATTTATTAAGATCCATCTCACATGATTTACGTACACCACTTACCAGTATTTCAGGAAATGCAGGGGTACTTATGAGTAGTGGAGACAAAATAGATGAGGCACATAAAAGTGAACTTTATGAAGATATTTACGAAGAGGCGATGTGGCTTATTAATTTAGTAGAGAATCTTCTTTCTGTTACACGTATTGAAGATGGAAGAGTCTCACTTAATCTGCAAGTAGAATTATTAGATGATGTGATAGCAGAAGCACTTCAACATCTAAGTAAAAAGAAAACGGATCATAAGATTATTGTGAATCAAGAAAATGATTTATTTATGGTCAAGATGGATACAAAGCTTATTGTGCAAGTGTTTATTAATTTAATTGATAATGCCCTTAAATACACAGCACCTGGTACAACCATCCAAATTCGTACAAGGAAACGAAGAGAGTGGATTGTCGTTGAAGTCATAGATAATGGTAAAGGGATTAAAGATGAAGAAAAGGCTAAGTTATTTGATATGTTCTATACATCTGGGCAAGCAGTGGCAGATGGTAGAAGAGGTATGGGACTTGGGCTAGCCTTATGCAAGTCTATTATAGAAGCCCATGGTGGGCAAATTTCAGTTCATGATAATAAACCAAGTGGAACCATTTTTAGATTTACATTGAAGCAAGAGGAGGTACAAATAGATGGTTAATGGTAAACTAGACATACTTGTTGTAGAAGATGATACACCTATTCGTAATCTGATTATGACAACACTAGATACACAAGATTATAAATATCAAACTGCATCAGATGGAAAAGAGGCCCTGTTAGTAGCGGTTTCTCATCAACCTGATATTTTTCTGATGGATTTAGGATTACCTGATATGGATGGTATAGAGGTGATTAAGAAAATTCGCACCTGGTCGGTGGCACCCATTATTGTCATTAGCGCAAGAAGTGATGATAAAGATAAAATAGAAGCCTTAGATGCAGGCGCAGATGATTATTTAACGAAACCATTTAGTGTAGAAGAGCTACTTGCACGTATACGTTCTACACTTCGTAGGTTGCAGTATTTAGAAAATAAGGGGACTCAAGTTGAAACCATTTTTGAAAATGGTGATTTATCTATTGATTATACATCGGCAACAGTTAAGGTTGGAGAAGAAGTTGTGCATCTGATGCCTATGGAGTATAACCTATTGTGCTTACTTGCTAAGAATGTAGGGAAAGTTTTAACCCATCAATACATATTGGATAAAGTTTGGATTAACGCTATTGAAAGTGATTTATCATCTCTTAGAGTGTATATGGCGACCCTAAGAAAGAAAATTGAACAGGACAAAACAAAAGAAAAATATATTCAAACCCGCATAGGCATTGGATATGGAATGGTTAGAATAGAGAAAAATAAAATAAATTAATAGAAGATATTTACGAGTATAAAATTATATTATAGGATATATGTAGTAATGAAATATGTCACTTGTAAGACCTATAAGACATCCCATTATATAACAAGGGGATGTCTATTTTTTATGCCTTGAAAAGATAAAACAGGAATATATAGGCATTTCTTATTAAAAAAGAAGGGTGAGAGATGATGGATTGTGAGAAAATAATTAAAAAGTATTCGAGAACTGTGGGTAGGAGATGCTTAGAAATTGGATTGAAAGCGAAGCTAAGGGCTGGTGCCAAAAAGGTGTATTAAAAAGAAAAATGGAAGAAGAGGTACAGGTGTGCTGTATCAAAATAGATCATGCAAGTAAACAGATAGAAAGTGACTTATTAGCCAGAAGGATAGCATTAGAAGAAACACAAAATAGGCTAGTAGCTTGTAAGACGTATATGCAGAAGCAGTGGTTAATGCGGTTAAGAGATAAGCAAGTACTTGATAGCATTATAATAGAAATTGAACTGATAGATAGTGTAAAAATAAATGTTAAGGGATTAAGCTAACATTAAGGTTAATACACTAAACTCTTATTTATAAAGCTTTCGTAAGCAAATGAAGTGAAAAGGAGTATATGAATATGAACTTTAGAAATGTAAAACCGATGTTAGCTGTAGTAATAGCGACGAGTTTACTGACAGGATGTAATACAACAAAGGCCCAAGAATATAAAGTAATCGAAGATACAACAAAAATAAAAGAAGAGCAAGGGGGAGAACAAGTGCAAACGGTTAAAGTTCAAAGTATTGAGGGGAATATTATAACAGCCATACAAGGCGAACTAACCGAAAATTCAGGACCACCAGCCTTACCAAACGGAGAAACACCAACAGATGAAAATCCACCAGCCTTACCAGATGGAGAAGTACAGGCAAGTGAAGCGCCACCAGCGTTACCGAATGGAGAAGCACCAACAAGTGAAGCGCCACCAGCGTTACCGGATGGAGAAACACCAACGGGAGAAGCGCCACCAGCGTTACCGAATGGAGAAGCACCAACGGGAGAAACGCCACCAGCCTTACCAGATGGTGAAGCGCAAGCAGGAGAAGCAGGCGTACCAGCAAAACCAGAAGGTGGCATGCCAGGTGAAAATGCTATGGGTGGAAAAGTATTTAATGAGCTGGGTGAATCTATAAGTTTTACAGTAGATGATCAGACAAAGATTACAATTGAGATGTTACAAGGTACACAAGAAGGAACAATGGATAACATTGGTGTGAATGATGTACTAGAAATCGCCCTAGGTGATGGCAATGTAGCAACAAGTATTGTAGTAAAAAACTTACAAATGGGTGGTGGATTTGGTGGCAGCCATACGGTTACACAGGGGACATCAGCCCATACTATTGATACAGATGGAAGTATAAGTAATGAGCACTATGCTTCAACAGGAGACGATGAAAACGCTTTACGTGTAGATGGGGCAAATGTTGTCTTGCAAGACATTCAAGTTGAGAAATTAGAAGGCGAATCTTCCAATACAGAAAATGGTGACTTCTATGGCCAAAATGCTGCGTTACTTGCAACCAATGGCGCACAAGTAACCGTTGAAAATGCAACAGTAAATACTGAGACTGTAAATGGTAATGGTGTCTTTAGTTATGGAGAAGGTACCACTGTTAATATTTCAAATTCTACTATTCGTACATCTGCCAGAAATTCAGGTGGGATTCAAACAACAGGTGGTGGAACAACCCATGCAACCCATTTAGATATTGAAACCCAAGGTGAGTCAGCAGCGGCTATTCGTAGTGACCGTGGGGGCGGTATTGTAAATGTCAAAGGTGGGACTTACACAACCAATGGTACTGGAAGCCCTGCAATCTACAGTACAGCAGATATATCTGTAGCAGATGCAACTTTAACTGCAAATCACTCAGAGGCTATTGTAATAGAAGGTAAAAACTCTGTAAGACTTGAAAATTGTAATGTAGTAGGAAGTATGGACAGCAATCATTTAGAAGCTAATGAGAATATCCAAAATATTATGATCTATCAAAGTATGTCTGGAGATGCAGAAATGGGTCACTCTACTTTTACAGCAAAAGGTGGAAGTATTACAGCCAAACAAGGTGACTTATTCTATGTAACCAATACAACTTGTACCATAGAATTATCTGATGTGAAACTTAACCTTGCCAATGACATTTTACTTAAAATAGCAGGGAATGAAAGTTCAAGAGGATGGGGAACAAAAGGAAGCAATGGTGGTAAAGCAACAGTTATTGCAACCCATCAAGTATTAGAAGGAAAAATGATTGTAGATGAGATTTCTACAATGGATATGACTTTAAGTGAAGGCTCCGCATTTACAGGTTCCATTAATGAAACAGGTAATGGAGGTAACGTTAAAGTAAGTATAGATGGCACAAGTACATGGACACTTACAGGGGATTCTTATATTACAGCATTAGATGGTGACTTAAATCAAATTAAAAGTAATGGATTCAATCTTTATATAAACGGCCAACGTGTTCAATTTTAACTAAAAGGCAAGACTCTTAAATAGAGTCTTGCCTTTTAGTTATTAAGCAGCTAGAAGTATGCCTAGAAAGATGCCATAAAGAATAGAGGCATAAGGGCTAGAAGTAATAGGACAGCTACCTGAGGAGCAGCCAATAAGTTTATAATAGCCCAAACCAAGTAGGCCGCCTATTAATGGGAAAGTTAATGTCTGTAACATAGAAATGCTCCTTTTGAATGTCTGAAAATGGAATAAGGCAAGTATAGATGATAAATGGATGAAATTCTGTAATTAAGTTACAGAGAAAACGTGTTGAATGTAACTTAATCACAGAAAATAAAAATAAAAATGGCTAAAATAGATTTATACATTTAAATTAAAAAGTTGAAGAAATAGCAATACAAATATAAGCGTTTAAGTAACGTTATAATAAAGAATAGGAGTGAAAATATGGGCAAAAAGGTCATTATTGTGGGTGGTGTAGCAGGTGGTGCATCTACTGCTGCTCGACTTAGAAGATTAGATGAGTCTATAGAAATCATTATATTTGAAAAAGGTGAATATATTTCTTTTGCAAACTGTGGATTACCTTATTATATCGGTGATGTTATTGGTGAACGTAGTCAGCTTATTTTACAAAGTGTAGAAGAAATGAGCCATAAATTTAATTTAGATATACGTGCATTAACTGAAGTGGTCAGCATTGACCGAGTAGGTAAAAAGATCGTTGCAAAAAATCTTCAATCAGGTGAAAGTTATGAAGAAAGTTATGACCAATTAGTACTTTCTCCAGGTGCTCATCCTATTGTTCCAAAGATTCCAGGTATAGAGGCCTGTAGAAATTTATTTACATTAAGAAATATACCAGATACAGATGCCATTAAGGCCTATATTGAAAAAGAAAAACCTAAAAGAGTTACTGTAATCGGTGGTGGCTTTATAGGGCTTGAAATGTTAGAAAACTTACATGAGTTAGGGGTAGAGTTAACACTTGTTGAAGCAAGTAATCAGGTTATGACGCCATTAGACCCTGAAATGGTAAGTATGATTCACTCTCATTTAATAGATAAAGGTGTACATCTTATTCTAAGTAACGGTGTAAAAGAATTTGAAGATGAAGGAAATAAGATTATTTTACAAAATGGTGAAGTAATAGAAACAGATTTTATTATTCTTTCTATTGGTGTAACACCGGAAACGAGTCTTGCAAAAGAAGCTGGACTTGAAGTGACACCACGTGGGTCAATCCTTGTCAATGACTATATGCAAACATCAGATGAGTCAATCTATGCACTAGGTGATGCAGTTGCAGTAAATGACTTTGTAAGTGGAGAACAAGTGATGATTCCATTAGCATGGCCAGCCAATAGACAAGGACATATTGTTGCAAATAACTTATGTGGACGTAAGGAACGTTATAAAGGAACACTGGGCTCATCAGTAGCCAAAGTTTTTGATTACACAGTTGCTACAACAGGCAATAACGAAAAAACATTAAAACGTCTAGGGAAAAATTATCAAGCACTACACATTCATCCAGGTTCTCATGCAGGTTACTACCCAGGTTCTTTCCCAATTGCTTTTAAACTTCTCTTTGATAAAGAAACGGGGCGTGTTTTAGGTGCTCAGGGTGTAGGGATGGAAGGTGTAGAAAAGCGTATTGATGTACTAGCAACAGCTATTAAAGCTGGATTTACAGTTTATGATTTACAAGATGTAGAACCATGTTATGCACCACCTTATAATTCAGCTAAAGACCCTGTCAATATGATGGGGTATTATGGGAGCAATATTTTAGATGGATTAGTGGAAGTTATACAATGGGATGAAATAGATGAAGCTGTGAAAAATGGAGGTGTTATTTTAGACGTTAGAGAAGAATTTGAACTTGCAACGGGTGAAGTACCAGATGCAATTCATATGCCGCTGGGGCAAGTTCGTGAACGTATGGAAGAGCTTCCAAAAGATAGAATCATTTATGTTACTTGCCAAGTTGGGCAAAGAGGTTATGTAGGGTGTAGATTATTAAGTCAATATGGATTTAAGTGTAAAAATATTGATGGCGGTATTAAAACCTATTTATATATGCAACGTGGAGAAAAAGATTACAACGCACAACAAATAAAAGAAAAAAACAATCCACCAAGTCAAGTTGAGCATGTAAAGGAGAATGTAACTATGGAAGCAAAGTATCAATTGAATGCTTGTGGCTTACAATGCCCAGGACCTATCCGTAAAGTATTTGAGCAGATGAATACCATGGAAGAAGGAGAACTGTTAGAAGTAAGTGCGAGTGATCCGGGCTTTTCAAAAGATATTGGTGCGTGGTGTGAAAAAACCCATCATACACTTTTAAAAGCGGAGTATGTAAAGGAACGTAAAGCTTTTGTAGCCACGATTCAAAAAGGCGCACAAAAAACACAGGCACTATCTTGTTCAGTAGCAACAAATGATAAAAATGGTGCTACACTTGTTGTATTTAGTGGAGACTTGGATAAAGCCATAGCTTCTTTTATTATTGCAACAGGTGCAGCTTCTATGGGAAAAGAAGTGACTATGTTCTTTACTTTCTGGGGACTTAGTATTTTAAAAAGTAAAGATAGACCTAAAGTGCAAAAAGATACAATGGAAAAAATGTTTGATATGATGTTGCCTAGTCATACAGATAAATTAGGCCTTTCTAAAATGAATATGGGAGGTATGGGACCAGCTATGATCAAGCAGATTATGAAAAAACACAATGTAGATAGCTTAGATACATTAATTGAAAATGCTATTAAAATGGGTGTAAAAGTAGTTGCTTGTGCCATGAGTATGGACTTAATGGGTATTAAAAAAGAAGAGTTTATTGAGGGGGTAGAAATTGGTGGAGTAGCATCCTACTTAGGAGCAGCAGAAGATTCAGGTCTGAATTTATTTATTTAGATAAATAGGAATTGTGATGTAGTTACAGAATGAATGATGAAATAAGGGCATAATAAAGCTAGGATAAAATTTAAAGGAGTGAATGTTAAATGAAGGATTCCAGTTGGCTAAAAAATGCCCTTTTATTAGGACTTGTTTTTTTCTTAGCAATTTTTATTATGAAACCAGTAGGTGTTTCAACACAATTTAGTGTATTAAGTGGTATGGTACATAGTACCATAGAGCCCAATGTGATTACAGCAGACCCTACTCGTGAAAGTGGTTATAGAAGTAGTAATGCCTACTATGACAAGAGTGAAGGAAAATTAGCAGGGCATATCAAAAATCCTTGGAATTATGATTTTGTCTTTGTATTAGCTATGCCATTAGGGGCTTATATGGCTTATCTTCTTAATCGTAAGAAGCAACCTTCGCATATGGCAAACATAGGAGAAAAGCAAAATATTCCAAGTTTAAAACAAAGCTTTATAAGACTCTATTTACCAAGTTTTATAGGTGGTTTTTTAATCTTATTTGGCGCTAGAATGGCAGATGGTTGTACAAGTGGACATATGATGAGCGGTATGATGCAAGGTAGTGTAAGTGGTTATATTTTTGCTGGTGCTGTATTTGCTGTAGCCATTCCAACAGCTTTACTTGTGGATGCGTACAATAAAAGAAAGGTAGGGCGATAAGATGAATATCTTTTTTGGAGTTATTTTAGGAGGATTATTCGGCGCTGTACTTTATTATGTTGGTGCATCTAATCCACAAAAACTTTTAAGCATGTTACGTTTTCAAGACTTAAGCTTAATGAAAATTATTTTCTTTGCAATAGGATTTGCAAGTGTTCTTCTTTCTATTGCAAGTTTAGTGGGGATTTTTGATCCTTCTCATTTAAGTATTAAATCTACACATTTAGGCGTCGTTATTGGTGGTCTCATTTTTGGTATAGGTTTTGGTGGACTAGGAACATGTCCAGGAACTTGTGTAGTAGCTACCTCTAGTGGCGGATTCAAAAAAGCGATTGTGGCAGTATTAGGGGGACTCATAGGTGCATTTGTATTTTCAATAAGCTATGGGCCACTCAAAAATATGGGATTATTTGATACAATGAGTTTAGGTAAACTTACATGGTTTAATATATCAGATCAATTCCCATCAGTATTTAGCATAGGGTATAGTGGATTACTTGGAATAGGCATCTTATTTATGTTGATTGCAGTAAGCCTTCCACTTCATCCCTTTACAAAAAATAAAAATTAAAAGGAGTTTAGTAATCTTAGTGATTACTAAACTCCTTTTGCTTATTGTAAGATTAATGTGTGAAAAAGCGTTGTTTAAGAGCAGCTTTATCTGTAATAGTTACGCCACCACGAGAGAGTTTTACAAGTCCTTCTTGCTCAAAGTATTTTAACATTCTAGAAACAACTTCTCTTGCACTGCCAATATATTTAGCAATCTGTTCATGGGTAAACTTTAAAGTAGGACATCCACATTTTGCCGATTCATCAAGTAAAAAGAGTGCTAAGCGTTCATCAAAACTCATAAAGAGCATTTGTTCCATAGCCCACATCACATCTGAAAAACGTTCCACAGTGGTTTTGTTAGAAAAGTTTTCAACATAGATATTTTCTTTAATAAGTTGAGAGAAAATAGAAGTATGAATGAGTAGGGCCTCTGTATCTTCTTCTGCATCAATATGCACATCGAAAGTAATATGATTTAAAATACATGAAGCAGAAAGGGTACATAAATCACCTCCAAAAAGGCGATAGAGTGTAATATCTTTACCTTTTTCGGAAAGCATATAAGTACGTAAAGAACCGTTTTTGATTAATATAATTCCGATACAATCCTTATCACCACTATGTAGTGTCTGCCCTGCTGAAAAATGAACCAAATGGGTGTGTTCAAAAAGTAAAGTTTGTTGGCTAGGAGTGAGATGCCCCCAAAAACTTAAATGTTGAACTAAAAAACTTTGATCTTCTTGAGAAATCATAATAGGCCTACCTTTCTTCTTTTTATAGATATAGTATAAAAGGAAAAAAGTTTTTATGCTAGCCTTCAATAGAACTTAGTGACTGTGTCACATACAACATTTATAAATGGCGTTATAATGAAGATATATTAAGGTTACATTAGAGCAGCAATACAAGAGGAGGAAACAAAATGTTTTCATTTTTAAAGAAAGATCATCATACTATTTTTGTAAATGAATTAGACGATTTAATTGGAAAAATTAATTTAATAGATATACGTGAACCAGGTGAGGTGAGGTTTGGAACCATCCAAACAGCTACGAATATTCCAATGGGAAATTTATTAGAGCATCCAGATAAGTATTTAAAAAAGGATCAAACTTATTATTTAATGTGCCAATCAGGTATGAGAAGTGCACGTGCCACATCTGCTTTAAAAAAGGTGGGTTATAACGTGATTAATGTAAAAGGTGGCTATGGTGCTTATGGAGGTAAATATACAAAATAATAAAAGGTTAAAGATTTTAACATTAAAGGAGTGAATAAGAATGAGCAAAAAAATAGTCATAGTAGGTGGTGTTGCAGGTGGTGCTTCAGCAGCTGCAAGATTACGTCGTTTAGGTGAAACAGATCAAATTATTATGTTTGAGAAGGGACCGCATGTTTCTTTTTCAAACTGTGCACTCCCTTATCATTTAAGTGGAATCGTTGAACCAGCAAGTAAACTTGTATTAATGAATCCAGATAAATTTAAAAAGCAATATCATATAGACGCACGTATTAATCAGGAAGTGATAGGGATTAATCGTAAAGAGAAAACAGTTACCGTTAAGAACCATGTAACAGGAGAAAAGTATACAGAAACATATGATAAACTTATTCTATCTCCAGGTGCGAAGCCTGTTGTACCGCCATTTAAAGGAATGAATACACTACCTATTTTTACCATACGTAATGTGGTAGATATTGAGAAGCTTAAAACATATATATCCGCACACCAAGTGAAAAAAATCACTGTGATTGGTGGTGGATTTATTGGAATAGAAGCTGCAGAAAATTTACAAGAAGCAGGGTATGAAGTAACGGTTATAGAAGCGGCAACACAAATTTTAAGACCTTTTGATGAAGATATTGTTCAAATTTTCCATAAAGTATTAATGGACCATAAAGTTCATTTAGTCTTAGGGCAACCAGTAAGCCATTTTGAAGAGGGAAAAGTTGTTCTTAGTTCAGGTGAAGTGATAGAGGCAGAAGCAGTTGTTATGGCAGTGGGGGTTAAGGCAGAGAGTGAGCTGGCTAAAGTGGCAGGTTTAGAAGTAAGTACAAATGGTTCTATTCAGGTAAATGACCTTTATGAGACAAATGATCCAGATATTTATGCCATAGGAGATGCCATAGAAGTTACACATGAGTTAACAGGACAAAAGACAAAGTTAACATTAGCTGGTCCAGCACAAAAGGAAGCACGTCTCGTGGCAAATGCCATTCATGGGAAAAAGGTCGTACCACAGAGCTATATAGGAAGTTCTGCAATTAAAGTATTTGATTACAATGGAGCAAGTACAGGACTTAACGAAGGATTAATTGAAACCTTAAACTTAGATATTCAATATGATAAAGTGTACTTTATATTAGGTGATAAAGTGGGGCTTATGCCTGACAGTCATCCGATGTACTTCAAACTCCTTTTTGAAGTGCCAAGTGGTAAAGTATTAGGTGCTATGGCAGTTGGAAAAGGCAATGTAGATAAACGTATTGATGTCATTGCTACAACGATTAAGTTTGGTGGCACAGTCTATGATTTGAAAGAATTAGAGCTTTGTTATGCACCTTCATTTGGTACGGCAAAAGACATTGTCAATTATGCAGGGCTTATTGCAGGCAACTTATTGGCTGGAGACTTTAAACAAGTTTCGGTAGATGATGTAAGACCACTCTTAGAAAGTGGTGCAACATTTATAGATGTAAGAGAGCCTGGAGAATACAAATTAGGTCATTTAAAAGGTGTTCAAAATATTCCACTGAGTGAATTACGTGAACGTCTAGATGAAATCCCACAAGATCAGCCAGTATATATTCACTGTAGAACGGGTCAACGTAGTTATAATGCCGTATTGGCATTGGAACAAAGAGGGTTTAACAATGTAGTAAATGTAACAGGAGGATTTTTAGGCATTTGTGCTTATGAATGTTTCAAAGATCAGCAAACAGGAAGAGAACCCATTGTTACAGCATATAATTTTAAATAGTTTGAAGAAGGTTACTACACCGAGTGTAGTGATCTTCTTTTTATATTCACCTCTTTACGCATAGTATGACAAGGTTTATTATAGAACATATACAAGAGGGAATTTTTACTAGGTTTAAAGAAGGGAGGAAAGTAGATGGCTTCATCTGTAGAATTTGTAAAGTATGTATGTGAAAAGTTAAAGGTTGCAGGAGAGATTACTTTTAAGAGAATGTTCGGAGAATATGGTTTATACTGCAATGGAAAATTTTTTGCATTAATCTGTGAGGATCAACTGTTTGTAAAACCCACACAAGAAGGTCGACAAATACTTGAACAATATAATCATGAAATAATAGAGGGAAGTCCTTATCCAGGGGCAAAATCACACTTTATATTAGATGATTTTGAAGAAGAAGTATTTGTAAGAGCTTTTATGGGTGCAACTTATGAAGCGTTGCCTTTTCCAAAACCTAAAAAGCAAAAGGCAAGTAAAAAGATTAAAGAAGAAAGGTTACCTTTAATTTAAATGGAGGTATAATATGATCTATATTTCACAGTTATTAGAAACACCCAGGTTGATAAAAATACTGGAGGAGTATGCTATAGGATTAGAAGTGATTAGCTTTAGTATTGGCTATATTCTAGATGATTTAGAGACCTCAATTAAGCATTATCAAAAGGCGTTTTTAGAACTACCATTAGACACACCACTTACTTTTCATGGGCCATTTCTAGATTTATTACCAGGAAGTTGTGATGCTAAAGTACAAGCATTGGTAAAAGAAAGATTTGAAGCAGCCTATGAAGCGGCCTTAAGTTTTGGTGTGAATCAAATGATTTTCCATACAGGATATATGCCCAATACTTACCCAGATCAGTATTGGTTTCAGAATGTAATAGATTTTTGGAGAGCCTTTTTAAAAGATAAGCCAGATGACTTTACAGTTTATATTGAGAATGTGTTAGATTTAGATTGGAAGTTGATGCAACGGTTAATCGATGAGATTAATCATCCTAGTTTAAAAATATGCCTGGATGTAGGACATGTACATGCTTATAGTCCTTACCCAGTAGAAGAATGGATAGAAGCATTAGGGGAACGTATAGGCTATGTTCATCTCCATAATAATGATAAAAGTCGTGATGCCCATGGTGGATTACTAGAAGGTACGATTCCTATGGAAATGATTTTGAAATTATTAAAAGAAAAGGCACCTCATGCACATTGGAGTTTAGAAGTATCTGATGAACAAGCCTTAAGGGCGTCACTAGACTGGTTAGTACACAATAAGTTGATGAGCAAGTAAATAAAGAATTGAAGGGAGAAATCAATGAAATACTTAATTTTTTCAGATATACACGGATCAAGTAGCTGTACCAAAAGAATGTTAGAGATTTTTGAAGAAAAAAATTGTGATCTAATGCTTATATTAGGTGATGTATTGTATCACGGCCCACGTAATCCTCTGCCAGAAGGGCATAATCCAAAAGAAGTGGTAGAACTTCTTAATACTTATAAAAATAAAATTGTATGTGTGGGAGGAAACTGTGATGCAACAGTAGATCAAATGGTGCTAAACTTCCCATGTCTTGCTGAGTATACAATCATTATGGACCAAGGCATTAAACTTTTTGCGACTCATGGACATCACTATAGCCCAGAACAGCTTCCTGTATTAAATCAAGGAGATGTATTCCTTTATGGACATACACATCTTTGGGAAATAGAAGAAAAGGAAGGCGTTATTCAATGCAATCCGGGCTCTATTAGCTTACCGAAAGAAGGGCGTCCAGCAACTTATGCACTTTATGAAAATAGGAAGTTAGAAGTTTACACATTAGACGGCGAATGTTTAAAGGCTTTAATGATATAAGACTAAAACCAACAATTTCTTTTGAGGTAAGAGAAGTTGTTGGTTTTTTATTGTTTGGAAATAGACAAACAATAAAGATAAGAAATAAAAGAATTATATTATTCTTAAAAAATAACTAAAATGTATAAAAAAGGAACTTTTTGTAAGAGCACAAAAAGGTATTGCCTATAATATAAAAATCGAATATTATTGTCTTAGAAGTGATGAAAGTTCGGAAAAAGCATTTAGCATAGGAGACTTAGAAGGAGATTTGACATGAAAACAAATGCAAAACAAGTAGCTATGCCGATTATTGAAAAAGTAGTTGATATAGCTGAAGAAATTTTTAAAAATCCAGAATTAGGTTATAAAGAAGTAAGAACAGTAGGAGAAATTATAAAGTTTTTAGAAGCTTACAATATTCCTTATACAAAAGAAGTTGCTTATACAGGGATTATAGCAACAATAGATAGTGGAAAGGAAGGTCCACATATTGGTTTAGTATGCGATTTAGATGCAGTACCAACTAATGGACATCCTTACTGCAATCCACAAGACAACGGTGCACATACATGTGGGCATTACGCACAAATAGGTGTTATGTTAGGTGTACTAGCAACCATTAAAGAAGCAGGCATTGTGGAAGCATTAGGCGGTAAAGTGAGCTTTATTGGAACACCAGCAGAAGAGTTTGTAGACTTTGATTATCGTCATGAGCTCATGGCACAAGGTAAAATCAAATATGCATCTGGAAAACAAGAAATGATTCATTTGGGTGTATTTGAAGATGTAGATTTAGTTCTATCTTGTCATACACTTGGAACAGGCATGCCATATGATGCAGAAATAGATGCAACATTAAATGGATTTATTAAAAAACGTGCAGTATTCCATGGTAAGGCAGCTCATGCAGGTGCTAATCCATCACAAGGAATTAATGCTTTAAATGCAGCGAACTTAGCAATGACAGGGATTAACTTCTTAAGGGAAACATTTAAAGAAGAAGATGCCATTCGTGTACACTTTATGCTTGTTGAAGGTGGACAATCTGTTAATACCATTCCGGAGCGTACTACATTAGATATGTACATACGTGGAAAATCTGTAGAGGCGATTATGAATGCCAATGAGAAAGTAGACCGTGCTCTAAGAGCGGGTGGTCTTGCTATAGGATGTGATGTAGAAATTACAGATACACCTGGTTACTTCCCATTAAGACAAGATCGTAACCTGACTAAAGTAGTTGAAGATAATATGCGTCACTATATTCAGGCAGAACGTATTTTAAGAGATGGGCATGGATTTGCTTCTGGTGACATGGGAGATATTTCTATGATTATTCCAACTGTTGAAATTGGAACAGGTGGATTTGTAGGAACAATGCACGGCAAGGATTTCCAAACAGAAGATGCTAATATGGCTTACAATATTCCAATTTACTATTTCATTGGTACGATTGTAGACTTATTAAGTGATAAAGGGCAAAAGGTTTATGAGATTAAAGAAAACTTTAAGCCAATTTTTACAAGAGATGAATATCTTAAAACATTAGAAAACTTAAATCAAACTAGAATGTATAAACTGGAGGACACAAAATGTTAAACAGAAAATTTGGTAGTTTATTATTAGCAGGTATGATGATGGTAACAACACTTGTCGGATGTAGCAGTGGTGAAGGGACAACACCAGCAGGTGAAAGTCAAGAAGCTACAGGTGAAAAAGTAAAAGTAACCCTTTTAGTAACAGGTTCTCTAGGAGATAAAGCATTCAACGATTCAGCTCAAGCAGGTATGGAGAAAATTAAAGCAGAATTTGGTGATCAAGTTGAAACAGAAACCATTGAAATTGGTTTTGATAAAACAAAATTTGAACCAGCACTTATTGACGTATCAGAATCAGATACAGATATTATCGTAACAGGTCCATGGGATATGAAAGAACATATCGAAAACAATGCACCTTTATACCAAGACAAAAAATACATCGTGTTTGATACAGATGTAGCTTATGATGAATATGACTTAAACAACGTATATTCAATGAGTTATAAACAAAATGAAGCTGGTTTCTTAGCTGGTGCACTTGCTGCACTTGCAACAACTTCAGATATGGAATTTGCTAATGCAGACAAAAAAATTGGTTTCGTTGGTGCACGTGATACATCACCAGTTATCAATGACTTCTTAGTAGGGTATATCCAAGGTGCACAATTTATTGATCCAGAAATGAAAGTAGAAGTTTCTTATGTAGGTTCATTCACAGATACAGCAAAAGCAAAAGAATTAACACTTGCACAATATGCAAAAGGTGTAGATGTTGTATTCGTAGCGGCAGGTCCAGCTTCAACAGGTACAATCGAAGCAGCATCATCAGCTAAAAAATATGTTATCGGTGTAGACTCAGATCAAGCTTTAGCTTATGAAGGTAAAGAAGAAGCAAACCATATCATTTCTTCAGCACTTAAACGCTTAGATACATCGATTGCACGTGGTGTAGAATTATATCTTCAAGATGGTTTAACATTTGGTGCACACGAAGAGTTAGGGCTTAAAGATCAAGCTGTAGGGCTTGCAAATAATGCAATCTATGAAGCTGTTGTAACAGAAGCTATTCGTACACAAGTAGAAGAAGTAGAGCAAGCTTTACTTAATGGAGAAGTAGAACTTAAAACAGCACTAGGTATGTCTCAAGAAGACTTACAAGCAATTATCAAAAGTGTACAATAAGTAAGAAGGTATACTACAAAGCATAGGGGTGAATGAAATGAAAAAGCCAATAATACTAGAAGTGAAAGACTTAACTAAAGTTTACCCAGGTGGAGTAGTTGCAAATCATGAGGTAAATATTAGTATTGAAGAAGGTGAAATTCACGCACTTATTGGAGAGAATGGTGCAGGAAAATCAACTTTAATGAAAATGCTATTTGGAATGAACGCACCTACAAGCGGTAAAATCTATGTAAAAGGTGAGGAAGTGCACTTTACTTCCTCAAAACAAGCGATAGAAAAGGGAATTGGGATGGTTCATCAACATTTTATGTTGGTGCCATCTCTTACTGTTGCGGAGAATTTAGTCCTTGGACATGAACCTAAAAAGGCAGGCATCATTAACCGTAAACAAGCTATTGCAATTACGGAAGAACTTTCAAAACGTTATAACTTAGAAGTGAATGCAACAGAGTTAGTAGCCAATATTTCCCTGGCAATGAAACAAAAATTAGAAATTTTAAAAGCGCTTTATAGAGGTGCTAAAATTCTTATTTTAGATGAGCCAACAGCTGTTTTAACACCACAAGAAACAGATGAACTTTTTGAACAGCTTAAATTACTTCGTGAAAAAGGACATACGATTATCTTTATTTCACATAAGTTAAATGAAGTAAAAGCTTTAAGTGACCGTCTAACTGTTTTACGTGATGGTAAAACAATGGGGACACATCCGGTGAGTGACTTAACAGAACAAGAGATTTCACGTCTTATGGTAGGGCGTGATGTCAGCTTAGATATTCCAAAGGAAGAATCTAAGTTTGGAAAAAGCGTTTTAAATGTTAAGGACTTAACGTATACAAACAAATTTGGAAAGAAAAAGGTAGACCATATTTCTTTTAGTGTAAAAGAAGGACAAATACTTGGTATTGCAGGGATTGATGGCAATGGTCAGTCAGAACTTATTGAAACAATCGTTGGAAGCTTAAAACAAGATCAAGGAATGATTACACTTAAAGGTGAAGATATTTCTCATATGAATATCTTAAAGCGTCAACAAGTTGGTTTATCTCATGTATCTGAAGATCGTATGGTATTTGGAGCAGCACCTAAATTATCTTTAGAGGATAATGCCATCTCAAAAGTCTATCGTACAAATGAAGTGAGTAAATTTGGCTTGTTAGATGCTAAAAAAATTAAAGCTTTTACAGATAGGATTCTTTTAGACTTTAAGGTAAAGCATAGTTCAAGTAAACAAAGTATTAAAGAACTTTCTGGAGGAAATATTCAAAAGCTTATTGTTGGGCGTGAATATGTATACGATCCAGAGCTCTTCATTATTAATCAGCCAACACGTGGGATTGATGTAGGCGCCATTGAGTTTATTCGTCACAAAATTATAGAGTTACGTGCTAGAAAAAAAGCAATCTTACTTGTATCTGCAGACTTAGGTGAAGTTTTATCACTAAGTGATACAATTATTGTTATGAATGAAGGTAAGATCGTAGGTTACATTGAAGATGTAAAAAATGTAACAGAAAATGATTTAGGACTTTATATGTTAGGTGTTAAAGTAGATGCACCAGAAATTATTGGAGGTGCATACAGTGAGTAATATAAAAAATTGGTTTGACAAAAATAGTTTTAATGCACTAAGACTGTCTGTAGCAATTGCCATTGCACTTGCTATATCTACAGCAATTGTTTTCTTAGTCAGTGAGACACCAGTAGAGGCACTAAGTGCGTTATTTACAGGCCCACTTGGTTCAAAGCGTCACTTCTTTAATGTATTAGAAATGGCAACACCACTTGCCTTTACAGGTTTTGCACTAAGTTTAATTTATCAATCAGGCAATTTTTCAATGATAGCAGATGGTTCATTATATTTAGGGGCGGTTGTAGCTTCAGTTATTGCTATTAAGCTACCACTACCTGCAGGGATTCATCCTATTGTAGCTATTGCAGTAGCAGCAGTAGTAGGTGGTTTAATTGGTGCAATTCCAGCACTATTAAAAGTAAAGTATAAGTCTAATGAACTTGTAACTTCTCTCATGCTAAACTATGTATGTTTCTACTCAGGTCTTTATGTGGTAAACCGTTTTATCATTGACCGCCAAGCAGGAAACTTTGCATCTTTGAAATTTGAAAAGACTGCAAGTCTTGGTAAGATTGTAGAAGGTACACGTCTCCATTGGGGATTTGTTTTAATGCTTATTGTAGGGATTCTTCTTTATATCTTTGTGTATAAGACAAAGTGGGGGTATGAAATTCGCCTTGTAGGAAGTAACTTAGAATTTGCTAAGCATACAGGAATTAATACAGCTAAAGTCATTATTATGACACAAATGTTAGCAGGTGCCATTGCAGGTATGGGCGGTGCTAGTGAAAAACTAGGAATGTATACACGATTTGGTTGGGCAGATGCACCGACTTATGCTTGGGATGGCGTTATTATTGCTATACTTGCGGGTAACAATCCAAAGTTTGTACCGTTTGCAGCCTTCTTTTTAGCTTATATCCGTGTAGGGGCAGATATTATGTCTAGAAAGAGTGACGTACCTAATGAGCTTATTGCCATTATTCAAGGAATCATTATCTTATTGATTACAGCGGAGCGATTCCTCTATGTTGTTAAACAGCGTCAAGAATCTAAAAAAGCACTAGAAAATTATTCATCATAAGGAGGCGGACATGAACGATTTACTTGATATTTTTACCAACCAAGATTTTTATTTTGCTATGTTACGTTCGACCACTCCAGTACTTCTTACAACGCTAGGGGCAATTATTGCTTCACGTTCTGGAGCAAGTAATATTGCTTTAGAAGGAACAATGCTTGCATCAGCTTTTATGGGCGTTGTAGTGAGTGCACTCACTCAAAATGCATGGGTAGGTTTATTTGGAGCTGTACTTATGGGAGTCATTATGAGTAATATTTTAGCCTACTTTGCACTTAAGCTAAAATCAAATATTATTATTTCAGGGATTGCCTTAAACTTAATGGCATCCGGTGGTACAGTATTTGGACTTTACCTTTTAACAGGAGATAAAGGCGCTTCAACTTCTTTAAATTCTCTTGTATTACCAAGTATAGAAATTCCTATTATCAAAGATATACCTGTTATTGGTGGCATCTTATCAGGACACCACATTTTAACGTATATCGGATTGATTCTAGTAGTAGCTATTTGGGCAATGTTTAAGTACACAACTCTTGGGATGCGTATTCGTGCAGTAGGAGAATCTCCAGAAGCAGCAGAGTCAGTAGGGATTTCTGTAAATAAAATGCGCTATATCGCCTTAACACTTAGTGGGATCTTAGCAGCCCTTGGTGGTGCTTTCTTATCTATGGGATATGTTAAGCTCTTCTCTGCAGGAATGACTGCAGGACGTGGTTACGTAGCTCTTGCAACACAAGCAATGGCAGCAGGAAACACCATCGTTGGACTCTTTACATCTATGCTCTTTGGATTTAGTGAGAGTTTATCCAATTACTTACAAGGCTTTAGTTTACCAATAGAATTTATTCAAATGCTTCCTTACTTAACGATTATTATTATCTATGTAATTTACACAGCAAGACAAAGTAAGAAAGAAGAAAAGAAAAAAATAGATTAAAAAATTCCCCTTAGATAGGCTTACAATCTAAGGGGGATTTTTTATAAATAAGCAATTTATCTTGAAGATAAGGGTAGAAAAGGTGGTATGAGCATCTTTGGGGATAAAGTACGGAGCAAAATCAGAACAAAAACTTGACAATAATTGGGTATCCAAGTAATATAAGTTTTGATGTCCAAGTATTTTGTGATGGAGGAATTAAAATGGATAATACATTACGTCTTATTAGTCAGGTAAGACATGCGATACAACGTTATATTACAGAAGCTTTAGTGCGTGAAGGAGTAGAAGGTATTGTGCCTTCTCATGGAGATATTATGGTACATCTTTTTCAGCATGAAACTCAAACTATGAAAGAATTGGCTAAGAAAATTAACAAAGATCCTTCTACTGTTACAACCCTAGTGAAAAAACTTATAGCGATGGGGTATGTGGAACGAGTGGCAGATATTCAAGATAAAAGAGCAAATCCAATCAGACTTACGGAGAAAGGGAAGGCGTTAAAGCCTATCTTTAATCATATAACAGAAAGCGTTTTTAGACAGCTTTATCAAGATATTACAGAAGAAGAACTGATTCTTTTTAGAAAAGTCTTAATAAAGATGTACGAAAATTTAACGTGCCAACAAGGAGGACTAGAGCGTGAATAAGAGAAAATATCAAATAAGGATTGCTTTGCTACTTGTGTTTTTAGTGGCAATTAACACTTATGTATTAACCCGTCATAAGGAAGGAACGACTACACTGGATAAAGATACACTTATTGTAGGTATGGAGCTTAAATTCCCACCTTTTGAGACTGTAGATGCTAATGGGAATCCTATGGGCGTATCCGTAGAACTTGCACAAAAGCTTGGTGAAAAATTAGGAAAGCATATAGAGATTAGAAGTTTAGATTGGGCAGGGCTCATACCAGCACTTCAAACACAAAATATTGATTTGATTATTTCCTCAATGAGTATTACCGAGGAACGTTTAGAGACTATAGATTTCTCAGAGGAATATGCATCTTCTGATATTGCATTAGCGATTTATAAAGGTTCAGATGTGAATAGTTATGAGGATTTAAATAGAAGTGATGTAACAGTTGCAGTTAAGCAAGGAACTATTGGTGAGATGTGGGCAATGAATAATTTGCCAGATGCTAAAATTAAAAGTTTTACAGAAGTATCAGCAGGGCTTTTAGATGTAAATGGTGGACAAAGTACAGCGTTTATTTATGATCCATTAAGTCTTATTGAAAGTTCTAAAAATCTCAGTCAAATTAAGTTGAACTTAGATCCTCTACCAGGAACAAAAGGTTGGGGTGTAGGCATGCGTAAAGGTGAAACAGCTTTACAACAAGCCATTAATCAAGCATTAATGGAGATTAAAGAAGAAGGCTTCTATGATAAAATGCGTGAAAAATATTTAAAAGAGGATGTAGAAAAGTATGAGTCTTATGGACTTAAATACTTCTTCTAGGAGGAAGGTATGAAAGAAAAAACATTAAAGAAAATATGGGATCTATTAGTTGTTTTTACAATTTTTAATATGATCTTTTTGCTAGTGATTTATAAAAACCCAGATTTCAAATTTAATAGTATCATTTTAGGACAATATGTAGGGTTATTGGGACAAGGCTATTTCTATACAATAGGGATTAGTATCATTTCACTTATACTAAGTTTAGTTTTTAGTGGCTTATTATTTGCAATGAGTATTTCTAAGCATAAATGGTTGAACTATTTTTATACTTGCTTTACACAAATTGCTTTAGGTGTACCACTTATGGTGCATATTATTGTTCTTTATTTCTTCCTAACGTCTGCAATAGGGATTCGTAATCCACTTGTTGGTGGAACATTGATTTTATCTTTGTATATGTCTTGCTACTTTGCAAAAACATTTGAAGGGGCTTATAAAGATATTTCACCTCAGCAATTTAAGATGATGCATATTTTAGGTTTACCAAAGCACATTTGTATGATAAAAATTATTTTACCTCAAATGATTAAAGTAACATTACCAACGCTTACAAGTCACTTTGCGTTATTGGTGAAAAGTACAGCCCTTCTTTCATTGATTTCAGTACCAGAATTTACGCAAATGATTAACTTATTTAACTCCAAAACATTAGAGTTTGTAACAGGTTATGTATTACTTGCAATAGGTTATTTAGCTATTACTATTCCACTTAGTATCTGTGCAAACTGGCTTAATAAAAAGGTGGTGCAAAGATGAATATAGAAATACAAAATTTAATTAAAACGTATGGGAAAGAGTCTGCCATTCATATTGATACATTGGATTTAAAAGATATCCATACCCTTGCTATTGTTGGACCAAGTGGTGGAGGGAAAAGTACCTTACTTAAACTTCTTGGGACTATCGAAATAGCGGATAGTGGTTCTTTAAAAGTAAACGAAATAGAGATTGTAGGATTAAAAGATCCTAAAAGCTATCTTCATGAAATAGGCTTTGTTTTTCAACATGATAATCTTTTTCCTAATTTAACAGTATTACAAAATGTGACCATTCATCTAATCTACACGTATCAAATGGATGAAAAAGAAGCTACAACTCTTGCCGAGAAATGGTTAAATAAAGTAGGTATATTAGAACATAAAGATAAAAAAGTGCATCAGTTAAGTGGTGGACAAGCACAAAGGGCAGCTATTGTAAGAGCATTGATTACAGGTGCAAAGCTTTTAATGCTAGATGAACCAACAAGTGCATTAGATCCAGAGTTAGCTTATGAGGTGATGATGACATTAATGCATATGAAAGAAGAAACTGATATGATTATTGTTACCCATGAACTTAACTTTGCAAGACGTTTTGCCGACTATTATCTCTTTGTAGAAGAGGGGGGAATTCTTGCACATGGGCCAATCGAGCAACTCTTTGCACATGAAAATAGTCGTATTCAAGAGTTTGTTAATAAGATTACATTTAAATAGATGATAAAAGGGACTGTTAAGCACAGTCCCTTTTTATATGATGTAAGATAGATGAATATTTTCTAGTATAATTAAATGTAGCTAGGAATTATGAAATAGGTGGCATTTTAAGATTAGGATAATTATCCTTCTTATAATCAGGAACTTCAAAGGATTTTTTATGTGCAAAGTTTTCTACTTTAATTCCAGCAGGTGTAATGGATAAAGTGATTTCATCAATACCTATAGTATTATGAGGACCTACAAACGGCTTAACACGTACTTTAAGTATAAATGAAAAACCACGGTATGCTTCCCTGTCTATGTGAAGAAAATCTACATCGTAAAGTCCATAAAGTAAGGGCATGCCATATTGCTTTTCAATTTCAGCAGAAATCACAGGATCTAAAGTAGTTACAAGCATATCTTTATAAAGTTCTTCTATAGAACCTTCTGCAGGCGTGTAAGGATAGGGTATACCAGCTTTTGTATCCGTAGGAGCAGATGATGCAAATACAAAAGTCGAACAACACAATAACAAAATAAATAACAAGACATTTAACTTTTTCATAAAGCACCTCTAAAAACTTTATAAAATAGTATACGTAGATTTAAAATATAAATTCATGGAATATAAAATAAAATCTCTGGTGCTTAACTAGAGATTTTATTTTTGTTATGGAGTTGATGAAGAAGCTTAGAAATCCAATAAGCAATAATTGCCCAAACACTTATAATGGTAGAGTAGGTATAGAGCACATTGATGAGCTGTCCCACAGAGAATGTACTTGTCATCCCACCTTGAGATGGCATACTCCCTTTTCCATCAGCCATATTGGTTGGTATATCACCTTTACTATGTTTACCATCTTGACGATATATATCTTCTTTGATACTGTCTTTTGAAGGCATATTTTCATTATGTTCGCCTTCTGGACGATTACCTTTTTCACCTTGTCCAGACTTGGACATGGTAGATATTTGGAAAGGCATAGCCATCCATTTAGCAAAACTAGAAGTTGCCATATTGTAGCTACCAAGTAATAAAAGGATAATCATACAAAGAAGTCCAAGTGGTTTGGTAAGAGCTTCTGGTAGATTGATGATCTTTTTAAACATACCTTTTATAAATGTCCAATGTAAGCCTACATGAAGTCCTATTAAAATAAGCATATAGGCAGGGATGACTTGATGACCTATTTTAAAGAACATCGAAGAGGTACCTATAGAGGTGAAGATTGTTTTAGAAATCATAATACCGCTCAAAGCAATAAAGAGGGTACATAAGAGTAGCAAGAAGTTAATGATCCAACTTATCTTAGTTTTTAAAGGAAGCTGCTTTGAAAAGAGTTTTGAGGTAACACCTTTGATCCATTTCCAATTGATAAATGTATGTATAATAAAAAGACCACAGACAAAGAGTCCTCCAACTTCATGGAAAGACATGCTAATGACACGTTTGTTATACATAAGTATTAAAAGAATAGCCATGATACAATCTAGAATGATTTTAAGCCAGTTTTTGTTTTTCACAAAAATTCCTCCTTAGCGTGTTATATAGAAAGAATAAAGATGAAATGTGATGGACAAGTGACGAAGTCTTGAGGAAAAACTGAAAATGAATCTTAAAGAGTGTTGACAAGACTTAAGGGTTAGAAGTAGACTATTGTTGAAATGAATAAGAAAGAGGTGGACTATGGAAGCCATTTATGAAGCAATAGAACAAAAAATTAAAGCAGCGGGATATGATGGTGCTGTGAATGGGATGGCCATCTATGATGAGATTTGTGATGAGATTGAAGGCAAAGAAAATGGTTCTTATATCTTTATGTCTAAGGTAGAAGATGATGTTTTCTTTGAATATAAAATTGATATTATGGATGATGAATTTAACTTAGCTTATATCAATATTAATACACCAGATGGCATCATTCATGTAGATTTTGATGCAGAATAAGCACTATCGTATAGATGCAAGGTGTAATGGATGTGGGGCATGCAAGAAGGTATGTCCCGTTCATTGCATCAGTCGGGGCAATCCTTATAGTATTAATCAGATCAAATGTATACGCTGTGGACGTTGTGTTTCAAGATGTTGGCGTAAATATATAAAAGAAGAAACTGTTCAATAAAATAGGTGAATAAAAGGCTACTAAACTAAAAGATTTAGTAGCCTTTTATTCACCTATTTTTTATATTAATGAGAAAATAAGAAAAATGAAGTATATAAAATCCATTCTAGTAAGAAACTAACAAGGTTATATGTGAAAAATAAAAAATGTCATTAAATCACTTTTTTAGGTATATTTTTCTAAAAAGTGACATACTAACCAAAGGAGGTGAAATTATGCCTAAAATACATGATTATTATCAAGAGATGCTGGATACCCACTATGGCTCTCATTTAGAAATGTGTAGTGAATTAGGACTTACATTAGATGATTTGTACACTAATGAATTAGAAGAAGATGATTTCTTATAATTAAACACATTAAGGATGATGAACATGGAGACTTTTGAAATTACAACCAAAATTAAATTTGGCAAAGGGGCATTAGAATATTTAGAGAGCTTGAAAGGTAAAAGAGTATTCATCGTAACAGATCCTTTTATGGTTAAGTCTGGAATGATTAATAAAATAACTGAACGTTTGCAGGACGGGAATTATGAGGTGTTTAGTGAAGTTGTACCAGACCCGCCAATGGAACTTGTTACAAAAGGTGTAGAAGCAGTACTAGGTTTTAAACCGAATACAATGATTGCATTAGGTGGAGGATCATCTATAGATGCAGCAAAAGCTATTATGGATTTCTCTAAGAAAATTGGAAATCTAAATGATATGCGTTTTATCGCGATTCCAACAACAAGTGGAACAGGTTCTGAAGTAACCTCATTTGCAGTGATTACTGACCAACAAAAAGGTGTCAAATATCCTCTTGTATCAGATAGCCTTTTACCAGATGTAGCTATTTTAGAACCTGAACTTGTAAAGAGTGTACCAGCGGCTATTGTAGCAGATACAGGTATGGATGTATTAACACATGCAGTTGAAGCTTATGTTTCAACAAAAGCAACAGATTTTTCTGATGCATTAGCTGAAAAAGCTGTAGAACTTGTTTTTGAGTATTTAAGACGTTCCTATGAAAGTGCAGAGGACATGGAAGCAAAAGAAAAAATGCATAATGCATCATGTTTAGCTGGTATTGCTTTTAATCTAGCTTCTCTTGGGATCAATCATGCAATTGCTCATAATATTGGTGGGAAGTTGCATATACCTCATGGACGTACCAATGCACTCTTATTACCTTATGTGATTGAATTCAACGCACATATTGATGGATTTAACCCTAAAGAGTATACAGTAGCAGCTAAGAAATATGCAAATCTTGCAAAACTTATTGGTATACAAGGTGTTAATACACGTGCACTTGTAAAGAACTTTGTGGCTGAAATTATTAAGCTTCAAAAGTTAATGAAAATGCCAATGAGTCTAAAGGAATGTAATGTTACAACTGAAAGTATTCAAGAATTTAAACAAGATATTGCAAAAGGTGCTTTAGAAGACGCATGTATACTAACCAATCCACGTGTAGCGACAACAGGAGATGTTTTAGAAATTATTCATCAAATTACAAGTTAGGAGTTAGAAAATGGAATTTGAACCCAAACAGCGTATTATTCAAGAATTTGTACCAGGGAAACAAGTTACATTGGCTCATGTCATTGCACATCCAACAGATGAGATCTATAAAAAACTAGGACTCATAGATGAAAATATAGAAGCTATAGGCATTTTAACCATTACACCAAGTGAAGGTGCGATTATAGCTGCAGATGTAGCCACAAAAGCTTCAGATATACGGATAGGATTTATAGACCGTTTTAGTGGTGCACTTGTATTTTCTGGTGATGTAGGTTCTGTAGAAGCTGCTATGAACGATATTTTACGTGTACTCGAAAATATACTAGGTTTTACACCTACGAATATAACAAGGACTTAAAAATGAAGCGTATTATTTTTATTGGTAAGACAGGGTGTGGCAAAACAACACTTTGTCAAAAACTTAATGAATTAGAAATAAAGTATAAAAAGACTCAAGCTGTAGAACTCTATGAGAATGCAATTGATACACCTGGTGAATATCTAGAAAATCGTCATTATTATAGTGCATTAATCATGAGTGCTGTAGATGCAAAAATTATTGCACTTGTGGCAGACCCAACAGCCTATGATCATTTTATTCCACCAGCTTTTGCAGGGAGTTTTGCTAAAGAAGTGATTGGTATTATCACAAAGATTAATCTTATAACAGATGAAAAACAAATGATCAAAGTAGAAGAAGGACTAAAGGCTGGAGGTGCTAGTCACATCTTTAAAGTAGATACAGTAGATGGAGTAGGCATTGAGCCACTTTTTACGTATCTACAAGAAGTATTAAAGGGATAAGGTGCATTACTAAGGAGGAGGAAGAGTGAGAGAAGAACTTTTAAGTGTAGGTATAGATATTGGTACCAGCACAACTCAGCTCATCTTTTCTAAAATAATTGTAGAAAATATGGCATCAAACTATACAGTCCCACGCATTGTTATTGTAGATAAAGAAATTATCTATAGAAGTGAGATTTACTTTACACCTCTACTATCAATTCATGAAATTGATGGACCACAAGTCCGTTCAATTATAGAAGGTGAATACAAAAAAGCAGGTATTGAACCCTCTAAAATTGATACAGGTGCAGTCATTATTACAGGAGAAACAGCACGTAAAGAAAATGCCGCTGAAGTACTGAATACATTAAGTGGCTTAGCTGGAGATTTTGTAGTAGCTACTGCTGGACCAGACCTTGAAAGTATTATTTCAGGGAAAGGTGCAGGGGCGCACCTGTATTCTAAGGACCACAGTACAAGTGTTGTCAATATAGACATTGGAGGTGGGACAAGTAATTTAGCTGTCTTTTTAAGAGGAGATGTTAAAGAGACAGGATGTTTAGATGTAGGCGGTCGCCTCATTAAAGTTGACCCAAGTACGCATAAGATTACGTATATCGCACCAAAATATGAAAGACTCATTCATGAGCGAAACTTGGGACTTGCCATAGGCACTATTGCTACTAGAGAAAATTTGAAACCTATACTAGAGATCATGGTAGAAGTACTTGAACAAAGTGTAGGGCTTCGCAAGCAAGACAATCTATTAAGTTTTATTATGACAAATAAAAATATTGAACTTAGTGTGCCTATAGAATGTATTTCTTTCTCTGGTGGTGTGGCTGATTATGTTTATTATGAAGGGGAAATAGACGATGATTTTAAATTCGGGGACATTGGCATCCTATTAGGAGAAGCTATTAAAGCATCCTCTTTATGCCAAAAGCTAAAACTTGTAAGGAGCACAGAAACCATTCGTGCGACAGTAGTAGGGGCAGGGACACACACAACAGAAATAAGTGGAAGTACCATTACGTATACCAATAATGTCTTTCCAATTAAAAACTTACCTATTTTAAAATTAGCTCTTGATGAAGAGACAGAAGGTGAAGAAGCATTAGTACATGCTTTACACAAAAAACTAGACTGGTTTAAGTTAGAGGGAGACTTACAACGTGTAGCAGTAGCGCTACAAGGTAAAGCTAATCCAAGTTTTAATGATATACAAACTTATGCAAGAGGATTAGTAAGAGGTATGCAAGAACTGATTGAACGTGAATTACCGCTCATTATTATTGTGGAAGAAGATATGGCAAAAGCTTTAGGACAAAGTATGTACAACTTACTCCAGTACAAAAAAGATGTGATCTGCTTAGATAGCGTAAAGCTAGATAATGGTGATTATATTGATATTGGTAGCCCTATTGCTGAAGGAAGTGTCTTACCTGTTGTAGTTAAAACATTAGTATTTAGTTAAAGGTGTGAAATTGTGAAAGGAGGATCTCAATGATCTTAAAAACAAAACTATTTGGACACACTTATGAGTTCAAATCACTCAAGGAAGTCATGGCAAAAGCAAATGAAGAAAAATCAGGAGATAAACTTGCTGGACTTGCAGCAGAATCTGCTGAAGAACGTGTGGCAGCAAAAGTTGTTCTTGCCAATGTTACATTAGAGGATTTACGTAATAATCCTGCAGTACCTTACGAAATAGATGAAGTAACACGTATTATTCAAGATGACGTTAATGAAAAGATTTATAATGAATTCAAGCATATGACAGTATCTGAATTTAGAGAATGGATACTGGATGAAAAAACAACAGGTGCAGATATTACAAGAGCATCAAGAGGAATAACTTCTGAAATTGTTGCTGCTGTTGCAAAATTAATGTCTAATATGGATTTAATTTATGGTGCACAAAAGATTCGCATTACAAAACATTGTAATACGACTATTGGTATGCCAGGTACCCTATCTAACCGTCTCCAACCAAATCATCCTACAGATGATCCAGATGGTATTATGGCGTCACTTCTTGAGGGACTTACCTATGGTGCAGGGGATGCACTTCTTGGTTTAAATCCTGTAGATGACTCTACAGAAAGCGTTGTACGTGTGCTTAAACGCTTTGAAGAGATTAAACAAAAATTCCAAATTCCTACTCAAACTTGTGTACTTGCTCATGTTACAACACAAATGGATGCTATCCGTAAAGGTGCACCAGCAGATCTTATTTTCCAATCTATAGCAGGTTCTGAAAAAGGTAATACTGCATTTGGTTTTAATGCTGCAACAATTGAAGAAGCAAGACAACTTGCACTTAAAGAAGGTACAGCTGAAGGACCAAACGTTATGTATTTTGAAACAGGTCAAGGATCTGAACTTTCATCAGAAGCGCACTTTGATACTGACCAAGTAACAATGGAAGCAAGATGTTATGGTTTTGCTAAACGTTTTGACCCATTCCTTGTAAACACTGTAGTTGGGTTTATTGGACCAGAGTATTTATATGACGGGCGCCAAGTAAGCCGTGCAGGTCTTGAAGATCATTTTATGGGTAAATTAACAGGGATCTCAATGGGATGCGATGCATGTTATACCAACCATATGAAAGCAGATCAAAACAGTATTGAAGACTTATCTGTTCTTTTAACAACAGCAGGATGTAATTATTTTATGGGAATTCCTCATGGTGATGACGTTATGCTTAACTATCAAACAACAGGATTCCATGAAACAGCAGCACTTCGTGAAATGTTTGGTTTAACAGCCATTAAACCATTCCATGAATGGCTTCTTAAAATGGGCTTCGTAGACGAACGTGGCCATTTAACAGAAAGAGCTGGCGACGCATCAATATTGTTCTAGGTAAAGGAGGCATAAAACGTGAATGAACAAGATTTAAGAAAAATGGTAGAACAACTTGTAGATCAAATGATTGGTAAAGAAACAGCAACCCCTACAGCAGTATCTGCTCCAACAAAAGCAAATGAATCTAGCTATAATGAAAGTCATATAGACCGTAGCGGATGCCTTGAAGACATTACTGCAATTGACCTTAAAAAACAATTTCTAATCAAAAATGCAAAAAATAAAGATGCTTATCTTGAAATGAAAAGTAAAACACCAGCTAGATTGGGTATTGGTAAAGCAGGAGCAAGATATCGTACAGCGACTATGCTTCGTGTACGTGCTGATCATGCTGCAGCACAAGATGCAGTATTCTCAGATGTATCAGAAGAATTTATCAAGAAAAATGACTTTGTTTTTGTCCAAACACTTTGTAAAGACAAAGATGAATATTTAACAAGACCTGACCTTGGTCGTCGTTTTGATGAAAAAGAAAAAGAAATCATTAAGAAAACTTGTGGGCAAAATCCAAAAGTACTCATTATTGTAGGTGATGGCCTTTCTTCTTCAGCTATTGAAGCGAACGTAGAAGATATGATTCCATCTATTAAACAAGGGTTGCAAATGTATGGCATTACAGTTGGGCCTATTCTTTTCATCAAGTATGCCCGTGTAGGTGCTATGGATGATATAGGACAAATTACAGGTGCAGAAGTTATTTGTATGCTTGTTGGTGAAAGACCAGGTCTTGTAACAGCTGAATCTATGTCAGCTTATATTGCTTATGAACCACGCCATGGGTTACCAGAAGCAAATCGTACAGTTATTTCTAACATTCATAAAGGTGGTACAACACCAGTTGAAGCAGGTGCACATACTGCAGAACTTATTAAGAAGATGCTAGATAAGAAAGCATCAGGTATCAACCTTAAATAGAGGAGGTTTATAACGTGAAGAACGATAAAATACGCCCTAACATTTTAGGGGTACGCATGATTTCAAACGTAAGTCCAGAACTTGCGAAAAAATTAGATCTTGGACCTCGACATAAAAGTTTAGGTATCATTACAGCTGATATGGACGATGTCACTTATACTGCACTTGATGAAGCAACAAAAGATGCAGACGTAGATGTAGTATATGCACGTTCTATGTATGCAGGCGCAGGTAATGCTTCTACAAAACTTGCTGGAGAAGTAATTGGTATTATAGGTGGACCAAGTCCAGCAGAAGTAAGAAGTGGGCTTAAAGCTGCGCTTACATTTATGCAAGATGGTGCACATTTTACAAGTGCAAATGAAGATGATTCTATCGTTTATTATGCACATACTGTATCTCGTACAGGCACTTATCTTTCAAAAGTTGCAGGCATTAGTGAAGGTGAACCTTTAGCTTATCTTATCGCACCACCACTTGAATCAATTTATGCTCTTGATGCAGCTATGAAAGCAGCAGATGTACGTTTAGTAGAATTCTTTGGACCTCCATCTGAAACTAACTTTGGTGGTGGACTTTTAACAGGTTCTCAATCCGCTTGCAATGCTGCATGCAGTGCTTTTGCAGAAGCAGTAAGATCCGTTGCAGACAATCCACAGGAATATTAATTCATGCGCACAGAGGCATTAGGTCTTATTGAAGTCATTGGCTATCCAACAGCTATTGAAGCAGCTGATTCTGCTCTTAAAGCAGCCAATGTAAAGTTAGCAAGCATTACTAAAGTTGATGGTGGAATTATGACGGTACAAATCTTGGGTGATGTAGGTGCTGTACAAGCCGCTGTGCAAGCGGGTGGAATGGCAGCAGCTAGAGTTGGAATGGTTCGTGCGACGCATGTTATTCCAAGAGTAGAAGCGTCTTTGTTTGACACTGTTCTCAAATTTAAGACAATACCACAGGTACCCGAAGGTCAAATATCTCTTAGCGAAAAAGGCATGCAAAAAGATAACACAACGATTACTAAAACTCAGACGTTATCTGATGAAGAAGTAAAAATTATACTTCCTCCAAAGATGCCAACAAGTAAAGAAGTGGAAATAGATGACCTTGCTGAAGATGAGATAGAAAAGAAAACGCCTAAGGTAGTAGAAGAACGTATTATAGGTCTTGAGGCAAAGAGTAATTCTGAATTACGAGCGCTTGTTGTAGAAAAGGGTATTGATATACCTGCTAAAAAACTCAATGCTACCAAAAAACAAGATCTTATAAGTATTTTAAGTGATTATTATCAACGTGAAGAAGGAGAAGTTTAATGGAGTTATTAGATAAAGACTTAGTATCCATTCAAGAGGTACGTAATCTTTTGAAAACAGCGTACCAAGCACAACAACAACTATCTACATTAAACCAAACACAAATAGATCGTATTGTTAAAGCGATTGCAGATGCAGGATATGCACACGCAGAACGCCTTGCAAAAATGGCCAACGAAGAAACAGGGTTTGGTTTATGGCAAGATAAAGTCATTAAAAATATTTTTGGTTCAAAAGTAATCTATGAAGCAATTAAAGATGAAAAAACAATTGGTATTTTAGCAGAAGACAAGGCAAATAAAACCATTGATATTGGTGTTCCTGTTGGGGTTATTGCAGGTATTGTTCCTTCTACTAATCCAACTTCAACTGTTATGTATAAAGCACAAATTGCTCTAAAAGGTGGTAATGCTATTGTATTCTCACCTCATCCAGGTGCAAAAAATGCAACATTAGAAGCCGTTAAAGTGATTAGTGAAGCAGCAGAAAAAGCTGGTATGCCAAAAGGTGCGATAGGTATTATTACAGTTCCGACAATGCAAGCAACTGAAGAGCTTATGAAGAGCCATTACACACGTCTTATATTAGCCACTGGTGGACCAGCAATGGTTAAATCAGCTTATTCTTCAGGTACACCTGCTATTGGAGTAGGCGCAGGAAATGGTCCAGCTNTCCAGGTGCAAAAAATGCAACATTAGAAGCCGTTAAAGTGATTAGTGAAGCAGCAGAAAAAGCTGGTATGCCAAAAGGTGCGATAGGTATTATTACAGTTCCGACAATGCAAGCAACTGAAGAGCTTATGAAGAGCCATTACACACGTCTTATATTAGCCACTGGTGGACCAGCAATGGTTAAATCAGCTTATTCTTCAGGTACACCTGCTATTGGAGTAGGAGCAGGAAATGGTCCAGCGTATATCGATAAAAGTGCAGATATACATTTAGCTGTTAAACGTATTTTAGATTCTAAGACATTTGATAATGGTACAATTTGTGCATCAGAACAATCTATTATTGTAGAAAAATGCATGGAAGAAAAAGTAACAGCTGAACTTAAAGCACAAGGTGCTTATATGCTTAATGCAGAAGAAAGTGATAAACTTGCTCACTTTATCTTACGACCAAATGGTTCCATGAATCCAGCAATTGTAGGAAAAAGTGTTGAACATATTGCTAAACTTGCAGGGCTCACAAATGTACCAGCTTCTAGTCGTGTACTTGTTGCACGTGAATGTAAAGTAGGACACGCAGCACCATACTCAAGAGAAAAGCTTGCACCAATCCTAGCATTTTATGTAGAAGACTCTGTAGAAGCAGTTCTTGAAAAATGTATAGAAATTCTTCATTTTGAAGGTAGTGGTCATACATTCTGTATGCATGCAAATGATGAAGAACTTGTAAAACGTTTCTCAATTCGTGTACCAGCTTCTCGTATTTTAATTAATACACCAGGTGCGCTTGGTGGTATTGGAGCAACAACGAACCTTTTCCCTGCACTTACACTTGGATGTGGCGCTGTAGGTGGAAGTTCATCTTCTAATAATATTGGACCACTTGATGTCATCAATATTAAACGTGTTGCTTATGGTACAAAAGAATTAGAAGAAATTAGACAAGAAGCACCAAGTGGAAGTGGTTGCTGTAACAAAGGTGATTACTCAGAAGCTATGGTAGATGCAATCGTTAAAAAAATTATGCAAGAATTAATATAAAAGGTGAAAAGGTAGAATACTAACAGCGTATTACTATTTTTATCACTCATGCAGAATTAGGAGGAAAACAAAATGGCAAATACAAATGCACTTGGAATGATTGAAACAAAAGGTTTAGTAGGTGCAATCGAAGCAGCAGATGCAATGGTTAAAGCAGCCAATGTAACACTTGTTGGCAAAGAACAAGTAGGCGGTGGTCTTGTAACTGTAATGGTAAGAGGAGATGTAGGTGCTGTTAAAGCAGCAACAGATGCAGGTGCAGCAGCAGCAGAACGTGTTGGTGAACTTATTTCTGTACACGTTATTCCTAGACCACATCAAGAAGTGGATGTTATCCTTCCAAAAGGACCACAAGCCTAAGTAAGGGAAAACTCTATAAAGGAGAAGTTTGTACAAAGCAAGCTTCTCCTTTATAGGGATAATAAATAGGGTGGAGGTCTAGTATGTCTGTTTTAACTGAAGAAGCCATTAGAATGATGCTCGCTCACCACGAGCTAAAAGAAAAAGATGCCCTCTATCTAGAACCGAAACAAATTGTTACCCCTGCGGCACGTGCCTATTTAATGGAAAAGGGTATTAAGCTTAAGATAAAAGGTCAAGATGATGATACAAAAGACACGTTAATAGAACAGAAAAATCATCATGAATCTAAAGATGGAGGAAATAAAAAGGAAGTGAAAGAGATGGCATCACAAGAAGAAACGTATGAGACGCTTTTTGGAGCAACTTTAACGACTAAACCGGAACATATGACTCATTTAAGAGGAAATGTATTAGTTTTTAAAGATCATCCGCGTATTGCTTTAAGAGGTGCTATTGATTCACTAGAAGCAGAAATATTAGTTGTGCAAATTATAGCTGAAAAACAAGGCTTGAAGCAAATGATTAAAGACTTAGAAGAAATTATACGATTCATCAGAAACTTATTACGTTGTGAAGTAAGTGGTGAACCCGTTGGAGAATTTAATTTGCAAGGATTAAGTGCAGAGGAATTACGTCAACATTCACATCATCCAAGTCAATATTATGGCATGCGTCATTTCTTGCCCAATTATAAACAAGGTGAAATCGTTGTTTATCTGAATAAATTACGTACGCTTACAAGAGAGGCAGAGCTTGTAGCCTATAAAGCTTTTAGTAATGAATATGGACAAGTTGAACGAGAAGATATTATAAAAGCTTTTAACCGTTTATCTTCACTATTTTGGATAATGATGTTTAAATATTTAACTGACCGCTATAAGGAATCTTAGTTAGAAAGGAGATATTATGACACAACTTTCAAATGCCATTGCAGATGCAGTGATTGAAGCACTCAAAAAAGAAGTGTTTATACCTGTAGAAGCATCAGGTAGACATGTTCATCTAAGTGCGAAAGATGCTGCAACGCTATTTGGCGAAGGCTATGAATTTACAAAAATAAAAGATTTATCTCAACCAGGACAATATGCTTGTAAAGAACGTGTATCGATTGTAGGGCCTAAAGGGACGATTAATAATGTTATTGTATTAGGGCCACTCAGAGGGGATACACAAATTGAAGTTTCGTCTACTGATGCATTATCACTTGGGATTAAGGTGCCTATACGACAAAGTGGAGAAATTATAGATACCCCAGGTATTACAATTTGTAATGGAGATAAGACAGTCAGTGCAAATCGTGGATTGATTGTAGCAAAACGTCATGTGCATATGACACCTGAAGATGCAAAGAAATTTAATGTAGCAGACAGAGAAATTGTTAAAGTTAAAGTAACGGGTGAACGTCCTGTCATTTTTGAAGATACGGTTATACGTGTTAATAAAAATTTTAGAACCTATATGCATATTGATTATGATGAAGCAAATTGCTGTGGCTATAATAAGGATAGCTTTGGAATTATTCTAAAATGATCAGAAAGTAGGTGACTTATGGAACGAGAAGCACTTATTGAAGACATTGTGAATGAAATATGTAAACGTTTTTCAAAGGAGCTTTGCAAAACAAATATAAGTAATCCTCTTATGGTCATGGGAGTATTAACAAATGAAGAGGAAAAGATGCTGGAGCACTATACGCTTTTGCCTTTTTCAAAAGAAATGAATGGCAATAAATTGCTACTTTGTGAACTTACTATCCCTCAAATGACTCATATTGCTTTAGGATATTATGATACACCTTTGGAACAAACTATATTAGAGATGCTTTTACAAGGTAAGGAAGTCTTTTTATTAGAAAGAGGTCTTGAATATAGAAAGTTTAAAGATACAGCCCCTCTCAAGTTATATGCACTTTATCATGAATATGAAAGTACATTACGTCAATATGGGGTTCGTATAATCAAAAACACAAGTGAATGTGTAACTTGGCGAAAAGAAGAGATACAACCTTTAGAAGAAACAAAACAAAAGACTCATGTATTTCAAAAAAAATTCTTACTAGAAAAGGATCTGATTGCAGCGAGAGTAGGATTTTATGATACATTAGAATTAACATCTCATTGTAAGATTACACCTTTAGCAGAGGAATTTATACGCACACATCACTTGAGTGTACAAAAGATATAGGGGAGGACTTAAATTGGACGTTGGAAGAGTTATTGGCAACGTATGGGCCACTAAAAAAGATGAAAACTTAAATGGACAAAAACTTCTTGCCATAAAGATTCTTTTAGATAAAGAACATGAGCGTGATGGATTTGTTGTTGCATCAGACATTGTTGGAGCAGGTGTTGGAGACCTAGTTCTTATTTCACATGGTGGAGGGGCTAGACATGCAGTTGGAAATTCAAAGGCACCTATAGATAGTGCAGTCGTAGGCATTGTAGATTCTATTGAGGTGTTAGATTATGAATAAAAGTATAGGTGCTTTAGAATTTCGAAGCATAAGTAAAGGCATTGAAGTCTCCAATGAGGTAGTAAAAAAAGCAAGTGTAGAAATTATTTATTTTAAAACCATTTGTCCTGGAAAGTTTTTAGTGGTTGTTACTGGTGATGAAGGTGAAGTGAATGTAGCGATTGATTATGGTGAAGATATAGCAGATGGTACTTTAGTAGATAGTTTTAAGGTACATGCTGTAAGTACGCCCATTATTCAAGCTTTTAAAAATAAATATGAATCAAAGACGATACATGATGCTATAGGTATTATGGAGACAAGTAAGGTATGTGCTGGAATCCGCGCATTAGACCGCGCATTAAAAGCAGGTGATGTGAAATTAATAAAACTACAACTCGCTTTTGGCATAGGAGGAAAGCTCGTCTACATGATAACAGGCACTTTGAGTAGTATAGAATATGGCTTTGAAGAGGCTAAACTTGCACTTAATCAAACAGAACGTACCAATATCTCAATTATTCCTTCACCTAGTGAAGAAATGACCAAATTCTTAGTTTAAGCAAAAATCTTACAAAAACAATTTAAATGGAGTGAAGACCCTATGAGTATTAATGAAATTATCATTTACATCATGGTATTTTTTGCAGTATTAGGAGCATTAGATAAAATTATTGGCAACAAATTTGGTTTAGGAGAAAAATTTGAAGAAGGTATTATGGCAATAGGTGCTCTTGCTATCTCAATGGTTGGGATTATTGCCTTAGCGCCAGTAATTGCAACACTTTTAAAACCTATTGTCGTACCTATTTTTGGATTTTTAGGAGCTGACCCTGCCATGTTTGCAGGTTCACTTATCGCTAATGATATGGGTGGTGCACCTCTTGCACAAGCACTTGCAATTGACCCAAATGCAGGACTTTTTGGTGGTTTAATTGTAGGGGCAATGCTTGGTCCAACTATTGTATTTACTATTCCTGTAGCTTTAGGAATTATTGAAGAACAAGATCGTAAATATTTAGCAACAGGTGTACTTGCTGGTGTAATTACTATTCCTATTGGCTCATTTGTAGGTGGACTTGTGGCAGGATTCCCATTCATGATGGTTATTCGTAACCTTGTTCCAATCATTATCTTTGCAATTTTAATTGCACTCGGACTTTGGAAATTTGAAGATGCCATGATTAAAGGTTTTACCTATTTTGGTAAATTTGTTGTAGCTGTTATTACAATTGGTCTTGCAGCTGGTATTGTGGAACAACTTACAGGTATCGTACTTATACCAGGTATGAATCCAATTCGTGAAGGATTTGAGATTGTAGCAGATATTGCTATTGTATTATCAGGTGCATTCCCACTTGTTTATGTAATTACAAAGGTATTCAAGACACCACTTATGAAATTAGGTAAAGTAATGGGAATGAATGATGTAGCTGCAGCAGGTCTTGTAGCCAGCTTAGCCAATAGTATTCCTATGTTTGGGATGATGAAAGATATGGATAATCGTGGTAAAATCCTAAACGTTGCCTTTGCAGTTTCTGCAGCTTTCGTCTTTGGTGACCATTTAGGATTTACAGCAGGATTTAATCCAGCTATGATTTTTCCTATGATTGTTGGTAAATTAGTAGGCGGTATTACAGCTATATTTGTAGCTATGTTTATTGCAAATAAAACACTTGGAAAGGAATAAATTCAATGGATTTAGATAAAAGTAGACTTGAAGCGCTTATCAAAGAAGTTTTAATAGAAAAATTATCTGGTACAGGATGCTGTAATGAACGTCAAGTAGCATCAGGTGTTATGGCTGTAAAAGTACCACAAATTAAGGTAAGCGAAAATGATCGTATGGATACTGGTGTTCCTTCTGATATCGTTTATACAAAGGATTTATTTACTCTTGAGGAAAGCCCAAGACTTGGATGTGGTATTATGGAAATGAAACATACTACATTTGACTGGACACTTAACTATGATGAGATTGATTATGTAATTGAAGGAAGCTTAAGCATTATTATAAATGGTAAAACAGTAACAGCAGGTCCGGGAGAACTTATCCTTATTCCAAAAGGCTCAACCATTAAATTCTCTGTTCCAGATTATGCACGTTTTATCTATGTAACGTATCCTGCTGACTGGGCAAACCAAGGTTAAAAAGTAAAGGCTATTGCAATGATGCAATAGCCTTTTTATTTATATTTAATATATTCTAGTCTGCCTTTAATGAATAAAATAAAAGTAAAGGTTTCAGTAGTGATTTTAACTACAGAATCAGTAGCATATGTAGCAATCTCACATATAGTTAAATCTCATTAGTATAATGCATAATAAACCTCCTAAATAAATATGGATTATTTTTACGATAGATTGATAATACTGAGTATAGAAATAGAAAGTGATAGATTTTTGAACAAAGACTGATTAGTCTGTGATACTTATCAAAATTAATTTTATAGACGATAGAGTAAAAATATAATATGATAGGTATAGTCTAAAAATAGCGATTAAAAGGTTATTTTGGATTATAACAAACTTCATATAGAGAAGTTATAATAGTTAAAATAAGTTCTAAGTTTGATATGAGTTATTAGAACAATAGGAGGAAATATGCTAAGAAAATTACTTAAATTTCTATTACATCGTGTAGTTATCGTTGGAACGTTTATAGCAATTCAAGCAGCAATATTGATTGGAATGATTTGGAAATTCAATAGTTATTTTGTTTATTTCTATGCTTTTTGTCTCTTGTTAAGTGCAGGTGTTGTTTTATATATTATTAGTAATAAAAGCAACCCAGGTTATAAGATTGCATGGATTATATTGATTCTTTTATTTCCTATCTTTGGTGGGCTTTTCTACGTTATGTTTGGAGAAAACAAACTAAGTAAAAAGCAGCGAGAAAAGATGAGTAGTATTGGAAATAAAATGACTAAATTACTGAAACAAGAAGACCCTGTATGGAATGAGATTAAGAGTGTAAGTGAAACAGCTTCAACACAATCACGTTATATTTGTGATTATGCGCTATGTCCACCTTATAAAAATACATATACAGAGTATTTGCCATTGGGTGAAATAGCATTTGAGCGTATGAAAGAAGAATTGGAAAAAGCAGAGCACTATATCTTTATGGAATATTTTATTATTCAAGAAGGTGTAATGTGGGATGGTATTCTTGAAATATTAGAAAGAAAAGTAAAGCAAGGCGTGGATGTACGTGTCATTTATGATGATATGGGGTGTATTTTAACCCTACCTTATGGATATAACAAAAAGTTAGAAAAAATGGGTATTAAATGTCAAGTATTTAATCCTTTTGTTCCTATTCTATCTGCTAGGTTTAATAATCGTGACCATCGTAAAATTCTGGTTATAGATGGCCATACAGGTTTTACAGGTGGGATCAACTTAGCAGATGAATACATTAATGCTTATGAAAAACATGGGCATTGGAAAGATACTGCGATTATGTTAAAAGGTGAAGGTGTATGGAGTATGACCAACATGTTCCTTACATTATGGGACTATATTGCAAATACAGATGAGGATTACGAGATATATCGTCCCCATGTGCATATGAAAGAAGTGGTTCAGGCAAATGGATATGTTCAACCTTTTACAGATAGTCCACATGATCATGAGGCAGTAGGTGAAACGGTCTATTTAAATCTTATCAATAGAGCTAAAAAATATGTTTATATCAATACCCCTTACCTGATTATTGATAATGAAATGATTACAGCACTTTGTGTAGCAGCAAAATCAGGTGTAGATGTAAGGATTGTCACACCACACATCCCAGATAAATGGTATGTACATGCCGTAACAAGAGCCTATTATGATGTATTGCTTGAAAGTGGTGTTAAAATCTATGAATATACACCAGGCTTTATTCATGCAAAAACATTTGTTGTAGATGATCTTTATAGTGTAGTAGGTACAATTAACTTAGACTATAGAAGCCTCTATTTACATTTTGAATGTGGCGTATGGCTCTATAAGACAGATACCGTAATGGATGTGAAAGCAGACTATTTAGAAACACTAAAAGTATGTAAAGAAGTAACCTTAGCAGAATCTCACTATGTTAAATGGTATAGAAAATTGGGACGTGCTGTACTTCGTATTTTTGCACCACTTATGTAGTAAGTATAAGGTTGTAGGATGTAGAGAAAAGCGTATAACTTTTTGCCAATAGGCTTTATAAAAAGGCAGACTAACTTTCTAGTATGGAAAGTTAGTCTGCCTTTTTACATTTTATATCAAATTAAAAACATAGCAACAATTGTAGTAACAACTAGGCCGACAACAACAGGAATAAGGTTACGACGTGCTAGTTCAAATGGGCTTACATTACAAATAGCAGCTACAGGAATAAGTGCCCATGGGATAAGTGTACCACCACCTACCCAAATAGCTGAAACTTGACCTAAGGCAGTAAGGACAGCTGCACCTCCACCAATAGCGTGGGAGAAAAGAGCTGCAACAGAACCGGCAAGAGATATACCAGAAAATCCAGAGCCATCAAGTCCGGTGATGGCACCTACTAATGTTAGAGTACCAGCAGCAACGCCAGAGTTCATAGGCATGCTATGTGCAAGCGCTAAACCTAAGTCATTGACTATACCTGTTGAGTTTGCAGGTAAGGCATTACCAAGAATTTGGAAGAAACCTGAATCGCCTAAATAAAAAAAGGCTGCAATAGGAATAACGGGGCCAAAAACCTTAAAGCCAAATTGAAAACCATCAATAAAGGATTCTGTAACCTTTTCTAGCCCTTTTTTCTTATAAGTGAGCATAGATAAAACGAGGAGAATGATAACAGCTGTACCACCAATAAGAGCAGTTGCATCACCACCTTGAAGCTTAAAGTAGAACATGGCTACAATATCTAATCCAAAAATGATAGGAATTAAAATGGCAAATAGGCGTCTTTGCCATGATTTAAGAAGCCCGGCTTCCTTTTTGACTTCAGCATTAACAGTAGGTGTTGTATCGATTTTACCTTGTTTCATATCTCTTTTAAGCATAATAAAGGCTGTAATGGTTGTGACTGCCCCCATAACAATAACAAGAGGAACAGAAGCTGATACAACTTCACTAACAGGAAGCCCCGCTGCATCAGCTGTAATTTTAGGTGCACCTTGAATAACAAAATCTCCGGAAAGGGCAATACCATGACCAAATAGGTTCATTGCAAGAGCAACACCAATAGGAGGAAGACCAGATCTAATAGCAAGTGGCAAAAGTACAGCACCTAATAAAGCAACAGCTGGAGAGGGCCAAAAGAAGAAAGAGACAATCATCATTAGAATACCAACAACCCAAAAGGTCACGTTCGCATTTTTCATAAGTTTTTCAAAAGGTTTAACCATAACGTCAATAATACCTGTTTGTTCTAACACCTTGCTCATAGCTACAATAACAGAGATGACTAAGATTGTAGGTGTCAGTTCTTTTATGGCATAACTAAAACTATTAAATATACCAGATATAGAACCTGTTAAAGTACCTGTCGCAACAAGTGCCAAGGCAAATACCCCTGCAATACAAATAAGAGAAGTGTCTTGTCGCGTAATTAAAAACAGAATGATAAAACCAAGGAATAATGAAAAAATAAGATGTAGTGTTGTAAGCTCAACCATCTAAGATGCCTCCGATTTTCCATAATAAGGAAATGATGATAATTCATTTTATGCAAGAAAAATGAGGGTGGTTATATTTTTTTTATGATTTAAATAAGCATATAAGGAATAACTCATTTGAAAAGTATAGAAGTATAGGATGAAAAATATGAGTTTATAAAATGGAGGGAATGGCATGAAGAACTTTGTTATTACAATTGCAAGAGGGTATGGAAGTGGAGGACGTACAATAGGGAAAATGCTTGCAGCAGACTTAGATATTCCATATTATGATCGCAACTTACTAAGACTGGCTTCGGATGATAGTGGCATTAATGAACAGCTATTTATAGAAGCAGATGAAAAAGTGAAGAATACATTACTTTATAAGGTTGCAAAAAATGTGTATAAAGGAGAAATTATACCACCAGATAGGGATGACTTTGTTTCAAACGAAAATCTTTTTAATTATCAAGCCAAAATAATTAAAGAATTAGCTATGAAAGAATCATGTGTCATTATTGGGCGTTGTGCAGATTATATACTTAAAGATGATGAGCAGGTCATTTCTGTCTATATTCATGCACCATTAGAAGCTTGTATACAAGGAGTAGAGAAGATTGCACCTGTCAAAAATCCTAAACAGCATATTTTAACAACAGATAAACGTCGTGCAGCTTATTATCATTATTTTACAGGGCAAGATTGGAAAGATGCAAATAATTATGATTTATGCTTGGACAGTAGTGCGCTAGGCTATGAGAAATGTATAGAAGTCATAAAAGCTTATTTAAAAATCAAGAAGAGTGAATGATAAAAGAGGTGATGCCAATAAGAAGGCATCACCTCTTTTATATGGAGTTATTAAGAACGTTTGTGAAGTTCTTGCTTACATTTTGGACAGGTAATACAAATTTTTCCTTTTCCACGGGGTACACGAAGGGTTTGATGACAATGGTTACATTTGAAGTATTTATAAGTCTTACGTTCTTTAAAACGCTTTTTATAAATGTTGAGTTGCTTTTGAATAGGCGTATAAAAACGTATAAACTTAAAGTTTTCTTGTTGACGTTTATAAAGATTTTTAGAAAGTGATCGGTAGTAAAAGAGAACAAGAAGGGCAATAGTTAATACAGTCAGGATGATACTGCGTGTAAAGAGACCTAAAATAGCAACTATAAAAGTTGTTGTAAAGATGGCAAGTCCTAGTTGATCTACACCATAGCGTCCAATCATGAATTGTTTGAGTTTTTCTTTCATATTAAAGCTCCTTTCAAAGTCTTTATCTATTAGTTTAAGTATAATGAAGAGACATTAAGAAAATATATAGATAACAAAATCACGTGTAAATCCTTTCGTATTGACAAAAAGCTTGATAAATTTTATGATGAAGGGCAGAGTATATAAAAAGAGAGGTAGACTTATGCTTTATTTAGACTATGCAGCAAATACCCCTGTAGATCCAAAAGTATTAGAAAGCTTTACAAAACTTTCTACTGAATATATTGCCAATCCTAATGCAGCACATACGTTAGGGAAGGCAGCAAAAGATAAATTAGATGATTATACAGCAGAAATTGCTTCGTTATTAGAAGTTAAACCATCAGAAATTATTTATACGTCTGGTGCCACAGAATCTAATAATTTAGCTATTATTGGAGCGTGTCATTATTATAAGAGATATGGTAAACATATTATTACAACTTATCTAGAACACTCATCTGTATCAAGTACAGCCACTTCACTGCATAACGAAGGCTATGAAATTGAGTTTGTAGACATTTTGCCAAATGGTGAAATTGATTTAGAGCATCTTAAAAGTTTATTAAGGTCAGATACCATTATGATTGCACTTAGTGAAGTAGATAGTGAGCTTGGTGCAAGACAGCCAATAAGTAAGATACGTGAACTTCTAGATAGCAAATACCCTCATTGTCTTTTACATGTGGATGCAACACAAGCTATAGGTAAAGTAAAAGTGCCAATGGAACATGTTGATCTTTTAACTTTCTCAGCTCATAAATTTTATGGATTAAATGGTTGTGGCGTCCTAATCAAAAAGGATAAAGTCATGTTAGAGCCTATTATCCATGGAGGGACAAGCACGACAGCCTTTAGAAGTGGTACACCAACCCTCGCTCTTATTGGAAGCTTAGGTGAGGCTTTAAAGTTGGCAGAAACAACGAGAGAAGCACGTTATGAATATGTATCTAGACTCAATGACCATTTAAGAAAAGGTCTTGGAGCTTATAAAAATGTAATCATTAATAGCCCGCTAGAAGGAAGTCCTTATATTTTAAACTTAAGTATTATAGGGATTAAAGCACGTGAAGTACAAGAAAGATTGGCAGAACGTGAAATCTATGTAGCAACTAAGTCAGCATGTTGTACTTTAAATAGTCCTTCTAGACCAGTATATGCCATTACAAAAGATCGTAAAATGGCTTTATCAACATTAAGAATAAGTTTAAGTCATTTAACTACTGAGGAAGAAGTCAAAGCCTTTTTAGTTCAGATAGGACAAGTTTTAGCAAGTTTCTAGAGGAAAAGAGAGATTAATACAAATACGTATATTTAATGATAAATCAGATAAGGATATGAAGATGAAAAGAGAACTTGAAAAATATGAGGTAATTGAACGTAGTATTATTAAAAAGTATCGTAAAACCATCTGGACAAAGTTTGTTCGTGCAGTGAATGATTATGAACTGATTAAAGATGGTGACAAGATTATGGTATGTATTTCTGGAGGGAAAGACTCTATGCTTCTTGCAAAATGTATGCAAGAGCTTTACCGTCATGGAAAACGTAATTTTGAATTAGAATTTGTTGTTATGGATCCAGGCTATAATGCCTATAACCGTCAAGTGATTATTGATAACGCAGAGTACTTAAATATTCCAATTAAGATTTTTGAAAGTAATATATTTGAAGTAGTAGCAGAAGTAGATGAAACACCTTGCTATTTATGTGCAAGAATGAGACGTGGTTACCTTTATAAATATGCACAGTCTATAGGATGTAATAAAATTGCTTTAGGTCATCATTTTGATGATGCTATTGAGACGATTTTAATGAGTATGCTTTATGGTGGAGAAATCAAAACCATGATGCCAAAGCTGCATAGTACCAACCACCCAGGTATGGAACTTATTCGTCCGCTTTATTTAGTAAAGGAAGAAGATATTATTGCATGGAAAAATACACATGATTTACGTTTTATTCAATGTGCATGTCGTTTAACAGAAAGCTGCTTATTAGGTGATCAAGGTGGCGGTTCTAAACGCCAAGAAATGAAAAATCTTGTGAAGAAGTTTAGACAAACAAATCCTCATATTGATATGAATATCTTTAGAAGTGTCCATAATGTGAATCTAGAAACCATTATAGGATATCGTAAAGATGGAAAAGACCATAGTTTTTTAGATGAATATGATAAAGAATAGTAAAAAGATATAGAGACTTCGGTTTCTATATCTTTTTTATTTTTAATATCATAAATTAATATTTTATTTATGTATAATAGAAGAGGGAGGGGAGCAAATGAATAAAGTAAAAGCAATATATGTACTCTTTATTATTATGGCCATAGCTGTATTTTATAGTGTCTATACATGGCCAAGTCAGCTCATGATTTGTGATTCAGAGTTTAAAGTAGCGTTTATACAAATAGATCAAATCCATCCTGAAGAATTGGATAATGATAAAATGATTTCAAGTGAGATCATTAGGGATGAGGAAACAATCAGACAGATTTTAGAATCTCTAGAAGCGTATAGTTTTAAAAAACAGCTTTATGTTCCAGGTCAATCTGTTAGAAGTAATACCACATCGGCGATTGAAATGACTTTTCATTATAAAGAGGAAAGTACATTTAAAATATATCGTTTTATTATTAAAGAAAATGGGGAAATAGTAGTGATGAAGGATGATGAAAAGGAGAATAAGCCTTACTCTATTAAAGGATTAGGCAAACAGCAAGAAAAAGTACTTTATAGGCAACTAGCAAAGATTATAGAAGAAAAGCAATGATAAATGCAAAGCATCCCTTTCACCAAAGGAACACTAATAGATGTGAGTTGAGCCTGTCTATGTGTTTAAGAGGGAGACGATTGGGGTTGGTTTTTGTGCGTTTTGGCATATCTATTGCTTCATCCAGATAAATCAATAGATAAAATGATACTCATCCTTGTATTATCCTAAACTTGTAAAAAAGTAGTAAAATCTTATATAATAGAAGAGTATGAAATAAAGTATAAAAATAATAAATTCTATAATAGATAAGAAAGAGGCGATACATATGAAGAGCATTAAACTTGGAACAAGTAGCCTACATGGTTCAGAAATTTCATTAGGCTGTATGCGTATGGCTGGTCATACAGTAGAAGAAGTACGTACATTGATAGAAACAGCTCATGAAGTTGGTATTGATTTTTATGATCATGCAGATATATATGGACAAGGTGAATCAGAGTCTTTATTTGGAAAAGCATTAAAAGAAACTTCAATTAAAAGAGAAGATCTAGTGATTCAAACAAAATGTGGTATTCGTCCAGGGTTCTTTGACTTCTCAAAAGAGCATATTTTATCATCAGTAGATAAAAGTTTACAACGTTTAGGAATGGACTATGTAGATGTTCTTTTACTTCATCGTCCAGATACTTTAATGGAACCAGAAGAAGTAGCAGAAGCTTTCCGTACACTTCGTGAAAGTGGTAAAGTACGTCACTTTGGAGTAAGTAATCAAAATCCTATGCAAATGGCACTTTTAAATCGCTATTTAGATGAAAAAATTATTATTAATCAACTTCAACTAAGTATTACCAATACAACAATGATGGATGCAGGGCTTAATGTGAATATGGAAAATGCAGCTGCAGTAAACCGTGACGGTAGTGTGTTAGATTACTGTCGTCTTGAAGATATTACGATTCAAGCTTGGTCACCCTTCCAATATGGTTTCTTTGAAGGTGTATTTTTAGATAATCCTAAGTTCCCAGAGCTTAATCAAGTTATTGACCGTATTGCAGCTGAAAAAGGTATTACCAATAGTGCACTTGCTGTAGCTTGGATCTTAAGACATCCAGCTCGTATTCAAACAATTGTAGGAACAACGAATCATGAACGTCTTAAAGCAATCGCTAAAGGAACTGAAATTGAACTTACAAGACAAGAATGGTATGAAATTTATAGAGCAGCAGGCAATATTTTACCATAAGGATTAAAAGGAACTTACATTGAATAAATTTTTCTTGAACTCATTATAATAACTTAGAAAGTTATTATTAAATGATGATAAAGAGAAGGGGTGGCTTATGCCAGTTACATTTCAAGGTAATCCGATTACTTTAGCAGGTCATGAGGTCAAAGTTGGTGAACGCGTTCCAGATTTCTTAGCAGTAAATAACAGTTTAGAAACTGTATCTGCAGAGACTTTTAAGGGAAAGCGTATTTATGTGAGTGTACCTTCGATTGATACAGATGTTTGCGACTTAGAAGTACGTCGTTTTAATGAAGAGGCAGTTAACTTAAAAGGGGCTAAAGTTTATGTCATTTCTATGGACTTACCTTTTGCACAAGCTAGATGGTGTGGTGCAAAGGGTGTAGATAAGGTAATGACCTTATCAGATTATAAAGATCATAGTTTTGCACATAACTTTGGAACTTATATTGAAGAACTGGGCTTACTTACTCGAGCAGTTTTTGTTATTAATGAAGAGGACGAAGTAGTATATGTAGAATATTGTAGTGAGGTTACAAATGAACCAGACTACAAAGCAGCTCTTGATGCTTTAAATAAATAAGATATAATAAAAGACTGTTTTAAACAGTCTTTTATTATATCTTGAATAGCTTCTAATGAAAATATAAATTATTCAATAAATAGAAGGGGGTAAAAATGTCGTTATATATTTTATTAATAGCATGTGTCATATTAATATGTATCCTGCTCAATAAAATTTCTAGTAAATTAGGTATCCCTATGTTACTTGCTTTTATTATTTTAGGAATGCTATTTGGGTCAGATGGTGTAGTAAAAATACCCTTTGATAATTATGTGATTGCTGAACAAATTTGTTCAGTAGCTTTAATCTTTATTATGTTTTATGGTGGATTTGGTACCAATTGGAATCAGGCTCGACCTATTGCTATAAAATCTGTTTTACTATCAACAATTGGTGTTATATTGACAGCATTCATAACAGGGCTTTTTTGCTTCTATGTCTTAGGGTTTGAATTCTTTGAGAGTTTACTTATCGGTTCTGTAATAAGTTCAACCGATGCAGCTTCTGTGTTTTCAATATTACGTTCAAAACGTCTTAATTTGAAAGATAATACAGCTTCAATGCTAGAAGTAGAAAGTGGAAGTAATGACCCATGTTCCTATATGTTAACGGTTATATGTTTAGCTACTATGAGTGGTGAGTTAAGTGGTGGTCAACTTACTTATATGATTTTTGCACAGCTTGTATATGGTATCTTACTGGGGATAGTGGTTGCTGTAGTAGCTGTATGGATACTAACCAAAATAAAGTTTTCTACAGATGGATTTGGTACAATATTTGTATTTAGTATGCCACTGATTGCTTATGCTCTATCTACTCTTATTGGTGGGAATGGTTATTTAAGTGTTTATATTTTAGGTATTATTTTAGGTAATCAATCTATTCCTAACAAAAAGTCTCTTGTTCATTTCTTCGATGGGGTAACAGGGCTTATGCAAATGTTAATCTTCTTTTTACTGGGCCTTTTAGCGTTTCCATCTCAGCTCCCTGCAATCTTACTTCCTTCATTGGCTATTGCAATTTTTTTAACCTTTATTGCCCGCCCTTTAGTAGTCTTTGCAATTTTATCACCATTTAAGGGGACATTAAATCAAAAGCTACTTGTTTCGTGGTCAGGATTAAGAGGGGCGGCTTCAATTGTTTTTGCAATTATGGCTACTGTTAGCCCAACTTATATGAAAAATGATATTTTCCATATGGTATTTTTTATTGTCCTTTTTTCAATAAGTCTGCAAGGATCCCTTATACCTTTTATGGCAAAAAAATGGGATATGATTGATGATGAAGATAATGTTTTGAAAACATTTAGTGATTATTCAGATGAAGTACCTGTACAATTTATAAAACTCCCTATAACATCAAATCATTCATGGAACGGCAAAAAAATAAAAGATATTCCCTTATTACCAGATGTTCTATTAGTCTTAATTCTAAGAGGAGATAGACGTATTGTGCCTAAAGGGCATACACTTATTCAAGCTGGGGACTGCGTCATACTTAGTGCACTTTCATTGGAAGAAGAGTTAGGTATTTACCTTACAGAAGTAGAAGTTGAAAAAGGTAACGACTGGTTAGGAAGATCTTTATCTCAAATAGCACTTGGACCTGAAAAATTAATTATTCTCATCAAACGAGAGGATAATGTATTAATTCCCAATGGTCAAACGATTATAAAAGAAAATGATATACTAGTAATGAGCCAATTATAAACATAAAAAGACACTCAAATTTTGAGTGTCTTTTTGTTAGTTTGTTCTAAGATGTGTCTCGTGAAGCACAACCCCTTCATTACGTTCAATAACTTGACGGATAGACCATTCGTATTGGCAAAGTAATACTGGATTGCCATCTTCAGTTTCTGCTACGATAGCATCTGATGTCAATTTAAATTTAGAAGGATCATAGTTTTCTTGTTCAATCCAACGAATATAGTTATATGGTAAGTGTTGCTTTTTAATTTCTACGCCATATTCATTGTTAAGACGATATTCAAGAACTTCAAATTGAAGTACGCCTACAACTCCTATAATAAGTTCTTCAGCACCTGTGAAGCGAGGTTTAAAGACTTGAATAGAACCTTCTTCTGCAAGTTGAGAAACACCTTTTAAGAATTGTTTACGTTTAAGCGCATTGATTGTTGATATTTTCATAAAGTGTTCAGGAGCAAATTGTGGAATACCTTCATATTGAAGTTTAAGGTCAGAACTACAAAGGGTATCTCCAATATTAAAGATACCAGGATCGTGGATACCAATAATATCTCCAGGATAAGCTTCTTCAACCATAGCACGATCTTGTGCTAAGAATTGTTGAGGTTGAGCAAGTTTTACTTTTTTATTTTTTTGAACAAGGTTGGTCATCATACCTTTTTCAAATTTACCTGAACAAATACGAAGGAAAGCAATACGGTCACGATGTGCTGGATTCATATTTGCTTGGATTTTGAAGATGAAGCCTGAGAAGTAATCTTCTGTTGGTTGTACATCACCTAAGTTACTTTTACGTGGTTGAGGTGGTTGAGTAATGTCTAAGAAGGCTTTAAGGAAAGGTTCAACCCCAAAGTTTGTCATAGCACTACCAAAGAATACAGGTGTAAGTTCTCCAGCTAAGATTTGATCTAAGCTATAGTCATCACCAGCCATATCTAAAAGTTCAATATCTTCAAGAAGTTTTTCATGTAAATCTTGTCCTAAAAGATCTGCTAAGTTTTCGTCTTGTAAATCACATTCTACTGTATTAACGATAGATTGACCATGGTCACCATCATCAAAAAGCTCAATATGTTTTTTAAGACGGTTGTAAACACCTTTAAAGCCTTTACCACAACCAATAGGCCAATCCATAGGGAAAGCACGAATACCAAGAGCATTTTCGATATCTTCAATAAGCTCAAGTGGATCTTTACCTTGTGCATCTAATTTGTTGATGAAAGTAAAGATGGGAATCCCACGCATTTTACAAACTTTGAAAAGTTTTTTTGTTTGTTCTTCGACCCCTTTTGCAGAGTCGATAACCATTACAGCACTATCAGCCGCAACAAGTGTACGGTAAGTATCCTCACTGAAGTCTTGATGTCCAGGTGTATCAAGAATATTGATACAGAAACCATCATAGTTAAATTGGAGTACACTTGATGTAACAGAGATCCCTCTTTGCTTTTCGATTTCCATCCAGTCAGATACAGCATGTTTTTGCGTTCTTCTAGATTTAACAGAACCTGCAGTACGGATCGCTCCTCCGTAAAGAAGGAATTTTTCAGTTAATGTTGTTTTACCAGCATCAGGGTGAGAAATGATGGCAAAGGTTCTTCTTTTTTGGATTTCATCCATAGTATTTGCTTGTGACATATTCAACCATCCTTATCTATATTTAAATTTCCTTTTTTAACATATGTATTTAAATCCATATATAAAGTAAGGAAATAAAGGGTGCAATCTCTGTAATTATTATATCCTTTAGATGAAAAGTCAAGCATAAGTTACTACCTTTTTCGTTAAAAAAAGTGTAAAATAGAAAAATGTATAGCATTATAGCCTTTTTAATAGGAAAAAGAACAAGTATAATGCAAGTTAGATGTGTAAAAAGACACATGAGGAGGAAGAAAATGACGAATATAAAAAAAATGGCTGTTCATAATGGTGTCTTTCATGCGGATGAAGTATTCGGTGTTGCTTTGATTAAAGGATTATATCCAGATGTAGAGGTCATTCGTACAAGAGATGAAAAGGAACTTGCAATATGTGATTTAGTTGCAGATGTTGGAGAAGGACGTTACGACCATCATCAAATGGATAAGGAATTAAGAGAAGATGGGATTCCTTATTGTGCTTTTGGTTTACTTTGGAGAGATTTTGGAAAAGACTATGTAGCTAAAATGTGTCCTCATTTAAAGGTGAAAGAACAAGAAACATTAGCAAAAAAAGTGGCAGATGAATTTATTATTCAAATTGATGCAGGAGATAATGGTATTGCCCTTAATACGTTTGAGTCCCCTGTTACAACACTTTCACAAGTCATTAGTGGATTTATGCCATTAGCACATGAAGAACGCACAGTAGATCAAGCCTTCTTTGATGCGATAAATTTTGCAAACTATTATTTAAGCCGATTAGTGATACGTTTTGGAGAGTATTATGAAAGTGCCTATTATATAGAAGAAGCACTAAAGACGCAACCTATCCATGAAACACATATTTTAGAACTTACTCAATCTGTAAAATGGAAAGACCTACTTTTAGAACAAGATACAGATGAAGCTGTATGGTTTGTAGTATTCCAAGATATTGCAGGTTCTTATCGTGTTCAAACGGTACCTAAACAAAAGGATAGTTTTGAATCACGTGTAGATTTACCAGTAAGTTGGGGGGCTAAACGAGAGGATGAGCTTTCACATTTGACTGGTATTGAAGGATGCGTATTTTGCCATCCAAACTTATTTATCTGTGGAAATCAAACAAGAGAAGGTGCACTTGAAATGGCAAAACTTGCGGTAAAAGAAGCAAAGAATAAAGGTAAGCAATAAGATTTATGATAACAAAAGACAATTTTATTGAAACAACGATGAAACGGCTTAAAAAACTAGAAGAGGGACAATGCGTCATTATTAAAACCTATAAGAAAGACAGAAGCCTTACCATAGAGCGGTTAAAAGATGAACAAGTTAATGTCTATGAAGAAGGTTTTGAGAATAAAGTTTATAAGGATATTAAAGAAAATGAGTTAAAGAAGTTACTTAAAATGTTGGGACGTATAGAGTTTCCAAGGAGTTATTCATTATGGTTACAGGTAACCAATCAGAAAGAAAATTAATGTATAGATAGAAAAGGGATAAATATGGATTTTATAAAAATGTTGATTGTGATATGTCCATTAGTTTTTTTAGCAGGTCTAATTGATGCTATGGTGGGAGGAGGTGGTATCATTTCCTTACCAGCATATATGGTAGCTGGTTTACCACCTCACTTAGCGACTGGTACCAATAAATGTTCTTCTACATTTGGTACATTGCTTTCTACGTTTAGATTTATGAAGAACAAAAAGATTCACTACATAGCAGCATTTACATCAGCAGGGGCGGCACTTGTTGGCTCTCCTCTTGGAGCAATGATTAATATGGTAATTGATGAGCGTTATTTAAGTTATACCATGCTCGTTTTATTACCTATTATTGCAATTTTTCTTCTTTTTAAAAAGGATTTTGGTGAGAATGAGTCATTACAAGAAGAGAATCGTGTGAAAGTTATAGTACTCTCTATTCTTTCAGGATTTATCATTGGTATATATGATGGATTCTTTGGACCTGGAACAGGTACTTTTTTAATCTTGATTTATACAGGTATCATAGGCTTTGACTTAATTACAGCATCAGGGAATGCAAAAGTTGTAAACTTAGCTTCTAATGTAGCAGCGTTTATTACCTTTGCACTCCATGGAAAGATTGTGTGGAGCATAGGAATCCCAGCAGCACTATTTGGGATTGCAGGGAACTGGATTGGAGCAGGACTCGCAATTAAAGGTGGTAAGAAGATTATAAGACCTATGTTTATGCTTGTATTAGCTTTACTTATGATTAAGATTGGCTATGACTTATTTTTAGCATAAAAAGAGGATGAGTAGATTAGCTACTCATCCTCTTTTTATATAAATATTTTTAGCAGTTGCAATGTGCTTGAGGTGCAAAGGTTTGTTTAGCTTGATCTACCTTTTGTTGTTCTGCAGCTGGTGTAGGATAAAATCCACGATTGTGCATAGATGTAAATACACCATATTGTAAATTGTGTTCATCGTTTAATAGATTGACCATAGTATCTTTAAGCTCTTTTGTTGCACATTCGTTAGCAATGAGATTATAAAGAGCTGTAGCAGATTTTTGAGCTTCTAAAGCATCAGCTAAGATTTCTTTTTCTGTAAATCCAGGAATATTGCTCATAGTAGTTCCTCCTATTGAAGTTGTGCATAAATTGTGTCAAAGTGTTGTTGATGGTGATTAGCAATGTCTGTAAACTGATTTTTAAGTTCTGCATCAGTTGTAGCATCTGCTAACATTTTAAACTTTTTAATAAGTAGTTCTTCGCCACTTAATAAGTCTTGAAAACATGAAAGTTCTTTTGCTGTTAATTGTGACATAATGTTTACCTCCTCTACTAAGAATTAAAGTTAGTATCTCCTAACTATAAAAAAATATAGCGAAATTGAACATACAAAAAGAGGAAAATTGTAAAGTGCAAAATAGATTAAGTCTTGTAAGCATTAAAATATAACAAATAAAATTTCATAGGGATTGGTAATGATTTGTAATTACTCCTAAAACATGGACATGCTGTCAAGGGGTAAGTTATAATTTAGCCTAGCAAGAATAAGAGGAGGGGTTTTAAATGAAATTCTTAAAATATAAAAAAGTTGTAGCAACACTCATTCTAGGGGCTTTAGCAATAACACAAGTACCAGCATATGCTTATGAAACAGGTTGTGATGATGAAGAAAACCTTTATGTACCACAACCAAGTCAACCAGATAAAGAGTGCCCAGATATTAATTGGCCAAGCTTTCCAAAACCACCAGTTTGTCCTGAAGTACCAGAACCACCAACTAAACCAGAAGAACCTAAAGAAATTAAACATTTACCTTATATAGTAGGCTATGAAGATGGTACATTTAGAGCAGAACGTGCAGTAACACGTGAAGAGTTTGCAACAATGGTCGCACGTCTATTATTAGAAGGAAATGAACACGGGGATCTTTCTTCTTTTGAAGATATCCGTCCAAATCGTTATAGTAATGCTTACGTAGGTTACCTAGAAAGTCTTGGAATTGTATCAGGTTATGCAGATGGCACATTTAGACCATTTGATGCAATTACAAAAAATGAAGCACAAAGTATGGTTGAGAAAATACAACAAATTAGAAAGACAAGAAAAGTCGTGACATTTAATTCAGACAATACAATTTCACGTGCAGAAGCTGTAACAGCACTCAATAGCATTTTTGAAAGAGATTGTAGCGATGCTGAAATTCAAAATCAGTTTAGTGATTTAGAATCAACACATTGGGCATACAATGATATTTTATTTGCAGCAGTAGAACATACACATATTGAAAAATAGTAAATACGTTGTATTCTGATTCGTCAGATACAACGTATTTTTTGTAATAAAAATTTTTATATAAGCCTAAAAATAATAATATTTAATGAATTAATGGAAAATGCTGATTATGAGGCATTGTATATACAAGGGTAATTATTTGGATTATAATGGAAGAGTCTAAAAAAGTAAAAGGGGGTTTGCTATGTTTAATTTTCCAAAAGATTTGTATACAGATGTGCGTATTGAGGATGTCTTTGAAGCACAGGCTAGATTACAAAATGATACGCTGAAAGAAAACAAACAACGCCAGTACAAAGGGGCATTTATCCGTATATTTGACGGAGATAAATGGTACTATAGTTCAACAACCCAACTTGAGCAAATAGATGAAGAAATTCAATTGTTAGCTCAGATGGCAACACCTAACCCACAGATTATGGAGCATCCAACTGTTATGGGGTTAGAAGTTCATCAAGAAAGTTGTATGAAGTTTGAAGAAGACACTTTAAGAAATGTTTCTAAAGAAGATCAGTTTGGTTTACTTCAAGCATATGGAAACACAGTCAAAAAGTTTAGTGAAATTAAGGAATATCATATTAGATACATAGGTAAATCTGTTCGTAAAACTTTTTGTTCAAGTAAGGGAGCAAATATTAAGTATGACAAAGAGACTGGTGGGATTATTGTAGCTTATACATTAAACGTAGAAGGGAAACGTTTTGATAATGCTTATAATACTTCACAAGAAAACTTTGAAGCACTTAAAACATTACATAATCAAGTAGAAGAAAATATTAAAAAAGACTGTACCTATATAAAAGAGGCAGTAGCTGTAGAACCTGGAAAGTATACCGTAGTCTTTTCACCAACAGCATCCGGTGTTTTTGCTCATGAAAGCTTTGGACATAAGAGCGAAGCGGACTTGATGCTTGGTAGTGAAACCATGAAAGCAGAATGGGCTATTGGCAAAGTTGTAGGTGTAGATACTTTAAATATTATAGACCGTGGAGATTTAGTGGGATCGGGTTATACACCTTATGATGATGAAGGTAATACTGCTAAAGTAAACTATTTGATTCGTGATGGTAAGTTAGCAGGCAGGTTGCATACTACTGCTACAGCCGGTCTATTAGAGGAAACTGTAACAGGGAATGGACGTGCAATGAACTTTGAGTTTGAGCCTATTGTTAGGATGACAACAACTTATATTGATAAGGGGCCACTCACAAAAGAAGAACTTTTTGCAGGAGTGAAAGATGGGATCTATGTAGATGATATTTCCCATGGTTCAGGGATGACAGCTTTTACACTTGCACCTAAAAGAGCTTATAGAATTCGTGAGGGCAAAATAGCGGAACCTGTTACAGTAGCTGTTGTAACAGGAAATGTAATGGAAACCTTACATCTTATTGATGGGATTTCCGATGAAGTTGAAATTTTTAGCTTTACAGGTGGAGGTTGCGGAAAAATGGAACAATATCCTTTACCAGTAGGCTTTGGAGGACCATATATTAGAGTGCAAAATCTAGACGTACAATAGGGGGTACAGACATGATTAAAGAAATCTACACAAGGACAGTTAAACAAATTTCATTAAATGTAGTAGATAGTAAATTAGAGTCAGTAAGAAAGAAAAATATTACTAAAACAGGCTATAGAGTTTATGATAAAGGTTATATTGGTGTTGCTGGTGGTATTGGAACAGTAGATTTAGGGGAATTAGAAAAAGAGGCTATTGCTAATTTAAGTTTAAAAATACCTTATGAAGAAGAAGTCGCTAAAGATTGTGATGAGTATATGGATCTTCGTGAAATTGAATTTGATGAAGTAGATTTTATTCAAGAAGTTGAAAACTTCTTGAATTACTTAAGACGTAGTTATCCAAACTATAGTTTTTCTAATAAGATTAATATGGAAGAAACTTGTGTTACACTTAAAAATGATTGTGGTCTTAATTTATGTAGTCGAGACTTGGTTATTATAACAAGTCTTTTGGTTAGAGAAGAACATTCAGTCAATGTATTTGATACAGGTGTATTCCAAATAGATAGAGAGTGGAATCCAGAAAAACTTCAAAAAGAATTTGAACATATTGTAGGCTGTTATGGAACGGAAGTCGCACTGCCTAAACAAGATAAGATGCCAGTCATTGTTGATTTACAATTAGTAGAAAGTAAGCTTCGTCAAGAGCTAAATGGAGAAAGTGTAGGAAGGTCAAGTTCTCTTTTTAAAGATTGTATAGGTGAGCAAAAGTTTAATGAGCATTTTACATATGGACAAAGTACAAAAGAAGCTTATGGTACACCTTTCTTTGATGCCCAAGGGCGTATTAATCCTGATTATACATTTAATTTAATAGAAAAAGGTAAAATCGTAACACCTTATACAGATAAAAAGACTGCAAGAGTCTATGGTTACGATTATACGGGAAGTAGCGTATGTGACTACGATGGTGTACCCATGCTAGGACTAACCGATACCTATGTTGAACCGTCAGATAAAACACTTAAAGAATTATTGAATGGTGAGATGGGAGTACTTGTTGTAATGGCAAGTGGAGGAGACTATACACCAGAAGGAAACTTTGGTTATCCTGTTCAGCATGCCATTCTAACAGATGGTGAAAAAATGTATGGCCGTTTACCTATGATTAATATTGCAAGTAATGTTTATGATATGTTTGGTAATGACTTTAGAGGATGTACTAAAGACACGGTTAAGGACAATATGAGGGCTCTTGTTATAGATATGAATGTAAGTTTAGCTTAATGAAATAGGAAAAAGGAGTAGCAATGTGTAAGAGGCTACTCCTTTTTATATATAAAATTATTGAAATTTATACCACATCGAGAGGGATGTCTTTGATATATCCTGTTACAGTCATTTTGGCAACTAAAGTGTCATAGGTATCCAGTAATGAGACCTCATAAATACAAGTACGTTTTGTACTATTTAAACGTGTTGCAGTAGCAGTGAGTTTATTCCCCTTGGGAGGTGAAAAATAAGAGATGGTATTATTAAGTGAGACTGTTAAAAAGCCTGCCGAATTACTAGCAACAGCAAAGGCAAAATCTCCTAGGGTGAAAAGTACGCCACCTTGTACACTTCCACCAGCATTATAATGGGTTTCCTTTAGTATGAGTTCACAAGTCGCTTGGTGTTCTTTTATGTCTACAATTTCAATACCTAGAGAAAGTGCAAAAAGATCTTTAGCAAAAAATTGCTTAAGTTTTTCTATATTTGGCATAGGTATCCCTCCTGTTTAGTATGTTTTTATAGTATAGGATATAAATTTCCAGGTCAATGGTTAAGCAGAATACTTTTAAAAGCTTTGTACCTAGGCTATAATGTAAGATGGCTAGTTCTATGAAGAACTAGGAAAATAGAAAGGAATACCTTATGTTATTACAGCAAATAGCCCAAGAAAATGGGTTTTTACTTATAGAAGAAGAATGGATTGAAGAGATAGGAAGTTATGCACGTATTTATGAGCATATAAAAAGTGGAGCAAGACTTATACAACTTGACAATGAAGATAATCATCAAGTTTTTACAGCATCGTTTAAGACACTGCCTACAAATAATACAGGTGTGGCCCATATTGTTGAGCATACGGTGTGTTGCGCTTCTAAAAAATATCCATTGAAAGATACATTTATGGAATTAGATAAAGGTTCACTAAATACTAGCTTAAATGCATGTACTTATAAAGATATGACCATGTATTATTGTGCGAGCCAAAATGAAAAAGATTTTGGTAACTTGATTGAAGTGTACTTAGATTTAATCTTTCATCCATTAATTCATGAGCGACTTTATTTGTTTAAGCAAGAAGGATGGCGCTATAGTATAGAAGATGCTGAAAGTCCTTTAAGTTATACAGGAATTGTTTACAATGAAATGAATGGTGAATATATGGAGCCTTCTACAAGACTTGAGCATCTTATTCATGAAAATTTATTCCCAGATACATGCTATAAATATGATTCAGGTGGAAAGCCAGAAGAGATTGTAAAATTAGATGAAAAGGCATTTTTAAGTTTTTATGATACTTATTATAAACCAAGCAACTGTACTTTCTTCTTGTATGGGAAGTGTGATTTACAAGCAAGGCTTAAGCAACTAGATGAAGTACTACAAGCTTTTGTAAAAGAAGAAATAAGAGCGGATATTCCTCTTCAAAAGCCTTTTGAAACATTAAAAATGTGTCAGGGGTATTATCCTATAGAAGCAAAAGAAGAAAAAGAAGAAGCACTTCTAGCGTTAACTTTTGTAGTTGGAGAAATCCATAATGTTACGTTAAGGTTAGCTTTTGAAATGTTAGAACATATGCTTCTTAAAAGTCCAGCTTCACCTCTATATGAGGTGTTACTTGGTAAAAAGAGTATCGGTAAAAGTATAGACGAAAGTGGCTATGATACAGGTAAGCGTCAACCGACTTTTTCTATTATATTAAATGGAACACACAAGGCACATCATAATACCTTTAAAAAACGTATATTTAACGTGTTTAAAAAGTTAGTGAAAGAAGGTATTTCAAAAGATTTAATCGATGCGGCATTTAATACAGTAACGTTTAGTTTGAAAGAAGGGGACACACCTTGGGAAGCTAAGGGCGTTATTTTAAGTGAAGAGGTACAAATGGGTGTATTATACGATGGGCATCCTTTTAGTCATTTAAAGTATGAAAAGGCACTTCATGAGATTGCAGAGCAAAAAGATAAAGGTTACTTTGAACAGATTATAGAAACATACTTTTTAAACAATCCCCATGCAGTTTGTGCTCTTTTAGAACCTGATGAAAAACAGTATGAGATGGAAGAAATAAAGTTTAACAATGAGCTTGAAGCTTATAAACAAAGTTTAACACAAGAAGGTCTTACAAAGTTAATTTTAGCAAGTGAAACTCTTGAGGATTTGCAAGAACAACAAAATGCTATTGAGGACTTAGAGAAGTTACCTCATTTAAGTTTAGAGGATCTACCTAACCATCCAAAGTATCCAACCTTTACAACGAGTCAAGAAGAAGGCATAACATGGCAGTGGCATCATTTAGATACACAAGATATTGCTTATATTCATGTGCTATTTGATGTGGCAAGTGTAAGTCAGAAAGATTTAAATTATTTAGGATTACTGAGCAATCTTCTTACCTATGTAGGTACAACTCATTATAGTTATCATGCCTTAGAAAATGCTATAAATAAAGAAACAGGTGGACTTAATTGTAGTGTTCAAGCTTATGCAGAATGTAACAATACTCATGCTTTTAAACCCTATTTAAAAATATCTTTAAAGGTGTTAATGTCTCAACTAGAAAGCTTACCTCATTTACTTGAAGAAATCACTTGTCACACTCAGTTTAATGATGAGACGAAGGTTCATGAATTGATTGATTTAATACTCTATGAAATGGAGCGAAGCTTTAAAAGTACGCCTGAATACCGTGCAACACGTACTCTTTATACTTATGGATCTCAGGCGGCAATCTATGAAGATTATGTATCTGGGATGATTTATTATGATTTTCTTAAAGCATTAAAAGTGGAGCTTATAGAAGATAGGAAAAAAGGCTTTAAGAGATTGGTAGAAAACTTAGAAAGACTTTATAAACAGATTATACAGCGCCAAGATTTATTTGTGAGTGTAACAGCACCAGCTCAGTCACAACCTACGGTAAAAAATTATTTAGAGCAGTTTATAGGTTGTTTACCTGTACAACAATTACAAAAAGTAACTTATCAGTTTGAGCCTGAGATTAAGAATCAAGCTTTTTACACCGCAACAGGTGTGCAGGCTATTACTATGGGAGGAAACTTTAAAGATTTAGGTTTTAACTTTACGGGAAGTTTATATGTACTTAATCATATTTTAGACAGCACCTATTTATGGGATAAGGTAAGATTACAAGGGGGTGCCTATGGTGCTCAGTTAACGTTAGGAAGAGATGGGAATATGGTCTTTTGTTCTTCGTGTGATCCGGAACTGGGTGCCACATTAGAGGCTTTTAATGAGGCAGCAGCTTTTATCCAGAAACTAGACCTTTCGTTAAAGGAATTAGAACGTTGTATTATTGGGACAATAGGTGGGCTGACTAATCCTTTAACAATGGAACAAAAAAGTGAACAAGTCCTTATTTATGGTCTTACCCATGTCACTAAGGATATCATTGAAAAAGAATGGCAAGAAGTTTTAAATACCACCATAGAAGATTTAAGAAATTGTGCAGATTTAGTAGAAGCAGTATGTAAGCTTAATGGAACTTGTGTTATTGGTAATCGTACAAAGATTATGGAAGAAGCGAGTCGTTTTAAGTCTATAGAGAGTTTGTAAAAGAGAGGCCATAAAAATGTTAGAAAAATTACAAGCATGTAAACTTTGTCCAAGAGCATGTGGGGTTAACCGTTTAGAAGGACAACTTGGATTTTGTAAGGCAGATAGTAAGGTATATATTGCCCGTGCTGCACTTCATTACTGGGAGGAACCTTGTATATCAGGTGAAAAAGGATCAGGAACGGTATTCTTTTCACACTGTACTTTAAAATGTGTATTTTGCCAGAATCATGAAATTAGTACAGTTGGAAAAGGTAAAGGTATTACAATAGAAAGATTGGCACAAATTTTTATTGAACTTCAAGAGCAGGGGGCACTCAATATTAATTTAGTGACACCTACCCATTATGTGCCACAAATTATAGAAGCTTTAAAACAGGCAAAAAGCAAAGGTCTTCATCTGCCTATTATCTATAATAGCAGTGGTTATGAAAGGGTAGAAACTTTAAAACTGTTAGAAGGATCTATTGATGTGTACCTACCAGATTTCAAATATTTTAAAGAGAGCTATGCCAAAAAGTATTCTTCTGCACCAGGTTATAAAACCTATGCCAGTGAAGCGTTAGAAGAAATGGTACGTCAAGTAGGTAAAGCACGTTTTAATGAAGAAGGGATTATCCAAAAAGGTGTTATTGTAAGGCATCTTATGTTGCCAGGGTTGTTATTTGATTCTAAAAAAATTATTGAGACACTTTATCATACTTATGGTGATAAAATTTTTATAAGTATTATGAATCAATATACGCCTTTGCCACATGTCAGCCAGTATCCTGAGTTAAATCGCTCACTTTCGCCAGCACATTATGACTATTTAGTGGATTATGCCATTGAATTAGGTGTAGAAAATGGTTTTATTCAGGAAGGTGAGACCAATAAAGAAAGTTTTATCCCACCTTTTAACGAAGAAGGAGTAGAACCTTTTTAAGGGAATTTCATATAAATAGATAAGGAGAAGATCAATGAAGGTGGTTTAGGATAACATGATAGAAGTCTTATTATTAGTCATGGCCTTATCTATAGATGCTTTTGTGGCAAGCGTTGCTTATGGTGTAGATGAAATTAAAATTCCTTTTGGTTCTGCATTTGCCTTAAGTGGAGTAAGTTCAGTTATTTTACTTATATCTATGGCATGTGGTGCACTTGTAAGTAATTGGTTGCCACCACAAGTCACTGCCATAGTATGTTTTGTGCTTTTATTACTTTTAGGTCTGTCAAGATTTTGTGAAGGTGTCATTAAAGATGTACTTAATCGCCATTCTAATCATGTACAGGGACTAAGTTTTAAATGTTGGGACTATCATTTTATATTAGACATTTATATGGATAATACAAAAGCTGATCAAGACCATTCAAAAGTTTTAAGTGTTAAAGAAGCCATATCTTTAGGGATTGTATTGTCTTTAGATGGTATTGCTGCAGGATTTGGAAGTGGTCTTGTAGAAACACCTTATTTAGAAACAGCTATTGTTTCTATGATTGTCAGTATGGTTGCAATCTTATTAGGTTGCTGGCTAGGACATAAATTAGCTAAACTTAAAAACATACAAATTTCATGGCTAAGTGGTGTGACATTAATTATTTTAGCTTTTATGAAATTGTTTTAATTAGTAGAGGAGATTACTTAAAAGTAGTCTCTTTTTTTATTGTACGAAGGTATTTTTCAGTGATCAGAATGGTTTTGGGAGGAAGAGAGGACAGAGAGATAAAATAGAGGACAAGTTGGCATATTTGTGAAAATGTAGGCATATAATACATTACCTATACTTAAGGGAGAAGGAGGACAAGATACTGTGGAAAATAAGTTTTACAGACAACCTAAGGATAAAGTTCTAAAGCAACTCAAGGTGTTAGAAGAAAAGGGACTTACAGAAAAAGAAGCGGGTAATCGTATTCAAACCTATGGAAAAAATGAATTTACTAAGCCCAAACAAAGTAGTCTCATTCAAGAGGTCAAAGAACTTTTAAGCCAACAATTGATTATTATTTTGCTGATTGCAGCAGGGATTAGCTTGCTTATTAAAGAGTACCATGATGCAATAGGTATTTGTTTGGCTATTTTAATTGGTAGTACAATTGGTTTTATTACAGAAAGTAAATCTAAGAAAGCAGCAGATGCACTGGCTCAGATGACAGAAGATATACAAGTTAAAGTCATGCGTGATGGTGTAAAAAAAATTATTCATAAAAGTGATGTAGTTATTGGAGATATTATCTTCTTGGAAACAGGAGATATGGTGCCAGCAGATGGACGTATCCTCAAAGCACTTGAGTTTAAAGTAAGAGAGGACATGCTGACTGGAGAATCAGATGACGTTGTAAAGCATGATTGTATTATAGAATCAGACCATTTAGCAGATCAGAAAAATATGCTTTTTGGTGGTACCTTAGTTGCCCAAGGAACGGCTATAATGGTTGTAACCGCAACAGGAGATGGGACAGAGATGGGGCATATTGCACGTGAACTTGGAGAACGTGATACAGATACGCCACTTCAAATCAAACTAGATCATTTAGGGAAACGTATTTCACAAATTTCTTCAGCAATTGCAGCTATGTTATTTGTCTATATGTTTTGCCAAATTATACAGGAATCTTCTATCAAGTTAGACTTTAGAAATGGAGAGGCTCTAAAGGCTTCACTGGGTGGGCTCGCTACGTGTTTCCCAGATATTAAAACAGCTTTTGTTGTTTGTGTTGCACTTATTGTAGCAGCAGTACCAGAAGGTTTAACAACAATGATCAATATTACTCTTGCTATTACAATGAAACAAATGGCAAAAATAAATGCACTTGTACGTAAAAAAGAAGCTTGTGAAACAATCGGTAGTGTAAGTGTTATTTGTAGTGATAAAACAGGAACATTGACACAAAATCGTATGCAAGTTGAGCGTGTCTATTTAGAGGGGAAATATATTGATAAGAATGCTTTTCCTAAATACAAAGATTTCATTCATAATTGCCTTATCAATAGTACAGCAGATGTAGAATATAGTGGACAAGAACCTAAATACATAGGAAGTGCTACGGAATGTGCACTTTTAAGACTTTGCAAAGATTTTAATTATCAAACAGCAAGAGAGGTAAGTGACTTAGTACGTCAAATGCCATTTAATTCTCAAAACAAATATATGCTTACCATTATTCACACACCTAAAAAGTACAAGATTTATTCAAAAGGTGCACCAGAAGTTATATTAGAACAATGCCAGTATGAAAGACGTGGTGATAATGTTGTACCTCTTACAGGAACACGTAAACAAGAAATTTTAAAGGAAATGGCATGTCTCCAAAAAGAAGCCATGCGTGTATTAGGTTTTGGCTATTTAGAAAGTGAAACAATCAAAGACTATAAGACACGAGAAAATTGGAATAAAACTTTAATCTTCCAAGGATTTGTAGGTATACAAGATCCTCTTCGCGACGGTGTACAAGAATCTATTGAAATTGCCGCAGATGGTGGTATTGAAACGAAAATGCTTACAGGGGATAATATTCAAACGGCTATTGCTATAGGTAAACAACTTGGCATTGTAGGAGGACCAAATCAATTAAGAGCAGTTGAATCAAGCTATATTGATGAGCTTAGTGAAGAAGACCTTTGTAAAGAAATAAAAACGATTGGTATTGTAGCAAGATCAAAACCTACAACTAAAATGCGTATTGTACAAGCCTTACAACGCAATGGTGAAGTTGTAGCTGTAACTGGAGATGGTATTAACGATGCCCCTGCTCTTACAAAAGCAGATGTAGGTGTAGCCATGGGGATTGCAGGGACAGAAGTGAGTAAAAATGCAGCAGATATTATTTTGACAGATGATAGTTTTAGTACCATTGTACAAGCTATTAAATGGGGACGTGGGATTTATAATAACTTCCAACGCTTTATTCAGTTCCAGCTTACAGTTAACATTATTGCGTTCTTAATGGCTATTCTCAGCCAACTGATGGGACATGATATGCCATTTACAACGATCCATCTCTTATGGATTAATATTATTATGGATGGACCACCTGCTTTAGTACTGGGACTTGAACCGATTCGTGAAACAGTTATGAAACGTAAACCTATTGATCGTAAAGCAAGTATTATTAATCGTTTTATGATTTTGACTATTGCCCTTAACAGTTTGTATATCGCAGGCGTACTTTACGCACAAATTAAGTGGAATTTCCTTGGTGCAGATCCAACACGTGTCATTGGACATGCCAGTGAAATGCAAACAGTAACCTTTAGTTTATTTGCATTTTTAGTATTGTTTAATGCTTTTAATTGTAGAGAATTTGGTATTGCAAGTATTTTCCCAAACTTTACAAAGAATAAAATTGCATTGCAAGTCATTGCAGCAACAGGTGCTGTACAAATTATTATTACACAATTTGCAGGTAAGTTCTTTAATGCCGTACCACTTAATCAAAATATGTGGGGTAAAATTATTTTAGTAGGTACTTCAGTTATTTTAGTTAATGAAATCTTAAAATTAATTATGCGTTTTACAAGTAAGCTTTTAAGACATTCTATTGACAGATAAAAAGGGATTTTGTATGATGAATAAAGAAGAGTGACATTTTTTAGGTGAGGCTCCTATAAAGACACAGGCTGCTGCCCAGAAAAATCTAGAGATTCCAATGGGTGAACAGAAATGATCCACAAGGTTATTTTTAATGTAGCTGACAAATCGTCTACGCTTTATAGTGCTAAAACGTTGTGAAGTCCGTATTTTATGGCTTTTTGCGTCTAGCAAGAAGCCTTTTTTATGTGTCTAGGAAGTTATATAATGAATAAAAATGTTATAGGAATAAATAGAAGATAAAAGGAGGTGGTATGATTGGATTCGCCAAAGAGTAGCAACGAACAATCGGGAAGTAATCAGATAGACGGGGATGCGGCCAGTCATACCACAGTAGGAACTGGTGCTCCCTGAGAGAGGGGACAGATAATGAAAACAAACATGAGCCAAGAAGAACTTAAAAAGTTTCTTCTTCACGCACCACAAGCAAGAATTATTGAATACATTGAAAATATCCACCCAGTTGATATTTTAGATATCTTAAAAGAAGATGAAGAAAACGGATTAGATATTTTAAGTAGACTACCAGAACATTATATTGCCTCAATTATTGATGAGGCAGAGCCAGAAGAAAAATATAACTTACTTACAAGTTTTAGTGAAAATAGACAACGCAATATTATTGAAGAAATGGCATCTGATGAGCTTACAGACTTATTAGGAATGCTAGATGAAACACAGGCAAATAAAATCTTAGCGAAGATGACAGAAGAAGATGCAAGAAAAGTACGCCAACTTTTAAGTTACGATCCAGATACTGCAGCAGGGATTATGGCAACAGAGTTTGTTTGTGTTAAAGCTTATATGACAGTAAAACAAACTTTAAGATATTTACAAGATAATAAAGAAGAGATTGATCATGCCTATGACTTATATGTCGTTGATGATTTTGATAAATTAAAAGGAGTTGTAACACTTAAAGAGTTAGTAACAACTCATTTTGATACAACTATAGGGGAAATTTTGCAACCCAATGTAGAGACCATTCCTTTTGATATGGATCAAGAAGAAGTAGGGCATTTATTTGAGAAATATGGTTATTTAACACTACCTGTTGTAGATCGTGTTGGGCGCCTACTTGGTATCGTAACAGTTGATGACGTCATGCAAATCTTACGTGATGAAAATACCGAAGACATCCATAAACTAGGGGGTGTTGGTGAAGGTGAAAAAGTTAATGGTACTTTAAAAGAATCTGTTAAAAGTAGATTGCCTTGGTTATTTGTAAACTTACTCACAGCAATCTTTGCTTCTGCTGTAGTAGGACTTTTTGAAGGAACAATTGAAAAAGTTGTTTCTCTGGCTACTTTTATGCCAATTGTAGCTGGGATGGGTGGTAATGCAGGTACACAAACACTGACTGTTATTGTACGTGGATTGGCACTGGGAGAATTAGATTTAAAACACTTTAAAAAAGCCTTACTTAAAGAACTTGGAATTGGTCTTATTACAGGGGTATCTATTGGTGCTGTTATAGCAGTGCTTGGCTACTTATGGGAAGGTAATATTATATTTGGAGCAGTCATAGGTATTGCTATGATTCTTAACATGATTGTAGCGACATTATCAGGACTTGTTGTGCCGATTGTTCTTAAGAAAATGAAGATAGACCCTGCTTTAGCATCTTCAGTATTTGTAACCACATTTACAGATGTACTTGGTTTCTTCTTCTTCCTTGGGCTTGCGACAGCTTTTATTCATTACCTCGTATAATTTAAAAGAATTTATGATCCCTAGAAGGAATTCTAGGGATTTTGTATTTTATTAGGTGTTTAATTTCAGGGATAAGTTAGATATAATAAAGGTAAATGGACTAAAACTAAATGAGATGAGAAAATAGGTGAACTATGGATAAAATAATCATTTATTGCGATGGTGGATGTCGTGGAAATGGGAAAAATAATAATGTAGGTGGATGGGGTGTATATTTAACCTATCAAGATAAAACAAAAGAACTTTATGGTGGAACCCGTGGAACAACCAATAATATTATGGAGCTTACAGCTTGTATAGAAGGTTTGCGCGCAGTTAAATGGAAAGATGTACCCATAGAAGTTATGGTAGATAGCGCCTACGTTTTAAATGGGATTACAAGTTGGATTTATAATTGGATGAAAAAAGGCTGGGTGACATCAAAGAAAGAGCCTGTAGAAAATAAAGAACTTTGGCAACAGCTGTATGCGGAAAAACAAAAATTTAAAGATATTAAATTTGTAAAAGTTAAAGGGCACAGTGATAATTTTGGAAATAATAAAGCAGATGCGCTTGCCAATCGTGCAATGGATGAACAATAGGAGGATAAAATGAAAAGAATTTTTGAGCTCACAACTAAAGATATTGAATCACTAAGTAAGAAGGAACTTAAACAGATTATTGCCACATCAGAAGGGCGTACTGTTGTCTCTGAAACGATTGTAAGCTATACCCCTTATATTAGAGAAGTATCTAACTTAGAGCTTGCGGCAAGTTTTGGAGCAGATATGATTACACTCAATACTTTTAATTTTAATGCGCCATTTATATGGGGTGTTCATCCAGAAATAGATGCCATGCAAGGAATGGGTGAATTAGCTAAGAAGTTAGAAAAGCAAATTGCAGATAATTTGGCGGATACTGATTATATTCGAAAATTAAAAAAAATGGTGGGTCGCTTAATTGGTGTAAACTTAGAACCGGTGCCAGAAGGAAGCGCTTATGAACCAGGCTATTGTTTAAGTCGTGAGAATTTAGAACGTGCTTTAGCCTATGGTTTTGATTATATAGTGCTTACAGGAAATCCGAATACAGGTGTAACGCATGAAACTATTTGTGAAGGTATTAAGCTAGCTAAAGAGGTATTGGGAGAAGAAGTTTTAATTATTGCAGGCAAAATGCATGGTGCAGGTAGTGGTAACTTATATGATGTAGCTTGTGTGAAGGATTTTGTAGAGTGGGGTGCAGATATTGTACTTTTCCCGGCTCCAGGCACAGTGCCAGGGTTTGATTTAGAACTAGCAAAGCAAATGACAAATACGATTCATGAAGCGGGTGCATTGGCAATGACAACAATAGGCACTTCACAAGAGGGATCAAGTGAAAGTGTCATTGAGCAAATGGCACTCCTTTCAAAAATGGCAGGTGCAGATATTCAACACATTGGAGATTGTGGTACCTTTGGTATGGCACTTCCAGAAAATATTAAGACACTCTCTATTGCTATACGTGGCATTCGTCATACTTATAGACGTATGGCACAATCTATTTTAAGATAAAGTAAATCACATCAAAAATTTCTTTTGCAGGAGAAAAGTTTTGATGTGGTTTTTATTTGCTTAAAAGGATTCAAAAAAGATGTTTGACAAATAGATGAAAGTTAGACATAATGGATAGAAATGAATAGACATAATATATGAATAAGGGGGCGCAAACATGGCACAAATAGGCGTGTTTTTTTGTCAACAAGACGATATTTTAACTAAAAAATACGACAGACAGCAAGGGACCATTCAAGGTGTTTTCTATAATCCACCAGAAGGACATGACCGTGTATGGCGTAATGAGTTTGAAGCCAAATTCAATGAAAAATATGATTTTTGGCCAAGAGGTCGTGTAGCTTATAATACCAATAGTAAACAATATGTTATCTATTATGATAAATGTCTTAAGGAAGATGTGTTAGATAAAGTACGCCGATGTTTTGAAATAGAGAGCAATGAAGTACGTTTTGTTATAGATGAATATTATAGCTGTAATGCATGTAGTCATAAATGGGTAGATGATGATGAAATGCTGTATGATAGTTTTTAATAATAAATTAATTACATCTTTTTAAATAGGTTTGACAGTTGGGAATAAGAGACCTAGAATAAAAAAGAAACATAAAATACGAGGTGATTAAAGATGTCAAATTGTAGTAGTTGTCCAAGTCATGGTTCATGCAACAAAAGTGAATCATCTTGTCAAATAGAATTAAATACACATGGTAATATTAAAAAGATTATTGGTGTCATGAGTGGTAAAGGTGGTGTTGGTAAATCTACAATGTCTGTATTACTTGCAAAAACACTTGCTAGCCAAGGTCATAAAGTGGGTATTATGGATGCTGATATTACAGGACCAAGTATACCAAGACTTTTACACATTAAAGAAGCTAATGTTAGAACAGAAGGTGAATTAATTTACCCAGTTGAAACAGAGGAAGGCATTCGTGTGATGTCTGTTAATCTTCTTATGGAAGATGAAAATCAACCCGTTATCTGGAGAGGTCCAGTGATTGCAGGTGCAGTTAAACAATTTTATCAAGATGTTGTATGGGGAGATTTAGATTACTTAGTAATCGATATGCCGCCAGGAACAGGTGATGTTGCTCTTACAACAATGCAATCTATTCCGATGACTGGTGTTGTCATGATTTCTACACCACAAGATATGGTTTCAATGATTGTATCTAAGGCTATTAACATGACACGTAAAATGAATGTACCTATTATTGGGGTTATTGAAAATATGAGTTATATCCTTTGCCCAGATTGTAGCAAGAAAATTAGAATGTTTAATCAAGAGGGTATGGATCAATTCTTCAAGGAGATGGATGTTGAACTTTTAGGTGAACTTCCAATGACACAAACTGTTGGAAACTTATCTATGGAAAAAACAACTCAGTATGAAGAAGAAGTACAAAAAGTATTAGATTATACAACAAATAAAATTAATCAATTATAAAGTGTAAGCTTTTTGCGGGAAGAACACTAGGAGGTCACATCATGTCTTGTCCAACAAGAGGAGAAGTAGAGTCGTTATACGATAAAATTAGCGGCTTTGAATTTAAGGAAATTTTAATCAACATTGCTAAAAGTTCAAAAGAAAAACAACCTATTTTAGATGCAGGAAGAGGGAATCCAAACTGGACTGCTACTCTTCCAAGACAAGCTTTCTTTGCTTTTGGCCAATTTGCAGTACTTGAAACACAACGTACATGGCAAGAAGAAAACTTAGCAGGGATGCCAAGCCGAGATGGTATTGGCGCCCGACTTACTCGCTTTTTAAGTGCATACCCAGATCGTAAAGTTGCAGGTTTTATCCGTGAGTTTGTAGATTATGGTGTTAAAACATTAGGATTTAAGGAAGAGGCTTGGATTCATGAGTTAGCCCATGGGATTATTGGAGATCAATATCCGTTTCCAGATCGTTCTTTAGTACATATTGAAAAGCTTGTAAAAGCCTATTTACTTAAAGAACTCTGTCCTAATAGAGAAATTGAAGGTAAGTTTGATATGTTTAGTGTGGAAGGTGGCGCAGCAGGAATGTGTTATTTATTTGATTCTCTGATGCATAATCATCTTTTACATAAAGGGGATAAAATTGCACTTATGACCCCGATTTTTACACCATACTTAGAAATACCAGAACTTCCAGATTACGAGTTTGAAACCATCTATATTCGTGCAACTGAAGTTGAAGAAGATGGTCATACAAGTATGCAATATACAAAAGAAGCACTTGATCAGCTTAAAGATAATGAGGTAAAAGCAGTCTTTGTTGTTAATCCAAACAATCCACTTTCTATTGCATTAAGTGGAACAAGTAAGCAATACCTTATTGATCTTGTCAAAAATGACCGTCCAGATCTAATGATTGTGACAGATGATGTGTATAGTACTTTTGTACCTCAATTTTGTTCTTTACTAGCAGATTTACCTTATAATACACTTTGCATTTACTCATTCTCAAAATACTTTGGTGTAACAGGTTGGAGACTTGGGACAGTACTCTTACATGAGCGTAACGTTTTTGATGATCAAATTAAAAAATTACAACCATGGGAACATGAAGAGTTAGAAAAACGTTATACATCACTTGGTACACATGCCTGTGATGTAAAGTTTATTGATCGTATGGTAGCAGACAGTCGTCTTGTTGCCCTTAATCATACAGCAGGACTTTCTACACCGCAACAAGTACAGATGGCTTTCTTTAGCGGTTTTGCGCTTCTAGATGAAGGTGACCATTATAAGAAGCTTACAAGACGTATTTGTAAAAAACGTAAACGCACTCTTTATGAAGGGATGCAACGTGTAATAAAAAAAGATCCTTATGATGCATACTACTACACAGAAGTTAATCTCAAGGAGTGGTTAGTAGAGGAATGGGGACAAGAAGTAGCAGATGCTGTTATTGCACGCTATAAATGTGTAGATTTCCTTTATGAATTAGCACATCAACATAATGTGATTTTGCTTGCAGCTGATGGTTTTGCATCCTCTAAGTGGGGCGTGCGTGTATCTTTAGCTAACTTAGAGGAAGGTGCCTATTTAAGAATTGGACGTGCAATGTATAAAGTATTAAATCAATGGGTAAAAGAAGTTAAATAGAATATAAAAAAGAGCTATTACACAGTGAAATGTAATAGCTCTTTTTGTATTGAGAGTATGAATTAGGTAGAACTGTTATGTTTATACATAGACGAAATAATTAGCTTGGATTAAAATAAATTTAATGGAGGTGTACAGATGACGCATTTAATTTATTATAAAAAACCTTATGAGATGACTTTTAAGGCAAAAGTTATAAAATGTATAGAAAGTGAAGCAGGCTATTGTGTATTGCTTGATCAAACAGCATTTTTCCCTGGAGGAGGTGGGCAACCAGCAGACCAAGGTATTTTGAATGGATTGCCAGTAGTTAAGCTTCTAGAAGAAGAGGAACATATTTATCATATTGTAGGGGAACCACTAGAAGTAGGACAAGAGGTAGAAGGCATTGTGGACGCAAAGAGACGACGTGACTTTATGCAGCAACATAGTGGAGAACATATTGTCTCTGGTCTTATTCATAAACTCTATGGCTATAACAATGTAGGCTTTAGTCTTGGAGAAGAAAAGATGACAGCAGACTTTGATGGTGTACTCACCAAAGAGCAAGTAGAAGAAGTTGAGCGATTAGCCAATGAGGCAGTCTATCAAAATATTCCTATACAAGGGAAAGGTTATACACAACAAGAAATTGAAACGATTCCATATCGCTCTAAAAAGAGATTAGAAGGAATCATTCGCTTAGTAGATATTGAAGGATATGACTGTTGTGCGTGCTGCGGTGTACATGTTGAAACAACAGGTGAAATTGGTATAATCAAAATAATAACAGCCGATAAGCATAGAAGTGGAACCAGATTGACTTTGCTATGCGGTGCACGTGCGCTAAAAGATTATCAACTAAAAAATAATCAAGTTTATGCTCTAATTGATAAATTGTCTGTTAAGAGCGAAGAAGTTGTAGAGGGTGTTTGGCGTCTTGCTGAAGAAAAAGAGGACTTAAAGCAACAAGTTGCTAAACTTAAGCGTCAAGTGTTTGAAACTAAAATGGCCCAAGCAGACCTTCAGGAACCTTTATGTACCCTTGAAGAAGCAACACCTTTTGAATTACGCCTTTTTGCAAGTATATGGATGGAGCGTTCTACAGCGCCATGTTTATTACTTACCTGTGATGAGAAAGGTTATAAATATGCATTGGGTGGACCGAGTGAACTTGTAGGCGGTTGGGCGAAAACGCTTAATAGTCAGTTTAAAGGTAAAGGTGGAGGGAGAGAAATTTGCCAAGGAACACTTGAAGGAAGTTATGAAGCAATTAAAGAAGCGTATTTAAAAGTTATTTCTTAATAAATCTTAAGTTGCATGGAGAAATAGACGGCTGTATAATAAACATGAAATGAGATAAAGGGGGAATAATATGGAGTATCGTGTTTTTGGAGAGGATTTACCAGCGGTATCAGTAAAACTTAATTCAGGCGAAAGTATTTATACACAATCTGGTGGCATGGCTTGGATGGATGATGGCATTGTCATGGATACTAATGTAAAAGGTGGTCTTATGAAAGGGATTGGCCGTATGTTTTCAGGTGAATCCTTATTTATGGCGACTTATACTTCTAGAAAGCCTGATGCGGAAATCGTATTTGCTTCAACTTTTCCAGGTAAAATTTTAGCTTTAGAAGTAGATGGTTCAAAAGAATACATTTGCCAAAAAAGTGCTTTCCTATGTGGAACAACGGGTGTGGAATTAGGTGTGGAATTTACAAAACGTTTCTCAGCAGGTATGTTTGGTGGAGAGGGATTTATTCTCCAACGTATTAGTGGACATGGAATGGTGTTTTTAGAAGTTGCAGGGAGTGTTGTAAGACGTGACTTAGCACCGGGTGAAGTTGTAAAAGTTGATACAGGAAATGTAGTTGGTTTTGAACGTGGTGTACGTTATGAAATTGAGACAGTTAAAGGGTTTAAGAATATCTTCTTTGGTGGAGAAGGGCTCTTTTTAACAAAACTAACAGGCCCTGGGACAATATGGCTTCAAACGATTACAATGCAAAACTTTGCGAGTCGTATTATACCATTCATACCAACATCAGGAAATTAAATAATAAATAGAAGTGTTCTTGCATTTTAAAATGTAAGAGCGCTTTTTTTGTATGTTTAGATAGGCAATCGGGCAACATAAAAGAAAAAAACGAGGAATGAGATGATGAGACGCCCAAATTTTTTTATCTTAATTATATGCATTATTGGGCTAAGTTGTAATGTCTTATATGGTGAGGAACTAAAAGGCTTTGATACAAACTTAGTAATCGGACACTTAGTAGAGAGTGGACAAACTTTAAAGTTTAAAGAGGAAACATTTAGCTTATATGAGGTCAATGAAACAACCCTTCTACCTATAGAAACACTCCTTACAATAGGAGTTAAGTTTGACCAAATAGGAGACACATTAGTGTTTTCTAGATTAGGTAAGGAAGAAACTTTAGCAGAAATTGTACCTTATAGTGGAACTGAGGTTGATGTCAGACTTGGTGAGCAGCCTATTTTAATAGGGTACATACCAACGTATCATATAAAAGTAGAGAAGACTATGATGATTCCTGTAGAGACACTTGGGGTACTTTATGATTTAACGGCAACATCGGATAGCTATAGGTTAGAAGAGCTAGTATACAGTGAAGCAAACTATTTGCAAATTTTAAATGGGTCCATTGTTAACAGCTCAGCGTATCCTATTTATTTTGATTATATTGATATGTATTGGGATGGTGAAAACTTTATTGATCTTTATATGAAAAATCAAGTTTTACCCCCTAGATGTGAGAAAAAGATAGAGATACAGCCCACTATAGAAGGTAAGGCGGTCATCTATCTTAATACCTATATAGAAACCATACAAGATTTCCAGATGCCTTCTCCAGAAAGCTATGGGCAAAGGCCTATTCCTCTTTATAATGGTTATATGAAGGTAAAGCGTATTAAAGCTTTAGAAAAAATTTTTCCTAAATTTAAAGTGACAGCTAAAATGAACTATAAAGTAGGTCAGTTTGAAAATGGTGAAGAAGTAGAACTTTGGAGAAGTGAGAAAGGTCAGTATCACGTTATATTAGATGAAAAGGGGAAAAAAGTAACAGTCCCTTTAGGAAGCATTACAATTATAGGAGATAATGGACAGTGGCTTAGAGAAGCAACACAAAAGGAGTTAGAAGACTATGTGAATCTTAAAGATTATGAAAGTCAAACAGAGTATTTACTTTGGACAGACCTTTTAAGACAACGTACCTATGCCTTTAAGGGAGAAAAAAATCAGTGGGAACTTGTTAAAGTGATGAAATGTTCAACAGGTAAAGATAAAAGTTTAACGCCATCAGGACATTTTGAGATAGAATATAAAGTACCTTACTTTGGTATGGAAAAGGGCTATCGTTGTAAAAATGCTTCTGTTATATTTAGAGATTATATGTATCACTCTATTTTATTTGATAAAACAGGAGAGTATGTTAAATCAGGACTTTATCAGTTAGGAAGTCGTGTATCTCATGGCTGTATTCGCTTATCTGAAGAAGATAGTGGTTGGATCTATAAAAATATTCCTGAAAAAACAAAAGTATATATTGAATAAAGGTAGATGACCTTGCTACAATAGAAGGGACTATCATTAGAATTGAAGGAATAAACAATGGACAGATTAATTCAAACAGAAGAAAAAGCGAATAGGAAGCAAATACACATTTTGCTCATTTTAAATTTATTTATTATGGCTGCATTTAATATGGCTCATCCTGTAACGCCAAAGTTAATTAATGAAAATGGTTTTCCAAGCTATATGTTTGGTGTTTTCTTTGCCTTAATGGCAGTTGCAAACTATGTCATGTCTCCTGTATGGGGCTCTTTATCCGATCAAAAAGGGAGAAAGAAATTTCTTATTTTAGGTGTCATAGGATATGGACTCAGTCAATGGGGATTTGGACTTAGTCATCAAATTTTACCGATTATGATTTTTAGATTGGTAGGAGGTACATTTTCTATTTGTTATATAACAACAGCATTAGCCTATTTAACAGACTTAACGAGCCCTAAAGAACGTATGCGTTATTTATCGTATTACACAGCCACACTCTCACTAGGGGCTTCAATAGGATCGCTATTAGGCGGATTTATTGGACAAAATAATTACCAATATACATTTTTAGCACAAGGGAGCTTTTGTTTTGTATTAGCACTTGTACTCATTCCATTTATTTATCAAAAGGCAACTAAAAGTGAAAAGCATGAAAAGATAGTGATCTACTTAGAACACTTAAAGCCACGTAGAACGACATTAGATTATCATTCGGCTATAGGTATATTGATTGTAGTTATGGCACTTATTAATATGACCACCACATCTTATAACTCAACCATTAATTATTATATTGAATCAGTACTAAATATGCCAAGTACAGTAAATGGACTTGTACTGGCTATAGCAGGCGTTATTGGACTTATTATGAATGTCTTTATAGGTCCATGGCTTAGTACGAAAGTGGTGGAGAAAACACTTATTCGTTATACAACATGCTTAACAGGTATATTTTTAATTATAGCAAGTCTTGTAAGCTCTATGGTAGTAGCACTTCTTTGCCTCGTAGGATTTGTAGCTGTGAGTGCACTTGTTATGCCTATTCAACAAAGTATGGTTTCTAAGTTAGCAGATAAAGACTATGGAACAGTAATGGGTGTTCAAGGTTCAGCTAAAGCCTTAGGGATGGTCATAGGTTCACTTGTCTCAGGATTTATTTTTGGAATTGGGCCTAAACTACCTTTTGTTTTTGCAGGTATAGCCTCTATTTTAGCATTTGTCATTCTTGGTAGGTTTAAAGAAGGAAATAAATAAATTTTCACATTAAAAAGTCCTATAGAACACAGGAGAAATACCTGCTTCTATAGGACTTTTATTTAAGTGATGGATAAGGTTTATTTTCCTTGAATCCCTTTTTCTAAAGATTTAATGAGTTTTTCATCTGGTGTGACATAAACTGTATTAAAGTTTGTGTAGATAACCATACCAGGTTTCGCATTTGGAACCTTTTTAACATTTTTACGGTAGGTATAATCAATGGCTACATTGCTAGAGAATTTAGCTTTACTAAAGTAAGCAGCAAGCATAGCAGCTTCAATCAGCGTCACATCATTTGGTGCTTCACCAGGATTTAATTTAATAATAACGTGTGAACCAGGACCATCTTTAATGTGCAACCACATATCTGTTATTTTAGCAAATTTCATAGTCAATTCATCATTTTGATAGTTGTTTTTACCTACATAGATAGTATGGCCTTCACTAGATTCAAAGTGCATATAAGGAATGACATTTTTAGGCACTTTTGTTTTGGCTACCTTACGTTTTTTGAGGTAACCCATTTCAATCAGTTCTAAGCGCAATCCATCAATATCTGCTTGTGTCTGAAGGAAATCTAATGAGACAAGCACAGAATTTAAATAGTCCAGTTCTTCATTAATATGTTCTAATTGCTCATGAGCTGCAACTAGTGTACGCTTAGCTTTATTATAGTGTTTAAAGTATTTTTGGGCGTTTTCAATAGCTGTTAACTGTGGATCTAATGGAATCTCAATCATCTCATAGTTTTCGCTATAGTAGTTTGCAGTTTCAAAAGACTTAGCACCTGCAGGGACTTGGAACGAATAAGCTGTAAGGAGCTCGCCGTAAATTTTATAAATCTCTGCATCTTCACTACTTTCAATGGCTTTTTCTTGAATAGCTTTTTTACGTACATTACGCTCAATAAAGTTTAAAAGTAACTTTTTAATATCTGCTGTTTTTTGTGAGACAACAGAGCGTGTGGATTGATCATAGTAGAAATGTTCTAGAAGTCCTGATAAGCTCGGGTAAGTTTCACTTTTAGGGAAAGACTCGCTAAGTGGGAAACTATAAAAATCTACGCTATGGTCTGTTTCATCTAAGAAAAGGGTTGGCACAAATTCATGTTTTTTAACACCGTCCATAAAGTTTTTCATAACTTTATAGAGTTTTAGGCTTTCTTCAGATGATAAGAGATTACAAAGGGTTTCATCTTTCACACCAGCCGCATGGCAAAGTGCATGACTAACCATTGGACTTAATCCTTGATACGTTGTATAAAGTGCTTTAAAGAGGGGCACTTCTAAACTGTTAAGATGGTCTATAAAGCTTTCTTTTGTTAAAGCACTTGGATCAAGTTTGGTTTGATTATTAGGGTAAAAATAAGGTTTTCCAGGTAAAAGTTCACGCATACTACTTTGTAAGGCTGAAATATGTTTGATACTATCAATGATTGTACCATCAGCTTTAGTTAAAATAATATTACTGTGTCTTCCCATCATTTCGATAATGAGACGTTTATTTTCGCGGTCACCTAATTCATTTGTAGCTTCAATGTCTAGCTGAACGATACGTTCAAAACCAGGTTGAGAGACATTCATAATTCGACCACTAGAAAGATGTTTGCGAAGAAGCATACAAAACATAGGTGGTGTATTAGAAGTGTTCTTAACACGTGTTGTAAGGTGAATACGAGGGTAGTTACTTCCAGCAGTTAAAAAAAGTTTTAAAGCTTCTTTTTGGTTACGTACAGAGAGTAAGAGCTCGTCCTTTTCAGGTTGATAAATTTTATCGATACGCCCACCAATAAGGGCTTCTTGAAGTTCAGAGACGATGTGAGATACAACAATGCCGTCTAATGCCATAATAGGACCTCCTTTAATTAATACCCGAAGTATAGCATAATTTTTTTGAAAATAGAAGTAAGGTATGCTATAATATGTAGCGATTAATAAGTAAAGGGGTAACCTCATGATAAAAAGTATGACAGGATACGGTAGATGTGAAAAAGAAGCATATAACCGAAAAGTCAATGTTGAAATCAGTACAGTGAATCATAGATACTGTGAGATTTCTATACGTATGCCAAAAGGCCTTACATCACTTGAAGACCCAATACGTAAAAAAGTAAAATCACTTATTGCAAGAGGGAAAGTAGAACTCAACCTCTTTATGACAAGTGTATCAGAAGACGATATTGAAGTCGTTGTAAATGAAGCAGCTTGTGTAGCATATGTAGAAGCACTTAGACAAGTTGGAACAAAACTTGGGCTCATAGATAATATAGGTCTTTCTGAACTTATGAATTTAAGTGATGCCATATCTATTCATAAGAAAGCATCAGATATAGAAGAAATATGGCCAATGATAGAAGAAGCTTTAGATGAAGCTTTAAACAGTGTCATTACAATGAGAGAAAAAGAAGGTATTGCCTTAAAAGAAGATTTACTTCAAAAAGCAACTTTCCTTTTAGAAGTAGTGGGTTCACTAGAGCAAGTGAGTGACAAAATTGTTGCCCACTATAAAGTAAAGCTTGAAGAACGCCTTCAAAAGCTACTTGAAGATATTCCAGTAGATGAAACACGTCTTGCAACGGAGCTTGCGATTTTTGCAGATCGTACAGCTATTGATGAAGAACTTACAAGATTAAGAAGTCATATTAATCAGCTTCAGGCTATTTTAGAAGAAGAAGGTAGTGTTGGACGTAAGTTAGACTTCTTAATGCAAGAAATGAATCGTGAAGCCAATACTATTGCTTCTAAAGCCAATGAATATCAAGTGACATCTTATGCTGTACAACTAAAGACAGAGATTGAAAAAATGAGAGAACAAATTCAAAATATAGAATAAGCAAAAGAATAATATTTTGATTTTAAGGAGATAATGATGCAAAGTGAAGGACTTAAGATCATCCTTTCTGGCCCATCGGGTTCAGGTAAAGGTACGATCGTAAAAGAATTAATCAAAGAAGATTTTATCTTATCTATTTCAGCTACAACAAGACAACCACGTATAGGGGAACAAGATGAAGTGCATTATTTCTTCAAATCTGTAGAAGAATTTGAAGAAATGATTGAAAAAGGCGAGCTTTTAGAGTATGCTAATTTCTGCAACAATTATTATGGAACACCAAAAAGTTTCATTGATAAAAGTGTTGAAGAAGGTAAAGATGTTATTCTAGAGATTGAAGTTCAAGGAGCAATGCAAGTTAAAAGTGTATACCCTGATGCTATTTTTGTATTCATTATGCCACCAACTTTTGAAGAGTTGAAAAGCAGACTTATTGGACGTGGAACAGAAACTGATGATGTGATTGAAAAACGTTTAGCACGTGCAGTAGATGAACTTAAAATGTATAAAGAATACGATTATATTGTTATTAATGACCGCTTAGAAGATGCAGTGGAACACATTAGAAATATTGTGAGAGCTGAGAAACTAAAAAGTTATAGATATAAAACTTATATTGAAGAAATGCTCACAAAATAAAAGGAGGATTAATCCATGTTACAACCATCATACACTCAACTTATGGAAAAATTAAATGAGGACGCAAACGAGAAAGTCGTTACAAGCCGTTACTCAATCATTATTGCTGCAGCGAGACGTGCAAGACAAATCATTGATATCGTTAATGAAGAATCAAACAGCAAAAATGCAGAGAAAGATACACCAATTGATCCAATTCGTATCAAAGAAGCAGCTGAATTAAATGAAAAGCTTAAACATAAAAAATCTACATCAATTGCAGTAGACGAACTTTACGCAGGGAAAATTAAAATTAAAGAATTAGGAGAATAAACAAGTGCTTGCACTTGTTTATTCTTTATGTAAGGTAGGCGTTAAGTATGAGTAAGTATGTACAAGTGATTATGAACTTTGCTAAAACAGAAGAAATCGATCGTTTGTTTACTTACAGTATTCCTATTCATTTAGCACAAAAAGTATCTATTGGGCAACGAGTGAAGGTTCCTTTTGGACAAGGGAATCGTACACAAGTTGCTTTTGTTATACATTTACTAGACAACCTAACAGAAGAAAACTATAGGATTAAGCCCATTTTAGAGCTTTTTGATGAGGAACCCCTTTTAAGTTTAGAACAGGTGAATCTGGCCCGATTTTTAGTGAATTATTATGGGTGTACTTTTGCAATGGCATTAGAACTTATTTTACCACCAGGTATGGCAAAGACACCTTATAGGCCTTTGCCGGAAACAGAAACTTATATTTGTCGTGGGTTAAGTCTAAATGACTTAGAGAAGTATATTGCAAAGGAAAGTACAAAGAAAAGCTTTGATAAACAGCGTGCGATCTTAACGCTATTTATGATGGAAGAAGCTATTTCGCTTGAGGAGCTTAAAAAGAGTCAAGAGGTTAGTCCATCTAGTTTAAATACGCTGATTAAAAAGGAAATCTTAAGAAAAGAAGAAAGACTTAAGGTTTTTATTCCAAATCCTATTGCATACGATGCTTTTAAAGTGCTTAATGAAGAGCAACAAATGGCCAAAGATAAAATTTATCAGGCTATTGAAAGTCCTTATTACAAAGGTGTACTTCTTGAAGGGGTTACAGGTAGTGGTAAAACAGAAGTTTTTTTAACTGCTATTTGTAAAGTACTCGAAGAAGGTGGTAGTGCTATTGTACTGATACCAGAAATTGCACTCACTAGGCAGACTTTAATGCGCTTTCGGGAGCGTTTTGGAAATGTAGTGGCCCTTACCCATAGTCGTATGGGGAGTGGAGAAAGGCAAAGACTTTATCAAGAGGCAAAAGAAGGTAAAATACGTGTTATGATTGGTCCACGTAGTGCAGTTTTTATGCCAATGGTTGACTTAAAGCTGATTGTAATTGATGAGGAACATGAAGCAACTTATAAATCAGAGACTACACCTAAATATCATGCGACAGATGTAGCGAGAAGAAGAATGATAGGATGTGGGGGGACACTGATTTTAGCTTCGGCAACCCCAAGTCTTGAAAGTTACTATCAAATGCAAGAGGGTGAACTTGAATTGGTTCCACTTACAAAACGTATTGGTGGGGCCACACTGCCCTATGTTCAGATTGTGGATATGAGACGAGAACTTCAAAATGGCAATATGCAGATTATCAGTGGTGCATTACATGAAGCTATAGAAAGAACGCTTATTGCTGGGAATCAAGTTATGTTACTGATCAATAGAAGAGGACATTCTACATTTATTAACTGCCGTAACTGTGGTTATGTTGTAAAATGTAAACACTGTGATATTGCCATGACCTATCATAGACAATCAGGTTATTTAGAGTGCCATTATTGTGGACATAAAGAAATGATTCCAACGATCTGTCCAAGCTGTGGAAGCAGTCATATTAGATTTTTTGGCAGTGGAACAGAAAAGGTGGAAGAGTACTTGCAAAATTATTTTGGGGCCTACGGGATCGGACGTATGGACTTTGATACGACTTCTGGTAAAGAAGGGCATAGTAAAGTGCTTGAAGCTTTTCAAAAGCATGATTTTAATGTCTTAGTAGGGACGCAGATGATTGCAAAAGGACATGACTTTCCAGATGTAACCTTAGTTGGAATTATTGCAGCAGATCAAGCGCTTTATCTTCAAGATTTTAGGAGTGAAGAAAGAACGTATCAGCTTATTACACAGACACTAGGAAGAGCTGGACGAGGAGATAAAAAGGGTGAAGTTATTATCCAAACTTACAGTCCAGAGAATATGGTGTTAGAGAAAATTAAATATAATCAGCAACAAGCATTTTATGAAGATCAACTTAAAGTAAGAAAATTACTTGGTTATCCACCTTATACCCATTTATTTAGTTTAGTTGTTTCTGGTAAAAATGAGACAGAAGTCATTCAAAAAGTGCATACGTTAAAGTATTATTATGAATACTACAATAAAAAAGGACTTTTTCGTATTGTTGGACCAGCAGCAGCAACCATTAGTAAAATTGCGGATGAATATAGATGGCAATTGATTATGATGGGTGTAGAGCGAGAAAAAGTGCTGATTTATGGAAAATATTGTTTAAATAAGTTTATTAATCGAGAAAATACTGGTACAATAAAAATAAATTGGGATATAGACCCAAGAAGTATGTTTTAAATGAAGGAGGCAATTATGGCGACACGTACAATACGTATAGAAAGTGACCCATTACTTAGAAAAGTATCTAAAGAGGTTACAAAATTTGATGAATCTTTATGGGCGTTATTAGATGATATGACAGAAACTATGTATCATGCAGATGGGGTAGGTCTTGCGGCTCCACAAATTGGGTTATTAAAACGTATTTTTGTAGTAGATATTGGTGAAGGTGTTATTGAATTTATAAACCCAGAAATCCTTGAAGTAGAAGGCGAACAATTTGGTGAAGAAGGTTGTTTAAGTGTACCTAAAAAATACGGTGCAGTAAGAAGACCAAATTATGCGAAGTTACGTGCTCAAGATCGTCATGGAAATTGGTTTGAAGTAGAAGGCGAAGAACTTATGGCACGTGCAATGCTACACGAAAATGATCACTTAAATGGTAAACTTTTTGTGGATTTAGTGGAAGGCGATTTAGTAGAATTTACAGAAGATAACCAGTAGGAGGTAATCATGAATATTATTTTTATGGGAACACCTGATTTTTCAGTTCCTACACTACAAATGTTGATTGATGAAGGACATAATGTGTTAGCTGTTGTTACACAACCGGATAGACCAAAAGGTCGTGGAAACAAAGTTTTAATGCCACCAGTTAAAGAGCTTGCTCTAAAATATGATTTACCTGTATTACAGCCAGAACGTGTAAAAGGTAATGAAGAATTTCTTAACCACATAAAAACTTTAAATCCAGATGTTATGGTTGTAGTAGCATATGGTCAAATCTTGCCAGAATCCGTGTTAGAAGTACCAAGTCTTGGATGTATTAATATTCATGGCTCACTCCTTCCTAAGTACAGAGGTGCTGCACCAATTCAATGGAGTATTCTAGATGAAGAAAAAGAAACTGGTGTAACCATTATGTATATGGATAAAGGAATGGATACAGGGGATATGCTTTATAAAAAGTCTATGCCAATTGATCCAAGTGATACTTATGAATCTTTACATGATAAGATGAAAATTGTAGGTGCACAAGCACTTAAAGAAGCTATGCCTATGATTGAAGCTGGTGGAAAAGAAAGAGAAAAGCAAGATGATAACCAAGCAACTTATGCCTCTATGATTCAAAAAGCATTAGGTGAGATTAATTGGGAAAAATCTAACCATGAAATTGATGCTAAAGTCAGAGGTCTTAATCCATGGCCTGTAGCCTATACTTACTATGAAGGGCAACCAATGAAAGTATGGCAAACAAGTATGACCAATGAAAATACCGATTATGCACCAGGTACAATTATTGAAGTTGATAAGGCTGGGATGCATGTGCAAACTGGAAATGGGATCTTAATTATTGAGGAGATACAAGCACCTAATAAAAAGAGAATGCCTGTATCAGAATACATTAAGGGGAATAGTATTGAAAAGGGCAGACTATTAGGGAACTAAGATAGGAGCTGATGGTATGCATGGAACTTCCAATTCTTTATATTGGATTTTATTTTTAGGGATTTCAATTGTACCTTTATGGGCAAGTATGAAGTTACAAAGCACATTTAGTAAATATTCTAGAGTGCGTTGCTTGTCAGGATATACGGGAGAAGAGGCAGCAAGAAGAATTTTGATGATTCATCATTTGGGGAATATTGGTATTAGACCCATCAGAGGTTCTATGACTGATCATTATAACCCAATGAAAAAAGAGATTGGTCTTTCAGAGACAACTTATAGCCTGAATTCAATTGCGGCCGTAAGTGTTGCAGCCCATGAAGTGGGGCATGTATTACAAGAGTCTGAGCAATATGGATTCTTGAACTTACGTCATAAGCTTATCCCAGTTACTAATTTTGCAAACAGTCTATCCTTACCAATGGTATTTTTAGGTGCCATTACTTCATTGAATGGACTGTTATGGATTGGTATTATTCTCTTTAGCTTTACAACACTTTTTAGTTTTGTGACATTACCTGTAGAATTTAATGCTTCTAAGCGTGCGCTTGTTGCACTTTCAAATAGCGGTATTTTGTCAGATGAAGAGTTAGATGGAGCAAAAGAGGTCCTTCAAGCTGCAGCCCTTACTTATGTAGCAGGTGCTGCCACTTCCTTAATGATGCTACTTAGACTATTGCTGATTTATGGTGGAAATGATAGAGATTAAAAAGGGGCTGTTTTTAATAGCCTCTTTTTTTTAGGAAAGAGGATAAAGTATGAAAGCAAAACCGATAAGAGAAGTTATTGCACAAATTTTAACGGATTTAGAAAAAGATGAAACTTATTTACAACTAGCACTAAAAAAAGAGTTAGATCAATTAGAAGGTAAAGATAAAAGTTTTGCAAATGAAGTTATTTATGGAACCATTAAATGGAGACTTCGTTTAGATTATATTATTAATCAATTTTCAAAGACACCTGTTAAGAAGATGAAGCCTTTAGTGCGTAGTATTATGCGCATGAGTGTTTATCAATTACTTTTTTTAGATAAGGTACCAGCTTCAGCAGTTATCAATGAAGCAGTAAAAATTATGCATAAGCGTAAAATGAGTAATTTAGCTGGATTTATAAATGGAACACTTAGAAATATTGAAAGACAAAAGGATACCATTACTTATCCAAGTTTAAGTGTGTACTATTCTATACCAGAATGGATTATTGATAGATGGGTAGAAGCTTATGGTGAAGAAAAAACAAAGCTTATTTGTGAAAGTTTATCACAACGTGCTAAGATTTGTATTCGTACAAATACCTTAAAAATTACAAAAGAAGCATTAAAAGTAGAACTTGAAAAAGAAGGTATAGAAATTCTAGAAGAAGGTTTTGTACCTGAAAGCTTTTATATCAAGACAGGACTAGGTATTCATCATAGCCCATCTTATAAAGCAGGACTATGGACTGTACAAGATGAAAGTGCTATGTTAGTGGGGCATGTATTAGCACCACAAAAAGGTGAACGTATATTAGATATGTGTAGTGCACCAGGAGGTAAAACAACACATCTAGCAGCCCTTATGGAAAATGAGGGAGAAGTAGTTGGGTGTGATGTCCATGAACATAAGATTGAACTTATTGAGAAAAATGCTACAAGACTTGGCACTACGATTATAAAAGGAACATTACAAGATGGACTTGTAGAGTGTAAAGAGTGGATTGGGCAGTTTGATAAAGTTTTACTTGATGCACCTTGTTCTGGATTAGGTATTATGAAGCGTAAGCCAGATATACGGTATACAAAAGATGATACAGCCATTAAAGAAATTAATGAGATTCAAAAAGGATTAATGGATCAAGCTGTAAAATATCTTAAAGAAGATGGCATACTTGTTTATAGTACATGTACATTAACCCGAGAAGAAAATCAAGATATGGTCATTTATGCCAAAGAATTAGGTTTAAAAACAGATTCTATACCTTTTAACTTACCAGAGTGTTTAAAATCTGAGGTACATGACAATGCTTATATTGAGATTTTACCTTATTTAGAAGAAACAGATGGCTTTTTTATCGCTAGGTTTAGAAAGTAAAGGAGTAGAAACATGAATGATATTATTAGCATGAATTTGACAGAGCTTGAATTATTAATGCAAGAAATGAAACAAGGTAAGTTTAGAGCAAAGCAACTTTTTGATTGGCTTCATAACAAAATGGTGTGGAATTATGACGAAATGAGTAACTTACCAGCAACTTTAAGAAACGAATTAAAAGAAAAATTTCCTTTAACTTCTATAAAAATCTTAGAAAAATATGAATCTCAAATAGATGGTACAATAAAGTACTTGTTTGAATTGTCTGATTCCCATATAATAGAAAGTGTTTTAATGCGTTATAAACATGGTAATTCTATTTGTATTTCTTCACAAGTAGGATGTCGTATGGGATGTAAATTTTGCGCATCCACACTTGAAGGCCTTGTTAGAAATTTAAAAGTATCTGAAATGCTTGGTCAAATTTATCAGGCTCAGCTTGATACAGGAGAACGTATTTCTAACATCGTTATCATGGGAAGCGGAGAACCGTTAGAATATATGGACATTACGACAAAGTTTGTGGAACTTATTAATCATGAATTAGGTCAAAATATAGGACAGCGTCATATTACTGTTTCAACATGTGGTCTTGTACCTAAAATTTATGAACTAGCAGATAGAGGGTTCCAAATTACACTTGCTATTTCTTTACATGCTACGACAGACGAAAAACGACGTGAAGTTATGCCTATTGCAAAGAAATACAGCATTGCAGAAATTTTAGAAGCATGTAAGTATTATATTGATCAAACTGGACGTCGTATCACCTTTGAATACTCATTAATTCAAGGGGAAAATGATAGTGTAGAAGATGCGATGCGCCTTGCTAAACTACTCAAGGGAATGTTAGCACATGTGAATTTAATTCCTGTTAATCCAATAGAAGAACGTGGCTATAAAGCAGCAACAAATCATAGTATTGAAGATTTTGCTGACGTATTAAAATCTAATCACATAGAGACAACTGTACGCCGTACACTTGGACAAGATATCGATGCAGCATGCGGACAGTTAAGGCGAAGGTATCTACAAAAAAGAGGTGAATAGCATGATTGCTGTTGGAAAAGTAAATATTGGCATGAGACGAAGTAAAAATGAAGATAGTGTATTTGTGTCTAACGAATCCGTTGGACCACTGCCTAATCTTTATATCGTTGCCGATGGTATGGGGGGGCATAAAGCAGGGGCAATAGCAAGTAAGTTAGCTATTGATGCTTTTTGCGATTATATAGAAGGACATAAGAGTAATAGTTTAGGATCAGAAGAAAATCTTATTTTACTCTTAAAGAGAGGTATTTTGCATGCCAATTATGTAATCTATAATAAAGGACTTGAAAATCCTGATTATACAGGTATGGGTACAACAATTACATTATGTACAGTTATAGATGGTAATGCCTATATTGCCCATGTAGGAGATACGAGACTTTATTGTATGAATTCCAATCAAATTAAGCAAGTAACGGTTGACCATTCACTTGTTCAAGAAATGCTAGAGCAGGGCATGATTACACAAAATGATGCACAAGAACACCCTCAAAGGCATGTGATCACACGTGCCGTTGGTACATATGAACAAGTAAAAGTCGATACGCTTAAGCAATCTTTAAATGGTGTAGAATATATGTTACTTTGTTCAGATGGCTTAACATCTATGATGAGTGAAGAGACAATACACAAATTAATTTATGCATCCTATTCAGATATAGAAGGCACAATCGATCATTTGATTGAAAAAGCTAATGAGGCTGGAGGGGTAGATAACATTGCGGTTATCATTGTAAAAAAAGGTGAGGTGAATACAACATGTTAGAGCCTGGAACATTACTGGGTGAACGCTATGAAATTATAGAAAAAATTGGTGCAGGCGGTATGTCTATCGTTTACAGAGCTAAATGTAATAGACTACAACGTTTTGTAGCCATTAAAGTATTACGCGAAGAATTTGTAAAAGATGAAGATTTTGTCAAAAAGTTTAAATCGGAGGCTTTTGCTGCAGCAAGCTTATCTCATCCTAATATTGTAGGTATTTATGATGTAGGACAGGAAGAGGATTTACATTATATTGTAATGGAGTATGTTGAAGGTGAAACATTAAAAGAGTATATCGAGAAAAATGGCCCACTAGCCTCTGAGGTCGTATTAGATTTTGGAAACCAAATTGTATCGGCTATACGTCATGCTCATAGTAAGCATATTATACACAGAGATATTAAACCACAAAACATATTAATTACACATGAATGTGTCCTAAAAGTTGCAGATTTTGGTATTGCAAGAGCAGTTGATTCTTCAACGATTGTTTCTACAGGGAATGCGATTGGTTCTGTTCATTACTTTTCTCCAGAGCAAGCAAAAGGGAGATATGTTAATGAAACAAGTGATTTGTATTCATGTGGTATTGTTATGTTTGAGATGGCAACTAAACAGTTACCTTTTGAAGCAGATTCACATGTATCTATTGCACTTAAACATATTAATGAAGAAATACCACAACCTAGTTTATTCAATAAGGAAATATGGCCGGGGCTGGAGTCTATTATATTAAGAGCAACAAAAAAACAGCAAGAAGAACGCTATCAAAATGCAGATAGTATGTTAGAAGACATTCGTAAGGTACAGATTAATCCCCAAGCCATTATAGAGACAAAAGTAATGGATGATAGTATTGATCAAACCATTCTTTTAACAGATGTTCAAACACAATTTATTAGACAAAATGAAAAGACAACCAATAAACTTGATTCTAGTCAAGTGTCTGCTGTTAAAATGACAAGTCCACAAGACCTCTATCAAGATGATGATGAAGAGGAAGATGAGGAAGTGCCAAAAGGTTATAAAGTTCTTGCTGGTATAGGGGGTGTTCTTGCTACACTTGTTATAGTAGGTATAGTAGCGGCTATTGCATTTTTTGCTCTACCTTCATTTTCTAAACCAGATGCAGTAGTTGTACCAGGCGTTTTAGGTAAAACCATTGAAGAAGCGACTAAGATTTTTGAAAGCAAAGATTTAAAGGTTAAAAAAGTAGGAGAAGAAGCGAGTAATCTCTATGAACCAGGAACAATTATGAAACAAACACCTGGCGCGGAAGAAGTAGTTAAACCAGGAAGTACAATAGAGGTGATAGTGGCTTCTGCTGAAGAAGAGGTAAAAGAAGTTATTGTACCAGATTTGAAAGACTTACGTGCAGCAGATGCACAACGTGAGCTGGAAAAATATAAGTTAGAATTTTTCCCAGAACGTCGCTATGATGATAAAGTAGAAATGAATCAAGTTATTGAGCAATCACCAGGTGCAGGTGAGCGTGTAGAAGAAGGAACTGTTATTACAGTTGTTATTAGTAAAGGACCAAAGCAAGTGCTTGTAAAAGTACCAAACCTTGAAAATATGACAGTCAATGAAGCAAAACTTGCTTTAAATAATGTTGGACTTAGACTTGGGCAAACGAATACACAACCAAGTGATACAGTAGAAAAAGGTAAAATTATTACACAAAGTATACCAGCTTCTAGTGAGTTAGAAGAAGGTGAAATTGTGGATATCATGGTAAGTGAAGGGCCTAAGGTAGAAGAACCAGAAGAAGTGCCAGAAGAACCAAATCCACCAGCTATAGAAGATCCAAACTTGCCAACAGATGATGAGACAGGTAATAATGACCAAGGTCAAGAACCTAGTGAAAAATTAGCAACTATTACAAAAGTAATTAATGCACCAGATCAAGCAAAAGATGAATATCATGTTGTATTATTACTTGAAGATGAACTTGGAGCAAGATCTGTATTTGACCAAGTTGTGAAAAAAGAGCAATTTCCACTCCCTGTTCAAATTACTGGTAAAGGAAAAGGTGTACTGACAACTTACTTTGATGGAAGTGAAGAGTACAAGGACAACATAAATTTTAATGAGGTGACACAATAAAAATGATGCAAGGAACAATCATTAAAGGAATTGCAGGCTTTTACTACGTAAGAGTAGAGAAAGAAGTTTTCGAATGTAAAGCAAGAGGAAAGTTTAGAAAAGAAGGACTCGTACCACTTATTGGTGATGAAGTATGTATAGAGGTAGATGAAGATAATCAAGATAATCACTATGCCTATAAACAAGGGCAGATTGTTGATATTTTACCAAGACAAAATAAATTAATTCGTCCACCTGTAGCCAATGTGGATCAAGGTCTTATTGTTTTTGCAGTAACTTATCCAGAGATTCATCTAGATTTACTTGATCGTTTTTTAGTTATGGTGGAACTTGAAGGCATAAAACCGTATATTATATTAAATAAGATAGACGGTACTAAACCTGAAACTTATGAATGGATTGTAGAAGGCTATAAGAAAAGTGGCTATGATGTATTATGTGTTTCAGCTAAACAAAATATAGGACTAGATGAAATAAGGCAAGTTTTAAAAGATAAGATTTCTTTCTTCGCGGGACCGTCTGGTGTTGGTAAATCTACTTTACTTAATGCAATAGAACCTCATTTGAAACTTCAAACAGGTGATGTAAGCGAAAAAATTAAACGTGGTAAACATACAACAAGGCATGTAGAGCTGCTTCCGTTTAGTGAGGGGGGATATGTATTAGATACCCCAGGATTTACTTCTTTACAATTTGAAGAAATTCCAGAAAATGATTTGAAATTTTATTTCCCAGAATTTAAAAGATATGAAGGACAGTGCAAGTTTAGTGGCTGTAGCCATATTCATGAACCTAAATGTGCTGTCAAAGAAGCTTTAGAACGAGATGAACTTTTTAAACCACGTTATGACAACTATGTAACTTATTATAATCAACTAAAAGAAACGAGGAAATGGTAATGAACGCTTTAGCTCCTTCAATTTTATCAGCAGATTTTGCAGCTTTAGGAGAAGCTGTAAAATTAGTAGAGCATGCAGGTGCACCGTATATTCACGTAGATGTTATGGACGGTCACTTTGTACCGAATATTACAATTGGTGCGCCAGTAGCAGCTGCTTTAAGAAAACATATTAATGGCATAATGGATGTTCATTTAATGATTGAAAATCCAGATGCTTATCTAGAAGATTTCAAAGCAGCAGGTGCAGATATTTTAACTGTACATTATGAATCAACAAAACATATTCATCGTACTTTACAAGCTATTCGTAAACTTGGTATGAAAAGTGGATTAGCGCTTAATCCGGGCACACCAGTGGAAGTACTTGAATGCCTTATTGATGAAGTGGATATGGTACTTATTATGTCTGTAAATCCTGGATTTGGTGGACAAAGCTTTATCCCTTATGCTTTAGAAAAAGTTAAACAAGTTAAGGCTTTAGGAGAACGAACAGGGCGTGATTTATTAATTCAAGTAGATGGTGGTGTAGGTCTACAAAATGTACAAGAAGTTGTAAATGCAGGTGCTAATGTTATTGTAGCAGGTTCAGCAGTGTTTGGTGCTCAAGATGTATCTGCAACTGTACAAGAATTTATGAAATTAATGAATGAGTAGGATTTAAAATGAACATTTTGATTTTGACCAATGGAGAATATGGAGATTATACATTTTGTCAGAAGCAAAAACATTATGATTATATATTATGTGCTGATAATGGCATGAAGCATGCTAAGAAATTAGGTATATGTCCAGATGAAATATTGGGTGACTTTGATAGCTGTAATGAAAATGACCTAGAATTTTTTAAAAGACAAAATGTAAAAATTACAAAGGCACCTTGTGAAAAAGATGAAACAGATACTGAATTAGCATTAGATACGGCTATAAGTTTAGGTGCTGTGCAAATTGACTTATGGGGTGGCATAGGTAGTAGAATGGACCATTCGCTTGCTAATATTCATCTAATGTATAAAGCTTTACAAAAAGGTGTAGAAGTTACACTATATAGTGATAGGCATATTATTCGTTTATTGGATAAAGAACTAGAACTTGTAGGGGGAAAAGGGGATTTAGTTAGTTTAATTCCCTTTACACCTGTTGTAAAAGGGGTAAAGACTACATCTCTTGCATATGGTTTAGAAGATGGTGAATTCCATATAGGTAAGCCTTATGGTGTAAGTAACTATATGTTAGAAGAAACAGCTAAGGTCAAAATAGAAGAAGGCGTTTTAATTGTCATTCAAGCAAGAGATTAAAATGATAAAATAGTATAAGCTTCTCTAGAATAGAATAAGCCTAGTGCAACATAAAAATAAAGTGTGCAAAATAATGCACACTTTATTTTTTGTTGGAATAATATGGATATATAAGAATGAAGATGACACACAAGAAAGCAGGGTTGAATGATGAAAAAACATGTATTAGGTCTTGTCTGCTTTTGTGTAGGATGTGGCATGTTACTAGTTATTGTAATACCTGCACTTGGGTGGATTCTGACAACAGCTGCGATTTTAATTTTAATAGGATATATATTAACCTGTGGCTAAGGGGAGGTGCCTTATGAAGATTTATGTAATTAAATTACCAAAGTGGTTAGGAAAGATAGTAGGCAAAGTTTATAAAGGTGGTAAAGCATAAAAAAAGGGGCGTATCCCAAGGATACACCCTTTTTTTATGGAAATAAAAATTCCATAATTCATTCAAACAATGAACTATGGAATCTATTAAACTTTGATACTACGCACGAGCAACTAAGTTTGAACGTAAACAACGTGTACATACGTTAGCAGTTCTAACAACACCATTAGCGTTGATTTTAACTTTTTTCACGTTCGCTTTCCACATTTTATTTGATCTTCTATGAGAGTGACTTACTTTGATACCAAAGTGTACGTCTTTTGAACAAATTTCACATTTTGCCACTGTAAACACCTCCTTAAAATAATATCCGTGACATAACAACTGATATTCTAACAGATAATAAGTTATATTTCAAGTGTGTTGTCCTATTTATTTGTCTAAAAAATAAAATAGTTGGAAAAGCTAACCTGTAAATACTTTATTTATAAAGTAAACAATGTTATAATATGAAGCAAAAGCATGATAAACATTAAAATTAAGGTATAAACAAGAAAATAAATAAGGAGGTATAAGAATGGGCGGAAAATTTTCAAATGAATACGGTACTATTACAATGAGTGAAGAGGTTATTGCACAAATCAGTGGTATAACAGCTACAGAATGTTATGGTATTGTAGGTATGGCAGCAAGAAATGTTAAAGATGGTATTGTGCAACTCCTAAAAGGTGAAAGTCTTACTAAAGGTATTGCTGTACAAGTATGCGAAGATGATGGTGTTAACATCGAGTTCCATATTATTGTTGAATATGGTACAAAAATTTCTGCAGTTACAGAAAACCTTATGAGCACTGTTAAATATAAAGTTAAAGATATGTTAGGTTTAGAAGTAAGACAAATTAAAGTTTATGTCGAAGGCGTACGCGTAGACAACTAATCATAGAGGTAATTTTGAGGAGGCACATAAAAGTGAAATTAGAAGTGATAGATGCAAAGCTTCTACAAAGTATGTTTGTAGCAGGAGCTAAGCTTTTAGATGAAAAGAAAAATATGGTGAATGAATTAAATGTTTTCCCTGTTCCAGATGGAGATACAGGAACAAATATGTCACTCACAATGCTTGCAGCAGCAAAAGAAGTAGAAAAGGTTGATCCAACTAATGTTATGGAAGTTGGTAATGCAGCAGCATCAGGCTCATTAAGAGGTGCAAGAGGTAACTCGGGGGTTATCTTATCTCAGCTTATTCGTGGCTTTGCAAAAGCGTTAACAAATGAACCTATTGATACCTTAACTTTAGCAAATGCTTTCCAAGCAGGCGTAGATACAGCCTATAAAGCTGTTATGAAACCAAAAGAAGGAACCATTCTTACAGTAGCAAGAGAAGTGGCTACAAAAGCAATGCAACTTAGCATGGAAGTTACAGATATGGAAGAGTTTGCAAAGCGCGTATTAGAACATGGTTATGAAGTACTTCATCAAACCCCAGACATGCTTCCTGTATTAAAAGAAGCAGGTGTAGTAGATGCAGGTGGACAAGGTCTTCTTTGCATTTTAGAAGGTGCAGCAATGGTAATCACTGGTGATATTCAAATTAACATCAAAAAGCCAGTTTCAAAGCCAAATACAGCAGCATTCCAAGCACTTAAAAACTTTAATACAGAAGATATTACTTTTGGTTACTGTACAGAGTTTATTGTTAATCGTGATCCCAAAGCAAATTATAATGAAACTGCAGTAAGAGAGTATCTAGAAACAATTGGTGATAGCCTTGTAGCTGTATCAGATGAAACTTTCATTAAAATTCATGTTCATACAGATAATCCAGGTCTTGCGCTTCAAAAAGGTCTTGAATTTGGCTCATTAACAAGCATAAAAATTGAAAATATGCGTGAACAACATACTTCTATTCTAGCTGATGGCGAACAAGTAGAAGATAAAGGACCACGTAAGCCTTTAGCTTTTGTTTCTATCGTGGCAGGTGAAGGCTTAGTAGAAATTATGAAGAGTTTAGGTGTAGATGAAGTGATTGAAGGTGGCCAAACAATGAATCCAAGTACTGAGGATATTAGTGAAGCTATTGAACGTGCCCATGCGGAAGAAGTTATTATCTTACCTAATAACAAAAATATTATATTAGCTGCAGAACAAGCTGCTAATATTGAAACAGAATGTCATGTACATGTTATTCCTTCAAAAACAATCCCACAAGGTATTACTGCGATGGTTAACCACGATGAGAGTGGAGATATCAAAAAAGTTGTTGAAGCTATGAATGAAGCAATTTCAACAGTAGAAACAGCACAAATTACTATTGCAGTAAGAGATACAACAATTGATGGGCAAGAAATTAAAGAAGGTGAATACTTAGGTATTTTAGAAGGTAATATTGTTGTGCACAATAGTGACTTAAAGGCAACATTTACTGAACTTCTTGCAAAAATGAATGAAGAAGCAGAAATTATCACTATTTACTATGGTGAAGAAATTAGTGAAGAACAAGCTGAAGATTATGTCGCTATTGCAGAAGGTGGTTTCCCAGAAGCAGATGTGGAAGTACATTCAGGTGGTCAACCAGTTTATTACTTCATGATTTCAGCAGAATAACATGAAATAAAATAAAAGGGCTATCACAAAAGAAACTGTAGGTTTTGTGATGGCCTTCTCTTTTTATGGGTTTAAGGACATTTTATAAGTAAAGGGGTGAAAATATGTTTCTTACAGATTCCATTATGGAATTAAAAGGTGTAGGCGAACAAACTATAAAAAAGTTTAATAAAATTGGTATAGAAACCATTGAAGATTTAGTTGAACATTATCCTAGAGAATACGAGGATAGAAGGCAAATTGCAAAAATATCAGAGACAGTAATGGATGAAGATAATAATATTGTAGCCACTGTAACCTCAAAACCTGAGATTATGAAAAAGGGATATAAAATTATAGTTAAGTTTAGAGTGAAAGATGAGACTGGAAGTATCTATATTGTATTTTATGGACAACCTTATATGAAAAATAATTTTGTAGTAGGAGATACTTATAATTTTTATGGGAAAATAAGAAGGCAATATGGGCGTATAGAAATGGAAAGTCCAGAATATGAGAAGCTAGAACAGGGTACTTCTCAAAAAACAGCTAAGATTATACCTATTTATCCAACAACACAAAAACTTTCACAAAAGGTTATAAGACAGTTGATTGAGCAAGCGTTGAGTTTAGCCCTGCCTGAGATAGAAGATCCACTTCCAGAAGATTTTAGAACTAAATATGATCTAAAAAGCAAAAATTTTGCGCTTACTAATATTCACTTTCCAAGTCAAGATGAAGCTTTCTTTGAAGCTAGAAAGCGTCTTGTGTTTGAAGAACTCTTCTTCTTGCAACTGAGTCTCTTTGTTTTGAAATCAGATTTTTTAGCGAGAACTAAGGGGCGTAGCAAAAAGCTTCCTGAAAGTTTTAAAGACTTTTTAGCAGGTTTACCCTTTGAATTTACAGGGGCTCAAAAACGTGTTATGAATGAGATTGCCAAAGATCTTAAAAGTGAGTACGCTGGGAATCGCCTTGTACAAGGAGATGTTGGTTCAGGAAAGACGGTTATCGCTGCAGCTAGTCTTTTTATTGCTATTAAAAATGGGTATCAAGGCGCTTTAATGGCACCAACAGAAGTACTTGCAAAACAGCATTTTGAATTTTTGGAACAAGTATTTAATCAGTTTGATATAAAAGTAGCTCTCCTAACAGGATCTACAACAGCTAAAGAGAAGCGGGGTATTTTAGCGGAGCTTGCAACTGGAGAAATCGATTTAGTTGTAGGAACCCATGCACTTATTGAGGATAACGTAGAAATACCAAAGCTAGGTCTTGTTATTACAGATGAGCAGCATCGTTTCGGTGTAAGACAACGTCTTAAACTCTCAGAAAAAGGAGAGACACCAGATGTTATTGTTATGACTGCAACACCAATTCCTCGAACGTTAGCACTTATTTTATACGGTGATATGGATATATCTATTATTGACGAACTGCCTCCAGGGAGACAGCCTATTAAGACGAATGCAGTGGATTCGTCTTATCATGCAAGAATCTATCAATTTATAGATAAGCATATTAGAGAAGGACGTCAATGTTATATTATTTGTCCAATGGTAGAAGAAAATGAGAAACAATCCGAGCTAAAAAGTGTAACAGAATATGCAGCGTATCTGAAAGAACAAGTATTCCCACATTTTGAAATAGGCATTTTACATGGGAAAATGAAACCAAAAGAGAAAAATAAAGTCATGGAAGCTTTTGCAAAAGGAGAAATTCATATTTTAGTTTCAACAACAGTAGTTGAGGTTGGCGTCAATGTACCCAATGCAACGGTCATGATGATAGAGAATGCAGAACGTTTTGGCCTTGCACAGCTCCATCAGTTAAGGGGACGTGTAGGGCGTGGAAAACATCAATCTTACTGTGTACTTGTAAGCGATTCTAAAAATAAAGTAACGAAGAAACGTCTTAAAATTATGGAAGAAAGTACAGATGGTTTTGTTATTGCAGATACAGATCTTAAATTACGTGGGCCTGGAGACTTCTTTGGAACCAAGCAACATGGGCTACCAGAAATGAAGATTGCAAACCTTTATACAGATGCTAAAGTTTTAAAGGTAGCACAACAGGCAGCCTCAGAACTTTTAAGACAGGATCCAGACTTAAGCCATCCTCTTCATCAAGGCTTAAAGGAGAAATTACTAGATTATACAGATGGAGAACAAATGCATAAAGCCTTATAATTCGATTAACGGATGACAAGATTCTAGAGATAAGGTATAATACGGCATGAAGTTTAATGTAAAGGAGACAGAATGTGCGCGTTATTAGTGGAAAAAACAGAGGAACAAAATTAGAAGCACCTGAAGGGGTGAATACACGTCCTACAGTAGATCGTATTAAAGAAACACTTTTTAATATGATTAGCTTTGATATACCTGGATGTAAATTTTTAGATTTATTTAGCGGTAGTGGTGCAATTGCTATTGAGGCACTTAGTCGTGGGGCAGAACGTGCAGTTTTGGTAGAACATCACTCAGATGCGTTGAAGTGTATTAAAACAAATTTAGAAAAAACAAGATTGCAAGATGATGCAATTGTGTATAATATAGATATATATACAGCATTACAAAAATTAAAGCACAAAAATGAGAAATTTGACATTATATTTATGGATCCACCTTATGCAATAGAAGGCATTGAACGTGTATTTGAATGTATCAATGAATATGCTTTACTTAATGAAGGAGGGTATATCATTTTAGAACGCGGTACAACCAAACACACGCCTCAATTTGATCATTTTACATTGATTAAAGAAAAGACATATAAAACGACAACTTTAAGTTTTTTTGAAAGGATACAGTAGCGTGAAAATAGGAGTTTATCCAGGGAGTTTTGACCCTATAACTAAAGGACACATGGATATCATTGAAAGAGCAGCTAAACTGGTAGATCTTCTGTATGTATCTGTTCTTACAAATCCTCATAAGGGTGAAGGAATGTTTAAGACTGAAGAGCGTATGGAGCTTATTGAAAAAAGTATTTCACATCTTCCAAATGTAAAAGTAGAAACGTTCTCAGGACTATTAGTAGACTATGCAAAAGCAAAAGACGCAGATGTAATTATTCGTGGCCTACGAGCAGTGACAGATTTTGAGTATGAAATGCAGATGGCACAAATTAATAAAAGTTTATTACCAAGAGTTGAAACAATATTTTTAGTAACAAATGCACAATATTCATTTTTGAGTTCGAGTTCAGTACGTGAACTGGTTAGATTTAATGGCCGTTTTCATGAACTTGTACCAGAATATGTAGCGGGGGCGCTAGAGAAAAGATTTAAAAGGGAGGAAATGTAAGTGGAATATAATAAGGAAACAGAAATTATGTCTTTACTTGATCAAATGGAGGATTTATTAGAAGAAGCTAAAAGTAGCTTTATGAGTAGTAAAGTTTCTATTGATCGTGATGATTTTTTAGAGTGTATCAAAGATATGCGTATGAAACTTCCAAATGAATTACAACAATCTGTTTGGATTGTAGATGAACGTAACAAAATTTTAGCAGAAGCTCATAATGAAGGGCAATTGATTATACAAGAGGCTCAAGAAACCCTATCAAAAATGATTGAGCAACATGAAATTACAAAATATGCAGAGGAACGTGCACAAATGATTTTAGAAAATGCACGTAAAGATGCAAGAGATATTCGTATTGGTTCCATTGAATATGCTAATGAAACGGTAAAAGTAGCAGAACAACAGCTTAAAGCAACATTAGATTCTATTCATAGAGAAACTCAAAAATTTGAAAACTATATTACAAGTGAATTACGTATTCTTTATGATCATAGACAAGAATTAAAAGATATGATTCATCCTGCTCCAATGCAAATTCAAGAAGTGAGAGAACAAGAATAGATAATATTCTTAATTTAAGGTGTGTTTTAAGAGTAAGATATAAAAAAGATGAGCCACATTATTTATATAATGGGACTCATCTTTTTTATATCTTACTGTGGAATGATCTTTAGGAGAAAGTATGTTAACTGCGTTCAAGTACTTTCATAGAGGATGCTAAACTTCTAAAGAAATAACAAATACAAAGAAGTGCCATACCAAGCAAAATAGACCAGATTACATTAAAATTATAAGGTATACTATTAAAGAAATAATTCCAAATAGGGAAGAGTACAAAGGTTAGAATAAAAGCGAGAAGTGCCTGTAGAAGCTTTGAGAGTATGTAGGGTTTAATAGAAAGCCCTGATCCCTGAAGAACATATTGGGTTTGAAAAAGTACACAAATACCACCAAATGCAACAAGAGCTGAAAGGCAGGCGAATAAGGGTACACCTTTTGGAAGTAGGCTTGTAAGCGCAGCACTTCCACTTGAGAATTCAAATAAACTTAAACAAAAGGTATGTATAAGTGTACCGTCAATATGTATGAGCTGACCTAATATTTGCGTGAACTTGTTATAAAATGCAGAGTGACCAAGTAATTTCATAAGCATTGAGAAGAAAATAATATAGCCACCTACATAAACGATCGTATCCATACCATTTTGAATACTTGCAGTAAAGGCTTGTGAAAAACTCATTTTGCTATTTGTGGGTAAGCTTTTTGATACACTGTTAGTAGAAGATACATGATAGAAACGGCTAAGTAAGAGCATAAGAAAAGCAGACAAGATGTGTACGAGAAGTAAAAAGTAGCCTAAGTTGGTTTGGCCAAGCATAAGCGTTCCAATGGTCCCAATGATAAACAAAGGGCCACAGTTAGAACAAAAACACAATGCTTTCTGAGCTTCTTCAAAGGTTATTTCACCTGATTCTAATAAGTTTTTGATTAGTTTTGCACCCATTGGATAACCACTAATAAGACCTAATACAAAGGCTAAGAAAGCACTTCCAGATAGATGAAAAAGTTTAGTAGTAACAGGTGTAATCACTTTGCTAAATTTGAAAACTATTCCTAAGAAGCAGAGTAAGTTAATAAGAATAATAAAAGGTAATAATGAAGGCAAAACTTTTTGGAACCAGAGTAACAGACCTGAAGTGGCTCCTTCAATGCAGATGCCTGGTTCAAGTAACATAATGAGCATAAGGAAAATAATAAAACAGGCAGTAAAAGCTTTTCGCATAGTATGCATCTCCTTTTGAGGATTCATGCCATTAATGGCTTTATCTATTGTATGACAAGCCTATATAAAAAATAACAGTTTTAGGACAAGTGGAAATTAAAAATAAAAAAGGTATGTTGCATAAAGTTTTTATGCAACATACCTTTTTTAACGTCTAATGGGATGATATTTATAATCTTTTTCTAAGAGTATAGCATCTTGGCTAAGTAAAGCATAGAGTTTACTTGCTTGAAGCTCATAGTTAAAGAGTTTTTGGCCTAAGTCATCAAGATTATTTTCATCTTTACTTACATTAATAAGTAGGGGAACTTCTGATTTTTGACTTAGGAGAGAAAGTAAGGCCGTAGAAGTTTTATTACAACCTAAGACATGAATATATGGAATCCAATTAAGTTTTTCTAAAGCTAACAAATCATCAGTTTGAACGCTGAGCAAAATACGGATAATAGCACGTTGAACCGTAGCACGCGTATAGGTTTTTGAGGTAACCTGATTGACAATCTCTGAGAGTGGCTGAAGTGTCTTGCTAGCATGGTATAGAGAGCGACATAAGTTAGAAGGAATATCCCATACCGCATATAAACTTTCAAGGTTGGACATAATCATCTTATAATGAAAGAGCTCTGAATAATCATCAAGATTAATCGATTTAGGTGTATATTGATTAAGAAGATGATATGCAGGCTCTGGCATACTTCCTTTAGCTTTATGTCCTTCTCCAAGTGCGAGATTCTGTCGGATTGCTGTAGCTGAAGCAATGGGTCCCTCAATGGTCGTATCGTGATAACCGGCTATATGACGCTGAATAGGAAAAGGCTGAATAGGAGAGTTTAAATGTTTTAAAGCCTTTAAATATTCAATACTTAAAATATTATTAGGACTTGAAAGAATGGTTTCTAGTGTATCTACGGTATCCTTAGTATAAGTGGATAAGTATTCTTTTATACTTAAAAGACGAGCGCGGGGATAGCTTTCACCTTGAGACAAATAATTTTTTATTTGAGCAGACACGAAAGGAGGCTCCTCAAGTAATAAAGAAGCAAGGTCTTGCATAAGTGCAAGATCCGGTGTTTCACTTCCGAAACAGAGTATATCTACAATTCCAGATTTGTGTAAGAGGCTAACAGCGGCTTGAGAAAAACGTTCAGCACTTGCAGTAGCATAGACAACTGGAAGCTCTAGGACCAAGTCAACACCACAGGCTAAAGCCATTTCACTACGAGAAAATTTATCAAGTACACAAGGAAGGCCTCTTTGAGAAAAATGACCACTCATCACTACGACGATTGCACATCCTGGATACTTCTTGCGTATTTGTTGAATTTGATAGAAATGTCCGTTATGAAACGGGTTATATTCTACAACTATACCAATAATATGCATACAGACCTCCAAAAGTATAAAGTAAGTGGTTTCTATTTTATCTTAAAGTATAGTCAGATTAAAGACTAAACTTACAAGAAAGACGAATTTTTTCAAATTCACTCTTGTATACACGAGATACATTTTATATAATATGAAAAGAGGAATTGATAAAAGGAAAAATTTGAAAGGGGTTTTATTATGTCTTTTTTAGATTCAATTAAAGCACGTGCAAAAAGTGACAAGAAAACAATTGTTTTACCAGAAACAGGAGATATGCGTACGCTTAATGCTGCACATGCTATCTTAAAGGAAGAAATTGCAGATCTTATTCTTATTGGTAACAGAGAAGAGATTTTAAATAAAGCAGATAGCTTAAATTTAGAAAAAGCTCAAATTGTAGATCCTCAAGCATTTGAAGAAATGAATACTTATATTGAGAAACTTGTAGAACTTCGTGGTGCTAAAGGTATGACAACTGAAAAAGCAACTGAACTTCTTCAAAAAGATTCTTTATTCTTAGGTGTAATGATGGTAAAAATGGGCAAAGCTGATGGTATGGTTGCTGGTGCAGTCAACTCAACAGCTAATGTTCTTAGACCATCTCTTCAAATCTTAAAAACAGCTAAAGGTACAAAACTTGTATCTTCATTCTTCTTAATGGACGTACCAAATTGTGACTTAGGTTCAAATGGTATTTTCGTATTTTCTGACTGTGGACTTAACCAAAATCCAAATTCAGAAGAACTTGCAGCAATTGCTGATAGTTCAGCAAAAAGCTTTAAACAATTAGTAGGGGAAGAACCTATTGTAGCAATGCTTTCTCACTCTACATACGGTAGTGCAAAACACGCTGATGTAGATAAAGTTGTAGAAGCTACACGTATTGCAAAAGCTGAATATCCAGAACTTACTGTTGATGGCGAGCTTCAATTAGATGCTGCAATCGTACCAGAAGTTGGGGCTGCAAAAGCACCAGAAAGTAAAGTAGCAGGTAAAGCAAATGTACTTGTTTTCCCTGACTTAGATGCAGGTAATATCGGTTACAAACTTGTACAACGTCTTGCAAAAGCGCAAGCTTATGGTCCTATTACACAAGGTATTGCTAAACCTGTAAATGACTTATCAAGAGGTTGTAGCGCAGATGACATCGTTGGTGTTGTAGCAGTTACAGCAGTACAAGCTCAAAATAACTAGTAACAAATTATTATAATTTATTTTTAAGGAGAGAGTTCAATGAACGTTTTAGTAGTAAACTGTGGTAGTTCATCACTTAAGTATCAAGTATTAAACATGGAAAACGAAAGCGTATTAGCTATCGGTATCTGTGAAAGAATAGGTATTGATGGTTCTTTCATCAAACACACAACAGAAGGTCAAGAAACAGTGAAAATTCCATGTGAATTCCATACTCACAAAGAAGCACTAGAAAAAATGATCGAGATGATTACAACAGGTACAACTGCATGTGTATCTTCAATTGATGAAATTGATGCAGTAGGTCACCGTATCGTACATGGTGGAGAAAAATTCACTGACTCTGTAGTAATCACAGATGAAGTTATCAAAGCAATCGAAGATTGTTGTGATCTTGCACCACTTCATAATCCAGCAAACTTAACAGGTATTCGTGCATGTGAAGAACTTATGCCAGGTGTACCTATGGTAGCTGTATTTGATACTGCTTTCCACCAAACAATGCCAAAAGAAGCTTTTATGTATGCTATTCCACAAGAATACTACAAAAAACATGGTGTTCGTAAATATGGTTTCCATGGTACATCACATAAATATGTATCACAAAAAGCTGCTGAAATGATTGGTAAATCAGTTGAAGAAGCTAAAATCATTGTATGTCATTTAGGTAACGGTGCAAGTGTATGTGCTGTTAAAAATGGTGAATCTGTGGAAACATCAATGGGCTTCACACCACTTGCAGGTCTTGTAATGGGTACACGTTCAGGAGATATCGATCCTGCTATTATTCCATTTTTAATGGAAAAAGAAGGCATGAGCGCTAAAGAAGTAGATGCTATGCTTAACAAAAAATCAGGTGTACTTGCATTATCTGAAATGGGTAGTGACTTTAGAGAAATCGAAGATGGTGTTGTAGCTGGTGATGAAGCATCTCGTTTCACAATGGATGCATTCCAACATCGTTTAGTATCATACATTGGTGCATATGCAGCACTTATGAATGGTGTAGATGCAATCTGTTTCGCAGGTGGCCTTGGTGAAAACAATGCAATCATGAGAGAAGAAGTTGCAAATATGCTTACATGGTTAGGCGTTGAAATCGATGTTGAAAAAAATAAATGTCGTGGTGTAGAAAGAGATCTATCAGCAGAAAATGCAAAAGTTCGTATGTTATTAGTACCAACAAATGAAGAACTTATGATTGCAAGAGACGCTAAAAGATTACTTCACAAATAATCCATTGACAAAATATCCTAGGATATGTATAATTACAGAAGTGTTACCTAGTGGAGTGAAAACGAATGATAATAAATATCCAGACACTTACAAAACAAGACATACTAGAATTTGATAAAGAAATACAAATTTCTTTACCAAATCTAAGATTGTTAAGCAAGGTGACAGATTACACTGCAAGAGTATATGGGACAGTCGAAAAAAGCGGTGAGCTTTACACTGTAAAAGGTGAAGTCGACATCACACTTAAGCTTGTATGTGATCGTTGCATGCGTACGTTTGATTATCCTCTGCATGCCATACTTGATGACCAATTTTCTACAAGCGAGGAATTGCTTATAGGGGATGAGGATATTAAACGTGTGACAAAATCTAGTGTTGATTTGTCAGATACCATTTTAGAGAGTATTGCTATGGCCATGCCAATGAAATCCCTCTGCAAAGAGGATTGCAAAGGAATGTGCCTAGAATGTGGTGCCAACTTGAATGAAGTCACATGTAAATGTGATAAAGCTGACATCGATCCAAGACTAGAGGCGCTAAAAGATATTTTTTGTCTTAATAGCAAAGAATAGCAACTGAGGAGGTGTTAACATGGCAGTACCAAAAAGAAAGACTAGTAAAGCAAGAAGAAACCAACGTAAAGCAAATTGGAAACTTTCTCCACTTAACTTAGTAAAATGTTCTAAATGTGGTGAACTTATGATGCCACACCGTGTTTGTAAAGCATGTGGTTCTTACGCAAATCGCGTTGTAGTTAAAGTAGATTAATTTTCGGCAAGAAGGCAGCTATATGCTGTCTTTTTGCATATTTAGTTAAATTGTAGTAAATGATAAAGGGTGATGAAAATGCCAAAGATAGCAGTAGATGTTATGGGTGGAGATTATGCACCCGACGAAGTACTTCAAGGATGTATTTTAGCTTCTAAAGAAATCAAAAGCACACTTGTACTTGTAGGTAATGAAACTGTAATTCGCCAAAAGCTCAAGGACACTACATATGATTCAAGTAAAATTGAAATTGTGGATGCCCAAGACTGTATTACAATGGAAGACCATCCTGTTAGCGCAATTCGTTCAAAAAAAGAGTCATCCATGGTTGTTGGATTAAATCTTGTTAAAGATAAAAAGGTAGATGGCCTTGTATCTGCCGGAAACTCTGGTGCATTACTTGCCGGAGGAACTTTAATAGTGGGAAGAATTAAAGGTGTAGAACGCCCTGCATTAGCCCCTATTATTCCAACTAAAACAGGCAATACATTACTTATTGACTGTGGTGCGAATATGGACGCAAAACCTTCTTATCTTACTCAGTTTGCACGTATGGGAACTGTTTATATGGAAGAGTGTATGGGTGTTAAAAACCCTAAAGTAGGTCTCATTAACGTGGGTACAGAAGAAGAAAAAGGTAATAGTTTAACAAAAGAAGCTTTCAAACTCCTTAAAGAAGATGACAAGGTTAACTTCATTGGAAATATTGAAGCAAGAGAAATACCAGCTGGACATGCTGATGTTTTAGTCTGTGATGCTTTTGTAGGAAATGTAGTGCTCAAATTTATGGAAGGATTCGGCATGTGGGTATTTTCTATGCTTAAGGACGAATTCAAACGTAATTTCATCACAAAGCTTGCTGCGGCACTTATGATGAAGGGAATTAAAAATATTAAGCAGAAGTTTGATTATGCCTCAAAAGGTGGCGCACCACTTTTAGGCGTGAATGGACTTGTGGTTAAAACTCATGGTAATTCTAAAAGAGAACAGATTTATGCTACAATCTTACAAACTGAACAGTTCATTGAAGATCAATTAGTTGAGAAAATAGCTTCTAAATTTAGTTAAAAATAATATTGACTACAAAACATGTATATAATATTATCAAAGTATAAATTTTCATAAGAGGTGTTAGTATGGTATTTGAGAAAGTCAGAGAAATTATTAGTGAACAGCTTAATATTTCAGAAGGAGATGTAACATTAGAAACATCTTTTACGGATGACCTCAATGCAGATTCTCTGGATATTTTTCAAATTATAATGGCTTTAGAAGAAGAATTTGATTTAGAAATCTCCAACGAAGATGCAGAAAATATTGCAACAGTAGGGGATGTTGTAGAATTCATTAAACAAGCAAATGGATTAGATTAATAAATAGCCTCGCTTAGCGGGGCTTTTCGCATATCTTAAATAGAATGTTGAATAGGTAAATCTATTAATTATTCAACAATCTATTTAAAGTGTGCTATTCACTTAAATTAGGAGCGATTAATATGCACAAAAAATTAGGAACTATAATGAGTCAAAAAAAGCTTATAGAGTTAGAATCTCGTATAGGTTATAAGTTTAATGACTTGGAACATTTAAGAAATGCAGTGACACATAGGTCATTTGCCAATGAACATCGTAATTTACAAATTAAAGATAATGAACGTCTGGAGTTTTTAGGCGATGCTATTTTAGATTTAATTATTAGTAAGTATTTATTTGATAAATATCCAAGTATGCCAGAAGGCGATTTATCCAAGATTAGAGCAAGTATTGTTTGTGAAGGCTCATTAGCTAAGACAGCACGTCTTATGGAGCTAGGAAGCTATATTCTTCTCGGTAAAGGGGAAGAGATGACCGGAGGACGTACACGTAATTCTATCTTGGCGGATGCATTTGAAGCGGTAACCGGTTCAATTTTTGTAGATGGACAGTTTGAAGATGTTGTTGCCTTTTTAACAGCTACGCTTATAAAAAATGTGGATCATCTTTCAGTAGATGCACTTTATACAGATTTTAAAACCATCTTACAAGAGAATATTCAAAGAGAAAGCCTTCAACCACTACATTATGAAGTAGTTGATGAAAAAGGCCCAGATCATGATAAAGATTTCTATGTTGCCGTTTACCATGGTGAAACATGTCTAGGTAAAGGGGTAGGAAAAAGTAAAAAAGAAGCCGAACAGCGTGCAGCTCAAACAGCCTTAAAAGCTTTAGAAAAATAATGATGAGGTGATATATGTATCTAGCGAAAATAGAGATACATGGATTTAAATCTTTCGGTGATGCGGTTAAGCTAAGTATCCCACAAGGGATAACAGCCGTTATTGGTCCAAATGGAAGTGGAAAAAGTAACGTAGCAGATGCCATTAGATGGGTTCTAGGAGAGCAAAGTGCAAAGACATTGCGTGGGACTAAAATGGAAGATATTATTTTTGCAGGGACTGAAAAGCGGAAATCTTTAGGTTATGCAGAAGTAGCCATGTATATTAAAAATGATGATCATGTTCTTCCTATTGAATATGAAGAAGTTGTGATTAAAAGACGTGTATATAGATCAGGAGAGAGTGAATATTTTATTAATGGGTCACATTGTAGGCTTAAAGATATTCAAGAACTCTTTATGGATACAGGGATTGGGAAAGAAGGATACTCAATCATTGGACAAGGTCAGATTGATAAGATTCTAAGCTCAAAACCAGAAGATAGACGTAGCTTATTCGAAGAAGCTGCAGGTATTTATAAATATAAAGTGAGAAGGCTAGAAGCAGAGAAAAAGCTTGAAAAAGAACGTGAAAATTTACTCCGTATACATGATATTATGAGTGAAATTGAATCGCGTTTAGAACCATTAGAAAAAGAAGCAGAAAAGACAAGGTCTTACTGGAAATTAAAAGATGAGCTTAAAGAAGTTGACATTAATCTTTATATTGAAGAAGTTGAGCGTATTAAACAAGATACTGCGAAGCTAGGTGAAACGCTAGACAATATAGAACGTGAGTTGAAGGATACTAACGCACAAAAAGATACGATACTTATTAGACAAACTGAATGTAAAGAAAAACGTCAAGAGCTTTTTAGTGAACTTGAAAAGTTACTTAATCATATTAGCCAGTTAGAAAAAGACCAACAGCGTCAGCAAGCGAGCATTCAAATTAGTGAAGAACGTATTAGTAGTATTCATCAATTGATTGATCAGATTGATAAAGATACAAAGAAACAACAAGACTATAAAGAAACGATGCAAAATGAGCATCAAGTGCTTAAAGTTAAAGGAACAGCTCTAGAATTAGAGGAAGCAACAAAAAGAGAACGCTTAATTAAAAAAGAGGCAGCCTTTGAAACAGAACAAATGAGCTTGGAACAAAAAGAAAAGAATCTTGAAAGCTCTAAGGCCGAGGTATTTGATAAAATACATCAAATAGACCTTTTAAAGTCAGAAATTGATAAGCAAAGTTCCATTGAAGAACAGATGGATTACCGTTATAGTCAATTGACTGAAGCTATTCAAACCTTAAATAGTGATATTACGCATCAAGAAGTAAGTTTGCAAGTGGGGCGTAAAAAAGAAAAGGAAACAAAAGAAAAGCTAGAGCAAGCACAAACAGCTTTTAATACACTTGAAGAGCAAAGAAAGACTCTTCAAGATACCCTTACAGAGCTTGAGCGTAGCTGGCATTCTAATGCTCAGAAAAAGGATCAAGCAAAGCGCCAAATTGCTTGGTTAGAACAAGTTAAAAATGACTTTGAGGGCTATTATCAAAGTGTTAAGCAAGTTCTGACTATTAAAAAGCAAGAGCCGGGCAAGTGGCAAGGAATACTAGGTATTACAGCAGATGTCATTCAAGTGCCAAAAGACTATGAAATTGCTATTGTAACCGCTTTAGGTGGTGCAATGCAAAATATTGTTACGCAAACAGAGCAAGATGCTAAAGCGATGATTCAACTTATGAAACAACGTAATATTAGCAAGGTAACTTTCTTACCCTTAGATACTATTCAGGCCTTTGGAGCCGTTCAGGACATAGCGGCACTACGTAAGGAGACAGGATTCCTAGGGCTTGGGAGTGAACTTGTTACCTTTGATAGCATATATAGTCCTGTTGTAGCCAATTTACTTGGACGTATTTTGATTGTAGATGATATGAATCATGCCTCACAAATTGCACGCAAGTATAAATACCGCTATAAAATTGTAACTTTGGATGGAGAAGTGTTCCATGCAGGGGGATCATTAAGTGGTGGTGCAAGTAAAAATAATAAGAATAATATTTTCTCTCGTACAAGAGAACTCAAGGAACTTCAGGCTTTACATGTACAGTTAGAAGAAGAAACTGTAGCATTGAGCCAGGCGATTAAAGACCATGAAGCAGAAAAAGAAACGCTGAGAGTAGAATGGGAAACACTATACAAGCAGTGTGAAAGCTTAAAAGAAACTGAAAAAACAATTATCTTAGAAATAGATAAAGGTGAAAATAGTCTCAAGCTTACGAAACAATCTCAACTTCAATTGGTAGAAGAAAAACTCTCCATAGAAGAAGCAAAAGAAGTTGTAGCAAAAGGCAAGGATGAAGTCTATGACAAGATCAAAGCATTAGAAGAAACTATTGTTATGGATCAAGAAAGTCTTAAAGCATTAGAGGCAGAGTTAGAAAGCCTTAAATCTAGGCGAGAGGCACTAAGAAATGAATTANAGATGAGTATAAGAGGCAGTCGTAAACATATTGAAGAACAGATAAAAAATATTGAACATAACTTATCAAATTCGGATGAGCAACATTTAAATATTATAGAACGTAAAGATTCTTTACTTGAGGATGAGAAGAAAATTCGACTTACGATTGAAGATACCCATGAAACTATTAAAAAGTTAGGTGAGGAGATTGAAAACTCCAAACAAAGTAAAGTGGACTTAGAAAAAGGGCGTGTTCAATTAGAAGAAACGTTATCAAATTATGAAAAAGAAATTGAACGTATATTAGAACGTGTTGCGAAGTTAAAAGAAGAACATTATAGGTTAACGACTAGAAAAGAAATGGTAGAGCTAGAAGAGAAGAAACAAAGCGATAATATGTGGGAGCAGTATGAACTGACTTATTCTGCATGTTTACCATTTAAGAAAGATATGGGGCCTATTGTAGAAATGAAAAAATTAGCTGATAGATTACGTGCACAAATAAAAGTGATTGGTCATGTTAATGTAAATGCAGTAGTAGAGTTTGATGAGACTAAAACACGTTTTGAATTTTTATCTACTCAGCGACAAGATATTGAAAAAGCTGAAGCAACATTAATGGAGCTTATTGATCAGCTTACAGCGCAAATGCATGAAATCTTTAGAGAGCAGTTTACAGTTATTGCAGAAAATTTCAGTTATGTCTTTAAAGAGCTCTTTGGCGGTGGGATGGCATTCTTACAATTAGTGGATGAAGAGAACATTCTTGAATCAGGGATTGAGATTATTGCTAAGCCACCAGGTAAGAAGCTACAAAATATGACCCTTCTATCAGGGGGAGAGAGAACGCTAACAGCTATTGCATTGCTCTTTGGTATTCTTAAGCTTAAACCATCACCATTCTGCGTACTGGATGAGATTGAAGCGGCACTAGATGATGCCAACGTATTACGTTTTGCAGAGTATCTAGGAAATCTTTCAAAAGACACTCAGTTCATTGTTATTACACATAGAAAAGGTACAATGGAACGTGCAGATACACTTTATGGTGTGACTATGCAAGAGAGAGGTGTTTCCACTGTCCTTTCAATTAAACTTGAAGAGGCAACAAAATATTTAGATAAAAAGACAAGTTAAGGAGGACCATACGTGTCATTTTTTAAGAAATTATTCAAAAGAAAAGAAGAGACTAAGCCAGTTGAAGGAGCTCATATAGACGAAAGTCAAAATCTAGAGTCAGAAGCTAGAGAAGCTGAGGAAGCAAGATTAGCAGAAGAAGCTAGAGAAGCTGAGGAAGCAAGATTAGCAGAAGAAGCTAGAGAAGCTGAGGAAGCAAGATTAGCAGAAGAAGCTAAAGAAGCTGAGAAAGTAAGATTAGCAGAAGAGGCTAAAGAAGCTGAGGAGGCAAGATTAGCAGAAGAAGCTAAAGAAGCTGAGGAAGCAAGATTAGCAGAAGCGGCTAAAGAAGCTGAGGAGGTAAGATTAGTAGAAGAAGCTAAAGAAGCTGAGGAAGCAAGATTAGCAGAAGAGGCTAAAGAAGCTGAGGAAGCAAGATTAGCAGAAGAGGCTAAAGAAGCTGAGGAAGCAAGATTAGCAGAAGAGGCTAAAGAAGCTGAGGAAGCAAGATTAGCAGAAGAAGCTAAACAAGCTGAGGAAGCAAGATTAGCAGAGGAAGCTAAACAAGGTGAAAATAGTGGGAGTGAAGAAACGCCTAAGAAAAAGGGACTTTTCTCTAAGTTGTTTAGTGGGTTAACAAAAACACGTGACCAGTTTTTAGGTGCTGTAGATGATGTTTTAAAAGGCTTTAAGAAAATAGATGAAGACCTTTATGAAGAATTAGAGGAAGCCCTAATCATGGCTGACTTTGGTGTAGAAACTACCATGAATATCATGGAAAAACTTCGTGAAAAAGTTAAAACAGAGAAAATTACTGAACCAGGTGATTTAAAACTTGCATTACAAGAAATCATCACAGGGATTTTAACAGCTCATGAGTGGAAACCACTTGTTGAAGAAGGTAAGCCCAATGTTATTTTAGTTATCGGTGTGAATGGGGTAGGTAAAACGACTACAATTGGTAAGTTAGCACATCAATTCAAAGAAGAGAATAAGAATGTTATTTTAGCAGCAGCAGATACATTCCGTGCAGCAGCTATTGAACAACTCCAAATTTGGGCAGATCGTTCAGGCGTGCCACTTATTAAGCATGAAGAAGGATCAGATCCGGCCGCTGTTGTATATGATGGGATTAAAGCTGCAAAATCAAGAAAGTGTGATTTACTTATCTGTGATACAGCGGGGCGTCTGCAAAACAAGACGAACCTAATGAAAGAACTTGAAAAAATGGGACGTATTATTGAACGTGAATATCCAGAAGCACATAAAGAAGTGCTAATTGTTTTAGATGCAACAACAGGGCAAAATGCTATTTCACAAGTTAAAGTTTTTAAAGAAGTAGCGAACGTAGATGGTATCATTTTAACAAAATTAGATGGAACAGCTAAAGGTGGAGCCGTGGTAGGTATTTGTGAAAACTTAAATGTACCTGTTAAATATATTGGTGTAGGGGAAAAGATTGATGATCTTCAACCTTTTGACCCTAAAGCTTTTGCAGCAGCTCTTTTTGAACAAAAATAAAATTAGAGTTGACAAAATACAAGTTATTCTTTATAATTCATCTGTAAAGTAAAAGAGGCTGACAGCTAGGGGGTGTTGTATGGAGAAGTTTGTTGAAGTGAGTTATTTATATGATTTTTATGAGTCACTACTTACAGACAAGCAGCGTGATTTATTGATGCGATATTATTTTGATGATTTATCGCTAGGAGAGCTCGCTACCACCTACAATATTAGCCGCCAAAGCGTTTTTGACACAATTAAGAAAGCTGAACAAAAGATGTTGGATCTTGAAAGTAAGCTAGAATTATGGACAAAATACGTCAAACAGGAAAAGATTCTTACAGAGGTAAAAGATAAACTTAAACAATGCTCACCACTTGGTGAAACAGAAAAAGAAAAGCAATTGCAAGAAGCTATTGCACTTCTTGAACAATTGTCAAGTGAAATGTAGGAGGAATTCCGGAAATGGCCTTTGATCAATTATCAACCAAATTGCAAGATGTTTTTAAACAGCTTAAAAGTAAAGGGAAGCTTAGCGATAAAGATGTTAAACTAGCATTAAGAGAAGTTAAGCTTGCACTTTTAGAAGCAGATGTTAACTTTAAAGTTGTTAAACAGTTTATTAAAACAATAGAAGAACGTGCAGTAGGCACTGAGGTGTTAGAAAGTTTAACACCAGGACAGCAAGTCATTAAAATTGTTAATGATGAGCTTGTAGCCCTTATGGGTGGTACACAAAGCAAAATTACATTTGCTTCAAAAGGTATTACACCAATTATGATGGTAGGTCTCCAAGGAGCAGGTAAGACAACAACAAGTGGTAAACTTGCAGCACTTATCAAATCCCAAGGTAAGAGACCATTATTAGTAGGATGTGACGTTTATCGTCCAGCTGCTATTGACCAGCTTATGAAAGTAGGGAAACAAGTTAACATTCCAGTTTTTTCTTTAGGGACAGACCATAATCCTGTTGATATTGCAAAAGCAGGTATGGAATATGCGAGAGAAAATAACTTTGATGTAGTACTCCTCGATACAGCAGGACGTCTTCATATTGATGAAGTGCTTATGGACGAGCTTAAATTCATTAAAGCGGAAGTTAAGCCAAGAGAGATTCTCTTAGTTGTAGATGCGATGACAGGGCAAGATGCTGTAAACGTAGCAGAATCCTTTAATGAAGCACTAGGGATTGATGGTATTGTTATGACTAAGTTAGATAGTGATAACAGAGGTGGTGCAGCATTATCTGTAAAAGCCGTAACCAACAAACCTATTAAATATGCAGGTATGGGTGAAAAACTTAGTGATTTAGAACCATTCCATCCAGAGCGTATGGCTTCTCGTATTTTGGGTATGGGTGACGTATTAACATTAATCGAAAAGGCTCAACAAAATTACGATGAAGATAAAGCAAAAGAATTAGAAGCTAAATTTAGAAAAGCTGAATTTAACTTTGATGACTTTTTAGATCAAATGCGTCAAATTAAAAAAATGGGTCCACTTAACCAAATCTTAGGCATGTTACCAGGCATGAATACATCTAAGCTTGGTGAAATCGATGTAGATGACAAACAACTAGCATACATTGAAGCCATTATTTTATCTATGACGAAAGAGGAACGTCAAAATCCTAGTATTATTAATATGTCTCGTAAGAAACGTATTGCAGCAGGAAGTGGACGTGATCTTCAAGAAGTTAATCGTCTCATCAAACAGTTTGAGCAAATGCAAACAATGATGAAACAAATGTCTGGTATGATGAAAGGCAAAAAAGGTAAATTTAAATTACCTTTTATGTAAATAAATAATATAATTAATTAACCTTAGGAGGTAACAACATGGCAGTAAAAATTCGTTTAAAAAGATTAGGTGCAAAGAAAGCTCCTTTTTATAGAATCGTAGTAGCAGATTCTCGTTCACCAAGAGATGGTCGTTTCATCGAAGAAGTAGGTTACTTCAATCCATGTCAAGAACCAAATGAATTAAGCGTAAATAAAGAAGCTGTAGAAAAATGGTTAGCAAATGGTGCTCAACCAACAGATACAGTTAAAACTTTACTTAAAAAATCTGGCGTTGAAATGTAATTAACGCCCACATGGAGGGGATCCGATGAAAAGTTTAGTTGAAGTGATCGCCAAACAATTGGTAGATTTGCCAGAAGAAGTTTCTGTTTCACAACGTGAGGAAGAGAATGCAGTAATTCTAGAACTAAAAGTAGCCCCAAGCGATATGGGTAAAATCATCGGAAAGCAAGGCAAGATTGCTAAAGCAATCCGTACCATTGTGAAATCAGCAACAGCATCTTCTAGTAAGAAAGTAGTTGTTGAAATTAGTGAATAGGCTAGGGAATTCCCTAGCCTATTTATTATATACAGAATTTTTATAGATCTACTAAACGTCTATCTTAGTATTTATTCATATTAGGTATAAAATAAACAATAATTAACTTATAGATTGAGTGTTTTAATAAAGCAAGACATAGGGTATACTTTATAATGAACAATGATAATAAAAGATACATAAATGCTTAGAAATTGACTAAAAAGCCTTGCATAGAGCCTTTATAGTGAGTATTTAAGATATTAAGAAAGGAAATAAGACAATGGAACAAATGCTTACAATTGGAAGAATCGTAAATACACATGGTGTAAAAGGAGAAGTACGTGTACTACCTTCTACAGATGATATTAAACGTTTTGGAAAACTAAAAGAAATCGTTATACAAAATCGTACAGAATCAATAAAAGAAATTGAAACTGTACGTTATCATAAAAATTTCGTTCTTTTAAAATTTAAAGGAATTGATAATATGGATGATGCTGAACTTCTTAAAAATAGTACACTTAAAATTAATCGTAAAGATGCACTTCCGTTAGGACAAGATGAATATTACCAATGTGATTTATACGGCCTAAAAGTAGTAACAGAAGAAGGGCGTGACCTTGGAAAGTTAGTTGATATTCTTGTAACAGGTAGTAATGATGTGTATGTAGTACGTAATACAGAGAAAGAAATTCTTATTCCAGCGATTAAACAATGTATTTTAAAAATTGATCTAGAAAAAGGTGAAATGCTTGTACACCTTTTAGAAGGGCTGGAAGATTAATCATGAAGATTACCATTATGACACTGTTTCCAGAGATGATTGAGAATGCAGTGAATTGTAGTATATTAGGGCGAGCAAGACAAAATGGTTTAATCGAAATAGAAGCAATAAATATTAGAGATTTTGCAAATAATAAACATCTACAGGTAGATGACTATCCTTATGGTGGTGGTGCAGGGATGCTTATGATGGCTGATCCTGTATGCAGATGCTACGACCATATTGTGGAGCATTCTTCTGTAGCACCACAACATGTACTTTATATGTCTCCACAAGGAAAGCCTTGGAAGCAACAAATGGCAGAAGCGTTAAGTAGCGAAGAACACATTGTTTTATTATGTGGCCACTATGAGGGGATTGATCAGCGTGCTTTAGATGCAATAGTGACGGAGGAAGTCTCAATTGGAGATTATGTACTTACAGGTGGTGAATTAGCAGCGCTTGTGGTAGCAGATAGTATTAGTAGATTGGTGCCAGGTGTTTTAGGGAAAGCTGAATCCTTCCAGGATGAAAGTTTTTCAGATGGTTTATTAGAGTATCCTCACTACACAAGACCAGCAGTCTATCGTGATGAAGCTGTTCCAGATGTTCTTTTATCAGGGAATCATCAAAAGATTGCAGCTTATAGGCGAGAAATGTCACTTATTAACACTTTTAATAAAAGACCAGATCTACTAAAAAGAGCAAAATTAACAGAAAAAGAAAAATGTTTTATTAATGAATATGCAAAAAAACGTTGCAAATCCTAGGCGGACATGCTATAATTGCCTAGAGTTATTACGGACGGTCCTCTGCCAAAATGTATGGGTAATGAACGTCTCAGATTAAAGGAGAATACACATGAACGAAATTATCAGAGCAATTGAAAATGAACAAATCAGAGAAGTAACACCATTCAACGTAGGGGACACAGTACGTGTTTACGCTCGTATCAAAGAAGGTCAAAGAGAACGTGTACAAATGTTCGAAGGGATCGTATTAAAAAGACAAAATGGTGGAGCTCGTGAAAACTTCACAGTAAGAAGAATTTCTTACGGTGTTGGTGTTGAAAAAACATGGCCAGTTCATTCACCACTTCTTGAAAAAATCGAAGTTATTCGTCGTGGTAAAGTAAGACGTGCTAAACTTAACTACTTACGTGACCGCGTTGGTAAAAATGCTAAAGTTAAAGAATTAATCAAGTAAGAAAACAATTAATAAAATAAAAAGGGACTTTTATAGTCCCTTTTTGTGTATAGAAATGAGAGAATTTTATATGAAAGATCCAAGAGGTAAAAAGAAAGATCAGCTCTTAGGTTTCTTTAAAGATTTGATTATAGCTATTATTGTTGTTTTAGTGGTTAATGCTTTTTTAGTACAAAATTTAAAAGTGCAAGGCACTTCCATGGCGCCACTTTTAGACAATAATAATATGGTCATTATTAATAAGCTAGCCTATAAAATGAGTATACCTAAAAAAGGAGATATTATAGGATTTTACACCAATAATGTCAAGACACCAGTTGTGAAACGTATTGTAGGTTTGCCAGGAGATATCATTGATTACAAAGACGGCCAGCTTTATATCAATGGAACCCCTATCAATAACTCTGATGAAGATGCTATGATGCATAGAGGTGATATTAAGTATCCTTTTACAGTTGCAGAAGGCACTTACTTTGTATTAGGGGATAATTATAATAGTAGTATTGATAGTCGATTTAATTATATTGGATGTGTACCAAAGAAGAATATTGTAGGACGTATTAGTCTAAGAATATGGCCTTTTTGGAAAAATCCATTTTTAAAATAAATAGAATTTAATAGAAATAAAGGTGAATATTATGCAAATACAATGGTATCCAGGTCATATGACGAAAACAAGACGTCTCATAGAGGAGAATGTTAAGCTTGTTGATATTGTCATTGAATTACTTGATGCACGTGCGCCATATAGTACTAAAAATCCTGATATTGATAAATTAACAAAAGGTAAAATGCGACTTATTGTTTTAAATAAAAGTGACCTTTCTGATCCAAGTGTGGTAAAAGAATGGAGCAAGTGGTATAGTAGTGCAAATGTACGTGTTATTGAAATTGTAGCGACTTCAGGTAAAGGGATTAAAGAAGTTACACAAGCTGCAGAGGACATGCTTAAAGAAAAGATCGAACGTGATAAAGCAAGAGGACGTATTTATAGACCTATTCGTGCAATGATCGTAGGCATTCCTAATGTAGGGAAATCTACATTTATTAATTCATTAGTGGGGAAAGGTTCTACTAAAACAGGTGATAAACCAGGGGTAACCCGCGGTAAGCAATGGGTTAAAATTAAAAAAGGATTTGAACTTTTAGATATGCCAGGTATTTTATGGCCAAAGTTTGAAGATCAAGAAGTAGCGAAAAAACTTGCTTATTTAGGTTCAATTAAAGATGAAATTTTAGATAGTCGTGAGTTAGCTATGGGATTTTTAGAACTTGGATCAAAACGTTTTAAAGATAAATTAGAAACACGTTATAAAATTGAAATTTTACCAGAAACAAGTGCTTATGATATACTACTTATGATAGGTAAAAAGCGTGGATTTATTGTGCCTGGTGGTGATATAGATGAAACAAGGACAGCACTTGTCGTTTTAGATGAGTTTAGAAGTGGCAAATTAGGAAGAATTACTGTAGAATCTCCATCAGACCTCATAAGAGAGGATTGAGACTGTTGAAAAAAATCAAAAATTTATTAGAGTTTATGAAGGAGCCCTTTTTAGCGATATTGTGTGCCCTTCTAATCTCACAATTTCTAATGATGCATACTAGAATTCCTTCAGGTTCGATGATTCCAACTATTGAGCCTGGAGATCATCTTATCGTTAATCTTATGCCTAATTATTACAGGACACCTAAAAGAGGTGAAATTGTAGTCTTTGAGTATGGCGGAGAACATCTTATTAAACGTGTTATTGGTGAACCTAATGATGTCGTTGACTTAAAAGATGGAAAGGTCTATATTAATAATGAAGAAATAGATGAAACAGCCTATATCCATACATATAACGGAACAAGAGAATATGCAGGAAGTGACATAGAATTTCCATATATAGTTCCTGAGGGCTGCTATTTTATGATGGGGGATAATCGAGAAGGTAGTGCAGATAGCCGTATTTTTGGATCAATATCAAAAAATGCTATTATTGCTATTGGAGCCTTGAAGATTTTTCCATTTCAAGCTATAGGCGTTTTAAAGTAGATAGATAAAATGAAAAGAAAGAGGGCTTAGTCATGTACAAGTTAAGAAATATATTAGACTTTAGTAAAGATTTACTAGTAGCACTTTTAGCAGCACTTTTAGTCATTCGTTTTGTTGCTATGCACACAGAGGTACCAACAAGTTCTATGGTACCAACGATTATGGAAAAAGATCATCTTATTGTAAGCCCTTTTACTGCTTATGGAAGAGAACCTAGAATAGGTGAGATTGTCATTTTCTATCAAGATGGAGAAAGACTTGTTAAACGTCTTATTGCAACAGGCGGCGATACAGTTGACCTTATTGATGGAGATGTGTATGTAAATGGTGAAGCAATTGATGAATCAGCTTATATAAGATATGAGCATACAACAAATCCATTTTCTTGGAGCGATATAGAGTTTCCTTATACAGTGCCAGAAGGAAGTTACTGGATGATGGGTGATAACAGAGAAGAAAGTGCAGATAGTCGTGTATTTGGAGCTATAAAGAGTGATAAAGTTATCGCTATAGGCGGATTTAGAATATATCCTTTTGATACAATAGGAGTATTAGAATAATGAATGAGATTAAAAAAACAGTCAAAGCAATAGAACTTGAATTAAAGAGCGCTTCTTCTGAGGCGCTTCTTTCGCTTATTAAAGTATATGAGGTAGATACACGTCAAAGTGTAATAAAACTATGTCAAAAATATAAAAAGCAATTAGAAACCCTTGAAAAGCTTAAAGAAGAATGGGCGGATAAACTCTATTTTGACCAAGCATTTCGTGGAGAACATAAGCTGCTTATAGGTATTGATGAAGTAGGACGAGGACCGCTGGCAGGACCTGTTGTAGCTTGTGCAGTTGTATTACCAGATGAATGTGAGCTTTTAGGGGTTAAAGATTCTAAGAAAATAGCCGAAGAAAAAAGAGAAGCACTTTATGATGAAATTATGCACACAGCACTGCATGTAGGAATAGGCATAGTGGATGCACCTGAAATAGATGAAATAAATATTTTACAGGCTACATTTAAGGCTATGCGTATTGCAATAGAGGAACTAGCTATAAAACCTGAAGTTATTTTAGTTGATGGTGATAAAGTAATAAAAGGTGTAGGCTGTACGCAACATGCAGTTGTAAAAGGTGATAATAAAAGTGCTGCAATTGCAGCTGCAAGTATTGTAGCTAAAGTAACAAGAGACCGTATGATGAAAGCGTATGCCAAAGATTATCCTCATTATGATTGGGAAAGTAATAAAGGATATGGAAGTAATGCCCATTATAATGGAATAAGAGCACATGGTATTACCCCTCTTCATCGTAAAACATTCTTAAAAAATGAGGGATTCTAGTGATCAATCAAACATTTATTCATACAAAAATTCATTCAGCCAATTCTTATGCTGCCTTAACTGAACAAGCTAAGGCAGCATTACTTACATCTAAAAGTCAATTAGCTTTAAATGTGGGCAACTTATTAGAAGGAAATCTTGTTAAAGTTGAGAATAAATTTTTTCTTAGAGAACTTGTAACAGGTCAACTATTTGCAACCAATTTAATAGATGAGCATTTACTTGGTCAGCTCTTAAAGTTTGAAGTAAAGGGATATGAGGGAACAAAACTTTTGTTAGCCTTAAGTGAGTCTACAATGTCACAAAATACGCTTATAGAGCAAGCTATGGACACATTAGATCTACCTAGGGAAGAGGGAATAAAGCAACTTATTAAAGCATTTACAGATGCTGAATTACCCCTTCAAAAAGAACCTATTCTTCAAACTTATAGACTGCAACAAGTAACAGAGTTACCAGGACAAGCTTTTTTAAACATACTAAAATATCACCAAGGAAATACATATGCCCCTTCCAATATACCTATTGGTCATGAGACATTAAAGCAAATGGGGAATTATAAGGAAGATGTTTTGAAAGAAGTATTAGACCAAACACTTGAAGCGTATTCTCGCACCATAGAAGAGAATAAGCCTATGGCGAATAAAACAGAAGCATTACAAAGCTTTTTGAAGGGTATTCAGCAAACTTTACCAGAAACAGTATTTAAAGCAGTTTTCCAAAACCTTATGTCAGAGACTGGGATTCTAAAAGAGGAAGGTCATACTCAATTAGATAAAGTATCTACCTCAAAGCTTATAGAGACCTTAGTGAAACAGTTAGATGAAATGCCTTTAGATGAAAGTTTAAAAAAGTGTGTAAAAGCATGTTTTACTTTAGATTCCAATACGCTGAGGCAGGCAAGTAAACAAGCAAAAGGTTTAAAGGATACAGTACTTTTTAAAGAAGAGGAAATAGTTAAAGTACTTGTCAAAGAAATGAAGCAATTAAGTGGAAATAGCCAAGGTCTAGAAAAAATGCTAAATGAATTAGAGGAGCAACTTCTTATTCATCATAAATTGAAGGAAGAGGGACAATACTATACATTCCCCTTTATGAGTGAATTAGGAGAGGCAAAAGGAAAAGTGTATTTTTACAAACCTTATAAAAATAAGCAAAAGCAAGATAAAAGTTTATATACGGTTATCGCTTTAGAGATGCCAACTTTGAAGGAAATAGAAGTCCATATCCATCAGATAGATAAAAGCTTAAGATTAGATTTTTATACAGAACTAGAAGCAGCGAAAAAGTTAATTGAGGCAGAAGGTTATAGATTATTAGAGCCTTTAGGAAAATTAGGTTATCAAGTAGAACATATAAGTTTTGCTAAAAAGGAAGATAGAGAAGTTATAGCTCTACAGAGTGAAGAAAAGGATTTACCTCTACCTACAGGTTTTGATTATCATATTTAAGGGGGCTATATGGAAGATAAAATTAAACGCGCAGCAGCCATTAGTTATGATCCAGAAAAAGCCAGTGCACCCATTGTAGTAGCTGAGGGAAAAGGATATGTAGCTGAGAACATTATTGAAGAAGCAAAGAAACAAAATATACCCGTTTATAAAGATGATAAACTGGCTACACTTTTAACAGAAATTAAGATTGGAGCCCAAATACCTGAAGAACTTTATGATATTATGGCTCAAATACTTGTGTTTGTGAGTGATATGGATGAACTCTACGGTAAAGTGTCAAAAGAATAATAGGCAAGTTGGCAGTTATTATGAACAAAAAGCAAAAATATACTTAGAATCATTAGGTTATACAATTCTTCAGATGAATTATCGTTGCCGCCTAGGAGAAATAGATCTTATTGCTAAAGACAATGACTATATTGTTTTTGTAGAAATTAAATATCGCTATTCAGCAAAATGTGGTCTACCTAGGGAGAGTGTCAACTATTATAAGAAGAAGAGAATTATTAATGTGGCCAAGTACTATCTCATGGCACATTATAAAAAAGAAGTAGCATGTCGATTTGATGTGATTGAGATATTAGGTGACCAACTTACACATTTAAAGGCGGCATTTTAGGGAGGAAATCATGATGGAACAAAAACGTGGTGCAATTTATAAAGAAGAAGGGATCATACCTCATGTTATATTTGAATGTTGGGAGAATGATTCAAATATGGGACATTGCTTTACAACAAAGTTAGGTGGTGTAAGCAAAGGAGAATGTGAAAGCCTAAATTTAGGATTTAACCGTGGGGATGATAGAGAAAATGTAGTAGAGAACTATCGACGTGTAGGTACATTACTTGGAACAAGTATAGAGCAGATGGTACTTAGTAGACAAGTGCATGAAACACAAATAGCAGAAGTTACAAGTAATGATGCAGGTAATGGTATTATAACACCTAATAAATGGGAAAGTTTAGATGGTATTTATACAAAAGAGAAAGGGCTTACGCTGGTTACACACTATGCAGATTGCGTTCCACTATTTTTTTATGCAAGAAAGTATGGTATGATTGGAATGGCCCACGCAGGCTGGCGTGGCACTGTTAATGAAATTGGTAAAAAAATGATAGACATATGGCACCAAGAACACAATATTCCTCTAGAAGACATTGAAGTTGGTATTGGACCATCTATAGGACCTTGTTGTTTTGAGGTCCATACAGATGTAGCTGACGTCTTTTTAGAACGATTTGGTGAGCAACCTTTTATTGTTAAAAATACTAAAAATGATAAATATAATATAGATTTGTGGGCATGTAATGCTTATAGTTTAGAAACAATAGGTATAAAACCAAATCAGATTGCTAAGGCTGAGATGTGTACGTGTTGTCAGAGTGATACGTTTTTCTCACATCGAAAAACCCAAGGTAAAAGAGGAACGTTAGGTGCTTTTATGTACTTAAAATAGGAGTTGAATAAATTGAAAAATACTTATAAATCACACCTTATAGTTGACGTACTTGAAGACAGCATTGCCAAAGAGTTAGAACTTGAAAAAGGTGATAAACTATTATCTATTAATGGGGAACGTATTCAAGATGTCTTTGATTATCGCTTTTTACTAAGTGATGAGGAGATAGAAGTTAAAGTTGAGAAAGCAAATGGAGAAGTTTGGGATTTCGAAATTGAAAAAGACTATGGAGATGATTTAGGTCTGGTTTTTGAAACAGAACTTATGGATGAGTTACTAAAATGTCGTAATAAGTGTAAGTTCTGTTTCATTGACCAACTTCCCCCTAATATGCGTCAAACAGTGTACTTTAAAGATGACGACTGGCGTATGTCTTTTTTAAATGGTAACTACATTACACTTACTAATATATCTGAGTATGACCAAGAACGTATGATCAAATACCGACTTTCACCACTTAATGTATCCATTCATGCTACAGACCCAGAGGTAAGGCAAACATTACTTCATAACCGCTTTGCAGGTAAAATTATGGAGCAACTGGGTACTTTAGTTGATCATGGTATACAAATTAATGGACAAATTGTATTATGTCCAGGTTTAAATGATGGTAAGGTTCTTGACCAAACAATACAAGACTTAAGTACGTTTATACCAGATATACTATCATTAACTGTTGTTCCAGTAGGAGTTTCAAAATTTAGAGAAAACCTGCCTTATTTAGAATCATTTAATGAGGAATCAGCAAGAGAAGTTGTAGAAGTTATAGAAAAATGGCAAAAATATTATTTAGAGAAGATGGGTACACGCTTTGTCTTTGCAGCAGATGAATTCTATATTACAGGAAAAATGCCAAAGCCAAGTTATGATGAATATGAAGGATTCCCTGTTTTAGATAATGGTGTTGGAATGCTGACAAAATTTGAGTATGAATTAGAAGAAGCACTTAAAGAGGCGACAGATAATGGAGAAGCATTTGAATGTTCAATAGCAACAGGATGTATTACAGAAGTATTTATGAAAAATTGTGTTGCAAAACTAGAAGAAAAATTCCCACATATTAAAATACATGTTTATCCTATTATCAATGAATATTTTGGTGAATATGTAACTGTAACAGGACTTTTGACAGGACAAGACATTGTAAAGACACTAAAATCTAAACAAAACTTAGGGAAAGTTTTGCTAATTGCTGAGAATATGTTAAAATGTGGTGAAGAGGTCTTTTTAGATGACTATACTGTAGATCAACTGAAGAGTGAACTAGGAGTTCCGGTTCTCGTGATGCCGAATGAGGGACAAGAATGGCTAGATAAGATTTTACATGCAAAAGGAGAAATAAAATGAGTAAACCAATTGTTGCAATTATAGGGAGACCAAATGTAGGAAAGTCTACCTTATTTAATAGACTTGCGAAAGCTAGAATTTCTATCGTTGATGATACACCAGGAGTAACACGTGATAGAATTTATGCAGATGTAGAATGGCTTAATTACAAATTTACAATGATCGATACAGGTGGTATTGAGCCAGAGAGTAACGATATTATTTTATCTCAAATGCGTAGACAAGCAGAAGCAGCGATTGCTTCCGCAGACGTTATTGTATTCTTAGTAGATAATAAAACAGGCCTTACAGATTCAGATATGCATGTTGCGAATATGCTTAGAAAATCACATAAACCTGTTGTACTTGTAGTTAATAAAGTAGATGATATGCAAACACAAACAATGGGGATTTATGAGTTCTATAACTTAGGACTTGGTGATCCTATTCCAATTTCAGCTGGACAACCTCTTAACTTAGGAGATATGTTAGATGCGATTGTAGAATACTTCCCACAACCAACTGACGATGAAGAAGAAGATGATGCAATTAAAGTTGCTATCATTGGTAAACCAAACGTAGGTAAATCTTCACTTGTAAACAAAATTTGTGGAGAAGAACGTGTTATTGTAAGTGAGATTGCAGGAACAACACGTGATTCTGTAGATACAGAAGTAACAATTGATGATCAAAAATATGTATTAATTGATACAGCAGGGCTTAGAAAACGTAAAAAAGTAACAGAAGCGATCGAAAAATACAGTATTATACGTACAGTAGCTGCTGTAGAGCGTGCGGATATTGTTCTTATTATGATTGATGCAAATGAAGGTATTACAGAACAAGATACAAAAATTGCAGGGATCGCTCATGAAGCAGGAAAAGGTTGTATTATCGTTGTAAACAAATGGGATTCAATTGAGAAAAACGATAAAACAATGAATGCTTATTTAAAAGATATTACAAATACTTTAGCTTATATGCAATATGCACCATGTATGTTTATTTCAGCTATGACAGGACAACGTATTGGTAAGCTATTTGATATGATTCATACAATCGCTCAAAATCAAACACTTCGTATTAGCACAGGATTACTTAATGATGTATTATATGAAGCAACAGCAATGAACCAACCACCACATGACAAAGGTAAAGCACTTAAGATTCTCTACATGACACAAGTAAGTGTAAAACCACCAACATTTGTACTCTTTGTAAACGATAAAGAATTGATGCATTTCTCTTATTTAAGATACATCGAAAATCAAATGCGTGAAGCCTTTGGCTTTAAAGGTACACCAATTCACTTTATCGTAAGAGAAAAAGGAAAGAAGGATGAATAATCATGTACCGATTGATTGCACTTGGTCTCGGGTATTTGCTTGGGGGCATACAAACAGCTATTTTGTATGGAAGATTACAAGGAATTGAAATTCGTGAACACGGAAGTGGAAATGCGGGGGCAACAAATACTTTACGTGTACTAGGTAAAAAAGCGGCATTAATTGTATTTATAGGCGATGTACTAAAGGCAGCAGCTGCTGTTATGATTGCAAAATTACTATTTCCAGATACATCATTACTCGCAGGACTTTATGCGGGTATTGGTGCAATCATTGGGCATAGCTACCCACTCTTCTTTAAATTTAAAGGAGGAAAAGGGATTGCTGTAACAGTAGGAACCATTTATTTTATTGATATCAGAATAGCACTTATTGTAAGTCTGATCTTTGTTATAAGTGCATGGACTACACGTATTGTCTCAAGTAGTTCACTCCTTTTAACAGGTTTTATTCCTATTTTACTTTACGTATTCTACAAAGGGTCTCCTAATATTGTAGAGATTGTATCCTTAGGTGTAGTGATTGCAGGTATTACAGCCTATAGACATAAGGAGAATATCGCAAGATTACTCAATGGGACAGAATCAAAGCTTGGCAGCAAGAAATAAGGAGGCATAGGGATGCAAAAGATAGGTGTACTTGGAGCAGGAAGTTGGGGATTAGCACTTAGTTTATTGCTTAATGAAAAAGGGCATGATGTAACAGTATGGTGCTATGACCAAAAAGAAAAAGATGACTTGCTCACTTATAGAGAGAATAAACGTTGTTTACCAGGTATTAAAATACCATTAGAAATTCATTTTTCTACAGATTATGAAGAATGTGTAGAGGGTAAAGATGTTGTAGTAATGGCTGTACCTTCAAAGGCTATACGTACAACTTCAGAAGCAATTATGCCTTATTTAGAGAAGGAGACTGTTATTGTCAATGTTTCTAAGGGGATTGAATTTGAAACACTTTATACCCTTTCCCAAGTTATCGAATCTGTTGTACCAAACAAAGTTGTTGTTTTATCAGGACCAAGCCATGCAGAAGAAGTAGCTAGACATATGCCAACAGCTGTTGTTGCTAGTAGCGAATGTATGGTGAGTGCAGAGTATATTCAAGACTTATTCATAACAGAATATTTTAGAGTCTATACAAACCCAGATATTATAGGTGTTGAATTAGGTGGAGCACTTAAAAATGTTATAGCACTTGCATCTGGTGTTGCAGAAGGATTAGGCTATGGTGATAATTCAAAGGCCGCACTTATTACAAGAGGTATTGCAGAAATCGCTAGACTAGGCGTAGCAATGGGAGGAAATCCTAATACTTTCGGTGGTCTAACAGGAATAGGTGATCTTATTGTAACTTGTATGAGTGGCCATAGCCGTAATCGTAGATGTGGTGAACTTATTGGACAAGGTTATACTCTAGATGAAGCAATCAAGAAAGTAAATATGGTTGTAGAAGGAGTTCCTACAACTAAAGGTGCTTATGCACTTATGAAAAAACATAATATTGAAATGCCAATCATTACAGCAATCTATGAAGGACTTTTTGAAAATGCTCCTGTAGATGAAGTTGTAACAAAACTTATGTGCCGTGATAAAAAAATGGAGAGTTTTGATTAAAGAGTGGTATATCTTACGCCTTCTCACATATATTTAAATGTACCCATACATTTTAAATAGAGGAGGCGTTTTTTAATGGAGTATTATGATATCTACAGAGATATTTCAGAAAGAACCAATGGAGACATTTATTTGGGCGTAGTAGGTCCAGTACGTACAGGTAAATCTACATTCATTAAGCGTTTTATGGAAGCACTTGTTATTCCTAACATTGAAAATGAACATAGCAAAGGGCGTGCACAAGATGAATTGCCACAAAGTGGAGACGGTAAGGTCATTACAACGACAGAGCCTAAATTTATTCCTAATGAAGCTGTGAATATTAAAATTGGTGGCGACTTTGATGTAAATGTACGCCTTATCGATTGTGTAGGCTATATGATTCCAGAAGCAGAAGGACATATGTATAATAACGTGCCACGTATGGTTAAAACACCTTGGTTCGAAGAAGAAATCCCATTTATGCAAGCAGCAGAAATTGGAACCAAGAAAGTTATTAATAACCATTCAACAATAGGTGTTGTTGTAACTACAGATGGTAGCTTTACACAAATTCCAAGAAATAATTACATAGAGGCTGAAGAACGTGCGATTAATGAACTTAAAAAGATAGGAAAGCCTTTTATTGTGATCTATAATACAAAGAGACCTTATGCACCAGAAGTATTAGAAGAAACGGCTAACCTATCTAGAGAATATGATGTGCCAGTTCTTCCTATCGATGTTGCTCAAATGAAAGTAGAGGATATTAATAATTTACTTGAAAAAGTACTTTATGAGTTCCCACTGAATGAGGTTCAATTCATGCTTCCTAAATGGATTGAAACTTTAGAAAATGAACATTGGCTCAAAAAGCAATGGGTAGATTATATTAAAGAAGTAATTTATCCATTAGAAAATATTCGTCAAATTAAGCAGAGCCTAGAGCAATTTAAAGATCTAGATTTTATTAAAAATGTTTATTTGGAAAAGATTCGTTTAGGTGAAGGCGTTGTTAAAATTGATGTCAACACAACAGATGATTTATTTTATCGTGTACTTTCTGAAACAACAGGTATGGAAATTAATGGTGATCATGAACTTATGACGCTTATTAAAGATTTAGCAGATACAAAACGTGAATATGATAAAGTTGCTTATGCACTTAATGAAGTTAAACAAAAAGGTTATGGTGTTGTAGCACCTGTATTTGATGAACTTACATTAGAACAACCTGAAATTGTGAAACAAGGTAATAGTTTTGGTGTGAAACTTAAAGCAAGTGCACCAAGTTACCACATTATTAAAGCCAATATCCAAACAGAAGTTTCTCCAACAGTGGGTACGGAGAAACAAAGTGAGGATCTTATCAATTACATGATGAGTGAATTTGAAACAGATCCAACAAAAATTTGGGATTCTAACATTTTTGGTAAGACACTTCATGAACTTGTTAATGAAGGTTTACAAAACAAACTTTATCGTATGCCAGAGGATGCACAAACTAAACTTCAAGATACCCTTCAAAAAATTATTAATGAGGGGAATGGCGGTCTTATTTGCATTCTTTTATAAGACGACTTTTAAAGGCACATTGTGCCTTTTTTTTATTTGTATCTTCCGATGCTTGCAAGATTAAACAATCCATTATATGATACTATTAAAGAAAATATTGGAAGTGAGCAGATGAAAAAAACAAAAGGAAAAAATGAAAACAAAAAAACAAAAAAGTCTTCCGCTAATGGCTATTCCAATAGTACGGGAGCTTATAATTTAGATGATTATCGCAGTAAGAAGCGTAATTACTATAATCCTTATGGAAGTGATACACAAGATTATTCTACCCCTTCTAATCCTTATCGTAAGCAATATAATACCAAAGCCAATCAGTCTAGTACTAATAAGAGTAAAAGGACAACGGAATCAAGGGCACCTCAAAGAGGTTATACAAACCCTTATGAGGATCGCTATACACCAAGACAAAATACAAAAAGTAGTAATACTTCATATGGGTATCCTTCATCCTATAGTGAGAGAGGGGTTAATAATCCTTATGAAAGAGAGTATGGGGAGCAATATACATATCAAGGGGTAGAGACGAAGACACCTGAACAACGTAAGGCAGAGTTACGTAGTAAAAATAAGATAACACGTAAAGAAGCCCAACAAAATACTAAGAGACGTAAAAAACGTATGGTTAAGAAAATGGCAATGATTATGGTACTTGTCATGTTTATGAGTTATGGCGTTGTACGTGCAATTGACTTTTTTGTTTATCCATCCGTTTCGTATCAAACAGTACAACGTGGGGTAATAGATAATTCAAATCTTTATAGTGGGATTATTTTTAGAGATGAAGCAGTTTATGAAAGTACTAAGACAGGTGATATTCATTACATAGTAGGAGAAAGTGAAAAGGTTGCAAAAGACGGTAGTATTTGTTTAGTTGCAAAAAGCTCCGAAATTGATGCATTAAAAAAACAGCTTTATGCAATTGACGATACACTTTATAGCAAACAAGATAAAAGAAGTGAACTTTCGTATTATCAACCTGATGTGAAGCAAGTCAATGACACACTAAAAGCTGAAATGGCTAATTTTGTGGATAGCAAGTATTGGGAAAATCCTAAAAGTGTCTATACACTACGTCAGTCTTTAGATAAAACTATTGAAGAGCGTACAGCACTTTACGTTCAAGATGAATCAAAAACAACGGAAGGGATTAAGGGCGCTCGTACAGAGGTATTAGAAAGCCTAAAAAATAATCAATCAGCCCTTAAAGCACCTGAAGCAGGTATTGTATCTTATGGTCTAGACGGCTATGAAGCAAATTTAACTGAAGAAGTATTAGAAAATATGACTCTTGAAAACTATAAAACACTCCAAAACAGTGTCAAACAATCTGAAGTTACCATAGCACCGTTACAAACAGAAGCAAATACACCACTTTATAAGATTATTCGTAGTGATAAATGGAAAGTAGTCACTTATATTGATAGCGAAGATGCATTAAGTCTAGAACAAGGTAAATATTATGAACTTTATTTTGACAATACTAAACGTGATCATGTACGTTTTAAATTAGAAAGTAAAGAAGAAGGTGAAAAGACAAAACTGGTATTTAGTGCAAATGAATACTTAGTCGACTTCTTAAATAATAGACAAGTTTCGTTTAGTATTGGACAAAATAGAGCAGAAGGGGTAAAAATACCGATTAAAGCAATTGTTGAAAAAAATATTTTATCTATTCCAAAAGAGTATGTTGTAGAACAAGGCTCTGAAAAGGGTATTTTAAAAGTACAAGGGCAAACAAGCGTATTTACACCTATGCGTATTCAATATGATGATGAGAAAAATGTTTATATTATGCAACAAATTGAACAATTACAAGGTGTAGGATTAGGAACAGTTATAGCTCATCCTGAAGGAGGAAGCCAATATACCGTTTCTGAGCTTGAAACAGTACAAGGGGTATACACCGTTAATGGACAGTTTGCTCAGTTTAAACGTATTGCTATTCAAATGGTAAATGAAGAGTATGCTATTTTAAGTAGTGGAAAAGAAAATAAACTTAAAGAATTTGATCAAATTATTTCTAATCCAAAAAACATAAAAGAAGATCAGCTTCTTAAGTATATGAATGTTCAAAATGAATAGATAGGTGATGAGATGAAACAAGCATTAGAAAATATAGAAAGCCGTATGGCGCAAAGTGCTATTAAAAGTGGTAGAAAACCAGAAGATGTAACACTGATTGCAGTTTCAAAGACATATCCAGTAGAAGCCATTGAGCAAGCTTATGCATTAGGCTGTAAAGACTTTGGAGAAAATAAAGTTCAAGAGTTAATGAGTAAGATAAAAAACATACAAAATCCCATTGAATGGCACCTTATAGGGCATTTGCAACGTAATAAAGTAAAATACGTGGTTGGGCATGTATCTCTTATTCACTCTGTAGATAGTTTAAGATTAGCCAAGGAGATTCAAAAAGAATCATTGAAAAAGGATGTATTGACGTCTATCTTATTAGAAGTAAATGTAGCGAAAGAAGAATCTAAGCACGGTATTTATATGGATGAAGTATTAGAACTTGTTCACGAAATTTCTAAAATGTCACATGTAAGACTTAAAGGATTTATGACGGTAGCACCTTATACCCAGAACCCAGAGGAAAATAGGTCAATCTTTAGACTGCTTTATAACTTATCAGTTGACATCCAAAAACAAAACATTGATAATATAAGTACAAGTATATTATCGATGGGTATGAGTAATGATTATGAAATCGCTATCGAAGAAGGGGCTACCCATGTCCGTATTGGTACCGCTCTCTTCGGTACACGCGATTACAATAGATAAAAAATATTCATCAAATTAGGAGGCGTATGCGATGAAAGCAATAATGACTAGAATGAAGGACATTCTCTTCTCTAATGAAGACTTTGAAGATGAAGAAGATGAATTCGAAGAAACACAACCTATGCAACAAGAACCTATTCAACCAAGACCAAGACCAGCATCAACTTTAAACATGCCACAGATGCAACCAAGACTAGCACCTGTGACGCCTGCACCAACACAGGCATCAACTAAAGAGAAAATGGAAATATTAAATTTTACAATGTCTGCTTATGAAATGACAGGTGAAGTAGCAACTTATATTAAAAATAGAAAACCAATCATTGTAAATATGAAAAATCTTACACCAGGGGAAGTACAAAGAGCAGTAGACTATTTAACGGGTGCATGCTTTGCACTAAATGGTACAGTAGAATGCATTACAGATCAAATTTATATTTTTGCACCTGAAAGCGTTAATATTACGCCAGAAGTAATTAAGCAAAAAAACATGTGGCCAACAGCATAAGCCATTAGACTAAAGGATTACTAAAATGAATTGGATGAATATAGCGGATCAAGATGAAAAACATTTCTTAAAGATGGTAATCGAATACAATGAAAAGGCAAGTAGGCAGTATCGTATGCTGTCTACCCCTTTTTATAATCGTGACTGGATGGAAGAAGTGTTAAATCGCTACCATCTTCTGACGCAGCTAGAATCGTATACTTTTTTAGGGGGCTATGAATACGCAGAACGACAAGTACTTGCCTTTGGTTATGAGGAAACTTATATGGAATGCCCAATACGCGCATTAAAAATTACTGTCAAAACAGGTATTGGTAAACCATTAAGTCATCGTGACTTTTTAGGGGCTTTATTGGGGTTAGGGATTAAAAGAGAAACAATAGGTGATATTATCCCAACAGATTTTGGGGCTTATGTCATTGTGCAAGAAGAAATGAGTGATTTTATTGGTACATACCTAACAGGAATAGGAAGATATCAAAAAATTACAGTAGAAGAAATAACTTTCGAAGAAATGCAAATTGAATCCCCTAAGACAAAAGCTGTTACAGGAACAGTACCATCATTAAGAGTCGATGCAATTTTTGCATTAGCTTTTGGTGTATCACGTAGTGAAGTAGTAAAATTGCTTGAACAAGAACGTGGAAAAGTAAACGGTATGAGTGTTCGAGGGAGCCAGCTTATGAAAGTAGGCGATACAGGAACGTTAAGAGGATATGGGAAAATGCGATTATCTGCTATAAATGGTTATACCAAAAAAGAACGTATGCATCTTACCATAGAAAAATTTATATAGGGGGAATCCGTAAATATGTTATCACCAGTTGATATTCAAAATAAAGAATTTAAAAAAGCTAAAATGGGTGGCTATAATATAGCAGAAGTTAACGAGTTTTTAGATGAGGTATTAGAAGGCTATCAACAGCTTACAAAGGAAAACTATGAACTTAAAGATAAGTTAAATATGCTTAATGAAAATATACAATATTATCGTACAATGGAAGCTACAATCCAAAATGCTTTAGTTCTAGCAGAAAAAACTGCACAAGATACAAAAACTTTAGCTTACGAAAAAGCTGATCAAATTAAAAAAGAAGCAGAACAAAAAGCTGAGAGTACCCTTGAACAAGCAAAACAAGATATTTATGCTTTAAGTAATAAGCGAGAAGAACTTAAAAAACAATTTTTAGCTATGAAAGTTCAAATCAAACAAATGCTTCAAGCACAACTTGAAATTTTAGAGCAACAAAATATTACAATGATGACAGATGAGATCAGTTCACCTATAAAATATGAAAGAACAGCAGATGAAGAAGCTGCAGCGACAAGTGAAGATGATGATACTTTCTTCACAAAAGAATTTACCCTTTTAAGTGATGAGGCTTAAGTATGAAGCAATTACAAAAGACGGCGACAAGGCCGTATCACATCATTGTAACAACTGATTTTAACAAACTTAAAGAATCCATTTGTGAAGTTGTAAAACCAAGTAGCATTATGGTGATTACAGACACACATGTTGGACCATTATATTTAGAGGAAGTATGTAAGCAACTCGAAACAATTGCACCTGTCTTTTCACATCAATTTGAAGCAGGCGAACAATCTAAGCACCTTGGAACAATAACCAAGATTTATGATAAGCTTATTGAATGTGAAATGGATAGAAGTAGTCTTATTGTAGCATTAGGTGGTGGTGTTGTAGGGGACATGAGTGGATTTGTAGCTTCAAGCTATATGAGAGGTATTCCGTTTGTACAGATTCCTACAACAATCGTTGCGCAAAATGATAGTAGCATAGGAGGCAAAGTAGGCGTTGATTATTTAAAACATAAAAACATGGTTGGTGCATTTTATCAGCCAGTACTTGTTTATACTAATTTATCTACTTTAAGAACTTTGCCTGAAAGAGAGATGATTTCAGGTTTAGCTGAAGTTTTAAAGCATGCTCTTATCAAAAATAAAGCTTTATATGATTATCTTAACGATAAAAAGGATAAAATATTGGAACAAGACTTAGTGGCTTTAGAAGAAATGACCTATTATTCTTGTCTTGTAAAATGTAGTGTAGTGGAAGAAGATACAAAAGAACTTGGACTAAGGAAAATTCTCAACTTTGGACATACGTTAGGACATGCTTTAGAGACTGTGTCTGACTTTACCATTTTACATGGAGAATGTGTTGCTTACGGTATAGTAGCAGCAAGTTTTATAAGTTATAAACGTGGTTTATGTACTCAAGAGACATTAGAAAACGTTACAAACCTATGTAAAAGCTATCATCTTCTTCAACCTGTCATGCCATTTGACATAAAAGAAGTCCTTCATCATGTGCTCTTTGATAAGAAGAAAGCTTATGGGAAAGTAGCATTTATTTTAATAAATGACATAGGTGCAGTTGAAATTGTTAAAGATGTTACAGAAGATGAAATGCAACAATCACTTATATATATCCAAGAAACGTGCCAGTAAGCACGTTTTTCTTATGAGGAAGAGAAAGGAAGAACTCGAATGAAATTTATTACACCTATTAGTATTGCATTGTTAGTTTTATTAGACCAAATAACAAAAATCTGGACGGTAAACCACTTCCAAAATACCGGTGCTGAAAATATTGTTTTATGGCCAGGTGTATTAGAACTGACTTATGTTGAAAATAGAGGTGCGGCCTTTGGTATGATGCAAGGGAAAGTATGGCTCTTTGTGCTGATTACAGCAGCTGTATTAGGCGTTATTTTATGGTATTGGCGTTCTATACCGGAAAATAAGTCAGGAGTATGGATGAAAATCGCACTTGTTTTAGTTGTAAGTGGAGCCATTGGGAATTTAATTGATCGTGTATTTATTCATTATGTACGTGATATGATTTATTTCTCATTAATTGATTTCCCTGTCTTTAATGTGGCAGATATGTGTGTTGTAGGTGGCGTAATCTTACTCTTCCCAATTCTTTTATTTGGAGAACTTGAACTTGAGGATACGAAAAAAGTAAACAACGAGGATTAGACATCATGAATGAAGAAATCATTTTAAACGTAGAAGAAGCAGGGCTTAGACTTGATAAATATTTAGATGAGCAGTTAGCGGACTATACAAGATCTTTTTTACAAAAACAAATAGAAGAAGGTCGTGTTACTGTCAATGGGAAAGTACAACCCGCAAGATATAAGGTGAAGCAAGGTGATGAGCTACTTGTTATAATTCCAGAGCCAGTAGAAGTGGATATTGTAGCAGAGAATATCCCAATAGATATTGTTTATGAGGATGATGACATTATTATTGTTAATAAACCTCAAGATATGGTTGTACATCCTGCACCAGGAAACTATACAGGAACATTGGTAAATGCTTTGCTATATCATTGTAAGGATGGGCTTTCAGGTATAAATGGTGAGATTCGACCAGGAATTGTTCACCGTATAGATAAAGATACATCGGGTATATTAATGATTGCTAAAAATGATAAAGCGCATCTAATGCTTTCTAATTTATTAAAAGACCATCATATTACAAGACGTTATCATGCGATTGTCTATGGTAACTTCAAGGAGACAGAAGGCACCATAGAAAAGCCAATAGGAAGGTCTCCTAAAGATCGAAAGAAGATGGCTATTGTACAAGATGGGCGTTATGCTAAAACTCACTATCGTGTAATTGAACAGTTTAAACAGTTTGCTTATGTAGAGTTAACCCTCTATACAGGGAGAACGCATCAAATACGTGTCCATATGACCAGTATAGGGCATCCCCTTTTAGGAGACCCTGTTTATGGGCCTAGTAAAATGATGTGGGGAATTGAGGGACAAATGCTACATGCTAAGGTATTAGGATTTGAACATCCGACTACAGGAGAATATGTAGAATTTACAAGTGAGTTACCAGAACTATTTAGTACAACCCTTGACAAACTTAGAAAGATGTGATAGCCTGTTAAAGATGAAGTCCTTTAAGAGTAGTCCGGGAGGCTAACAAGGATGTACTGATCGGTTTTTATAAGTTTATTAAAATAGCGTAGTGTTACGTTATTTTGGTCATGTATATCTACAAGGTTTCTTATGGACGATTCCATAAGAAACCTTTTTTTATGCCCAATATGAAAAATGAGGAGGAAGAAGATGGTTCATAAAATTTTGTTAGATGAAACAGCAATGAATCGTGCGTTAACACGTATTGCACATGAAATTATTGAAGCCAATAAAGGTGCAAAAGATATTATTCTTGTTGGAATTGAAACAAGAGGTGTACCACTTGCATACAGATTGGCAGAAAAGATTAAACAAATTGAAGAGGTAGATGTACCAGTAGAAAAAATTAATATTGCCTTTTACAGAGATGATTTAGAAAAAAAATATGCACAACCTGTAACAGGTGAAAGTAATGTACATGATATTAACGATAAAACAGTCATCTTAGTGGATGATGTTATTTACACAGGGCGTACAGTACGTGCAGCTATGGACGCAGTTATGGATCTTGGAAGACCAAGTTATATTAAACTTGCTACGCTTATTGACCGTGGTCATCGTGAACTTCCAATAAGACCAGATTTTATAGGTAAAAATATTCCTACATCTAAAAAAGAAATTGTACATGTACGTTTACAAGAAATAGATGGGGAGAATTACGTTTTACTAGAAACAAAATAATATTTTATTTAATGGAGGGGTAAAAATGGAGATGGAAAATATTACGACAGGGAAGAAGTTAGTATTAGGTTTACAACATGTCCTTGCAATGTTTGGTGCGACAGTTCTTGTACCTATGTTGACAGGATTAAATCCAGGGCTTGCAATATTAGCAGCTGGTATTGGAACACTTGTGTTTCACTCAGTAACAAAAGGTATTGTACCTGTATTTTTAGGATCAAGCTTTGCATTTATCAGTGCAATTAGTTTAATACTTTCTCAATACGGTATTGGCGTTGTAAAAACAGGAATTATTGCAACAGGATTAGTTTATATCATGATGGCAGGTGTGATTAAATTAGTAGGCGTAGAAAAGGTTAAATCTTTCTTCCCTCCAATTGTAGTAGGTCCGATGATTATGGTTATTGGTTTAAGATTAAGCCCTACAGCGATTAATATGCTTCGTGTAGATGGAACAGATGCAAATCTCTTAGCAAATTTACCAGCAGGAATACCTGCAGACTTACCAATAGAGGTTATTCGTAGTATGCCTATTACATTACCTTTAGACTTCAATAAAGTATTGGTAGCACTTCTTGTAGTGGCAGTCGTTATTGCTATTTCAATTTGGGCACGTGGTTTCTTTAAAATGATTCCAATCCTCATAGCTGTTGTATTAGGTTATGTAGTATGTTTAGCGATGGGAATGGTAGATACTCAACCTATTATGGATGCAAGTTGGATTGGCTTATCAGAAGCAGCCATGAGTGATTTAACAACTTTACCTGCTTTTAATGCAGATGCGCTTGCAGGGATTTTAGCTATTGCACCGATTGCATTAGTTGTATTTATTGAGCATATTGGTGATATCACAACAAATGGTGCTGTAGTAGGTAAAGACTTCTTTGAAAATCCAGGTGTACATCGTACACTTTTAGGTGATGGTTTAGCGACAATCGTAGCAGCACTACTTGGTGGTCCTGCTAATACAACATATGGAGAAAATACAGGTGTACTTGCAGTAACAAAAGTATACGATCCAAAAATTATTCGTATTGCAGCATGTTTTGCAATAGTACTTAGTTTATGTGGTAAGTTTACAGCAATTGTACAAACTATTCCAGGTGCTGTTATGGGTGGTATTAGTATTGTACTCTTCGGAATGATTGCAGCAGTAGGTGTACGCACTGTAGTTGAAGAGCAATTAGATTTTAAACATAGCCGTAACTTGCTTATTGCAGCTGTAATCTTTGTAGTAGGAATTGGTGTATCAGATGTTCCAGTTTGGGGTACTATTACAATTTCTGGTCTTGCAGTAGCAGCTTTATTAGGTGTTGTTCTTAATAAGCTTTTACCACAAGATTTATAGGAGAATGTTATACTAAAGTAAAAATAGTGTTATACTAGGTAGGAAGATGGACTTCCTACCTTTTTTATATGATAAATATATTTAAATATTAAGACAAAAGGGAAGAGAAATATAGAAGTATAGCGTTTTATGATGAAAGTAATAGGGATGAATAAAATTTTCAGCACATAAAGAAAGGGATGATCAATATGAAAGCTGAGATTTTGGCAGTAGGGAATGAAGTGATTACAGGACACACTGTAAATACAAATGCCAGCTTTATTGCAAGTAAACTTCAAGACTATGGCATTTTGACAAGTTATCATACAGCGGTAGGAGATTCAAAGGAAGATATTGAACGTGCTTTAGAAACTGCATTGAAGCGCACAGATGCTATTTTTATAATAGGTGGTTTAGGGCCTACAAAAGATGACTTAACAAAAGAGGTCGTATGTGAATACTTAAGGAAGCCACTCGTATTTTATGAAGAGATTTATAAAGATATCACTGAGTATTTTGCAAGAACAGAGCGTACAACACCAGAGAATAACCGTAAACAAGCTTACTTCCCTAAAGATGCTTATATATTAAACAATGATTGTGGAACGGCCCCAGGGTGTCTAATGGAGTCAGAAGGGAAAATAGTTGTGCTCTTACCAGGTCCTCCTAAAGAGCTTATGCCTATGTTTAATAATGAAGTGTACCCGTATTTAGAACAAAAGATGGATGGGGTATACTATACTTTGGATATTAAATGCTTTGGAATTGGTGAAAGTCATCTAGCCGAACAAATAAGTGATCTATTAGGCGAATTTGAAGACTTAGTTGTGGCACCTTATGTAGGTAAGTTAGAAATCATATTACGTATAAGAGCCTATAAAAAGACCTATCAAGAAGCTTATGAAGCAGTAGAAGAAATGAAAAATAAAATAGAGTCCCGTTTAAAATCTCATATAGTTGGTTATAATGATGAAGAAATTGAAGAAATTATTTTGAAGATAATTAAAGACAAGCATTTAACTTTATCTACGGCGGAATCTTGTACAGGAGGGCTTTTAGCTGGCACATTAGTCAACTGTAGTGGAATCTCTAGCTACTTCAAAGAAGGCGTAGTGACTTATAGTAATGAAGCTAAGATGAAATATTTAGGTGTAAAAAAGGAGACACTTAGTCAGTATGGTGCAGTAAGCCATGAGACAGCTAGGGAAATGGCAGAAGGTGTTAGAAAGGCAGCTCAAGTAGATATTGGACTATCTACAACGGGGATTGCAGGGCCAGATGGTGGTACTATGGAGAAGCCTGTAGGGCTTGTATATATAGGGATTGCATTACCAGATGAAACCCTAACCTATGAGCTTAGATTGGAAGGGGATAGACAGGAAATAAGAAATAAAGCAGTCAAACATATTTTACAAAGGTTGCTAGAAAAACTTCATAATTAGACTTGCTATTTGAATGGAACTTAGGTATAATGATGTAAAGAACAAATGTTCGATATGATGAAGAGGTGAGATGATGAATAACGAATCAAAAAAAGCATTAGATGCTGCGATTTCTCAAATACAAAAACAATTTGGAAAAGGCTCAATTATGAAGCTTGGGGAAGCTACAGAAACGAGTGTTTCTACATTCCCGACTGGATCATTAAGTTTAGATATCGCATTAGGTGTTGGGGGAGTACCACGTGGAAGAATTATCGAGGTTTATGGACCTGAATCATCAGGTAAAACAACAGTAACCCTACACATGATTGCAGAAGTACAAAAAATGGGTGGTATTGCAGCATTTATCGATGCTGAGCATGCACTTGACCCTGCCTATGCTAAAAAACTTGGTGTAGATATTAATGAATTATATATTTCACAACCAGACAATGGTGAACAAGCTCTTGAAATTGCCGAGACAATGGTACGCTCTGGTGCAATTGACCTTGTAATCGTAGACTCTGTAGCAGCACTTGTACCACGTGCTGAAATTGAAGGGGATATGGGGGACTCACATATGGGTCTTCAAGCAAGATTGATGTCACAAGCGCTTAGAAAGCTTACAGGAGTTGTTAATAAATCAAAATGTACAGTTGTATTTATCAACCAGTTACGTGAAAAAGTAGGTATTACATTTGGTAGTAACGAAACAACAACAGGTGGACGTGCACTTAAATTCTATGCTTCTGTTCGTTTAGATGTAAGAAAGATTGAAACACTTAAACAAAGCAATGAATTTATAGGAAGTCGTACACGTGTAAAAGTTGTTAAAAATAAAGTAGCACCACCTTTCCAACAAGCAGAATTTGATATTATGTATGGTGAAGGTATTTCTAAAGAAGGTGATGTACTAGACCTTGCAGCAAATATCGATATCGTTAATAAAAGCGGTGCATGGTATTCATATGGAGACGTTCGTTTAGGACAAGGGCGTGAAAATGCCAAAGTATTCTTAAAAGAAAATCCAGCTTTATTAGAAGAAATTGAATTGGCTGTACGTAATCACTATGGTGTGAATAAAGCACAGTCAGAAGTGCCAGTAGAGGATTTAGAAGACACAGAAGATATGATGCTTGATTTTGAAGAGTAAGAAAAAGGTTCTAACATCTCATATAGGATGTTAGAACCTTTTTCTATTGTAAGATGTGCTATGCTTATGTTACATAACAGGTGAAGTATTTTAAAGGGGTGTAAGAGCATAAAAAATATACTTTTAAATAGCGTAAAGGAATGATGAAGGTCTCACAAATAATAGTGAAATAACTTGTGTATTTGGCAGTGTACACTAATGCTGTGGAATGGTATCTAAGTAATATCTAGATAGATGGCTGGTTGATAAAATAGGGTGTGAGGCTTTTGAATAGGAAGGCTATAGGATATACTTAAATGACGTTTAAAAATAAAAGAAAGTGGGCATGATTAAAAAGTGGATATAAAATATGAAATTACAGCAATAGAACCACAGAAAAAAGATCCAGACCGTTCTTCGGTTTATATAAATGGAGAATTTTCTTTTGGTGCAAGTAATAAAGCAGTTGAACGGTATGGACTTGTAGCAGGAATGGTATTGGATAATGCGGGTTATGAGGCTTTAATGTCTAAACTTCAATTAGATAAGGCTAAAATGCGTGCACTTAACAGCATAGCAAGAGGCGATAAGACAGAGCAACAAATGCGTATGTTACTATTAAAAGCCGAATATAGCGAATGGATTATCGAAGAAGTTATAAGCTTCCTCAAAAAATATAGCTATATTAATGATGAAAATTTTGTCAAGCGTTATATGAATTCAAAAGTAAAATATAATCATAAAAGTTTGAGAAAAGTACAGTCAGAACTTTATAGTAAAGGTATTGTTGTTAGTGATCTTGAAACATACAAAGAGAAGTATGCAGAAGAAGAAGAAGAGAACATTTTATACTTTTTAAATAAGTTTAAGTATAGTTCTGAACTTGAATATAAAGACAAACAAAAAATTATTAATCGTATTTTGACACGTGGTTTTTCTTACAGTGCAGTAGAACGTTGCATTCGACGTCAAAATGAGGGGCTGTTTGACTAATGCCAATGCTTGACAGTGATTTTAAAAAGTTATACAATTATGTTGTTATTTGCACGTTTTTAGCACAAAAATAGGGAGGTGGTCATATCATAAATAATGTTTCCGTAATCACAGTGATTATGGTCGTACTGATTAGTATTGTAGTTGGAATATTATGCTTTGCAGCAGGCATTCTTTATAGAAAACGTATCGCAGAAGCGCAAATTGGTTCAGCAGAAGAAAAAGCGCGAAAAGTCATAGATGATGCTATAAAGACTGGGGAAGCTAAAAAGAGAGAAATGCTTTTAGAAGCAAAAGAAGAGAATATTAAAGTTAAAAATGAATTAGACAAAGAAGTAAAAGAACGTAGAAGTGAATTGCATCAGCTAGAGAGACGTTTAGTACAAAAAGAAGAAGTACTTGATAAAAAATCTAATCAATTTGAACAGAAAGAAGAACAGCTTCAAGTGAGATTAGATAAAATTGAAAAAACTAAGCTACAAATTGAAGAAATTGAGAGAAAGCAGTTAGATGAACTAGAACGTATTTCAGGACTTACATCAGAGGCTGCAAAACAATATCTTCTTAAGACCATCGAAGATGAAGTAAAACATGAGTCAGCACTTCTTATTAAAGAAGTTGAAGCAAAAACAAAAATGGAAGCTGACAAAAAGGCAAAAGAAATCCTTACGAATGCTATTCAAAAGTGTGCAGCAGACCATGTTGTGGATACAACAGTATCCGTTGTTCCATTACCTAATGATGAGATGAAAGGACGTATTATTGGTCGTGAAGGTCGTAATATTCGTACTTTAGAAACATTAACAGGTATTGATCTTATTATTGATGATACACCAGAAGCGGTTATTTTATCAGGATTTGATCCAATCCGTCGTGAGATTGCAAGGATTGCCCTTGAAAAACTCATTGTAGATGGACGTATCCATCCAGCACGTATTGAAGAAATGGTAGAAAAAGCACGTAAAGAAGTTGAGGTCCTTATTCGCGAAGAAGGGGAAGCAGCTACATTTGAAACAGGGGTACATGGGCTTCATCCAGAACTTATTCGTTTACTTGGTAAGATGAAGTTCAGGACAAGTTATGGACAAAATGTACTTAGACATTCTATTGAAGTTTCAAACTTAGCAGGTCTTATTGCAGGAGAATTAGGTTTAGATATTCGCCTTGCAAAACGTGCTGGTTTACTTCATGATATAGGTAAATCTGTTGACTATGAAGTAGAAGGTTCACATGTAAGCATTGGTGCAAACCTTTGCCGTAAATATGGTGAAAATGCAGTGGTTATTAATGCTGTTGAAGCACATCATGGTGATGTAGATCAAGAAACAGCTATTGCAGTTATTGTACAAGCTGCAGATACTATTTCTGCTGCACGTCCAGGCGCACGTCGTGAAACTTTAGAAACATACATTAAACGTTTACAAAAACTTGAAGAAATTGCAACGTCATTTAAAGGTGTTGATAAATCCTTTGCAATTCAAGCAGGTCGTGAAGTGCGTATTATGGTTGTTCCTGAAGAGGTAGATGACGAAGGACTTGTACTTCTAGCAAGAGAAGTTACAAAACAGATCGAAAAGGATCTTGAATATCCAGGTCAAATAAAAGTAAGCATCATAAGAGAGACGCGTGCAACAGAGTACGCAAAATAAAAGAAGAGGTGTCTAGTGACACCTCTTCTTTTATTTATTTAAGTATCTACATAAAAATGAATCCATTATACATTTTTATTGCACAGAATAAACAAAAATAAAAAGAAACATACGATAAGCTTGTTTACTTAAGTTAAGAATCATTAAAGTTGAAATAAAAGATTAAGCATATAGAACAAAAAAAAGATTAATGAATAAAATAATATTAAGCTACTAAATGAAAGATTAAAAATGAATCTTGCAAAAGTCAGACAAATAAATTATAATGATACTAATATTTCAAAAACTAAGTGGAGGATGATAGTATGATTTCTAGATTAGCAAGTAGTATAGCACCTTCTTCGACATTAGCCATTACAGCTAAAGCTAATGCTATGAAGGCTGAAGGAATAGATGTTGTAGGATTTGGTGCAGGTGAACCGGATTTTGATACACCAGATTATATTAAAGAGGCAGCAATTCGTGCCATTGAAGAAGGATTTACGAAATATACACCTGCATCAGGAATCATAAGTTTAAGAAAGGCCATTGCTCATAAATTGCAGGTTGAAAATAATGTAAGTTATACACCAGAACAAATTGTGGTTAATAATGGAGCAAAACATTCTTTGGTGAATACTTTTATGGCCATATTAAATCCTGGAGATGAAGTGCTTATACCTGCACCATTTTGGTTGAGCTATCCAGAAATGATTAAGATGGCTTACGGAGAACCTAAAATAGTTTATACACTTCAAGAAGAAGGCTATAAGTTAAAGCCAGAGGCACTAGAAGCTGCAATAGGTCCTAATACTCGAGCTATTGTTTTAAATTCTCCTTCAAATCCAACAGGGGTTGTATATACAAGAGAAGAAATTAAAGCTATTGCTGAAATGGCTGTTAAACATGACTTATGGATTGTTTCAGATGAAATCTATGAATATTTAGTTTATGATGGTGCTGAGCATACATGTATTGCTTCACTATCAGATGAAATTTATAAACATACTATTACGATAAATGGTTTATCAAAAAGCCATGCAATGACAGGGTGGAGAATAGGTTATATTGCAGCACCTCTTGAAGTTGCAAAAGCTGCGGGGAATATTCAGAGTCATGCAACATCTAACCCCAACTCTATTGCGCAAAAAGCAGCAGAAGCAGCCCTTGATTTAAGTCAAGACTTTGCTAGAAACATGGTAAAGGTATTTGAAGAAAGATGTAAATTAATGTATGAAGGGTTAAATGAAATTGAAGGTTTTAATTTGATTAAACCACAAGGTGCATTCTATTGTTTTATTAATATATCTAAGCTTTATGGCAAACAGTATAATGGTGAAGTCATTCAAACAGCTGCAGACTTTGCTAGAGTGATTTTAGAAGCAGAAAATGTTGCAGTAGTACCTTGTCAAGATTTTGGAGCGCCAGACTGTATTAGGCTTTCTTATGCCATTAAAGAAGAGGCGATCATAAAAGGTCTTGATCGTATCAAAAAATTTGTAGAGTGTATGGAATAAATAAAAGAGGAAGCCAGTTCAAAATGGCTTCCTCTTTTATTGTAAGAAAATAGTTTAAGGTAAGTTGTTATAGAGTGATGATTTGGTGGCAAAATAGATAGAGATGTTTAAGGTAAAATTTAAAAAGTGAACAAAAACTAAAAAAATAAATAAAAGGTTCGAATTTTATTGAGTTTCATGTAAATATTCATTATAATATAAGTGAATGAGACGCAATGAGCGTATGAAAGAGAGGAAGAAGCATATGAGAGATACTTATCAAAGTCCTTTAGCAGGTCGCTATGCAAGTCGCGAAATGCTTTATTTATTTTCTGAGGATAAAAAATTTAAAACATGGCGTAAATTATGGGTGACTCTTGCAGAAACAGAAAAAGAGTTAGGTCTAGCAATTACAGATGAACAGCTTGAAGAAATGAAACGTTATATGGATACCATTAACTACGATGTTGCAGATGCATGGGAGAAAAAAGTGCGTCATGATGTAATGGCTCATGTGCATGCTTATGGAGAACAAGCTACAAGTGCGATGCCTATTATACATTTAGGTGCAACAAGCTGTTATGTAGGCGATAATACAGATTTGATTATTATGTATGAAGCTTTAGAACTTTTACGTACTAAAGTTTTAAATGTAATGGAGAAACTTACACAATTTGCACTTAAATATAAAGACCTTCCAACTTTAGGGTTTACACATTTCCAACCAGCTCAGCTTACAACAGTAGGTAAGAGAGCTACTTTATGGCTTCAAGAGCTTTGGTTAGATTTAGAAGAAATAGATCATCTTTTAGCTGGGAAACGACTTAGAGGCGCAAAAGGTACAACAGGTACTCAAGCAACTTTCCTTAATTTATTTGAAGGAGATTATAGCAAAGTTAAAGAACTAGATAAGCGTATTGCGAATAAATTAGGTTATGAAGAAGTATTTCCTGTAACAGGTCAAACTTATACAAGAAAAATAGATAGTCAAATTTTAAATGTTCTTAGTCAAATTGCTCAGTCAGCTTATAAATTTAGTAATGATATTCGTTTACTTCAAAATTTAAAAGAAGTAGAAGAACCTTTCGAAAAAAATCAAATAGGTTCTTCAGCAATGGCATACAAACGTAATCCAATGCGTAGTGAACGTATAAGTGCACTAGCGCGCTTTGTAATCTGTGATGCACTTAATCCAGCGATTACATCTTCAACACAATGGTTTGAAAGAACACTAGACGATAGTGCGAATAAACGTCTTGCTGTATCTGAAGCCTTTTTAGCAATCGATGCTATTTTAGAAACTTATATGAATGTAGCAGATGGAATGGTTGTTTATCCAAAAGTTATTGAAACACGTATTTTAAGTGAGCTTCCATTTATGGCAACAGAAGTAATCTTAATGGAAGGTGTAAAACGTGGGGGTGACCGCCAAGAACTTCATGAAAAAATTCGTGTACTTTCTATGGAAGCGGCTAAAGAAGTAAAAGAACATGGTAGACCAAATGATTTAATTGAACGTATTTTAGCAGATGGTACTTTCAAAATGTCAGAAGAAGAACTGCGTGGTATTTTAAAACCAGAGAACTTTATTGGATGTGCAAGCATGCAAGTTGAAGATTTTATTGGTGAAGTGATTCGTCCACTACTTGATGCAAATCAAAATGTACTTGGGCGTGAAGGTGAAGTACGCGTTTAATATGAATTAAATAGTAAGAGCCCTATAACAATACTTGTTATAGGGCTCTTACTATTTGTTTGAGAGAAAAATTATTGATCAGACATAACTTCTTTGATTCCTTTAAAGGTACCTAAGAAGTTAACAGCATCTGATGGAAGAATCAATTTACTTGCATCACCTTCAGCAATTTTTTCTAGTGCTTCCATAGAACGTAGTGCAAGGACTTGGTCATCTACACCAGCATCTTTCATGGCAAGTAGAATCGCCTTTGTACCTTCAGCTTTAGCATTTTGAATTTGAAGAATCGCTTCAGCTTCGCCTTGTGCTTTTAAGATAGATGCCTGGCGTTGGCCTTCTGCTGCATGGATAAGGGCTTCTTTCTCTGCTTCAGCTCGTAAAATAGCAGACTCTTTATTTCCTTCCGCTTCTAAGATAGCAGCAGCTTTTTCACCTTCAGCACGCAGTACCGCTTCTCTTCTTTGGCGTTCAGCACGCATCTGCTTTTCCATAGCATCTTGAATATCTCGAGGAGGGAGGATGTTTTTTAATTCTACACGGTTTACTTTGATTCCCCATTTATCAGTTGCCTCATCAAGAATGGCACGTAGTTTAGTATTGACTACATCACGAGAAGTAAGTGTCTCATCTAAATCTAATTCACCAATAATATTTCTAAGTGTAGTAGCTGTTAAATTTTCGATAGCACTAAGTGGATTGGCAATTTCAAAAATAAAGTTTACAGGATCAGTTACTTTGTAATAAACAACAGTGTCAATTTGCATTGTAACATTATCTTTTGTAATAACAGGCTGAGGTGGGAAATCTAAGACAGACTCTCTCAAATCAACGATCGTATAGATTCTTTCAATAAAAGGTAAAATAAAGTTGACTCCTGTCTCTGCTTTGCGGCTAAACTTCCCGAGTCGCATCACAATGCCTACACTAGATTGTTTGATGATTTTGATAGAACTTAAGGTAATAACTAAAATAAAGAGAACTAAAATAATAAGACCGATCGTTAATGGCATGATTAAACCTCCTAAGAATAGTAAAAAATTAAGTTTATTAAGCTATACTTTTATAGGTTTTACATTTGTTCCATATTAGGGTTAGTAGAGTTAGAGTCAACTGGTACTGCGTGAACGACTAATCGTACACCACGAATTTCATCAATGATTACTTTTGAACCTTTTTTTATAGGTAAATCATTGCTTGAGATGGCACTCCAGATTTCACCATCTAGTTTAACTTGACCTACATCTGTAGCATGCTCACCGATCGCTTCTAGTACAGTACCGGTCTTTCCAATAAGAGCATCGATATTCGTAGCAATAGCATCTCTTTTAGAAAAATGAGCTGTGCAGTATTTTGTTAAGGTAAGTAATAATAAAATAGAAATGGTAAGAAAGACAATAAGTTGAATGGCAACATTTGAAGTGATAAGTGAAGTTATAAGTGCAGCAAGGGCACCAACAGTAAACCAGATGAGAAAGAATCCGCTATTAATCATTTCTGCGATTGCAAAGATGATTCCTATGACAAGCCACATAAGCCACATAAAATCACTCCTTTCATTTGGGCTGTACAATGTTATAATAAAATTGTACGCAATAGAAACGTATTATACTGTAAATTATAACATAAGTATAAGAATATTCAAAATAAAGTTAAGGAAAGAGGTAAGTCATGAAACGATTTGGATTTATTGGTGTTGGGAATATGGGTGGTGCAATGATTGGTGCTATTACTAAATATTTTGAAGAGAAAGTGGCTCTATTTGATGTAGATAGCAATCAATATAACAAGTTTGATGCAACGCGTATTATAGGCTGTACATCTGTAGAAGAATTGGTTAAACAAACAGATATTATTATTCTTAGTGTGAAGCCACAATATTATGAAATAGTATGTAGCCAAATCAAAGAACTATTAAATGAAGAACAGGTTATTATAACTGTAGCGCCTGGTGTAAGTATTAATAAGATGCAGACACTTTTAGCAGGTCATAAAAAAATAATACGTACCATGCCAAATACACCAGCTTTAGTAGGAGAAGGTGTTACAGCATACTGTTTTGAAGAAGGTGTGATTTCAAAAGAAGAAATTGAAACCATAGAATCAAGATTTAACGCCTTTGGACGTAGTTTCAAAATAGTAGAAAATCAGATGAATGCAATCGTTGCATTATCAGGATCATCACCTGCATATGGTTATATGTTTATTGAAGCCATGGCAGATGCGGCTGTGCGCTTTGGTGTGCCTAGACAAATGGCTTATGAAATGGCTGCACTCTCTATTAAAGGAGCATGTGAGATGGTGTTAGAGACTAAAGAACATCCAGCAGTTTTAAAAGATGCTGTAACCTCACCAGGTGGAACAACCATTGAAGCAGTAGCAAAATTAGAAGAAACGGGCTTTAGAAATAGTGTTATAAGTGGCATGAGCGCGTGTTTCGATAAAGCTAATCGTATGAGTTAGGAGGTAATCATGGGGGCTAAACGTATTGGACGTAAAGAAGTCTATAAAGGGAAAATATTTACGATTGTACAAGATGAAATCCTATTTGACGATGGCTCGGTAGCACAGTGGGACTTAGTTGTACATAATGGGGCATCGGCAGTTGTACCTATCACAGAAAATAAAGAAGTTATTTTAGTTAAACAATATAGAAATGCTAAAGATGGTTATGTATTAGAAATCCCAGCAGGTAAACTTGAAAAAGGTGAAGACCCTCTTGAATGTGCTAAACGAGAACTAGAAGAAGAGATTGGCTTTAAGGCGGGAAGAATGACTAAAATTTGTAGTATGTTTACTGCTGTAGGATTTAGTGATGAGCGTCTACACTTATATATGGCAGAACAATTACAAGTAGGTAAACAAAACTTGGATGAAGATGAATATATTGAAGTTGTAACCTATCCGATTACAAAAGCAGTAGAGATGATTTTTAAGGGAGAAATCTGTGATAGTAAGACAATAGCTGGATTACTTGCGGTAGAAAATTTATTGAGGTATTCTAAATAAGTTCTAAACTTAGCCTTATGCTCATAAAGTAAAAAGAGAGGACAAACCTTATGAGGAGGAAGCTAAGTGAAACGAGCGATAAAATCTTTTTCAAAAGGATTTATGAATACAGATTTAGTATGGCTTATGGTTTGCATGATAGGTATACTTGTTGGAAGCTTATATGGTGTGAGTATGAAAAGTGATGTAGCTTTTATGGGGAGTTTAACAACTATTGTTCAAGGAAATGCTTTGATACAGGAAAACTCATTTCTGATTTTGAAGAAAGCTGTGTGTATTCATCTGATTCAATTATTAGGAATATGGGTAACAGGACTTACAAAACCAACAAGATATTTGGGTATGGCTATATTGTTTTTTATAGGTTTTAATTATGGATTTAGCATTTGTGGTATTTTAATGCTCTACGGGCTAAAAGGTATAATTATGAGTGTTTTACTTTTTGGTATACAGGCTGTAGCATTACTTTTTTTAGGCATTATGGTAGGTGAACATAGCTTAAGATATGGCGTAAAGGGAAAAGAGAGCTATGGTAAAGTTTATCATCAATTAATTATTTATTGTGTAGTAGGTGCTATAGTAATAAGCCTTGTAGATGCTTATGTACAACCTTTTGTAAGAAATTTATTTTAATACTATAGGGTAAAACGATGTCGTAAGATATGTTTTACCCTATTTTTATTTGGTTATAAATAGTTTTTAAATAAAAAAAGCGACGAAATAGGGGGAAAAAGTGGGAAAAATAAGAAACATAGATGTTGATAAATGACAAGTAAAGTTATATAATTGTATAAGAATAAATAGGTTTTAAAGAAAACTATTTAAATTTAGAAGTAAGGGGGGAAACAATGATGTTTCGTGATATCGATGTAACCAATAAGGTGCTAGATGCAACCATGATGAAGTTTGGTGCAGTAGTTGGCAATATTACAAATGCAGATACACCAGGCTATAAAAGGCAAGAAGTGTCTTTTGAAACGCAACTAGAGTCAGAAATTCAAAAAAATGGAACAAAAAATATAACTGTTGAGAACCTTTCACCTGTTACCTATACTGATCAAAGTACACTATCATATCGTATAGATGGAAATAATGTAGATATTGATAAAGAAATGTCAGAACTTGCGCAAGTTAAATTGCGTTATGATGCTTTAATTCAACGTGCAAATGCACAAATTCGTCGTTATACATACATATTACAGAATATAAAATAATTAGGTGTGAAATATAAAAATTCTAAAGAAGTATAAGAGATATAAATATTAAATATAAGATAGGGGGATGTGTAATGTCGTTTTTTGGATCAATGGATACATCTGCATCAGGAATGACCGCACAACGACTGAGATTAGATATCATATCTCAGAATATAGCGAATGCCAATACAACACGTACTGCTGAAGGTGGCGCTTATAAGCGAAAAGGTGTTATTTTTGAAAGCGTGAATCAAAATAATAGCTTTAGTAGTATTTTAGGAGAGTATACAAATGGCAATTATAAAGGAGTGCGTGTGGCAGAAATCATAACAGATGAATCACCTTGTCCACTCGTATATAATCCAACACATCCAGATGCGAATGCAGAGGGATATGTAGAAATGCCAAATGTAAACACTGTGGATGAAATGGTAAATATGATTTCTGCTAGTAGATCATATGAAGCCAATGTAACAGCCTTTAATGCAATGAAAGCTGTTGCAACAAAAGCTTTAGAAATTGGCAAAGGGTGATAAGGAGGTTAGCTAGATGATAGATTCTATAAGCGGGATTAGTAAGAACCTATCCGTGGTCGAACAAAAATTAGAGAGAAAAACAGATGATGGTATCTTTCAAGGGGCACTTGAATCTGCGCAACAATTACTAGAAGCAACGGTTAAAGCGGAAAATGAAACAAGTGAACTAAGTTATGATTTTATGACAGGTAAAACTGATAATATTCATAATTTAATGATTGCTCAAGAGAAATCAAGTATTCTCCTACAATTTACTATGCAAGTTCGAAATCAAGTTATGCAAGCGTATCAAGAAATTATGCGAATATCTGTCTAGTAAAAGAAATGAGGTGAATACATGCAAGAGACAATAGAGCAAGCATCAACGCAATTAACCGAAAAATGGAATGGGCTTTCTAAAAAGCAAAAAATAAGGTTAGGCATTGGCGCAAGCTGTATTATTCTAACACTGATTGTTGTAGCGGTAATATTTACAAGACCTAAATATGAAGTGGTTTTAAGAAAGATTACTGAATCAGATATTGCAGCGGCAGCAGAAGTTTTAGATAATGAAAAGATTACATATGAAATTATTGATGATGGTACAAGCTTACAAGTTAAAGATAAGGATGTTGTCAATGCAAAATTAGCATTAACGAGAGAAAATGTACCAAAAGGTGGATATACTTTTGAGGATGCAATTAACAATAGTATGTCTACAACAGAGAGTGAAAAACGTGCAAAAATGAATCAACTTGCAGAAGTTGAATTAGAACGTGCGCTTACTTCTATGGATGCTATTGATTATGCAGATGTAAGATTGGTGGTTCCAGAAGAGAAAAACTCCTTTATTGCTTCAAAACAAGAAAGTAGCGCAAGTATTTTAGTTACTCTAAACACACCTCAAACAAGTAAGCAAATCGAAGGGATTGCTCGATTTGTTTCAAGTAGTGTATCAGGACTTAAGATGGAAAATATTAATATCATTGATACAGAGGGGAATAGCTTATACATAGGGCAAGAAGAAGATACGCTGTCAACTAATAAGCAACAAGAAATTAAATTAGCAGCAGAAAAAGACCTTGGAGCTAAAGTCAAACAAATATTAGAACCCATTTATGATGAAGTACGTATTAGCTCAAATCTTATTCTGAATTTTGATCAATATGAAGAGATGAGAGAAGAATATGTCCCACAATTTGAAGAAGATGGGCGTGGCATTATTCGAGTGGAGAAAGAACAAACTACTGAAAGCACCAATAGTCAAAATGGTGCAGAACCAGGTGTAGCAACGAATAATGGAGAAGCACCTACTTATCAAGTTGGTGATGGGGGAACAGGTGAATCTAAAACAAGCAATAAAGAGATAGAATATGTAAATAATAAAGTTATTTCAAATATAGTTAAAAATCCAGGTGATATTGATTATAAAAACTCTACTTTAGCTGTAAATGTATTTAAAAATAAAGTTTATAAGCAAGAGGAAGTAGAAAAAACATTAGATAATAATGTAACATGGGAAATATTTAAAGAAACAAATAGTGTAAATAGACCAATAGAAGTTAAGCAAGAAATTGTAGATTCTATTCGATATGGGACAGGGGTTGATAACGTGGTTGTATCAGGATATGAAAAACCCGTTTTTATTGACACAGTACCATATGAAGTAGAGTTTACAGATTATCTACCATTTATCTTAATACTCCTTATTGTATTAGTTGCTGCATTTGCTCTATTCAAGTTTAGAAAACATGATGAAGATGTTGAAACAGAACCAGAACTTGAAGTTGAAGAAATGCTTAGCGTTGCTAAACAAGATCTTAAGGAACTTGAAGAGATTGAACTTAAAGAAACACTTGAAACCAAACGTCAAATTGAAAGATTTGTGGATGAAAAACCAGAAGCTGTTGCAAATCTATTACGTAACTGGTTATCAGAAGATGAATGGGAGTGATAAGAGATGGCGGGAACACAATATTCAAGTAAGCAAAAAGCAGCTATGTTGCTTATTGCTTTAGGGCCAGAAAAGTCTTCTAAGATTTTTAAACATCTAAAAGAAGAAGAAATAGAAGAGCTTACATTAGAAATAGCAAGTATACATTCTGTTTCACCAAAAGCAAAAGAAGAAGTATTGCAAGAGTTTTATGAAATTTGCTTAGCGCAAGAATATATTGCAGAGGGTGGAATTGGTTATGCAAAACAAGTTCTTGAACAAGCCTTAGGTGCTGAAAAAGCAGTTGAAGTGATTAATCGATTAACGGTATCTTTACAAGTAAGACCGTTTGAATTTGCACGTAAAACAGATGCTTCTCAACTTGTTAATTTCATTCAAAATGAACATCCACAAACCATTGCATTAATTCTTTCTTATTTAAAACCATCTCAAGCATCTGCAATTTTGACATCTTTACCAGTTGAAATGCAAGCAGATACAGCAAGAAGGATTGCAGTAATGGATAGAGCAGCACCAGATCTTATTAATGAAGTAGAGAAGGAACTAGAAAAACGTCTTTCTACATTAGTATCTGATGATTATGCAACCATTGGTGGTATTGATTCAATCGTAGAAATTATTAATCAAGTAGACCGAGCAACTGAGAAAAATATTATGGAAAGTCTAGAAATAGAAGATCCAGAACTTGCAGAAACAATTAGAAAACGTATGTTTGTATTTGAAGATATTTCGATGCTGGATCCAAGATCTATTCAACGTGTACTTCGTGAAGTGGATAATCATGAATTAGCTATTGCACTTAAAGGTGCAACGGCTAATGTTAAAGCATTAATACTTGGTAACGTATCCAAACGTCTTGCTTCTATGATTGAAGAGGATCTTGAGTTTATGGGACCAAAGCGTGTTAAAGAAATTGAAGAAGCACAACAAAAAATCGTTAATATTATTCGTAAGCTAGAAGATGCAGGCGAGATTGTTATTTCACGTGGGGCAGGTGATGAGGTCATTGTCTAGTATTATTAAAAATTATAGAACTTTACAAGGTAATATTATTTCAATAGGAAAAGAACAATCTTATTTGCAAGTAGAAACAAACAGTTCTTCAACTGCTATAGCAGTTGAAGAACCTGTAGAACAGATAGATTTAGCTTTCTTAGAAGAGGAGGCTAAAAAAGAAGCAATGAAAATTGTACAAGATGCCGAACTAAAGGCAAAGGCAATACTTGAACAAGCACAAGTAGAAATAGCTACAATGAAACAAAATATTGAAGCTGAAACTACGGCTTACAGAACACAAATTAATGAAGAAATTCATATGAAGCAGTTGCAAGCGCAAGAAGAAGTAGATAGCCTTATAAAGGCAGCTTATTTAGAAAAAGAAAATATTATTAAGCAAGCAGAACCAGAGATTGTAGAGCTAGTAGCAGCGCTTGTACATAAAATTGTAGACTTTAAATTAATTAGTGGAATAGAATGGCTAACTTTATTTGTAAAACAAGCTATAGAAAAAGAGCAGTTTAAAGAAAAGGTTCAAGTTATTGTTGCTTCAAAAATGTTAGAAGAAAATGAAGAGGCTTTACAAGAAGCTTTTAAACATTTACCAGTGGAAGTTGAATTGACTTGTGATAGTCGATTGAGCTGTACAAGTTGTAAAGTTGAATCATCTAAAGGTGGTATTACATACGACATAAAAGAAGGTCTTCAAAAAATGTTAGATGAGTTACAGCTTTTATGCATTAAGGGGTGAGACGACATGAATTTGGATAAGTATAAACAGCTCATGGATACACCTCTATGGATTTATACGGGTATAGTAACAAAAGTTGTAGGGATGGCTGTAGAATCGTTAGGTCCCAAAGTTAATATTGGAACATTATGTACGATTACAGGTTCTAGTAATGAAGAACTATTAGCTGAAGTAGTAGGTTTTAATGGTGAAAATATTTTGCTGATGCCATTAGGTGATTTATCAGGAGTAGGGCCTGGGTGTATTGTAAAATCGACAGGAGAAAAACTTCAGATAAAAGTTACCAATGATTTATTAGGACAAGTTGTAGATTGGCAAGCCAATCCATTAGATGAAACACCTATCTTGAATGGTGTAAAAGTACCTCTTGAAAATACAGCACCTAACCCCCTTACAAGAAATCGTATACATGAACAGATGACGCTAGGTGTAAAAGCTATAGATGGTATGCTTAGTGTAGGTAAAGGGCAACGTATGGGGATATTTGCAGGGAGTGGTGTAGGTAAAAGTACGCTGATGGGTATGATTGCGAGAAATGCACTTTCAGATATTAATGTCATTGCATTAATAGGTGAACGTGGTAGAGAGGTAAGAGAATTTATTGAAAAAGACTTACAAGAGGCAGGTCTTAAACGTTCAATTGTTGTTGTAGCAACTTCAGATCAGCCTGCTCTCGTGCGTTTTAAAGCAGCTCAAACAGCTACTGCAATCGCTGAATATTTTAGAGATCAAGGACAGGATGTACTACTTCTTATGGATTCTTTAACACGTTTTGCAATGGCACAACGTGAAATTGGACTTTCTATAGGGGAACCTCCTGTATCAAGAGGCTATACACCTTCAGTATTTGGAACACTTCCAAAACTATTAGAACGAGCAGGCTATTCAGATAAAGGAAGTATTACAGGACTTTATACTGTTTTAGTAGATGGTGATGACTTCAATGAACCAGTAACAGATACTGCACGTGGTATTTTAGATGGACATATTTTACTTTCAAGAAAACTTGCTCATAAAGGTCACTATCCAGCAATTGATGTACTTGGAAGTATTTCTAGGGTTATGGGTGATATTACAACAAAAGAACACCGTCAAATGGCAGTCGAAGTAAAAAAACACTTAGCCATTTATACAGATGCGGAAGACCTTATCAATGTAGGGGCTTATAAAGAAGGCAGTAATCCGGAAATTGATATGGCCATTTCTAAAATTAGTAGTATTAAGGACTTTTTAACACAAGCTACTCATGACCAATTTACGAAGGAAGAGACATTGGCTTATATGCAGGCTATTGTTGGCTAAGGAGTAGGAAATGTCGAAGTTTAAATTTACTTTAGAACCTATTTTATCACTTAGACAAAATACTGAAGATTTATGTAAGAGAGAGCTGGGTATTTGTTTAAATGAAAAAGCTAAATTAGATGAACAGTATGAAAAACTTATAGCTGTTAGAAATGAAATATTAGAAGCTATGAGGCCTGAAAATAATCAGGTATTAGATATTGAAAGACTTAAATACTATAAGTCTTATGATGAAACTATAAAAATGCAACAGATGCAACTTGCGAAAATGCTTAGGCAACTAGAAGAAACTATTGATGAAAAAAAAGAAGCGCTAAAAGAAGCTGTAAAAGAAAAAAAAATCTTAGAGAATCTAAAAGAACTTCATTATGCAGATTTTATTGAAGTGTGTAAAAAAGAAGAGCAGCAATTAGTTGATGAGTTAGTAGCTTATAAATATTCGCAAAAGGATGAGGGGGAATAAAATGCCAGAGGCAATAAGAGGGGCAAGACAGAAAAAGAAAAAAGGTTTATTAAAAGGAATCATTGCTCTTACTATAGTTGTATTAATAGGCGGAGGGCTTTATATCAATAGATCAAAGATTGCTCCCATTGTTAAAAACATTCCTATACTGAATCAAATTTTTAAAACTGAAATAGGAACCCAAGATCCTTATGATATGCTTTCAAAAGAAGAGCTTAAACAAAAACTATTAACTACAGAAGAAGTTCTGGCTAATGAACAGCTTAAAGTAGTTAATCTAGAAAATGAAACAACTCTTTTGAATGATAAGATTAATGCACTTAAACAATATGAAGAAAATTATAATGCCTTTATTGCTCAAAAAAATGAGTGGGACAAAAAAGTAGCAGAGGAAAATCCAGAACTTTTCAAGGAACAATTTGAAGCAACTTATAAGGATACAGCAGAACTCATTTATAGAGAATTAAAAGGCGAAGAAATACTTAATAAAGAACAAAAAGAAGTTGCAAAGACAATTGGGCAAATGAGTGCTAAAGAAGCAGCAGCAGCACTTACAAAACTGCTATCAACAGATACAGAACTGGTGAAAAATATCTTGAAAAATATGAAGAGTGATCAGCAGGCAAAAATCTTAAATGAAATGAGTGCAACAACAGCAGCCCAAGTTATTAAACTCATTGCACCGAGTCAAAATTAAGGGAAGGGGGCAAGCAATGAATACTTTAATTGGAATGTTAGCACCTAATATGAATACTAAAGAAGTATTAGGAAATCAGTTTAAGACAGGAGAGACTAACTCAAAAGATAATTTCGCTAAGACAATGGATAAGACGCAATCTAGTGTTGAAAGACCTAAAAATGAAGATCAAACACTGTCACAAAGTAAAGTGAATAAAACAAATCAAACTTATAAAAGGGCAGACTCTGTAGTTAAAGAGAAGCTAGAAAATCAGAAAGAACAAGTAGATGTCAATGAAAATGTTGCAGTATTAATGATGAATTTACTTGAAAGTCAACTTAATTTAACAACAGATGAATTGACAAAGCTTTTAGAAGAACAAGGGATTACAGTTATGGATCTGACAGACCAAGATACCTTTAGGACATTTGTTATGGATGCATTAGGTGAAGATGAGATGTCACTTTTAAGTGGTGAAGTTGATTTAAAAGCTTTAAGTAAATTATTTGAGGACATAAAGACTATTCAATCAACATACTATACGGAAAATAAAGTGATTACTGAAGAAACAATGGTGAGTCAAGGCGAAGTTATTCAAAACACTCAAGTTATAGTAGAGGCTAATCCAAGACAAGAAGAAAAAATATTATCTAATGGAGTAACACCAGAAATATTAGAAGCAACCCAGGCAGTAGATAAAATCAGTGATAAGGAAGAATATTTAGCAGTAGCTAAAATAGATGTAAAGGTGACAGGCGAAGTAGAAGAACTACTAAACGTATCTGAAGTATCTATGACCTTACCAATCCAAGAACTTTCTAAGCAACCAGGAATTGAGTTTTGGCAAAATGATCTATCAACACTTACAACAGAAACAAAAGCTTCAATAGAAATGCCTATTCATAGCCAAGTACTTGAAAAGATTTATTATTCTAAACTTGAATCATTAAAAGAATTAGAAATGCAATTAGCACCTAAAGAGCTAGGTAAACTTACTTTTAAAATGATTGAGCAAAATGGTGTTGTAACTGCTCACATTAAAGTAGAACAAGATAAAACCAAAGATTTAATCTTAGAACATCTTATGGAACTTCAAGAAGGACTAGAAAGCCAAGGACTTGTCATTCAAGATGTTCAAGTTGAGGTAAAAAAAGATACTCATCATTCTCAAATGGAGATGGAAAAGCAAAAATCTGCAAAACGTATTCAAGAACTTATTGCTAAACAAATGGATGAGATATTAGCAGAAAATCAAATAGACTCGGTAGCATCTAAAAGTTTAACAAGTTTAGAATTAGATTATGAAGTATAGGGGGAAAAGATGAGTTCATTAAATATAGTTTCACCAAATAGTGAGAACATACAATTAGGAGATGGGGGGCGTGTAATTAATCAAGAGTTGAATAAAGATATGTTTATGCAACTTCTTGTAACACAGCTCCAGTATCAAGATCCACTAAACCCAATGGACAATCAAGAAATGATGGCACAAGTTGCTCAATTTACAGCATTAGAACAGATGAAGAATGTTGCAGATACTGTAAATAAGCAGCTTGCTCATAGTATGATTGGAAGTTATGTTCAATATACATATAAAAATACAGAAACAGGACAAACAGAATTACTTCTTGGAAGAGTTGACTATGTTAAAAATAAAGGGAGTAATACACTCATTGGCATAGGTAGCCATGAAGTAGAGCTATCAGATATCCAAGAAGTTATTGATCCTTCAAATATTCAAGCAAATTCTTCAGCATTTGACCTTATTGGTAAAACAGTTCAAGGTACTATGGAAGTTAAGAATGAAACAGGTATCTATGAAAATGTTGTTATAGAAGGACGTGTGTTAGAAGTGCGTATGAAAGATGGCAATTCTTATATCGTTGTAGGGAATGGTGAACAAGCAGTTGAACTAGAACTAGATAATGTTCAAAATATTGTTGAAGTACCTTCAATTACAGATAAATGGGCATCAGCTACAATTCAAGATAAAGAGGGCAATGAACAAGAACTTACAGGTATTGTAGAATATGTAGTAGTTACAAAATCAGATACTTATGCTTGTATTGATGGCAAATATGTACCATTTAAACAAATTAATTTAATTAAAGAGGCAAAATAAGGAGGAATAAGGGTATGATGCGTTCAATGTATTCAGGTGTATCAGGTCTTCGTGTACACCAGACAAAGATGGATGTTATTGGTAATAATATAGCAAATGTTAATACAGTAGGGTATAAATCACAACGTGTAACATTTGGAGATGTTTTCTCACAAACACTTCAAAGTGGTACATCAGCAAGTGATGAAACAGGTCGTGGAGGACGTAACCCAATGCAAGTTGGTCTAGGGGTTAATGTATCCTCAATTGATATTTTAATGACACCTGGTGCAGCACAAAGAACAGATAACCCATTTGACTTAATGGTAGATGGTGATGGCTTTATTGTTGTAAGCGATGATTCGGGTACATATTTTACACGTGCAGGTGCATTAAGACAAGATGAAGAAGGAAATTTAGTTATTCCAAATGGAATGAAAGTTATGGGGTGGCCAGCAAGTAAAGATGGAACAGATATTGAAAGAGGAGAAGTACAGCCTATTGTACTTACAGATCCATCTAATAGTACAGCCAAACCAGAGACAACGACTTCAGTAGAATTAAGCGGAAACTTAGATAAAAATAAGTCTCCTATAGATACACAGATTAAAATGTACGATTCATTAGGAAATCTATATACAACACCTATTAGCCTAACATTTGACAATGGTCAGTGGACACTAGAGCCTAAGGGAGAAAAGATTACAGGTAAAGATGGAGAGTTTGTTATTTTGACAGATACAAATAAAAATCAGTATGCTGTGCCTATTGGTAATGTATTTAAAGAGGCGGAAGCTGGTTTTTATGGGATCAAGTTCTCATTTACGGAAAAAGGTGAATTAGATGCGAGCAAGGATAAACTAGTAGGAGCTACAGTTGATGAAAAAGGTAATGTAAGCTTTGATTTAGCAAAAATTGACTTAACAAAAGCTATTGATCCTGAGACAGGTAAAGATAAACCTCTTAATGCAACAGTGGGTTCTGAAGTAGGTGTAAATATTAATATTACAAATCTTACACAATATAATTCAAAAACTACTGTTGACCCTAAAACGAAGGATGGTAAAGCGCCAGGTGCAATGACCGGTTTTGAAGTAGGAGGCGATGGTAAAATTGTAGCACATTATGATAATGGAACAACTAAGCTACTTGGGCAGATAGTTGTAGCAAACTTTGATAACCCAGCAGGACTTCAAAAAGTAGGAGATAGTTTATTCCAATCTACAGCAAACTCAGGAGACTTTGATAATATTGGGATGGCAGCTAACTTCCAAGCTGGTGTACTTGAAATGTCAAACGTAGATCTATCACAAGAGTTTACAGAAATGATTACAACACAAAGAGGTTTCCAAGCTAACTCACGTATTATTTCTGTATCAGATGAAATGTTACAAGAACTTGTAAATCTAAAACGATAAGACATAATTAGGGGAAATAAGTGAGGTAATAAAATGATTACATTAACAAAGCTTAATGGGGCAAACTTTTCACTTAATGCAGAATTGATTGAATCAATTGAGACAACCCCAGATACAGTAATTACAACACAGACTGGTAAAAAATATGTGGTTCAAGAATCGGAAGAGATAGTAATACAGAAAGTTATTACCTATAAGCGACTTATTTATATACCAGTCTAAGATAAAAGAGGTGGTTAGATGGATATTTCAACAATAGTAGGGTTGGTACTTGGGCTTGTATTTGTTATTATATCAATCCTTTTAAATGGGAGGATAAGTCTATTCTTTGACTTACCTTCTGTTATGATTGTAGTAGGGGGATCAATATCGGCATTATTAATTGCATACCCTCTTCCAAAATTTCTTGAAGGGCTAAAAACAGTTAAACATGCATTTTCTAATGTTGAATTAGATGCAACAGGTCTTATTCAACAAATTAATGAACTGGCTTTAGCGGCAAGAAAAGAAGGGCTACTTGCACTTGAAGAAATGGCTCAAAAAATGGATGATCCTTTCCTTAAAAAAGGTATTTTACTTATTGTAGATGGAACCGATCCAGAACTTGTAAGAAGTATTATGGAAACAGAATTAACATTTATTGAATCTAGACATAAAGATAATCAAGGATTCTGGAGTACATTTGCAGAATTTGGACCTGCATGGGGGATGATTGGAACACTTATTGGGCTTATAGCCATGCTTGATTCTCTTGATGATCCATCAACAATTGGTCCTAAAATGGGTGTTGCCTTAATTACGACATTATATGGTTCAATGATAGCAAACTTCTTTGCTACTCCAGTTGCCAATAAATTAAAAGTAAAAAGTAATGATGAATTACTTTTAAAACAGGTAATGATAGAGGGACTTCTATCTATTCAAGCAGGTGAAAATCCTCGTGTTATTGAAGAGAAATTAAAGGCCTTTTTATCACCATCAGTAAGAAATAGTTTTAGCGATGAGAATATAAATGCTGAAAACTAGAAGGAGATAAATCATGAAAAGAAAAGAGGATGAACCTAAAAAGGGTGCACCAGCATATATGAATACCTATGGTGATATGATGACCCTTCTTCTAACTTTCTTTGTATTAATGTTTTCTATGTCTACTATAGATTCAGCTAAATTTAAAGCATTTATTGAATCTTTTCAAGGATCATCAGGTATTTTAGATGGTGGAGAAGTGATTTTAAATGATAATGGAATGTTAGGTAATGGTATTCAACAGTTTCCTGTCAATCAACAAATGGTTTCAGTAAGTGACTTTGAAAATTATCAGCAGATCAAAGAGTTACAAGGGATTAAAGAAAATTTAGAAGAGTTTATATATGAAGAAAAGCTTCAAGATAAAGTTGGTGTTGAACATAAAGGGGATGCTATTATTGTCAGCTTTGAAGATGTTCTCTTATTTGAAACAGGAAAAGCAGATTTAAAACCTGAAGCACAAGAAGTTTTAAGAACTTTGGGTGAAGGTTTACTTTCTTATATTGATAAAGGCTATAAGATTAGTTTAGAAGGGCATACAGATAATCTGCCAATTCGTACGCCACAATTTCCAAGTAACTGGGAACTTTCAGCAGCACGTGCTATAGCTGTAGCAAAATTCTTTGTTGCTGACATGAACTTCTCACCAGAAACTGTTTCAGCAGAAGGGTATGGTGAATATAGACCAATTGCAACAAATGATACACCAGAAGGTAGATCTGCTAATAGACGTGTTGAGCTTAAGCTTACAAAGGAAAATTAGAGAGTAAAGGTGGAACGAGATGGATAAAAAATTTAAGATTTTTGTAATTATATCAATCATCATCTTAACGCTTGTTACAGTGGCAGGTGGTGTAACTGTATTTATGATGATGAATGATGCTAAAAAAGAAACATCTTCAGAAGAAAAGGTCAATAAAAGTGCACTTGCTATTGTCTATTTGGATGAATCAGTTAATGCAAATCTAAAAATGGATAAAGATAATATTCCGCATATTGCACGTGTATCATTAGGATTTGAAATTAATACAAAAGATAAAGATTACAAGACTTTTACAGTAGATTTTACAGAAAAACAAATCATAGTTCGTGATAAAATTATTTCATTAATTAGAAGTCAAACGTATAATGAGTTAGAAAAAGATAAACTTGGACAAATGATAAAAAAAGAAATTAATGCTTTATTAGGTACAGAAATTATACAAACTGTTTACTTTAGTGATTTCTTTGTACAATAAGAGACGAGTAAGGAGGTGAAACGATGAGTGAAATACTCTCACAAAGTGAAATTGATGATTTGTTTAAGGCCTTAACCTCTGGTGAAATAGATGTTGAAGAAATCAAAGAAGATAGGAAAAAACAAATCATTAAACCTTATGACTTCACCAGACCGTCTAAGTTTTCAAAAGAACAACTTAGAACACTAGAGATTATATGCGAAAACTATGCAAGATTAATCTCTACATATTTATCAGGGTATTTACGTAACTTAGTGCCGGTTGAAGTCATTAATGCTGAGGCGATTACTTACTCAGAGTTTACAAATTCATTAAGTAATCCAGTTATTTTATCAATTATAGATTTCTCACCTCTATCGGGTTCAGTTATTTTAGAACTTTCACCCAATATGGGCTATGCGATTATTGACCGCGTCCTTGGTGGTAGTGGAAGTTCTATGAGCAGAATAAGAGAATTCACAGAAATTGAACGTATTATATTAGAAAAGATGTTTGCACAATTTGCAAATCTTTTAATTGAACCATGGGAAAATGTAGTAGAACTTTCTCCTATGCTTGAAAAGATTGAAACAAACTCCCAAGTTGCACAAATTATTTCACCTAATGAGATGGTGGCCCTTATTACATTTAACATTAAGTTAGGAAATGTAGAAGGCATGCTTAATCTGTGCATTCCTCATATTGTAATCGAACCAATAATGGATAAATTAAATACAAGATTTTGGTTTGCACAAAACGAGCGTGTACACAATCATGAGTATGAAAAAAATATTGAACATATGATTCAATATACAAAAATGCCAATCAAAGCTGTTCTTGGTAAAACCCATATAACAGTGAAAGAGTTTCTTGAACTACAAACACAAGATATTATTAGTTTAGATAAAGATATCGAATCAGATATCGATCTTTATGTAGGTCAATTATTAAAATTTAAAGGGCAAGTGGGAACATATAAAAATAAATCAGCAGTTAAGATTACAGAAGTAATAAAGAGGGAGGATGACTAATGACAGGAGAAATGCTTTCCCAAGAAGAAATTAATGCATTACTAGGAGGGTTAGTCTCAAATGATGAAATATCATCTGGTAGCGATGAGGTATTAACACCAGAAGAGATTGATGCATTAGGAGAAATAGGGAATATTAGTATGGGGACAGCAGCAACAACTTTGTTTGCTCTTTTAAATCATAAAGTTATGATTACAACACCTTTTGTTGAGGTAATGACTCTAGAAAGTTTTAAGAGTCAAGTAACAGATGATTTAATTGCTGTTTCAGTCGGTTATACAGAAGGATTAACGGGAACAAACCTTATGATTTTAAATCAGAATGATGTTAAAATCATAGCAGATTTAATGATGGGAGGACCAGGTCAAGCATCAGATGAACCTATTTCGGAACTTCATTTGAGTGCGATAGCAGAAGCAATGAATCAAATGATAGGTTCATCTTCTACATCATTATCTCAAATGTTTTCAAAGAAAATTGATATTAGTCCACCGGAAGCCATTCAATTGAATTATGCTCAAGAGGAACTAGTAAAGATTTTAGGTAGTGCAGATCCAATTGTAAAAATTTCATTTAGGATGCAAGTAGAAGAAAATATCATTGATAGTCAATTGATGCAAGTATTACCAATTAAATTTGCAAAAAGCTTAGTAAGTAATTTATTTGCTGGAAGTATGGAAGCTGATATTCAAGTAGAAGCAACACAAGCAGTGACAGAAGATGTACAGCAACCATCATCATATATAGAATCTGTAAGTCATAATGAACCAATGCCAAGTGCTACAGAACCAATGCCACAAGTAATGGCAAATGAGTATGGACAAGCAGGAAGTAGCTATCCACAACAAGGTTACCCACAGATGGGTTATCCTCAAACAGGCTATGCTCAACCTGATTATTCCCAACAAATGGGGGGCTATCCAAACCAAATGCCAAATTATGGTGTACCTGAAGTAAGACCTACACAAACAATGCGTGACATAGAAGTTCAAAAACCAGAGTTCCCAAACTTTGGAGCACCTCAACAAGTCTATCCAAAAGAAAATATGGATGTACTTATGGATGTTTCTTTAGAAGTATCTGTTGAGCTAGGGCGTACACAAAAGAAAATTAAAGAAATTTTAGAATTTGGTCCTGGAAGCGTTGTTGAACTTGACCATATAGCAGGTGAACCCGTAAATGTACTTGTAAATGGCAAGTTCATTGCTAAAGGTGAAGTTGTTGTGATTGACGAAAACTTTGGTATTCGTATTACAGATATCATAAACCCAGAAAGTAGAATTTAGGAGGAAAAAAATTATGGCAAACCGCGTATTAATCGTAGACGATGCAGCATTTATGAGAATGATGATTAAGGACATTTTATCAAAAAATGGGTATGAAGTAGTAGGAGAAGCAGAAAATGGTGTAAAAGCTATTGAAAAGTATAAAGAACTTACACCAGACTTAGTTCTCATGGATATTACAATGCCAGAGATGGATGGTATTCAAGCAGTAAAAAATATTAAAGCTATAGATGGAAATGCAAAAGTAATCATGTGTTCAGCAATGGGACAACAAGCAATGGTTATTGAATCTATTCAAGCAGGAGCAAAAGACTTTATTGTTAAACCATTCCAAGCAGAACGTGTACTTGAAGCTGTTAGAAAAGTAGTAGGCTAAGTATATGAACAATGGAGGGTTTTTCAGTGCAGTAGTAGAGCTTGTGACATTGGTTATAATATTTGTTGGAGTACTTGCATTGACGTATTTTGTAACAAAAAAAATTGCACAGGTTAAACAAGGTGGACAAAAGACAAAAAACCTTCAAATGATAGAAGTCTTACAAATAGGACAAGGTCAATGCTTATCTATTGTAAGAACAGGAAAAACTTATCATCTTATAGGAAGTACAAAAGAAGAAATTAGTTATTGCAAGGAATTAGATCCAAATGACTTGCAGTTGGATGCTTACAAGGAGTCTAGTTTTAATGAGTATTTAGCTCATTTTAAGCAAGATCATGAGGAGACACAAAATGAAAATAAATAAGAAAACTTTTAAGTACTTAATATTAACAATGATAATAGGGATGTGTTGCTTTGGAGCAACACATCTTTATGCTAGTAGCGTATCATTACCAAGTATTTCTCTTGAGGTAGGTACGGCAGATAGCCCTTTAGAGCTTAGTCAAAGTTTACAAATGCTTTTTATCTTAACCATATTGGCATTAGCACCATCTATCTTAATTATGATGACATCCTTTACCCGTATTATTATTTCATTGCACTTTTTAAAGTCAGCGATGGGGACACAACAGATGCCACCTAATCAAGTCATTATTGGACTTGCACTTTTTCTTACATTCTTTGTAATGAGTCCAGTGGCAACCCAAATCAATGAAACAGCATTAAAGCCATATGAAGCAAAACAAATTACACAAGAGGAAGCAGTAGAAAGAGGACTTGTACCTATTAAAGAATTTATGCTTCGTCAGACACGTGATGAAGATATAAAACTTTTTATGGATCTATCAGGTAGGGAGCCCCTTGCAACAGATGCACAGATTGCCCAGGAGTTACCAATGCATGTTATTGTACCAGCTTTTATGATTAGTGAGCTTAGAGCTGGATTTATAATAGGCTTTTTAATTTACATACCATTTATTGTTATGGATATGGTTGTTGCATCCACGTTAATGAGTATGGGGATGATGATGTTACCACCAGCTACTATAGCTCTACCATTTAAAATTTTATTATTTATTCTAGTCGATGGATGGAATTTACTTATTGGACAATTGATCCAAACATTTAGATAGAGGTGACAATATGGAACAATTAGTATTAGATGTAATGCGTGAGGCAATTATGACCATGATAAAAGTTTCAGCGCCAACGTTACTTGTCGCCTTAGTCATTGGTTTGGTAGTCAGTATTTTTCAAACGGCGACATCTATTCAAGAACAAACTTTAGCGTTTATACCTAAAATTCTAGGTGTATTTTTAGCGATTATTATTTTTGGATCTTGGATTATGACTACTTTAGTGAATTTTATAACACGTTTATTTGCAAGTTTCAATCAGTTTTTATAGGTGAATCATTATGTTACTTAATACATTAGCTATATTACAACATTTACCTGTGACACTATTAATTTTTTGTAGAATTTTGTTTGCTATACACGTTATGCCTATTACTTTAGAGGCAAAGATACCAGCTATTTTTAAAGCAGGCTTATCCTTGTTTTTAACACTTATAGTCTATAATACTGTGCCTGTACAATTAGATGTCACACATCTATCTATTATAGGTTACTTTATATGGGTGATAAAAGAATGTATAGTAGGTCTTGTTTTAGGTTTTGCAGTATCACTTTTTTTCCAGCTTTATCATTTTGTAGGACAGATGATAAGTATGCAGGGTGGGCTTAGTATGAGTAATTTATTTGACCCAACAAGTGGAACACAAACGCCTTTAATTGGGCGTTTTTACTATTTAGCATTCTCTACACTTTTTGTGGCATCAGGAGGATTTCACTGGTTTATACGAGGGTTAGTAGAATCTTTTCAAATGATTCCTGTCACTCAAGCTGTATTTAGTGAAGAATTAGTCTTTACAATGATTCAAGCAGGAAGTATTTTCTTTGAACTTAGTTTTAAATTAGCAAGTCCAATTATAGGTGTTATTTTTATAGTAGACTGTGGCCTAGGTATACTTGCTAGAACAGTTCCTCAAATGAATATGTTTGTTATAGGTATACCATTAAAAGTAGTTATTTTATTAGTGTTGCTATTTATTACAGTTGGTTTGATGCCAGTCTATAATACTTTTTTAAATGACTATATTATGGAGATTTTTTATAGTGTTCAGCAGGGGATGGTACCAAGATGACGAATATAAGGATGAATTTAGACTTACAATTTTTTGGGGCAGAGTCAGATGGTAGGACAGAAAAAGCAACACCTAAAAAGCGTGAAGATGCAAGAAAAAAGGGGCAGGTTGCTAAAAGTACAGAACTTAATACAGCCTTTCTACTTTTAGCCTTTTTTGCAGGTATGAAGTTTCTTGGTGATTATTATATGAACCAATTTAATCAAGGGCTTACAAAAAGTTTTACCGCTATTCCAGAACTTCTACAAAATTTTGAAGGAAGTAGTCTTTTGAAGGTAATAGGGCAAGGCATTATACAGATTATTATTATAAGTGGACCGTTATGGCTTTTATTATTTGTTGCCGCATTGGTTGTGTCTATAGGACAGGTAGGTTATAAACCTACATTTAAACCGCTAGCGCCAAAGTTTAATAAAATGAATCCACTGAACGGTTTAAAGCGTATCGTATCTAAAGATATGTTAGTTGAACTTTTAAAAAGTATAGCAAAAGTTATTTTCTTAGGAAGTATTTTTCTTATGGTTATAAAAGATGAGATTAATGTATTCTATAAATTTTATGATATGACAATGATGCAGATTTTAACAAATACAGCTGGTGTTTTATTAAAAGTAGGATTTTATGTAGGCGGCGCTTTTATTTTTGTAGCTATTGTTGATTATGGTTATCAGAAGTATAAACATGAAGATAGCTTAAAAATGACGAAACAAGAGATTAAAGATGAATATAAACAAGCAGAGGGAGATCCTCAGGTTAAAGGTAAAATTAAACAAAAGATGCGTGAGATGTCTATGAAACGAATGATGCAATCTATTCCAGAAGCAGATGTTATCATTACAAACCCAACACATTTTGCTATAGCTATTCAATATGATCCAGAAAAAAATGTGGCACCTATAGTTGTAGCCAAAGGGGTAGATTATGTAGCAGCTAAAATTAAGGAAAAGGCAAAAGAACATCATGTTGAAATTGTAGAAAATAGACCTTTGGCCAGAGCCCTATACTATACAGTAGACTTAGGACAACAAATTCCAGCAGAGCTCTATAATGCCGTAGCTGAAGTTTTAGCCTTTGTTTATAGCTTAGATAAGCAAAAGAAAAGTAGGAGGAAAAACTAGTGAAATTTAAATCCGGAGATATTATATTAGGATTATTCGTAGTTGGGATTTTATTTTTAATTATTATTCCACTACCAGAGTGGATACTTAGTATCTTTTTAATCCTTAATATTTCAATTGCGGCCATGCTCTTATTAAGTGCACTCTTTTCAAAAGAAGCCTTAGATTTATCTCTATTTCCTACCATATTATTAATTACAACTGTATTTAGATTAGGTCTTAATATTTCTTCAACAAGGCTTATTTTAAGAGATGCAGACGCAGGGGCGGTAGTCGATGCATTTGGATCATTCGTAGCAGGTGGGGACATAATCATTGGAGCGATTATCTTCCTCATTATTTCTATTATTAACTTTTTAGTTATTACAAAAGGCTCTGAGCGTGTAGCTGAAGTATCTGCACGTTTTACTTTAGATGCGATGCCAGGTAAGCAAATGGCTATTGATGCAGATCTTAATTCAGGGTTTATTGATGAGACCACAGCTAAAATGCGAAGACAAAAAATACAAGATGAAGCAAGCTTCTTCGGAGCAATGGATGGGGCATCAAAATTTGTAAAGAATGATGCTGTTGCAGGGCTTATTATTTCCTTTATTAATATTGGTGGAGGTATTATTTTAGGTGTTGCTATGAAAGGTATGCCATTTATGGAGGCACTTAATAAATACACAATTCTTACGATAGGAGATGGTTTAGTTAGTGCTATTCCAGCACTTTTTATTTCTATAGCAACAGGGGTACTGGTAACGAAGAATAATCAAGAAGGTCCTATGAGTGAAGCATTGTTTGGACAAATTGTTCAATCACCTATGGTACTTTACATAGTAGGTGCTGTTATTGTAGCACTAGGGGCTTTTACACCAATGGGTTTATTACTTACAGTACCAATTGCAGGGCTTTGGCTCTTATTAGGGTATTATCTAATGAATAAAAATAAAGAAAAAGCTGTTGAAGAAGAAATTGCTACAGAAGACGTTTTAGCAGATGAAATTAGAAAGCCAGAAAATGTTATGGGCCTTTTACAAGTCGATCCAATAGAGCTTGTATTTGGATATGGGATTATTCCTCTTGCAGATGTCAATCAAGGTGGGGATTTATTTGATAGGGTTGTTATGATCAGACGTCAAATAGCCTTAGAACTTGGTGCAATTGTGCCAATCATTAGGTTAAGAGATAATATTCAGCTTCCTCCTAATACATACAGTATCAAGATTAAAGGAACAGAAGTTGCACGTGGAGAGATCCTATTTGACCATTATATGGCTATGAATCCCGGTTATGTAGAAGATGAGATTGATGGTATTGAAACAAGAGAACCAGCTTTTGGTCTTCCAGCACTTTGGATTACAGAATCACAAAGAGAAAAAGCGGAGATTAAAGGGTATACAGTAGTAGATTGTCCATCTATTATTGCAACACATTTAACAGAAATTATTAAAAAGCATTTAGCAGAATTATTAAGTCGTCAAGATGTTCAAACACTTTTAGATAATGTATCAGAAAGTCATTCTGCGCTTATTAGTGAGTTAACACCAAAATTACTTGGGCTTGGAGAAATTCAAAAGGTGCTTGCAAATCTACTTTCTGAAGGGGTATCGATTAGAGACTTAGTAAGCATTTGTGAAATCTTAGCTGATTATGCACCCACTATTCGTGATACAGATGTATTAACGGAATATGTAAGACAAGGATTAGCACGTGCAATTTCTAAAAAGATATTTACACAACCAACCAATCAGGTTATTACATTAGACCCAGCTGTAGAGCAGATGATAATGGATAGTGTTCAGCATACAGAACAAGGTTCATATGTAGCATTAGATCCAAGAACACTACAAGATGTTGTGGGAAGTTTAAAACGTGAAGTGATGAAACTAACCAATGTAGGCTTACAACCTGTACTTTTAACATCACCTATTGTACGTATTTACTTTAAGCATTTAATTAATCAGTATATGCCTGATTTAACCATTATTTCATATAACGAAATTGACCAAAGTGTTGAAATTCAATCTATAGGAATGGTGAGTGCATCATGAGAATACTAAAAATTAAAGGAAAAGATGAACAGACAGTTTTAGCGCAAATAAAAAAAGAATACGGGGAAGATACCGTTATCATTAGTACACAACTTGAAAAACAACAAGGTATGATGGGCTTTTTTAAAAAGCCCACATGCAGTATAACCATTGCAGTACAAGATGAAGAGGAAATAGAGGAAAAGCCAACAAGCGTTTCAGATAACTATGTAGAAGAAACAAAAGGAATGTTTGATTATCTAAAAAATCAAATAGACTTTATCAAAAAGGATATAGCAAAGGTTAAAGACTTATCTGAGACTAAGCAAGTTGCTATGAGAGATACGTCGTTAGTAGGTGAAAAGACGCAAGTAAGCATTACACAAGGTGGGAGCCTCTACAACATTATGAAAGAGAAGCTAACCCGTGAAGGTATTCAAGAAGATGTAGTGGCTCATATTGTCTCAGGACTTGAAGATGAAGAAAATTTAGAAATCGTAGCTAGAAAACTTTATGAGCAAATGGATGAAATCATGCCTACTGCAAATCTATCTAAAGAACTTCCAAAGGTTATTGTATTTATTGGTTCGACAGGTGTTGGTAAAACAACAACGATAGCGAAGTTAACCGCAGATTATGTTATGAATAAAAGAAAAAAAGTTGCCCTTTTTACTGCAGATACCTATAGAATCGCAGCCATTGAGCAACTAAAAACATATGCTGAAATATTAGATGTGCCGATTGAAGTCATCTATTCAGAGAATGATTTAGATGTAGCTCTTGAAAAATGGAAAGATAGTGACCATATTTTTATTGATACTGCAGGACGTTCTCATAAGAATAAAGAACAAATAGAAGACTTAGCGAGGTTGCTACAAAGTATTGGAGAAAAGCAAGTCTACTTAGTATTAAATGTTAATACCAATTATAAAGATGTGAAACATATTGTAGATGTTTATAAGGAGTTTGCAGGATCCTTCCAACTCATTATTACCAAGCTAGATGAAACGGATGAAATCGGAAATTTGATGAATATTGTAGCCTATGCTAAAAGTCCAATCTCTTATGTTACTGATGGACAGAATGTACCAGATGATATTAGAACGTTTGATTGTGATGAGTATGTCAAGGCTCTATTAGGGAGGATAAATCATGAATGATCAAGCACAAGCGTTAAGAGACTTAGTTTCTAAAAAAAATCAGCCCGTGCAAAAAATGAAAATTATAACGGTTACAAGTGGGAAAGGAGGCGTAGGCAAAAGTAATTTTACAACAAATCTTGCTCTAAGTTTAAAAGAATATGGTAAAACACCGGTTATTTTAGATGCAGATTTTGGTCTAGCCAATGTAGAAATTATATTAGGTCAACGTCCTAAGTACAATCTATCCCATCTTATTCATAAGAAGTGTACTTTTAGTGAATTAGTTTGTGAAAGTCAATATGGTATTCCTTTTATTTCAGGAGGATCAGGGGTTAAAGATATGCTCTTTTTGAGTCAAGATGAGATGGATACTATTGCAAATCAACTTACAGAACTAGAGCAAAGAACAGATTTACTTTTAATCGATACAGGTGCAGGGATTAATGAAATTGTATTGAAGTTTTGTCAGCTGGCAGATGAAGTCTATGTTATAGTCACACCAGAACCAGCTTCCATGACAGATGCCTATGCACTTATTAAAACATTAGTAAAAGATTTTTCACTTACACCACAATTTAATATTGTTATTAATAAGGCAATGAATAGAGAAGAAGCACATGATGTATATAGAAAGATGGCTTATGTAGTTAAAGAGTTTTTACAAGCATCTATTCGTTATGCAGGGTATATCCCTTATGATCCAAAACTGTTTGAAGCAGTAAAAAATCAAAGGCCTGTGATTCATTATGCACCAAAATGTTCAGCAAGCGAAGCCTATAAAGCCATTGGACGCTCTATATTGAATATGCCAGAACCAGAAAGAAGTTTAAAAACGAGTTGGTTAGATAAATTTAAAAAAGTCTTTTCGTCATGACCACGAAAAGACAAATTTTTCATCTTTCTCTCTCACTCTATAAAAAATGACATGTTATGCAACAGTGTGACAATGTATGATAAAGTTATAATATAGGTTAGGAGACACAAATATGAAAGGCATACAAAATCCTATTAAGAACTATGAATATATTGTAGCGATAGGGACCTCAACAGGAGGGCCTAAAGCATTAACAAAAGTTCTATCAGGTTTAGATAAAACGCTATCGGCAACATATGTTGTGGTACAGCATATGCCAGCTGGATTTACAAAATCTTTAGCTGAACGCCTCAATACATTAAGTGATCTCACCGTTAAGGAAGGGGAGAGTGACGAAAGATTACAACAAGGAACAGTTTATATTGCTCCGGGAGGGAAGCAATTAAAACTTAGAAATGTAAATCAGCTAGAACTTATTTTAACAGATGAAGAAGCTTATAAAGGGCATAAACCTTCGGTTAATGTGATGCTAAATTCACTTCAAATCTTGCCTCCTCATCAGAAACTCATTGTAGTTATTATGACAGGGATGGGAAGCGATGGACTAGAAGGGGTTCAATTATTAAAAAAAGATAAAAATATGACAGTTATTGCACAAGATGAAACTACAAGTACAGTGTTTGGCATGCCAAAAGCAATTGTACAGGCAGAGCTTGCAAATTACATTGTACCGGTTGATGAAATTGCAAAGACTATAAAAACAATAATGGGGGAATAAGATTATGGACATGAGTCAATATTTACAGATTTTTATTGAAGAATCTAATGATAATTTACAAAGCTTAAATGAGCATTTATTAAATTTAGAACATACACCAGATGATGCTCAAATATTAAATGAAATTTTTAGAGTAGCACATACTTTAAAAGGTATGGCAGGTACAATGGGCTATGTAAAAATGCAAAAACTTACACATAATATAGAAAATGTATTATCAGATATCAGAAGTGGGAAAATTCATGTGAATTCAGATATGCTGGATATATTATTCCAGTGCTTAGATGCATTAGAAAACTATGTAGATGAGATTGTAAGAACAGGTCAAGAAGGCCATGAAGAGTATAGAGATTTAATGGAAGCACTTGAGCGTATTATTAATCAAAGTGCAAGTATAAAAGTAGAACAATCAGCTGTATCAACTAGTCAAGCGGAAACTTCAGTAGTTACTTCTATAGATTTAATGAACTTACCAGAAGCACCATTACATATAAAAGATGAAGCATTAAGACAAGGGCTTAATGTATATCAAATTAATATTCGTCTTTCTGCAAATTGTGTCTTAAAATCAGCACGTGCTTTTGTTATTTTTAAAGATTTAGAAACACTTGGAGAGGTAATCTATTCTAATCCGGAAGTACAGGATATTGAAGATGAAAAGTTTGAAGAAAGCTTTTCATTAGTCTTTATTACTCAAGAAGACAAAGAAATAGTTAAGAAAAAAATGCTAGATGTTATGGAAGTTGAAGAAGTTACTATAGGGGTATTTGAGCAAAGTGATAGTTCTGAAGTAGTATCTATTAGCCAAAAAGATGAAGAAGGAGCAGAAAGTGATAAGGCAGTAAAAACTGAACAAGCAGCTGTACAACAACAAAATGGGCAAGCTGCAAAAACTCAGCAAGTTGCTAATAAAAGTGTGCGTGTAAGTATTGAACGCCTTGATAACTTAATGAATTTAGTCAGTGAGCTTATTATTGTAAAAACCCAACTAGATGGTGCAAAAGGCCATGGACAAGATGAGCATGCAACCAACTATAATGATTCTATTGAATACTTAGAACGTATTACAGATAATCTTCATCAGGCAGTTATGAAAGTAAGAATGGTTCCAGTTGAATCTGTATTTAATCGTTTCCCACGTATGATTCGTGATGTATCTCGTAAACTAGGAAAAGATATTGAACTTGTAATGTCAGGGGAAGAAACTGAACTTGACCGTACAGTTATTGATGAGATTGGTGATCCACTTATTCATTTACTTAGAAATGCAGCCGACCATGGTCTTGAAACAACAGAAGAGCGTCGTAAGCTTGGAAAAGATCCAAAAGGAACAATTCGTTTGCAAGCCTATCAAGATGGCAACAGCGTTGTAATTGAAGTAAGCGATGACGGTAAAGGTATTAATATCGATAAAATACGAGAAAGTAGTATTAAAAAAGGTGTTATAACAAGAGAAGAAGCCTCAGCTTTAAGTGAACAAGAAGTATTAGAATTATTATTTAAACCAGGTTTTAGTACATCAAGTGAAATTACAGATTTGTCAGGTCGTGGTGTTGGTCTTGATGTTGTTAAAAGTAAGATTACAGGACTTGGTGGTCATGTAGAAGTAAAAACGGAGATTGGTCGTGGAAGTAAATTTATTGTTCGATTACCACTTACGCTTGCTATTATTCAAGCATTGATGGTTAAAATAGCAGATGAAAAATATGCTATTCCACTTAATAATATTCAAAATATTGAAGATGTAAGAAAAGAAGAGATTAAGTTTGTTCAAAATCAAGAAGTTATTGTTTTAAGAGAAGAAGTTATTCCTATTGTAAGGCTTCACAAATTATTGGATCTTGAACAAGAAGAACGAGATGTTATGATGATCGTTATTGTGAAAAAAGGTGAGAAACAAATAGGATTTATGATAGACTCTTTAATTGGGCAACAAGAGATTGTTATTAAACCACTTGGAAAATACTTAAGTCATATTAATATGATTGCTGGGGCAACAATTTTAGGAAATGGTGAAGTAGCACTTATTCTTGATGTAAATACTTTAGTATAGGGGGACAAAAGAATGAAAAATGAGTATACGATGAATAAACAATTTGTTGTATTTAAATTAGAACAACAATATTATGGAGTAGATATACAAATTGTTCAAATTATAGAACGTATGAAAAGCATTATGCGCGTACCTAAAGCATCAGCTTGTATAAAAGGGGTAATGAACTTACGTGGAGAAATTATTCCGGTAGTGGATATGCGTACAAAGTTTGGATTAGAAGCAAGAGCATACGATGAAGACACACGTATTATTATTGTAAAAATAGATGAAGATATGATAGGAATTATTGTAGATCAAGTAAAAGAGGTTATTGAACTTTCTAGTGAACAAATTGAAACGGTTCCCAATATGCAAGATAAAACAAATGCTAACCATGTTCAAGGTGTTGGTAAACTAAAAGAGGAAGATATGATTGTAACCTTACTCAACTTAGGAACGATTATTGAAGAGGCATTCGAAGTTTAAGAATGGGGGAAGCATAAAATGAACATTCTCAATGAAATCACACCTGAAAAAATAGACATGCTTCGCGAAGCAGGAAATATTGGGTCAGGCAATGCAGTCACATCACTCAGTACACTTCTAGGTCAATCCGTGGATATGAGTATTGCAACGGTTAATATCAAAAAAATTGAAGAGCTTAACCAGGTTCTTGGAGATGAAGAAAACTATATTGCAGCAATGTTAATAGAAGTTTATGGAGAATTAAAGGCCATGCTTTTACTTGCATTAGAAGCAGATAGTGCCTATGAACTGGTTAAGCGTATCTTACAAAAAGAAGGACTATGGAAAGAAGAATCAGATTTTAATGAATTTGATTACTCAGTATTAAGTGAGACGGGGAATATTTTAGCAGGAGCTTATTTAAATGCTCTAAGTACACTAGCTAACCTTGAACTGATACCATCGGTACCTCAAACGGTTATTGACATGGCAGGAGCTATTTTAAGCTTTACAGCTACAGAATTTACACAAGAAGAAAATGCCATGATGTTTATTGAAACAAAATTTAAAGATAGTGAAGAATTATTAAATGGAACTTATATACTGATTCTAAATCAAGCCTCTTTAGAACGTATAACAGATTCTTTAGGTAGATATTATGAATAATGATTATATAAAAGTTGGTATGGCAGATCTTAATGTAGCAAGTGCACCAGCAGTTTTAACTACATTAGGACTGGGATCTTGTGTTGGCATTGCACTTTATGATCCTGCCATCCAATTGGGGGGAATGGCTCATATTATGTTGCCAGATAGCACTCAAATTAGAAATAATGAAAATGAAGCAAAGTTTGCAGATACAGGCGTAAAAGCATTACTTAGTATAATGGAAGCTAAAGGTGCAAAACGTCACCGTCTTGTTGCAAAAATTGCTGGAGGTGCTCAAATGTTCTCTTTCCCTAATATGGATGAATCTATGCGAATAGGTGTACGTAATACAATTGCTGTTAAATCCCTGCTGGAACTGTATAAAATTCCTCTTTTAGGAGAAGAAACTGGAGAGAACTACGGGCGGACTATTGAGTTACATACAGAAACGGGAAAATTAGTTGTAAAAACCATTGGTCATGGTATAAAAGAAATTTAGCATTAACAAATTACGGGGGTTCTCAAGGTGGAAGAAAAAAATATAGAAGTATTGTGGAAAAAATATGAAAAGTCAAGAACACAAGAAATCAAACAAGCATTAATAGAACATTATGTGTATCTTGTAAAATTAGTAGCAGGGCGATTAAGTATTTACTTAAATCATTATGTGGATTTAGACGATTTATTAAGCTATGGTGTAATTGGCCTTATCGATGCTTTAGATAAATTTGATTCTGCAAAAAATGTTAAGTTTGAAACCTATGCTTCTTTACGCATAAGAGGTGCTATTTTAGATGAAATCAGAAAGTTAGATTGGGTTCCACGCAGTCTACGAAAGAAACAAAAAGATTTGAACAAGGTTTATTTTGAACTTGAGAATAAACTTGGGAGAACACCTACAGACGATGAAATTGCTAATACATTACAAATGACTAAAGAAGATTACTATGGACTTTTACAAGATACCAATATTGCAAATCTTGTATTTATAGAGGATTATGAGTTACAAGCATCTAGTGTAAAAGATGAAAAGAATGATATGCCCGATGAATATATGGAAAAGCAGGAGATCATGCTGAAACTTAAAGAGGCACTGGATGAATTACCTGAGCGTGAAAAGCGTGTAATTACATTTTATTATTTTGAAGAATTAACTTTGAAAGAAATTAGTAATATACTAGAAGTCTCTGAATCACGTGTTTCACAACTTCATACAAAAGGTGTTTCAAGATTAAAAGTGAAGTTAGCAAAATATCATTTAGCCTTACCTCTATAAAAAAGGAGTGATTTGTATGATAAGACCCATAGATACTCAAATTCTGTATCCCAATTCACCTGAACTTTCAAATAGACAACAAGTAGATAATCAAAAACCTTATTTACAACAAGAACAATTTGCACAGCTTATGCAAAAAGAACAGTTAGCTAAACAAGAAAAAGTTCATAAGATGGAAAAAGGTCAAAAAGTACAAGATTCTCTCCAAGAAAAAAAGAATAAGCAACAGAAAGAACATAGTAAAAAAGATAATAACAAACAAAAAGTACATGAAAAGATAAAGCCACAATCTTTAAATGGATACAGTGAAAGTCAAATTGATATACGTATTTAAAAGAAGGAGGCAAATCAAATGGATATAACAAGTTTACCTTATCTTGGACTTTTATGGACAGGAGTAGGCTTCTTGTGTATATTAGTAGGCTTCTTTATATTTGCTTATCATGAAAATGAAGAATCAGACTATACAAGTATAAATACAAATAGTGCAGAGGAGCTATTTGCCTATTTCTTAGAAGAAGAAGAAAAGAAAAATGATGCATTACGCCAAAGTTTAAAAACTACAGATAAGGCACAAAGTCCTTCAGTCAATCAAAAAGACAAGAATAAAAACAAAGAAAAAGAAGAAATGAAAACAATAAAATCAACTCAAGATGATACTCATATCTATAAAGAAATTGAAAAGCTTTATAATAGTGGAGTATCGGTAGATGAAATTGCCAAAAAGCTAAATAAGGGTAAAGGAGAAATACAACTTATGATTTCTCTTTATTCTATGAGGTAGAACAATGAAAAAAAAGGAAAAGTTTATTTATTGGTTTATCGGTTTAGGGTGTGGCATCATGTTATCAGGAATTATAATTACTTTTATAGGACTTAATCTGAAAACCATAGAGAATCCAAATATTAACCAACAAAAAATAGTTGATGACTTACCCAATGAATCTATAATGGAAAAGCCAATAACAGAAGATAAAGAACGACAAGAAGTATCTGAAGTTGAACAAGAGGTAAGGGAATCTGCTTATAAATGGGTAGATATCCCGAGTGAATATAGTGCAACACAAATTAGCTATTTTCTAGAGACTGAAGGTATAGTGGATGATGGTGTAGCTTTTAGAAACTATATAGCAGAACAAAAAAAGACAACAAAGTTAAGGACAGGGAATCAATATTTACCTATGAATGGAGAATATGACGAGATTCTTAATATTTTGACAGCCCAACCTAGCAATTAAAAATAAAAAATAAGATATTGTGTTCTAGCTTGGAATATGATATAATTCAATGCGAAAATAAAACACACGTATGGTGTGATACAAACGAGGTGCTTAAATAAGTGGTTTGTATTAGAACCCATGCGGAGGACTAACCAGGAGGAATTAAAATGAGCGTTATTTCAATGAAACAACTTTTAGAAGCTGGTGTACACTTCGGTCACCAAACAAGAAGATGGAATCCTAAAATGAAAGAATACATCTTCACAGAAAGAAATGGTATCTACATCATCGACCTTCAAAAAACAGCTAAAAAAATCGATGAAGCTTACGCAGTAATTCGTCAAGTTGGCGAACAAGGTGGTAAAGTATTATTCGTAGGTACTAAAAAACAAGCTCAAGATTCAGTTAAATCTGAAGCAGAACGTTGTGGTATGTACTACGTAAACCAAAGATGGTTAGGTGGTATGCTTACAAACTTCTCAACAATCAAAAGTCGTGTTGCTAGACTTAAACAATTAGAAGAAATGTCACAAGATGGTACTTTTGAAGTACTTCCTAAAAAAGAAGTAATCGAACTTCGCAAAGAAATGGATAAACTTGAAAAGAACTTAGGTGGTATCAAAGAAATGAAACAATTACCAGACCTTATGTTCGTAGTTGATCCAAGAAAAGAAAAAATTGCTATCCAAGAAGCTCACATCTTAGGAATTCCAGTAGTAGCTATCGTAGATACTAACTGTGATCCAGAAGAAGTTGATTACGTAATCCCAGGTAATGACGATGCTATCCGTGCGGTTAAATTAATCGTTGCTAAAATGGCAGATGCAATTATAGAAACAAATCAAGGTGAAATCTTTGAAGCAAATGCAGAAGACGAAGCAGAAGCAAACAGCGAACAAGTAATCGCTGAATAAGAAATCTGGAGGTAATGAATTATGGCTATTACAGCTGCAATGGTAAAAGAGTTACGTGAAAGAACTGGCGCAGGTATGATGGACTGCAAAAATGTATTAAATGAAGTTAATGGCGATATGGAAAAAGCTATTGAAGTATTACGCGAAAAAGGCTTAGCAAAAGCTGCTAAAAAAGCTGGTCGTGTTGCTGCTGAAGGTCTTGTAAAAGAAATGATTTCTGCTGATCACAAAACAGCTGCTTTAGTTGAAATCAACTCAGAAACAGACTTCGTTGCTAAAAACGAACAATTCATCACATTCGTTAACCAAGTAGCAGAAATGGTACTTAATAACGATGTAACTGATGTAGAAGCATTAAAAGCACTTCCATGGAGTGAAGATGCTTCTAAAACAGTTGGCGATGTTTTAACAGAAAAAATCGCTACAATTGGTGAAAACTTAACACTTCGTCGTATTGCACGTATGACAACAGAAGGCGTATTCGCTTCTTACACACATGGTGGTGGAAAAATCGTTTCTGTTGTAGAAGTTGCAACAGAAGGTGATAAAGCACTTGAAGTTGGACGTAACGTTGCAATGCAAGTTGCTGCTGCTAACCCAGAGTTCATCAGAACTACAGATGTTCCAGCAGAAAAACAAGAAAAAGAAAAAGAAATCCTTATGCACCAAGCACTTAATGAAAACCCAGGTAAACCTGAAAACATCATTGAGAAAATGGTAATGGGTAGATTAGCTAAACAACTTAAAGAAATTTGTTTACTTGAACAAGAATATGTTAAAGATCCAGATTTCACAGTTGGTAAATATGTTGCAGCTGAACTTGGTAACGCTGATGTAGTTAAAGCATTCGTACGTTTCGAAACTGGCGAAGGTATCGAAAAAGTAGAAGAAAACTTTGCTGAAGAAGTTGCTAAACAAATGGCTGGTAACTAATCATTCGATTAGCATATTAAGGGGGGACACGTTGTGTCCCCTTTTTTACGGGTGAAAGCCTTAGAAAATAAAGGTATTATTTTATTTTATATCTAGAAATGCAAAAGATTTTGTGGTAGAGTATTCATAGCAGGAAGGTGAAGATTATGCAAAAATATAGTCGTGTACTAGTTAAATTAAGTGGTGAAGCACTTGCTGGAGAACAACAAAGAGGCTTTGACCATAGTGTCATCACACGCGTTGCACGTGAATTAATTGAACTTGTTCGTAATGGAATCGAAGTTAGCGTTGTTATTGGCGGTGGTAACTTCTGGAGAGGGCGTACTAGTGGTGATATGGATCGTACAAAGGCAGATCAAATTGGTATGCTTGCAACTATTATGAATGCTATTTATGTAGCAGATGTATGTCGTGCAGAAGGTATTGAGGCTGTTGTTCAAACACCATTTGCTGTAGGTAATATGACTGAACTTTTTTCTAAAGAGCGTGCGCTTTTACATATGAAAGAAGGGAAGATTGTATTTTTTGCAGGTGGAACAGGTCATCCATTCTTTTCTACAGATACAGGCGCAGCTTTAAGAGGATGTGAAGTAGAAGTAGGTGCACTTCTTTTTGCTAAGAATATTGATGGGGTATATGATAGCGATCCAAAGCTAAACCCTGAAGCTAAAAAGTATGACAGCATTTCATGCCAAGAACTTTTAGCTAAAAACTTAAAAGCTATTGATGCAGCAGCAGCAACCTTATGTATTGATCAAAAGCTTCCTATTATTGTTTTTGATTTAGATATGCCTAATGGCATTTTAAAAGCAGCAGCTGGCGAAAAAATAGGTACAACCATTTATGTGGAATAACTTTTAGGAGGATATTTTATGAGTCAACAACTTAAAACTTACGAAGAAAAAATGCAAAAAACAGTCAATACCCTTTTAGACGAATTTAACACTATTAGAGTCGGAAGAGCAAATCCACATGTATTAGATCGTATCAGTGTAGATTACTATGGTACTCCAACACCAGTTGTACAAGTAGGTAACGTGAGTATTCCAGAAGCACGTATGCTTGTTATCCAACCATGGGATGGTACAATGCTTAAACTTATTGAAAAAGCTATTAATGAATCTGATCTTGGTATCAACCCTTCAAATGATGGTAAAGTTATTCGTCTTGTTTTCCCTGAACTTACAGAAGATCGTCGTAAAGAACTTACAAAAGAAACAAAGAAAAAAGGGGAAAATGCAAAAGTTGCAATCCGTAATATTCGTCGCGATGCAATAGATGCTTTCAAAAAAGCTCAAAAAGCAAATGAAATCACTGAAGATGAATTAAAATCAGTAGAAGATGGTGTGCAAAAATTAACAGATAAATTTGTATCAGAAATTGATCGCCATATTGAGAACAAAAATAAAGAAATTTTATCTGTTTAATCATTTAAAACTCCTCAATATGAGGGGTTTTTGTTTTATTAAGGAGGCGTAAGGATGGAAAAGTCGAAATTACCGAAACACGTTGCGATTATTATGGACGGAAATGGGAGATGGGCTAAAGAAAAGGGGTTATCTCGCAATGAAGGTCATAAAAAGGGTACAGAAGTTGTCAAGAAAATTACACAGCATGCAGAAGACTTAGGTATAGAATATGTTACATTGTATGCTTTTTCTACAGAAAATTGGAAAAGACCTCAAGATGAAGTAGAAGGACTTATGAATTTACTTCGACAATATTTGAAACAACATATCAAAGATGCTAAACGTAAGAATGCATGTTTCCATGTGATTGGGGATCGTTATGGACTACCAAGTGATATACAAAAACAAATTAATGAATTAGAGTCACTGACAAAAGATAAAAAAGGAATTTGCATTAATATTGCAATTAACTATGGAGGCCGTGATGAACTTATACGTGCTAGTCGTAGGATGATAGAAGCGATGCAAAGAGATGGACTTACAGCAGCTGATATTAATGAAGAATACTATGAACAATTTTTAGATACTGCAGGTATACCTGATCCAGACCTTATGATTCGTACAAGTGGAGAAATGCGAACAAGTAACTATTTACCATGGCAGCTTGCTTATAGTGAATTTTATTTTACATCATGTTTATGGCCAGACTTTACAGTTAAAGAGTTTGAACAAGCATTACTAGAATATAGTAATAGAAAAAGACGATTTGGTAAAAGCGAATAGGAGGAAATGCTGTGCTTAAACGAGTATTAACAGCTGTAATAGGAATACCTTTTGTTATTTTACTAATGGCCTTAGGAAATCCTATCTTAGGGATTGTAGGATGTATCGTAGCACTTATTGGCGTACATGAGTTTTATCAAGTTATAGAGAAAAAATACAAACCTATAACGTGGATAGGCTATATTGTACTGATTGTATTTTTTGTTGCTTATGAGTGGATAATGAGACACTTTGGTATATTTATAAGTGGCACATTAATGATATTGCTCATTGCTATGGTTGTAACGTATCCAAAACACAATATTGTAGATATTGCACTTACCTTATTTGCACCATTATATGTAGGACTTCTTATTAGCTTTATTATTATGATTCGTGGGGCAGAATATGGAGATTTTCTAGTATGGCTTGTCTTTATTAGTGCATGGGGAAGTGATACATGTGCATACTTTACAGGGATGTTATGTGGCAAGCATAAGTTGGCACCTGTATTAAGCCCTAAGAAGACCGTTGAAGGTGCTGTTGGAGGTGCTATTGGTGCTGCAGTTATTGCATGGATTTACACATGGATGTATACCCAATTTGCATATCCAATGATGGAAGAAAAAATGATTTTTATCATGGGCATTGTATTTGTAAGTGCTATACTTTCTCAATTTGGTGATCTAGCAGCATCAGCTATTAAGCGTACATTAGATGTAAAAGATTTTGGATATATTTTTCCAGGGCATGGTGGGGTATTAGATCGTTTTGATAGTATTTTGTTTGTAGCCCCATTTATAGCAATTACATTAGAATTTGTAGCAGGGCTTAAAATGATTGCTTAAAAGCAATATTAGAAGAAGAGGAGTTAACCAAGAGATGACAAAGAAAATTGCGCTTTTAGGTTCCACAGGTTCAATTGGAACGCAGACACTAGAGGTAGTAGCCAATGACCCCTCTTTAGAGGTAGTAGGCCTGACTGTACATCATAATATTGATTTACTTGAAGAGCAAATTAAAATGTTTCATCCACGTTTAGTATGTGTTATGGATGAAAAAAAAGCATTAGAGCTTCAAGAACGTGTTAGAGCACAAGGTATTAAGGTAGAAGTTCTAGCTGGAATGGAAGGACTTATTGCGGTAGCCACTATGGAGGAAGCAGACACTGTGCTGACAGCTGTAGTAGGCATGATAGGGCTATTGCCAACTATTGAAGCAATAAAGAAAGGTAAAGTCATTGCACTTGCGAATAAAGAAACACTTGTTACAGCGGGTGAGTTGGTAATGGGAGCTGCAAAGGCACATCAAGTTTCTATTTTACCCGTAGATAGTGAGCATAGTGCTATTTTTCAATGTCTAAGAGGAAATGAGCATCAATCTATTTCTAAATTGATTTTGACTGCATCTGGTGGGCCATTTAGAGACTATACAAAAGAAATGCTCCAAGATGTTACTGTAGAAGCAGCTTTGAAACATCCAAACTGGAGCATGGGTAGCAAAATTACTATTGATTCTGCAAGTTTGATGAATAAAGGCCTAGAAGTAATAGAAGCAAAACATCTTTTTGATGTTACACCAGAACAAATTGATGTGATTGTTCATCGTGAAAGTATCATTCATTCTATGGTAGAATACAAAGATGGGTCGACAATGGCACAGCTTGGACTACCTAATATGATGCATCCGATTGCTTATGCTTTATATTACCCAGAACGCAAACCTACATCTTGTGTTCATCCATTAGATTTTACAAAAGTAAGTAAGCTTACGTTTGATCCACCTAAAAAAGATTTATTCCCATGTTTGCAACTGGCATATGATGCTTTAATGGTTGGGGGAACCATGCCAGCTGTACTTAATGCAGCCAATGAAGTAGCAGTAGATGCCTTCTTAAAAAAACAGATTACCTTCTTACAAATTCCGCAAATTATTCATGAAGTCATGGCTCGTCACATATGTATAAATAGACCAAGCCTTGATGAAATCATAGGGATAGATGAATGGGCGAGAGTAATGAGTAGACAGGAGGTACAAAAACAATGAGTAAGATCATTATGATTGTGTTAATGTTTGCCCTTATTGTTTTAATCCATGAATTAGGACATTTTTTAGCGGCACGCTTTTTTAAAGTGCGTGTAAACGAGTTTGCCATCGGAATGGGGCCAAAATTATTTGGTATCCAAAAAGGAGATACACTTTATTCTATACGTGCACTTCCTCTAGGAGGATTTTGTGCTATAGAAGGTGAAGGCGGAGATTCTTACGAAGAAGATTCTATGATGAGTAAGAAGCCTTGGCAAAAATTTATTATCTTTATTGCAGGTGCAGTCATGAACTTTTTACTTGCATGGGTGATTTTTGCATCCATTATTGGTTATACAGGCACTGCAAGTAATACAGTATCTTTTGTTGAACCTAACTCTCCAGCGTATGAAGCAGGACTTAAAGAAGGGGATATGATTGTTGCTATTAACGGCAATAAAACAAAAGATTTTGTTGCCATTAAAGAGCAATTAGGCACATCAGCAGACGCTCATACTTTCCAAGTTATTGAAAGTAATAAAGCAGAAAAAACTTTAACCATTGAACCTAAACAAGTAGAAGATGGACGTTATATGTATGGGTTTAGACCAGGTAAAGCAGCAGCTTCATTTGTAGATATTGTTTGGGGCGGATTAAGAGATAGTGTAATGGTTGTGGTTCAAATATTCCAGACTTTTATTATGCTCATTACAGGTGAAGTACCCGTTCAAGAATTAGCAGGTATTGTAGGTGTTGTGCAGATTAGTTCTGATATGTGGAATGAGGGTATGAAACAAGGGATGATGACCGCTATTATGACCATTGTCAATTTAGCAGGTTTACTTTCAGCTAACTTAGCAGTCTTTAATCTATTGCCTTTACCAGCCTTAGATGGAGGACGTATTGTCTTTACAATTATTGAAATGATTAGACGTAAACCAGTAGATCCTGAAAAAGAGGGGATGGTACATACTATTGGATTTATTCTTCTAATGGTACTTATGGTTTTCGTACTCTTTAATGATTTAAGAAGGGTGTTTGGATAATGTATACAAGAGAACAAACAAGACAAATTCAAATTGGTCAAGTTAAAGTTGGTGGAGGTGCACCTATTGCCATCCAATCTATGACTAATACAAAAACACATGATATAGATGCTACAGTTGCACAAATTCTTAAACTAGAAGAAGCAGGCTGTGAAATCGTACGTGTTGCTGTTCCAGATGAAGCAGCAGCTAAAAGTATTGAGCAGGTTGTTAAACGTATTCATATTCCATTGGTTGCAGATATTCACTTTGATTATCGTTTAGCGCTTATGGCTATTGAAAACGGTATTAATAAATTACGTATTAATCCAGGGAATATAGGTGATGAAGATAAAGTACGTAAAGTTGTAGAAAGTGCAAAGGCACATCAGATTCCTATTCGTATTGGCGTAAACTCAGGATCAGTAGAAAAAGGATTGCTTGAGAAATATGGTAAAGTATGTGCAGAGGCTATGGTAGAAAGTGCAAAAAAACATATTGATATTTTAGAAGAAATGAACTTCCAGGATATTGTCGTATCTTTGAAAGCCTCTACAGTACCTTTAGCCATAGAAGCTTATACACTTTTTGCTGAAAAATACGCTTACCCACTCCATGTAGGTATTACTGAATCAGGTACGCTTTATAAAGGTACTGTTAAATCTTCAGCAGGACTTGGTGCTATACTTTCTCGTGGAATAGGTGATACGATTCGTGTATCTCTTTCAGATGATCCAGTAGAAGAAATTAGATGTGCAAAGACTGTACTTCAATCATTAGAACTTCGCCATTTTGGGGTTGAAATTATTTCTTGCCCAACTTGTGGAAGAACCAATGTAGATCTTATAGGACTTGCAACAGAAGTTGAAAGACGTACAGCACATATTAAGAAACCACTTCGTATTGCTGTAATGGGCTGTGTAGTTAATGGACCAGGTGAAGCTAAAGAAGCAGATATTGGTATAGCAGGTGGAAAAGGTGAGGGCCTAATCTTTAAAAAAGGTGAAATAATCCGTAAAGTTTCAGAGGAAAGCCTAATCGAAAACTTTATGCAAGAATTAGAAGAATTACTTTAGTATTTAGATTTTAGGACTTTAAAGAGAAGTCTAGAGTATAAATTTAGAGTATAGATTGAGAAAGAAAAGATTAAAGAGGTAGGAAGATGTGAACCATACATTGACCTACCTCTTTGGCATCTAAATGAGGATGATGAGTGAATTTCTTAAGAAGATACAGGGGTTCAGCATGTTTTCATACAAGACTTTATTTTGAATAGAGTCTTGATTTTTACATAAAAAAGGTATATACTTTTTGTAGTATATATTATTGTGACGTGAAAGAGTGGGTTAATCGCCCACTCTTTCTATATGCTTAGGTGAACTTTTCTTAACAAAATGAATAGTTCATTAAGAATAAGTCAAACTATTTGTATGAGAGGATGATTGGTATGAACAAAAAACAAATAGTCGATGAAGTAACTAAATATCTTGAGCCTATACTTGCAGAATTCAATTATGAGCTTGTAGATGTGGAGTTTGTAAAAGAAGGACCAACCTTCTATCTTCGTATCTATATTGATAAAGAAGGCGGCATAACAATTGAAGATTGTAAAGTAACTAGCCGTGCGATTGAACCAGTCTTAGATGAAAAAGATATTATTGAGCCAGCTTATATGTTAGAAGTAAGTTCTCCTGGCCTTGATCGTGTAATTAAAAAAGACAAAGATTTTGAACGCTTTAATGGTGAAGTAGTAGATGTTAAACTCTACACCCCTATTAATAAACAAAAAACTCTTCAAGGTGAACTTATAAGCAAAACAGATGAGCTTTTAACTATTTGCGATGAAGAAGGGGAAACAATTGAAATTCCAATGAAAAATGTAGTTGTAGTAAGATTGGCTATTTTATTCTAAATAGCTTATTATAGGAGGATTATAATGAATCAAGATTTTATGTTAGCAATTGATCAGATTGCTAAGTCAAAAGGAATTAATAGAGATAAATTATTTGATGCGATTCGTCAATCTATTGAAGCTGCTTGTAAAAAGCATTTTGGTAACGTAGGACCTGTTAAACCAGTAATCCGTGTGGACATTAATGAGCAAACAGGTGACGTAAAAGTTTACTCTGTTAAACGTGTAGTAGAAGATGAAGATGTACTTGTTGACATTGCAGAAATTAGTGTATCAGATGCTAAAAAAATCAACCCAATTATTGATGTAGATGACGTTGTAGATGTTGAAATTACACCAAGAAACTTTGGACGTATTGCTGCACAAAATGCAAAACAAGTTGTTATTCAAAAAATCAAAGAAGCTGAACGTGAAATGGTCTATAATGAATATAGTGTTAGACTTAATGACCTTGTTAAAGGTCAAGTATTAAGAAAAGATAAAAATGGATTTATTATCCAACTTGACCACACTGAAGCTTCATTACCATTAACAGAATCTATTCCAAATGAAACATTTGAAGATATAATGGGAGAACAAGAAGGCCTTCCACAAAAAGCATTCTACTTACTTAACGTAAAAGACTTTAATAAAAATGAGCAACGTCCAGATGGTAAACAAAAAGGTGGGGCACAAGTTATTGTATCTCGTACACATCCAGACCTTGTAAAACGTCTTTTTGAGCAAGAAGTTGTAGAGATTAAAGAAGGTACAGTTGTGATTAAGAGTATCGCAAGAGAAGCTGGTTCACGTACAAAAATTGCTGTACACTCAAATGATCCTAATGTAGATCCAGTAGGTGCATGTGTAGGTGAAAAAGGTAAACGTATTAGCTTAGTAGTAGAAGAGCTTAACGGAGAGAAAATCGACGTTGTACGTTGGAGTGAAGAACCAAAAGAGTTTATTGAAGCAGCACTTAGCCCAGCAAAAGTTTTAGAAGTTGCTTTAGAAGAAATTGAAACAGAGCGTGGAACAGAAAGAAGTGCAAAAGTTATTGTTCCAGAAAACATTTTAACTTTAGCAATCGGTAAAGGCGGTCAAAATGTTCGTCTTGCTGCTAAATTAACAGGATGGAAAATAGATATTAAAAGTCAACCAGAACCAAGTGAGGGTGAAGAATTCTAATGATGAAAGCGAAAAAAATTCCTTTACGTAAATGCACAGGTTGCGGTGAAATGAAAGATAAACGTGAAATGATACGTATTGTCAGAGACAGTGAAGGAAACTTTTCACTTGATTTTACAGGTAAAAAAGCTGGAAGAGGGGCTTATATCTGTAAAAACATCGATTGTCTCACCCAAGCTGAAAAAAATAAGGGGCTAGAACGCTCATATAAAACAAGTGTAGACAAAGAAATTTATAACCAACTTAGAAAAGAGTTTGAAGCAAATGAATAATCCTAGAATCTATCAACTTATTGGTCTTTGTCAAAAAGCAAGACATCTGATTTCAGGTGAATTTGCTGTTAAACAAGCAGTACTGAGTGAACAGGTAAAACTTGTTATAGTGACAGAAGATGCTTCAAAAAATACTTTAAAATTATTTACTGATAAATGTAGCTATCGTCAGATTCCATTTTTTGTATGGGGCGATCGCAATGAACTTGGACGTATGTTAGGTAAAGAAACCCGAGTTGTTATTGGAATAAAAGATGAAAAACTAGCGGAGAAGATAACTGAGATGATTAAAAGTGATGGATAACATGTAAAAGTTTATGGAGGTGGATTCATGTCAAAAGTGAGAGTATATGAAATCGCGAAACAACTTGATATAAGTACAAAAGAGATACTTGATAAATTAAAAGAATATGGTTTTGAAGTACATAGCCATATGAGTTCATTGCAAGAGGATGAAGTGAATCTAATCATGGAATACTATGCACAAGAAGAACCTACTAATGAAAAAAAAGTTGAATCTGAAGAAGTCATTAAGCCACCCACACCTACATTATCTGAACTTGAAAAGGCTAAAGAAACTTTGAAAAAGCAAGAAGAGCCATTACAACAATCAACACAAATAGCCGATCCGCGAACTACTAAGGAACGCACCAGGCCAGATTTAACGCATCAAGTTAAATCTACTAAAGGTAAGAATAAAAAGAAAAATAAAAATAAAAAGTTAGAAAAGGCAGGAAATATGGGACAACAAAATTTTGATAATGAAAACAAAAACTTAAACGAAGATATTAAAGTAATCGAAATCCCTGCGAATATTAGTATTCGTGATTTAGCTGACAAAATGAATATGGCAGCAATTGAACTTATTAAAAACCTTATGAAAAAAGGTAAAATGGCTACAATTAATCAAGAAATCGACTTTGAACTTGCAGCACAAGTAGCAGAAGAATTTGATATTATTGTAGAATTAGAAGAAGAAAAAGATTTACTAGAAGAAATCTTTAAAGAAGTTGAAGATAAAGAAGAAGATTTAGAAGCAAGACCTCCAGTAGTAGTAGTAATGGGACACGTTGACCATGGTAAAACATCTCTTCTTGATGCAATTCGTTCAACACACGTAACAACAAGAGAAGCAGGTGGTATTACACAACATATTGGTGCTTCAACAGTTACATTAAATGGTAAGAAAATCACTTTCCTTGATACACCAGGGCATGAGGCTTTCACAGCAATGCGTATGCGTGGTGCTCAAGTAACAGATATTGCAATCTTAGTTGTTGCTGCAGATGATGGTGTTATGCCTCAAACAATTGAAGCGATTAACCATGCACGTGCAGCAGGTGTTGAAATTATTGTTGCAATCAACAAAATGGATAAACAAGGTGCAAACCCTGACCGTGTTAAACAAGAACTTGCTGATCAAGGACTTTTAGTAGAAGACTGGGGCGGTGACACAATCTGTGTACCAGTATCAGCTGTTAAAGGAGAAGGTCTTGATAACCTTCTTGAAATGGTACTTTTAGTTGCAGAAATGAACAACTATAAAGCAAATCCTAACTGTAAAGCACGTGGTACAATTGTTGAAGCACAGCTTGATAAAGGTCGTGGACCAGTTGCAACTGTACTTGTACAACGCGGTACGCTTAAAGTAGGAGATCCTATTGTAGCTGGATGTGCATATGGTCGTATTCGTGCGATGGTAGATGACAAAGGTCGTCAAGTGAAAAAAGCAGGTCCTTCTACACCAGTAGAAATCTTAGGTTTATCTGAGGTGCCAGTAGCTGGTGATATGTTCTATGTAGCAAATAGCGATAAACAAGCACGTCAAGCAGCTGATAAAGTAAAAGCTCAAGGTAGACTTCAAATCCTTGGACAATCACAACAAAAAGTATCTTTAGATGACCTTTATAACCAAATCCAAGAAGGACAAATGAAAGAACTTAATCTTATTGTTAAAGCAGACGTACAAGGTTCTGTTGAAGCAGTAAAACAAAGTTTAGAACGTCTTTCAAATGAAGAAGTACGTATTCGTATTATCCACGGTGCTGTTGGGGCAATCACAGAATCTGACTTAATGCTTGCATCTGCATCAGGTGCGATCATCATTGGTTTCAACGTAAGACCTGATACTGCAACAAAAGCAATTGCAGACCGTGAAGAAGTTGATATTCGTCTTTACCGTGTTATCTACAATGCGATTGAAGATATTAAATCAGCGATGAAAGGTATGCTTGATCCTGAATTCGTAGAAAAAGTAACAGGACATATTGAAGTACGTCAAACATTCAAAGTATCTGGTGTAGGTACAGTTGCAGGTGGATACGTATTAGATGGTAAAGTAGGACGTCATAGTGGTGTACGTATTGTCCGTGACGGTATCGTAGTTTATGAAGGTAAGCTTGCATCATTAAAACGTTTTAAAGATGACGTTAAAGAAGTTAATACTGGATACGAATGTGGTCTTATGTTTGAACGTTTCAATGACATTAAAGAAGGCGACATTGCAGAAGCCTTCATTATGGAAGAAGTTCCAAGATAGGAAGTGGAGAATTAAATGGCTAGTCAACGTATCATTAAGATAAACGAAGAAATTCGCAAAGAACTTTCAGAAATTGTTCGTTCAGAAATTAAAGACCCTCGTGTATCAGGTGCTATGGTTTCTGTTATGGACGTAGAAACAACAAATGATTTAAAATTTGCTAAAGTCTTTATTAGTGTTTTACAAGAAGACAAAAAAGAAGAAGCAATTGCTGGACTCAATGCAGCAGGTGGCTTCTTACGCAAAGAAATTGCAAGACGCATTAATTTACGTAATACACCACAACTTATTTTCAAATTAGATGAAACAATCGCTTATGGTATGAAAATGTCTAAGATGATTGATGATGCAATAAAAGGTCATAACTAAGACTATGTTTAGTCAAGTTATTGAAACCATTAAAGCAGCAAAGCATCTAACAATAAGTGCACATACTAACCCCGATGGTGATGCCATCGGGGCTATGGTGGCTATGGGACAAATTTGTGCTTTAATGGATAAACCTTATACTATTTTATTAGAAGAACCTATTAAGAAGTTAAGTTACTTAATAGAAACTTGTAATTGGGCAACCAGCTTAGAACAATCAGTAGATACATTTATTGCACTAGATTGTGGAGATGTTGATAGGTTAGTAGGTTACAAAGCTTATTTTAAGGACGCACATACAACCATTAATATTGATCATCATATGACAAACACATTTTATGGTGCATATAATATAGTAGAAAAAGAGGCTTCTTCAACATGTGAAGTCGTTTATCAATTAGTTTGTGCATTAGGTTTAGAAATAAATGTACCTCTTGGACAAGCACTTTATACAGGGCTTGTAACAGATACTGGTGGTTTTATGCATAATTGTACAGCACCTAGTACCCATTTAGCAGCAGCTAAACTCATTGAATTAGATTTTGATGCACCAGCAATATATCGTAAACTTATTCATGAGAAGTCCCTTGCAACAGTTAAGTTACAAGGCATGGCAGTGAGTCATTTAGAATGCTTAGATGAAAAGGGTATTTATCTTGCAACATTATCACAAGATGAACTTGTAAAAAGTGGAGCTACTAAAGAAGATGTAGATGGTGTAGTAAGCTATCTTAAAAATATTGAGGGAATAGAGGTTATGGCCTTTATTTACCCAAAAGGTGAAAGCAGTTATAAGTTAAGCATGCGTGCAAATCCACCTTATGATGTAGCTAGCTTTTGTGCTCAGTTTGGTGGAGGTGGTCACATCTTAGCTGCTGGTGCCACAATTGATGGTACTTTAGAAGGAGCAGCCCACCTTGTAAAAGATAAATTAAAAGAAATGATGAATAGCTAGAAAGAGGATGTTTATGCAAAGTGGTATCATTAATATTTACAAAGAAAAGGGATTCACTTCTCATGACGTTGTAGCTAAAGCACGTGGCATTTTGCGTGAACGTAAGATTGGACATACTGGTACACTAGATCCTGATGCAGAAGGTGTACTTCCAATTTGTATTGGCAAAGCAACCAAAGTTGTTCCCTATTTAACAGATGCAGATAAATGCTACGAAGCAACTGTACGTTTAGGTGCATACACAACAACAGAAGATGCGTCAGGTGAAATTTTAGAAACCTTTCCTGTTCAAGTAACAAAGGAACAAATCCTAGAAGTTGTTAAAAGTTTTGAAGGATCATATACTCAAACTCCACCCATGTACTCAGCAATTAAAGTAAATGGAGTACGCCTTTATGAATTGGCGCGTAAAGGAATAGTTATAGATCGCCCTAGTCGTGAAGTGACTATTATACAATGTGATGTCATAGAATGGATAGATGAAACAGCTTTTAAAATTCGCGTAGATTGTTCTAAAGGTACGTATATTCGCACACTTTGTACAGATATAGGTAAAAAATTAGGGTGCGGTGCCTATATGGAGACCCTTCTAAGAACCAGGGTAGGACAGTATATGCTTGAAGATAGCATTACTCTTAAACAACTTGAGACCTATAAAGAAGAAATTACACCTTATATGCATACAATAGAAGCGTTATTTAAAAAATATCCTGAAGTAACGATTAAAGAAGACTATAATAAAATATTGTATAATGGTAATCCACTAAGCTTTAAAGCAGCTGTTGCGTTACCAAAAGAACCAGTAGACTTCATGCGTGTTTATGATAATGAGGGGAAATTTATAGGTCTTTATACGATCAATGAGGGTAAACAACAATTAACAATGGAAAGAAACTTTATGTAGTTCATTTTAAAGGTACATGATGGTACCAAAAGGAGGTGGGACTGTGCAATATAAGTGTGGGGAAACAACACTAGAACTTGGAAGTGAAAGTGTAGTTGTTTTAGGAAATTTTGATGGTGTACATAAAGGACATCAAAAACTTTTGCAAGTAGCTAAAGACTTAGCAAAAGCCAAGAATCTTTTAGCAGTTGCACTTTCCTTTTATCCACATCCTACATGGGTGCTTGGAAATCAACCAAAGCCTCTTGTTATGTCAAGACAAGATCGCAAACATAAGATTAAAGAGGAAGGAATGGATGTTTTTATTGAATATCCATTTACTAAATCTTTTGCATCAATTAGTCCAGAGGAATTTTTTAAAGAGGTACTTGTTGATAAGTTACATGCACGTGCTATTGTTATAGGAAGTAATTATTTCTTTGGTAAAGGTAAAGCTGGTAATGTAACTTGTATGCGTGGTCTTGGTGAGAAGTACGATGTGGAAATTATTGTAGTAGATACCGTTAAAATAGAAGGGGAAGTTATATCAAGTACACATATTCGAAGTCTTATTAGTGAAGGTAAGATGGAAGAAGCTGAGGACTTATTGGGACACCCCTATACAATCATTGGAACTGTTGTACATGGTAAGAAGTTAGGACGTACAATTGGATTTCCGACTTTAAACATTATTGCAGACCCAGATCGTATTCATCCACCAAATGGTGTATATGCTACAACAGTGAAGGTATATAATCATGTATATATGGGAATAACTAATGTAGGATATAATCCAACAGTAGGTGGCAATGTGAAGATGATAGAGACACATCTTATGGATTTTGAAGGAGATTTATATGGTGTGGAGATAGAAGTTTCCTTCCATTGCTTTATCCGACCTGAAAAGAAATTTGCTGGAATTGAAGAACTTTCAAATCAAATAGCTGCAGATACAAAAGTAGTGAGAAATTTTTTAGCGAAAATGAGGAAGTAGTTTACAAGCTACACCCTGTATGCTATACTATTTAAGGATTTAGACCATTACTCAGATTTTGGACACTCCGACCTTTATCTTAGTAAATGGAACACTTACAAACTTAGGAGGAAGTCACAATGACTAAAGAATTCAAACAAGAACTTATGCAAAAATACGCAAGAACTGCTAACGATACTGGTTCTCCAGAAGTACAAATCGCACTTCTTACAGAAAGAATCAACCACTTAACAGATCACTTACGTACACACAAAAAAGACCACCATTCACGTCGTGGTTTATTCTTAATGATCGGTAAAAGAAGAGGTCTTTTAGATTACTTAATCAGAACAGACATCGAAAGATACCGTGCAATCATCAAAGAATTAGGAATCAGAAAATAATAACTTTGACAGGACAGGGCGGAGGTTTCCGCCCTTTTTTGTAATACTAATGAGGCAGACGCATACTTATTGTGCAATGTTACAAATCTTTAAGTGCTTAAAGATTTATAAGATTGCGCAAGCGATGTGAGATGCCTCAAGATAATCGAAAGGGGTATTGTTATGGTAAAAAATTATTCAACTACATTAGCAGGTAGACCACTTAAAGTGGAAATCGGCAAAATGGCTGGTCTTGCAAATGGTAGTGCATTAGTAAGTTATGGTGAAACAACTATTTTAGCTACAGTAGTAGCAAGTGATGAACCAAAAGAAGGGATTGACTTTTTCCCTCTTAGTGTAAACTATGAAGAAAAGTTCTATGCAGTAGGAAGAATTCCAGGAGGATACATTAAACGTGAGGGACGTCCATCAGAACGTGCGATTCTTACATCACGTGTTATTGACCGTCCAATGCGTCCACTTTTCCCAAAAGATTACCGTAATGATGTTGTTATTACAACAACTGTTATGTCTGTAGACCAAGATTGTAGTCCAGAAGTAACAGCTATGATTGCAGCTTCACTTGTTGTAGATATTTCAGATATTCCATTTGCAGGTCCAGTAGGTTCTGTACAAGTTGGTTTAGTAGATGGAGAACTCATCATCAACCCAACTTCAGCTCAAAGAGAAGTAAGTGACCTTGCTTTAACTGTTTCATCAAGTAGTACAAAAGTTATGATGATTGAAGCTGGAGCAAATGAAGTAGCAGAAGATCTTATGTTTGATGCAATTATGAAAGCACATGCAGTAAACCAAGAAATCGTTCAATTTATTAACGAGATTAAAGCTGACTGTGGTAAAGCTAAAAAAGAGAATTATACAACATGTACAGTACCAGCAGATATTCAAAACGAAATCATTGCAATGATTGGTGATGAACGTATGGAAACTGCTGTATTTACAGATGATAAACAAGTTCGTGAAACACAACTTAAAGCAATTAAAGATGAAATCATTGAAAAATTAACAGCAGAAGGTAAAGAAGAACATTTAGCTCAGCTTGGTGAAGTGTTCTACAACTTCGAAAAGAAAACAGTACGTCGTATGATCTTAAAAGAACATAAACGTCCAGATGGTCGTGCATTAGACGAAATTCGTCCACTTGCAGCTGATATCGATTTAATTCCACGTGTACACGGATCAGGTATGTTTACTAGAGGGCAAACACAAGTATTAACACTTACAACACTTGGACCTTTAGCAGATACACAAACGTTAGATGGTTTAGATGAATTAGAAGTATCTAAACGTTATATGCACCACTATAACTTCCCACCTTACTCAGTAGGTGAAGCCCGTTCACCACGTGCACCAGGCCGTCGTGAAGTAGGTCATGGTGCCCTTGCAGAACGTGCACTTTTACCAGTATTACCATCAGAACATGAATTCCCATATGCAATTCGTACTGTATCAGAAGTATTAAGCTCAAATGGTTCTACTTCTCAAGCAAGTATTTGTGGTTCATCACTTTCTCTTATGGCAGCAGGTGTACCACTTAAATCAGCAGTTGCAGGTATTTCAGTAGGTCTTGTAACAGGTGAGTCAGATGAAGATTTCGTAATGCTTACAGATATCCAAGGGTTAGAAGACTTCTTTGGAGATATGGACTTTAAAGTAGGTGGAACACATAAAGGGATTACAGCTATTCAAATGGATATGAAAATCCAAGGGTTAACACCAGAAATTATTCGTCAAGCATTTGAACAAACAAGAAAAGGCCGTTTATATATCTTAGATGAGATTATGACACCTGCTATTGCTGCACCACGTACAGAACTTTCTGAGTATGCACCACAAATTATTCAAATCACAATTAACCCAGAAAAGATTAGTGAAGTAATCGGACCAAAAGGTAAAATGATTAATAAAATCATTGATGAAACAGGCGTTAAAATTGATATTGAAGATGATGGACGCGTATTTATCTGTGGTACAGATGCAGATAAAACTGCTCGTGCAATTGAAATCATTCAAGGGATCGCAAAAGATATCGAAGCAGGAGAAGTATACAACGGTAAAGTTGTAAGACTTATGAACTTTGGTGCTTTTGTAGAACTTTTACCAGGTAAAGAAGGCCTTGTACACATTTCTCAGCTTGCACATGAACGTGTAGAAAAAGTTGAAGATGTGGTAGCTGTAGGTGATATGATTCAAGTTAAAGTTATTGAAATTGACAAACAAGGTCGTATCAATCTTTCAAGAAAAGTTTTACTTGAAAAACCTAAACGTGAAGAAACTGTTACAGAAGAAAAATAGGCATAAAGTATTAAACTTTAGCATAGAGTAGGATAGTTGTACAATATAGGGCTGTTGTAAAAAGTTCACTTGATGTAGTGAGCTTGCGACAGCCCTCTATTCTGTCTTAAAATAAACTAATGAAAAGGCCATATTTACTTTGGGGAGTAGAAAAATGGATAATAAAGAACGCTTTACTTCGGGACTTAGAAAGGCTATGCCAATAGCATTAGGCTATTTTCCAGTATCATTTACATTTGGAATTATGGCAGCCTCAGGGGGATTAAGTCCTCTTATGGCTGTCCTCATTTCCATGACAAACTTTACATCAGCAGGACAATTTGCAGGTACTCAATTAATGCTTATAAGTGGGCCTCTTTTAGAGATTGCTGTAACTACATTTGTGATTAACATTCGCTATATGCTGATGTCCCTTGCCATTAGCCAGAAACTTGCTCCTATGAGACTAGGAAAAAAATTAATTTTAGCTTTTGGAATTACAGATGAAACGTTTGCACTTGCGTCACTTGAGAAAAAAGAAATACCTTTTTTACATATGTTAGGGATTATTGTAGGACCTTATATAGGATGGGCATTAGGTACGTTTTGTGGTGCCTATGCATCATCTTTACTACCAATGAGTATTCAACAAGCTATGGGAATCGCTTTATATGCTATGTTTATCGCCCTTATTATACCAGGTATGAAGAAAGCTAAGGCAGTATGCTATGTCGTGCTTTTGACAATCGGGTTGAGTTTATTATTCCATTTTATGCCTTTTATTAGGCAATTAACGAATGGTTGGAAGATTATCTTTATTACCATTATAGGAAGTGGTATAGGGGCATGGTTATTTCCAATTAATGAGGAGGATTTTACATAATGTACATATTATTAGCGATTGGAGTGATGGCTCTTGTAACCTATTTACCAAGAGTTATTCCCCTAATCTTAATGAAAAAGAAAATACAGTCCAAATTTGTGCAATCCTTTTTATACTATGTGCCCTATACTGTTTTAGCTGCAATGACTTTTCCAGCTATTTTTAATTCGACAGGAAGCTTATTAAGTGGTATAGTAGGTGCAGGGATAAGCATAGGCCTTGCGTATTTGGGTGGAAGTTTACTTCAAGTGTCTATTGTGGCTGTTATTGCAGTCTATATTATGAATCTATTTTAGAAGGTGAATGTTATTTTAATTAGGATTAAACAAAACAACTTAACTAGAAAACGTATGGCACATTTATTTGCGGATGCGTTTTATGATGATCCTCTTTATGTTTATATCTTTCCCGATGATAAAACAAGGTTAGAGGCTTTAGAAGTTTTCTTTAAGATGTATTTAGATGTATTAGGTAAATATGGTGAGTTAGTGACAAATTCAGAAGATATGACAGCTGTAGCCTATATTTATTATGAAGAACGCTTCAAAAGTAAATCACTTTATTACAAAGATTTATTTTTGGCTTCATTAAGGTTAACAGATTTTTTACGATATGTTAAAGTACGTGATGTTTATCGTATGTTAAAAACAGTTCATCACTTATCGTCCGAATGGATTCATCATAATGTAGAAGGGAACTACATACATTTGGACTTATTAGCTGTTCAAAGAGAATATCGTGGACTTGGAAAAGCAAAGGCACTTGTGGATTATGCAATACAAGAAGCCAAGCTTAGAAACTTGCCACTTACATTAGAGACACAAAATGCAAAGAATATTAATTTATATAGACATTTTGAGTTTGAAACAGTAAAAGAGATTAGTTATGAAAATATGGTACAATATTGTATGATACGAAAGTAGAAGGTTGTTGCAGATAAGCAGCGGCCTTTTTTATTTTGTAAATTTGTAAAAAATTTAGTTTAACAAGTTGTCCTTACGGTCTAAACCGATAACACTTTCAATATATATGAAGTGAATAGAGATTGGAGGGATATTATGGAGAGGTTTTTTAAGCTTAAAGAAAATGGTACAACAGTAAAGACAGAGATTTTTGCAGGAATAACCACTTATTTGACTATGGCTTATATTCTATTTGTTAACCCTATGATTTTATCTCAAACGGGTATGGATCAAAAAGCTGTCTTTATGGCCACCATTTTGGCAGCGGTTATAGGAACCTTAGTAATGGGATTAGTTGCTAATGTACCTTTTGCGCAAGCACCAGGGATGGGACTTAATGCAATGTTTACCTTTACAATTGTGTTTGGTTTAGGATTCACTTGGCAACAGGCATTAGCAATGGTCTTTATATGTGGGCTTATTAATATTGTCATTACGGTGACAAAAGTACGAAAAATGATTATCAATGCGATTCCAACCTCTTTACAATATGCTATTTCTGCGGGAATTGGACTTTTTATTACTTATATTGGGCTTAAGCAAGCACATTTTATTACCTTTTCTGCCAGTGCATCAGATTGCATAACGAGCGGAGATTCTAGTATTTATATTAATGTACAACATGGATTAACAAACTTCACCGATCCTATTGCGTTGCTTGCATTAATTGGTCTTGTATTAACGATTATTTTATTACTCCTTAAGGTTAATGGGGCAATCTTATGGGGCATTTTAGGTACAACGATTATAGGTATATTTATGGGTGTAACACAAGTAGGAAATTTAAGTGGTATGAGTTTTGAAATACCAAGTATAGCACCAACTTTCTTAAAACTAGATTTTGCAGGATTATTTAGTGAACCTGGTAAATTCTTTTTAGTTTTTTCAACAATTTTTGCTTTGTCTTTATCTGATACATTTGATACGATAGGTACATTTTTAGGAACAGGACGTAAAGCTGGTATTTTTGATGAAAAAGATGAAGAGGTCTTTAAAAAAGGTCATAGTTTTTCTTCTAAACTTGAAAGAGCGCTTTTTGCGGATGCAACAGCAACTTCTATTGGTGCACTTTTAGGAACAAGTAATACAACTACCTATGTAGAAAGTGCGGCAGGTATTAGTGTAGGTGGTAAGACGGGATTAACTTCTGTTGTGGTAGCTTGTTTATTTTTACTTTCTATCTTTATTAGTCCGATAGTAGGCATTGTGCCTGCAGCGGCTACAGCACCAGCCCTTATTGTAGTGGGTATTATGATGAGTGAATCTTTAGCAAAAATAGCATGGCATGAATTTGAGGTTGCAGCACCAGCTTTCTTTACATTCATTTTTATGGCATTTACAGGTAGTATTACTAATGGTATCGCAATAGGATTTATTTGCTATTGTATTTGTATGGTAGTTAAAGGTAAAGCTAAAAAAATACATCCTATTATGTATATTGTAACCCTGTTGTTTATCTTAAATATGGTGATTCAAGCATTTATGTAAAAATAGATGAATAGATTAACGATATAATAATTAAAAATCATAGATTAAACTACATGAAATAAGTATTTATTAACTTGTAAAATAGAGTATGAGTAAGCCCCTAGAGCAAATAGATCTGCTGTAGGGGCTTTATGCATTGAGTAGAATCAATCTTTTAGAGGATAGGATTGTTAAAGGAGTGGTGTTGCAGTAAATCAGATTTATTTATAAAAAGAGTATAGAAAACATTAAAAGATTAGAGTAGAGTATATAGTATAAGAAAAAAATATAGATGCAAGAGCATAGCTATAGAATAAGGAGATAAGGATGACACGTGAAGCACTTAAGACATTATTGAATGAACAAGAAGCAAGTTGTATACTTTTTGAAAATGGACAAATGATTATGAACTCTTATGAAAAGGGTGTTTTGCCTTTATGGCGTTATATAACAGAGTGTGAAAGCCTTCCAGAAGGAACATTAGAAGTAGCTGATAAAATGGTAGGACGCGCAGTAGCTTATTTACTGATTTACTTAGGTGTAAGCAATGTTTATACCAAAGTCATTAGCAAGACAGCACTAGAAGTATTGAGCCGTTATGCAATGACAGTACATTATGATGAAGTTGTACCTTATATTTTAAATCGTACAAAAGATGGTCAATGTCCGATGGAAGCGGCACTTGAGCAAGTAGGTGTTGAACAAGAAGCTTTTAAGATTATTAATCAGTTTGTAAAAAGAAGGTTAGGTATAGCTTAGAGCATAAAAAGGAGTGAGTAAATGCAAATAAGATATAAAGATAAATAAATTAGTGAGAGTAAATACAAGAAATAATATAAAGATAGATATAAAATTAAGTTCGAAAAAAGTTTCAAATAAAAAGGTAAACAGCAAATTTTAGGAGGCAATAGTGCGAGGAAATAGAATGCTTATACATAAGAAGGTAGCCTGTGGGTTACTTGGTGCTACAATACTTTTAAATCAGCAGTATAGGGTTTATGGACAACCTTTGCCAGGGGATATTGTTGTAGAGGGTGTCAAAGTAGAGTTTGATGCTACAACAGGTGTACCTATAACCATAGAGGGACGTACACATGTACCGCTACGTCTTATGGCAGAAAGGTTAGGGTATAAAACAGGATGGGATGCTTTAGCAGGAAGAGTAACAGTAGAGGATGGTAATAACCATATATCTCTACAAATAGGAAGCCCAGAGGCAACCATCAATGGCAAACAAGTATATATTGATGAGAGAGAGGGGGTGCCTGTATATTCCACGACAGCAAGTTTAAGAAATGATAGAACTTATGTACCTTTACGATTTGTAACAGAAAATCTAGGTTGTGAAGTGAACTTTGAAAATGGGATTACTTATATTACAAATAAACAAGAAGCAGAAGGTCCAATTGATCCATGGCGTTATCAAGGGTTATTAGGAAAAGGGATGGATGTAGACTGGTCTAAAACGGAACAAGGACGTAAGTCTTATAATAAACAAGCTGCACAAGACTTTAAAGCTGCAGGTGTTAGCCATGTACGCATTAGAGTAAAAGATGAAGCAGATGAAGAACTCTTTAAAAGCTTAGATCAACAGATAGAAGATTGTCTTGAAGTAGGTTTAATACCTATCATTGCATATCAAGCAGATGAATTTAAAAATGAACCGAGTGAGAAGAATATTAAAAAGGTGGTAAAGTGGTGGGAAACAGTTGCCGAACGTTATAAAGATGTTTCTCATCTTCTTTCCTTTGATTTACTTATTGAAGCAACAGATACACTGAATAAGCAACCAGAGAAATTAAATAAAATTTATGAACGTATTGTAACAGCGATTCGTCAAACAAATCCAACAAGGATTATTATGATTTCACCACGATTGCGTTCGGATGCGGCGTATCTAAGTGAACTTAACATACCAACAGATTATAATGGCTACTTAATGGCCCAATGGCATTTTTATGCTTCAGGACCGAGTAAGACCAATGAGCGTAAGCTATGGGCCATAGGAACAGAAGAAGAAAAAGCACTTATCAATGAAAAGATTGATTTAGCACTTGAATGGCAACAATCAACAGGTATACCAACATGGGTAGGTGCTTGGATGCCAGGTAACTATAATGATGGAAATGATTATACGATTCATGAACAAGTAGTCTTTGCAACATATATGAGTGAACAATTAATAGAGGCAGGCATACCTTTTGCAGTGAATTCAGATACGAAGTTCTATGACAGAGAAACCAATGAATGGGTAGAAGAGATGCTACCAGTAAGAACATCTATTTATAAGAAATAGAATTTTTAGGAGCAAATTGGAAAAAGACAGCATATATTGATGGTATCAAACATCATGGAGGTCTCAAAATGCAACGTCATAGTCAACAATCAATGCAATCTGGACTAGGATTAGGAAGTATTTTGATAGCTGGTCTTGTTTTCAGAAGTATGACACAAGCTTCACAAAAAGAAGAAAGTGAAGTAGTAGAGAATGAGCAATCAGAAAGTATAGATGTAGTAGTAGATGAAGAACCTGTTGAAAGAGTAGTAGAAATGCCTATAAGTATGCCAAATCCTATTATAGAATACGCAACGTTAGAAGAACTTGAGGCTGCATTACCTTTCACATTAAAGTTACCTATTATTCCGAGTGACTATATGAGGAGTAGTTTTTCAACTATAGATGGGCATATAGCACAAGTGGTATATGCAAGTTCTACCAATGAAATCACTTATCGTATGGCTGAAGGTACACAGGACATCAGTGGAGATTATACGGATTATCCACTAGAAGAAGATGTGGATAGTAAATGGGATGAGGTTACATTAAAAGGTGATTCTAGTGGTATTTATTTAGCAGTATGGACAGACGGTACTTATACTTACTCCATAAGGAGCCAAGAGGCATTAAATGAACAAGAAATGATGGATTTAGTTGAAAGTATAGGATAAGATGAGGACTTAAGTAAGTGAGATCATTTACTTAAGTCCTTATTCTATGAGTTAGAAATTAGAAAATTTAATGGAGACAAGAAGATTTTTGGTCTAGAACAAGAAATCATGTAATAGCTATTAATATGGAAAATAGAGGAGATGGGATCATGATTAAGTGTAGATTAAAAGAATTTGTGACCTATTATATTCATTCTATGTTAAAAGCCTATAAGCTAAGAGATTATTTAGCGTGTAAAAAGAATATTTCAAAAGAAGAAGCCAATCAAATGTGGTATGCTTATATGGGCGTTTTAGCACAGGGAAATGATTGGACGAATGTATAAAAAAAGTGATAGAATAGAGAATAAAAAGATACAATGAAAAGAATGAAGTGCTTAAAGATAAATTCAATTAAGATAAGAAAGAGGAAAAGATAATGAAGGTCCTATCAGTGATCATAGATACCGATCCAGGAGTAGATGATTTTGTAGCACTTATGCTAGCAAAACAAAATCCACAATTAAAGATAGAAGGGATTACAACCGTAGCAGGAAATTTAGGAAGTGATAAGGTTACACAAAATGCTTTAAATATTGTTGAATTCCTAGAATTAGAAGCACCTGTTATACGCGGTGCACGATCACCTTTAGGACATTCACTTGAAAGTGCAGAAGCTTTTCATGGAGAAGGTGGGTTAGGTGGTGTTAAATTACCACAATCTAATCAGAAATGTATTGAGCAGTACGCATGGGACTTTATCTATGAAAAAGCAGTAAGTTTAAAGGGTGAATTAGAAATTATTGCACTAGGGCCGTTAACTAATCTTGCCAAGGCGCTAAAAAAGTATCCTGATTTATTTCAACATGTTAAGACAATTACATTTATGGGTGGCTCCACTGGAAGAGGAAATCGTACACCTTTTGCAGAATTTAATATATGGGCAGATCCACTAGCTGCTCAGATCGTATTCGAGTCAGGAATTCCTCTCAAAATGGTAGGATTAGATGTAACAACAAAAGGTGTTTTAAATGAAACCAACATGAATAAGTTATTCGAATATGAACATCCTTATAAAGAGGTTGTGAAGCAGTTACTACATTTTTTACAACAACTCAGTAAGCAAATGGGAAAGGATACAGTTATGCTTCATGATGCATTAGCTGTAGCTAGCGTGATTTGTCCCCCATTATTAACGTATACAGCCTGTTATGGTGAGGTAGAGATACACGATGAAAAGTACAGAGGACAAACACGTATAGACTTAGAACATGTAACCAGGAAGCAGCCTAATGTAGAGGTAGCTATAGCGGTTGATACCCCTAGATTTATTCATTTACTTGAAGAAATGTTAAAGTATTAAATATAAAGAAGGGCTGATAGACGTTGAAGGTTATCAGCTTTTTCTTATGAACTTTATTAAATCCCAATAGACTTTAAATGAAGAGTGATGAAGTATGATAAAATATAAATCACGTAAAAGGACAAAAATAAAGCAGATGAAATGCAAAAGGAGATTAAACATGATTGTAGTGGTAGGTAGTTTAAATATAGATTTAGTTGTGGAAGTAGAGAGAAGACCGGAAAAAGGTGAAACCTTATCAGGACGTGATTTTCATACATTCCCTGGAGGAAAAGGTGCCAATCAAGCAGTAGCTATTGGAAGGTTAGGCGAAACATGTGCAATGCTTGGATGTATTGGAGAGGATACGAATGGTAAGTTAATGTATGAGGTGCTTCAAAAAGAGGGCTTAGAACTTGCGTATCTTAAGCAAGTAGAGGGACCAAATGGTGTAGCTGTTATTACACTCAGTGAACAAGATAATAGTATCATTGTTGTACCAGGAGCCAATCAATCGGTAACAGTAGACTATATAGAAGCCAATCGTAAGATAATAGAAGCAGCTGATTTAGTTGTTACCCAGTTAGAGATTCCGTTAGAGGCTGTATGCTATTTAGGAGAAATGACGTCTAAAAAAGGCATTCCACTTATTCTAAATCCAGCACCAGCACAGGTCTTACCCAAAGCACTTATTGAACAATGTACGTACTTAACACCTAATGAGCATGAATGCAAAATATTATTTGGAGAAGAAGAATCTCTTGAAGCATGTCTTAAAAAGTATCCCAATAAATTAATTGTTACCCAGGGTGCACAAGGGGTAAGCTTTTATGATGGGAAAGAAGTGGTTAATGTACCTGCTTATAAGATGGAAGTAGTAGATACAACAGGTGCAGGAGATACCTTTAATGGTGCACTTGCATATCAATTAGCACAGGGAACAGGATTAAGGGAGGCTATTGATTTTGCAAACTTGGCAGCGGGCCTGTCTGTAACCCAATTAAGTGCACAAGGTGGTATGCCAACTTTAGAACAAATAAAAGCTTATAGAAACAATGTAAAATAAGTAAAAAGATACCTCACAAAAAGGCCAAAATATAAAATTGAAATATCTAATTAAATATGATATTTTATAAAAGTATATAAAAATATTGTGACATCTAAAAAGCATAGGTAAGACTTAGATATAAACGAATGCATTGGATTTATAGCGTTGTATAGAGGGATACAAAGTAAGGGGCAAAGCTTTAGAACTTATAAAAAACCAAAAAAGAATGTAGAAGGGGAGATTAAATGAAGGATATAAAGTTAACACAAGTGTTAGGGATTATAGGGATACTCTTATGGGCGGTGACCATTTTTTTAAGAGAGACGAGTGTAAGCGCAATAAGTGGAGTGGGTTTTATACTAGGTGTGATGCCAAACTTTGCAGCAGTATGGTTCTTTGCTAGTTGTGTTTGTCAAGTGTATGAAACCTATTATAAAAAAGCATTTACGTTAAAATCTATGATGATAACTCTTGGATGTATTTTTATAGGGGCATTAGGATCTGAAATTGTTCATGATCTGTTTTTAAATAGTCCATTTGATGGATATGATATACTGGTAACCATTATAGCAATAGTTCTCTTTGCAGGAGCAGACTACATACAATTAAAAAAGTCCTTAAGCTGTTAAGCTTTGAGGACTTTTTTAATATTGAAGGATTTTTTTATTTTGAGCATAATCCATAAGGGCCTCTTGATCAAGAATTTTGATGGAGTGGCCTAATTTTTTTATAATACCCTCATCTTTAAAACTACCAATAATTCTAGCTACGGTAATATGATGAATGCCTAAGTACTTAGAAAGCTCAGGATAGTTAAATTCTTTATGTAATATAAAATCACCATTTACTTCTTCTGCAAGAGAGAGCAAGGTAAAGGCAATTTTTGAAGCCGCATTACTTTCTTGAGCGGTATAGAAATGTTTAAGCAAATTTCTAGAAGTATTAGCCATGGAAAGCATAATAAATTTTAAGATTTGTGGATAAGTTTGCATGAGTTCAAAAATACGCTCTTTTTCAAGACGATATACCGTGCAGTTACTTTTGGCTTTAAGAAGAAAGTAAGCTTCAGAAGTTGTATCTTGTTCATGAGTATATTCTAAAAAGGCTGGAGTAAAACCAATGATAGAACCTGGTTTGAGATAATGATAAATATGTTCTTTGCCAGAATCTTTAAGGCTCATCAAGGCGCAAAGGCCATCAGTTAGGCAGTAGATGGCATCAAGATTATCGTAACCATCATAAAAGATATGGCCTTTGGGGAGTTTTTGAAGCGTACCTGCATTACAGAGAATTTGAAAATGTTCATGGTCAAGTTGTTTCATAGCATACCTCCTGAGGTAAAGATGTTGAAAATAAATTAACAAAATAAAAATATAGCATACGTTTTGTTTTGAATAAATAGGTTGCATACAATGCACAAATAAAATTTTAAAACTATCTTTATTATAACGTAAATAGCTATATAAAAATATATTTTTGTTAAAAAAATATAAAATATTAGCGTGGACTAATCGTAAAAACAAAACTATATGATATTATTTTAACAAATAAAGGAGGGAGCAAATATGTCGAAGGAAGCTGTTCTAGAGGTAAAGGGTGTAGCAGTCGAAACAAAAAGTAAAGTAGATGTGATGTACTTATGTCATTGTTCTATAGGTTTATTATTCATGTTTGGCTTTGGGTATTTATCACCTATCGATCCGATTACACCAATGGGAATGAAAATATTAGGGATTTTCTTAGGACTTATTTATTTATGGACAACAGTAGATACTGTATGGCCAAGTTTATTAGGGCTCGTAGCCATTGCACTAACAGGATTTATGCCGATGAATAAAGCATTTGCTGAATCTTTTGGGAGTAACCAAATTATTTTAGTTGTAGGGATCTTGGCACTTGTAGGTGCAATTAATGCAAATGATATTTGTAAATACATAGGTAGATGGTTTGTAACACGTAAAGTTATCAATGGTAGACCATGGGTATTTACGTTTATGATTTTTATGGGTGTATATATTTTAACCATATTAACTTCTACAGATACAGCCATTTTCTTATTCTGGCCAATACTTTATGGACTTTTTAAAGATATTGGATATAAACCAGGTGATCAATATGCAACCTTAATGATTGTTGGTGTTGTTATGGTCGGACTCTTTGGATTTGCGGCAATGCCATTTAGAGGGATTGTACTTTTAATGCTTACAAACTTTGAAGCGTTATCAGGTATTGCCATTAATCAACTTTCATACTTAACCATCTCTCTTATATTAGGGTTGGTACTTATTGTAGGTCTTGTACTTGTGTTTAAATATATTTTCCGTCCGGATATTACTTTATTAAAATCCGTCCGTACAGAGTTATTTGAAAAAGAAAAACTTCCGCCTATGAATTTAAGACAAAAGATGTTAGTCGGTGCACTTATTATCTTTATGGCAGGGATGTTCCTACCTAACCTTTTACCAGAAGGGTTATGGATTAAAAACATCTTAAATACATTAGGGCCTGCAGGTTTTGTAACACTTCTTGTAGCCTGTTTAGCACTTATTCGTATAGAGGGAAAACCTTTATTACCATTTGCTCAGATTATGAATAGAGTCATGAACTGGCCAATGGTATGTATTATTGGAACAGCACTGGTTATTGGTTCTGCTTTAACAAGTCCAGAAACAGGAATTCGAGACTTTTTAACCAATGTTTTCTCAGGTATTGTAGCAGGTAAAAGTCCTATTATGATTATGGTGATCTTCGTAATTATTGCACTGATTGCAACAAACTTTAGTAATAATTATGTTATTGGAGTTATCTTACTTACAATTTCATCATCTCTTGCAACAACAATGGGCTTTAATCCAATTCCTGTAGCTATGCTCATTATCTTTACTGTACACATTGCAAGTGTAACACCTGCAGCATGTCCTTATGCAGCTATTTTACATTCCAATAAAGAATGGGTAAAAACTAATGAAGTTTATAAATACACTATCGCAATGTCAGCCTATGTATTACTTGTATTACTCGTTTTAGGTGTGCCACTTGCTAATTTAGTTATAGGTTAGAAATGAAATAAATTTTAAAAGGGTTATGAAAAAAGGAGCGATAAAAATGGCAGTAGAAATGATAAAAAGAGAACATCTTATTCATAGTCAATATGAAAGTGAACAAGCAATGCTTGCTGAATTTGAACAAGGTCATTATACTTATGACCAGCCTTATGTGAAGTTAAATCCTTATCATATTGTGCCTTTAGCAGCAGTAGTAGCTTTTAAGACAGAGGAACCAGTAGCTGTAACAGTTGCAGTAAAAGGTAAAGAAGAAGCAGGTACAATCAGTCATACCTATGAAGCAGCAACAACTCATGTTCTACCTGTACTTGGACTCTATGCAGACTATAACAATACGGTTGAAATCACACTTGCAACAGGAGAAGTTCATTGTTTCAATCTTCAAACAGAACCTCTTCATGCAATGGCATTAAAACCAACTAAAATTGAAACAACAAGTGCTTATATGAAAGATAATTTAATGTTTATCAGTCCAACAGGTAAAGCTTATTGTGCAGCTTATGATTACCAAGGTGAATGCCGTTGGTACTTAGCAGATACCTTTGTATTTGATATTAAACGCATTAAAAATGGACACTTTTTAATTGGTTCAGAACGTTTCTTAGAAAAACCTTATACAACAACAGGTGTTGTTGAGATGGATATGGTAGGGAAAATGTATAAAGAATTCCGTTTGCCAGGAGGTTACCATCATGACCAACTTGAGATGGAAGATGGTAATATTATGATCCTTACTCAAGACTTTGAAAGAGGAACCATTGAAGATCTTTGTGTACTTGTAGATCGTAACACAGGAGAAATTATTAAAAAATGGGATATCCAAAGTGTATTGCCACAAGAAGCAGGTAAATCAGGAAGCTGGACACCACACGACTGGTTCCACAATAATGCAGTATGGTATGATAAGAAAACAAATAGTTTATCTTTCTCAGGTAGACACCAAGATGCGATTATTAATGTGGATTACGATACCTGTAAGCTTAATTGGATTCTTGGTAATCCAGATGGATGGCCACAAGAAATGGTAGAAAAATATTTCTTCACACCAGTTGGTGAAAACTTTGATTGGCAATATGAGCAACATGCATGCCTTATTACACCAGAAGGGGATGTGATGTGCTTTGATAACGGTCAATACCGTGCAAAACGTAAAGAAGACTATATTAAAAATGGTGATAACTTCTCAAGAGGTGTACGCTACAAAATTGATACAGACAAGATGACAATTGAACAAGTATGGCAATACGGAAAAGAGCGTGGGTCAGAGTTCTTCTCACCTTATATTTGTAACGTAGAATATTATGCAGATGGGCATTACCTTGTTCACTCAGGTGGTATTGTAATGGAAGACGGTAAGCCAACTGAAAGTCTTATGAAAAGTGCAGTGTCAACAGAAAATAATGTAACACGTAATGCTATTACAGTTGAAATTCTAAATGATGAAGTCATGTTTGAAATGCAAGTACCAAGTAACTACTACCGTGCAGAAAAAATGCCACTTTACCACAATGGTGCAAATTTAGAGCTTGGAAAAGGTAAAATTCTTGGTACATTAGGGACATCAGAAGAATTCTTAACAGAAATTCCTGATCTTAAAGATGAAGGCAATAGTGTACCAGAAAAGTACAAAGCACACTTTGCAGAAGAAATAGACCGTATCGTATTTAATGCAGAATTTGCAAAAGGTCAATTAGTGATGCTTCTTTTAGAAGGTGCAGACAAAACTTATCAATACTATGTGCCAACAACAGAAAAAACATTCACAGCAATCTGTGTAGCAAGCTTCCAAACAGACCTTAAACGTGCTATTCAAATGAATGTAATGAAAGAGGGCGTAAAAGGAGAATTTAATATTGCAGTCGTGATTGATGATGAAAAATTCCAAACAGGTTTAACTGTAACTTTCTAAAAAATGAGTAAGGCAAGTCATATATAATAAATAGCTATTAACTTAAATGAATAGAAGAGTTCTAAAACTAAAGTAAGATAGCGTTTTAGAACTCTTTTTTTTGTGATTAACAAGTAAAAAAATAGAGTGGAAAAAGTAAAATTTTAGTGTTACTATTTAAATAGCAGTACAAAAATTATAATAAAACTCATACGAAGGGAAATTTGAGATGAAGGTAGAATGTACCACTTATTTGACAGCTAATGAAAATTTTGATTCGAAGTATTTTAGAATACCATTTTGTGAAGTAACCAATCATAATGTTTTAATCGCTGGGGGTGATATTCGTTATAATGGTTCTAGTGATGTAGACAATATTGATATTGGAATACGTAGAAGTTTAGATTTAGGTAATACTTTTTTAGAAGAACAGAAAGTACTATGTAATCATCGTAGCGTAGAAAAATCCAGAATATTAGATGCTTGTATTTTAGTGGATAGACAAACAAATCGTGTCTTTATCTTTGGACATAACGTAGATAGTAATGCATTATGGGAACATACAAAGGAACCTAGTGCAATAGAAGCTTATATGGTATATACCTATTCAGATGATGATGGTGCAACATGGGCTCCGAAAAGAAGTCTGGCACACTTAAAGGATGAGACAATGGTAAGCTTTTTCCCAGCTCCAGGTAAAGGCATACAAATGGAAGATGGAACGTTAGTTGTACCTTGTCAAATTAAAACCAACGAGCAGGAGGTGCCCTCTATTCAATCTTGCATTATGATTTCAGAAGATGGAGGTAATACATGGGCGTTCCCAGGAGGAAGAGTAGAGGCGTTTTCTTCAGAATGCCAGGTTGTAGAGTTAGATTCAGGTATATTAATGCTTAATTGTAGAAGTTATGCCAGCTACAGAAGAGTTTATTTAAGCTACGATAAAGGGAAAACATGGGTACCTCATGAAACGGATAGCCGTGTTCTTGTAGAGCCTTATGCTTGCCAAGGAAGTTTTGATAAGATAACTGTTGATGGACAACCCCTTTATGTATTTGTCAATCCAAACTCTAAGGAGAAAAGGGAAAAAATTACTCTAAAAGTTTCTAAGGATACGATCAACTGGCAAGAGCATGTCATATTGGTAGAGGAGGAAACAGATGGTTATACGTGTATTTGCCATTTAGATCATCTACTTTTTATTGCCGTTGAAAGACGAGGTAATATTGAACTTTATAAAGTAGAAATGAATTGTTATGAGTCTTAAATGAAAAGAGCTCTCTAGTGCTAGAATTTTAATTTAGCATTAGAGAGCTCTTTATTTATTTTACCGTTAAGCTTGTAAGTAAGCTTTAACTTGTTCAACGATATTTTCTACGCAGAAACCATGTTTCTTGAAAATTAAATCAGCAGGTGCAGATTCACCAAAAGTATCAAGAGAAATAATACGACCATCTAAACCTGTATAGCGGTCCCAGCCAAAGGAAGTAAGGGCTTCTACAGCCAGACGTTTACGATTAGATGTTGGTAAAATGCTTTGCTTATAACTTAATGGTTGTTGCTCGAATAAATCCATAGAAGGTATACTGATGACACAAGCTTTAATATGTGCTTCGTCAAGAAGTGTGGCAGCTTTTTCAATGAGTTGTACTTCTGAACCAGTAGCCATTAAGAGGATATCTGCTTCATCAGCTGTATATGAACCAATAACATAAGCACCCTTTTTAGCTTCTTCACCACTATTCGCAAGGTAAGGTAGGTTTTGTCTTGAAAGGACAATACTAACAGGTGCATCTTGGCTATTCATGGCATACTCCCAAGCTGCAATGGTTTCTTTTGCATCAGCAGGACGGAAAGTAATCATATTAGGCATACTACGTAACATTGCAAGGTGTTCAATCGGTTGATGTGTTGGTCCGTCTTCGCCAACCCCAATACTATCATGAGTCAGGACATAGGTAACAGGTAAATGCATGAGTGCAGAAAGACGCATCGCATTTTTCATGTAATCACTAAAGACAAAGAAAGTGGAGCAGAAAACTTTTAAACCACCGTATAAGGCCATACCATTAGCAATAGCGGCCATGGCATGTTCACGAATACCAAAGTGGAGGTTATGCCCTGTGTAATCCCCAGCACTAAAGTCTCCTTTATTAGCCATATATGTCTTCGTTGAAGGTGCAAGGTCAGCAGAACCCCCAATAAAGTTAGGAACACGTTTAGCAAGCTCATTGATTACTTCATAAGAGGCTTGACGTGTAGCAAGAGATTTTGAAGGATCACTATAGTTGGCATAAAGATCTTCTAAGCTATAAGAAGTAGGGGTGTGCCAGTCTTCCCATTCTTTAGCGAGTTCAGGATATTCGGCTTTATAAGCTTCAAAATTCCAGTTCCAATTAGCTTCTTTTTCGTAGGCAGTTTGACAAAAGGCATCCATATCCTTACGAAGTTCGTCACTCACGTAGAAGTCTTGGACCGGAAGTCCTAAGTCAATTTTCATTTGGGCAATATTATCTTTGCCAAGAGGTTCACCGTGTGCACTTGCCTTACCTACCTTTTGTGCACAACCATATCCAATTTGTGTTTTAATTTCAATAAAACTTGGTTTGTCTTTTGTAGCTTTTGCCTGGGCGATGGCTGAAGAAATAGCAGCTGTATCGTTACCATCTTCTACAAGTTGAGTGTGGAAGCCTTGCGCTTCCATGCGACTACGTACGTTTTCAGTAAAGGCAAGAGAAGTAGAGCCTTCAATCGTAATATTATTTGAATCGTATAAAACGATTAATTTATCAAGTTTAAGTGTACCTGCAAGAGAAAGGGCTTCATAAGAAATCCCTTCCATAAGGCAGCCGTCACCGACAAGTGCATAAGTATAATGATCAACAATAGGGAAGTTAGGACGGTTAAAGTGAGCTGCCATATGTGCCTCGGCCATAGCAAAACCAACAGCAGATGCAACGCCTTGACCAAGAGGGCCAGTAGTCATTTCTACCCCTTTTGTATGGGCATATTCAGGGTGACCTGGTGTAAGAGAGTTTTCTTGACGGAAGTTTTTAAGATCCTCAGTTGTAAGCCCGTAGTCAAAAAGATGTAAGGCAGCATAAAGAAGGGCAGAACCATGTCCTGCTGATAAGATAAAGCGGTCACGGTTAGGCCATTTAGGATTGTGAGGATTATGGTTCATGTGTTCTTGCCATAAAGTATACACAATAGGTGCAGCACCCAGTGGTAAGCCAGGGTGTCCAGAGTTTGCTGCTTGAACAGCATCAGCAGCAAGGGCACGAAGGGTGTTAATTGCTTGATTATTTCTCATTGTTAAGTACCTCCGTAAGACCAGCCCAGTCAGCCATAAATCTTTCGATCCCTGCTGTAGTAAGTGGGTGATTCACCATTTGTTTAATAACACTATAAGGAACAGTTGCAATATGTGCACCAGCTTTAGCCGATTCTAATACATGAATAGGGTTACGTACACTTGCTGCAATAATTTCAGTCTTTATTTTATGTGTTTCAAAGATTTCAGCAATATCCTTAATAAGAACATTTCCATCAAAACCAATGTCATCAAGGCGTCCAACAAATGGACTTACATATGTAGCACCTGCACGTGCAGCAAGAAGGGCTTGGTTTGCAGAAAAGACAAGGGTAACGTTTGTTTTGATATTTTTGCTAGAAAGGATTTTGGTTGCTTTTAGACCTTCTAAAGTCATTGGGAGTTTGATAACGATATTTGGATGAATGCTAGCAAGTTTAAGTGCTTCTTCTATCATACCAGGTGCTTCAAGTGATAAAACTTCTGCACTAATAGGACCATCTACAATAGTTGTAATCTCTTTAATCACTTCTTCAAAAACAAGACCTTCTTTTGCAATAAGTGAAGGATTCGTTGTTACCCCACAGATAACACCTAATTCATTGGCCATAGCAATATCTTTTGTATTCGCAGTATCAATAAATAACTTCATAATAAAACCTCCTAAAATTTGATTAATTAAATGAGTTAAAGCTTTCTCTAAGAATAATTTTGTGCGGTACAGTCACTTTTAAAGATTCTGTACGTTCACCGGAAATACGTTCTAGTAAAAGTTTGATACCTATTTGCCCCATAAGTTCAGTATAGATTTTTATAGTAGAAAGCGTAGGCGAAGTGTACTGAGAAGTTGGAATATCGTTACAACCAATGATTTTTATATCTTTAGGTACAGATAGACCCGCTTCATTAATGGCACGTAAGGCACCAATAGCAAGGGTGTCACTAGCAGCAAATATACAAGTTGGTAAATGATCCTTACAAGACTTTAATAATTGTCCCATAAGGGTATAACCACTATGAAAGTCGAAAGAGCCAATAAGAACATAGTCAGGATTATAAAGTCCTATTTTAGTTAAATAATCCTTAAAGGTTTGTTCTCTTTCATCTTCTAGTGGTGTATTAGAAAAGGGCAGTATTTCATGTCCTCCAATAAAACCAATCCTAGTATGACCTTTGTCTACAATATGTTGTAAGACATGAAGGGTAATATTCGTAAAATCAGCTTTTACGCAGTCATAATCAAAATGTTGTTCATTGGAATGAATAAACACAATATGGGGTGCGTATTTTTTAAATTGCTCAATGTGTTCGTCAGGAAATTTCCCTAAAACAATAAGTCCATCTAACGACACTTGTGGGAAGTTAGCTTCTAAAGTGTCAGAATTAAAGATTTTAATCAGTTGAATAGCATGGGTGTTACAAAGTTCTTCAATTCCCATACGAATAGAAATAAAGTAAGGGTCATTAAGCTCTTGTAGCTCGTCGAACCAATGGACCAAGCCCACAGTATAAGAGGATTGGTCATCTTTTTTAGAACGAGAAGGTTTTTGATAAGAGACAAGTTCCGCTGTTTCAAAGATGCGTTTACGTGTCTCTTTAGAAACGCTAATCGTTTCATCATGATTAAGAACACGAGATACAGTAGCAGGGGAGACACCACACATTTTTGCGAGTTCTCGTATGGTAGCCATAATGTACTCCTTTCGTAGTAAACTGTTTGATAAACTAAATGGTAAACAAAAAATATATTAAAGTCAATAAAGAATAATGGAAAAATAGAGATAGATAATGTGTGAACTAAACAAAAAGGTTGAAAATAAAGGGTTTAAAACTTGAAAAATAAATTTAGCATGATAAAAAGAGAAATGTAACTATATAAATCAACGTTTAAGTATAATCGTACAAATAAATATAAAAATTTATGAAATTTGTATTGAATATTACAAATAGATATGATAAATTAGTAAACAAGAGGTAAACAACAAGAATGAAAATGAATAAGGAGCGATAAAATGAGTAAACAAAAAATATGGTTTATTACAGGAAGTCAACATCTTTATGGTGAAGAATGTTTAAAACAAGTTGCAGAAGATGCAAAATATATTGTAGAGTCACTGAATCAATCTTCACATATTTCATTAGAGATTGTATGGAAACCTACAGTGACAACACCAGAACAAATTAGAGATACATGTATGGCAGCAAGCAATCATGAAAGTTGTGTAGGGGTTATTACTTGGATGCATACATTTTCACCATCAAAAATGTGGATTAACGGATTAAAGTTGCTTACAAAACCTGTATTACATTTACATACACAACGAAATCAAGCGATTCCATGGGAAAGCATTGATATGGATTTTATGAATTTAAATCAATCAGCTCATGGGGACCGCGAACATGGATTTATCTATACACGTATGGGCATTAACCGCAAAGTGGTTGTCGGTTACTTTGAAGAAGAACGTGTACAACAACAAATTGGAAAATGGGCACGTGTTGCAAAAGCAGCAAGTTTAGGACACCTTCTTAAAGTCGCAAGATTTGGTGATAACATGAGAGAAGTAGCTGTTACAGAAGGTGACAAAGTAGAAGCACAAGTAAAATTCGGATGGTCTATTAATGGTTATGGCGTAGGTGATTTAGTAGAAGAAATGAATAAAGTAACAGAAGAAGACCTTGCTAAACTCATTGAAGTATACAAAGCAAACTATACTTTTGCTGCAGACTGTCAAGAAGGTACACCACTTTTTGAAAATGTAAAAGAGCAAGCAAAAATGGAGATTGCTATGGAACGTTTCTTAGAGGCAAATGAGTGCAGTGCCTTTACAAACACATTCCAAGACTTACATGGTATGAAACAATTGCCAGGGCTTGCAACACAAAGACTTATGGAAAAAGGTTATGGCTATGGTGGAGAAGGGGACTGGAAAGTAGCAGCCTTAACACGTGTTATGAAAGTAATTGCAGATAACAAAGGGACATCGTTTATGGAAGACTATACTTATAACCTAGTAAATGGTGAAGAGATGGTACTTGGTGCCCACATGCTTGAAGTATGTCCAACCATATCTAGTACAAAACCACAAATTGAAGTACATCCACTTAGTATTGGAGATAAAGAGCCACCAGCACGTTTAGTCTTTAATGGTGGAAAAGGGGAAGCTGTATGTGCATGCCTTATTGATATGGGAGGCAGATTTAGATTGATTATAGCAGAAGTAGAAGGGGTGGCAGTTGAAAAAGATATGCCTAAGTTACCTGTTGCACGTACATTGTGGAAACTTAAACCTTCTATGGAAGTAGGGGCTACAGCTTGGATTTTGGCAGGTGGCGCTCACCATACAGTATTCTCATATGAAGTAACAGCTGAAGATTTAGTAGATTGGGCAGAAATGATGGATATTGAGTATGTAGTCATTAATGATAAAACAGATATACTTTCTTTCAAACAAGCATTAAAAACCAATGAATTACTCTGGAAACTAAGATAAGGAGTGGAGAATATGGATAAAAAATATGTTATCGGTATTGATTACGGCAGTGACTCATGTAGAGGTGTTATTGTAGATCCAATGAGTGGTAAAGAATTAGCAAGTCATGTTTTCTACTATCCAAGATGGAAGCAAGGATTATATTGTAATCCTGCAAAAGCACAGTTTAGACAACATCCATTAGACTATGTAGAAGGGCTTAAAACAGTAATCAAGGAAACTGTAAAAGTAGTAGGTCCTGAAGTTGCACAAAATATTGTAGGCCTTAGTGTAGATACAACAGGTTCTACACCATGTGCAGTAAACAAAGAAGGAACACCTTTAGCACTTCTTCCTGAGTTTAGCGAAAATCCACATGCTATGTTTATCTTATGGAAAGATCATACAGCGACTAAAGAAGCAAGTGAGATTAACCACTATGCAAAAACATGGGGCGGAATTGACTATACACAATATATAGGAAGTGTTTACTCTTCAGAATGGTTTTGGGCAAAAATTTTAAAAACCCTTAGGGAAGATCAAGCGGTAAAAGAAGAAGCTTATAGCTGGGTTGAACATTGTGATTGGATACCAGCACTCTTAACAGGTGTTAAAGATGCCGCTCAGATTAAACGTAGTCGTTGTGCTGCAGGTCATAAAGCCATGTGGCATCAAGCGTATAATGGTCTTCCAAGTGAAACATTCTTTGCAGGGATTGATCCACTTTTAGCTGGTCTTCGTGGAAGATTGTTTGAAGATACATATACAGCAGATGAAGTAGCAGGTGTGATCGCACCTGAATGGGCTGAGACATTAGGTTTACCACAAGGCGTAAAAGTAGGATGCGGTGCATTTGATTGCCATATGGGGGCTGTAGGAGGAAATATTCGCCCTAATGCCCTTGTTAAAGTAATGGGAACTTCTACTTGTGATATCTTAATTGAGAATATGGATGTGATGAAAGATACATTAGTTGAAGGGATCTGTGGTCAAGTAGATGGCTCTGTTATTCGTGGCATGCTTGGAATGGAAGCAGGGCAATCCGCTTTTGGTGATGTGTATGCGTGGTATAAACGTCTTTTAGCATGGCCTCTTCAAGCTGTAGAACCAGAAAAACGTGAAGAAATTGAAAGTAAGTTACTTGTAGAACTTGAAAAAGCAGCAAACGAGGTAAATCCATTAGAAAGTGGTGTGATGGCCATTGACTGGATGAATGGAAGACGTACACCTTATGCCAATCAGAATTTAAAAGGCGCTATTTTAGGCATTCATTTAGGCACAGAAGCACCTCATATCTATCGTGCGCTTATTGAAGCAACCGCATATGGTGCACGTGCCATTGTTGAACGCTTTAGAGCATGTGGTGTAGTCATTAATGAAGTCATTGCTATTGGTGGTGTAGCAAAGAAATCAGCACTCAATATGCAAATTGTAGCTAATGTATTAGGTATGCCAATCAATGTATGCGAGTCGGAACAAGCAGTAGCCTTAGGTGCATCTATCTTTGCATCTGTTGTTGGAGGCATTTATGGCAATGTGGAAGAAGCACAACGTCATATGGCGAGCCCAACAGAAAAAGTTTATTTGCCACAACCTGAAATGGTAGAAGTTTATAATAAACTTTATGAAAAGTATCTAGAAGTTGGAACGTTCATTGAAGGGAGCATGTAAAAATGTTAGAAAAGCTCAAACAAGAAGTATGGGAAGCTAACTTAGACCTTCCTAAACAAGGTCTTGTTGTTTATACTTGGGGTAATGTGAGTGGGATTGATAGAGCGACAGGACTTGTAGTCATCAAACCAAGTGGTGTAGAATACGACCACCTTAAAGTAGAGGATATGGTTGTTGTAGATTTAGAAGGCAATGTGGTAGAAGGAACATTAAATCCTTCCTCAGATACACCAACACATCTTGAAATCTATAAAGCATTCCCTGAAGTTGGAGGAGTTGTGCATACACATTCTTCTATGGCAGTAAGCTTTGCACAAGCAGGTAGATCCTTACCTGCTATGGGTACTACACATGCAGACTATTTCTATGGTGCTGTACCATGTACACGTGCTATGACACCTGAAGAAATTGCAGGAGAATATGAAAAAGAAACAGGTAAGGTGATTGTGGAAACCTTCAAAGATATTCCTGCCTTAGAAGTGCCAGCTGTACTTGTAAGAGAACATGGTCCTTTTACTTGGGGAAAAACACCTGCTGATGCAGTGTATCATTCAGTTGTACTTGAAGAAGTAAGTAAAATGGCTTTCCATACAGCTTTACTAGCTCAAGATATGGCCAATATGCAACAAGCATTACTAGATAAACATTTCTTAAGAAAGCATGGAAAAAATGCTTATTATGGTCAAAAACAAATCAGCTAATCAATAAAAAGATATGCAGGTCCTCCTATAAAAATGGGAGGATCTTTTTCATTTTGTAGAAGCCTATTTCTCATGCTTTGTTTCATATGCTCACTTTAAAAAAGAATAGGTTAATTATACTTTATAGTATATAATGTATAAGTATTCATGAGGAAAGGACATAAAAGGACATGAAAGAATGGCTAGCAAAGTATAAAAAGTACGTAGAACAAGGTATATTTTTGCTCATTATGATAGTACTTGTATTTGGGATTTATACGTTGTTTAAAAATGGGAAGATAATTACACAGGTTGTAACCAGTGGAACGGGGAGATTTTTAGATGTTATATCACCAATTATATATGCTTTTGCCTTAGCATATATATTGTATCGTCCGATGAAATTTATTGAAGGAAAATTAACAACGCTTATAAATAAGTGTTGTAAAAATAAGTCATTTAAAGGGATAGAGCTGGGCGTAAGACTTTTAAGTATTGTGATTGTCTTTGTAATAGTAGGCGCATCACTTATGCTTCTTATCCATTTTCTAGTGCCACCAATTGTAGAGAATGTACAAAAGCTTCTTAGAAGTAATCTACAACTGGGAGAACCTTTTAAAGCAGCATTATTAGAACTTAACCATACTTTAGAAAATGCTAAAAGTGATTTCAATGTGTTGATTCAGTCGAAAGACTTTATTCTAACATTAGCAGGCTATGTAGGTAAAGTTATAGGAAACTTAGGTGGGGCAGTCATTGACTTTGTTGCCACATTAATCCTAACCTTCTATTTCTTAAAAGATAAAGAACGTTTATTTAAGGCAATGGATCGTTTTGGAGATGTTATCTTTTCACCTAAAATAAAAAAATATGTACAAGTCGTACTTGGGGATATAGATGAAATTATAGGTGGTTTTATTGTTGGAACCCTATTAGCGGGAATAATCGTAGGTGTGATTTCAACGGCACTCATGCTCATGATCGGTCATCCTTTTGCTGTACTTATTGGAACAGTGGCAGGGATTACCAATATGATTCCCTATGTAGGACCACTAGTAGGTGCAGTGCTTGCTTTAATTCTGGGATTATTAGACAGTGTATCCTTGGGGGTAACAGGATGTATTTTATTACTACTTTATCAACAAATTGATGGGAATTTTATTGAGCCTAAAGTAGTAGGAGATAAAATTGGTTTACCACCTGTGTGGATTTTAATTGTAGTGATCATAGGTGGCAGTTATTATGGCGGTATGGGAATGATTTTATCAGCACCCGTTGCTGCACTGATTAAAATTTATATTGATCGTATTTATGAATATAAGAAAAATAGAGCCTCTCAGTAAAATGAGAGGCTTATTTCTTTGTTAAAAATAGATAGATAAAGTTAAAAGTAGTTTAAATAGATTGAATTATAAATAATAATCATATATTTTTAGAGCGTAAGTATATAACTGAACCTATAACAATTTTAAATAGTAAAGAGGTGTAAAAATGGAGCATATTAAAGTAATTATTTGTGATTTAGATGGAACCTTATATAGAGATGAAAAATTTTATCAAAGATTTATTTCTCACATCCTAAAAGGTAGTGTATTTGAAGCAGATGAGGCAATCATTCAACAAAAAGCAGAAGCAATCTTACTCGGCAAGGATCCCTTTACATTAGGACAATTTTATGATAGAACCAGTGATTTAACAGGAAAATCTCTAGAAGAACGATTAAACATTAAGGGTATTGTAAATACTGAAGCCCACTTTGAAAGTTATTTAGATAGAAAGTATGGCTTTATGGCTGATGCATGGAGTGTTGTCTTTATGCTGGCTAATCAATTAGGCATAGCTAGTGATGTGGTAGATGCGGGGTTTGTTAAAGTAAGGGAGGAAATGCTTATGCCAGAATATGCCATAGAGGTCAGTGAGCAACTTGTAAAAGTACTAGGAGAACTTGCAAAGTATACAGAAGGCATGTATATGCTTACTAATACCAATGAACCAGAAGCAATAGAGTTTGCGAAGTATATAGGATTAGAAGATAAGTTTGATGTGATCAAATATGGTGCAGATAAACCTTTTGGCCTTATGAATGTCTTACCGGACATTTTAAACACGCATCAAATTGATGGGCATGAAATATTAGCTATTGGAGATCATGGCTATAATGACTTATATCCAGTAAAAGTTTTAGGGGGTAAGACTATATTGACTTCACCTTATCAAATTCAAGATCATATGGATTGGTCAGTACGTGTTCATACATTAGAAGCTTTAAAAGGACAATTAGAAGAAGTGCTCACACATTGTAAGAATAGAGAGGGCAGGATTGCTTAATGGCAAACATAACAGAGAAAATACTACCCGTTAAAGGGGAGACTCTAGTACTTTAGTGAATAGAATCTCTAAAAACACACAGCATTTAAGTGTGTTTTTTTGTTTTTAAAATATAAATTATTTTATATTTATCGTAAATTTAATATAAAAATTAATCTTTTAACTTACTCTTGTTTTTGATTTAATAAAAAGACTATAGAATAAGACTTGTCAGAAACACAGGACAATAAACTCTAGGAAAGAGTAAGGAGGATTTATGTCAGAGATTTTGTTGAAAAATATAAGAAAGACTTATGATAATGGAACAACCGTTATAGAAAATTTAGATTTAACAATTGAGTCAGGAAGCTTCACTGTATTGGTAGGACCTTCAGGTTGTGGTAAGTCGACCACACTTAGAATGATTGCTGGATTAGAGGATATAACAGGCGGTGAAATTTATATTGATGGCAAATGTATGAATGATATACAGCCAGGAGATCGTGATATTGCGATGGTCTTTCAAAATTATGCCCTCTATCCTACTATGAGTGTAAAAGGAAACATTGAATTTGGATTAATCAATGCAAAAATACCTAAACAAGAGCGTGAACGCTTAATCGATGAGATTGTAGATATTGTAGATTTAAGAGATCATCTTCATAAAAAACCCTCGCAGCTATCAGGTGGTCAAAGGCAACGTGTAGCCTTAGCAAGAGCTATGGTTAAAAAACCAAAAGTATTCTTAATGGATGAACCTTTGAGTAACTTAGATGCAAAACTCCGTAACCAAATGCGTTCAGAACTTATTGAGCTTCATCATAAACTGGGTGCAACATTTGTTTATGTAACCCATGACCAAGTAGAAGCCTTATCTATGGCAACAGACATTGTGCTTATGGAAAAAGGTGTGATTAGACAACATAGTACACCCCATGAAATTTATGTGGAGCCACAGAATGTTTTTACTGCACAGTTTATTGGAACACCAGAAATGAATGTGCTAACCCGTGAGAAAGTTGAAAAGTATATAGACTTAGATCATGAAGTAGCTTATATAGGCTTTAGACCTTCGAAAGTAAAGCTTTATAAAGAAGGGGATGAGCAGGAAGATAAATTTGTATTTGAAGGCTATATACTGACAAGAGAAATGCTTGGTTCAGAAGTAATTTATCGTGTTCAGACACAGATGGGGGTTGTAGCGGTTAAAGTATTTAATGATGTAGAACTGGAGTTAGATGACCAGGTGAAACTCTCTCTTTCTTATAAACATATGTACGGATTTGACAAAAGTAAAGATAGAATCAAAGGAAGTGCATCATGAAAAAAGTGATTCAAACCCTTAAACCCTATCTTTTTGTAGCACCAGCCCTCATCATCTTTTTAGCTTTTTCTATTTACCCAATCTTAAATACGATTTATCTAAGCTTCCATGAATGGGATCTGATCTCACCTACAAAACAATTTGTAGGGCTTAAAAATTACCATACCTTATTTAAAGACGTAAAGTTTTATCAAACCTTATCCAATACTTTTGTGTATATGGTATTAACCGTAGGTTTAGGGGTGATTTTGGCCATTGCCTTAGCCCTATTTCTTAGAAAAGATACACGTATTAATAAGTTTATGCAAAACTTAATCTTTACACCCTACATTGTATCTCTTGCATCTATTTCTTTCTTATGGATGTGGCTGATGAATAATGACTTTGGGCTTCTTAATTATATTTTATCATTAGTAGGTATTCCGCCTATAGACTGGTTGGGAAATCCCAAAGTTGCCTTAATCTCATTGGTTATTATATCAGTGTGGAAAACACTAGGTTATAACACCCTTATCATATTGTCAGCACTACAAAGCATCCCTAAACATTTATATGAAGCAGCCGCACTAGACAAATCATCTAGGAAACAAACTTTTCTTAAGATTACCCTTCCTATGATTTCACCTACACTCTTTTTCTTAACCATTGTCAATGTGATTGCATCCTTTAAAGTGTTTGAAACCATTCAGATCATTACCAGTGGAGGCCCACAAAACAGTACCAATACCCTTGTGTATTCCATCTATGAATATGGATTCCAATTCTACAAAATTGGTTATGCATCAGCTATTGGTGTGATTTTACTTGTGATTATTTCAATCTTTACAGTTATGTACTTTAAATTACTTTCTAAGAAAGTCCATTACCAATAGGAGGGCGTTATGAAGTCTATTAAACAACTTCCAAGAGCCGTTGTGACGATTATATTATTTCTTATTTTCTTCTTTCCGTTTTACTGGATGTTTATCACTTCAGTTAAAACTTTAGGAGAGACTGTAATATTCCCACCAAGTATGTGGCCAGAGGTCTTTCAATGGCAAAACTTTAAGCAAGCCTTTTGTGCCATACCTTTTATGCACTACTTAAAAAATAGTGTGATCATTACAGTGAGTGTTCTTGTTTTACAAATGTTAACCATTATTCCTGCAGCCTATGCTTTTGCAAGATATGAATTTAAAGGGGATAAACTTATTTTTGGTCTAATCATGGTCACCATGATGATACCAGGACAACTGGTTTTCCTACCTTTATTCGTTATGTTCTCAAATCTTAATTTAATTAACAAATTACCAAGTCTTATTTTACCCTTTGCCTCAAGTGCTTTTGGAATCTTTATGCTGAGACAGACCTTTAAGCAAGTTCCAAAAGAGCTTATTGAAGCAGCGAAGTTAGATAAAGCAAGTGAGTTTAAAGTAATCACCAAGATTATGTTACCACTTGCTAGACCTACATTGACTACACTCGCATTACTTACTTTTATTAGCACATGGAATGATTATTTTTGGCCATTAACCCTTACAACCAATGATCGTGTAAGAACATTACCTGTCGGCATTGCTTCTTTAAGGCAAATTGAAAGTGGTGTAAACTATCATATTTTGATGGCTGGGAATGTCATGCTTATTGTACCTATTTTAATCGCGTTTATTTTTGCACAAAAACAAATAATTAAAGCATTCACCTATATGGGTGATAAATAATAGATAAAATCAAATGATTGATTAAAAGGAGAATGATTATGAATAAAACTGTACTTAAAAAACTTCTAGGTTTATCTTTAATGGCTACAACATCGGTAGCTGTAATGGGGTGTTCTACAACGGCATCAGTGAAAGCTCAACCTAATCAAGAAGGCACAAGCCAAGAAGCAAAACAAGAAACACAAGATACCCAAGAAGAAATCATTGAGTTAGAGTTTTGGTATTCTTGGCAAGATAAAGTAGCTGAAAATAACAAAGAGCTTACAGCAAAGTTCAATGAAACCATTGGTAAAGAAAATAATATTGTGATTACAGCAGAGTATCAAGGAACTTATGATGATTTACATACAAAACTAAAGAGTGCATTTATTGCCAATGAACAACCAGCCATCTCTGTTATGGAGATTGCAAGTATTGAAAGCTTTGCAGATGCAGGAATGATTGAGTGCCTTGATGAGATCATTAGTGATGAAAAAGAAAACAACTTCTTACCAGGGCTTATGGATAACTCTTATGTAGATAGCAAGTTATATGGCGTGCCTTACTTAAGAAGTACACCTATTTTCTATTACAATAAAACACTCTTTGATCAAGCAGGCATTACACAAGCACCTACCAATTGGGAAGAACTTGCAAGTGCATCTAAACAGTTAGAGACCATCGGGGTAAAAGGCTTTGGATTCCTTAATGATAACTGGCATTTTGAAGCTTATACACAAGGAAATGGTGGCAATACCGTGAATGCAGACGAAACAGTAGCCATCTATAACGAAGCACCAGCTGTAGAAGCTGTAGCATTCTTAAAAGAAGGTATTGCAAACAATAACTTTAAATATTACAGTGGGAACAATGCAAGTGATACACGTACAACAGAAATTATGAATCAAAAAGTTGCAATGTGGGTGAATTCTACAGGATCCCTTAATAATACTTTAGATATTGCTTCTCAAAATGGTTATGAAGTAGGTACAGCATTTATTCCATGTGGAACAGCATACAGCGTACCAACAGGTGGATGTAACCTTGTTATGACATCTAAGCTTACAGATAAGGAAAAAGAAGCAGCAGCACTTTTTATTAACTTTATGACAGATGAAGAACAAGTGGTTTACTCACATAAAAAGACAGGATACCTTCCAACAACCATTAGCTCAACAACAAATCCAGAAATCGAAGCATTATATGAATCAACACCTCAATTTAAAGTTGCAGTGGATCAATTACAATATGGTCATGGTCGTCCAATGAATAAAGCTTATGGTGAAGCCATTAAAGTATATACAACAGCACTTGATCAAATCTTTACAACGGATGTAGACGTTCAAGCAACTCTTGATAAAGCGGCAGCAGAATCTACTAAACTTTTACAAGAAGGTAAATAGAGGAGGTTTTATATGAGAAAATTAGTTGTCATTAGTGTAGATTCTTTATTTACCAGTGATTTGGAAATTGTAAAGGATCTTCCAGGCTTTAAAGAAGTATTAGAAGACAGTATTATTGTAAAAAATATAGAATGTGTCTATCCAACACTTACGTATCCTTGTCATGCAACCATCATGACAGGATACTATCCTGCAACCCATGGGATTCATCATAATGAAGTCTTAGAACCAGAGCATAACAATGAAGATTGGTACTGGTATTATAATGATTTACAAACAAAAACAATTTTTGACTATGCCAAAGAGAAGGGGCTTTCGACAGCTGCCGTTTTATGGCCAGTGACTGCCAATGGTCCTATAGATTACCTCATTCCAGAAATATGGGCACCTGAATATGATGTGGCAAATCGAGCGATTTTAGAAACAGCCTCAGCACTGACAGAAGAAATTTATTATCATCATAAGCATCTTCTTAATTGGAAGAAGAACCCTGATTTTGATAGCTTTGGTGAAGCTTGTTTACTAGAAATTGTAGATCGTTATACACCAGATGTATTATTCCTACATCAAGCAAGCCTTGATCATGCAAGACATGTGGCTGGCACAGAGCATGAACTGGTAAGCGAAGCAAGAAAAAAACATGGGCATTGGATTGAAAATATATTAGATCTTTACAAACGCAAAGGCATCTTTGAAGAAACCACCTTTGTTGTTTTAGGTGATCATGGTCAATTGGATATTCAAAGAGTTGTAAGTATTAATGAGATGCTTAAACGTGCAGGCCTTATTCAAACAGATGGAAAAGGAAAAGTATTAAGTTACGAAGCTTATATGCAATCAGCAGGTATTTCAGGCCACTTATATATTGCGAATGAAGCAGCGGGGGTAAAGGCGTTAGAAGTGTTAGATGAAGCAAAAGAATTAGGTTACATTGACCATATCTTCGATAAAGAAGATGCGAAGAAACATGGGCTTATAGGTGCTTTTGAATATGTTGTAGAAAGCAGTATGCTTACGGCAATCTCAAATGAAGTAGATAGTGAGATTGTAAAAGAAATAGATACAAAAGACTATAAATATTCAAAGGCTACACATGGTCACCTACCAACAAAAGGTGATCAACCACCATTTATTATTTATAATTCAAAATTACCATCAAGAGTTATAGAATCTGCTAGATTAGTGGATGAGTTTCCGACTTTAATGCAATTATTAGAGTTAGAGATTCCAGAAGGATTAGATGGAAAAACACTCCTTTAAATAAAAATAACAAAACCCTCACCGCTTTTATATAAAAGTGATGAGGGCTTTGTTATTTTTATTTATAAAGTATCTATAAATCTATTGAGTTTTGAAGCAAGTTTCTGAATAGGTACAACAACTTGTCTAATAATGACTTGAGAAAGGAGTAAGAAGAAGACAAGGATCCCTATAAAGATAATAAATATGATCTTTTTTAAGTTATTAAACTGAGCATAGACGTGATCAAGAGAAGCATGTACTTCTAACTGAGCATTAGAGGTAAGAGAATAAATATAGATATATTCATTCTCAAAAGACAGAGGGCTAAAACCTAAAGCTGAAGAAGGAATACTGATATTTTCATCAATAAGGTTGATGGTGACATAAAGATCTGACAAAAATAAATTACTATCTACTTGCAATGGCTGAAGGAGCTTTGGCAAGCCTAGATCAATGATTAAATAGCCTAGAGTCTGATTTGGGATAGAATAAATAGGACTTATGTAAGTAAGTACACCTTTAGTACGCTCATAACGAAAGTCATCATAGTAGGGAAAAAGATCTTGATACCTAACAATCCAGCTTAAGGGCTTTGTTTCATGAGTATAAAGGTTATAGCGTTGTTCTAGAAATTCTAAAGGCGGTGCATTAGAAACAGATAAAGTTGTATAGAGACAATAATTAGAGTGTGCACTATAAATAGAAATACCTTGAATAGTAGGCATAGAAGCTTGTAATCCATTAAGGTAATCATTAATGGTGGGATTAAATTTTTCAGTAGAGAGTGCTTCTATAACCGTAGGATTTTGGGCAGCGAGTAATGTAGTTTGTTCCACAAGGTCTATTTGTGTCTGGATTTCTGTACAGAGGCTGCTTAAATGAGTTTGAAGCAGAGTATTATAATTTGAAACGACATTTGAGAAAATCAAGCGAATACAAAAAACATTAATAATAAGATAGCAAAGTGTAATAACCCCAAGACAAGTAAGTGTAATACGCGTTTTAAATCCAGTAAACATAATAGACTCCTTTTTAATATTAGAGTATAATTTAAACTTATTATAGATAGTGGTTAGTAAAAATGCAACCTTTTTAGCAGAAAAGCCACCTAAAAACTGTATAAATTGTATGCTAATATAAATACATGGAAGTCATAAAACAATAAAATGCTTTAAGGGGGAAGATTATGAAAAAGAGAAATATCGCTTTATTTTGTGGACTATTCTTATTAGCAAGCCAATTAACCGGATGTAACCAAACTACCTCAGTACAGCCAGAGAAAGAAGAGCTTAAAGTAGAACAGACACAAGATACGACACAAAAAGAAGATATAAAAGAAGAACAAGAAATCAAAGTAAGTGTAACAGATTTTCCGAAAGAAACAGATCCTGAGCGTTATGCACTAGCTAAAAAACAACTTGATGAGTACCATGCAAAATACCCTAACATTACGCTTGAACCTACAGATTGGGCTTATGATATTAACTCATTTTTACCTAAAGCAGCAAGTGGTCAACTTCCCACTATGTATGGTACATGGTTTACAGAGGTTAATAAAATTGTAGATGCAGGCTATGCAGCAGATATTACAGATATTGTTAAGGAATGGGGATATGACAAATATTTAGATCCTAATATGTTAGAAGTACTTTCAAAAGATGGTAGAATTTATGGTTTGCCTATTGGCGGTTATAGTGTAGGCGTTATGTACAATACAGACCTATTCAAACAAGCTGGCCTTGTAGATGATGGAGGAAATGCTTTAATACCACAAAACTTTGAGGAAATGGCTCAGTTTGCTCAGACTATTACAGAAAAGACTGGAGTGCCAGGATTCTTCTTCCCAACAAAGTCAAATCAAGGAGGATGGATGTTTACAACCCTTGCATGGAATTTTGGAGCTGAGTTTGAGACTTTTGAAGATGGTAAGTGGAAAGCTGTATTTAATTCACCAGAAGCAGTGCAGGCACTTCAGTATATTAAAGATTTAAGATGGAAATATGATGTATTACCAGATAATCTCCTTGTAGATTATGGTGATTTCTTTAAATACTTTGGAACAGGTCAAGTAGCAATGGCATTTTCTACATTAGATTGGCTTAATAGTCCAGTTGTAGATTACAAAATGGATAAAGATTTAGTAGGAATGTTTGGTTTACCAGTAGGTCCAGCAGGTGAAGAAGGTCGTGGGGTATTAATGGGAGGAACCGTGCGTATGTTCTCACCAAATGCAACACCAGAAGAGATTGATGCCGTATTCAAGTATCTAGAAATAACAGGTTATACACCAAATGCAGACCCAGAAGTAGAAAAAACTTTACAAGAAACAGTTCAAGCTGATTTAGCCATTGATAAAATTGTAGGGCCATATGGTCTATCTCCATGGGGAAGTGGCCCAAGACGAGAGGCAGAAATTAAAATCTTAACTGAAAATGCCAATGTGGATATGAGTCAATTTGAAAATTATTTAACACATGGAATGACAGATTTAAGACCAGAAGAACCTATTGCGACACAAGAACTTTATAAGTTATTAGACTCAGTTGTTCAAACTGTACTTACAGATGAAAAGGCAGATCCACAAAAGTTACTTGATCAAGCAGTAGCAGAATTTCAAGCGAATTATTTAGATAAACAACAATAAGAAGATGGAGGGTTGCCTTAAAAGAATATTTCTTAACAAGGCACCCTTTTTCTATAAAAACTTCTAAAAGGGGAATAGCGTATGAAACAACAACTATTGATACAAAAAACTTTTAGGACCCTAAAAAAAGATTGGACAGCATGGATTCTGATATTGCCAAGCTTATTATTATTTACAGTATTTGTGTGGCAACCACTTATAGAGGGTGTTGTACTTTCTTTCTATGAAACCAAAGGGTTTGATGTAGTAAGTTTTGCAGGATTTAAAAACTATAGAGAGATTTTTTCAGAGCCTGCTTTTAGAATGGCACTTATAAACACCTTTAAATATTTATTTTGGTCATTGCTTTTAGGATACTTAATACCAGTTATTGTTGCACTGATTCTTAATGAGATGATCCATATAAGTGGATTTCTTCGATTTTCCGTATACTTCCCAAGTATAGTACCGGGCATTGCAACAGCATTATTATGGGTATTTATTTTAGAGCCAGGAGCTGGTGGTATTATGAATAGTCTTTTGCAGAAGCTAGGCTTACCTATGTCTCAATTTCTACAAGATCCTAAGCTGACCATACCCATTATTATACTTACGATGACATGGAAAGGTTTTGGAGCTACAGCGATTGTATATTTAGCCAGTTTGCAAGGCGTTAATCAGGAACTTTATGAAGCTGCAATTACAGATGGTGCAGGTATATGGGAAAGAATAAAGCATATTACCTTACCTCAAATTTCAAGTATATTGAGTCTAATGTTTATTATGCAAGTAATAGGTGTATTCCAAGTAATGAGTGAACCATTGGCTATGACGGATGGAGGACCTAATAACGCCTCCATGTCTTTAATGTTACAAAGTTATTTATATGGGTTTAGATATTTTGAAACGGGTAAATCTATGGCAGTGAGTACGATTACCTTCTTAATCCTTATTATATTAACCGCATTTTATTTTAAAGTTAAAAATAAAGTGGAGAAGGAATAGGAGAAAAAATATGAGCAAATTACAACATAAACAAACAGGTGTTATTGTTTTTACAGATTTTAAAAAGCCAAAGATAAAGATGTTTTACTATATTCTTCTAGGTATAATGATTGTCATTGCCTTGTTGTGTCTTATACCACCTTTATGGATTATGACATCTAGTGTAAAAGATATTAAAGAGTTCTTCCAAATTCCACCAACTTTTATTCCTAAGACCTTTCAACCTGAAAAGTTAGTAGAGACTTGGAAAAAGCTAAGCTTTATGAAATATTATGTGAATACTATTTTTGTTGCAATGGGATCAGTAGGTTTTTCTATTATTTTTAATGGACTTGCTGGCTATGTTCTCTCTAGACTTAAACCTAAAGGAAGCCATATTCTTTTTCAAATTATGATGTGGACCATGATGCTTCCAGCTTCAGTAGGTATGATTCCATTATTTAAAAACATTATTGATGTACCTGTTTTACATATTAATTTAACAGACTCGTACTGGCCTCTATGGCTAATGGCAGGTGCAAATGCCTTTTATGTTATCATTTTTAAGAGCTTTTTCGATAGTATACCCAAAGATTATATAGAAGCGGCAAGATTAGATGGATGTTCAGATTTAGGGATTTTTGCAAGAATTATTCTACCACTCAGTAAGCCTGTTATGACTGTTGTAACCATCTTTACGATTAATAGTGTATGGTCAGATTTTTTGTGGCCTTATATTACATTAAAGGATCCCAATAAATATACAGTAATGGTAAAGATTTTCACAATGAATGGTCAAGCAGGTTATCCAGCTGATATGCGTATGATTGCAGTAACTTTTGCCATTATACCACCAGCAATCCTCTTCATTATTTTCCAAAAGAAAATAATGAGTGGTTTTAATTTAGGTGGTATTAAAGGATAAATAAAATGAAGGGGGAAATAAGATGAGAAAGGTATCTGGGAAAGGTTATAAGGTACGAATGGCTCTTGGGTTAAGTGTTGTTCTAGGAGCAAATACCATGCTTCCCAACTTAACTATGGCAAGTCATCCATATGATGTACCAGTAAGTATTCAACAAGAGGTTCAATCTACGACTTCAGGGAATATTGTTATTCAACCAGGTAATGAGGAACAAATACCAAAGTATATAACAACGACGAGTGCTTTAACTATTACCAATGAAGTCAGTGTTAAGTTAGGGAAAGTAGTGGAGGCAAACGGCATTGATGCAAATCCAGCTGATAATCATGAAGCTTTACAAATTGTTACACATGATGGAAAAGAAGGCTGGCGAACGAATGAAAAAGAAAATATGCTGTTTGTATATTGTGGGGTATCAGATGATTTTATATTTGATGGCACAAATGCAGTGGAAATTGAAGTAGAATACTTTGATGAAGGGACAGCTGAATTTGCTTTGCAATATGATTCTACAGGTGAAGTAGAAAAGGTAGCAGGTTTTGTAAAACTTACAGATACTAAACAATGGAAAACCCATACGTTTACAATAGGAGATGCCAAGTTTGCTAATCGCTTCTTTGGAAAGGATTTTAGGATAGGTGCATGGGCACCAGGAATAGGTACAAGGGAAGATGTAACCTTTGGAAGCATTAAAGTAAGGAAAGTAGACTTATCTGAAAGACAGCAGGTAGATGTTATCTTTGGAAATATTCCAAAGTTTAATGGTATTTATGCAAATCCTGGAGATAATCAAGATGCTATTCAAATTGTAAACTATGGAGGCAAAGAGGGATGGAAAACAGATGAGAAAGCGAATACCTTATTTATTTATTGTGATGTTGAAGATGGATTTATTTATGATGGAGAAAATACAGTAGAACTTACAGTAGAGTACTTTGATGAAGGAACAGCGGAATTTGGTGTGCAATATGATTCGGTTTATGAGACTGAAAAAGTAGCTGGAATTGTTAAATTAACAGATACAAAAGAATGGAAAACACACACTTTTGTACTAGGCGATGCTAAATTTGCTAACCGCTTTTTTGAAAGAGATATTCGCATAGGTGTATGGGCACCGGGAATAGGTACAAGAGAAGACGTAGCCTTTGGAAGTGTTACAGTGAAAAAACTTCCTCCAATAAAACCTATTTCAGTACAAGTAAAGTCACCTTATACTGGAAATATTTTCTCGCAGGGAGATGTGGTTGAGCTAGGTATCCAGCTTGAAAACTTACTTTCAGATGAAAAAAGAGACGTTAGAGTCACTTATACCATTGAAAATGATGTACGCAACGACCAGATAGCAACAGGAGAGTTCTCTCTTACGCTACAACCAAACGAAAAACAAACGATTCCTGTCTTAGTTAATCAACTGGATGCGTTTGGTGTTTATAAAATGTATTTAAATGTAGATCCAGAACTTACAGATGAAATGATTGAAAAAACTGTAGATTTTAGCTATATCCCTAAAGTAGAAACAGCACTTAAAGAACGTATAAATGATTTCTTTGGTGTATGCACACATTTTGGTTTAGACCGTGGTGTTATTCCGGAAAATCTAGATGTTGCACAAAAAATGGGTGCACAGTTTATTCGAGATGAGATGTTCTGGGATCGAGCAGAAACAGAAAAAGGTGTGGTGAAAATATTACCACATTGGGATGAGTATGTAGATGAAGCCATCGCTAGAGGAATGGAACCATTGATTATTTTAGACTATGGTAATCCATTTTATGATGGAGGTGGTGCACCTTATACAGAAGAAGGGCTTAATGCTTTTGCCAACTATGCAAGGACTATAGCAGAACATTTTAAAGGACGTGTAAAATACTTTGAAGTTTGGAATGAGTACAATGGAACTTTTAATCCAACGAAGAGACCTCCAGAGGATTATGCTAAACTGCTCAAATTGACTTATGCAACATTAAAAGAAGTAGACCCTAACTGTACAGTTGTAGGGGGAGTAACAGCAGGGACGGATCTATACTGGATTGAAAGAATACTTCGAGCAGGTGCAATTGATGATATGGATGCCATTTCAATTCATCCATACTGCTATCCTATGACACCTGATGTTGGGAAATTTGAAAATAATATTGAACAAACTTTTAATCTTCTAAAAAAATATGGTAAGGAAAAGCCAGTTTGGATTACTGAATTAGGATGGCCAACTCAACGTGATCAATATGGTGTTTCTGAGCTTGATGCAGGCAGTTATTTAGTGAGAAGCTATGTGAAAAGTATAGCTTCTGGGATGGTTGACAAGTATTTTTGGTATGACTTACAAAATGATGGAACTGACATTTATAATAATGAAGATAATTTTGGACTTGTCAGAGGTGAAGGGGCAACGGTACCACTCTCAGCAAAAGCTGACTACGTTGCCTACGCACAAATGGTTGATGCATTAGAAGCGGCAAGATTTATAAATGATAGTATGATAGATAATAAAATAAGAGTTAATTATTTTAAACGCTCCACAGGAGAAGATGTAGTGGTTGCTTGGTCTACCAAAGATCAAGGTGAGGCAATAGCTTTTGAGACAACACAGTCAAGTGTAACCGTGATGGATCTATTTGGAAATGAAAGGGTGATTCCATCATTAGGAGGTAAAGTAAGTATTTCTATCTCAAAAGAGCCTATCTATATTGTAGGTGAGGTTGGGGAAGTAGTGACAGATGATGTAGCCTTTAAGCTATTAGAAACTTTTAAAGAAATTACAAAAGGTGAGTGCTTGAATATAGAAATTAAGCGGGGAAAGAATCTAGAAGGTATTACAGGATACTATAGCTTTGCATTACCTGAGGGTTGGAAAGTTATAGGGGATACTCAGTTTAGTAAAGAGGGGCCTATCGATACACTTAAAATTCAAGTTCCACATACCTCTAAGATAGGTAAGTATGTATTTAATATACAACCCCATGTAGAAAAACAGTCATTTGATGCCGTTACACTTGAGGTAGATGTACAAAATGCATTACAAGTGAGTGTCCTACCTATGGTATCAGAAGTTGGCAAATGGGATGAGTGGAGTGTACAAATTCAATTAGAAAATAAATCGAAGACACTTACATTAGATGGAAATATTGTGTTAGAAAAGCCACAAGCACTGGCGGGGACGTTTAATTTTGAGGGTATACAACCACAAACCAAACAAAGTATTCTTATTTCTGTGCCTAAGGACTTACAAGATGATCTCATTGAACTTCAAGGAAAAGTACAGCTTGAAAATGGTGAAACGATAGGTATTAATCAAAAAATAAGTTTTCTTGCAGCTATACAAAGTAAAAATGTACCTATTATTGATGGGAAAATAACTGAAATGGAATGGAATGATAGTATGCCATTCTACCTTAATAAAGCTGAGCAAGTACAGGAAAATAATAATTGGCAAGGCATAGAAGATTTAAGTGGAGTAGGGTATGTCAAATGGGATGAGAAGCATTTCTATTTGTCTATGGAAGTTACAGATGACACACACTCTCAGGAAGATTTTGGTGGTGGTATTTGGAAAGGTGATAGTATCCAATTTTCATTAGACACACATCGTTTGAATAGACCATCTCCAGAAGGACATCATCAATTTGGTTTTGGATTTGATGGTGAAACCATTACAAAATGGCGTTGGGCAGCAGATAATGGTCATAATCCAGGAGAGGTACTAGATGCTAAATGCCAGATTGTACGAGAAGGTAATAAAACAAATTATGAAATTGCTATTCCGTGGAATCAAATCTTACCAAAGGGTGAAACAATAAGTGAAAAGACATGCTTAGGTTTTTCATTGCTTATTAATGAAAATGATGGAGAAGGTAGAACCGGTTGGATTGAATATCGACAAGGGATTGGATTTGGACCGGATCCAAATGGATTTGGTGATATTATACTTCTTAAAATACCAGATCTAATACCAGATCCAGATCCAACACCAGATCCAGATCCAACACCGGATCCAGATCCAACACCGGATCCAGATCCAACACCGGATCCAGATCCAACACCGGATCCAGATCCAACACCAGATACGAATCCAAGCCCTAATCCAGAAGGAGCGGAAGGCACCCATTCAGTTGATAAAGAAAAAGTTGAACAAGAAAAAGTCATATATGAAGACTTAGAAGGCTTTGATTGGGCCTTAGAAGCTATTGATTACTTATCTAAAAAGGGTATTATGATAAAGCAAGGAAGCACATATTTTAGACCAAAAGAGCATGTAACACGTGGTCAATTTATTGAAGCACTGATGGATGCAGTAGATCTATCGGAACAAACAGTAGAATATTTTAGTGACGTAGATCCTGAAGCATCTTATTTTGAAGCAGTTCATAAAGCAAGAAGTTATGGTATTGTAAAAGGAATTGGCAACAATAAATTTGAACCAGATCAATTTTTAACCAGAGAAGAAGCTATGGTATTGATTGATCGTATATTACAAAGCACTCAAACTATCCTATTCACAAAAGAACTGAATAGGGATATGTATAAGGATATAGATACTATATCACCGTATGCACTAGAGAGTATTAAACACTTAATAGAAATAGGAATCATAAAAGGTGATGGCGTATGGATCTATCCGAAGCAAAATGTAACGCGAGCAGAAAGTGCTGTAATGCTCTATAGAATGGCTCATTTAGTAGAAAGTAAATAAGTTTTAAGATAATGAAGAAAAGGTAGGTCTTTAAGGCTTACCTTTTCTTGAATCAATGAAAAGAACCGGAGGCAGAAGTATGAGATTAAATCAACAAGTACCAAGTTTACCTATTATTGTACACCATCCTTATTTATCGTTATGGCTTCCAGCTAAAGAACTTTATGGAGCATGCATTGAGCATTGGTGCGGGTTAAAACGCTCGATAAATGGTCATATTTTAATAGATGGTAAAGTCTATCGTTTTATGGGAGTAGAGGGAGGTAAAGACGTTATTGAACAAGTAGGCATAGATTTAACACCTACAAGTACTTCATTTTATTTTGAAAATGAACAAATCTCTTTAGAAGTTAAGTTTACAAGTCCTCTTTTACTAGATGATTTAGAATTACTTTCAAGACCTTGTACTTACGTATGCTTTAAGGTTACAAGCAAAGACGACCAAGTACATGATATTCAGATTGTGATAGATATGAATCAATCACATGTGCAAAATGGGGAAAGTCTTAAACCAGTTATTGGTGAGACACTGACCTATGAGACTTATCAATTAGGTTTTCTTGGTCAAGTACAGCAAAATTTATTAGCACATAGTGGAGATGGTGTAGGTATAGACTGGGGATATTTATACATGGTTTTACCTAATCAAGAAGACGTAAAAGGAAAGATAGATAGTACTCAGCATCTTAATGAAGTAAGAAGCAAAATACTAAACTGTGAAGCCAAAGAGGATCAAGGCGCAGGAATTGTATTACATATAGATTTAGGGAAAGTACGTGAGGAAAAAGAAGTATATAGTCTCATTGCTTATGATGAAATGTTAGCCATTATGTATTTTAACCGTGCTTTGCCACCTTATTGGGCAAGAGATGGTAAAACAATTATTGATGTCATTGCAAAAGCCCTAGATGAAAAAGAGGAGGTTTTAAGTAGATGCAAAACTTTTGATAAACAGCTAGAGGATGAGACAGATAAGCTATTAGGTGAATCCTATAGAGTGATTTGTACATTGGCCTATAGACAAACTATAGCGGCACATCAGCTTATAGAAGATGAGAAGGGAGAAGTCATTTTTTTATCGAAAGAGTGTTGTTCAAATGGATGTATTGGGACAGTGGATGTAAGCTATCCTTCAAGTCCACTCTTTTTGCTCTATAATACTGAATTATTGAAGGGGATGCTACGTCCTATTTTTAGATTTGAGGCACTTCCAATATGGCCTTTTGAGTATGCACCTCATGATGTAGGACGCTACCCCTATGCAACAGGTCAAGTATATGGACTGAGTGAAGAAGGAAAATATATTCAAGGTAAAGAGAGAATCATTGAAGGTGGCATTGGTATTTATCCAAACTATACACATTATCCGAAGGGAAAAATGATTTATGATGAACATTATCAGATGCCCATAGAGGAATGTGGTAATATGCTGATTCTATGTGCAGCAATTTGTAAGTGTGAAGGACATACTGAATTTATAAAACCTTATATCGAAGTTTTGGAAAAATGGGCAAATTATTTAGTAAACTATGGTATTGATCCTGGAGAACAACTCTGTACAGATGATTTTGCAGGCCATCTTGCACATAATGTAAATTTATCACTAAAAGCAATTATAGGTGTTGCAAGTTTTGGAGTGTTGTTAGATGAGGCAGGAGAAAAGAAAAAGGCTAATCAGTATAAAGTAGTTGCCAAGCAGATGAGTAAAGAATGGACGGATAGAGCTAGAGGAAAGAAACATACGCCATTAAGCTTTACAGAGCCAGAAAGTTGGAGCCTAAAATATAACTTAGTATGGGATGAACTATTAGAACTTAATCTTTTTGATGAGAAAGTGAAAGAACAAGAGGTAGAGTGGTATATGAGTAAGATGGGCCCCTACGGTGTACCATTAGATAGTCGCGTAACGTATACCAAATCGGATTGGTCTGTGTGGTGTGCGACATTGACGACAGATAGGAGTAAGGCTCAAAAAATGGTTGATGCGGTAGCGCGCTTTTTGGATGAAACACCAGATAAAGTACCGTTTACAGATTGGTATGAAACAGTGACTGGAGTGCACCACTTATTTAGAAATCGTACGGTACAAGGCGGGCTATTTTTGCCGCTCCTGAGAAAATACATAAGTAAAAAAACATATGAGTAGATAGATTAATTAAAAACAGGGGGATTCTTATATCAGAATCTCCCTGTTTTTTAATTAATTATTTTACCGAAATCTTCAAAAGGATAATCAATGACTACACGTCCTTCAAGACAATCACCAAGTCCACTATAGAGATCTACTTTTCCATCTTTACGCATGACAATTCCAGAAGAAAAAGCTACATCTTCAAGGGTATCTAATTTGGCAGGACCTTCTGGATAGCAATCACGTGTGGCAATAATACGTGAATCGAGTAGATGATGCATACAAGGATCAAAGACAAATGAACTATTCATATAAACAAGATGTTCTATGCCATTTTGATCTATTGATTTATAACATTTATGGGCAATAACGCCAATGAGTCCTGTATCTAAAAGGTAACATTGATTACAGCCACCCCATTCATTTTGTCCAAATAAGCCATTTATAGGTTTTGCTTGCTGGATAACATCAGGGGAAAGCTCATCTAAAGTATTAATCAGTGTAAAGCCTATAATAGATTCGCTGCCGTAGGTTTGCTGAATATGCTGGCTTCGTGGTCTAGAAAAAACGCCAATACGGCCATCTAAAAGTTCTACAATACGAATATCTTTCATATTGTCTGGGCCTGTAGTGAAATAGTATAAATCATCTAATTGAGTACCTCTATAGAAATGTCCGTAATAGACATCTTGTTTGCCACAAGTATAGCGAACATGGGTCCCACCTAGAATAATTTGAGTATGTATAAAAGAGATATAAGGATCCTCTAGTGCATAAATCATTGAATCAGGAACAAGTTGCCATGTATCAGGGGCAATTTGTTCAAAGAGTCTGACCCAAGACCTTGCCCATTCATGGCGACGTTCTACACGACCAAATAGATAAGTTTTATTATTGTAAGTAAAAGGAATAGAACAATTATAAACGTCATAGCCTTCAACCCCTTTAAAGGTGAGGAGATGAGATTCATAAATTTTTTTCGATACTTGAAATGCTTCACGAAGCATCTTGGCAGATTGTACAGGTGCGCTCATAAAATACCTCCATAGATTAATGATATAAGTTTATTATCCTATGGAGTGAAATTGGAAAATAGGTGAATATCCTGTTAAAAGGGTTATCAAAATGTGAAGATTACAAAATACAAGAAAAAACAACTAAAAAATTTTAAATATAAATGTAAATTTGATATAATTCATATTATAAGTACAAAGGGGGAAGATGAATGATTAGAGTACTTGTAGTAGATGATGAATATCATGTAGGGATGGGGATTCAACAAACTATAGCATGGAAGGACTATGATATAGAGATTGTTGATATTGCCTATGATGGAGAAGAAGGCTTGGAAATGGCTATAGAATATAAACCCGATATCATTATCACAGATATTCGTATGCCCATAATGGATGGCCTGCAGATGATTGAGCATATTCGAGAGCAAGCTATACAGACTAAATTTATTGTACTGAGTGGTTATGACGAATTTGAATATGCAAAGACAGCTTTAAATAGAGGGGTAAGTTCTTACTTGCTTAAGCCAGTTGAAAATAAGGAATTGATCATACAAGTAACTCAATTGGCTGAGCAGATTAAACAAGAAAAAGAGCAACATAAAAGAGCTCAATATATGAATGAAGAACGTCCATACTACCAAGAAATTTTTTTAAAGGAAGTGTTAAATAATAAAATAAGAGATATAAAAAAGATAGATGAAAGTATAAATGCATTAAATATTAAGTTTGATTTTACTAAGTATCGGGTTGTTGCTGTAAGATTTAAGGGAGAAGGTCTAAATATCTTTTCCATAGAAGAGATAGAGCAAGCCTTTAAAGTGATGGGCAACAAGTGCGAGTATGTGGGACCAGATTTTATTGTTTTAGAAAAAGGTATGAATGAATGGGGAATTTTAATAGAAGACCAAGGTAAGGAAGAAAGAAATATTCTAAAAGTAATTCAAAACCAACTTATGGATATGTTAAGAGCTAAGAAAGAAATATGCATACAAAATTTATGGGTAAGTATTTCAAGTGTACAAAATAAATGCTATCAGATGTATGAAGCTTATCAAGAGGCAATTAAATTATGTGATGTTTCGAGAACAGTAGGAGAAAATCGTAGAGAAATTCATCTAGCGTTAGACTATATGAGAGAACATATTCATGAAAGTATTACAATAGAAGATATAGCAAGTGCCTTATATATGAGTGCATCTCACCTTATGCATTTATTTAAACAAGAGCTTGGGAAAACAATGATAGAATGTTTAGTAGATATGAGAATAGAGGTAGCTAAACAATTATTAGTTAATCCCAAATATAAAGTATACGAAGTGGCAAATCAAGTAGGTTATACAGATGTAAAGTATTTTGGGAAAATATTCAAACTACATGTTGGCATCACACCTAAATCCTATGCTAAAAGATCTTATCTTCTAGAAGACGAGGATTAGTACATGAAGGGAATAAAAAATCTGTCAATAAGCAAGCGAATCTCTCTTTATCTAATCATAGGCATTCTCGTTTATATTTTGATAAATAGTATAGTTGTTTATATTTTTAGTAAGCAAATTATAGATGATTATACTTCTGGTTATATAGAAAGTAGGCAAGAGCAGGTTAATTCAGCGGTAAGCCAATTGATTGAAGATATCATCATTAATGTGGTAAGGCTTACAACCTATGATCCATTATATGGTATACTAGCAGATAAACACATAGACTATTTAAAGAAGGAAGAAGAAATTAAAGCTTGTATTGAAAGTTTAAATTTAGATACTAATAAAATTGCACAGATAGAAATTGTTGATAGAGAACAAAATACATATACCTATAGTTGGGTTGAGGCAAAAATAGACTCCCTACCTTCAACTTTTTTACAACAAGTGCAAGGAAGTAAATTAGGTGTGTGGAGTGAGGTTGTAAAAGATTCTTCTGGACAAGCTTATTTAGGATATGGTGTACCTTTGTATAATTATTATACGATGCAAAAAGGTGGACATGTCATTGTATGGATTAAAGAAGAAGCTATTCGCAAGACCTATAGAAGCAAATTTGAAGATATGGGTTCGATCTTTATTGTAAATGAAAATGATATTATTCTTTCACATGAAAATGAAGCCTTGATTGGACATGCTGCTCTATTTATTGGAGCAGATAGTGACAAAAAAGAGTTTTCTTATGCGATGAGTGGCAAAGGGAAAGAAAAGGTTATTTTATCTAAGATAGAAAATAAAACATTAAGTCGTAATCTGGGCTTACATATGTATGTGGTGACTTCTCTTAACTATGAACAAATTTTTAGTATTATTAAGCAAGTAAACAAAGGTTTAGCTATCTTGAGTATAGTCATTGCATTAGGAATTATTATAGGTATTTTCTTTATGTGCAATAAATTAAGTGCACGTTTACATATTTTGGCTAAAAAGATTAAAGTTTTAGGTGAAGGCAATATGGATGATGTCATTTATGATACGACTCAAAATGAAGTGAACATTTTAGAAGAAAACTTTAATAAGATGGTAGAAGAAATCCGCTTATTAATTGAAAAAAATAATTATGAAAAAGAACAGCAAAGAAAAATGGAACTTGTAGCTTTGCAGGCTCAGATTAATCCTCATTTTCTTTATAATACGTTAGATACGATTAGTTGGATGGCAAAAATACAAAAACAACCTGAAATTGAAGAAATGGTTATACAATTAGCCAAGTTTTTTAGATTAAGTCTAAATAGTGGCAAGAAGTATGTGACCATTGAACAAGAAATTAATATTGTAAAGAGTTTTGTGACCATTGAACAAGTACGTGCGCCCAAACGTTTTACCATGCATTATGAGATTGAAGAAGGTGTAGAGACATATAGGATTGTCAAATTAATTTTACAACCTATAGTAGAAAATGCAATTAAACATGGCATGAATCGTAGAAGAAAAGATGGAAATATCTATCTTAAGATTAAAAGGATAGAGAATAAAATTTTCTTCTTTATAGAAGATGATGGGGTTGGATTTGATATAAATGCTAAACGTCCACCAGATGATAAAGGAGGACTGAAGCCAAGTGGTTATGGTATCAAGAATGTAAGGGAAAGGCTAGAACTTGAGTATGGTTCATCAGCTGGAATAGATATTGAAAGTAAACCTGGTATGGGAACAAGAGTAAGTGTATATGTAGGTATTGAGGAGCTATGTTCTTCAATCAATAAGTAGCCATTTCTATGAGATAGACAAGATAATTATAGAAAAGCCCTCACCGCTTTTATAAAAAAGTGATGAGGGTTTATTTTTAGTATTTAACAATTACAGGTTGAATTTGTTTGCCTTCTAATGCAAGTTGAATGGTGTCAGGTACAAGTGATAAATCAGCAACAAGTGAGTAAGGTTTAGCAATGTAGTTATCTTGGCCGAAAGGTACAAAATAAATATTTTGATTTGGCATTAAATGTCCAATGTTTTCAAGGTTGAGTCCTAAGCCATCGTTAGTAGAAATAGCAAGAATGATAGGCTTGCCATTACGCATAAGAGATTTTGCTACCATGATATGAATATGGGTGTTTTTCTTCCCTTCATAATGGACTTTGTTGGAAGTAGAAGAAGATACCTACTGTTTCACCATCCCATTCAATACGCTTAATTAAGTTGCGCATAAGCGTTTTCTTTTGATGCAATGTTGCATAGTCTATCAGTTTATTAAAATCTTTAAGAGATTGAAGAATAAGGTCAATATTAGCAAGAGAGTAGTCTTGATTGATACCCAAACTTTCAAGATCTTCAAGTTGCTCTTTAAGAGCAGCATTTTTACTATGCAGTGCCTTAACCTCGTCTTGTATATATTGTTCCATAGTCGGATCATCAAATAGAGCAAGTTTTTTTATAAGGCTACTAATAGTAGTCGTATTTGTATCTAATTCCATTTTGATACGTGTTTTTTCTTCTTCATTAGCATCGGCCTTAAAGGTTAAATCATGTTTAGACTTTTTGAGTTCTTTGATTAAGTCCGTTTCATTTTCTAACATAGCACGAATACGTTTGATTACAAGCGCATCTAGAGCATAGCCTTTACTTATATTATTAATATTGCATAACGTACCTCTACTCTTAGTCTTGGTAGTACATCTATAGTTATAGCATACTGTACCATCTGCCAAAACACCTTTACCGGAAACTTGCATAGGTGCCCCACAATGTTTACAGTAGATCAATCCGCTAAGTAGAGCAGGAGAAGTGCTTGCATTAGAATAGGCTAAGTCGCTATTTGCAGCAAGTTGCTTTTGAACTGCTATCCAATTTAGGCTAGAGATAATAGGCTCATGGGTGCCAATGGAGATAATCCATTTATCATGAGGATTTTGTAAGTTTCCTTGTCCTTTTTTATTACGGTTATAAGGCATGAGTCCATAGGAGCCATTAAATTCTTCTTTAGGTTTAGGTAGAATACATTCAAGTTTATGAAAGTAATCATAGATTGATGTATCAGCAGTAACATAAACAGGATTGATTAATATATTACGTATAACATTGGATCGGAAGTAGGCTTTGTTAGGTGTTTTGATATTAGACTGCATAAGATAGGTTTCTACTTTAGAAATGCTACCAAGCTCTAAATACTTGTCAAAAATGAGCTTAACGATAGAAGCAGTATCTGGATCTTGTTCAAGAACAGAATAATGCTTAGTCTTGCCACTGGATTGATAAGCTACTTTTTTGCTCTTATAGCCTAACGGAGAAGTACCGCCTAGCCAACGGCCCAGCTTTGCAAGCTCTAATAGGTTATCTGTAACACGCTCTGCAATGGTTTCTCTTTCTAGTTGAGCAAATACAGAAGATATGTGAATCATGGCACGCCCCATAGGTGTGGTTGTATCAAAATTCTCTTTGATAGATACGAATCCTATGCCATGCTCGGTTAAGATGTCTAATGTAGATGCAAAGTCAGAAACATTTCTAGAAATACGATCTAGACGATAGCATATAAGTACATCATACATACCTTTCTTTAGCTCATCTATAAGTATTTTAAATTGAGGACGATTGGTATTGCCACCTGAGAAACCTTCATCTACAAATGTAGAGAACTCTGGCGTCTCAAAATGTGCATTGGCATACTCCTTACACATGTGTATTTGATTATCTATAGATTCCCCTTTGTCAGAAGTCTTGGACTTACGGGAGTAGATTGCTATTTTCATAGTAGGCCTCCTATATATAAACAATGAGCTCCACATAGATGTGTCTATGTGGAGCTTGAATATAAATTTAAATAACCGACAATTGATTGTTAGTTATTGAAGAGATAAAAGATGCCCCTTCACTAATTTCTAATGTTTTATAGCTATATTTATTTAAAATAGCTAATGCAGTTTTTAGTTTGCTTTTTGCGTTTTCGCTTAGTATATCCATATCATGGCTATAGATAAATACTACTTTATGCATAGGAGTAACTTCTTGAGCAGCTAAAGCCCAACTTCTTGCGGTAGAAATAGATTGCTTTTGGGTACTATTCTTAAAATCAAATATTTTTATTGCATATTCATTATTTATAATATAATCAAAATTAATTTGATCATTAAATTCACCAAATAGAGGTTTAGAAGAACAATCATTCTTCTTGGAAGAAATTATATGTTTTAAAAATTTGATTTCATCACCTACAGAAGGGCGTTGTTCTTTTGAGTAGTCATATCTTAGATAAATCTTTTTGGCTTCATCTATAAATGAATCAAAATTTTCTACATCAACTTCAACAATAGGAGTAAATTTAAATTCGTTGACATAGAATTTTGTGAAGTCATATAAATCAAATGATGTTTCTGTATTATTGAATGAATATGATGAATCTTTGCAAATAGACTCTTTGATACTGTGCAATATGATTTTTAAAATATCTGGGTTTAATTCATCATATGTATTAGCAATTCTAGTTATATTAGAAGTTATTTCAAATCTACGCTCATTAGTAGATAGGTTATGGAATGCAACACCGATTGTAGTATTATCAGTTAATAAAAAAGATGGATAATAAGTTAATGCAGAGTATTTAATTTTACACATCATATTACACCTCCTTATACTTAAATATAGTATTACAAATATCCTCTAAGTGAACCAATCGATAACTTATATATTCTATCAGCATATCTAAACTATCGCAATCAATTTTCCATTCTTCTGGGATAGAATATACAATATCTTTAATTAAGTCCTTATTTAATAGAGTTTGGAAATCATGTGCAACATCAATCAAATTCATATTTTTAACAGACATAATTCCAAAAAACATATTATAGAGAAACTCATTCCATTCCATTACAGAAGTATCCCCAATATCTTTTTCTTCCATACATTGCTTAAGCTTGTATTTATCCCAGATAACTCTATTTGGAAAGACGTGCGTATGATCAATAATGTAGATTTTATTTTCTGCAATACTATATAATAAATTCCCTGGATTACGGTCAGTATTGAATATTAAGTGATCAAATAAAAGAATTCTTGGGAAATCACTTAAGTTTATACAATGCTGTTTTAAAAGTAAACCTAACTCAGAACGCATATTCAAGATATTATTTAATCGTGTTGAATAAAAACCAAGTCCACTTGAAATTTCATAAGGTGGAGTACCAACAGCTGTATTTAAGTCTAACCTAGCAAGTCCAGCATTTGGGATTGGCAATCTTAAATGACATGCTAACTTATAGGAAACCCACTCATTTATTAAAGAGAGTACACCTTCTTGGTTATCATAACATTTAAAAATAACATGTTCATTATTATTCAATACACAGTTTAAAGGTTGTGTAGAAGTATGGGGGTAACCATCTATAATTTTATCTATATATAAATATGACATATTTACTCCTAATATACTTTAATAATAAGCCATAACATAGCCAATAAATATTATGCTATGGGTTTGTACGATTATCTTATTTTTGTTTCTTTTATACGAACAAGCATATTATATGTTGTTTCATCTATGTAAGAACCTTCAAATTCCATATCGTTATGCAAGAGTAACTCGGCTGCAAATTTATTTGCTTGATTCTCGTACATACAATTAGAGTTAAAGAGGTCTTCATCTTGTGTTAGTAAAACTCCCTTTTCATATTTCAAAAAGTCCGTTTTATTAGAGTGGAGCAGTGCATGCCCAAGTTCATGCGCCAGTACTATTTGTTGAGCTGTTTCATCTAAATTAGAATTAACAATAATGAACTTATTGCGCAATATTTTAATAAAATAACCTTTTGTTGTTGCATAAGGCAAGTATTTTACATGGATTTTTAATTCTTTAGCAATTTTTTCAGGGCTACGTGTCCCATATTTTTGCACTAAGTTTTTAACCCTTACTCTAATATTTATCATTTGTGTTCCTCCAGTAAAAAAAAGAATAGTTATTACTTATTAAATTTCAAATTTATTTAAGTTTTTATTTAACTATTTTTTTTTTTACGTGGAGCATATTTTGTCTTATTAATTTGTTTACTTTCCCAGTATAAATTTGAAATATCTCTGGTGATTGCTTCACGATCTTCATCAGATGCATCCATAAAGAAAGCTTTTGCTGTTTTCATGAACTCATCATAAGAAACTTTTTCCTTAACAGATGCAGGCTTAATGTGATCAAGGTCAATATAATTACGGGTATTTGTTTCACCCATAAGATAATCTAATGACACATTAAATATTTTGGCAAGCGCGTTTAATGTTATTGGATCTGGCATAGTCCTACCAGTTTCATAATTGGTAATAGCGGTACGTACTATACCTAGTTTCTTTGAAAGCTCTAGTTGTGTAATATTATTTTCTTTACGGAGTTCTTTTAGTCTTAAGGCAAACTCACTACTAGTCACTTCCATATTTATCCTCCAATTCTGATAAAGTATTGATGTTTTTATATATAAAGTATAGTCATTATTAATGACTAAATCTATAAATGTCATTAAATAAAACATTTTTTAGAAAAGCTATTGACATGTCATTTAAAATGACGTACTATAAAGTCATAATAAATGACATAACAGGAGGTATACATGAGGATTTATATGATTAACCAAAGAAAAAAGCTTGGTTTGACACAAGATGCTGTAGCAGAATATGTAGGAGTAAATAGAAATACGATATCTTCCTATGAAACTGGAAAATTAACACCCTCATTAGATATTGCATTAAAACTTAAAGAATGTCTGAAAACAAATGATGATAAAATTTTTTTAAAAACAAATGTCACAAAAAATGACATAAAGAGGTCATAGGACAAATTTAGACATTCATAAACATCTAAAGAGGAGGGGAGGTCATGGCTTGCAAAGAACAAGAGTACAACATTAGATGTTTTTTAGAAGATGGTACGCCACTTACTAAAGAGAATCAACACCTCACATGTATTAATCAAGAAGTTACAAGGTTTCAGGCTAAGGTTATCGTTAGTCAAATCAATAAAATGCCTAAAGAGGTAGGAAAAATTGTATTTGAGAGATTAACCTCAATGCCTGTGTATCATTAAGAAGAATGTACATAGATACTAAAGATATACTACAGGATTATATGCAAATTAAGAATAGGTAAAGTAGTCAATTTTATGACTATAAATTGACCTAATATAACAAGAAGGGGATAAATCGTTATGAATCAGAATGAATTTACTATAGCACTGGTAAAGGCACGAAAGGATAGAGGGCTGACACAAGAGCAAGCATGCTTTGTTATTGGAGTAGCAGATACCTCTACTTTAAGCAAATGGGAGACAGGTAAAGAAATCCCATCAGAAAGAACAGTTTCAAAAATAGTACAGGCTTACGAAGAGCCATTACTAGGGTATATTTACTTACACCGATGTACAGAACTTGGGAGGCTCATTTTGCCACCAATCATACATACAGGTTTGGATAATCTAGCCTTACGGTTCCAGAAGGAATATAACGATATAAGGTCCGTTCAGATGGATATGATCTCGATAGCATGTGATGGACAAGTAAATGAAGATGAAGAAGAACGCTGGGAACGCGTCCAGAAAGAAGTCACAGAGCTAGCAGGTGTAAGCTTACCGCTAATTATAAGTAGTTTTGGAGTAAGAAAAAAGCTCCTTCAAGGCGGCAACCTTGAAAGAGCATACGTTTAAAATCTAAATTGGTGACATCAGTATAGCACGTTCTTATACAGATGTCAAAGGGAGAGAATTGAATAATGACAGTAAGAGAAAAAAGAGCACTTAAAAGTAACCTCAGCAAATGGTTTGACCAAGCTATGAAAGGGTTGTTTGAGTTGGCGGTAATAGCAACTATGGGGACAGGCTTTATGCTGTATCTTTGGTGCTGCATTTAATACATAAATGACTAGGAGGCTTACAAGTTGGATGAATTAGTAGGCACTTTATTACTAGCAATAGGTGTTACAATAGGATATTTTGCTTGTAAGTTAGGGCAAGTTATCAAACACAAAGAATACATAAACAGGGGGACAAATAATGGCTGAAATGAAAAGCTTGATATTAGCAAATGTATCAAGAGCAATACCTTATTATCCAGAACTTAATACCCTTACCAAATCAGTTACAGCAAGTTTGCTTATGGTTCAGCTTGAGTATTGGTTCTCAAAAACAAACGGAAGAAACTTCTATAAGTTCCTTGAAGGATGTGAACATCCAAGTTATGCACCAGGTGATGCATGGCTAGAAGAGATAGGGTTTAGCAAAAAGGAATTTAAAAATGCATTTTCTAAGATAGGTATTACTTATGTAAGTAAAAAGGAGTATGACCAGGCTAGTGATAAGTTTGAAGGCATGTATTACTTGTCTTACCGAGATAGGGTTAAAGGGTTAACTTTCTATCAAAGAAACAATGAACTTCTAGATCAAGTTTTAACAAATTGGGCAACAAAAAGCGATTCTACGGAAGTTCCCAAAGGTGTTTTACGTAAGTTACCAAAGGGCACTTACGGAGATGAACAAAGGGAACTTACGGATGGTGCCAATGGTAACTTACGTACAGAACCAAAGGGAACTTACGTAAGTGCCGAAAGGGCATTTCCATTATCAGTAGATTACTCAGTAGATTACCAGGAGACTAAACAAAAGACTACACAGGAGAGTACACACAATAGTGGCTCTATCGAGCCAGAGCGCACACGACGCACACAAGTACCGTATGAGGATATCATTTTTGAATATAACAAGATTTGCATATCACTCCCTCAAGTACAGCAGGTCAGTGATAAACGTAAAAAGGCTATGCGAACAATGTGGAAATATGCAAATGGTGATATTGATATACTAAGAACCTTGTTTTACAAAACAGAATCCAGTGATTTCTTAGCAGGTCGTAAGAAGGAGTGGAAAGCAAACTTTGACTGGATCATGCGAGAAAATCAAGCTATAGCAATTTTAGAAGGACAGTATGACAATAGTTTAAAAGCATCTGTTGGAACGGTGACAAGCCAGTTAATGTCTAAGGGGATGCAAGAATTTATAAATGGGGATGGTGATTTTTAAATGAGTCAATTTGATGCTACAGATGACAAACAATTAAGAGTTGAGTTTTCCTCGCTTATGGCAGGACTTAAAAGCAACTATCCTAATTGGGACTTTGATTTAAATGATAAGAATATGTTGAGATTTTGGTACGAAAGCCTAAGTGATATTCCTATGAATGTTCTTAAGGTTGGTATCCATAAACTTATAGCACAAGAAGAATTTTATCCAAACATAGCAAAAATAAGAAAAGCATGTGCAGAAGTTATTAATGGTCCGGAAATTGATGAGACAGATGCTTGGGGCATGGTGCAGCGAGCAATTCGTAATTATGGATATGCAAGAGTAAACGAAGCCTTAGCATCATTACCAGAAGAGGTTGTACAAGCTATAAAAGCAATGGGAGGATGGGCAGAGTTATGTGCGAGTGAAAATCTTGAAGCAGATAGAGCACATTTTTATAGAACTATGAAGAGCATTAATAAACGCAGACAAGCAGAGCAAGTACTTAGTATTGGTATTCATGAGCAAATGTCATTATTACAAAAACCAAAAGAACAAGCAGTTGCATATATTACATACGAAGAACACTATGAGAAACAACCTATAGAGGTTGCTCAACGTGGTATGGCGAAAGTTAAAGATGTATTAGAGAACATAGGAGCATAGTTATGACAAATCATTTTGAAGCAGCTAAGTGGGCAAGTGAAATGGCTGAGAAACATAATAAATCCATTACATATATCATGATGTTAATTCATGAAGGACGAACACAGTTTCAAGATATTAACCAAATAAAAGGTTATGTCGCAGGGAAGTTGGTGAGTCAATGAACATGAAACTAGGATGCAGAGAAGAAATAAACAAAGCGTGGTTTTATTACCTCATGGATGGCACTAAGCTAACCAAAGAAGAATGGACAAGCATTGTTAAAAGGCATATCAAAGAGCATGGGAACGAACAGGCTCTAAATAAGATTATGAACACCATCAAGTTATGGAATAAAAAAGATTCCATTGAGGATGTAGCATTGCATGTTTATGCTGCTAAATATTGTGCAGATGTACAGCAAGTAGCAAAGAGAGAACGAGTAAAACCTAAGTTTAAACATGAACTTACAAGAAAAGAAAGTGGGCAATTGATGCTGGGAGGTATCAGCTAATGGGTAAAATCAGAGAGTTTGAACAACTAGATTATGAGACAGGTGAAGTGATTAAGAGATATAGAACTGTCAAAGAGGCATTAGAAGAGCACGGAATAGATAGGGCAAAAATGAGACTAGCATTTATGGGGCACGATGGAAAGTTCCCAGATAAAAAACTATGGTTTAGATATGGTGATGGTGTAAATAAACCACTTCAAAGATACCAAGTTGGAAAATTAAATGATGCAGGTGAAGTTGTAAAAGTATACAACAGTGCAGAGCAAGCAGCTATAGAACATTATGTAACAGAAAAGACAATAGGTATAGCTATTAGGACAAGGAATGGATTTGTACCAAGTCTTGGAATGAGATTTAAATACATGTTGGGATGATAAGCAAGATTAGTCTAAACAGACTAATTGATTAGTCAAAAAAGACTAACTAAGGAGAAAGTATGGATAAGCAGTATTATAACTATTTAGCAAAATGCAAATTAAAGGCAACAGAATACAGAATTATCCTCATACTCCTAGTAAAACCTTGTACATCTTCACAGTTAGTTAAAGAACTTGGATGCATGAAGAATAACACAGATAGATATATTAGAAATCTTAAAAGTCATGGATTGATAGAAATAGATTATATAGAAGGGGCTAATAAATTTTATAAGCCTGTTACAGATATCAAAAAGCTCATGGCAATTATGCCGGGGCAGATGAAAATTGAGTAAAACAAAAGGATAGGAGGGATGGCATGTATCTAGGGCGTAATGGGAAATTATACACATACGGGATACTGGAAATGGACTTATGGGTATTACAAGGCTTACGTGATATGGATAAAGTGGAAGTTAATATTGATGGTGAATGGACTGATGTAAGATTCAGAAATGAAAGTGGTAGATGTTGGATAGAGAGTCGTAATGAATCAGCAGAAGTAATTGCATCAGGATATGACCTTGAGGGTATACCAGTAAGAATCTAGATAAGTTAGAAGGTGAGAAGATGGTTAGATTTATACAATGTGTTAAATGCAATTCTAAGGAGATAGATCTAGAAGAAGATGTAACAATAGGATTCAGAAAAATAGCAGATAAAGCTACATGCCGTAATTGCGGTAACACTGGGTACATCCATGAACGTGAAGAACTAGATTGTGAAGAGTGTACTAAGAATAAATCCGAATGTACCAGTTGCCCTAATTATGGGGAATGGGACTAAGACAAATTAACTATTGGAAGGATGATAAAAATGAGAGAAGTAAAAGAAAATCTTAAACAAACAATTTGTAAAAGTTGTGAATAGATTCAGAAGGAATTAGATGAAAAGCAAATGTCTCCAGAAGTAGTTGCAGCTATTCCAGAGACATTAAATGCAATTAGTAAGCTAACTGAAACATATAGAGAGCTTAGAAATTACTAAATAGTTTCAGTGGCACAAACTTTAGATAAAATAGCTTGATAGAGTGTGCCAATATTATGACCTGTTTGAGTGTTGTATGAGATTTCATCAAGATCTCCACGATAGAACTCAGCATACTCACCTTTTTCAAGCATTTTAAGACAAAGTTCTTTAGCTATTTGTTGTTGAAGTTCAGTAGCTTTCATATTAGTACCGCCTTTCTTTTATATTTCAACTGGATAGAGTTGATAAATAAATTATACGGTAGTTTAAAGAAAAATTCAAATAGAGTAATAAAATCAATTTTTTATAGAAGCTAGTTGAGGGAATTAACCCTCATTAGTTTCTAAGCACCAAAACACATAGAAATTACTTGAAGGACTAAAGCTAAACTTTCTAATCCATGGTCAGCAATGAACTTATTTACACCTTCAGAATCACCAATCTCTATTAGAGTTTTAAGTTCAGCGACTGATTTATTCATTTCTATAAGTTGTCTATGAGTTAGCTGTGAATTGTGACCTATGGAACTAAGGACCATGTTAAGTGTAGTATTAGCACTATTAAGTTGAGACTTTAAAGTAGTATTCATTTCATTTAAAGATAGATTAGCTATTTCTAATTGCTGAACTAGGCGATCATTACCAGAGCTTATTTCTGCCATCAACTCTGTATTGCGATTATCAGCAGCAGCTTCACGCTCTGCAATACTGGGGGCTAGTTTGATGTTTTTAGTATAATCAGGAATGTTTATTTGAGGTTCATAATAAAAGTTTTCCATAGAAGATTTAAATTTAGAGTATGCCTCAGGATTAGAAGTAAAAAAGTCGTTTAGTTTATCTGATTGATTCATAAAGTTCTCCTTTTTTGTTTTCATTATAACAAAGATGGTGAAGTGTATAAAGTATTTAAGCAAATCTAAGTTTGAAAGGGTGAGCAAATGGAAGAAAAGAAGTATTTAATAATAGCATTAAGATACTGGGGCAATAGTGAGAATGTGTTGTTTTGGGGTAAAAATAGTAGTGGGTACTACACTGATTTAAGTAAAGTTGGCTTATACACAAAAGAAGAAGCCGTTAGCAAAAGTAAACATGGTGATTGTTACATCAACATGGACACGTTAGGCATAACAGAAGAAATGCTTAATTTTTCGCATGAGAGCGTGAAAATGGTGTTTCCAAAGAATACAAAAATTTGTAAGTATGCAAATACATTCGAACAAATAATGAAGAACAAAAGAAATTTAAAATATGGGGCTTAACAACTCCATAGAATAATTTTTTTGGAGGAATACATGGCATTATTGAAAAAGATTCATAGCAGGAACATATGGTGGAGATACAACAATAGACCACATGTAGAGCCTACAGAAGAACAAAAGAGGTTGCAGGATGAACAACGTGAAATTAGGAGATTAAGAGCGAGACAATCAGAAATAGCGTTAGCTGGCATGTTAGGAACGATAGAAGCAATGTGCCCAAGTGCTATGGAAAGAGCTCAAGATCTGATGAAAATAGCAAAAATGTTTTAATAAAATAATTCTTTGAGGAGGATGAAGATGGACGGAAAAGTAACCATTAGCATTAATGATTTTGATGAGTTAAGGGATAAGGCGAAGCAATTTGACGAATTGAAGCGAGAGATACAAAACAAAATGTATATGCATTTCAATGATGAACAAAAAGAATGGATATTATTTGTTGATAAGAAAAAGATTGAAAAAATACTTAAAGAGTATAATCCAGAGTTTGAAGTTGAAGAGGATGACATTGTAGAAGTTGTATGGCAAGAGTAAATAAAATAGTTTTTTTAGGAAGTGATATTGTGAAGAGCATTAAGACACGATTAGAAATTAATGTGTACCAAATAGAGTTCTCTTACAATACCATAAGAGGAAACTGGAAGAAACAAACGTGGGAAGTAAGAGCACTTAGTGAGAATGAAGCTAGAGCAGCACTTAAAGCATACATAATAGAATACAACATGGACTATGACTATAGACCTTACCTTAATGCAGAAATTCTAAGTGTAAGATTTAAAGAAACTGAACTAATTGAAATATAGAAGCATAACACCGTACCAGGACCTTAACTTATTAAGGTTGCCATAGTAGCTAGAACACTAGCCATGTATCTAGCTATGAAAAAAGATATGTGGTAAAGGCGTAAAAATCCCCACTGTAGAGCATTAGGCTCACACCATGACTGAGATTGGTAGATAACGATTTAACTTAATTCAACTTAGGCAATACGAGTTGAATTAGGTGGTATGAGTGTTAGTTGAACATACATTATTTGGAGAAATAAATAAAGTTGATATAGCAATAAAAAGATTGCAAGAATTTGAACCACAAGAAGGTTACTTATTAGCCTTTAGTGGAGGTAAGGATAGTCAAGTAGTATATCATTTGGCGGAAATGGCAGGGGTTAAATTCAGAGCAGAAGTTGCACCAACGCCCGATCCACCAGAGCTGATTAGGTTTAGAAGAAAGTACTATCCGGATGTTATAGAAAGAAAATGCAATGTATTTACCAAAAGACAAGTAAAGGGGACTATGGAAGGTAGGCCTAAAACTATATTTAATTTGATATCTAGTAAAAAACAACCACCTACAAGGATGCAGAGGTATTGTTGTGAAGAGTTAAAAGAAAATGTAGGTAATGTAGGTGACACTGTGCTTGTTGGCGTAAGATGGTCAGAAAGCAATAATAGGAAAAAGCTTAGTATGGTTAGCTTTTGGAAAGGCAAAGTAATGGTACGACCTATTATAGACTGGACAGATGAAGATGTATGGGAATTTCTAAAGAAATACAAAAAGCCATACTGTGAACTGTACGACCAGGGCTTTACTAGAATAGGTTGTATAGGGTGTCCTTTAAGTAGCAACCAGGAAAAAGAATTAGAGATGTATCCTAAGTACAAAGAAAATTACATAAGAGCATTTAACAGAATGATTAAGAACTTAGATAATAACACAACATGGCAAACTGGAGAAGATGTAATGGAATGGTGGATAGGCAAATGTAAAGAAAAGCCACTAGAAAATCAGTGCAGTATGTTTGAAGAGTAGTCAATAAAATTAGTTTTTGAATAAAAAACACCATCCAGTAGGATGGCGCTTAAGTACTTTAGACTTCGTTATCTAAGATATTATTAGTAGAACTATCTGACGTTACCTCTAGTAGAGAACGATTTAACTTTAGATGTTCTATGATGATATCACTTTTAACGATAAGTGTTTTTTGATTCTTTATAACAATAGATAGTGCTATAAGTAGTATACCAAGAGCTGGTAGTACTAAATTACTCACTACTGGAGTTAAAGAAATAAAAATAATACCACAGATTATTAAAAATATAGACATAAAATTCCCCCTATTTTATGGATGGTTTAGAGTTTTAGTATAACACAGTGAAAAGTAAGAATTAAATAAAAACGTTAAGATATGTATAGAGTGACCTAAGGAGGATACCAGGCTAGATCACTCTAGATAAATAAATTATAAGGGTGTTAGGACAATTGATTAATTAAGATCCATTAATATTTTGTGTAAAAGTATTTAGATATATACATTAAATAAAAATTGATTTTAAGTGGGCAAAAAAATAAGCACTAGTTGGAGCTAGTGCTTCCCGAAATCGGGAGGGAAAATGTTAAAAAATATGTATTAATCATGTCAAAATAATAATACCATAATAGAAAATGAAAATCAATATCAAATAATGAATTAATGAATAAAATTTGCTTTTGGCTAGAAGTATGGAGGGTATAACGATGAATACACAACAAAGGATAGCAGCACAAGTCATTGAAAAACAGAAGCGCGCTGAAGAGCTTAAACAAAAAGAGCAACGCAGGATGTTTGATAAAGCATTTGCAGATTACCAACATAGAAAAAAGATGAGATCTCAAGAGTACATAATAGGAGGAAAGTTTAGACATGAATAAAGTGATTTTAATGGGACGCTTAACACGTGATCCAGAAGTTAGATACTCACAGTCAGCTAATCCAGTTGCAGTAGTAAGATATGGGCTAGCGGTTAGAAAACAATTTGTAAAGCAAGGCGAACCAGATGTTGACTTCTTCAATATTGTAGCATTTGGTAAAGCTGGAGAATTTGCAGAGAAGTTCTTTAGGAAGGGCCAAATGGTATCAGTAGTAGGCAGACTTCAAACGAACAGATGGGATAAAGATGGCATCACACATACATCAGTTGATGTTGTAGTTGAAGAGCAACATTTTGCAGAGAGTAAGAAATCAGTTGAAGAAGGGACGCCAACTTCAAGTAATACTCAAACATTAAGTGAATGCCCAACACCAGATATAGGAGAAGATGATGACTTACCATTCTAGAATGTGTTTTAAGCAGTTAAAGCATGGTTATGTATTACAAAGTATTACATTGTAATACATATGAAGACGAAACGGTATTACAAGTAATACATTGTAATACAAATTATGAAATTTGGAGGGATTAGGATGAAAGTAATAGCAATCGATGCAGGAAAGCATGCAACAAAGGGGTTAGGAGCAAGTGGAGAGAAAACTCTATTTAGAACAAAGAGTACACAACTTACATCCAGCCTAGATATTGAAGCAACTGGGAATAGCAATAAAGTGATTTATGAAGAAGATACATATATTATTGGAGATCAAGGCGAGCAAGTAGATTATAGCCTTGAAAAGAACACATTACTTCACAAGTTAGCCATATATACAGCAGCATATAGATTAGGATGCAAAGGTGAAATAGCGGCTGTTATTGGATGCCCAACTAATATCTATTTGAGTAAAGATAATAGAAAGGCATTTCAAGAGAATATCAAAGAGCAACCAAAGAAATTTGTAGTAGATGGGAAGTATCAAAATATCCAATTTACTAGAGTTTTAATTATGCCTGAATCATCAGGAGTAGTTTATACCAACAAAGAACTTTTTGTAGGCAAGAGAGTCGGCGTTATAGATCTAGGTGGAAGGAATATGAACTTTGGCATTTACGACAATCTAATACCTCAACCAAGTTCTATGATGACAACTAATCAAGGGTCTATGCAGATAGAAGCAATGATTAAGAGGAAATTTGAAGCAATGTATAAGCGAGGACTTACTTCAAGAGATATAGAAGATATCATTTCAAATGGTGGTATTAAGTATCAAGGGAAGATTGAACCAGAAAGTCAAAAGGCATTAAGTGAAATCTATAAGGGGTATGTACAGGAAGTTGTTGCAGACTTAAAGAAGGAGTTCCCTTTAGATTTAATGGATATTGTTGTTACTGGTGGGACAAGCCTATTGGTTAAAGAGGCACTTAAAGAAGTAATCCCACACGTACAGACGGTCGAGGAAACACAATGGACAAATGTTGCAGGGTTCCTTGAAATAGGGAAGGTGAAGTTTAAGTGAGCAAATCAAGAGATATCGTTCCAGTTGGATTTGATAATGATCCAGAGCTCCATGAGTATGTGAAATCTAAATGCAATGGGAATAAATCAGAATTTATCCGTTACTGTATTAGAAAAGAAATGATGGAAGAAAGAAGAGTACTAACAAGTGAAAAAGACTTGGATACCAGGATAGAAAAAATTGTTAAGAAGTATCTTGAAGATTTTCAACCAATACTTCAAGTGAAACAGAAGGATAAAGAAGAGGATAATGATTTAGTTGAAGCTGCAAGCTTCTTTGATGAGGACTAATTGAATAAGGATCAGTACACATGAAGTAAATTTTTATAGTTTACTTCATGTGTTTTGGTGCTTATTCAAGCAAACAAATGAAAGTTTAATAAGTCGTAAATTTTAAAGGGGGAATTGAAGATGAAAAATGAATACATAAAAAATACAAAGAAAAAGATTGGGGAGTACAATAAATACTGTACTCAACTGGAGCTACGCGTAAAAGATTTAGATATATTGAACGAAAACATGAAATTTGATGCTTCAAATGAGATAGTAGACCTTAATAATATAAAAACTAGAACATATTTAGAAGCTGAAATTAAGCGCTTAAAACTTGATATAGAGAAGATAAAGAAGGGGCTTAATAATTTAAATAGAGTAGAGCATCAAATTGTAGACCTAAAATATATCAAAAAAAATAGTTGGATAAATGTATCTATGGAGGTCGGATATTCGGTGAGTAGATGTAAGGAATTAGGCAAATATGGTGTTATACAAGTAGGAGAAGCTATTTACGGTATCGTTATACATCAGGATCTACCATTAGTTATGGGCCTAGGATGTTATTAAAGTAAAAAAGGGGGATATATCAATGACAAATAATGAAGAATTAGTTCTTAGGTATCAACAAGGAGAATTGAATATCCTAGAAGATATTATAAGGCAGAATGAGAATATAGTGTGTAAGCTAGCCAGTAAATTTTACATAGGTAAAACTAACTCAATAGATATAGATGATTTGATCCAAGAGGGATACATTGGCCTAATGGATGCTTGTAATAGATATGATTTTGATAATCCTAAGAAAGCTAAATTTATGACATATGCTATATATTGGATTTATAAAAAGATGGCTAGATTTATTGAGCAAAAAAATACTAATGAAGAAGTAAGTTTGCAAATGACTATTAATGATGAAGGGCTTAAAATAGAAGATACTTTAGAGGATAGGTATAACAAGTTTGAATATGTAGAGAAATCTATATATTACGAAGAAGTTAGAGAAGCATTGGAAAATATCATGAGTAGAAACTTAACATTAATAGAAAATACTATTATAAAACTTAATTTTGGATGGGATGGTGAATGCATAGGAATAAGTGAGATTGCAGATATGTATTGTATGGAGTTAAAGAAAACTATACATAGCAAAAACAAGGCGTTAGGTAAAATAAGAAATACAAATTGGGCAAGACAAGAATGGAAAAAGAGACGATATGAACAAGTTTAAGAGTAGATATAAATCTACTCTTTTGTTAAGTAGAAGTATAAATTTTACAAGTTGATATAATAAGAGTATATAACTTATAATAAAATTAAAAAGGAGTAGGGTATGGTAGAAATATTAATATTTATAGGTGTGTACTTGATGTTGTTAGGATTTGTGGTTATTAGATTTAAAGAAGTTAGAAAATTAAAGCTCGAAAGAAAACAAATATTGTATGGTCATCAATATGGTTCTTTGCAGGATCAAAGTAATGTGTCAATAAAGGCATTAAAATTTTTGTTATTTATAAATATATTAGCACTAATGCCATTTCTTATTATAAAAATAACTCAGATGGAAGAACTAATATTTATAATGAGTACAATATACATCTATCTAAATACAATTTTGGCAATAATGAACATTATCGTATTTATCCCATGGGGTTTTTATTTATTTAGTGAAATTAAGCATATATCTATAAACGATAGTATATGGAATGAAATACAAGATATTAAAGAAATGAAAAGATATTATCGTGATATAAGTCTGACAGGAATAATACTTACAGTGAGTACAATTTATCAAACATATAGCATTTTAATGTATTATAAAGTGTTATTATTTATAGGCACGATTATATTAATATGTATAGTATGGTGCGGAATGGCAGATATGGTTTTAGATGAAGATTATAATAATTCAGTTGAAAGAACTAGACTAACACCTATAAAGGCAACTATGGAAAATATAATATCATTTAAAAGAAAAGAGTTTAGGAATAAAAAGATAAAAGTAGCAAATGAAAATTTTTATAATATAAAAGAGGGAATAAAAAATATTTGGTACTAAAGTACCATACTTTTCACATACTTTTATAGGACTTTTTGATAGTATCAACATGGTAATATAGTATTAGGTGAATGATAGATAAACCCTTTACCTAAAGTTCATCCTAATTCCCCCTAAATATTAAAATGATAAGTCAACTTATCAAATATTTAAAAATGCACCTAGTGTTAATGCTAGGTGCATTTTTATTTCAATCTAGTAAAAAACTGTTTTGAAAGCGACTTTAATGGTGTGTACAAAAGATTTGACCCAAATAAAACCATAAAGGAGCACATTACAAATGATGAAACCACCAATCCCTAGAATGGGAGGGAAATCAAAATTAAGAAAAACAATTATAAAAAGAATACCTGAACATATTTGTTATGTAGAGCCGTTCTTTGGAGCTGGATGGGTATACTTTGGCAAAGAACCTAGTAAAGTTGAAGTGATTAATGACATTGACAAAGAACTTATCAATATGTTCCGTATGATCAAGTATCACGCACCAGAAATAGAAAGAGTATTAGAGTATGAGTTTTCTGGTAGAGATATGTTTGAAGAGTATAAGCACTGTACAGTTGAATATCTTACAGAGATTCAAAGAGCAGTACGCTTTCTCTATCTCATCTCACAAAGTTTTGCGAGTAAGGGTGAAACCTTTGGTTATGGAACAACCAGTAAGCCAGCGCCACAGATATATTATCAAGGCGTACTAGGTAATATAAAAGAAAGACTTAGAAATACATATGTTGAGAATAAAAGCTTTGAGGATATTATCAAAAGATATGATAGACCTCACAGCTTTTTCTTTTGTGATCCACCTTATTTTGAAACTGCAGGTTATGGGAATGAGTTTGGAGAGCAAGAGCATCTTTTGTTAAGGGATACATTATCTCAGATAAAAGGTAAATTTATGGTTACAATCAACGACCATCCTAAAGTAAGGGAATGGTACAAAGATTTTAACATAGAAGAAGTACAAGTATCCTATTCAATATCCAAAGAGCAAAAGGCTAGAAAAGAATATAGAGAGCTAATCATTACAAATTATTAGAAAGGTTGTGAGAGCATAGGAAGAAGAACTGAACCCATAGATAATGAAAGGCAATTATTTAGGCTATTAGACTACTTAGAAGAAAACGACATAATGATTTACGTTCTTTCATCTATTATGCTTTATACAGCCTTTAGAATAGGTGATGTTTTACAGCTAACAGTGAGAGACGTAAGAGGCGATACGCTTGTAATTGAAGAGGGCAAAACAAAGTATCTGAGTAGGTTGCATAAAAAGGATTTAAAAGAAGGTAAGAAAAGGCCAAGGCAACCCAAGCCTCCAAGAGAGATAGATATACATCCGGATTTAAAAAGAATCTTTAAAGAGTATACATATGGTAAATCAAATAGTGAATACTTATTTCCAAGTCCTAGAGATAGAAATGTACCTTTATCTTATTCACAAGCCAATAGAAGGTTAAAAACAGCAGGTGCTGCAGTAGGAATTTATGATATGGCAACACATGTTCTTAGAAAGACTAGTATTACAATGGTCTATGAAAAAGATAATGACTTAGCCGAAGCACAGAACTACGCTGGGCATGTATCACCTACTGAAACAGCTAAGTATTTAGGACTTAATAAAGTACTTAGAAAACGTTCTATTAAGAAGATGGATAACTTAACTGAAAGGAGAAAGAAAAATCGCATTTAATAGGAAAGAATTTTTCAAATGCATCATTTTCAGTTATGAGATGCAAGTAGTAAATTAGAAAGTATAAAAAGTTAAAGAAATCAAAGGCTAGACAAGGTTTTATAAAATGCAATAGACCTTAGTTATAACGTGCATTTTAAAATATAAAAAAATAGGGCTTAAAGCCTTGATACATAAAGGATATAAAAGTATTTAGGTTAAATCATAGGAAAATCATACCTAAATATTTTTTTGTGCAACATTTTTTAAAACCAATAGCACTGTTTTCTTCAAAGTGCTAAAAAAAGGAGGTAAAAATGAGTAACGAAGAAAAGGTTATGAATAGCCTTCAAACCATTGAGGAATGGGCGTTGCAAGGCATGAGTTATAAAGAAATGGCAGAGATGCTTGAAATGAGTTATGCCAGTTTTAGGGCTATAAAAGGCAAGAATTTAGCACTTTTAGCACTTCTAGAAAAATGTGCTATTAAGAGAAAAGAAGTACTTGATGAGCAAGTTAAGACAGTTGAGGAGTCATTATACAAACGTGCGATTGGATACAACTATACTGAATCAGTTCCGGTGAAGGTAAAAGAAGAGATACTGAGTAAAGAAGGAGTCAAGTTAAATGTTGAGAAGGTAGAAGTAGTTAGAGTAGAAAAGCATAGTCCAGCAGACATAGGAGCAGCGAAGTTCTACTTACTTAACAAGGCTAAGAAGATATGGCAAGACAATCCTCATAAGGTTGAGAATGACAAGGCAATGCTTAAGATAAGGAAAAAAGAAGCAGCAGCAAAGGAGTTTTAACATGGCACAAGAGTTTGCAGAACGTATTTATACGTCAAAAGAATGGAGAGAGTTACGTCATAACTTGATAGTAGAACGTACGCCAAAGTGTGAACGATGTGGCAAGATATGCCTAGATACATCAAGGCTAGTAGGACATCACAAGATAGAATTGACGGAGCAAAATGTTAATGATCTAGACGTAGTATTCAATTCTATGAACATAGAGATTATCTGTAGTGATTGCCACAATAAAGAGCATAGAAGATTTGAAGGTAAGGCAGCAAGAAAGATTTATATTATCTATGGTCCACCTTTAAGTGGGAAACGTACTTTAGTTAATCAGCTTTCTACATATGGTGACTTAATACTTGATTTAGATAGTATCTATCAATGCATTAGTGGCCAGGAGATGTATCACAATCCTAATAATCTAAGATTCAATGTATTTGGTGTAAGAGACAAGATACTAGATATGATTAAGACAAGATACGGCAATTGGTACGATGCTTATATTATAGGAGGCTATCCGAGTAAAGCAGAAAGAGAACGGCTGCAGAAAGAATTAAATGCAGAGCTTATTTATTGTGAAGCAAGCAGACAAGAATGTTATGAAAGATTAGTTGTTAGTGGCAGAGGAGGTCAATGGGCAAAGTACATTGACAAATGGTTTGATGAATACACAGAGTGATACCCCCCTATGGTGTTTCGGAGGATCATATGCCCGGGAACCGGGTGGCTACATGATTTATACACACACTAAAAATTTGACTTTTTCTTAGAAAGTTTGAAAGACGTTTGAAAAAGGAGTGATTCACATGGAAGTCAAACAAGAATACGAAAGAATCAAAGCATTATTTACTGGAATAGATGAAAAGCAACTTGAATTAATAGATGGGACCATTTGGGAAGCTGCTAGATTAAGAGTTGAGTTGGATGATCTATACGAGATTGTTAAAAAGAGTGGCCTGGTAGCTGTTAGCACGAAGAACCCGTCTATGCAAAAAGAACTTCCGGTATCAAAAATGATTATAAAAGTAAGAGCCAACTATCTAAACTACATTGCAAAGCTATCTAACATATTAGGTAAGAACATTGAAGATGATGATAATGACTTATCAGACTATGAGGATTAAAGATGTGGATAGAAGCATATTACAAGGAATGTAAATCAGGAAATTGTATTATAGGCAAGGAGTTAATGAGCCAGTTAGAAATGCTTATGGAGGACTTGAACAATCCATTTGTCCAAAAAGATTACAAGGCTTCAGATAAGCGGATACAATTCATAGAAAAAGAATGCAAGCATTATGAAGCGCCACATGCTGGCAAACCATTCAAGCTGATGCTATGGCAAAAGGCTTTTATAGAAGCTATTTTTGCAATCAAAATATATGATGAAGAGTTGGAGAAGTATGTTAGGAAATATCAAGACATACTTTTTTTAGTTGGAAGAAAGAATGGTAAGACACCGCTTATAGGAGCAATATGCTTGTCTGAATGGTTTTGTGGTGAAGAAGGTAAAAAGGTGCTTTGTGCAAGTAATGACTATGAGCAAGCAGATCTCATGTTCCAGGCAATTAATGCTATGCGTGAGGAAAGTAGGAGTCTTGCAAAGTGTACAAGAAAAAATATAAAAGGGATTTACTTTGGTAATCCAAAGCAAAAGACCAAAAAAGGAAAGTTCAGCTATCAAAATAAAGGCAATATCCGAAAGCTATCAGCTAAAACAGGTGCTAAAGAAGGTAGGAATATAGGGATTGGTGCAGTAGATGAAGTATTTGAAATGTTAGATGATAAGACAGTTATGCCTATTCGCCAGGCACTTTCTACACAGGATGAACCTCTATACTTTGAATTAACAACAGAAGGATTTACTTATGATGGCTACCTTGATAAAAGGCTTATAGATGCTAGAAAAGTATTAAAAGGTGAACTGGATAGACCACGTTGGCTTATTTGGCTTTACACACAAGATAGTGAAGAAGAAGTATGGCAAGATGAAAAGTCATGGGCTAAGAGCAATCCAGGGATAGGCACTATTAAGAAATGGTCCTTTATGCGACAAATGATAGAAGAGGCCAAAACGGACAATAGTACAAGGGCCTTTGTATTAGCCAAAGACTTTAATATCAAGCAAAATGCTTCAAGTGCATGGCTATCTGAAGCTGAATACACCAATACAGAAATGTTTGATCCTGAGAAGTATAGGGGACAGATGTATATAGGGTCCTTAGATTATGCAGAGACAACAGATTTATGTAATGCCAAAGCTTTATTTATAGATCCATTAACCATGAAGGTGGAAACCCTTACGATGTATTTCATTTGTGAAGAAAAAGCAGATGCAATACTAGAAGATAACGACCTCAATCCAGAGAAGAAGAATTATAGAAAGTGGGAATCAAAAGGATTGGTAACCATTTGTCCTGGTAGCGAGGTAGATGCTACATACATTGTCCAATGGTTTTATAGTCTCTATAAAGATTATGGTATGCTTCCATTTAAAGTGGGGTATGACAACTGGCATGCTACTGACTTTAAAAAGCTTATGGCTAGCCATTTTGGAGAAGGTATATTAGAGCGTATTAATATGGATTTCTTACAATTATCAGGGCCTATGCGTATTGTAGAGGCAGACCTTAAAGCGAAACGCCTTGTCTATAACAATCATGAGATTGATAGATGGTGTTTAAAAAATACTTCCTATAAGACAAATAACTTAGGATTAATTATGCCTGTTAAGGTACAAGGACAAAGTAAGAACAGGATTGATGGTAGCCTTGGATTTATCATAGCATACGCAACATTGAGCAAGTTTAAAAGTGACTATTTAGAAATGATAAGGAGGTGATAGTAAGGTGCTAGGCGCTAACTATTTCAACAAGTTATTCAAGCAGTACAAGCAAGATAAAGTATATAAAGAATTAATTTCAATAATGAATGATGGTCAAGCAGTATTTAGTGAGTTTGGGAAAGATGTATATCTATCTGACTTTGTTAATAACTGTATTGACAGAATAGCTACGGAGGTAAGCAAGATTAACGTAGTTTCAGTCATACAACAAACAGAAAGTGTTGTACAACAAAACGATGACATTACAAAGCTGTTTAGATTTCAGCCTAACCCATTGCAGACAACTAAGGACTTCCTGGCATGTTGTGAATGGCTAAGAAGAAAAGATTATAACTGTTTCATCTATCCTCAATATACGCTTGTAAAAGGTGCAAATGGTAAGGAAGTTAAAAAGTATACAGCGTTTTACCCTTTAAATCCTACAAGCATAGAAATAGGTGTTAATACAGAAGGTGAAACATGGGAAATCAAATTCCATTGGAAGGATGGCACGTGGGATATTATACCCTATGCAGATGTTATCCATCTAAAATGGAGAAGAGGTAAGAATACTGTAATTGGTGGTGGTGATGATTTTGGTTCACCGGATACCAGAGATTTACTAAAGTCAGTTAAGGTGTTAGATCAAGTTATCCAAGGACTACCTAAATCCATAGAAGCCAGCTTGAAAGTAAATGGGGTGTACAGTGCTAAGTCGATGGTTGATTCTACTAAACTAGCAACTGAAAGAGATAACTTTGAAAAGCATATTTTCAGTAGTAAAGCTGGTATCGTAGCGACTGATTTATCGGGAGAGTTTACACCAGTAAATATAAAGCCAGCGACAGTAAACGATAATATCCTTAAATTCTTAAAAGCCATCTTACGTGAACGTTATGGAATTAGTGAAAGCATTATTAGCGGTGACTATAACGGAGAGCAGCATAGTGCTTTCTATCAATCTTGTATAGAAGATTTCATCATAGAGTTTGAACAAGCAATGAGTAGTACATTATTTTCGCAAAGAGAACAGGACATAGGACACAGAGTAAAAGGCTATTACAACAAAGTTTCTTATCTAAGCACAGAAAACAAAATTAAAATAGCTGAACTCGCTACTAACACAGGATTGATGTCATTAAATGATGTAGCAGAAATGTTTGGAATGACGCCTTCTGAATCAGGCAATCGAAGAATACAATCTCTAAATTATTCAAATGTAGAGTTAGTAGATAAATATCAACTAGGAAAGGTAGGAGTAGAAAAGGATGAATAAAAAGCTACAGGGCGAACAACGCCTTATAGAGTTCAGAGCAGTTGACAATGACGATGGTAAAATGATTATTGAAGGTTATGCCATTGTTTATGACCAACCAGCAACACATCAATACGGTACCAGAAAATTTACGGAGGTTATTAAGAGAGGTGCGCTTGATTATACAGATATGAAAGATGTACCACTTAGATACAATCACAATGACACCTGGTGTATTATGGCTAGAACTAGAAATAATAGCCTACAGCTTATTAAAGACGATAAAGGTCTTTTGATAAGAGCCGAACTAATAGATACTCAAAGCAACAGAGACATATACAAGTCAATTCAGGAAGGATTGATTGATGGTATGTCTTTTTGCTTTTCAGTAGCAGATAAAGGCGATACGTGGATTTATGGAGATGATGAAACTTATCGTGAAGTAACAAATATTAAAAAATTGTATGACGTAAGCGTTGTGGATACACCGTTTTATGATTCTACAAATGTTTTTGCAAGAAGCTTTGAGTTGTTGGATAACAATTTACAAGCAAAACAGGATAGTTTTGAATTGCAAAAGTGTAAGTTACAAATGCAGTACCAATACAATAAATAAAAAATATTAAAAAAGGATGGTAAAACCATATGACATTAGCAGAAAGATTAGCAAAAGCAACAGAAGTAAGAAAAAGTTTAGTAGCAAAGATTACAAATGCAGAAACAAAAGAAGAACTTGATAAAATTGAATTAGACCTTAGAAAAGCAGATATTGAAATCAAAGAATTAGAAATGGAAGTAGCAGCAGAGCAAAGATCATTAGATGATGGCCAGTCAGAAAGAACACATATTGTTAATGGATTAGTTGCTGAGCCAATTAATGGACCAGAACAAAGAAGTTTTACACCAGGAGCAGGATTCACACCGTTAGCAACAGCAGACTTCACACAACGTTCAGCAGATGCAACAGATGATCTATTCGATACATTAGAATATCGTAATGCATTTAAGGATTATGTAACAAAAGGGACACCTATTCCAGATAAATTTGCACCAACAGCAGAAATGCGTTCGGATCAACTCACAGTAACAGATAACATCGGGGCAGTTATTCCAACAACCATTATGAATCGTGTTATTACTGAAGCTACTAAAGAAGGTAAAATCCTACAAAGAGTAACACAAACATCATTCCAAGGCGGCGTTTCAATCCCTAAATCAGACTTAAAGCCAGTTGCTACATGGGTAAGTGAAACTGTATCTTCAGATGAACAAAAAGCAGATGCAAATGCAACTATTTCGTTTGGATACCACTTATTAGAAGCAAAAATTGCATTATCACTTGTAAGTTCAGTTGTAAGCTTGCCAGTATTCGAATCAACAATCATCAAATGCCTTAAAGCTGCTATGATTAGAGCCATTGAAGCAGCAATTATTTCAGGTGATGGTACAGGCAAACCAAAAGGGATTACTAAAATTACAGCACCAGCAGAACGTACGGTAGAAATGACATTAGATGAAATTGGAACAGTTAAAAAGTGGGCTGAACCTGAAAGTGCTATTCCTGAAGCGTACGAAGATAAAGGTATTTATCTTATGAATAAGAAAACATGGGAAAAATACTTAAATGCAATGACAGATACTACAGGACAAAAAATTGGTCTTGGTAGAATCAATGAACGTGGTGAAAAACGTTTGAATGGTCGCTTAGTTGAAACAGTTGAATATATGAAATCATTTGATGCAGCAGTTGCGGGTGATGTATTTGCCGTATTAGTGGACCTAGAAGAATATTGCTTAAACTCAAACTTAGCAATGTCTTACAAGAAGTATTTTGATGAAAAAGCAAACAAGTATGTACATAAATCACTGATGATCGTTGATGGTAAAATGGCAGATGATAATGGCCTAGTTATTATCAAAAAAAAATAGATAACACTGTAATACCAACAATTCAAGCTACATTCACTAGGAATGCCCCAGAGGATGTAGCTTTTACAGTGGAACAAAAAGAAGGGGCAAAGCTTAAATCTATTAATGTAAATGGAAAAAAGATTAATAAGACAGGAAACTACACAACATCTTCAGAAGGTGTTAAGTTTGAAAGTAATTACTTAGAGTCTTTAGAAAGTGGACAAAATGTGATTGAGTTTATCATGGACGATGGAAGTAAATCTGATGCGACAATAAGTATTGAAGAATAGAGGTATCGCTCATGAAAGAAGTTAAAACTGTAGAAGATCATGAAGCAGAAATAAAAGCATATTTGAAAGAGCACCTAAAAGTAGAGGATGATGAAGATGATCACATCATCACTCTACAAATGAAAGCGGGATTCGCTTATCTGAAAAATGCTGGTGTAAAAGTAGAATCGGTTAAAAGGGATGCTGACAACTACGAATTATATAAATTGGCGGTATTTATGATAGTTGGTAGCTGGTACGAGAATAGAAGTACAGTAATAACTGGCACTATTTCAAAAGAACTAGAACATAGCCTAACAAGTATTATTATTCAACTTAAGAATGTCAGCGCAGAGGTAGTCTAATGCAATTTGGGAAACTAAACAAACGAATTACAATCCAAAGGTCCGGAAAGCAAGAAGATGCCAATGGTATTACTAAGACCGAATGGTATGACTTAAAAACAATATGGTGTTCTATGAATGGATTATCCGGCAAAGAGTATTGGACAGCTAAAAACTACAATGCTGAAAATACAGTAGTATTTATTATACGGTATGGATCATGTAAAGACCTAACAGTCAAAGATAGAATCATATACAAAGGTAAGGCTTTTAATATCGTACACGTTGACAATGTGCTTTATAAAAATGAAATACTAAAGATTAAAGCTACTGAGGTGATTTAATGGAATTAGATGGTTTAGACAAACAATTTGAAAGGCTACTAAAGGAATTTCCAGAAGCCAGAAAAAAGCTTATTGTTAGAAATGGAGATAAACTCTATAGAAAAGTAATCGCAAATATTGAAGCAGCAGTAGATGAAAAAAGTGGCGATCTTAAAAAAGGCGTTGTAAAGGTACAGGGTTCTGGTGGTGGTTATGTAGCTGTTAGATGTAACCACTTAAGAGCGCCCCATATGCATCTTATAGAAAATGGACATAAGGTTGTACGAAATGGGAAAGTAGTAGGCTGGGTAAGTGGAAAGCATATGTATAGAAATGCAATCAATGAACTGGCCGATGAACTAGAAAGAAGTGGTGAAGAAATGATAAATAATTTGGTGGGTGAGATATTTGGTTAATGTACTAAATGTTATTTATGCAATCATCAAGAAGATTAGGGAACAAGTACCACAGTCTGAACATTATTTTAATCTACCTGAAGATTATAGTCCGCCATGCTTTTTGTATAGAATGGTATTCAATAGTGACACCAGGCAAACAAAGTATACAAAAGATGTAAAACTAGATTTGCAGATCATTTATTTTGGGGATAAAGACCTATATGGAATAAGTGACTATGAAGAAAAGTTGAAAGTAATGGAGCAGCTTAGAAGATGTCTAAGTTGCTTTTTTGTTCAAGTTGGAGATAGGTATCTAAACTTTGAATATTCATTTGGTGAAGCAGATGGCCAGTTGACTATCAATATGGCATTCAAGTTTAAAGATGGCTTAGTAGACACTAAATATGATGAAGAACAGGCTAGAGAAATGATGCAGAAAATTTATATAAACAAGGAGGAAATCGTATAATGGGTTTACCAAATATACTGATTGAATTTAAATCAAAGGCAAGTACAGCTATTAAACGTGGTGATCGCGGAATTGTAGCAATTATTATTATAGATACTGAAGTAGGCGTAACGAAGCTAGAAGATGCTACACAGGTTCCAAAAGGACTTACAGAAGAGAACAAGGCTTATATTGAAAGAACATTCTTAGGAGGCATTAAGCCTGTAAAAGGAGTAGTTTTGATTGTAACAGATACTATTGAGAATGGGTTAAATACATTAGAGCCTCTTAAGTTTGATTATGTAGTAGGCCCACATGATATTACAGCTGAGAATGCTACAAAGATTGCTAATTTTATTAAAGGTTTACGAGATAACAAAGGCATTAAAGTAAAAGCTATTTTGCCAAATACTAAGGCAGATCACGAAGGTATCATCAACTTTACAACAGATAATATTGAAGTAGGCAAAGCAACATTTACAGCGGCACAGTATTGTTCACGTATTGCAGGACTATTAGCTGGTACACCATTGCAGCAAAGTGCTACCTATTATCATCTATCAGAGGTTGACGATGTGCCAAAGTTTATAAAGTCAGATCTAGACAAGAAAATTGATGCAGGAGAATTTATTATTTTCCATGATGGCGAAAAGGTAAAAGTAGGTAGAGCTGTAAACAGTTTAACAACTGTAGGAGCAACTAAGAGTGAGGATTATAAATCTATTAAGATTGTAGATATTATGGATCTAATCTATTCAGATATTCGCAGAACATGCGAAGATAGCTATATTGGGAAGTTTGCCAATAACTATGACAACAAATGTAACTTGATTGTATCTATTCAAGCCTACTTAGAGGCGCTTAGAAATGATGAGTTGTTGGATGAAAATATTACTACAGGTATTGATATGGAGGCACAAATCAATTATCTAAAAGGTAAAGGGCAACTAGTAGATGATATGTCAGAAAAAGAAATCAAAGAGGCTAATACACAGACGTTTGTGTTCTTGGCATCTAACTTTAAAATTCTTAATGCAATAGAAGACATTAAAATTAATTTCAATATTTAAGGTGGTGAGTATATATGCGCAAAGGGTATGATGCAAGAAAAGCTATTAATGGTACATTTGGAGAAGTTTGGTTAGAAGGTGAGTTAGTACGTGAAGCTACTGGATTAAAAGCAGAAATCTCATTAGATTTTTTAGATGTTCCGATGTGTGGAACATTAAGTAAGCATAAAAAAGTAAGTGGTTCCAATGGAAATGGATCAATCACAATGACAAAAACCAATTCACGTATGGCCATTAAGCTTTCAGATATGATTAAAAAGGGCAAAACACCAGTGTTTACTATTATTAGTAAATTAGACGATCCAGATGCAGAAGGCGCTGAAAGGGTAGTATTAAAAGATTGTCAGTTTAGTACACTTACACTTGCAGACTGGACAGCTAATCAAATTGGAACGATTACACAAAACTTTACTTTTACAGATTGGGATTATTTAGATATCATTCAACCAGAATAAGGCTAGGAATTCCTAGCCTTCTAAATATAAGGAGGCAGATATGAGTATTATTGATTTATTATTGGAAACAGATGCAAAAAAGTTTGAAGAGAATAACAAGAAAGATTATGAAATTAAAAGATTGTCTAAGATACTTGGTGAAAAGTTTGTAATTACTTGCCATGCACTTACAGATGAACAGGTTGATCATGTGAGTGAAATTAGTAACAACCATACAGAAACAAAATACAATACTGTGATTGAATCATGCAGGATTGAAGGTAAAAGGTTTAACAACAAAGAATTGATGGATAAGTTTGGAGCATCTACACCTAAAGACTTACTTAAAAAAATCTTAAAACCGGGCGAAGTATATTCACTTTTCTTGGAAATCAATACATTGAGTGGTTATGGAAGAGATGTAGTAAAAGAAGTAAAAAACTTCTAGAGGAAGGCAATACAATAGCTAACCTTATGTACTATGCATGGGTGAAGCATGGGTGGGAGCCTTCCAAAGTATACAATATGCCAGCTGGTGAACTTAAGATTTTAAGAGCAATGTACATAATAGAAGTTGAAAGTAGACAAAGGCCTTGGTAAATCTATAAAAAGGAGGGGGAAGGTGAGCAAAGACGTATCCATAGCATTTAAAGCTAGTGATAATTTGACACATTCAGTTCAATCTATGCGAAAGTCTGTAGGTGGATTATCTAGGGATGTATCAGAGTATAGGAAAATACAATCACAAGCATTTGATAAAAGAACTGAAGTTAAATTTGATATGACTAAAGCAAAGCAAGAGCTTAAGGAACTTGAAAAAGCAGTAAAAGAGAATGTTTCAGGTTCTGAACAAGCTTTTAAAGAGAAGCAACGTGCTCTTGAAGATTTGCAAGAAGAATATAGAAGATTATCACAAGCAGCCAAAGAAGCAAGCAAAGCAGAAAAGCAACTAATGGATGATATGAACAAGTCCAAGAATTTTAATAAAACAATGGAGGGGCAACAATCTTCTTGGTTGAAGAGTATAGCGAGTGCTGGTCTAGCAGGTATGATAGGGAATGCTTTTACTGGAAGAATTAGTCAAGAAATAACCTCTATGTTCGGTGTGAACACAGGTAGCATGATTAATGGCGTTGTTGGGGGTGCTGCAACAGGGGCTGCACTAGGATCAGTAGCAGGACCAGCTGGTATTGCAATAGGAGCAGCAGTAGGTGGACTTGCTGGAGGTATAACATCTGGAACAGAGAAGCGACAAAGACAAGATGAAAACTTTACTGGAGAAGTACAACGCATTTATCAAAAATTTAATGAAGAGCAAGAAGAAAGTCTAGTAAATGGACGAGGTCTAGCAGCAAAACGTGAAACCGATATGATTTCATATGGGACATTACTTGGCGGAGCTGAGCATGCAGATAAGTTTTTAAAGGACATTCAACAGTTTAGCGCAAAGACGCCTTTTGAAATGAATGATTTATTAGATACATCGAAAGTATTGCTAAGTTATAAGTATAAGCAAGAAGAAATCATACCTTTCATGACAAAGATAGGAGATGCATCGAGTGCCTTAGATATAGATAAAGAGGGGCAAAATGTTGTAGCAACAGCATTGGGCCGAATGAAATCTAGCGGAAAAACAAGTTTGGAATATATTAATCAGCTTTCGGAAAGAGCAATCCCTGCTATAGATTATTTAGCAGAAGCACTTGGCAAATCTAATAAAGAGATTTATGAAATGATTAGCAAAGGCACTATAGATGGTGCTAAAGCTTCTCAAATCATTGTAGATGCAATGGGTAAAGAGTTTGAAGGCAATATGGCTAAACAGTCAGAAACTTACTCAGGTCTAGTATCTACATTAAGTGATTCATGGGCACAGCTAGATAGTGCAATGGGCAAAGGCTATACAGAAAAGCGTAAAGAGGGTATTGAACAAGAACTAGGCATATTAAATGGTCCCATGCGGGAAGAAATGGAAAAAGCTTATAGTTTAATAGGTGAATTCCAAGCAGATTTAGAGAATCAACATCAAAAAAGTATTGTAGATGCTATTAATAATGCTATGAAAACAAGTGAATTCTCAGAAGCAGAAGCAGCTGGTGATGGTGCCAAAATGGGTGAAATTATCTTTAGTGCAAAGACAGAAGCCGAAGTGAATTATCAAAAGGGCGAGGGTATGCAGAAGTTAAGAGAGTCACAAATGAATGTTATTCAAAATATCCAAGAGGATGTAGCACTTAATAATGAATATCTTATATTTGGAGAAAAGATGGCTGAGAAATTTTCAGAGGGTTATGCAAGTGTTATTGAAAAATTAACAGCCTCTGGACTTTATTCCCCGCAGGTTTCTGAACTTACGAAAGAGCATGGAACATTTGTACAAAAATTTAAAGATAAATTTACAGGCAATGGGACAAATACTTTTGGAGGTATAGACACTAAGTCGGTTGCTGGATATGCCACAGGATTAGATAGAGTGCCAAGAAATGATATGCTTGTGCGTGTGCATGAAGGTGAACGAATAAAAACAAAAGTGCAAGCAGATCAAGAAGATAATGCAAAAGTTTCAGGTGGCGTTAATATAAATATAGCTTCAATGACTGTAAGAGAAGAAGCAGATATCGAGAAGGTGGCTAACCTTTTATATATGAATCTAGCAAAGCATTCAATGAATACATCAATGGGATAGGAGGAGCGTATGGACTTTTATTTATCATATAACAACAATGAAGAACAATTAAGATTGCCTGTTATACCTGGTGAATTTGAATTATCACAAAGACATAATAATACCGTTATCAATATAAATTCACTAGGAGAAATAAACTTGATAGGTAAAAAAGGCCTTGCATCCATTTCACTATCAAGCTTTTTCCCCGCACAGGAATATTATTTTTGTAAGTATACAGGATTTCCTAAACCTTATGAATGTGTAAAGATGATTCAAAAGTGGAGGGATTCAGGTAAACCTATCCGGTTAATTATTACAGGAACATCGGTTAATTATGCCATGACTATTGAGAACTTTACATTTTCAGAACAAGATGGGACTAGAGATGTTTACTTTGTGCTAGAACTTAGGGAATATGTCTTTACAAAGCAAGTTAAACCTACAGAAATTACAACCTCTAATGGTGCTAAAATTACTGTTCCAGCAACTAAAAGAGAAACTAAACCTATACCTTCTACACAAAAAGCTCAAAAAGGGGATAACATGTATACGGTAGCGAAAAAAGCTACTGGTAGCATGAGTAATGCCAATGCTATAGCAAAAACGAATAAAGTAGACCAGCATAAGGGCATGGACCTAGTTAAAGGAACGGTGGTGTTGATCTAATGCCTAAAGTATATTTACATCAAGAGGATTTATACAGTGATATTACACATTACATAGGTAAAATAACTTGGACAGGAAGCAAGAATCAAGTCGCTAGAAGATTAGATATAGATTTAATTAATAGTGTATTAGATAAGAACATACCAGATCTTTATATTAAGAATGGCAGTATATTAAAACTCTTTAATGATGATGGGAAACTATTATTTAAAGGGTTTGTTTTTTTAAATACTAGAGCTGGTCAAGCAAGTACAGTTAATGTGACTGCGTATGATCATTTAATCTATGCAATTAAAAACAGAGGCGTATATAACTTCAAAAAGAAAACTGCAGAAGAAATTACGAGAACCATATGTAATGACTTCTTAATACCTATAGGAAATATTGTTAAGACTGGAATTAAGCAAGATATAAAAGCAAATAACAAATATCTTTATGATATTTTTATGAGTGCCTATACAGGAGCAAGTAAGCAGAATAATAAAAAGTATATGGCCAAAATGAGAGATGGCAAACTAGACGTTATAGAAATTGGTGCTGTTATGAGTACATTCATGCTATCGGACGAAAGTAATATCATTGACAGTGGCTATACTGAAAGTATTGAGAACATGGTGAATAGGGTACGCATTTATGATGGCAAAGGTAACGATATTGGAATGGTTGAAAATGCTGAGTGGATTAAAAAGTATGGATTACTGCAAAATATTTATACGAAAGAAAAAGATAAGCAAGCCAAAACTGTTGCACAATCAATGCTCGTAGATGTTCAAAAAACTGTTAATGTCACAGCACTAGGCTATGTTGATTGTGTTACAGGGAATGGTATTCAACTTAAAGATAGTGCAAGTGGGCTAACAGGCGTATTCTATATTGATAGCGATACACACACATGGTCCAATGGACAACATATTATGAAGCTGAATTTAAACTTTAAAAATATTATGGATGAAAAATAGGAGGTGGGTATATGAATGATGATCCATACTCAGGGATAATCTCAATGATGCAGACAGAAGGTGCGAAATCAAATCCACCTTCTATTTGTTTGGGCGAAGTTATCTCAGAGTCCCCTTTAAAAATAAAAGTTGATGAATTGATATTAGATCCTGATGATTTTCTTATAGATGACTTCCTAGTTGAAGGTTACAAAAGAAGCCTTAAAGTATCTTCAAAAGGTACTCTTGTAAATAGTGGTGAGTCCAGTATGAGTGGTACTTTGTCATCCAGTACGCAAAATACATCCGGTGGATCTGGCGATGATTCTTTTGCTAGTCATGATCATGCTATCAATAATGAAGCAACTTTATCTGGTGCATGTGAATCAAGTGGACAATATACATTAGATGGAGAATCAGAAGTAGAGTATAAAGGTTATTTGAAAAAAGGTGACTCACTAGCACTAATGCCTATGGATGGTGAGCAGCTTTATATCGTGTTATGCAAGGTGGTGAGCTTGGTATGAGTTTATTCCCTTTCATAAATCAACAGGAACCGCAAGAGGCAATTTTAGATGAAAAGAGAATACCTATTGAATACGGCATTGACTTTGAAACAGGCAAGTTAACAGGCAGAACAGTAAAAGGTAAAGAAGCAATTAAAGTGTGGATTTATAAAGCGCTCATGACAGAAAGATATAAATATCTTATTTATACTTGGGATCATGGCGTAGAGCTAGAGGAATTAATTAGCAAGAATTTTGATAGAGAGTTTATCGAAAGTGAAGTAGAACGATATATCAAAGAAGCCTTGTTAGTTAATGAGTACATCAAAGAAATTAATAATTTTCATGTAACATTTGAAAAGACATTACTAACATGTGATTTTACAGTTGTTACAGAGTTTGGGGAGGTGCATATACATGATAAACGTACCAACGTATGAAGAATTGCTTAATAGATGTTTGAGTAAAGTACCTGATGAAATTTACAAAGGTGAAGGCACATTGATTTATGATGCAATAGCACCTGCCTGTTTTGAGCTAGTTCAAGTGTATATGGAACTTAAAAATGTTCTTGAGTTAACCTATGCAGATACTAGTACAGGTGATTTCCTTACAAAAAGGTGTAGTGAACGTGGTGTGTACAGGGAACAGGCAACAAATGCTATTAGAAAAGGGAAATTCAATATAGAAATTCCTATAGGTAGCAGATTTGCTTTTGAAGATACTACGTATCAAGTAATTAAACAAATAGTAGGCTTTGAATATGAATTAAAATGTGAGCAGCTTGGAAAAGTTGGAAACATCTATTCAGGATCGTTGATTCCACTAGACAATATAGATGGATTAACAAGTGCGATGCTATTAGACATAATCATACCAGGAGAAGATATAGAAGATGATGAAGCATTACGTAAGAGATATTTTAGCAGCATAGAGAATGAAGCGTTTGGTGGAAATATTGCTGATTACAAGCAAAGAACAAATCAGGTTAAAGGCATAGGTGGCACAAAGGTTTACCCTACTTGGAATGGTGGTGGAACTGTTAAGTTAGTAGTTATTAACTCAGAATACAAGAAGCCTAACAATGAATTAATTAACCAGGTGCAAACACTGATAGATCCTACACAAAATCAAGGCAAAGGGGTAGGGATAGCACCTATAGGGCATGTTGTAACTGTTCAGGCAGTAGATGAAATGGTTGTAAATGTTGAAAGTAATATTACTCTTCTAGATATCCATACTTGGGAAGATGTAAAGCCGTATATAGATAAGGCTATAGATGAATATCTAACTCAGTTATCTAGTACATGGGAGAATGCAGAAAACATAGTAGTAAGAATCGCGCATATAGAAACACGTATCCTTCAGGTTACTGGTGTATTAGATGTTCAGTTTACTAAGATAAACAGTTCATTAAATAACCTAATCTTACAACCTAACAGTATACCAAAGTTGGGGACGGTGACAAAAGTATGATAAAAGACTATTGGATTGAAGCTATACAAAATATAAAAGAATTTGAATCAATAGGTGTCGTTGAAGATGGAGAAATAAAAAAGGTAAATGATGAACTGAGTAATATTATTAATGACCAGTTTATACAAACAGCTACAGAAGAAGGGATTGCACGTAGGGAAAAGATACTTAACCTTATACCATTTGCAGATGATACGCTAGAAAGTAGACGATTTAGAGTGCTTAGTAAGTGGGGAGACGGATTACCTTATACATATAGAAGTATGATAGAACGTCTAACACAACTTTGTGGTGAGGATGGGTTTAGTGTACAACTTAACTCTAATGAGTATACGATGTTTGTTAGAGTAGAGCTCACAGTAAAAAGGATGGAAGATGAAGCTAGGAATCTATTAAGGAAAATGGCTCCGGCCAATTTACTCATTACTGTAGAACTTAGATACAATCAGCATAAGAAGTTAAAACGATATACACATAGGCAGCTTAAAGAAATGAGACATAGGGAAATGAGAGAGGAGGTGCTTAAATGAGTATAGAACGTACACAGTATTATGATTTTGAGACACCACTAGAAGATGATTTCTATGATATAGAAGTGCATAATAGAAATATGAAAAAAGCAGATGATACACTTCATAATCAAGCTAACCAAATCAAGAATTTATCTAGTCCATATGTTATACCAGAAGGTTCGGATATTCCTGTTCAGGATAGAGTAAAGGGGAAGATGTATTTTAAAGTTACAAGTAGGCAGAGTGGTGGAAGTAGTAATGGCATTATAAAAGTAAGCCCTAATATGGGGATTGAAATAAAAGAATAAGGAGTGAACTTTAAATGGCAGAAGTATTAAAAAAAGTAAGGGTACAATTGATAGATGAAAGTACTGGCGAAGTTATTGAAGGAGTAGATGTATTAACGTCAGCAGATTGTGTAACTTTTTCAGATGGAGAAACTTTTCAGCAAAAGTTAAATGCAGGTAAATTAACGGGTCCTAAGGGGACAACGGGAGCAATAGGTCCACAAGGCCCTACAGGTGCAGCAGGCCCACAAGGTCCAAGAGGAGAAACAGGAGCACAAGGTCCAGCTGGAGTTACAGGATCTAAAATGCATAATGTTACTGGTACACCAGCTACATCATTAGGTGTAGTAGGAGATTGGGCACTGAATACATCTAATGGAGATGTATTTGAAAAAACAGCATCTACAACTTGGACTAAAAGAGGAAACTTTAGAGGAACAACTGGAGCACAGGGCGCACAAGGACCAAAAGGAGATCCGGGGGCAACAGGCGCACAAGGACCAAAAGGAGACCCAGGGGCAACAGGTGCTAAAGGCGAAAAAGGAGATCCAGGAGATTCAATAAAAGTAGGAACGAGTACAACAAATGCAGTATCTAGAAAAATATTCTTTAAGGTAATGGGATAGGAGGCGAAAGGATGGCAAGATTAAAGGGAGCATTTCAAGCAGATAATGGGGATGAATTATATCCTCATACATCGAGTGACGTTGTATTCGGCCCGGATGGTAAAACAGTAGAAGAACAAATCAATGGTTTATTTGATAAAATAGGAATTCAATTTGCTAAATGGTTAGATAATCCAGACTATAATACATTGATTGATTTTCAACGTTATCGTATTGGAGGGGGTACAAATTCACCTGGTGGAGGGGTTTGGTATTTAGAGGTTAATCCTATACAAAGTGGCATTGTTTTTCATAGAGCAAAATGTGTTTATGGCGGCAATATAGGCCAAGTAAAAGAGAGAGTTTTAAAAGACGGGCAATGGACAGCATGGAAAGAAATTGCAACAACAGATTTTACAATGACAAAAAGATTTAATATAGAGAATCAAAATGTTATAGATTTCTTTAAAAATCATGCAACTTTACCAGGTATTTATTATATACATCAAAATTGTACTGGACAACCTGAAGCAAATAAGTTTTATATTGCTACTTTTGAAAGATCCCCTGTAGGTGCAGACTGGAAAGCAACTCTAAGTAGCTATAATCCAAGTAATAAAATTTATGTTGGTGATTGTTGGAATAATAGTTTTAGTGGGTGGAAAGAGCTTGCAGCAACTTCAAAGACACAATTCAATGTAACACCTAATACGGGTATAACAGTTGATTTTCAGGATTGTTATACAACAAATACAGCGGCCTATATTAGTTTTAGAGTATCAAAAACAGATGGTTCAACATTTGCAACAGGCAAAAATACTATTGTTGCTATATCTACAATAGTACCAAAACATCCCATATTAGCAATGACATGTACTGGTGTAGATGTTGGAGGTGATGCAACATCAAATGTGCATGGTTTTATAAGAAGCAATGGACAAATAGAAATATGTACAACAAATAATAATGTGAAAAATATTTATATGAGGGTGATTCTATGATGCAACAAATATGGATAATAGATGCAAATGGATTTTATGAAGATGAATCAAGATTAGTTGAAAGACAATTTGATAATCACGGAAATGAATTGCCATTGCCAGTAAACGTGCCATATACAACAGTGCCATTAACAGTTGGATATGTTAAGCCTAAACTAGTTGATGGATCATGGGAAGAAGGTGCAACGCCTGAAGAAATTCAAACATGGAAAGAAGCTAATAAAACAAATATAGCACCTGATAAGACAGAAGTAAGATTAACACAAATTGAAGAAGCAATAGGAATGTTAGCAACACAAACAGCAAAAAATACTTTATTAAACGGAGGAATGAAATAATGAGTGAGAAATTAAACGGAATGGTGGAAAAAAATATTTTTGTAAGAATTGCAGTAGCAGCAACAGATCAAGGCACACAAAATTTACAAGGTATGCAAGAACTAACAGCTTTATTTTTAGCTATGGGATGGATTGATGCAGATGAAGCAGCAGAAACGCTTGGATATACACAGCAGCAATTTTCACTAACTTTGGAAGAAGTATCAGCAATAAGTAAATAAAAGAATGATTTTAGAAAGTAAATAAGGCATAGAAAAGGCACTAGAGATAGCATTATTTTTTATGCCTTTTTTAAAAATAGAGTATTGTACTAAGGAGGAAATATGGAAGATATCAAATCAGTAGTAATTGCTATATTTACAACAATTAATTTATGCATCGCAAATTATTTTGGGATTTTTACACCTCTATTATATGGAGTAATTTTATTAATGGTTGCTGATCTGTTCACACGTGCTTATGCAGCAGGTGCTAGAGAGGATGAAAAGGTAGAGAGTAAGCTTGTAATCAAGGGTATCTATAGAAAGATAGGTATGGGAATGCTTATCGTACTATCATTACTGCTTGATTATGGACTAATTCAGATAGCCAATACATTAGGAATAGTTGTAGCCACAAAAATTATATTTACAGCATTAACTCTAGCATGGATATTTGTAAGAGAGTTTATAAGTAACTTAGAGAATTTACAACATGCTGGTATGGATTTGCCACCTTTTATAACGAAAGCACTAAATGTGGCAAAAGACAAAGTGGATTCAATGGGAGAAACTATTATAGGAGGTAAGATGGATGAGTAGATTAGTTGTATTAGACCCAGGGCATGGAGGTTCTGATCCAGGAGCATGTGCTAACGGACTAAAAGAAAAAGATTTAGTATCTAGTATTAGCAAGTTTTGCAAAGAGTATCTAGAGTCTAAAGGAATTCAAGTATTGCAAACTAGAGACACAGATAAAACTGTAAGTATTAATGAAAGAGTTGCATTTGCTAACAAGCATAAAGCAGCTCTTTTTATCTCTATACATACCAATGCAGGAGGGGGTGATGGCGTAGAAGTTATTTATAGTGTAACTGGTGGTACAAGTTTAAAGATGGCACAAGAGATAGTTGACTCAATTAATCAAGTTACTGGCCAAAATAAGCGTCCTAAAGAAATATATACAAAAGTAAATGATGCGGGACATGATTATTTTGGAGTGATTAGGCAAACAAGTATGCCAGCTGTTATTGTGGAGTGTGCTTTTATTGATTCAAAGGATGTTGAAATTATTGATACATCTGAAGAACGTAAGTTAATGGGTAGAGGTATAGGAGAAGGAATCTTAAAAGTGTTAGGCACTAGCAACGTAGGAGGCACACCTATTATTGGTCCAGCTACAGCAACATTAGAACAGTGTCAAGAGTGGGCAATTGTTAAGAAGCCAAAACAGATTTTTATTGATAATCTATCTATTTACTTTAAAGAATGTCTTAAAGTAGGCATTAATCCAGTAGTAGCTATTGTTCAGTATACCAAGGAAACAGGCTATGGTAAGTTTGGAGGCGTGTTAGATGAAACCTACAGAAATCCATGTGGATTAAAAGAAACTGCATCAGGTAAAGATGATTGCACCATTGCAGAAGCACACAAACGTTTTGATACATGGGAAGATGGTATTAAGGCACATATAGATCATCTAGCACTTTATGCGGGTGTTAATGGATATCCTAAGTCAAACACACTTGATCCAAGGCACTTTAGTTATCTTAAAGGTGAAGCGCCAACAGTAGAAGCATTAGGTGGCAACTGGTGTCCAAGTGCTACATATGGACATGATTTGCTTAGAATGATGAAAGAAGTTGAAGAGACTAAAGTTCAAGCTAAAGATGAATATCAAGAAGCACTTAAAGTACTAAATCAAGAAGGTGTAGTAAATACATTAAGCGTATGGAAAGATAAAGATAAAATAAAACCTAATAATGTACCTAAATTGATAATTAACTGTGCAAGAAAAATACAACAATTAAAAAATGGCATAAGATAGAAAATATACTAGCCAATAGATATTCTTATACATATAAAGGTGTATACAATGATTGTTGTAAATATATTATCTAAATAATCATAGATACTTGGAAGAGATATTGTTAAATCTTGAACTATCGTGTAATTATATATATAATATTATTGATAATAAAATAATAAAGAGGATTTAGGATGAAAGCACAAATGCAGGAAGAAACTACTGATAGTATTAAGAGAGAGATAGAAATTTATACAAGAAAAATAGAGTTAGATAGAAAGGATGCCAGCGCATATAATAGTAGAGCTAGACTATATAGAGAGTTGGAAGAAGAAGAAAAGGCGTTAGTAGATTATACAAAAGCAATTGAATTAGATCCGACTAATGCACAGTACTACGCTTATAGAGGAATGCTATATAAAGAGTCACAAGAAGAAAAATTAGAAAAGGCATTAGCAGATTATACAAAAGCAATTGAATTAGATCCGACTAATACACAGTACTACGCTTATAGAGGAATGCTATATAAAGAGTCACAAGAAGAAGAAAAATTAGAAAAGGCATTAGCAGATTATACAAAAGCAATTGAATTAGATCCGACTAATACACACTACTACGCTTATAGAGGATTAATATATAAAGAGTCACAAGAAGAAGAAAAGGCATTAGCAGATTATACAAAAGCAATTGAATTAGATCCGACTAATGCACAGTACTACGCTTATAGAGGATTAATATATAAAGAGTCACAAGAAGAAAAGGCATTAGCAGATTATACAAAAGCAATTGAATTAGATCCGACTAATGCACAGTACTACGCTTATAGAGGATTAATATATAAAGAGTCACAAGTAGAGAAGGCAGTAGCGGATTATACAAAGGCAATTGAATTAGATCCGACTAATGCATTGTATTATAAGGTTAGAGGAATGATATATAGAGAGTCACAAGAAGAAGAAAAGGCATTAGCAGATTATACAAAAGCAATTGAATTAGATCCTAATAAAGCATTGTACTATAAACTTAGAGGGGCGCTATATAGAAAACTCAATGAACAAGAGAAGGCATTAGCAGATTATACAAAATCAATTGAATTAGAGCCTAAAAATGTATTGTACTATAAGTTTAGAGGATCCCTATATAAAGAACTCAATGAACAAGAGAAGGCATTAGCAGATTATACAAAAATAATTGAATTGAGACCTGGTAATGCACAGTACTATAAGTTTAGAGGGGCGCTATATAGAGAACTCAATGAACAAGAGAAGGCAGTAGAGGATTATACAAAAGCAATTGAATTGAAACCTGATAATCCACAGTACTACAGTAGTAGAGGGCTGCTATATAGAGAACTTAATGAACAAGAGAAGGCAGTAGAGGATTATACAAAAGCAATTGAATTGAAACCTAATAATTCACAGTACTACAGTAGTAGAGGGCTGCTATATAGAGAACTTAATGAACAAGAGAAGGCAGTAGAGGATTATACAAAAGCAATTGAATTGAAACCTGATAATCCACTGTACTACAACCGTAGAGGAGTACTATATAGAGATCTTAAGGAAGAAGAAAAGGCTATAGCAGATTATACAAAAGCAATTGAATTGAAACCTACTAATGCATTGTACTACAATCGTAGAGGAATATTATATAGCATAACCAAGAGACTAGAACAAGCGTTAGCAGATTATACAAAAGCAATTGAATTAAAACCTGATACGTCTATATACTATAGTAATAGAGCAATATTATATAATAAACTAAATGATAAGTTAAAATCATTAGAAGATGCGGATAAAATAGTAGAATTAGAGCCTAATAGCAGTAATGCATATTATAGCAGAGGATATATATATGGTCTATGGGATGAAAATGAAGAAGCATTAAAAAATTATACAAGAGCAATAGAGCTAGATCCCCAAAATAGCCTTGCATTTAAAGAGAGAGCAGAGGTATATAGGAGGCTAGAAAATCTAGAAAAAGCTTTGGCAGATTATGAAAATGCAATTAAATTAAATCCTTATAATAAGGGCTACTACACTGAGAGAATGAAATTGTTTCCAATAGACTCAAAAGAATATATTAAGGATCAATTAAATTTGTTAATGTTAGAGAAAGACAATAGATCTTTCTTAGAATATCTAAAGAACACATTAAAGGATGAGAATACATACATACAAATTATAAAATTATTTATTAAGGTTAGTGAACTGAAAAAATCAAGAATTAAAATAGTAAATCAAGACTCAAAAATTTGTCATTATACTAAGATGAATACGATTAACTTTTTAATTAAACCTAATAAAGGAGTAAATGACTTAGATAAACAAAGTAAGCCACGATTAAGGTTAAACAATTCGGTCTATATGAATGATCCAATGGAGGGCGAAGTCTTTAAAAATATATTAAGTCATATAGATAAAGAATTACTATGTAAAAATAATAATCAGTATAAGTCTATAAAAGATATTATAGATATTTTGTATAATGAAGATAGTACAAAAAATGGAAGAAAAATATTAAATAACTATAGTCAAACGTATATAACAAGTTTTTCAGAGTCTGAAGATAATTTACCTATGTGGACAACGTATAGTGAGAATGGAGAAGGGTGTTGTTTACTATTTAAGAATACTTTTTTTGATAATGAGGAAAAACACAGTCTTACATATCATAGGGTAGAAGAGAATTTAAAAGAAGATGAGGATATTTTGCTAAAAGAAAATAATAAAATAACAAATTGTTTATACAAAGTAAGTTATATAGAAGAAGATTTTATGAATATAGATGAAAAAATCTTTGAAGAAATTTGTATTATATTAAATGATTTAGGTATAGATAAAGTAAGAGATATAACAATGAGAAAAATAATATGCAATATATTAGATCAAGTAAGATTTCTGTATAAATATGCTCAATATAAATATGAGAAAGAAATAAGACTTATAAGATTTGGGAGTAATAATGTGCAAACAGATAAAATTTCTACATGGAGGGTGCCTCATTTATTTATAGAAATTAATAAAGACATAGATTTAGAAGAAGTAATACTTGGGCCTAAAGTAAGTAATGTAGAAGAAATAGCAACATATTTAAATTATTGTGATTCAGACATAAAGGTTACTAAATCAAGTATATTGTATAAATAGAGTTATTATTTTAGCTAGGACTATGGTTCTAGCTTTTTCATGTAAAGAGGAATACTATAGGAAATAGTTAAATATACTAATAAATTTTATGATATAGTATAGTCAGATAAAGGAGGGAGAGGTTATGTTTATTAGAAATGAAGTTTATAAGCGTAAAAATATTCATATGGAATATGGAGGTCAAGGACAAGGTGGAATAAGTACACCTACAAACTTTCCTTGTATATTTATATTTACAGGTGAGTCAGGAGATGAATTTGGATATGCAGATAGTTGGACTAAATATGGAACCTTTAAGTATACAGGAGAAGGCCAGATAGGGCATATGCAATTTATAAGAGGAAATAAAGCAGTAAGAGATCACTTGAAAAATAATAAATCTATATTTCTGTTTCAATATGTAAAATCAGCATATGTTAAATATATTGGCGAATTTATGTGCCTGGGTTACGAGATAATACAAGCCATAGATAAAAACAATAGAGAGAGAAATTCAATAGTGTTTGAATTAAATCCCATTGATAATATAGATGTAGGCTGTGATTTTAATGATTTAGCAGAAAGTAATCTAAATCAATCATTAGAAGAATTGAGAAAAAAGGCTATGGAGCAAGCTGTTGAGGGAGCGTCTAGTGAGGAAATAAAAATAAATGTAAGGAAAAGGAGTAAGGCGATTAGGGAGTATGCTATGAGGCGCTCACAGGGAGTATGTGAATTGTGCGGAGAAAGAGGATTTGTAAAAAAAAATGGTGATATGTATTTAGAAGTTCATCATATTACTAGATTATCCGATAATGGACCTGATCACCCAGTATCAGTAGCGGCAATATGTGCAAATTGTCATGCTAGATCTCATTATGCACATAATAAAGATGAGATAAAGAATAGATTATTAGATTTAATATATCAGAAAGAAAAAGAATTAAGTGTATAAAACGATATGACTAAAAATATATATTTATGGACAATGTTATTTTAAGATTAAAAGTATTAAATATATTACTTTGTGAAATAGTATAGCAGAAAATGGAGGGATAAAAGTGAAGAGATCTAGTAAATTTTTGATATTTATTATGTCATTATTACTAATTACCAATACATTATTTGCAAAAAATGTCCAGCAAATTCAAATTATACAATCGGTTGAAGTACATTTTTATTGATACTGGAAACAGTGATTCAATTCTTATTAAAGACAACGGTAAAAATATGCTTATAGATGGAGCAGAAAATGATGATGAAAAGTCTCTTGTAGAATACCTTAAGATGCAAGAGGTAAAAAAATTAGATTACATAGTATTAACTCATCCAGATGCAGACCATTGTGGGGCATTAGATGCAGTAATCAAGAACTTCGAAATTGGCATAGTGTTAATTGGAAATGGTAGTGCTGATACAAAAACTTATAAAGATTGTGTTCAAGCTGCTACTAATAAAAATTTAAAACCAAGTGTACCATTAGAAGATAAAATAGTTACTTTAGGTAATGGTACATTCCAATTTTATAATACAAAAAGTCAATCTAAAGATGTAAATGATAGAAGTTTAATAATGCTTTATAAAAACGATGAGCATGAATTTTTATTTACAGGAGATGCTGGCTGGCAAAGATGTAGAAAAATCTATCTTAGATAAAATGATAGATATAGATGTACTTAAAGTAGGGCATCACGGAAGTAATACTTCAACAAGTAAAGAGTTTTTGGATAAAGTAAAACCTGAAATAGCTGTTATTACTTGTGGAAAGGACAATAAGTATGGCCACCCGCATAAAGAAGTAAGCGACAGACTTAAAGACATTAAAACATATAGAACTGATTTAAATGGCAATATTATTATTACTAGTGATGAGAAAATACTTACTATATCTACACAAAAAGTAGACGGTAAAGTGATGCAGACACCTATAGTAACTAAAGTTGATACTATATCGAATACTATAAATAATGTACAGATATCAACAAATCCTACTAATACAATTATAGAGTCAACTACTATACAATCAACAGGCCAAAAGGTTTGGGTAACTGGAACAGGTAAAAAATATCATTATAAAGCTTGTAGATATATTAATACAACAAGCAGAGAACTAACAGTTGATGATGCTAAAAAACAAGGATACGAGGCTTGCAAAGTATGCTATTAGATTAGAATATATTTTTATAGTATAAAAATATAAATAAAAGGCCACACTCTAGAAAAATAAGGAGTGTGGTCTATTTTTATGGAAAAATTTAATTTAAGAAGAGTACTAATTACTAGCTATTTTGGGACGTTATTAGTAATCACTATCATCCTTGCAATTGCCTTGAACATATAAATAGTTTATAGATTAGCTATGTTAATTAAGAAATATTATTATCAAGGAAAAAAAAGCTTAATTTGTTCATATGCATTCTTGTTATATATGACTTACCTGTTTCCCATTTTAATAAAGTACTACTATGTACTCCTATCAATTTACTAAAGCCTTTACGTTTTAATCCTAATTTATTTCTAATATTTATGATATATGTAGAAGTATCTCGTGCAAAATCATAATACTCATCAAATCCAACTAAAGAGCAGGATAGGATTTCTTCAATTTTTAAAATAAATTTTACGTGTAGTAGAGCTTTATTTTTTTCTAGTAAGTAGATTGTATTTTTATCTAACCCAATCTTATTCGCAAGCTCAGCCTGAGTTAATTTTGCTTTTAGTCTATTAAATCTAATACAATCACCAAGAGTTTTAATTGCTTTTAACTCATGCCAAGTATTTGATAAAGTGTACTTATAGAAACCCATATTCATATCATGGTTGCATTTGCAGCTAAAACAACAGGTGTATCAACAATTGCATGGTCAATTTTAGAAAGTGTATTACCTGTGCAAGGTGCAATGAGAAGTGCATCAATCATACTTTTTGGTCCTAAAGGTTCTGCATCATGAATAGAATGAATGATTGGTTTTCCAGTAATCGTTTCAACTTGATCTATAAAGTCAGTGGCACTTCCAAAACGTGTAGAAATAGAGTACGCATTGAAAGACATAATTGGATAGACATCAACACCTAAGTCAACTAAATTTTGAAGCATAACCATTGCTTTCTTAAACGTACAAAAGGAGCCGCAAAGTGCAACACCTAATTTTAAATTTTTCAAATCTGTCATATTTGTTCCCCCTGTTCGCGCATGATGAGAGTAAGACCTTGATAGAGGATTGCTGCTGCTGTCATAGGGGCAACTTTTCCAGGTAACCTTGGAGTATTAAAGGTACACAAATAAAAAGAGTGCTTATGATTAGCACTCTACGTACATATTTATCTTTAGTATATCATTGTTTCTATCTACATCTATACTATTTATAAAGCTCTTTAAAAATGTATTTTTTTCAGTATTACTTTTTGAATCATCATTTAATATTTGGATGGCATGTTCTAACTTAGAAGTTATAATTTTTGATACATCCTCAGAACTAATTTCTTTAGAAAGTTTATCTAATAGATCTCTTTCTTCTTTTTCAATATCTGATTTATTGTTTGCATATTCTTCTAAAGTATCAATTTCAGCCAAATAAGCCTTTTTAGCAATTTCATATTTTCTTCTAACCTTTTCTAACTGTTTTTGAAGAAGAATTTTATTGGATGTTTCTTTATTTGTTTTTACAACTACTGAATCTATGTTGCCTAGTCCTTGGCTAAGCTCATTAAATTTAAGAGATAATGCTTTCAAAACTTCTTTTTCATAAAAATGTAATGGCCCCATATTGCTGGTAGTGCATACGCCTTTATTATATCCGTTACATCTATAAAAGGGGTACTTATGATAACCTTTATTATACACTAATACCTTGTTGCAATTTGAACATCTTAAGAGCCCACTTAACCAGTGCTTAATTTCTTTATTAGGAGTATAGTGTCCAGGAGCCTTTTTTAATGAAGCAATCTTTTGTTGAACACTTTGGTATAGTTCATCGCTAATAATACGTTGATGCTCACCATCGGTTATGATCCATTCTTCTTTGGGATTTTTCCTACGCCCACCTTTATGAGTAGAGTAGTTCCAGCGAACTTTACCACAATAAATTGGATTTTCTAGCATATATTTTATTCCACTAACAGTAAATGATTGACCCTTTCTATTTGTAATTCCATTTAGAAGTAAAAACCTGCAAATTTCCCCGTATCCAAGTTCACCACTATTAAATTTTGAGAATATCATTTTTACAATTTCAGCTTCATCATCTACTAAAACATATTTATCTCCATCGCGCCTATATCCATATGGTGCTTCTGACTGTGGTAACCCTCTACGTGCTTTTTCAGTCATTCCTTTCATAACCTCATCACTTAAGTTAAGAGAGTAGTATTCTGCCATAGCTTCAAGCATAGCCTCTAGAATAACACTGAATTTATCATCTTCCATTTGTTCTGTTATAGATATAACTTTTATGTCGCATTCTTTACGAAGAAGACTTTTATATACTACAGAGTCTTCCCTAGAACGTGCAAAACGATCGAATTTATGAACTAAAATAGTATCAAATGGTTTAGGCTTTTTCTTCGCTGTAGCAATCATAGTTTGGAAGGCAGGTCTTTTCTTAGCACTTGTGCCACTAATACCTTCATCAACAAAAATATATTGTTCATCTACTAATATATTATTCTTTTTAGCGTATTCAAGTAATGCTCTTTTTTGAGCATCAGGAGAGAACTCTAGCTGATCATCTGTACTTACTCGAATATAAAGAGCTGCTGTCATTTAAACCATCTCCTTTTGATGAACCTATAACTGACAAAGGTTCAAAATGTAATGTGTATTCTTTACATCTATAATATGGACCATATTTTTGCTTATAGTAAGCAATTGCTTCACAGAAGTACTTTTCTGTTACACACAGGTACTCACATACATCTTGTAAATTTAAGCAGTGATTAAGTAATGCTTGCACAATGTTATCAAGCGGAATTAAATCTTCAAAAGAACACTTTCGTGCAAAACATTCTTGTTTTAGATTATTAATGTCACGAGTATCAATTATATTTCCAACAGTTGTTTTGCTATGCCAGACTTCCTCACTTAAAGTACATCTTTTTTCGGGTACTGTACTTAATAGTCTTGTATTTAAGGCTAATGTATCACCAACACATAATGCATCAGAATCTGATTCCAAAGCCATTTCAAATACTTCAAGTCCTTCTTTAGAACTTTTGTGCAATAAAATTTCATATTCATTCAAGCAAATCACCTTTAAAAATTATAAAATTATCTTTTTTTCTTAAGTAAAATGTTTTCTATATCTCTATTTATTTTCTCTAATTGTTCATCGTTAATATTATCATTATGTGCCGCTATTGGCATTAAATAGTCATTGGTACAACGGTTATACTCCATATATAGTACGGTATCTACCGTATGTTGTCCTTTTTCATCCAGTGTTCTATATCTCTTAAGATGTTCCTGTTCGGCTGCAGTTAAATTAAGTTCTTGGGCTGAGGTATCTCTATCCATTTTAACATCATGCCCCATAAGCCATGCCTCATTAACATCTAATGCCTTAGCAATTTTATAGATATTAGTTTGTTTAGGTTCATAAGAACCTGAAATATAAGTACTGATAGAGGATTTACCAATTCCGGTTTTATTAACTAAATCAGCTTGTTTCATGCCTCTTATTGCTAAACCTTCTCTTATTCTTTCTGATATAGTTTTCTTCATGATATAAAGGCTCCTTTTTTGTTAATCTATTCTGATAATATCATATGTGTTCAGAAAAGACAACATTATGCACCAATAATAATAAAAAAAGTTCAGAAACACGAAAAAATATATTGACAGTTAAAAATTCATGATTTATGATTTAGTTAGTTCAGAAACACGAACAAATGAAAAAGAGAGGAAGTGAGAAAAATGAGTTTTGATTATAATAAGCTTCTAGGCAGAATTAAGGAAGTTTGCGGAACACAAGATAATTTTGCTAAAAAGATAGGCATAGGAAGGGTCTCACTTAGCCACAGACTAAATAATAAACTAGAATTTTCACAAAATGAGATAAATCGTTCAGTAGAAGTCTTAGGGTTAAGAAAAGAAGAGATACCATCATATTTTTTTAATGAAAAAGTTCAGAAAGAAGAACAAATACTGAAAGGAGCATGACATATGCCAAAGAATGCATTATGTAAGAAACAAGAAAAGCCAGCAGCAATTACTACAGTAGAAGTTGCTGAGATGATGGAAGTTAGACATTCAGATATTTTACAAAAGTTAGAAGGGACAAATAAAACAGATGGAACAGTGAAAACGAAGGGGATTATACCGGTTCTTAGCGAGCGGAATTTTCCGTTGGCTGATTATTTCATAGAAAGTACATATATAGACGCACAAGGTAAACCAAGAAAATGCTATGACTGCACTAGATTAGGTTGTGACTTTCTAGCAAATAAATTTACAGGAGAAAAAGGAATAATTTTTACAGCTAAGTACGTAAAACGCTTTAATGAGATGGAACAAGTTGTTCATTCACTAGATATAAACAAAGCCCTAGCCGAGTTCAAAGGGCAAATCATGGGCTTAGTAGACGAGCAATTAGGAATTGCTATCAAGCAAGTAGAAAGGAAATGCTCTGAATACTACAAGCCATCATGTGCAGATAAATCAAGTATCAGCCATTACATAAAGAAACGTTTAGGAATTGCCAAAGCTGATGAAGAATACGAACTGGTTAAAGAACGTGTACTTATTAGGTTAGGTGCTAGAAAGTGGGAGGATATAGACATAGAAACGCTTAGAAATTCTATGGATATTATTGATGAGAGTATAAGGATATTGAAGATGGAAAGACCTTATGAACAGACAAGTTTATTTGAGAAGAAAGGAGCATAGCATAATACAAATAAATTGTAAAAGTGCTAATAGGACAATTTTATACAAACATAGATATAAATAGAGGTGATTGTATGAAAGTAATTTATACAGTTAACGGAAAGGATTTAGATTCATATTCGAAAGAAGAACAGAAGATAATGCTTACAAAAATGCTTATTAATGCAGTACATAAGATAGGATACGAGTTTGTAAATCCAATTAAAGATATTGATGTTAAACAAGAAGTAGATGATTAACTTCATCTACAGCGATGAAATTGGACAAGCAATTAAAAATGAGGTGAGAGTTAATTGAAAAAGCTAATGGGTACCATTTCGGTATTATCATTTGTAATGCTTTTGGGCCTTGCAGGCGGATTAGAATGTGACTTACTTAATTTTACACAATATATAATCTCATCATTTATAACACTTGGTATCTTTGGCATTTCAATGTACATAGCTTCTAACTAAAAAGGAGGACTTATGAAAGATATTTTGATATTTTCATTTGGTTACTTGATAGGAATTACATCAATGGTAGGAGCATCATACATAGCTAGAAATGAGGAAAGGAAAAAGGAGCATAGCAATGATTAAGATAATGTCAAAAGAAGAAAAAGACCAATACATACTTGATATGATCAAGCAGCTTAAGCAAGAACAAACTGAGTTTAACACAGAGAAATGGGGTGACATGCACAATCATCATGAAATGTGGGGACTTGCATTAGAAGAACATGAAGAAGCATTTGAACAACTTGATTGGTTGCACATTCATAAAGTAGAACTTTGGGAAATGATTAAGATGAATAAGCCTATAGCAGATATCAATCATCAACTTGAAATAATAGTTGAATATGTATTATTCGCAGTACAAGAACTTATTCATGAAGCAGCAGTTTACCAAAGAGCATTAGATACAATTAAAAATGCACCAGCCGCCGGCAAGCATACTGGTGCAGATAAATAAAAATTTATCAGTTAGATTATATACCAATTAGGAGGTATTTGTAAGATGAAACTTTTATTAAAAGTACTAGAGTTGAAGAATTTCAAGGGAATTAAAGAAAGAAGAATTTTTTTCGACACAACAGAAACTAGGATATATGGAGCAAATGGAACAGGGAAAACAACAATAGCAGATGCGTTTAGTTGGTTATTATATGACAAAGATAGCCAGGAGCGTAAGGACTTCGAGATTAAACCACTCACAGAACACAATGAGCCTATTCATTTTCTTAATACAGAAGTTACAGCTGACTTTGTATTGAATGGCAAGACATTCACACTAGGAAAGTTGTTTAGAGAAAAGTGGGTTAAGAAGCGTGGACAAGCAGAACAGGAGTTTAGTGGTCATGAGACTATCTACTATATAGATGGGGTTCCTTGCAAAAAGAGTGAGTATCAAGAGTACGTTAATGAAATTATTAATGAAAAGACATTTAAGCTTTTAACCAATCCATTAGCTTTTGAAGCAATGAAGTGGCAAGACAAAAGAAAGTTCCTATTTGAAGTATGTGGCAATATTGCTGATAACCAAATAGAGGGTTATGAAAAACTTCAAGAAACATTAGCAGGTAAAAGTGCAGATGAATACAAGAAGTCTTTAGCAGCTACTAAGAAGAAGCTTAAGTCAGATATTGAGAACATTCCACCAAGAATTGATGAGCAAACTAGAAGCCTAGAAGAAGGGCTTGAACCGTTAGAAGTTCTCCAGGCAAAAATAGATGAAAAAGAAGCATATAAAGCAGAGTTAGAAAAACAATTAGAAGCTACAGATGCACAGTTTAATGAGATACGTACAAAACAACATCAAATACTAAGTTTAGAGCGCACAAAAGAAGAGATTATAAGAGCGCATAATAAATCTACATATGCAGAATACAACCAAAATAAGGACAGGTTAGAAACTTTAAAACGTGAGTTATCTAATCATACATATGAGCAAGATAGTATTGTCAAGAAAATTGAAGCATTAAAACAAGATGAAGTTATCCTTACTTCAAAAGTAGCAGACAGACGTAATGAATGGATGAAAATAGAAGAAGAAACTTTTGATGAGCATAAAGCTATTTGTCCTACTTGTGGACAGGATCTACCTAGTGAAGAAGTTGAAAAGCTTAAAAGCAAATACATAGAAGAGAAAGCTATAAGACAAGAACGTTTGCTTAATGAAGCAAACATAATTAAAGCAGATTTACTAAATACACAGCAGAACATGCAGAATTTAACTACTAGATTTGAAGAGATTGCATGCCAATTAGTAAGTATTCAATCAAATATTAATGAGGTTGAAAAGATACTTGAGAAGCCAATAGATACTACACCATGTGATACGTCTGAAATAGATAATCAAATAGATGTTCTCAAAAAAGAGGTACAAGCATTTGAAAGCGTAGACAATGAAGCCATTAAGCAAGCTATCAAAATGGAAGAGATTAATATTCAAAATATCAAATTAAGAGTATCTAAGCATGATTCCAATGCTAAAGCGCTTGCAAGAATAAAAGAGCTTCAGGAGCAACTTAAGGATTTACAATGCAAGCTTGCAGATGTAGAACAAGTAGAAATCATGATAGAGGACTTTACAAAGGCTAAAGTAGAAATGCTAGAAGCTAATATCAATAGCAAGTTTAAAAACGTAAGCTTTAAGCTATTTGATCAACAAATAAACGGTGGACTTGCAGAGTGCTGTGAATCACTTATTAATGGAGTTCCTTTCAGCAATGCAAATAATGCAGCCCAAGTTCAAGCTGGTATAGAGATTATAAATGTTCTAAGTGAACACTATGGAATGAATGCGCCTATATTCATTGATAATAGAGAATCTGTAACAGACATTCCAGCAACTCAAAGTCAAGTAATCGACCTTATTGTGAGTGCAGTTGATAAGGAGTTGAGGATTGAATAATGAAGCGTGATACATGTGGTAACTGGGATAAAGAAAATCATTTATGCAATGGTTCAAAAGCATGCGCTATGTGTAGCCATTATGGAAAAGAGAAAAAGTGTGCAACTTGTAATGATTGTTGGACATGTAAATTCAAAAAGAAAAGCGAGGGAACTAAATGATGAAGGGTATTTGGATTAGAAGTCAAGATGGAACAACATTAACATTATGCAAGACAGTAAAGGCTTGGGAGAGCGGAAGAATAGTAAATAATTATGGAAAAGATTATGTGCATCTAGGGGATTACGGAACAAAGGAAAGAGCAAAAGAAGTTATGGCTATTATAGCAAACTTTATTCAAAACAAAACAAAAGATGATGAAGTATTTCAAATGCCATTAAATTAATTAAAACCAAGGAGGAACAAATGATGTCAGATAACCAAGTAGCAGTAAAACCACAAAAGGAAATTACAGATAGTGTATTAGCAAAGGTAAACAAGCTTCAAGAGAACAAGTCATTAGTATTACCACAAAACTATGTAGCAGGAAATGCACTTCAAAGTGCTGCATTAATTTTAGCTGAAACAGTAGATAATGCGAAGAAACCAGTGCTTGAAAGTTGTACCAAAGAAAGTATTGCCAACTCTCTTTTAGACATGGTTAAGATGGGACTAGAGCCAAGCAAAAAACAATGCTACTTTGTAGCATTCGGAGGAAAGCTTCAGCTTATGACTTCATACTTCGGCAAGCTGGCTATTGCTAAAAGAGTTTCAGGTCTTGAAGAGGTAAAGGCTTTTGTTATCTATGAAGGTGATGAATTTGAAATGGAATTCAATATTGATGATCTCACCATGCAGCTTAAGACCTACAAACCAAATCCACTTAATGTTAATTTGTCAAAAATTACAGGTGCATTTGCTATTCCAATCTTTAAAGATGGTACAAGAGGTGACCTTGTATATATGAGTTACGACCAAATCCAGAAATCATGGAATCAAGGCTATGCAAAAGGAAAGTCAGGAGCACACACAAACTTTACGGATGAAATGTGTAAAAAAACTATTATCACAAGGGTTTGTAAAACACTTATTAACTCCAGTGATGATGGAGATCTAATTGATACATATCAAGGTGCAGATGAAGAATCTACACCTACACCACAAGCAGAACAAAAGGAAATGACTGCAAGTAAGGAATTTGTAGATGTACCATTTGTTGAAGATAAGCAAGAAGTACCAGCGCAAGTAACTGCACCAACTCAAGAAGAAATAGTATGTCCTATTTAAGGTGGTGTTCTAAATGCCTAGAAGAGTAAAGGTTATTAATGAAACATTTTCACTTGCTAGAGCAGGAGAAGTGACAGAACTATATAGTATTGATGAAGTAAGGCAGTTCCCTAATATACATCTTGCAGAGTTACATTTTTGCGAAGGATATGCCAATTCGAAAATAGTTAAAGTAATAGGTTTTATCAAAGAAGCTGGGTTTACAGAAGATGATCCTACATTCATTCATGTATATAGAGAAGATATTAAGTTCATAGAAGATGATGAATTTAGGAGGAATGAGGATGAGGCTTAAAGTATTAGCAAGTGGTTCGGCTGGTAATAGTTATATCTTAGAATCTGAAACGGAGGCCCTAGTGATTGAAGCTGGGGTACCGTTTAAAGAACTCATAAGGTATGTGGACTATAGGAAGATAGTCGGATGCTTAGTAAGTCACGAACATAAGGACCATGCAGGATATGTAGGGCAGTACATTATGAGAGGAATTAAGGTTTATTCGCCTTATACAGTTAACAGGAATGAAGAGGTTCTAAGGTTTGGTGGATTTAATTACATACCATTCAAGAATCACCATGATGTACCCTGTTATGGATTTAAAATTAATCATAAAGGCTTAGGTCAGTTAATTTTTGGAACAGATACAGGTTATATAGAATACACGTTTAAGGAAACTAATCATTGGCTTATAGAGTGTAACTATTCAAAAGAGATACTTGATGAACATGTAGATAATGGACTCAATCCAGTACTGGCAGACCGTATAGTTCGAGATCATATGAGCCTGGAGACTTGTAAAGACTTTCTCCAGGCAAATGACTTAAGTAAGACTAGGAATATTGTTTTATTGCATCTGAGTGATTCAAATAGTCATGCAGAGGAATTTAAAAGAGAAATACATGAGTTGACTAATAAATCAACTTACATAGCTGAAAAGGGGCTAGAAATTGATTTAAGCCTATGCCCCTTTTAGAAAGGGGTGAATGAATTGGCAAGGCCTAAAAAGGATGGGTTAGAATACTTTCCACTGGATGTTGCTGCTGGAAAAGATGATGAACTAGAACTTGTAGAAAGTGAACACGGACTTGTAGGATTTGCAATTTTTATAAAGTTACTTCAGTCAATCTACAAAAGTGGTTACTACTTAGAGTGGACTAAAAAGGAGCAATTAATCTTTAGTAAACGAGTTAATGCAGCAGAAACTATAGTTAATGCAGTAATAACCTCATGTTTAGAGTGGGGGTTATTTAATCAGCAAATGTATGACAAGTACAAAATCTTAACTTCTCATGGAATTCAACAGAGATTTATATTCGCAATAGGACGTAGAAGCGCAATGGAAATTTATGAAGAATACCTACTTTTAACCAAAAATGAAGTTTCTGCAACAAAAACTCTAGTTATTGTTACAAAAACCGAAGTTAATGCTAGCAGTAATCCCCAAAGTAAAGTAAAGAAAATAGAAAGTAAAAAGAAAGAAAAGGAAAGTAGTAGTGAGGAGAATACAGCTGCTACTAACATTAAAAGAATTGCGACTATGCTAGAGAGTACTTTTGGACGTATGCCTAGTCAATATGAAATTGAAATGTTAACAAGCTATATAGAAGATGGTATGGAGATTGAGCTAATAGAAAAATCTTTAACAGAAACCATTGAGAATGGAGTAAGAAACCTCAAGTACACAAAAAGCATACTTGAAAGATGTACTAAAGAGAAAATACTTACTCTCAATCAATACATAGCTGACCAAGAGCTTAAGAAAGAACAAAAGAAGGTGAAAGGAAATGGGGCAAATAACACAGGACCAAATACAGAGGATAGCGAACCAGTTGAAGATGAATTCGCAAAATATGCTGAGCAGCACGGAATTCAATGAAGAAGCACAGACTGAGCCAGAAAGAACATGTGGATGCCCTTATGGTATATGTGATGGTTCAGGACATTACTTAGTTAATAAACCGGAGGGGTTATTTGCTAAAAAGTGTAAGTGCTATGAAGAGCAAGTTATCTATAACAAGCTTGATTTTGCACAGATACCAAAAGAGTTTCAAAACTTAGCAATAGAGGACTTCGATATTGATATTTATAAGCTAGAAGAGTCTAAAGTAAAGGCGAGTAGAGCCGTAAGTGTAGCCAAGAAGTATGTAGATAAATTTGAAAAAATGCAGGAACTTGGTAGAGGACTTTACTTTTACTCAAAAGAAGCTGGAAGTGGAAAGACAAGACTTGCAGTAAGTATTGGAAATTCACTTGTTAAGTACAAAAAGCAGCATGTTAGATTTATTACTACTGTTGATCTACTGGGTAAGATAAGAGATTCATGGAATGACAAAAGCGGTAGCAGTGAAGAAGCACTTGTTGAAGAGTTTGTAACCATACCTGTATTGATACTTGATGATATTGGTGTTGAGGGAAATAAGGATTGGATAAACAATATTTTCTACAGAATTATCAATAGAAGGCTTACGAATAAGAGAGTGACTCTTATAACATCTAACATACCAATGAATAAGCTAGGATTCGATTATAGACTTATAAATAGATTAGAAGATATGGTGATGCAAGTAGTGATGCCAGAGGAAAGTGTAAGAAGAACTAAGGCTAAAAGCAAAAATGAGGAAATGCTCAAAGAATTAATGGGGTGATTCTATGCAAGTAGAGTGCTGGAGTATACGTGTTAATGAAGAGGCATACGAGATATTAAGGAAACTTGCGAGGGAACAGGATATAACCATGAGTCAACTGACCATTAAGTTAATCCTTGAAGAAAAAGCGTACAGAGAAATATATGGATACGAAAGGATGAAAATAGATGAACAAGAGAATGAAGAAGAAAACTTCAAATTGTAAAGCTTTAACCACCAAAGAACGTGTTAAAAATCAACAAGTAACATTACACCAATTGTTTATACAAATTGATAATCTCGAAAAAGAAAATATAGAGCTCAATAAAACAGTGGCTAATCTATCAGATATTATAATGGCAAAAGAAGAATTAATTACACAAAAGGACCAAAGTATAAAGGCTATGTGTATGAATTCAGCTGATAAGATTAGAGATCTAGAAGAGTTAGTTGAATTCCATAAAAAAGATGCAACAACAGCTAATGCGTCATATGGAGCACAGATAAAAGAAACTGAAAGAATTTATCATATGTATGAAGTTGAAAGAGATCGTGCTAATGATTTACTTATGGATAAAAATCAGGCAGAGGACGTAGCAATATACTGGAAAAAGCAAATGGACCACTACAAAAATTTATATCATCAATGCATCAACAAGTCATGGTGGAAGAGGGTGCTTAATATTGGCTAATGTAGGTAAACAGTTTGAAGCAGACTTTAAGGATTCAATACCAAAAGACGTATATTGCTTAAGGCTAACAGATAGTGCGATAGGTTTTGATGTAGCAGCAAGTACACAGAGGTTTGCTCCTAAATCACCTTATGATTATGTATTGTATAAAAAACCTATGATGTATGCTTTAGAACTTAAAAGCATAGGTACAACAGCACTAAGCTTTGAAGGTAAAACACCAACAATAAAACCTCATCAACTTAAGAACTTAAGGAAGGCAGCACTTCATTGTGTAGCAGGATTTATCATTAACTTTAGAAAATCTAATAATACATATTTCTTGTCAATTCAAGCCTTTGATGAGATTACTAATTACGGAATGTTTGGTAAGAAAAGCATAAGTGAATTAGATATTGTAAAAAGTGGGAAGGCAGTTATCATACCATCAAGAATTAAAAAAGTACGTAGTACCTATGATCTAAGCGAATTATTTAAATTAGCAATTTAATACTAATATACCTGGAGGGTTAAAAATGAAAAACGAAAGACAACTTACAGAGTATGAACAAAAAGAAATTGAAGCAGCTAAACTTGCTAAGCAGGAACTTGAATTAAGCTTTTACTCACCTATGTTTGCAGGGATTGCAAAAGATATTGATAGAGCAGTTAAAAACTCTACAGCAAATGTTTATGATGAAGAATTTGAGGAAGCAACTATTGCAATTACAATCAAAATATCATGTGAGGAAAAAGAAGCTACCAAGACTATTGAAAGTGGAAATGGAAGTAATGCAAAGATAGCTGTTTATAAAGCACCACGTATTAAGCATAGAGTTACAGCTAAGCTTGTACAAAAAGATACAACAGATGGTGATGTTACATATACAACACATGAATTGGTGGAAGAAGGTGGTAAGCTTATTGCTAAACCTCTTCAACAAGCTCAAATTAGCATAGAAGAATTAGAAGTGGTTAATCAAAGTGAAGATAAAGAGAAACCAGAAAGTAGAGCACAAGTGAACATGGATGAAGTAATTCAAAATAATAAAGATGAACTAGAAGCGTAGGCAAAAGAGGAGGTTGAAAAACCTTCTTTAAAGCTACTAAGGAGGTTTTATAAATGCCAATGGTAAGAAGGCTTAATCAACTAGATTTTGAAACTGGAGAAGTTGTTGAAACATATGGAAGTATGAAAGAGGCTCTTGAGAAGTTTGGATTATTTAGAGTAGATGTTACAAACGCCATTGTAAAGAATAGCGGTAAGCTAAATAATAAACATCTTAGATTTGCATATGCAGATGGTCCTAATAGACCATTATGTAATTATAGGGTTGCTCAAATTGATTACGAAACAGGAGAGGTTATTGATAAGTACGATGATGCAGAAACTGCAGCAGAAGATAACTTTATAAGCAGTAAAACAATAAGAAATGCAATAAGAAACCGTGATGGATACATAAAAAGTAAAGGGCTAAGATTCAAGTACGTTTTAGAGTAGTAGATTAGTTGCTATAAAGGGGATTTGCTCCCCTATAAATAATCTAACCACCTATACGTGTTTTCAAATCACAAGAGAATGTTCCACATCTACTATTCTTTAAATTTAGCTTTTTAATAGATTTAGCCATTTTCCAAAACCCACCATTATGTTGGTCAACATCGTGTGAGATGAAGTTCTTACCATCGGTAAAGATTAGTTGATTGTTGAACGTACGATATTTGGTTAACACAAATCCTAGTTTTTCCGCTATTTGCTTTATTTCTTTGTTTGGATATTTGATTTTTTCTTGTCGTTGTTTATTCATTGTACGACCTCCTTTGTGAATGTCATTACTTGAGGAAAAGGTGCATTTACACGTGCGATTCCAAAAAAAAATCTCCTCTGTGCGGTGGCACAAAGAAGATAGAAAAAGAGTAGGAAAATATTTTCCTTTTTAGAAAAAGGCAAAAAAAATAGACCTAAATAGGCCTAGTAGGGTGAGTACCCTATAATATATTGTTCAAAAAAAATATAAGAAAAAATGTAATTTTTGATGTTAAAGGAGAGATCTAACCAAATAACGCTGGAATTTCAGTGCTATAAGAGATTGTTTTTAGAAAGTAACTGAAGAATGAATGAGTTATTAAGAAAGGAATACAGAAAGGGGAATACACATGAAAAGGTTTAAACCATATCAACAAAAAGGTAATGCCAGAAGCATGGCTAAAATGACAGTAGAAGTTGCTGATAAAATAGCACAAGAAAAGGTACAACGTGATAGAGAAGCTTTTGGAAATATAGCAATACGTACCATAGTAGCAGCTTCAATGATTACTTTGCATGATGAGTTTGGTTTTGGATCCAAAAGATTGCAGAGGTACCAGGACAGAATGGAAGAACATTTAGAATGTATAAACAGTAGAGTTATAACACTTCAAGAACTGGAAGAAACCACAAAGAGAATGGAAGAGAAGGCCAATCTTAATTTGAAAGAGAAAACAGAGTATACGGAGTGGAGAGAGGAAAAAATGAATAACTTGAGGTGAGGTAACAGATTATGAAAAAGTATCCAGTAACAGAAAACTTTTTAGTGCTAGTAGATAAGGCACTCAATGGCAAAGAGTTGACAGAGTGGCAATTAAAAGGTGTTAAGGGTAGTGCAAGAAGATATCGCAAAAAGGTAAAAGAAGATTCTAGAAAAAGAGTTGTATATTACAATAGTTAGAAGTAAATTTTTATTTAACTTATTACTAGTCTACAGCTTAATAAAGAAATGGCATCATGTTCTAAATGATTACAAAATACGTTTCATTTAACTTGATAAAAGGGTATAAAGCATGATGCCTAAATTAAATGGGATTTAATTATTTAAGCGAAAAGTATGGAGATTTTTTAGAAATGTTAAATATCCAATTGATATCATCGGTATTTTTTACTTTATATCCAGCTTCAAGCATTGCGCCTTTAAATACTCCATTACAAACATAAAAATGAGTTCTATCAAAAGTTTGCTTTAAACCGTATGAAGTTTTTGAAGTTAAAAATGACTGGATAGGAGAGAAATTATCATCAATCCATTTAAGTAATATTTCTTTTTCATTTTCACTTAGCAAATTAAATAATTTAGGATCATTAGGATTTTGATTTGCTAAAGTTTCTAAATCAGAAGACATAGTTATCCCACCTTTCTTTTAAAATTCAACTCTAAAAAGCTGATAGATAAAGTATATGGTAATATAATAAATAATTCAAATAGTATGATAAAAATAATTTTTGAAAGGATGAGAACTAAATGGGATCAAGTGATATAGAGCAAGTAATTATTAAGTACAAAGATGGCACAGAAAAGGTACTTGATAAAGGTATGGTAGTTTCTACAGAACAAGATGAAGAGGAGATACATGTAAGTATGTCCATGTGCAATATGAGTGGAAAAGAGGTTACATTCTACCTTGAATCACTTATTAGAGCATATGCACAAATGCAAGGGTGGGATGATTTGTATGAAGATGAAATACAAGATATTGAAATTGATTGACAAGGTTATAGGCAGAGAGGTTTGCAGGTGTGACAGATGCGGTAAAAGGCTAACAGTAGAAGAAGAATATTACTATGATTGCTATTGTGAAAAGTGTGAATGTGAAATGTATGAAGAGTTTGAAATGAGATCTACAAGGGATTGGTAGGGACGTTCGTGTCCTTACCATATTGTTAAGGCCAACAAAAAGGTAGGAGGATGAAGATGAGAGAGATTAAGTTTAGAGCGTGGGAAAAGAATCAGAAAAAAATATTGCCACATGAAGGGATAGTGAAATTTGGCGAATAGGTTAAAAAGACTGCGTTTAGTGATGCTGAGAATGAAACATTTGAGTTACTTACGTTGATTATTAGTGATGATGTTGAACTTATGCAGTATACAGGCTTAAAAGATAAGAATGGTAAAGAAATCTATGAAGGTGACATACTATTGTTTACAAGTAGGCATGGAGAAGAATCAATATGTTATGTTTTATTTGAAAATGCAACATTCACTATTAAATGGATAGAAAGCACATATTTTAGAACTGATTTAGATTATTGGAGTGTTAAGGGTAAGGTGGTTGGAAATATTCATGAACACAAAGAGTTGCTGAAAGTCTAAAATTTAAGATTTATAAGGAAGGTACTAGTGAGTTCTTTGGAAATGAGGGAATCATAGTGAGCATTCAATACTGGAGATATAAAGTACTCACTATGTGAATGAAGCTATTTAGAAATATATGCTATAACTTTTTCAGATAAATCATAAATTGCTTTATGATAGCTTAGAAGTTCTGGGATAACTTCTAGATCTAAATCTAAATAAGTATACTCTGCATCTGTACTAGAATGTATATCACCATTATTTAGAATAACTTTAGATGTTGGTTTATCCATAAATCTATTTCCCTCAAATTCTAAATTGCCACTATGTTTAATAGTATTACACCAGTTTCTTATAGTTGCATATTCAGAGTTCGTATCATGGAATTTTTTACTTCTCTTATATCTTTTAGTGAAGAATAAGTTATAAACGTCAGTTTTATGTTCATACTTCGCAATAAATTTATTTCGATTATATTCTTTTAAAATAGATGTAAAGGAACTTGAATGAGGGGACGAATACTCATATATCCAAATTAATTGCATTAGGATGTCAAATATAGAGTTATATGTATTTATAGCATTAATGGCTTGATAACAGCGTTGACGATAGTACCACCCATACATATGACACGATATATCACTATTTAGAAAATCCATGCTAAATTTACTTGAAGCATTAATTGTTTCAAGCCTTGCTTTGTTAATACTATTTTCTAAGGTTTCTAATAACCTAAAAATAAATCTATCTTTTAATTCCATACAAAACATTTCACTGGACATAATACTAGTATAACAATCAGCTATTTCTAGTTCAAAAGCATCATTGGCTATTAGTTCCTCAAAAGAATATTGTCGCAATCTATAGTTAAATACACAATCATTCAAATCTGAATAACTGATATAACCTTTGTTTACTATTCTAAAATGTTCTAATTTATGTCCATTAACAAAAAAATAACTTTCACATAATCTATGACTTTTAGAATAACCCGTTAATGTAAGACTCATAAAATCCCCTTCCGATATTTGTATAAATTATTATAACAAATCTTGTGTAAGGCAACAATTGCATATAAGTTTTGAGCATAAAAGAATTTTAAGCAGATAAAATAGTTTTTTCATGGTTTATTACTTTTCTTTATATCTTTAAAGAACTTGATTATTACATCAAGTCTAAAAAGATGTAGGAGGATGGCATATAGCAATAGGTTACTAGTAGCTACTAAAAATCCAACTCCTACAAATAAATTATAAATGTATCCAATTACTCCCCATATAAGGTTTAGGATATAAAAGTAATAGAAGAAAATTTTGCTAAGTCTTTTATCTTTTGGTTTAGTAAATAAGCATGTTAAAAAATGTTTAAATAGATTCATTTTTAGCAGAGCAACCACCCTTTTTATTTTTTATATATTTAGGTTCTATTATAAAAGAATATAGTATGTATGACAATAAAATTAGTTTTTGAGCAAAAAAATACCCCTTGGCAGATAGATATAATAACATGCCACGGGAGGTGGATCTTAATTTTATAATCGCCAGGGGTACTTAATTAAGATAGGTAGACATTTAGGAGTGTAAAACCTATCTGATAATTATTATAAAGTATAACTTTTTAGTATTCAATAGAAGTATTCAATAAAAAATGTTTTTAACATAGAGAAAGACGTGTATCCCCCAGGCAATATTTTAACCTAATAGCTTTATTACAAGAGTAACAACTAGAATGGCTAATATTGTTTCTAGCATTATACCACATCCTTTCTAAGCGCTGTGAGATACAATGCTAAATCCCCCTCAAAAGGAACCCGTACACGTCTTTAATAAAATATATGAACTTGAGTTTAATAAAATTACTACTAGTACTAAATTTTAAAGAAAAGAAGGAGAGAGAGTTTTGACACTAGCAAAAGCTATAGTAGCTGCTAATATGCAAGAGCAATGTTATGGAATGTAAGAAGCTATTTAATAAAATTAGTTTTGAAGAGGTGAGTATGTTAGTAACCATGATTGAAATAATTATAAGATCATTAATTCAAGTGGGAACATTATTTATTGGGATGTATTACTTATTTAATGGAGATAAGAAGTGGAGATGGTTCAATGCATCACTTGTTGTATTAACTGTTGTTGTCATGCTAAAACAATAGAAATTGATATCTTATTTTGTATGTAAATAGCGTGAGTCAGCATATATTGTGAACAAGTATGATTAATAGAGGTGAGAGTTATGTTAGAAGGATTTATAGGCGGTTTAATAGTAGCTTGGCTTTTAAGCTTATTTGGTGTAGATCATATGGTACTTGAAGTATGTCAGACTTTTACAGAAGTACAACTAACAACAAGTTTTTATTACATAGGTTTTGCATTAATTGGATTAATAGGGGGAGCATTTAAAAAGTGATTACAGTAACTCATATATCTAGACATAGGGCGTATGGCTAAGATTTTATACTAGAATTTAATTTTAAATTGTTGAATGATAAATTATATGGGTGCATATGAAAAACATCTTAGAAACGATTTTAGGAGGTTTTAAATGAAAGGTGCAAAAGACAATAATTATGCAAGAGTTGAGGGTATACTCTATAACTATCCAAAAGTCAAAGTTGAAATAGAAAACATTAAAATAGATATAGAGGAACTAAATGATGTAGTAGGCATAAAGGGGGCAGGTAATAATAAGATTAAACCTTCAAGTGCAACCAATGCCTTTAATTCAAATGTAGAGAATGAAGTAATAGATCGTGAAGAGAATCTTCCTGATAGGATTAATGATATGAATAGACTACTTAGAAATAAAGAGAGATACATAAGAAAGGTTGATAATGCACTAAGCTTACTTAAAGAGGACGAAAGAAAGTTAGTTGAGTTAATATACTTCAAGAGATACACTCTTGAAAAAGCAGGAGAAGTGTTTGATATAACTAAAGATGGTATGGCAAAACGAAGAAAGCCAGTTATATTAGAACTAATAAATATACTATAAACATACAATAATCATACAAAACATATATGAAAAGTATGCAATATGTATGTTGAAGTGTATTACTTACAAGTGCTAGAATACTATTATCGAAGTTAAAACAAAAGGCACTAACATTACAAAGTCCATTGTATTTATCTTCGTATCGTCATTAAGTTGAAGGAAATAAAATTAAAAAAGCTATTAGGAAGTATATGCTCCTAGTAGCTTTTTTTAATATAACTAATAGTGTAAGTATAAATGACTATCTAAATAAATCCTTAAATCTAAAAAAATATACCTTAAATTAATTTGTGTATTTAAGGTGATTAATTATATGCCTAGAAGTCTATAATTGATTATAGCTTAAAATATTAGAAAATATGAGGTGGTATGATTTGAGTACTTATGAAGGTGAGTATAACTATCTAAATAAAAATGATAATAGCATAAATAGAATATTAAATGTATAATACACATTATTAATTATAAATAGGGAGAGTGGTACAGTGAAAGAATATGAGAAATATATAAAGATATTAATAGTAATTATAATAATTACAATGCTAAGTACTCCTGCTTTGGTATATTTACTAACAACACATATAAGCATGAGTAATATTAGTACAAGTAACGACTGGATAGGTTTTTGGGGAGGTTTTATGCCATCAATGTTTAGCGTATTAGTGACGTTAAGTGTATTGAAAATTACTACAAATCAAACTAGAAATATTCAAGAAGAAAATAAACATTTAACTCTAAAAATTCAAGAAGAAAATAAAAATAGTCAAGAAATAGAAACACGAATAAAGTTTACTGAGAGAATTGCCAGCTTAATAGGTGAGTATTGTTCAGATATAAACTTATATTATTATGGATGTAGGAAGAATGAACGTATAAGGCAAGAGATTCATGGAATGAAGAAAAAAGGCCGTACATATAAATTTAGCGCAGAAGAGATAGAAGAATTAAAAGTACTAAACAGTAATTTGAAAAAGGGTGAGGAAATTGTTAATAGAAGCAAATCGGTAGCTATATATTTTACTTTGAAAATATTATTAGAAGATAAGAGTGAATCTAAAGAGTTAATAGAAGCACTGCAATATATTCATAGTAATTCTTGTTCAGATGTTTGGCCTGTTGAATTTGAGAAGGCAAATGAAAATTTGTTATTACAAACAACTCGTTTTATAAATAATTATAAAAATGTGGTTAACCAAAAATCTTAATAAGAGAAATAATTATATTAAAATAAATAAGGGCATATTCAAGTAAATAGATGTGCGGAAGTAATTATAAGTAAATTAATATAAAATCTAGCATTTATAAATTAATTACTTATTAAAAAATATTAAAATTATTAAAGATGTAGAGGAGAGGTATTATGAATAACGATTATTATAGTATTACAGATAACGTACTAGATAAGTTGATGTTTAAAAAAAAGAAAAAAATTAATATTAGAGTTGAGAAACCTAAGTTGAATGATGACACGATTCAACATGTCAAGGAGTTAATATCAAATGAGCGAGATGAGTGGCGCGAAAAAGACTTAGAGAAGATAAACTCCATTGTCACATATAAAATAGATAGCTGTAAATCTAATGATCTTACATCACTAGTTATAGGTGCATTTTCTATACTAGTTGCTGTACTGGGTATAGTTATGGCCCAAGTATATCAAGATTATAATGAGTTTAATGCAAAGTTAAGCGAGTCCAAAACATTTGAACAACGATTAGATAAAATTAATGAGGAATATGAAAGTAGCAAGAAAGTTATTAATGATATAAAGTATGTTACAGAAAAAGACACTAATACATATATTCAAAATCGTGATAAAATATATAGAGAAAAAGATGAAATACAAAATAAGTTAACAGCTGAGTTGGAAAGTATCAGTAATTCCCAATGGATGTATAGAGTATTTATTATTATAGTGAGTCTTATTACAATAGTCTACATATATCATGACTTTTACTTTGATAAACGTAGAATAAAACATTTAATGTCTATAGAATTTGCAGTAGATGAATTAATAAAAGAAAAGCAATAAAGCGAAGAATATCAGGAAGAACTAAAGTAATAACCGGAGAGTGATTTCTAAAGAGCTACTATAGCTCTTTTTTATTGCTTAAATAGCAAGTAGCGGCAAGCTGTATTTAGTTATTGTAGCAAAATGGTGCAGAAACTATTTTTGCTACTGCTTTCTTCTACTTTACTTTTCTTTACTCTTCTTTTCTTTACTTTAGGGATTAATGCATACATAATGTAACATTAACTAGGGTTTTTGTAACGATAAGATGTAAAAACTATACTTCAATGTAACACTAACTAGGGTTTTTGCAACATAATGTTGCATTAATACAACATTAATAGGGGTTATTGCAACATTAATTGGGGTTTTTGTTACACTAACTAGGGCTTTTGTTGCAAAAACTGATTCTTCACATGTTCTTCATAATATATGTAAAAGCAAAAGGTACTAACATTACAAAGTCCATTGTATTTTCCTTCGAATCGTCATTAAGTTGAAGTATAAAAAGCTATTAGGAACTGGTGAACCTAGTAGCTTTTTTGTGTCTGAAAGTTATTTTAATAAGAGCTTGACTAAATAATGTTGTTGTAGTATTTTAGCTAACTACTTTACTATCTATATACTTTACTATAGGGATTATTGCATACATTATGTTGCAATAACTAGAGTTAATGTTGCAAAAACTAATTTTTCATAGATTCTTTATAGTACGCATTTAAATAATCAAGAAAGGGGTGAGGCTGCTAAGATAGTATTATCAACAAATAACAAGAAGCTATTGTATTTCCAAATTATACTGAGCTATTTGGAGAAGAGGAAGAGAGATAAGAGTGTACGCCTTATCTCTTTTTATTATGTAGGGGAGTAAATGAAAATAGTTTACTTTAAATAAAACATATTTTATACTCTAGTTAAAATAACGAGGGGGTATAGGAATGAGTGATACAAAAGATACTATGGAACTTATTAAGGCTACATTACCGTTGGTAGGAGTTGTTATTGGTGGTGGAGTAACTTATATGAGTAGCATTAGGGTGAAGAGGCATGAGCTTAAGTTAGCAAATAAACAAATGATAGTACAAGATATTCTAATACCTCTAGGAAAAGAGTTAGAAAAGGTATATAAATCTGAAACTATGGAGATTACAGATAGCATAAGGGAAATAGAAAAATATATAAGCGTAGATAGAAGGATATACTTGAATAAAAAAATGCGTACAAAATTAGAGAGATATATAGTTCTTTTAAATAAATATGACAAAATACTAGCAACTGGAACTAGAAGTATATATTATTCTATCAAACAACATATAGAGACTAATCTATGTAAAAATGGCTATGATGAGCTTAAAGTAACCATGTCAGATGATTTTAAAGAGAAGATTAGGAAAGTTTTATTGCAAATGGAAAGTATGACAAATATTTCACTGTGGGATATTAAATATATTCATTTTTATAGAGGAGAAGAGTTTGACTGGACGACAATAGATGTAGAAATATATGAATTAGAGGATCAAGTAAAGAATGGATTTATATGTGAAGAGGCAGTGAGCGCTGATCAATGGTTTTCAATAGATTGTCACAAAGAGTTAGAACGTGTATGTGGTAATCTTCAGATAAATAGAGAATTTGGATATGATGAAATAGAGAGTGAGGTTATATCTCAATACCAAGAAGTTAGAAATATAACAGAAGAACTATTGAATACTTTATATAAGTCTATTGATAAGATAGCTATGTATTAAAATACTGTTTTAAAAATAATTTTTTCTGTTTTAAAGAGTGTTGAAATAGTTCTTGACTTTTAAGCAGTAACAGTGTATTTTAACTTACTACTTTACTTTAGGGATTAATGTTGACATTAACTAGTGTTATTGCAATAGGAACAAGGGTTTATGTGTACATTAATAGAGTGGTAATAGTTTGTTAATAAATTAGTCGTTTAAAAGGTAATTAATGGGGCTTGATAGAGCCCTCTTTTAATGTAAAAGGTACTGTGAGGGAGTTAGGTGAAGTGCGGGTCTCGCGAGGCCCGATATTCCTCTAGTTACTAATTTTTTTTTAGAAGGTGTTTCCTTCCTAAAATGTCTACTGAAAGGGTGATACAAATAATGGCTGAGCCAAAACAAAAAAAGACTGAAATAAATAGTGATACAATCGTTGGTACACAAGTATTGGCTGAAATATTCCGAGTTGACCCTCGCAGGATAAGGCAAATGGTTCAAGAGGGTAAAATACCTCGCTACAAAAACGGAAGTTACAAGCTTATTGAAACATTACAAAAATATCATGAATACATAGAAGAAATTAATGAAGACAAAAATGTTAACCTGGTCAAGAAGGAATCTGAAAATGAGAAACTAAAGCTTGAAAAAATAAAAAGAAAAAAAGCAGAACTTGAATTGATGCAGCTTACGGGTGACTTGGTTAACGTCGAGGAATTTAAACAGCTATATGCTGGATTAATCATTAATTTTAGATCAAAGATGTTAGCGCTACCTAATAAAGTTTCGCCAAGCATAGTAGGAATAGATAATTTAATAACGGTGCAAGACATACTTACGAAAGAAATTTATGCAGCATTAGAAGAACTATCAAAAACAGATATAAATGAAATTGAGCCAAAGGTTGATAGTGATGAGTAAAAAGTCGCAAGTTAACTTATCTAAGATAGTACTTGAAGAAATAGTAAGAATGATTGCACCGCCAAAGAAAATGACTATATCACAATGGGCAGATGAGAATCGTATGCTTTCTGATGAAGCTTCTGCAGAAAAAGGAAAGTGGAATACTGATAGAGCTCCTTATCAGCGTGAAATGATGGATTCAATAAGTGATGTAAGGACAGAAAAAACAGTCATCATGTGTGGTATTCAGCTTGGAAAAACAGAATTCTTACTGAATATGCTTGGATATTTTATAGATATAGAACCATCTCCTATGATGTATGTAATGCCACAACTTGATTTATGTAAGGATTTTGCAAAAACACGTGTCATGAGTATGGTTAGAGATACTCCCTGTTTAACTAATAAGATAAGTGATTCAAGTAAGCGTGATGGTAAAAATAATACTTTAATGAAGATGTTTCCTGGTGGATGGCTTAAAATAGCTGGTGCAAATAGTGAAGCAAGTTTACGTTCTGCACCATTAAGAGTAATCCTAATGGATGAGGTAGATGCTTACCCACCTAGTGCAGGAACAGGAGGAGATCCATCACAATTAGCAGATGGGCGTACATCAAACTTTTGGAATAGAAAAGTAGTAATGGTATCATCACCGCTTGTAAAAGGTGAATCTCGTATAGAATTTGAGTATGAAGAGTCTACACAAGAAGAGTGGCATCACAAATGTATTTCATGTGGTGAGTATGTAGCTATTACGATAGATCTATTTAATCCTAACAACTACACATTAACGTGCCCCTACTGTGGTTCTGTACATACTGAATATGAATGGAAAAGAGAAAAAGGCAAATGGATTGCTAAGTATCCAGAAAGACGTACAAGAGGTTTTCATTTAACTTCTTTTTCTAGTCCATGGGTACCATGGGATAGGTTAGCCGATGAATATGTTAAGGCAAAGAAAAAAGAAGAACTTATGAGGGTATTTGTTAATACGAGGTTAGGGTTGCCATATGAGAAAGCCAAGGAGGAGCAACTTGATTATGAAGTGATTAAAGATAGGAGGGAAACTTATGAAGCACAAGTTCCAGATGATGTATTAGTTCTTACCGCCGGAGTAGACACACAAGATAATCGTCTTGAATGTGAGATTGTTGGATGGGGTGTTGGTGAGGAGAGCTGGGGGATAGAATATAAAGTATTCTATGGTGACCCAGGACAAAAGGCAGTATGGGATCAGTTAGATGATTATTTGCAAACTACATTTAGATTTAAAGATGGTTCAGGAATAAGAGTATCATGTACATGTATAGACTCAGGAGGCCACTATACATCCGATGTTTATGATTTCACAAAAGTTAGAGAGCATAGGCGCATTTATGCTATCAAAGGTAAAGGTGGTGTAGGCATTCCTCTTATCTATCATCAAACATATACTAAAAGAAATAAAGCAGTACTATTTATACTTGGTGTAGATGATGGTAAAGAAATGTTACAATCGAGATTAAAGCTTGAAAATATAGGTGGAGTTAATGATGGATATTGCCATTTTCCTATGGGGGAAGAGGGAGAATACATACGAGGTTATACTGAGGATTATTTCAAAGGTCTTACTTCTGAGGTACAAGTAGAAGAAATGACAAAAAGAGGAAAGAAAATTTACTGGGAAAAGAAGAGTACATCAATAAGAAATGAATCACTAGATGTAAGGAACTATGCTCAAGCTGCTATTAAGATTTTTAATCCTAATTTTGAGTTATTAAAAAAACAAGGTGTTACTGGAACAAAGTATGAGCAAAAAATAATTAAGAAGAAAAGAAGAGTATTATCAAAAGGCCTATAGGGTCTTATTTTTATGGAGGTATTTATGGAAAATGTAACTATATCAGAATGTTTTAAAGCATTAAGATGTGGTACGGGTAGTATAGATGAGTTAAAGAAACTAGGTATTAAAATAAATAAAAAAATATTGAGAGAAGGTGAAAATCATGGCAGCGTGGACATTAGAACAAGCAAGAACCCATCTAAATGCATGGTTAGAAGCTGAATTAACTGTAACATCAGGACAAGAATACACCATAGGTTCGAGAAGGCTTACACGAGCAAATCTTAAAGAAATTAGAGAACAAATAGTATTTTGGAAAAATGAAGTTGAAAAGATTGAAGTATCAAGTAAGAAAAAAGCAAGGAATAGGATATATAGAATAGTACCATTGGATTAGGGCTATGTGAGGTTTGCACATAGCCCTAAATTTATAAGAAAGGAGGGATTAATGTTGAAATTAATTGACAAAGCAATAGGCATTTTTTCACCACAAGCAGCTTTAAATAGAACATTAGCTAGGAAGAAGTTAGAAATACTTAATAGTGGATATGGTAACTATGGTGCTAGCCACACTAGAAAAGCAAGCAAAGGATGGAGGCATGGTGGAGGAAGCCATAAGGAAGATATAGAAGATCATTTACCAACATTAAGAGAGCGTTCGCGAGATAGTTATATGGGTGGTGCACCTATAGCAACAAGTGCTCTAAAAACAACAAGAACTAATGTTGTAGGCAGTGGATTAAAACCAAGACCAAATATAGATAGTGAATTCATTGGACTTACAGAGGAACAAGCAATGAAGTGGGAACGTGACACTATGAGAGAATTTAGCTTGTGGGCTGAATCTACAGCATGTGATATGGAACGTATAAATAACTTTTATGAACTTCAGCAATTAGCCTTTTTGTCATGGATTATGAATGGTGATGTATTTGCATTATTACCATATAAGCCTAGGCCACAAATGCCTTATGATTTAAGAATACAACTTATTGAAGCTGATAGAGTATGTAATCCAACATTCAGCACATATGAGTCAAATATCATTCAAGGAGTAGAGTGTGATACAGATGGTGAAATTGTTGCGTACCATATAGCAAACTATCATCCGTTATCATCTATGAATCCAAACGGAAGAGAGATAAAGCGTGTTCGTGCATATGGAGAAAAGACTGGAAGAAGAAATGTTATACATTGTATGGAAAGTGAGAGAGTTGGACAACGTAGAGGAGTTCCACTTTTAGCACCTGTTATAGAAACTCTAAAACAATTAGGTAGATACACTGATGCAGAACTTATGGCTGCTGTAGTTAGTGGTATGTATACGGTATTTATAGAGACTCAAACAACAGATCAAAAACCACTGGGAGAGGATAATGAAGAGAATACATACGAAGAGGAAGAAAGTGAAATTGCTTTAGGAAGTGGGGCAGTAGTTGCTTTAGCACCTGGAGAAAAAGCAAGTTTTGCTAATCCTGGTAGGCCCAATACAGCATTTGAGGGTTTTGTAAATGCAATGGCAAGACAAATAGGGGCGGCATTAGAAATACCACCAGAAATACTATTAAAGCAGTTCACTAACAATTATTCAGCATCAAGAGGTGCGTTGCTTGAAGCATGGAAAATGTTCAGGATGCGTAGAACATGGTTGGCAAATGATTTTTGTCAGCCTATTTATGAGGAATGGCTGACTGAAGCAGTTGCAAAAGGTCGCATTTATGCACCTGGATTCTTTTCAGACCCACTTATAAGAAAAGTATACTGTGAATGTGATTGGTGTGGACCTTCTCCTGGACAATTAGATCCAGTTAAAGAAGCTAATGCAGCTACTATAAGAGTAGAACAAGGATTTTCTACAAGACAGCAAGAAACTATTGAGATGAATGGTGGAGATTTCTTTGACAATAATAGACAACGAATACGAGAAGAGAAAGCAAGAAAAGAACTCAGTATGGTAACAGTAATTAAAGAGAAAGGAAGTGAATAGATGCCAAAGAATATTAATATCAAAGGTGACATTATACCAAATGATTATGCCTGGATTTATGACTGGATGGAGTGGGATTATACATGTCCTAGACAGATTGAAAATGCTCTTAATCAAGCTAATGGTGGAGAAGTAATCTTCTTAATCAATAGTGGTGGTGGTAGTGTATTTGATGGCTACGAAATATTTAACCTTATTAAAGGATATACAGGGAAAACAACGGCAAAGATTGTAGGAGTTGCAGCGAGTGCAGCATCATTTATTGCAATGGCTGCTAATACAGTTCAAGCAAGTGCATTATCTCAGATAATGATTCACAGAGCAGCAAATGGTAACCATGGCAATGCTCCATCACATCGTGATAATGCAAGTTTTCTAGAGCAGGTTGATAATACTATTGTAAAAGCATACACAATGAGAAATAAAAAAACAGATGAAGAAATGATTGCTTTGATGGATAAAACAACATGGTTTACAGCTGAACAAGCATTAGAAGTAGGTATTATTGATGAAATTATAAACAATGATGTATCAGCACCAAAGATCTACAACTCTTTAGAGAATAAGCAAGAAGTTATAGATAAGCTTATCAATCTTGGGAGTGTCGAGAATATGAAGAAAGCATTACTTAACAAAAATTTAGGTATTAGTGGTGTAACAAACACCATTGACAATACAAATACAAATTCTAAGGAGGAAGAAATAATGACGGTGGACAAATTAAAACAAGAGCATCCATCTATCTATAATCAAATTGTAGAAGATGCTCAAAAAGAAGCAGTAACAAATGAAAGATCACGTATTAAAGCAATTCAAAATTTATCAGTGCAGGGCGTAGAAGATGTTATAGATGATGGCATTGAAAGAGGACTTAGTGCTGGTGAAGTAGCAATTAATATTATTAATGCACAAAAGAAGATTGGTGAAAATCATCTTCAAAATGTTATGAAGGATGCTAATGAAAGTGGTATTAACAATATTAGTAATGAACCAGCACCACAAAATAGTGATAAAGATGATAAAAATGAATCTGTAAACATATTAGTTGCGGCAGGTCAAAAAATTATGGGAGGTAGAAGATAATGTCAAGAAAAGCATTTCAAAAAGTTGGTGAATTCACACCAGATAAGCTTATTGCAGGGAACACGCATCCTATAGATACAAAGGGGGTAGAAATTGCAACAGGATCAGGTGTACTTGTAAGGGGTACATTAATTAATGCAACAGGTACTATGTGTACAGCCACATCGGATGTTCCAGTAGGGATTTTATGTGATGATGTAACTCAAAACTCATCTGGTACCACTACAGCTTTAATGTATATTAGTGGTGATTTTAAAGCAAGTGAAATTACTGTAGGTGATGATGTTACAGTAACATCCTTTGAATTAGAACTGCAAAAACTAGGAATCTTTTTAAAATAAGGGAGGAAATAACTAATGGGAATTAATATTTATGAAACAGCTACAATGCTAGAAGCTTTAAGACAAACACCACCAGTACATACTTTCTTAAGAGATACATTCTTTAACAATCCAAAGTTTGCGAAAACAGAGAAGGCTCTTATTGATATTATCAAAGGTGGTGTATCAGCAGCGCCGTTTGTTGCACCAAGAGTTAATGGTGTACTTGAAACTAGACGTGGTTATACAACAAATGAAATCACTACTCCAAGAGTAGCACCTAAACGTGTATTGACTGGAGAAGACTTAGAGAAGAGACAACCAGGGGATAATACATATACAACAAAATCACCTGATCAAATTGCAGCAGAAATGCTAATGCAAGACTTAATTGAAATGGATCAAGAGATTACTTTATCAGAAGAATGGTTATGCGCAAAGGTATTATTAGGATCATCATTTGACATTACCGAATATGATGAAAGCGGCAAAGAAGCTGGGACATTCAACGTTGATTTTGGATTCACCAATAAAATTAGTGTTGCCACTGCTAAAAAGTGGACAGCAGAAGGAGTAAATCCTATTGAACAAATTGAAGAATGGATTGAAAAAAATATCTTAACAAAATCATCAGCAACGCCTGACATTATTCTTTTAGACCCTGATGCTGGGAAAACATTTGCCAATAATTCATTTGTAAAGGAAATTATTCAATTAAGAGCACAAGCAGGTTCTTTTGCTGAAGCACAATACAAAGGCAGAGGAGTAACTTCATATGGTAGATTCACTAAATACGGAATTGAAGTAGTATCTTACTCAAATATTGTAAAAGCGAATGGTGTAGCAGAGCAATTACTGCCAAAAGGTACTTGTATTATTGCACAATCTGGTTCTGGTAATATTACATACGGAGCAATTACACAAAAGGAAAATGGTAAATGGGTAAAATACATGGAAAAACGTGTTCCAAAGTACTCTGTTGATGATGAAAAAGAAATTGATACAGAGAGATTGGCGTCAAGACCGTTACCATGGATGCCCGATGTAGATTCATATGTAGTGGCAACAGGTGTTTGCTAAGAGGGTGAAATTAAATGGGATTCAAAGAACAAATAAATAAAGATTTAGAACAAACATTTTTCAATATAGATGAATTTACAGAAGAGCACATTATTAACGGACAGAAAATAAGTATTGTAGTAGATAATGATAGACTTGAAGAGAGATCTAAAAAAGAGTATGACGGCTTATATGTTGGTGAGCTGTTATTTTTTGTGCCAAAATCAAGGTTAAGTGCAAAACTTAAGCAAGATGGACCAGTTATTTTTGATGAAAAGCAAATGTATGTATTTTCGTTAAGAGAAGATAACGGAGTCTATGAAGTGATTCTAAATCAAAACCTAGTAGGTGGTTAATATGGGTAAAGGGAGTGTTTGGATTGATACAAAAGAAATAGACTTACTTAGTTTAGAACTTAAATCATTTCCTAAACAAACTCAAACTGCTATTTATCATGCACTTAAAAGAAGCCTAGATCAGACAAAAACTGAAATAGGTAGGATAGTTCCTAAAGAATATGCTATTAAGCAGAAAGAGATAAAAAAATCATTTATTGGTGGAGTTAATTATCCAACTAAATCAAATTTAAAAGCTTCTCTAACATCAAAAGGGAAGCTTTTAAGCTTTGCACATTTTCCTTTTACTCCTAAGACAGCAATTAGAAAGGGTAAACGTGCAGTTGTTAAGGTTACTATTAAAAAAAATAGCCCTAAAGTACCTTCTAAAGTTGGTTTTACAGCTACGACTGGCGCAAAAGGTGAAGATAAGGTTCAATTTAATGTATTTAGGAGAATAGGTGTATTTAAGAAATCTACAAGAGGTAGATATGCTGAAAAAGGATATAAGCGTGAAATGATTGCTCCTATTAGAACACTTTCTATACCTCAAATGATTACCTCAGAAGGAATGGAAAAGAGAATACAAGACTTTGCCTTAGAAAAATTTGAGCAGAGGTTAGAGCATGAAACCCAAAGGGCATTAGAAAAAATACAATCAAAGGTGAAGGGAGCGAATTAGTTGAATAGTGTATATGTGTTAAACGAGATTAAATCGTTCCTTGAAGAAAATGTATCAAAACAGATAAAGCTTCAAAAGGCATCTGACAATGATATATTTGCTTACGAACTAGTTAGTCCTAGCGTATTCACAGGCTGGCTACCTCCTAATGGTATGTTGCCAGATAATATTGGTGATGTACCATGCTTGATAGTAGGAATGGATGGTGGCTCAGATGATGGAAGTATAAACGAGTTTAAAATAAAAATATCGTTTGCAGTGTATTCTCCAGGAGAGCATAAGGAACAAGGAGAATATACACCTAATTTTAATGGGTATGTTGACTTATTAAATCTTATAGATTTAACAAAATCACAACTTGTTAAAGAAAAGATTATTAATAATACACTTTGTATTGGAGAAGAAATATCTTGGGATATGTATCAGGACCAACCATATCCATATTGGTATGGTTATATGACGTTTGGAATTTCTGGTAAAGCTTATCCTAAAGTCAATATAGAAAAATTACTAAATAGTTAGGAAAGGGTGATGTAATGTACAAACATGGAGCATTTGCTGAGATTATGGCTACAAAGGATTATATTCCACCAAAGGCATTAGGTACGTTACCTGTTTATTTCGGTACGCTACCAGTACATCAATTTAGAGAGTACTCAGATAAAGTTAATACACCTATCTTAGTCTCTAGTTTTAGTGCTGCAGAGGTTCAAGCTGGATATAATGATGAATGGAGCAGTTTTACACTGTGTGAAGCTATTGATGCACATTTCAGAAATAATATTAAGCCTATAGGGCCTATTGTATTAATCAATGTATTAGATCCTTCAAAACATGCTACAGAAAATAAAACAGTTACAGTATCGCTGTTAAATAAGACAGGCTATATAGAGAATAATAAAGTGATTCTTGATAGCATTAGTATAGCTGATAAACAATTAGGGGTAGATTATGATGTAAAATACACTAGTGATGGAAATAGGATAGAAATTAAGGACATCAAAGGAACTATTTTAACTCCTGTAGAGGTATCATTTAAGGAAGTTGACTTAGCATTAGTTACTGAATCAGAATTGATAGGTGGAACCGATGCAGAAACAGGGATTAAAACAGGTATTAGCGTAGTTGATTACGTATATTTAACTCACAATATGGTTCCTACTCTATTTTGTGCACCAGGATGGAGTGAGAAAGAAACTGTAGACACAGCACTTAAAGCAGCAAGCCAAAAGATTAATAACCATTGGTATGCTTTTGTTAATAGCGATATTGAAAGTACATCTGTAAAAACAATTAAACATGCTAAGCAAGCTAAAGTTGAAAAAAGCTATGTGAGTAGTAATGAAAGTCCTTGCTGGCCTATGGCTTATAAAGGCACAAAAAAATATCATCTATCTACATTAGCGACAGTAACTATGCAATGGGTGGATTATGAGAATGGTGGAGTACCATATGAAACACCATCAAATAAGCCAGTTGATGTAGTTGGTATGTGCCTTGCAGATGGAAAACCTATTATATTTGATCAAGTACAAGCAAATGACCTTAATTATAAAGGTATTAGAACACTTTCATACTGGGGTGGAAGATGGGTACTTTGGGGTGGGCATACTGGAGAGTACGAATATGGAAAAGATATTGATAAGAAGAATGTATTTGATTGTAGCGTTCGTATGCTACAGTACATAGCGAATACTTTCCAGAGTCGATATGGTATTCAAGTGGATAAGCCTATGAATCGTGCGCTTAAAGATACAATCTTAAATGATATGCAAGAATGGTTAGATAATCTTATTGCGCAAGGGAAAATACTTTTAGGAGAAATTGTATTTGAAGAGACAAGCAATCCTACATCAGATGTTGTAGAAGGTGACTTTGTATTTGATATAGCAACAACCACCACACCACCAGGGAAAAGCTTAACAGCTAAGATTTGTTACACAGTAGAAGGTATTGATGTATTATTTGGAGGTGATGAGTAATGTCAAAAGTAATTAGTGGTAGTATTATAGCACATAAGTTACTATCAAATAATGTAGAGATTGATGATCAAGTATCATGCCAACTGCCATCAATTGAAAAACCAACTCAAGAAATCAAAGGTGCAGGTATTATGGGACCTATTGATATGCCAATGACAGGTCAAGTAAATAGTATGGTATTTTCTATTTCATCACGTTCAATTAACAGTGGTGCTTCTGAACTTGCAAAGCCAGGAGTGCAAAATCTTGAATTAAGATTTATCCGAGATATTATGCAAGCAGATGGTAGTATGATTCCAGAGGGAACTAAGATATTCATTTCTGGAGTTAATAAAAAATATGATCCAGGTAAAATAGAAAATGGTGCTACTATGGATGGTAGTATTGAGTTTGAAGTATTGAGATACAGACAAGTAATCAATGGCAAAGAAGTATTGCTTATTGATAAGCTTAACAGCATATACAAAATTAATGGAATAGATTACATGGAAAAAATCAGAGCCGCTCTATAATGAGTGGCTCAATTTATTTTAGGAGGAAATGAGATGAATGAAAAAATGGTAGAAGCATTAAAAACAAACGTGTTAACACTTACGAAACCAATCTTTATTGATGGGAAAGAAGTAAAAGAGTTAATTTACGACTTTGAAAGTATGACTGCTAGAGACAAGTTAAATGTAGGTAAACGTATTAAATCAGATGGTATCCCGATATCTGTTGAAGAACTAGATACAGATTATCACATGTACTTATTTGCAGGTGCTGTTGTAAAAGCAAATCCAGAGATGGATATGTCAGATGTATTTAGATTAAGTGCAAAGGATATTCAAAAAGGCGCTAAGCTGGCAAGGAGTTTTTTCTACGTGAATTTGGAGGAATAATTGGAGATGAGATTCTTCATAGGCAAATAGCTAGGGTAACGCTTAATACATCTACTTCTGCAGAACATTGCTACAATATGACTCTTATAGATTTTGTTGAGTTTTATAGATATCTAGTAGAGGAATCACAAGCTATGAGGAAGGAGGGAGAGAGTGGCAAGTAAAAAAGAATTACAGGCATTAATTACTTTAGCTGGTAAAGTAGATCCTAGTTTGCAAAATGCATTATCTAAAGCAACTAAAGGAACTAAAGACCTTGGAGAGAGTATGCAAGAATCATCAAAGCATGCGAGTAGACTTGGGGATATCATTAAGGGTTCTGTGATAGGTAACATGGTCTATGATGGTATAAGGACCGTAACGAACTATGTTAAACAATTAGGAACACAAGCTTTAGAAACTGCAAGTAGCCTTATTGAAGTGCAAAACGTTGTAGATACTACATTCTCATCAAGTGCTATTCAAATTGATGCTTGGTCAAAGACTACATTAAAGGCTTTTGGTATTACAGAGTTACAGGCTAAACAATGGTCTGGGAGTATGGGAGCAATGCTTAAGAGTAGTGGTATAGCTGCTGATGATATGCTCATAATGTCTAAAACATTAGCTGAATTGGCTGGGGATTTTTCATCATTCTACAACCTATCTCATGAGGATGCTTGGAATAAGGTTAGAGCTGGTATGTCAGGGGAGACTGAACCACTCAAACAACTAGGTATTAATATGAGCGTAGCAAATCTAGAGGCATACGCTTTAGGAGAAGGCATTAAGAAGTCATATAAAGATATGACACAAGCAGAGCAAACGCTATTGAGATACAACTATTTATTAGAAATGTCTACAGATGCTCAAGGAGACTTTGCTAGAACGTTAGATACATCTTGGGAGAATCAGAAAAGACTTCTTAAGAATAACATCATGGATAAGGCTAGTGCTGTATTAGCAAAATTCATACCACTATTGACAGATTTAACAGCTAAAGCTAATGCTTTCGTAGAGCAAATTGATATAGACATGGTCATATTGAATATAGAAAATGGATTTAGATTAGCGGGAGATGCTGTTGGTTGGATGAAAGATAATATAGATTGGATTATACCAACAGGACTAACTTTAGCTGGTGTAATGACATCTATAAAAGCTATAAATATTGTTAGGAGTATTTCAGAAACTGTTGCATGGGTAGGAAAACTTACATCTTTTACTAAATTACTAACCCTTGCTAAGATAAAGGATAAAGCAGAAACATTATATCTAATGGCTTTATATTCAAAAGATGCTGTTGTAAAAGGCATAAGTACAGCAGGAACATGGGCAATGACAGCAGCTCAAGGTGCACTTAACGGGATTATGGCTATAGGTACAGGGATAATGGGAGCTTTTGGAGCAGTATTAGCATTCGTCACATCTCCAATAGGTTTGGTTGTTCTAGGTATAGCGGCGCTGATAGCTGTAGGTGTAGCATTATGGAAAAACTGGGATACAGTTAAGGTCAAAGCGTTTGAGCTATGGGAAGGAATGAAGTCTGCATTTGGGGGAATAGGTGAATGGTTTGGTGGATTATGGGAGGGTGTAAAGGAAAGCTTTAAAGGATTTGTAAACTTTATTATAGGTGGAATTAATAGGATTCCAGAAGGTATTAATAAAATACAAATTAGCGTACCAGATTGGGTACCAGGCTTGGGTGGAAAGACATTAGGATTTAATATCCCTACAATTCCTACATTTGCAATGGGAGGGATTGCAACACAAGCATCTATATTTGGTGAAGCAGGTCCAGAAATGGCAATACCTTTAAAACGTACACCAAGATCTATTCATTTATTAAATCAAACAGCAGAATTTTTAGGTGTGAATAAATCGGTTACTGAAAAAGTGGCACAGAAGGTTGCAAATATCGTTATTAATGTTACAGGTGATACAAGTAAGCAATCTATATTAGATATTAAAGAAGCAGTGAAACAGGCATTACAAGAATTAGAGTATGAAGAGGAGGTTGTAAGTTTTGGATAATTATATTGAGTACACTACAGTTGATGGTGATACTTTTGATATTATTGCTTTGGATATGTACAATGATGAATTTAAATCACATCTAATTATTCAAGCTAACCCTTCATACGCTAAGATAATCACTTTTAAAGCGGGAGTAGTACTTAAGGTTCCAGTTGTTGAAGAGGATATTCCAGAAACACTCCCTCCTTGGAAGAGGTGAAAATATGCAACTTATATATGAAGGAAAAGACATAGCATCGGAAGTAGATATTCAAACATGTAAAATACATGACTTATCAGGTGAAAAGTTTGATTCAGTTGAAATAATATTTAATAATCATGAGAATCAGTGGAGTTCATGGAAGCCTGAAAAGAACCAGATGGTGCTAATTAAGCATGAAGGTTTCTCATCTGGACAAATGTATATCAATGGTATGCAACAATTAAGTGGATGTATTAAGATGATTTGTTTGCCTGTTAAGACTAAGGCTAAAGAAAAGCACACAAAGTCATGGGAGAACGTCACTTTAATGGAGCTACTAAATGAATTTGCTAATAAAAATGCACTAAAGCTTAAAACTTATAACATAAATAATTATAGATACCATAGGTTAACACAAGTTGAGGAGTCTGATTTTGTATTCATAAGTAAAAGATGCATGATTGAAGGTTATGTGATGAAGATTACTAATAACTCATTAGTGGTATATGATGAAAAATTTATGGAAGCTCAACATCCTATTGAAATTCATATGAGTGATGTTATTGGTGAATTTAGATTTTATGATGGGTTAACAAAAACATATAGTGGAGCGAGAATAGGTGATTATATTTATCTGTGTGAAGATACAATAGGACCTATAATAAACTTAGATATTGAAACAAATAGCATTGGTGAATCAGAGAGATTTGCAAAGAATGGCCTAAGATCAGTGAATAAGTACGAGAGTATTATGGAGTTTGATATCAAATTTAATCCTGGTATTGCAGCAGGATGCACGGTGGATTTAAATGGATTTGGATTGGCAGATAATAAATACTATGTATTTCAATGTACTCAAAACATAAGTTCTAATTTGACTTCACTTAAGTTAAGAACGATTCCAGGATGGTGATTCATGAATTTAAAAGGTGAAATATCGGTTATCAAAGATGATAAGGCAAAAGTATTTATAAGAGAAAAAGGACTTTTAACAAATCTATTAGATGTTGCAGAGCACGTTGGCCCATTAAAAACAAATGATAAAGTAGTAGTATCATTTTATGGAAATACATTTACAGATGGAATAATAAGTGCAAAGGTAAAGGAGGGCTAGAATGTATTTAGCAATGTTTGGCCCTAAGGGATTTACAGTAAGTAGTGAAAAGGTAGTTACATTTGATGAGTTTGGACTTGAATCAGGATTAGATACAGAAACACAAGAAAGTAAGGATAAGAAGCCTAGTACCTATATCAAAGGTGCTGGGCTTGATTCTTTTAGCATAAAGGTTAGGCTAGAAGCAGAATTAGGCATTAAGCCTCTTGAACAAATAGAATCATGGATGCAGGTTAAAGATGAAGCTAAAGCATATCCCTTTTTGATAAAAGGAAAGCCACTTATGAATACAAAGTGGATATTAAAAAATGTTTCCGTAAATGAAACAAACTTTGATGCAGCTGGTAACTTATTTAGCGCTACACTAACATTAAAATTTGAAGAATTTGTTAAGGCTGGTAGTAAAAAAGAAGAAAGTACAAAGAGGTCAAAAAAAACAAAAGCTGTAAAGAGCTCAAAGAGTACTAAGCAAAAAGATACTACGTCTGTTTATAACGTTCTTAGTCCATCTCAAAAAGCAGATTTAAATAGAATTAAATAGGGTGTGAGAAAGTTGTTATATGAGATAGATACATTACAAAGAAATGATTTAAATTGGAATGCAAAGGGTGTAGAGAGAAAACTACAAAATATAAGAACACTACTCAATACATGGAGATATGAGGTAGCTTATGATAGGACTAAAGGATTAGATCCATCAATATTAGATTTACCTAAAGATGAAGCTATTGCGCTTTACATATCAGAAGTATATCGAATGATTGAGACATATGAAGAAGATGTAGTGATAAAGAGTGTTAAATTTATAAGTATTGATGAAGAGGGACATATGGCTTTTAAGGTGGTGGTTGAGATTTGAATTTTGTAAAAGTAGATGCAAAACAATTATATAATGAAATACTAGTGCAGTTTCAACAAGCATTAGGAGAAGTACTTTATCCAGGAGATGAAAGACGTATCTTTTTAGAGCAAGAAGTACAGCTTATAGTTGGTATCTATAATGCAATTAATGAAAGTGCTAAACAAAACTTACTTACCTATGCTAAAGGACAAGTTCTTGATGCTATAGGAATAGAATATGATACAAAACGCTTACAAGCTCAAAAGGCAATGTGTAGAGTAGAATTTAGATTATCTAGTGCTCAAATGCAGACAGTTCATATTCCTAAAGGAACTAGAGTTACACCAGATGGGTTGTTATTCTTTGAAACTCTTTCTGATACGTTTATTAGCGCGAATACTGCATCATTAGAAGTAGATGTAGTGGCAACTGTAGCAGGAGTGAATCATAATGGGTTTGCACCAGGACAGATAAAGACATTGGTTGATATGATTCCTTTTGTTGGGAGCGTATCAAATATTACAACTAGCAGTGGTGGATCAGAAGAGGAAGAGGATGATAATGGAGTAGATATTTGGAGTGGTTATAGAGAAAGAATTCGATTAGCAGCAGCTAAAATATCTACAGCAGGACATGAGTTAGGTTATATCTATCATGCTAAAAGTGCAGATACAGATATTGATGATGTTATAGTAACTTCTCCTAGACCAGGAGAAATACTAATAACAGCACTAATGAAAAATGGCCAGTTGCCATCAGAAGCTATTATAGAAAGAATAAAGAATGCTTGTAATAGCAAAAAGGCAAGACCAATGACTGATAAAGTGAGTGTAGCAGCGCCTACAGTATCAGAATATAGTATTTCTTTAACTTATTACATTGCTTTAGATAATGCAGCAAGTGAAAACATTATAAAGGCTAAGGTTGTTGAGTCTGTAAATGAATATATTAAGTGGCAGGATTCTAAAATAGGCAGATCAGTTAATCCAGATTATCTAAAACAACTTATTTTAAATGCAGGAGCATATAAAGTTGATATTACATCACCTATATATACAGAAATTCAAGAGACACAAGTTCCTAAAGTGACGACTAAAAGTATTATTTATGGAGGATTGAAAGGATGATTTAATGGAACTAGGTAATGTTAATGTACTCACATTGCAAACATCAGCAATGAAGCAGGATAAGACAACACAGGCAATGAGTTTAGTACTAACAGAGATATTAAATGAAATAGATACCGGTAGAAGTTTAATAAGGACACAACTAGAGGACTTACCAGAAGAAGTATTAGATACCATTGCAATAGAAAGAAATATATTTTGGTATGATGCTAATGCGAATGCAGATATCAAGAGAAATATAATTAGAAATTGCAATAAGGTATTCAGAACACTTGGTACTAATTATGCTATAGAGCAAGTTATAGCAGACTATTTTGGAGATGGCCAAATAGAAGAATGGTATGAGTATGATGGACAACCTTATCATTTTAGAGTACTTACAACCAATACGAAAGTAACAGGAGAACTTGCAGAGCAATTTCATAAAGCAGTAGAAGCAGTAAAAAGGAAAAGTACACGACTTCATGAAGTATTAGTGATGATGAGTGCAAATCTAAATCTTTATTATGGGTTTATAGTACATACAGGTGACAAAATAATCATTAGACAGGAGGGATGAAATGGCTTTTGGAAGTGTAGATTTTACAACAAGAGGAAAGGTGCTGCAATCAAAGGCACAAGTTGGTACGAAACTTAACTTTACTAAGCTTGCCATAGGTGATGGTGAACTAGGGAGTCAATCTATTTTAGAATTGACAGATTTAAAAAGTAAAAAACTAGATATTCCTATATCAAACATAAAAGTACTCACTGGAGGTATTGCAAGTATAGGTGGTACCTTTACGAATCAGGACATTGACACGGGGTTTTATTGGAGAGAGTTAGGGCTTTATGCAACAGATCCAGACTTAGGAGAAATACTCTATTGCTATGGTAATGCAGGAGCATTAGCTGAATATATTCCCTCTAGTGGTGGTAGTCAAATATTAGAAAAGTTTGTGGCTATTGAAACGATTATAGGAAATGCCATAAATGTGAGTGCCACAATTAATCAAAGTTTAGTATATGCAACTATAGAAGACATTGAGAATCATAATATTAATCCAGTCGCACACCCTGAGTTAATCAATCAAATCAAGAATTTATCTAGTCCATATGTTATACCAGAAGGTTCAGATATTCCTATTCAAGATAGAGTAAAGGGGAAGATGTATTTTAAAGTTACAAGTAGACAAAGTGGTGGAAGTAGCAATGGCATTATAAAAGTAAGCCCTAATATGGGGATTGAAATAAAAGAATAAGGAGTGAACAATATGTCAGCATTAAAAAAGGTAAGAGTACAATTATTAGATGAAAATACAAGTGCAGTTATCGAAGAAGTGGATGTATTAACATCTGCAGATGCTGTTACATTTTCAGATGGAGAAACCTTTCAACAAAAGCTAGATAGAGGTAAATTAACAGGGCCCAAAGGTGCAACGGGAGCAGTTGGTCCACAAGGTCCTATAGGAGCCACAGGCCCACAGGGTCCAGCTGGAGTTGCAGGATCTAGAATGCATAATGTTACTGGGACACCAGATACATCATTAGGTGTAGTAGGAGATTGGGCACTAAACACATCTAATGGAGATGTATTTGAAAAAACAGCATCTACAACTTGGACTAAAAGAGGAAACTTTAGAGGAACAACTGGAGCACAGGGACCAGTAGGAGCGACAGGTGCCACAGGGCCACAAGGTCCAAGGGGAGAAACAGGAGCAACGGGGCCGCAAGGGCCAGCAGGTGCAAAGGGGGCAACAGGACCACAGGGGCCTAAAGGTGATCCAGGTGATGGCATTAAAGTTGGGACAACTACATCCAATGCAGTACCAAGAAAACTATTTTTTAAAGTAATAGAATAGGAGGCATGACATGGCTAAATTAAAAGGAGAACTTCAGGCTGATAATGGAGATGTGCTTCATCCTCATACATCTGCAGACGTTGTATTTATGGATGATGGAACGAGTGCAGAAGAAAAAATTAAAAGTATAGATCAGAAAATAACGGGTATAGATGTTTCGGGTGATGTTAGACGGGTTGTCAACGAAAGAGTTAATGCAGATACTTCTAAACCGCTTAATACTTTGATTAATGAATGGATTAATTCTGCTAAAACAGCTATTTTAAATGTCATTAATGGACTGCCACAAAAAAGTGTTTGGACAGATGCTAGAGGTGCTAAATTAGATAATCTTAATCAAAGTATGAGTACAACTCAGACAAATATTACTACTGCAGTAAATTCAGCTAGAGATGTTATTAAAAATCATATTACAGCAGAGACAAGTGGACTAAAAGTGTATCAACCACATGCAAGCAATGTGTTAGCTACCTTATGTACAGCTTATGCTTTTAGCAATGGTGCTCAGAGCTACATGGGAAGATTTATTGCTAAAAGGTCAGGTGTAATTAGAGTTTGTTTCCTAACTACAAATGGTACAGATAATTCAAGAATTACTGTTTACACCAATCCAGATGTACAGGCTACACTATCATCTAGTCATGGAATAAATAGCTCTTATACAAGTTGGGAAGGGCTTCTTTTAAATACTAATATACATAACATAGGTTCACCAACGTACATGACTATGAAAACCGTTATGGAGATTGGTCACAAAGCGGTGAATAATAATAAAAACTGTATATTTGATATGTATGTACATGAGGGACAATGTTTATATTTCTCAGGATGGTATGTAGGAACAGCTACACTTAAAATTTTAGGAACGGAGGTTGTACTATGATTATTTATGTAAGTGATGAGAACACAGTATTATGGTCACACAGTGATAATTCGGTAAAAAGTCTTGAAGCGTATATGGATGATCCAAGATGTATTAGAGTTCCTGATGATATAGTTATTCCTATAGTCCCACAAGACGACTATATGTATAGATTGGTATATCACGAAGAATCACAAGGTGTGACCTTAGAGAAACTCTGTAAGAGGCCATTAACGGAGAAAGAGATTATTGAAAGAACTCATGGGTTATGCCTACAAAGTGGAGAGGATAGCCTAATGAGCGTGGAGCTGGGTTTAGATACAAATGGGAAGGTAACAACTGCAGGTAACGATTCGTTATTACTTATGGAACTATTAACTTCTATAGATGAGAAACTTAATCAATTATTAAGCCAAAAGGCCTGAGATAAATAAAATAATTTAAAGGAGGTATCACAATGATTGATACAGTACAATATCCAGTACAAGTAAGAGCAAATGCAAGATTAGTAGATGCAGGAAGAAAGAAAGTAGAAAAGTGTCCAGCTGCACAACAAACAGAAATCTGTGTAGTCCTTATTGCTGATTATGAATGGCAGTTAGAAGGAATAGGGAAAAAAGTTATTCCAGAGAAGTATCAAGAAGAAGTCAAAAAGAAACTTGGGTTAATAGAATAAAAGAATGAGCTGAGTGGATGGAGAATAAGAATGGAAAATGAATAGACAGTAGTTTATAATAATTGTTATTCATTACAAAAAACGTTATTATTAGCTACAAAACTACATAAATCTACAGAAAATATGCTATTATTTTTAGAAAAATATTTTAGGAGATAAAAGGAAAAAAATTTAATGAGCACTAAGGTAATGGTAACAAAAGTAATAGCATATTTGAGTTATTTTTATAAGAAGTTTAAAATTAGAGATTCTGACTATATAAATAACTTAGGAGATTTTATTAAAGAAGGAAGTATAGAGATTAAACAAGTTAATAAATTGGAGATTAAACAATTAAATATTAAAAATTCATTGCATATTCTAAGGAAAATATATGTTTCTTGCAATTCTAATGAACGCATTAAAATATATCAGAGTAATGGAGAGAACATTATTATTAGAGTGGAGAATCATCGTACACCTATTTATTTATCTATATATGCTGAAGAAGTGCAGGTGTGCGGAAAGAGTATAGAGGAAGGTGAAATGATAATTTATATTAACAAAATACTAAGAGATACTATATATAGAATTGAGATAGAGAGTATAAAAGAGAGGGAGTTTTTAAGCTTTCTAGAAGTGAGACAAAAATAAGTAAAAAAGATGATTAACTTAATAGTTATCATCTTTTTTTTGCTGTAGGAGGAAAAAATATGGATGTAGATGTAATTCAGACATTAGTAAGCAGTTTGGGGTTTCCTATTACGATGGTAGGAGCGTGTGGCTTATTTATATGGAAAATGTATCAAGCCCAGTTGAATGATAAAGAGAGACTCTATACAGAGTTAGGTAAGGCAAATGCAGCAAATGAGAAGTTTGCAGAGATTATTGGTACATACACAGTAAAGTTAGAATCTATCGAAAGCAAAGTAGATAAAATTCAAGATAAGGTAGGTGCGTAATAATGAGTGATTTAATAAAACAATGTAGGGATGTAAAGAAATTATCAGCACAGGCTCAAAAGGCTTGTGCTCTTTTTATGGAAGAATGCGAGAGGCAAAAGTTAAATGTGCTCATAGTAGAGACATTAAGAACTAAAGAAAGACAATATTATTTAGCATGCCAAGGTAGAACAGTAGCACAGGCAAAAGCTATGGGGGTACCTGCAACATTTGCTGAGAAATATGCTAATCCATCAGAGAAGCAAGTTACATGGACTTTGGATAGTAATCACTTAGATGGTATGGCTTTTGACTTCTGTAAGAATGTAAAAGGCCAAGAGTATAGTGATAAAGCTTTCTTTAATAAGTGTGGAAAGATTGTATCTGACTTAGGATTAGAATGGGGAGGAGCTTTTGGAGACTCACCACATGTTCAAGTGCCTAAAGGTTGGAAAGAGCCAGTTATGAAAGAAGATGGAGAACTGAAAAAAGCAGTGACGAAGATCATTGATAGTGGAATACAGATTAATGATGCAAGTTGGAATAGGCTAGATAGAATCAATCTTAAAAATGTACCAGCACTGTTAAATAAGCTAGGTGGAATAGATAAGCTTGTCAAGGAGGTCGTTATTTCAGATGCAACATTGTGGACCACAGGTAAATACAATGTAAGTCATGTAAGAAGTCTCTTAATTAAATATGGGAGTAGGTGTAGGTAGGGCTTAGGCTCTACCTTTTATTTTTTTGTTCAAATACTGATTTAATTATAAAAATATGATAAAGTTAAAATAAGAAAAATAGATATTTGTAAGATCGATAAATTAGAATTTGAGGGGAAAATATATGTCAGATACGCTTTTAAAACTATTAAAAGATAAGAAGGTAGCCGATTCATACCAGTTCTATACCTCATGTGACTACAAGTTATACTTTGCCGAGACAAGTTTACAGGCACTTCAAAACATAGTTGAGAACTACCAGACAGATGAAGCTGAAAGGGTTGCAAAGGTATACTCCGATGCTATACAAACTGGGGTGGGGAAATATTCAGCACATACAAATACTGTTGACTATTTAGGTGTAGAGATGCGCGTTACCTCCCTTATGGACAAACTAACAATGGAGATACTGGGGTTATTGCATAACTTTTTTGATACCTATGCACAGTGGTTAAATTCGGCTTTACTAGGTGAAAATGCCCTGTTGATTAAGGGTGTCACATTATCCAAGCTAGTACAAAAGATAGGCACGTGTCCCGAATATACAGGAACCTTTTTAGAGACACTTAAAGGTTTACCATCTGATTCGCAATATGGTTATATTGCAGATTTTAATAACATACTTAAACATAGGTATCAGATTTATGTGGATAATCGCTTCGACATTCTTTCAGCTACGGGAAGTGTTTCTATACCGTCATTTACCAAGGATAGCCGTACGCATATAAAGGAAGATGCTTTGAAAGTTTTAAAAAGAAGTTTAGATTTTTGTAAACAATTGCTTTCAGATTCACGTGAGTTTATTGAAGAATATTACTTATCAAATGACTGCAAGTATGTGACTCATAGGATTTACAATCCTAACACATACATGGTATTTGAAACGAAGGAGGATGCTCGGGCATTCCGTTCTCCTAAGAACCACTACTACTTCATAGAGGTTGACCCTACAAGTATCCAAGATGAATACCATGTGATGCTTTGCTATGATAGAATGGATAACCCCGATGACAAACGCATTAAATGTTATAACTCAGGCTACCCTATAATCATGCTTAAAGACAAAGTAACGCAGAGCATCATTGGAATAATGAAACCTATGGATTCGGAAGTGTTTAAACTAGAGGATGAGCACGAGCTTCAATATCGAAAATATGCTACTGTGCGACATGATTATCAATATGAAATGGCAATGGCAATATGTGAAGATACTAACTTTACATACTATATGTATTTGAGTGACGCAACAATTGTTACTCTGCGTGGAGATAAGTAGTTGCTAAAACCAATTTGTTATGGTGTATGGGTGTAATGCAACTCCTTAGCAATAAAACGATTATACTAACAGGCTAGATAGCCCCTTCTGTATGATATACCAGGATTAACAAATAGTTGATTGGTAGAGCGTTGGCTCTACTTCTATTTTTTTGTTCAAATGATGATTTTATCAAGAAGTAATGATAAAAGAAAATAAATATAATAAAATAATATATACTGTGATATAATTTTTCTATTATATTATGGAGGGATAACTGATGTCTATAACAATAAAAACAAGAAAAATGCTATGGGGTAAATCTGCGAACAGATGTAATTTCACAGAATGTCGACATGAACTGGTAATGGATGCGACAAAAATAGATAATGAATCTATTATTGGCGAAGAGTGTCATATTGTAGCAAGAGAAACTAATGGACCTAGAGGAGAATCAGATTTATCAGTAGAACAAAGAAATACATATAATAATTTAATATTAATGTGCAGCATACATCATAAATTAATAGATGATCAACCCAATACATATACTATTCAAAAGCTTGAAGAAATGAAAAGAAAACATGAAGATTGGGTTAGAGATACTTTGAATGATAAAAAAGATACATTAAAATATCAAATAAAATATGATAAAAGTAGAGCAGTTGGTCCATTTATAATTGTGAAGAAAATAGAAGGCAGTTTTCAGAACAACAGGTCAATAGGCCACGAGCATGAGTCAGAAAAAATTGTAGATAGCAATAAAAACCCACAAATAGTACATATGTTAAATGAGCAATACTATGATGGGTATAGTATTTATATAAAAAATATAGGAAATGAACCTGCACTAAATATAAGATGGGAAAGTGATGATGACCTATTAGAAGAAAGCTATGACACACAAGATGGGTGGGTCGAAGTAGTTAATGGGAAAATGCATTTAGAACCTGGTGAGGGAATATATATAGAATGTAAGAAGGAGACAGGATTTATAAATTTGACATATTTTGACCTAAGATATGACGAATATTCTAAAAATATACTTGTGGTTTATGATGAAGAAAAAGGGACTATAGAAGTTTCAGATACATTTTAATAGAATAAAAATATCATTTTAGGGTAGGCATGATGCCTACTCTTTTGATTTATTTTATCTCTGATAAGTGGCATAATGAATAAAAAGGGGGATGAATATGAAAAAGATATATGAAGTAGATATAGATCAAATAAAAGAAAACATAATTTTAGAGATTGGTAGATATGTGAGCTGCAATGGTGGATACAGTAGAGAGTTATTAGATCATAACCTTAAACAAATATTAGAAAAAGGGTACAAAGAGGTACCAACAGATTATAAAGGGTAGAGCCTAGGCTTTACCCTGTTTTTATTGGATTAATTTACCTGTTGACATACGTTTTACCAATAGATATACTTACTACGTGCTATATAGCAACTTTACTGTGAGAGTGAGGTGGCGACATGAGAGACTTATTAGCACTCCTAGTCATGATTTATGTATTAACAAGATAGTTTTAGGCAAGGTATTATGATTTACTATCATAATGCCCCCTCCGGTCATTATATGGAGGGGTGCAGTTTAAGAAAAACTTAAATAAAGTGTTATGATAATAAATGATAATATCTTCCGTATAAATATATAAAAAATAGGCCATACTCTAGAAAACTAAGGAGTGTGGTCTATTTTTATGGATAGATTTAATTTGAGAAGAGTTTTAGTAACAAGTTACTTTGGAACGGTACTTGTAATAACTGTTATATTAGCCATAGCCCTAAATATATAGTTGTTCATCAAATGAAATTGCTATATTATAGTAACTAGGAAGGGGCGATGATATGAAAAACAATAACAGAGTTTTAGTATTTATTATGACTTTATTACTAGTTACTACTACGTTATTTGGAGCAAGTGTGCAGCCAGCTACTACTATTAAACCAGTCGAAGTACATTTCATTGACACTGGTAATAGCGATGCTATTCTTATCAAAGATAATGGTAAAAATATGCTTATTGATGGTGCCGAGAACGATGATGAGAAGTCTTTGGTTGAGTATTTAAAAGCTCAAGCAATTAAAAAACTTGACTACATAGTACTTACACATCCAGATGCAGATCACTGTGGTGCATTAGATGCCGTAATTAAAAACTTTGATATTGGTACAGTATTAATTGGAAATGGTAGTGCAGATACTAAGACTTATAAAGACTTTGTTCAGGCAGCTATAGATAAAAAACTACAGCCAAGTGTACCATTAGAAGATAAAGTATTTACATTAGGAAACGGTACATTCCAATTTTATAATACAAAAAGCCAAGCAAAAGATGTAAATGATAGAAGCCTAGTGATGTTTTATAAAAATGGTGAACATGAGTTTTTATTTACAGGTGATGCAGGTAAAGATGTGGAGAAATCTATCTTAGAAAAAATGCTAGATATTGATGTGTTAAAAGTAGGTCATCATGGTAGTAATACTTCTACTAGCCAAGAATTTTTAGATAAGATTAAGCCAGAGGTTGCTATAATTACTTGTGGAAAAGATAATAAATACGGCCATCCACATAAAGATGTATCAGAAAGGCTTAAATCTATTAAAACATATAGAACAGATTTGAATGGAAATATAGTTATCACTACAGATGGTAAAACACTTACGACATCAACACAAAAAGTAGATGGGAAAGCTACACAAGTATCTACAGTAACTAAAATAGATACTATTACCAATACTACAATAAGTAATACACCAGTGGTAACAAAGCCAATAACATCTGCTGATAGTACAGTAGTATATATTACAAAAACAGGTAAAAAGTATCATAAAGGCACATGTAAAACATTAAAAAGTAAGATTGAAAGTACGGTAAAAGAGGCCAAAGCAAAAGGCTTAACAGCCTGCCAAGTATGCCTGCCTTAAATAAAAAAGACCTTAAAAAATTTTTAGGGTCTTTTTTTGTTTCTACGATATCTGGTAGCTAGTAATCAAGGTACTGATAGATTCAATAGAGTGAATCAACGCTTATGTTCAGTGACTGTAGAAATTATGTACCTTTATAATTCCAGGTAAGCTTGGAGCAGGTACGTAGTGTACGCCAGTTTGTTCACAATATGGGATATCAATACCACCAGGAGTAGAAGCAAGTTCAATGTAAACAGCTTCTTTTTTAAATAGATCAATATAAGAAGGATCTAAGAAAGGTACTGGAATGGTATTAAAGATGAAATCAAATTTCCATAAATGTTTTTTTAGTTCATCAAGTGGAACAGGAACGTAGTCATAAGAAGCAATAAAAGCTAGGTCAAGGGTCTTGCGGGCTTCAACATAAACACGTGCACCAATACCATGTAGTTTTTGTGCAAGAATCTTACCGCATCTTCCAAATCCTAAAACTAGGCATTTGCTATCATTTAAAGTGATTTCACTATTTTCCATAGCGTATTGTATAGCTCCTTCAGCTGTTGGAATGGCATTAAGAACAGCCACTTCATCCATTGAAAGAAGGTCTTTATATCTAAGGTTGCGCTCTTCTAAAAGCTTAATAATATCTTTTTTCAAAACGGATAAACATAAAAAGCTATCTTTTACGTTTTCCATAAACATTTCAACAGAAATACTTGTGTTACTTAGTGGTGTAAAAAGATTTTTCCCATCCCTTGTAAAAGGAATTGGACCAACAATATACTGACACTTGCTGATGTCTTCGAGAGAAGTTGCAAGATGTACATTCTTTGGCAAATCTGGATGTGTGATACCATAAACCCAAGTATCAAATCCTTTATCACAGAGTATTTTAGCAAGTCTAACAAAACGTAAATCTCCACCAACGATGGCTATAGAAATTATGCTCAAAGTATCTCCTCCTGCCTATTTATTAATGTCAGTAATATAACCTATGAATTTAAGCTTGGCATTGTGCCTGTATAGAAATAAAAAATGATTTCTTGTAATGGAGAAACAAATCTTTTAGAGTAATGAATAATACGCTTAACATTTTAGGCGTTAGAGTATTAATGCCAATAAGAAAAGCAAGTTCTATAACTATCAATAGAACTTGCTTTTTATTGTTTTAACCTTATTTATACTAGAGATATGTTTAGGCGTCATTTTATCTTCTTGAATATGACTTTTAATAATAAGGCATACATTACACAGTTTATTAGGGCGTAATATAAGAAGAAATTTGACGTACTAAAGAATTAGCAATAGAGATAGCATCTAGCGTTTCATATTGGTCAGATGGATCTGCAGTTGATAAGTAGTCATTTGTTTTTTCAACTATATATGAAAGATATGAAGAGATAGTTAGTAAAGATTGTAATTTTGCTTTATTCGCTTCTGGATTATTTGTGATAGAAATAGTAAATAAATCAGATTTAATTTTAGTAAGTTGAGAGGAGTATATATCAAGTTGCTTCTTGTTATTTGAATTAGATACATCATTTAATTTGTTTACATAAGAATTCTTAACGATTACACGTAATTGTTTTTGTATATTAGTCAAAGAAGAGTAGGAAGTGTCTATAGTATCATTTACAGAAGAGGTAGTGTTACTAAGTACAGGAATTGAAAAGTACATGGAACTAATTAAGAGAGTACAAATAATATAACGTTTAAAAGAGTTTTTTTGCATAAAATATACCTCACAAATTAATATAACTATAAGTATTATGAGTTGAAGTTAGAGGATCTATACTTTAAAAAGAAAAAAGAACCTATAACATGATAGGTTCTTAGGAAGTAGAGGATAATGACTCATTAACTGTGTTAATAAGTTGTTCAGATAAATCTACAAATTTAAAGTAGTTTTTTAAAATTAGCAACGTATCAAGAGAAGAGGAATTACAGCTAATGGCATCTAATTCTAATAAGGCACATTTAAGGAAATTGGTTGCATTGATTAGTAGCAATATTTCTTTTTGGTCAGGTGAATTGCTAGCTAATGAATCTGAGTAAGTGTTCATAGACTGAAGTAGATCATCTAGCTGCTTATTTATAAAATTAAATCCGATGTTACACTTAGCTTTAGAATTTTTAGCGTTAAGGGCGTCAGATAATGAAGAAAGTTCTTTTTGTATTTGAGTTAATTTGCTAATATAGGTTTCTAGTACTTGTTTATGTGCATCATTAGATGTGGTTGAGGCATGGATAGATACAGAGAAGATAATCAAGCATAGAAATAAAGATAAAAATAGACGTTTAAATTTCATTTTAACAAAACTCCTTTTAATTATAGGTGTTGATATTACTTTAGTGTATTTACTTGAAAAAGATTTTTATATAAATATTGTTTGAAGAAAAATTAATAGTATATAGCTAGTGTAACTAAAACAGAAGTAGTTTATGTAAGAAAATAAGTAAAGAGATATGTAGTAGAGAATAACTTATAAGTGCTCATACTAAAAAGTACTTATATACACCCCTGCTAGTCTGATACATCTTTTTTATATGTGTCAGACTAGCAGGGGTGTATGCTTGCTTCTTATTAAGCTGGTTAAATAGGAAAAGAAGAAAGACCTTGAGTTAAAAGAGAATTAGCGGAAAAGAAGGCTTTAAGCAACTTATATTCTATTTCATAATCTTCGGTTATCAAAAGTTCACTTAGAATAAGGTATAAGTCATTAAGTAGTCTAGTAGCTACAATAAGAGCTTCTGTACGAATTTTATCAATAGAGGAAAGGTTGCTATTTGTTGCATAATCAAATAACCTTGTGTTAAGATTTTTTATTTTTGAATTATAAATGGACAAACTATTTTGTAATGACGTTAATGATTCTCCTTTTTGATTAGAAATGTATAAAGATTGAGAGACGCCATTAAGTTGATTTTGGAGACTAGTAATTTCTTCATAGAAATTATTAAAATCATTAGTGGTATCTAGTGTAGAAGCCATTAAAAATAAGGGAATTAAAAGAATAGTTATGATTACCATAAACTTAGCTAAGGAATTTTTTTTCATAATACACCCCATATAAAAAAATCTTTTAATATAAGGATTAGCAATAACTAAAAAAATATGTAAGAATTAAATTGATTTAAGTTTTACTCAAATAGATAAGGATTTAATTTTAAAGATTCTCATGATCATCTTCATAAATTTTAAGAGCTTTAGAATAAGAAAGGTATTCAAGCTTTTTCTCAATAAGATCATCTAGAGTAATGAGTGCATTTTTACCTTGATTAGGATAAAGAATATCTTTTTTTAGAGTCCAATCCTTAAATTTTCTATCTAATTGTTCTTGGTTGCGTTCTAAACACTCCTGAACAGTATTTAAAAGAACTTGAGTATTGGATTTTGAGTCCTCTTTATGGGAATCCTTTGGGATAATGCTAAACTCATATAATAAATCATCAATAATGACCCAATATTTATCCCCGTCAGTTTGAATATTTAAAGTATCATTGGCTAGAAGCTGTTCTAAATAATCAGCAGTAATGGCTAATACTTTTTTGTTTGTAGTTGTCTCAACCAATCCTTGCTTTGTATAGGTGGTATGGTGAGCATAAACCTTATTAATAGAGTGCTGAAAAGATTTTTGTTCATGGATCACAGATTTTTTGTTAGATGATGAAGTAGATAGGGTACGGTCATTTGTAATAGGCATATATTTGTCAATTTTCATTGTTCACCTCTGAATAAATAGGATTACTATTAATATCGGTTTATTGATGACCAAAGTAAATGTAAAATATACAAATAATAATAAGTGTACTATAATAAATGTAGAAGTTTTATTTGCTCATAGAATTTAAAGTTAAAGACATATAATACAGAGGATACAGATATGAAAGAATTATATACATTAAAAAAGAAAAAAAGTTTTGCATATGAAGGAACACTTGAAAGTGGTATGACCATTTTTTATGGAGAAAATCGTGAAGATTCTCTCTACATATCAGGCACTCAGTACGCTGACCTTATAGCTTATTTTAAGGGAAGAACCGTTCGAATTGGTGCAGGGCATGGTAAAGTAGAAACGGATAGTATGAGAGAATGGATTGTATCTCATATAGGAAAAGCGGGTATCGTAAGTTATATTGCAGCTATTTTAGTAGAAGAAGGCGTTGCAGAAAAAGTAGATATGACAAGTATTTATTTTAAATAGTAGAATCTAGTGCCCATAAGTCCCCTTACATGAAGTTGATAGGTACAACTTTATGTAAGGGGGCTTATTTTTATTGAGCAATAAAAAATAAAAGTAAATGACAAAATTTACCTTAAGAATATACACCTATATTAAGAATTTAGAATTTAAGTCCCTATATCTCCATTGATATAATTTTATTACAGATCAATGACTTATAAAAAGATAGACACTATAAGGAACGGTTTAAATTTTTAAGAATAGGGGGACGTTATGAAAAAATTTAAAGGCGTTGTAAAAAGATTAGCCATACTAATGGTGGGCGTAATGACAGTAACAAGCACACAGACTACTATATTTGCCAGTGAAATGAATGCAGGAAGTTTTAATGATTTAGTAGGAACAAATGTAACTACACCCGCCAGTCTTACAATTAATGAGTTTGGTACCCAGTATACTACATCGGGCAGTTATATAATTAAAAAACCTGTCTTTACCGGTTCTGGCTTAGTAGAGGAACCTGTATCTTATGATGCAAGCCGAAGTATGATGGAGAGTATGTATGAGAAAGACTTAGCAGATGGTGGTACATCTTATTGGATGGACCGTGTACTTGAAAGAAAAGGCCAAGATCCAGAGGGAAATGATATCATGACTCGTGGACGTTCACTTTATATGTATGGACATAATCCAGGCGTATTAGGTTTTTCAGGTGGAACAGCCTATTGGCATGAGTTAGAAGGTGGCCAAGATGCTTATACCATTAGCTTATCAACAGGAGCAGTAAAAGAGCAGGTCTCCAAACGTTATCAATGCCCAAGTTATTGGTCAGGTGTTTTCACATCAGGTTCAATAGGTGTTGAGGAAACAAAGTTTATTACAAACGAGAATGTGGCGGTTACCTTATTAACTTTAACCAATACAGGCAAAGAGGATCAAGAAGTTGAAGTAACCGTTGAATCTCCTTATGTCAAAGCAACAGAAGGGGATGAACTAACAGGCATTGTAAAAGTAAAAAATGAACTTACAACCTTATATACTCAATTAAGTGGAGAAAATATGGATGCAAAAGAAGGTGTGCTTAAACAAACCCTTCAACTCGCACCAGGCCAATCTCAAACAATCAAAGTTGTGATGGGTTTTACAAGTAAAGAAAATCCTGAATCAACTGAAGAATATGAGACGTATAAAGGCTACACTTCTAGTGAAGCAAAATATGAACATATGAAAGCTTATAATAAATGGTGGGCGGATAATATTCCATACATTGATATCCCAAATGAAAATGTTAAAAAGGTTATTTATTATAGATGGTGGCTTAATCGCTTTAATATGTTAGATGCAAATATTCCGGGCAATGATTATCAATTCCCTGTATCAATTGAAGGTGTACTTGGATATAACAATGCCATTGTACTGACACAACCTTTACATATGCAAGATCTAAAATACTTAAGGACACCTTACTATGCTTATGGGGATTGGATATCAGCTGGAGAAGTTTCTCGTGATTCTTTATTTGTAGATAATCCAGGAAATCCTGATAACTGGAACAATAGCTATTGTCAGTATATTGGTGAAGCCGCTATGGATACTTATAAAGTACATGGTGGGCAAACCAAGATCCTAAATAACTTAGCAAGATACGCTGAGAAAGATGCGAAGGGGCAGTTAGACCGTTTTGATGTGAATGATGATTACTTAATTGAATATGATTGGGCCTCATTAACGGGGAATGATGCAGATGCGGTGGCATTCCACTACTTTGCAGACCGTGGAGATGTAACACAAACACGTACAGAAAGTGCATATGTTTATGGTAATGCCAAAGCTGCAGCACAAGCTTACGAATTACTAGGGAACACAGAAAAAGCAGATGAGATGTATGCATTAGCTGAAAATATTCGTCAATCTATTCTTACAAAGCTTTGGGATGAAGAAAGTCAAATGTTCTTGCAACGAGATGTAAAGACGGATACGTTTATCCCTTGGAAAGATACCAACAACTACTACCCAATGGCAGAACCTGATTTGGTACCAGCTGGAGATGAGGCAGGTTATGAAGAGGCACTTAGATATTGGGCAGATAAAAATGAATTTCCTGTATTTCCATTTTTTACAGCAAATCAAGTAGATAAACAAGCTGCAACCCAAGCTGGGCAAGCGGGAAGTAATAACTTTGCCAACATTAATGCTTCAGGTGATTTTAGACTTTTCTCAAGAGCTATTAAAACCTATGATTCAGAGTACATCAGCCCTGAAATGTATGAAATGTTAATAGAATGGGTAGCATGGGCACAGTGTATTGATGGGAATACGGATTACCTGGATAATAATGAGTTTTGGGCAAATTACAATGAAAATAGTGATACGATAGATTATCGTTCATGGATTCATCACAATATTTTAGGTAACTATACTTATGCGATAATCGAAGATTTTGCAGGTCTAACACCAAGACTTGATGAAAAAATAGAACTTCATCCTATTGACGTAGGTTGGGATCATTTTACAGTTAACAATTTAAGATATCATGACCAAGACTTAACCATTGTATGGGATGCAGTAGATGATGGGTTAGACTATTATGATGATGGATTAGAAGGCTATTCTATTTATTTAAATGGAGATGAAGTATTCCGCATAGATCAACTTGTTCATGTTATTTGGGATCCTACAACAGGGGAAGTAGAATTCCCAGACTTAGATGAAGAACTATTATTAGAAGAGGAGAACTTAGAGGAAGAAGGCGCTTCAGCCATAGGAGAGGCATCCGTATTATTTGCAAAAGGACGCAGTAGCCTAGATGAAACAACATCAGAAGAAGATGCAGATAAAGTAGAAGATGAAACAACACCCGAAGAAGGTAGTGAAGAAGCAGAAGGCGAAACAATCCCTGAAGAAGATAGGGAAGAAGTAGAAGACGAAACAATCCCTGAAGAAGATAGTGAAGAAGTAGAAGATGAAACAACACCCGAAGAAGATAGTGAAGAAGTAGAAGACGAAACAATCCCTGAAGAAGATAGGGAAGAGGTAGAAGATGAAACAACACCCGAAGAAGATAGGGAAGAAGTAGAAGATGAAACAATCCCCGAAGAAGCACTTGAACTTATAGAGTTAGTAGAAGCAGAAAGAAAAGCAAAACCACAAGTCATTGTGAATGAGCCAATGAATACGATGAAAGATGCTGCAAGTGTAGAATTAACAGAAGAAAGAGTTGTAGAGATGTTCCAAAAAGCAGCAGTTGATGTAACAGAGGATACAGGTAGCTGTAAGAATTTAGCACTTCAGGCAACACCATCTGCATCTTATATTGCACCTAAAACAAGACTAGACTATGCAGTTAATGGTTTTAGTGTAAGTGGTATTAACTCCAGTAAGAGTAAGTTTGTTGTAGATGTACCAATCTGGGGAACTAAAGGCTCAACCCATAGTGAAGAATGGTTTGAATTAGATTTTGGTAGTACACAAACAATGAATGACGTTAAACTTTATTTCTATAGTGATAAAAATGAAAATAATTACTGTGAGCCTTATATGTATTACTTAGAATACTGGGATGGTTCGAATTGGTCTGTTGTACCTGACCAATACAAGTCTCAGTTACAAGCCAATTACAACCATGTAGAGTTCCCCACTATTTCAACACAAAAATTACGTGTCGTGATGAAGGTGAAACCAGGTTATGCAGTTGGGTTAAAGGAAATCCAAGTATTTAATACACCTGTTGAAGCGCCAACAGCTGTTAATAAGGCACCAGAAGTTGTTGCATATGAAGATCTTAATAATAGAAAAACATTGAGAACTGTACTGATAACAGAAGTAAAAGATGATGCTTTACCATCAGGTATCCTTACAACAAATTGGAGCAAAGTAGAAGGGCCTGGTGAAATAGCATTTGAAAGTAAAAATGTATTTGAAACCGTTGCAGACTTTACTGAAGAAGGTAAATATATCCTTGAAGTTGTAGTAAGTGATGGAGATCTTGAAACAGTTAAACGTATTGAAGTAGAAGCGATAGGAACACCTGATGAAGTGAATGTAGCATTAGAAGCTACACCATCTACGTCCTACTGTTCACCATGGGAAAGCGTATCAGCTGTTAATGATGGTAAAGATCCTCTTAACTCAACAGGGGCTGGCCAATACGGTAACTGGGCTGTAAGTGGTGCATCTCAATGGGTACAATATACATGGGCAGAGCCGGTAGTAATAAGTAAAACAGAAATGTTTTGGTTCTATGATGGTGGAGGAATCTTACTTCCTAAAGCTTATGTCTATGAATACAAAGATATGGAAACAGGTGAGTGGAAACCAGTACCTCATGCAGAAGGGTATAGTATTTCAAGAGGTAAATACAATACAACAACTTTTGAACCTGTAGTAACCAATGCAATGCGCGTTGTAATCTATAAACCAGATACAGCTTGGACTGGAATTTCTGAATGGAGAGTATTTGCAACACCTGTTGAAAAAATGCCTTCATTTAAAGTGACAACTTTAGTAGGTGAACAACCTAAGCTTCCAGAAACAGTTGAGATGACCTTAGGGAATGGACTTAAACATACAGCAAAAGTAACATGGCCAGAAATAAGTGAAGATAAATTATCTAAAGATGGTAGCTTTAATATTAAAGGTAGTGTACTAGGAAGCAATAAACTTGTGGATGCAACAGTCTATGTAAGAACACATAATAATGTGATGGCAAATACCATTGAGACAGTAAATATTACAGTACCAGTTGGTGGAACTTTAGAGCTTCCTCAACATGTAGAAGTACTTTATAATGACGGTTCACGAGATAATGTAAGTAATCAGGTTGTTTGGGATGCATATGATGACGAAAAATTGATGACATCTGGAACATTTGAGGTAGCAGGAACTGTTCACTTTACCATAGCAGGTGAGGCGATCACACCACTTAAGGCAAAAGCTGTTATCACAGTTCAGGCACAGACACCAGAGCCAGACCCAGATCCAGATCCAACGCCAGATCCAGACCCAACGCCAGATCCAGACCCAACGCCAGATCCAGACCCAACACCAGATCCAGACCCAACACCAGATCCAGACCCAACACCGGATCCAGACCCAACACCGGATCCAGATCCAACACCAGAACCAGAAGAACCTTCTATATCTAGACCAAGTAGTAAGCCAAATAAAACACAAACTTCTACAAGTAAAGTCGTTCAAAGTGTAGGGCGACATTATACTGTAACCCTTAATGAGAAGTCTGTTGAACAGCTTAAAGGTGAAAATATAGGTAGTCTAATTCAATTAGAATTAGTAGAGATGGAAGAAGGCTTTAAGCTTCAACTTAAGAAAGATGGCCGTATGGTTTATTCCTTTGCAAAACCTATTATTGTAGAAATTAAAGCAAATGATGTGAATATAGATTTAGCAAATAGTGTGTGTGTTCAAGAGAATAGGACTATTGCCTTAAGTCTTTATAATTCATCTACTCAAACAATGAAAGTTGTACTTAAAGATCTTCAACCTATAGTATTTAAAGAAAAAGTAGAGCATACTTTTACAGATATTGATACATTGAAAGAAAAAGATGGGATTTGTGAATTAGTTGCAAGAGGTGTTGTTACAGGTTTAACCACAACAACCTTTGCACCAGCAAATCATGTAACAAGAGAGCAGTTCTTGACTATGGTTCATAGAATCTTCCAGTTTGATGTAACAGGCAAAACAGTCAACTTTACAGATGTAAGTCAAGATCATTGGGCTTATGAAGCCATTGTAGCAGCTAAAGCTCAAGGGATTATCAATGGAAAGTCACAAACACAATTTGGTTTAGGTGATACCATTACAAAACAAGAAATGGCTGTTATGGTCTATAATACATTAGTATGTTTTGATCAGACCCTATTTGATGAAAAACAAGTAGAAGCTTATCAAGATGAAACAGCTATTGCAGATTATGCAAAAGAAGCTGTGCAGAAATTAAAAGGACTTGGTATTTTAGAAGGAGATTGCTTTAATCCTACTCAAGTCGTAACAAGGGCAGAAGCTTGTAGTATACTTTACAAGATGATAGAACAACTTAAATAATTACTTTAAACTGTTGCATCTCTAAGAATAGGGATGCAACAGTTTTTATTTGGTATAGGGGTAGATGGTCTTAGAAAGACAGTAATGTTGCATAATGTTAAATAAAAATCAAATATCTATTTTGTGAAAAATATTATAAAATAATTGAAAAATTACAAATCTAAGGATACAATAAATAAGGTAGGGGGAAACGGACTTGAAGAGAAAAACTATAAAAAAATCTTATGTAAAAGCGTATCATAACTGGAAGATACAAACTAAGATGTCTTTTGCTTTTGTTATTGGAGTAGTGATTCCAATCTGGGGGATTATAAGTATTTCGTATAATATCAACGCCAATAATATGACACGGCAGATTAATGAATTAGCTGTACAAAATTTAAGGCAGATGGCGGAACGTGTCAAACTTACTCTAGATACTTATAATACTATACTCCTTCAGATTAATGCAGATGATGAAGTTATTGAGTATATTGGTCGTTACAACAGTAATGAACCTAATAGTAAAGCTGTAGCCTATAACTATATTAACAATAGGCTTAAGCAGTATAATCATTCAGATTTAGGAATGAGAAGTATAAGTATTATCTCTAATGAGGGTGGGCCTGTTATTTATGACTATCAGACAGGTTCTGCTGTCAGCAATGTATGGAGAGGCTTAAATATTTATGAACAAGCCCCTTATTTAAATGCGAAAGATAAGGTAGGGATTATTTTAACCCCAACCGAGAAGTATGATGATAATGGTAAACCAGTCTATTTATTTCATCTTTCTAAACAGATCTTTGACCTTAATGATTTAAACAAAGGTGCCATTGGGACGGCTATTATTAGTATTGATTCAAGTATTCTCAATACCATTTGTAGTGAAGGTGAAAGGGGAGCGGGCGAAGTCAGCCATCGTATTCATTTTATTGTAGATCCCACAGGGCGAGTGGTCTCCTATCCTAACTTAGATTTTAATGGTTATCAGATGGATGCTGAAAAGGATATTGAAGCACTGGTACAATCTAGTGGCTATTTTGAAAAACAGGATATGGTTGTGAATGCTTATGTAGATCAAACAACAGGTTGGACCTACTATAATGTCTACGACAAAGATTATGTTTTAAAAGATGTAAAAAGATCTCAAAGTATATATGTAATTATGGGATTTATAGGATTATTATTTGCAGGCGGGTTAATTACAATTGCTGTTAAACAGATTGATAAGTCTATTAAAAATGTAGTGAAGGGTATGGAACAAGTTCAAGAAGGCAATTTAGAAGTTGTTGTACCTGTAGAGAGTGAGGATGAAATTGGTCATATTGCTCAAACCTTTAACATTATGACCACAAAGGTAAAAGGCTTGATTGAAGAGGTGAAAATAGCTACGGATAAACAAAAGAATGCTGAAATCCGTGCATTAGAAGCTCAAATTAATCCCCATTTTTTATATAATACTTTAGACTCAATTAACTGGATGGCCATTGAAAAAGATGAATATGAAATCAGTACAATGATCAGAAATCTAGGGGTTATTTTACGCTATAGTGTGAATAAAAGTAATCAGATGGTAACCATTGAAGGTGTTGTAGATTGGTTAGAGAAATATTTAAGCTTACAAAAAATGCGTTTTAATAATGTTTTTGAATGGGTGCTCAACATAGAAGAAGAAACAAAACAAGTGAAGATTCATAAATTATTACTCCAACCTTTTGTGGAAAATACTATTATCCATGGGTTTAAAGGCATAGAACAAGGGGGCGTACTACATATTGATATTTTAATGAGTAAGACACGCAAAACCATCCAAATCATTATAGAAGATAATGGACATGGCATGTCCAAGGAGCAAGTGGACTTATATAACAATATTGAAGAAATGATTAAAGATAAACAAGAAGGTATAGGGGTACAAAATGCTTTTTCAAGAATGTATATGTATTATGGCAATAAGGCAAGTTGGAATGTAAAGAGTATACCAGATATGGGTACAGTCATTGTATTAGAACTTCCTTTTGAAGAGGTGTAGAGATGCGCATACTAATAGTAGAAGATGAAGTGAAAATAAGAGAAGGTATAGCAAGGCTAATCAGTCACAAGACTGACCATACAGTTATAGGGGAAGCAAAAAATGGAAAAGAGGGCATAGAACTGAGTTTAAGATATAAGCCAGATTTAATCATGACAGATATACGTATGCCTGTTATGGATGGACTAGAGATGTTAACCCAACTAAAAGAGGAAAAAGTACCGAGCCGAGCTGTTATTTTAACTGGGTATTCCGAATTTGACTATGCCAAAAAGGCTATCAGTTTAGGTGTAAAGGATTATTTATTAAAACCTATTGGGCCGGAAGAAGTGATGAATCTTTTAAATCGTATGGAAGGGGAGATTGAAAAAGAAAATAAAATGCTACAAGGATCGTGTGAAAGTATTATTCGTGACATTATCCTTGGAAGTAGCGAAGATGAAGCAGAAAGTTACCACAAGCTCAAACATTTAATGGCATTAAAGGAGGACTGGCACTATAGACTATATGTAGGGTATACGGGAAGTGCACCTGTAGCCTATAAAAATCACTTTAAGGAATGGATGCCCTCTATTATAGGGCGTTATCCTGAATGTCAATGCTATACCTTCTTTGTAGAAACGTTGCAGCAATTTGTTTGTTTAGTCGTAGGAGAAGAAGACTTAGAGGGATGGGAATCCTATTTTATACAGCATATGATTAAGCCTTATAGAGAACAAAAATATCAACCAGCGTGGGCGGTAGAGCAGTTTGATACCCTTGAAAAGTTAAGTGAAGTCTTCCAAAGTATTCAGTCTCTATTAAATTTAAGTTTGACCTATGGGAATGATCATCTATTAAAGCAAAATGTGCACGCACACACTACACTCAAGAAGTACAGCTATCCAATAGAAATAGAAAATAAATTTAAAGTGGCCATTTGTAAAGGTGAATTAGAGAACCTGCCTGATTTAGCAGAAATTTTTTATGATTATTTTGAGCAGCACTTAATGTCTCCTGAGGAAATTAGAAATAATTATATTAAGATGATTACTTTTATCATACATATGGTACAAGAAATAGATAAAAAGCTTTATGATCAGATTCAAAGTATGAGCTTGTTAAAACGTGTTGGAGAGGTTTATACAAGAAATGAGCTTCAACAACTCTTTATGGATTTATTAAACAGTATGCAAAATGTACACGAGAAAAAGGAGGATATTCGTAACTACACCATTTTAAAAGTCATCAACTACATACGTGATCATTATAATGAAGGGATTACCCTTGAAGAAGTGGCAAGGAAAATGGAGTTGACACCAGAGTACTTAAGTACACTTTTTAATAGGGAAATGAATATTAATTTTTCTAACTTTCTAAAGCAGTTTCGTATCAGTCATGCAAAGCGTTTATTAAAAGGAACAGATTTAAAAATCTATGAAATAGCAGAAGCTGTAGGCTACAGTGATGCTAAATACTTTATGCGTGTTTTCAAAGAAGTACAAGGGATTTCACCTAAGGAGTTTCGACAAAAGCAATAAGGGGGAAGAATATGTTTAAGCAGACAAGGAAGATCATGAAAATGAGTTTGTTTTTATCCATATTTTTAGTAGGATGTACCACAGCCAAAGACATTGAAGTTGTTACACCAGAGCCTCAAAGAGAGAAGCTTGTATTATGGTCTTATTATGAAACACAAGCACAAAAAGAGAGTTTAGATTTATTAATCGAAGAATTTAATACAATACAAGAAGACTACCTACTCAGCTGGGTGTATGTGCCTATGACCGATTTCAGCAAAAGGTTAGCCATGGGCGTAACAGAAAATGAATTGCCTGACTTGGTGATTATCGATAATCCAGATATGCCAGCTTATATTCAACTGGGCATTTTTGAAGAACTGAATGATTACTTTGAAGCAGAAGATATTACAAGCACGTATTATGAAAATGTATGGCAGTCTGTAGAACATGAGGGTAAATATTATGGATTACCTTTTTGTTGTAATAACTTAGCACTTATTTATAACAAAGAGGACTTTGAGGCAGAGGGGCTGACACCGCCAAGTACGTGGGAGGAATTTATAGCATGTGCAGAAGCATTAACTACTGAAGACCGCTATGGATTTGCTATGTCAGCTATAGCAGGTGAACAGTCCCTGTTTCAAATGTTACCTTGGATTTTGTCTACAGGAGAAGATATTGAAGCATTAGGAGGGGAAAAAACAAAAGAGGCCTTTGAACTAATTCACACATTAGTAGAAGAAGCCTATATGGATATTAACTGTATTAATTGGTCTCAAAATGATGTGGCAAGAAAGTTTATAGAAGGTCAAGCTGCTATGATGGAAAATGGACCTTGGGTCTTACCTATGCTTGAAGAAGCCAATGTAGAGTATGGTATTGTACGCCTACCTATTCAAGAAGTGAGCTTAATGCTGACAGGTGGAGAAAACTTATGTATTTTAAAAGAAAAAAACGTGGAAGGTGCACTGACCTTTTTAGACTACTATAGACGTCCAGAAGTCATGCAACGTGTATCCCAAAAGGCCAGTGTATTGCCTCCAAGTAAAGAAGAAGCAAAAGCATTCGCTGATAAGAATGAGATGTATCAAGTCTTTGTTGAGCAGATGGATGACTGTATTTCTAGAACATCCTTTAGCAATTGGAAAGGGATTTCAGGCAAGCTTTCAGAAAGTATTTATGGTCTATTTACTGGCGAAATGACCGTAGATGCTGCAGCTTTACACTTACAATAAATTCATATGAATATATTCCACCTATCTTAAATATTTAGAGTTTAAGCTAAAAATAATCCCCCTTATAATAAACTTATCAAAGCAAGAGAGATAAATTTATTACAAGGGGGATCTTTTTATGAAGATGAAGAAAGCAATAGCCTTTTTGATTACCACATTACTCATAAGTAGCATGGGGGTAGGATGCTCACAGCAAACCGCTTCAAGTGGCACTTCAGACAATCAAACATCTACAACGACACAAACCAATACAGAATCAGCCAAAACACCTAAAGAAACACCTAAGGAAAAGAAAGAAGTTGTGATCTGGGACTACTTTGAAACAGATGCACAAAAAGCCATGATGCAAACATTAATTGATGGTTTTAATAGTTCTCAAGAGGCATTTACAGCTTCTCATGTGTATGTTCCTTTTGCAGACTATGAAAAACAATTAACATTAGGGATTGCATCAGGTGAGTTACCTGACATTGTTATCTTAGATGGTTGTGGTATGGCATCCTTCATTTCTCTTGGATTATTTGCAGATATTACAGATGAGGCTTCTGATATTAAGTGGGATGAATATATTCAAGGGCCATTAGAATCTACAATGATGGATGGCAAACATTATGGTATTCCATTTGCAACCAACTGTACAGCCCTTTTCTATAACAAAGATATGTTTGATGAAGCAGGTCTTAGTTATCCAGATGAAAACACCACATGGGATGAGTTTAAGGGCATGGCAAAAACCCTTACTAAAAATGGTGTTTTCGGATTTGGTAATGCAGGAACTAACACAGATGAAGGAACCTTCCAATGCTTACAATGGCTTTATACAGCAGGTGGAAGCTATACAGATATTGAATCAGGTGTAGATGCTTACAAACTTATGCAAGAGATGATCAGTGATGGATCATGGACAAAAGAATGTGTAAACTGGACACAATCTGATGTAAATAACAACTTTATGGCAGGCAACTTAGCAATGCAACAAAATGGACCATGGCAAATACCAGGTATTGAAGCTAATGCACCAGACTTAAACTATGGTGTAACCGTATTACCTAAAAAAGATGCATCATCAGGTCAAGCAACATCTATCTTAGGTGGAGAAAACATGGGTGTTGTAAATAAAGACGATGTAGGTGGAGCAGTAGCCTTCTTAGAATATTATGATCAAACCAATGTGATGGTAGAAGCGATGAAACAATATGGTTCATTCCCTCCAAAAACAGAAGCAGCAAAAGATGGTTACTGGACTAACGATCCTGTTCAAGCAGCATTTATTACACAACTTGAAACCTCTATTCCACGTGGACCATCAGCAGTTTGGCCATCATACTCATCAGCAATCCAAAAAGGATTCCAAGAAGTGCTTACACTTAGTAAGACACCAGAACAAGCAGCTAAAGATACACAAGCAGCTGTAGATGCGGTTAAATAAACAAATTTCTTAACTTATAGTGCCTACAAGGGTGTCACAAAAGGTGGGTATACCAAAATTTTGTGATGCCCTTATTGAATTTAGAGGGGAGGGGCTTTTCGTGAAAAATAAAATAAAATTAAGTAGGGGAGCACTACTTGGTATTGCTTTTACATTACCAGCACTTCTATATATGCTCTTTTTTATAGGTGTTCCTATGATACAAAATATTGTTTTAAGTTTTAAAAATGTTAATGTGTATACATTTGCAAAGCCAGATGAGCAGATATTTGTAGGACTTGCAAATTATAGAGAGCTCTTTACAGGAGCGAATTCCATATTACTAAAAGCAATCATCAATACATTAATCTTTACCGTTGCATCGATATTCTTCCAATTCATTATTGGGTTTGGACTTGCATTACTCTTTAATAAGAAGTTTCCAGGATGTTCATTCTTTAGAGGCGTAACCATGATTTCATGGCTTTTACCTGTAACCGTTGTAGGTTTACTTTTTAAATTTATGTTTGCAGTAAGTGGTGGTATTGTGAACCAATTCTTAATGCAACTTCATTTAATAGAACAACCTATTGAGTGGCTTTTACAAGGCACACCAGCTATGGTTGCTATCGTTATTGCAAATATTTGGATTGGTATTCCGTTCAATATGATGCTCATCTTAACTGGTCTTACAACGATTCCAAATGAAATCTATGAAAGCTCTAGCTTAGATGGTGCAAATAAGTGGCAAACATTGACCCATATTACCATTCCTATGATCAAACCTGCGATCATGTCTGTACTTACTTTAGGTTTTGTTTATACCTTTAAAGTCTTTGACTTAGTGTGGGTTATGACAAAAGGCGGCCCTGTTAATGCAACAGAACTTGTTTCTACCTATGCGTACCGCTTATCTTTTGAAGAGTTCCAATTCAGTAAAGGTGCAGCGGCTTCTAATATACTATTTTTAATCTTGCTTTGCGTAGGGTTCTTCTATATTAAAGCAATTGATGATGATGAGGTGATGTAAGATGAAAAAAATGACAAACGAAAATAAACAAAAGCTCATGCTTTTCCTTATTGGTGGACTCATCTTCCTTGTTTTAATCTTCCCATTGTATTGGATGATCGTAACAGCCCTTAAAACGCAAGTGGAGATTTTCCAGATACCTACACCATTATGGCCAGAAAATCTAACTTTTGAAGCATTTCAGAAGCAATTATCCTCTTCTAGTGATACACTACAAGGCTTTAAAAATAGTTTAATCATTGCATCAGGTGCAACTGTTATTTCTACAGTCCTTTCTATTCCAGCAGCTTATGGATTGGCACGTTTTAAATTTAAGGGGAAGAAAATCATTATTTTACTCTTCCTTATTACACAAATGCTACCATCCACTTTAGTTTTAACTTCTTTATATATCAATTTCTCAAATATGAAGCTTCTCAATAATTATTTAGCACCTATTTTAGCAGATGCAACGATCGGTATTCCTTTCTCTGTTATCATCTTACGTACGTACTTTATCTCTATTCCAAAAGAATTAGATGAAGCCGCAAAGATTGATGGTTGTGGGCATCTATCAGCCTTTGTAAAAGTTATGCTACCTATTGCCAAACCAGGTGTTGTCGTAGCTGCAGTTTTCTCCTTTGTATACGCTTGGGGTGACTTAATCTATGGTATTACTTTTATGACCAACCCAAAAATGAGACCCATTACGTCAAGTATCTATAATTATGTACAACAATATCAAACCTTGTGGAATTCAACAATGGCCTTCGGGATCATTGCCATATTCCCAATCATCTTAATCTTTATCTTTATGCAAAAATACATTGTAAGTGGATTAACAAATGGAGCCGTAAAGGCATAAAGGAGTTTCGTGATGCAACCAAAATCTATACCTTTAGAACAAATAAACATTCAAGACCCCTTTTGGTCTAAACATATTGATTTAGTAAAAGATGTCATCATCCCTTACCAATGGGAGGCGATGAATGATCGTATTGAAGATGCAGAATCTAGCCATTGTATTGAAAACTTTAAAATTGCTGCAAAAGAAGCAGAAGGTGCGTTTTATGGCGCTGTCTTCCAAGATACAGATGTAGCAAAATGGTTAGAAGCAGTAGGCTTTTCACTTGCTACTCATAAAGATGAAGCCCTTGAAAAAATGGCAGATGAAGTCATTGAAACCATTGGAAAGGCTCAATGTGAAGATGGGTATTTAAATACCTACTTCACATTGAAGGCTCCAGAAGATAGATGGACAGACTTGTGTGAGGGACATGAATTGTATACTGCAGGGCATATGATGGAGGCAGCTGTAGCCTATTACAAAGGGACAGGTAAAAAACGCTTTTTAGAAATCGTTATGAAATTTGCAGATTTAATTTGTGAGACCTTTGGAAGTGAAGCAGGCAAAATCCATGGCTACCCAGGACATCAAGAAGTTGAAATAGGTTTGATTAAGCTTTATGAAGTGACTGGAAATCAACGTTATTTAGAGATGGCGAAATACTTCATTGATACAAGAGGCGTAGGCGAAAACTATTTCTTAAAAGAGATGGCACGACCTGGTTATCAATATATTTTCCCAGAATTTAAAGACTATGATCCACGTTACTCACAGTCTCACTTACCTGTTAGAGAGCAAGAAACAGCTGAAGGGCATGCAGTACGAGCGGTTTATATGTACTGTGCCATGGCGGATCTTGCAAAGTATTGCCAAGATGAATCTCTCTATAAAGCGTGTATGAAGCTTTGGGATAACATTGTCACAAAGCGTATGTATATAACAGGTGGTATAGGATCTTCAGGTATTTTGGAACGTTTTACAACAGACTATGATCTGCCTAATGAATACAATTACTCAGAAAGCTGTGCATCGATTGGGCTTGCCCTTTTTGGATTGCGTATGGCACAAATGACCAAAGATGCAAGCTTCATAGATGTGGTAGAACGTGCCCTTTATAATACTGTTCTAGCAGGCATTGCACTAGATGGTAAGGGCTTCTTCTATGTGAATCCTCTTGAAGTGTGGCCAGAGGCATGTATCCATCGTACTTCTAAAGAGCATGTTAAGCCCATTAGACAGAAATGGTTTGGTGTAGCTTGTTGCCCACCTAATATCGCAAGAACATTGGCATCACTTGGGCAATACATTTATACAGTAGAAGAACGTACGTTATTTGTACAACTTTTCATCTCAAATGATACTTGCATACCATTGGAAAATGAAAATATACAGGTACAGTTAACCACCTGTTTCCCACAAGATAATAGCTATACACTTCATATTGCTAAGCCTAATGCACCTATAAAGGTAGCCCTGCGTGTACCAGATTATGCTGAAGACTATAAGGTATTGGTAAATGGTGAGGAAGCTCCGTATGCAGTAGAAAAAGGCTATGCTTATATTTTGATTGATGCAGAAAGTGAGATCAACGTATCCTTCTTAGCACCAGCAAGATGGATTTATGCAAATCCTAGTGTACGTGCAGATGTAGGGAAAGTAGCCTTACAAAGGGGACCACTTGTTTATTGCTTAGAAGAAAAAGATAACGGCGAGAACTTATCAAGTCTGTATGTAGATACAACAAAAGCAATCGAAGAAATGCCTTCAGCAAACTGGAAGGGGATTGTAGAACTAAAAGTATCAGGAAAACGTGTAGAAACAGAGAGTTGGGATAAGGCTAAACTCTATAGTACCCATAAGCCTAAAATGGTGGATACAACCCTCCAGGCGATACCTTATCCTTACTGGAACAATAGAGGCGTAGGGGAAATGCTAGTATGGATGAAAACATTCAATTGAAGATAGAAACCATGTAAAAAGAAAGCCTCTCGGAGATTAAGATTCATTCGAGAGGTCTTTTTATAAGATCAAGCGTTGCTAAGGTCTAACGTTTTTACGTTATTAAGGAATGAGGATGGGTACATTAATAAGAAAGAGGGATAGATATGAGTAGATGGAGTGAGAATAATGGGCGTCTTATTTTTAAGTATGATGCAGAAATCCTATGGATTGAGGGATGGGGAGCGAATGGATTGCGTGTAAGGGCAACCAAAATGCATCAAATGCCAGAAGAGGATTGGGCATTGTTGTCTAACCCTAGCCCATGTTGTACAGTCATTCACATAAGCAGTGAAGGTGCAAGTATTCAAAATGGTAAGCTCATTGCTAAACTGACAGCTATGGGGAAACTCACCTTTTACAATATAGAGGGGAAAGTCTTACTTGATGAGTATGTGAGAAATCGTATGGACATTCAAGCCACTTATTGTAGTGCACTAGAAATTGAAGGACGAGAATTTAAGCCACTATGTGGAGGGGATTATGCCTTAACCATGCGTTTTGAGTCTAATCCAATAGAGAAAATCTATGGGATGGGCCAATATCAACAACCTTATCTTGATTTGAAAGGAAGCGACTTAGAACTTGCCCATCGTAATTCACAAGCCAGTGTGCCTTTTATGATCTCTTCTTTAGGGTATGGATTGCTATGGAACAACCCTGCAGTAGGACGTGTAACCTTTGGTAAGAATGTGACATCTTGGCATGCAACGTCTACTAAAGTGTTAGATTACTGGATTACGGCAGGGGATACACCTGCTGAAATCGAAGAAGCTTATGCAAAAGTAGCAGGTACTGTACCCATGATGCCTGAGTATGCTATGGGATTTTGGCAATGTAAATTACGTTACCAAAATCAAGAAGAACTCCTTCAAGTAGCAAGAGAATATAAGAAAAGAGGCTTGCCCATCTCAGTGATCGTCGTAGACTTTTTCCATTGGCCCTTACAAGGAGAGTGGAAATTTGATAAGACCTATTGGCCAGATCCAGAGGGTATGATCGAAGAACTTAAAACGCTAGGCATTGAGCTTATGGTATCTATTTGGCCGACTGTAGACTATAGAAGTGAGAACTTCCAAGAAATGAAAGAGAGAGGGTATCTTATTCGTACGGAACGGGGCTTTAGAATGAGTATGGACTATATGGGCAATACCGTTCATTATGATGCCACGAATCCAGGTGCTAGAGCCTACCTATGGCATAAAGCCAAACAAAATTATTATGATAAAGGGATTAAAATATTCTGGTTAGATGAGGCAGAGCCTGAATATAGTGTCTATGATTTTGATAACTATCGTTATCATTTAGGGGCAAATGTACAAGTGGGCAACATCTATCCAGTCATGTATGCCAAAACATTTTTTGATGGGATGCAAGAAGCAAGGCAAGAAAACATTATTAATTTATTACGTTGTGCATGGGCAGGATCACAAAGATATGGGGCATTGGTTTGGTCTGGAGATATTCACTCAAGCTTTGAAAGCCTTCGCAATCAGTTAGCTGCTGGATTGAATATGGGTATTGCAGGCATTCCTTGGTGGACAACGGATATAGGCGGATTTCATGGAGGAAACATAGAAGATCCACATTTTAGAGAGTTACTTATAAGATGGTTTGAATATGGGACATTTTGCCCTGTTATGAGGCTCCATGGAGACCGTGAACCACACAAACCTCAACAAGGCACAACAGGGGGTGCAGCATGCCTATCAGGCGCAGATAATGAAGTATGGAGCTTTGGTGAAGAGGCTTATACAATTTGTAAGCAATATCTTCAACTGAGAGAGCAGTTAAAACCTTATATCACACAATTGATGCAAGCAGCTCATGAAAAGGGAACGCCTGTCATGAGACCACTCTTCTATGATTTTCCTAAGGATGATGTGGCGTGGGAAATTGAAAACCAATATATGTTTGGCCCAGATGTACTTGTTGCACCTATTTTATATGAAGGTGTAAGAGAAAGGATGGTCTATTTGCCAAAAGGATCTACATGGACCAATCTATGGACAAAAGAGAAGTTTTTAGGTGGGCAAACTTTGCAAGTTCAGGCACCTCTTGAGCAAATTCCTGTATTTATTAGAGATGAAATGCAGATATTTTAGGTAGGCTTTATACATCAATGAATAGAGAGATAAAATAAGTAAAAAAAGAGTAAAAGAGTGACAGATTAAATAGAGGCTGCCACTCTTTTTTTGAAAAAAATTATAAAAAATAAAAGTATAGTATTACTAAATTTTAAAAACATTATTGTTGTCATGTTGGATAAATAAAAAATATAAAAATAAAAAATAAAATAACAGTATTACTAAATTTTATACTTAAAATAATAAATTTTATTGATATAAACCCTGTAAACACAACGTTAATATGAAGTGTTATAAAAATAGATATTATGATACTCTTACTAAATTTTTTATCAGTTTATAATAAAGTTAAACCAAAGTTCATATTGACGAATAAAGGTAAAGTTTGTATAATTCGAAAAGTAAGTTTAACAACTGTAAACAAAAAGTTTATTTTTATAAAGGGTAAAATTTGTGAAAAGGAAAGAGCGAAATGAACAAACTTTTACAATCAAAAATGCCTATTTTTGAGGCACTAGAACAGTACAAAGCAAGTCGTACAGTCCCTTTTGATGTGCCAGGTCACAAAAGGGGGCAAGGGAATAAAGAACTCACTGATTTTTTAGGTGAAAAATGTATGAGTGTAGACGTAAATTCTATGAAGCCACTTGATAATTTATGTCATCCTGTTTCAGTCATTAAAGAAGCAGAGGCATTAGCAGCAGATGCATTTGGTGCAAAGCATGCCTTTTTGATGGTAGGTGGTACAACTTCAGCTGTGCAGGCAATGGTAATGAGTGCTTGTAAAAAAGGTGAGAAAATTATTATGCCACGTAATGTGCACCGTAGTGCCATTAATGCACTGGTTGTATGTGGTGCAGTGCCTGTCTATGTCAATCCTGGTGTGAATGAAGCATTAGGAATACCTCTTGGGATGTCCTATGAAGATGTAGAACGTGCAATTATAGAAAATCCAGATGCGAAAGCAGTCTTAGTCAATAATCCGACTTACTATGGCGTTTGTTCACCTCTTAAAAAAATTGTGGATTTAGCCCATCAACATGGCCTATTAGTCTTAGTCGATGAAGCCCACGGCACACACTTTTATTTCCATGATGATCTACCTGTCTCAGCAATGGAAGCAGGCGCAGATTTAGCAGCTGTCAGTATGCATAAAACAGGCGGGTCACTTACACAAAGCTCCTTCTTGCTTGTTCAAAATGATGTCAATCCAGGTTATGTAAGACAAATTATTAACTTAACCCAAACCACCAGTGGTTCTTACCTATTGATGGCATCTTTAGATATTTCACGTAAGAATCTAGCTATAAATGGCAAAGAAATCTTTGATCGTGTCATAGAGCTTGCCCAATATGCTAGAAGTGAAATCAATGAGATGGGTGGTTACTATGCTTTTGGCAAAGAAATCATAGATGGTAATGCATGCTATGACTTTGATGTAACCAAACTCTCTATTCACACCCGTGACATTGGGCTTGCGGGAATTGAAGTTTATGACATGCTTAGAGATGAATATGATATTCAAATAGAGTTTGGTGATATCGGTAATATTTTAGCAATTTTATCAGTAGGTGATAAAGATTTAGCAATTGAAAGACTAATTGCTGCTTTAGCAGAAATCAAAAGACTTTATGCTAAAGATAAATCAGGTATGCTGAACCATGAATATGTAGACCCTCATGTAGCAATGACACCAGCAGATGCTTTTTATGCAGATAAAGAACAGGTTCCACTTCGATTAAGTGCAGGAAAAATCTGTAGTGAATTTGTCATGTGTTATCCACCAGGCATACCTATTTTAGCACCAGGGGAGTATATTACACCTGAGATTATAGATTATATTCAGTATGCAAAAGCAAAAGGGTGCTTTATGACAGGTACTGAAGATCCTCAAATAGAAAAGATTAATGTGGTAGATGTTTTATAAATAGATGATGAAAGGGGTGATCTAAATGGAATTATGGTACAAGGAAGAACATAGTCCAAATGTGAAATTTTCTATTAAAGTAGATAAGCATTTGTATTCTCATACAAGTAGGTTTCAAAGGATTGATATTATGGAATCCAATGAATTTGGTAGATTCCTCACCTTAGATAGCAGTATGATGCTTACTGAAAAGGATGAATTTATTTACCATGAGATGATGGTACATGTGGCGATGGCCATACACCCTAATGTGAAACGTGTTCTTGTTATAGGTGGTGGAGATGGTGGTGTAGTGCGCGAACTTACTAAATATCCATCCATTGATGAAATTGACCTTGTAGAAATCGATGAGATGGTTGTAGAAGCTTGTAAAGCATGGCTTCCTCAAACAGCTTGTAAGTTAGAAGATACACGTGTACAAATTTATTATGTGGATGGGCTTCGCTTTATTCGTGCCAAAGAAAATCACTATGACTTAATTATTGTAGATTCTACAGATCCATTTGGACCTGGTGAAGGACTTTATACAAAAGCCTTTTATGGCAATTGCTTTAAAGCTTTAACAGACAAGGGGATTTTAATTAATCAACATGAAAGTCCTTATTATAGTGAACATGCTGCATCACTAAAGAGAGCTTATGCATCTTTAGAAGGATGTTTTCCAATCACTCAGTTTTATCAAGCGCATATTCCAACCTATCCAACAGGCTACTGGCTCTTTGGATTTGCTTCTAAAGCTTATCATCCAATAGAAGACTTAGATGAAGAAAAGTGGAATCAGCTAGGGATTGAAACAGATTATTACAATACAACTTTACATAGAGGGGCTTTTGCCCTACCCAATTACATTCAAAAATTACTTAAATAAGCTATTTATCTTACTTTAAATAGATCAAAAAATATGTAGACTCTAGGAGGAGATGAAAAATGGGAAAAGCATTAATTATTGGAGCTGGTGGTGTAGCTAGCGTAGTGGTTCACAAATGTTGCCAAAATCATGAGGTATTTGAGGAAATTTGTATTGCCAGTCGTACAAAATCAAAATGTGATGCCTTAAAAGAAAAGTTAGACGGAGGCAAAACAATCATACATACAGCACAGGTTGATGCGGATAACACACAAGAGGTTATTGATTTAATTGAAAGTTTCAAACCAGACCTTGTCATTAACGTAGCCCTACCTTATCAAGATTTAACAATCATGGATGCTTGTCTTGCAACAGGTGTAGATTACTTAGATACAGCAAACTACGAACCAAAAGATACAGCTAAATTTGAATACAAATGGCAATGGGAATACAAAGAGCGTTTTGAACAAGCAGGGATTACTGCTGTTCTTGGTTGTGGATTTGACCCTGGTGTAACAGGTGTATTTAGTGCCTATGCACAAAAACATTACTTTGATGAAATTCATTACTTAGATATTTTAGATGCCAATGCAGGTGATCATGGTTATCCATTTGCTACGAACTTTAACCCAGAGATTAATATTCGTGAAATTACTGCAAAAGGCAGCTATATTGAAAATGGCAATTGGGTAGAAACAGAACCTCTTGAAATTAAGAAAGTATACGCGTTCCCAGAAATCGGTGAAAAAGATATGTATCTTTTACATCATGAAGAATTAGAATCATTAGCCCTTAACTTAAATGGTATTAAACGTATTCGTTTCTTCATGACCTTCTCACAAAAATATATTACACACCTTAACGTACTTGAAAACGTTGGGATGACATCTATTGAACCTATTGAATACAATGGTCAACAAATCCAACCCCTTCAATTCTTAAAAGCAGTATTACCAGATCCAGCATCACTTGGTCCAAGAACAAAAGGTAAAACAAACATTGGTTGTATTATGCAAGGGGTAAAAGACGGCGAACCACGTAACTACTACGTATACAACGTATGTGATCACGAAGCATGTTATAAAGAAGTTGGCTCACAAGCGATTTCTTATACAACAGGTGTACCAGCTATGATTGGTGCCATGATGGTACTTACAGGTAAATGGAAAAAACCAGGAGTATTTAACGTAGAAGAGTTCGATCCAGATCCATTCATGGATGCACTTAACAAATGGGGCTTACCATGGCAAGAAACATTTAATCCAACTTTAGTAGATTAAGAGGTATACAATGAAAAAGTACTATGAGGGGGTATCTACCCCGTGTTATATAGTAGATGAACGTTTACTTACCAAAAACTTAGAATTGCTTCAATCCATTGAAAAGCGTACAGGATGTGAGATCCTTCTTGCTCAAAAAGGTTTTTCAATGTATGCAACCTTTCCTCTTATAGGCCAGTATTTATCAGGCGTTACTTCAAGCTCACTCTTCGAAGCCAGACTTGGCTACGAAGAGATGGGAAAAGAAGTCCATATTTATGCACCAGCCTATAGAGAAAATGAATTTGAAGAGATTATGAGTTACTCTGATCATATTGTTTTTAATTCTTTTAATCAATGGAAGAAATATAAGCCACAAGTTGAAGCCTATTGCGTAGCGCATAACAAAAAGATCTCTTGTGGACTTCGTATTAACCCAGAGTATTCAGAGATTGAAACAGATCTTTACAATCCATGTTTTACAAATTCCAGACTTGGTACAACACTGGAACAGTTTGAACAAGGATTAGAAGCCTTAGGTACACTAGAGGGAATAGATGGACTTCACTTCCATGCCATGTGTGAGCAAAACTCTGATACGCTTGAACGTATCTTAGACGCAGTAGAAGAGAAGTTTGGAGCATACCTTGGCAAAATGAAATGGATCAATTTTGGTGGTGGACATCATATTACAAGACCGGACTATGATGTAGAGAAACTGATTACATGTATTGATCGCATACAAGATAAATATAAAGTTAAAGTGTATCTAGAACCAGGTGAAGCAGTGGCTTTAAATACAGGCTATTTAGTATCAACTGTTTTAGAAACTTTACAAAATGGAATGGATCTTGCAATTCTAGATACATCAGCAGCATGCCATATGCCAGATGTATTAGAGATGCCTTATCGTCCACAGATTATAGGGGCAGGACTTCCAGGAGAATACCCTTATACTTATCGACTAGGGAGTGCCACTTGCCTTGCTGGAGACGTAATAGGAGACTATTCTTTCCCTGAGCCATTACAAGTAGGTGACCAGCTTGTTTTCACAGATATGGGTCATTATACAATGGTAAAGAACAATACCTTTAATGGGATTAACTTACCAGATATACTCCTTTATAAGGAAGAAACAGGTTTAGTACAAATAAAATCTTTTGGTTATGAAGACTTTAAGTCAAGACTTTAAGATTGTAGGTAATGATAATAATATTATGATAAAATTGTAAAAATAGAGCTATGATGATAAAAATTATTACTTATTTTAAAGAAAAAGTTGACATATTGACTAAAAAGATAGTATACTAAAAACGAAAATAACATAAGTTAATAAGTTTAAAGTGTGTTACAGATAAGCTGGCATAAACTTTTCTCGATATAACGTTAATAAAACTTTTAAGTTTTAGGGACTGTTAACAGGAAAAGTTTATGCTTTTTTTGTTGTTTAAATAACTGGATAACTTAGTAACTTCAATTGAATAAAGGAGAGAAAACATGTTTAGTAAATTATTTGGCGTTTTACAACGTGTAGGAAAAGCCTTCATGCTTCCTATTGCTTTATTGCCAGCAGCCGGTATTTTATTAGGTGTAGGTGGAGCGTTTTTAAACTTAACAACACTTCAAAACCCACCAGCTATCTATGAAGGTTTAATCCAATTTGTAAGTATCCCATGGGTTACAGCCCTTCTAACCATCATGAAAAACGTAGGGGATATTGTATTTGCAAATTTACCTTTACTCTTTGCGATTGGGATTGCAGTAGGTCTTGCTAAGGCAGACAAAGGTACAGCAGCTCTTGCTTCTGGTATCGGTTTCATTGTTATGCATCAAACTATTTCTACTGTTTTAGCATTAGGTATTACACCACTTGGTGTAATTACACCAGATAATATTCCAGCACAATATGCTACATATGTAACAACAACACTTGGTATCTTTACATTAAATATTTCAGTATTTGGTGGGATAGTCGCCGGGGTAACAGCAGCACTCTTACATAATAAATATCATAAGATTCAATTACCACAAGTACTCGGTTTCTTTGGTGGTTCTAGATTCGTTCCAATTGTAACTTGTGTAACAATGTTAGCAATCGGGGTTGTTTTAGCGATGGCATGGCCAGTCCTTCAAAATGGTATTGCTGTTATTGCAGGTCTTGTAAATGAATCAGGTCCAATTGGGACATTCTTATATGGTACAATTGAACGTTCTCTTATTCCAGTAGGATTACATCACGTATTCTACACACCATTCTGGTTTACAGGTTTTGTACAATCTAATGTATTATTAGATGGTGGTGGAACAATGCTTATTGATGGTGCGAATACAGCTTACTTTGCACAACTTTCAAACATGGGTGCACTTGTTGGTGCAACACCAGATGTTATGGGTGAAGTTGTAAAAGGTAGTACACGTTTCATGGCAGGTAAATTCCCATTCATGATCTTTGGTCTTAGTGGTGCAGCACTTGCAATGTATCGTACAGCAAAACCAGAACGTAAAAAACAAGTAGCAGGTTTACTTATTTCAGCTGCTGTAACAGCTGCATTAACAGGTATTACAGAACCACTTGAATTTGCATTCTTATTCGTAGCACCAGTTCTTTATGGTGTACATGCTGTACTTGCAGGTTTAAGCTTTATGCTTATGGATATTTTCAACGTATTCATTGGTATGACATTCTCAGGCGGATTAATTGACTTTACGTTATTTGGACTTTTACCAGCAGGCGCAGGTGTTCCAACTAACTGGATTTACGTTATTATTGTTGGGGCTATTTTATTCCCAATCTATTACTTTACATTTAGCTTCTTTATTAAGAAATTTAATTTAAAAACACCAGGACGCGAAGATGATGATGCTGCTACAGGTGAAGGTGACAATGGCTTAAGCTTAGCACATAATGTATTAGAAGCACTTGGCGGAAGAGAAAATATTACAAACTTAGATGCATGTATTACACGTTTACGTGTTTCTGTAAGAAGTGTAGCTGCAGTTGATAAAGACCGCATCAAAGCACTTGGAGCAAGTGGTGTTATGGAAGTAGGCGATAATATTCAAGCGATCTTTGGTGGACGTTCTGATATTATCAAAAATGATATCTTGGATATCATCGAAGGGAAAACACCTACTCCAGAAGCAACAAAAACAGTTGCAAAAGAAGAACCAAAAGCAGTAGAAAAACCAGCTTCAAATGGAAAGTTAGAAGTACTTATGCCAATTGAAGGTGAATTAGTAGCATTAGAAACTGTTCCAGACCCAGTATTTGCAGAAAAAATGATGGGTGATGGATTTGCTATTAATCCAGCAAATGGTCAAGTTTATGCACCTGTATCAGGTGAAGTTGTGAATGTATTCCCAACAAAACATGCGATTGGTATTATGAGTGATAGTGGACGCGAAGTATTAATTCACTTTGGTATTGATACAGTTACACTTAAAGGTGAAGGCTTTACAACACATGTAGAAGCAGGAACACATGTAAAAGCTGGAGATTTATTATTAACTGTTGATATTGAAGCAATACGTGATAAAGTACCATCTATCATCACACCAGTTCTCTTTACAGACTTAACACCAGAAGAAAGTGTTAAGATTAAAGCAGGGGCTGTAAAAGCAAAAGAAAGTAACCGTGTTCAAATAGGTTAATTCATATAAATAAAAAGACTAAGTAAGGAAAATCTTACTTAGTCTTTTTTATTCTATATAACTAAAGATTTGTGTAATGAGAGAGAGTACTTGGAAGTGGGTAGAGAGTAGATCAAATTGTTCCATAGGGTCAGTTGAATGAATATAGTCACCTAAGTTCCCAATTAAAAAGAGCATGTAGGAGGCAGTAGCAATAAGCGTAGAGGTTTTAGTTTTCTGAGCTTTATTAAGCGTAGTATCATTATTTAACTGAGCAAGATTAGAACGAATTTGAGTGACTTTTTGTGAATATAAGTCTAGAGAAGATTGATTTGCATCATTTGCTTTATTATTGAGTTTATTGATATAAATAGTTTTTGCTGAATTTACGACCTGGTTTTCAATGTCTTTAAGGTCACTTATAGAAGAAGTGAGCTGCATATCTATAGTGGAAGTAGAACTAGCAAAGAGTGTTAGACTTAAAGAGCCGATACAAATTAAACAAATAAGAGAGCATAGGTAATGTTTAAAACTTATAATTTTCATAGAAACTCCTTTACAAAATCATTACATAACGACTATATTTAGTTTTTTCAAAAATACTATAAATTATGAGTCCTTTTTGCATTCTACACAAGTTAGGCGTATAATACTATTATTGGACTTACATAAAGCTCAAAAATTATACTAAAGTGAGGGAAGAGTATGCTACTTAATCTTATCATTATTATTGCAGCAGACTTGGGGTTTGAGTTTCTTTTTGAAAAACTTAATCAAAGTAAATATGAGCCGTTCGAAAAGGTACAGGCTAAAACAAGAGAGTTAGAAAGTAAGAAAGTATGGCAATATAGTAGTTTAGCTGTTGCTGTACTCGGGACAATTTATTTGTGTAATTTCTTTGCTGTAAACTTTTTTATCGTAGTCATTTTACTAGGATTTATTTTAGCATTGATTAATACCATTTTTGAATCGACTTTTTATGATCAGAGACGTAATACATTAAGATAGTATTTATGAATTAAGAGAGCAGTCATTACTTTCTTTGAAAATCATATGCAAAATAAAGAAGATAAAAGCATTAGAATGATAAAATTCTAATGCTTTTCTTGTACTTATAAAGAATGATGAGCCTAATATTCTTTGGTGAGATTCTGATAGTATTCGCCCCATTCTCCTAAGGCATTCATAATAGGTTGTAGGCTATAGCCAAGCTCTGTTAATGAGTATTCTACTCTAGGAGGAACTTCAGGATAGACGGTACGAATCACAAGTCCATCCTCTTCCATTTTACGTAGATTTTGTGTTAATACTTTTTGACTGATTGTTCCCACTGAATTTTTTAATGCTCCAAAACGTTTGGTGCCATCAAGTAAATCTCTAAGGATTAAGACCTTCCACTTATCACCAATAAGAAGTAGGGTAGTCTCCACAGGACATGGTGGTAATAGTTTTGACATATGTATGCCTCCAATAGTTTCTTATAGGTACCTATAGCACTTTAAAGTGCTTACTTTTCAAAAGATACATTTGGAATTATTATAAGCATATAAGCAATCAATTGCAACTTATAATAGTGGAGGAATGAAAAATGAAAGAAGTCGTTCAATTTTTAAATGACAATAAAGTACAATATTTTGCAACAGTAGGACTTGATGGAAGACCAAAAGCAAGACCATTCCAATTTATGCTTGAAAAAGAAGGTAAACTTTATTTTTGCACAAGTAATATGAAAGAGGTTTATAAAGAATTACAAAATAACCCTTATGTAGAACTTGTTACATCAAACCCAGAATTTGCTTGGATGAGACTAAGTGGGAAAGCAGTATTCTCTAATGATTTAGAAATTAAAGCAACAATTATTGAAACAAGTCCACTTGTAAAATCTATTTATCAAACAGCAGAAAATCCAGTATTTGAAATCTTCTACCTTGAAGAAGCTGAAGCTGTTATTGCAGATTTTTCAGGTAACCCACCTAAAGTATATGCATGCTAAAGAAGCTGGTTGATACAAGTAATCAGTAAAGGATTATGCTCTATTGCCTTTTGATGTACTTCAACAGTTGAGTTTAGATTTCCTAAACATAGAGCCGCTGAAATTGCATTAAGTACAGTCCAGACATTCTTAGAAGAACATAAAGATGTAATACATAAGAAGATAATCAATGGCTTTTAAGATGAGGGCTATAGGATTTATAAAGACTTATTAATAAAGTAATTAGAATATAGAATGGCTACTTATAAGATAAATATAAGTAGCCATTTTTTAAAAGACTGATTTTATTACGCTTATAAAGAAGATACTTCTATTGAGATAAGATAAAGAACCCTATATGAATGATAGTAATAAAGAAACACAAATACTTTAAATGAAGCACCCCATATGGAAAAGTTATAAAGGCTTTTAGATGGTGTTAAAGATAAAAAACTTATTTTAATTGAATGAGGTGTAGGGTATAATACATCTGTCATTATTCGTTTCCTTGCTCATAAAAGCATGAGCATCAATGAAGATATAGACACAATTTTAAAAGCAGTATTAGATGAAGAAAAATAGATAGAATGGAGGAGAATATTATGGAAGTTAGGCAAGCAAAGCAAGAAGAATTAGAAGCACTTATTAAGATCGAGCAAATTTGTTTTCCGCCAGCAGAAGCCGCAACGGAGGAAGATATGCGAAAACGCTTTAATGTGTTTCAAGAAAACTTTATAGTGGCAGTAGAAGAGGGAAAAGTGGTAGGGTTTATTAACGGCTGTGTAACAGACAAGCCAGAATTACCTGATGCCCTCTATCATGATACAGCACTCCATAAGCCAGAAGGGGCTTATCAAACCGTATTCGGACTAAACGTATTGCCACAATACCGTAAACAAGGTATTGCAGAACAACTTGTCAGCCATCTTATAAAGCTTTCAAAAGAAAGAGGAAAGACAGGAATCGTATTAACTTGTAAAGACCATTTAGTCCATTACTATCAAAAGTTTGGATTTAAGCATCTAGGCGTATCCGCTTCTTCACATGGTGGAAGTAAATGGAATGA